>NZ_JBNPPB010000002.1:0-3170278 GCF_053553015.1 Chryseobacterium electrogenes | reverse complement strand
ATTGCCCTCTTTGCTCGCAATAGGGATGGAAGCGGCATCCTTTTTCTTGTGGAATGAGGCGGCGGAGCAAAGCGGAGACGTCAAAATGACAAAAGTAAAAGATACAGCGGACAGCCCGACCCTATAGCAAAGGCCCGTGCCAAGGCAAGGGTATTGCCAAAATTAATGCGATGATTTGATCATGTGACGATATGGTGATGAGCAAATGTGACAATGAGCAGATATAATTTGAGAAATGGAAATACTCGACAATACTATGAGAATTGGTTATATCCCGAGAAATATTAATTTTGAAGAACACACCGCTGATAATCCCAGAAATCACTACAACTAGAATATTACAAAAATTTGAAAAACAAAACTTTTTCTGTTAGCACTTAATTTTTGCTATCAATTTTTTTTTACATTACTATTCGTAAATATAAAACAAAAAAAAAGAGTCTTACTATTGTAAGACTCTTTTGCGATCCGGACGGGACTTGCTCTTATTTGAAAAACTCCCTATCCATAAGCTTTATATCGTTCTCTTATTTTTAGGTCACCGAATAGGTCACTTTTTTAAACAAGATTAAGATTGTTTGTTTTTACTGGTGCAAATATAGGTCTTTTTTTATTTTTCGCAAATTATTTTACTAAATCTCATAAAAAATCATTGTAAATACCAGAGTCTCAAACATAAAATTCTTAAATATTTTTACTCTTCAATTAAAATATATTGATTCTGAAATTCATTCATAATTATTTAGGCTGTTATATATTTAAATGTACCGATTAAAAAAAAAACGAGTAATATTTTATTTTCAAGAAATTCAAGTATATAGGTGCCATATTTTACTTTAATTTTGCTATATATAATAAGAAATATTTTATAAAATATTGTGCTCATCAATGAAATTCGACAAACATTTTCCAACAGCTCAACTTAAACCGTACATCAAGTATTTTGTAGTGTCAGAGAATGAATTGGAAAATGAGTACAAAGTGTTTCCGTCTTCGGGATTGGTGATCGGTTTTCAATATAAAGGAAAACTTTCTGTTGTAACAAATAATAGGGAAAACAGACTGACAACGGCAGGAATTACAGGTATTTCTGATGGTTACAAAATATTCAAAAAATCGGCTCACATAGGAACTATTTTGGTGTATTTCACTGAAATCGGTTTTACACATTTTGCATCACATCCTGCCAATGAGCTTTTTAATTTAAGCCTTTCGCTGGACGATATTTTTAATAAAAACAGTGTTGCAGAAGTGGAAGAGAAATTGACTATGGCCATTTCCGACAAACAAAGAATCAAAATAGTTGAGCAATTTTTGCTATCTCAACTTAAAGATATTGAAACCGATAAATTAATTGTGGATGCGGTAAAACTTATCTATCAAACCAATGGAACTATCCGTATAAAAGAGCTGAACGAAAAGTTATTCATCAGCCAAAGTCCGTTTGAAAAGCGTTTTAGAAAAGTGGTGGGGACAACTGCCAAAAAATTTGCTTCTATTGTTCGTTTCAATTCCGTGCTTGACAATCTGAACGAAACAAAATCGCTGACTGAGATTTGCTACGAAAATAATTTCTTCGACCAAGCGCATTTCATCAAAGACTTTAAACAATTTACTGGCGATACTCCCGAAAACTTTAAACGATTCTTGTAAAAAAAACGATTTTTTACAATTGCACCTATTGTAGGTATCGCAACTTTGCAGTGTAATCATCAAGCAGAGTAATGAAGAAAACAGCTTTAAAATCAACAGTTTTTTTCATAGGTTTCAGCATTATGGTTGCGTGTAATTCAACAAATCGTTTAACAATTAAAAACAAAGAAAAAATGTTTACAGTAGAACAATTAAGAACAGCTCACAGCAAAGTAAAATCGGGTGCAGATTTTCCTGCCTACATTAGAGAAATTAAAGCAATGGGTGTAACTCATTATGAAACTTATGTTAGTGATGGGCATATTAATTATTATGGCACCGATAATTATGTTGCAAAAGTCCCCGCGAAATATGAAACAATAACCATCGCTGAAAATGCAGATATGGAAATGTTTAAAGCTGAATTGAAGGCTCATCAGCAAGGTAAAACAGATTTTTTAACATTTATAAAAATGTGTGCAGAAACAGGAATTGAAAAGTGGGAAATCTGTATGTATAAAATGACTTGTACATATTTTGACAAAGCAGGAAACGAAATTTTGTTAGAGGAAATTCCGCAATAAGATTTGAAAAAGAACGTTAGTCCCAAAATGAGCTAGGCCACTATACTATATATTTGGATGTAGCGAATCAAAAAATAAATCTTGTATATTCAAGTATATAGTTGCCGAAAATATTTTTACTAATCTCAGAAGTGTGTATGATTTCTTTTATCACTTTATTAAAATTTGCCTTGACGAAAAGCAGCTTAAACAATATCCGGGAACAGATTCGATAAATACCTTAGTAAGCTATGCTAAAAAACCAAATAATGCCAACAAATTACCGTCTGAAATAATAAGGTATTTGGAATATATTCAATCAGATTTAGACAATATTAAAAAAATCCGGGACAGTATTATTCACAAAGGAAAAGATATAATGCTGACTAGAGATTCCAGAATACTCTATATGAGCATGAATATCAAAGACTTATTTTCCAAAGACAACCTGTCGCCCAACATTTTAGAAGAAGAAAATCTTAACTATGATGTTGAAAAATACCTTAGTAAAATAATAAAAACGACATTTAGGAATATTGAGATATTAGGCGATGTTATTTACTCCGAATTACATCAAAATGAAAATTATAAATGGGGACTCTATGCCATCAGTAATTATTGCATAGATGAATTTAATGAATTTCTAATTTTGAAACTGAACGAAAGTTTTTCAAATCGATTTTTAAGGGAAAATTTAAATCGTCTGTTTTTTTCTTTCTAAATGATTAAATAAAATATTAAGTTCGGTAGACTTGCTTATTCCTGGATTTCCAAGTAAAACAATTCTATTATTTTGGCCTAAAATATCATATAAAGTATTTTTACTTTGCTCATCAATCAACTGAATTTCTGAATTATTCTTTTGAGTTTTTATATATCGTTGTTCGTAGTACATTGTATTTATTATTCGGGTAATAAATTTACTCTATATTAATAAAGTATTCTAAATTTTCTAGAATAGCCTTCTGTTAAAATTTAGCGGTCATTTGAAAGCTAAGAACTGTATTCATTATAAATATGTCTTTTTTTTTTAGAATCACATAATAGTTTCTGAAATAACCACACTATTTATTACTTTCATAAAAATATTTAAAATCAATTAAGAATTGGAGAACTTTCCACCCAAATTTATGCTAAACATCTGTAGATACAAAAGTCTTCATATTTAAGATTATTTAGCTAATGTTAAGTGTATTTATTGCATTGCATAATACTTTTTCAAATGAGTTAATGTTGGCTTTTAATTGAATTCACATCACTATTTTTAATATCTTTGGATAATAAAAAACTATTATGATTCTGATTGATTGTCAAAATCTACATAACTGAACGTTTTACTAATACTCATAATTGATGGCTCATAAATTCGTTAAGGAAGACATTTCTGTGACTGAGAAGTTTATAATGAAATTTTCGGAAATGTATATTAAACAACGATCTGAAACTAAATTTGAATATGGAAAAATTGATGAAAATTTATTATTTCAGAAACATGGTTTTGATAGTACTCAACTTAAAGAAGTCATTAAAAAGAATTCAGTCGCTAAAGATTTAATTAGAGAAGCTGGTAAAATACACAAGCCCGTAATAACTGATATTTATCGAAGCGACCTAGGTGAGCTACTTTTGACCTACTATTTCGAAGATAAGTTACCACCTGAGGAACGTTTTACTATCCCTTATAAAAATATCACTAACAGAGAATTAGCCGCTCAACCAGGTAGAGGGCTTGATGCGGTTGGATACCGTATTAATAAAGATAGAATTAGTCTTATGGTTGGTGAAGGTAAGGTATCAGCCCAGAAGAAAAATCCCCCTTATGTAGTAGATTACAACGATGATTCTATTTTTAATACCCAAACAAAATTTAAGAATAATCGTGATCTCCTGGTTAACAGATTATCAGATTATACTCGAAATCTCACTACCGAGGCGGCAGAAAAAATTGGATTAGTGCTACTTTTATTAGAGTTTGGCAAAGATGCTGATTTTGATCTTGTTTTTGGGTGTGCCTTGATACGCGATGCATCATGTGTTAAAATCAATGAGGATTATGGTAAATTTTTCACACAACAAACCGATTTCGACCCACATAACATTACATTTTGCGTCTTAAATTTCAACAAAGAGATTACCAAAACAATTGATCTTTTTTGGTAAAAAGTACAAGAACTTTGTAAAGCATAAAAATGAAAGACATTTTACAATACGTTTTACATGATGATGAAATTCGATCATATGTACAAGATCGAAAACTTGCCTTTTTAAAAGGTGAGCTTGGCTATTCTATACCTAACAACACACCAGATATTGATCGAAAGATACTTAAAATAGAATATTTATTACTGAATAAAGTCTTAACAGATTATACCGAATCAATAGAAGATTCTCTTTATGATATAGCATATTCACTTTTAAAATCATATGATATAAAAAGTGAATATTTTATCGATCTATTTGAAGAGTTTTTTGGTTTGATTAGTATAGACCCATATAGCTTATATTATTTTTATATCGCCTCACTAGGTCTTAAGGGTGATAATACAATAAGGGTTAGACTTGATCTTAAGGAATATATTGCTAAAGATTATGATGAATTTGAAAATTGGCAGGAGATTGTTTCAAATAAAACTTTTGAAGCCTTTATCTTGCTGGTAAGAAAAGATAATGGCTATGCTGATATTAGACATTCATTGGAACTTATAGCAGATTTAAAGACATCACAAAAAGAATTTGAATCAGAATATTTAAGGCAAATACATGACTATCCCGAAGAAATAGAATCCGCAGAACTTCTTTTGGGGTGGTATCATATATCTAAAACAATCACTGAAACTGCCGATTACCTTACTATGGGATATAGTTATAAAGGTAAATTGGAAAGTGAGATTAGAATTCATTCCGAGGTAGCCAAAAAGTTATTTAGTAATTATCCTAAGCTCCAAAGTATAGTCAATATAATGGAGTACAATTTAATTTTACTCCAGAATAACTCAATTTGGTACTCCACGGATGCTATTCAAATCAAAAAACTTAAAGATTTTTGTATTGCTAAAAGCCAGTCAGAAAAGGCAATAATAGATCTATTGCCATCACAAAGGGATGCAATCAATATGAGTCTGTTAGATATTGCAGCCAGCGTAACTGTTGTTGAAATGCCAACCAGTGCAGGAAAAACACTTTTAGCAGAGTTTAATATAATTGTAACAAAGGCTTTAAATAGTGATTCTAAAATTGTATATGTTGTTCCCACAAGAGCGCTAGTGAATCAGGTTTATTATGATCTAAAATCTGATTTTGAAGGTCTGAATTTCTCAATTGAAAAGACATCTGGGGCTATAGAGGTAGATCCTTCTGAAGAAGCATTACTGCAGGAGCGAATCGACATTCTGGTATCTACACCAGAAAAACTTGACCTTTTAATCAGAAGAAATCATCAATCTGTCAGTGATGTAGCACTATTTGTTATTGATGAAGCTCATATGATACAGAATGGTAGCAGAGGCACACGCCTTGAATTACTTTTAGCTATTTTAAAACGTGAAAGACCCAGTTCAAAGTTTATGTTTCTTTCACCTTTTCTAAAAGACTCTGCTTCAACAATTGCGGACTGGATGGGTGGAAATAAGATTAAAACCCCAATTAGGATAAATTGGAAACCAGCTGAAAAGCTTTTAATAGGAATTAAACAAAAAGGTAATTTCAAGAAATTCGAACAAACACTTTTACCTTCCGCCTACTCTCTTCTGTCAGACGAGAATAAATTAGAAGATGTAGAATTGGATTTTGTACTTACGGGTCAACCTAAAGAAAAATACATAGAATTTACTGCAAAAAGATACGGCGCAGCAAACAAGTCTATATTATACCTGTGCCAAGGTTCTGGCATGGTAGATAAAAGAGCAGAGTTCCTTTATAATACATTACCAGAAACCGAGGTTTCGGATTCAATCGAATTAGTAAGAAAATTTATTATCGACGAGGTTGGAAAGGAGACCATTTTAACAAAAGTTTTAAAGAAAAAAATTGCCCTTCATCATGCAGGCTTATCTGATGAAACTAAACTATTAATCGAGCATTTAATACGCAAAAAAGAAATTGAACACATTTTTGCAACAAGCACACTTGCTGAAGGTGTTAACTTTCCAGTTTCTGCAGTTTATTTTGATTCATATCGCAAAGGCGATACAAAACTTTCCACAAGCGATTTCTGGAATATTGCTGGTCGAGCTGGTAGGACATTAGTTGATAATTATGGTAAGTTAATATTTCCGTTTAACTCAAAAGGCAATATTGAAAGTGCAAAATCTTTAATTCAGGAAAGTTCTAAGGGTATTGCCAGTATGCTTTTAGAATTAATGATAAATGCCGATAATATTCTTGAAGCACTCGGAGCAGTCGAGAGTCAAATTTTCAAGCTTGCATACAAATACTCAAACTCACTGGAGCCATTGGTTCAATACTTAATCCATGTTCTAAATCACTCCGGAAATGAAAGTGTTTTGGAAATTAGTGACCTATTTAAAGATAGTCTCGGATATTATCAACTTGAAAGTTCTGACAAGCAAAAATTCATTGATATTTGTAAAATGATTTATCTTGAGTTACAGGAAAAATTTAATCCTGGAACTTTGAGCTTTGCTGACAAAACAGGGTTTTCAGTTCCTTCGGTATTAGAAATAATGAAAGATGAAAATCGTAAAAACCCGGCAATTGCAGCTCCAGAAAGCTGGAATCCAGACAATCTTTTTAATTTCAGAACCGATTATCTTAAAGAAAAAATCAAAGTTATTGCAAAATTAAAAGAAACTGGCTTAGGCACCGACTCACATAGCAACACATTTAATGAAGAGGCAGTAGCCAAAGTACTTATTAGCTGGGTAAAAGGTGATCAGTTATTTGAAGTTTCGTCTCACCACCCTACTTTTGCAAACAATACAGATGAGGCTGATAGAATAAATACCTTTGTAAAATATATTAATAATACAAGATTTAAAGCTTCTTGGGGGTTAGGCGCACTTGAAGGAATTGTAACAAGCAACAGTGATGATCTTAATGATAATTCATATATCCCCTCAATGGTCTATTACGGGGTAGATACTGAACAGGCATTATTAATGCGTATGGCAGGAATCCCACGAAGACTTGCAAAGTCTATATCTAAAATTATTCCTAAAAACGAGACATTAAGCCTAACACAAATTCGCTCCAAAATAAGCAATTTAACAACGGATGAATGGCAGTCGGTTGTGCCGGTTGGTTCTCGTCTCAATGGTGAAGATTGGAAAAGACTGTCTGAAATTTTAGTCAAGTAAAAATTCAACTAAAGCAATTTCATCATTAACTTATTACCTTACTTATCTTTTTCGGTGCTTAATACATTAATAACAGCTTTAAATATAGCAGTACCATATTTCACTTGACCTTTCAAGAAACAAGGTGGGCTCATACGGCATATGCTTCGAAAGATTTTTCTGCTGAAGAATTTCAGAGTTTGTATCTAAAAGGGATATAAATATAATAAATACTTATTATTAAAATGACTTCAATTGGATTATTGGGGTCATTTTAGAATATCGTTAATAATGATTGAAACTACTGCAAAATTTTCTCTTCCTCCAATTATAATTTATGTAATTGAATTTAATCAAAAACTAATTCCAACTATTAGATAATTAGTTTTTAGTTGATAAAATCTAGGTGTATTAATTATAAGATAGTAAATTTAACTATTTCGTCAGGCTAATCAAACTAATAATTTGATCTAATTTAAATAAGACAAACTCCTAGATTGTTTATTCTAATACTAGCCCAAAGAAATGTAATAAATATTAAGTCGGTAAATCAATATAGAATTATTATATATAATCATCTATAAATCAACAAAGTCATAAGTGATTTTTGTGCTATATTTTTCGTCGATACTATGGCTATCTTTAATTTTCAAATTTTGCCGTAAAATAACTGCCAATTTTAAATCTTTTTCTCCGAGAAATTTGTTTAAATAGCCCTTATCCATCATTAAATAGCTATTATAGGGTATGGGCTCCCCGAATTGGCTTGTATCATTGAAGTTATATAAGAAATCACCAAAGAAAGCAACCATATTATTTCTATTATCCTTAAATTGAATTTTGTTGGATATACAATCAAGTTCTAGATGATCCATCAAAGTTGGAGAAAGTAAAAATATACCATCATTCATTCTATAATACTGCCATATATTGCCTGGAAAAACACGTGTATGTTTCACTAAGGGTAAAACGAGATCTACTTCATTCGTTCCAGTAAAAATCAGTTTGCCCTCATAAAAACCGTAATATTCTGGATATTCATTATAACTATCCCAAACTCCTCTATTTTCTAAGTCGTCAAACAACATCTCAGGATCAAGATCAATATCATAGTTTTTAGGTATAGCAATAGCTATAGATTTAAATTGACAAAAAACAGTAGATCCATAAAATGATTTATCTGATGAGTAAGTTGCATTATAATATAAAGGAAATAATATATCTGAGTTTTTGAACCAATTAATTAAAAGCTGGCTATAATTCTGATGTAAATCAAAAGATCTAAAATTTTCAACATTTAATGAAAACCACCATTCTGGCCGGACTTCAAGATTAATTTTCAAAATTGAGTAATCAACCGGTAAATTTTTTAATGTTAACTGCCATAGATCAAAAAACTCAATTCTTTTTAAATTATATAAGGCATCGACAACATGCATAAAAGTTGATTTTAGTATATCTCCAAATATTGTTGTTCGACCAATCATTAAACTATATCTAGAAGTTGCAAAACTATCATCTCGGCTATAGTCGTATTTTAGGTCAAATTGAGTGCAGTAATCTTCATATTTTGTACACCATATTTTCCATATAATAAAAGAATCACCTACTTTACGCTGTAAATAATCTAGAAATCCAATATACGCATTTGTTAGATTATTATTAATTATCTTTCTAAAAGCTTCTTCATCTAAACTTGTATTTCCTGAACTTAAATATGATAACAGGGGAACATTTAATTTCAATTCAAATTTTAAAATTCCAGCAATATTTTTCAATAATAAATCCGTTGCCATGCATCTTATTGAAAGCAAGGAATTAAGAGTTTCTTGTGTTAAAAATTTGAAAGTTAAAGATTCGGAGTCCTGTAGAGAATTAATAAGTATTATTAGTCCTTCACAAGCTGCATTTTCTAAATCCTGAAATTTTAAATATTCAAAAAATACTTCGTGACAACATCCATCATTGTCATTCTTCAATAAGTTTGTAACTCCCTCTGCAGCTTGTGCTCTAACTATAGGGCTTAGCCATGTTAATCGCGCCATTAAAATATCAAAATTTGACACTTCAATTGGCTCAATAAGTGTTTCAGCTAAATCGAGCTTTACATTAGGGAATATATGAGGCAAAAAATCTAAATAATCCTGCGTTACATTTTCTGCTTTTTGTAGCCTTCCACAGTCCATATGAAATTGAGTACTTTTGGGGACAGGAATTACATAATCCTTCTGCAGTCCATACCTCAAACCAGTGTTTGTAACACTTTTTTGATAATACTCCTCTATTCTTTCAGGAAAAAAATCAATAATATTTCTCCATCTTTTTCTGGATTCAGCGATATTCCAGCGATAACTCGGTGCCCATACACCACCATTTGAACTCGCCCAACAAATACATAAAAAAGCAAACTCCCTATCAATTTCATAAGAAATTTCATAGATCAGATCTAAAAGATTTGCCGATATCGTAGAAAAACTATCATCAATGATCTCTTTTAATGATACTACTACTTTCTTCCTATCATTTGGATACTTGTGGAGTCGAGAAGTTATCCAAGATTGTAGAAAATAAGAATCATCATAATTTAATCGCCTACCGTTAAAATTTAATGTCTTGGACATATAATTTTTCAAATTCTCAGGAGTAATTTTTATAAGTTTTTGATCGATTTGTTTGTTGTCATTATCTTCTCCTTCTTTCTCTTCCTCCTTTTCCGGAAAAAGTCCAAATTTTAGTTGCAAGCTCTCAATAACATCTTGAACCGAAGATTGTTCTTTTTGAAGTTTACAAAGTGTTTGAAAGTGTGGCCCTATAGCCGTCTTCCCAACAGCCTTGGCAATGGGCTCCTGGAAATCTAGTGTCGATAAAATATCATCAAAGATATTTTCAACCATTGTGTAATCTCTCATGTTGATATTGTAAAAAAATAAATTGTACAAAAGCTGGGGATTAACCTTTGCCAAGAGATCACAGAAATAATTCATAAAATGGCGGGTCTCATCACCGTCAGTTAATGCTTCGATATTAAAGACGTAAGGAAAAATCTGCAATAAGAAATTGTTGGATTCCGATGATCCTGCTTTGATGCAAATTTCAATACTTTCTAAAATATTGTAAAGTAACATATCCTTATGATGACCGTATGCTAAAATATTAGAAGCTGCATTTTCGAGCAACGGCCTGACATTATTTTGATTCCCGAAATCATATGAGAGTTGAGCCATGTCTGTTAGAAAACTAGCGATTTCAGGAAAGGGAAACATCTCATTATTATTTTGGATTTCAAATTCAATATATCTTTCAACTTCATCTCTGTTAACAGATACAATCTTAGAGTTGATAATCTCCAACAACGATGCTTTGTTATAGCGCTTCGAATTACCCAGACGTAACAATTGTTCATAATTAAGTTCTGATGTAAATTGGTTCTTTTTATTTATTACAGCGCTCAGCCAGATAGCCAAATCAATAAAATAAGGAATACCAATTCTCTCATAATCATAAATATCATGATCTTTATTAAAATGTAGTTTCCTGAGGTTTTCTATAAACTTCAAAATGACTAAAAGGTCAATTTCAGATTTTTCACGGAATGCTTGCGAGAAAAATTTCCCCAGATTAAAAATACAAACATCTAGCTCAGACAGCCACTTAGAAGAATGATTACATTTGTATTCAAAATTGAGATCATTGATACAATTGATAAAAGAAAGAAGTACATTGGTTTTGATGAATTGTTTCACTAATTTCTCAGACGAATAATTGTTTATTTTAGGGGGTGGAGAATAATATGAAAATGCAGATTTGAAATTCTTTATATTTTCGCCATATATGATTTTATACAATGAAAAAAATAGGTTATCCTCTTTTGCCAACAATTTTTGAATATGTTTCTTCCACTTGCAATCACTCAGGTTGCCTTTCAAATCATCAAGTATCAGTAGTTCAGCCATCGCTATTTTCTCACTTTTCTCTAACTTCGTTTTAAGTATGGCATCAATTAAATGAAGAGGTTGTTTAGGGAAATCCAGCAATTTCTGAAGATAAAATTTAAAAAGATGCGATGCATCTTTTTCCTCATCACGAAATTGTTCTATAAAATTAAAAACCCGAGATGTGGAAGTAGATTCAAAGTGTGCTAAAATCTCTAACCAGCACTTGGCCACTTTAATTGTATCGTAGCGATTTTCTGTAAACAATTCATTAACCCTGTTAACGGCATCATCAGGAATTGTGTTGACAATGCCGGTTGCTTTGAGTGCTATAAGCATTTCCTTTAACTGATAATCAGTTAGAGTAGAAAAATTAGGATACTTAGGACGAAGAATTTTATTATTCTTGAACGAGGTCAACCAGAGATTCCGAATTGATTCCGAAAGGTTATCACTGCGATTTTTAAATAGGCCATATATAAGAGAGAAATAAATTATTTTTTGATCAACGTTATTTTCAAAAGCGGCCTTTGAAGCTAGATAAAGAATATTTTCAATTATTTCTTCATCTTTACTATCTAAATAATGTTTAATAACCCATTCGTTATCAATTGACAGCAGGAGTCCTGGATTTCCAAGATAGTATTCAACTTTAGGTAATTCCGACCAGCAAATTTCTCTTTGTTCGGCCTCATTCAGCCATTCTTTTACAATTTTATATAACTTTTTCTTTTGTTCCTTCAACTCTTTTTGCTGTTGGATAAATACCAAAAAACTATTGTGATATACAGAAATCCCTGATAGCTCGAACCTAAACAAATGACGTATTTGATTGAGATTCTCCGAAATTTCTTGAGGATATTGACACAGGTCTGCTGCTAGAGAAAAAACTTGCTCCTCCTGCAATTTAAAGTCTAAAACAGTTAGTGCAAAAGCCATCGTTTTTGCTAAAATAGTAAGCTGTTGCCAGAGCGCCTGATAATACTCTTCTATTTCATTATTGTAATGAGGAATAGTATCAAGATCATATCTTGAAATTCCTCTTCCATTATTTTCTATGGAAGTCAAAACATATCTTAAATGAAGAGGATTTCCTCCAGTTACCTGTATGAGCTTTGAAACAATTGAATCAAAATCGTAACTTAAAAGTTTATAATCTTGAGGGAAACTTTTGCACGCAATCTTTTTAACACTATCTCGCTTAAGGCCTTTGATTTCAATCCACTCATCTTTCGGAGCAAGCTGGCGAATCGAATTTGGGAAACAATGCGTCGCAATTTCCTGCGTTCCAAGAATCAACCAGTATCCTTGCTGAGGGAACAAAACTTCATTTAAAAAGTCAATCAGTTCATTTTGGCTATTTCCTTCTCGGATAACGTGATCCAAACCATCAATAATTAAAATAAATGACCTCCCGACTTCACGGCAATAGGAAGCTACCTGATCAATAAATTCTTTAAGCTGAGTCCCTGCAGTATTTTGTTCCCCTAACGACTTTATAATATCATTATCCTGTTTTTTGAATTCTGCTTTCAACCCTTCAATGACCCTTTCACTATTGAGTCTATCAGCATAAGAAACATCCTTAGGATTAAGATGATAATGATGTCTGAAAACTATAGCACCTTTCTTTTCCAACGACGAATACAATTTTGACAGATAAGTACTTTTTCCACTTCCCGGTTTTCCTACAATCACTTTTATTCCCCCTTCAACAGTACTGATATCCCGCAGAAGAATTTGGTGAATACCTCTGTCAAAAAACTCAAAATCAGTGGGAACATTGAAATTCTGATTAAGAGGTCTGGGGTTATCCCATTCCAAAAGATTACGTATAATGTCCAGAGTAAAAATGGTAGGGAATTTTTCAGAACCTTCATCTCCAATAAAGAGCAATAGGTTGTTTACGCCACCTTTCGTAACTTTTAACTGCTTATAAAGAATATTTCTAAGTGTATCTTCTAAACATCTTTTATTAGGATGGCCGAACTGAAATTCAAAATTTTCAAAGAAAGATAATGCATCTGAAGGATTAGAAAAATATGATTGTACAACAGCAAAGAATTCATGCTGATATTCTTTGACTTTTCCAAGATCAATATTTCTATGAACTATGCAGTCTTGAACATTTTTGTCCGGATTCCCATTGGTGATGAGGGAACAATACTTTCTTTCTTGATTAATTGCATGAAACGAATTGATCCATTTGTTCAATCCTTTATCAATGAGTTCGTCGAAAGTCCAAAGATCTGTATCTGGATTTTGTTTATGTTTAATCTGGTAATATTCAACCGTTCCATCCTTCCTGGTCGCTACAATATCATCGATTGCAAAATGCCTGATTTGAACATCATCAGGTTTATACTGCACACGAATATTTTCATACTTTTCAGGATCAAGCAGCCAATCTACAATTAGCTTTAACGTAAAAAGATCTTCGTATTTATAACCACTTCTTATCGAACTATTTGGATTAATTTTCATGAATAAATTCAGATTAACTAATATTAGAATTAATGATTCCCACTACAAAAGATTCCTTATCTTTTACTTTAAACTCATAAAATGTTCCTACTTCGATATTCAAAGAATTTTTAATAAGAGTAAGAGCTTCATCTTTATCCATTGGCGTCTGTTTACGGGTAAATGTCCAATTCTCAGGTTCCTCTTTATAGATTACTTCGGCTTCTTCATTCCGAATTGATTCTACTTCAATTTTTAATACCTGATTGAACCCATTTTCCAAAGTCCGGTATTCCATCTCAAAAGCTTTCTCAAAATCAGCAATTATAACTTTATTGGTGATTTCATCACTTTGACTGATATAGACCTCTACACCTTTGTAAGTTCCCATAAAAAACTTATCTTCCCTCCTATCTGGAAAATCATATTTTCTCTTAAAGTCAGGATTGTTAAGAAACTTTTGATCTTTAAAACTGTACGCAGCAGGAAGTAAGATAATTGAGGGGCTGATTTCCTTTAATTTGAGCTGTATAAAACATTCTTCAATCAAATCTGTGATATTGTCCTTTGTAATAAAATAAGCTTCTTCAGAAATAACCGTACTAAAAAAATCGTCATCAATCCATCTGGCTGCCCGACCACCAAAAATATCAATATTGTATATTGTCTGATAGTTCTCCTTTACAAACATTATCTTGCTATTTTGGAAAAAAGTTCTAAAACCGATAAAATTTTCAACAGCTTTATTTTCTTTCATATTCTTTTTTGACAAAAAGATAGCATTAAGGCTTGAATTAGCTTCCCATGATTTTGCGACATTAGCTTTGAAGTCTTTAATTTTTTCTGGGTCTAACTCCTCAGAAGCTATAGCTTGATCTTTTGCTGTGACGCTTTTATGCAGGAGGTTCTTAAAAAAAACATTTATTTTTTTACATCTGGCTTCAAACTCCTTCTTTGAATCTAATTCGAGTATTGACTGCCACTTATCAAAATCTTTATCAATAATTTTAATAAAATCCTTTATTCTTTCATACAAAAAAGGAATATCATTAAGCTGCCTGACATCTAAATTCTGGGTATCAAAATATATATCTTTGACTCTAAGTATATCGAAAACAAATCCAAATGTCAACCAATCATTAGAATTAGGAGGGCTATACGTTTTTTCTAAAGGTCTTTCCTTATAATCCCATACACTCCATTCAAAATAATTATAGTTTGGGTTATTTCTCAAAACAAGAATATCTCTAAGTAAATCTGAGTAATCTTTTTGAATCCTCAATTCCTTTAAAAAGATCACTGTTGTTTCAATTGGGTTATTTCCGACACTATAAAGAAAAATCGTCCAATATCGCAGTCCTAAGATAACGTGCCTTTTGTATTCATCAAAAAGTTTAACGTGCTTATACAATTTTTCCTTTTTTTCGATGCCTTCATCATTAGTTGTCAAATTCCTTAATTCAAATTTTAATTCATAATAGCTATTTTTTTTCAATGCATCAATATTATCAAATTCATTGAGTACATAGCTGAAAAATGTTTTATCACCATTACTAATCATTGAATATATTAATCTGTTAAAACTGTTGAATGTGGAATACAAAAAATCATTGTTCAAACTTAAATTAGATTCATTGATTTCCTCAATATCGGTTTTCTTATACACTAAAAAAAAAGTTATAATTTCCTTTAACTGTTTTGCGGAGGTTTCAACAGCATATCTGAAAAATTTATGAAACACTATACTTTCTTTACTTTTCGCAAAAGAAATGTAATAATAGGAAGCAGGAAAGTTGACATACTTATTATAATTTATGAGAGATTTATTTTGAATACTAACCACCAACACATCTACAACAAATCTATTTAGAACCTTAAAAGTTTCCAGACTGTTGTTCTCAACAGTTTTTTCTATAGATGCCCAGATTGTCTCCTCAATTCCATTAGTTATATCTGACGGATCGTTAAATATTCTCATTTTGATGTTGCATTTGAAGTTTATATAGTTCTATGAAGGCACTTAAAGGTTGAGAGAGGCTTTTATGTTTGCTTTCTTCAGCAAGTTGTAATATTTTGCTATCAAATTCTTTTCTATAATCGTCCGAAACTTCTTTCAGTACAGCTTTCTTTGAAGTATAAAAACATCTTTTCAGCAACCATTTTTTTAATCCTTCATATTTTTCTGCTTTAAAGCTGATAGGATTTAAACTTTTGACATTTACCAAATCACCAAGTGTTAATACATCATATTCTTTTATAAAATCAGTTTTCACTAAGACTTCTAGAATTGCGAGATTAACATTTTTTAAATATCGATTTTTAGTATTTGATTCCTCCGTAAATAAATCATCATTAGTAACATTTTGGGCGCTAAATAAGATGTCCAAATTCATATCATTAGTTCTTCTTTTCAGACCTCTTTCCGACATGAATTCCTGATAAATTTTAGAACTATATTTTTTTAAGAGAATAGTTTTAAGATTATTTTTAGCCTCTTTAATTAATTCTTTTGACAGCATAGAATTAATTTCCTTTTCATTTGTGTAGTAGATGATATTTCTAAAGAGTATACCTATTAATACTAAAACAAAAAGAGAAAGATAAGTACCCGCAACTACCGATTTAGAAAACGGATGCTGTGGAATCGTATCCCTGAGTGTAGATAAAACTATAAACCAGAATATAGTTGAAAGGGTCAGATATATAGTTAAATATAGAAGCGATTTTTTAAATAACAGTTTATAAGTTGTAGGAGATTTAACGGCAAGGTTATTTATTAAAAATCCTACAACTACAAGTGAGATACTAATGATTGTTGCAATATTAGTTGTTCTCTGGTCAACCAATATATTTAAAGTTTTTTCACTGATTGTAATGACATTTAAAAATTCACAATTAAATACTGCAGGAATGGCAAAGCATATCCCGACTAATAAAAAAATCACGTACCAATTATTTCTATTGGACAGAAAATCGGAAGATTTTCTGAAGTAAGTGCCCCTGCGATGGTCAAAAAGTTGAGAATGGTCTTTCCGTACCTTTTCAAATGCTTTACCATAAAGCCCAAAATACTTATGCATAAAATAGTGTTTAATTATAAATTTTACAAAAGACGATCTGTTGATAAGCAAGGACTGAAAAATACAGTCATTAGACAGTCTAAATGTAAAATCTTTACATGGTGTGAACGGTAAGTAAAAATGCAGAGTTTTTGGCAATTAAGAGTACAGAGTTTTTGGCAACAATGTATGCATAGCTCACCTCAAAAGTATATTTTTAATTTGGATTTTCAAATAGCATTGTCCGATTTTCCATTCTGAAGCTTTTTCCAGTAAGATTTATTACTTCACATCTATAAAGCAAACGGTCTAACAATGCGGTTGCAATGACTTCATCGTCCAACATTTTAGCCCATTCCGTGGGTTTTTTATTGGTGGTTATGACGATGGACGTTTGTTCATATATTTGGTTTATAAAGTTAAAAAAGGTCACTGCCATGTTTTTTTCAAGCGGAAAAAGCATAATATCATCTAGCACAAGCAAATTTGCCTTTAGTAATTTTTTGTATTCAATCATCTGTGATTTCATAAAATCTTTCGTTTTTAGCGTAGTAAGAATTTCATCCATTGTTCTAAAATAGACCTTATAGCCTGCTTTAACCGCATCCATGGATAGCCCTGCAGCCAGTGCCGTTTTACCAGTTCCACTAGGACCCATTAGAACAATATTGAAGAGTTGATCAATCCAGTTTAACTCCCGTAGCTGGGCTAGGCGCTCAGATCGAAGCCCGTTCCTATCGGCTTGATAGAGGTCTAGGTTCGAGTTTCTAGGGAGTCCTGCTACTTTAGTTCGTCTTAGTTCGTCTTTTTTGTGGCGATGATCCGCTTCTGCTTCGAGTAATTTCAAGGTGTATTGTACGAACCCTAACTCTTGTTTTTCCGCGTAAGAGATCACATCCTCCAGCTGTGTGCTGACTGCCGAGAGTCTGAAGCTGTTACATAACTGCTTGATTTGTTGCTTTTGTGTTTCCATTTTTGTAATTGTGGTTTTTGGTTATCTTACATTCAAGAAAAAATCATCATAACTCCCTAGCTCACTTCTCTGGGGATTCGTTTGAGCTAAAAGCCTGCTAGTACCATCCAGTGGATTGAGCGCAATGATTTTAGGGTCTAATTGTACGACGTCTTGCTGTTCTTTTTCCAGCATAAGCACTAGAGCTTTAAAGTCCCTCGCACTCAGTATGTCATTTTGATAAGCGTAGTCCAATGCTCGGGATACTATGGAGCGCTCCGTCGTATTGACGATCACTTTGAGCGCCTGTATTTGATCACGAATATATCTGGGCTTGTGTGCCTGTATACGTTCTATCCAAAGTAGCGCTAACAGCTTATTCTCCATAAGATCACATAACTCACTCATCATCTCCATAATGGCTGTGTTTTTGTCACGCTTGTGATCTCGTGCAATGATTTTTTGACCTTTCAAAAGACAAATTTGATGTCGACAGAGCTCTGAGCGTTGGTCATTAAGCACAATAAGTTCGGTTGCCATGACCTTTACTTCAACTTGCGTGTTAGTCCCTTTGTAGGTTCCAAATGGAAGGCTATAAAAGTTTCCCTTGTAGGATATTTTGTTGTCCTTATGAACTGTATACATAAGTAAGGGCTGCGAAGGCAGTTCAATTGGATGCCATGGGTCTAAAAAGGGTCTCTCGATGTTAAGCTCCTGGTACGGTATAGCTTTGGTTGTGCCGTGCTGCAATGCGTTCGCCGTACGCCCTAGCCACTCCAGAGCTTCTATATTTAAAACCTCTAGATCTTTAAATGAACGATTGTACAGGAAATTTTTCTTCACATACCCCACCACATTTTCAACCTTCCCTTTAGATTCAGGATCTGCCTTTCTACAAAAATAGGTCGTAAAGCCGCGCTCTCGCACGTATCTCCGGAACTCATTGGTCAGTACAAGATCACCTAAGTTTTCTGAGACTAAGAATAATCGGTCTTGGTCATAAACAATTTCTTTGGGAACACCGCCAATGTGCTGGAATGCCACTTCGTGTGCACGGATGACATCAAATGCGGTAAAGGGAGTGTCTTGGAATAGAATGTACTTATAGCGTGAACGAGAGAGCACAAAAGTAAAGTATTGCACTTTACGAACCTTTCCGTTTGTTGTGCGCATATTGAAAAAACCGAAGTCTACCTGTCCTTGTAAACCGTAGCCTAATTCTGGAACCATTACATACTCCCTCTCTTTTTCCTTTTTTAGAATGGTGTAAGTAGACCGTACATGATGTACAAAATTGAAAACAGTCTTCTGACTTACACGAGGTATGTCAGGATAATGCTCTTTGAGCCAATCGTGCATCTGAGCCGCCGAGGTTTCAGGATAGACTTCTAATCGCTCTTTGACAAACTGGGTGTAAACTTCTAAAACTTTCTTCCTACCTTTGGGCTCCGAGAGCTTAACTGCGAATTCTTCTTCGCTCTGGGTGAGATAACGTTTGGCGGTACGCCAATCCATGCCGAGAAAATCAGCAATTTTTGAAATGGAAAAGCCTTCTCGACTCATCCGATTAACTTCATGATAGATCATAAGTTTGTTTAAATAATAGTTCATAATTACCTTGTCTTTATTGCATGACAAAGGTGGTTAATTCCTATGGGGCTGTATGCCCCATAGGGTGAACTATGTATTCATTGTTGCCAAAAACTCTGTATTTGTTCTTGCCATTTATTCTGTAGTCTTATTTACGAAAAGTTCTGTATTATTATTTACCGATTACACATGGTTGAGTTTCTACCAAAGATAATTAAAAACTATTTTATTTTTATATGGAAATCCATAATGGTATTACTTTATAATATTTATGATATAAAATCAACAGACGGCTTTAGTATTGAAAAATACACCTGTTTCAATATAAATTTAAAGTTCATCAGGTTTTGCAATTCCAATATTTTTTAACATAACTTCTTCATAATTAGTATTAAAAAATTCAATTTTATTAAACAGATGTTCCAGACTGTCAATAGGAGTTGCAGTTGGAGAATCGAAAAAATAATAGGCTTTTAGAATTTCAGAATAAATTTTTCCCAGTATATCTTTAGCAACTTTAATTAGTTTAGAAATTTCCTCTATGGTCAAAATACCTAAATATTTTTTGTATTCCTGATCATTATGTGCATATACTTTATTCCTAAGATCCCGTAATTTTTCTATTACAACTTTTGATTGTTTTAAAATCAAATTAACATCTTTAAATAATTCTTCTGATATTTCTATTGATTCATACTTCTTTCCGGGATTAAACCTATTCTTTAAAGAATAGAAGGAATAGTAATCATCTGTACTTGGGCTATATAGTTTGAAAAGTTCAATAATAGTAGTTCGAAAGAAATTAACCTCAACAAATCGAAAGAAGTGATTCGACATCCGTTCGCGATTAATTAAATTAAATTTATTATGATTTTCATTATTAAAATAACGTACTACATCAAAACTAGCTTTAGCGTTTAAGATGATATGGCACATTACCTCTAGTTCTACTGATAACTTTTTTTCCATTACATTATCTAAATTTATTTAGATGATTTATATTTTTACTTATGAGAAAGAGTTTTTATTGCACTAACAGCTGCTGAACCATAAATCTGGTCATCCGTTAACTCAAATAATAACTCAATATCCATCTCATTTCCAAATTTTTCTACTAAAGAAATAGAGTACATTAATATTTCATTTTGTTGGCTGTGTAAATAAATTGTTTTTTGTGAAGCTGGATTTTGAATGGAATATCGAGCTAGCGTTAATATTCTTTTTTGGAAATAATCATAAATTGTATTAATTTCCTTATTTTGAAAAAGATTGCTCATTTTATATGAATATAAAGCCCTGTGAACTTGCCTAAGTAAATCAATCAAGAATTCGCTTTTTTCTTGAAATAATAAATTTAATAAATTCTCACAATTCTCAATCCTGCTTTCTATTTTCAAGTCAACCCTATTAAGCCAGTAGAATATTTTTCCACATGCATGAATAAGAATATCTACTTCATTTTTTTCACTTTCCCTTAAATCGTATAAGGAGAATTTGTAAATTCCCAGTAAAATATAACTCGTGATGCAACAACTCATTGTTTCTCGCGGCATGGAAGATGTGGAAAGAGGTTGATCAAAGAACTTTTTTAGATAATGACAACAGTCTTTTCCTAAAACATACTCAGCTTGCATCAACAGACTCATTCCAAATAAATCAAAATTAACCCCTTTCAAAGCCATTGTATAAAAAATTCTAATTTCTTTCTCATTTAATTTTGAGATGGCGAGACCGAAAGCATTTGAATAAGGATGATCAAATTGGCAATGGTAGATCCCATATACTTCTGTACAGTATTCTTCATTATCTGAATCTTTTAGGAATTTTTGTAAATCTGTATTTACAGTTTCTTCATAAGCGATTTCATCATCTTCCAAAGCTCCTATTTCTGATAATGAATCAAATATCATGCTTGACATAAAAACATTATCAGCATCACTATGAATTTCAGAAAGGCTTTCGATTAGTGCTTTTTTTTGAATGTTACCCTCATAACAAAAGGCAACTTTTTGCAAAATTTCTATTTTTAAGTGATAAGGTTTTTTCTTCCATTTATTTTTAAGAATATCACTGATAATCGGAAATAATAATTTTAACTTTTCATCACGCCATCTAGATAATAAAAGTAGCAAGAGCAATTCTCCATCGCTAACATTACCCTTTTTTACTACTTGATCAATCTGTTCTACAGAAATTCCATCTCCATCATTAAATGCCATAAAACCAGAATGAAGTGTCTTAAATAAACGTGATACTACTGGTCTAGGACCCCTACTTCCAAAATAATCTGCAAAGCAAAGAGAAAATCTTGTTGAGAAAAATTTATTAGAGCTTGCTTCTTTTTCTGAAATTATTTTTTTTGGATTACTACAAGTCTGATTCATTATTCGAACTATTCCAAGCATTTCTTCAAAGAATAGACCCTTTGCTAAAAGTTCCGGTATTGTAAGAACAAAAGAAAGTTCTTGAGACTCCCATTTAAGAAGGGATTCTTCCGACACGATAACTGGACAATTTTTATCGTCATATAATATAAATTCTAAATTTTTACTTTCAGATTCCAATTTAGAAATAACCTTGTCGAGTTTATTCTCACCCCACTGCTTCGCCAACTGACCGCACTCACCCATGACAATATCATAGATCATCTTTGGTTCTTCTATTATTTCGAGTACTTTCAAAAGTGTAGTTCTATCTTCTATACTTCCTAATATTAAAAGTTGCTTGTCTTTATTCTTAGGAAGCATCGTTTGATTAGCAAGAGATTTTGAACTTACACTAAAACGGCTAATACTGTCAGCTATAAAAAAGTTTAGTAATATTTCATGTGAAAAACTGAATCTATCAATTTTTTGCTTTAGTATTCCTGAACTAATGCACTGTTTTAAAATTTTGGAATCCAAATTATTATCTGCAAGAATAGATTCTATTTGCCTCCGTGAAATGGAAAATGTAATATTCTCAGAAAGAAACTCAGCAGCAGAAGATAAAAATACTACACAATGATTATTGTCCAAAAGTTTTTTTCTTACAAAAAGATCGAACAAATTAAAACGGCTTATTGTTTGTAAACCTTGAGAGCCTAATTCACCAATGACAGCAGCTTCAAAATTTGTAGTAGCTAATTTCAGAAGTGGCTCCATTTTATTGTCAACAAAACCAAAATTACCTGCAATTGCTTTTTTAGTTTCTAAATCGGGGAAATCAATTGAAATTATTGAAGCATTTAAGTCACTAAGCATATTATCAAAACTCTGAGTACTAATAATGAGCTTAGTATTGTACTGTTTGTTAATTTCCATCAGCTGAACAATTAATCTCGCTTTGTTACTTTCACTACATTCATTAAGTCCATCAATTAATAACAGTGGATTTTTCCCAATCGTTTTACAGGCTTGAAAAAACATACCCGCATTTTGGTAGCCTAATATTTTCACTTCTCTGTAAAGCAATGATTCTAAATCAGATTCAAAATATTTAGCTTCAATAAATACCGGAATATAGTTTTGGTTTATGGCGTGTAAAGCAAGCTTTTTAGACAGCATTGACTTGCCGAGCCCCGAACTTCCTAATATAATAATCTTATCTGAAGGCAAACCATTATCAATAAAATCATCAACATTAAAAGTCTGATTATTATATACACAGGTGTAAGAAATAAATTTTTCACAATCAGCGGCATGTATTTTTCTAAAAGCATCGTTATAAAAAGATAGTTTATGAGAAACATCTTGAAAATTTAAAAACGGTCTAGAATCTTTTTTATTTCCAAATTCTTCGTGAAGAAAATTATAAATTTCAATAAATTTGTCATTATTCGAATCATAAAGCTTTTCAATTTCCTTTATTAAATTAGTAAAATTTATTACATCTTTTTTTACATCAAAGCGTTCCTCATAAGCTTTTATCTGGCTAATATTTTTTTTTTGAATACTAAGTGAGAACAGCTTCATCCCATTTGGGTAAATTTTATCCAGTCCTTTACTATAAAATTTTTCCAGACTGTTCTTTATTTTTTTTGAATCCGTTTGGGAGGTTATTTGGATTGCTATTCCATTTTCTTCGTCACCAAGGTCAATCCCAGGAAAGTTACTTTCAATATGATTAAGATCTTTAAGTTTATAGCTAAAGACCATATTTAAAAGCTTCATTGCCGTCCCCTCAGAAACTTTATTAATATCGTAATAGTTCAGGGCATTATTACTCTGTATTTCACTGACCCACCTTGTTATCAGATTAATAATTTCGTTGATACTATTTTTTTTACTAGACATACATTTATCTATTTTTTAATAACCGTTTTTAAAATTATAAAATCTACAGCAGCAAGCGAAAAGTCAGGTTTATACGCTCTTTCATTAGTATAGTAGATTTAGCAATCCGATGTTCCCAATTTTCCTGGAGATCACCTTTCATAATAAGTAAAGATCCATTAGGAAGAGGTAGGCTGTATTTGCTTTGATGATGATCTTTTTTTCTAAAATCAAAATTTCTTGTTTGTCCTAAGCTAATGGAAGCAATTACCGGATATTTTCCATATCTGCTTTCCTTATCTCTGTGCCAGGCAACTGAATCATTGTTATCGCGATAAAGATTTAATAGAACACCATTAAATTGATAACCAAACTGATTCTGAATTTTTTCTTTTAATGATAATAATTCAGGAGTCCAAGGATTGGTACCAGATACATTTCCATCTAAATCATACGACTTTGAATCTCCATACCACGCAGTAAGACGTGGAGTCAAAACTGTTTTGTCGTACATTTTCTGTGTGCGCTGCTCCCAAGGAGTATTTTGGAGCAATTTATCTTTTAAAAGATCAGCTTCTACCTTACTCAGAAAATTTTCTTTGTATTCCAAAAGGTCTTTTGGAAATTCATAAAACTCTTCTGCATCAAATAAACTCAGCTGGCTCATTGTAATTTTTATTTAAAATATTTATATTTGGTTTATCCCATTTATTTGGGATTTTTTTCATCATTTGTGTTTTTACTTCCTTTCGGGGGAGTTTTTTATTGATTCATTTTTAGAATACTGCTTTCTAGATTACTGATACTTTTCTTCGCTTCCGCTACTAAATTTTTCAAATTGGCTTCATCAGGAAAAGAATATGGTTTGTAATCTTGAGGTAAAATTCCTCTTACATACCGCCATATTTCAGCAATATCTTCCAATGGAATATTATATGGCTCATAAAATGAATTATCCGCTGATACCGTGATAAATTTTTTATTCTTTTTCAAAAAAGTCTTGTAAGTAATTCCTTCATTGGTAACAAAAATATATTCCTTATTCGATTTCAGATCTTCAAGTTTTTCTACATACTCTCCTATAATGATGGATTGGTCTGCAAAAGGTGGCATTGAATCACCATCGGCCATAAATGCTCTGTATTTTCCATTTTTTAAAAAAGGTAATTGCATTTTTTGAAGACTCTCAATAAACTCAGGATCACTAAATCCTTTCAAATAGCCCATAGAAGCTTTTTGTGGCACAATTTCAATAAAATTATTACCTTCCGAATCTACTATTACCGGAAGTAATATCTTATTTCCAGGCAAATCTACCAGCTTGTCCAAAGGATATTTCCTTATATCAACCGTAACTAATAGATCAATGCTGATATTGTAGTATTTAGATATTCTAATTAATGCCTCAATAGGAGGCTCTGCATTCCCATATTCATAGGAAGCATATCTTGATCTTGTAAGGATAAGCTCATCGGCCAACTTATGCTGGGTTAAATTTTTTTGACCTCTCAAAAACACGATGTTATCTGCAAAAATTGATTTTGTCATAATTTATGACAACAAAAATACAAAAATTGTTTAAAAACGTGACTAATTTTGTCAAATGAATCGAGCAATTGCACATATGGATTTGGATACATTCTTTGTTTCCTGTGAGCGGCTGAGAGACTCCGTATTGGAGAAACAGCCTATCATCATAGGAGGTGGAGATCGTGGTGTGGTAGCCTCTTGCTCATATGAAGCTAGAAAATTTGGAGTACGTTCTGCTATGCCCATACGAATGGCTTTACGCTTATGTCCCGAAGCTCAGGTAATAAAAGGCGATATGGAATATTATTCCAATATGTCACATATAGTAACAGAAATCATTCAGGAAAAAGTACCTGTAATGGAAAAAGCCAGCATAGATGAATTTTATCTCGACCTATCCGGAATGGATAAATTTTTTGGATGCTATCAGTGGACGACGGAGATTGCTGATACTGTAATGAAAAATACTGGACTTCCTATCAGTTTTGCACTTTCAACTAATAAAACAGTTTCAAAAATTGGAACAGGAGAGGCGAAGCCTACCGGAAAATTAGAATTAAAAACACAGAATATTCAGCCTTTTTTGAATCCTCTTTCGGTCAAAAAAATTCCAATGGTTGGTGATGTCACTTTCGAATTGCTTTCAAGGCTAGGTATAAGAAAAATAGAAACACTTTCTAAAATGCCTGTTGATGTTTTACAGCAATTGATTGGTAAAAATGGTTCAGAGCTTTGGAAAAAGGCTAATGGTATTGACAATAATCCTGTTATAGAATATTCTGAAAGAAAATCCATTTCTACCGAAACAACCTTCGCAGAAGACACTATTGATTTTCAAAATATCAGAAGTATTCTTTCTGGAATGGTTGAACAACTCTGTTATCAATTGAGAAACGAAAAATGGCTGACTTCAACGGTCTCTGTAAGAATCCGATATTCCAATTTTGATACGGAGACTAAACAATGCAAAGTTCCATATACCTCAGCGGATCATACCCTACTGAAATATGTATTGGAACTGTTTAAAAAAGTATATACTAGAAGGATGAGAATTCGTCTTGTGGGAGTCAAGTTTACAGGTCTTGTTCACGGAAACCATCAGATGAATCTTTTTGAAGATACAGAAGAGCTGATATCATTATATCAAACTATGGACAAAATCAAAGATCGTTTTGGAATTAAAAGCGTAGGAAGAGCATCAGGTCTTATAAATTAATAAACTGCTTATGTTTCTAAATTGCCATACTTATCACAGCTTACGTTATGGGACTATTTCTGTTGAAGATTTGGTTCAACTTGCTGTTGACTATAAGCTGAAAGTTTTAGCATTAACAGATATAAATACTGTAACAGGAATTTATCAGTTTTATAAATTGTGCCAGGAAAAGAATATCAAGCCAATTGTCGGGGTTGATGTAAGGGTTGAAAATGAGCAATATTATATATGTCTCGCAAAAAATCCTAAAGGCATTGCAGAAGTTAACAGATTGTTGACCAATTATAATTGTGAAGGTGTTGAAATACCAAAAGTAAACCCTCCGATAGAAAATTGTTTTGTAATTTATTCTTTACAAAGTATCCCCGAAAAACTATTGGATCACGAGTTTATTGGAATAAGAGAAAATGAAATAAATCTGTTAATAAATCCTGAATTAAAGTCATTAATTCATAAAATGATCATCTTGCATCCGATAACTTTTAAAACTGAAGAGGAATACGAACTTCATAAAGTATTAAGAGCAATTGACGGTAATATTCTTTTTACTAAACTGATTGAAAAAGATTATTGTAGAAAAAATGAGTCTTTTATTGGTAAAAAAAAACTCTTGAATCAATTCGAACATTATCCTGAAATTATTGAAAATACTAAATATGTAGTCAATGAATGTAGTTTTGATTTTGAATTTAAAACCCCGAAGAACAAAAAGCATTATACTGACAGTAGGGAGAATGATTTTAAATTACTATCCCAGCTGGCATATGAAGGTTTGACTCGAAGATATTCTTATAGTAACAAGCAGGCAGTTGAAAGAGTTGAAAAAGAACTGGCTGTGATTGACCAACTGAATTTTTGTGGTTATTTTCTGATTACTTGGGATATTATTCAATACAGTAATAGTATGGGTTTTATGCACGTTGGCAGAGGAAGCGGTGCTAATAGTATTGTAGCTTATTGTCTTGGAATTTCAGATATATGTCCTCTTGAGCTGGACTTGTATTTTGAACGTTTTCTTAACCTTAACCGTAAATCACCTCCCGATTTCGATATAGACTGGAGTTGGAAAAATAGAGATACCATTTTGGAATATATCTTTGATAAATATGGAAAAGACCACGTGGCTTTTTGCGGAACTAATGTAGAATTTAAAAGAAAATCGAGATTCAGAGAACTGGGAAAAGTATTTGGTCTGCCTAAAGATGAGCTGGATCAACTTTCAAAACAAACTAAAGAACAACACAACCAGAATTCAATCGTGCATCAGGAGATTTATAAATTTGAGCAACTACTGGTAGGCTTTCCTAATCAAAGAAGTATGCACTCCTGCGGAATTCTGATTTCTGAAGAACCCATCACCAACTACTCTGCACTAGAGTTTCCACCAAAAGAATTTCCCATTGTACAATTCGATATGCATACTGCAGAAGATATCGGTTTAGAGAAGTTTGATATTCTTTCGCAAAGAGGGTTAGGTACAATTAAGGACACAGTAAATTTAATTGAAGAAAAAAGAGGAATCATTGTAGATATTGAGGATACCAGAATCTCAAAAAATGAAATAAAATGCAATGAATATCTAAGCATTGGAAAAACCATAGGGTGTTTTTATATTGAATCACCAGCAATGCGTGGGCTTTTAAGAAGACTGAAATGTGACAATTATAAAGTACTGGTCGCCGCTTCATCAATTATACGTCCTGGAGTCGCACAGAGCGGAATGATGCGTGAGTATATCTTTCGGCACAATCATCCTGGACAATTTGAATACTTCCACGAAGTATTTGAAAAAGAATTGGGTGAAACCTATGGCATTATGGTATATCAAGAAGATGTTATAAAAATTGCAATGCACTTTGGGGGAGTTTCAGCAGCTAATGGTGATGTCTTACGAAGAGCCATGAGCGGTAAGGGACGGTCTCTTTCTGCTTTACAAAAATTAAAAGATGACTTCTTTGAATCCTGTAAGAAAATAGGGCATCCTGAACAATTATCTCAGGAAGTTTACCGACAGATTGAATCATTTGCGGGTTATTCTTTCTGTAAAGCTCATTCTGCTTCATATGCTGTGGAAAGTTATCAAAGTCTATATTTAAAAGCATACTATCCTATTGAGTTTATGGTTTCAGCCATCAATAATGGAGGCGGATTTTACAGAACAGAAGTTTATGTTCACGAAGCGAAAATGGCCGGAGCTAAGGTTCATAATCCCTGTATTAACCTCAGCGAATTTCATACAACAGTATATGAAACGGATGTTTATTTAACGTGAGTTCGATGTAAGAAGTGATAAATTATAATAGAAAAAAGCGAAAAAATTAGTATATTTAAGCTATTGAAAGTCAAATATTTAACTAAAATTTCCGCTATGATTTCTGATGATAAAATTACAACTATTTATTACATTGTTGATGAGTTTTTTAAAGAATTTAACCATATTCTGAAAGATTACGCTCTGAAAGACCCCAAAATCAAGACCAGAAACAGAAAATCTGCGATGTCTCAAAGCGAAGTGATGACTATTATGATCCTGTTTCATTACGGTGCTTTCAAAAATCTCAAGCACTTTTATCAGGGCTACGTTCAAAGACATATGAAGAAAGAATTTCCTGTAACGGTTTCCTACAACAGGTTTGTAGAGCTCCAAAAGAAAGTGAATGTACCCATGGCAGTTTTCGTAAAAATGATGTGTCTGGGAAAGTGTACCGGCATATCTTTCATCGATTCAACACCCATCAGGGCTTGTCACATCAAAAGGGAAAAGCAGCACAAAACCTTCAAAAATATCGCTCAGAAAGGACAATGTTCTCTGGGTTGGTTTTATGGTTTTAAACTCCATTTGATTATCAATGACAGGGGTGAGATTCTGGATTTTATCCTGACAACAGGCAATGTAGACGACAGAGAACCCCTGAAAAGTATGGATCTGCACAAATGGATTTTCGGAAAACTTTTCGGCGATAAAGGCTATATTGGGAAAGATCTGTTTGAGCAACTTTTTATAGATGGAGTTCATTTAATCACAAAAATAAAGAAGAATATGAAGAATTGTTTAATGCTTCTCCAGGATAAAATTATGCTTAGAAAAAGGGCATTAATAGAATCTGTAAACGATGAGCTTAAGAATATTTGTCAGATAGAACATACCCGTCACAGAAGTTTTGACAACTTTGTTCTCAATATTTTGTCTGCTTTGGCAGCCTACTCTTTCTTTGATAAAAAACCATCAATCAATACAAATTGTGACATTATTGATCAAGATAGATTAATCGCAGCTTAACTCGAACTCACGTTATTTAGGATTAATGCATATCGAAAGACTGGAAGCATCTATAAAAATTTTTATTCCTGAAGAAAGAAAAGAAAACGGAAATTACAGATCACTTGAAGATTTTGTCAAAAGGATAAATATCGGTATTGAAACTTTACAAATATTAATTTTTGTTGGAGCTTTCAGATTTACTGGAAAGCAGAAACACGAACTATTGATTGAAGCGAGATTTCTTTTATCTAAGAATCAATATAAAACAAAGATTATATCATTGTTCGAAGAGCCTCAAAAAAATTATGAATTGCCTGTCATTGAGAGAAATCCTTTTGAGGATGCCTTCGATGAAATTGAAATATTAGGTTTCCCTGTCTCCTACTCTATTTTTGATTTATTGAAAACTAAATACAGAGGTCATGTTTTGGTTAAAGACCTCCTGAAATATCATAAGAAGCAAGTTAAAATGTTAGCATATCTAATTTCTCGGAAGCATGTTCCAATTCGAATGAAAAATCATCCGGGTAAGAAATATGATATGTATTTTGGAACGTGGGTTGACGCAGAAGGTCAATATTTTGATACAGCACATTTTCCAGATAGTTTAAGAAGTTTTCCTTTCAAAGAAGGTGGCATCTACCTTTTATTGGGAATAGTTGAAGTAGATTATCATTTTCCAACTATTACTATTACAAAAATGGCAAAGATGCCACTAATCAGTGATCCCAGATACTCTTTGGATGAGGATAGATCTAAAGAAGTTGAAAATAGTCTACTTGAAGATGTAAGCTTAACTTTCCGAGAGCCCTATCCGCAGGAACATGAAATAGGGCTGCCCAGAAAAAAAATAAATAATTAAATGCTATTATTAACATTAGAATTCAGAAATTTTTTTTTAGTAAAAGAGAAAATATTACTTTAAAGATTAGTTCAAGCCAAAGTTGAAAAATACTTGTGATTTTTTACTTATCTATCTAATTTTATCTACATAAATTTTAATAAAATATACAAAATGAATATTGAAAACATTGAAAGTGACATTAAAGCTACAAGTGAACACTTGGAATTAATGAGTAAAATTTTAACGACTTACGATTGTGTTCATGCAATGCTTACAGAGCTTGATGTTGAGCTGGCCGAAGATTTTAAAACTGAATTTGCAAATTTTCAATATATCCTTGTTTTAGCACAATTCGAGCTTTGTTTAGTTCTCAAAGCTATTCATTACTCTCAGAATGATCTTGAAAAAATTCATAGTATTAAAAGGGGGTTTCTAATTATTTATGAAACCAAAATAGCTCTAGACAAATTAAATCCTACTTTAAAAACTATAAAAAGTGATTTTCCTCAATTAGAGAATGAGTTTAAACAAGCGGTAAATTTGATAAAGGATATTAGAAGAATCGTTAATGATGATATTAGAATTGTAGAGGTACGAAATAATGTATCAGCTCATATCAATCCAAACTTTTTAGAATACTATAAGAATTTTGAAATGCTTGAACTGTCCAAGGATTTAAATCTAATAATGGATATGAAGAATAAATTATATTTAATAGAAAAATTTATAAGCACAGTTAGGGCTACAAGGAGCACAAAAAATTGATAAACTCATTTTTGAAAACGTATTAAAAAGATTTTATCAAATAAGTCTCGATTTCTAATTATGTATATTTGGTCAATGGATAAAGATCTTGAATATTTATATGATTTGTTCACTGCAATTAAAAGTATTGATAACGAATATTGCAACTGGCAACACAATGGCACCATTCAAAAAACCGAAAGAGTTTTTGCATACGAACTTTATTATAAACTAAGACTTATTTCAAATCTCAAATCGGAAAAATATAAAGGAATAAAGTTCAATGGAGAAATAGGAAAAAAAACTTATGAAACCATTAGCAATCTTGGAACGCAATACACTATTGAACAGAATGATTTTAATCCGGATTTAGTTTTACATAAAAGCCAAATTGACCGATTATCAGAAAACCAAAAACTTATAGTCGAAATTAAAACTAAGAGCCAGCCAGATGAAATGGTTGCTAAGGATATTATCAAACTCAACCACGGTATTAAATTTCTTAATTTTCAGTTTGCCATTTTTATATCTGTAAATACGAACGTCAACCGGACTTTTACAAAAATTAAAAATATTTTTAACATACAAACATTCTCAGATGATGAAGTTACTAATTCCAAATCTATTATTATTGTAAACTATAATAACTGCGAGCTTATTACCGCTACTTTATATAAAATATTAACAACTTAAAACATTAATAAAATATATTTTTCTGAAGAGTGTTCAATTATGTATATTAGTATCATAAACTAAAATCATGAACAAGGAAGAGGAAAAAAAATGCTCTATTAAGGATCTTTTTATTCAGTACAAGAACCACTTATTTTATAAAATATATCAAATCATACATTTTGACTTTAAAAGTGTGATTTATATTGATTTGAAAACACTTTGCATATTTTTATTGGTGATTGCGATAAATATGCTCTGTAATCTTACAAATATTGGATTTCCAAAAGAATTCCCCCCGATTTCTATATGCATAGAAATTTTAGAAACATTAGTTCGTTCAATAGTAGTATTACTAAGTATTATATTTTCATTTACATTGCTTTCCTTTCAGATCTTCAACAAATATTTTGGAAGATTTGCTTTTACAGATTTTTTCAGAAGAAAGCATCTTAAGGTAATGTTTACACTTTTCATTCTTAATGTTTCATTTTTAATATACACAATCTCTTACCTAAAATCTTGTGTTGAACCAAATATTTTTCCTGTATACGGAAAAGTTCTATTTATTGAGGGTATTCTATTTTCAATAATACTTATCTTAAGCATTTTTCCGGTAATGATTAATTTGCTGTCTTCATCTCAAAGCAGACATAATATTAAAGCTATATTTGACTCAGTTGACAAAACCAGCTTTGCTTCTTATCGATTTTTTGATGATAATATTGACGATGATGAGTATGAAAACAATGCATTCAAAGTTATTACTGAAATTGGACTAACAGCAATTAAAGAATTTGATCATACAACATTTGAGATTGTACTTAGAAGCATTAATAAGAAAGCCATATCTGTTTTTAAAAGTAATGAAGACGCAAGTGATAAACTCCAATTGTATGCAAATTTCACCGATAATTTGAAAGATTTTTTCTCTTTTGCTGTAAAAGAAAAAAATAATTCTGCACAACAAAGGATTATACAGACACGTTGGGTTTTAGAAGATGAAGGTATGAAGCATGATTTTCTGAAGTATAATAGTCCGCATTATAAAGGAATTGACTTTATTACTGATATAGAAATTTACTTTAATAGAGCTGTGCAAAATAATGAAGATTTTATAGCGGCAGAAATCGTAGATACTTTCATCGATTATTTCGCTACTGTCATTAGAAAAATTTTACCCGCTACTTTTAGATATAATTATGACCATCCATATAGTAACAGCGAGGATGTAAATACCATTTTTAGTTATTATCGACTGATTGATTCACTAACAACACAAGCTGTGGCAACTAAAAAAATGCCTGTATTAAAAAATCTTTCAAATCTATTTATGACATTAGATACAGTAATTGTTGAAAGTACAAACTCCACCGATACCAAGCGATACTTACTCCAGATAAATAATCTTCAAAAAGAAAAGTTGCTTAAAAACATTGTTGAGAATGCGCAAATAAAAAACATTGAATCACCTTATTTTCCATTTGGTATAGGAAATACACAAGAACTGCATAAGCTCAAGTCTTCCGTGATATTGAGAGCGGAATTGAAGATGATTGATTATCTTTTCAGCAAGAGGCTGCTAAATAACTATATTTTGAATGATTTAAAAACTGCAGCTTTTATAATAATCGAAAATTTTTCTGAAGACACAGCTACAGGAAAAGTTTTCTTAAATTTAATTGTGGATAAGTTTGATCATATTAGAGGACTAATCACTACAACCTCAAGCAATGAAGATAAAGACCTTTATATCAATCTTCATATTTTTCTTGGCTATATCATTAGCAAATATACTTTAACAGGTATAAATTATGAGATGGATGAAAAAATCAGGGATATTATGAATAGATTTCCATATTTGGATGACTTTAAAGAAGAACTTAAAGCAAATGGCTTTATACAAAACACGGGTTTGTAGTTTCTATTTCTAAGAAAAAATGAATAGTTGAGTAGTTGAAAGTCTACCTTTAAACTATTTTTACTTGAACAAGAGCGGGAAAAATCCCGCTCATAAAAAAATATGTTCATAATAAAATAATTGTCATTACTGATTTTTACCGCATAAACTATTCTTTATTAACAACTTCTGGAATCTAGTTTTTTAACGTTATTTTACTTCACTTCAACAAATTTTTAAACTATCTTCTCCTAAATATAGTATTACTTTGTAACTTCAAATTATTTTTATTTTTGAGTTGTTGGTCATTCATAATATTTGTAACGTCATTTTTTTTAACACTCTTTAAAAATAAACTCGAATTTTCCCCTGACCTTTCTTTTACATTATCTACACTTTGATTCAGCCTCAATTTTTCTTCTTTTTCTCTCTTATACTGAACAATTAAATTTTCTTGAATACTAGGAAGTTCTTCTATTTTTTTATCTAATTCAGCAATTTTTTCTTCGGTGGTTAAGGATTGAACTTCTATTTCTGCAACATTGATTCCTTTTTCAGCTAATAATTCTACTGTTTTTTGAACCTCACCTTTAGCCAAGTCTATCGTTTTTTGATAAGATGGAAGTTGATTTTTCCAGTAATCAGTATTTCCATCAACATTTTTAGAATAGCCAAGGATTCTGTTATATGAATCTTCGGCTTTAGTCACCATCTCCTTGACTTTTAGAAAGTCATTGTGTTTTCTGAGTACAAATGCAATATCTGCAAGATGCTTGTTCTTTTCAATTTCAATTCTTTTCTTTAAAAGTTCAATTTCAATATTTGCTCTGGTTTCAGGGTCAGTAATAATAGAGGTCTTTAGTTCCTGCGTACTTATATCAGAAACGTCTAATACATTTGCCCCTTTCTTCATCGCTTCTAAATATCGTGCCTGCTTAGATTGTAACTTTTGAAGCATAAACACATCGATACTGTCATTAGTAAGCATAAAATTGATTCTCACATTCTCAAACTTATTTCCCTGTCTCCAGGCACGACCTTCAATTTGTCTCAAAGTTGTAAAGTTGTATGGGAGAGAAAGCATGTATAAATCAGTGGTGTTTTCCTGAAGGTTCATTCCTTCTTGAATAGCTTCACTACCAATAATAATTTTAATTTTTCCCGAATTAAAATCATCCTGAATTTTCAATCTGTTGGGCTTCCTTGTTGATCCCATAATGATACCCACCTCCTCAGGCTTATAGCCTACTTCAGTTACAAGGTACTCCTTCATTTTAGGAAACTCTGAGACTGCTAATTCAGAATAAATGATCTGACCTGATTCAGGAATATCAATTTTATTCTGTCGTATCAGATTCATTGTATCAATCAATTTTGGAGAATTCTCAATAAATTCGTTTAGTGAAGGTAATTCTCCATCATAGTATGGTGACAGGTACGGCGAGATTGCAATAAGCCTAGCATTAAGAATATGAGTTAAAATTGCTCCTTTTTGAGTTTCTTCGAAATTTTCTTTCAGTAAATCGTATTGTTCTTGAGTTAAATCATTCTGCTCAATCTTGTACTCTTTATTGATTTTGTTAGGACGGATCAATTCAGGATTATCCTCTTCTCCCTTAATATCAATAAACTCAGATAAAAGCTGCTGAAACAAAGAATTATTTTTAAACCTCCGAACGTTCGCTTTGAACTTCACATCTCCCCTTGCATCAATCTCCATATCAGTATCCGCCTCCATAAAGGTTTCAAAGAAGGTATTGACATTAAAGTAGCCTGATTCTTCCAAGCGCTTATTAGCAATCAATGAGAGTATTGAATAATACTCCAAAGGTTTATTGGTAAAAGGCGTAGCAGAAAGCAAAGTAACATTTCTGCCATTGTACTTATTCTGTATATATTGCGAAGCCATCCATGCATTGATACCGAGTTTGGAAGTCTGTTGATTTTGGCTTCTAAAATCTGAAGCAAATCTTCGGTCCTCAATTCTCACCTTTCCTACAATATGATTGGCGTTGTGTACTTCGTCAAAAGTCATATGATCAAAATCAAAATCTTCCCAATCGTAGATTTTCCCACGTTTCATTTTACCCTCCAGCTCCCTTTCTTTTTCTAATTCTATCTGAAAATCTCTCTCGCTGATAGAGTTCACACTTCTTAATTCGCTTTCGGATATGTAAGAGAATTTTGAAGCTAAATCTTGAGTAATGTTTTCTGAAAAGCCGATATTGTTGAATCCTTCATAGGTAACAATGGTTATTTCTCCGTCTTTGTTATCAAATCTGGATAGATCATAATCCTTTCCAAGATTGCCCAACACATTTACTTTTGCATTTGGAATGGTTTCAAAAATGGTTTCCACCCATTGTTTTAAAATGCTATCATTAGGAACAACAATCAATGGTCTTTTTGCATTCCCGCGCTCCATTGCTTCGTGCATTGACAATATTCCGGAAAGTGTTTTTCCAAAACCAACTTCGTGCGCCAATAAGCCAACTCCTTTTGTCGTCAATCTTCCGATTCCGGCTTTTTGAACTTCTGTCAATCTAAGTTCTTTTCCCTTAAAATTTTGATAGATTTTAGAAAACAATGGAAATCTGGAATAATCCGGAACGTAAATACTATTGAAATTTCTATTAAAATCTTTTACAAAACGTTCCCTCAATTCATCCGACAATTCTTCACGAATGAATTTTTGAAAAAGATCATTAGCTGCAGCTTTACGTCTTTCACGAACTAAAGCATTTCGTTCTTTATCACTTCCTGTTACAGTTTCATTATCTACAAAACTTTTAACCTCCCAAGCTGAAGAGCCTGCAAAAGCATCATTTGATAAACTCCCAACAAAATCTTTAAATTTTTCAGCAAGATTGTAATCAACAAAGACAGTTTCCACAAGTCTAGTTGCACTATTATATTGTTCTTTTTCTACCTGACCTAGGGTAAATTGACGTACAAATTCATGATTGGGACTGACTGATATTTCATCCAAAGATTTTGGAATAGGTACAACTTTCAGGAGTATATTCATTTGCTTATGATACTGCTCCTCAGTTCCATCAACGGCGTACTTATCAACAAAGTCTTTTTCCAACTGCTCCAGTTTAGCATAAATATTTCCTTCTGCATAATAAAAATCGTGTACCCACTTTCCATTAATAAAATTGGCAAATTGATAGTGTTTATCATAATTATTCAAAGTCCCATCATAATCGGTGTCACGAAAAGCTTCAATTTGCTCTTTGGAAATCGATGAACTGTTTTGAAGAGAAGTATTTACTACTTCATCAGATTTGGAAAACAGATATTTTAAAATCCCTTTTTTGATTTCCGGCTTTGTCTGAGTTCTATATTCTGAGTCTTTTCTTTTTTGTGTTTGAATTATTTTTTCGGATTTATCATAAACCTCCTTTAACATTTTGGAATTAAATGATTGAGCAGCTATTTCTATCTGTTCTTTGACCTTAGAATATTTTTCAATTTCTTTGACAACAGCCGGAGATTTAAATTTGATTTCCTGTAAGGTTGAAAGAACTTCAATAATTTTGTCTGTAACATCATTCAATGCTACTTTGCTTTCGGTTTCATTATCTATTTCCGTTTTATTATTGACTATACTTTTGTTTTCCGCAATAGTACTCTCAGGAAAAAAATCTTCAAACAGATTTCCAATTCTTTCTGTCTCATTTTTATTTTGGAGTCTGTTCAGAATATGTAAAGCATTATCCAAATTGCCGTGGACATATTGCTCCATCCTCCCGAAACGATTGCTTTTTTCTCGAATTTCTCCTAAGATATTTTCAGGATTTTTTTCAAAATAATCAGAAATATCCTTAGTGATTTTTAGCGATGATTTTTTAAGGATAAGAATATCAGTTCCGATCTGAGTTCCGGCAAAAGCTCCAGATGGTAATCTGTAGGCGTTGATAATATCTGCATTTTCTAACTTCTTCTGCCTATTAAGCCAACCTGAAGGAAGTACCATTGCCAAAACACCATTTGTTTTCAAAGAATCTAAAGAACGTTTGACAAAATAATCTTCGTACTTATTAATTTTAGGTTCTTCACCCAATCCTTTGTATAGACCACGATGTTCTCCATAAGGTGGATTACCAATGACTAGATCATACTTCTCAGCAAATTCCTTAGTGTCTGTCTTGTAACCTTTTTCGTTTATAAATTCAGTTTCAAAATGATGACGATTTCATAATAATGTCTTTTTATGGTAAGATGCATTTTCCACTCCAAAGGTTGGAAAGTACCTGAAAATATTTACAAATGAAAATACCGCGGATCCGGATATTGGAACTCAAAGTCCAATTCTGCAATCATCTTCTCGGGAGAAATGGTTCTGCCTACAGTGGTTCGTTCGCCGGCGTAGGGTAGGTCTTTCTGCGCATTGATGACTTCCTCTTTATTAGGATGAATGGGCACCACGATGTTGTAGACTTTGGATCGTGATTGGTTATCCAACATTTTTTCTACGACGGAACAGATGTCGGCGTAATGGATGTGGTTGACCAAAAGATGAAGGTCAGATATATTGTAATTCTTCAAAAGCCTTTCACCACCCATCAGTCCGGCCAATCTCAGGATGTTGGTCTGGGGGAATTTTTCCAAAATAAAATTTTCGCTTTCTACATTTTCGGCAGGTTGATCGTCCTCAGCAAATTCTTTTTCGGTTTGAGGATAGACGCCCGTGGAGCTCATCAAAAATAATTGACCTTTGTAATCACCGAGGAAGTTGAGGAGATTTTGCCTTTTGTCATCCATAGGAATTTGAGCACCTCTGATTCCCGAAAATGGGACGCTGATAATGATGGCGTCTAGGTCTGACGCAAATTCCCATTCCTTCATTGCTGTATCCAACTCGTTAGGGAAACTGACCAAAGTGACGTGATAACCTTTAGCGTTGAGGTCTTCTGCTTTGGATGGTGTGGTGGTAGTCGAAAAGATCTCATATCGATTTGATAATCTTTCTGCAATATGGTTTCCTAACCAGCCGTAACCAATGATTGCTAGTTTTTTCATATGTTTTGATTTTAAAAAAACCTTCCAATTTGAGCTGAAAGGTTTTTATGGATTAGATGAATGAAGTTAAAAAAAAACTCTATTATCTTAAAGTCTAATTAAGACTATTTCTCGTAAACCAAGTATCCAAAGGCTTCAAGGCTTACATCAGAACCTTTAATGAGTTCGGTTTTAGATTTTGAAAACACATTTTTGAAGCTTCCAACCGAGTTGTCATCTTCCAATTTGAAATTGACAGGATCTTTGGTGGTATTAATTAAAACCAAAACTTCACGTTCTCCATTTTTTCTAAGGTAAGCCAGGATCTTGTCATTGGAAGTGGTGTTCACCCAGAAAGTCGTTACCGCTGGGTCGCCGCCTCTCAATGCTGGATTTTCGGACTTCAAAGCGAAAAGTGTTTTGTAGAAATCTTCCAATTCATATTTGCCTGTCCAAGGGATCGGGTCTTTTTCAAAGAACTCCAGACGTTTGGATTTCATGGGTAATTCCTGACCGTTGTACAACAATGGGACACCATTCCAAGTGGCAGAGAAAACGGCCAATGCTGGAGCGAAGTCGCCATACTTTTCATATTCTGTTCCGTTCCATGAGTTCTCGTCATGGTTACTTGTGAACCAGGCTCTCATAGAGTTGTCTCCGATCTTTGAATATTGTTCCAAAAGATTTTTCAGGTCAGAAAGTGGCAAATGTTTTTGGTAGAAATCTTGAGAAAGGTGCATCCATTTCCAGCTGTAACTGGCATCGAAAACTTTCCCGTATTCTGGCGCTTCCAATTCGTCAAATTCGCCTAGGAAGAAGAGTGGTTTCAGTTTTTCCACTTCTGGTCTTGCCTGCTGCCAGAAGTCAACTTCTACCCAGCTTGCAAGATCGCAACGGAATCCATCGATGTTGGTCTCTTTGACCCAATATTTCATCGCGTCGATCATTGCCAGACGCATTTCTTTATTAGAGTAATCAAGTTCGATGATATCATCCATTCCGCTGGCTTTGTGGAAGCTTCCGTCCGCATCTTTCAGGTAATATTCAGGATGGGATTTTGTCCAAACGTGGTCCCAGCCAGTGTGGTTTGCTACCCAATCGATGATCACTTTGAAGCCCATTTTGTGAGCCTCGTCCACCAGATGTTTGAAGTTTTCCAAGGTTCCGAACTCAGGATTGATGGTCGTATAATCGTAAGCCGCATATTGGCTACCCAAAGTTCCCTTCTTGTTGAGCTGTGCAATTGGGGTGATCGGCATGAACCAAAGGGTCTCTACACCCATCTTCTTCAATCTTGGAAGTTCTTTTTCGAAAGCGGCAAAAGTGCCTTCCGGCGTGTATTGTCTTACATTGACTTCATATATATTCGTGGTTCGTTTCCAATCTTGCGGGTTTTCCATAGTTTGAGTCTGGGTTTTACAGGATAATAATAAAGCGGCGATTGCCGGAATAAGAATCAGCTTTTTCATCTGTTAATTTAATTTTTGGTCAGATGGAACACTTTCTTACGAGCATTTCATTCTAACAATAATTTCTGTTGAGCTTGCGAATTTTTTGTCTATTCTGTAAATGTAATAAAAATAAGAAAGCCCGAAAAATGTGTACTTGTTAATGTTTTTATAAAAATGGTTTGGTGAGATTGATAATCATATAATATTGTGGATGTAACAGATTCATTTCTGTAAGTGATTATTAGAAATTATAAAAATAAAAAGGCCACAGATAAAAATCTGTGACCTATTAATAGTTTTTAGAAGCCGTTCAATTATTTGGTTTTATTTATTTTGTACCCATAATAAAATATAAAAATTATTGCAGTGATAAATAATATGAAATCTACAGCTAATATTTGAACTATCATGATTTATTATCTATATAGTTTCCTATGGTTTCGAGATAAGTTTACCACTTTGTTGCTTACCATCTTTGTTTTTCAACTGATAGAAATAAGTTCCTATCGGAAGTTTCATCTGCAATTTGGTATTTTTATCAGACAAATTTTTGTCAAGAACTTTAGATCCAGCTGCGGTGAAAATCGTAAGATTAGATCCTTTATCGGAGTCATCCAGAGTTATATTAAGAACAGAAGAGAACGGATTTGGATAGAAGCTTGCTGGCTTAGTCTTAGTAGCACCAGTTGCTAAGGTTGCCGGATCGCAACCTCCAGTGGATGTAACATTGACACTTGCAGTAGCAACAGCGCCAGTCGTACTAAGAACACGTCCTTCTATTACAACACCTGTATTCAAATTAATTGCACCGTTATTGCCAATTACAGTTCCTTTGAAGTTTGCATAATCATTAAGACTTACTGCACCGTCAACTTTCCAGAAAACATTCTTAGCTTGTGCTTGATTTACCAATACAACATTAGCATAAGTGCTTGTAGACAATGCACCAACGATTTTGATTACGAATACGGCGTCAGGATTTCCTTGTGCATTTAGAGTTACGGTTCCGTTCAAAACTGTAGCTGCATTCAAGAGGTAAGTGTGCGGCGTAAGTACCAAGTTTTGACCAAAAGCTGCTGGATAAAGCAATTCGATATCTACTGGTAAAGTGTTTAGGTAAGTGTAAACGTTTCCAAGATCTAATGCGCAAATAGCGGTTGCATTGTCCGGATTAGTATGGATGGTTCCAGTTACGTCAAGAGCATTATAGCCAGTAGTAAGTCCTACATTAGAACCAATATCACCCACAACCTTAGAAATGCCTGTGTTGGTAACTGTTCCACTACCTGTGAAAATCGCAAAACAAGCGACAGATCTTAGAACTGGTGCTGCTGGACCAGTTAAAATTGGAGATCCACAACCTACTGGTTTTCTTACTGTAACGCCTGATACTGTAATGGCGCCAGTTGTAGAAAGTGCACGTCCTTCAATAGAAGCACCACTGTTTAAAACGATAGCTGCGTTGTTGGCAACCACGGTTCCTTTCATTTCTGTGTTTGTTGCAAGATCTACAAGACCTTCAATTTTCCAGAAAACATTACAAGCTACAGCACCATTTGTAAGTACTACTTTTGATCCGGAAGTAGAAGAGAAAGCGCCCTGTATTTTAAAAATAAAGACTGCATTCGGGTTTCCGCCGCCATCAAGTGTCAAAGTGTTGTCTAGCGTTGCACTTTGTCCGATAGAATAAGTTCCTGCGGTAAGTGTTTGACCATTACCCAAAAGTGGTGCCGGGAAAAAATTAGGAGTTGCAGCGTTTAGCTGATTGTAGGCAATAATCAAATCGGCTGCAGCAGTTGCGCTAGAGGCATTTGAGTCAGTCATCACGCCGTCTACGTTTCCGAAGTTTGTACTTGCGCCAACATTTGTACCTACATTACCTGTAATCTGCGACAATCCTGTGTTACTGACTGCTCCATTGGAGGAGAATAGCGCAAAATTCGCAGTGGTTCCCAAAACCGGAGCTTGGGCTAATGCGTGGGATGAAAATAAAATCGAGGTAGACATAACTACCATGTGTAAAAGTTTTTTCATAAAAACAAATTTAAATAATGAATTTTAATAATTTTATATTAATACATTCTTACTAAAACCATACCATAAATTAATTATCATTATTTTATCTGTATGTCTTCAAAAGAAAGTGTACTTTTTCTTAGAGAGTGTTTTCTGTTTCAAATATAGAATTTAAAGTTTAGTTTTTTGCTTTTAAAAAGAAAAAAAATTAGGTTTCGATTAATTTTCTTTTGTAATATTCCTTTTTTCTTCTTTTTAGAGTTTCAGATTTTATCTGCTGTCTTATCTTCAAGACTTCGTTGGCTCTTCCAAAATACACATCCGCTGGAGTGAGATTCTTCAAAGATTCGTGATAACGCTCATTGTTGTAGCGGTTTACAAACACTTCCAAAGCGGCTTGCAATTCATCCGGACTGTAATAATGATGCAGTTTCACCACATTTTTCATCGTCCTGTGGTAGCGTTCAATCTTGCCTTGTGTCTGTGGATGAGCGGGTTTTCCGTGGATTTGCTTCATGCCGTGATTATCGTGTAAATAATCCTTTAATTCCTCGGTAATATAGCAAGAACCGTTGTCCGATAGAAGTTTCGGAACTTGTCCTTTTCTTAAACCTGCTTTCTTCACAGCTCGGTCAATCGTTCTTTGAACATCATTCACCTTCATATTTCGGCACAATTCCCAATGAACGATATAGCGGCTAAAATCGTCAATCACCGTGCTTAGATAGTACCAGCCCCAACCCAGAATTTTAAAGTAAGTAAAATCCGTCTGCCACATTTCGTGAACAAAATTGGTTTTATCCTTAAATTCATTCGAGGCAGAAATCAGGATATGCGATGGCGCGGTTATCAGCCCTCTTTTCTTTAAAATCCGATAAACACTGGATTCTGAGATGAAGACGCCCTTCTCATCGGTGATTTTATGAGCCAGTTCTCTGCTGGAGAGTTCAGGATAATTCAAAGCGATTTCTACCACCAGATTTTTCTCTTCTTCAGGAATGCTGTTCCACTGCCTTCTGCCAGAAGAAGGGGAAGAATGAAATCCCGCTTCACCTTTCTCAAGGTACAGATTATACCACTTGTAGAAGGTGCTTTTGTGAATGCCAAGTTCCCTGAGCGTCCTGTTGACGCCGATTTCACTACGGGTAACCATTTGGATGATTTCCAGTTTTTCTTCAGGTAACAACCTCATATACTTTCTGTATTTTTCGGTTATTCCAGAATTTCCAAACTTTTTTTTATAATGTCGTAGCGGATAACGAGGTCGGCGACCGTCTCCTTGAGTTTTCGGTTCTCTTCCCGAAGGGCTGAAACTTCTTCGGAGGTTGCCTGGCGGAGCGTATCTCCGGAGAGCTGCTTTTTACCGGCTTCAATGAACTCCTTATTCCATTTGTAGAAGGTAGATTCCTGAATAGCGTGCTTGCGACAGAGTTCGGCTATGGAGGTTTCAGCCCGAAGGGCTTCCATCACAATGAGGATCTTTTGTTCCGCCGTGAAAATCCTTCTGGTTTTTCTGCGGATGTCTTTTAAATAATTTTCAGGATTACTGATTGGTTTTTTGGCTGTCATAATAAATCAAATTTAATTATTTTTTTGTTCTGTTTATTATGAAAACACTATCTTAGTTCTGAACTAAATCAGTACACTTTTTGCTGACGATTTACAATCTGACACTACATTACAGGCCAGTGTGATAGTAGGAAATACAAATTTTATTGCAACTAATTTGCAACAAAACTTTATAGGAGATTTCTACATAGGGAAATTTCGTAATAGAATGGTTGTTGGTTTAGATTACTACAACAATTTCAATAGCTTTGACAGAACTAATGTGAATGCACCGGTTGTTGATTTCATCAATACACCGACCACATATAGAGTGACGCGAGATATGCTGGATACTCTTACCAATACAGGAACACCCAGAAAAGAAAAAAGCAGTGATGATACCTATGCTGCCTATATTTCTGATGTATTTGATATTACAGATCGATTGAAAATAATGGGAAGCCTTAGAGTAGATAACTTCCACTATAATGGCGTTTATAACATCTTAACAGGCGAAACATCAGGAGGGCTAAGTGTAAGCGGATTACAGGCAGGACCTTACACGCAGACAGCTCTATCTCACAAATCAGGATTAATTTATGAAATTGTAAAGGATAAAGTTTCTCTTTTCGGAAATTATTTAAATGGATTTTTCAACATCAGCGGAGTCGATAAAAACGGAAATAATTTTGTTCCTCAAAAAGGAGATCAATTAGAATTCGGAGCAAAAGCAGATTTGTTCAATCACAAACTTGTCGGAACTATTAGTTACTATGACATCAAGGTTGACAATGTTTTACGAACAGATCCTGATGATGCGAATTTTTCAATACAGGATGGTTCGCAATACAGCAAAGGGGTTGAAATAGACATTACAGCAAATCCGGTTGCAGGACTAAATATTATTGTTGGATATGCTTACAACGACAGCAAATTTACAAAATCAGATGCTTCAGTTTTGAAATTACGTCCTGCTGCTTCAGGGCCTCAGAATATGTATAATTTTTGGGTAAGTTATGCCTTTACAAAAGGAAAATTAAGTGGTTTGGGAGCAGGTTTCGGTGGAAATATTGGAAGCATGTCTTATCAAACGAATACGCAAACCGCAAAGGTGATTATTCCTTCTTACAAAATGTTTGATGCAAGTATTTTCTACGACAGACCGAAATACAGATTAGGTTTGAAAATCGACAACATTACAAGTGAAAAAGCATGGTCAGTGAGATTAACACCACAAGCTCCGATCAGATATTTAGCGTGTATTGCTTTAAAGTTTTAAATAAAATTTAATAATAGTGATTAAAGTTTTTTATTTCATATTCTTCCTTCTCATCAGCAATTTGGCTTATGCAGACGGATATTGGCTGGAATTGCAGGGCTGCGGGAAAAAGAACGATACACTTTCTATAAAAATCCGCTATGGCGGTGTTAATGATAATAAAGAAAGATATATCAAACGTGGTCACGATCTTGATAAGATGAAGGATTTTCAATTGACAATCATCGATCCAAATGGTAAAAAAACTGATATTCTTATTCAACAGAAAAGCGATTTCTGGGTTGGTCATTTTGTTCCAAAAACAGACGGAACGTATCAGATTTACGCTATCAACAATGAACTTCCCGTTGTGGAAAGAGAGAATCAAAAGCAGAATATCAAACCGACTCAATATTTACATACAAGTTACGTTGTCAACAAAAATACAGCGCAGAAAATTGAAATGCCTTATTTAAATTTAGATATTAAAGTTAAAAATAAACAGGCAACGGTTTTTGCTTATATTAATGGAAAACCTGTGAAAAAAGATACTCAGCTACGGGTTTTTCTACCGAATAATCAGGATATTAAAATAGATACTGACGAAAATGGAAAAGCATTAATTCCTATCCTTACAGAAGGTCAATATCTTATAAGATTAGATAAAAATATTCAGCACGAAGGTCTGTTTGAAGGTAAAAATTACTTTGCAGAACGACATCGATGTGATTACAGTCTTATTGTAAATTAAAATCAAAAAAAGATACGAATGTTGAGGTTCGTATCTTTTTTGTTATTTAAAATCGTTGTCAATTATTTTAAAGCAAATAATATTGTTCCGCTAATAATTAATAAAGCTCCGATTGCGGTTTTCAAAGTCAGCGTTTCTTTAAAAAATAACACTGCAAAAATAATGGCTATTGCCACACTTAGTTTATCAACAGCTGCAACTTGTGAAACTTTTCCGATCTGAAGCGCTTTGAAATAAAATAACCACGACAATCCTGTTGCAACGCCTGATAATACAAGGAAAATAATATTAAATTTTGATAATGAGCCAATATCTTTCGCTTCTCCCTTGATGAAAACAACACTCCAAACTAATATCAGGATAATAATAGTTCGGATGCCTGTCGCAAGATTAGTATTGATATTCGAAACTCCTATTTTAGCAAAAATAGCCGTGAATGCAGCAAAAAGTGCTGACAGTAATGCATAATAAAACCACATTATTCAAGTTTTAAAAATTCTTAACCAATCCTATCCCAACTGATTTATTCTGATAAAAAGGCATTACCATAGCAGAAGAGTTTTTATTTTTTCCGCCCAAAAGATTATTGATTTTCGGATAAAGCCAATATGCCAATTCGGTAGAAAGTATACCAAATCCCGCTCCTCCAACCACATCTCCGAACCAATGCTTATCATTCAGCATTCTATAAACTCCAGTAAAAACAGCGAATGAATAACCTGAAATTCCCAACAGAAAATTCGTGTCTTTATATTCTCTGAACATAAATTGTGCAGATGCAAATGCAATCGCAGTATGTCCTGAAGGAAAGGAAAGATTATTAGTTTGGTCGGGTCTCTCTTCCTTTGTTATATGTTTTAAAGGAAGTACAAATGCAGATGTAATGAGCATTGATGTCCCGTAAATAATACTTCTGTCTCTGAAATTATGTTTTCCTTCAACTCCGAATGCATTGAGTCCATAAACCAAAGCTGCAGGAGCAAATTGCGTGTAGTTGTCTAATCTGATATGGTCAGGTTTATGTTCATTGATTTCGTCTCTGGTAGAGAAATTCAATTGTTTTAATCCATTAACGCTTAAACTTGCCACTCCATATCCGATAAGCGCAGTCGGAATGATTAATTTTTTATAGCTCAAGGTATTTTTTTCTGTATTTAAGACAACGGTGCTATCTCTTTTGATTTCCTGAGTTTGGATTGAATCATTATTCTGAGCGGAAAATTTTCCGCAAACTGATATTAAAATAAAAAAGCCGATTTTTATTTTATGACTATAATTTGACATTTCTTTTTGGGTATTAAAATTTGTTAGAAGAATTCATCAACTGAATATTTACATCTTTAAATTTTTCCAGAACGTCTTGTCCGTATGATGTAAAATAATGCTGATGTTGTAAAAAAGTATGGTTCTCCCATATCCATCTGAGTTCCCTGAACCGAATTGCTTCCCATTTCACGAATCATATCTCTGAATATACTTTGGGGAACATACAAGCCTTTCATCCCATCAACATCATAAATTGAAAGGTTGATTGGAAAAATCTCTCCTTTCGCAAATACTGAGATGATTTTCAAATCAACTCTCTGCATTGTAAATCCTGAAATCTGACCATACAAAATGGAACCTTTACTGATTTTCCTATTTCCAACAAAAATGTCTTCCAACAATCGAAATCTGATTCTGCTCCCTAAAAATCCTTTGTTGTTTTCATCGATGACGGCTTTGATAAAACTGTTTTCCTTGTCTTTATAAATTGCATTGAAGTCATTATTGATACCTGACTTGCTGACATTGAAAGTAGAATTAAGGAACTCGTCCATCTTTTCTTTATTGGCTTTTAGCTTTTGTTCAGCCGCCAGCTTGGTTTGATATTCTGGATCTCTAGCTTTCTCTAAAGAATCCATCACCAGCATTTGCTGCTTCAGATATTTTACAGGATCCTGCTGTGCATTTTGTTCCTTTGTTTTAGGCTTTTCAGTCTGAATATTATCTTCTGCTTTTCCGTAGGAATTGTCATTTAGCATTTTAATAATCTCAGTCGATCTTTTATAGTCCTGATCTTCTTTACCTTGTTTAGCGTTATAATAGGATGATGGATTTCCATTTGCCTGATATTGATTCTGCCTTGAATTGACAGCTTTTAAAGAATCAATTCTTCTTTTTTGAGCTAATGACAATTGGTCGTCATAGCTTTGCAGACTATCTTGTTCCTTGTCCAATCCACCAAGCATTGTTCTGTTATCATCCTTTTTAAAGAATGCATCATAAGCATCATTCTTGGTCATAATGGAATCCTGCGATTCACCAAGTGACAGAGAAAGCTCTTTCGGTTTATCTGCAGGTTTATCTTCTTTCATAAACTGAACCCCAACATATGCAAACAACAAAACGAAAGGCAGAGCAAGGAGAGGCAGAACATATTTCTTTTCTTTAAAGTTAATTTTCTTAATGTCCATTTTTTAAGTGTTGGTATTGGTTAAACAGATATTCTATTCTCAGGCTGTCCTCTTTCCGTAATTTTTGCTGATCTCTTTTATCTTTAAGTGATTGTAGTTCATCCACTATTTTTTTCATCTCCTTATCATTATTTTTCAAAATATTTTGAGCCACCGAACTTTTGGAATAAAGCACAGGGGGCTTGATTTTAAATGTCATATCAGAAGGAAATAAGATTCCTTGCATAATAGAAATGATGAAGGAAACTGATAGGAAAGCCATCGAATACATAAAAAATCTCTTCGGATTTTTGACTGCCCAGACTAACCATTTCTGTCCGTTTTTTTTAACAAAAGCATTCATTTTAGTAAGAGTTTTTATTTTGATTAGACAGTTCTTCGTTATTGATGATTCGCCAGTTTTTGAGAAGAACACCGTGCGGATTGTTTGGGCTTCTTATGATGTCATCAAAGAAACCTTCAGTAAATAATTTACGCGTAATGACAGAAGATTTTCTTGTAATCATCTGCTTTCCGAAATACTGGAATTTCTTGTTTTCCATATTCAGAGAAATGGAATCGGTGTGAATACTGACCATAGAACTTGAAGCAACGATCTGATTGTAAAATCCCTTTTCTCTTAGGTTGGTGTACTCCTTTTTTCCACTATCATCAATGAGGTATAATGATTTTTGAATGTTTTCTTTGATGTAGGAATCATCAGGAGCCAAAGTGAAAAATAGTCGGTGGAATAATTCGATCTGTGCTTTATATTCCACAGGTCGATTCAAAAGCACATCGGTCTGTTTGGCAAGAATCGGAACACCGTTATCCAAAATGTAGATTGACTTTCTGGAATCCTGAATCATTCTGTAAGCAAAGAAGAAACCTGCAATGATGATGAAGACAGCAAATGCAATAGCTCCCAATGAGACCACTTTGTTGATCTTAATTCTCTGTTCTATGTTTTTAATAAGCATTTTCAATTATTTTTTTCAGATTACTTTCCATTTTTCATAGCATCATTAACTCTTCCAGATGCAGAACCTGCAGCAGCGGCCTTTGTTGTCGCAGCAACTGCTGAAGCACCTCCCGTTTTCGCAGCCAAAACCGCTGTTTTTGCACTACTCGCCATTTTACCTGCTGCACTTTTCATTTTGGTCATCGCTCCTGCTCCGCCCGCAGTTACAATCGTATCAGCAATGGTTGGCGTCATCAGAACTCCAACGCCTGTGACGATATAAGCTACACAGGTAAAGAGTTGGTTGTAGATCATTCCGGAATTTGAAACATAGACCATCAAAGCATCCAAATTGGTAATGGTTCCGTTGGTTAAAAGAGTATCATATCGTTCAATTTCCATTGTATAGCCTGATGCAATCAGCTGTTGTCCAATATTGATAATGGTATATGCAACAAAAGTGTACAGATTGATGTTAATGAACTTGGAAACCCAACTGTATAAAGAATTTTCAAATCCAGGTATTAGTGCCATTCCGACTGCAATGGGACCAAGAATAATTAATATATATGCCCAGATCTTTTGGATAAAGAAGATGAGATAAACACAAATTCTGAGAATGGATAAACATACAAACTCAATGATTTCTGCAACTAATTTCTGTAGCTGGAATTCCATCCTGATCTGCCATTCTTTGATAGGCTGTAATAATTTGTCAATCCCATCACTGATATCAAACCAAGAATCGTCTGCATCTTTACTTGTATTATTGATAACTTCCTGCTTGGCATCTTCTTCAGCATTGAGCTTGATGACTGCATCCAGTAATTGCTGCTGTTTCTTGAACCTTTCAATTCTGAGGTCATTTACCTCAGATTCAATATCACTAAAGATGGCTATTCCCGGTTCCGCAATGGCCTCAAAAGGAGCTTGCAGCATATTGACAAATCCCATCCAATAAATGAGTGTAAACCCGATCAGAATAGGTTTGAGCATCGGGATAATTTCCCATTCACGATCTCCGGCTGCCATTTGCCATCCCATATATCCGAGATACATTAATGCTCCCAATCCGCCTATGGCTCTTCCAACCAATGCTGAACCTTCCGCACTGTCCTGCACACTATTATCAAGTTTAGTAAAGACTTCCATAAACCATTTTTCAAAAGCGCCATCACCTTTTAAAAACTGTAAAAGATTACTGTAATCACTATCCGTCTGGGCAAAACCCAACACCGGTACTATCATAGCCAAAAGACAAAAAAAGTATGTATATGTTTTATTCATATTAAAATTTGTGTTTGTATTGCTGCATTACATTTTGAACAATCTGTTTGTCTGAAGCAGGTGTCCATTGCGTTGGTAAAGCTGTGGGTAAATGGCTATTCAGTATATTTTTGTAATCCAGCAACAAAGTCGTTTTGTTATTATGCTTTCTTAATTCCTGAACAAATTTTCTCCATTTGATAAGGGTTTCGTGATACATTACAAAGCGCTTCCCCCTTGGCATATCCATTGAGCGGGACATTGAATATTTATCTTTAATTAAATCCAGTTCTTCCTGAAGCCTTTTTAATGTACCAGTTGTATTGAGCGTTTCATAAGTCTGCTGATCTTTCAGTCGCCATTCGATAAAATTCTGTGGTGTATCCGGAAATTCAGTGATTGGTTTCAACATTCGCTTGTAGTAAAGAAGCCAGAGAGGGTCGGCATCGACAGTCGCCGAAGTCCAATGGGCAAGATCTTGCACGCTTCTCTTATAAATGGTATCCGAAGCGGCTTTGATTTTCTTAGCTTCATCCTCCTGAAATTTCAACTGGACGAATCGTAGATTCTGTTCTCCGGTTGGTTTTAGTGGTCTTATATCGTCACCGTCTTTATAATCTCGGTTAATTTTAGGAGCCCACATTCCCCAAACCGTTGCGTAAGCAAAATTGGTTTGAATACCAAGAAAATATTTAGGATATGGTCGCCAGTCGCCCCAGCTTTCAAAGGTCATCCTCTTATGCTGTGCAACAATAGATGGGTCGTTCAATCTCTTTACACTGACTTGCCCAAAAACATTTGCAACAGCAAATAGTAAGAGGGAGAGTTTTGCTATTTTTGATAGATTTTCCATAGGTCTAATTGAATAGGTGTTTGTATTTTTGAATGATATCACCGACAATAGCTTTGTCAATATTGAGATAGTTTCTGAGTACAGGGACTTGGAACAGGTACGGGATTTTTTTGGCGTTCTCCAATCGTAAAATGATATAAAGAATGTTTCCATTGATATTTCTTACCCTGGTAAATACTTTCTCAATCAGCATTTCTCTGTCCATTGCATCCATCAGGAAATCTTTGTCTTCGTTCAAGACATCCTGGGTCACTTCCTGTTGGAGCTTAGTGACTTGTGTTCCGATTTCAGAATAGTATTTTGAGACCAGAATTGCATATTCAGGATGTTGAGCAGACAGATCCAGCATCTTGTTGGAATTCGTCACAATCTTTCCTAAATACTGATACAGATAGATTAATTTTTTGCTTTGTGTAAGCGCTGAATTAACATTTTTAAGCTGTTGATAGATGTATTCCTGAATCGCAATAACTTGGGTGGTTTTATTGTTGATATCATCGTACAGCTCCTTTTGTTTTTCATAAGAATCCAAGAATGCCTGCTCACTTGCCAACCGAACACCGTGATTGAGCGTGATCTGGGATAGAAGTTTATCATTGATGACAATCTGTTGGCTCTTTACAAAAATGCTGGAGAGCGCAATGATTCCAAAGGTTAATATTTTCTTCATCTTAAAAGGATTTGAAATTGTTCATTATACTTTCTACAACCTGTTTATCTCTATTGACATAATACTGGAATGCTCTTTTGTTTCGTAAAACCTTTGCCTTGATATCTTTTATTTTTAAAAGCATATGCGTAGAATTTCTGCTGATTGCTTTGACTTCTCCCAATGCATAATCCAGTAAAATTTTACGTTCCGATTTTTCCATCTGGTTGATAGCTCCGTATGACAGGATGATCCCTGCCACTAAACGAGTGACCATTTGGAGGTCATCCACAAACTGTACTTGCGAAGGCAAAACGGTTATGATAGAATATGGCGCGGTGCTGATCTCATTGATAATAGCGGTCTGATTATCCGTTATCTTCGTTATCTCTCTGCTCATAGAGATTCCTGTTGGTATTGACTGAACAGCAAATGAGACAATACGAAGCCTGTCCTGAACTTTAACAATTTTTTCCTTGAAATCTTTCCATTGTGATTGATTAATAGTTTCCACCGTAGCATTTACAGTTTGCTTCTGTCTCATTTCTTTTTGTCGGTCGTGCTCTTTCATTGCTGCATTGATCTCCAGGTCCATCATTGGAAAAGAAACATTTTCCTGTTGCCACGCAGGTGTAGAACCACCACTTGAAGAAGTGATTAAGATGTAAATAGGAATAGTCAGGATTAGAAAAATCTTTTTCATCTCTTGATTTTTAAAAATTCCTTTTATACTTGTTCATTATATTCTCCACAATCCCTTTATCGGTATTGATGTATCCTGCAAAAGGATTGATGGAATTCCAAAACCCCAATCGGTTGGCTTTTTCCAGTCTTAGCTTTATTGCCAAAAGCCATAGTTTCAGATTTTTCACATTGCCGGAAATATTATGCAGGATTTTATAGCGGTCTCCTGCAGTAGCCAGATTCAATTCTCCTGATGCCAGAATATCAGTGATGTCTGTTACTATTTTCAAACTTTGCTCGTAGGTTTTTTGTGAAGCCTTAGTTCCAAATATGGCATATTGAGGATGCTGCGAAGCCAATTGAATAACCTGAGCAGAATAATCATAACATTTGTTGAGCTCAGTGTAGATCTGCTGTACCTGAATGCCGTTTTGAAGTGTTCCGGAAACCTCTTTCAGGCCCTTTAATATTTTATTCTGAATATCATTGGCGGCTACCATCTGGGTTCCGACCCAGGTTTGAGCATCCTTTAATTTGGATGTTTCTTCAATAACTTCATTTTGTTTGGCTTTTAGATTTTCTGAATACAGAATCATTGCAGCTGTTACCGTAGGATCGATATAGGTATTCTGAGCAAATAAAAAACTGCCGAATCCTAGAAAAAATAGACTAAGTTTCTTCATACTGATAATTTTTAGTGATTAATTCTGAAAAACTGATTTGATGGTCTTCGAGCTCCTGTGAAATAACTTTGAAAATATTTTTCCCTTTGTTTTCATTTTTCATCCTGCGGTAATAGGAAACAATCTTTTGGTCTAAGGGATTTTGATACAGATTGACCAGCGAAACAAGATTTTCAAGGCTGTCTCCAAAAACTTTTAAATCAGAGACAATCTTCATAAGGGCTTCATCATAGCTTCCGTACTTCTGTACATAATACTCTACTGCCGATTTTTCGGGTTTCTCTGTCGTGTAGGTTAAGTACTGCTCTATTGAAACTTCGTTACCATAGACTTCTCCCTTAGAACCTCGCTTCAGATAAAATTCTTTGAATCTGCTTCTTCCGAATTTGTTATTGAGGTTGTTGATTGTAAAAATCTTGTTCTGCTCGACTTTATTCAATGAAAGTAATGCGGCTATCCTATCGAAATTGTCCTTGAATTTGGTCTGATCAAGAAGAATGAAAGTGTCCGAATTGTTGATAATGGAATCTTTTACAACTGCATTTCCAATGATGTCATCCAATTCCTGTGTTACCACCACTGCTTCTCCCCAGAATTTCCTTACCGTTTTATAGAGGTATAGAATGTAACCTCCCATCAACTTACTTGCGATTGCTTTCCACGCTTCTTCAATAATCAGAGCTTTTCTTCGGTCTTTTCTGAGCCTCATTTTCTGAATAAAGGTGTCCATTATGATGAGTGTTACAATGGGAAAAAGTTTTGGATTATCTTTTACATTATCAATCTCAAACACGATAAACGATTCGTCAAACAAAGTATTATCAGCAGATTCATTGAGTGTTGTTCCATATCTTCCACCTTTATAAAAATCTCTCAGAACAAATAGAAAAGTTCTTAGGTTAAATTCTCTTTCTGTGATACTGTGTTTCTTATTATTCAGATAAAGAGGAAGAAATTTGTCACAGTAATCATAGAAACCATTAAAGGAAAGTTCTTTTGCATCCAACTTCTCTTCAAGTTCTTTGATTTTTCTGATGATGGCTTTCCTAAATGATTCATCCCAGTTTTCTTCCGTTTTATCCTTTTTGATGATTTCATTGGATTTAATAAGAATCAATTGAGTTTCATTGTAAATTCTTCTTCTATCTTCATCACCCAGCGTTTCATAAGCCTCGTAAACGGTATAGAATTTTTCATTGTCATAATCTGGATTATTGATGTTCTTGTCAGGATGATAGAACTTCAATAGTTTCCTTCCGGCTTCCTTGATCTCTTCAGAACTTGCATCAAAGGAAATTCCTAAAACATCGTAGTATGTCCGCTGTTCGTTAACTTCACTCTCATATTGAGCATAAATATCTTCTTCGTGAATGTTGTATTTATTCAAATAAAGAAGTAATTCTTCTGAACTTTTATTCTCATACCATTCAGTTCCCGAATTGAAATACTGATGATAATAGGACATCAGCACATTGTCCAATATTGATTTCTGCGCAGATGACATTGAAGCATCAGGACCTTGCCAGATCAGGAAGATCAGATTCGTCAAAAATTCTATTTTTTCAATATTGAATTCTTTCTTATCCATCAGAAAAGGATTCATTGTGATTGGCTTTTCTTCAGTGTATTGAATATATCTTCCCCCTTTGTATTTGCAGGTTCCTGAATAAGAATCTCCTGTATCTACGATGACAACATCATAGTTATAGGTGAGATATTGCTCAATGATATTGTTCATTAAGAAACTCTTGCCTGAACCACTTGGTCCGAGAACGAACTTGTTTCGATTGTTAATTCTGCCAATTTTCATAGGCAGGTCAGCAGGGTCAACTTTTAATGGAACTCCCTGCCTGTCCGTAAACCTCAGATAGAAATTAGATTCTTCATTCACGGGGTAACTCTCTTTAAAAAAAAAACACAAGGCCGCTTCGCTTGTCGTCATAAATAGATCGTATTCCCTAAGCTCCGTGGCATTGCCAGGAATAGCAGACCGGAAGAGCTCCAGCTGATTGTAAGCATTCTTGGAAACAATTATTCCTTTCGTGAAAAGCTTATTTTCAATCATCGATTGGATATTCTCCATTTTTTCTAATGTGCCTGCTGAAAACAAAATTGAAAAATGAGCATTCACAACCAGTTGCCCATCTGTAGCGATATTATGGAGAAGAGTTTGGATTTCTTCTGCAATGATGGCATTGGACGGAGAATTATTGGCTGCACCCTCGTGCTTTTTCTTTTTCTTATCGAGCTCTCTTTGCTGTTGTGCCTGTAGTGGGATGGTAATAACCTGATTGTAGACAATTGTTTCGTAATCTTCCAGTTCATTGATAAATGTAAAATTATCCACAGCTGTTTCCGATGCTGCACCATTCCCTCCAAGTATAGAATAGGGGTCTATTTCGGAAGGCAGATCAATATTTTCGACATCGACGTAGGAAATATTCTTGACGAAACGATTTCCGATCTGCAGGTACTCATTGGTACTTTTGATATTATCAAAACTTGGTATGTCAGAAAACTGCATTGACAATACACCGGAAATGCAATGTTCAAAATCCTTTTCAAATAGAAATTGTGGTTCGCAATCACTTTGTCTTAAAAGCATAAATACCTTTTGGCATTTATCTCGAAGCTCTTTATAACTTTTCTCAGAGAAATTATAATGTTTTGTTTTCTTCTTTAGCTTATCATCTACAATATCTGTGAAGAAAAGTAACGTTTCTATAGTTTTGAAAAGCCTGCCATCAAAATGCTCTGAATATTTTTGCTGGAGAAATTGATTGGATTCTTCAGCTTCGTATTTCTTTTTTGAGAAAATATCAAGCTTTTGAACAATTCTACCTTCACCAATAATAGACACTACTTGATTCAAAACCGTATGAAAATTCAGATATTGATCTGGATCTGCAGAATATTGTTCAACGGCATTTTTTATTCTAATTCCGATAATAGGATTTCCGTATTGTCCAAATAAAACATCAAAGTCCCACCCGAAATCTTTTCCGTAATCAAATCCGATAAAAGGAATATCAAATGTTAGTTTCTTTATTTTGGACATAACCTAAAAGTGTTTTATTGTTTATTTTTTTTGGGAAAATCAAAACTTGGTTGAAGTTTTTGGTCTTAGCGTACAAACCATATTTATCCTGTCTTTTGAAAATGAAATAGACACCTCCTCCTGTAACTGCGAGTCCCAAAAGAGAACCCAGCAATCCGAATTTGGATAATATGAGTGCTGCGATGACACCAACTCCAATTACGCCAACTGCATAAAAGATGTATTTGCCTTTGAGTCCGAAAAATACAAGGGGTTTTTTAAGCCCCTTGTAGAGATAGAATCCCATATTAAGCAAAGAATGCTGTTACGAATTCCGGAACTACCAATAAGAATATCATAGCACCTCCGTAGCCCAAGATTTCCTTGTTGACATCCTGGTCACCATTTGTCCATTTGTTATACACTCTTAGACCGCCGATGAAACCGACCAATCCTCCTACTGCTTTTAGAATAAGCTTGATTGGATCCCAATAATCCTTGATGTCATTGGCAGCATTGGAGATCGCTGTTGCACCACCCTGTCCAAATGCCGGGGTAATAGCCAAGAGAATTACACAAGCAGTTAATAACTTTTTAACCAGCTGATGTCGTTTAGATTTGTAGTTCATAATAATTGAAGATTTATGTTAAGAATTGTGTTTATTTTGCTCAGAAATTGGCATAAGCGGTGTGCTATCCGTCATTTATTGGCGGATCATTTTAGATTTGAAATGTGTGGATTAATCTCTTAGATCATTGACTGATAGACCTTATAGCCGTCAAGATCAGAAAGAACCTGAACGTTGGTTTCGGCGAGGTTTAGAAAGTTCTTAAACTGTCTATGAAAGGATTTGAGCTTAGGTGATTCTGCTTCTTTTTTTTCCTGATTCTGATTCTCAATTTTTGCAGAATCAAGACTTGCAGTTTCATTGTGATTATTTTCTTTTGTTCTCTCTGATATTTCTGGAATATTGTTATAGTCATCAATATCCTGTTCAGATTCGAACTTCTTTCGAAAGTGATCAAGGTCACGGGTTTCATCCTGTATCTCTTGATTTGCCTGAGAAAGCTCTTTTTGATTAAAAGAATTAGGAGTATTGATATTTTCCACATCATCGATTCCAACTTGTTGTATTTCGTTTTTGTCTTTTTCTGAAAATTCCGTCAGGGAATACTCTTCAGTTTCTTCCGGTCTTCCAGAATTATCTTTTTTCAGAAAAAGATCGTAGACCATATTGCCTGCGTAATAAAGCAGATAAACGGCTATGATAGTGGTAATTATTTTGATCATCTTTAGTAAAGTATTTGTGGTTACAAAGTAATTTCAAGGCAATTATTAATATGATCTATTAATTCTACGAATGGGTTTTTTACAGCATATTTTTGTTCATAGGTCAATTTCCTTGTATCAAGGATTTGGAGACAATTTCTTTTGAATACAGGACTTTTCAGTAAGATTCCATACCTGCTGATTTCGGTATCCATTCCATCCTGATTAAGGTATTTGTAGCCTTTATCATATTTCGAGCGGATAAATATTCTTTCGGCCTGGCTTTCCAATAGTCCCAAAAAATTAATGAAGACCAACGTTGATTTCGCAGAGACATTGGAATATTCAAAAGGAATGACAATGAAATCACTATAGATAAGAAGGTCGCTGTATTTCACGTCCAATGTTCCTGCAAGGTCGAATATGTTTATTTCTTCACTTTCTTTCAATTCGATCAAAGTTTCAAAATCCGAGAAAGGCTGTTCGTTTTCTTCATCGATGATTTCAACATCATATAGTTTTGGAATATCCAGCAATTCGTCTTCTTTCCATTTATGATAAAATGACTTCTGAAAATCGAAATCGAATACATTGACCTTTCTCTTGGAATTAACAGAAATATAATTGGCAAAAGCAATGGCAAGCGTTGTTTTACCGGTTCCTCCTTTCTGTGTGGCAAAAGTGATTATCATAATTTTCTATATCTTTTAAATAATTGGAAGCTACATTTTACTTATCTATTTCTTTTTTTTCTTCGTTTTTTAAGTTCATTTTCAGCAGGATCCCTTGCAGTCCCAGTACTTTTCATTAATTCAAAAAGCATTTCATTGACAGCTTTTTTAAATTCACCCCCTTCCTTATTTTCGCTTTGGTGCGCCGTTTTTAATTGAGGGTTTAGGAATTCCTGATATTTCTTTTCCCCAATCATTGGTTCCAATTCTCCGATGTAATGAAGTCTAGAATGAACGATGTAATATTTTCCATCCTCTGATTTGATGATATTAACATCTTCTTTATTTTGGCTTTTCAGGTATTCTTTTACATCGTTTCTGATTGCTGTTAATATTTCCTTATTTTTCAGCTTTTTATTCTCAAAAAGCATAAAGTCTTTTATTTCATTTTTTGAATTTCTATCTTTTAAAAATCTTTGTAGTACTACTTTAGTGTCATCATTTGGAATATTGTAATCCTTAAGACTTTCAAACAGTTTCTTATCCATTTTCTCCGAAGTGAATTCGAACAACTCATTCATTTTCATTATTTCACTTCCTTTATAAACTGAGCCTGTCTTGTGGTCAATGACCGTATAACCAAAAGGTTGCAAATCATCTTTATGATGGAATATTAAGTCTATCCCAAAAACATCTTTCAGCTTTTTCTGAAGTTCACTTTCGAATTCAATTATTGGTGTCCAATCATCTTTTTGCTGCTCTTCCGGAAGCATTGCTTCCTGCCTTCTAAAATCCTCGACTTTGAAAACCTTATTGGAGCAAATATCTTTATACTTTGAAAAAATGGCTTTCAGCTGTTTTGTCCTTTTCTCATTTTTTCTACTATCAAAAACAATTTGGTCTCCTGATAATGTTCGCTGGATTACTCCGTTTTTTAAAATGGTCAAAGATTTTGCATCATTTGTGTTTTCACCCAGTTTATAGCCATTTCTGTTAAGTAAAGTTTCAAACTGATGGAGGGAACTCATTTTGTATTTCAACAGTTTGTTCAATACTTCCTCCGGTTTAATTCCGTAAAGTTTCTCTAGAGTATTAGCTAAAGCTTTTTGAGCTTTTAACTTTTCATAACTGTCATTAATCTTCTTTCCAGTCTGTTTATCTACTCGAGTCGTAACAATATGAATGTGATTGTTCTCTGTGTCATTATGGAAAGCCACAATAAATGGTTGTTTTCCATATCCCAATTCATCCATAAAGTCATCAGCAATTTTTGTAAGTTCTTCTTTGGAATGTTCCCTGAACTTGGTCGAAATTGTTGCGTGAAATTGAGGCCTAATTACTCTTTTATTTCCAGCCGAAATAACTTTTAAATAATCTCTGACTTGCTGTTTATCACTATTTTCATTAATGAATGATGGAAAGTTTTTCATCATCATCAACTCCCCTTTTCCTTTGTCTATTTTTTTATCATTGTAATTAACTCCTGGAAAGTCGGATCCAGCTGGATTCATTATTTTAACAATCATTTTGAAGCAAAGAATAAATGTTTTCAAATATTTTGTTCTGCTCCTTTTTTAGAATTATTATTTCTGAAAGCTTTTCAGAAAAAACTTTTAACTCTTCTGAACCGATGAATTTTTGCGTATTTACAATCTTAGCAACCTGATTGATATTGGTCTCAATCTTTACAAAAACATTATCTTGTTTTTCAATGAATTCGAGAACCTGTCTTCTTTCATCATCCAAAATCCTGTTTTCGACAGAATTGATGATTAAACTTGTAAGCGAAATATTTCTTGTATCGCATATTTTTTTCCATTCTTGCTTTTTCTGATTACTGATTCTAAAAATGATAGTCTTATTCTCGGTTTCAATCGGACTCATTTGAAATAGTAAATAGTTTCATTCAAGTATATCTAAATTGGAATAAAAATTAGAGTAGCAATTGCTAAAGCGCCTACAAAAACAGAATTCAATATTTTCCATTTCTTCATTTGCCTAATGCTTGCTTTCTCAAGGATAATCTGTTCTTTCTTAGCCGAAATTCCATAGATACAATCTTTATCAAATCCCGTGATTTTCAGATTAAGTACTTTTGCATTAAAATCTTGAACTTCATAGCTTCTGCCAACTTCTATTGAACTTTCAATTAATGGTCTCCCAGGATTAGCTACTATGGTTTTGCAGGAGGTCAATGAAATGCATAATAACAGAATTAAAAATATTTGGTAATTTTTCATTGGTTTATTTTCTAAGTTCAATTGAATTCGCTGTGCATTAAAGTGCTTCCCAATTTGCCACACCATTTACACTCTTTAGAACATAGCTTCCTACAGGTGGAGGTTGAGGAATAAATTCTGTTGCAAAACCAAATGATCCATCAGATTTAGCCACTACTCTTTTCGTATATGAAGAATCGTTATCTGCATTAGGCATTTGTGATGGCGTGACACTTAATTTTCCATTGATGTTTAGCCACCTTTCAGAAAAATCCCCCGAAATCAACGCGAATTTGTAATCCGTATAATTATTCGTAATACTATCCCAAAAGTTGGTTGAACTTGTTGTGACGGGGGTTGAATGTATAGCCAATTTGTTACTAACACTTCTGTTACCAGTGGCAGGACTTCCTGCTCCTGTACCAATGAAGATATTATTGGAACCTGTTCGGTTTCCTGTACCTGACAAATATCCTATCGATATATTATCATTCCCGGAAGTGATATATGACATTGCTCCTGCCCCGATTCCAATATTTCTGCTTCCTGAAATTGTTCCGTTTACAATGCCATTCAGTGCCGAAACACCTGCTCCATAATTCAATTTTCCTGTAATTTCTCCCTGAGACATTGCGTAAAAACTAGCAGAATTTCCTTTTCCTGAAGTTATCTTAGAATCTGTCGCAACGATAGAATTATACTCGCCTGTAATTTGACCTCGGGAATTTCCAAGTGTATAATTTTCCTTACTATCAAAATCAAGATGGAGATTACTTTTGACAACAAGTTCTACTGTTGAAGAATTTCCTCTTAGAACAACATCATTTAGAGAGTCTTCTTGAGTAAAAGGTATCCACGCACTACCATCAAAATAATATAAACCTGATTTTGTAATATGAATCACTTGACCAACTAAATTTGTCGCAGGTAATGTCACAAAGACTATAGTTCCCTTTTTTGCAGTTGAATAAGTTTTTGCTGCCAGTTGTTCTCCCGTAATACGTGGTGGAATAATTCCATCATAATGATTAGTATCATTGGGTTTGCCTACAACTTCTAATGTTGCTTCTGGTGTTTGGGTATTGATTCCGACTTGAGCGTGAACCGCTATACCAAAAAAGGACAAAAAAAGATAAATAAGTGTTTTCATTTTATTATTGTTTTTATATAAATTCATTTGGTTATAGAATCGCTTTCTTTCATCACTTGTATCAGAATTTCAATTTTGAAGATTCTACTTTAGATATGGCTTCCTCCAGTTAGAATAACTTTGCACTTCTCCATATGTATAAAATGAGGGTGACATTGAACTTAAAGTACTTTGCGGAATTTGAAAACCATAATTTTCAAGCAAGGCTGGAAAATATTGGGTTGAATTTTCTCGATGTAGTAAGGCGATTTGATATGGGACAAAACCTAAATCATTGCATATATCTCCAATATTGATGAAAGTATTTCCTGTGATTGGTTCGCTATCTGATCTGTATAACTGAAAACGGATGTTGACAATACCATTATTTTTTTTAAAAGATATATTTCCATTTAATCCTCCAAAATTTTTTGTCCCTACAGAGTAAGATTTTGATGAAGTCAAATATGCGTTTGTATTACCCCACTGATTTCTCGGAGTTGACCAAGTTGATGTTGCAGTAAGTCCTGCAGTACTGGTTGGGTCGAATGTCAGTAAAATGAAATATTCGATTGGATCTTTATCTTGTAAAAGTAGCTGCCAAAAACTTCCATCAAAACAGTATAATCCTGTTTCAACAACATACTTAACCTGACCGACTAAATTGGTTGCAGGAGATGTCACAAAAACGATAGTACCCTTTTTACCTGAAGTATATACCTTAGTAGATAACTGGTCGCCTGTAATACGAGGAGGAATTATGCCATCATAATGATTAGAATCACTTGGTTTTCCTACAACATCCAAAGTAGCTTCTGGTAATTTGGTATTAATTCCGACTTGTCCCCGAATAGTTATGACTATGAATAGCAGAAAAAAATAAAAAGGTATTCTCATTTCGTTTTTTTGGTTAACATTTCTTCTGCAAAGTTGGGACATCAAAACATTGAAAACAATAGTGTTAATGGGAGCTGGGCTAAATAAGATGATTCTGGATGATTCTGGAATCTCTGGAGATTAAAAAAGAATAATCTGGATTAATCTGGAATCTTAAACCTAATTTCACAGAAAACAAAAAAACAAGTTCCGCAGTTTTTTACCCTTTTTGAAGAAAAAGGCAAGAGAGTCTTTGGATGTACAACTTGTAAAAGTCTGTATATACAAAGACACATCTTGCTGTATAAGGAATTTACTTTTTTCAGAGCTCCAAAAAACAAACTATTAGTCTAATTATCAACTTCTTGTACTAAAATTGCTTTTGAAATAAAAAAGATTAGAAAGAAACTATTTTGAGAATGTACAATTTCTGTACATTATTAATGAATTGTGGGTAATAATTTGTACACTTTTAAGAATTGAGTGTATAAAATTTAAACACCCCTTTTATTTGAGTGTGCAAATTTTATACAGGTAGCAAAATAAATAGAAGAACATTATAAGTACGCAAGAAATTAAATTACCTTTCGTAAACTTACTTGAAAGAAGAATAAAAAACGAAAATAGTCGGGAATTTTTCTTATCGAACAATAAAAATAAGCATCCTATAATTACTGTAACGCCTAATTATTGATTGTAAAAAGTTTAAAAATAAATTATTTTTAGATTTCACCGGTAATTCAAATTTAAAAAATTCGCAAATTTTTGCGTATATTTGGGTAGTAACCATACTCAAATTTATAATCATTATGAACTTAATAATTGTCGATAACAGCACTAAACAATTCGACTATTTTATGCACGCCTCTTTGGATATTCAAAACCACATTATTGCAAACATCTTAAAAATTAACAAAAAGAATAATACTTGTCTAACTGTAATTACAGAGACAGAAACAAATTATTATGAAGATCTAGGATATATTATTAATCAAGGACTTTATGATAATTTAGTCTTTGAGTACAACTCGAATTTGGTAGAGGGAGAAAAGGAATTGATTAGATGGATAAACAAATAAAAATATATGCATAAAACTACAGAAAACACATCCACAGTAATTGATTTAGTTAATAAGACTAGAATAATAAATACAGACTTAGGTTTGTATGTTGAACACTTTTTAAACGATGACTTTAATTACTCGGTTAGATTAAACAATAATTATGGAATAAAAATATCACGTACTTTGGTACAAGACGTTAGTGTAATGCCCAGCATTTTGTCTGAATCTGATGTAATCAAAATTTCTGAAAGCGCGTGGAAGCTCTGTTAATAACTTATTTAATGATAAGCAAACACAGAATATTTGACTTTTAGATTTTCATTTTAAAACTAATAACATCTTCTAATGAAAGCAGGCAATATTAAAGGAGCTTTACTAGAGTACATTGTTCGACAGCTATTGAAAAATTGTGGATTCACCAATGTGCAAGCCCAAGAATTTTTTTCTTTTGAAAGAGGAGGGCTATTTTTTATAAATGGCAAAGGAGCTGCACACGATGCCGATATCATAATGAATCCTCCAATTCAGATGCCCTTTGCCTATCCAACTCAATTACTCTTTGAGTGCAAAGCTTACGGATCAGTTACAAGTCTAACAATTGTAAGGAATGCTGCTGGCTTAAGAAATGATTTGAATGATTTTGAAATTGTAACAAGAGAAAGTATCTTAGAAAGGCAAAATAATAGAAGAGCTTCTTACGCAATAGATACCAGAACCCGTTTTTTGTATCAGGTAGGCGTTGCGTCAGTGAATGACTTTAGTAAACCTGCTGTAGAATTCGCATCAAATAACAAAATACCTTTGTTATCTCTAAGCTGGTTTTTAGGTCCACGTACAATAGATAATTTTAATGGAATTACTCAAAGGCTTATTGACAGTTTCAATCAAGATGATATTCAAAACTTGTATAACTTTTTAAAAGATAGAGATGGTGATTTATCGAATTTTAATTACCGACGAGCATATAACTTTTTGAGTGATGATAACATCATTGGGGATATTGTTACTTTTTCTAACACAGTTTTGAGATATTCTTATGTAGGATTATTGGAAACTGGTGATATGGTTTTTTTATTCTCACGAACGAGAACCGAAGACAACATTTTAAATAGGCAGAATAATTACGGAATCTTTTACACTTTAAAAGCAGAAATACATTGGACAGAAGATAATCCTAACATCTGGACACTAACTGTTTACAACCCACAAAATCGGACTCAATCGACAGATTTTGAATTTTATGTACCAAAACGAATCTTTAGCCACTGGAAATCCTTTAATCTAAACAAGTCAGTAGCACTTGGCATAAAACAGGATTTTTTCTCCAAGATTTTTGTATTTAATCAAAGAAACAATCCTGAAGCTCCTTTCACCATCATTAACATTGATAAAGAATGGTTGGAGCGTTCAAGACTACGGTTGGCTGAAGAAGAATAAAATAATTCCGCTTTAAAATTTAATGATGGTTTCATATAAACATCCACTAAAATTATTTATCTATAAACTCTTTTCAAAATCATTGGTAAGTTTTGACCTGAGATATTTTTAAAATGGTTGCTCTATATTTCGCAAAAATGTATTTTCGACCAAAGAGAAGAAATGCATTTTTGCGAATCTTTTATAAAAAAAGCCAATTGGAAAATACTTCCAATTGGCTTTATAATCACTAACTAAATTTTAGTCTGCAATAATCTTTGAAGATTTTTAGATTTTCTGAAATTAATCAACTTTTTAAATTCCGGAGTTTTTGAAAATTCCTGAAGAGACCTAATAGTATCTATGTCTTTTTCGGAAATACTTGAGATTTTAATGCAGACAGTTCCTATATCTCCAAAACAATTTCCTGCTCCGAAAATAAGAGAATAGTAAGTTTCTTTGGAAATAGGGCGTTTAAAATGTGGTAAATTAGAAAATCCCTCCTTTTCTTCATTCATATATCGTAAATCTTCATCAAACATCTCTTGCGAAAAGAATAGACCATACTCTATTCCATTGTAAGTTTCATATTTTAGGTTGTATTTTTCTTTAAGAAGTTCATTAATCTCTTTAGCATTTTCTGGTTTTTTCAGATATATTATTGAATATGTTCCCATTGTAATAATTTTTAAGTTAAAAAAATACGATTGCCTGTACATCGTGAGGTTCTTTGTGATTAATGTTCACTTGGTAGGAGTAAAACATTATCTTCTTTCCAGATTGTAAACTCATTAAAGAAGAAATCAGAAAACTCAATATCTTGTGTAGCCAGAACATTATCATTTCCGTCAGTCGCAGAAAGGTTGAATCTATTCTCTTCAATTCTTTCGATTTTCCAGACTTGGAATTCTTCTTTTTGAAATTTTTCTGAAAATTGGTAGGATGCGATGCAGTCAAGAAACCAGAAACAAGATTCTTCCCGAGCTATAGTTATGACACCATCTGTTAATAACAGTTTTCCTATATAGGAGTAATAAGATTCTGTTCCCATAAAATTGTCATAAAAATCATTGGCTGAAATGTTTGGATTTTTCATAATTGAAATTTTAAAAATGTTTGTATTTTGTTTTATTTTTTGGAAAAGTCACAGATTGCTGTGCTTTAATTTTTTCTGACTATTGAGTTGTTTTTCATTGCTTTTTGACGATAGAAATCCAGTTTCAGTCAAAACCGAAATGGAAGAATGAAATGAAGGCTTCGAAATCTTTTTGTCCGAAGGATTTAGGAGTGTCTGAACAAATTATTGAAGCGAAGTGGAAAGATTTTTTTAGAAACCCAAAAAGATTTTTTTGAGCAGAAACAGGATTTATATTTTTGCAAACTGAAAACAACCTATGTAGTCAGAAAAAAAGCATAAGAATTAGAACCTTTTTTCAATTGTAAAACAGGAAATAGAAATCAATAATCGTATATTTGAATATCAAACAAACACATTATTAAAGAGGGTTTATGAAAAAACTAATTACTTTATCAGTACTTTCAATTGCAATATCAGGATTTGGCCAAACAAACTGTGAAGCTATAAAAAAAGAAAACGAAGCTTTGCAATCAACCAATAAAGTTTTGACTTCTGAAAACGATTATCTAAAAAAAGTGCTTGACATCAATAAGCCAATTCTCGAAACAGAAACAGAAAATTCTTCTTATAGAATCACAAAAGTTACAGGTAATAGAGCTGGGAAAAACATTGAAATAAGTTTCATTATTGAGTCCAAGGATGAGAATAAAAAAATGACAATCGAAGATATTAGTATTGTAGATATTGAAGGTAATGAACACAAAATTGACTTGTATAAATCCAGCAAAACCTTTCCTGAATTGGCCAAAAATGTTCCTTTGAAACTAAATTTTTCATTTAAAGATATACAAGGTGAACCCTTATTTATCAAAATATTTAAATTCAAAACTACCTCACAGCCAGAGAGAAATACGTTTGAGAAAACTAAAACAAACTTAGAATTTAAAGATTTAAAAGTTGTTTGGAACTAAGATGACTGAACAAGATTTTTTGAATCTACTTGATTTTAATAATTCAAAAAAATAAAATACTCCGCAACTTTTTTTCAAAAACATCCAAAGTTCACGCACGGAGATGTTTTTGAAATGGGGTTGCTTCTTATTTTGCAAAAATGCGTTTCCGACCCCAAGGGAGGAATTGCATTTTTGCCGCCCGACTTTCATCGGACAGCAAAATCTACAATTTAATCGCTTGAGAATGGAAGTTCTTTAGATTAAGAAAAAAACCTCTGTTCTCAGTTAATCCATCACAGAACAAATTCCACAAAAGCGAACATCCCATTTGAGCCAAAGTTGAATTGATAAATAAATCTTGCTTTGCCAATGCTTCCGCGAGACTGCAACTTGGTGTATCATCTTCTGTTTCGGATTGTTTTAGCAGGTCTCCAAATTCCTCAGTAATAAATGGAAGATGACCTCTTGTTTCATATTTCTCGGATTTGGGTTGTCCTAAATTTCCTACAGTAGATAACAAGACCTGACCTGTATGTTTACCATTCCCAAAGTCAATCCAATACTTCGGTTGATTGCTAAAACTTTTGTAATCATCTTTCTCTTTTAAAATTTCTGCAACACCAAACCTTGCCTGTACATTATCTACGCAGGTCATCGTAATCGTTGCTTTAGCATCTACTGAAAATCTGCCGAAACTATCTTTTTCAAACTTTTGGGTTTCGGCTTTCCAATTGGTTCCTGCCCATCGATTGATACGGTTGATTAATGCAACGGATTTATACAATCCTCTTTCACATTCCGCAAACCGTTGTCTTCCTATATTGGCACTTGTGATAATATCATCGTCCCAAAGACGAACTTGTAATCCTGCGTGTCCTAATTCAATAAGACTGTGATTCATTTCCATTAAAGCGGTCAAGACTTTTGAACCTGTTCCCCCACCACCGATAAGATTAACTGAAATCGGATTCGTTGGACTAAGCAAAGAATTGTCCACAAAATGAACGGTTGGTTTTGTTGTAATCATCGCAATAAATTTTTAAGGGTTTTGTTGTTCTTTTTTAATATTTCATTGGGAAACGCTTCATTTGATTTGAGCAATTTCTTCCAAAGGTTTACTAAGTTCCCATCAATAGGATTATGACCTCCTACCAAATGGCTGAAATAAGAATTGAAAAAATAGCTCTCCCATTGTTCTATAAATTCCTCTACCGAAGTTGAATTTTGAATTTTTATATCGACATTTCCCATACAAACATCACCATCGTTATAAACATTGAAGAATGGAGCGTAATGTAATGTTGTGTTTTCTGTTGGTCTTTTATCGTTTGATAATGCAAAAACAGAAAGGTTTTCTTTATCCGCAATCCAAAGCATAGCAGGAACTTTTGCTTTTCCGCTGGGTATTTCCAGATTTTTCACAAAATACATTTGTCGTTCTTGTGCTTTGGTGTACCAAATCACTGAACCTTTTTGGCTTGGGTTAATATGCAAAATGTTATTGGCTAAGATTCCTTTAGACTTTAAAAAGGCTTTCTCGATTTCTTTATCAATGACTAAAGATTTTGCTAACGTTTTTGCTTCGTTTACAGTTAACGGATGTGCATTGATTGGATTTCCATTTCTGTCCATATCAAAGTGTTCAACATACATTTCATTTTTATATAAGGACTCGTAAAAAACCAATGCAGATTTTGGTTCGTACAGCATTCCTAAATATTTATTGGTATCAATTACATTATTCATTCTAATTTTTTAATAGGTTAACACTTGATGTAATTCTTCCATTAAAGTGAATAATCGATTTTCAAAATCAAAATCCGCTTTTGGAATTTCTGTTCCATTAATAGGTAGGTAAATAGTTGGCTCTTCAATGCTTCCGTATTCATTGAACTCCGCATTAATGCTATCTTCAATATTATTGTACAAACAGCCTTTGGTATTAGCTACAAATGAAATGTACATATCCATTGATATAGCTTTATTGGAATAATCGTCATCGTATGGGTTTTCTTCAGATGATGGTTTATTTCTGAAAATTGTTGTATTTGGATATTCTGAATAAAGAGCAAAAGCTTCGAAAGCAACTTTGTGGCAAATGATGTCAAATTCATTTTGGATTTTAAAACAATTCAAACGCTGTTCAAAAAAATCCAAATTTTTTAGATTGAATAATTTTTTTTCAATTTTGTCACCTATATTCTTGGACATTTTAAATTCTCGCCAATAATTCTGTGAATCCTCTCTTGCTTCCTCCTCTTCCTGTTCCATCCACTCTTCGTGCATTTCGTATATCCAATAGAGATAACTATCCTGTTGTCTGTAATACGGAACGTTGGCAATATGATAGAGATAGCTAAAAACAGAAAGTAGAAGTTGGGCATTCTTTTTATAATTTTTGTCGTGAAGCATTTTAAAAAGTGGCACAACTGGAATAAAATATAGTGATGTATTAGTGCAGAACTGTTCTTCTTTTGCAAAATGAAACTTTTCGTTAGTTCGTATGAGTTTGAATTGATTCCAATCTGCATTAGCCTGTTTCATTTTCGTTTCAATATCCCATATTGCCAAAGCCAAATTATATGGAAAACCAAAGTCTTTGGTTTGCATTGGCTCTACTCCATACTGTTTGGAAAATTTAGAAAGGGACTTATAAAAGTCCCTTTCTGTGTTAAGTATTTTCTTGCTATCTTGAAAATGTGATACTTCTTCTTGTTTAGGAAGAAACTTACATCTTAGAAAACCATTGGAAGCATTGTTATTGGTACAGATTTCTGTCTGTCTTTCCGAATTTCGTTCAAGGTCTTTGGTTTTTGAAGCCAATGAGCGAACCTGCCCAATTGTTGATGTAACTTTTCTTGTTGTCTTTCTTCGGGCAACTTTATTTTTCCCGATATAATTTTTCTTTGTTGCATTCATTTTTATTTTGTTGTTGGTTGCTGAAAAAGGAGGACTGGCTTTAAATTAATTTGCTCTTAACAAGTAGCAATATTTATCTATCCCTTAGTCCCCATTACACTTTCAAATTTGTACTGTATAGTATCATCTTTAATCTGCGGTGCTGAAACTTTTGCAGTGGTTAATATTGGGTAAGTATTGGCGTAAAAATTCATCACAGCTTCTACACTCCATTTAGGTTCGGGGTCTGTAAGTTTTATTTCGTGTCCATTGTCTTTCAAAACAAAAACTCTTTCTAATAGTGTTGCAAGTAACATTTTTAAAATTTTTTAGGTTAGATAGTTTCAATTGGCACATTTTCGTCGCTAGCTTCGGTAAAAAGATTTGGGGCGAGATGTTTTGAGTATTCGTCTTGTTTACTGCGTATGATTTCTGCGAAGTCGGGATACTCAGAAGCTTTTGGAAGTGCTGTCCAAGCATCTTTATATTTCCCCTCCTTTTCAAGTTCTTCGGCTTTTTGCAATGCTTCTTTATACTTTTTCTCTTTAGCATCTTTTTCCTTTTTATCCTTGTCACTCTTTTCTTTTTCCATTGCCGATTTCTTTTTGACTTCTTCAAGTTGCTTCATAAAAGCCTCCATATCCACCATCAATCCCGAAGCGGTTTGCAATGGTGTCGTTATTTGTTCAAAAAAACCGTTATCAAGTTCCTCCGCCGTTCCACGAAGATTAAGAGGTGGAATTAATTTCCTTGCTTCGTCTCCACACCGCTCATTGTTGAGCAGTATGGAAAGAACAAAGCAATTTTCAGTCGTCGGACGAAGTGTGATTTGCAAATCTCCCGTTAAGTCCATTTTTGCGATATGTCTGAAAAAATTGGTCTGCATAATTGTTATGATTTGTGATTTTGATTCTTTAATTTATTTTATGAGTTCCACCAATGAAAATTGTTCTGTGAAAAATTCTTCACTTGTGTGTTTTCCGAATGCGTTGTAGATGGCATTTCCACTTCTAAAGACTTGCATTTGATGGTTGTGCAAATCGTGTTCGGGCTGTAAAAGTTGTTTCAAATCATCTTTTTCCAATACGACGAAAAATTGATTTTTCTCCGAAAGCCATTCTTCAATTTGAGGGTAGTTTTCTTTAGAGAATTTGAAAAACTCAACATTGACATCTTCATAGTTGAGCCATTTCAAATCGGAATCATTTTCAACAATTTTCACAACTTTCAATCTATTCTTTTGGATTTTTTTCCATTCTTCGGAGATATGTATAATTGCAAAATCACAGTCGTCCCATTCGCTCTTTGCTTTTATTAATAAATATTCGGTTGGTTTGATTGATTTTTTCATTTTTTTATTTGTTATAAAAAACTACCACTATCGAAAGTGGTAGTTTGTATTAATTATTAAGATTGTCCGAAAGCTATTTTCCTTTCTAAAAGGATTTTCATTATTTCATCTTTGTACTCATAGATATTGCCCTCAAACTGATAGTTATTTTCTTCCTCATTGTAGCTACAATCTTGAAAGTCACTTTGGTTTAAACAATAATCTTTCAAAATCTCATTTTCATAAAAGGTCTTGCCTAAAAGCATACATCCCGATTCCTCATAGCTTAACACGAATTCGACATCAAAATGATTTGCAATCGTCCACAACACCTCAATGTTTGGACTCCATCTTGTATCATAATGAAAAGAGCATTCTTCTGTTTCGTCTTTATAGATTTCAGAAAAATATCCGTACTCGCTTTGAATGAAATCGGGTAATTGACCTATTTTTCCTTTACTTTCATTATCTATCATTGTGCGAAACAAATCCGATACTTGATTCAAACTTGCTTGATTTCCTTTAAATGTTACCTTATTGTTGCATCTGTTAGCCATATTTTTCTAATTTTAGTTGTTTTCATAGATATAAGTTCCACTTGTTCTAAAAGGTTCTTTACCTTGTGTCAATCGAATTTCCGACTTGAAAATTTTGGAAATATTTCTTGCGTATCGTATTGCTGTGATTCTGTCGCAATTGGTTACATAATAGACTTCGATGTCCTCCCATTCTCTTTCATCTTTTTTCTGCTTTATCTGAAAATTAAATTGTGCTTCCATAATTTTGAGTAATTAAAATGGTAAATCGTCGTCTGTATCTTCTGCAAATGTTTTTTTGTCTTGTGCTTTTTCTGTCACAAAGTTTTGTACACCTTCTCGTTTTCCTCCTCCGTGAAACTTTATGTTTGAAGTATGGAAGTTTAATCCAGACCTTATCTCTCCATCCTTACCTATCCACGCATTTGAACTCGTTCTGCCTGATAGTTCTACCAAAGTCCCTTTAGTTAAAGATTTTGCGACATTAGGACTTTGCCAATATGCGCAATTATAATAAGTGGTCTGCTCCACCTTTTCTCCTTGTTTATTTTTGTAGCTGTCATTAATAGCTACTGAAAAATTAACTACTTGTTTGTCATTTTTTAAAATGCTGATTTCTGCGTTTTTGGTAACTCTACCGATAATTGTACTCATAATGTTTCGATTTATTTTGTTAAAATTTTGTTGATAATTCTTGATTGTTTTAATTTTAAATTCTGAGTGATTTGATTTGGTATCGAGGACACTCGGCTCTCTTTTTTATATTTAAGTTTTGAAAAACAGTATATTCTGTTGTTTTTCCATTTGTTTTTTCGTTGATGTCAAAGAACGTCTTGAGTTGAATTGATTCGTATAACTGAGGTTCCGGCTTTTTCTTTGCCGATGATTATAGGAAAGCATCAGGCACACAAAACCCGATTCACTTCCCGTAGTGGATTACAGTGTTGAATCGGGCTTGAAATCTTTTTGTCCGAAGGATTTAGGAGTGTCTGGAAAAATTATTGGAGCATAGTGGAAAGAATTTTTGTAGAAACCCAAAAAGATTTTTTTGAGTGAATGATGCTGTCCTACATTTGCAATAGTAAAAAGCACAAACCACAGTGATGAATTGGTTCAATGACGTTTTTGTCAACGGAAAACAAAGGAAAATCCATTAAAAAAATCCGTTTTTTACAGTCTCATTTTTCTAAAATGAAATTCAAGTCGTTTAATCATTTATGATTCTATAAAAATTTACAAATAGGCTTAAAAGTGCTTATAGAAAGGAATAAAAATTTATATTTGCGGACTTATTAAATATATAAACATACCTTATGAAAGAACTTATCGAAAAAATCAACGCAGAATTTGAGGCGTTCACTACAGAAGCAAACCAACAAGTTGAAAAAGGAAACAAAGCAGCCGGAACTAGAGCAAGAAAATCTGCTTTGGAACTGAGTAAATTATTTAAAGACTTTAGAAAAATCTCTGTTGAAGAATCTAAGAAATAATTGATAAAAAATAAATCCCAGCTTTTCAGTTGGGATTTGTTTTTACTACTTGGAATCTCCGGGTTTGTGCGTATGCGGCTTCAAATCCGGATGCTTCGGTTGGTTTGGTGGAGTTACCCGAGGTCTTCTATCGGGCGTTCCATCTTCTTTTTTAGGTTTTGGACCTGGCTTAATAGCCTTAACTGTTTCCATAAAAGTATTTTTTTTTGTTAAACAGTTTTAAAGGTCATCATTAATATTCTAATTGCATTACGGAAAACCGTATCGAAAATATTTCTTTTTTGATTAAACAATCTCTATTTTCGTTCGCAATACCATTTATTCAAATCTTCAAAACCGTTGTAAATCAAAGAACAGTCTTCCACATTCTTATATTGATTTTCGATTTTCGTTTTGACAGATTTTCCGTTGGAATCATTATCTAAAAACAATGAGATTTTATCATACTTCTTCAATTCGTTTTCAATTTTAAAAAGCATTGACGTAGAGTTGAGAATAAGATAATCTGTGCTTTGTTCTTTTTCCATATTTCTGTAAGTCAGGTAATCGAAAAAGCCTTCAAAGATTGCAATTTCATCAAAGTTGTTTTGAGTTTTTATCAATGTAACATCTTTCTTACCCAAACAGATTTTAGAATATTTGTTTCGTATTTCAAAACCACCAGAGTCGTTTAAAAAGCCTATTCCAAAATACTTTTTGCCATTCATTTTGTAATGAACCTCTTTGACCAAATCCTTTTGCTCATAAACTCTACGTGATGTTAAATACTGAACTAATGCAAAGTGCCTAATTTCACTCGTTTTTAAGATTTCGTATTCCACTTCTTGATTAGACTCCACTTTCTGAATATCATTCCGGAGAAAAAAGTCAAACTTTGCCAAGTATTTCAAAGCATCAGAAACAGAACATTGATTAATTTGCTGCACAATTGAAATCACATCATAACTTTTGCCGGTCCCGAAATCAAATGCCTTATTTTTTACAAAATCAACAGATAAACTTGGTGTCCTCTCCTCTCTGTCAATTGCAAAGTAAAAAGCTGTTCTTCGGTTTTCTTTGGATGGAAATAAGTTGAACGACTCCAAAACTGTTCTGATTCCTATTTTTTGTTTTATTTCTTCGCAATTCATTTTTTTTCTTTTTAAAGCAAATTTTTCATCTTCATTTTCCTTTTAGATAAAAAAAACCTTTTATCATCTTTTAATATACTTTTAGTAAATCGCTATATCGTCTTACCACAAAGGATTTCAAGTATTTTTCGAATGAGTGCAATTCCGAATTTAAAATGAGTACAATTCCGAAATCGAAATGAGCGCAATTCCGAGAAAACCCACATTTTGGAATGAGTGCAATTCCGAAATGCCTTTTTTAATTGCTTATAAATTCTCGCAGTTCTTCACGATTTTATGATTAGCTATCACTTTTAGTGGTATTTAATATTTTGGAATGAGCGCAATTCCGAAAACAATAACTGAAAATTTCATATTTTAAGATTTTTTTAACTTCAGCTACCGCAATTCCGAAATCAGAATGAGCGCAATTCCGAATTCACAGTATTATCGGATAACCATTGGGAATTAATTTTCCAGTTCTACTCTCCTGATATATTTCTATAACAAGCTTCTGAATTTCCTGTAAAAAGGCTATCCCCCGAAATGTGACAGACTGTATTTTTTTTAATCTGCAGATTTTAATGAACCTAGTAAAAGCTTTCTCTATTAATATTCGGGTTTGGGGAATATTTCTGTATTGATGAAAGAATTGATTCATTTCATTTTCCTGTAAGCCAAATCTTTTCCGGAAATAGCTTAATCTTTTAGTGATTTTAGGTGTTTTTTTTGAGTTTTCGGACATTAAAACATCTGAACTCATTTTGGTTTTGTAAGGAAATATAAAGATAGAATCCCCTTTGTACTGGTAGTTGAAAGACAAACTATTATATTTATCCAAGCTGATTCTTGCAAGTTTTAGAAACTTAAAACAGAAATCATTGGCTGTTTTATAGTTAAGTCCAAATTTTTTGTTCAATGTCGATAACTTTAGAACTGTTCCACTTTCAGGTATTTTTGAAAGCCAGATGGCAAAAATAATATGCTTATTGTTTCTTACACTGTAAACCAAATTATATAAAATGTAGTTGTATTCAGGAATGACTAACAGCTGCTTAAGCCAATAACTGCTGACTAAAAATGTAGTATAACCTCGTTTGTCATAACTGGGTGCAGAAATCAATCCACCGAAAGTTTTAATTTCTTTCTCTTTCGAGTTCAAAGATTTATACCAACCCATTTTGAATCGTGCAAGAAACTCATATGCATCAACGACCTGTTGTGTTGAACCACTTGGTGAAATTTTACTGTTTCTTATTCTAATGGAAGCAAAAATATTGTTATCCGTTTCAAACTCTTCATCAAAAAGCGATAGTTGCTTAGGTCGGTCTTCCGGACGAAACTGTTCATTGCTGATAATTGAAATAATATTGAAAATAACACGTAACGCATTAATTGGAATATCCGCAGCTTCGTTATCATCGAAAATAAAATCATCAACAAAACGATTTCCAACCCGTATTCTTTCCTGAACGATTTCATTCTTGATTTCAAATTTGTTACGGATTAATCGAAAATCCTTATCTGGATTAGCCATTCTATTGTTTAAGATATTTTATGATTTAATCTAACTATATTTCAAATTGACTGGCAGGACTAAATCAATTTAATTTTTTCACTTTTAAGCGTTTTCGAGCCATCAGCTAAGCTGTAATATTTAAAAATATTAACTTCTTCTCCTTTAAAAACTCTTTTGTCAGCTTTACCCAAATTGAAAATTCGCACTTTTTGGATGCCTTTATATTCTGCAAGCATACCATTGATACAAACCTTTTGTCCAGGTTTTAAATCGGATATTGTAACTTCTTTTTTACTCATTACTTTTTGAAATTTGATTTAATGATTATTAATTCTGAGTTAGGGGTGCTTTATATTTGGAATGTCTTTTAGTGAAATTGGATTGTCTACATTTGAATTATTCATATAAGGCAGTGCACTTTTTAGTGTTGCTTTCCAATTACTGATTGGACGATTAAATGCATTTTTCCATCCTTTATCTACCCAGCTTTTATATTTTTTTTCAATGGAAAAATCCAATTGAGATTCGTAGCTTTCCAATGCCTTTGCATAACTCATAAATTCCTGCAAAGAAGGGATTATGCTACTTTCATTGGCTACGTCTTCAATTATCGGAGAAATTTCTAAAGATGCCGCTTCTAGGAGATTTTCAGTGTCAGTGCCTTTTTTTTCTTCTTTTGTTTCCGGTTCAGTCTGAAAAGAATAGTCTAATAGCAAACGGTAGTAACAAGGAAGCCCATTGCTGGTCTGAAATTGTATTAATCCTCTATTTTTGAGCTTCTCTTTTGAAGATTTGATGGTAACTCTGGTCAAGCCCAACTCTTTTGCTAATTCTACATCAGAGATTTTAAAATCATAGCGGTCCTTTTCATAACCAATTTTAAGCAGATACAAATACACAGCAATCTCAGTAGGACTTATTTTGGCAATCCGATTAAAGTCCCAAAACCGTTGTATTAATTCTAGGTAATACATCTCTTACTTCTGCGCAAAAAGCTTCAAAGCCTTTTCCTTATCAATGATGATTATATTGCCCTTTTGAATAATCGCCTTATCCAAAATTCCCGAAGATTTTATTTCAGAAGCTTTTGAAATTGAGCATCCAAGAATTTTAGCTAACCCTTTTAGCCCGTATTCGTATTTCTGTTCTGCTACCACATTCTTTAATATTTCTAAGAATTCTCCAACAGTCAAATCGCAGATTGGGGTTTTAAGATTAATCACTTTCATAGATTCTGGTTTTGATTAATGTTTTTGATTTTAGAAATCCAATTTCTTGCAGCTGATTTCCAGCATTTCATTGGATTACTATTTGTCAATCTCCAATCCTTAGATTGATACAATGAATAAAATTGGTACGCTTCTTCAGATACTACATCCCGTTCATTGAAATACATTTCAATCTCATAAAGCATCGGTATTGAAAAATTAATTTTTTCCTCTTGTAGGTTTTTTTCTTCCAAGCTTATTTCATTTTTGTTCTTATCTACAGTTTCAAAATCAATAATTTCAATCGAGCTTCCTTCGTAAGAATTGTAGCTCGGCGAATAATTAATAAATCCGGCATTATGTATCTCATTAATACATTTATGGTAGGTCGCAAAAGATTTAATTTTACTTAGCTTCATTAATTCTTCGCGACAGATACGAAAGGGATTTTGAAATTTGTTCGAACTCCACAATTGGAAAAGCGAAACATATAAGCTGATATGTGAAGGATACATCCGGCTGTCCTGAATAAAAGAGCCAAAGAAACTGATGATATTTTTAGATTGCTTCATAACTGTTGACTATCAATTAATGTTTGAAATCTTTCAATAGTTTCTCAATATCCTTGTAATTGTAATACAACGTCCCTCCAATTTTACTATAAGATAGTGTACCATTAATTCTTAGGTTTTGTAATGTGCCTGAAGAGATATTAAGCATCTTCTTGACCTCAGAGGTGCGAAGCCACAATTTTTGTTCTGTAGTATTACCTTGTAATAGTTCTTTGATAGCTTCCAGCAATTCAATTTTAAATTGCTGAAGATCCTCCTTGGTGATAATAGATATTGCCATTTGTCAATTATTTTGTTTGACAAAATTTCAAAATCACGCTTAATATCTTTCGGTAGTTTCTCGGTACTACCGAAAGATTCTCTTATACATCCTTTGAGTATGGAGTTTTAGATCAATGGTTAATGGTGATTAAACTGTTTTTTTTTGAAATTGTGAAAAAAACATACAATGCATTGCGATAAGCAACACTTTTATTAGATTATCATTCAATATTTATATAAATTTTTTATTTCTTGCCATTAAGACTATAGTTTTCACAACATTTTTAAGAATTATCTTGATCGAATTCAAATTAGCTTGAAAAACTTTTAACTACAGTCTTAATAGCAATCTCGTTGGTAATGTTGTGTATAAAGCTGCTTTATTAGTAAATCGCAAAGAAGATCTTTCGGTAGCTCATCGATACTACCGAAAGATTTACAATTACAATTCCTGTAAAACACTATTTTCATAGGTCAATCGTTAGAATTATAAACGATAATAGCTCTGAAGCGACAGACCGTCGATATTAAAACAGCTTAAGGTGTTATATGTTATTACTGGTAAAAATAGAATATGATCCTATTTGAAATTGGAGAATTTTGTGTAGAAACTAGTTCTCCTACAGGTCTAAGTCATCCAAATACTGATTAAAATTATGCTGAAGCAATGACAAAAATTTTGTTCTATCCGTTTTTCTTAACCGTATTTCACTGAATGTTTTGTGATAATTCCCTAGACCAATATTTAGTGAATTTTCTGCCCAGCGGAATATTTCCGCAAGATCTGAATGACCTCCATTAAAGCACTTCGTTTGATGAACTGCATACAACAACTCAATAAGGGCAACTTTCGGAGCCGTCCATTCCAGATTCTTAATATGGTTAATAGAGTTTTCTCTACTCTCTTTTGAATCAATTTTATTTGTTAAATATTGTTCTAAAAGATCATTTGCTATAATTTGGGATACAATATGGTCGTGAGATGTGGAAAATTCCTCATCATAACTGTACAGTTCCGGACTGAGCTTCAACTTAAAATCAAATTTGAACCGAACGAAATATTTTTTGTCAAGATATGTCGATTTACGACGATAATAACTGATGAAGTCCCTTTGCTCATTATAGAAATATAAAAGATTGGATCTCTCGTTTTCATAATACGATCTTAACGCTTGCGAATCTGCGTAGGGTTTTGAGGCTTCAATGGCTAAAACTTTGGAATAGTAGATATATACTGCTACGAACTGTGGTTTGGTGTTTTTAAAGAAATATATTTCATTACTCCAGTCCGGAAACTGATATTGGCGCAATAGGTCTTTCAATTGTCTTATAGAAGCGTCTGTTTCCATCAGAATTTCTTCTGTGCGAATCACAATATCATTCTCACTTCTGTTGATTTGATCTACTGCTGTTGAAAGATCTTTCCAAAGTTGATCAACTTTTTTTTTAAAATTTTGTCCGTTCATACGTTTTTCAATTTATTGTTAACGTAAAAATCGGGCTAAAAAATAAAAAAGTCAGGTCTTCTTTAATTCTTCCTGTCTCATTCTGATAAAATCTCTAGGCCTGATACTGTTGATCTCAAGAAAGTGTGCTGAGAAGATCTGCCTGTTCGCCATCCCGCATATTTTGGCGAGTGTTTCAATTTTATAACTAAGATATTTAGTATCCTCTACAAGCAAATTGGTGATATATCTGATTCTTAAAGCTTTAAGATATGTTGGAAATGTTACATCAAAGTGTACATTGAGTACATATGATAAATGGGTGCGGTTGCTTCCAATCATTTTGCCAACAATTTCAAGTGTTAAATTCGGCTGAAGAAATTGTTTTTCGTCTTCAAAAATCTTTAGATTTGTTTTGATGTCTTCGATAATTTCTGAACTGTATAAGTCTAAATTGTCTTCATCAGATGAAGCGGGTGGTATGACGTCGAAACTAATGGTTTCTTTTGAGCTATTTAATTTTTCAAGCACTTCCTGATACCTGGCATTCAATTCTTTTTCTCTTTTCCTGAACCTCCAAATTAAAAAAAACAATATTACCAGTCCCGCACCAATGAAAGAATATAAAATAACTTGATGACCTCTGATCATCTGCTTCTTCTCTTCTATTAAATTGTCTGTATCATACTCGCTATAAATTTTGTCCGTGAGCATCACAAAGTCAGCATTAATAATGGAGTCAGCCTTTAACAACTTTTCAGAGTAGTACATCTTCCGTTCAGAATTCCTATTTTTTTTAGCATCATCAATCAGATACAGATAAGTTGATCTGATCTCAGGGGTAATAAACCAAAATTTATTGACCAGCGAATCAACTTTATTAAAATATTTTAACGATTCAGCTCTGTTTCCCTTTGATCTATATAGTTTCCCTATATAAAAATAGACGCTCGTCAATGAAGCGTAATCCTGATTACTGCTTAGAATATCTTGAGACACTTTAAAGTGCTTCAATGCTTCATCTGCTCTTCCCTTTCTAAGTAACTGCACTCCCCTTCCTTTCTGGAAGTACCCAAACTCAATCACTTGCTCGCTGTTGTTATGAAGTTTTTCTAGCCCAATATTTATGAGGGAGTCTTCCTTATTATATAATTTTAGATTTCTATAACAAGTGCTTAAGCGATAAATACTGTTATAATAACCTGATTCATTATTGAACCTGATGTTCCTATCTAAACTCTCTTTGGCATTTTTTTCAAAAAAATCAGCTGTCTCTTCAAAATGTACGGCTGCATATTTATAGTATCCCAAATAGCTTTTGATCATTCCCAAATGATAGATGATCTTATTCTTAAGGTAACCATCTTTTGAATTTTTTGAATATTTGAATGCTATTAAATATTCTTTTAAAGCTTTTTTATATTGTCTTAGATTATAGTAATAAATAATTCCTTTTCCTGCGTAGGCTCTTGCGATCTGATCCTGGTCGTTTAATTTTGATGCAGAGGTAATGGCACTGTCAGCGTAAGATAATTTCCTGCCGGTTTCTTTGCTGTAGTAGATAGCTTCTTCGTAACCTCGGATCTGTTTTTTAAGGTTATGGTCATTTTTTGCTTTGTCAATGTACATTTTTACAAAAACCATTGCTCTTTCGTCATTCTCTGAGTATGAATCTATCAATCGGGAGATCTCCTTGTAAGATTGTTGCTGTATCTCTTGACCTTGTGTCATAAGCACAAACAAAGTAAACAACATTGGTAAAATTCTACTACAATAATACATTATGATAAGATATTTGCAAATTTAATGAAAAACTCGCAATTAAGAGCCCGTTCAATATTTCAAATGATAACAAAAAAACTGATTTTCAATACATTACAATCATTTTTTTGTTGGTAGAATTGATCAATAATTACATTGAATGTATCAATTGATGCAACAATAGTTTTTTTTAATTCCCTAACCCTCCTAATTTCGACATCAGAATTCTAATCAATATCAACAACCGGCCGGGATAACTTTTAAAACCATTATAAAAAAAATGAAAAAGTATATCTCACTTTTAAGTCTAACAGCTGCATTCTTAATGCAGTCTTGTGAAAGAACCGATTCTGTCTCTGAAATAACAGAACAGAAACAACAAAGCATTGAAATTCCAAACAATAAAGAATCTTCAAAGAATGCAGACGGATCCTCAGAAACAAATGGCTCCAATAATTTTAAGACGGGTGATGACGATGAGCCTAAAAAAGATAAGCAGCACTGGAGGATAGTGCAGGATACGATCTGATAAATATGACCTCTACTAAACTGAACAGTTTCAAAAAATGGAAAATCAGAAAGTGATCTTAAGCACCGGAAAGAAATGTACCGAAAGTGGAGAATGGGAGATTGAAGGAAGAATAAGCACTGTAGTTTACGTTTCAAAAGGCGAAGTAATGCCCACCTACTGCGGGAAAAACGTAAAATGGATTTTAGTTAGAAAAGGATAAAAACTAATATTATGAAAACTTTTAAAACAGGAATAATAGAATTCATCAGCTACTTTTTTATACTGCTGTTTTGTTATGCAGCAATGGGTAAACTAATGGATTTTGATGAATTTCAAACTCGGATTTCAGAATCTCCTTTGTTGAATAGGTTTTCGCAGTTCCTTCCCTACACCATAATCATTGCTGAGTTTTTCATTGCAGGATTATTATGCTATCGAAAAACAAGAAATATAGGACTGATTGGTAGTCTTATTTTGATGCTCGTCTTCACAGGATATATAGCTTTAATAATAAGTACAAGCGATAATCTTCCTTGTTCCTGTGGAGGAATTTTGGAGAAAATGAGCTGGCATCAGCATCTGTATTTTAATATAGGTTGTGTTATTCTTTCTGTTATTGCTTTAGGTTTAAATCTAAGATACAGCAGGCCTGCTGAGTAAGTGTGTTACCGTAATTGTTTATGGATGTTTATGATTGGAATTTGTTATTAATGTTTAACCTTAAAATTAGACGGCCGAAAGCTGTTTAACAATCAAAACTTCTAAAATGAATTTATTAACAACAATTTGTTTGGGAATATGTAGAATGGGATATTTTGGTACGACAAGATTTGTTAATCTATGGGTATAATTAATTTTTCAACCTACTCTTCGTACTTCTCAGACAGGTTTCTAAAGTTTTTAAGGTAATCTTTTTTGATGTATAAAAAGACCATAACAATGAAAATTAATCAATTTTTGAAAATCAATGCGGTAGCTATTGCAGCTATTATGTTTACAGGCGCTCTGATGTCTTTTAAAATCGTTGAAAAAAAGGCAGCTGACAAACAATTCTATTACAATAGTACAAATACTTCAGAAGGTGCATTCTCAAATGTAAATAATTGGGTGGAAGGGACAAGCCCATCTTGTCTTGAATCAGGAAATAGACCTTGTTCGATGATTGTTCCAGAAGGAAGTGATTTGGAGGATGTAATTAGTGGTTTGACCAACGACCAAGTTCTTGCTATTCATCCGACAGAAAGAAGACCATAGTAACTTTCTCTAAAAAAGTAGGGTTGACAATAATTTGTCAACCCTATTATTTTTATCTTGGATTCTGAGGCATTCCCGTAAGAGTAATAATTTCTTCAGGAATTGCTATTGCATATCGCAGATCATTGGGCGGTAAAGTATAGGTTTGTCCGTTAATCGTTCTGATCAATGTAATATTTGCCCCATCACGATTATACCTTTTCAAATCAGACCATCTTACCCCTCGAATCAAAAGCTCTTTTCTTCTTTCCTTTAAAATCATATTCAAAGCATCTGTCTGTGAATTGGCTGTTATCGGAACATAAGTTCCTGTTTTCCATCTTTTGGAAAGCAGGTTATTAAGATAACTCATACCTTCCTGAATCTTATTCAGCCTAACATTACATTCGGCAGCCATCAAATAAAGTTCATCAGTTGCCACGCTTATCATAGGTCCATTTACATTGTTGTAATACCCTTTGAATAAAAATTCATTATCTGCATTCTTACTAAAAAACACGGTTTTACGCAAATCATTGTTATCATACATCTGGTAAATATGATCAGGAATCTTTGCAGGAATCAGATGATATTCGTATTTCATAGCCGCCCACAAAAGCACCTCATTATTTAGTGGTTCAATAGGATATTCAGTATTGGGATTCAGAGTATTAAAATCCAAAAGGTCATTATTGATGTTTAGCGCCTGCTGAGTATTATAAAGCGCATTGTCATAATCCCCCATAAAAAGATAAGTGCGAGCCAACAAACCGTAAGCAGCGGCTCTCGATATGCGCATCCCTGAAATCTGCTTTGGTAAAAGCAGCGGTATTGCAGTTTGCAGGTCACTGATGATCTGATCATAGGTCTGCTTGACAGTTGAGCGTACCGATGGAGTATTCATATCAGGATCAAGCCTTAGTGGAAGTCCCAGATCTGTTCCTGCGGTTTGAGGATTATAAGCCTTACACCATATCTGAGCTGCATCCAGATATCGGAAAGCACGAAGTGCCAACGCTTGACCTCTAACATTATCTGCCTGCTCACCTGTAAAGTTTTTATCCTGCATATTGAACAATACCGCATTGCAGATATAAATGCTTCTGTAACAGGTAGACCAATCGTTCCCAGAAGAAACAGGACGGGCAACATTGTCCGGCATCCAAGTGTAAATACGTTTATATGCTTCAAAGGTTAAACCGTTGTAATCAGCATCTGTAAGATAGTAATCGTCAGAACTTCCTTCACCACTAGATGCAAAGTCTGTATTAAGAAAACCATAATTATTGAGAAGCATTTGATTGTCTTCCAATCTGTCGGGAGTTGCCAGCTTCAGGTCAGACTTTTCGTCTAAAAAATCACTGCATCCAAATGAGATTAGGATTAGCGATAACGATATTAAAAGTATTTTAGTTTTTTTCATTTCTGTCCATTTTAAAATTTAGCTTTTAATCCTAAGGTAAAGGTCATAGGAGGTTTTAAGATATTATTTCCCAAATTGAAATCAGGGTCGATTCCACTTTTGCTCTCTTGCCAGAGTATTCCAAGATTGCTGACATTGGTATAAAGTTGAAGACTTTTGAGCGGCAAACTACGCCATTGCCTTTTGCTGACCTCATATCCGAGATTGATGTACTGCAAACGGATGTGGTCACCTTTTTCAATGAGCGCAGCAGAACCTGCGTAGAACGCGTCCCTGTTTGAATTTGTCTGATAAAGGTTGGAAGGAACATTGGTGAAAGCTTCATCACCCGGTTTCTGCCATCTTTGATCGTAATCGCTGTGACCGTTCCATTCTCTGAATAAGCTCGTGTAGTTAATGGATGGTTTTCTGAAATAATAACCTAGCTTATAAGTAATTCCTACATCAAGGCTTAGTTGTTTATAAGCAAAAGTATTGGTGAAAGAGCCATAAACAGTAGGTACAGCAGAACCGAAATACTGCAGGTCTTTGACATCACCACCCATTATATTGGTGTAATCCTTACTGACTTCTCCATTCAGATAACCTCTTGGGTCGCCAGTCTGGGGATCAAGCCCTGCCCATTGGTAACCAAAAATCGAATAGACAGGCAATCCTTCAATTCCTGAAATCGGAACAGAAGCAAGTACGAAGTTCCTTGCTATGGTACTGCTCGGATAATATTTTGTCACTTTATCTTTGTAGGTACTGAAGTTAAGAGTGGTCAACCATCTGAAGGGTTTATTGATATTGATGGTCTTGAGTTCCACATCCACACCTTTTCCTTCTATTCCTGCCACATTCCATACAAGACTGCTTATTCCAATGGTATAGTCCAACGGAACCTGTCCGAAAAGATTTTCTCCTTTCTTCTGGAAATACTCCACTGAACCTGAGATTCTATTGTTTTTGGTTACAAAATCCAATCCTGCATTGATCATTCTGACCGTTTCCCACCGAAGTTGGGGATTGTAGTAATTGTCAAATCTCGCCATCTGCTCCTGCGTGTAGGTGGAAACACCGAGTAATGCCATTGTTGTTACGGCAACCATTGCAGGATTGATATTTCCGTTGAAACCATAAGAACCTCTCAGTTTCAGATTAGGAAGCCAGCTGACTGAATAGAATTTTTCATTGCCTACATTCCAAGATAGACCTGCTGACCAGAAAGGATTCCATTGGTCATTGGTTTTCAAACCGAATAGGTTGCTTGCATCACGGCGGGCACTTCCTGAAATGGTATATCGGTTATCAAACGTGTAGGCTGCATTGGCATAGACCGATACAAAACGATTGGTCGATTCTCTCAAAGAATTCAGATTATCGATGAATGCTGTACCTCCTGCAATGATTGGGAATCTCTTGCTGAGGTCTACCATTCCAAAAGAAAGATTGTTGGGGTCGTAACCATAATATCGGTTATTGCTCGACTGTGAATTGGAATCTCTCACCTCGCTTCCCAAAATGGCTGAAACTTGATGTTTACCAAAGCTTCTGTTGAAATTGAGTTGTCCTCTGAAATTGTTTATCAACAATTGCGAATTAGTCTTATCCACTATCGCTCCTTTAGGTACATTGTAGGTCAGACTACCATCAGAATTGATGACTGTGAACCTGTTCACATAATCCCTCACAAAGTAACTTCCCTCATCATACATTGTATTGGAGAGTCCAGTAGTTCTCTGATACTGATATTTTACATCAACATCTAACCCTTTTAGTAGTTTATAGTTCAATCCTGCGTTGAGAATGATCTCCGAGCTTTTGCTTTTGGTAGTATTGTGCTCCCAATCAGTAAGCGGATAATAGTTCCAGTCCAGTAATTTTCCGTTGCCTAATGCTAACTTATAACCTTGCTCATACGATTTTGAAACCGCCAACGGATTCCCGAATGCATCTGCCATTTCCATATAGGGAACCGAATTGGTTTTCAAAATAATGCTTCCAAAAGCACTGCGACCGCTTTGCATTGCTGAGTGCGTGAAAAAGATTCCTGTGTTCAAAGTCAGGTTTTTCAGTGGTTGCCAGGTATTCTGGAAGCGAAGGTTCACACGTTCGTATTTTTCTCCGAGGTTTCCTATATTGTCATCATACCCTAAAGATGAAGTCCAAGAAAATTGAGGAGCTCCGCCCGCCATACTCAGTGAATACTGTCTGTTCTCCAAAGGCTGATACATATATTTTCTGTATTGGTCACGGGAATCAATCGTCTTCAGGCGTTCTATTTCGTTTCTTACATATTCGGATGAAAGCAGTCCTTTCTTTTCTTTATTCAAAAGGTCAACCACAGGAGACAATACGGGGTGGCTGGTAGAATTGATATCGGTGTTGTAAAAATTCTTCTTGAATAGTTCCTGTTCCACATCAATGAAGTCTGCACTGGACATTGTTTTCAGATAATTGAAATCCGGTTTTGGACTGGTCATTAAGTAGGTATTGAAATTGACCGTCACAGGCTGATTGTACTTTGCTGTTTTGGTGGTGATGACAATTACACCGTTGGCGGCTCTTGCTCCCCAGATGCTCGAAGCGGCGGCATCTTTGAGAACGGTAATGCTTTCAACAATGTTGGGGTCAATATTGCTGATATCACCATCGTAGGGAAAGTTATCAACCACAATCAAAGGCGATTTAGGTCCCTGAATCGTACTCAGACCTCTGACCATAATTTGTGATCCGCCTTGAGATGTCCCTTTGTTGATGACGATTCCATTAGCTGTGGCAGCTAAACGGTCAAGGATATTGGTGGAAACCTGTGTATTTAAGGCTGAATTACTCACCGATGAAAAAGAACCAGTGGAACGTTCTTTAGGGATTTTCTGATAACCTGTTGTAAGTACTACCTCATCAATTTGGGCTACCTTTTCAGAGAGATTGATTTTTAAGGGTTCTTTTAAAGGAAGCTCCAAAACAATGATCTGTTCTTCATAACCTCTTCCAAGTATCACAAGATTAATCTTTTTGTCATTGGTGGTAAGACTGAAGTTTCCATATCTGTCCGTAGTCGTAACCATTTTTGAGTTTTGAATGGCGATGGTTGCGCCTGATACGGGTAAGCGGGTTGTTTCGTCGATAACGCTTCCCGTGAACATCTGCTGTGCCATTATTGGCACACAATAGCATAGGACGGGAAGCACTAATAATTTCTTCATAGTCTGATATAGTTTTGCATTAATGTAAATTCAATGATTGTTCATGCGTGGGAATGTTTATTTCCGCGAGTCTTTGATGACCATCATCAAAACCTGACGCTCTTGAGGTATCAGGTCAAGGTCGTATTTCTGAAGCTCTTTTTTTAAGGTGGCAATATCTTTGACTCCCGAAACCTCCAGGTCTACATTCCCTGTGTATCCTGTCTCATCGATAAACAATTCCTTGATGGGAATCTCGCCGTTGAGCATATTGACCATATTTTTAAGAGGTACATTTTTAAGGATGGATGGGGTTTGTGGAAATGTGGAGCGTTTTTCTCCTCCTTTGGTTGCCAGTTTGTCTTTCGTGCTTGTTCTTACTAATACAAAACATTGTACAGGTCTTTTCTCAAGGGTCACGGTATAGCCGGAATAACGATTCAAATCTTCAAGCATATAATTGTATAGAGAATCAGACTTTTGTTCTGGGATAATGAATTCGTAATTATAAAGGTTTGCTCCATCATTTGAGCCGTCTGCTTTTTCTATCGACATTAATTGTTTAGGTTCCTTGACATCGATAATTATCCTTTTTTCCGTGAAAGATATTTTATCTTGCTGTTTGATAAGCTCGTATCCTATAGGATAATATATATCCCATAATGACAGATTGGTAAACTGTCTTCCGTGAATTTTGCCTGATGCTGTTTTGCGATACGTTCCTCCTGCACCAATATCAGGGATTTGTCCTTTGGCAAAAAATGAATAATTGAGGAGTTCGACATTTCTTTGACGGTCGTAATCTTCTGAAAGCATCAATGGTCTTGCTCTGTCCATTTGGATAATGGTCTGCAAAGACGACTTATCACCGTTCAAAACTTCAGTGATAGTCTGTTCAGTAAGCTGTCCTGCATCGGTGGAGTTGAATAGTTTTCCATCTTTTATCCAAATGATGAATGGAACACCTGCGTGTGGGAATAGTTCGTGAAGCTTTTTGTCTTCATACGTAGACGTCATACTTTTGTACTTCTTTCCATTGGATGAAGAGAAGAATTTATCCAAAGCAGCTTTATCCTGACTGCTTACAGGAAGTATTTTTACTTTGTTTCCAAACTTTTGCTGTAAGGCTTCAATTTTAGGGAGGCTCATCAGACAGCCACTGCACCAAGTCGTCCAAAAATCAATCAGTATTAATTTGTTCTTTTCCTCTGAAAGATTGATGGTTTTCTGAGGATGGTTGACAACCTGTAAAGGTGTTGTCCAAAAACTTTCAGGAAGGGAATCTCCAATTTTAAGAGACTTGTTCTGGGCAAAGGATGTGGTTGCCACCACAAGTGTAAAAGTAAGGGACATAGATCCCCTGCAAAAAATATTTTTCATATTTTTGAATAGGTTTTTAATGATTATTAATGACTCTTATGCTCTTTCCTGTGGTCTGCAAACTGAGGAAAGGGCTTTTTCTTTTTCTAAGGGTTGCTGTAAATTATCTGTGTCTTATATCTGTTTTAGTTGTTGCTTGAAATGATATGCTTGAGTGGAGGCATCCGTGGTGGTGGAAAACCTCCTACCCAAACAATCATAAAAAATTAATATGAATGAAAATTGTGTTTCGTTAAAGCCTGTTAAGCCGCAATGAGTTGTACACCTCATTGTAAAATGTCATAAGTGAGAAATATATTTTACCACAAATAAAAACAGCTCTCCCATTTAGCAATGTACTTTTGTATTAAATTCCCTTCGTTCTGAAAAATAATTTGGAAAATTAAAAGAAAGCAAGTACTTTTAAAGTGTGAGTTTAAAGTGTAGTCTGGCTTCCTCTAACTATTAAGGGAATTTCGGAGTGTGTCGGATATATATTAGTGGGGCTTTTATTCCTCACCTAATTTTATTGGGCTAAAATGATATATATAGAGCAGTAATTTTTTCTACAATGCTCACCAGCTACTCTGGTGGACAAATAAGCAGAATCGTTGAAAAGATCGTTCTCATAAATATAGTTTTATATATATCGGGAACAATGTGTGAATGTAAGATAGCTGTGCCACAAAAAGCAAGGAGCGGTCTCACACTTTCAATCCGAGGGTGTCCTACGACCCTAACAATAAAATATTGTTTGCAAATGAAAGCTTGCGTGAAGACCGCTCGCATGCCGTATGCAAAAGTAGAAAACTTTTCGACATGGAGCGATTTCACGATACTCTCGTCTGCTAATAGGACTTTACGGAACGAGAAACATCGTTACATGGTTAAATTTTAACCAGTTATATTTTATAATCGCTTGAGCAAATATAGTAATAATTATTAAATGTGGCAATATAACCACAAAAAAAATAAAAAAAATGAGTGATAATTTCACAGCTACCTATAAAGCAATAGGTAAAGCTTTAAAGAATAAAAGAATTGAAAAGAGTTTAACACAAGAACAGTTGGCTGATAAGGCGAAGGTTGATCGTTCTAAAATCAGTGACATGGAAAATGGTAAAGAGGATTTTCAATTTTCTACGCTATTAAAGTTGTGTAAGCAATTGGATTTAAATGTTGCTGAAATTTTTAAAGATTGAAAATCCTAAAGAATAGTTTATTTTATATGAGTATTACTTCATCAAATCTTATTCAAAATCCCTAAATAACAAGGGATAAAAACTAATAACAATGGAAACCCAAATAGATTGAGAATCATTGCAAATATATTTTGTTTACTTCGAAATAGCTATTTCTTTATAATAGCGATCTGAACATTGTTGTAGAACCTCCTCGGTTTCTTTATATTCTTTTTTGACTTTAATATAGTCTTGGTGGGTTTGATAAATACCAATTGATAATACAATAACTGCAGGATGCAATATTCTTTAGTATATCAAATTACTAAAAATATCGATGTTCTGAACAATGTGATTTTTATCAATTATAATGAGCGTTCTCAAAATCCTAATCAACGGAGCATAGCCTTCGTAATAAGATCTCCATTTCAGAATCGATTGCACAGTAGATATATTTATCTTTGAGTCTGAAAAATACAATGGCTTTATAAGCTTTATAAAGGAAATAGACCATTGTAGCAACTGCCATCAAAAAAAATTAAATCCGAGCTCCTTTATCACTAAAGTATCTTAAAATCTTATTTACTATCTTTACAGTCAAATGAAATTTTTAGCGTTTATAACAAGTTTTTATATAATAAGTCTTATTGCCACTCCGACAGTTAGTATTGTTTATGCAAAATTTTAATCTGAACAATGTGCTAAGTCCTGTTCAAAACCTACAAATGCTAAAAAGAAAAAAGACAAGTGCAAGGAGCAAAGTTGTTCTTCGTTTACTTGTTGTTTTAAATTAAACATATTGATTTCTGATATATTAAAGCAGAGTCACTCAATAACAAATTTAGTAAGCAAAAATAACTTTGGCTTAAATCAATGTTACCTTTTATTAGGAAATTGTGATATTTGGCATCCTCCAAAATTTTATGTTAAATTTCAATTTAAAATCTAAGATTTAAATTTTATACCCCTCTAGATTTATCAAAAGATAAGGAAGTGAGAGTTTTGTTATATCTAGAATTTTTTAACAATTAAATACAATAAATATGAAAAGTATAATCGCTGTATTATTGCTTACTTTAACTATAAATGTAAATGCTCAACAAACAGAGCCAAAAGTGAAAAACGCAGAAAAAACTTCTGTATCGAAAAAAAAGTCCAATACTTCAAAATCGAAGAAAGAACCTTCTTGTAAGATTGATGAAAATTCCACGACATCTAATGAGAAGAAGTCATGCAATGCTGATGGTTCTTGCTGTGGTGGCAACAAAAAGAAAGCATAGTAATTTAAATATGAACGCCTCTACTGAGGCGTTCTTTTTGATTAACAATTAGAAGACTAGGACAGTTTTCATTTGATTTTTTCAGCGCTACTTCCTGTATCATTCTCCCATTTTTCCCCAAGTCAACAATTGGGTTCAGACAGCTTTAGTTCATTGATTCTTTGATTGATTTACAAGTTTTTTTTCAATCTTGTTAAAGCATTCGTTTTTATTGTATTTGTTATCATCATATTAAACGGTGCAACCAAAAACAAGATTAGTAAAAAATAAATCAGAAAAAATATTCTGCAAATTATTAAGAAAAAGAAACGGTTATTGCCAACCTGAAAATCATAATTATTGAGAGAAGAGAACTAAAAAAAGTTTTTGCATATAAATTCCTTGGAACATACAAAGTTACTAAACTGAATAGAATGCTTTGATTTTTATACTTTTGCAATATCTGTCAGTGGATGAAAAGGTAAAACTTAATTAAAAACTAAAGTTGTTGACGGTATTAAAATAGAATTGGATTTTAGTATTCAATCTAAAAAAATTTGCTATAACTAATGATTACTAAAGAAATACTCGAAAAAAGACAGATTGGTATATATATAGTCACACTTTTAATAAGTGCTATTATTGGACTGAATTGGGGTAATAGCAAAATTCTTGAGCATACAATTGAACCAGTTATTGGAATTTTGCTTTATAGTATGTTTTGTCAGATACCATTTTTGAAACTAAAAAAAACATTTCAAAATCCTTCTTTTTTTAAAGCTCTTTTAGTTGGAAATTTCATACTTATACCATTACTTGTTTGGGTTTTAATAAGCATATTTCCTGTAACAATTTTAATTAGTGTTGGCGTTCTTTTAGTTCTTTTAACACCTTGTATAGATTATGTAATTGTATTTACGTACTTAGGAAAAGGTGATTCTCAATCTGTCTTAGCTTCAACACCCTTATTATTTATCATTCAGATGTTGTTGTTACCCTTATTTCTATGGATTTTTTTGGGAAGAGAAATAATCAACATAATTCAAGTTACTCCTTTTGTCAAATCTTTTATTTACTTGATAATTATACCTTTTATATTATCAGTTTTAACGCAAACCGCTTCGAAATCTAATAATAAAATAGGAAATACAATAATGGACTTTTCGAGCTGGTTGCCTGTTCCATTTATGGCGTTGACATTTTTTGTTGTTACTGCGGCTCAAATTTCATCACTTTACAATAATCCTGAACCTATTTTAACTGTTATTCCTATTTATATTGCATTTGCCATATGTGCGCCATTTATTGGTATGCTATCATCCAAAATATTTAAGGTAAATCTTTATGGAACGAGGGCAATAGCTTTTTCTACAAGTACGCGAAATTCATTAGTTGTTTTACCTTTAGCACTTTCTCTACCTGCTCCCGATAATCAATTAGTTGGAGTGGTAATTGTAACTCAGACCATTGTAGAAATTATATTTGAACTGATTTATATCAAAATCATTCCTTACATTATAAGAGGATAATCGAATTAGCTTTGCAGTTAATTTGAAATCTTATTATATTTTAAAAAACGAGTTAAGAAGTTTCTTTGCATTCTATGCAAAAAACAAGGTCGCTTTGATTGTAAAAATTTAGATGTTTGTATAAAAAAACGATCTTGTCTTAAAAGACTATCAATTTTTCAGAGCTCTAGATAAAAAACATCACAAAGTAATGATATCAAAACGCTAATACATATTTTGTTTTTATATCTATACTTAATTTACTTATATACAACCTAAATCTCTTTTACTCAAACTAAGAAACAGTCTTCAGCTATCAATCTCGATAATTCTGTTTCTAATTTTGCAATATTTAACTATGAAATCAATTCATTTAGTTCCGAAACATTGATGTTTTTTTAAATCAAACAATGCACACAGATTAGAAGTTTTTTTAAAACTGTTATTTGTTCTGAAAATAACTATGCATTGTTTGAATTAGTATAATTAAGGTTCTGTTATTATAAACATTTTAATAGTTCATTTTTCCAACTGCTATTTAGTATGTAAATGCCATTCCTACACCAAAACCCATATCACTATCATAATGTGTACGGATACCAATGTTTTTGGTAATGATATATCTAAGTTCTGCCATATATTCCATATCAGTATTTACCATAAAGCCCGCTCTTAATCTCTTAGAGATAGGAATATCTTCACGCATTAATGACAGACGTACAATGCCATCGTGATATACTTCTGCCTGAAAATTAACCAACATTGGCAAAGTGTACATAAAACCTAGACTAAAAGCTCTGCGTGTATCTTTTTCATTTTTCTGTCCAAATAAATTTGTTTCGTGCTCATCCATACCCATTTTTCGGTAACGCCAATCAAAACCGATGAATGGCATAAACCATTGCATTTTACCAATGTATCTTCCCAAATGGGTTTCCACCTCATAACCGTGCATATCGTTGTACCCTAAGCGCCATTCTGTTCCTAAACTCCACCGTGCATTCTGAAGCATTGCTTCTCCATCGTTACCATTGGTTGCAAAATCGTTCTGTGCCATAAAGTGCGGCATATTGCTCTCCCTCTGCAATTTATTGTATGCCTGCTTTTTGTTGGGTAAGTATGGATTTTGATAATCATCCACAGCAAAGACCCTGTTCATCCCCGACATCATATGGTAAAGTATATGACAGTGGAAAAACCAATCTCCCTCTTCATTTGCTAAAAATTCGATGGTGTCTGTTTCCATTGGCATTATATCCAAAACATTTTTGAGTGGTGATTTTTCGCCTTTCCCATTAATTACCCTAAAATCGAAACCGTGCAGGTGCATTGGATGGCGCATCATTGAATTATTGTAAATGGTGATGCGTAAAATTTCTCCTTTTTTTACGGGTATTTTATCGGTTTCAGAAAGTATTTTATTATCCATACTCCATACATATCGGTTCATATTTCCGGTAAGCGTAAATTTTAATTCCTTTACGGGTGCGTCTTTGGGAAGTGTGGTATTGTAGGGCGATTGCAACATTGCATAATTCAGCGTTTTGATTTCTCCCAAAGCATTTGCATTGTAACGGTTGGGGTCATTATCCATATTCATATTGTGCCCGCTATGGTCTTTTTTAGGTTTAGCCTCTCCAGTAATTTCGGGATACATTACCACATTCATATCCATTTGGTTCAGGCTCATTTTCATACCCATATCGTCCAAATCTCCATTCATCTTCATCATATCATTCATCATCTTCATCCCTTCAAAATATTTCAATCTGGGAAGTGGTGATATTAATTGTTTGATGCCATTGCCCACAAAATAACTTGCTGATTGTGTTCTGTCTTCGGTAGTGGCTAAAAATTCGTAAGCAACACCATCTTCAGGAATGGTTACTACAATATCGTAAGTTTCGGAAACCGCAATGATTAACCTATCAACTTCTACAGGCTCTACATCGTTACCATCATTGGCTACTACTGTAATTTTACCTCCTGCATATCTTAACCAAAAATAGGATGAAGCTCCACCGTTGGAAATTCTTAATCTTACTTTATCTCCTGCTTTTAGGGTTTTTCCATCAACAGTTTTTAAATCGGTAGTATGATTTCCGTTGATTAATATTTTGTCATAATATACATCGCTTACGTCCATTGCCAACATCCGTTTCCATTCGTTGTTGATTTTTGTTTTGAAATGACCGTCTTTAATGGCTTCTGCGTAAGACTGTGTAGCACCTTTTTTTATAGCCGACCAATCGTTGGCGTTGTGCAACATCCGGTTGATATTATCGGGATTAAGGTTTGTCCATTCGCTTAAAATGATGGGTACGGTTGGCAAATCATCAATTCCTTTTCTAAAGGTTTTATCGCTATCACGCTTTTTCATTACAAAACTGCCATACATTCCAATCTGCTCCTGCAAACCTGAATGGGAATGATACCAATGTGTACCGTGTTGGATAATCGGAAAACGATAGGTATATGTTGTTCCTGGTTCAATAGGCTTTTGTGTAAGCCAAGGCACACCATCTTCTTTGTTGGGCAAAAACACGCCGTGCCAATGCAGTGATGTACTTTCTTTTAATTGGTTATGCACCACAATCTCGGCAGTGTCGCCCTCAGTAAATGTGAGCGTTGGCATTGGTATCTGACCGTTTACGGCAATAGCCCTTTTTTCTTTTCCTGCGTAGTTTACAAGCGTATCTTTTACATACAGCTCGTATCGCACTACTTTTTGGGCGTAAATTATTTGAGTTGCCAATAGTAATATTACTATTGGCAACAGTTTTTTATAAATATTTTTTTGAATAACCATTTTAGAAATTTCAATTTTATAATTACTAAAAAGGTAGTTTTCAACTACCCTTTGTTTTTAATTTATCATTTCTACTACCTTACCACAGGTTAGCATTTGAGAACCGTAATATGGATTTTTAACAGCTTCTTCCTTGCTCAGCCAATTTGCTCCTTTCCCGTTATTATACATTGGGCAATGCTGATAATATACAGGAATCTCCTGCTTTGATACCTTAGCCAACTCATACATATTATTAGAAAGCAAAACGAATGTTTCCCTTTGTTGGGCAACATTTTTTGAAGCAGCAATCTTTTCGGCATTTGCAGTCAAGTCTTTCATCACTTTCATCCAAACGCTATGCTCCTTGGTAGAAAGTTTTGCCATTTCTACCGCTTTGATGGCTTTCACTAAATCGGCAGCTTTTGTGGATGAAGTGCCTGCATCAGTTTTTACCAAAGCATCTTTCACTGAAAAATAATTGTCAAAAACAGTTTTCAATTGTGGTAAATTTTGGGCATCGGTAGTTTTTGTTGTTGCCATTTCGTTGTGATTTGCGTGTTGATTTTTCATATCCATACCTGCGTCATTAGATTTTGCGACCGGCTTTAATTCCCTGCTGTATTGACAACATCCTGAAAGTTTGGCATACACATCATCTGGAGCTAAAAACTTCTCGCTGTCATAGCCTGCCAAAGCGATACGTTTCAATATTTCGTCCTGATTGGTCTTACCGCTATCATAAGTGAGTGTAGCCATTTTAGTGTCTTTATTCCATTCTACACTGGCTATCTTGTTCAAGTTGCCTGCTTTTTCGATAGTGGCTTTACACATACCGCAATTGCCGTAAATTTTTACGGTTTCTGTTTTCGCATTCTTGATTTGTGCGAAACTGTTTATTGATGATAGTAATACGGTAATTACCATCACTATTTTTGATAATGATTTCATTTTGAAAATTTTTAATTTAATTAGAAATACAAAAGGGGTGCGAAAACCGGATTTGGTTTTCGACAAGACATAACTTTGGCTGTAAAGCCTCCGTTTTAGCTTATTTTAGGCGGTTGCCAAATGGATGAGTAGCCTAAAGAATAGTAGGCTTGTTCAAACCCGAATTTTTGCTTTTTGTTTTCAGCAAAAGGGTCTGTTATATTTAAATCAATTGGTATTAATAAGCTGACAAAAGATGAAGAAGTACTGCATCTGCAAGAGCTGTGTTTACAATTGCCATCGCAGTCGTTACCATCGTTACATTTTTTATCTGACTTGTGCTTGCAACTGTCTTTGTCGTGCAATTTATCAGATTTTTCTTCTGAGCAGGACTTTTTTTCAGTGCTTGTTGATTTTTTGGAACAGGCATAGCTTTGAATAGGTATCAAAAAGAAACCCAAACAAAATAGTGTTATCACACTCGTATATATTCTTAAATTTGTCAACACAACAAATTTACAAATAAAAATATATTTTCAACAGCTTAGCTATATATATTTCAATTTCTTAGTAAAAATTAAAAATAGGTAGAAATTCCAAAACTGAAGCCTGTCGTAGTTGATGAAGGATTTGCAAAAACATCTCTTTGTTTCTGAAATCTGTAATTAATTCTAAAAACAGTCTGTGCATTTGGTCTTAAACTAATTGCAGGCATTACACTCCATAGGTCATCTCCAATTTTGTTGTTATTTTCTCTAAAGTGGCCTACATTCCAGTCTATATATTCAAAACGGCATGCAACATTAACAACGGCTTTTTCCCAACCTAGAATTTTTCTTTTAACTATGGGTTGCACAATATCAAGAAATCCTCCATATTGTCTATCCCCATATTGCTGTGTATAAGTTTCAGGAACATCTACTTTTACCCATGCCCATTCCGCAGTAATAAAAGTTCCCAAATTTGGAAGTGTATTATTATAATCCAATGCAAATACTCTTACTCTTCTCTTATCATCGATCTGGAGACCATCATCCTGAAATTTATTGTAAATACCTCCCATATAAGAAACTCCAATCTCTCCTGCTTTTTTATGTCTTGTAGCAATTTTGGCGGTTAAAAGAGGGATGCCGCTATTGATTCCTTCAAAACGTTCGGGATTACTTTTGGCAGCGGGCAAATAAGTTTTGTTCTGACTATTATCAATAATTGAATTATCAAAATTTCCGGAAAGATAGGCTTCATAGCCAATCATCCAATCTGCTTTATACATTTTTCCATATAACCCAAAGCCGGCGTTGCTAAATGTTGCAGGCAACATTTGTGTTGCTGATATAGGACGATCAGTAAATTCCCATTTCGGACCATCATGATTTTGGTTGAAAGCCCCAATTGGATTCATGATAATTCCTCCTCGCAAATTAAGCAGGGGATTAAGCTCCACATCAATGGCAGCAAATTCAATATTAATCTCTTTACCACCTTCTTCCAATTCTATTTCACTAAGAAATTTTATTTTGGACGAAATTGAAGAAGATACGAAAAGTGTCATTCTTCGTAATTGAAATTGATGTCCTTCTGATACGCCGTCGGTACTGATGTGCTGCCAGTTGAGTTCTGCATAGCCTCCGATAGAGACAGGTACTTTTCCTAGGCCTAAGAAAGGGCGTGTGTAGACAGCATCCATATTTAAAGATTGGGCGCTGTCTATAGGAATTCTTTTTAATAGCTCAGTATCGACCTGTGCTATGGTTGTTTGAAATATTAAAAATACAGTAAGGTAGAGGATTTTTTTCATACGGGTTTCTTTAAAGAAATTTTCAAAAAATCGGATTCTATGTACACCGGAAATTTTCTTAGTGCCCTATCAGCAGGACCGTTTTGTACATGCCCTTTATTGGTAAATTCGCTACCGTGTGCAGGACATTGGAGCTTGTCTCCAAACACTTGCAATTGGCTTCCCTGATGGCTACATTGCATCCATAATGCCTCGTATTGGGTTTCTGAAAAACGAAATACGCAGATAGGATATTTCAGGATATCATTTTGAATGATGACATAAGAACGTTTTTTATCTGGATATTTTGCTTCCACAAAATCTACCAAAGGCAATATAATGTAATCTTCTTCAATTGTTCCAGCAACTATTTTATTGCTTATACACCCTGAAAGAACGATAGGAAGTGCTGTAATCCCCAAACAGGCAAAACCACATTTTTTTATAAATTCAAGTCTATCCACTTTTATAATGATTTTAAAAATTTAATAATAGCTTCTTTCTCCTGAGATAATAACTGCATGTATTTATTTTTGCTATTTGTAGCTTCTCCACCATGCAGTTGTATAGCTTCCTCTATACTTTTTGCTCTACCATCATGCATTAGGAAATATTGCCCCCCTTGTGATTTTGGTGATAAACCCAGTCCCCACAATGCAGGAGTACGCCATTCATAGGTCTTTGCAGATCCTTCTGTATATCCATCATCCAAAGCATTGCCCATATCATGAAGCAATAGATCTGTGTATGGGTAAAACTTTTTATTTGATAATGCTGAAATTGAAGATGATGAAGTTTTTAATTCCGAGACATGGCATTTAATGCAACTTATTTGGGTAAATAGAGCCTGCCCCTGCTTAACACTATTGTTTTCTGGATCTCGTTGAATCGGCGTTTTTAATGTACGCAGATAAAATACGACATCTGCAATGGTTTTGTCAGAGACCTCTGGGTCAATGTTCATTCCTGAATAAACATCTTGAGGATTAAATGTTGAAGCAATGCCCATATCTTGATTATAGGCATTAACAGTCTGTTGATGTAAACTGTATGTGGATGCTTTTTTACCAAATCGTCCGATATACTTCCCTCCTTTTGGGATCGCAAAAGGAAATGGCGCTTGATATGCTGGAAGCACTATGTAATTTGGAACTCCTGAAATCCCATCATTATCTGCATCAAAAGGATCAGCCATTGCCAAGATATCTGTATCGGACACCAATTCAATAAAACCCAATCCTGTATTTGCAGGCGGAGTAAATTTGGAAAATGTCGCTCCGAAAGGAATTGTCTCCGGAGTATAACCCGGTATCGCTCTATTCTGTAATTGGGGACCACCTAAATGTAAAAATAAATTACCCGTTTCGTCAACCTGACCAAAACGAGTCAGCGTAGAAAAAGGCGTGCCCTTTCCGTCACCGGCATGGCAACTGCCGCAACTTGTTGCTACAAATGTAGGCCCAAGCCCTTTTTCAACTGTGAAAATTTCATCATTAAAAGCAATATCTCCTTTCAAAAATTGCTGGTTTTCAGCGTAGGACAAACCCTCAATCGGACCGTCTAATAATTCGCCTTCGTCTATTGCTTCCGGATGGAGGTTATCACAAGCCTGCACGATAATAAAAACAAGATAGCAAAGTACAACAACAGATAAATATCTTTTACTCACGATTATTTTTTTTTCAAATATAAACAAATTGTTAGACTAATCTAACAATTTGTTTATATTAATCTAATTTTATTGTAATATTTAATCTGGATTTCGGTTTTTGAACTTTTATCTTATTTAACACATAGTCATATTCCAAAAATTTTAAAAGTGTTCTACTCAGAGTAATCTAATGGAAGATTTTTATAGTGTAAGAAACGAAGGTATAATTCTGTCCAAACTTTTTTTGGCGAGGCATACAATTAATTACTAGATTAAAAAAGCAAAGAGGCTGTCCGAAAAGTTTGGACAGCCTCAATTTTTGCTGGTTCTATTCTTACCCCAATACAGGAGGAGTATATGAATATTTGATTCTCAGAAGGTGTATCTGACTTTTAGGTCACTTCCTTTTGCTTTTTTAATCTTCTATAATAAATTTTGTATTGCTATTATCTAATTTAAGAAAATAAACTCCTTTTGGTAGACTTTTCAAATTAACTGTATTCCCATTCTCGAATGGTTTTTCAATTGTTTGAACATTTTGTCCAGCAGAATTAATAATTAATGCAATTTTAAATTTTTTCAAATCTTTTTCGCCAGTTACTCTTAAAACATTTCCTCTAACTGGATTTGGCACAATGGTTAGATTTTTAGATATTGAAACATCATCTACAGCCATAAAAGCTCCCCAAATCAGCGCAACAAATTCAGGGCGGTCTATATATGGATTCCTATTTCCCTGATATGTGAAAGCTGCATTATTTCGTGCTATTTCAAAAGCTGAGACTGGATCTCCATCATTCCACGCAAGTAATTGTTTGAGTTCCCAAGTTTGAAGACCTGGAAATGCCGAAGAGCCTAAAATGTTTCCACTGCTGAAACCAGAAAGTTGTGTTTCATATCTTGTTACAAAATATAAAATCATTCTTGCAATATCTCCCTTAAATTCATCTATTGGTTCAAAAACAGTACCTGCGTAGCCCGCGGAAGCCGAACTTCCTAATTTTGAACCATTTAATGAAGTAAAGGAAACCGTTCCTACTTTTCCAAATGGGTAATTTGATCGCATTCCGTTTACCTTGCCATCAGTTGGTGTCACAAAATGGACATCTGATCTCATTGGTAAGTTTTGGTTAAATAAGCTTTGTGGTACTACATGCTCCCTATTATAACAATCGCCTTCACTGCTGTAATTACCACACTGGTTAGAACCGTGGTTATAGTTGTATGGATCTGATCCAAGTGGATTTTCTGAATACATATCCATTACAGTTCCGTCGTTTTCATAAAAATAATCTCGGTCTGTAGTTTGAAATGCATTTAATAATCCTGCATACCCTTTGTCTTGGTGCCCATTGGTAATTATTGTTTTAAGTTTTGATTTTAGGGTTGCTCCAGAAAGACCTGCTGTTCCGTCATAATAATTCGTTGGTGCTTGTGCAGAGATTGTACAAAATACAAAGCCCGTCAAAAGATTTAGTAATAATTTTTTCATGCTAATGTTAAAAAATAAAAGGTTTATAAAAGTTGTTTGAATGAATTTTTGTTTGGAAAATATTGTTTGGAGAATATTGTTTGGAGAATACTTAATTTTTATTCAGAAAATGATACATTGTATTTTAATTATTTAGAGTGTGTTTGATGGTTAGATGGTCTGGGATGAATTTTTGTATACTTAATACTAAATTTATAAGTCTGATGTATTATTAGCAAAAGAAAAAAAAGGGCACAACAGATTAGATAAAAGATATCCTTGGATGAAACCCTATGTTTACTATTACGTATTGCTTTTCTTTTTAATGTCCTTTTAAAACTCATTACATTACTTTTAAAAGGACAATTGATAGTTTAGCCCCATTATATTCGTTTTATCAAATTTTTGATAAAATGGCGAAATCATAGAAGCAGACTTACCCTTGCTGATGTTAAACAAAGAATTGATTTTGGGATATAACCAATAAGCTATTTCTGTTGACAATATCCCAACTCCAGCGCCTGCAAATACATCAGTTACCCAATGTTTGTTATTAATTACCCGGTATACACTTGTAAAAACCGCAAATGAATATCCCGATATTCCAAGCCAGTAATTGGTGTCCTTATATTCACGGAATAAAAAGTGGGCAGTCGAAAAGGCAACAGCAGCATGTCCCGAAGGAAACGACATATTATTGGATTTATCAGGTCGTTCTTCTCCGATTAATTTCTTACTTGGAAGTACAATAGCCGCTGTCAAAGCCTGGCTGGTTGCAAAAATAATTGTTCTTTCTTTAAAATTATGTTTACCCTTCATTCCTGCTATATTCAAGGCATACACCATTGCAGCAGGGACGTACTGTGTATAATTATCCAGCTTTGAATTGGACAAATTATGTTCATTCACTTCTCCCCTAACATCACGATCTATTTCTTTCATCTCAGGAACAACAAAACTGATGGCACCGACTGTAATCAAGCTTGCCGGGATAATTAATTTCTTGTAACTTAATTGATGATGTTTCAGATCAGATACTTCTAAAGAATCATAGTAATCTAGAGTATTTAACTTCAGACTGTCTTGTGCTGAGGCTAAACAACAAATCTGCATCAATATTATGAGCATATATTTTTTGAAAAAATTTGTCATGGGAATATGCATTTTGATTTAATTCAGTGGTTATTTTCGAACATAGTTATTGATGTTCCGATATAAAACCGGAATAAAAACAATAGAATTATATTGATTTAAAGATTAGTTAGATATTGGAGGTTGCTTTAAAAACTTCATTTTATTTATTGAATTGCAATGTTTAAAAAAATCTGAAAAGTAATTATTCAAATTTCATTTTCTGAATTCTTACGGCATTCAGAATAGCAATAAGTGAAACTCCTACATCAGCAAAAACAGCTTCCCACATGGTTGCTAAACCACCAGCTCCAAGAATAAGCACAATTGCTTTCACTACAAATGCTAGGATGATATTCTGCCAAACAATCTTTTTTGTTTTTTTACCGATATTGATTGCCATGGGAATTTTTGAAGGTTTATCATCCTGAATTACGACATCGGCTGTTTCAATAGTCGCATCACTTCCTAATCCACCCATAGCAATTCCTACGTCACTCAATGCAACCACTGGTGCATCATTTACCCCGTCACCAACAAATGCGACGCTCTCTTTTCTTGCTTTAATCTCTTTAACTTTATTGACTTTGTCTTCTGGAAGTAAATCACCAAAAGCATTATCAATTCCTATCTCGTCCGCAACATATTTAACCACACTACTTTTATCCCCACTGAGCATAGTCACCTTAACATTAAGATTATGAAGTTTTTTGATTGTAATCCCTGCATCTTCTTTTATACTGTCTGCAATAGTAATAAGGCCAGCAAATTTTCCTTCATATGCTATTGCGATGATAGTATAAATAATTGTGGAAGGGTCAATATCATATTTAATATTGAATTTATCCATTAGCTTAAAATTACCCACCAGCAAATCTTTTCCGTTCACAGTCGCTTTAAGACCGTGACCTGCAATTTCTTCAGTATTATCAAGATTGATAGAATTATCAATTTCTCCAACATACTCATGAATAGCGGTTGCGACAGGATGCGTTGACTTACTCTCCAGCGTATTTACAAGTTTAAGAATTTCATCCTGGTCAAAACCTGGTTCAATTTTAACTTCCTGAACTTTAAAAACACCTTCAGTCATTGTTCCGGTTTTGTCCATTACAACGTTTTGTATCTCAGCAATTTTATCGAGAAAATTACTTCCTTTAAATAAAATGCCGTTTCTGCTTGCAGCACCAATCCCCCCGAAATATCCTAAAGGAATCGAAATTACCAATGCACAAGGACATGAGATCACTAAAAATACCAGCGCACGATACAACCAATCTCTGAATACATAATCATCAACGATGAAGTATGGTATTAGGCATATTAAAATTGCCAGAACGACAACTATTGGCGTATAAACGCGTGCAAATTTTCGAATGAAAAGCTCTGTTGGTGCTTTTTGTGAAGTTGCATTTTGCACAAGCTCTAAAATTTTACTCAGTTTACTGTCTTCATAAGCTGTCGTAATTTTTACTTGTGATACCGTCGTTAGATTGATCATTCCTGCCAGTACAATTTCCCCCTTCGTTTTAGTATCAGGCTTACTTTCGCCTGTGAGAGCAGCCGTATTAAAAGAAGCAGAGTCACTAAGCAGTTCACCATCTAAAGCCAGTTTTTCTCCAGGTTTTAACTGAATAATTTCTCCAATGATCGCCTGAGCCGCTTTAATTGTTTTAGGGTTGTTATTCTCTAAGATTGTTACCTCATCAGGACGCTGATCGAGCAAAGCTTTAATATTACTTTTCGCTCTTGTAACAGCCAAAGTCTGAAAAGTCTCCCCAACAGCATAAAATAACATGACGGCTACTCCTTCGGGATATTCAGAAATAATGAATGCACCAATAGTAGCAATACTCATTAAAAAAAACTCTGAAAATACGTCACCTTTTATAATACTTTCCGCAGCTTCTTTGATAACCGGCAGACCAACTGGAGCATAAGCAGCAATGTACCATACCGTTCTTACCCATCCGGAAAACCATTCCATCTTAATATAATTGTCAAATACAATTCCTGCCAGAAGCAATATCAGGGAGATTGCAGATGGTAAGAACATTTGAAAAACAGTTTTATCGGTGGAGCCGTGATCATGGCCATCATCATCACTGTGATCATGGTTATGTCCGTCACCGGAGCTGTGCTTTTCTTCTTTTAACAATTTATTTGCTTTTTTATCAATCTTCTCTTCTTGGGGTGAGCAACAGAGCTGTTTGCCCTGCGCATCATATTCGTGCTTATGTTCCATAATATATTGTTTAGAGGTTTTTACTTATTTCAATAACTTTTTTAATTATTCCAGTTTATTATTTTTACCGTCATCCTCACCTTGTTTTTCTGAAAAGCTATTTTCAATCATTTTCTTATACCAGTTAAATTTACTCAGTGATAATAAAAAGTAAATTAAAACAGTAGAAAAAATAGCCAGTACATACATATTGAGAGCAACTGCAGATCCAATTGCCGCCGTTGCCTACAAAGCTGATGACGTTGTTAAGCCTAAAAGGCTGTTGCTTTTATCCTTAAAACTTAAACCTGCACCTATAAAACCGAGTCCTGTAGCTATTGCAGCGAGCATTCTTGCTATAGCAGATTTATCATCTGTTAGATGAGATGCAATTGCAACAAACAGACACGATGCCAGAGTAATTGCACCAAAAGTCCTGATTCCGGCATCTTTATGAGATGTTTCCCTCTCATTACCAAATTTTCTTTCAAGGAACTGTTCCTCAGCAAATACGATTCTTTCATAATAGATCCAATAGGAAAGGATGAATGAAACTATAAACCATATGCTTTCAGTCAACAGAGCTAAACCAAGCCACATAAAGAAATTTCCCAGGTACAGTGGATTTCTGACAATACTGTAAATACCTGTTGTATTTAATTCATCAGCTACCTGACCCGCTTTTGTATTTCTGCCTGATGTATTTTTAGGCGTAAATCCAACCGTATAAATTCTTATTCCCAATCCGAACATACTAATAAGAAGGCAGATTATTTCGTAGTAAGGACTGCATTCGGAAGCACTTCTGTTCCAGTTGGTTTCAATAAAAACTGCTAAACCAATGAAAATAACGATGAGTGGTAAAAAACTCCTGTATCTGAACAGCCAGCTACCTTGTGTTTCTAGTTCTTGTCTTAAAGCCATAATGATTAATATTTAAAATAAGAGTGAAACACCTTCCGGTTAATTTCACTCTTTTTGTTAATTAATGCCCATGATCTCCAGCGTTCGATAGTTTAGCATTCACGAAGAAAGCTCCTTTAACGACAATCTTTGCATCTTTTGGAATTTCAGTAACAGGAGTAATAGCGGTATAGCCCATTTCTGATGAACCTTTCGCCACTTCAACTTTTTCAAAATTCATTTTCTTCCCCTGTTCTTTCGCGTGATTTCCAGCTTCCTGTTCATTTTTGTGACCGTGTTCAGCTTCTCCTTCATCATGTCCATGTCCATGATCATCATCTGCCTTCTCTAGAGCTTCATGCTCCTCAGCTTTTTTGTCTGTCTGTACAAATACATAGAACTTACCGTCAGCCTCTACAATTGCCTCATCGGGAACTGCAGGCGTTGTCGCACTCTCAAGATTAATTACACCTGTGATATTCATTCCGTCGATCAACCCCACTTTATTTCCTGTAACATTGGCATGAACAGAAATGGTCTTGCTTTCATTTTCAAAAGAAGAACCGATACTGTAAACCGTTGCATTATAAAATATTTCAGGATTATTGGTTAATTTAAACTGTACTTTCTGACCTACTTTCATTTTAGGTAAGTCTCTTTCAAATACCTGAAGATCCAAGTGAATTGAACTGTTATCTATCATTTCCAAAACCGGTGATGAAACATCCACATAACTTCCTATCTGCGCATTAATATTACTGATAACACCACTTATAGGAGCTGTAATCACCAATCCTGAACGTAGATTTCCGTTATTAACCTTTCCTGGGCTTATTCCCATCAGCTGAAGTTGTCTTTGTAAAGACGCTCTTTGCGTTCTCAGACTCTTCAATTCGGCATCAGAACTCTGAAGATTCTTTTTTGCACCTGCATCATTATCAAATAGTTCTTTCTGTCTTCTAAACTCCTGCTCGGCAAAGGAAATTCTGCTGTTTATGGTAAGATATTGTTCCTGAAGTTGAATATATTCAGGATTACTAATGCTTGCCAATACCTGCCCTTTTCTTACATAATCACCAATCTGAAAATTAATGGTATTTATAACACCTCCATACAAAGAGGTCACTGTAGCTTTTTTATTATTGGGTACCCTCAATAATCCATTGGCTTTAATGGTTGAAGTAAGATCTTTCATTTCAACCTGACCCAATACTACTCCTACGGATTTCATCTGTTCTTCTGTAAGTTCTGCAATAGTCTTCGGCCCTTCTTCGTGCTCACCTTCTTCAGCTTGCTCTGTTTTGGGTTTTTCTGTTGTTGCTTCTGTTGTATCATTCTTTCCGCAACTAATGGCAAAAAGTGAAATTAAAGCTAGAGATACAATACTATATTTGATTTTCATCTTTATAAATTTATTTGTCAGATGAAGTACCTGTAATACTGATTAATTAATAGCATTACAGGCATTTCATTTTATTGATTGATTATTGAATTAATGATAATGACAGATTCATTGACCTGCTGAATGGATTGCAGATATTTCAACTGAATATTGGTAGAAGTCTGCAAAGCAAAAAGATATTCCACATATGATATTTCCCCTGTTTTATATCCCAACTGCCCTGCTTTTGTAATCTTCTCAGCATTTGGAATAGCCTGATTGACATAGTAATCATACTGTTTTATATTTTGCTGATATTGGTTCAAAGCATTTTCAAGCTGTGCTTCCAATTGTTTTTGCTGAAACTTCGCATTGGACTCCGCCATTTGCTTTTGATAATCCAGTGAACGAATTCTCGCCTTGGTTGCACCAAAAGTTAATGGAATAGAAACTCCAATTGTTGCAGAATGAAATCTGTTTCCACCGTTAAAATATTGATCCATTCCATTTACAGTCTGAAAACCAATCAGTGACTGATTTGTATAACCTATTGTGAAATCCGGTAAACCTAGGGACTTTTCAACCTTTTTGTTTTTCTCAGCAATCTCCATATCCTGATAAAAAGCCCTTACCGTAGGATGTCTTGCAACAACAGTACTGTCCAGAACATAATCCGCTTTCAGAGGATGATAATTCTCATCATATAATATGGTAAAATCCTCAGAAGTATTTAAAAGTGCCTTTAGGTTTTTGTAAGCATTAATCAAATACACCCAATTTTGTTTGAGTAACAGATTAATTTCTCCTTTCTGCGTTTCAGCGGTATTAATTTCAATTTTTTTAACATCTCCCGCTTTAAACCTAACTGTTGCAATTCTAATAAAATCGGTATATAAGCTGTCCAGGTTTTGAAGTTTTGTCTGATTGTACTGCAAGTACTCAATCTGATAATAATATGTTCTAACCTGTTTAGCGAGTTCATTTGCAGACACCTCTTTACTTATTTGTTTACCTTTCACCTGCTCGTTAATAAGGTCTTTTTTGGCTTTAAATAAGCTGGGAAATGGAATCGTTTGAGAAATTGCAAATGATTGGTCAAACTTTCTGGAGTTATATTGCCCTAATTGTGCATCAAAATTCATTTTCGGAAGTTCCTTTGCAGTTGGTTTTAAAGCTTCGGTAGATTTTATATCAAAATCTTTTGATTTCAATAAATCGTTATTTGTCAAAGCCATTTGAATTGCCTTTTCCACAGTCAAAGGATTTCCTTGTTGTGCTTTGAAGGTCTGACCGAAGAATAAAAAGCCTAAAAAAACAACTGTTGCAACAGTCTTAGTGCCTATTTTCTTAAAATTGATTTTTTTGTTAAAAATAATGTACAACATAGGTAATACAAACAACGTAAGGAAAGTAGCTGTGACCAAACCTCCGATAACAACTGTTGCCAAAGGTTTCTGTACCTCAGCACCTGCTCCCGTAGAAATTGCCATTGGTAAAAATCCTAATGAAGCTACAGTTGCAGTCATCAAAACGGGTCTCAATCGGGTTTTCGTTCCTTCCACTACCCGTTTTAAAATATCGTTTTCACCATCTTTTTCAAGTTGGTTGAAAGTTCCAATCAAAACAATTCCATTCAAAACTGCCACTCCAAACAAGGCAATAAATCCAATTCCTGCACTTATACTGAAAGGCATATCCCTCATCAGTAAAGCGAATACTCCACCGATTGCACTCATTGGAATTGCTGTAAAAATAAGTGCTGCTTGCTTAAATGAATGGAACGTGAAATACAAAAGCATAAAAATCAATAATAAAGATACAGGAACGGCAATCATCAGTCTCGCACTTGCCGCTTTTAGATTTTCAAACTGACCACCATAGGTGAAATAATATCCCGACGGAAGTTTAACCTGTTGATCCAGCTTTTTCTGAATATCTTCCACAACGCTTTCAACATCTCTGCCTTTGACATTGAAACCGATAACAATTCTTCTTTTTCCTGCCTCACGACTGATTTGTGCGGGACCTAATTTATAACTGACATTTGCCACCTGTGAAAGAGGAACCTGCACTCCGGAATTGGTGGAGATCATCAGGTTATTTACATCATCGATATTAGTTCTGTTCAGACTGTCTAAACGGACAACAAGATCGAATCTTCTTTCATTTTCGAAAACCTGCCCTGCTGCCTGTCCTGCAAATGCAGTACTTACAGCGCTGTTGACTTCCTGAATATTCAGTCCATAATTGGCCATTCTTGTTCTGTCATATTCCACATTAATCTGCGGTAGCCCACTAACACGTTCTATTTGTGGGGAAGTTGCTCCCTGAACCAATTGAATAACTTTTGCTGTTTTATCTGCATAAATTGCCAATGAATCTAAATTCTCACCAAATATCTTCACCGCAACGTCCTGTCTGATACCGGTCATTAGTTCATTAAAACGCATTTGGATCGGCTGGTTTTTTTCAAAGAAAACTCCTGGAATGGTTTCCAGTTTTTCAGAAATTTCGTCGGCTAATTGTTCATAGGATTTCTTGGTTTTCCATTCATCCTGTGGTTTTAGTACGACAATCATATCCGTGGCTTCCGGCGGCATAGGATCAGTAGGGACTTCTGCAGCTCCTGTTTTTCCGACAACCATTTTTACCTCATCGAATTGCTTGATAATTCTTGAAGCCTGCATTGAAGTTTCTATACTTTGACTTAAAGAACTTCCCTGTGGTAAAATACAGTGAAAAGCAAAATCTCCTTCCTGTAATTGAGGAATAAATTCTCCTCCCATTCTACCAAAAATCAGAACTGCAACGGCAAATATGGCAACTGTCACTCCTACAAGCCAATATTTAATTTTCAGCGCTTTTTCCAGAAGAGGCTGATAGATTTTTTGGAGTCTGTTCATCATCTTATCTGAGAAAGTCTCTTTATGAGATGGCTTTTTTGACAAGATTAAGGCGCTCATCATAGGAATATAAGTCAGTGACAAAATCAAAGCTCCTAGAATTGCAAATCCTACTGTCTTAGCCATTGGTGTGAACATTTTACCTTCAACACCCACTAAAGTTAGAATCGGAATGTAAACGATTAGAATGATAATTTCTCCAAATGCAGCACTACTTCTGATCTTTGACGCAGAAAGGAAAACCTCTTCATCCATTTCATTTTGAGTCATTACCTTCATACTTTTTCTCATTCCAAGATGATGAAGGGTGGCTTCGACAATAATCACTGCCCCATCGACAATCAAACCAAAATCAATAGCTCCCAAACTCATCAGGTTGGCGCTTACCCCAAAAACATTCATCATTCCTAAAGCAAATAGCAATGAAAGGGGAATTGCTGAAGCTACAATCAAACCAGCTCTTAAATTTCCAAGGAAAATAACCAAGACAAAGATTACGATCAATGCTCCTTCAATCAGGTTTTTTTCTACAGTACTGATTGCTCTTCCTACCAGATCAGTTCTGTCCAAAAATGGCTCAATCACAACATCTGCCGGAAGCGATTTCTGAATGGTAGGAATTTTTTCTTTAACTCTTTGAACGACTTCATTACTATTCGCTCCTTTCAGCATCATGATTACACCTCCCACTGCATCTACTTCTCCATTATAAGTCAAAGCCCCGTAACGGACTGCGTGACCTAAACCAACATTCGCTACATCTTTAATGAAAATCGGAACACTTCCTGTTTCATTTTTAACAGCTATATTCTTAACATCTTCAATTGAAGTGACAATTCCGATTCCACGAATGAAATAAGCATTCGGCTTTTTATCAATATAAGCACCTCCGGTATTTTGATTGTTTTTCTCTAGAGCAGTAAATATATCTGTAATACTTACTCCCATTGCTTTTAGACGGTTTGGATTTACAGCAACTTCATACTGTTTCAACTCTCCTCCAAAGCTGTTAATTTCTGCAACTCCGGGAGTTCCGTTAAGCTGTCTGCGGACAATCCAGTCCTGCATTGTTCTTAACTCCTTACTGCTGTATTTTTTCTCACTGCCTTTTTTAGGGTGAAGAATATATTGATATACTTCGCCCAAACCTGTACTTACAGGAGCCATTTCAGGTGTTCCCACACCTTTCGGAATTTCTTCGGCAGCTCTTTTTAATTGTTCGCTGATTAACTGACGGGCAAAATAAACGTCTACATCTTCTTTGAAAACAACGGTAATTACCGAAAGTCCAAACCTTGAAATACTTCTTGTTTCTTCAATATTTGGGACATTGGCAATACTTTGCTCGATTGGAAAAGTAACGAGTTGCTCCACTTCCTGTCCTGCAAGTGTAGGACATACAGTTATAATCTGTACCTGATTATTAGTGATGTCAGGTACGGCATCGATTGGCAGTTTGGTAGCGCTCCACGCTCCCCAAATGACTAACATCAAGGTCATTATTCCTATAATGATCTTATTTTTGATGCTAAATCTTATGATTTTATCTAACATTAAATATAATTTTTATTGAACTTCTACGAGTACCATTATAAAAGATACCTGAAAGAACTACAAAGATGAACAGGAATACCATGCAATGATATTGCAATGTTTCCTATGACAAATTGATGAAAGTCGAATGACCTTCATTGAATCAATAAAAATTAAATCTTGGGGGGTTGCCAGATCTGGTCGTAAACCAGATAAGCGAAATCATTTTTCTGAAAATGAATTTTTTTTGAGAAATATTCGGTTACCTTTTGTCTTAAAGGCATCAAAGGCTCTATTTTAGAAGATGCTACTGTTATCTGGCAACAGTTACAAGTACATAATGGAGAACAAATATCTCCTTTGTCTTTAGAATGAGAATCGTCAGAATTGCTGATAGTACTGTAAGAATCTTTAGAATTATTTGGAGACTGCGCATGGACATCATTACAAGGCACTACGGCAAGCACCATGAAATAAATTATTAAAAGAATCTTAAGTAATCTCACTTTACAAATATAAATATATTTTTTAAAGTTTAACTAAATATTCAAAAAAGTTTATTAATAAAAATTCTTGAAAAACAAGAAGTTATTATTAATAAACTTTTTTTTTAATTTCCCAACTATTAACAAACGACAATCAAATATAGATTTCTCATCTGTTTTATTTTGACCAATGATACTTTCAAGCTGTCTACTACGTCTACAAAATTAAATGAATGGTAAAACTTTGATAAGTTTTGTCGTTTCATTTTTTTATTGCTATGTTTTTTTCAACTCATCTTTTTCTTCTAAAACTGCAAAACACAAAGTTCTGATTGGTATTAAAAGGTGTTGTGTGGTCTACAGTAAAGCATTCTATTTTATTAAAATGTTCCTTAAAGCGACTTTCCATTGAACCTTCAGAATACTGTTTGATTTCAATACCACTACATTTTATCGGACCTTGTTCTGAAAAGCTCCCAATTACCAAAATCCCTGTTGGTTTAATGCTCTGTTTAACCGTATCGATGTAGCTTTCAATTTCATTATCCTCTGTCAAAAAATGAAAAGCAGCCCTGTCGTGCCAAAAATCATATTGTTCTGTGGGCTTAAATGCAGCGGCATCTTCAACTATCCATTTTACACGGTTTGCCTTATCGCCAAGTCGCTGCTTAGCTTTAGTAAGTGCTGTTTCCGATATGTCTAGAACTGTAATATCCTGATAACCCAAGTCAAGCAAGTGATCAACAAAAAAACTATCTCCTCCGCCAATATCAATGATTTTGGCAGTTTTTGATACATTGAATTCCTTAATAAATGCTAATGACGTTTCGGGCGTAGGCTGATACCAGCTTACTTCTTCTAAAGCTTTGGTATTACTCGTAGTGCATTATAAAGTAGGTTGCTCAATTGACTAAAAATTAGTATATTGTATTGACTACCAATCAAATACAATTATGAGCAACCTTGAGGCAAGTTACAATTTAATTTTAAATAATTTAAGAGACATTTCAGAAACTGAAGATTTTTATTTTAAACCTATAAAACCAAAACTATCTGATATAGAGTTGATTGGTTTGATTATTTTGGCTGAATTTAAGTCCATTGATTCTGAACATCAACTTTTTAGAGAAATAAAAGGTTTTGAAATTGAACCAAAAATTGAAAGAAGTGTTTATAACAGAAGGAAGCGAAAACTATTCCCTTTTATCGAAGAAATAAGAATGAAAATGGTGGATAAATTGAATGAATCTGAAAATTACTTTGTAGTAGACAGCATGCCTTTGGAAGTATGTAAAATATCTCGTTCTTCCAGAAGCAGGATTTGCAAGGATGTAGATTACGCTTATCCCAACAAAGGATTTTGTGCTTCGCAGAACATACATTTTTATGGATATAAATTACACGCTGTCTGTTCGATTTCTGGGGTTTTTCAGAGTTTTGACATTTCTCCTGCATCTGTTCACGACATCCATTACTTGCAAGATATAAAACTCCAAATGTCTGACTGTGTGTTGCTTGGGGACAAAGGCTATTTATCCCAAACCATCCAGTTAGACTTATTCAATGAGGTAAATATAGAATTAGAAACGCCTAAAAGGAAAAATCAAAAAGACTACAAACCACAGTTTTATCAGTTCAAAAAATATCGGAAAAGAATCGAAACATTATTTTCCCAACTTTGTGACCAATTTATGATTAGAAGGAACTATGCCAAAACTTTTCAAGGTTTTAAAACCAGAATTTTGGCTAAAATAGCTACACTTACAACTATTCAATATCTGAATAAATTTCTTTTCGGCAGAAATATAAACAACTTAAAAATAAATCTCGCGTGATAATGCACTACGGGTTTGGTATTGTATATTTTTTCCCAATGATCTTTTCTATCAGATAATGACATATCTCTTTAATTTTTTTTACTATTCAAATTTAACTCATTTTTTTTCACTATATCTCACTTTTAACCATAAACTTACCTTTACCAATAGTATCAAGACGGGAACTTCCACCAACGGACCAATAACTCCCACAAATGCTTGTGGGGAATGAATACCGAAAATAGATATTGCTACTGCTATAGCCAATTCAAAATTGTTTCCTGTGGCTGTAAATGCGATGGATGCGTTTTTGTCGTAAGGAACTTTTAAGGCTTTATTGATAAAGAAACTAACGAAAAACATTAGTATAAAATAGATAATTAGTGGTATGGCTACTTTTATTACATCCATTGGTAACTCTAATATTTTATCGCCTTTCAAGCTGAACATTAAAACAATAGTAAACAGTAAAGCATATAATGTAATGGGCGATATTTTGGGTACAAATTTCCTGTTATACCATTCTATCCCTTTTGATTTTACTAATGCATAACGGCTTATAAAACCTGCTAAGAATGGAATGCCTAAATATATCAATACGCTTGTTGTAACATCTTTCATTGATACACTTACATTGAAATTTGTCAATCCTAATTTACTCGGTAACACGTTGATGAATAGCCAAACTAAAAAATTGTAACTTATTATCTGAAAGATACTGTTTAATGCAACTAACATAGCTGTATATTCCCTGCTTGCCTTAGCTAAGTCGCTCCATACGATTACCATTGCGATACATCTTGCCAAACCTATCAGTATCAAGCCTGTCATATAATCGGGTTCATTGTGTAAAAACAAAACCGCTAATCCGAACATCAATACTGTACCGATAACCCAATTGAGCAATAATGATATCCCTATTACTTTTTTATCCTTAAATGCTTGGGGCAATAATGAATAATCCACTTTTGCCAATGGCGGGTACATCATCAGTATTAAACCTATTGCCAACGGAATATTTGTAGTGCCTGCGGATAGGGTATCTGTAATTTTTGAGATACCCGGAAAGAAATGTCCCAATCCTATACCTACCGCCATTGCAAGGAATATCCATAAGGTAAGGTAACGGTCAAGAAATTTTAGTTTTGGTTGCATAGCGTTGCTAATTTGTAAGTTCTTTATATTGGTTTGCTGTCAATAAGTTTTCTAATTCTGTAAGGTCTTTGATTTCAATTTTTATCAACCAACCATCTTTATAAGGGTTGTCATTGATTAGTGTAGGTACTTTCAATAGTATGTCGTTCGTTTCAATGATTTTACCCGATACAGGCATAAATAAATCGCTGACCGTTTTAACCGCTTCAACAGAGCCGAATACTTCATCCTGCTGAAAATTATATCCAACATTCGATAAGTCTGCATACACAATTTCGCCCAATTCACTTTGTGCAAATTCTGTGATGCCTATTGTACCTATGTTATCCTGTACGCTTATCCACGTATGTTCTTTTGAATATTTTAAATCGTTTGGAAATTCCATTTTTCTGATTTTTTAGATTAATAACCTCTCCTTAAATTTTCTGCGTATTCGTTTGGTAATGGGCTTTCTTCAATTGCTTTTGCTGCTTTTTCAATATCATAATCAAAGCGTATAAATTCTACTTTGATACTGTCTTTATCCAATACTGAACTATCTTCATTGATTGTAAGCATTACATAACCACCTCTTACATCGCTGTCTTTTGGTTTACCTACTGAACCTATATTTATGGCGTGTCTAAAATGATTTTGTCCGTCAATACCGGAGTTTAAAATACGGTGGTATGGCTTGTGTGTATGCCCAAAACACATAACGTCTGCATCAGCTTGTTCCATTATCCTAAGCATACTTTTTTCTTCCCTATCCTCAAATAAGTATTCGTTTATTTTTCTTGGACTTCCGTGTACTAATAATAAATTGAGCTTATCTTCATTCAATTGAAATTCTACTTTGATATGTGCAGGAAGTGTACGCAAATAGGCTCTTTCTTCATCTTTCATAATAGAGTTGGTAAATGAAATAGAGATTTTCCCATTATCTTTTTCCCCGTCTGTTTTGTACGCACATCCACAATCGTTGCTCATACGCCCGATGCCAAAATCATAATTTCCTGCAATGGTTGGTATTTTCCTTTTACGGATTTCGTTTACAACTTCATTTGCCCAAATATTATAACCTACCAAATCGCCTAAGCAATAAATACTGTCGGGGTTTCTTTTTTCTACATCTTCAAAGAATGCTTCTAAGGCAGGTAGATTGGCGTGAATGTCGCTGAATAATGCAATTTTCATTTTTATTGATTTTTATGTTTTGAATTTTGTTTTACTTATTAAGATATTAACAACAACCACCTCCTGGCGTACAAGCGTTTGAATTGTTTACAGATAATTCAGTCAAATTTTTCTTTTGTTTCTCTGAAGGAATGCCACAAGCATCCTGAGCCAAACACGCAGTCGTTTTATTTTTTAGTACAAATGTTTTCCCGTTAAACTCCAAATCGTACTTGCCAATTGTTCCGCTTTGATATTCTACTTCTATCTCAGCATCTTCCATTCCCAATTTTTCTTCAGATAACTTGATGATGTTTAATAGTTTGGTCGGCTTTAATCTATGCTCGTAATCATCTGCATTCCATAATTGAAAGTTGACCACTTTTTCATTTCTGATTGTTCCACCACAATCGATGAAATTCTTTGTAATTACACCCACTTCTGTAACGTGAAAGTGTTCTGGTACAAATATTCCGTTCTCTAATTGAAATTCAACATTATCTAATGTTGGTAAGATTTCTTTGATGTCTGATAGTTTCATAAATCTTCTATTTTATTATGATATTTTTCTATACTTTGGAATTCTATTTTTGATATACAAATTTAATCGATACATAATATTGCAATATAACGATATTAAGGAATGTAAAAAAATGCCTTTAACAGCATTGATTTACTTTTACTTCCTGTTCAAAGAATTGATTGAAATACTCTTGTATCTCTTTCCATTTCTTTTCTTCTATACAATAACAAACTGATTTTCCATCTATTGTACCCTGTATAATACCCATATATTTCAACTCTTTTAAATGCTGCGAGATTGTCGCTTGCGCCAAACCTAATTTATCCACCAAATCATTGCAAATGCAGGATTTTTGATTGATAATATATTGAAGTATAGCTACCCTTGCAGGATGTCCAAAAACTTTAAACAAAGAAGCTAATTTATTTTGTTCATCTGAAAACATATCTGATTTTGTAAGCCCCATACTTAATTATTTAATATCGCAATATTACGATATTAAATTTGAAATACAAAAAGATTTAATAGCTTTTTACAAATTATATTTAAAAAAGGTATCAGGATATAACTTCTATTTTTTATAAAATTATATTTTGAACTTGTTACCATCTTTGAGACAAAATCATACACATTATTAATAATTTTCTAAAATTTTTTCTTTACAACTTTTAAAGACAATCTTCTCGCATAAATCCAGTGATAAATGAATGTGAAGCTCTCATTCCTTTTGTTTCTAATTATTAGACACTAAGAAGGATGCTATATCTCTCACAACTTTACTTATAAATACAGGATATCTCTGGAAAAAAATGTTTTTCTTTCTGATCATTAAGCTGGATTTCTTTTTCAATAAAAAATACTCCGCTAACCTCACACAACTCCCTACAGGAAAAATATTAGGATGTTTTTTGCTAAATTCAAATCTTACGATCTCTCTTGGAAATCGAAAGATATATAAATAAAAAATATATGAAGATTATTAACAAAAGATGACTAGCAGCTTTTTTAGGATGTCGAACTTAAGTTTTGTCTTCTTCAAGACATTTTTGAAATCTTAACAGACAAATTTCAATATCTTTTTAAAAAAACTGTATCATTACTTTACAAGGCATATCAACTTCGAATATAGATCCTCTATACAACTATCTTTGTCTGATAATTTAATTATCTCAGAAATCTTTTTACATTCTTTTGTCAAGATATTTTTGTTTAAGTAACATCATGTCCTCACTAACTTTGCTATCTAATATCTTCGCATAATGCTGCGTAGTTTTAATACTTTTATGACCTAGCATTTTACTTACACTTTCAATAGAGACCCCGTTAGATAAAGTAACGGTTGTTGCAAAAGTGTGGCGTGCAATATGGTAAGTTAATTCCTTATTGATACCACACAGATCTGCAATTTCTTTCAAATAGGCATTCATCTTTTGATTACTAAGAATAGGCAGAAGTTTTCCACTATTAAGGCAAGCCGGATGATTTTTGTATTTTTTAATAATTTTCTCTGTTTGAGAAAGTATGGGAATATTAGAAGTAGTTTTAGTTTTCTGACGTTTGGTATAAATCCATTGAGAGCCATCAAGACCTAAATTGATATTTTGATATGTTAGTTTTTGGGTATCAATGTACGCCAGTCCGGTGAAACAGCTGAACAGAAAAATATCTCTAACCAAAGACAATCTCTCATTTGTAAAATCTTTGGTAAAAAGCACTTCAATTTCCTGTTCATTAAGAAACATTCTCGTCACTTCATTAAACTTAGAATGATAGTTCATAAAAGGGTCTCGCTCTATCCATCCATTCGCAAGACAAATACGAACAATCTTACCAAAATTCTTAATATACTTAACAGCAGAATTATTGTTGCAGGATCTCTCGGTTCTTAAAAAAAATTCAAAATCATTTAGAAAAGCATAATCAATCTTTTTAATTTCAATGTCGGTAATACTATATTTCCATTTCAAGAAATCTTTTGTATGTTTGAGACATGTTTTATAACGTGTCAATGTTCCTTGTGCAAATTCTTTTTCAATCAGTTTCTCCATTCGATCATTATGATCCTGAAAAATAGGAATGAGCATTCTGGTCAATTTACCTTTACCAACTAACTTATTTTTAAGAGTCTCACAAGTTACTGTTTCCTTATCTCTGATTAATTCGTGATAGGCATCATAAACTTTCTGCTCAAAAGTTTTCAAATAAAAATTAAGTGATCTAAATTCTTCAGAAGAGCCACTAACCTTCTGCATTGCAGAATTCCATTTTGAAGCCTTTACTGTACGTTTTGTGCTTATCTCGGATATCTTGCCATCAATTGTAATTCGTAAGTAAATAGGAGACTCTCCTAAAGAATTGATTTTAGCTTTTTTTACATAGAAAAGTAAATTGAATGTCTTGTTCATTTCGTAAAGGGTTTGAGATTTAAAATTAATCTTAGCAAAAACTTATCACAAGATATTCAGTTCCTGAACTAGCTACTGAACCGGGTTTGTTGAATTTTCAGTGACCTTTTTAAACCTATTTTAACAGGTCACTGAATAGGTCACTTTCAAATTGTGCTTTTTTAACTTTCTTTGAATAGACATAAAACGAAAAAAGCTTTAAAACATATGTTTTAAAGCTTTTTGCACTACTTTGATATTGTAGTTGCGATCCGGACGGGACTCGAACCCGCGACCTCCGCCGTGACAGGGCGGCATTCTAACCAGCTGAACTACCGGATCAATTTTTTGAAAAGTAATTGATAAAACTTTATGCGATCCGGACGGGACTCGAACCCGCGACCTCCGCCGTGACAGGGCGGCATTCTAACCAGCTGAACTACCGGATCTTTACTTTAACGTTAGGTTAAATACCTCTGTTATTGTGGTTGCAAAAATACGACATTATTTTGAATCTCCAAATTTTTTATAAAAAAAACGCTTTTCTTACAGAAAAGCGCTCATTATCAACGTTATTTTTTTTACATGTGTGCTGCTAACTTCTCAGCAATAACCTCTTTTGGAGATACACCCACTAATTTATCTACAACTTGACCATTCTTAAAAATCAAAATTGTAGGAATATTTCTAATACCATACTCCATAGAAATGTTTTGATTGTTATCTACATCAACCTTACCAACAACAGCTTTACCTTCAAAATCTGAAGCTAATTCTTCTACGATAGGAGTTAACATTCTACATGGACCACACCAAGCTGCCCAAAAATCTACTAATACTGGTTTATCCGAAGATAATACTGTTTCTTGGAACGACTGATCTGTAATCTCTAGTGCCATAATTCTATATTTTTTTATTTTCTTTTGTTAATTGATGCAAAGTTACAAAATTTATACAAAGCATATTATTGCTTTATCTATGCTCAACATTATCATTTTCTATAAGAAACTGTTTTGACACATCTAATAATGCTTTGATAAATTGGTCTATTTCTTCTTTTGTGGTATAATGACTGAAGGATACTCTAAGTGGTGTGCAGGTTTCCATCTCTTCTTCATCCAAGATTGACATTAACACCATAGAAGGTTTTGCTGCGCCAGAACTACATGCACTGCCTTGAGACACGGCGATACCTTGCATATCCAATTGTAAGCCTATTAAAGGATTTTTATAAGGTAATAGTATATTAAGAACGGTGTATAAACTATTTTCCATAGCAGACTCACCATTAAACTTAACTCCTGATATATTATTTTCTACTTGTTCTTTACAATAGTTTTTAATACCCTTAATATGAGAACTATAATTGTCCATATTTTCGATAGAAAGTTCCCAAGCTTTACCTAGACCTACAATCCCACAAACATTTTCTGTCCCGGCTCTAAGACTTCTTTCTTGTGGTCCACCGGTAATAATACCTTTAAGCCCAGAAGATTTCCTTACAAAAGCAAAACCAGATCCTTTAGGTCCATGAAATTTATGAGCGCTACAAGATGCAAAGTCTACTTTAGTTTTAGAAAAATCTAAGTTAAGATGCGCCATCGTCTGTACTGTATCAGAATGGAACAACGCATTATTTTCTTGACAGAGGTCTGCAACTTTATCGATATCTAGAAGATTACCAATCTCATTATTAGCATGCATTAACGTTACCAAGGTCTTTTTATCAGAAGATTTTAATACATCTGCTAATTGATTAAGATTAAAGTTACCTTTATTATCAGGTCTTAGGTAAACCAACTCAACGCCATTAAGCTTTTTCATTTCTAAGCATGTTTCTGCAACACATTTGTGCTCCATTGGCGAAGTGATAATTCTTTGCACGCCAAGATAGTTAACACATGATTTAATAATCATATTATTAGACTCTGTACCACAAGAAGTAAATACAATTTCTCCTGGCGTAACGTGCAATGTGTCTGCAATCTTTCTCCTCGCTTCTTCTAACAAGGTTTTAGCTTCTTGACCTAAACTATGTGTAGATGAAGGGTTACCAAAATTATTACGAAGCGTAGCCACCATTGCATCTATTACCTCTTCATTAAGTGGCGTGGTGGCGGCATTATCTAAATATACTTTTCCCATGGATTAAAACGACATTATATTGATTGTAAACCAGAATTTTTTTCTAGAAATACTATACGAAATTAGTGAAAAAATTGAAAATGACCTTCATTTGCCCAAGATAACATTGCTTTATCTCCTGAAGTATCTCCAAAAGCAATGGATTTGTCGTACTTTTTTTGACCTATGGCTTCTTTAATACGATTAACTTTTTCTTCTCCATTACAGTTCTTGGAGGCAAACTCTCCTGTAAATTTCCCGTCTATAAATTGGGCTTTTGTAGACAATAGTTGCATCCCAAAATACTTAGCAAAAGGTTGCACCCAGATATCTAATGATGCAGAAACGATGTAAGCATCGACATTATCATCATTAATACTATTAATGAAGTCTAATGCATTTTCTCTAAATATATGAGGGAAATTAACATCAAAAAACTCTTGTGCTTTTCTTTCTATTTGATATTGAGACTCATCTTTTATGATTGAGGCTATAAAACTTTTTTTAACTTTTTCTGGATCGGCTAATTTTAATTTAACCAAAGTAAAAAGCGGCGAATGTTTAAAAAACTGCCACGAGAATCTGGAAGGATTATAAAACTTTAGAAACATAAACATCGTGTCTTTGTAAGTTAAAGTCCCATCAAAATCAAATAGATACAGTTTTTTCATCATTATTGTGTTAAAGCTTTAATTTCTTAAATATAAATTCTGGTATATTCCTTATAATCATCATGATAACAAACCAAATTGGTAAGACATAAGCAACATTTTTCTTCTTCTTATAAGATTTATATATTGCTATTGCCGCTTGCTTTGGTGATGCTGTTAATGCAGGATTAAGCGGTAAGCCTTCTGTCATTTTGGTAGCCATAAAACCAGGCTTTACCGTCATAACATGTACTTTTTTATCAAAAAGATAATTTCTAAGTCCACTAAGATAAGCCGTAAGAGCAGCCTTGGCGCTACCGTAGATAAAATTACTCTGTCGCCCTCTATCGCCAGCAACCGATGACAAAACAATCATTGTGCCTGCACGCTTAGACTCCATTTTTTTTGCAAAATAATTAAGAACAGGCACCAACTTAGCATAATTAATATCTATAACAGCTTCCGTATTTTTATCATCGTAAAGACCTTCTTCTGTGTTAAGTCCTAAATAACCTGTTGCACAAAATAATAGATCAGAATCTATCGCGTCTAGACTTTTGGTATCTATATCTCCGGTCACATCTAAAGATAATACTTCGGTATGCTGAAAATATTTAACATAAATATGATTCGCGAATTTTTGCGTAGTTTCTGGGTTAGAACTTAATAAATAAAGTGTTTTATATTTTTCTTTTGAAGTTAAAGCTTGTTCTACAAAAGCCTGAGCCACTTCAGAATTAGCACCTAATATGATCATAATTTCTCTACTTATTGTTGGTTAATTCTTTTATGTTGAAGTGATACAAACTTGTGAGAATCCACATTTTGTAAATAATTAGTTAAGCTACTGCGGCTCATGCTGTCTTTGGTAAGGTAAATTCTACCCCCGAATTTTTCTACAATATCATCTAATTGAGAAACTAATTTTGGCAATTTAGAATTCACCTTAAAATCTAAAGCCAAAGTATATCCTTCCTGAGGAAAAGAATTATAAGCTTCTGGATTATTTTTCCCGAATAACTTAAGCACCGCCAAAAAAGATCCGTTACCGCTTTGGGCAATCGTTTCTAAAATCTGTCTCATGCCTTCTTTGCCGTGTTCTTTAGGAATCACCATTTGATATTGGATAAATCCTTTTTTACCATAGATTCTATTCCAGTTTTTGATAGCATCCAAAGGGTAAAAAAAAGTTTCGTAGTCTATAAAACTATTGACTTGTCGAACTCTTTGCTTGGCATAATATAACCAATTAAAAATTTTAATCGATAGGCTATTTAATACAAAACCTGGAAAATAAAATGGTACACTTGGACTAAACTTAGGTTTTAATCTTAATGGTGTCTTAGTTTTGGTAGTAGGAATCTCACCTTTCAATGCATGTTCTCCTCGCATCAAAATAGATTTTCCTATATTTTTCCCTTTTTGTAAACAATCAATCCAAGCGACATTGTAAGTCCAATCTTCGCTCTCATCAAACAATTGAAAAATCTCATCTAAGTTATTTGCCTTGATGCTTTCTTGTCTGATATAAGCAGTTTCTATGTTTTTTAATTTTATTTTGGCAGAAAGAATGATGCCCGTAAGCCCCATACCTCCAATCGTTGCCCAGAATAAATCTGAATTTTCTTCTCTAGAGCAAGTTACAACTTCTGCGTAAGCATTAAGAATTTTAAACTCTATAACATACTCAGAAAAACAACCTTCGGCATGATGATTTTTACCATGAACGTCTGATGCTATTGCCCCACCAACACTTATAAACTTAGTCCCAGGTGTTACATAAAGGAAATAACCTTGCGGCACACTTATCTCTAGAATATCCGATAAAAGAATTCCGGACTCGCATTCTATCGTACCATTAATACGGTCAAAAGATAAAAACTTATTGAGTCTTTTAGTAGAAAATATGTGTTGTCCCAAAGAAGCATCGCCATAGCAACGCCCGTTACCTCTTGCAATAACTTCGGGATTATTGAGGACAAATTTTTTAATCTGAGCAAGAGAATCGTCTGACCTCATCTCCGCATCTACGATAGGAAAATTGCCCCAATTGGTAACTTTTTGAATAAAATTAGGTTTCATCATTTGTAATAAATCTGTAATAAAAATGCCATTAACCACAGTACTAAAGTTACTTGTATATAGCGATCTTTATAAACAATTTTGGTTGGAGACTCTGTCTTATTATACACCAAAGTCTGTTGAAGATAACGTAAAAATGCAAACATCACAAAAAAGACTGTGTAAAAAACTCTCTCGTGAAATCTCTGCTGTACCTCCGGTGATAGCGTAAACATTAGATAGCAAACAATAGCTAATGTAACACAAATACATAACGCAATATCTGCAAATTGTATATTATAGCCATCTAAAGCTTTTCTTGTTTTACCTGATAATTGTGCATTAATCAACTCTCCTCTTCTCTTGCCTACAGCTAAAACCATAGCCAATACAAAAGTTAATAAAATTGCCCATTGTGATATTTCTAATCCTGTAGCGTATCCTCCTGATAAAACTCTTAATACAAAACCTAATGCTATAATGGTAACATCTATGATTGCTACATGTTTTAGCTTAAAGGTATACAATAAATTCATTACAAAATAAAAAGCTATAATCACTCCAAATTTTGTATAATCTGTATGAAAGTACATCTCTCCCAAGAAGACAATCGCAACAATTAGTAAAATAAGTCCTAAAAATAAAAGTCTTGCAACCGATTTTGAAATTGCACCACTAGCCAATGGTCTTTTTTGTTTTTCTGGATGTTTTTTATCTGCTTCGATATCCATATAATCGTTGATGATATAAATAGAACTCGCAGTTAAAGAAAAAACGATGAAGGCAAAAATACTTTTTAAAAATAACTCGATGTTGGTTATATTACCCGAAAAAAATAGAGGCACAAAAACAAAAAAGTTTTTTACCCATTGCTCTACTCGAATTAGTTTTAAATATTTTCCCATTTGTAATAAATCAAGTGCAAAAATAAGAATATAATACAAAAAAAACCGCATAAAGCGGTTTTGTTATAAAAAAATAGGCAAATATTTTAATTTAATGCCCTTTCTGAGCTTCGTTAATCATTTTTTCGTTAGCAGTAATTGCAAACTCTACTCTTCTATTTTTTGCTCTACCTGCATCTGTATCGTTACTAGCAACAGGATTAGCCTTACCTAGACCTTCTGTAAATAGTCTAGAACCAGAGATACCATTAGCTACAAAATAATTTTTTACAGCGCCAGCTCTTTGACCAGATAATCTTAAGTTAACAGCATCGCTACCTACACTATCCGTGTAACCATACATGTTGATGTTAGTATCAGGATTATTCTTAAGTACAGTAACTAACTTATCTAAGTTACCTTTTGCAATAGAAGTCAAATTAGAAGAGTTAAAATCAAAGTTAACTGTATTTTCGTTAAGTGTAATTTTAATACCTTCCCCGACTCTTTCTACCTCAGCGCCTGGTAATACTTCTTTAATTTCTTTAGCTTGCTTATCCATTTTGTTACCAATGACACCACCTGCAGCACCACCAATAACACCACCTAAAACAGCTCCTAGAGGCGCATTACCTCCTTTACCAATGTTATTACCTAAGATACCTCCCAATACAGCACCTGCTGTAGTACCAATTACAGCACCTTTTTGAGTATTATTAGCATTTTGAACAGCTTCGCAACTAGACAACAATAAAGTTGATCCTAAAAATAATGCTGCGATGCTTGATTTATTGATATATGATTTCATAATAGTTTATTTTATTAATTTATTCTTTGAAAATTATAGCTTACTCTAAGTGATTGCCCTTCGAAAGCAACATTTTGAACTAAAGTAAATTGATCTTGTGATAAGTTTTGTAATTCTAATATATAACCTGCAGTTACCGCTTTTGATTTAGCTCCGTCAATTAGCTTTTTAAATTTGAATTCATTGTTTTTAGTCACTTCAAAAGAAATTGGCTGAGAAACTGATGGACAATCTCCTCCTCCATTTAAAGTATATGTCCCTGTATAATTATTAGGAATTAACTTCCATTGACTCCCTACGAAACATTGCGCATCCGCACCTTCGTCAAAAGGTTTAATCTTAAAAGATTTATCATAATTAACACTTACAATCTGCCAAGTACCTTTCATTTTTAAAGCATCAGCTCTACGCGTCTGAGCTTCTTGAGCAGATACCGAACCAGAATTAGTTGCAGCATTGTTAGTTTTACAAGAAGTCACTATTAAAGAACTTCCCAAAACACTTAATAAGAATAACTTTTTCATAGTATAATTATTTTATAAATATTATTAATTAAAAACTGTGCCAAAAAGATTAATTTCAAAAAAAATGTCTGAAAATTTCAGACATTTTTTATTAATTTTTCACTGCTTTCTTTGAGGACTTACGCTCTTTTACTTCTTTTTTAACATTATAAAAGTTTTCATAAGCATATTCTGATGCTTTTTTAACATCAATTACACCTCCTGATACAGAATAATTAGCAAAGCCATCTTTGTTGCTTTTATTAACTGTTTTTTCTAAAGATTCTATCAATTGCGCTGGCGTTAGTGTTGGCATATAGGCTAATAATACTGCCGCAGCTCCAGCCACAACAGGCGACGCCATAGACGTACCCTGCTCATACTTATATTCTGATGTAGGAACGGAAGAATAAATCTCCTCTCCTGGTGCAAATACATTAACCAGCTTATTATTATAATTAGAAAAATCTGCTCTAAGTCGATCGCTATTATTGGTATTAGCACCCACAACAATCATATTGTTGATAAACGGTTTTTCGTCAGAATAAGATTTAAAATTAGTTGGATAATACACATGCTCTGCTAAATCTTCGTTATCATTACCCGCAGCCTTCACCAATAATACACCTTTCTTTTCCGCATATTTAAAAGCATCCCAAACGTGTGTTTTACCTGGTGACACTGGTTTTCCAAAACTCATATTTAAGATTTTAGCCCCATTATCTACCGCATATATTATAGCATTAGCAACATCTTTATCACGTTCGTCACCATTAGGCACTGTTCTTACTGACATGATTTTAGCTACTTTGTAAGCAACACCATATTGTATTTCTTTCCCTTGAGGAACGCCTGCAATAATACCTGCAACATGAGTACCGTGTAAGGCATCTGGACCTTGGTAATGATTATTTCCGTATTTTTTCTCGGTATAATCATCATAATTATCACCTACTTTATCTTTTCTTGGGTCAAAATCTAGATTATATTGAAACTCAGCTTGAGGTTTAAAATAATCCAAAGCTTCTTTTACCTGATCTGTAAGAAATGCTGTTACGTCTTTTGCTGACTTACCCGCTATATCTTTATTCTGAACCATCTGACTCATTACCTGTAAAGCCATAGCTTCTAGCTGAGTTGTAGGTTTTAATGTAGAGAGAACCTCTGGTGTAAGTGTTTTGTCACCTAACAACTTGCTAATGCTTGGGATAGACTGCTCTATCATCTGATACGTCTGATAGCCTTGTTTTGCCTCTACACTTTTCTGTGCAAAAACCGACTTAGCTTTCATGTACATATCAAAGTCATCCTTCATTTTAGCCTGATTATCCTTATTTTTAACAGAATCAGTACCTTCAAAAATAGGTTGATATTTTTTAACAACACGTGTTACCTCCATGTTATCTACATCTAAATCCTGATCTTTAGACCCTAGAAAATTCCAGCCGTGTACATCATCCACATAACCATTACCATCGTCATCTATTCCATTTCCTGGAATTTCGTTAGGATTTTTCCACATATTAGGAGCTAAAGCAGGATGATCGACTTGTACACCACTATCTAAAACACCAACAATAACTGTTTTTGGCTTAAGACCTTTTGATTCTAAATATTTATAAGCATTATCGGTATTAACTCCATAAACTTTGCTTGTAGCAAAATCTTTGTGATACCAAGTCATTAGATCTTTATCCTGACTTTTATCTATTTTTTCCTGAGCAATTACAAATCCTATACCCGTAAAGAAACTTACGGCAATAAATAATTTTTTCATATTGTATGTTGTTATTTTTTGACTTTATTAATATAAGTCTTTGCTTCTGGACCTAGATTACATAATAAATCCAGAATAGAAAGATCTTCTATAAATCCTTGCTTGTCAGAAAAAGTCTGATAATAATTTTCTAAAACAAAATCTGATTTTGCTTTTGCAGAATATTTGTCTCGATTATCCGTAACATCTGGCGTTTTAATATATTCTTCTGTTAAGGAGAATGTCTTTTCTTCTTTCAGAATAGCTAAAATAATTTTTAAGCTATTAAGATTAAAATCTAACAAGGATTTGGATTGGTGTAGAAAAATCTGTGCCAACTTAGCCTCATAATATTCAAAATAAGGAGAACTCTGATAAGCCGTTTTAATAGATTTCCAATGAAGCTTCTGCCAATCTTCGGCATAAGAAACCTCAATATCCTTCATGGTACGACTACCATTATGATGAATAGGAATAATAAGCGACAACTTACCGTTAGCACCATAAACATTGGCACGGTTACGATAGGTCTGCTTAGGGAAATTTTCAAATTGTTCTAAAATAACCTCATAATCTGGATTCAAAAAATCTGAAAACCAAGTAATAGGCGGCATGTAAAATACGGGCAATAAAACCTTCTTCATTATTATCAATTATAATTAATCTTCTGATTTCTTTCTCTTAAATAATTTAGCAAAATAATCCCAGCCAAAGAACAATACCAAAATGGCTACTGCAACCCACCAATAAGATGTTTTTTCTGCCTCGCCAGTGTTAGTTACTTTAAACATACGATCCCAACGAAATTTCTTTTCGGCTTGGTAACTGGAGCTTTTATCCGGGAATAATCCTTCTACACTCATCCATGTAAACATCGGCTTACCAATGATATTTTCTTCTGGTACAAATCCAAAAAAACGAGCATCCAAAGACGCGTCACGATTATCTCCAATCATGAAATAATAATCCTGCTTTACAGTATATTGATTAGTTTCTTTCCCATTGATATAGAATTTTCCATCCTTATTTTCAATTTTATTATGCTCATGTTTAGCAATTAACTTGTGATAAGTTGGATAATTTTCCTGAGTTAATGTAATAACATCACCTTCTTTAGGAATTCTCAATGGTCCGTATTGATCTACATTCCATTTTTTATTAAGAGGAAAGATAGACTGTGTTGTATCTATATTTTTGGTGTAAGCATTCTTCTCTGCATTAACTTTATAAGCAATCATAGAAGAATCCTTCGGCATTATATCTTCTTGAATATCAAGAACGCCAGGCATTGTTTTAAACTCTTTCGCTGTTTTATCTGTTAAACCTTGAAAGGCATAAATATAACCAGAGTTAGTCTGAATCTCCTGAACTGGCAAAAATCCATACACTTTATACAAAGAAGGAATATCTAATTGAGATGATGCATGAACAATATATTTATGCTGCTCATACTGATCTCCTTTGATATTTTCTGGTTTTCCGTTGATAAACAATCTACCATTACGGAATTCTAAAACATCACCACCTACAGCTACACAACGCTTAACATAAGGATCTTTTCTGTCCGTTGCTATATGTACAGAATCATCCGGATAGTTAAAAACAACGATGTCATCTTTGGCAGGCTTGCTCATTTGTAACAATCTTGTGTAAGGTAATTTTACGCCATCAACATAAGATTTCGGGTCATCTTTAGGATTACCTTTTTCGCCAGTATCCATAATCGTCCCTTGTAAGAAAGGCAATGCTACCGGACGCATTGGCATCCTGTAACCATAACTCCACTTATTAACAAATAAGAAATCTCCAACGAGCAAAGTTCTCTCCATAGATCCCGTAGGAATCCCGAAAGGTTGCGTGATAAACGTGTGAATAATCGTTGCGAAAACGACTGCAAACGTCACAGATCCTATGAATGTTTCTTTTTTCTTCCCTTCTTCTTCCTCTTCTTCGGTTTCTATCTCGATATTCTTTCCGTAATTGACAGTTGCCATAAAGATAAATGGTAAAAGAACGGTCAACAATCCATTAACCAAACCTCTTTTGCCAAATTTTCTCATTAAAAATAAATGGAAAACAGACATCATTATTGGTCCAACAATTGGGAAATAAGCTAATATAACCCACCATTTCGGGTGATTAGTTTCTTTTTGAACAATAAAATAATTGTAGAAAGGTATAAACGAAAAAATTGGGTTGTACCCCATTTTCTTAAATAACTTCCAAGTAGAAAGTCCCATTAATACACTTATAATAAGGACATAAAGGGAGTAAGTTAATATATAATCCATTTTTTTAATTTAATAATTAAGTGATTCTGATATTTTATTTGGTTAATTAGTATTGTATCTATAAAAATGTTACAGCTAAGAAAGCCCTAGTACATCTTTCATCCCAAAGTTACCTTTTTTATCTTTAATCCACTCGGCAGCAATTACAGCACCAAGAGCAAATCCTTTTCTATTGAATGCGGTATGCTTTAATTCTATTTCGTCAACTTCAGATTTATAAAAAACACTATGAGTGCCAGGAACTTCGCCTTCACGAATAGCAAATATCCCTAGTTCTTCATTTTTAGTTTCGTCTAATTTCCATGAATTAAATTTAGAATGCTTAAAAATCCCTTCTGCCACAGAAATTGCAGTACCGCTAGGCGCATCTTTCTTATGAACATGATGAATTTCTTCTAACTGAACTTGATAATCCTCCTCGAAAGGTTGCATTAATGCAGCTAACTTTTCGTTAATGGCAAAAAATAAATTAACGCCGAGGCTAAAATTAGAACCATAAAGAAATGCAGAATTGTTATCTAATGCGATTTTTTCTACGTCTGCTTTTTTCTCTAACCAACCTGTTGTACCACAAATCACTGGGATCTGTTGCTCTAGACAAGCTTTGATATTATTGTAAGCGGCTTCTGGATTAGAAAACTCAATCACTACATCGGCCTGATTAAGAGTCTCTTTAGTTGCAGTTTCTTTTAATCTAGCGACAATTTCATGACCTCTTTCTTGGGCGATTTCATCGATAATCTTTCCCATTTTTCCGTAGCCTACTAATGCTATTTTCATAATATATTATGGTCCCGAAATGGGATTTTTAAAATCTATAACTTAAACTTATACCAGCTCCAGACTGCTGAACGTAATGTTTATCCTGGATAATCGTTGGTGTTATTGCCAAATCTGGATCGTGGCGACTTTCATATAAATGTGCGTCTACTACGGCATCTACAATATTAAGAATATATATTAGTGCTGTAATACCAATGGCGTAATCTCGTTGTCTTTTGGATCGGTCCTGGGCATTTCCCAAAACTCTTTTATCAATCCCTTGAATCCCCGAAAACTCATGTGGCTGTCCATTAAGCTCTGCTACAAAAGCATTTCTGTAACGGTTATATTGTTTTTGATTCCACATTGCAACACCTACGCCTGTACCAACGGCGCCCCAAACGATAGGGACTTTCCAATATTTCTTATTATAATACTGCCCTAGTCCTGGCAAAACTGCAGAGTATAAGCCAGCCTTGATAGGACTCAATTTCAGAACTTGAGGTTTAGCATTTTGAAGCTCTATATCGTCCAAAATTTCAATCTCAGATTTTACTTTCTTATTCTCGGTAACTTGCAGGTCTGCTTTTTTCTCAAGAGTTAATGTATCTTTTGAAACAACTTGTGCAGAGACCCCGAAAGATATAGTAAGTAAAAAGATAAAAAAAAGGTACTTCATTTATTTAATATGAGACAAAATATAGTCTAATTCTTCTTCACTTTTAAAATCTAAAACAATCTTTCCTTTTTTTCCGTTACCAGAAGTTTTGATCTCTACGTTAACATCCAAAATATTGGTTAATGATTGTTGTGCTTTCTTTATAAAGTTAGGAAGGTTAATTTCTTTAACGGGTTTCTCTAGAACCTGAGCGTTCTTCAATAAGTTAGCCAATTGCTCTGCCTGACGTACATTAAGCTTCTCGTCAATGATTTTATCAAAAAGAACCTTTCTGTTTTCTTCATTCTCTAAGCTAATTATTGCACGACCATGCCCAGCGGAAATCTGCCCGCTTCTAATAGCATTTTGTACAAAAGGATCTAGTTTTAAAAGTCGAATAGAATTAGTAATTGTACTTCTTTCTTTCCCAACTCTATTACTAAGGTTTTCTTGGGTCATACCAAGTTCTTCCAATAATCTCTGATAAGTTAAAGCGACTTCTATAGCATCCAGATCTTCTCTTTGGATATTTTCTACCAAAGCCATCTCTAGTAATTCTTGGTCATTAACCAATCGTATATAAGCAGGAATGCTCGTTAAGCCAGCAATTTTAGATGCACGAAAACGACGTTCTCCAGAGATAATCTCAAAATTCTCACCATCTTTCCTTAAAGTAATTGGTTGAATAATGCCTAGATTCTTGATAGATTGCGCCAACTCATTCAATGCTTTTTCATCAAAGTATGTTCTAGGCTGTGCTGGGTTGGGATATATATCATCAATAGAAACCTCAACAATATTACCTACAAAAACTTCTGCACCTTCATCTGTTGCAGAATTAACTGTACTTTTACTTTCAGCATTAAGAATAGCACCAAGACCACGTCCCATTGCTCTTTTTTTATCTTTCATATGTTATATTTGGCTTTAGTTAAAAGATGATTATTAAGATTTTGCTAGTTTTTCATTGTTAAGCAATACTTCTTCTGCTAATTGGATGTATTGGATAGCACCTTTACTTTCGGCATCATATTTTAGAATACTTTCTCCAAAACTTGGAGCTTCGCTTAATCTAACATTACGGCTAATTATTGTTTCGAAAACCATTTCAGGAAAATGAGAATTAACCTCTTCTACCACTTGATTAGATAATCTCAATCGACTATCATACATGGTTAATAAAAGACCTTCTATGTCTAGATCTGGATTATGAATTTTTTGAACATTCTTAATTGTATTCAATAATTTGCCCAAACCTTCTAATGCAAAATACTCACATTGAATAGGGATAATCACAGAGTCTGCAGCTGTTAAAGCATTAATGGTAATTAATCCTAAACTTGGTGCACAATCTATGATGACATAATCATAATCTTTTTTGATATCCTGAAGCGCATTACGCATCATATATTCTCGATTTTCTCTGTCAACCAATTCTATCTCTGCAGCAACCAAGTCTATATGAGATGGTATAATATCTACATTAGGTGAGCTTGTTGGAAGTATGCAGTTTCTTGCTTTAGCACTGTGTTCTAGAAGATGATAGGTAGAATTACCAACTTCTTCTATACCAAGTCCTGACGTGGCATTAGCCTGTGGATCGGCATCTATCAATAGTATACGCTTTTCTAAAACGCCTAATGCGGAAGCTAGATTAACCGCCGTTGTTGTTTTTCCTACCCCTCCTTTTTGGTTTGCAACACCTATAATTTTTGACATAAAATTCAATTAATGCTCAAAAATACGATTTTTTTAATTTGAGCATCCTATTAAAAGATAACAATCCTGTTAAAACACTGTTAATTAATGCCATATAAATAAAAAAATTATCCACAATTTTCTAGAAAATGTGGATAATTAATAAAAATAATTCTGCATTATGCTATTCAATTCTCATGGTTATCGGAATATTGAAATATGAACGTACAATTTCGCCCTTTAATTGAGCTGGATTCCATTTAGTTTTAATCGCCTTTACAGTACGTTCTGCTTCTTTGTTAAAGTCAGTATCAGCACCTGTTGCTTTAACATTAGTAATACTTCCATCTTTCTCTACTACAAAGCTAACCGTAGCCTTCATAACACCTGATTGACTGACAGCTTCTGTATCAAAATTTTGTCCAACTCTATCTCTGAAAGCATCTAATCCCCCTTTAAAAGAAGCAGAAACATCCACTGTCTTTTCGATCACATTAGGATCTTTCACAAGAACTGGAGGTTTTACAGAGATTGTAGGCGCTCCACTACCTGACGTAGTTGGTACGTAAGGAACACTTGGCACAACAGTCTCTGGTCCATCAATTGTTTCTGGTCCAATTGCAGCACCTTTTATCTCATCAGTTGTAGGTATTGTTTTTTCATTATCCACATGTCTTGTCGGAGTAGGTATTGTTGTGTCAACAGTCTTCACTTTAACTGACGTAGTATGAATTGTAGGTTTTGGAAGCTCTACAACATCTGGTGGCAGATAAGTAATCACATGTCCAGAACCAATATCTGGAACCTTTATAGGATCTGCTTTAAAAGAATTAACAGCAAGCGGAACTACCGCCACTGCACCAAAAAAGGCAACGCCAATTATTAATGACCTGCTTAGGATCTGATCATACTCTGTCCGCAATGCATATGCCCCATAAGCCCTATTTCTCTGCGCAAAAACAACTTGATCTAAGTCATCTTGCTTTTCATTTTTAAAAAAAATCATTACACTATTTTTTAAGTTATACGTTAAAACAAAACTACTAATCTAAAAACAATATCAGATTAACATTAAAATAAAAACAATATTTATGCCACTTTATTAATTATTAGTTATATTTTTAGCCAAATTATTAACTTTAACACATTCAGCGATTATATCTTTATCATTTAATTATAAAAAGGTCTTTAAATAATTATGAAAGCTTTACTATTAATATTATTTCTGAGCATTTCTAATTTGGGATTTGCACAAAATGGGTTTCAGATAAAAGATACTAAAAAAGAAAAAACCACTATTTCTTTTGAGTTAGTCAATAATCTCATCATCATCCCGATCTTAGTAAACGGCGTCAGCTTAGACTTTCTATTAGACACGGGCATTTCTGAAACAGTATTATTTAGCTTAAATGAAAAAAAAATAAACTTTAAAAATGTTGAAAAAATCAAATTAACAGGCCTAGGAGAAAATCAAGATATTGAAGCTTTAAAATCAGTAAAAAATCACCTTACACTCGGGCAAGATCTCGCAGATGACAATCACAGCATATACATTATTTTAGACGAAGATTTCAATATTTCCCCAACCATAGGCGTACCTATTAATGGAATTATTGGCTATCATTTTTTCCGAAATCACCCTATAGAAATTGATTATATTAAACAAAAAATAACCGTATACAAGGATCAAAACAGTATAAAAACCAGAACTAAAAAATTCCGGAAAGAGAAGATCAACATAGAGCTTAACAAACCATACATGATAGCAGACGTAGAGATGACACATGAAAAAAGGGCTTCAAAAATGCTTTTGGACACTGGTAATACAGATTCTGTATGGTTATTCCCTACACTAATTCCGGGATTCAATTATAACAGACCTAATATTGATGATTTTTTAGGCAGTGGTTTCAGCGGTGATATCTATGGTAAAAGAAGCAGAATACATGGTCTTTACTTTAATGAATTTTCTTTTTCAAAACCTATAGTTGCTATGCCAGATGCCGCTTCTATTCAACATTTAAGATTAGTTCCGGATCGCAAAGGCTCCATCGGCTCTGAAATACTGAATCGCTTTACCATTATTTTTGATTATCAGAATGAAAATATTTATTTCAAAAAAAATAAGCACTATAATAATCCTTTTCCTTTTGATATGAGCGGGTTAGAAATAAAACAAAATGGATTAATCTGGCAACAAGATTTAGTTAAGGTAGAAACTAATTCTGAGAGAATAGATTACGGGGAGAGAAATGCCTTTAATGTCACTTCTACAAAAGAATTTCAATATAAATTTTCTTTAAAACCTAACTTTATTATTGCTGGCACCAGAAAAAACTCTCCTGCACAACTCTCTGGATTACAAAAAAATGATGTTTTGGTAAAAATCGATAACAAAAAAGTAACTAACTTAACACTTCAGAAAATACTAACTATTTTAAAATCAAACGAAGGTGAAAAAGTAACACTTGACATTACACGAAACGATACTCCTATGACATTCAGTTTTAAATTAAAAGACCCAATTCCTTATGAAGAACAATAATCGAGAAGAGACGCTAACCAGCATTCGTACACGAATTAGATTTAAGCTGAAAACCAACTTAACACCAGAAGCTTATTCTGAAAATCTAAAAGAATATCTTGCGGAAAATACAACAGAATTTACAGGAAATATCAATACCGAAATCGCAACAATCTACGTAAGAAATGACAATCAACAATTCTGGAAACCTAACCTTTCTCTAAGAACAGAGTTGGACGATAATACAACTTACATCCGCGGGATCTTCGGACCAAGCCCTTCTGTATGGACGTTTTTTATGTTTCTATATTTTTTGTTCTCTATTGCTTGGATGGTATTTTTTACAATGTATTACGTAGAAAAACAAATTGAGTCTAATGATTATCCTTGGTCTTTGGGAGTTTCTTTTGTTGCGCTAGCGTTACTAATATCAACCTATATTGCAGCACAAGTTGGACAGAGATTATCAAAAAAGGAAATAAAACAGCTCAGAAAATTTGCAGAAGAATCAACCTATCCACACGAGAAAAAAATTTAATTTTTTATTTGAAACAGCGCAATTTTATGTCTGATTTTCAACCCTAATTTTAAAAAGGAATATTGCAATGGACTTTGTTTTCTATAATATTTATCTATAAAAATCTGCATTGCACCATAAAAACGCTCTAGATAAACTTGATCTTTCATTGTGCTTTCGCCTTTGTAATGAAGGATAGAATATTTCCCGTAATAAAAATTCTCGTAACCATGTTGAAGAATAGTGTAACAGATATCAATGTCTTCGCCGTACATAAAATAAGCTTCATCAAAACCACCAACTTCCTGATACACTGATTTTTTAGTCAACAAAAATGCGCCTGTAAAAACATCACATCGCGCAATATCATGCTCTCCAATATCATTTCTATAATAAGACTTGGGATTAGATTTCTTAGAAAAAGGCGTAAAAAGCTTCTCAAAAGAATTTTTCATATCAGGAACAGATCGTTTGCTTTCTGGCAAAAAAACCTGCGCCTTATCATGCATTCTAACGCCTAAACATCCGAATTTTGGTTTTGAATCTGCAAAATCTAATAGCTCATTAATATAATAACCTTCAATCTCAGTATCGGGATTTAGGATTAAAACATACTCACCGTTGGCATGCTTTACTCCAATATTATTGGCTATAGAAAACCCATTATTAGTTGTGGAAGCTATAAAATTAACTTGCGGAAATTCAGATATTAAATGTTTCCAAGATTCATCTGGAGAGAGATTATCTACGACAATAATTTCATATGAAATATCTTTAAAATACTGCTGAATAGATAGAATACAATTCTGTAACAACTGAGCTACATTATAATGTACAATTACGACGCTAATCTTAACTTCAACATCCATGATTTCTACATTTTTTCGTTGTAAGGCAAACGATTAGTTATAGATCTTCCGAGTGAAATTTCGTCTGCATATTCTAACTCATCTCCAACGGCAATGCCTCTTGCAATACTTGAGAAAACAACATTAAATGACTTGAATTTCTTATAAATATAGTAAGCCGTTGTATCGCCTTCCATTGTGGCACTTAGCGCAAAAATCAATTCTTTTACCTCCCCAGATTCTAGCTTTTTCTCAATACTTCCGATATTTAGTTGATTAGGACCAACGCCTTCCATTGGAGAAATCTTCCCGCCAAGGACAAGATATTTACCGTTAAATTTCGACGTATTTTCTATCGCCATAACATCTCTGACATCTTCTACGATGCAGAGCACTTCTGGATTTCTTTTAGAACTTGCGCAGATTTCACAGATATCAGTATCAGAAAAATTATGACAGTTTTTACAGTATTTAATATCCGTTACCAGATTTTGGATAGAACTGCCTAAAGCAATACCCTGCGAAGTAGGCTGTCTAAGCAAATGCAAAGCCAATCTTAGCGCAGACTTTCTCCCAATGCCTGGCAGTCCAGAAATCTCTTCAACAGCTTTCGCTAATACTTTACTTGGATAATCCATTAATTACAAAGCCACTTTTCTATCAAAAGTTTGGAAACAAAAATCAAAATCATGATCCTCATCTTTTTGCACACAATCTTCTGCTACTTTAACCCAAGTTTTTGGATTAATCTTTGGGAAATAAACATCAGCATCCAGCTCAGCATCAACCAAAGTCACTTCTAACCGATCCGCTTTCTCAATAGTCTGCTCATAGATGTTACCACCACCAATCACCATAACATTTTCATCAATCTTCTTAGCATGTTTCAGCGCATCTTTAATAGACGGAACGATAAGAATCCCTTCTTCAAACCAATCATTCTTGCCACTTACGACAATATTAGTACGATTAGGAAGCGGCTTGCCAATACTTTCGTAAGTCTTACGCCCCATAATAATAGGATGTCCTGATGTCAAATTTTTAAAATGTTTCAGATCTTTTGGGAGATGCCATAACAGCTTATTATCTTTTCCTATGGCATTATTTTTGCCCATAGCCACAACTATTGTAATCATTTTTTATAGTAATATTACAAAACTACATCATCTGAGTTATTAAAAAAAATTTATACGACACAGATTTTTATTTTTGTACTTTTGATATTTCTAATTTTAAATTAATCTACATGAAAAAATATATTTGGGTTTCTGCTTTAACATTATTGTTTTTAACATCTTGTAATAAGGATAAAGAAATCCTTAATAGCCTTAACGACTACAACATTTCTATGGAAAGCAAAGGCTATCATTTTGGCGACAAACTTAACCTCCCAAAAGAAGTTACAGACAACGCAGAAAGTATCAGTATTAATTTCGGCGACAGCGAAACATCCAGCTTGGTTGTAGATCCTAAATATTTCACCTTAGGTGATAATGCTATTACTTTTAACATTAAAACCAAAAGTGGCGAAACCTTAACTCAAGATGCCACAATTAATGTTTTTGCTAAAAATGCTGAAGCTAATATTAATTACGAAATCATTGCTGAATATCCACATGATCCTAAAAACTTCGTCCAAGGTTTCCAAATTGAAGGTAATACAATCTACGAGAGTGATGGTCAAAATGGCGAATCTAGAATCATCAAATATAATCTTGGAAATACAGAAGCTGCTATCTCCACGCTTCAACCCGCAGAGATCTTCTCGGAAGGAAGCACCATTGTTGGTGACAAAGTCTATCAATTAACTTGGAAAAACAAAAAAGGTTTTATCTATGACAAAGCCTCTCTTAAATTACTAAGCGAATTCCCTTACCCTGGAGAAATTGGAGAAGGTTGGGGACTAACTTATGACGGAAAAAATCTTATCGCATCAGACGGTAGCAAAAACCTATATTTCCTTAATCCTAGCGATCCATCAAAAGTTGTGAGATACATTTCCGTAGCCGGCAACACCGAAGCTTACGACCAACTTAATGAGTTAGAATATCATAATGGTTTTATATACGCTAACGTTTGGATGAAACCTATTATCATTAAAATTAATCCTGCAAACGGTGAAGTTGTAGGTAAATTTGACTTTACAGATATCGCAAAACAACACACAAAAGGCAGCGATGATGTCCTTAACGGTATTGCTTTCAAAGGTGAAAACATGCTCGTAACAGGTAAACTTTGGCCAAAAATTTACGAAGTAAAAATTAAATAGTTTTTATAAAACTACAGAACATATCAATCCAAATCTTTAGTTAAAGATTTGGATTTTTTATTCACTGAAAATTAATTATTTTTACGCAAACATTATAAAGAATGAGGCTTATTTATTTTCTATTATTCTTCATTTCATTTTTGGGATTCTCTCAAAAACAACTTTCTATTGACAGCCTAAAATCGAAAGACGCGAAAGACATCTACCTCGATGATTACAATAACATTTACATGTATCAAAGCAAAAATTTTAGTCTAGTAAAGTACGATAGCCTCGGCAAATCATTAGCGCAACAAATGATGCCCAGACCATATAAAATCCAGTCTATTAACAATCCTCTCAATATTGTTTTATTCTCTGAGAACACACAAGAAATAAAACTAATAGATCAAAATCTTAATGATATTCAAAAAATCAACCTAGTCAATTTTGGGTTTATAAAAGCTGCTTATTTGGAAGATCTGCAAAGTCTATGGCTCATTGACGATAGTAGTAAAAGTATCATTCTTTACAATTCTAGAATAGATAAAAGCATTAATAAATTTCCATTTTTTGTCAACACAGAAAATATTATAGACTTCCTGGTTTATGAAAACAAAGTTTATCTATTGCAAGACAAACTTTTTAGTGTTTATGATCTAAAATCTAATTTAATCTTTTCTCAAATCATAGAATCACCAAGAAAATTAAAAAGAGAAAATGACATAATTAACGTTTTTACAGAGAAAACTTTTTATCGATATTCATTCCCCAATCAATGGTCATCTAAAAGCTTAGAAAAAGATGCGGAAATTGTGGATAAAAATCAATCTGGATTTTTGGTAAGAAAACAAAACAAACTCTATATTTGCACACTCTAAAGTTAACCTTCATATTTATTGGTTTATCACTGATAATCAAACCAATAACTTAACTCATAAATTAATAATTATGCACATTGCAGTCACCGGAAATATCGGCGCAGGAAAAACTACGCTTACCAACATGCTTTCTAAGCATTATAATTGGGAAGCACAATTCGAAGATGTTGACCACAATCCTTATCTGGATGATTTTTATGGCGATATGTCAAAGTGGTCTTTCGCGCTTCAGATTTACTTTTTAGGAAGCCGTTTTAGACAAGTTAAGGAAATCCGAGAAAGCGGCAAAAATGTCATTCAGGATCGTACGATATATGAAGATGCACATATTTTCGCAGAAAATTTAGCCGAGATGAAACTTCTTTCTGAGAGAGATTTTAATAATTATTTATCTGTGTTCAACCTGATGAAAGATTTTATTTCTGCGCCTGATTTATTAATTTATTTGAGGTCAGAAATCCCAACTTTGGTACGTCAGATTGCCAAAAGAGGACGTGAGTACGAGGCTAGCATCAGCATAGATTACTTATCAAAACTAAATCAAAAATACGAGTCTTGGATCTCTAATTACAAGGACGGAAAACTACTGATTATAGATGTTGACAACCTAGATTTCGTAGAAAAACCAGAAGACTTCGGGTTGATACTAGAGCGCATAGATGCAGAGTTAAATGGTCTATTTTAAAGAAAAAATAAGTCATTAATTAGGAAGAGTCGACTCTTCCTAATTTCAAATTAATAAATTACAAACCAAGAGGTTTCAAGATAATTAATTGTAAAAGTTATATAAAAATTAATACAATTATTTTAAAAAACACTTGTCTAAAAGAAAAATAATTCGTTATTTTGCAACCTCAAATATTATATAGTCAAAAGAACATCGAGATATGTCAAGAATTTGCCAAATAACAGGTAAGCGTGCAATGGTTGGAAACAATGTTTCTCACGCAAATAACAAAACGAAAAGACGTTTTGAGATCAACTTATTAGAGAAGAAATTTTATCTTCCAGAGCAAGAGAAACACGTTACTTTGAAAGTATCTGCTCATGGATTAAGAGTAATCAACAAGATTGGTATCGAAGAGGCTATTGAAAGAGCAACTAGAAACGGATTTTTAAAAAAATAAGCAATGGCTAAAAAAGGTAACAGAGTTCAAGTAATTCTAGAGTGCACAGAGCACAAAGAAACTGGTGTAGCAGGTATGTCAAGATACATTACTACCAAAAACAAAAAGAACACTACTGAGAGATTGGAGCTTAAGAAATTTAATCCAGTTTTGAAGAAGTACACAGTTCATAAAGAAATTAAGTAATCATCCATTAAAGACATTTCACAATGGCAAAGAAAGTAGTAGCAACCCTACAAGGTTCATCTAAAAAGATGACTAAAGTGATCAAAATGGTAAAATCTCCTAAATCTGGAGCTTACGTTTTTGAAGAAAAAGTAATGAATGCTGAAGAAGTAGACGGTTATTTGAAAAAATAATATCTAGCTTCTATACAATATAAAAAACTATCCAATTTTTGGGTAGTTTTTTTATTATCTTTGAGCAACAGAAATTAGAGTTTAGATATTAAAATATTAGAATAATACTTTTTTAGTATTAAAAGTATTTGCGTTTTTGCCTAATCTTAAAATATAGCTCTATCCAATTTCTAGTATCTAACATCTAATATCTATCAATGAGTTGGTTCAAGAAAATATTTAAAAAAGAAGAAAAAGAAAGCCTTGACAAAGGTCTAGAAAAATCCAACCAAGGTTTTTTTGAAAAAATATCCAGAGCTGTTGTTGGAAAAAGTACAGTAGACGAGGAAGTCTTAGATGATCTAGAAGAGATCCTTATTGCTTCCGACGTTGGTGCAGAAACTACAATTAAAGTCATTAACAGAATCGAAGATCGTGTTGCTCGTGACAAATATGTTAACGTTTCTGAGCTAGACAATATACTTAGAGAAGAGATATCAGCTCTTTTACTAGAAAATCCTCACGCCAATACAGATAACATCGACAGAACCAAAAAGCCTTATGTTATTATGGTTGTTGGCGTTAATGGTGTAGGTAAGACAACGACGATTGGTAAGCTGGCACACCAATTCAAATCTCAAGGATTAAAAGTAGTTCTCGGTGCTGCCGATACCTTCCGTGCTGCCGCAGTAGACCAATTGGTAATCTGGAGCGAGCGCGTAGGTGTACCTATTGTAAAACAAGCTATGGGATCAGATCCTGCTTCTGTTGCATACGACACAGTACAATCTGCAGTGGCTCAAGATGCGGACGTTGTTATTATTGATACTGCTGGACGTCTTCATAATAAAGTAAACTTAATGAACGAACTTTCAAAAATCAAACGTGTAATGCAAAAAGTCATTCCTGATGCACCACACGAAGTACTTTTGGTCTTAGACGGTTCTACAGGTCAAAATGCTTTTGAGCAAGCTAAACAGTTTACAGCAGCTACAGAAGTAACTGCATTGGCAGTGACTAAATTAGATGGAACAGCTAAAGGTGGTGTTGTAATTGGCATATCAGACCAGTTTCAAATTCCGGTTAAGTATATTGGTGTTGGAGAAAAAATGCATGATTTACAATTATTTAATGGTATAGAATTTGTAGATTCTTTTTTCAAGAAAAGAAATTAATTCTTGAAAGAAATCACAAATCACATTAATCATTAAAATTTTGAAATTATGAGTATCTTAACATGGATCTTATTTGGTCTTATTGCAGGCGCAATCGCAAAAGCTATTCATCCTGGATCCGATCCTGGTGGTTGGTTAGTAACAATTATTATTGGTATATTAGGAAGTATTCTAGGTGGATTTTTAGGAAATATGCTATTTAACGTAGATGTTACCGGATTTAATTTATCTAGTTTTCTAGTAGCAATTGGAGGCTCTGTACTTTTATTATTCATTTACAGGATGGTAACGAAAAAATAATTATCATATTAAAAAAAACAAAAAAAAGCAATTATCACATATAATTGCTTTTTTTTATGCGACATTAATAATCCAATCTAGCATTCTTATATTAATTGGAAAAGAAGGGCTTTAGTTACTCATTTACAGAATGATAGATAAAGAAATAATTATCATATTCAAAGTAAATAAAATAAATAACACTACATAAATACTTTTATATTGCGATATTATTACAAATAATTCATATATTGTGCTAAATTTCAATATATAAATTATTTTTATGAAAAAAAATCTTTACTACTCTACTTTGTTGTGGAGCCTTAGTCAATGCATACTCCCAATGGAGCCCAACGAGTATGCAAGGAGAAAAGCTTCGTCCTGAAGTAAACGCAAAAAAATATTATTCATTAGATCTTAAGCAGCTTAGAGCGCAGCTTGCTAATGCTCAAGAAACAGGAAAAAACGCTAAAGCAGTAATTGTAAGCTTACCAACATTAGATGGTAAAGTAGAAAACTTTGCAGTCTACAGCTTACCTGTCATGGTAAAATCTCTAGCAGATCGTTATGAGCTAGGATCTTATACAGGAGTTGGTGTGGATGATCCGACAAAGTATGTTAGATTTTCTATTGCTCCTAATGATTTCCAATCAATGATTTTCAAAGATGGAAAATATGAATTTATTGAGCCTCAAAATAAAGAAAAAACGGTATATGCCGTATTCCCAAAAACTGATAAAACAACAGTAGGAAAAGCTTTTGAGTGTAAAACAGAAGAACCGTTTATCAATAAACAGCAATTAACAAGATTAACAGAAGGTGCTAACTTCACTAATGGTGTTAATAATTTTAATAAAAGCAGTGACAAAAAATACAGAACGTATCGTCTTGCAATCTCTGTAACTGGAGAATACACTCAGTATTTCGGCGGAGTCCCAGAAGCTTTAGTAGCAATTAACGCAACAATAACTCGTGTAAACGGTGTTTTTGAAAAAGATTTTGCTATACATCTAGATCTTCAAGATTTCCCTCAATTAATCTATACAGACCCTAACACAGACCCTTATTCTCCTGCTTCTTCAGGAGCTCAAGGGGCATGGAATAAAGAAATCCAGACTACTCTAACTAATGTTATTGGAAATGGAGCTTATGATATCGGGCACTTATTCGGTAGATCCGGTGGTGGTGGTAGTGCTGGTGACGTAGGGAATGTCTGTACAGATGCTAAAGGTCTTAATGATAGTACCTCCAAAGGTTCTGCATTTACCTCACCTGGATCAGGTGCTCCAGCAGGTGATAGTTTTGATATTGATTTTGTTGCCCACGAGATGGGGCATCAATTTGGAGCTTGGCATACCTTTGCTCATGGTATACATACAGGAAGCATAGCACACATGGAACCTGGATCTGGATCTACTATCATGGGATATGCTGGTATTACAGACTATAACGTACAAGCCAATTCTGATCCTTATTTCCATGCTGTGAGCATCCAACAAGTCCAGAACTATGCTAATTCTAAATCTTGTGATGTTTCTACTGCAACTGGCAACAATCCTCCCGTTATCGCTCCTCTTACCAATAGAGCTATACCTAAAGGTACTGCATTTGCACTAACAGCTTCGGCTACAAGCGCAGCAAACAATGCATTAACTTATACATGGGAACAATATGATAGTGCAAATTCGGCAGTTACAACAGTTACAGGGAATAATACTCAAGGCCCTAAATTTAGGTCTATTACAGGATCATCTAATCCAACGAGATTCTTCCCTAACCTTCCTCTAGTATTATCTGGTTCATTGAGTAGTGCTACACAATGGGAAGCAGTTTCTAATGTCGCAAGAGATCTCAACTTTAGAGTCACTGTAAGAGATAATCATCCTGATGTTAAACAACAACAAACTCAATATGGAGCAGTAAAAATAACTGTTGGCAATGATGGCCCTTTTAAAGTAACCTCCAATAAAGTGTATAACAATAGTCCATCTCCTATCACATGGGATGTAGCTAACACAACAGCAGCCCCTTATAATGTATCTAATGTTAAAATTGATTACACAAAGGACAATGGCGCAACTTGGATCGTACTTAGTGAAAGCACACCTAATGATGGTAATGAAACATTTGATCTATCAACAATACCTACAGGTACAGAATTAAAATTGAGAGTGTCTGCCGTAGACAACATATTTTATGCCATAGGAAATACTACTGTATCTACAATGCTTTCTTGTGATGGTACAGCTCCTGTAGGTGCAGCAGTTGGTACTATTTCACAGACCGCTGCTAGCCTATCATGGGATCCAATTACTAACGCTACTTATAAATTGAGATATAAGAAAACTGCAGACCAGACATGGACTAATATCGATCAAACTGCTAATACTTATAATTTCACTAACTTAACATTAGACACAGCATATGAAGCTCAAATAGCAGCAGTGTGCAGCGGTACGGTTGGAACTTATACGAATTCTATTCAGTTTAAAACTAAGGGAATTGAGTATTGTACTTCTTCTTCTACCGACTCCTCATTCGAATATATTTCTCAAGTAAAAGTAACACCTTCTAACGGAGCGCCTGTGATGACTAGTAATAGTGCTGGTTCAAACTACACTAATTACACTAATGACAACGCAAGACTTATTAGATTAACTAAAGGAACTTCTGGAAATACAATAAGTGTTACTAAAAGTTGGCCAGGTAATAAATACAATGAATCTATCACTGCATGGATTGATTTTAACAGAGATGGTATCTTCTCTTCTAATGAAAAAATAATGGCAACAGCCCTTAATCAAACTAATCCTGAAACAGTAACCTTTAGCGTACCTGCTGATGCAGCTATTGATCAAATGACCAGAATGCGCGTTGCCTTGAAGTACTCCGCGAGTACAGACACTCCTTGTGCTACATTTACTTATGGTGAAGTAGAAGATTACGCTGTAATCATCAGTGCTAATTTGGCAACTAATGAAGCTAATACATCTAAGCAATTACAGGTCTATCCTAATCCTGCAACAGATGTTATAAACATCTCTAATGTAGCTGCAAAATCAAACTATAGCATCCATAGCGTATCTGGCCAACTTGTTGGATCTGGTATCGTAAATGATGGTAAAGTACAGGTTTCTAAATTAGTAAAAGGTGTTTACATCATTACTGTAGAATCTAACAATGATAAGTCTCAAACTAAGTTCATCAAGAACTAATCATCAGACTAATTAATAGAAGAAACCCTCGAATAATTTCGAGGGTTTTTATTTTATATTGAATCAAATTAAAAGCTAAAACTATTTTAATTCTAATAAAAAAGCATCAGCTTCTAACATTAATTTCTCTAAGTTAGAGTTATTGTAAATCACAAAATCTGCTTTCTTAATTTTTTCTTTTTCTGGCATCTGCTTGTGGATCACACTTTCTACTTGTCGATAAGTTTTGCCATCACGATCCATCACTCTTTTTATCCTAAGATTATCTTCGGCGGTTACCAAAAGAGATTTATAACAAGTTTTATAAAGTCCTAGCTCAAACAATAAAGCTGTTTCTTTAAAAACAAATTCTGACTCTTGTTGTCTAATCCAATTTTCGAAATCAATTTTTACAGCTGGATGAATCAATTGATTAAGTTGACTTAGCAGTTCTTGATTACTAAAGACTTTATCTGCAACATATTTCCTATCATAGAGACCATCAACATCGTAAGCCTCTTCGCCTAACAATTTTTTAATATTTGATATTAAAGCATTGTCTTCATTAACAATAACTTTTGCTCTATCATCAGAATAATAAACCGGAAAGCCTTTGGATTCTAAATATTTCGCAACGCTTGTTTTGCCCGATCCAATGCCGCCAGTTAACCCAATAATCTTGGGTGAGGGAATATCTTCTTCTGGATTATGATCTGTATTTTTTATTTCCATAATTAGTATCCAAAAACATCATTAAAACTAAAAGTTTGATCTAATCGCACTCCTTTTTCTGTCATCTTAAGACTTGCCAACTCGTTATGAGCATCATGTTCAAAAAACAAAAGATAATCATTATCTACACATTGTTTCAAGAATTTTCCTTTCTCTTCCATCGTTAACATTGGCCTAGTATCATAACCCATCACATAAACTTGCGGAATATGACCTGCCGTAGGAACAAGATCTGCCGCAAAAACAATGGTTTTTTCCTGATATTTGATTACGGGCAACATTTGCTTCTCCGTATGTCCATCGACAAAAACGACATCCATCTTAAGCTCAGGCGCAAAGCCGTAATTACCCGTCGTTGGTAAAGTCAAGAAATTAAGCTGTCCACTTTCTTGTATTGGCAAAATATTTTCTTTCAGAAAGCTGGCTTTTTCTCTTGGATTAGGCTCTGTTGCCCATTGCCAATGATTCTCGTTAGTCCAGAAATGTGCATTTTTAAAAGCTGGTCTGTAGCCTGACTTATCATCATTCCACTCTATTGCACCTCCACAGTGATCAAAATGAAGATGTGTTAAAAAAACATCGGTAATATCATCTTTGATAAAACCATATTTAGCAAGATTTTTCTCTAAAGAATCATCACCCCAAAGCGAATAATGACCGAAAAACTTATCATCTTGTTTGTTTCCTAATCCGCAATCTACAAGTATTAATTTTTTACCATCTTCTATCAACAGAGATCTTGTGCCTAATTCTATAAGATTTTTTTCGTCTGCTGGGTTGGTTTTGTTCCAGATAGTCTTAGGGACAACGCCAAACATTGCGCCGCCATCTAGCTTAAATTTTCCGCATTGTATAGGATATAACTTCATATAATTACTTTTTTCTATTTAATATCATCTGATCTGCAATAAGATTTGAATTGCGATCATCTGATTGATTGAGTGTCTTAATAATATTATCGTAATCTGTGTCATTACGATTTTGACTGAGTTTGTTCGCGATATTAATCTCGGTTGGGATAATAAACATCCCGAAAGCACCTTTCATTTCTTTTTTAACGAAATCCGCACCCATATTTTTTACCTGCATAGGACATTGTTGTGAGCTTTCGTATTTATCCGTTAATTGTTCGAGATGATGATAAAGCTCATTGTCGTTCATCAATTGTACAGTTCCTCTAATCTGTACCGCTTGATAATTCCAAGTAGAAACGTTGATTTTCTCGTACCACGACGACGAAATATAAGTATGTGCACCAAGAAAATCGCACAATACCTCATCGCCGTTTTTCAATAATTTAGCTTGAGGATTCACTTTAGAAATATGACTTTCTAGTTTAAAATCACTTCCCGATTCGTTAATTAAAAACATCGCATGAGTTGCAGAAAGCTTTTCTTTACTCGAAATTAATAATCCAAAAGCATTTTCATTGATAATTTTTTTCAACAATAAGACATCTTCACTTCTATAATTTTTCGGGATAAACATTTTAATATGAGATAAATTGATCGTTTATATGGATTAAAATCATAGCATTAGTCCAAAATTGATATTATTAACTACAAAATCGATTTTCAATATCAATCGTGTGCGTTGGATTGGATTGGATCGATTTTCATACTAGATTTGTTTTTTACTAATATAGAGAAAAAATAAATCCTATGAAAACTATAGACATAACAGTTAATAACTTTTATAAAATCGAATAGAAAAATCGCACTTAATTCAAACTAAAAAAACTGATTATTTATGAATAGTAACGGCATTTTATCTTGCTGAAAACATCTCTTCAACATTCATTTAGATTCTTACGAAATGACAAAAAAAGTTAAGAACCTTGCTTATTATAGATAATTGCAAATAGAATTATTTTTAATTTTTTATGATTAAAAGTAGATATTCTATCAAACGAAAATGTGCCATTACTTTCTACAATAAGTAATGACACATTAATTAAAAAAGGCTGATTTTATGATTATAATTACATCCAATGCGGATCTGACGTAGAAACTTCTCCGGTCTCTACTCTACCAGAAAATTGCCATAAATTATTATCAATTTTAACTTTAAAATCATACCATCCTTTGGTATCTTTCACATTAATTATAAGCTGTTTTTCTTTATTATTAATGTCAAAATTTTTGACTTCATTAGTATATAAATCTTCAAAAGAGATATTTTGTTTTTTATCTGAAAGATTTTTGAAAATCAAATTAAGTTCTTTTTTATGACCGCCATCAGTTAAAACAACTTCTACTTTGGGCTTAGCTTCTCCTTTTAATTTTCTAAAAAAACCATTAGGTCCATGGACCTCGAAATTATAATTATCAGAATTTATAGGATGAGAAAGCTCCTGATTAGCGAACAGAGCGTAAGAAAAATAATAATCTTCTGCGTCTAATTTATTTTTATCATAAATAATTAACGGGACACCATTGCTGGCGTTATTCTTCATCACAATTTTGTCATTAAAGAAATTAACATGATAACGATAAGGCAGTGCATTAGAAGCTTTCACTCCTTTTTCCTGAATATTCAGTAGATTATCATTTAGTTCATTTTCTTTATACCATTTGAGGCTAGGGACAGGCTTATGTTTAGCAGCATTTATCTGTTCTGCATAATTCTTCTGATCCAGATAATCCATTTTTGGAATACTCGCATTAGCCGAATTAAATGCCGTAGTCAGGTCACCACAGACCGCTCTCCTCCAATTGCTAATATTATCTACCATGACATCTTTCTTATATTTTTTCTGGATAAATTTTTCTAAAAATTGTAAAACAGATGTATGATCTGACACTTCAGAATTAACAAAACCTCCCCGCGTCCAAGGTGATGCAATAATCATCGGCACTCGAAATCCTAATCCTACATTACCTTCTATTTTCTCATTATCGCGAAGACCTTCTGAGGACATATAATCTTGTTTTCTACTGACATATTCTACACCATCTTTACCATTAAGATCCACAGGTTGACTCGGATTAGACGGTGGTGAGAATGGTACAACATGATCAAAATAGCCATCATTCTCATCATAATTGATAATAAGGATCGTTTTTTTCCAGGTTTCTGGATCTTTTGTAAGGATATTAAGAACTTCCGATATATACCATGCTCCATACCAAGGAGAACTTGGATGATCAGAAAAACGTTCTGGCGCAATCAACCAAGAGACAACAGGAAGTTTTTTGTCATCTACATCTTTCCGAAATTGATGCAAAACATCTCCCTTAGGAACGACAAGTCTTTCTCCGGTTTCGTCGGTGCCTACTTCTACTTTCCAATAATCGGGATCATCAGAGTTAATGGTAAATGCTTTCTCATGCAGATTTTTTTCTGTCTCCGAAAGTCGAGCAAAATTGTCAGGATGATAGGTTACGAGATCATCTTTAAGATCTTGTATTCTACTTTCAAAATAAGGTTTTTTAGTAGGATTTTTCTTTATTTCTCCCTCAAAATATTTAATGACATTAGGGATATTTTCATGGTAACCTTTAGAAAATTTGACTTTAAAATTAGAAAACCATTCTATTGGATTATCGGTAAAATTGCTCAGCCAAGACTCTTCTTCGCCAGACAAACCTTTGGGCAAGCTTATTTCGTTTTGATAAATTCTCCAAGGGATATCTTGTTCTTCTAGAATCTCAGGAAAACTTCTCCATGTTGCCTGTCTATTTTTATCATAATCAATATTATCATTATAAACATTGGCTTTTACGCTACCATTTTGCTGTTCTCTAATTGTCCCTGACCACAGAAACAATCTATTAGGCGTAGTCCCCGTAAGTGACGAACAAAAATATTGATCAAAAACAGTAAAAGCATCCGCCAACTGATAATAAAAAGGAAGATCTTCACGATTGTGATAGCCAAGCGTTAACGGAATATTTTTATAATCTTTGTTACCAGAAGCTTTGGCTTGTAACCATTGATCGTACTTCATATTATTAAGTGCATGCTGCTGATCTGACCAAGAATGTGGAAGAGAACTCATCCAAGTGGATTTGGTATTTTTAAGATCCAGACGTGCCGGCGCAGCATATCTACCTTCATTATCCTTTTGAAAAAAAACAGAATGTCCATCTTCTTTTACAAATGCTCTTTTATCTGCAAAACCTCGTACGCCCTTCATTGCACCAAATGTATGATCGAAAGATCTATTTTCTTGCATGAGAATAACCACGTGTTCTGCATCAAAAAACGTAGAACTTAGCGCTGGCTCTATGGATATTGCTTTCAGAATTGCCGGATGTAACATACTAGACGTTCCTAAACCAGCCATTAAAAGAGCAGATTTTCCTAAAAATTCTTTTCTATTCATGTCGAAATTATATAATGTTATTAACTATTGCAACCACCAAGGTTTCATATTAATATTATCTTGTCCGTTGTACTGCGCAGCTATTGCAGATTGAAGATTACTATTGTTATAATTATACTCTGTCTGTGGATATCTAAATCTAAAAGGAGCAGAAACCCCTGATTGTAAAGGTATATTAGGATAACCAGTTCTTAAGTAATCCTGATAAGACGTCCATTGTCCTTGATGAAACATCGTCATATATTTCTGAGTCATAATCTTCTCTAATTGTACAGGAAGCGGCGCCGCATCATTATAAACCACCAAAGGTTTTGTCAAATAATTATTAACATCAAAACCAGAAAAATAAAGATTAGAATTCTTCACATAAGTCTGATAAAATTGAAAACTTGCCTTGATCCCATTATCATAATGTGTCTTTGCAGATCCAGAAATCCAACCTCTTGCTGTAGCTTCTGCCAAAATAAATTCTAACTCAGGATAGCTCAAAATTGATGATGGCTCATTGGTAGGATTTTTATAAAAACGCTCATTGACTTTAGAAATATTCTTAGCAGTTATCAAGGTTGCATTGTCAGAATAAGGAGAAGTTGGGTTACCTCCATTATAACCAGCATAATTGGTAATTGCTAATCCCGCTTCTTTTGCTGCAGTAGTTGGCTCTGCAAAGGTGAAAAGCCTTGGATCTTGTCTATCCTTAAAGAAATTAATAAAATAATTAGCCATATATAAGCTAGATCCATAACTACTACTATTAAACATAGAGTAACGACTATCCGCAACATCAGCAAATTTCAATTCGCCGTTATCATTAATTGATGTCATTATAGGTTGGCTTACAGCAATCGCAGAAAACTCATTAGCGATATTAAAACTACCAACCGTAGATTTTTTAGACAATGAAATCAAAATCTTAAGACGGAAAGAGTTAATCAACTTTTTCCATTTGGTAGCATCTCCGTTATATATAATATCTCCACCAATTGTATCAGAAGTATTGATTAGATCATTAGCTTCTTTAAGCTCTGTTAATATCCCTGACATTACTGCTTCTTGGTTATCATACTTAGGTTGAGTGATATTGGACTCACCCTTTACTGCTTGAGAATAAGGAATACTCCCAAATTTGAGGCTCAAGTTATAGAAATGATAAGCTCTGTAAAATTTACCAATTGCCTGATAATTTTTATTATTAATCTTCTCTGCTTCAGTCATCATTTTTGTAACATTAAGAAGAGATTTTGAATAAACATCGAAAGAGGCATCGTTCCATTTCATATACTGATAAGGATTTTCTCCATCTGTAGCAATCATCATTCTAGAAGCATACATATTGTCACCTTTAACCTCGAATGTCATTTTTGAAACATAAGTTAATAAAAATTTAGGATCTATGCTCGCCTGATCATTTGGGTTTTCATTAATTGTATCAAGGCTCGTTTCACAAGATGTTAAGCTAAGAATTAAGATTCCAAATAATGATTTTATTATATTTTTCATTTTTAAATGATTGTTATTTAATTAAAATTTAAGATTAAATCCTACACCAAACCATCTGCTAGAAGGATCCTGAATATCATTGCCATTACCACTACCGATCTGAAAATCAGGGTCAGAGTACAGATTTTTAGATTTCTTCCACATTGCAAGATTATAACCTGAGATGTTGGCTGTAAATTTCTTTACAAAACCATTAGGATTAAGAAGTGATGAGAAATCATACTCTAGAACCAACGACCTCAACTTAACAAAAGTTCTGTCGAAAACATTGGCAAACAACTCGTTTTCTTGCTCTGTAACTCTTGCACGATAAGGATAATTCTGCGCCCAACTTTGGAAATCAATAGCCTTAGTATGAGGCGTGTAAGTATTGGTAACTGTATTGTAATTAACACCATCTGGCACAAAAAAATATGATCCAGGATTAGCATATTCTATATCTCGATACGTTGTAGAATTGGGATGCTTACCGCCCCACCACATTTTCTCTACCACCTGAGAGCGCATTACACCACCAATACTCCCATCAATACCGATGCTTAAACTTAATTTTTTATACTTAAATGTATTATTAAACCCAAAAGTCCAATCTGGGTTAAAATGACCTAGGTTAGTTGGCGCGTTAGCCCTTGTAGGCATACCTGTTTCTGCATCCAGAATAATTTTTCCGTCTGGTGATTTTTGCCAAGTTAGATCATAATAACTATCCATTCTTTCTCCCAACTTAATATTGCTATAATTTGGCATTCCATCATAGATTTCTGTTAATGTTTTTTCGTAAGTACTCCAGTTAATCAAGGATTTCCAAGTAAAATTCGCTGTTTTTACAGGAACTAAACCTAATGAAATTTCAAAACCTTTGGTTGTATATTCGTTACCATTAACATTTTCTGAAGTAAATCCTGATGACTCCGCACTTGGGAACTGAAGAATATTATTATACTCTAAAGTCCTAAAATAGGTAGCATCCAAGGTAATTCTGTTGTTAAACATACCCATACTCAATCCTAGCTCGTAAGATTTTGTCTGTTCTGGTTTCAAAGAATTTTCGTTATTAAGAGTTTTAGGATAATAGAAAGTTGGGTTGCCATTGTAGGCAATTCCATCATTGTTTAAGTAATAATTTCTAATCGCATAAGGCTGAAAATCATAAGCAACTTTTGCCCAAGAAGCAGAAACCTTCAACAAGTTAATAGCCTCTGGCATTTTAATTAAATTAGATAAAACCGTGCTTAATGACGCCGAAGGATAGAAGTAAGATCTATTTTGTTTTGGTAAAGTCGATGACCAGTCATTTCTCCCAGAAACATTGATAAAAAAGGCGTTATATAATCCAATATCAATAGTTCCGTAGGTACTGTATATTAATTTTTCTCTAAGATATTCGTAATATTTTACTGCGCCAACAGAGTTATCTAGAGAATACTGCTCGGGCTCTTTCAATCCATCTGTAGAGGCGTTATCAATATGGTTTTTATAATAAAAAGTAGAAGCTCCTGCATTGATACTAAAATCGAAATTATCAGAAATCTTCTTCTTATAAGTCGCAAGAATATCTGAGTTGAGATTCCAAGTTTTGGTATCATTCAAGATATAACCTCCACTTCTAGGCGCATCATAATTGTAATAAGAATATGGGCTAGAGATCTCACGCTTGTTATGATTTTCTACAATTGACATTCTACCTTTAATAGATAGGTCTTCTGTCGCCTTATATTCTAACCCGGCTTGTGCATTAATTATATTAGTACGATTTTGATTTTTATATTTCTCTGCTCCAAACCAAGGATTGTTGTACCAAGCATAATTCCAGTTGGCTTGTGATCTCCCTTCTTGTCCAGGCACCCAAAGATGACTCCTAAGATCTTTACCATTAACATCGCCTCCCATCCAGATCAAAATCGTGTACATATGACCACTTGGATTATAATCATAGTTAGGAACATTAGGCGTAAAAGTCTGATTGAAATTAAACTTAGTATCAAAAATAAGCTTATTGCCTAAATGATTCTCTGAAGAGAAATTAACTCCATAACGGTTAAGATAAGCATTTGGGATTCTGTCATCATAGTTCATAAAATTACCAGAAAGCCTGTAAGAATCTTTATTGTGCTTATAACTTACCGCAAAGTTATTATTGTTGATAATGGCAGGCTTCAAGAATGTTTTAAGATTATCATGATATTCCCAATTAATTGGTACTCTTTCATATCTAGATTTATCATTATAAGCAGTTCCTGCAACTGCACCATACCACTGTATAACTTGTCCGGTTTGCTTATCTCTGATTGGGCTATTCCATTGGGCTATTTGCAAACCTGGTACAAATTTTGGTCCCCAGATCATATCTCCATCGTTAACACCACCGTCTGCACCGTCCCAAAATTCATATTTACCCTGAGAGCCATTTCCGTATTCTGTCTGGGTTTTCGGGAGGTTAGTAAAGCCAGCACTAATCATTGTATTTTGAGAAAACTCAACAGAAAAGCCATTCTTTTTAACCCCTTTAGTCGAAACCAAAATAGCTCCATATCGACCTCTAGAACCATAAAGTGCAGATGCCGTAGCACCTTTCAGAACGTTGATATTATCAATATTGTTAGGATCTAAATTCTGAAAAATGTCTGCATCTACAATCACTCCATCCACAACATACACCAAGTTACTATTTCCTCTTAGAGAGAAAACTGGTTTTTGCTGCATCCCAGTTGGGTTAGAAATGTTAAGACCAGCAACTTGCCCTGAGAAAAGGTTACCAAGACTTGGCGTTGTGATAGATTCGAATTGTTTTGTGTTAACTTCTTGTGTAGAGTAACCTAGTTTTTCTTTCTTTTTTGCAATACCTAAAGCAGTAATTACAACACCTTCTATCTGCTTTTCACTGGCTTTTTTTAAGATAATAGAATAGTTTTTTTCGGAGGAAACTTCTAAAGTATATAAAGAAAAATCTGCGGCACTAAATTCTAAAATATCTTTAGAATTGGCAGACATTTCAAATTGACCATTTTCATCCGAAATTACCGTTTTACCTGTGTTTTTATCAATAATACTAACACCAGAAACTAATTGTCCTTCTTCTGATTTTATGGTTCCAGAAATATTAATTTCTTGGGCATAAAAATAGAAAGGAAGCAACAGTGCACTAAAAGTAGCTAAAGTTCTCTTCATTTTTTTTAAGAGCAAATCTAGCCGAGTTTTTTCTTATATACTTTAATATTCAGTTAAGAAATAAACAATATTTCGAAAAGTAGTTAAAATTTTAAACATTATTAAAAACAAGATAAACCCACTAAAAACCAGCACTTTAACCAAACAATAACAAATTATGCAAATTTGAAGATTTGATAAAAATTTGACAAAAAATTAACGTTTTAATAAAACAAAATCAAGCTCTTTTAAAATAATTCGTCTGATCTTTTAGGAACCGAAAGATTAAGATGCTTGTAAGCTTTTTCTGTAACTTCTCGTCCTCGTGGTGTTCTAATAATAAAGCCTTCCTGAATTAAATAAGGCTCATAAACCTCCTCCAAAGTTTCTGGATTCTCGCCAATAGAAGTAGCCAAAGCATTAATACCAACAGGTTTTGCACGGAAATTCTGGATCATTGTTAAGAGAATTTTATTGTCCATCTCATCCAGACCAAACTCATCGACATTAAGAGAATCTAATGCAAATTTGGTAATGTTAATTTCTATTTCTCCATTGCCTTTTATCTCTGCAAAATCCCGAACCCTTCGCAACAAAGCATTTGCGATCCTTGGTGTACCACGGCTTCTTCTTGCAATTTCTATCGCGGCATCTTCGTAGATTTTAACCCCAAAAACGCGGGCGCTTCTAATGATAATGGTCGATAACAATTCTATATTATAATACTCTAATCTCGCTTGTATCCCGAATCTCGCTAACAATGGTTTTGTTAACATTCCGGATCTTGTTGTGGCGCCAACTAATGTAAAGTTATTAAGACCAATCTGCACACTTCTGGCATTAGGGCCAGTTTCTAGCATGATGTCAATTTTAAAATCTTCCATCGCAGAGTAAAGGTATTCTTCTACAATGGGCGATAATCTATGGATCTCATCGATAAAAAGCACATCATTTTCTTCTAAATTAGTCAGTAATCCAGCTAAGCTTCCTGGCTTGTCCAACACGGGACCTGACGTCACTTTACAAGAAACTCCCAACTCGTTGGCGATAATGTGAGATAAGGTGGTCTTCCCAAGACCTGGCGGGCCATGCAACAGAACGTGATCCAGCGATCCGCCTCTATTTTTGGCTGCTGCCACAAAAACTTCTAGATTATCTAAAGTCTTCTGTTGTCCTGCAAAATCTCCGAAAGATTGCGGACGTATCTGCTCTTCCTGCATTAATTCTTCGGGCGAAAAATTATCTTTATCGGGATGAAGAAATTCCGGCATCGTTTATTGTTATTTTTGTTGAATATCAAAGGTAATATTTTTTAACCTTAAAAAAAATCCAATCATAAAATATCCAAAAACCTTAAAATGAAATTCAATTTATAGGATGCTAAATTTTGTCACTCGATGAAATAAAATTAAATTTGTAAGAATCTAATAAAAAAGTAAAAATATGTCAACTTATGTAGTTGTAGGTCTTCAATATGGAGACGAAGGAAAAGGAAAGATCACAGATGTTCTGTCTGCAAAATCCGATTATGTTGTGCGTTTCCAAGGTGGAGATAACGCTGGACACACGGTGTATGTAGGCGATGAGAAATTTGTGCTACACCTTTTGCCTTCTGGTGTTTTGCAATGCAAAGGCAAGTGTATTATTGCCAATGGTGTTGTGGTAAACCCAAAAGCTTTTATTAAAGAAGTAGAAACTATCGAGGCGAAAGGTCTTAGAACCGATCACATCTTTATCAGTCGTCGTGCACACGTCATTATGCCTTACCACATTCTGATGGACACGTACCGCGAAGAAGAGCAAGGTGGTACTCAGATCGGAACTACCAAAAAAGGAATTGGCCCTTGTTATGAGGACAAAATTGCTCGTGTAGGAATCCGAATGGTTGATCTATTAAACCCGGATGTTCTTCGTGAAAAGATCGAAAAAAATCTAAGAATAAAAAATTCGATTTTTGAAAAATATTATGAAAAGCCAACTTTGGATGTTGAAGAAATTTATCAAGAATTTTTAGCATTAGGAGAACGTCTTAAAGATAGAATTGTTGATACAGAATTAGAACTTAACGAAGCAATTAGAGATAATAAGAATATCTTGTTCGAAGGTGCTCAAGCATTAATGTTAGATATCGACTTCGGGACTTATCCTTACGTAACATCATCATCACCAACCACAGGTGGTGTATGTACTGGGGCAGGTGTACCGCCAACAGCATTACAAAATCTTATTGGTGTTGCAAAGGCTTACACAACAAGAGTTGGTAACGGTCCTTTCCCAACGGAATTAGATAACGAATTAGGCGAAAAAATCAGACAAATAGGGGGCGAGTTTGGAGCTACAACAGGAAGACCAAGACGTACAGGCTGGTTAGACCTTGTTTCTCTTAAACATGCTTGTATGATTAACGGGATTAATAATCTTGTGATTACTAAATTGGATGTTTTAAGCGGAATTGACACTTTAAAAATCGCTACAAAATATAAAACTGAAGACGGAAAAATCATCGATTACTTTACTTCTTCTACCACAAAACTATATAAGTACGAACCAATCTACGAAGAATTACAAGGTTGGACAGAAGATATCACGCATGCAAGAAGTTATGACGAGCTTCCGAAAAATGCTAAATCTTACATCGAGTTTATAGAAAAACATCTTGGTATTAATGTCTATTTAGTTTCTGTAGGACCAGAAAGAAGCCAAAATATCATTAGAAAAGAATTGTTCTAATCAATCCGATTTCAATTAAAACTCCAATTTTTTGGAGTTTTTTTTGTATCTATATTTTTAGAAAGCTGTAATGCATTTTATATAAAGATTTCTTATTTTTAGGCAATTCTTTTTTATGCTTTATATTCTACTTTCGTTATTATTATTAATCATCGTCAATTCAGGTTTAGGTAATCTGTATGCGAGATTATTTAGATTAGACATAGAGAGTCTTTCTCTTAAGCTTCTTTTATCTATAATGACGACGACGATTATATGGACAATTTTAGCTTTTATTTTTCCATTAAATTATATCCTAGAAATTATATTTTCAATAATTGGAATATCGAGTTTCATCTACTATAAAAACTATCTCTCTTATTGGAAATTCCTTATAAAAAGAGGTCCTTTTTTCTATGTATTGATAGGATTAATAATTTTCTCAGGAAGCTTCTACCCTTTTATCTTAGATCATTTCGGGTATTATGTCCCCACAATTGAATGGCTGAAAAACTTTGGATTGGTAAAAGGCATTTCTAATCTAGACATCATCATTGGGCAAACTTCTTTTTGGCATATTTATCAAAGTGGTTTTTCTCATTTTATTGACATTTATTTTAGGATAAACGTCTTTCTACTTTCTGTTTTTGTCATCTATACCTTCGAGAGCAGAAGATGGGTATTATTGACATTTGTCCCAATCTTGATGCTGTTTACACAATCTCCAAGTCCCGACTTGCCCGTACTTGCATTATCTCTAATTATCTTAAACGAAATTCTTAATCATTCTAAAAAAAGTTCTTTTTTATTTTCGTTATCCGTATTTATATTTTGTATTAAACCAACAATGATTTGGTTACCATTATTTACAGGCATTTACTATTTAGTATTGAAAAAAAGATCTTTAAAATTATTAATTCCGGGTGCTGTAATATTTATAATATTTACAATAAAAAACCTTTATCTTTTTGGTTATCCTATTTTCCCGATAGAGTTATTCGATGTTAATCTAGCTTGGAAACCTCATCCAGGATTACTAAAAATATCGTCAGAATTTGGTTTAACAAAAACATTTGATTCTCAATATAGCATTGACGAAATTAGAAACTTCTCCACTTTTGATTATCTTTATCATTGGCTTACTTTGGACGGAATCAAATCTAAGATCAATCTAGCCTTTATTATTACATTAATTGCTTTCGGTTTTTTTTGTATCATAAAAAAACGAAAAGTATACACATTATTATTCTTATCGATCCTCCTAAAAAGTATTATTGTCATTATTATATCAGCACAATATCGATTTTTTATTGATGTTTTTTTAGTTTTCGGGTTTATTCTTTTATATAAAAGTTGGTATGCTTTCGGGAAAATATCAAGCCTGGGGCTTTCTGTCTGCGTACTGATTTTATTGTCATTACCAACAATTTTACAACAGCAAATCCCAAGTTTTAATTTAGGAAGTATGATGTCGGGATTCAATAAAAAACAGTTTTTAGAGCCTAGTCATTATGAGTTTAAAAAATTTACTTCTCATCAGATAGGAAATTTAAAATTCAACACTGTAAAAAACTATCCTTTTAGCTTTGATACGCCAGTTCCTGCAATCACGTCTAATCTTTTATCTCGATATGAGAAATTAGGTATTTTCCCTCAGCTTATAAAAGACAATGATATAAAGTCTGGTTTTATATGGAAAACGCTCGAGAAAAACGACCGAGAGAAGCTGAAGAACATCATTACAGAATTACAAATTAAAGGTACAGATTAATCTTTTTTCAGAAAAGCAATATATGAAAGCAACACTTTTTTTTACAGCTCTTTTACTAAGTCTTATTTTGCAATCTCAATCCTATGAGATTACCTACAAATCATATTCTAACGGCTCTGAAATCGAAAATCAAAATCCAATCATCATTTATACAGATGCCGAAAAAACCTTTATTCTTAACGAAAAAGTCATCCAACAAAAAGCAGATTTCCCTTTTGAAATAAGCCTAATAGATCACACTAAAAATTGGGTTAATAATTATACTTTTCTTAAAAGCAATGACGTCATTATGTCCGAAGATCGTGATATAATAGATAAACAAAACTTTGAGATAACAACGGAAACTAAGAAAATATTGGGCTATAATTGTACAAAAGCTGTGACCAAAATTAACTCTAACACGATTGAAATATGGTTTACCAACGAATTGAAAATTAAAGGAAGCCCTCAGATTCTTGGACAAAATCTTGGGTTAGTCCTAGAAATAGAACGTAATAAAAACTTTCTTACCAAGGCTATCAGCTTAAAGAAAACTAAAAATAACAAGCTTTCTCTAGATATTTCTAGTGCCAAAAATTATGATGTAAAAACCTACAAAGATCTCGTATGGAAAAGCAGATTTACAACAATTCCTATTTTTGAAGATGAAGTGATTAACTTTTCTGATCAATCAAAATCTGATGACAATATATTAAGATTTGCCAACGGAACTATTATTTTGAAGAAAATAAAACTTCCCAAAATCGAACAAGGAAACCTAGTCTTTGCACAGCTTAAAGAACAATCTAATGGTGATGCCTATGACAGAACTGGCAGTGTTTTTTTAATTCCTGAGTCCAAAAAAATAAGCTTTTTAGATGGTTTAAAAAACGGAATCAAAGGATTACCAACTTACCAAAACGGAAACGGAAAAACTTATCAAGGTGTTACATCGACAGAGAATTACGATACTACAATAGAGCTGATGCGGTTCTTCACACCTTTTGGCGTTCAAAAATTTAATCACATAGAACTAAAAGATAAAACATGGCACACCATTGTCCCATACCGTCAGGATATCACAGAGCTAATTCCTCAATTGGATAATAAAGAAGTCTGGATTGGAGTTTATATTGGCAATTATGACAAAGGCGGGCATAAGATTTCTCTGGAGTTAACCATCCACAACAGTCAACAACAAGTCTGGAGTAATACAGAAGCTTTACCTTTATTCAACACCACTAACATAATGGAGATGGCAGGTCAAGAATATGCCACAATGTTTAATAACGACAAAGGTCTTGAGATAGACTTTATCTTAGAAAAAGATTTTAAGGATGCGCAATTACGCTATATCGCAACAGGCCATGGAGGTTGGGACAATGGTGACGAATTTTTACCGAAAACCAATTCTATATTTCTAGACGGAAAATTAATACACGAAGTAACACCTTGGCGTAACGATTGTGGTAGCTACAGGCTTTTCAATCCGGCTTCTGGTAATTTCCCGGACGGCTTATCATCCTCAGACCTTAGCAGAAGTAATTGGTGTCCTGCTACAGTGACTAATCCTTATTATATTAATCTTGGCAATCTAAAAGCAGGAAAACATAGCATTATGATTAAAATTCCTCAGGGAGCTAACGAAGGAAATAGTTTCAGCTCTTGGAATGTCTCAGGTATCTTACTAGGAAAATAAAAAACCCCTGCCGAAGCAAGGGTAAAAACACAAATGATGAAAAAAAATTATTGAGATGCAAATGTCAGTCTTAAAACAAAAACTAACATTGATCTATGTTAAGAAAATCACGTCCTAAGAATTGATTTTCAAAAGCAATGCGAATTTACAAAAAAAATTGAATACGCAACATTTTTACCTATTTTTTTTATCAATAACAACAAACAAGATTACTAACCTAAAAAAATCAACTAAACAATTACTTATTGCATATAAATAGTTAATAATTTTCTAAAATAAAAACAATAATAGAATAATATACACAAATCAAACATTTTAATTTTGATTTAAACATTTAACACATAATTTTGATTTAAATATTTAACTTTTTAAACTAAAAAATCACAATTTATGTGCGGAATATTATGCTTGTTTGATGCAAAACAAAAAACAGAAGAGCTTCGTCCTCAGATTCTAGAAATGTCAAAAAAAATAAGACATCGCGGACCAGATTGGTCTGGGATTTTTGCTGACGACAAAGTAATTTTCTCCCACGAAAGGTTAGCTATTGTAGATCCTACTTCTGGTAAACAACCTTTATTTACAAAAGATAAAAAAACGGTTTTGGCTGTTAACGGCGAGATCTATAATCATCAAGAATTAAGAACAGAATTCCCAGACTACGACTTTCTGACTCAATCCGATTGTGAAGTTATCTTAGCTCTATACAAAAGAGACGGTAAAAATTTCCTTGAAAAACTGAATGGCATTTTCGCATTTGCATTGTACGATCAAGAAAATGGTTGCTATCTCATCGGTAGAGATCACATGGGAATTGTACCTTTATATATGGGTTGGGACAAACATGGTAGCTTCTACGTCGCATCAGAACTAAAGGCTTTAGAAGGTGTTTGTAATAAGATTGAAGAATTTCTTCCTGGACATTTTCTTTACAGTAAAGATGGTCAAGAATTACAACAATGGTATAAAAGAGATTGGGAAAACTACGAAAACGTAAAAGACAACCCTACCGATATAGATGCAATCAGAAAAGGACTAGAAGAAGCTGTACATCGTCAATTAATGAGTGATGTTCCTTATGGTGTCTTACTTTCTGGTGGCCTGGACTCTAGCATCATCGCTGCGGTTACTGCAAAATTTGCGCGACAAAGAGTTGAAAGTGGAGACACTCAAGAAGCTTGGTACCCAAGATTGCATAGCTTTGCTGTTGGACTAGAAGGTTCGCCAGATCTAGCAGCTGCACAAAAAGCAGCAGATTATATAGGATCCGTTCATCACGAAATAAAATATACTGTACAAGAAGGATTAGATGCTATTAAAGATGTTATTTACCATTTAGAAACCTACGATGTTACAACCATAAGAGCTTCTACGCCAATGTATCTTCTAGCAAGAGTCATCAAGTCTATGGGAATTAAAATGGTACTTTCTGGCGAAGGTTCTGATGAATTATTTGGAGGTTACTTATACTTCCACAAAGCACCTTCTGCACAAGCTTTTCATGAAGAAACTGTAAGAAAGTTAGGAAAACTACATCTTTACGATTGCCTTAGAGCCAACAAATCTCTTATGGCTTGGGGAATTGAAGGTCGTGTCCCATTTTTGGATAAAGAATTTATGGATATCGCCATGACCATTAACCCAAAAGACAAAATGATTACGCCAGACAGAATGGAAAAATGGGTTCTTAGAAAAGCTTTCGAAGATCTATTACCAGAGAGTATTGCTTGGAGACAGAAAGAACAGTTTAGCGACGGCGTAGGTTACTCTTGGATTGATACGTTAAAACAAGTTGCCGAAGATGAAGTAACAGACGAAATGATGCTAAATGCTAAATACCGTTTCTCTGTAAATACTCCAATGAGCAAGGAAGAATACAGATATCGTGTTATTTTTGAGGAACATTTCCCAAGCGATGGTGCGGCAAGTTGTGTACCTTCTGTACCTTCTGTAGCATGCTCTACACCAATTGCTTTAGAATGGGACGAAGCTTTCAAAACGATGAACGACCCTAGCGGACGAGCCGTTAAAGTCCACGAAACAGCTTATTAATATAAAAAAGGTTTAATTCTCCAGAATTAGACCTTTTTTTTCATGTCTATTTCTTTATTCAGCAATAGCTTTTAACCTAACTTTAATATAATACTATCAGTATTAAAGCTATACCTTTGCATTTCTAAAGATTATTGCTGTGAGATTATTACGTATTTATACCGATTCTTTTAAGAACCTTTCCAAGGAAGCTTGGATGTTATCTATTGTAATGCTCATTAATAGATCTGGCTCTATGGTACTTCCTTTTCTAGGTGTTTACATGACAGATCATCTTAATTTTTCATTACAAAACACCGGAATTGTGTTATCCTTTTATGGCATTGGTTCAGTCTTTGGAAACTGGATTGGTGGTTATTTTACCGATAAATTTGGTGAATATTGGGTACAAGTACTGAGTCTTTTTCTTAGTGCGCCTTTATTTTTATTAATTCCGATTTTTTCCATCCATAGAAGGCATGGCGATTATTATTCTTATCCAAAGTTGTATTACAGAATCCTTCCGACCAGCCAACTCGGTAGCCATTACCAAATATGCGAGACCAGAAAATCTTACAAGAGCTTTCTCATTAAACAGAATGGCAGTGAATCTTGGATTTTCTATTGGCCCTGCGCTTGGCGGTATTCTGTCTGCGATTTCTTACAACTTTTTATTTGCTTTCAATGCAATTGGCGCTTTGATGGCTGGGATTATATATATTCAGTTTTTCAAAAAAAGGAATAAAACATTTAAAGAAAGTCAAAAATTAAAACCTATAGATCTCAGTATAAAACAACCAAAACAATCACCTTATAAAGACTTCCCCTTCTTGCTGTTTAGTTTTTTATGTATGATTTTTGCGGTCTGTTTCTTTCAATTTTTCAATACAATACCGATCTTTTATAAAGAAGTTGCACATCTAGATCAAGCAAGTATTGGTTATATATTAGGTTATAGCGGCTTTATAATTGTTATGTTAGAAATGCTAATGGTAAACTTGGCAGAGAAATATCTTAGCATTGCTCAGACGCTACTTATTGGCGCTATATCCTGCGCTTTCGCCTACAGTTTATTAGCGGTAGATCATCATATTATTATGCTATTATTATCGATGACAATTCTCAGTATTGCAGAAATATTGGCTTTACCATTTATGTCAACTGTGACCGCCATGAGATCAGAAAGAGGTAATAAAGGTGCTTATATGGGACTTAATGGGATTGCATTTTCTATCTCCTTTATTATCACACCATTTTTAGGAACTAACATTGCGAGCAATTATGGATTTGATACGCTTTGGATAGGATCTGCATCAATCTTAACAATTTCGGGAATAGGTCTATACTTTTTGATTAACAGAATGCTACCCAACAAAAAAGGCATTAAAAAATCCGAGCATTAGACTAATACTCGGATTGTAAATATTTTCCTTTAAAAAAAATTTAAGGATGCATTGCGCTGACTTTGTTAAGGAAATCCACAATATCTTGTCCAGAATAATCTGCCATACCTTCTGTGATATGAGCAATATTACCTTGCTTGTCTAAGATAACGGTTGTTGGTAAGCTTCCTCGGAAAAACTCTGCAGGAAAATCTCCAGCAGGATAATAGAGAGGCAAAGTCATTTTTTTGTTTTGCATAAATTTAGTTGCTTTTGCCTTATTACCTTCGGCTTCTAAAATGACAAATGCAAAATCTTTGTTATCTTTAAATTTATCATAAAGCTTTTGTACAGAAGGCATCTCAGCAATACATGGACCACACCATGTTGCCCAAAAGTTAATAAAAACAACTTTTCCTTTCAGGTCTTCTAAGCTTACTTTTTTTCCACTTTGATCTGTGAGGTTCATCTTATAATTAGCCAGTTTGTTAGGATCAGCATTAAGATGATCGCTTGGTACAAGGATGGTTGTCTCATCTAATTTTGGACTGAAAAATCCTAATTTCATTAATCCTTGTTGCATTGTTGCTTTAACATCTGGCACAAAGATGATAGATAACATCAAGCCAATAAAGCTTACATTGAAAGCTAGTTTCATTATTTTTTTTGTTTTAGTAGTCATAATTAATTTAATTCTTAAAAATTAGCACACTTTGAAGAATGCATTGGATTGAGTTAAAATATTAAATTAAAGAATACCGCAATTGTTGATAGAGAATATATAGCGGGACAGATCTGACTTTAAAAAAGAAATTAGACTTAGATTGTGTAACCAATACTTCGCTAGAAAATTTCAAAAAAGAAAGCTTAGAATTTTCTTTTTTAATAGCCACAGATTGAGATTTCTGCGTCGTTGTTAACGAAATATATTGACAGTAAGAACTAGATTTTATATTGTGAGAGCTAAGATTTTCTATATTAAAAATCTGCTTCATAGATTGTTTTATCCCGCAAGGCGTCAACACTAACACTAATATTAGAGCTAGAATACTGATGATTTTAAAAACCTTTAATTGAGGAATCAATCTTTTCATTATCACAAAAATACTAGGATTTCTAATTAGAAACCAATTTTTAACAAAATTTTGTCAATAAAAAAGTTTGCTCTAATTAAGAATACATATCATAATATAAAACAAGATACAGTGATTAACAGAAAGCATAAGATTAACTTTTTGTTATTATTAATTTTTAGTTATATAATAAAGTTAGTCCCAATCGTGATTTTTATGAATGATAAATGGTAATTAATCCCGCTAAAAAGTTATTTTTGTTTTTCTTAAAAATATATTAATGAGTCCAACCACTTTACTGCTATCGTTTGTTTTTATATACTTCATTGGATTATTGGTGATTTCTTATTTCACAAGTCGAAACTCAGACAATCAATCCTTCTTTATTGGTAATAAAAAAAGTAAATGGTGGCTAGTCGCTTTTGGGATGATTGGCACAAGCTTAAGTGGCGTTACTTTTATCTCTGTGCCTGGTACTGTTGGCAAGATGACGGGTGGTGATTATCTTTTTGGTGGCTTTGAATATTATATGATGGTCATTGGATTTTTCATTGGTTATTTTATTGTTGCTGCCATTTTGCTTCCTTTATATTACCGGATGAATCTCACCTCTATCTACACATATCTCGGCAGACGATTTAATGTAGAAGCGCATAAGATTGGATCTTTCTTTTTCATTATTTCTAGAGCTATCGGGGCAACTGCAAGATTATATCTGGTGGTGAATGTTTTACAAATATTTCTTTTAGAACAAATTGGCGTTCCGTTTTGGGTAACTGCAGCAATATTATTATTAATGGTCTTGCTTTACACTTTTGAAGGTGGCGTAAAAACAATTGTGATTACAGACACCCTACAGACTTCTTTTATGATTATAAGTCTAGCAGCTTGTATCATTTATATATTGACGCATCTTAACATTTCCTTTGGTGATGCTTATACTTTATTGAAAGAAAAGGATTACACGCATCTTGTTAATACGGATTTTAGATCCAAAACCTTTTTCCTAAAAACCATTATTGGCGGTATGTTTATCACCATTGCGATGACAGGATTAGACCAAGAAATGATGCAGAAAAACATCTCTGTGGACAATCTCAAAAACTCCAAGAAGAATATGTTAACCTTTGCTGGGACTTTACTTATTGTTAACTTGGCATTCTTATTTTTGGGTGGCTTGCTCTATTTATTTGCACTAGAAAATGGCGCAGAATATCTCACCACAAGCAAAATAATAGATGGCAAAGAAACTCTATCTTACGCCTTCGGGATGAAAGATGCTGCAGGACAATTCCAAAATATCATGGGTGATGATCTCTTTCCAGCCTTATCATTACAGGGTTATTTCCCTATCTTCATTTCGGTAATATTTATTATCGGATTAATTTCGGCTTTATTTCCTTCAGCGGATGGCGCGCTAACAGCGGTGACAAGTTCTTATTGTGTGGATATCCTCAATATGAACGATAACAAAGACAAAACCGAAAAAGAAAAGAAAAGATTAAGAATGAAAGTCCATTTAATTTTCACAATCATTTTCTTTATTTTAATAATGATTTTCAAGGCTATTAATGATAAGTCTATTGTCTATCTTATAATGGAAGTTGCAGGCTATACCTATGGACCATTGTTGGGCTTATTTGCTTTCGGGATTTTTACAAAACATCTCATTACCAAAAAATACAGTATCTTGACGGTAACCATTATTGCACCTATTTTAACATACATCATCAATGCATTAGTTCTCAATTACACATCTTACAAAATCGGTGTAGAGCTCATCGCGCTCAACGGATTGTTAACTTTCATTGGACTATATTTAGTTAAAGACACTTCAGATAAAAAATTGAATTATGAAAAAATTTAGCCTATTATTTTTACTAGCAACAAGCTCTTTTTCTTTTGCTCAAAATTTTGAAATTTCAACCTTAAGAATTGGAGATTTCAAAGTCTTTATGCCAAAAGCTGAAGCCGATAAAATTGCCAACAAAAACTTATTAAGCTTCGAGGATTACGAAAAATCTAATAAAGTAAACTATTACGGAGAATCTGTCGATATCAAGATAATGGATCAATGGGTGGGAGAATATAAGCCAACTCAAAAACAACTTTATGTTATCAAAACAAAAAGCACAAAATTCAAAACAAAAAGTGGTATGGGCGTTGGTAACACAAGAGATCAACTGATTGAAGCGTATAGAAATTATCCTAACTTTTCTGTAAATCAATATAATAAATTAAGCAAAGAAGCTTTTTTCAATCTACAGGATAGTGATGCAGGCACTTATCTGAGTTTTATTTTAGAAAATAATATCGTTGTAGAAGTTTCTGTAGGGATGGAAGAAGGCTGTTAGTATTTTCTAATGAATGTTTTATTGCATTTGAGAAAGCCAAACTAAAATCGTAATTTTGAAAACAAAGTAATTAAAAATAAAAATGAGCAAATCTATTGAAGAGTTAAAACCACTCGCAACACAAATCCGTAGAGATATCCTTAGAATGGTACACGCTGTTAATAGCGGACATCCAGGCGGATCTCTTGGTTGTGTAGAATTTTTCACTGCGCTTTATGGCAAAGTGATGAACTACAAATTACCTTTTACTATGGAAGGTAAAAACGAAGATTTATTTTTCCTTTCTAATGGTCATATTTCTCCTGTATTGTATAGTACATTAGCGAGATTTGGATTTTTCCCAGTTCCAGAATTAGCAACTTTCAGAAAGCTAAACTCTAGACTACAAGGACATCCAACCACACACGATCATTTGCCAGGCATTAGAGTTGCATCTGGATCTCTAGGACAAGGTCTTTCTGTTGCTTTGGGCGCTGCTCAAGCTAAGAAATTAGATGGTGATAGCTCAATTGTATATACACTTCATGGTGATGGAGAATTACAAGAAGGACAAGTTTGGGAAGCATTAATGTATGGTGCTGCAAAAAAAGTGGACAATATCATTGCAACAATAGATTATAACGGTCGTCAGATTGATGGTGATACAGATGATGTATTGTCATTAGGCGATTTGCATGCAAAATTAGAAGCATTCGGTTGGTTAGTTTTAGAAGAGAAAAACGGAAACGACTTAGAAGCTGTTATTGCCATTTTAGAAAAAGCAAAATCCGAAACAGGAAACGGAAAACCTGTCGCAATTATGTTACATACAGAAATGGGACAAGGTGTAGATTATATGATGGGCAGCCACTCTTGGCATGGTAAAGCGCCTAACGATGAGCAGTTAGAAAACGCTTTCCAACAATTACATTTAGAAGCGCCGGAAGACTACTAATTCCTCAACGTTTACAATGAAAAAAGCGAGCTTCTTATTAATTGGTTTATTATTGAGTTTTTGGACATTAGGACAAGAAAAGAAAATCAATTTTACTAAAGAATTAACTTATAAAGTTGAATCTAAAGATAAAACGATTCCTTTTTCTAAAATCAAGTCATTATCTTCTGCAAAAGGAGAAACCCTTACAATGCTTGATCTTAATGGCGTGCCAGTCATGTTTTATCAAGATAATCTTGGGATGAGCCCTGTTGCTTTTGATTTTAATAATCAGCTTAAAGAATCTTGGTTTTCTTCTTATTTTTCTGGAATGGATTTCACGAAAAATCAAGATTCTAAATTTAAAACCGAAAAACTTAAAACATCAGAAACTATTCTTGGATACAAGTGCCAACATTATTTAATTGATTTTAATACTAACCTTCAAGAAGATAGTAACGATAAGGAAGATCGCCGTATAAAAATTTGTCTTGACGAAAAAAACGAGATTAATAATTTCCCAACTTTGGTAAAAATTATCGATCAGTTTGCAGCAACTAAAACCAACGGCAACAACCTTAAAGGTCTTATTCTTAAAGCAGGCAATGTCAAAGAATATGATGATGAAGCATTAGTATTACAAAAGATTACACCAACAGAAGCTTATGTGCATTATGATCATCAATCTGCCTTAATGCGTCAACAGAGAAAGTCGGACTCTCTCATGACGGTTTACCGAAATATAGAAACGGATTATGCAAACGTAGATTCTGCCTCTGGGACTCAGTATGATTGGATTCCTAATTATCAATCCACTTATAAAACAGACCCGAAAGCCTCAGAAGGTTTAGCAATCGATAATCCTAGCAATGCCGAATTGTATTCTAAAATCCCCGCTTATTGTAAAGATCTTAAAAGCAACATCCCTAGTTTTGATCATAAAGAATTAGGCAAACATCTTTATAATTATGCAGGTCAAGTGTGCGATATGTACCTCACACAAACCGAATATAATTCTGTTGACGAAAAAATAACCATGGACGAGATTAGACGAGAAGTTCTTTACCTTCTAGAAATCAAAGAAAAACTTAACCAATCAGATCAAAAGAAGCTTGATCATTATTTAAAAAATTTAGATTAAAATAAAATTGCAGGTCAAAAACCGCATTATAAAAATTTAAAATCATCATGAAATATACATACACCGAAAAAAAAGATACACGTTCTGGTTTTGGCGCAGGCTTAGCAGAATTAGCAGATACCAACCCTAATGTTGTAGCACTTTGTGCAGATCTTATTGGATCTCTTAAAATGGAAAAATTTATAGAGAAAGCTCCAGAAAGATTTTTCCAAGTAGGGATTGCAGAAGCCAATATGATGGGCTTAGCAGCAGGTCTTAGCATTAATGGAAAAATCCCTTTTGCGGGTACTTTTGCTAATTTTGCAACCTCTAGAGTCTATGACCAGATTAGACAATCTATCGCTTACTCAGAAAAAAATGTAAAAATCGCAGCGTCTCACGCAGGTCTTACTTTGGGCGAAGATGGCGCAACACACCAGGTTTTAGAAGACATCGGAATGATGAAAATGCTTCCTGGGATGACCGTTATTAATCCTTGCGATTATAACCAAACTAAAGCTGCAACTCTAGCTGCTGCTGCTCATGAAGGCCCTGTTTATTTAAGATTCGGGCGTCCAGTAGTGCCTGTATTTATCCCAGAAGATATGCCTTTCGAGATTGGTAAAGGTATTTTATTACAAGAAGGTACGGATGTTACCATCGTAGCAACGGGACACTTGGTTTGGGAAAGTTTATTAGCGGCAGATGCTTTAGAAAAAGAAGGCATTTCTTGCGAAGTAATTAATATCCATACCATCAAACCTTTGGATGAAGAAATCATCTTAAAGTCAGTTGAAAAAACAGGTAAAATTGTTACCGCAGAAGAGCACAATATCTTAGGCGGATTGGGAGAATCTGTAGCAAGAGTACTAGCTCAGAATCGTCCAACGCCACAAGCTTTTGTTGCGGTTAATGATACTTTTGGAGAATCGGCAACGCCAACAGAATTGATGAAGAAATATAAAATTGATTCTGATGCAGTAATAGAAGCGGTAAAAACGCTGATCGAGAAAACTAAATAAATATCAAAATCCGCAATTAGATTGCGGATTTTTTTTCTTTCTATCCATGTTAACATTCAATACTGAAATTCCGATTGTTAAAATCCCAATTAATGCGGATGTCGAGCTTTTTATAAAAAGAGAAGATCTCGTGCATCCAAGTATTTCTGGAAACAAATTTTGGAAACTTTATTATAACATCATTCAATATTTAGAATTAAAAAAAAAATCGCCATTAATTATTACATTTGGCGGCGCTTTTTCTAATCATATTGCTGCGGTTTCTGCTCTAGGAAAAGAATTAAATATCCCAACGATAGGAATTATCAGAGGTGAAGAATTGCAAGAATCCACTTCGCAAAACCCAACTCTTTACCAAGCGCAACAAAACGGAATGCAGCTAAGATTCGTGACGCGTGAGGATTATCGCAATCAATCTAAATTGACTCAATTATTACAATTAGAATTTCCCGACGCCCTAATTATTCCCGAAGGCGGAAGTAATAACGACGCTGTTAATGGCATACAATTTATGCTCAGTGAGCAAACTAAAGATTTTGATTATCTTTGTTGTGCGGTTGGCACTGGCGGAACGATTTCTGGTTTGTCAAAATTTGCAGAGCAACATCAAAAAGTCATTGGCATCAAAGTTGTGAAAGATGATTCTTTGGAAAAATTGATAACTAATTGGAGTCAAAAAGATAATTTTAGTTTAAAAGAAGCTTTTCAGGCTAAATATGGTAAAATAACTGAAGATAACATCCGTTTTATTAATCAGTTTTACCAAGATTATAACATTCCGTTGGATCCGATTTACACAGGAAAAATGATGGAAAAACTGTTGGCTTTGATTGATGAAAATTATTTTAAAAAAGGCAGTCGCATTTTAGCATTTCATACTGGCGGTCTACAAGGGATTTCTGGCGCTAATGATTGGCTGAAAAAGAAAAACAAATTATTAATTGAGTTTTAAACAACAATTAAATTCGGTTTTAATAAAAGATAAATAACAATTTATGAGAAAAATATTGGGTATTCTCCTTTTAGGAATTCTTGGTTTTGCAAAAGCTCAAACGTGGAAAACCGATGACCAATACATCCAAAAATTTGCAGCGTATGCCGTAGAAGAAATGGAAAAATACAAAATCCCCGCAAGTATAACATTGGCGCAAGGCTTGTTAGAAACCGGCGGTGGACAAAGTAGATTGGCACAACAAGGCAATAATCATTTTGGGATAAAATGTAAAGAAGAATGGACAGGAAAAACCATGAAACATACCGATGATGCGCCTAATGAATGCTTCCGAGTCTATGACGATCCCAGACAATCTTATGAAGACCACTCTATTTTTTTAGCCACAAGAAAATATTACACCAATCTTTTTAAGTTGGATATGAAAGATTACAAAGCTTGGTCACACGGTCTTAAAAAAGCAGGTTACGCTACCAATCCTCGTTATGCCCACATATTAATTGATAAAATTGAAAAGTACAAACTTTACGAGTTTGACAACACCAATTCTAAAGATGTTCTATATGCAGTTTTAAAATTGTATCCCGCTCTTAATAATGATGCCGTTTTCATGGCACAATTAAGTCAAAATAAAACCAATGTTAAAACGCCACCAGTAACTGTAGAAGTACCTTATCAACAGACTTCTTATACTAATCAACAACAGGCAGCTAATCAGATTATAGACACCAAAACACGAGCGACTTTAATCAAAAATATTTTGGTAAAGAATCATCCTAATTACGGAAAAAAATTCTTTATCGTTCCTGTGGATACTGATGTTGCGACAATTTCTAATAAATTTGGTATTAGTGAAAAATGCATTATGAAATATAATGATCTCACGACTAACAAGCTTAAAAAGAATGCTATTGTCTTTCTAGACAGCAAATCATCAACGGGAAATATCCCGACTTATAAAGCCGAAGTTGGCGAAACCATGTATGATATTTCTCAAAAATTTGCGATTAAACTCAGCAAACTTTATAGAAAAAACAGAATGGATGAAGGACAACAACCAAGCGTTGGACAACTTATTTATCTCCAAAGTAGAAAACCAAGATCTTAATTATTTAAAATAAAATGTTATATCAAAGAAGTTCTGCCCTATTTGACGAGGCACAAAAATATATTCCTGGAGGTGTTAACTCACCTGTAAGAGCTTTCAAATCTGTTGGAGGCGTTCCTTTATTTATGAAATCAGCTAAAGGTGCCTATCTTACCGACGAAGATAATCGTCAATACATCGATTATATCAACTCTTGGGGACCAGCGATCTTGGGACATACACATCCTGAAGTTCTGGAAGCAATAAAAAAACAAGCGGAGAATGGTTTTTCTTTTGGGACACCCACCGAATTAGAAACAGAAATTGCTAAATTTATCGTAGAAAATGTACCTAATATCGACCAAGTTAGAATGGTTTCTTCTGGGACTGAAGCTTGCATGAGCGCGATAAGACTTGCCAGAGGTTACACAAAACGTGATAAGATTATCAAGTTTGAAGGTTGTTATCATGGGCATTCTGATTCATTTTTAATTAAGGCTGGAAGTGGTCTAGCTACTTTTGGTAATCCAAGTTCTCCCGGTATTACAAAAGGGACGGCGCAAGATACCTTAATTGCGACTTACAATGATATTGAGCAAGTAGAAGATCTTTTACGAGTTAACGAAGGTCAAGTCGCGGCGATTATTATCGAACCTGTTGCAGGAAATATGGGTTGTGTATTGCCAGAAAATCAGTTTTTACAAAAGTTGAGAACGCTATGCGATGCGCACGGCACACTCTTGATTTTTGATGAAGTGATGACGGGATTCAGGTTAGCTTTTGGTGGAGCACAAGAAGTTTTTGGTGTTAAAGCCGACCTTGTAACCTACGGAAAAGTTATCGGTGGCGGAATGCCAGTTGGTGCTTTTGCTGGACCAAATGAAATCATGAATTATCTTGCGCCTTATGGCGATGTCTATCAAGCAGGAACATTAAGCGGAAATCCATTAGCCATGCGTGCTGGATTAACGACTTTACAACTCATAAAATCTGATCCTGACTTTTATTCTAAATTGAATAAAACGGCAGAAACTTTGGATTTCGAAATCGGGAAACTTCTTAATGAGAAAAACATCGCGCACCGTATTAACAGAAAAGGAAGCATGATGTCTATTTTCTTCCATACTAACGCGGTTTCTAATTTTACAGAAGCAGCAGAAGCCAATCATTCTCTGTTTAATAATTTTTTCCATTACTTATTAGAGCGCGGGATTTATCTTCCGCCAAGTGGCTATGAAACGTGGTTTATATCACATGCGATCAACCAAAATGAAATTGATAAAACTCTGGAAGTCATCAAGAGTTTCCAATATAATTAATAAAAAAGCGTCTCAGAAATACTCTGAGACGCTTTTTGTTACTAGCTAATTCGTTTTATTTAGTTTTAGTTTTCGGTCTGTCGTATTGACAGCACATTTCTAATTTTCTGTAAGCTTCTCCAGAAGCAGCATAACTTTCATTATCATAACCAGCCTGCGCAATTCTTTTCAGTACCTCAGCTTTAGATGTTTTCTTAGCGTCATAGGTTATGGTTGCTGTTTTCTTGTCTTTATTCCAAACTACAGAAGCTTCGTTTTTAACATTACCTGCGGTTTCGATATTCTCTTTGCACATCCCGCAATTTCCAGAAATTTTAACCGTTTCTGTCTTGGCATTAACAATTTGTGCTTGAGCTAAAATACCAAACAACATCAACAAACTAAAACTTAATATTTTTGATCTTAATTTCATTGTTTTAAATATTTAAAAATAACGTTTAACTTCAATTAAAATTACATTCTGTTAACAACTCCAATACCTAAAAGCGATAAGGCTTTCTTGATGGTTTTAGCGGTTAAATCCGAAACCTGAAGTCTGAATTGTTTTGCTGTTTCGTCCTCTTGATTAAGAATTGGATTGTTTTGATAGAAAGAGTTATAGGTTTTAACCAACTCATAGACGTAATTAGCGACGTGTGCAGGACTTAATTGCTCTGCTGCTTTACTGATCACTTCTTTAAAATTAGACAAGACCATCACCAATTCTTTCTCATTGGCGTTAATGCTGTAATTTTGATCTAAAGCTGTCTGCACATAATGAGCTTTGGTTAACAAAGACTGAATTCTCGCATAAGTATATTGGATAAAAGGTCCTGTATTACCATTAAAGTCAATACTTTCTTCTGGGTTAAAGAGCATTTTCTTCTTCGGATCTACTTTTAACATAAAATATTTAAGCGCTCCAATCCCTACTCTTTCGTAAGATTCTTCTTTTTCTTGGTTGGTTAAATGCTCTAATTTACCTAATTCTTCAGATTTTGATTTTGCCGTTTCGTACATTTCCTGCATTAGATCGTCTGCATCTACAACGGTACCTTCACGAGATTTCATTTTACCATTCGGCAACTCTACCATTCCATAAGATAAATGGAACAATTGATCTGCCCAACTGTAACCCAACTTTTTCATGATTAAAAATAATACCTGGAAATGATAATCTTGCTCGTTACCAACTGTATAAATCAACTTCTGAATGTCGTTATCTTTAAAACGTTCTACCGCCGTGCCTAGATCTTGCGTCATGTACACCGAAGTACCGTCAGAACGCAATAATAGTTTTTGATCCAAACCTTCGTCTGTCAAATCACACCATACTGAACCATCTTCTTTCTGGAACAAAACGCCTTTGGCCAAACCTTCTTGGATAATGTCTTTTCCTAAAATATAGGTATTACTTTCGTACTGAACTTTGTCAAAAGCGACGCCCAATCTTTTATAAGTTTGGTTGAAACCATCATAAACCCAGCTGTTCATCATCGCCCAAAGATCTCTAACCTCAACATCGGCTTTCTCCCAATCCAACAACATTTTTTGAACAGCAATTATAGAAGGCGCTTGCTTTTTAGCCGTTTCTTCGTCAATGCCATCTTCCATCATTTGTTTGATTTCAGACTTATATTTCTTATCGAATTCTACGTAATAGTTCCCGACAAATTTGTCACCTTTAACATGATTAGTTTCTGGTGTTTCTCCATTTCCAAATTGTTGCCAAGCCCACATAGACTTACAAATGTGTACGCCTCTGTCATTGATAATTTGAGTTTTAATAACATCAAATCCGTCTGCTTCTAGAATCTGAGCAACAGAAAAACCTAAAAGATTATTTCTAATATGCCCAAGGTGCAACGGCTTATTGGTATTAGGCGAAGAATATTCTACCATCACTGTTTTATTCTTAGGCTCAACAGTATCAAAGTCAAATTGAACATCAATAAAATTCTCTAAGAACAGAGATTCTTTAATTTTTAGGTTAAGAAAACCTTTTACAGTGGTATAGCTTTCTATAAAATCAACTTCATTAGTCAACTCATTCCCCAACTCTACGCCTAAAGCATCCGGACTTTTCTTAAGCAACTTAACCAACGGAAAAATTACAATGGTAAAATCCCCCTCAAACTCAGTTTTATTCTGCTGAACTTCTAACTTAATATCTTCTATCTGAAAAAGCTTATTGATAATCTCAGAAACTTTTTGTTGTATGCTGTCTTTTATATTCATCTTCTAAAATAATAATGGCAAAGTTACGAAAATAAAAAAACCGCCCGAAGGCGGTTATGATATAATAATTAGGAATTATTAGTTTTTATCCCAAATCAACTTTGTATTCATCTTGTCTCCTCCAATAGATTGAGAAGCTGCTTCATAATTACTCTTATTCAAAGTTTGAACAGTCGTTGGATAATAAAGTCTAGTTGGCAGATCAGTTAGATCAGCAATTAATGATGTAAAAGTATAACTTGTTAACCCTGTAGCGGTAGGTACATTAAGGTTAGCGGTCTGACCAGGTAATAATAATGTATTAGGATAACCTGTTCTTCTATACTCAGCCCAAGCTTCATTAGGTTGCATAAATAATGCAACATACTTCTGAGTCAATACGTTTTGCGCATTAGCTGCAGGAAGCTTATTTACAAAATCATTAATTTTAGATCCGTCTACACCCCATCTTTCCATAGAAGCTTTAACTCCTTTTTCATAATGGTCTTTTGACCAACCGTTTGCTTCACTTAATAAAAACTCTACTTCAGCATACTCCATGAATACTTCTGTGTAGTTTGGTCTTAAAATCGTTCTACCAAAATAACTAGCAGAAGGAGCCTGGCTAGGAGCCATAGTACTCGGTAATCCGTAAGGCATACCTGCAATCTGGCTTGCTGTTTGCGCTTCTCCTATAGTCTGAGCTCTAATAACTGATGCACTTGTACCTGTCGGAGCAGCATATTTAAAAATTCTAGGATCTTCACCGTAATTTCCTTTTTGCCCTTTTAGCAATTCTACAAATGGCTTTGCTACTGCAAAATCAGATCTCTCTAAATAGGTTGAAAAGAATGGTGATGGATTAACTAAGTTACTTTCATATGTCAATCCAACTGTATCTGCATTAGATGTCATAACACCAGAAGCAATTGCATCTGCAATATGAGCTTCAGCTCCAGGTACAACGCCTTTTACTCTGGTTGCAACTCTTAATCTCAAAGAGTTAGCAAATTTCTTAAGTTTTGCCCCAGAACCAAATATTCTATCACCTGATGATAATATTTTACTTTTAGTATCTATCATTTCAGATGCTTCTTTCAGCTCTTTTAGGATATCAGTGTAAACTTTCTGTTGTGTAGCAAATTTTGGCTGTAGATTAACATCAACATTTAATGCTTGAAAATCTGCATCTTTATTACCATAAGACCAATATGGAACATCTCCAAATGCATCTACTAAATTTAAGAATACATACGACAACATAATTCTCGAAGCTGCAATCTGGTTTTCATTTGGACCATAATTAGCCATTTGTATTTTAGTTGCAGGATCGGTATTAAGATCAATAATTTTTTTGTAATCAGTAGCTACATAGTAAGATCTTGTCCAATATTGAGTAGCAGTACTTAATCTATATTGATATCTATCTTCCTCGGTATATTGTCTTTGTGCAGAGTATTGTACCCATGGTAGCATCATTCTTGCAGAAACCCATCCATCTCTAGTATAATCCATATATTCCTTATTGGCATTATTAAATAAACCTATCGGTAAAGGATTTTCTGTAGCATTGTAATTAATATCAATCTCATCAAATTTATCTGAACAGCTATTTACTGCTAAGGATAAACTAACTATAGATAGTATTGAAAATATTTTTTTCATCGTAATTAAAATTTAAAGTTAACATTAAGTCCAAATGTTCTTGTTGAAGGTAAAGACCCTCCTTCTAGTCCTTGGATATTACCAGAACCATAAGCTGTATTCTCAGGATCTACTCCTTTAAAAGCTAAGTTCCAAGCAAAAAGATTTCTCGCAAAAGCAGATATCCTTACCCCTTGTAAATTATTTCCGATAATTGATTTTGGTAAATCATAAGCCAATGTTACGTCTCTTAATTTAATATAGCTTGCATCAAAAACGTTTTGTGCATCTACAGTATTATAATAGCTACCTCCCCAAGTTGGAGCATCTAACAAGATATCATTAACAGAGCCGTCTTCTTTTACACCTGCAAGGATAACACCATCTTCTCTACGACCGCCTAATGCAGACTCTTCTAACATACCTGAGTACATCCCCCACATGTGAGTAGTTGAGAAATATTTTCCTCCTTTCTGTATATCAACCAAGAAAGATAAGCTTACGCTTTTATATTTCATGGTATTTCTAAAGCCCATATTATATTCAGGTAATATAGAGCCTAAAGGTTTAATGGCTGATGCTTTATAAAAACCATTAGACGCAACCACCTTATTGCCATTATTATCATATACGAAATCAGTCCCCAAAATCGCACCATAAGAATAACCAACTTGAGCCGCTAATTGTGCTCTAAATGGAGCACTGGTTAAGATATAATTTTGTAAATCTCCCTGAAGCTCTACGAGTTTATTTCTATTTCTTGTGAAATTCCAGCTTAGATCCCATGAGAAGTCAGAGGTTTTAATCGGCACGATATTAACCATGGCTTCGATACCTTTGTTAGTCATTTCTCCAGCATTAATACGCTTAAAGCCATAACCCGTTGCAGGATCAATTGGAAGAGGTATAATTAAGTCTGTTGATTTAACATCATAATAAGTTACATCAAATCCAAATCTATTTTTAAAGAAACTAGCCTCTAATCCAATTTCTTTGGTTGTCTTGATTTCTGGTTTAATCATACGCTCACCACGGGTTGCTGGCATTGAATACACCGGACTACCGAATGGCTTATCTATTATCGCATAAGTTCCTCTAATATAAGGATCTGATCCTCCTGCAATCTTAGACCAACCAGCTCTTAACTTACCAAAGGATAACCAATCAGCCTTTAGAGCATTAGAAAACACAAAACTTCCCGTTACTGACGGATAGAATTGATCATCATTTAACATAGAAAACCAATCGTTTCTACCAGTAGCTTCAACATATAATAAATCTTTATAGCCTAATGAAACTGAAGCAAACAAACTCTTCACACCAAGGTGATAAGATGCATTAGATGATGTTGGACTCTCTCTACTGTTAGTTAGATTATATAGGTTTGGGATAATTAACCCTCCAACAGAGTTTCCATTAAGTATATCCCACTTACGGTTCAAAATATTGAAACCAGCAAATGTATTTAAACTAAAGTCACCGAACTTGTCATTAAAATGTAATCTTGTCTCGTAGTTAAATTCTGAATTAGTTCTTTTCTGAACATTAAACTGCGACATTGCTGCTGACCCAATCGCTACCCTAGATGTGATAGTCTGTGAGTAAGTATCACCATAAACTTTACCTACTAAATATAATTTTTTAGAAAAGTTATATGTTAAACCAGCATTACCAAAAAATCTATTTCTGTTATCAGCAGATGTATTTTCATAAATAGTCCAATATGGGTTATCTGAGAAGTTAGGAGTACCATCTGCTACAGATGTTCTGTTCCAAGATCTCTGCATGCCATTAGCCAATTTATAATCTTTCAATTTTGAAAAATCTAGCTGTCTTTGTCCCCATTGATAGAATTTCTGAGCAACGGAGTTATCGCCATAACCTTGTTCTGGTCTGTTAAAACCTTCTGTATGTACATAATTAATTACAGCATCAGCTTTTAATTTATCAGACAATTGAGAAGATACATTTAAGCTAAGGTTATCTTTTTTAATATTAGAATTAGGTACTATACCATTAATTTTGGTATTAGTATAAGATAATCTAACATTCGTATTTTCATATGATTTTGAAACAGAGAAGTTATTGGTGTATGTCGTCCCAACTCTAAAGAAATCATCAACACCTTTTTTAGGAGCAACCCAAGGGATTAATTTCATATAATCAGAAGCATATTCTGGATCGAAAGAATTCCAAGCTAGATACATCAAGTTAGGATCGTAACGAGGTCCCCAGCTTTCATCTGTTCCAAATTCTGTTACATTATATTCTTTTCCACCAATAACAGCAGTAGGAAGTTCTGATTCTAATCCACCACCATACATATTTTGTAATTTCGGACGGATATAAATAGTTTCAAAAGAAGCACCTGTATTAAATTGCACCTCTGTTCTACCTTTTTTAGCTGACTTCGTTGTATAGATAATAGCACCGTTACCAGCTCTATATCCGTACAAAGCTGCCGCAGGTCCCCCTTTCAGTACAGTTACACTTTCTATATCATCTGGATTAATATCAAAGGTAGCATCTCCATAATCACGCCCACCAGCACCTCTTTGAGTATCTACACTGTTAACATTAGAGTTATCTAACGGGATACCATCAACAACAATTAAAGGTCTGTTTTCTCCTGTAACAGAGCTAATACCTCTCATTGTTATCCTTGTAGATCCACCCATAGATGATGGAGCAGTAACTTGTACCCCTGCCACATTACCAGATAATGCACTAAGAGCATTGGTCTGGCCAGCATCAGATAATACCTCTCCTTTAATTTCTTGAGAAGCATAACCTAATGATTTTTTTTCTCTCTTAATACCCAAGGCAGTTACAACTACGCCTTCGATATCTGTCGTTTTAGCCGTATCTTTCGGCTTTGTTTGTGCAGATAACATCGCAAAGGACGATGTTAGCGCTACAACTAAAACGCTTGTTGTTAATTTTTTCATATCAAATTAAATTTTTCAATAAAACAAATTTGCGAAACTTTAACAACATAAACAATAAAAAAGTTAAATATTTCTTAACACATTGGTAATAGGTAAATGTTTTTCAGTGAAAATCGACAAATAGAAAATAATTATGGAATTACTTAAGAGATTCTCTAACAACCTGTTAGAAGCTGGTTGCGATGAAGTAGGAAGAGGATGTTTAGCCGGGCCAGTAGTCGCGGCAGCTGTCATTTTAGACGACAATTTTAAGCAAAATTTGGTTAATGACTCTAAAAAATTAACATATAAACGCCGTAATGAGCTTGATATTTATATCAAAAACAACGTGATTGATTATAAAATTGCAGAATTACCACCAGATTTCATCGACAAACACAATATTCTCAACGCAAGTATCCATGCGATGCATAATGCTCTTGATGGACTAACTTTTCGTCCAGAATTAATATTAGTGGATGGTAATAAATTCCATCCATATAACTTCATACCTCATCATTGTATCATAAAGGGAGATAGTAAATATCTATCTATTGCCGCAGCTTCTATTCTTGCAAAAAATTACAGAGATCAGTTAATGATAGAATTAAGCGAAGAATTCCCAGAGTATGGTTGGGAAAAGAATTTTGGATACTGTACAAAAGTGCATCAACGTGCATTAATGAAATACGGCCCAACCATCCATCATCGGAAATCTTTCCGATTAGTTTATGATATTGAAGATTAAAAATAGTGCTATTTTCTAAACTTTAACCTAAATTGCTTTTTCATTTTTTCTTATGCAAAACTCATATTTAGCCATCAATGCTTCGGCGGGTTCTGGTAAAACCTATAGCCTTGTACAACGCCTGTTAATGATCTGTCTACGATATCCTAATCAACCAGATGCGATTAGAAATATCCTAGCATTGACCTTTACCAACAAGGCTGCCAACGAGATGAAAGAAAGAATTCTAGATTGGCTTACTGATTTTGCATCAGATGATTACCGCAACAATAATGATCTTAAAAGTATCCAAGAAGCCTTTAAAAATGAAAAGCTAAATGTAACGATTGATGATCTTCATCTTCGTGCAAAGGATGTTTTAGATTATATTTTGCACCATTATTCAACGTTAAATATTAGCACGATTGATAAATTTAATTCTAGATTGGTGAGAAGCTTTTCTTACGAATTAGGATTAGCACAAAACTTTAATCTAGAAATACAAGCGGAACCTTTCTTGATAGAAGCTGTGGATCAAATGCTGGATGATATTGGTCAAAATGAAGAAGTTTCTGAAGCTTTTTTGGATTACATCAATTATGGACTGGACAATAATGAGCGTGTAAATCTCAGCAATACACTATATCAATCTGCCAAAACTTATGTCAGCGATGTACATTACGGTGCCTTAAAAGCCAATGAAAATTTTGAGTCTAACGCTTATAATTTAAAGAAAAACGAACTTAGAGATCTTATAAAATCTAACAAATCACAATCTTTAAAAATAGCCAACGATACTCTTAATCAGCTTAAAGATCTTGGATTAACTGTTGAAGATTTTGCGGGCGGAAAACAGCGAAGCATCTTCAAGTTCTTTAACGAAGTGGCTTCTTATTATAAAAACGAAAGAGATAAATTTCCTTTCCCTGCCAATGAAGAAAGTGCGTTAACTAATTTTGCTAAAGGAAATTCGGCAGCAGGAAAATCAAAAGATTCTTTAATTTTTTCGGTTTTAGATCAATTGTTAGAAAAAAGAATGCAACTTATCGCACTCTATATCGAAACCAAAAAGAAAGACAAAGTTCTAAAATCCCTTCTACCATTAAAGGTTAACAGTGACATCCAGAAGAAACTTAAAGAAATTGAAGACGAAAACGATTTGGTTTTACTTTCAAAATTCAATGTTTTAATCAATGAAAATTTAAAGTCCGAACCTTCTTCTTTTATTTACGAAAAAGTTGGTACACAATACCAGCATTTTTTCTTTGATGAATTTCAAGATACTTCTACCTTACAATGGGAGAATTTTTTACCATTAAGAGATCACAATATTTCTTCTGAATACACAAGCTTCACCATTGTTGGAGATCCTAAGCAAAGTATTTATCGTTTTCGTGGTGGAGATAGTCAGCTGATGTTGGATATTATCAATCATAAAGAATTAACGCCTCAATATGCCGACGTTCTTAACCTAGAATATAATTGGCGAAGTGCAAAGAATATCGTTGATTTCAACAATGCCTTGTATCAATATATGTCGCAAGGATTGGAGCCAGAACATCAATTAATCTTTGGCGAAAATGCAGCGCAAAAATCACAATCGACATCGCTAGGTCGCGTGAGAGTTAATGTTTTAGAAAATTCTACACGTGATTTATTCTATGAAAATACAGCGACCAAAATGCAACAGGATATACAATCTTGTCTGGATAATGGATTTCAATTTTCGGATATAACAATATTGTGTCGTGGCAACTTTGATATTTTGAGCTATTCTCAGCTTCTAAGTCATATTAAAGTTAATAATAAAGGTGAAGATGTTTATATAAAAACAATCTCAGATAACGGATTAACTCTCGGTTTGTCATACACCATAAAAGCTCTAATTGCATATCTGAGTTGGGATCTTACTCCAAAAAACTTACAACATCTTATAAAATTTTTATACTATCTTAAAACATTAGGCAAGATCACAATTAACGATTTTACGGCAGAAATCCTTCCTATTATTGAATTGAAAGAACCTGCAAAAATTGAAAAATATATCAAGGAGAAATTTGGTTTAATATTAAATCCTGAAGATCGTCCTAATCTTAATCTTTACAATTATATAGAATATTATATTCAGGAGTTTTCTGTGGAAGGCAAAGAAACAGACTTTTTGTTGAGCTTTTTAGAAATGTTATTTAATTTCACTCAAAATGCAGGCGCAACGCAGAAAGATTTCTTAAAATATTGGGAAGAAGAAGCCTCTAAACAAAGTATAAAAGCCAGCGACAACATTGATGCGATACAGATTATGACCATCCACAAAGCCAAAGGTCTGGAGTTCCCAATAGTTATGATCCCGATGCAGAATGAACAGAAAGATTCTAAATTCTCTGATTGGTACGATCTACAAAGCGATGATGAGCTAAAGGCTGTGCACATAAGTGGTTTCGATAAAGATCTGGAAACTTACGACAAGGACACATTTGACTTTAATGAAAAAAATAGATACCGAAATAAAGTGGATCGTTATTGTGTGCAATATGTTGCCACGACGCGTCCTGTAGAACAATTATTTTTATATCTTGAAAACGAAAACAAAACCGCCAATCATCTAGAAATATTAGATTACATCAATACCATACCGCAACAAGTTAATGTTATTGAAGATGATTTTTCTAAAAGTTTTGATCTTTATCCCGTAGATTCTCAGCAATTATTAAAGCAAAAGAAAAAAGAAAAAACACCGCATAATAGTCAAGATATTGAGTCTATAAAAAACGGAAAGCAAGTATCAGATTCAATCAGAATTGCAACGCCAAGCAAGAATTATCAAAATCGTGTTGAGCATGTTAGAATAGGAATTTTCACACACGAAATTTTATCTAAAATCAACACTAAACATGATATACATAAAGTTCTAGAAGCATATCTCTTAGAAGGAATTATAACTTCTGAAGAACAAAATGAGATAGAAACCAAACTGAATATAATTATCAATAACGAAAAATACAAAGATTATTTTGCAGAAAACTCAATCACAATTAGCGAGCGAGAAATTATGATTTCTGAAAATAATGAGTCTAAAATCTTACGCCCCGACCGTATGATTGATACTAAAGATGGCTTTATTATTATTGATTTCAAAACAGGAAAAGAGAAAGAAGACCATCAAGATCAATTAGAAAATTATAAAAAAGCGTTAGAAAAGATTGGCAAAAAAGTTCTAAAAACAGAAGTTATCTACATTAGATAATATCACAAAAAAAAGACTTCATATTTCAGAAGTCTTTTTTTGTTTTCAAAATATTTTAAAGCTTTTTCACCGTTACAGTCTGAGCTTCCATATTAGTAATATTATCAAAAATTTGCTTGAAAGCTGGATAAAATCCTGCTGGATAAATTGGATCAGCAACCGTTGTTGTAGATTCTACCGTGATGCTATTTCCATTTTGTGTGACCACATAATTATAGATAATAGAACTATCTTCGGTACGGAATTTCTTAGACTTCGGCACACTTTCAAAAGCATAACCTTGCGGCAAGGTAATGGTTACTTTCTTAATTCTATCATAACCTGTAAGCAATTCTATTGGCGATCTTCTTTCATCTTTTTGGTCAAAATCATGATTTTTTCTGAACAAAAATAACAATGGGTTAAAAACCATTTTCCCTCCAATACCATCTGTAAATGTATCCGAATTAAAACTAAAACTGGTCTCGAAATCTCCGTTCCCTTTTAATTCTGACTTAATATTTTCTAACGGAAATTTATAATTATCTTTATATTCTTTGATATAAGTATCTTGATCTTTATCGTAAGATTCTGATGCTACCAACGCATAAAGTTTGGTATCTCTATCTTTAAATTCACCTTTAAAAGAACCATCAACTTCTAACTGAGCCGTCACTTCTAGAAATGTCTGACTAATTACTTCTGGAGCAATATCAATCCGCTTTGCATCTTTGTCTGACATCATATATCCTATATAATTATAAGCTCTAGGTGGAAGAATATTAGGTAAAGAAAGTTTAGACGTTGCATCGTATACCATCAATTTCCCAGCAAAATCTGCGCCTGCAATTACATAATTAAAAAGCGTAACAGAAGGAGAAAAAGCTGTAAGCAAGCCCCTACTTTTAGTTGCTATCATAATAGGATTAGCATTGATATTCTCACTTCTCAGAAGCATAACCAAGAGAAGATTAATCTCAGCAGAATTACCTATTTTCTTATCAATTAGGTTTCTAATCCCGTCCTCAGTAAAAGCATAACTCTCTTTATTCCAAGTATAATTTTTTTGAACAAATTTTAAAATAGCAGCCGCTTTCTCTTGTGGATTTTCTATGTTTTTGATATCAGGAGGCAAAATATTTTTTACGATATTCATCTTCTTTAATTCTACACCAAAATTATCATCCTGCATTACATTTTTCCTTACATCTTCCCAAGTTGACGCATAAGACTTATATCCACCTCCCGCTGAACTAACCGGAAAATTAGTGGAATTGAGCTCTGCCATTATAGACGTCCTAAAGTTATTGATGTTATATACGTACTTCTCATCTTTATAAGCTTTTACATTTTCATAAGCAAAACGATAAACTTGATACTCACCTCCATAGATATTTTCCTCACCAATTTTTCTATGAGTTGGCGCTAATGTCCCTTTATAATTAATATTATAGCCTAAGTACTTAGGAGCATCAAAAACATATTCCATATATCGGATTGGTGCAGCATCTTCTACCATTACCTTGGGAATCATGTAGTAGAAAGGTGTATTAATTTTATACTTATACTCTACGACCGATCCATCTTTAACATTAGCAAAGGCAAATTTTGTAATGTCTACATTTTTATACTCTTTGGACTTATATTTAGACTCTTTGTCAATCGACGTTGATGTCACTTTACCATTATCGAAATTATAAGTTGTCGCCTTTAATCCAAATAATACTTCGCGATCTCCACCTCTATTTCTCAAAGGAATTTCTACTGTCAAAAAATCCTCGGCAGCATCTTTTTTAAATATTTTCACACGGCTCATCACCTCAACATTCATACTGCCATTATAATCAATCTGATAATGATAAGCACGATACAAGACTTCTGCTGGCATCTCGGGATCGCTGGCATACTGTGTTAGTTTTACATCTGCATCGTTAAGCTTAGGCAGATTCATAAATTTATGTTGTGCTTGTATTGATATAACACTTAGCACAGAGAACATTAGTAAAATTTTTCTCATTTAGTTTTTTGTAATTAAAAGTTTGGTACTGTCATATTGACTAATCTTTTTTCTGAAATCAGAATACTTTTTAATATCTTCTTTGGGGATTAAATCTTTGTTGATGTAAACTTTTCGCTTAACAATGAGATTATTATTTTGATTTTCAATTGTTAATTCATAGCGTCCGTAAATGCTTTCTAAGGTTATAGCTTTTGGTATTTCGGATAATTTATAACCATTAGGCAAGGTATATATAATCTCATAATTATCGTTGTACGCAAAAGGAATTTCTAAAGGTAAAGAGCGATCTGTACTATTATCTAAGTAAAAACTATTCTGACCCAACGGAATAACCGGAAAGAAAATATCGTTATTTAATTTTTTAGAAAAATTATTAGCGACAAAACTCAGATCCATACCCAAAGTCCCTTCATTTCTATCATTTTTAAGAGAATTAACAACAAGATTCTGAAACTTAAGATTGGCAAATTGTGATTTCAGTCTCTCTTTAAGATCATCATTAGGCAATCCATCATAAAAGTAAGTATAATCATACAATCCACCTTCAAATTTGAATTGTGCTTCTCCCGTCAACGACAGATCTTCATTAATCTTTGCATTAAAACGTAGATTCTCTCGACTATCTTCAGTCTTATATACAGGCGTATTCATCAATTCTATGCCATCTTCTTTAACGAGCATAACATTTCTGTTAGAGTTTTTGAAGCCAATATGATTAAAGGCAATTTTCTGTGATGTATTTTCTAACCAAACATTACCCTTCTCAGTTGGCACCATTAATATCACGTGATTACCACCCATTTTTGGAAAATCTGGATCAAATTTTTTAGGTGTAAAATCATTATAAATAATAGCATAATAAGCCGGAATATTAGCCGCTTTTAATAAAACACGCATATAATTGGTCAAGCCCTTGCAATCGCCATAACCTTTTCTTCTAACATCGTCTGCTGGAGAAGGTTGCCAGCCACCAATACCAATTGCTACATTAACATATCTGGTCTTGTCTTGCATATATTGGTAAAGCTTTTTCACTTTTTCTGACACAGTACCTGATAATTGCAAAGCATCAACTTCTTTTTGGATATTCGGCGTTATAACAGAAACTGGCTCAAGCAAAGTATTATACCATAATCCAAAAGCTTTCCAGGTTTCTAGATCGCCTTTTTTGCCTGCTAAACTAAATTTCTCTAAAGAAAAATCTACCCTCGGAATAAGAGTTTCTAAATCTGGCGCATATTTTTCATCATTAACTGCCATAACATTGGCGTAAGAAAAAGAAAGCTGATTGCCATTGTCTTTAACAGTTACATTTCCTAAGTTGGTATCCAAGATTTTATGCCTTAGTCTAATCCCAGATTTATTAATAAATGTAACGTCTGCATTTTCAACACTGACATTGCCTCTATTGTAAGGTCTAAAACTTGGGATAAAAGCTGTGTCAGAGGTATTAATCTCATAAGTAGTTTCTATCGTATAAGGATAGTTAATACTTGTAACTCCAAGAGATAGAACTCTGTCATCCGTATACAAACCTGATGATCCTGTACCACTAAAATCCTCGAAATCTTTTTTAGAATAAGTACGACTTACCTTCCCGAACTCATCTATAACTCTGACCTTGAGGTTACTAACCTTATAATACTTATCATAGAAAATATTAACAGAACTATTTTTTTCTCCAGCTTTGGTAAGAATAGATTTGACGTCTTTTACTTTAATATCAAGATCATCAACTTTATTAAGCGTATACTGAAGAGAACTTTGTCTTATAACTGTATTAGCCTTTTTCTTGAGCTCTACTGGGATGCTCGCAACGTTATAATCCTGACCAAAAACAAAGTAACAGCCTAATAAAGCTGTTACTGAAATTAAGCGTTTCATAGGCAAAATTATTACGCCTTAGTTGTATCTGGAGTAAAAACGCGTTGTGCTAATTCTTGATCAAATAAGTACAATGCAGATGGATTATCTTTCACCATCTTAATTTTTGTAACTAATTGTGATGCAGAAGCTTCTTCTTCAACTTGTTCTGTAATAAACCATTGTAAAAATGCAATAGTAGCAAAATCATTCTCGTCATTAGCAGCTTTAACGATACTAAAAATACTTTTTGTTACTAATTGCTCATGCTCAAAAGCTTTTTCAAAAATATCTTGTGCACCATCAAAATCGTGTGGTGGCTTAGGTATTTCGTCCAAAACAATTTTACCTCCTACATTATTAACATAGTCAAACATCTTATCAGCATGCATTAATTCTTCTTTAGATTGTACACGGAAATAATTAGCAATACCTTCTAAATCTTGTGATGAGAACCACGCAGACATAGACAAATATAATTGTGCTGCATATTGCTCTTTAGTAATCTGTTTATTAACAAGGGTGACAATATTCTCGCTTACCATAATTTTTTTATTTAAAATTTTTATTTCTACTCCAAAGATAATAAAATTAAAATCCATTATTAAGAAATTTCAGCATAAAAAAAGCAAACCTTCTAGATTTGCTTTATAATAATTAAGATTTATTTTTATTGTTTTGCGGCCATTTTATCCTTTCGTTCTTTCATTTTTTCGGCTTTTTTTTCTTGCCATTTTTTGTATTGCTCTGGTGTCAAAATAGATTTCATGTCTTGGTCATTTTGCTCCATCTTAGCTTTCATTTCTTTACGTTTATTGGCTTTTTCTACTTGTTGCTCTGCCTTATGTGCTTCCATTTTTTTATCATGAAGAGCTCTAATTTGGCCAACCTGAGCATCGGTTAGATTAAGTTCGCTTTTTAGATTGGCTAATCTTTCGGTTCTTTTTTCTTCAAATTTAGCTTTTTTGTCTCCGTCTGTTTTTTGAGAAAATGCTAAAGTCCCTAATACGATAAATGCTGTGCTTAAAATTATTCTTTTCATTTTGAATGATGTTTAATATTTATTTAAAATGTTTTATTTAACTTCTTTTGGATATGTCTATTTGTATTAAAGTTAAATCTACAAATCACAAATTTTGTTAATTTAAATTGCATTCATTTAATTTAAAAAAAAAGAAAAGAGCTTATAAAAATAAACTCTTTCCCTACAAACTAAATATAACGTAAACACTTAACTACTAGCTATATTATCTTGATGATCCACCACTTCTAAAACCGCCATTACCTAATGTTGACGTTGTAGAAGATTCTGATGCAGATCCATTTCTCGTTCCTCTTTCAGAATTTCTGAAGCCAGAATTACCACTATCTCTTGATACAGAAGTATTAGTATTCCTAAAGCCGTCATTGTTCGACTGATTAGTATTTCTAAAACCACCTCCATTATTATCAGATGTTCTCACCGAATTGGTATTTCTGAATCCAGAATTACCATTATCAACATTTCTAAAACCGTTATTATTTCCGAAGTTAGAATTATTTCTAACCCATGAATTTTGATTAGTACTCAACATCCCGTCTAATCTATTATTTTTGTAATAATCTCGGAAGTTAGTTCTGTTAATTTTATAATTGTTGATATTCACATTTCTATATCTTGGGACAACGTTATAATGAACTACATAATAGCTTTGTCTATAATTCTGAAAATAGACAATTGGGCTTCCTTTATAATAATTTCTCTCATAGATAGCATAGACTTTAGGTCCTAATATATTTTGCAAGGCATAAAATCTATCATAATACCAACGATCTGGATTGTATCTATAGTAAGAATCCCAAGCATTATAAGACGTAAACCTGTTATTAAGTCTTATAATCTCATTAACTTGCAATGGTGACAAATTATAATCTATAAAAAATCGATTCCAATTGACTGATGTAATGCTTTTTGTATAATCGCCGTAATAACTATTATAGTAATCATTAGGATAATAATCGTTAGGATAATTATAATAATAATCATCTGGATAATCATAGTTATCGTTGTAATACTCGTATCCGTTGCTAGTAGGATAAGTATCATAATAATCCTGAGCAGATATAAAACCGCCTACGATTATCATCAAACCTAAAAATATTTTTTTCATAACTGTTGTGATGTTAAGTTTAACAAAAAGAAAACTTATTGTTATTCCTTTGATGTTATAAAACTAAAAAGGTTAAAAGCATCTATCACTTTTAACCTTTTCAACCTATTAAATCACTGGAAATCAACACTAAATCCTTTTACTGTCTTCTATCCAGGATTTTATTTTTTGGTTAAATTCTTTTTCGCTCATCAAATCTTCCAAATCAATATGCATTCTGTAGCGCCAATAATGTGGGAAAACGGCTGGATTATTAATTCTTTCTTCGTCCATATTAGCATTCTTCAACCTTTCATCGGTTGCCAAAAATTCTTGCATTGGGAAAATTGCCAACATCGCATCTGTGTACAAATGCTGCTTCATGATAATTTCAGAAAAATCTGATGTAAGATTTCTCGGTGCCGTCCCGTAATAATGTAATTGTTGATTAAAATACAATTGCGTCAGTTCTCTATCCTCATGCCACCATTGTCTTAATGTAGAACTATCATGTGATGACGCTGTAACCACATTAAGGTAACTCGCATCTTTTGGGTTGTAAAACGGAATATTATCAGACGGCATTCTCTGGACCTTCAATGCGACAATCGCCAGCTTATCCATCACTAGAGGAACTGTACTTGGTACCAATCCAAGATCTTCTCCACAAATTAACATATCTGTAGATTGTAGCAAAGCAGGTAGTTTTTCCATGGCTTTGCGATACCAAAGATCATCTTGTCTCTCATAGAAATAATTATGGTATAAGTCCAATAACTTCTGCTTCATATCCTCAGGCATGAAAAAGAAAGAGGATGTTTTCTCTAAATTAAATCTAGGATGATACACATCGCCTTCTGCTGTTTCTTCTATGATAAACAGAACATTAGCCACCAAAGACAATAAGCTTTCTTCATTATCACCTAAAGGATTAGTTTCAAAATAAGTAGCCAATAGACGTTGTGTTTTATACTCTTCTTTGAAAACAAAAATACCATGATCTTTATACTCTAAAAATTGACTGATAATCCCATTTTTATCTTCCCCAAAACTAGCATTAAGAATCTCATCATTAATGAAAGGCTCACAAAATCTAGCTTTATCAAAGTTAATGCGTCTATCACAGAGCTCTTGATCCGTCACTGGAATAGCTGGATAAAAATAACCTAATAATCCTTGCGTCGCAGAAATTGGCATTCTCCAGATTCTAAAAAAACCAAGAATATGATCAATCCTCATCGCATCAAAATATCTTTCTAAAACTTTGAATCTTTTTTTCCACCATTGGTAGCCATCTGCTTGCATTACGTCCCAGTTATAAGTCGGAAACTCCCAATTCTGCCCCAAGTCAGAGAATTGATCTGGTGGTGCTCCTGCCTGAAAATCCATCCCAAATAACTCAGGCTCCACCCAAGCTTCTACACTGTAACGATAGATGCCAATGGGCAAATCACCCTTAACCGAAATACCTAGTTGATGCATATAATCGACTGCTTCTGTAAGTTGCAAGTGCAATTGATACTGTACCCAAGCATGCAACATCACTTTAGAATAATCTTTGTGCTTATCTCTGTATAAAGGAGCTACTCTGCCAACAATATATTTTTTGTGCGTTTTCCAAAGGTTATAATTGGGTGTTTTATATTTATCTCTCAACACACAAAAAGCAGCATAAGGCATTAGCCATTCTTCATTATCTTCTATAAATTGATTAAAATTTTTGTCTTTTAGAATTGTGTTTTCGTTTTCTTTAAAAATAGCTTTTACAAACTTCCACTTTCCAGATATTACAGATTCATAATCAACTAAGTTCTTATCATTTAACCTATCTTTTTCGGTTAGATAATCATTCTTCATATTTTTAGGTAAAGCATAACTCAGTCGATCTACAGAAAGATATTGAGGATGTAAAGCGTATACAGAAATTGCTGCATAAGGATAACTATCTGTCCAGGTATAATTAGCTGTTGTATCATTAATTGGTAATATCTGCAATACCGATAATGCGGTTTCTTTCGCCCAATCGGCTAAATTTTTAAGGTCTAAAAACTCACCAACACCAAATCCGTTTTTTGTTCTCAGAGAAAATACAGGAATAGCAACTCCCGCAGCATGCCATAAAGTAGCATCATCAAATCTAAAATAATGATCTGCAATAATATTAAGTATTTTGGGATTAGGATCAGAAGCTACTACACGATTCTCCCCATTTTCGATAAAAACGATTTCCTCAGTTATCGCATTATAAATTCCGTATTTATAAAAAATTAAAGATTGTGATCGTATTTCTACAGGAATTTCCCAGATACCAGGACTTACTTGAGTTAATTTTATGGCTTTATCATAAGCCCAATTCCCTAATTCTTCGGCATCACCAATCATCAAAATTCCCCAGTCTTTATGGTATAATGGTGCTTCTATGCGGAAAAGATGAGTATGTTTTTTTAGAACTGTATTTTTCTCTTTTTTAAAACCTTTCAGTTGGTTATGAAAAATCTTGTTGTTAAGATAATTTTCCGGGAAATTCTTATTATTCCAGACATCATTAATTTTATACTCTTTAAAACTATAAGCCACAAATAATTGATGAGGAACTATTTCTTCTTCTACCACCAAATTTTGAGCATTTAAGACTTGATATTTATAATTAATAGACTTAAAAAAATAATCTACTACTCCACTCCATTGGTCTTGATCCTGACAATATAGATCATAACTTACAGAGGTTTTATTATTATCCAAAACCTTCAAAACAAGTCTTTCTCCATGTTTTGTCTTATATTTTATCGTAAAATAGAGTTTCATTAATTTTATATTTATCAAGATTTAGGATTTACAAAAGCTTTACCTCCTAAGTTAATATTTTTTTTCAAGAAACTGCTTTCATTCTTTATTACAATATCATTAATCCTTTCATTTTATTCGGGATAAGAAAGTTGGAATATTTTTTTCAATAGAAATAATTAATCCTGATGTATTTTTTGCTTTAACATATCTGAGAACGTGAGCATCCGCCAAGCAAAACAATAGAAAAGCATCAATATGCTCCTCAGGAATCCCAGCACTTTCGAAATAATCCACATCTATTTTGGTTCTCATCCATTGGATATATTCTTGCTCGTCTTGGTAACGATATAATCTTTTCATCTGCTTAGACTTCCCAGAAACCAGCTTATACAAAGCATCGACATTAAGTTGACCTACTATTAGCGGCAACAAAACATGTTTAATCTCTGGTGGTTTTTCTCTAGGTTTTTCTGGAGATCTTGGTAATCCAATGGCTTGTCTTAACTCTTCTTTGGATTGATTAATTCTAACTTGCGAGGCATCTTTCGAGATGTCACCCGAGATTTTTAGTTTAGAAATTTCTACAGATTCAATCTCTTGGGGAAGTCTAATTAATACAACATTAATATTACTGGAATTATTAATCACAACTTGACTTCTCTCAAATTTCTCTTTTACAAATCTCAACCGTTGTCCATAATTAGCTGTAATTTTATACTCTCCAAGAAGATTGGTTGTAACCTTTTCGTCCGTTGCAATATTAAGCACAACAACTTGAGAAATCCTTGCGCCTTCTTCTGTCATAACGATGCCTGAGATCACAGACTGAGCCTTACAGAAACTTATTAATCCGATAAAAATTAAAAAATAGAGTTTTTTCAATATCAAAAAATTTCGTCAAAAATATTATTTAAAAACAAAGTCTAATATTTTTTAACGATGATTAACGTGCTTTAGGATTTTATTACAAAAAAAGCAGCTTCTAATCTAATAGAAACTGCTTGGTATATTGAAGTGTTAAAACTAAATCAGTTGATACGTTGTACCATCACGACCATCTTTCAGCTCGATTCCTTTTTCTAAAAGTTGATCTCTAATCTGGTCTGACAATTCCCAATTTTTAGATTTTCTGGCTTGATTTCTTAATCCAATCAATACCTCTAATGTTTGATCTAATTTATCATTATTAGATTCTTCGATGGTTTGTAATCCTAAAACATCAAAAACAATGGCGTTCATAAATTGTTTCAAATCCTCAAAATCCGTCGTAGAAATACTTTCTTTACCTAATTTGGAAGCAGAAATAACTTTTACAGCTTCAAATAAATGAGAAATAAGTATCGGCGAATTAAAATCGTCCGTTAAAGCTTCATAACATTTTTCTTTCCAAAGTTTAAAATCAAAAGAAGACTGTTCTACGCCTTCTACAGCAGCTTCTGTATTAAGAATTTTAATAGCTTCCATTAATCGATTGAATCCTTTTTCGCTCGCTAACATCGCATCATTAGAAATATCTAAAACACTTCTGTAATGCGCTTGTAAAAAGCAAAATCTCAACACACTGGGATGAAATGCTTTCTCGAAAAAGCTATTATTACCAGTAATTAATTCCATCGGTAGAATATAATTTCCGGTAGACTTGCTCATACGCTGGCTGTTCATTGTCAACATATTAGCGTGCATCCAATATCTAACAGGCTCTACACCATTGCAAGCTTTACCTTGTGCAATTTCACACTCATGATGCGGAAACTTAAGATCCATACCACCTCCGTGGATATCAAACTGATCGCCAAGATACTTAGTACTCATTGCTGTACACTCTAGATGCCATCCCGGGAAACCTTCTCCCCAAGGCGAAATCCACTTCATGATATGTTGCGGTGAGGCGTGTTTCCATAATGCGAAATCTTGCGGATTTTTCTTCTCACCTTGACCATCAAGATCTCTTGTATTGGCAAATAATTCTTCTATGTTTCGCTTAGAAAGTTCGCCATAATTAAGACCTCTTCTGTTATATTCTAAAACATCAAAATATACAGAACCGTTACTTTCGTAAGCAAATCCTTTTTCGATAAGATCTTTTGTCAATTCTATTTGCTCCACAATATGCCCTGTTGCCGTAGGCTCTATCGTTGGTGGCAAAAGATTGAATTTCTTAAGAACATCATGAAAATCCACCGTATATTTCTGTACGATTTCCATAGGTTCTAACTTCTCTAGACGAGATTGCTTAATGAATCTATCATTATTAATATCGCCATCATCCGTAAGATGTCCCGCATCTGTAATATTACGGACATATCTTACTTTATAACCTAGAAAAGTTAATGAGCGATAAATAAAATCAAATGAAAGAAAAGTCCTTACGTTTCCTAAATGTACATTGCTGTAAACCGTTGGTCCACAAACATACATCCCAACGTTACCGTCTAAAATTGGTTTGAAAATTTCTTTTTCGCCCGACAGCGAATTGTATATTTTTAGTTGCATGAAATTTATATTAAAAAGATTATAAGATTAAATTGTGATAAAACAGCAGCATCCACAACAATCAATTTTTGTTGAAAATAATCCATTCTGATGTTTTTTAAATTTAACCATTGTAATTTTAATTTAATTAAAAAATATTAATAATCTAGTTTTGCATGACTTCCTACGTAATGTAAAAACTCTTGTCTTGTGATAGGATTAGTCCTAAAAATCCCACTTAGCTCTGCTGTAATCGTAGAACTTGCAGTATCTTTAATACCACGACAATTAACACAAAGGTGCTTGGCATCGATAATACAAGCCACATCTTTAGTCCCTAAAGCTTCCTTAAGAGCTTCTACAATTTGCATCGTTAATCTCTCCTGTACTTGTGGACGTTTAGCATAATAATCAACAATTCTATTAATCTTAGACAAGCCAATCACCTCACCATTAGAGATATACGCCACATGTGCTCTACCAATAATCGGCAAGAAATGATGCTCGCAGAAAGAATATACCGTGATATCTTTTTCTACCAACATCTGTCGGTATTTATACTTATTAGAAAATGTTGAAATCCCTGGTTTATTTTCGGGTAATAATCCTCCAAAAATCTCATTAACGTACATTTTGGCAACACGTTTCGGAGAGTCTTTTAAAGAATCATCGGTCATATCCAATCCTAAAGTCTCCATAATCTCACCAAAAAGACCTTCTATTTTTGCAATTTTAGCAGAAGGAGACAACTCAAAAGCATCGCTACGAAGCGGTGTATGCTCTTTCCCTACAAAAACATCGTCATCATTATCTGTATAATCCGTCATAATACTAATTGTTACTAACTCGCAAAATTAGGAAAAATAAAAATTTATGAGTTAATAAAAATGCTAAAGTCCAATTATATAAGTATATTTAGTTTCAGAAATAAAGACATTGGAGCTTGCATCTCTTTGAGATTCTTACAATTGCGATTTTCCGTGTTGTTATTTGTTAAATTTAATAAAATTGATTTGAAATTTTATATATTTGCACCAAATTAACATTAATTAAAAACCAATATTATGTCAGACATTGCATCAAGAGTAAAAGCTATCATCGCTGATAAGCTTGACGTTGAAGAAACAGAAGTAACTCAAGAAGCTAGCTTCACTAACGATTTAGGAGCAGATTCTTTGGATACTGTAGAATTAATCATGGAGTTCGAAAAAGAATTCAACATTCAGATCCCTGATGATCAAGCAGAAAAAATCACTACTGTAGGTCACGCTATTGCTTACATCGAAGAAGTAGTAAACAAATAATATTTTTCTTAAAATAGAGATTTAAAAAATTTATGGAATTAAAAAGAGTAGTAGTTACAGGCTTTGGAGCCATTACACCTATCGGAAATAATGCTAATGAATACTGGAACAACCTTTTACAAGGTGTGAGCGGAGCTGCTCCAATTACTCTTTTTGATTCCACTAATTTCAAAACGCAATTTGCCTGTGAGGTAAAAAATTTCGACCCACTTAACTACTTTGAGAAAAAAGAGGCTAAGAAGATGGATCGTAATTCTCAATTCGGTCAAGTTGCAGCAAGAGAAGCTATTGCGCATAGCCGTATCATTGAGGACAATGTAGATAAAAACCGTATTGGTGTTATCTGGGGATCAGGTATTGGTGGGTTAGAAACTTTTGAAACGGAAGTTTTAGGTTGGGCTCATTCTAACAATATCCCAAGATTCAATCCATTTTTTATCCCAAAAATGATTGCTGATATTACTCCTGGTAATATTTCTATCGAATTTGGTTTTCATGGCCCTAATTATACTACAGTTTCTGCTTGTGCTTCTTCTGCCAATGCATTAATAGATGCTAAAATGCTTATCCAATTAAGCAAAGCTGATGTTATTGTTTGTGGTGGCTCTGAGGCTGCTGTTACAGCAAGCGGAATGGGAGGTTTTAATGCTATGCATGCACTTTCTACAAGAAATGACGATCCAACTACAGCATCTAGACCTTTTGATAAAGATCGTGATGGTTTTGTATTAGGAGAAGGCGCAGGTTCTATTATCTTAGAAGAGTATGAGCACGCTGTTAAAAGAGGTGCTACTATCTATGCAGAACTTTCTGGTGGTGGTATGAGTGCAGATGCACATCACATGACAGCTCCACATCCTGAAGGATTAGGCGCTTTCTTGGTAATGAAAAATTGTTTAGAAGACGCAGGTGTAACTGCTGACGAAGTTGATCATATCAATATGCATGGTACATCAACGCCGTTAGGAGACATTGCAGAATCTAGTGCAATTGCAAGATTACTGGGAGAACATGCTTTTGACATCCAGATCAATTCTACCAAATCTATGACAGGTCACCTTCTAGGTGCAGCTGGAGTTATTGAAGCTATTGCTGCTTTAGGTACTATTACACACGGCATTGTCCCTCCTACTATTAATCACTTTACGGACGACGAAAAAATCGACAGCAGACTTAACTTTACTTTTAACCATGCGGTAAAGAAAGATGTGAAAATTGCCATGAGCAATACATTTGGTTTTGGAGGTCATAACGCTTGTGTTCTTTTCAAAAAAATCTAGTTAAACAATGGAGTTTCAGAAATATCTGCCTAAATTCCTACTAAGAAATAAGAACTCAAAAATTTCTGAAAAAGATTATCACTTTCAGCAAGAATTAATCAGATTATTAGATTACAATATCAATAACCTAGAAATTTATCGTGAAGCTTTTTCTTTAAAATGTTCTTCTAGGGCCTTAGATAAGAAAAACTACGAACGTTTAGAGTTTCTTGGAGATTCTGTATTAGGATCTATTATTTCTTGTCATTTATTTATGACTTATCCAGAAGCTAATGAAGGCTATCTGACGCAAATGAAATCCAAGATTGTCAATCGCAAAAATCTTAATAAATTAGGTGAAGAGTTAAATCTTCCTAAATTAATTTTTGCAGATAACAGTGTAACACTTGGCGAAAATATTGCTGGCAACCTTCTTGAAGCATTTGTAGGAGCTATATTTCTAGACACCAATTATGAAGTCTGCAAAAATATAGTATTACAAAAGCTACTACCTCCTGCAGAAATTAATAAGCTAGAAAATAAAATTGTTAGCTACAAGGGACTTTTGTTAGAATGGAGTCAGAAAAAGAAAGTATCTATAAAATACGAAACTATAGAAGAACATCTGCATACAAAGCAAATTGTTTTCCGTTGTTATGTATGGTTAGATGATACTAAAATTGCTAATGCTAGCGAAACTTCCAAAAAGAAAGCAGAAGAAAAAGCAGCACAGCGCGCATTTTATATGTTAAATAAAAAAGAGAACATTCTTGAAACTCAAAAAACTATTTCTTGATCAGGAAGAAGAAGAATCTTTAAATGTAGGCCTAATAAGGCTTGCGAAAAGAATTCCTGATTATGAGTTTTTTTTTCAAATAAACCATCTCAATTTTTTTCAGTTTTATCGCAAGGATGATTTTATTATTCCTGCAGAATACAACACTTATCACTTTTCTTGTTTTCACGCTTATGATGAAATTTCTAAAAATCAATGGAAAATATTTTCTAATAGATCTATAGAAACTTTCAAGAAAAAAGAACAAGACAAACTCTTCTTAGATGAACAAGATATTAAGTTTTTGTTAGAAGAACATCAAGAAGTTGATTATATTATTACGTCCGGGGATGACTTTGTAGATTTTTCCTTAATTTTGCTCCCGGAAAACCTATCCTTCCCCATCCAGGATTTCTCCTTAGAACCTAATGAGGAATTATATCAAATAATTCAATACTATGAATAAAAATTTAAAGAAAACAAAAATCATCGCTACATTAGGACCTGCATCATCTTCTAAAGAAGTAATGGTACAGATGATTAAAGCAGGCGTTGATGTTTTCCGTATCAACTTTTCTCATGCTGATTACGATCTGGTAAAGAGAAATATAGACATCATTAGAGAAATTAACCAAGAATACGGCTATTCTGTAGCGATATTAGGAGACTTACAAGGACCTAAACTTCGCGTGGGTGTTGTAAAAGAAGGTTCTTATCTTAATCCTGGCGATGTCCTAACCTTTACCAACGAAAAACTTGAAGGCGATGCTACTAAAGTCTATATGACTTATGAAAAATTTCCTCAAGACGTAAAAGTAGGTGAAAGAATCCTGATTGATGACGGAAAATTAGTTCTAGAAGTTATCGAAACTAATAATATAGATACCGTTAGAGCTAAAACTATACAAGGTGGACCTCTAAGTTCTAAAAAAGGAGTTAACCTTCCTAATACCAACGTATCTCTACCTGCGTTAACAGAGAAAGATATCGAGGATGCTAACTTTATCTTAGATAATGATTTTGACTGGATTGCATTGTCTTTCGTAAGACATGCTCAGGACATCAAGGATCTAAAAGAGTTAATCGCTAACCACCCTACTCACAAGCAAAAGTTACCAATCATCGCTAAGATTGAAAAACCAGAAGGTGTTAAAAACATTGATGAAATCTTAATGGAATGTGATGGTATCATGGTAGCTCGTGGAGATCTAGGTGTAGAAGTACCAATGGAGCAAGTACCCGTAATCCAAAAAGATTTGGCAAGAAAGGCAAGATTATATTCTAAGCCGGTAATTATTGCTACTCAAATGATGGAAACCATGATTACAAGCCTTACGCCAACCAGAGCTGAGGTGAATGATGTGGCCAATTCTGTAATGGATGGTGCTGATGCCGTGATGCTTTCTGGAGAAACTTCTGTAGGAAAATATCCAGTAGAAGTGGTAAGCAATATGGCTAAGATTGTTAAAAATATAGAGCAGTCACCAGTTTATTCAAAATTCAATGCGCCAATTGAAGATAAAATCAATTGTGTAGATGATCGTTTTGTTACTGATATGGTATGTAGATCTGCCGTAGATATTGTAAAGTCTGCTGGTGCAGAAGCCATCATCACATTAACATCTTCTGGTTATACAGCTTTCCAAATTTCTGCTCATAGACCAGATGCTCACATTATTGTTTTCAGCTCTAATAAGAGAGTGATTACGATGCTTAATTTACTTTGGGGCGTTAGAGCATTTTATTATGATATGCAGAAGTCTACGGACGAAACTGTAATCCAAGTGAATATGCTAGCACATAATTATGGTTTTGTAGAGCAAGGTGATTCTGTAATTAACCTTAACGCAATGCCTGTACACCACGGTGGAAAAACCAATACACTACGTCTAACGACAATCTAATACACGTGTATTTTAAATATAAAAAACCTGAAGATTAACTTCAGGTTTTTTTTATGTTTTTAGTATTTTAAAGAAATCCTACAATAGTTTTGGTTATTGTAAATTCTCTTAAGGCATGTGCAGAAAGTTCTACTCCATAACCAGATTGTTTTATTCCACCGAATGGCAATCGTGTATCTGAGCTTGTAGATTTATTTAACGAAACCGTACCCGATTCTAAATTATCAATAAAGAACTGAGCTCTTTCTCTATTAGAAGTCCACACAGAGTTGGCTAAACCAAATGGAATATCATTAGCTAGTGCCAAACAATCATTATCATCCTTAGCAATCATAACCATAGCTAATGGTCCGAATAATTCTTCTTGTAAAATTGGATTACCTGATTGTACCAAAATAACTCCTGGATTGAACGCTAAATCAGATATTCTGTCTAGAGGCAAGATTATCTCTGCGCCGTGGTCTAAAGCTTTATGATACTGTGCTTCTAACTCATCTGCTAAGTCCTTACGCGCCATCATAGAAATTTTAGTATTTCTATCCATAGGATCACCAGGAAGATAAGTTTTAACCTCTACTATAAAAGGTGCTAAAAAACGATCTTTAATACTTTCTAATACAATAAAACGTTTTGCTGCATTACATACCTGCCCTGTATTTTGAAACTTACCCTTTGGCCCTTCTTTTGCCGCCTTTTCTATATCAGCATCATCCAGGACAATATAAGCATCACTCCCTCCTAACTCTAAGAGAGATTTTTTAATATTTTTACCAGCCAAAGCTGCTACTTCTCCACCTGCACCACCGCTACCAGTAAGGCTCACACCTTTTACAATAGGATTTTCTAATATAGAAGCAACCTCTTGATGCCCTATTTCTAAATTCTGAAAAATACCTTTAGGAAAACCTGCTTCCAAGAACAATTCTTCTATCTTACGACCACTACCAAAACAGATTGATGCGTGTTTTAGAACTACAACATTACCCGCCAAAATTGTCGGTATTGCAAATCTAAGAACTTGCCAGAAAGGAAAATTCCAAGGCATAACGCCCAAAATAACACCCATAGGCTCATAATGAACCTCACTAACATTATATTCTGTAGGGATAAATTCTGGTTTTAAAGTATTTTCCAACTTAGCATAATACTCAATCATACCCGCAGATTTATTAATTTCTGTGATAGATTGTGTAATAGGCTTATTCATTTCTTGAGTGATAATAATCCCATACTCTTCGGCACGAGATTTTAGAATTGAAGCGAGATTAGACAGCAATTTTTGACGGTCTTCAAAAGGAGTTTTTTTCCAATTTTTAAAGCTTTTATCTGCTTCAATCAGATAATTGTCTACGTTCATTTTTCAAAAACATTAATGGCTAAGATGCAACATTTATTGTACCAAAACCAAATTTTGGAGCCATTAATTTAGCCATATCTACGTGATTAATAACATCTATAGAAGTTCCTTTTTTCTGATTTTCATATTGTATGAATAAAGTTTCTAACTCCACCTTAATAACACCTACATTATAATTTTTAAAATATTTGGACGCTAGATGCTGTTTTGCCTCACAAAAAATCAAAAAACTATCAATTGCGGTATCTTTTAATCCAAAACTCAAAAAGTAATCTTCACCTAAATCATTTTTCAAATTTTTATAAAACTGCTTGGATTGTAATTCTGTAGCAAAGAAAACTGGTTTCTCTGGTTTACCTTTAAAAATACTAGAGATTAGGCCTGCCGCCTTTATTAGATCAACTCCCACATTAGGCATAGAGCGCACCTGAAAATCTTTTGGGACTGTGGGTCTTGGGATAACTTCGGTTGGTTTCCCGTATCTAAGAAAAGCTGTAATTTCTTGATTAAGACTTTCTGTCCTTAAATTAGTTACTTTCTTGAGATCTTTTTTTAGATTACCTGTCATAACAAGTCCTACGTCAACGGTCTCAATCTCGATGGCTCTGGGGATAAGTGTGACTTTAAAATCTTTAAGAAAGTCTTGATATTCTAATCTATGATTAGTTCTTTCATAGCCTTCTTTAACAATTCTTAATTCGTTTTCGTCTGTTGCTTTGATGATAAAACGGCCGTCATTATCTGTTGTGGTCTTAAAGTTATTGCTGATATTAATAACTTCTACATTAGGAATTCCTTTGTTAGATTCTGACACAACTTGCCCATTAATAAACTTTTGAGCATTGATAAAAACTACAGAAAAGCAAACTAAAAATAAGGTAAAAACTCTCATCAAATGGTTAATTATTTAGTTTCAAAATTATCATCTTTTGAAATAACAATTATCACTTTAACAAGATTTATGATTAATGAGAGTAAAATATTTTTTAAGTTAAAAAATAATTCAAAAATGTTAAATTATTCTTTACTTTTTCTAAATATCATCACAAAATTAAGAAAAATCAAAAGCAAATCTAGACAAACCCAGATGCTTATTTTGACATTATCGTACTTTAGAATTTCGATTCTTTCGGATGCGATAGTAGATAATTTTTGACTTTGATTGATATAATTTCTAACTTCAATAACCTGATCTTCGTTCTTATTAGGCACAGAATTTTGCGAAAAATAGACCAATTTATTTTTTCCAATATAGCCAGCAATCCAGAATTCATTAGATTTCTGCATATTGAGGTATTCTATCCTGTAATAATCCGGTCGAATTGTCCCTATATGCCTAGAGTTATATTTAAGAGAAATATCATCCTTATTATCTATCCTAACGAGATAAAAATCTATAGGTTGCGGCAGATTATTGATAACTTGCACAGCCAAAGAGTTTTCTAAAAACTGGCTAACACTTCGCTCTACAAACCAGTAAGCAAAGTAAGCAATACTGCCCGAAAGTATAACAATTCTGCATATCTTGCTCCAAAACGAAAATTTCCCGCCTTGATATAAAGTGAGCAGCAAGCCTATACAGAGGAATACAAATATTAGTAAAATAATAGCATACATTATGGCAAAGATAAGAATAGCATTTTAATTGATTGTCAAATTAATCAACATTCCATTCTTTATAAAATTGATCTAAGAAATTTAACATATAATCATGACGTTCTTCTGCCAAAATTTTGCCTGTATCTGTATTCATTAGATCCTTTATCAACAATAATTTTTCATAAAAATGATTAATTGTTGTACCATTAGATTTTTTGTACTCTTCTTTGGACATGCCTAACTTTGGTGGTTGAGTAGGATCATAGATTGGATTATTTTTATAACCTCCAAAATTAAAAACTCTCGCAATACCTATCGCTCCAATAGCATCAATACGATCTGCATCTTGTACAATCTGAAGCTCTATGCTTTTCTCTGTTGGTGCATCATTTCTATTTTTGAAAGAAATATTTTCTATTATATAAATCACCTCTTCTATCACCTCATCTGCAACACTATTAGACATCAGAAAATCTCTTGCTGTCTTTGGCCCAACCGTCTCATCACCATCATGAAACTTAGGATCTGCTATGTCGTGTAACAATGCTGCTAATTCTACTACCAAAAGGTTGGCTTGTTCTTTCTCGGCAATTTTTCTGGATAATGACCAAACTCTTTCTATATGAAACCAATCATGTCCAGCCTCTGCGCCATGTAATTTTTCTTTAACAAACTTTATGGTAATTGGGATAATCTGACTCATAAAAATAGATTTTTAAGATTAAAATGCATTACAAATTTGCAGTCTTTTTATGGGAAATAAAAATTGTTTTTTAAAGAAGTTCTTGTAACACAACATCCCAAAGCTTCTTATTATAACTTCTAAAAAAATTAACATGTCCAATATGAAGCCGATCAGACTCTGATGCTTGTAAAATTCTATAAGTAGGTTTCAACTTTGGATAAGTATTAGCAAGAAGATTTTTTACGCTATTTTCTGTTAGCCAATCATCATCACTAGCCCAGAGCACTAATGTTTTTTGAGTTAATTCTTCTGAATAATTTTTAGTTTTTTCTAATAATCTGTTTACGGATTTTTTATTAAGAATTAAAGTTCGCCAATCGTATGCACATCCGGAAGGTAAACTTTCTCCTAAACCAAACCAATTGCCAGGAAAATAACCGAATAATTGAGTGGTTAACGGCTGTAAAAGTCCAAAACAAATGTATGCTTCTAATTTGGTTTTAGTCTTTAAGCCTCCGACATAAGCATTTTGCGTTGCCATAAAAACAAATTGATCATAAATTGTGGATAAAGGATTCATGCCTAATATTAAAGCACCAACAGAATGACCTAGCACATATTTTTTATAACCCATATAATTATCTTGTACAAACTTTGTTATCGCCAAGAAATCTTGATTACCCCACAGCCGCATAGATGCATTAAAGCCTTTCATCTTTTCTGGCTTTGACATACCAATACCACGATAATCATATGTGATAACCGTAAATCCTTGCTGTGCAAAAAATTGTGCAAAAGAAAAATAAAATTGTTGCTTGACGCCCGTCGCAGAATTAATGACCAATAATTTTTGATTACTAACTTTAGGCTCAAAAATATGAATTGTGAGCCTTACAGAATCTTCAGTATTTATAAATACAGTTTTCATCATAAAAAAAATGTCCACTTCAAAAATGGACATTTTTTATGAGATAGTATAAGTTTTATGATTATAAATTTATACTAACGATATGTAGTAAATAAGTTTATACTATATCTTTAAGATAAGGTAAACCTCTCTGAGAATCTAACTCTTCTGCTACTTTTAGCGCAATTTTATTACCTAATTTCACACAATCTTCTATAGAATTATCATGCACATATGCAATAGAAAACCCTGATGTAAAAGCATCTCCCATGCCCATTTTATTGGTCATTTTTTCTGGATTTTTACGGAAATATTTCATTTCTTCTCCATTAAAATAGCTGGTAGAATTAGCATCATCCCTTAAGAATAACTTATTAGGATAATGTTTCAAAATATCCTCAACATTTTCATCTCCAAAAAGCGTTCTAAGATCTTGACTTTTAGCAACAATAAAAGTTGCAAATTCTATAGCTTCCTGAGATAGTTTTTTTGCAGGCGCTGCATAAATACCAAGTTTCTTATTAAGTCTTTTGCATTTTTTAACCAAATGATCAAAACTTTCTATTGGAATTTCTAATTGTGTTAATACCAAATCTGCAGCAGCAATATGCTTTTCTGCATCATCAATATAAGCAGGACTAAGGCAATAGTTAGCTGCTGGTATCACCACAATTGCATTACCTTCTTTGGAAGTTGTTACATAGGCAGTTCCTGTAGGCTCATCCGTTTCTCTTACAAATCCAACATTAACACCTTCATCCGAAAGATTACGCATCACTTGCTGTCCGTAGGGATCCATCCCAACACAACTTACCAATGAGACATGTGCTCCTAGTCTTGCTGTGCCAATAGCTTGATTAGCTCCTTTACCTCCTAAAACATTCTTGGATTCTGATGCTAAAACAGTATCATTAGCCTGCGGAATTTTGGGTGTTTCCAAAACAAAATCTATGGAAGAACTACCAACTACAACGACATTTGGATGTTTATCTTTCTTAATAATCATAACAAGTTACTGTATTTCTATAAACTCGGTTACTAATTTTTGTGGGATGTTATCTTTATTATAACCAATATAAGAAGCATAAAATCCTTCTCCGTATCCAGCCTCAAAAGTCAACATATTTTCGGCTTTATCCTCGTAAGGTTTCATGATTGCAAATTGATCTATCGCACCATCTACATCATAAAAATACGGTTGGAAGAATTCTTCAAAAATCCCTTTGAAATCTACGCCTTTTTTCTTAAAAAGTTCCTGTTCTAGATTACCTATTTCAGTTTGAGTTTCAAAATCCATTACTGCAGCCATACCAGACTCAACCGGAAACCCGAAAATCTCACCTTCTACTAGGTCATTTAGATTTTGATTATCACACAATGCCATCTCCCAATTGCTAATCTCATCATCTCCAAAAACAACTTCTGAATATGCGATGCAATTACTATCCCTCTCTTTATGCACAAAAATGCTAAAATTACCTATCGGAAAAACCTGTCTAAAGGCAGTCTTATCCGGTGTTATTACAGGATCGCAAACCACAATATGACCAGAGGTAAGTTGTAGACGTCCTGCTTCGAAGGTTTCTATCAAAGGACTTTCTACAAAATTCTTTGAAAATAATTTCTTTATATTTCCTATATGACTCATCTGTTATCTAAAGTTAAGAATAATTCTTAACGTTTTACAATGTTTTAAGCTTTTCTTCTAAAATAATAATTTTGTCTTGTGCGTCTTTCTGTTTTTTCAACTCGTTATCTACAACTTGTTGTGGCGCACCAGCCATAAATTTTTCATTAGATAATTTCTTTTCTACAGAAATTAAAAAGCCTTTAAGATATTTTATTTCTTCTTCTGTTTTTGCTTTTTCTTCTTCTAAGTCTAGACTCTCACTTAACGGAATGGCAAACTCAGTAGAACCGACCAAGAAACTAAATGTTGGTTTATCAGTCTTTTCCCAAAAATTAATTTTAGAAATATTAGACAACTTTACCACAACATCTTGATTCTCTAAAGCAGTTGCGTTGGTGAAAACTTCTACCTCTTCTCTTGGCGAAATACCTTTAGATTGACGGTAGTTTCTTACACCTGAGATAACTTCTTTAGCAAAATCAAATGCTTTAATTTTATCAGAATCAAAAGAATCTGACTTCTTCTGCTGAGTAATAATTAGAGCTTCTTGGATACTTCTGTCTTGCGTATTTTGCCACAATTCTTCTGTTAAAAATGGCATAAATGGATGCAATAACTTCATCAACTCTTCGAAAAGAGAAATTGTTTTTTGGTAAACTTCTGTGCTAATAGCCTCACCATAATTAGGTTTTACCGCTTCTAGATACCAAGAACAATAATCGTCCCATACTAATTTATAAATTGTATGAAGTGCATCAGAAATCCTGAATTTAGAGAAATGATCTTCAACTTCTAAGATGCTTTTATTAAGCTGTTGCTCAAACCATTCTATTGCTTGTTGATCTCCCGCATTAGCCTTAATGCTATCATCAGTTTTCCAGCTTTGTGTTAGCTTATAAGCATTCCAGATTTTAGTTGCAAAATTACGCCCTTGCAACATAAGATCTTCATCAAACAAAAGATCATTACCTGCTGCAGAACTTAACAATATCCCTACTCTAACGCCATCTGCTCCATATTTCTCAATCAATTCTATTGGATCTGGAGAATTACCTAGAGACTTAGACATCTTGCGACGTTGCTTATCTCTAACAATTCCCGTAAAATATACATTTTTGAAAGGTACTTCTTTACGATATTCTAGACCTGCCATCACCATTCTCGCAACCCAGAAGAAAATAATATCTGGTCCCGTCACCAAATCTGAAGTTGGATAATAATAATTAATCTCTTCATTATCTGGATCTAAAATCCCTTCGAAAACAGACATTGGCCATAACCATGACGAGAACCATGTATCTAAGGCATCTTCATCTTGTCTTAACTGATCTACTGTTAATTCTGGATTGTTAGTTTTTTCTTGAGCTAAAACTAAAGCGTCATTAATGGTTTCTGCAACAACAAAATCAGTCTCTCCTTCACCATAATAAAATGCTGGGATGCGTTGTCCCCACCAAAGTTGACGAGAAATGTTCCAATCATGAACATTTTCCATCCAATGTTTATAAGTATTTTTGAATTTCTCAGGATAAAATTTAACCTCATCATCCATCACAACATCCAACGCTGGCTTAGCCAAAGTAGACATTTTAAGGAACCATTGTACAGAAACTTTAGGCTCTATAACCGCGCCCGTTCTCTCCGATGTTCCTACTTTATTAACATAATCTTCGGCTTTTAACAAAAGATTATTAGCTTCTAATTCTTTAGCAATTTCTTTACGAACGACAAATCTGTTTTTACCAGCATAATGCATCGCGTTGTCGTTAAGATTAGCATCATCATCCATAGAATCTATCATTGGAAGTTGATGTTTCTGACCAATTGCATAGTCATTAACGTCATGCGCAGGCGTAATCTTAAGAGCACCAGTCCCGAATTCTATATCAACATACTCATCCTCGATAATCGGGATAACACGATTAACAATTGGTACAATTACACTTTTCCCTTTCAGGTGTTGGTAACGCTCGTCAAGAGGATTAACACACACTGCAACATCTCCAAAAATAGTTTCTGGACGTGTGGTTGCAACGGTTAAAAATTCTTCTGTGCCTTCAATTTTATATTTAAGGAAATATAATTTTCCGTTTTGTTCTTTAAAAATAACTTCTTCGTCAGAGATATTAGTTTTAGCCTCTGGATCCCAATTAACAATCTTGTAACCACGATAGATAAGTCCTTTATTGTAAAGATCTACAAAAACTTTAATAACAGATTGTGACAAGTTATCCTCTAAGGTAAATCTTGTACGATCCCAATCACAAGAACATCCTAATTTCTTAAGCTGATCTAAGATAGTCCCACCATATTGATGCGTCCACTCCCAAGCGTGCTCTAAGAACTTCTCTCTACCAATATCTTTTTTAGCGATACCTTGCTCCTTTAGTTTTGCAACAACTTTAGCTTCTGTAGCGATAGATGCGTGATCTGTACCAGGAACCCAACAAGCATTATAACCTTGCATACGTGCTCTTCTGACCAAAACATCTTGTAACGTATTGTTTAACATGTGTCCCATGTGCAAAATCCCTGTCACGTTAGGTGGCGGGATAACAACGGTGTAAGGTGGTCTATTATCTGGAACTGAATGAAAATATTTATTCTCTAACCAGTAATTATACCATTTTTGTTCAGTTTCTTGAGGATTGTATTTATCTGCTATTGGCATGATTTAATTTTTTATGACTTACAATCTACAAAAATAAGATAAACAAAAATTATTTGTCGTTATATTTGAATTTATTTATAAATTTGATTCTTAAATTATTTTTACAAATAAATATTTATAATATGAAAAAAGCATTTTTCACTTTTCTTGCGATTGCAGGATTTGGATTAGTATCTGCACAAACGATCTCTTTTGACAAAACAACCTTAGAATATGGTGACGTAAAGACAGGAAGCGATGGTCACAGATTTTTTACAGTAAAAAATACAGGAACAAAACCTTTAATTCTTAACGACATAAAGCCACAATGTGGATGTACAACTCCAGAATGGAGCAAGAACCCTATCTTACCAGGAAAAACAGGACAAATAAAAGTTGGTTATAATACCGAACTTAAAGGTTCTTTTAAAAAGCTAATAGAAGTCTATTCTAACGACCCTGATAACGAAAGAACTGTAATCTGGATCCAAGGAAATGTAGTAGATAATGCACAAGAAGCTGCTCCCGCTCTATCTATGAAAGCATCATCTGTAGAAGCAGAAAGCAAATCAGCTAAAAAGCAAGTCGCTGCAAGCAAAAAATAATCCAATCATCATACGATTGATATAAAAACCGTTTCTTAGGAAGCGGTTTTTTGTTATTTTTACCTATCTAAAAAAAATATGATGGACAAAGAGTTAAAAAACTTAGTAATAAAAGACGCAAAGAAATTTGAATTAAAAAAACATGCTACTTCTTACCATGGTGAACTAACCAAAGAAAATACAGCAGAAACAATAGCAACAGAAAAAGAAAAACTACATCTTCTGCAAGAAAAATTATACGCCGACGATAGCCAGTCCGTATTAATCGTATTACAAGCAATGGATGCTGCAGGCAAAGACAGCCTTATAGAGCATGTTTTTGGAGGTATTAATCCACAAGGATGTGAGGTAACAAGTTTTAAATCGCCAAGCTCCAAAGAATATAGCCATGATTTCCTTTGGAGACATTACATCGCGCTTCCTGCAAAAGGAAAAATTGGCATTTTTAATCGTTCTCATTATGAAAATGTCTTGGTTTGCAAAATCCATCCAGAATATAATCTTAAAGAAAAAGTATGGACCGATGTCAAAGATTTTGATGATAAATTTTGGAATAAGCGATATGAGAGTATCAGAAATTTCGAAAAACACATGATTCAGAATGGGACAAAAATTATTAAGATTTTCCTTAATGTTTCTAAAGAAGAGCAAAAACAACGTTTCCTTGATCGTATCAATGAAGACAATAAAAACTGGAAATTTTCTTCTGCCGATTTATCAGAACGTCAACATTGGGATGATTATATGAAAGCGTATGAAAAAGCCATACAAGAAACCAGCACAGACGATGCACCTTGGCATGTAATTCCGGCTGATAAAAAATGGTATTCTCGCTATGCAGCACTTCAGATTATTGTTAATACTTTAGAAGGAATGGATCTATCTTTTCCCACTTTATCTGACGAGGCAAAAAAAGACTTAGAACACTGCAAACAACAATTAGAACAAGAATCTTAACCAATCATTGTGGACAACTTTTTTATAATTATTGCCCTTATTATAGGGATTATCCTTGGCGGAATTTTAATTTATTTCACATTAAAATCCAATCACGTTAGTCGCTCATCTTATGACGATGTTAATCAGAAGTATATTAAATCTCAAGCCGAAAATCAAAATCTTTTTCAGCATCTTGAGGAATACCGATATAACATACAAAAGCAAACGGAGCTTTCTGACCAAACCATCCTCGAAAAACAAAATCTATTTGGTGAAAATGTAGAATTAAAATCAAAAAATGACCATTTGCAAGCTCAATTGATACAACAAAAAGAGGAAATACAGTCTATACAAGAGCAAACTAAACTTCAGTTTGAAAAAGTAGCGAATCAAATTCTGGAAGAAAAAACAGAGAAATTCACTAACATGAATCAGCTTAATCTTAAGAATATCTTAGAGCCTTTTGAGAAAAATATTAATGAACTGAAAAAAACTGTCAACGACACTTATGATAAAGAAGCCAAAGAACGCTTTTCTCTTGGCGAAAAAGTCCGTGAGCTAAAAGATCTCAACCAACAAATCTCCGATGATGCTAAAAAATTAACGCGAGCCTTGAAGGGAGAAAGTAAAACTCAAGGTAATTGGGGAGAGATGATCCTAGAAAGTATTTTGGAGAAATCTGGACTGATAAAAAATCAAGAATATTTCTTAGAACATCAACTTCGGGACGAAGATAATAAAGCGCTTTTTTCTGAGTTTTCTGGTAAGAAAATGCGCCCAGATGCCGTCATAAAATACCCTGATAATCGTAATGTTATTATTGACAGCAAAGTTTCTCTAACCGCTTTTATAGAAATGGTGGATGAGGAAGACGCTGATGTTTTTAAAATTAAACAGCAACAACATTTGGCTTCGGTTAAGAATCACATTAATCAATTGAGCCAAAAAGCATATGATGATTATGATAAATCCTTAGATTTTGTGATGATGTTTATCCCAAATGAGGCGGCTTACATTGCTGCAATACAAGCAGAACCTCATCTTTGGAGTTATGCTTATGATAAGCGTATTTTGTTATTAAACCCTACCAATCTCATCACATCTCTTAAGTTGATTGAAGATCTTTGGAAACGCGAATATCAAAATAAAAATGCTATGGAAATTGCTGACCGCGGTGCTAAATTGTATGATAAATTTGTTGGTTTTGTAGATAATCTTGAGAAAATAGGAAAGAATATTGAGATTGCTAACAATTCTTATCAAGATGCTTATAAACAATTATCTACAGGAAAAGATAATCTGGTTACTCAAACTTTAAAATTAAAAGACCTCGGTATTAAAAATAAAAAACAATTACCGCAGAGCCTTGTAGATCAAAATGATTATCAAAGCCTTGAATAATATCTTATTATAAAGCAAGAAGAGTTTCCTATTAATTGGGAAACTCTTCTTAGTTATACACATTTTTCTAGCCCTGATGGAAACGGCATCCTTTTTCTTCTGGAGTGAGGTGGCGGAGCAAAGCGAAGCCATCCGAGTGACAAAAGAAAAAGATATAGTGGACAGCAGGATTAGCTCCTAAAAAAATTATTGATTAAGCAATTTTGCAACTTCTGGCGCTGCATAAGTAAAAATCATATCTGCTCCTGCTCGCTTGAAGCTGGTTAAACTTTCTATCAAAACCTTATCATTATCCAACCAACCATTTTGGGCAGCGGCTTTCAGCATAGCATATTCTCCACTCACTTGGTAGACCGCGATAGGTTGCGTAATTAATTCTCTAATTTTAGATACAATATCCAGATAAGGCATACCTGGTTTTATCATAATGATATCCGCTCCTTCTTCTACATCGTCTAAGACTTCTTTTATGGCTTCACGAGAATTATGAAAATCCATTTGATATGTTTTTTTATCCGTCGGGATATCCTGAGAATCGATCGGCGCACTGTCTAAGGCACTTCTAAAAGGGCCATAAAAAGAACTTGCATATTTGGCAGCATAAGAAAGAATACCTACATCATCAAAACCATTTTCTTCTAATGCTTTTCTCATAGCCCAAACTCTGCCATCCATCATGTCACTAGGTGCCAGAATGTCTGCCCCCGCTTCTGCCAATGATACCGACATTTTTGCTAAAGCGTCTAATGTAGAATCATTATCTATTTTTCCGTTTTTGATAATCCCATCATGTCCGTAAATTGAATAAGGATCTAAGGCAATATCTGGCATAATGATAACTTCTGGTACAGCATCTTTTATAGCTTTTATAGTATTTTGCATTAGTCCATTAGGATTCCAAGATTCTGCACCACCATTATCCTTAAGATGGTCAGATACCTTCATATATAGGTTAACAGCTTTTATTCCTAATTGATAGTTTTCTTTAATTTGCTGTACGGTAAGATCTAAAGATTGACGAAAAACACCCGGCATAGAAGAAATGGCCTCCTTTTTGCTATTACCTTCCATGACGAACATTGGTAAGACAAAATCGTCAGTAGTAAGTGTAGTTTCACGGATTAGATTTCTGATTGCAGCATTGGTTCTTAGTCTTCTATTTCTTGTAAACATGATACTATAAAATTTTATACAAATTTAATACACTTTTGGATATAATTGTTGTATATTAATTTGAAATTAAATACTTTTGTTTATTAAGGCTTAAATAAGTTACAAGCTAATGAAAAAATTTTTACTATTTATATTATTTATTGGTACCACATTAATGTTCTCAGAATCTCTGAAGGCACAGGTAAACAATACCTTTTCTAACGCTAGCTCTAATATTAAAAGCGATGACGGTGTCATGGTAGTGACCCCTAATCCTGCAAGAGATTTTATCGTTATAAAAACTAAAGATGCTAACACTAAGATAAAGTCTGTGTCTTTCTTTTCTATTCTAGGTGTACAAGTTGCAGAATATCAAGTTAACATGAACTCTGCAGAAATCAGATTAGACAAACTAAAGTCTGGCAAGTATCTTATGCGTTATGTACTAGATGACAACACACAACGTGTTACTCAAATCATCAAACAATAATAGATCCTATCGAAAACATAAAAAAACCTTTGCAATTGCAAAGGTTTTTTTTATATTCTATTCTCATAATCCTAGTATCCAGAATCAGTTTCTTGCCCTTTAGTTAAAGCTAAAGCAGATGAAGTTCCTATACGCTTAACACCCATTTCTATCATTTCTCTAGCCTCATCTGGTGTTCTTACCCCACCAGCTGCCTTTACAGGTAATTGCCCCGCATGATCCAACATCAACCTAACAGCTTCTTTGGTAGCGCCATTAGGCTTCCCATTTTCTGTAATAAAAAATCCGGTAGATGACTTAACGAAAATCTTAGAATAGTTTTCTGAACTAAAGTTTTCCTGAGTCCAAGCCCAAATATTAGCCGTTAAATCTATTATTTGAGAATCCGTCAAAGCCGCAATTTCTATAATCCACTTAGCGACCTTATTGTTATCCAAAGCCAACTTAGTGCAGTTGATATATTCATTTTTAACTAAATCAAGATTTCCACTTTTATAAGCTTCATAATTGATTACAAAATCTAACTCATCAACACCATCATTAATTGCCTGTTGCGCTTCTTTTAATTTATCATCTACAGAGGCTGTACCTTCATGAAAACCAATGACAGTACCTAAGACTACTTTTGAGGACTGACCATCTATAAAACTTCTAATTTCCTTAACGTAATCTGGTCTAATCATTACTGCAAACAATTGATGATCTACAGCTTCTTGTGTCAATTCTTTAACTTTCTGTAAAGTTTCTTCTTCTGTTAATCCAGACTGAGCAGGAGTTTTAAGATATGTCGAATCTAAATATTGTGCGATATTCATTTTTATAAAATTTAATAACACAAAGATAAAAAAAAGAGATGGCAAACAAAGCCATCTCTTAATGTAATATAGTATGTGGTTATTAGACTTTCAATTGTCTGTAAATACTTTGTTCTAAGGAAATAAAAGTTTCCGTACGTGTAACGCCTTTTAGTTTTTGAATTTCGTTAAGAATCTCCATTAGATGGTCATTATCACGACAAAGAACCTTAAGGAATATCGTATAGTTACCCGTCGTATAATGCGCTTCTACAACTTCGTTAACAAGATTAAGCGCTTTTATAGCATCTTTATAATGACTAGGTTGCTCTAAGAAAACACCTATATAAGATACTACTTTATAACCTATTTTTCTAGGATTAAGAAAGGATATAGAGTTTTCTATGACACCAGCTTGTTCTAATTTTTTGATTCTCTGATGCACAGCAGTTGTAGATATTCCAACATTTTTTGAAATCTGAGCTAGAGAAGATTTGGCATTATCCATCAACATATAAATAATTTCCTTGTCTACTTTATCTAGCTGGTAGACATAGTTAGTCGCACTTTTCATTCTGTAATATAAATTTTTTTTTATTTATTGGTTATTTCAATAAATATTCCTTTTATAAATTAACAATAAGGCTAGATAAGCATTAAATCAATAATTTACATTAAAAAATTAAATTAAATTTTATGGAATATAAGTTCTATAATATTTCGAATTATATAAAAGAACAAATAATCAGTTAAAATATAAAATAAATATTTATTAGTTTTTATTATGTGTAAATTTAGTTAAAAATATAATACATCAATAATAATATTATTATTTTTCAACAAATTACGCCTTAATTTAATTACAAAAGAACAAAGAATAATCCACATAAAATAGATAAATTTTAAAAATTAACAATTATTGTTGTTTTTTCACACAATTAATTCGTTATAAATTAAAAATAAACAATGAAAATTATATATCTTAAGTAACTCCAACCCTTATCGAATATCCATGAAAACAAATAAACATCCTTGTATTAACCACAAAAAAATAGCCTATTAATCGTACATTAACAGGCCATTTTAATTTTAAGAAGATAATCTATTTCATAAGATCTGGCCTTCGTTCTTGGGTAATTCTTACTGCTTCATCATGAAGCCAATTTTCTATTGCACCAAAATTACCGCTTAGCAATATTTTCGGGACTTCTAGACCTTTATAGACATCTGGCCTTGTATAGATTGGTGGTGACAAAAGATCATCCTGAAAGCTATCAGTTAGCGCACTTTGCTCATCATTAAGAACACCTGGTAATAATCTAATGATAGAATCTGCCAGTACACAAGCCGCCAATTCTCCACCCGTTAAAACATAATCGCCAATAGAAATTTCTTTTGTGATATGAAGATCTCGTAGGCGCTGATCAATACCTTTATAATGCCCACACAAAAAGATCAAATTTTTATAAGTAGACAAGGTATTAGCCGTCCTTTGGTTAAGCGTAACACCATCAGGCGTCATATAGATAACCTCATCGTAGTCGCGTTCTTCTTTTAATTTTGAAATACAAAGATCCAATGGCTCTATCATCATTACCATCCCTGCACCGCCACCGTATGGCGCATCATCAATCTGCCTATGCTTATTAGTAGCATAATCTCTAATGTTATGAAAATGTATCTCTGCTAATCCTTTGTCCACAGCGCGCTTCAGAATTGAAGTCTCAAACGGACTTCTCATCAACTCTGGCAGTACACTTATAATGTCAATTCTCATTGTTCTGTTAAATTTTTCTTTGATGGAATAATAATTAATCGAAGTGAAGAATCTTTATTAAAATAACTCCACATCCAATTGAAGAAAATTGCCAACTTGTTTCTCACACTCAAAATAAGCATCAAATGTAAGAACATCCAGAAATACCAAGCAAGAAAACCTTGAAATTTAAATTTTGGTAAATCTACAACTGCACGATGTTTCCCGATAGTTGCCATAGATCCACGATCAACATATTCGAATTCTTTCCAATCTTTGGCAGATGATTTTAGAAGGTTATTCCCCAAAACTTTACCTTGATTAATTGCCACATTAGCAACCTGTGGATGACCCAGTGGATACACAGGCGTTTCCATATATGCTATATCTCCAATGGCAAATATATTATCATATCCAACAACTCTATTATAACGATCTACTTTGTATCGATTTCTAACTAAATTTTCTTTAGCAAAATCATCTATAACATTACCCGTAACACCAGCAGCCCATATCACATTATTACTTGCGATACTCTTACCACTGTGCATAAAAACGGTATTGCCATCATAATCTGTTACTCTCTCATTTTTCATAAAAGTAACACCAATATTGTGGAGATATTCTTCGGATTTATCTTGAGACTCTTGACTCATGCTCTCCAAAGGCTTATCACTTGAGCTTATTAGAATAATCTTAAGCGGTGCAAAATTCATATGAGGATAATCTCTTGGTAGAATCTCGTACTTCATCTCTGCAAAGGCACCCGCTAGCTCCACGCCAGTAGGTCCACTTCCTACGATAACAATATTCCAGTTGCCATCGTCACTTCTGGATTTCTCTATGATTAATTTCTCGAAAGACATCAATACATTATTTCTGATAGAGATAGCTTCCTGAGTATTTTTCATCCCGAAAGTTAGATGCTCCATCTTGTCATTGCCAAAGAAATTGGTTTTACAACCTGTTGCAATAATTAATTTGTCGTAAGAAAATGTACCTTCATCAGAAATAATTTTGTTTTCTGAAGGGATAATTTCCTTAATCTCTGTCATCCGAAATTGGACATTCTTAGATTTTTGAAATATTTTACGAAACGGAAATGAAATATTAGAAGGTTCTATACGACCACTGGCAACTTGATAAAACAAAGGCTGAAACATGTGATGATTAGCTTTATCAATCATCATTACTTTTTTGGTTGAGCTTCCGTTAAGTTTTCTAGCAAGTTGAAGCCCAGCAAATCCGCCTCCTATAATTACTATTTTTTCCCGCATCATTTTATTAATATTTTATACAAAATTAAGTTTAAATATTGAGTTAATGACAATGCAAAAACCGTGCTTATATGGGATAAATTAAGAAGTTTTGACAAATCTATAATAGAAATCGCTTATCTCGCGTGAGCGATAGTAGTGAAAATCCATAAAACAAGCGGCGAGCCTATGGCTCGCCGCTTGTTTTATGATTGTAGCGGATAGCGCGACCGAAAACCAAAAGCAATGAAAAAAGCTTTGGCTTGGTTGCGCGGACACGCCAAAAAAAATATTTTAGTTTTTATAAAATCCGTTAGTCGCAACACCTGCTTTGAAGGATGCCAACTTACTTCCCGTCAAAGAATATACCGTCACCTCACTTGGAACAGAAAAGTTACCCGGATTAGACGCAAAAATCTTACCGTCTATTACATCAAATCCATAAACAGCAAAAGGAATTGTGAAAATCTTAGTCGCTGGAGCGCTAGATGTTACTGACTTTGCATAAACATTATTCATCCCGTCTAGAATGTATAGATTATCTCCGCTGACTTTTAACTTTTCTGCTCCTGCAATTCCTGCAATAGAAACATTGGTTACATCTCCTGAAGCTCCATTGATTTTATATAAAAAGGAATCTGTAAAAGTAGATGTCAAGGCATAAGCAAAGTTATCTTTAGAAGCCAAATCTTTAACCTCACCAGCGTCTGGAAGTGTAATAACTTTTGCTACGTCTTTTGTTGCAGAATTAATAAGACTTACCGTATGCCCTGTAATGACTGGATTACTCCCAACATAAGCTACACCATCTGTCTGCACCAATACATTACCCGCCGCTTCTACAATTTTCTCAGCATATCTGTCAAAAGAAATTTTCTTTACAAATGATAAGTCTGATAGATTATAAATGGAAACATAATAACTATCAAAGAAATTATTATTAGTCACATACATATAATTGCCAGAAAAAGCGATATTTCTCGGCTGTTGAAGATTAGACGTTATTGTTGCTAAATTCTTAAATCCATAACGGTTAACCACTTCTATTTTGTTAGAGTTATTGACTACCAAATAGGCATTAACATTATTAAAGGCAACACTTTGCAAAACATCTCCTAATGGTTGCCCCGCATTATTAGCTTTGTAAATATTATCTTGTTGTCCAGAAAAGTTATTATCAACATAAGTTACCTCAGCATTAGTTGCCTTATAAGCCCCTTCATTAGAGATAAAATATCCGTTTTCATAAGTACCTTTAGTCTCGAAAACCTCGTCATCCTTACAAGCTGTTGTAAAAAGTAAAGCAGCCGCAAAAAAACCACCTAATAATTTTGAAAATTTCATACTATATTTATTTTATAATTTTATTAATATTTGTCCACTGTAATTACGAAGTGGCATCCAATAATTTTGGACATTTTCGTAAGCTTGATTCGTGATGTTATTAACTTTAAAACCTATTGTTAGAGCTTTAGTAATATTGTAGTTAGCACCAACATTAAAACTCGCATATTGTTTTATAGAAAAACTATCGCTTTCTAAATCATTTGTAAAAACCTTTCCTATATAAAGTCCTTGCGCAAAAATACTAAATGATTTGTAATTATAATCCACTCCAAAATTAGCCTTATGCAATGGCACGTACATTAGCTGCAATTGGGTTTCTTCATTTTGTGATCTAGTGTAAGAATAACCAACCTGAGCCGACAATCTATGATTTCCCCACTGATTAGTATATCTAACTTGTGATTCTAAACCATAAGACAAAACATCATTGGTATTAACTGGCGACCAAAGATTAGCCATTTTGGGCAACCATCTAATCATATCATAAATCCTCATGGCATAAGGCGTAAGGATTAACTGAAAATTTTTAACCTTAAAATTCTGAGATAACTCTACCTGATAAGACACCTCTGGTTTTAAGTCCAGATTACCGCCAGGCTGCCAATACAAATCATTAAAACTTGGATACCTGAAGTTTTTAGACAAATTAATCGTCGTCTTATACCAATCAAAAACTCTATAAGAAGCACCAGCAGAAAATAAAAAAGGCGCCTCAACATTTTCTACAAAGTCCTTTTTGACCCCCAATTCCCAATAAAACTTTTCTAAAGCTCTATTTCTGTAAAGCAACGAAAACGAAGCTTGATCGCGGCTCACTTTATCAATTCCGGATCTGTAACCTTCGGCTTTGACTTGTGAAATCTCTGAAATCAAATTAATTTCTGAAGCTGAAGTGATATTGAAACTCGCATCATTTTTAATCAAATACTGTTTGCTTGCCCCTCCACTTGACTTTACCGTATTAGCATTACCAAAATACTGAAAATTGTCCTCTAAATAAGCAACTTTAAAATCATTTTTAAAATTATTGAAGTTAGATTTCAATCCTAATAAACTTCTGAATGTTTGCGTGTCATATTTTGTCCTATCAGAATTCTCCGACAAAGCTGGATAATGTTGTTCTCCATCAAAATGTTGACTTTGAAAATACAATTGGAGCTTTTCTGTAAGCTTATACCCAAAACCTAAATTAACCCCAGAATTAAGATATTTCGCATCCCTATTAACATAATATTTCTTGATAACTTCATAATCATTCTTACTTTGAGAATGATTAGCAGAAACCTGAACGCTTATTTTATCATTACTATAATTAGTTTTAAGAAAAGTATTGAGCGTATTGTATGACGCATATTCTGTGAAAATATTAGCAGAAAACCCTTTATCATAAGCTAGCTCATTATTAAGATGGACAGATCCACCAATGGCTCCACTTCCGTAGATTACGCTTCCGCCACCACTTTTTACATCAATATTATCATATCCAAATAACGAAATATTATTAACATCGCCTTGTGCAAGAAATTGAGAATTAATGTTAATTCCGTTCCAGACAAAAGCAGTCTGCTGGCTTGTCGTACCACGAAAAGATGGCGAAGACACCATACCTCGACTATTTTCTTTGATATAAATAGGTGTCTGAAATCTCAAAACATCAGATAAAGAGACAGAATTTTTCAGAATATCCTTTTGCGTCAAATTTTTAATAACCGACACTTCACTTGCCTTAGACAACTGCGGATCTATAACTACAGAATCGATTTTTATCTCTTGACCAAAAGAAGGAATCCCTGAAAACAGGAAAAAATAATATATTCTTTTCATACAACAACTCTCTTACTTCAAGAGATTTTAATTATAATATTTTGGTAATTTTCTCAACGTCCTTCATTTAATTTCAATTAAACAAAGGCTAACTCCACCACATCAGCTATTCGTTCTCAAAAAATTAAAGCTCATTTTTCGGCTTCATTTTACGATGATAAAATAGTTCTAAAGGTTTTGGAAAAGACTTTTCTTCTGCTTCCAGAATATCAACCATCATAAAATCAAATTGTCGTGCGAATGTCTGAAAAATATTTTCATCTTCTATTACTACCGTTGAAATTGCAATTTTCAGGGATTTATGCGTCAATTTATGCGAAACAACTTCTTCCGCCATTATAAACTTTTCTAAAACAGCAGGTACAACCGTAGGAAATTCATATAATTTTTTCCAGATAAAATCATCACCGCGCCTCTTAATTAGAAACCGATCTTTATATTGAACAAAATAATAACTCAAAGCCAATTCTTCTACTTTAACTTTTTTAGTTTTAACAGGAAAGTCCAACATCGTCCCAGTAGAAAAAGCTAAACAACTCTTATTAACAGGACAATCTCCACAAATAGGATTTTTCGGTTTGCATATCTCTGATCCCAGATCCATAATAGCTTGGTTAAAATAGCCTGCTTCTTTGTCCGGCATAATTAACAATGCCAATTCTGAAAAGTAATTAAATGCCTTAGAATTAGAAATATCAAAATCATCTGCAAATAATCTTGACAGCACGCGATAAAAATTACCATCAATGGCAGGCATCTTTTCATCAAAACAAATACTAGCAATTGCCGATGCAGTATACTTCCCTATTCCTTTCAACTTAAGAATCTCTTTATATGTATTAGGAAACTCACCGTTATAATCATCAACAATTTGATGAGAAGCCTTATGCAGATTAATCGCTCTGGAGTAATAGCCTAATCCTTTCCAGTACTTTAAGACTTCATCTTCCTCAGCATCACTAAGGATTTGCACGTTGGGAAAACGCTCTACAAAGTTGATATAATGCTGTAATCCTTGCTTAACTTGGGTCTGTTGTAATACGATTTCGCTTATCCATATATTATACGGATGTATAGATTCTCTCCAGGGTAAGCATCTGCCATGTTCTTTATACCATGTAATAAGCTCATTACCAATGTGAAGAAAATCAGTTTTTTGTTTGTAAGTTTTCAAAAATATGTTTTATATTTGCACACCAAAATTATAAACAAAAAAGGAAATGACAAAGGCAGAATTGGTAAACACAATATCGAACAAATTGGGAGTGGAAAAGAATGACACTCAGAAAGTTATAGAAGCTTTCATGCAGGAGATTAGAACTTCGATGTATAATGGGGACAATGTTTATCTAAGAGGTTTTGGTTCTTTCGTTATCAAAACTAGAGCGGCTAAAACAGGAAGAAACATTTCTAAGAACACGGCAATTGAAATCCCGGCACATAATATTCCGGCTTTCAAACCATCAAAAACTTTTGTAGAAAAAGTAAAAACCAAAGTTGCAGTAAAATAATTAATTGAATACTAACACATAATAAAAATTTCTAAATTATGCCAAGCGGAAAGAAAAGAAAAAGACACAAGGTAGCGACACACAAGAGAAAGAAAAGAAGAAGACAAAACAGACATAAGAAGAAAAAATAATCTTCTTAGACTGTCGTTTAATAAATATAAATATAGTTGGTGCAATTTCACCGACTATATTTTGTTTTTAACATCGTCTTATATCTTAATTTGGAGAACCATAACATTAACCGTGTCTATAACAAGACAACATTAGCCAATCAGAAGACATGAAGAAAGAATTAATCATTTCGCATGAGGATAATTCTTCTAAAATTGCCCTGTTAGAAGACGGAAGACTTTTTGAACTACACGAGCAAGAAGTAAAGTCGGATTTTGTAGTAGGTGATCTTTTTTTAGGAAAAGTCAAAAAACTTGCCCCTAACCTTAATGCAGCTTTCGTTAATATCGGATACGGTAAAGACGCGTTCTTGCATTATCAGGATCTAGGACCACAATTTTTATCTTATCAGAAATTTCTGAAAGATACTATTGCCAAGAGGCAAAATGTAGCAAAGCTTAAAGATTTTGAGCAGCAAAAAGATATTGACAAAAATGGCACTATTGATAAAGTAGCCGCAGCTGGAGATCTCGTATTAATTCAAATTACTAAAGAACCAATTTCTACTAAAGGACCAAGAATATCTACACAGATCTCTTTAACCGGTCGTTTTTTAGTTCTTATTCCATTTGATAACAAGATATCGATTTCCAAAAAAATTAAAGATGGCGCAGAGAAAGATCGCCTTAGGACTCTTATAGAAAGCATTAGACCAGAAGGTTTCGGGGTTATTATTAGAACCGTTGCCGAAGGTAAAAAAGTAGCTGAACTTCATAATGATATGAATCAGCTTATCCAAAAATGGGATACTTGTTTTAATAATATTCAAAAAAATAAAGTACCCGCCAAAGTTCTAAGCGAAGAAGATAAAGCCTCATCCATCTTAAGAGACAATTTTAACCAAGACTTTGTTAGCATCATTTGTGATGACGAAGATATGGTGTATGACATGAAGAATTATCTAGAAGTCATCTCGCCAGAGAGTAAGAACATTGTACAGTTTTACGATGCTCCAACTCCTCTTCTAGAATATTACAATGTTGAAAAACAGCTTAAACAAAGTTTCGGAAAAAACGTCAATATCCCAAGTTCTAAAGGTGCTTACCTTGTTATAGAACATACAGAAGCGCTACACGTGGTAGATGTTAACTCCGGTAATAACATCTCCTCGGCTACAACTAATAAGCAACATGCTCTTAATGTCAATAAAATGGCTGCCACAGAAATAGCACGCCAATTAAGACTTAGAGATATGGGTGGTATTATAGTTATTGACTTTATCGATATGGTAGATGCGGATCATCGTCGCGAATTGTTTGATCATTTTCGGGATGAGATGAAACGTGATAAGGCTCGTCACAAAATATTGCCGCCAAGTAAATTTGGGTTAATCCAGATGACTAGGCAACGTGTACGACCAGAAAAATATATCGAAACTAAGGAAGAAAATCCTAATAAAGATGGAGAAATTACAGCGCCAATCGTTATTATTGAGCGTATGGAAGAATCCATCAGAAACATTATCCAAACAGAAAAAGGCAAATTGTATCTGCACGTTCATCCTTTTGTAGAGGCCTACCTTACAAAGGGGATTATGAGCATACAGAACAAATGGTTTCTGCGGTATAAGAAATGGGTAACCGTTATCCCGCGAGACTCTTTCAAATATTTAGAATTCAAATTAGTGAATTCTAATAAAGAAGAATTAATGTCCTACTCCAACTAAAACTCAGGTTAATCCTGAGTTTTCTTTTTTCTATCGAATTCTAAAACTTCATAGTCTTTATAAATTAACTAAAATTTAACGCTATCCTTTTATTTTTACATTTATCTTAAGATAGTTTGGTCGTAATTTTGATGCATAACTAGTAGAATAAACTATATATTATGTCGGGAAAAATTTTATGGATAGATGATGAGGTCGACTTATTAAAACCACACATTGTTTTCTTAGAAAACAAAGGCTACACAGTAACGCCGGTTAACAACGTTAACGAAGCATTAGAATTAATAGATAAAGAAAAATTTCAGCTTACGCTTCTGGATGAAAATATGCCAGGTATCTCTGGACTAGAAGCTATCCCAATGATAAAAGATCGTGATAGTAGCTTAAAAATAGTCATGGTGACTAAAAGTGAAGAAGAGCATATCATGGAGCAAGCCATTGGTTCTCAGATTTCGGATTATATCCTAAAGCCTGTTAATCCTAATCAAATTTTATTATCATTAAAGAAAAACTTACAAAGCGAAAGTCTTGTAGAACAAAAAACTATTCTAGAATATCAACAAGATTTTAGAAATCTGAGTCTAGAGTTATCTTATCTTAGAACTTATCAAGATTGGGCAGAATACTATAAAAAAATACTTAACTGGGAAGTTAAATTTGATAAAGTTTTTGATAGTGAATTTGCAGAGTTATTACAATCTCAAAAGGAAGAAGCTAACATTCAGTTTTCAAAATTTATAGAGAAAAACTATGAAGATTGGTTGCATCAGCCAGACAAACCAATGATGAGTCACACTCTCTTCAAAGATAAAGTAAAGCCTGAATTGCAAAATGAAAAGGTGCTTTTACTAATGGTCGACAATCTTAGGTATGACCAATGGAAAGTTATAGAACCATTGTTTACTAAGTTTTATAACAAAACTTCTGAAGATTATTATTTCAGTATTCTACCAACCGCGACACAATATGCAAGAAATTCTTTTTTTGCAGGATTAATGCCATCTGAGATAGAAAAAAGATTCCCAGACTATTGGTTTAACGACAACGAAGAAGGTAATAAAAATGAACATGAGCGTGATTTTCTAGAAGATCAAATGAAGCGTCTGGGCCTTTCTGGTAAATCTATGAAGTACCTTAAGATTCTAAATGCTGATTTTGAACGCAAAATCTTCGAAGATTTCAATCAACATAAGAACAATGATTTATTGGTAATTGTCTATAACTTTATAGATATTTTATCACACGCAAAAACAGACAACAGTATTGTTAATCAATTAATTAGAGATGATAAAACCTTTAGATCTCTAACTTACAATTGGTTTGAGAACTCTTCTTTGCTTAAAATTATTAAGTTAGCGGCAGAAAGTGGCTTTAAGTTAGTTATAACAACGGATCACGGGACAATTTACGTCAAAAAACCAAGTAAGGTTGTAGGAGATAGAGAAACATCTACTAACATCCGTTACAAAACAGGGCGAAGTCTAACTTATGATGACAAAGATGTTTGGGCAGTTAATAATCCAGAAAAACTTTTCCTTCCAAAAGGAAATCTAAGCTCTAAATATATTTTTGCGAAGAACAATATATTTTTAGCTTACCCTAAAAATTATAATCATTTTGTAAATTATTACAAAGACACTTATCAACATGGAGGTATATCTCTAGAGGAAATAATTATCCCAATTAGCGTATTAGAGCCCAAATAGTTTTTTCATAGTTTATTTAATTTGGGTTACTGGGCGGAAAATTTCTTTGATTTTTTCCGCCTTTTTTTGTAAAATTGCATTATAAATCATTATTATGAATAAAATTATATTTTTTTTGTTTTTAGGCGCATGCTTATCTGCTCAAGATTTTAAAAAGGCTGAAATTAATCTAGAAAATGGAGAACATCTTATTGGCGAAGTTTTTTATAATACGCCATATTATACGCCTCAATCATTTGTTTTTCGCGAAAATAAAAATTCACCCGAGAAAAAATTCAATCAAAATGATATAAAATCCGTTTTGATTAACGATGATATAGAGTATTCAAAACAGATTGTTAGTATATCTAGACATAAGGAAAACGAACATTTGTTAGAAAATAATGATAATTACAATTTAAAAAATGAAACTCTAGTTTTAGAAACTTTAGTAAAAGGAACTAATTCTTTATATAGATACTCTGATTCTCAAAATACGGCTTACTTTTATTCGGTTAAAGGTGATTCTCAGATTAAACCTCTTTTGTACAAAGAATATTATAACCCAAATGATGAAAGTATTAAAGTTAAAAAATCTGATTTCAGAAATGAACTAACAAAAATTAATTGTGGTAATAACTCCATTAATTTTGTGCAATACAGAGAAAGTGATTTATTGAATTTTTTCAAAAAAACTAATAATTGTCTTGGAGATACTAATCAAAAAGTCAAAAGTAATTATGGCTCAACTAATGCAAAAATTGCCATTTCAAAAAACTTTGTTTCGGATGAATATAAAGATTATGACACTAATCAATCTTATTCTTTTGGTCTAGAAATTGAGAAAAACTTACCATTCTTAAATAACCAAATTTCTATTGGATTAGCAGGTAATTACAGTACCTTTAATCCAAATATAGAAAAAACAGAAGTTGATAAAAAAAGTATTAAATCACAGATTGATATAGGCGTATTAGCTTATTACTATATTTTAAATAGTCCTAAGCATAAAGTTTATCTTAACGCTTATATTTTTGACTTTTCATCATCTCAGTATTATACAAAAACAGTTTTTTCTGGAAATCCTGTGGTAAAAGAGGCAACCCATAACCTATTAGTTTTCAATAAAATTGGCGCAGGTTATAGATATAGAAATTTAGAAATTTTCAGCCTATTATATTTACATACTGGTGATATAAAATCCAACATAGCATCAATAGGATTAAAATACAATTTCCCTAACTTCTAATAATTAAAAATCAATCTATTATACTAATATATGAAACTTATTTCTTACAATGTCAATGGCATCAGAGCCGCTTTTACTAAAGATTTTATAGGTTGGTTAACCTTGGCTAATCCTGACGTTATCTGTATCCAAGAAAGCAAAGCTAATAATGATCAAATCGACATTGCTTCTTTTAAGAAAATAGGTTATCATACCTACTGGTTTTCTGCACAAAAAAAAGGCTACAGCGGTGTTGGTATTGCATCTAAAACTAAACCTTTACATGTAGAATATGGTTGTGGTATAGAGAAGTATGACTACGAAGGAAGAGTTATTAGGGCTGATTTTGAAGGTTTTTCAGTAATATCTGTATATGTTCCTTCGGCGTCTAATATTGACAGATTAGAGTTTAAGATGCAGTTTTGTTTTGACTTTTTAGCTTATATCAAAGAATTGAAAAAACAAATACCCAACCTTATCATCTGTGGCGATTATAACATTTGCCATGAAGCTATTGATATCCATGATCCTATCAAGTTATCAAAAGTTTCGGGGTTTCTTCCCATGGAAAGAGAATGGATGACACAATTCTTAAATGAAGCAGAACTTGTTGATAGTTTCAGACACTTTAATAATCAACCCGATCAATATTCTTGGTGGAGTTATAGAGCAGCTTCTAGAGAGCGTAACAAAGGTTGGCGCATAGATTATAATATGGTCTCTAAGAGTCTAGAAAATAAGATGACAAGAGCGATAATCTTACCAGAAGTAAAACACTCTGATCATTGCCCTGTTATGGTAGAATTGGACTTGAACTAAATATTATAAAAGTCTTATAATATGCATGAACAATTAAACTTTTTAATAGAAGTATTAGGAACAATATCTTTCGCTATGTCTGGAAGTTTTGCTGCCATGCAAAAACGTCTAGATCCATTTGGTGTACTTATTATTGCCTTCGTCACATCTGTTGGAGGAGGTACAGTTCGTGATTTGTTATTGGATGTGCCAGTTTTTTGGATGCATGACTTATGGATGTGTTCTTTGATATTTGCAACATGCATCTTCTCGATGATCTTTAAGTCTATTGAAAAGAATTTTAAAGTCACTTTATTTCTATTTGATAGTTTTGGGCTTGGATTATTTACAATTATCGGTATCCAAAAAGGCTTAACTGCAGAGCTTCATCCTATAATATGTATTACATTAGGTACTATTACAGGTTGTTTTGGAGGAATTATCAGGGATATTTTATTGAATAGAATTCCGTTAATTTTCCGAAAAGAAATCTACGCCACAGCTTGTATTATTGGCGGAAGCATCTTTCTAATCTTAGCAAAGCTAACAGATCTATCATACACTTTTATACAGATATTTACTATTTTACTCATTGTTGCAATAAGAACTCTAGCGGTAAAATATAAATGGCAAATACCAAAATTCTATTACAGTGAATCTTCTCAAGAAGGCGAAATGTAATTATACTCACTTCTCTCCTAGCCCCGATGGAAACGGCATCCTTTGCTGTTGAGTGAGGTGGCGCAGCGCAGCGAAGCCAACCGAGCGATAACAGTAAAGATATAGTGGACAGCGGGAATAGCTCATAAAAAAAAGACCAAAAATTAATTTGGTCTTTTTTTATTTTTAGAATTTACCTCTTTGTCTCATATGGGGATTGTGCATATGCTTTTGCATAGAAGGCATTTTTAACTGATCTTTAAGCATCTTTATCTGATCTGTCATCATCCCTGCTGTATCTAGATTCTTAGCTTCTTCTAATAGTTTTTGAGCTTCTTGACGTCTGCCTTTTGCCATAGCTCCTGCTGCTAGATTAAGCGTTGCCATTGCACGATCATGTTTCATATTAAGTCCATAATCTAATGCTTTTCTCATCAAAGCTTCTGTCTTGGCAGGATTATTATCTTGTGCTGTTGTTAATCCTATTAGATAGTGATAATAGCCGTATTGTGTCTTATGAAGTTCTGTTTTATAATTCTTGATTTTCATTAAAAAACCATTAGCTTTTTGAAAATCTTGCTTTCTAAGTTGCCAAAATGCCAATAGTATTTTTTCATTTTTGAAAAATAAAAATATAGGTATTGCTGATAATAAAACAACGACTATACCCCAACCAATATTACGGTTGAACATAAGGAAAACTCCTAAACCAATTAATATGGCCGCAATTACAAACTTAATGTACTTGTTCATCTCAAAATTTTAGACTGCAAAGATAAGGAAATAGAGGGTATTTACAGAATGCTAACTTCACAATTGTTAGGTTATAAGAAAAATATTCTATATTTATCGCAACAAAATTAACACAAAATGCAAAACCTTCAGTATCCGCTGGATTTTACTTTTAAAATTACAACTTTAGCTAATGATTTCACTATTAATGATAAGCATGGGACGTCACTTGCTTATGTAAGGTCAAAAATCTTCAAATTAAAAGATAGTGTACAAGTTTTTAAAGACACTACAAAAAAGGAAGTTATCTATAATATTAATGCTAATCAATGGATTGATTTTAATGCATCTTTTAAAATTACAGAGCCTAATGGTGATAATATCGGGCGTATTGCAAGAAAAGGAATGAGATCTATTTGGAAATCTACTTACAATATCATCGATAAACAAGATCAACAACTCTTTACTATTACAGAAGAGAATGCTTGGACTAAATTTTGGGATAATATGGTTGGAGAAATACCAATTGTTGGGATGTTTACTGGTTATTTTCTTAATCCTAAATATATTGTAAAGGACAAGGATGATCGCATTATTTTCCGGTTGAAAAAAATGCCTTCCTTTTTTGGAAGACGATTTCAATTAGATCGTATTATAGACATACCAGACGACCAAGAAACATTATGTGTATTAAGCCTTATGATGATGGTCTTATTAGAGCGTGCGAGAGGTTAGAATACTATATTCAACAACAATTCCCATACTTATACAGTGTGGGAATTGTTATTTATTTTAATAAAAACGATTGACATTAACTTCTTGATCAATAATAACTTTATTCTCTATAAAATTGAATAATATCTTAGAATAAAAAGATCCATTTAGTACGCCTCTTGCTCCTAGACCATTTAAAATATAAAGTTTAGAATAATCTTTATGAACTCCCAAAATAGGTTTTCTATCACCTACAACAGCTCGGAATGCAGTCTGAACTGACTTAATATTATAATCATTTTGATATATTTCTTTAAGTCCTAATTCTAATTTATCAACAGAATTTTGATTAATTTCCAAATCATATTCATCGCGCTCATAGGTACCGCCGCAGTAGTAAGAATCTTCATCAAATTTAAACAAGAAATACTTTTTCTTAATCACATAAGGTTCTACTTCTGACTGTAATCTAACCTTAAGGCAATGACCTTTGTTACCTTTTACAGGAATATCATCAAAGTACGGATTATTATTAACCGCAATACCTTCGGCAAAAACAATATGACTAAAATTAATATTATTATAATGTTCTGTTTCTAAATCTAGATTATCGAAGTCAAATTTTTCTTTAATCAAAAATCCTTTTTCTTCTATAATATTAAACATATCACTGAAGAAACTCTTAACATCTATTCGGCAAGATTTATTAACAATTCCTGACGAGTACAGATTTGTAACCGAATTCAATGTTAAAAAATCAGTATTCAAATAGGGCTGCAATTCTTCTTTTTGAGATTTTTTAAGCCAAAGTTCTTTCTCTTTTTCATCATGAAATATCCTAACCACTTTTTCGTCAATAAGATAGTTAGTGTCTGTATAATCTTCAATTTCTTTAAAAACTATATCAAGATAATCTAATTGCTTTTCGGCATTAGAAATTTCCACAAAACGCTTTAACACAACCGGATTACAAACACCTGCTGAGATATGAGATGCCGCAGTATTTCCTTCAGAAAATAACCTAAAGCTTTTGTTATTTTTAATTAATTGATGGGCAAAAAACATTGCTGCATATCCATCACCAACTATAATATAATCTACTTTTTCCATAATAAAAAAAACCTGAGTAAAGATACTCAGGTTTCATATTTAATTGAATTAAAATTCTTAATAATTCCACAAATCATTCTCCATTTGAAGAATTTGTGCTTTGATTCTATCACTTTCTTCCAATTGTCCGTCTGCATCATCAGGAACGTAGTCTGCAATCATACCGTTGCCACCTCTTCCTAATCCGCTTTCTGATTTATAGATAATCGAAGAAAAACGTCTTGCATTAAGCACATCATCAAAAGTGATATCTGCACTTACATTCTTAGAATTGAAAACATAGTTGCTCGTTAACACCTGTCTAGCATCTGGATAAAATACCCAAAATAAGTCTATAGAATCTGGTGTTGTGTTATCTGGTGTAACACCATTTTCTAACTGAGAACCAGCAATTGCTGCTCTTGCTTTCGCACCGTTAGGATCTGGACCCATTGCAGCAATACCTAAGAGTCTATATTTCATCTGGCTATCTCTCTTATCAACATACCATTGTCCAAAGATCTTAAGAAGTTTTACATTCTCAGTGCTTGTAACAATTTGATCTACGTTAGAATCGATATCTTTCTGAGAAACTCTATAATAATTCCCGTCTAAGTTTACAATAATTTGATTAGCATCATTTCTATAGATGTCAGATAATCTGCTACCGTAATAACCTTTAAGGGCATTAATATTTTTTTCATCAGAAGCTAATACAGATTTGTATTTCTTCAATTCTTTAACTGCTGTTTTCTCATCAAGCTTTCCTTCGTTCATAGTTTGAACAAAATAATCATCAATATTAATTGCTGACGTTGCTGATGCAATAGCTTCTGGGGATAATCTCGTTGTAAAACTTTCGTCAGAATATACTTCTTTAATTTTCCCGCTATTAACAGCATCAATTAAGATTTGGTACAATGATTTGTTTTGTGATACAAGACCATCAACATTGTGATAGAAAGGTTGATTGATTTTGTCATTCATATCAATAATTTCCCACACAACCATACTTTTTAATATGTCTTTATCTTCAATAAAACCATATTTTAAAGGTGTAGCTACACTGTCTTTTTTTAATTCACGTTCTTCACGGAATGTTTGCGGAGAACTAGAGTTTAGGATGCTATTTTGAGCTAAAGCTAATCCTGAAACTACTAATAGTAAATTACAAACTATCTTTTTCATAAATTATTACTAATATTTGATATAAATCAATCTTAAATATTTAACGTTCTTATTGAACATTTATTGCGATACCTGGGATATTTTGCAGTACCTGTCCTCCTAATCCTGTTGCCGTAGCTTGGATATCAAAAACAATTGCTATATCACCTGATCTCAAATTACTTGTTAATGCACTAACAGCTCCCATATCACTTCCATTAACACGCATTGCTGCTTTTCCTGGAACTTTAAACATGAAACTATTAACACTAAAACTTACTGGGAAGTCAAAGTCTGGCATTGTTACACTAACCGTTTGGTTAGCAATAGAAGATGCAGGCATAGACACAACATTCTTACCTCTAATCTGTCCTACTGGTGGTGGTACATTTTTAATTCTGAAATCAAATCCTTGAGAGATTGTAGCTCCTTTAGAATCCTTACCAGAAATTGTTAATTTTATTGTACTACCAGAAGATGGTGTAACAGTCCATTTACCATTTCCGCCACTTACAGATGCACCTGGCGCAGAAAGCGTAGCTCCAGCAGCACCAATAATAGATCCAGAGATTGGGTTAGGTAATCCTCTATATAATACCATCATCTTATCAGCAGAAAGAATTGCTCCTTTTTGTTCTTTAAGAGCTTCTACTCCTGCAATAACATCATAAGTATGAGCATATGGTAGAGTAATTTGCTTTCCGTTTTTATCATTAAATTTTATTTCACCTCTAAGTGTCTGTGTACCTACACCACTAGCTCCAAGAGTAGCGATACCTTGTCCATCTACCACCTTAGCATTGGTAATTTCTAATCCAGGTACAGAACTTGCTCTTGTACCAATAGCGATTTTTACTTCTTGCGGTTGACCAACCAATACTTGTCTTGGTCCAGAAACTAAAGCTTCGTAAGCATCAAACTTAATATCAGCATCAACTTTTTCTTGTAACATTGAAGAGATAACGTCAGATTGAAGATTTCTTGCTTCTGACTGAATCACTTCTAAGTTAGATAATGCAGCAATCAAAGGCTGATTATAAAACTTATATTGATTCCAGTTTTTACCACCTTGGCCTCTTTTGTCACCATTTTGAAAATCTGCTAATAGAGTTTTTGAAGCTCTAGCTGCAATATCAGCCAATTGAGGATTAGAAGAAAAATTAGTTACGATATAATTTCTTAGATCATCAACTTTCCCCTTAAGCTCAGTTGCTTTTGCTGAAGGACTTTTTTCATCTCCATCTTTGAAAAACATTTTAGTAGCAGGCTCTGTATTATTAAGCGCTGCAAAACTATCTTCCAGAGGTGCGTCCTTACTATACTCAGCTTCTTTGCTTAAAGTTCCTTTAATATCATTGATAAAATTAACCAAGTCATCTGCTTTTGTTTCCAGACCTCTATATTGTCCTAATAATGGACCATAAGTTTCTGGAGAAGCGGCAGCTTTAGCTTGTAATGTTTTTTCAAATATTTTATCATTTTTTCCTTCAACCATCTCTCTAGTAGCGGTCAAAGATTCATTAGTATCTTTATATGAGCGGATGATTTCCTGATCGATCTGCATTGCAAGCATTGCAATGAAAACCAAGTACATCAAGTTAATCATCTTCTGACGAGGTGATTGTTTTCCTTGTGCCATTTTTTTAAATTTTGTTAATAATAAAAGTTATATAAAAATGTACAAGTTCTTAAGACTTCATCGCAGAAAGCATTCCGCCATATACTCTATTAAGATTATTTAGATTAGAAGTTAATCCTTGAAGTTCTTCGTTAAATTTCTCTGATTGAGCTGCAGATTTTTGAATATCTTCAACATATTTCTTGCTGAATTCTGATTGTTTCTGACCATGCTCTAGTTGTAAAGCATAAAGTGCATTCATGCTTTCTAAGTGACTAGCAGCAAGATTCATCTGCTCGTTATATTTATGGGTAGAAGCAGAAACATCAACTGTCTGATTAATCTGATCTACAGATGTAGAGAACTTCTCAATACCTCCTCTTAATCTATCGAATAAGCTTACGTCCAATTTAGCATCTGCAAGCATTTTATCTAATTTACTAGATAATGATACTTCTAATTCTTTATTTTCTGCTAGTTGATTAACAACTTTTCTAGGTTTCTTTTCTGCTGTTTCGTCCAATAATTCTGGATAAACATTTTCCCAAGAATATTTTTCCTCAGACTTAGGTGGATCAAATGCAAACACAATAAATACAATTGCCTCCATAATTAGACCTGCTGCAAGAGCAACGTTACCTGTAATGAAACCTAAACTCCAGTGAGTCATTTTGAATAATGCACCAAGAATTACGATCGCTGCGCCAATAGAATAGAAAAAATTCATTCTGGCATCTTTAGTTTTGAACATGTGTTATAAAAAGTTTAAAGTTAGTAGTAGTCAGTAGTTAAATTATTTAGTCTTTGTTTTGAATTTTGTAGAGCCTACAGGAATATCTTGTATGGTTCTAAATCCAATATAGCTTCTTGCAGAATCTTTTCTTTCCCAGTCTCTATAACCTGTCATCAAAAGGTAACCTACATCTTTCCAAGATCCACCACGAACAACTTTTTTAGTATCATTCTGAAGTTGAGTAGATATTGTTGGGTTAAGAGTTGAAGAAAATTGAGACGTAGAATTACTATAAGGTGACTGTGTCCATTCTGCTACGTTACCAGCCATATCATATAATCCATATCCGTTTCTCTGAAATTTCTTTACTGGCGCGGTATAAACATATGTACCTTTTTTCTCATCTTCCATATAAGAGCCTCTCTTCGGCTTAAAGTTAGCAAGATAACAGCCTCTATCGTCTTGTAAGTTAGGTCCGCCCCATGGATAAGTTGCATTTTCTAAACCTCCTTTTGCAGCATATTCCCATTCTGCTTCTGTTGGTAATCTAAAGTTTCCTGGTTTTTCCTTCTTCTTCTTCAAGCTACTATTAAAATCTGCTTTTCTTTTTGTTTTATAATTACAAAATGCTCTTGCTTGATCCCAAGTAACACCTACAACTGGATATTGCTTGTAAGCCTGATGCCAAAAATATTGCTCAAACAACGGATCGTTATATGAGTTATTAAAATTTTTAATCCATACTGTTGTATCAGGATATATAGCCACGCTTTCTTTCTTAAGATAATCTGCGCCTCTATTTTTATCTTTTACTGCTCCTGCTACATTTTCCCATTGATAAGAATAAAGTAATTTGCTCGTATCTAATAATCTCTCGTTATTAATTCTCTTCTCTGGAGCAATATACATAGACTCTAAAACTTCGGCATACTGCTCATCAGGATAAGAAGATGTATTCCAACTTAATGGCACTTTCCAATCCAATTTTTTAGCTTCACTATAACCATCACGACCTCCTTGAGAATCTAAGTAAGTCTGATATGGAGATACATTATCTCCTGTTTTTTGTGCAGCATAAGCAAAGTCACTAATACTACCGCCATTGCCTCCTCCAGCATCGCTACCAGAAGCTCCACCAGCAGCTTCAGCTAAAAGTGTTCTTGCTATGGAATCTCTAACATAATAAATAAATTCGCGGTATTTTGCGTTAGTAACCTCTGTTTCATCCATAAAGAATGAATTAACTGTTACAGTTTTAGGATTAGCCTTTTCTGGTTGATTGGTAAAGTCTTGATCTGCCATACCCATAACAAATGATCCACCTGGAATAGCCACCATGCCATAAGGTCTTTCTGACACGAAGGTTTTAGAGCGATTAGAAGGAATCAGTTCTCCTTTTGTTTTAGATCCTGGTCTACCTGCAGACTTACCTCCCCCTTTGGAACAAGACACCACAACTGATGCCGACAATAATATAAAGAATATCCTTTTCATCCTATTTCAAGAAATTAAGCGGTAAATATATAATTTTTTTTAACAATTACTAGTATTTTATTTAACGTAAAATTAAATATAATATTTTGTTGATAATGGATTAATTATTCTACTGTTACTGATTTTGCCAAATTACGAGGTTGATCTACGTTAGCTCCTCTGTAAACAGCAATGTAATAAGCTAATAACTGTTGTGGAATTGCAGCTACTATTGGAGAGAAGCACTCTGAAGTATCTGGCATTTCTATAACGAAGTCTGCCATCTTAGCTACTGCTACATCACCCTTAGTTACGATTGCTATTACTTTTCCTTTTCTAGCTTTTATTTCTTGTACGTTACTTACAATTTTATCATAATGCCCTTCTTTTGGTGCAATGATAACGATTGGCATATTTTCATCAATTAAGGCAATCGGTCCATGTTTCATTTCTGCAGCTGGATAGCCTTCTGCATGGATATAAGAAATCTCCTTAAGCTTAAGTGCGCCTTCTAATGCTGATGGGAAATTATAACCTCTTCCTAAATATAGGAAATTAGTAGATTCATAAAAATGTTTAGCAGTTTCTTTAGCAACAGCATCTGATGACTTTAATACTTCTTCAACTTTCTTAGGCAATGCATCTAATTCTGAAATTAATCTCATAAATTCTGCATTACTTAGATTACCATTATGTTTTCCTAATTTTAGGGCAATTAATGATAATATTGTTAATTGAGCTGTAAAAGCTTTAGTTGAAGCTACACCAATCTCTGGTCCAGCATGAGTATAAGACCCAGCATCTGTAACACGAGCAATAGAAGAATCTACAACATTACAAATACCATAGACAAATGCTCCTCTTTCTTTAGCCAACTTAATTGCAGCCATTGTATCCGCAGTCTCTCCAGATTGAGAAATAGCAATCACAACATCTTTTGGTCCAATGATAGGATTTCTGTAACGGAATTCTGAAGCATATTCTACTTCTACAGGTATTCTTGCAAATTCTTCAATAAGATACTCTCCTATTAAACCTGCATGCCAAGAAGTACCACAAGCTATAACGATAATTCTTTCGGCATTATTTATTTTTTCTAAATGATCCCAAATACCAGCCATTTTGATGATACCTTCTTCTACTAAAAGTCTACCACGCATGGTATCAAGAATAGATTTTGGTTGTTCGAAGATCTCTTTTAGCATAAAATGCTCGTAGCCACCTTTTTCGATCTGCTCCAAATTAAGTCTAAGCTCTTGGACAGCTGGGACAACTTTTTCGTAATCTTTTATTGTTCTAATATCAACTCCATTTTCTACGGATATAATAGCCATATGTCCTTCTTCTAGATAGACAGCTTCTTTTGTAAATTCTACAAACGGAGAAGCATCTGATGCTATAAAATACTCGTTATTTCCTAGACCAATAGCCAAAGGAGAACCTAATCTCCCAACAACTAATACACCTGGGAAATCTTCGTGCATAACAGTAATTGCATAAGCACCGTATACTTCGTTAAGAGCATATCTCACTGCTGTAGGGAAGTCTAAATCAGATTGAGTATCCATAAAATACTGAATTAGATTAACCAAGACTTCAGTATCAGTTTCTGATTTAAATTCAAAACCTTTACTAATTAACATGGTCTTAATTGTATCATAATTTTCTATAATACCATTATGAACCAATGCAATTTTATTATTATTAGATAAATGTGGATGGGAGTTTCTATCACTTGGGACACCATGAGTAGCCCATCTTGTATGTCCCATTCCTACATGAGATGTATTTTTAAGATTACTAGAGATGCTTTCTAGATCACTTACTTTTCCTTTAGTTTTTTGAACTTCGAACTGACTATTTTTATTGCTTTCTAAAACAATACCTGCACTGTCATATCCTCTATATTCTAGACGTCTTAATCCATTAATAACAATATCATAAGCATCCTGAAAACCTGTATATCCTACAATTCCGCACATAGTTTAATAATTGTGTTTGTGTTTATTTTTTTGCGTAAGTAACTTTTAATTGAGCAACGTGAGAATCTTTAACAACTCCACCTATGTCATTTTTTGCTGTACCTTCTAGAACAATTCTAGTTGGCGTATAAGCGCGATCATTAAATTTTGTCCCCAATAATGCTCCTGTTGAAGGATCTGATAAATAGCTTCCTAGATCTATGATTAGATCTTTATTTTCAGCATTAGTTTCAACAATATTCTTAATAGTTTTGGTGATATTAATATCATAATAAGCCAATTCTTTATCTGTATCAAATGTCTTGATAAGATTATATGGTGTAAAAGAATAAGCCGTCATATCGGTAAGAAATGAAGAAGCATTTTTTTCTCTGACCAAGAAATAGGAAGGTTTTTTATACTTATTTTTCCAAATACTTGTATCTGTATAAAGTCTAATTTTAGCATTAATAATCCCTGCTTTTTCGTCATTGAAAAGCTTTTTAAGACTATTAATTGTAACAGCCGGAATTCTGATCCCTGCACTGGCACCACCCATACCTTGTAAAAATAATTGGCTACTTCCTGCATCTCCAGGATAGATAGGATTATTTTGGTCATTAGATATTGCTGGCATTGCTGTTTCGTAAGCTTTACCTGCACGATTATATGCAATATGGTTAAAGTGAACGTTAGAGCTACCTAGATTAAGAACGAAAGTTGACTGTGGTCTTGTGACAACATTATTTTCTGTTTTATCATTCTTATAATACAACTGAATCGTCATATCACTTGGAGATATCTTAAAAATATACCCATCATTTTCTGCAACAGAAATCTTTATTCCTTTAAAATATCTAATAAAACTAGCTGCATCAGACAATTCTGGCTTACCACTCTTTGCAATAATTTTATTCGCAAAAAATGTTGAGTCTAATTTAATACGAAGATTGGCATCTCTAGATAACAATTCTGAACTATCTTCTTTCTTAGTAATTTTCACACTACTAACTGTACCATCAAAAACTTTAGAACCTATCAAAGTACTAACAGCAAATGATTTATTAGACATAATAGAATCGTTAATTCCTCCTAAGAAATCTGCAACTTCTTCTACTTTTATGTTAAATACGGTTTTGCCATTAATCTTAGTTTTACCATACTTCTCAATAGGGTAAGTTACCATATCTTGTTTAGCTGCAACACCGTTAACAGCAGGGTAATTAAATTCTTTAGTAACTGTAACTGCAGAATCTTTTTGATAAATTGGATTAATAACTAAAACTGCAGAGTCTAACTTTGCATTAGTTCCGAAATCTACCTTATCATTGCTTAATCTAACTTGCGTATAGTAATCTGATTTTTGACCTCCAAATACATCTTCATTAAAAGCTCCAAGCGTAGCATAACCTAACTTAGCAGCATCTGTTCTAATAAAATCGCCATGATTAATATTATAAGCAGTTATACTATATGAAGTCTCGGTACCCTCTGCACTATTACCATCAAAAAATTGAGATCCAAGATTGTCAATATCAGACTCACAACTTGTTACCATTAAAGAAAAAATAACAACACCTCCTATTTGAAATAGTTTTTTTATAGAATTAATCATTGTGTAATATGGTCTTAATAAACTTGTGCTATTGCTTCTACATTAACATAATCTGACTTATCAGTAGAAGCACCTGCATAAGCTTTTTCTAATTTTTCTTCTAAAAACTCATCTCCTTTTACAATGACATCTACATACTGCATACTGTCACTTACAAAACCAAGGAAACTAGGATTCTCTAACGACTCCAGACCAGAAATATTGTCAAAGCTTAATATTTCTTTAGTATTTTCTGACAAAGCAATATCTTCTTCATTATATACTGACAATACTAGCTTAGTATCGTTAAAATAAGTATCATCCTTATAAAAAGTCTTAAGATAAATTGGGATTAAAGAAGCCATCCAACCATTAATATGAATAACGTCTGGCACCCAGTTTAATTTTTTAATAGTTTCGATAACACCACGTGCAAAGAAGACTGCACGTTCGTTATTATCCGTAAAAGGATTATTTTCGTCATCAAAGTAATATTGCTTTCTTTTGAAATACTCATCATTGTCTATAAAATAAACCTGAAGTCTCTCTCCTGGCAATGAAGCAACTTTAATAATCAAAGGTTGATCTAAGTCGTTAATAATAATATTCATCCCAGAAAGACGGATCACCTCGTGTAGCTGAAACTTTCGCTCACTAATCTGTCCAAATTTTGGCATAAAAACTCTTACATCGTTACCAGATTGGTGCATTTTGATGGCCATTTTATTAACCATATTCCCCATATTAGTATCTTCCTTATACGGAAACATCTCTGTAGTAACGTATAAAATCTTTTGATTCGGCATATTTTCTTATTTCTCTTACTAAAAAGTATAAACACTTTATTACGCAAAATTACAAAATTTTAAACGAATTTATTTTAATTAACAGAATTTTAATACAATCACTTTATAACAAGCTATCTACCAAGGCTTAAATGTTATCAAATATCTAAACAGATCTACACAAAATATAGAAATATTTTTTCTAAAATAAATAGCATTAAAACACACTATTTTTCTAATTTTACAAGCATATTATACATTGTCATAAAATGAAAATATTACACAGTAAGCTTGAGTTACAGAACTACATTACTCATCTTAAAACAAATAAAAAATCAATTGGCTTTGCTCCAACTATGGGAGCCTTGCACGATGGTCACATATCATTGTATGAAGTTGCAAAACAAAAAAATGATATTGTTATCGCTTCTATATTTGTTAACCCCACGCAGTTCAACAATCCTGACGACCTCAAGAAATATCCGAGAACAATAGATCAGGATATAGAAAAATTAAATCAATCCAACTTAGTAGATGCAGTCTACATCCCTAATGTAGAAGATATCTATCCTGATACTTTAGAAAGTCAGCACTATAATTTTAATGGATTAGAAAACGAAATGGAAGGCGCAGCACGACCAGGGCATTTTGACGGTGTAGGTACAGTTGTAGAAACTTTACTAAGACAGGTACAAGCTGATGACGCTTATTTTGGAGAGAAAGATTACCAACAGCTCAAAATCATAGAAACTCTCGTTAGCAACCTACAGCTACCAATTAAGATACATGGCGTACCAATCCATAGAGAAGAAAATGGTCTTGCAATGAGTTCTAGAAACATGAGATTATCAGAAACTGAACGAGAACATGCGGCAATAATTTCCAAAACCTTAGTCCAAGTCAATGATTGGTTCCCGGTAGTGAGTATCCAAGAAATTAAAAAACGCGTAGAAGATATTTTCGATAAAGAAAGTAATATGGCTTTAGAATATTTTTTGATTGCAGACGAAGCAACGCTTAAAGAAGCTGATTCTTTTGATAAAACTAAATCTTACAGAGCCTTTATTGTGGTTAATGTAGATACGGTAAGATTAATTGATAACATGCATTTGGATTAATTTTCAATTTAAAAATACAACACTCAGAAAACTTCGGATATTAATGTTCGAAGTTTTTTTTGTTAAAGAATTATCCTTTTTAGAAATTGAAAATATACGAGATGTACAAAAACATAGAAGCCTCCCTATTAAGGAGGCTTCTAAACACCAAATCACAAAATATTAATATGAAAAAAATTTACTATGAAGTAAATTAGTGACCCGGCTGGGATTCGAACCCAGGACCCATACATTAAAAGTGTATTGCTCTACCAGCTGAGCTACCGAGTCGGCCACAATTAAATTTGAAATTTAATTCAAATCAATTATTATTTTTCTTTTGCAGTGCCTGCGACTGGACTCGAACCAGCACATCCTTAGGAAACCACCCCCTCAAGATGGCGTGTCTACCAATTTCACCACGCAGGCTTAAAATCTTTTTAAAATAAATCTTAATTAGATTTTTAAGCTAGTGACCCGGCTGGGATTCGAACCCAGGACCCATACATTAAAAGTGTATTGCTCTACCAGCTGAGCTACCGAGTCGGTCACTGTATTATCAAGTTTTGTTAGTAAGTAACGTCCCTTGTTTTGAGTGGTGCAAAGATAGGACTTTTTTTAATTTCTCAAAACTTTTTCGCAAATTTGTTGAAAAAAAATTCATGCTAATTTCACTAATCGGCTATATGGGCAGTGGGAAATCCCACATTTCCAAACTTTTAAGTCAAAAAATAAACTATAAATTAATTGACCTAGATCACGAAATAATTTTGAAGCACCAGCTAAAAATCTCCGAAATCTTCGAACAAAAGGGAGAATTATTCTTTAGAAAGGAAGAAAAATTAATTTTAGACGAGATTTTGGACCAAGAAAAAGATGTTATTTTGAGTCTTGGTGGTGGCACTCCTGTTTATTATGACAATATGGAGAATATTAATCGCTATTCTACAAGTATATTTTTGCAAGCTTCTGTACCAACTTTAACAGAAAGATTACTGAAACAAAAAAACAAACGTCCATTAATCGCGAGATTAACAGACGCTGATTTGCCAGAATTTATTGCAAAACATTTATTCGAAAGGAATGTTTATTATTCTAAATCACAATTCTCCGTTAATACTAATGAAAGAACACCAGAAGATATTGTGGCAGAAATTATCGACATCTTAGGATTAAAAGATTAATCCTCATCGGCAGAATCATCCTTGAAGAAGCTATCCCAAGCTTCTTCAGTCATGGTTTCGTCTTCTTTCTCTGGAGCATCGTCTAAGAAACCTTCAATCTCTCTACGATCTTTCTTTGTAGGGCGACCTTCTCCTTTCTGACGGTAGTAATCTTGTGAGCTTTGGCGCGCTTTTAATAATTCGTATTGCTCTTTATCGGTTCTGTCAATAACATGAAGTGCAACCAACTTGGCTCCCATCCTACTTTTAGGGATTTGTAAGACTTCTATTTTATAATCTATTTGGTTTCTTCTAATTTTAATAATATCACCAACCTTAACCTCCTTAGAAGACTTCACAGCGCCCTGTCCAACGCTTACTCTGTTCTTTTTAATCTCCTCAGCAGCAAGGGTTCTGGTCTTATAAAATCTTACACTCCATAAAAATTTATCAATTCTCATAATTTTTTATACTTTTGCTACGTTAAATAATCGGCAATTTAAGATTAAATCAAAAATGAAAAAAATATTATTAGGTTTTGCCTTCTTAGGCTTAGTACTGCAAAGTTGTAAAAAAGATAATCATGACGATGAAGTTTATGTAGAACCAACGGTGGACGTGCAAAACCAATACGATAATGAAGCGGCTACAAAATTCTTAGATGAGAATTACCTGGACGATAAAGGAAATATCAAACCTTTTAGCGATACAGATCCTAGTGACGACAACAAACCGAAGCTATCGAGCTTATCACCTGTAAAACTTCCTTCAGGAGTTATTTATATCTTAAGACCGGGCGCACAACCAGATCCAGGGACTGTAATTGGAGAAACTGATATTATCAGATTAATGTCTAATACGACAACTTATGTAGCAACTAAAGAAAGTGATATCGTAAGATTCAGATCAATATTATCTTTTAGAAATAGCATTAGCGGAACAGGTGTTCCAGATGTTGATCCTAAGTACTATTACATATCTCCAACTGATAAACTTATCACAAGTGCAACGACAGAAGATGCTAAAAAAAGAAGTTATTACGAGATTGAAGGTCTAAGAGAAGCCTTACAACACTTCAAATCTTTCAATAAAGAGGATGGTGATAACTATAACCTACAAGGTATAATTATTGTACCTTCTAGAGCTGCTTTTGCAAGAGATGCTCATTATCCTTACTTGCAATATACATTGAGAAATAGAAGTTTTGTCTTCAACTTCCAAGTTTACAAAACAACGCCAAGACCGTAATTTAGAATTGGCAAATAATAGAAAAGAGAACCATAATTTGGTTCTCTTTTTTTTATTTAAATTGAAATTAAATCAACATTTAAACTTTAGCTAAAAATTGATCGAATGCAGGAACGACAGACACAGCACCATCTTCTTCAATTTTTGAAAGCTGAAGCATTTCTATTTGGTTAACAGACAACGCATCATAAGGCTTTTTCACTCTAACATAATTCTCGGTGAAGCCATACATTAGTCCATCTTTATTATCATGTTCCCACAAGACAGGAAGTGTTTTCCCTAATTGAGTTTGATAAAATGCCATCTTCTTTTTCTCTGATAAAATCCTCAACATTTTGTTACGTCTCTTACGCTCCGGAATTGGCACTACACCATCCATGTCGGCAGCTTCTGTATTCTCTCTTTCAGAATAAGTAAAAACATGAAGGTAGCTTATTGGGAGTTCGTTAAGGAAATTATAGGTTTCTGTAAATTTTTCTTCCGTCTCACCCGGGAATCCTACAATAACATCCACACCAATACAAGCATCTGGCATCACTTCTCGTATCTTCCCTACTCTATTTCTGTAAAGATTGGTTAGATAACGGCGTTTCATTTTCTTCAAAACCTCATCGGATCCAGACTGCAAAGGAATATGAAAATGAGGCACAAAGCTTCTGCTTTTAGACACTAGATCGATACTTTCGTCTTTTAACAAATTAGGTTCTATGGACGAAATTCTTATCCTTTCGATGCCGTTAACTTGGTCTAATTCTTTAATTAAATCCAAGAAAGTATGTTCATGTTTTTTATTCCCGAATTCGCCTTTACCATAATCACCAATATTAACACCCGTCAACACGATTTCTTTGATATCTTTAGACGCAATTTCCTGGGCATTAGCGACAACATTAGCAATGGTGTCTGATCTAGAAATCCCTCTAGCTAATGGAATTGTACAATAGGTGCATTTATAATCACAACCATCCTGTACTTTAAGAAAAGCTCTTGTACGATCACCAATAGAGTAAGATCCGATAAAGAAATCAGCCTCATCTATTTCACAAGAATGCACTTCTCCTGCAGCTTCTGACTTTTCTAGATCATCAAGATAACTTAATAGATTAAATTTTTCTTTAGCACCTAACACTAGATCCACGCCTTCTATGTTAGAAATCTCCTCAGGTTTTAATTGTGCGTAACATCCAATAACCGCGACCAAACCATCAGGATTGGCTTTCATGGCGCGCTTTACGTGAAGTTTGCACTCTCTGTCTGCATTTTCTGTAACCGAACAAGTGTTGATAATATATACTTTTGCAGGCTCATCAAAATTGACTTTTTGATAGCCAGAATCTGTCAATTGTCTAGCAATTGTAGAGGTTTCCGCAAAATTAAGTTTACAGCCTAACGTATGAAATGCTACGGTATTGGTCTGTGATTGTCCATCTTTCATAAGTTTGCAAAATTACTAATAAAACTAAAATTCTCAAAATCAGAACTTACACAAAAAAACCGACTTTCGTCGGCTGTATATTTTTAAACCAAAAAAAAGATAATTTGATTTTAATTAAATTGAAATAAAAACTACTATTTCATAACTTTTACGCCAATCTCATAGACTTTTACATGATGAAAATATCTTACTCTTTCTCGAGATGTTGCTTTTTCTATCTCGCCATTATGCAAAACAAACACACCATCTTCTGGAATTAAATGATCAGAATCCGAAATATATTGTTCTTCTAAGCTTTTTCCTTCAATCTCTTGTGTCCTCTTAAGCCAAGCTTCTAATAATTCTTGAAAACCCTCGTTGTTAGAATGTACAATTTTATAACCAGGAGCCCCAATTGCTACAAAATACTGTCGGTTCTCCAGCAGACGAGCGCTATTATCAATAACAGGATTATCATTACCGTCTAAAAAACCAATCTCTAATAGTTCTCCATTTTTATCTTTTGCAAATGTCTCTGCCTCTTCTAAAGACTTAAAACCGGTGTATAATAAACTATTTTCAAAATCGTAATGATTAAGTCTGTCCACTAAGTTTTCATTTTCCATAATTCAATATTTTATTTGTAATAAACCATACAACAACTTTGCCAAGTCACTAATTATTTAACAAATAGACATATACCTAATTTAACATTCTCCTCACCACCGTTATTAATTTCATATTAAAAAATCCTATATTTACACTTATAAATTTTTTGACAATAAATTGATTATGAAGAGAAATCTTATAAGTATTCTTGGCTTTGCAATTTTAGCAACACAAAATATTACAGCACAAGAAATTACATTAGACAAAATATACTCTGGTTATTACCGAGGCAAAGGCATCTCTGGCATCGCTTCTCTTAAAGATGGCGAGAATTATGCAACGATAGAAAGAGGTGGCATTGCCAAATATTCTTATAAAACATCAACAAAATCAGGAAATATCGTGGACGGAAACTTCCAAGCTTATATTTTTTCTGATGACGAAGGACACATCTTACTCCAAAAGGAAAGTGAGTCTATATACAGACATTCTTTCTTAGGAAAATTTGATGTTAAAAATCTTAAAACAGGCAAAACAATTGCGCTTAATAGCGGGAATTTTGTACAAGAACCTAAGTTTTCTCCAGACGGCAGCAAAGTGGCTTTTATTGTAGATAACAATCTTTTTTATCAAGATCTAAGCTCAGAAAAAATCACTCAGATCACCAATGATGGCAAGAAAAACGAAATTATTAACGGATTAGGCGACTGGGTTTATGAAGAAGAATTCGGGCATGCAGATTATTATCAATGGAACAAAGCTGGCGATGCTATTGTTTTTGTAAGATTTGATGAGAGAAAAGTTCCTGAAATTAACATCCCGATTTATCATAAAAATCTTTATCCTAAGTTAATGACTTACAAATATCCCAAAGCTGGCGAAGAAAACTCGACAGTTACGGCACATTTGTTTCAACTAAATTCTGGGCAGACATCACGACTTAATTTGGGCAATTTTGAAAATTATTACATTCCGAAAATTTTTCAAACTAAAGCTAACGACGAAATTATCATCGCAACATCCAACAGACACCACAATAAAGTGGACTTGTTGAAAGTAAATACCAAAACGACTGCTGTCAATAAGTTATTTACGGAAACGGATAAAGCATGGATAGAAACCGACAATCTTACTTTAGAATTTTTAGAAGACAACTCTTTCCTTTGGGCATCTGAGCGCGATGGCAACAGACATCTTTATTGGTACGACAATAATGGGAAACAGAAAAAGCAAGTTTCTAAAGGTCAATGGGAAATTACAGATTATTACGGTTATAACCCAAAATCTAAAGAAGTCTACATCCAAACTACCGAAAAAGGAAGCACTAATAAAGTAGTTTCTAAGCTCAATATCACCAGCGGAAAATCTCAAATTATATCAGAAACCGAAGGTAATAACAAGGCGGATTTTAGTAGTAATTTCAATTATTTTATCAATACAACATCCACTGCAAGTACGCCTTTCAGATATGTTTTAAAAGATGCTAACGGAAAAGAAATTAAAGAACTACAGAACAACAACGAGCTTTTATCAAAATTAAAAGCAGACAATTTTGTTAACAAAGAATTCTTCACGATTCCTAATGATGCTGGCGACCAGATGAATGCTTGGGTTATTAAGCCTAAGAATTTTGATCCTAACAAAAAATATCCCGTTTTTATGTTTCAATATTCTGGCCCTGGATCTCAGCAAGTTTCTAATTCTTGGGATGGTGGCAACGGAATCTGGTTCGAAATGCTAGCTCAAAAAGGTTATCTCGTTGTTTGTGTAGACGGTCGTGGTACCGGTTACAAAGGCACTGCTTATAAAAAAGTCATCTACAAACAACTCGGGAAATACGAAATTGAAGATCAAATTACCGCTGCCAAATGGTTAGGCAATCAATCTTATGTGGACAAATCCAGAATCGGAATTTTCGGATGGAGCTTTGGCGGTTATATGTCATCGTTGGCGTTAACTAAAGGCGCAGATGTTTTCAAGCTTGGGATCGCTGTGGCACCAGTAACCAACTGGAGATATTATGATAGTATCTACACCGAGAGATTCTTACAAACGCCTCAAGAAAACCCTTCTGGCTATGATCAAAACTCGCCAACAACTTTCGCTAATTTATTAAAAGGAAAATTCCTTTTGATTCATGGCACAGCTGATGACAATGTTCATTTCCAGAATTCTGTTGAATTTTCTGAAGCTTTAATTCAAAATAAAAAACAATTTGATTTTATGGCTTATCCAGATAAAGATCACGGGATCTATGGTGGACAGACAAGACCTCAATTGTATCAAAAAATGACCAATTATATTTTAGAAAACTTATAAGGTTTTAATTAATTATAACAATCCGACTTTAATTAAGGTCGGATTTTTTTGTTTAAATAAATCGAAGAACGATTTTAATTTCAAGCTAAAACAATCTCGCACATACAAAATCAAGGTTAATACGCGATCATTTTTTAACATTATCGGTATTGAAAATAAAAAATTCCCACATTATTTATTTTATCTATTAAATAAAAAACTTATTTTTGAAAATTATGAATATTGAAGTTATGAAAACTAAATCTACTAAACACCCTAAAGGTTTACCCTTTCTGTTTTTTACAGAAATGTGGGAGCGTTTTGGTTATTATTTGATTCTTGGGATTTTCGTGTTGTACATGATAGACCCAAAAGATACGGGCGGTCTGGCTTTTCCCGACAAAAGTGCTGACGATATTTTCGGGACTTTTATTGCCTTAACGTATCTGACGCCTTTCTTGGGAGGTTTTTTAGCTGACCGAATTCTAGGCTATATGAAAGCCATCTACATTGGCGGCGCGCTCATGGGATTAGGATATTTGGGTATTGGATTATTCCAAGAACTCCCGATGTTTTATGCATCTTTAGCATTAATTATTGTCGGAAATGGATTTTTCAAACCGAGTATTTCTACACTTTTAGGAAATCTTTATACTGGAGAATACAAGGATAACAAGGACGCTGGATATAATATTTTCTATATGGGAATTAATATAGGTGCCTTAATATGCAACTTTATTGCCGCGTTTATGCGTAACAAATATGGTTGGGGACCAGCTTTTATGACTGCTGGTATCGGGATGTTTGTAGGTCTAATCATTTTTTCTTTAGGAAGAAAACATCTTCTACAGGCTAATATTTTAAAACCAAAACAAGAAGGTGACGTTGCTTTATCAGGTATTCTTGTTCAGGTATTCTTGCCTGCTGTTGTTGCTGGCGTTATCGGTTGGTTTATTCCTGGTAATATCTTTGGCAGTGACTCTACCGATGCCTTTATTTTTGCATGTATCCCTGTCATTATCTTCTATGTGAGTCTTTATCTTAAAGCCAATCAGGATGATAAAAAACCAATTGGTGCATTGCTTGCCATCTTTGCGGTGAGTCTTATGTTCTGGGCTGTTTTTAAACAAAATGGAACAGCATTAACGCGTTGGGCTAATTATTACACCGACAGAAGTGTTGCTGACGCATTAGAAAAACCTTTAGAAAGTATCTATTTGGTTGAATCTAAAAATTATGAAACCAAAGAAGTTGGCGTCTATGACAATCAATTCTCTGCGGTAAAAGGTGATGACGGAAAATCCTTGAAAGAACAAGGAAAAGATCCTTACTTCAGAAATATCGATCCAGAAAAGAAGGCAGAATTAGAAAAAAATCCTTCGGAAAAAGTTTTCCTTTACAATACAGAACTATTCCAATCCATCAATCCATTCTGGGTGATAACTTTAACACCAATATTGGTCGGTATTTGGGCAATACTACGTCGTAAAGGTAAGGAGCCACCTACACCAACAAAAATTGTACTTGGTCTATTTATCTCTGCTTTATCTTGCTTAGTAATGGTTGGTGCAGTATATGCGGGGCAAAATGGACTTATCAAAGTATCAGCATTATGGCTATTTTTCTCTTACGGTGTAATTACAGTAGGCGAATTATGCCTGTCTCCTATGGGATTATCAATTGTGTCTAAGTTGAGTCCTGCAAGAATTACTGCGCTAATGATGGGTGGTTTCTTCTTAGCTAACTCTGTGGGCAACAAATTGTCTGGTATCCTAGCAAGTACATGGTACAATTACGAAAATAAAGCTAATTACTTCCTTGTTAATTTTGCTTTATTAATTTTTGCTACTATTTTGGGCTTGGTAATTCTTAAGAAATTAAACAAAATATTAAGAGAAAAAGGAATGAATTAAATATTCTTTCCCATATTCAAAAACCCGCATTTTATAAAAGAAGTGTGGGTTTTTTTATGAAAAATTATGTTAAAAAATGTAACTTAGGCGCCTCAAATTAATTTACAGGTAGCAATGGCAACATCATCTAATCAACAAGATTTTTATAAATCTGAAATACTGGGTCAGCGATCGGGACTTTTTGTTCTATTTTTTACGGAAATGTGGGAACGCTTTTCGTTTTATGGCATGCGTGTTTTACTTATTCAATTTTTAACCGCAGCAGTCCTTGTAGGGCATCCCAATTCTGGTTGGGCATGGAGCGCAGAACAAGCTAGTGCGCTTTACGGTACATATGCCATGATGTTATATCTAACTCCTATTATTGGTGGGATTATCGCAGATAAATATATAGGATCTAGGATGGCTGTTATAGTCGGCGCCATTATCATGACTATTGGCCATGCCTCTATGGCATTTGACACCCCTACAATGTTTTTTATCGGTTTGGCTTGTCTTGTTATCGGTACAGGGTTTTTCAAACCCAATATGCCATCTATCTTGGGTGAAATGTACAAAGACCTTCCTGAGAAAAAAGATGGTGCCTACACGATTTTCTATATGGGTGTTAATGCAGGTGCATTCTTCGGGATGATGCTGTGCGGCTATATTGCAGAAACACAAGGTTGGCATTGGGGCTTTGGCCTTGCTGGGATTTTCATGCTTTTAGGAACTTTACAATTTGCTTTCGCAAAACCGTTAATGGGTAACCTAGGTATTCTCAAAAAGACATCCGACCATAATATTAACGAAGCTGTTGAGCCTGAAGATACTGACAAACGCAATCCGTTTACATTAAAGGATTATATCCTGATTGGGATTGTAGCAATAATTGGCTTTTTGTATGCCTTTAATGATCCTCTTTCCAAAAATAAAATCATGGACATTTTTCAGTTTATGGATACGGAACATATTAGAGGCCAATATATCATGATTATTATTGCATTGGTTATTTTTCTTTATATGATTATTTCCAGAATTTTACGATATGATAAAGTTGTAAGAAATAGAATGTTTGCAGTAATATTACTAGCATTTTTCCTAATTTTCTTCTTTATGAGTTTTGAGCAAGGTGCAACGTCTTTAGTATTAATTGCTCGAGATTACATTGATAGAAGCCTGGAAGGTCCTAGCCTGATGATTTTTAACACTGTCAATGCATTATTTACCATCGTTCCTTTATCTATTATTTCTTTTGTATTGATAAAACTCGCTATCAAAACTTGGCATAAAATTGCATTTTCAAACCTTATACTAATACTTTGTTTTACATTGATTTGGGGCGCAGCTATCTGGATGTTATACAACGAATTTACTAAAGAAGCCTCCGAGATTACAGTATCTTGGTTTTCCACGCTTAACTCATTCTTTATCATAGCTTTAGCATCGATGGTGTCGAAACTTTGGGAATCGAAGTATAATCCATCGGCAGCTTTCAAGTACGGATTTGGACTCATCTTGGTTTCTATCGGATTTTTAATCCTCGGACTAGGAGCTATGCAAGTATCTGAAGGTGTTAAAATCTCAATGATTTTCTTAGTATTAACTTATCTATTCCACACTTTGGGCGAATTATTTATCTCCCCAGTTGGCTTGTCGTACGTGTCAAAATTGGTTCCTGCAAGAATGCTAGCCTTTATGTTTGGGATTTGGTATCTTGCGATTGCTATTGCGCAAAAATTAGCTGCGGTAATGGGTGGGCAAGTAGAAACAATTCAAAAAGAGTATTCTTTAAGTCATTTTTTCTTCCTATTTACAGCAATTCCACTTGGTGCAGGATTGCTGGTAATGCTTCTGAATCCTTTAATAAAAAAATTGATGCACGGTATTAAATAATCTATTGAAATAAATATTAAAGCTACTTCGTAATAAGGTAGCTTTTTTGTTTTATAGAACAAATTACCCCATACATTATATTTTTGCTGAATTATTAAAGCAAATAATGACGAAAATTGATGGATATTAACATATTGAAGAACATCAAGCTTTCATAATTGAATATTTTCTCTATCTTTCGGCATTCAAAATCAATAATTTTTTATAAATGATAACAGAAGATGCAAACCCAGATTTTTTTAAATCTAAAGTATTAGGACATCCCGCAGGATTGTTTGTACTGTTCTTTACAGAAATGTGGGAACGTTTCTCATTCTACGGAATGCGTGTTTTATTAATTCTATTCCTAACTGCAGCATTATCGGGAAATAATCCCGGCTGGGCTTGGAGTGCAGAAAATGCGGGTGCATTATATGGTACTTATGCGATGCTGTTATACATTACACCTATCTTCGGAGGTATTATTGCGGATAAATACATTGGTTACCGATGGGCTGTGGTTATTGGATCTATAATTATGACGTTAGGGCACGCCTTTATGGCGTTTGACCAACCATTATTCATGTATTTAGGTTTAGGATGTTTGGTGATTGGGACAGGATTCTTCAAACCCAATATGACCTCTATCCTTTCTGAAATGTATAAAGCATTCCCTGAAAAAAAGGATGGTGCCTACACTATTTTCTATATGGGTGTTAACGCTGGTGCCTTCTTCGGGATGATGCTTTGTGGTTACCTAGCCAATAATCTTGGCTGGCATTATGGTTTTGGATTAGCTGGGATTTTCATGTTATTAGGGACTTTACAATTCTGGTTGGCCAAACCTTTATTTGGTAGAATTGGTGAAGTACCAACGGCTGAAACCAAGTTAGAAAAAGCGGCAATTGCAAAAGCTGAATTAAAGGAAGGAGAAGAGGATAAACCAAATCCATTCACAACTTTTGACTATATTTTAATTGTTATTTCTACCATTGCAGGTCTACTTTATGCTTTCAATGATCCTTTATCAAAAATCGGGAACATCAACATTATTCCTAAAACGCTATTCGGGATGGACGGCTCTATAGTTGTCGTTGTTGCAGGATTAATTTTATTTTTAATACTAGTTGTGACAAGAGTCGTGAGATACTCTCCAATTGTGAGAGATAGAATGATTGCCGTAACGATCTTCGCATTTTTCACTATCTTCTTTTGGATGTCTTTTGAGCAAGGCGCATCATCATTAGTAATTTTTGCTAGAGACAATGTAGATCGTGCTTTGGAGGGACCTTCTCTTAGCACCTTCAACATCATTAATACTTTATTAACAGTTGTTCCGTTGCTTATTATTTCTTGGGTTTTATTCCTTTTAGCAAAACAAACCTTTAAAAAAGCACCTGCTTCCAACATCGTGTTAGCTATTACTTTTTTAGGTGTTTGGGGTGTTGCAATTTGGATGTTAACTAATGAATACGGAAAAACGGCATCATCCATTGACCCAAGCTGGTTCTCAATCCTCAACTCATTCTTTATCATATCATTAGCATCAACAGTATCGAAACTTTGGGATTCTAAGTACAATCCACCAGCTGCTGTAAAATATGGCCTAGGGCTTATCATCATGGCAATAGGATTCGGCTTATTAGCTTACGGATCTCATGATATGCAGGTTGGCGTTAAAGTCTCTATGATTTGGTTAATTTTGGCATATCTATTCCATACGTTAGGAGAATTATTCCTATCACCAGTAGGATTATCTTACGTTTCGAAATTAGTTCCTGCAAGGATGATTGCCTTCATGTTTGGAATTTGGTATTTAGCCATCGCTATTGGTAACAAATTGGCTGCAGCGGTAGGTGGTGAGATTGAAAATATTACTGAAAAATATTCTCTCTCAACATTTTTCTTAATCTTCACTATAGTACCAACAGTTGCGGGTATTTTAGTAATATTACTAAATCCGTTGCTTAAGAAATTAATGCACGGCGTAAAATAATTGATAATAAATTCAAAATACTTCTAAAACCTCTGCTTTGTCGGAGGTTTTTTATTAAATTAGCCTCGTTATTTTCAATAAAAAGAGATAACCCATTAATATTTATGTACACTTTAGAACAAATTCAAAATTTTAAAGGAAAATATCCAAAACAGATTTGGAGTCTTTTCTTTTCAGAAATGTGGGAGCGTTTCTGCTTTTACGGTATGCGCGGTATGTTGGTGTTTTTTATGATCCACCAACTTAATTTCCATGACAAAGAGGCAAGTTTGCAATATGGAGCAACACAAGCTTTTGTCTATGCCTTTACCTTTATTGGAGGACTTTTTGCAGATAAAATTTTAGGTTTTAGAAAATCTCTTTTTTGGGGTGGATTAATGATGATTATCGGAAGTAGCCTATTGGCGGCTGATCCGCATGAGAATTTTTTCTTTGGATTGGCCTTTATTATTATCGGCACAGGTTTTTTCAAACCCAATATCTCTACTATGGTTGGTGAACTTTATAAAGAAGGCGATAACCGTACAGATGCTGGATTTTCTTTATTTTATGCAGGTATTAACTTAGGCGCATTTTTAGGTGGTTACGTCTGCGTTGCTATTGGAAAAGGCTACATGTTAACTTCGGTTATAGACGAGGCCCACCGTTGGAATGTTGCTTTTGGACTAGCTGCAGTAGGGATGATTATCAGCCTTATTAACTTTCATTTCACTAAAAAACACCTAGGACCAATAGGTCTACAACCTGGTCATCCTGATGCTATTGTTAAAACAAAGCCACTTCCAAAATGGGCAGAGTATGCAGTATATGTTGGGACTTTGTTACTAATACCAATTATCCAAATAATGGTATCTAAAACACAGTACACAGATTATTTTATGTACACAATTGGCCCCGTAGTATTAATTTATTTATTCTACGAAATGTCTAAAGTGAGCATTGCAGAACGTAAAAAACTAACTGCTGCTTTAGTATTTATATTATTCTCAATTATTTTCTGGGGAATTTATGAACAAAGCGGAGGTTCATTAAGTATTTTTGCTGCCAAAAACCTTAACGACTCTTTAGTCGGCATGACAGTAGATCCTAATGGCGTTAACAACTCAGGAGGAGCATTTTTCATCATTTTATTAGCACCACTTTTTGGATTGCTTTGGATTTGGTTAGGTAAGAAAAAGATTGAACCTAACACGATTATCAAATTCGGATTAGGTTTCATTTTCCTAGGATTGGGATATTACGTGTTGTTTGCAACAAGATTCTTTGCAATTGACGGAGTTTCTTCATTAGACATCTTCACATTATCATTGTTAGTCATCACCATTGGTGAACTCTGTTTATCGCCGATTGGTTTATCTATTATGACCAAACTGTCTCCTGCAAAATTACAAGGCATTATGATGGGAATGTGGTTCTTAGCATCAGCTTATGGACAATATGTAGCGGGATTAATTGGGGCTAATATGGCAGAGGCTAGAGAAAATGCGAGTGCAGCAGAATCTTTACTAACCTATACGGATGGTTATAAAATGCTGGGTATCTATGCCGTTATTGCAGGAGTGGTATTAATTTTGATATCACCTATGGTGAAGAAGTTAATGCAAGAAGTGAGATAGCCGCAAGTATTAATCTGACTAAAGATTAAAAAAAATGAGAAAATTATTTGGATTTTTATTACTGTTACAGATAACATTTGGCTTTGGTCAGATCCGTTGGATAGGCATTAATCAAGCGCTTGAAGAACAAAAGAAAAATCCAAAAAAAATTCTCATTGACTTCTCATCTAATCTTTGTGAATCTTGCAAAGGGATGAACAAAACTACCTTTAGTAATCCTATCATTTCAAAATTAATTAACGATCATTTTTATGCAGTAAAATTTGATTGTGACAGTAACGAAGTGGTAAATTTCTTTGGCAGAACATTTTCTAATCCCGATTTTAATACTAAAAAACCAAAACCTAATTGGCATCAATTCGCTAAGTTCATGAATATTACGACTACGCCAACAATGGTATTTCTGGACGAAAAAGCAATGCCCATTACCAATCTTATGGGTGCGCTCAGCGCAAAAGATGTAGAACCTTATTTTAATATGATTTCTTCTGGAGAATATCAAAATATCAAAACCCGCCAGCAATGGGATAATTATCAGAGGAAATTCAAATCAAAAATCAAAGAATAATAGACAACTTCCAGCTAAGCACTGGAAGTTTTTTTATGGCAATTCCCTCTCCAACAGCATTGCAACCACTCGGGTCGGGCTGTCCGCTATATCTCTGGTTTTCTCGCTCGGACCTCTCCGCTACGCTCCGCCGCCTCACTCCAAAACCAGAGGATGCCGCTTCCATCCCTATTGCAGAAGACCTCATAAAAGAACACTTTATCAGAATCAAAATAGAAAACGATTTTCATTTCCATAGAAAAACTTGTAAATTGCATCTTCTTTACAAGAAACATTGTCGTTAGAAACTCCCATAGAATACGTAAAAGGAATCGGTCCAGATCGCGCCAAGCTCATAAAAAATGTGTTAGGCATCAACAATGTAGAAGATCTGCTTAACTATTACCCGATAAGATATATCGACAAAAGTAAAATCTATACCATTTCTGAACTCAATCCCAGCATAGACATCGACATCCAGCTAAAAGGCAAAATAACCGATTTGCAAGAAGTTGTATCTTCTAAAGGCAAAAGGTTATCTGCAAAATTTCGGGATCATACCGGCACGATGGATTTAGTATGGTTTCGTTATAGCAAATGGCTGAAAGAGCAAATTCCGATAAACAAAGATCTTTTCATTTTTGGGAAAATACAATATTTCAACAATGGATTTTCTATGCCGCATCCAGAAATAGAATTGGACGAAGCCAAAGCACTTTCTGGCACATTAATGCCCGTTTATTCTAACAGCGAAAAGCTGACAAAGAGAAACGTCACCAATAAGTTTTTTCAGAATACCATTTTCGATATTCTAAAGAATCTACCTCAACTTATAGAAGAAAACCTACCCGATTCTTTGATAAAATCACTGAGATTAATGGGAAGATTGGATTCATTTTACAACATTCATTTTCCTAAAAATACGCAATTAGCCCACGAAGCAGATCGCAGATTAAAATTTGAAGAAGCTTTCTTTTTTCAGTTAGGATTTGGATTAAAAAAATTACATCAACACACAAAGTCTGTCGGCAATCCATTCCCAATTGTGGGCGATTATTTCAATGATTTTTATAATAATAAACTTCCTTTTGAATTAACCAATGCACAAAAACGCGTTTTAAAAGAAATCCGAATGGATATGAAACGCGCTACGCAAATGAATCGCTTATTGCAAGGCGACGTTGGATCTGGTAAGACGATGGTGGCATTATTAACGATGCTAATTGCGATGGATAATGGTTTCCAAAGTTGTATGATGGCACCTACGGAAATCTTAGCGCAGCAACATTTTAATTCAATTAAAGAATTACTGAAAGATTCTGATATCAATGTAAAACTGTTGACTGGATCTACCAAAACATCGGAGCGAAAAATCATTCATCAAGAATTACTTAATGGAGAATTAGCAATGTTAGTTGGCACGCATGCTGTTTTAGAAGATATTGTTCAGTTCAAAAATTTAGGATTAGTAATTATTGATGAACAGCATAGATTTGGTGTAGCGCAGAGAGCAAAGCTTTGGGCAAAAAATAAAATTCCGCCACATATATTGGTCATGACAGCAACTCCTATCCCAAGAACGCTAGCCATGAGCTTTTACAGCGACTTGGACGTGTCTGTTATTGACGAAATGCCTGTTGGCAGAAAAGCTATTATTACCGCCCACAGACGAGAAAAAGATCGTGCTTATGTTTATAATTTTTGTCATGAAGAAATAGCAAAAGGACGTCAAATTTATTTTGTTTATCCTTTAATTGAAGAGTCAGAAACGCTGGATTACAAAAACTTACAAGATGGTTTTGATCATATTCTTCAGCATTTTAAAAGTTACAATATCACGATGCTTCACGGCAAAATGAAACCACAGGAGAAGGACGAAGCGATGCAATATTTTGCTTCTGGAAATGCTCAAATTATGGTTGCTACAACGGTAATAGAAGTCGGCGTTAATGTGCCTAATGCTTCTGTAATGGTTATAGAAAGTGCAGAACGTTTTGGTCTATCACAACTTCATCAATTAAGAGGAAGAGTTGGACGTGGCGCAGAACAAAGTTATTGCATCTTGATGACTTCTGATAAAATGTCAACAGAAAGTAGAACAAGAATCAAAACGATGACCGAAACTAATGATGGTTTCAGGATTTCTGAAGTCGATATGGAGTTACGTGGTCCTGGTGATATTCTGGGTACACAACAAAGTGGTGTTATGGATTTCAAAAGGCTTAACCTTATGACCGATTCTGCCATAATTAAGGCATCTAAACAAGCTGTTGAGCTTTTGTTAGAAAAAGATGCCCTTCTTAGTCATCCCAATCATCAAGCGATGAGAAATTTCTATATTAGACACTATAAAGGAAAAAATAAATGGTCTAAGATTAGCTAACATATAAAAGTTAGAACTTTATTTCCATCAAATAATCATCCATAACATAGCCTTCTCCAATATCAAAAACTGCTTCTTCATAGATTGTATAGCCTTGATGCTCATAAAAATCTTTAGCAGAATTATATTTATTAACGGTTAAAATAATCCGAGAATCGCCGGCAGATACGGCTTGATCTTTAACCAAATTAAGTCCAAACTTTCCGGCTCCTTTTCCTTTAGCTTCGGGTATTAGATAAATGCGATGCAACTTAGTGGTCTTCTCTTCTGCATGATTCTCATATCCTACAAATCCTAAAGCTTGTTCGTTTTCCTGTATAATATAATAATGATAATTAGGATTTTCAAAATGGCTCGCTAAAGTCTGCTCAGAGTACATGAGGTCTAACATATAATCTAACTGTTCTTGAGACAATATATCTGCATAAGCCACTTCCCAAGACTTTCTCGCTAAATCCTGAATAAGACTAATATCCAACGTTGTCGCTTTTCTATCAATAATCATATCTCTAAAACTAAAAATGAGCCGAAGCTCATTTTGTTATTATATTGTTTTCATTTCTTCCTTAATCTTGCTTTGCAACGCATCAGATGCTTTGGTAAGAGGCAATCTAAGATAGTTTTTGATAATTCCTTTCTCTGCCAAAACGGTTTTTATACCACAAGGATTACCTTCAGCAAAAATAAGCCTTGTAATCTCTACCAATCGGTTATGGATTTCGTAAGCTTCTTTAACCTTTCCATCAAAAGCCAATTGCAGCATCGTAGAAAATTCTTTAGGATAAGCCTGTCCAATGACAGAAATAACGCCATTACCACCCGCCAAAGTCACAGGTAATGTAAACTCATCATCTCCAGAAACTAAATTGAATGCACTCGGCTTCTTTCTAATAATATCAAAATACTGTAAGATGTTAGGCGCAGCTTCTTTAATCATAATAAGATTAGGAAACTCATTGGCTAATCTCAACGTTGTAGCTGCTTCAATATTCTGACCAGTTCTAGACGGTACATTATAGATAATAATATTTTTTCCGGTAGAAGCAATCATTTTATAATGCTGATAAAGCCCTTCCTGATTAGGTTTATTATAATATGGAGACACAGATAACACCGCCTCAAAAGCCGATAGATCCGCCTCTTCAATCTGGCGTTTCACTTCCATTGTATTATTACCACCAATTCCTAAAACTAACGGAACTCTACCATTATTAACCTTTATAATATGTGCAATTACCTGTTTCTTTTCCTCTTCAGACAAGGTTGCTGCCTCTGCAGTCGTCCCTAAAACTACCAGATAATTAGTCCCGTTATCGATATTGAAATCAATTAACTTCGTCAACGAATCAAAATCTACCGACAAATCTTCGTTAAATGGCGTTACCAGCGCAACACCTACACCTTTTAGATTGCTCATAACATAAAATATTTATCGTAAAAATAAGATATTTTCTCTAATAGTTAGGGCAATCCGTCATAATTTATTTCCCAATCATTAGGCATCACCTCATAAATTATGCCGTCGGGCTGTACGCTATATCTCTAGTTTTCTCGCTCGGACGGCTTCGCTTCGCTCTGCCACCTCACCCCAAAACTAGAGGATGCCGCTCCCATCCCTATTGCTGCAGTAGCTTCTTATCTTTTGTCAAGATGAGTTGTTACTGTAATTTGTACATTTGCTTCAAACAATTAAAAAATGAAACTAGATATATTAGCTTTTGGCGCGCATCCTGATGATGTAGAACTAAGTTGTAGTGGCACATTAGCAAAACTAATTGCAGAAGGAAAAAAAGTAGGCATTATAGATCTCACCCAAGGCGAACTTGGTACAAGAGGGACCAACATTACTAGAGCAGAAGAAGCTGCCGAAGCATCCAAGATACTCGGAATTAACGTTAGAGAAAATCTAAAAATGAAAGATGGCTTCTTAGACAACTCAGAAGAATACCAAATGAGAATTATAAAAGTTCTTAGGAAGTATCAGCCAGACATGGTTTTTGCCAATGCAATAGATGATAGACATCCCGATCATGCAAAAGCAGCCAAATTAACGTCAGATGCTTGCTTTTTATCAGGATTAAGAAAAATCGAAACGACAGACAATGGCATTTTGCAAGACGTTTGGCGTCCAAAACATATTTTTAATTACATTCAATGGAAAAATATTGAACCCGATTTTGTGATAGATATTTCAGATTATATGGATGTCAAAATTAAGAGTTGCCTAGCTTATAAAACGCAATTCTACGATCCAACTTCTTCAGAACCAACAACTCCCATCACAACAAAAGACTTCTTAGAAAGTATTACTTATCGTGCTCAAGACCTTGGGAGGCTATCTGGTGTGACTTATGCAGAGGGTTTTACTTCAGAAAAATTGCTAGTTTTTAAAAATTTTGAAGGAATTGTTTGATGGTTTAAAATAAAGTGTTATATTTGCACACGCAAAAACGGTGATTGTAGCTCAGTTGGTTAGAGCGCCGGATTGTGGTTCCGGAGGTCGGGGGTTCGAGACCCCTCATTCACCCAAAACAAAAGCATCTGATTATCAGATGCTTTTTTGTTTTAGCTCCTATTAGAAACATTTATCACCGTTAATAAAACAAAAAAAAAGCACATTTTAAAAAATGTGCTTTTTATATTTTATGTTATTTAGACTTCGTCATCAGACTCAATCGTAAAAGATTTTGCTTTGTAATCTTTATCATGTCTTTCTGATATTACATCCTCTCCTTTCTGTTGGATAATAAAATCTGTTGATTCATTAAACATATCTATGAAGTTTTTAAAATCTTCTTTATAAAGATAAATTTTATGCTTCTCAAAAGTAGCCTCCCCATTTTCTCCAAAATTCTTTTTACTTTCGGTAACTGTAAGGTAATAATCTCCTGCTTTTGTCTCGCGCACATCAAAGAAATATGTTCTTCTTCCTGCTTTTAACACCTTTGTGAAAATTTCATTTTCATGGCGTTCTTTGTATTCACTCATTTGTACAAATTTTTTTAGAACTCTTTATTAACAAATATATAAGAATTCTTTGGATTCTCAAATATTTTTTAAATTATTTGTAACAAATATGGTATTTTAACAAATTAAATGATTTTTTTTCACACATTTTAAGCCTCTTGTGGTGAAAGATCTAAGATCCTATCTGCTCGCTTTGCACTTGACTCTCTGTGAGTTATAATAATTGATGTAGACTTCTTTAAGTCTTTTTCTATGTTCTGTAAGATATTCTCCTCTGTTTCTGTATCTAAAGCAGATAAGCTGTCATCAAAAATCAAAATCTGAGGTTCTTTTATCATTGCTCTAGCTATACAAATCCTTTGTTTTTGTCCACCAGATAGCATAACACCCCTCTCTCCTACTACAGTTTCATATTGATTTTTAAAATCCATAATATTGCTATGAACGTCAGCTTTTTTAGCATACCTCTCTACCATTTCTAAGGTGGGATTATCTATTGCAAAGCCAATATTTTCTTTTATGGTATCAGAAAACAAATAACTTTCCTGAGGAATATAACCCAACTTCTGACGATATATTTCAAGATTATGGTCTTTAAGATTTTTACCATCAATTAAGATTTCGCCTTCATCTGGATCTACTAATCTGCATAACAAGAGCGCAATTGTAGATTTACCACTTCCAGTTTTTCCCATAATAGCAAGCGTTTTACCTGCCTCTATTTTAAAACTAAGACGATCTAGTGCCTTAATTCCCGTATTAGGATAAGTGTAACTTACATTACGAAATTCTATATCTCCCTTAATTTCATATTTGTCATGATTGGTATTAATCACATCAGACTTCATTTCTAAAAACTCATTAACACGTTGCATTGATGCTTCTGCTCTTTGATTAACAGAAGTCACCCAACCGACCATAGAAAAAGGAAAAATTAAGATATTAATGTATAAGAAAAAATCCGCAATTGTCCCAACATCCATCAATCCTTCCATATACTTTTGCCCACCTATATAAAGGATAACAACATTCAATAATCCTATTACAAAAAGTATTATGGTAAAAAAATAAGCTTCAGTTTTTGCAAGATCCAAGGCTTTGTCCTGGTAATCTTTAACCTTAATTCCGTAATTTTTTTCGATATATTTTTCTTTGCTAAAGAATTTCACAACTCTAATCCCGGAAAAACTATCTTGTACAAAAGTAGAAATAGCCGACTGGCTTTTCTGCATTACTTTTGACTTCTTATTGATAATATCACTGACTTTATAAATTAAAAAAGATAAAATCGGCAAGGGAAGAAGAGTCCAAATTGTCATTTCTATATCTGTCATTACCATATATACACTGGTAATAATTAATAAAATAATAAGGTTAACAACATACATAACCCCAGGACCAAGATACATTCTTATCGCAACCACATCTTCGCTCAATCGGTTCATTAGATCTCCAATGGTTGTTTTCTTATAATCCGTTAGCGATAATTGTTGATAATGCTCATAGATTTTATTTTTCAATTCATATTCTATCCTTCGGGAAGCCACTATAATCGTCTGGCGCATCATAAATGTAAAAAATCCCGACAATATAGATGACCCAACAATAATAGCTGCGTTTATAATTAATAATCTATAAAACTCTTTCTGATCGCCTTGACTGCGTAATAAAGATTTTTGAATTTCATTAACCGTAGCACCAATAAACTGGACTTTGTAAATGGCAAAAAAATTACTTAATATAATGAATAGAAATCCCCAAAATAATAAAACGCGATGTTTCCAGAAGTAGGGATTCAGGGTTTTTAATGCTTTCATTGATAAAATTATCACCCTTCTTTTTAAGGCGAATCACCTTGCAAAGTTACTAAATTAATTTCTTGTAACTAATCCTGATTAAAAGAGATTTTATGTGAGTTTGGCATGAATTTTCCTCAAATCTAAACTTTATTTACAACAGTTATCTTATTAATTTTCTATAAAATGATTAACACTCCAAAACCCAAATATGATATCGCCCTTATTGGAGGCGGTATTATGAGCGCAACATTAGCCACAATCATCCACGAGCTACAACCAGAGCTCAAAGTAGTAATCTTAGAAAGGTTAGATGATGTTGCCAAAGAAAGTTCTGACGCTTGGAATAATGCAGGTACAGGACACTCAGCTTTCTGCGAACTTAACTATACCACGGAAAAAGAAGATGGAAGTATTGATATCTCCAAAGCTTTAAAAATTGTACAACAATTTGAATTATCTAAACAATTTTGGTCGTATTTAATAGAAAAAGGAAGAATAGACACACCTAAAGATTTCATCAACTCTTGTCCTCACATGAGTTTTGTTATGGGCGAAAAGGATGTAGATTTCTTAAGAAGAAGACAACAGACTATGACTAAATCTCATCTTTTCGAAGGTATGCAGTTTTCTGATGACCACGAAAAATTGAAAAAATGGATTCCTTTAATAATGAGCAAAAGAAGCCCTAATCACCATCTTGCAGCAACCAAAATGGATCTTGGGACTGATGTTAATTTTGGAGCTTTAACTAAAAAATTAATTCATCATCTACAAGAAGATAGTAGCGTAGAAGTATTTTGCTATCACGAAGTAAAAGAATTGAGCAGAAGAGAGAATGGTGATTGGCGACTAGAAGTAAAAGACAGAAAAAACTTACACACGCAAGATATTGATGCTCGATTTGTTTTTATTGGTGCTGGTGGTCATGCGCTAACATTGTTAGAAAGTTCTGGTATAGAAGAGGCTAATGGTTACGGTGGATTTCCGGTGAGTGGACAATGGTTAGTCACTAAAAATCCAGAATTAGTACAGCAACATAAGGCAAAAGTTTATACTCAAGCAACGGTAGATGCACCGCCAATGTCTGTCCCTCACTTAGACTTAAGAATTATAGATGGAGAAGAAGCTTTACTTTTTGGTCCATTTGCAGGATTCTCTACTAAATTTTTAAAAGAAGGAAGCTATCTTGATTTACCCGAAAGTATTAACTTCAAAAATATAAGATCGCTCTTTGGTGCATGGTGGCATAATTTACCATTAACAAGATATCTTGTACAACAAGTTGCTATGAACAAATCTCAGCGTCTAGCACATCTTAGAGACTTTATTAAAGATGCAAAAGAGGAAGATTGGGAACTGAAAATCGCAGGACAACGTGTCCAAATCATCAAAAAAGATGACAAGGATGGTGGCAAGTTAGAATTTGGGACAGAAGTTGTCGTTAACAAAGATTCTAGTATCGCCTCACTTCTTGGAGCTTCTCCTGGAGCAAGTACAGCAGTCTACGCTATGTTAGAGGTTTTAGAAAAAGCATTTCCTGATCGAGTTAAAGGAGATTGGAACAAAAAATTAACCGAGATGATACCGAGTTATGGCAAAAACTTAGCCGAAGACAAAGACCTTACAGAACAAATTAGAAATTACACAAAAAAGACATTAGAACTTCACTACTAACTTGTTCTGTTCTATAATAACAAAAAAACATCAAAATCCTATTTTATTTTTAATCAAAATGAAATAGGATTTTTTTAACTTAGATTCCTCAAAAAAAATAATCGTTGGGAACGACAGAAGTAAAACCTTTTATTGCAGAAGAAATCTTAAAAGATTTAAAAGAGATGTATCTTGAAGAGAAACAAGTAATTGTACATTGCCGTTTTAAATCTTTAGGTTTTTATGAAGAAAAAATAAGAATTTGGCCTTCTACTTTTTTGATAGATCGTAGGTCTAGTCATGTGAGCAAATTAATTCATCACGAAAATATTAGCCTTTTTCCGCATTGGACTGATGTAACACCTGGTAAAGATTATTATTTTACATTAATTTTTTCGGGACTTCCTGCCAACTGTGTTTCTTTTGATTTGCTAGAATCTATTCCAGAATCTGATGGTTTTTTCATAGAAAATATACAAAGAAACGAAACCGACATTTATCATATTTTAATTCAATAAAATGAAAATAACACTCATATTTTTCGCGTTAATAGCTACAATATATACTCAGGCACAATCCTTTGATAAAGAGTCTATAAAAGAATTTCAAAAGGAATTAAACCAAGAATATCTTAATAAGGAAACAACACCTTTGCGTGATGATAACTTCACTAAGTTTAAGAAGCATCCCTTTTTTCCTATCAATCAAAAATATTATGTTAAAGCAAAATTTGTAAAAACAGAGAATGCTCCAACATTAGAATTCCCGACATCTTCTGGTAAAACAAAATATTATACCGAATATGGTAAAGCTTACTTCGTAATTGAAGGAAAACCTCAGGTTTTAACATTATACACCAGTGAGGCTTTAAAATCAAAAGAAGACTATAAAGATTATCTCTTCTTACCTTTTAAAGATACAACTAATGGAAAACAAACTTATGGCGGTGGACGATATTTAGACCTAAAAACTCCGAAGGCGGACGAAATTATTATTGATTTCAACAAAGCATATCAGCCATTATGTGCCTACAACGCTTATGATTATAGTTGCCCTATCGTCCCGGAGGTTAATCAATTAAAGATACCAATAAAAGCTGGTATAAAATACGATGATGTCTATCATCACTAAAAAATATCTTGGATGACTTCCAGAGATTTAGGTGTTTTAAAATCTACAAAATGATAATGATAATACACCAATAAAGTATCTAATAATGCTTGTCTTTGCGGTCTTGTCAGTTGGATTCTGTAAGGATTATCTTGGTTTAAAACCAGTTTCCATAAGTCTGAATTCTCTTTATTGAAAAGATAATGCGTTTCATTAATTGTAAACACACCCGACTCTGGATTAAGATAATCATGTGATGAGACCAAAGGTGACCAACCTTGGATTTTCAAAATATTGAAGAGAATGATAATATGCGCTTGGACATTAGTAGTTTCAATAGCGTGTATAAAGCAAGAAATCTCGTTGTAAATTTCCTGCTGAGCTTGTTCGTTCTTTAAGATCTGATTGAGAAAATCTGCCACAAAAAATATGATCGCATTGATTTTTATGTCAAGATATATATCTTTATTGTGAGCAGATTCTATTTTACTAACATTGGATATTTTACCAGATTTTGCGTTGCTGGTAGTGATAATAATTTCATTAAGCGGAAAAAGATAGGCTTTCTTTTTATTCTTGGCTGTATAAATTCCTTTGGCAAAAAAACTATAAAACCCCTCTTCTCTAGTAAAGCAATGCAATATTGCATCGTGATCACCATAACGAACGTAAGAAGGAAGAAATCCGCTATATGTATTCATTAATTGACAACAGCTATTTTTGCAGTAGCTTTATCCGTACCATCTTCATTAGTCATTAACACAAAATAAATACCAGAAGATACCCTAACACCTCTTTGGTTATTGAGGTTCCATTCATAATAACCACCTCTGGCAATAGCAGAATGAACAACATTACCAGCTGCATCTGTAATCCTAATATTTGTTTTTGCTGCGAGCCCTTTTATCCTAACATTTCCTTTAAACTGATTATAAACGACAGGATTAGGATATACCAAAACATCGCCAAAATTATCTGTAACATTAGCAATATCTCCTTGATAAACAACTACTCCATCTAATGTTACAAAATAGACCTTTCCTGTTTTATCATCAATCTGTATATCTGTAACAGAATTATTAGGTAATGGAGAGTTAGACTTTGTAAAATGAAGATATGTCTGCTCACCATTTGGACTAAGGAAGAAAACACCACCACCACCTGTAGAAATCCATTTCTGGTTACCAGAATCTACTGTTATAGCTAGGATTTCTGCATCACGGAATAATTCTTCGCCCAAACCATTTTGCTCAATAATTATAGGATCTGCTTGTGGAGAATCCTCTAATATGGCAGATTTAGGATTAGATAATACTCTTAGCCCTTCTCTACCACCTATCCAGACATTATCGTTTTTATCTACAGCTACCGATACCGTACCATTAGATTGGAGATTATTTGATTTTTTTAATAACTTATATTTATCATCATTAAAATTACTTGGAGTATTATTATAATCATAAATCAAAAGACCACCATCATTACTATATCCTCCAGGATTATACAAAATCCCATTTTTAAGAACAATTTGTTCGGATCCTCCATTATCAATAATAGGTTTTAAATCAAATCGATCATTTATCTTATTATAATAAAGAAAGCCAACTGACGGTGATTTCATAACACCTACACTTACAAAAAGTTCATTATTTTCATCAAAATCTAATCCATTAGGTCTATTATAAGCAGGCTCGTTATTTAGAGGATAGAATTTAGAAAAATTATTAGATTCCATTTTATAGATCCCATTAGATTCTCCCAATGTATAATTTGTAAACAATACTTCTGTAGGTTTTATAGGATTAATTGCTGCTTTTAATACATTAAACTGTCTATCAGCTGTCAAAAAATAGTCTGGATAATTCCATTTCATACCATCAAAATGATAATACCCTAGGTTTCTTATGATAGGAGTATTATAATTTGCTTTTCCACCAGAGCTTATGACAATCTGATTATTGTACAAATTAATCTTAAATGACGCATTATTATAAGGTCCATCAGGTCTAAAACTACTATTATTTTTATCTAAAATCCCACTTAATAATGATCCTGAATACAAGTTATTTTTATAAAATGCTCCTGTATTTATATTCTCTGTATGATCAATTTTTTGTTCTAAAGTACCATTAATGGAAAATTGGAACAAAGCCTTTTCATCGGCTACCAATATTTTTTGTTGACTGATAACAATATCTTTAACATTAGAAAAACTTCCAGACAGACTTGGTAAATTTGCTAAATTTGACACTGAGCTAGGATTACCAAATTTAATCTGATTACCCATAGAATAAGCTAGAATATCACTAGATGCTATATTTTTATATATTCCATTTATCTTTGAAGATTGCCACGTTACAAAATTAGAGAAAGTTGTATTAATTTCATGTGAAAATAAGCCAGCATCAGTTGCTACATATACTTTATTATTAACAATACCCGCTTCATTAGCAACAGTAAAGACGCCTCCTGTAGAGAAAAAAGCGGTATCTCCAAATTCTTTTTTTCCTAGATTAAATATAGAAACTCCATATCCTACAGAAATTATAGCTTGGTCGCCTTTAATAGAAATATGATTAATTTTCTTGTCTCCATTATAGCCATTAGCAATAGGGATATCAACAATATAAAAGATACCATTAGGTGTTATCACATCTAGAGCCCCATTTTTATAACCAATTAAGCCTATTCTTGTTTCTGGATTATAATCAAAAGCAGAAATTTTAACATCGTGAAGACCATTAGCTTTTGATAATTTTTTGATTTCTCCAGATGATGGATTGTAGTAGAAAATTCCATTTTCTGTTGCTGCAATTAATCTATCACTATCTTCTCTTATAGCAAGTACATTGTTATATGAAAATAAGTCACTCCATCTTGTAGAGCTTTGTGCGTTTATCGTTAATGATAAAATAAAGAAGATTGCTAATAATAAATTTTTCTTCATATGATTATACAATTATACTATCGTCTATAACTTGATTATGCCACGAAATATTCTTCACAGACTTCGTTTTATCAAAATAAAAATCCAATCTACCCAACAAAAGTCCTGCCCATCCTACTTGGTTAACTATAACATTTTTTTGATCTTTATTCATAAAGTTCTGAGGTTTGTCTAGAAAAGTATGTGTATGACCTCCCAATATCAGATCAATCCCTGATGTTTTGGCAGCGAGATGTTTATCTGACATTCTTTGTGGTTCTTCCTCATAATCATAACCCAAATGTGATAAGCAAATCACCAAATCACACTGTTTTTCTTTTCTTAAAAAATCAGCATAATGCTGCGCTATTTCTATCGGATTAAGATATTCTGTTTCTCCATAGCTTTTTTTACCAACTAGCCCCTTTAGCTCTACACCAACACCAAAAATACCAACTCTAATTCCATTCTTGTTAAACACTTTATAAGGTTGAGTTTTACCATCCAAAATAGTATTCTTAAAATCGTAGTTAGAGCAAATAAAAGGGAATTTTGCGTTAGGCAAAACTTTAAGAAAACCGTCTAATCCATTATCAAAATCATGATTCCCCATCGTAGATGCATCGTACTGCATCATGCTCATTAGCTTAAACTCTAACTCGCCTCCAAAGAAATTAAAATATGGTGTCCCTTGGAAAATATCACCAGAATCTAATAATAATAAGTTACTTTCTTGCTGTCTTATTTTTTGTATTAAAGTTGCTCTTCTTGCAAAACCACCTTGATTAGGATTTTTGGTATAAGAAGAATCAAACGGCTCAATACGACTATGTTGATCATTGGTATGAAGAATTGTCAACTTATAATCAGAACTTTTGTCTAAAAATGATTGTTGTTCTGCCCATAACATCTGAGGCATCAATGATAAACCAACCGAACCTGCTCCTATATACTTTAAAAACTTTTTTCTATCCATCATCACTATTTTTTAAAAATCAATCTTACATCACTCGGGACAACAACTTCTGGCATCGCTCGGAATTTTTCTAAAAACAATTCTCTTAACTTAATGCCAGTTGGGATTAATTCTCCCTTAGTAAAGAAGTACATTCTATCACCACCAAATGCTAAATAATCTGAAGTGACGATGTAATAATCCTTGTCAAAATCGATTGCTTTACCGTTAACCAATTGCTTTGTGATTTTATTTTTATCCGTCTCCACTAACAAATGAGATACTGGATTGTTTTTTTGATTTTCTGCATAGTAATCAAACAAGCCTTGTAGATCTTTACCCTTAAGCTTTATGATAACAACTTCATTTTCGAAAGGCATAACTTCGAAGACTTGTTTTGTCGTTATATCTCCTGCTCCAATGACAGATCGTATACCTCCTATGTTAATAACTCCACCATCTAAATGTGGGATGTTATTCTTTTTTGCCCAATCTAACGCACCTTCATACGTGAAATCTGCTAAAAGATTACCGAGATTACTATTATCACCATCTTTGGTTAGATCTACACTAGTATGTGAGATCTTGGTGTTCATCTTGGCATCCATCTCATTCTTATACGGTTCTATAAAGGCTTTGATCTTGGCATCTTCTGATACTTGATTATCAATCACAATATTCTTCTCCGTATGAATATTGGCAATATTGAGATGGCTCTTACAAGCTCCCAATGAGATTAATGCTACTGCTAAAACAATGCTTCTAAACTTCATAAATATCTTCTGATATGTTTTTTACAAATCTAATGATTTTTGATTTTAGTTCTTATAATTGTGCCTTTTTTATGTGCAATATTTTTGCAATAGGGATAGAAGCGACATCCTTTGTGTGTGGGCATGAGGCGGCGGAGCGTAGCGGAGCCGTTCGAGTGCCCACACACAAAGATATAGCGGATAGCCCGACCCGAGCAGATGCCGAAGTTGTGGCCTAGGGAATTGCCATAAAAAAACTCCCAAATCGGTTAGAAATGGGAGCTTTATATAGTATTGTAATACTATTATTTGCTTAGTGCTGTCACTAGAGCCTTCGCATCTGTAGATGCAGGGTTAAGTTCTAATGATTTTGCAGCATATTGTTTTGCTTTCTCTTTATTAGATTCCACATTATTATAAGCTATTGCTAGATATGCGTACGATACTGTTTCTTTGTTAGCTTCTTGCTCAGCCGCTGGTTTTTTAGCAGAAACGTCTATGTATTTCTGATAAACAGAACCTGCTAATTCTTTATTACCAGATTGCTGATATGCATAACCTTGACTGTAATAAGCTGGCTCCCAATCTGGTAAAAGATCGATCATTTTTTGCCATGTTAGTATAGCGCCATTCCAGTTTTTAGCGTTTTGGTAAGCTTGAGCTAATCTAAATAATGAATCTGTATCTTGAGCGTTAACAGCAAGTTTAGCTTTATAACCTTCAATCTCTGGATTAGTTGGTCCTTGATCTGCAGTCATACCTTTAAGTCCGCCTTTTACTTTAGATAATTCTTCATCCCACTTAAGTGTTTCGTCTTTTGCATTTTTAGCAATAGCGATTTTAGATTGTGCCGTTGCTTCTAACTGTGCTTTTTTAGACGCATCTTTTTCGTCTTTTGCTAGACCTGCTGCGATAAGACCTTGCAATCCTTCGTCACCTGGTAATACTCTAGCTTTATCAACTTTTGATAAAAATTGATTAAAATTATCTTGAGCTCCTGCATAATCAGCAGAACCAAATTGGATATATGCTCTTAACTTATACTTAATTGGATCCGAAACTTTATCAAAAACGCTATCTAAGGTTGTTTTTGCATTAGCATAATCATCATTAGTAAAATACAACTTTGCAATTTCTAATTGAGTAGAAGGATCTTCGTCTGCATTCTTCGTATAATTAATTAGATTGCGTGTTGCTTCTTCATTTTTTTGGTATCTAATATTAAGGCCTGCAAGATATTTATATGCAGGTGCATAAGTTGGATCTATAGCGATAGCTTTATCTAAGCTTTCTTTAGCTTTCTGCCATTGTTGTGCAGACATCCAAAGAGAACCAATTCTTGTATATACAGCCGCTTTGTTCTTAGCTGTTGGCAAGGCATTTTCATAAGCTGATAATGCTTGACCTGCAATCTGAGAATTACCATTAGCTTTTAGTCTGTGAGCATCTCCTAATGCATAAAAATAATTAGCCGGCACGCCAGCCTTTCTTGATTTCTCTATAGCTTTAGTAAGGAAATCTACAGCTAGTTCTGTATTATTATTTTTCTCAAAAATAGTTAAAGCTTCTGCAGCTCTATAAAGTACCTCTGGATCTTTCTCTTTAGTATCTTTTACTATCTGCTGTATATCTGCAATACCAGACTTATCGCCTTTACCAACTTTAATCGCGGCAATACCAATTTTATTAAGAAAGCTTTTAGGATCTTTTGCAAGTCCTAAATCAAAGTACTCTTTTGCTTTGTCAAAGTCAGGCTCAAACTGCATTAAATATGTGTTACCTAAATAGAAATAGTTATTAGCTACAGGTTCTTTTGCGATTAGATCATTGTAGTTCTGTCTTGCTTTAGCGTACTTGTGGCTATCAACATAATTAATACCTTCTTCTAATGACTGCGCCATTGCAAACTGCGTGAAAAAAGATGCAGCAATACCTAAAACAATTTTCTTTGAATAATTCATTATCTCTTATTTTTAGTTTATTAAATCTTTTTAAAGGATCGGAAAAAACAATTTTCAGACCAATAAAAGAGTTACGATTATAAATTTTTGTTAATTTCTGAGAATTATCTCATCTGGACTTCTCTTTTATAAATATTATATGGCTGGAGTCCTTCTTTTTCTACAACTATCTGACCTAGTTGCGTACAAGCAAATCGAATAAAACCATTACCCAATCCATAATAAGCTTCATTGGTTAAAAAATATAATACTCTCGTAAATGGATATTGCATATCCTTAAGATTATCCACTGTAGGAGTATAGGATTTCCCTTTCTCTGAAATGGATAAAATATTAATCTTCTCACGTAACATTATGGCTTCTTCTCCATAAGGGCGAGATATTGTATTAAGGCTTATAACGCCAATTTTATCAGGATGTTGTTCTAGCTGCTTAACTATATTTTGATTACCATCAATTGTAGAAAATTTTAAACTAGATGCTTTTACATTGAATTTCTGAGCAACAAAGTTGAGATTACTCGCATTAGCACCATCAAAAACAAAAGGCCTATCCTCCGACATAAGTCCTTTCTTTATATCATCAATATCTAATGTTTTTACAGAAGAATTTTTTGATACGACAAATACAACAGCATCGGCAGCAAATTTAGCAGGTTGCCAAGGCAGATCTATCTTACTATCATAAGCCGCTTTTTCTTGCTGGCTTAGATTTCTTGACATAACAACAACTCGGGCTTTTCTCTCTAATAGATCTAGAAGAGCAAAATCTTCCTTCTTAGTTACTACATTAATTTTAGCTCCCGGATTAAGAGCAACATAACGTTCTGCTAATGCATCTGTAACACTTTTGAAAGACTCATCTACCTCTAATGTAATTTCGCCTTGACTAGGATCATCTACTTTCTTATCCGATTTCGAACAAGATAAAATAGCAAAACTCATCAGAAGTATTAAAATACTATTTTTCATCTTCTTCTACTTTTCTTAAATTTCTTACGGCTCGATAGATTCTAAATAAGCCATACAAAATAAGCAATACTCCCAGTGGATAAGCTACGTTAGCCTCCAGGGGAATTGCAAAAAATTTATAAATAATAACGACTACCCCAAGTATTGCATAGAAAATACCTGCAACGATAGACAACCAATTAGACATCATATGACAAATATATAAAAAAAGAGAAGCTTAACAGCTTCTCTTTGTATAAAAAATAATAACTTTTTTATTGGAATTGCATAGTAACTGGGATTGAGTAGTAAGATCTTACCGTCTCTCCATTTTTCTTTGCAGGCACCCATTTCTTAAGTCTTTTAACTGCTCTTACCGATTCAGAATCGAAGTCGCTGTTACCTGATTTTGATGTAACTTTAACATCAGAAACAGTACCATCACGTTCTACAATAAATCTCAGTTTAACCGTTAATTGACCTTCACCATCTAATCCAGAGCTATCAACGTTTTCGCCAATTAATTTCCTTACGGCATTTAAACCTCCTGGATATTCCGCAGACTGATCTACAGAATCATACACTTCATTTGAGTTAACAGCTTTAACCTCAACTGCTGTACCTTTTCCTGGTGGAGCTACTGGTGGTGGTGTCACATAAGCAGGTTGTTTAACACCTTCTTGCGCTACTAGACCAGTAGTTGTTTCCTTCTGCTCTGTAATTGTAGGCGGAGGTGTCTCAATCTTAGGCTCTCTTTTAGGCTCTGGAACCACATTTTGAATAATTTCAATTTTCTCCTCCTCCTGTTTTGGTGGCGGTGGTGGTGGTTCTTCTTCCTTAGGTTGCTCTAATACAGGTTGGTCTGGTAATATATCAATCAGATCAGCTTGAACATTAGTCTGCTCTTCAGCATTCATTTTTTGTATTTTTAAATACACAAATGGACTAATGATAGCTAATACAAAGAAGGCTGTACCAATTACAAAAGATTTTGTAAGTAATCTAGGGTACATTGTTCTAAGATCATACGCCCCGTATTCCTTATTTCTATTTTTAAATACAATTTCATCTAAATTAAGATTAGATGGATTGTAATCTATATTGTCTGACATTCTTTAATTTTTAGAAAATTAATTTGTAACTAGAGACTTACTGTTCTCCAACCTTCTTTTTGTAAATAGCCAACTCCCAAGGTTTGATATCAGTAACACCATACCTTTCACTGTTAGTTATTGCCATTTCATCAAGAATATCTACAAAATTTTTATATACTGCATCGTCAGTCGGTTTGATAATAACTGTAAATATTTTTTTATCAATTGCACCTGCTTTTGCCTGCTCGATTACCTTAGTAATCCCATCTCTATCATACTTAGTCTCCACTAATGTCTGCTCATCTAGACCAGCTTGATCTTGTTGGTGATAGAATACTCTATTATCTTTTCCGATAATTATCGAAATTGAATTTTGCAATTTTATATCAATATCCTTTGGTGGTGGCTGGTTAATATCCGGTTTTGCCGGAAGACCAAGATCCATCACATTAGGTTTACTGAATGTTGTGGTAAACATAAAAAAGGTAATTAATAGAAACCCTAAGTCTACCATCGGAGTCATATCGACTCTGGTATTCTGCTTTTTCGAGCGTACCTTACCGCCTTTGCCGCCGTCGTCTTTTACTTGTACTTCTGCCATTTCTATTAAAATTAATTTTTACCTTCTTGAGATGTTATTAACCAAAACTTAAGAAATTTAATATCTCTTAAACCTTCAAATAAATCTTTAACTCTTGGGTACTTTGTAGACACATCTCCTTTAACCGCTAATTTATAATTAGGATTAACACTAAGGCTTTGCTCTACCCAATCGATCAATTGCTTATTAGTTTCATCCAATGGAACTCCTTCCGTAGCTTTAAAAGATGCCATTTGATCTTTTGTTAAGGCTAAGTAGCCTCTAAGCTGATTCATAGGAACTCCAACTGTTTGTACATTTGCAAATGCCACCTTTTCTTTATCGTTAAAGGCAATTCCGTATTTTGCACCCATTTTCTCTAATAATTGTACTCTTTCTGTACCGTTATCAACTGGTGTAAAATAGAATTTTCCTTCTGGTGTTACGTTAACTGTCATAAGACTAGCATCCGGTAACAATGTTTGTGATATAGATGATGGCGGTTTAATTTGCTCCACATCCGGTTTCTTGAACTGTGTGGTCAAAATAAAGAATGTAAGTAATAGGAATGCAACGTCGCACATCGCGGTCATATCCGTAATTACCCCATGTCTTTTTGGTTTAATTTTCGCCATTTTTTATAAATTTTCTTTAACTAATAATAATATTGCTAACGCAATTAATTGTTACAACTTATTAGTTGTACTCTGCGAAAGATTGTTGGATGCTCATAGAGATCTCATCGATCTTATAAGTTAAACCATCAATTTTAGATGTAAAGAAGTTATAGAAAATAATTGCGATAGCTGAAGTACCAATACCTAATGCAGTGTTAATCAAAGCTTCAGAGATACCCAAAGATAATGCACCTGCATCTGGAGTACCACCACCAGAACCTAGAGCCTGGAAAGCTTTAATCATACCAATTACCGTACCTAATAACGCGATTAACGTTGCAACAGTACCTAATGTAGACAAAATCATCATGTTTTTCTCTAACATTGGCATTTCTAAAGTTGTAGCTTCTTCGATTGACTTATTAAGTGCAATCATTTTCTGCTCTTTATTTAATGTATTGTCTTTTGCCAAAGCTTTGTAAGTAGTAAGACCTTCCTTAACTACGTTACCGATAGAACCTTGTTGTCTATCACACTCTTCAATAGCTTCGTCAATTTTGTTTTCATTCAATAAGCTTCTAACTTTCATTACGAAGTTATCTAAGTTACCGTTACCCGCTGCTTTTCCTAATACTAAGAAACGCTCAATTGCAAATACAACTACTGTCAACATGAACAAAATTAGAATGTGTACTACTGGACCACCCATGTAGATAATACCCATAAATCCTTCTGGATGTAATTCTTTTGCCTGAACATCAGAAAAAGCTACTGACGCTCCGCTCAACTTAGGGTTTGCCGCAAAATTAGAAGGATTACCTAAAACAAAAAGATAAAGTCCTAATGCGATTAAATAAAGAACTGGCAGAATTACGGCTGGGTTAAGACCTCCTTTTTTTCTAGCAATTACTTGCTCATCTGTTTTTGAAACATTCATTTCCATATTAAACTAAAATTATAATTGTTAAATTTTCTAGGTTGTAAAATAAAGCCAAATAAATTAAAAATGCAATACTTATATAAGAATTAACGTCTAATTTATATAAGGTCTTTTGGCTTAATAATTATTAAATATGTATTTTTTTTCTTTTTTTTTGAAACATCCTTACTCCTTGCCTTTTATTCGCTTTATTCAGACAAGAAATATTGTTAATTTTTTTTATTTTTTTTAATACATTTTATATTAAACGGATGCTTAATTTATATTAATTTACCATGATTATAGTACGATATTGATGATTTTCTTAGGGACAATAATTACTTTTTTAGGTATATTATCTCCTAAAATCTTTACCACTCTATCATCTTTCAAAACAATGGTTTCAATTTCGTTAACGCTAAGTGTTGCTGGAAGCTGAATTTTAAATTTCATTTTCCCATTAAAACTCACCGGATAATCAATTTCATCTTCTACCAAATACGACTCATCCAAAGTTGGAAATGCCACATACTCTATACTTTCTTCATGCCCCAAAAGACTCCACAATTCTTCACAAATGTGTGGTGCATAAGGAGAAATCACAACTGCTAATGGTTCTAAAATCGCTCTTTTGTTAGTTTTCAGTTTTTGAAACTCGTTAACAGCAATCATAAATGAAGAAACAGACGTGTTAAAAGAGAAATTCTCAATATCATACACAACTTTTTTAATCAAAGTATGTAAGATTTTATATTCTGCTTTGGTTGGTTCTTCCTCTGAAACCTCAAAATTATCTCCTTCAAAATAAAGATTCCAGAATTTTTTAAGGAAACCATAGACACCGCTAAGACCTTGCGTGTTCCAAGGTTTGGATTGTTCCAATGGCCCTAAGAACATTTCGTATAATCTTAGACCATCTGCACCATATTCTTCGCTGATATCATCTGGATTAACCACATTGAATTTGGATTTAGACATTTTTTCTACCTCACGTTCTGTGATGTATTTTCCATCTTCCAAAATAAATTCGGCATCTGCAAATTCTGGTCGCCAAGCTTTAAATTGATCGGTATCTAATTCGTCGGTCGTTCCCTTTAATAAAGAAACATCAACGTGAATTTTTTGAGTTTGATGTTGATTCGCTAAACTTTTTGAAACAAATTGATTAGTTCCTTCAACTCTATAAACAAAAGCACTCATCCCCAAGATCATGCCTTGGTTAATCAACTTTTGGAAAGGCTCGTCATGACTAACATAACCTCTATCTTTCATAAACATATTCCAGAAACGAGAATACAATAAATGTCCTGTTGCATGCTCACTTCCACCAATGTACAAGTCCACTTGTCCCCAATAATCTGTCAGTTCTTTTTTAGCAAAAATCTCATCATTATGCGGATCCATATATCTTAAGAAATACCAAGAACTCCCCGCCCAACCTGGCATTGTAGATAATTCTAAAGGGAAAACTGTTTGGTTATCTACCAAATCTGTATCGACAACTTTCTGGTTAACCTCATCCCAAGCAAATGTTTTAGCATTTCCTAATGGCGGATCACCATCTTCGGTTGGTAGATATTTTTCAACTTCTGGCAACTCTAATGGTAACGCAGACATCGGCAAGGTGTAAGGCAAATCATTTTTAAAATAAACAGGCACCGGCTCTCCCCAATATCTCTGACGAGAGAAAATAGCGTCACGTTGTCTATAATTAATGGTCCCTTCACCGATATTTCTTTTTACAATTTCGTCAATGATTCTAACTTTCGCTTCTTCGTAAGTTAATCCATCAAGAAAATCAGAATTAATGCACGTTCCGTCTTTAGAAACAAAAACTTCTTCCTGAACATTATCGCCACCTGCAACAACTTCGATAATTTCTAAATCGAATTTCTTTGCAAATCTATGATCGCGCTCATCATGTGCAGGAACTGCCATAACAGCGCCCGTGCCATAACCCATCAACACATAATCCGAAATATAAATCGGCATCTTTTTTCCTGTAAAAGGATTGATGGCAAAACTTCCTGTAAAAGCACCACTCACGTTTTTGACGTCAGCCATACGATCACGCTCCGTTTTTTTAGAGGTTTCTGTAATATAAGTATCAACTTCTGCCTTTTGAGCTTCTGTTGTAATAGTTTCTAACAATGGATTTTCTGGTGCTAACACCATAAATGTAGATCCAAAAATAGTATCTGGTCTTGTCGTGAAAACTTCGATAACTTCATTTTGGTTTTCAACTGTAAACTTCACTTTTGCACCTTGAGATTTCCCAATCCAATATTCTTGAGAATCTTTAAGAGGTTGCGGCCAATCCAAAGTTGATAGTCCTTGCAACAATCTTTCTGAATAAGCAGAAATACGCATGCTCCATTGCATCATTTTTTTCTGATACACAGGAAAACCGCCACGTTCTGACTTACCACCAATAACTTCGTCATTAGCTAAAACCGTCCCTAAAGCTGGACACCAGTTAACAGTCGTCTCTGCACGGAAAGCCAAACGATAGTTTAATAAAATATCTTGTTGATCTTCTTCGGAAGCATCTTTCCATTCTTCTGCGGTAAAGCTTAACGCTTCATTTTGATTAGCAGAAAGATCTTGTGTTCCTTTATTTTCGAAATGTTGGATTAAGGTTTCTATAGATTCTGCTTTGTCAGTCGCCTTATTATACCAAGAATGAAATAACTGAACAAAAATCCATTGTGTCCATTTATAATAAGAGGCATCAGAAGTTCTCACTTCCCTACTCCAATCGAAAGAAAAACCAATCTTTCTCATCTGCTGTTCATAACGATTGATATTCTGCTCAGTCGTTAGCGCTGGATGCTGTCCTGTCTGTATTGCATATTGCTCTGCTGGTAATCCAAAACTATCATAACCCACAGGATGCAATACATTGAAACCTTGATGTCTTTTATATCTCGCATAGATGTCAGAAGCTATATAACCGAGCGGATGCCCAACATGTAGTCCCGCACCTGATGGGTAAGGAAACATATCTAAGGCATAAAACTTAGGCTTATCGGTTGCGTCAGAAGTCTTATAAGTCTGGTTATCTTCCCAATACTTCTGCCATTTTTTCTCTATGTTCTGATGATCGTAAAACACTTTAAATCTATTATTTTGTAGTTAAAAATTCTATTAATATAAAATTACTCAGATATTAAAATCTTTAAAAACTGACGCCCAAAGTTAAAAATTATATTTGAATGCCAGACAGATATCTCTTTTTATTTGAATAAAATTACGTTCTTAAAAAGAAAAAACGCCCGCAATACGATATTATGAGCGATAACTTTATCTATTAAGTCCATCAAAGATAGTGAAAATAACCACATACTTAATCAACTTTATGATGCTAAATAAGATAAACAATCCCCAAAATATACATCAAAAGTCTATTTTTGTCAGTATGAAGTTCTTTTTGAGATTTTTCTTACTGACTGCATTAATACTTTCGCCTTGTAGTATATTGCCTTTAGGAGCAAAAGCAGAGTTAAAATTTAAGCTAGAAAAAACCATTAACAAAGTCATCTTAACCGATATCAGCGGATTAACTTGAGAACAAAACATTGATAATTGAGTCGAAAGACTCTTTTCTTTTTTATATCGTCTTGCTCAAAAAACTATCTTTGCAAAAACACAATATATGCCTCAAGTTTCCATCATTACTCCAAGTTATAATACAGAACAATATATAGAAGACACCATAAAATCTGTATTAGCACAAACTTATAATGACTGGGAATGGATTATTACCGATGATCTTTCTAGCGATCGCACGATTGAAATTATAGAGCAATATAATGATCCGAGAATTATCCTTATTAAATCCAAAAAAAATGGTGGCGCGGGTGTGGCGAGAAATTCATCTCTAAAGAGAGCGAGCGGAAAATATATTACTTTTCTGGATGCTGATGATTATTGGAAACCTAATTTCTTAGAAGAAATGACACAATTTATGATGGATCAAAAAGCAGAATTGGTTTATTCTAACTACGCACGTTGCAACGAAAACTTAATTCCACAGATTGAAGATTTTAAAGCTGACAAAATCGTTACATTCGATAATCTTCTGAAAACTTGTCGCCTTTCTCTTCTATCCTCTATGTATGACGCTTCTCGTGTTGGCAAAGAATATTTTCCCCAAGGAAGTAAGCGCGAAGACCATGTGATGTGGCTTAATCTTCTAAAGAAAATCCCAGAAGGCTTGCCGCTTAATCAAACCATGGCAAAATACAGAATGCACGCCACAAGTGTCTCCAGAAAGAAAAGTAATATTATTAAAGATCAATATCTGGTCTACAAAGATTACATGAAATTCTCCACGCTTAAGTCGTTGTACTACACCACCAATTGGGCAATTAATGGATTTTTGAAATATTCTAAGTTATTTAATTAAACCTTTTCTTTGATTTTTTGAAGAATATTAGCCGTTGCATCTGGCTGAGATTTCACAAATACAGACGCATTATGAGCCATTTCATCTCGGTAAGATGTTTCGGATTCCAACGTCCTGTTATCTTCTTTGATAAGTTCTGCTATAAATCCTGCAGCAGCAAATTCGTCGTCAAAATGCTTTCCGCCATCAGCTTTGACCAAAGCATCAGCTTCTGGATTTTTCTTATAATGATTCCCGAACACAACAGGGACTCCAAACGTTGCAGCTTCCAAAATATTATGCAATCCAGCACTATGAAAACCACCACCAACGACTGCAACATCAGCATAAGAGTATAATTTTGACAACAGACCAATGCTATCGATAATTAATATTTGCTGATTAAATCCTTTAGGTTGATTTTCATCTAAACTGCTATACAAAACCGCTTCTGGAAACAAATCTTGCAGAACAGTAACGCGCTTTAGATCATGTGGCGCAATAATAAGTTTGGTTTTAAGTAATTTAACATGTAAAATTTGCGCGATTTTTTCTTCGGCTTCCCAAGAACTGCCAAACACTACACAACGCCTATCGCCTAAAAATTGAGAAATAAAATCAATATGATTATCTCTTTTCAAAATTTGCTTCACTCGATCAAATCTTGTATCACCAGACACCGAAGATTGCGACAAACCAATACTTTTCGCTAACGCCGAAGAATGAACAGTCTGATGAAAAATCCAATCGACATTTTTCTTTAATTGCTCTATAAACCAACGTCCGTAAGTCTTGAAAAATACTTGACTTTCGTAAAACAAGGCAGAAACCACAAAGGTTTTACAATTTCGATTTTTAAGTTCTGCTAAGAGATGATACCAATAATCATACTTTACCGTGAAAAATATTTTGGGATTAAAAACATCAACAAATGCTTTAACAGAAGACTTTTCATCAAAAGGGAGATAGCAAATAACATCTGCCAAATGATTATTCTTTTTGATAATATTCTCATAACCCGACGGCGAAAAAAAAGTTACTAAAACTTTACAATCAGGGTACGTTAATTTCAATTGTTGTAAGACTGGCAAACCTTGCTCATATTCTCCCAAACTAGCTGCATGCATCCAGATAACAGGCTGTTGAGACAATTTTTCTTTAACCAAAGACAATGATTGCTTTCTTCCTTCAATGCCTAGTTTTGTTTTAGCATTAAATAAAGAAAAAATCTTCATCCCAAGCATTAATAGTTTTATAAATAAAGAATACAACCAAGCCATAATATGTCCAAATAATAAAGCTCAAAAATACTACTTTTTATAACAAAACGCTTAAGCAGGCGATTTTATGGAGCATCAACAAAGATTGTAGAAAATATTTGAGAAATGATTTGCAACAACAAATAAAATCCCTATATTTGCAATCTGAAAATAAAAAGATAATTACGAACTAAATATATTAGTGATGAGTAAAAGAACATTCCAACCATCAGAGAGAAAAAAGAGAAACAAACACGGTTTCAGAGAAAGAATGTCTACGCCAAACGGAAGAAGAGTTTTGGCAGCTAGAAGAGCTAAAGGCAGAAAAAAGGTAAGCATTAGCGCAGCGCGCGCAAAAAGATAATTACCTTATATTATCATATACAAATCATGCTTGAGGCTTAGGCTTTCAAGCATTTTTTGTTGTTAAAATTTCCTAAAATTAGGGCTAATCATAAAAGTTTTATTTATTTTTGAATATAGAAACCTTATGGTAAATTCTTAACCTCAACGACTGAAATTATGCCACACCGATACGAAAACGGAGAAGATATTATTGATCTTAATAATGCCAAGATTGTTCAAAAAAACTTTACGGTTCTTAACAATGTTGATCTTCATATCAAAAAAGGAAAATTCTGTTATCTGATAGGAAAAACAGGTTCTGGAAAAAGCTCACTGTTAAAAGTATTATACGGACATCTCCCTCTACAAGGCGGAAGCGGGCAAGTTGCAGGATTTGACTTAGCAAAATTAAGACAATCAGATATCCCTAACCTGAGAAGAAAATTAGGGATTGTTTTCCAAGATTTTCAGTTATTAACAGACAGAAACATAGAGAAAAACCTTCTTTTTGTACTACAAGCAACTGGCTGGACTGATAAAATCAAAATGGAAGACCGTATTAACGAAGTTCTTTCTAGCGTTGGTATGAAAACCAAAAAGCACAAGATGCCACATCAATTATCTGGTGGAGAACAACAACGTGTTGCCATTGCAAGAGCGCTACTTAACCATCCAGAGCTAATTCTTGCTGATGAACCTACAGGAAATCTAGATCCAGAAACATCTAACGACATCATGACATTGTTAAAAAATGTTGCGACAGAAAATAACTGCGCCGTAGTTATGGCAACGCATGATTATCACATGATTCAGAATTTCCCAGGAGAAGCCATCCGTTGTGAAAATGGAGAAGTGAGCGTGCTAGACACTGCAGAATTATTCGAATAAAATTAGATATTTTACATTATAAAAAAAACGCTTTGAGAGATCAAGGCGTTTTTGTTTTAAAAACATGAAAGTCTTTAGTTGCTTCCAAGTACTGATTGCTATAGACTCTTGGCGACTGTTCTATTATAAAATTTTCTAGTTGTAAATCTTTATTCGCTAAACCAAATTCTAAAATAACTCTTTTTACATCACCATCAACAATTCCTTTTATATCTATTTTGCGCTGAAGAAACAATTGGTTAACGGTTGCTAAACTAACAAATTCGGTTTCGTCTTGCTTGGGAATAATTACAGAAAATCGTCCTTTAGCAGATAATAATTGAGATGATTTAGAAATAATTTCAATGAAATTTAATTCGATTTTCTGACGTGCTAAAGTGTCTTTTTGAGAATCATTAACTTCAAAAAAAGGTGGATTAGAAATGATTAAATCAAATTTTTGTTCGGTTTCAAAATATTTAAAATCCATCAATTTAGATTTCAATCTTTCTGAGAAAATAGATTCTGAGAAATTACGTTGAGCCAACTCCACCGCACTAAGGTTAATATCTAAAGCCAATACAGTCGCCGAAATATTTCGTTGTGCGATCATCAAGGCAATCAAGCCACTTCCGGTACCAATCTCTAATACAGAATTAACATCTTCAACATCAGCTAAAGCGCCCAACAATACGCCATCTGTCCCAACTCGAAAAACGTCTGAGTCTTGCTGAATTTCAAATTGTTTAAATCTAAATGATTTCATTATAAATTAGTTGGCAACATTATAACAAAGGAGGTACCTTTTCCTATCTCTGAGCTTACACTAATCTCACCTTGATAGTCTTCTATCATCTTTCTCACCATCGTTAGCCCCAATCCTGTGCCCGAACTTTTTGTTGTAAAATTAGGTTCAAATATTTTACTCAATTTTTCCTCAGGAATCCCCACGCCATTATCTTCTACCGTGATCTTAACTCTTTTATAAACATTTTCTATATCAACATTAATATGAGATTTTCTGTCATCATCTTTAGCCTGATTGGCATTGGTAATAAGATTAGTCAAAATTCTTGTCAAAAATACTTTATCCATTTTTATCCAGATAACGTCTTTATTAACATGAACAAAAATATCTGTATCAGAAAATACATTGATAATATTTTTCACTTCCTTACCAATGTCAAACACTTCATCGTTACGATCTGGTAACTGCGCAAACTCAGAAAAAGCATTAGCCACCTTGGATATCAAATCTATTTGATCCACAATCATACGACTCATTTTTTCTACTTTAACATCTATATCCAGATCGTTAGCATCAAATTTTCTTTCAAAATTCTGAATGGTCAGCTTCATTGGAGTCAGTGGATTTTTCACTTCATGCGCTACTTGCTTAGCCATTTCTCTCCAAGCTTCTTCTTTTTCTTTATAACGAAGACGCTCTCGCTGATCCGCAATCTCTCCAATTAATTTATTATAAGCCTTAACCAAAGCATTAAGCTCGTCATTTTTATAATATTTTATAGGACGAAGATTTTCATCAAAAAGATTCAAATTATTAATAATAGTAGAAAACCTCGTTAATGCCTGTGTAAGATGCTTAGAAATAATCCAACTTAACCAAATACTGAAGAAAATAATTAGAATATTAACACCAATGATGACCGTAAAATATTCATTAAACACATCTAAATACGCGGATTCATTATGATAATACGGAAAATACACATACCCAATATTCTCTAACATATTATTTTTCAAGACCATGTAAGAAGACGTCACTCTGGCATCTAATTTTTCGTCATAAAGGGTGTAATCCAACTGTTGCTCTCCTCCTCTAAGCTTAGCCAAAATCCCAGAAGGAATTCTTTTTTGAGAGACAAGATTAGGATCTTTATTAGACAACAAGTAATTACCAGCCATATCATAAAGCACGACATCGTGTTTATTAATATCCGAAATTTCATATATCTTGTTCCCTAAAACTTTTGGTAAATCTTTACTTTCTACCTGAGTATGACTTAGCGCATAATCCAAAGAAGACATTAATGCTTCTGACTTTTTTTGCATATCCGTCTTACTCTGTACCCTTGCATTATCTCGCAAAATGATAAATGACAAAGTCGCTGATGTAATAATACTCAACAGACATATCGCCATAAAACCAAAAAAGACACGGTTACGCAGACTATAACCTTTGTAATTACTATAGGGCATTCTGTTTTTGCATCAATTTTGAAATATACTTCCCTATAATATCAAACTCTAGATTCACTATATCTCCAACATTAAGCGTCTTCATATTAGTAAACTCCCATGTATAAGGAATTATAGCTACAGAAAACTGGTTAATCTGACTATCTGCAACTGTCAAGCTAATACCATTAACTGTAATAGACCCTTGAGGAACTGTGGTAAAATTTACATTTTCATCATATTGAATGATAATATAAAAACTCCCATCTTTATCTTCTATCTCCTTAACAATACCAGTTTTATCAACGTGTCCCTGCACCATATGCCCATCTAATCTACCATCAAATTTCAGACAACGCTCAAGATTAACTTCGGTGCCAACTACCCACTTTCCAAGATTAGTTTTTTCTAAAGTTTCATCTATTGCCGTCACTCTATAGCTATCTTCAGTAATTTCCACAACAGTTAAACAACAACCGTTGTGCGCTAAACTCTGATCGATCTTCAACTCTTTTGTAAAAGGGCAATTTAAAACAAAATCCACGTTAGTTCCTTTATTTTCAATACTTTCAACAACTCCCGTTGCTTCAATAATTCCTGTAAACATAATTTATTAGTAATAAAATTAACATCAATATAGCTCCTAAACGAAAGCTTATCCTCAAACTAAATTAAGACAAATACGCATAAAAACATTTTAAATCAAAATATTAATCCTAAAAGCTTAAATTTGTACTTTAATTAATGTTCAAAGATAAGAAAATGAGTTCTAAGCATCATAAAATAAGAGTAGGAATTTCCATTGGCGATTTTAACGGTATCGGACCCGAAATTATTATGAAATCCTTAAAAGACAAAAGTATTACAGATTTCTTCACACCTGTAATTTTTGGTTCTGGCAAGTTGTTTACTTATCAGAAAAACATTTTTAAGCTTCAGCAAAATTTCAATTATATCCAGACCGCTAACGAAGCTGTTGCTGGTAAAATAAACATGGTAAATCTTACCAAAGAAAACTCCAATGTAGAATTCGGAGTTCCTACGGAAGAATCTACCAAAATGGCAATTGCATCTCTAGAAGCCACTACAGAAGCTCTTATGAAAGGCGAGATAGACGTCATGGTGACAGCGCCAATCAACAAAGACGAAATGATGAAGTACGGTTTTCAACATGCTGGCCACACAGGTTACCTGGAAGAGAAATTTCAGAAAAAAGGTCTTATGTTCTTAGTAACAGAAGGTCTTAAAGTTGCTGTATCCACACATCATATTCCTATTAAAGATGTTGCCGATCAAATTTCTAAAGAAAAAATAAAAAAGCAAATAAAAACGCTTAATCTTTGTCTAAAAGAAGATTTCTGTATTGACAAGCCTAAAATCGCAATCCTTGGACTCAATCCTCATGCAGGTGATGGCGGCGTTATAGGTAAAGAAGAAATAGAAATTATAGAACCTGCCATCAAAGAACTTTTCAACTCGGGTATTATGACATTTGGTCCTTATCCCGCAGATAGCTTCTTCCAACCCAATAAATACAATGCCTTTGACGCGGTTCTAGCAATGTACCATGACCAAGGACTAGCACCTTTTAAAACTATAGCTTACGAAGAAGGCGTTAACTATACCGCTGGATTACCATTTATCAGAACTTCTCCTGATCATGGTGTAGCTTATGACATTGCAGGAAAAAACAAAGCAGACGAGCAATCCTTTACAGAAGCATTGTTTACTGCGGTTAAAATTTTTAAAAACAGATCTGAGTATAGAGAATTATACGACAACAGACTGCAGGCAAGATCCCTTAATTCTAGGGATAATATTGATGAAGATCTACCAAAAGACAGCAATACTTAATCTAATTAACATTAAGATTGCAATAACTTTAAATCAAACTAAAACAAAATTTATTTTGTTATTTGAAAAAATTAAATTATTTTTGCAAACCGAATTTTATGGACAAATTACAAAACTATAACGTTGCTTTTACAGGACTTAAAGTTGGCAAGCATCAGTTTAAATTTAAAATAAATCAGGCGTTCTTTGACTTATTTGGGACAGAACAAGAGTTTTTCAATCCTGAGATTAACATTGACGTTTTACTAGACAAGCATTCTACATTTTTAGAATTTTGGATAGAAATTAACGGTACAGTACAATTAATCTGTGATATCAGCAATGATGAATTTTCTCATCCTGTTGAAAACGAAATGAAAATCCTTGTAAAACAAGGCGAAGAATACGACGATAGTAATGAAGAAGTTATTACAATTCCGCATACCGATAGCGATTTCAACATCGCACAATTGGCATACGAACTAGTAACACTAAGCATTCCTATGAAAAAATTATCGCCCAATTTAGGAGATGACAATGATTATCAAAAAATCATAGATCAATACAGTCCCAAAATAAAAGAAGACAAAGAGGAAAACCAAGCCGAAGAAATAGATCCACGCTGGGAAGCCTTAAAGAAATTAAAAGATAATAATTAAGCATAACAATAATTCTTAATAGAATTTAAAAAAAACATTACGAGTAATGGCACATCCTAAGAGAAGACAATCGTCTACAAGAAGAGATAAGAGAAGAACGCATTACAAAGCTGTCGCTCCTCAATTAGCAAAAGATACTACAACAGGTGAGTTACACCTTTTCCACAGAGCGCATTGGCACGAAGGAAAACTATATTACAGAGGTAAAGTAGTATTAGAAAAAACAGTAGAAGTAACTGAAGAAAACTAAGATTTTCATTATAGAAATCTTATTCTAAACATAAAAAACCACTTGGATTTAATCAATTTGAGTGGTTTTTTATTATCTTTGACTCTCAAAAATAATTTCACATTTTTATGGATATTAAAGACATTCAAAATCTTATACGATTTGTAGCTAAAGCAGGTGTTTCTGAAGTAAAATATAAAAATAAAGATTTCGAAATCTTTATTAAAACTCCACTTGGAGGAGAACCAGTAAGCTACGTATCACAACCTGTCGCTTACCAAGCGCCTGTGGTTAACGCTGGTAGCGCACCAGTTGCAACGTCTACTAACGAATCTGCAAGCGAATCTGACGACAGCAAATATATTACAATCAAGTCTCCAATGATCGGTACTTTCTACAGAAAGCCATCTCCGGACAAAGACGTTTTTGTAAATGTTGGCGACAGCGTTACTTCTGACAAAGTAGTTTGTGTGATAGAAGCCATGAAGCTTTTTAACCAAATTGAATCAGAAGTTAGCGGTAAAATCGTTAAAATTTTAGTTGACGATGCTACTCCGGTAGAATATGACCAACCTCTATTTTTAGTAGACCCTTCATAGTAATTTTAGATTATAAATTATAGATTTTAGATGTTTATACATTTGAAATAATTTAAAATTCAAAATTTAAAATTTAAAATTTCTAAAAAGATGTTCAAAAAAATATTAATCGCCAATCGTGGAGAGATTGCCATGAGAATTTTGCGTACTGCAAAAGAAATGGGAATCAAAACTGTAGCGGTCTACTCCACTGCAGATAAAGACAGTCTTCACGTAAGATTTGCAGACGAAGCTGTATGTATTGGTCCAGCAATGAGTAAGGATTCTTATCTTAAAATCCCTAACATTATTGCTGCAGCAGAAATTACCAATGCAGATGCTATACATCCTGGTTATGGTTTCCTTTCTGAGAATGCCAATTTTTCTAGAATTTGTGCTAAAAATGGCATCAAATTTATTGGTGCTACACCAGAGCAAATAGAAAAAATGGGAGACAAAGCAACCGCCAAAGCTACCATGAAAGAAGCTGGTATACCTTGTGTACCTGGATCTGACGGATTAATAGCATCTTATGAAGATGCCGTTAAAATTGCTAAAGAAACAGGTTATCCTGTAATGATAAAAGCAACCGCTGGTGGTGGAGGTAAAGGTATGCGTGCCGTTTGGAGAGAAGAAGACCTGAAAGAACTTTGGGAATCTGCAATCCAAGAAGCTGTAGCAGCCTTCGGTAACGGTGGTATGTACATGGAAAAGCTGATAGAAGAGCCTCGTCATATCGAGATCCAGGTTGCTGGAGATCAATACGGGAAAGCTTGTCACCTATCAGAAAGAGATTGCTCTATCCAACGTCGTAACCAAAAGTTAATAGAAGAGACGCCATCTCCTTTTATGACAGATGAACTTCGTGAAAAAATGGGTAATGCTGCCGTTAAAGCTGCAGAGTATATCGGTTACGAAGGTGTTGGTACTATTGAGTTTTTGGTAGACAAACATAGAAATTTCTATTTCATGGAAATGAATACCCGTATCCAAGTAGAACATCCAATTACAGAGCAAGTTATTGATTATGACTTAATCCGTGAGCAGATTCTATTGGCTGCAGGAACACCAATCTCTGGTGCTAATCATTATCCAAAACTACACTCTATAGAATGTCGTATTAATGCAGAAGATCCTTTTGCAGACTTCCGACCTTCTCCAGGAAAGATTAAAGAGCTTAACATCCCTGGTGGTCATGGGATCCGTGTAGATACACACGTCTATTCTGGATATACTATCCCATCTAATTATGACTCTATGATTGCAAAACTAATCACTACAGCACAGACTCGTGATGAAGCTATTGCAAAAATGAGACGCGCTTTGGAAGAATTTTACATCGAAGGTGTAAAAACTACGATACCTTTCCACAGACAATTATTAGAAAATGAAGATTTCTTGGCTGGTAATTATACTACCAAGTTTATGGAAGACTTTGTCATGGACAAGAATTTCGATAATAATATCTAAAAAAATTCATAATAGCAGATATAAACGCCTAACTTTAAAAGTTAGGCGTTTTTGTTAGGTATAGCAAACTTTAATTTATTAATTTTGTTAAAAATCAAAATATGCAACAGAACCAATCTTCCCAATATTTCATCGACTTAGAAAATCAATATGGTGCGCACAATTACCATCCACTTCCTGTGGTTTTGGACAAAGGCGAAGGTGTTTTTGTTTGGGATGTTGAAGGTGAAAAATATTATGACTTTTTATCAGCATATTCTGCAGTTAACCAAGGACACTCTCACCCGAAGATTGTTGATGCTTTAGTAGAACAAGCTAAAAAACTGGCTTTAACGTCTAGAGCATTCTACAACTCTAAGTTAGGGGAATACGAAGAAAAAATCACAAAGCTTTTTGGTTTTGACAAAGTGCTCCCAATGAATTCTGGTGCAGAAGCTGTAGAAACTGCAGTTAAATTAGCAAGAAAATGGAGCTACGAAGTAAAAGGCATCGCAGAAAATGCAGCCAAAATAATTGTTTGCGAGAATAATTTCCACGGAAGAACAACTACAATTGTATCTTTTTCTAATGATCCTGACGCTAATCAAAATTATGGCCCATTCACGCCAGGATTTATCAAGATTCCTTATAATGACATCAATGCATTAGAGGAAATATTAAAAGCTGATGCTCAGAATATTGCAGCCTTTTTAGCAGAACCTATCCAAGGTGAAGCTGGTGTCTATGTTCCTAACGATGGTTATCTAAAACAAGCTTCAGAACTTTGTAAACAATATAATGTATTATTTATCGCAGACGAAGTACAGACCGGGATTGCAAGAACAGGACAATTAATTGCCTGTCATCATGAAGATGTACAACCTGATATTTTGATATTAGGAAAAGCATTATCTGGCGGTATGTATCCTGTATCTGCCGTGTTAGCTAATGATACAATCATGAATGTTATAAAGCCTGGGCAACATGGTTCTACCTTTGGAGGAAATCCAATTGCTTGTGCCGTTGCAATAGCCGCATTAGATGTTGTTGAAGAAGAAAAACTATCAGAAAGAGCACAAGAATTAGGAGAACTTTTCCGTAGTGAAATCGAAAAATTAATTCAAAAAACTGATTTAATTTCTGGTGTAAGAGGCAAAGGCTTGCTTAATGCCATCTTAATTAATGATACTCCAGAAAGTTCTACCGCTTGGGATCTTTGTATGGCATTGAAAGATAATGGTCTTCTAGCCAAACCAACTCATGGTAATATCATAAGATTAGCACCACCTTTGGTGATTACTGAAGAGCAATTATTGGATTGTGTGAAAATTATTGAGAAAACTATTTTAAACTATACTTCATCAAAATAATATAAAATTTATTAACGTACTAATAAATGAAAGTTGCCCTTTTAATATCCACATACAATTGGCCAAAGGCTCTAAATCTTGTATTAGAATCCATTCAAAAGCAAATTATAATACCTGATGATATACTAATTGCTGATGATGGATCTGGTGAAGAAACTCAAGAATTAATCAAGAAATGGCAAAAAGAATCTAAGCTAAATATTATACATCTTTGGCAAGAAGATGATGGTTTTAGAAAAACGCTTATACATAATAAAGCCGTTGCAAAGACTGATGCAGATTATATAATTCAGATTGATGGTGATATATTACTTAATAAATATTTTGTAAAAGATCATATTTCTGAGGCTCAAAAAGGCTTCTTTATAAGTGGTAGCAGAGGATTGATTAATGAAAATATCACTGAAAAATTATTAAACTCTACAGACTTCTGTGAATCTTTAGCTAAAGAAAATATTAAAAATAAATTTAACGTCGTTAGATTTCCTCTTGCAGCGCCATTAGTTTGTAAGAAAAAGCAAGCTTCCAGAAAAGTTAAAGGCTGTAATTTTTCTTTTTGGAGAGAAGATTTCATCAATGTTAATGGCTACAATAATGATTTATCAGGATGGGGACACGAGGATATTGAGCTCGCAGCTCGATTTATTAATTACGGTTTATTACAAAAAAAGGTAAAATTAAAAGCAGTCTGTTATCATCTCCATCACAAACTTAATGATCGAAAAGATGAGGAAAGCAACTTCTCTTCTTATCAAAAAGTCGTTGATGAAAAGATTGTAAAATGCAATAATGGTTACGCCCAAAGCTTATAATATTACAAGCTTAAAAAATTAACAATCGCCTTTTTATCCTTCAATAATTATAGCAATAACCTATATAAAAAGGATAATACAATTATACTTTGTAATTACAGAAGAAAATGAGTAAGCATGATATAGATAAAATACAAAATATTCTTGTATCTAAGAGAATTAAGTATAAATTGATTTCTACTTTTCTACGTCTGAAGGCTTTGGTTGTGGATTTTACGCCATTAGATGAGATTACTTCCGATTATTGCTTAGAAAAATCTGAAATAGACAATCCTAAAGAAATCTTTTCTTTTCTCCCAAAAGAGATTGGAAAATCAGCTGTATCATATCAACACACAAGACCTGCTGTATTTCTTTATAAGTTGCACAATGTATTGGTACCAGGAGATTCTTCTTTTTTTTTAACTAAAAATAAAGATCGAATTTTTTATGAAAAAGTACACGATGATGATAGACCAATTTATAAATATGACCATAAAAATATCATCTTCCATTCTGATAAGCTAGCAAAGATTAAAAATTTCCCCGTCAAAAAACATAACTACGAAGCAATTTATTTTGGCGGTACCTTTTCTTCTAATTATTATCATTTCATCATTGATATATTACCTAAAGTCAGCTACTTACAACACATCCATAGTCACAAAAAGCTGACAATAATATTAGATATCTCAGCTAAAAACAACCCGAACTTTAATGCTTTAGTACAATTTTTCTTTAAAGACTATAAGATAGAATATATTGATAATAATTTCTATCACGAGTTTGAAAAAATATGGTATATCACAAGCCAAAACTCAACAATCCCGAATATCATAGATGGCTCTTTCTACGAATCTCGCTTTACAAAACTAGATCCAGAATCTATCTCATTTTTACAAAATATTGTTGCAACTAATTATAATGAAACGCTTGTCAACGTAATGCCTATTTCCAAAGTATTTATGGCTAGAAAGTCTGAGTTAAGAAAATACAATGAAATAGAGTTACTTGATATTTCTAAAAAACATGGTTTTTCTCCAGTATATTTTGAGGATCTTAATATCCATGAACAAATTTTCATCATGAAGAATGCTGATTACATTATTGGGCCTAGCGGTGCTGCTTGGACTAATCTGTTATTTTCAAAGCCTAAAGCTAAAGGGTTATCTTGGCTCGGTACAGTCTGGGGAGATTTTTCGGTATTTTCTACGATAGCAGCAGTTGTTGATTTCGATTTGTACTACATCCGTAATAAAAGTGAAACAACTTTTTTCCACGAAGATTATATTATTGACACCAATATATTCGAAAATGAAGTTGTTAAATTATTAAATTCTTGATAAAAATTACGTTCCGAAAATTTATCTTTTAGTACTTTATTAGAAAGTTACATAATATAGAATTATTTTGTATTTTCGAAACATAATAAATATTACTAAAAGAAGAGGTTTTATCAGGAAAATTAAACAATCTTAATAGCATTTACCAATCAAAACGTCTTAATTGATGCTAATACTGTCGCAACAAAAACAACACAATTACTGAAAATTGTATCATTAACTATTCTTTATCATAAATCCCATTTCGCTTAATATGAAAGTTTTTGTGCTTCTTTTCACGTTGTTTTACACTGTTGCTCTATCTCAGTTTCATGAAGATTTTGACAATCAATTTACCAACGAAATACCTAACGGCTGGCTAGCATACAAAGGCAGCAACAAAGCTGGAAGTCAATTCATTAGTTGGAAAGTCGTAAACCTCAACAATAATGCATCTGACAAATGTGCCTTTGTCCGTTATGATAACTCTGGAAAAACCAATGAAAACTGGCTGGTAACGCCTAAGATAGATCTATCTCAGTTTAGAAATAACTATCTCAATTTTATGCAACATAATTCTTTTGTTAATCATAATACAAGATATGACATAAGAATATCCAAAACTTCTGCGACTGACCGCAAAAGCTTTGTAACTGTCGACACTTATGATGACAAAAGTTTTAATAGTCAATTCTCTCCGAAAAAAATAAATATATCTAACTACGATGGCAAAGAAATCTATATTGCTTTTGTAAAGACTGAAGATGATGGTGATAACTGGTATATTGATAATGTTAATGTAAAAGGAATTTATAACAATGATCTTTCGCCCAATGGCAAAATACACTTTTTTCCCAATCCTACTAATGGCAAATTATACAGTCAGGAAAATCATATAAAAAAGGTAGAAGTGCTCAACATGTCACAAGATTTGTTAATGACCTTTGATGATCAGAATACAATAGATATTTCCAAATTACAAGCCGGCATTTATGTTTTGAAAATACTTTTCGAAAGTGGAGAAATACAATCTCAAAAGATAATAAAAATCAATTCTAACTAATATGAGATTGATATAATGATAAAAAAAAAAGTTGCCCGTATTTTCAAACTATTATTTCTACTGATTGCTACGTTATATCAGGCACAAGCATCTAGCTTTCTGACTGGATTTGCTAGAGAAAGTATTAATCCTAATTCTAGTTTAGTATCAGTTGCCATTTCTGGTTTTGAGAATCCAAAAGCTGGTAGATTTAGTATTGATTTTGTTCATAACGGTATTGCAGAAAATATTGTAGCATTGTGTGCAGCACCAGAAAAGTTATATGCAGCAACCGGTGATAATCTACTTCTGGTAAAGTCATCTTTGGATGATGAATGGAAAACTATTGGTACAGCATACAACATAACAGCAATAACTTATTATAATGGTAAGCTCTACGCAACTGATAAAGACAATATCTTGTGGATAAGAGAGGCTGATAGCCAGAATATACCTTGGACTAATATTGGAGTTGCGGATAATATTACTGGTATGACAGCTATTAACCATAAGCTATACGCTATCAATAAAAGTAAAAAACTATTATCAAAAGACCTTAATCAAAATGACACCTGGCAAGAAATTGGATCAACCATTGCTATAAGATCACTTACTAATGATGGTACTAATCTCATCGCTTTGTCTAAGTATGACAATGATCTCTGGGTGACATCAGTTAACAGTAATAATTACAATTGGCATAAGATCGCTGCTCCCAATGACAGTAACTACAAGTATTATTTTTCTAATATCGCATTTGACAAAAAATTATTTCTAACCACAAGTGATGACAAACTGTATTACAGTCAACACAACCAAAAACCTATATATGCCAATGCCTCTTATTTTGAGAAAAACAATAAAAAAGCATTAATCATAAGTTTAGACTTATGTGGGATAGATTATTTATTTTCCAAAGAAATAAAACGATTAATAAAAAAGGAATACAATATAGAAGAAAACTTTGTTTTAATAAATTGTACACACACACATTTTGCACCCGTATCACAAACTTCATTTTCTTGTGCGCAAGAGTTTTATCAACAACCTAATCCTGCCTATCTCAATATTGTTAAAGATGCAATACTAACTGCTACAAAAAAGGCAATTATACAAAAAACTGAAAATAAATTATCCTATTATAAATCCAAAACCGATGTAGGATATAATAGAGCCAATAATAGCAAGCCTGTTGACAACAATATAACAATGGTCGTCTCAGAATCCTTTACTGAAAAAAATATCAACGGTATAATGTTAAGCGCAAGCGTACATCCAGTATGGGCTAATAATAAAAAAGATTTTTTTGGTATTTCTCCCAATTATATAGGAACCTTAACCAATCAACTTTCTGTCTTGAAAAAAGCGCAACACATAAGCTTCTTACAAGGTTGTGCTGGTGATATTAATCCTAATAATAAAAATACGCCAGATGAGACAGCCAATAAGTTGACAAAAGATTTCAATGCAATGTCTAACGGGTCTATAATACAAGGTGATATTACGGCGAAATTTGACTCTATAGATATTCCTATTAATAATTTTAAATATGATAAATTAATTAAAGTTATTAAAAACAATATCGACAAGCATACCGTAGAATCAGAAAGAAATGTAAGATGGGCTAACAAAATTATTAATCAATACAATACCAATACCCTTCCTAAAACAATGAGAGTCTATATCCAAATTATAAAAATTGGAGATTGGACCATCATTGCTTTCAGTAGAGAGGCTGTCTCACAATACGCCATAGATCTTTATAAATATTACAGTAATCAAAAACTAAGCATCCTATCCTACTCTAACGATGTCTCTAGCTATCTTCCCGTGGAGTGGCATATCAATAAAAAAAGCAAACCGAATTACGAAGGCTTCGAGAGCTTTATTATCTATGGGCAAAGCGGTATTCCTGTAACCAATATAGAGAACCTAATCATTAGTAAAGTACACAATATGATGCAATAATCTATTGCTAATCTTAATTTCCGCCAGCTCTTTTTTTCTCTTCAAAATTCACTTCTTTTGTCGCGCCTTTTACATTATTATTTCCAAATTTATAAGTGAGAGAAAGGTTCACGCTTCTTGTCTTACCTTTGTAATAATATTCAGAATAAAAGTTGGGATAATATTCCGTTCCTTTAGAACGCTCAGTATTTAGAAGATCATTTACATTAAGATTAATCAAAAGTTTTTTCTCCATTAAACTGAGTTTCAAACCAGAATAAGCAGAAAAATTACCGCTAAAATAAGTATTTCCAATCCTATTAGGAATGTCACTCCAAAAGCCAAGTAAGAGCGTAAATGTTTTTTCTTTGTTCAAAAAAATACTATTATCCAAGTTAAAATTTGCACCATAACCTGACATTTCTTGAATTGACTCTTTAATAAAAGACTTAGATTTAGAATAAAATCCATTCACAAAAATATTAGATTCTAGCCATTTATATTGAGTAAGATTGTAGCTCAAATTAACACCTAATTGGTTTTCATTATAAAAATTGAGAACGGTGCTATATTTTATACCATTGCTCATCATTTGGATTCGGTCATAATCATCACTATTATAATTGTAATACGCCGTTACATTAAAGTTATTTTTCAAGACATAAGCCAGCTCAATCTCATCCGTAATACTCGGTCTTAGGTATGGATTTCCTGTGTTGTACTCAAATTCTGACGTATAATATTTGAAAGGATTAAGATTTCCAAAAGACGGACGGCTGATTCTCTTAGAATAATTGGCAGAAAAAGTATGATCTTCTGAAGGTTTATAAGTAACATAAGCCGTGGGAAAGAACTTCCCGTAACGGTTTTGTGAGTAGTCGTTTTCGGTTTCAGAAAATCCGTTTAGTTTTGTCAATTCATAACGCACGCCAGCTTTTGCATCCCAATGTTCATTGATTTTAAAATTCGTAGAAACGTAAGCTGCATAATTTTCTTCGTTATATAAAAAAACATTGCTTTTCGATAAATTTCTAACTTGTTCTTTATCTAACAAATCAAAAAAGTTAAGTTCCGAATTATTTTGAATTTTGGTGTACTTCAATCCAGATTCTGTTTTTATTTTGAAGAAAGTTTTTTCTAAATCTGCTTGTCCAGAATAGATTTTGTAATGTACAACTGGATTAACAAATGTAGAAGCAGTAGTAGTCTGAATTGTATTGTAATAATTATTGGCGTTAGAATTATTCATCATTAGATTTCCGGAGAAACTTAATTTTCCGTCTGTAGAATCTAGTTTTAGATCATAAAAAACATTAGCATTATGGATATTTCTTCGGTTCAGATTATCGCCATTAGATGCAAATTGTCTGCTTCCATTTTCGTCTAAAATTGAAGTAGAGTTTTCTGCCTTTTCATTATTATTATTGGTAGAATAATTATAGTTAATCCCAATAGTATTTTTGTCGTTGATTTTGTATTCAGCCTTTATATTGCCGCTTTTGTTTTTAAAATTGTTGAACCATTCAGAATCTGTTTTCCAATAATTATTGCCGTCATTGTCGAGGTTATAATTTTTAGAATTTTGCATCCAAAAATTTTCGCTCATTGATAAGCCGCTTGAGACGGACAATTTTTCGCCTTGGTAATTAAAAGTGACGCCGTTTCTTGTCCCAGTAATTGGTCTGTTGTAATAGTAGTTTCCAGAGGATTGTAAAGTGGCGTTCCAACCCAGATTTTTGTTTTTCTTTAAAATAATATTAATCAGTCCACTTTTTCCTTCCGCTTCATATTTTGCAGGCGGTGTTGTGATGACTTCAATTTTAGAAATATCGTCAGAGCGAAGAGTTTTAAGATAATTAATAAGATCTTCGCCAGAGAGATTAAGGATTCTCTCGTTAACCATCACCGCAACATTGCTTTTGCCAGCAATAGAAATCGCCTTGTCTGTGGTCCTCAACATAGGTGTTTTTCCAAGCGCCTCTACAACATCTAATCCTTGAGCAGCAACAGAATTTTCTATATTAAAAACCAAACGGTCAACTTTTCTTTCAATCAATTTTTTCTTGCCGACAACGGTAACGCCTTCAACTTCGGTTTCTTTAATCGGGGAAATATTAATATTCTTTTTAAGGTTTCCAATTAAGTTGATCTTCTCAGAAAAAACACTATTTCCGTCTTGGAAAACCTGCAAAAGATATTCTCCGTTTTCTTTAGCATTGATTTTAAAATTTCCGTTAGCGTCTGAGATAGAAAAAGATTTGTCATTATCTTTGGTGAGCGATATTTCTAAATCTGAAATTGTTTTTTGTTGACCATTAACAATTTGCCCTTCAATACTTTGAGCAAAATAAATTGCAGAAATAAAAACACTGCTTAGAAACAAAATTTTCTTCATTTAATAAATCTTTATCTAAGGACAATTAGAGTTGCTGTTTTGTTACAATAAAAGTATAAAAAAAACGCTATTGGAATTAAATCCAACAACGTTTTTGTATTTTTTTAAATTAAGGAGTATAGACTTAATGTTTTTATATTAAATAATGTAACACCCCGTCAAAAATTCTTCAAATTTTCTCCACCCCTCAGAAAGATGGGAATTTTATCCAAAAGCTCTTTTCAATAAACTTTCAATTTTTGGTTCGCTACCGCGGAAATTTTCATACAATTCCATTGGATCTTTCGTTCCGCCAGAAGACAAGAGCACCTTATATTTAGCCGCAATTTCTGGATTGAAAATTCCGTTTTCTTTGAAGTAAGCAAAAGCATCAGCATCCAAAACTTCTGCCCACTTATAAGAATAATATCCCGCCGAATATCCACCTTGGAAAATATGCGAAAACGTAGGACTCATCGCAGTTTCTGGGTTGGACGGATAAAGATTAGTATCTTCAGTTTTTTCTACTTCAAAAGCTTTAATACTTTTATGAGCTAACTCGGCAACTTTTGTATGATAATTCATGTCCAAAATCCCGAATCCTAGCTGACGCATCGTCTGATAACCTTCCATAAAGTTTTTGGATTGCTCAATTTTTTCAATTTTTTCGTCTGGCAATGTTTCGCCAGTTAGATAATGTTTTGCAAAAGTTTTTAGAAACTCAGGTTCATAACAGAAATTTTCTAAAAACTGAGACGGTAATTCTACAAAGTCCCATTTAACCGACGTTCCGGATAAGTTAGAATATTGCGTGTTGGCGAGCATGCCGTGTAAAGCGTGCCCAAACTCATGGAACAACGTCGTCACTTCCTGAAACGTTAATAAACTCGGTGTGTCTTTCGCAGGTTTGCTAAAATTACAAACAATCGAAATATGTGGACGAGAATTTTCACCGTTTTTGATGTATTGATTTTTATAACTTGTCATCCATGCGCCCGCTCTTTTGCCTTTTCTTGGGAAATAATCGGTGTAAAGAATAGCTTTGAAATTGCCATTTTCTGTCACTTCGTAAGTCTGAACTTCTTCGTGGTATTTTGAGATGTTTTTAACTTCTTTAAATTCTAAACCAAACAAGCTTTTTGCCAATCCGAAAACGGCTTCTTGCACTTGATTTAATGGAAAATAAGGCTTCAACTCTTCATCATTGAAATCGTATTTTGCCTTACGTAATTTTTCTGCATAGAAAGTATGATCATAACTTTGCATTTCATCAATACCATCTGCTTTTGCGAGCGTTTTTAGTTCTGCTATTTCTTTCTCTGCATAAGGTTTTGCTTTAACTAAAAGTTCATTCAGGAAGTCTAAAACTTTGCTTGGTGACTTTGCCATTCTTTCCTCTAAAACATAATCGGCATAAGTCTTATAACCTAAGAGTTCTGCTTTTGATTGTTTTAGATTAACAATTTCTTTAATGAGATTTTGATTATCAAATTCGCCACCGTCAAAGGATTTTTTACCATTTGCCAAAGCTAATTCTTTTCTCAATTCCCGATTTTCTGCGTAAGTCATAAACGGAACAAAACTCGGGTATTGCAAGGTGATAACCCAGCCGTCGAGGTTTCTTTCTTTAGCTTCTTCCGCAAATTGATCTAAAATCGCTTCTGGAATTCCCGCCAAATCTTCTTTGTTAATAATATGTTTGAAATACGCATTGGTAGAAGCCAGCGCATTTTGTCCAAATTGAAGTGATTTTAAAGATAAATCCATATTGATTTTCTCTAATGTCTTCTTGTCATCATCGTTTAGAAGCGCACCACTTCTCACAAAACCCTTGTAAGTTTCGTTAAGAAGCATAAGTTGTTCTTCATTAAGATTGTATTTTTCTTTCTCGTCAAAAACAGTTTTAATTCTAGAAAACAAGGCTTCATTCTGAGAAATTTTAGAAGAAAATTCTGTTAATAAAGGTGATATTTCTTGGGCTAATTGTTGGATTTCGTCGCTTGTTTCTGCCGAATTTAAGTTAAAAAATATATTAGAAACCACATCTAGTTTTTCTCCTGAATAGGCTAAAGCTTCAATGGTATTTTCGAAAGTTGCTGCTTCTGAGTTATTGAGAATATCATTAATTTCTTTTTCAGATTGTTCTATTAATTCTTTAAACGCAGGAAGATAATCTTCGTTTTTAATTTGGTCAAAAGGCGCAGTATTATGTGCAGTATTAAAAGTCTGGGTTAATATATTCATTGTTCGTTTTATTATTATAAGTGTTTTGTAGAACCTCAAAGATAATGCCTAGGCAGAAAATTGTGACAAAATTGCGGTTTTAATTTATTAAACAATATGGGGGTTTGAATAAAAAAAGCATTGTAAAAAAACAATGCTTTAAATTCTTAATAATCTCTTTTGCCAATTTCTGAAAGAGGATCTTTATTTCCTTCTCCTTTAGGATTTGGTCCATATTCATTTGGTCCAAAATCGCTGTTGCCAAATAACATCCAAAGACCATAAAATGGGATCAATTGATACCAACCACTGTTTCCTCTATCATGGCATCGTTTTGCGCCTTGACAAATTAAAATATAAACAAGAGGAAGCCAGATGATTAGAAAAATTAACGATGTAGCACTGGATTGGCTTGTTCTGGTAATAAGATTAAGAGGTGCTAAAATGATTAAATAAATAAGGTATGATACCCCATATTCTGTCCTTCTGATGCGACCTTCGTATGAAAATAAATTTTTAAACATAGATTTTTTTTTGCTAAAATATTATTTTTTTTTTGAATAATTAATTTACATAACGCCATCGATTTTTATGTCAAAAAAACTTATATTAGTTTGACATTTATAATTATGGAGAAGATTGGTTACGTGAAAAGTGATATTAGAAATCATGTGAGACAGATTTTATCAGACAAAATAGCAACCTTAGAAAAGTTTATTCAATTCACGATTGAGGCAAGTCGCGATATCAAGAAAACACCAAAATATGATAGTATAAGAGAAGATTCGCAAGAAGAAATCTATCAATTACATAAACAACTTTCCGTTCTTTTTGCGCAACGTAATGATATGGCAAGAGTTGTTAACTCTGAGGCGACTGTTGTACAACGTGGTTCTTTGGTGATTACCAATAAGGCTAGATTTTACATTTCGGTTTCTATTGGTGAGTTTTTTTATCAAGGTGATCGTTTTTATGCCATTTCCGAAGAAAGCCCTATGGCGCAAAAAATGAAAGGACTGAAGGCTAATGACGAATTTGTCCTCAATAAAATTCATCAGAAAATTATAGAAGTTTTGTAATTTCTTAGCGCTTAATTTATTAAATGAATTGTATTTTTGTTAAATGGAAAACGCAAAAACTTTAAAACGTATTATAGAAGAACGCAGAAGTATCTCTCCTAAAGATTATTCTGATCTCGATATCCCAGAACATATTTTAAATGACATTTTGGAAGCAGCAGTCCTAGCGCCTAATCATAAGAGAACTAAGCCTTGGCGCTTTAAAGTTTTTCGTGGCGATGACAAACTAAAACTTGGACAAGAGCTACAATTTATATATAAATCCACAACTCCAGAGCATCAATTTTTACAAAAAAAATATGATGACATTGGTTTTAAAGTTTCTAAAACTAACATTATTATATCCATCGTCGTTGAGTATAGTGGACTAGTGCCAGATTGGGAAGAGATTGCCGCAACATCTATGGCGGTACAAAATATGTATTTGACGTGTACAGCTAACAGGATCGGATGTTATTGGAGCTCACCAAAATTAGTTAATCACCTTCAAGATTCTTTAAAAATCGAATCTAACCAACAATGTTTGGGCTTATTTTACATGGGAAGTTTAGATTAATAAAATATTTTAGATGAGATTAATTTTCTTTAATATATTATTAAATTGGAAAAATTTCTTATCTTTGCGAACTTAAAATATTCAATCGGGACGTGTTCCCAAAAAATTAAAATAATATGTCAGTAAAAATTAGATTACAAAGACACGGTAGCAAAGGGAAACCTTTCTTCCACATTGTTGTTGCAGATGCTAGAGCTAGAAGAGATGGTAAATTTATCGAGAAAATCGGTACTTACAATCCAATTACTAACCCTGCAACGATAGAACTTAACGTAGATTCTGCTGTAGCATGGTTAAACAAAGGTGCTCAGCCTACTGATACTGCAAAAGCATTATTGTCTTACAAAGGTGCTCTTTACAAAAAACACTTACAAGGTGGTGTTGCTAAAGGTGCTTTTGATCAAGCTGAAGCTGAGAAGAAATTCAACGCTTGGGTAGAAGCAAAAGATTCTAAAGTTCAAGGTAAAGTAGATGGTTTGTCAAAAGCTAAATCTGATGCTAAAAAAGCTGCTTTAGAAGCTGAACAAAAAGTTAACGAAGCTAGATTAGCTGCTGTTGCTCAAGCTGAGGCTGACGCAAAAGCTGCTGAGGCTGCTGCTAATGCACCTGCAGAAGAAGTTGTTGCTGATGCTCCAGCTGCTGAAGGAGAAGCTACTACTGAAGAAAATACTGAAGCTTAATACAAGAACTATTATGCGTAAAGAAGATTGCTATTTTTTAGGAAAAATTACGCGTAAACACGGTCTTGCGGGCAATGTTATCCTTAAGTTGGATACAGATCAGCCTGAGCTTTATAATAAATTGGAATCAATATTCGTTGAAGTCAACGGATTATTGGTTCCTTTTTTTATAGAAAAATCATCTTGGAGCAAGTCTGATGCTCTGATTATTCTGTTCAAAAATTCTACCGAAGCATTAGCCGATCAGGTTATTGGTAGAGATGTTTATTTGCCACTTTCTACATTACCAAAACTTTCTGGTAAACAATTTTATTATCACGAAATTATTGGATTCGAGATCCGAGAAGAAGATGGGAAATCTTGCGGCGTTATTGCTTCTGTTAATGACAATACCGCGCAACATTATTTCCACCTAAAATTTGCGGATAAAGACGTGGTAATCCCAATGATTAAAGATTGGATCTTAGAAGTAAATCGTGATGAGAAATATATCACGATGCAACTACCAGAAGGTCTAATGGATGTATTCTTAATTCCATCTAAAAAAGACGAGTAAAAACTACTCGCCCAATATCCAAGGTAATAGATATTCCTTAACTATTTTATCAGCTTGCGAGTGCGAATAAGGCTTGTTATAGGCTTTCGCCGTAATGACTATTACAACAGGGATTTCTTTAAAAATAATAATTTTATTGCCACCGTTTCCGCTGGATTGGTAAGACTCAAAGGTTTTTTCTCCTACTTTGTAAGCTTTTCGCCAGAATAAAAATCCGTAACCTTCTGATTCTTTGTTATCTGCAAAATAATTGGTAAATGATTTCTGAATCCAACGTTTAGCAAGAATTCTTTTCCTATTCCAAACGCCGTTGTTTTTATAAAGCTGCCCAAATTTAGCAAAATCCAAGGCGTTCATTCGTAACCCACCAGCTAAGGACGGTTTTTCTTGAGGGGTGAATTGCCATTCATAATTCGTAATCCCAAGTGGTTGAAATAGTTTTTTATCCGCATAATTCTTTAAACCAATAGGAACAGATTTGTCTAAAATATCTCCCGTTACCACAACGCCAGCAGTAAAATAATGCCAAGTTTTTCCAATTTTGTTTTCGGTCATTGGCAGATCTAATGTGAATTTCACCCAATTGCCCGTTGGATACATATTTTCCTCATTGCCAGCAGAGTCATAATCTTCATCATTTCCGTCAAAAGAAGAACTCATTGTCAGCAAGCTTTTGATTGTCACGCTGTCTTTTTTTGATGAATAATTGCTGAAGTGTTTCAGATTATAGAAACTGTTCAACGTTTGATTTTCATTTTTGATATAACCATCTTTAATCGCAATTCCCATTAAAGTTGAAGCAAAAGATTTCCCGACAGAACGCGTATCGTTTAGGCTATCTCTATTATAACCATTAAAATATTCTTCTAGTAAAAGTTTATCATTTTTAATCACAACAATTCCCGTAATTTCTCGAAATCTATTTTCAGCAATTTTTTGATTGAGAAGTCTGATTTTTTCTGGATTTATTTTTTCATCTGAAACTTTCCATCCGCTATTTGGTTTGATTTTTTGAACTGCAATTTGTTCCTCAGAAATATTATTTTTGGGAACAATTAATTGGATTTCTCCCGATGCAATTACGTTTCCAACTTTTAGGGTTGAGGTTTTTAGATATGGTTTTATTTCAACTTTCAAAGTATGATTTCCTGTTTCAAGAGCATCCATTCCGCCATTTGCAAAATAGAATCGCATCCAAAGGTATTTCCCCCAAGAGTCTTCATTTTTTTTACTAAGAAAAGGAATTCTAAAGTTGGTTTTAGTCTTTTTATCCTCGATTTTTCCAGCGCCAGAATTTAGATTTTCGGTGTAAAGCAATGTTCCATCAACATAGAAATTGAATTGATAATTTCCTTTTTTGAGCAACTCGTCAGCACTTAAAGAATTATCCAATTGATGAAGGTAATTGACTAAAGAATTATCCATAAAAACCCGAATATCGAAATCTTTATCTTCCTGAAAAGATATCGTATTAAGAAAATCAGATTCTTTTAAATCTGCCAAAGAAACAACTTTGTCTAAAAACATAATTTTGTTTAAATGATTGTTCTGGATAGGGTTTTCGATTTTTTCAGGATCGATAATATTCTTGGTTTGGCTTGATGAAAAACCAAAAACAAGTAGTAATAGAAATATAAAAATTGATTTCATTGTAAATTTTATAGGACAAAATTAAACTCTAATTGTCAATAAAAATAGAATGAAATTAACATCATGATTTTTCACACTAAAAAAGTATGTTTTAGATTCTACGCTTCACTTTGTTTCGCTCTGAATGATAAATTAGGCGGAAAATAAAAGATAATCGCTATTTTTTCAGGATGTTTCTGTACTTTAAAGGTGTCATTCCTATATTTTCTTTGAAACAGCTATTAAAATGACTTTGATCTGCAAAACCACACTCTAAAGCAACATCAGAAAGTGGGTCATTTGTATTCAGTAAAATCAATGATTTTTCCACTTTTAATTTTCTGACATATTCTCCCAAATTACAGTTGAAGTACTTTTTAAAATCTCTACTCAAGTGTATTGGATGGATGTTGAGTATTTTGGAAATATCGGTTAAATTAAGCTTCTCTGTAAAGCTTTCGTGAAGGATTTCGTCGACTTGATTAACCCAAATTGGTTTTTGATGAGAAGTATTTTTGGAATGAATTAATTGACTAAAAAGATCTAATAAAAGTTGATTAACATTTGCTTCGAAAGAAATTTTATTTAATTTTGATTCTTTAAAAATCTGATAAAACAATAATTTGAAAGCCGGATTTTTAATATTAAAACTTCCTTCGATACAATCTTTTTTTATCTGGAAGTTATCAAACCATTTTTCTGTCATTTCAATATGAAAGCCTCGCGTAAAAATATCCGGCTTTATGTTATAATGAGCATCTTGCCAATGATGATATAGTAAAGTCCCAGCGGAGCAATCATAGATTTCTTTTTTGTTACCTTCCTGCATATTCCCCTGGAGTAAAAATGTAAAATAAGGATTTTCGTGATAATGCCAATCGACGTAAGGATGTGTGTACTCTGTATCCGTTATGGTTAATCCATCGATGTTAATTTTATCATTAGTTTGCCCAAAAAACTCACCATTACGAAGTGTATTCATATTACAGTTTTTGTTTTAAACTTTCTATCTGTTTATAAATTTTATTGAAAAACAGTTTTCTGTCTCTATTACCAGATTGTTTTAAGGATTTTGAGTTTTTAATCTGATGTTCAAAATAACTTACTGCATCGCTACAAGTCGCTTTGTCACTGGTCATCATGTAACCAAACATGCTGTAAGGGATAAATAATGAGGATTGCTGGTCATTATCGAACAAAATACTATTGTTAAGAATCACCAAATCGTTAACGTAGATTTCATAATTGCTGTCATTAGCCAATCGCTCTTCTAGATTGTTAAAAACAATGACGACTTCGTCTAAAATTAATGAAGCTTCTGTGTTTTTTAGCATACCAATTTCATAATAAAAAGAAATCTGCATCAGAAGGCTCGTTATTGTGGTCTCGTTCCAGATTTCTGTTATTTTTTGGTGTTTGTAAATATCTTGTAACAATTCATTTTTTGGACTGTGATAATCTAATCTAAAATCACTGAAAGGACTCAGAAATTTATCTTGATTAAGAAGATTCATCCAGACATAAAACTTAAACCTAGAAAGTTCGGTTTGTCCAATTGTGTAGAAAAACGGAATGTCCTTGGCAGAATAATAAACTTTAGAATTTTCTGTATTTTGAAATGCACTTAAGATCTTCAACGAGTTATCAAAATAAGATTGTAAGTCATCTGCTGACTTTACTGGTTGCGTACGTTGCACCACCAATTGATTTTCTGTCCCTAGAAATTGATCTAAAGAAATCTGATAATATTTAGCCAATTCCACGGCTTCTTCGATACTGAATTTGGCTTTTAACGAGGTTCTTCGGTGAGCCGCGTCATAGCTAATATGGAGAATGTTAGCGATTTCGTCATTTAGGGATTTATCGCCAATCTTGCTCCGGATCTGTTTCAATAAAAGGTCTTGATACATCTTTTGCGATTTTCACAAATGTAGAAAAAATATTAATTCTTTTCCGCATTGAGAAATTTTGGTTTCAGAAATAATTTTGACCCAACATTAAAATCAAATATTATGAAAACGAAATTATTATTACTCTCAATTTTTTTTAGCGTGATACTATTCGGGCAAGATTCTATTCAAATTGAAAAAAATGAAACACGCTTCATTGCTTTTACGCCACTTTCAAAAAAAATAGACAAAGTAAATGGTCTAGCAATAGGATTGGGGTTAGATGAGGTTTATGAATCTATGCCTAATCAAAAAATCATAAATCCTAAAATTGTAAACGGATTTAATGTTGAAGTTAATCCATTGGGAATAATTTGGATTTGCTTTTACAAACCTGACAGGTCAGAAAACGTAGAAACTTCCATTGTAAATGGATTTAATCTATCTACAGCAGGGTTTTTGAAAAACACGAGCCATAACGGACTCAATTTATCTATTTACAATTATGGAAGAAAAATGAATGGTATATCCTTTACGTTCTTCGGAACTTATGTAGAAAACTTGAATGGTTTTTATTTTTCTTGTTTTGGAAACTCAGCAAAAAAAGGAAGAGGGGTTTCAATTTCCGCACTTAATGACATCAATGATTTCAAAGGACTTCAGTTGGGAATCGTCAATCAATCCGAAAATATGAAAGGTATCCAAATCGGATTGATTAATAAAAATACTAAAGGCAGAAACTTCCAAATTGGATTTTGGAATAAGAATGCAAAACGAACACTGCCAATTATAAATTTTTAAATCATGAGATTACTGTTTTTATTTTTTAGCATTGTCCTTGTTAATGCACAAAGTGACGTTAATAAGGATTATAAAATTATTTTCGAATTAGGTGTTGTTTCAGATCATTCGGCGAAGATATCTAAGCGCAATCCTGTATTTGCTTTTGGGTTTTGGTATCGATATCCAATGGAAACCGATGTGAGATTAGAGCTTGGAGGTAATTTAAAAGCCGGAGCAGCGATTTATAATTTCGATTATGGAAAAAGAGGAGAATATTACCAGATAGACTCTAAAGGCTATATTATGAATCTTGGAGCAAGATTAGTGAAAGAACTTGCCATAAAAAATCAAAAAATAGAATGGGTGAGCGAGTTAACACTTAATACAATGTTTTTTGATGGCACAGGAATTCCAGATGATCCAATTAGAAAACCTGAAAATCCAAATACAACTCAGATAGTTATTGACGCAGAATCTATTTCGTCTTTACAATTTGGACAAGGTTTGAGAATATGGATCGGAAATATTGGGATTGGTGCCAAAACAAGTTTTACGCCTTATCGATTGTGGTACAAAACCAAAGTGCCTAATAGCTTTAATGTTATTTCGGCAGAGGCAACAATTTCTATAAAACTTTAAATCTTATTCAAATGAAAAAACTACCTTATCTCTTGATTTTATTAAGATTTTTATCAGCAATTGCCATTCTGTATTTAGGCTATTTTGTGGGAGAAACATCAAGAATGGCGATTGTAATCTTAATGTATTTTGGATTATTAACGGATATTTTTGACGGAATTATTGCGCGCAAAGTTGGCGTTTCATCAGAACAATTAAGAAGACTCGATAGTCAGACTGATTTAGTTTTTTGGTTGTCGATTGGATTTGCAAGTTATTTTCTAAGCCCTAGCATTATTCAGAAACATTGGAAAAGTATTTCTCTAATATTTATCATGGAAGCGTTATGTTATCTCATTAGTCTTATAAAATTTGGCAAAGAAACTTGTACCCATGCTTTCTTATCAAAAATGTGGGGATTGAGTTTATTAATGGCTTTTACAGCTATTATAGGATTTCAGCACGCTGGCTTTGCATTTTATTTATGCATTATTTTGGGATTTATATCACACTTAGATGTAATACTAATTGCTTTAATTTTACCAAAATGGCAGCATGATGTGCCAAGTTGTTATCATGCATGGAGAATAAGACAAGGAAAATCCATTAAAAAGAGCATTTACTTCAATAGTTAATGATTTAAAGCCTAGATAATTTTCATAACTTTGCGAACATTAATTTTTAATAATGAAGAAGCAAACTATCAAAAATCTTTTAACAGATTACAAAAAAGTTATACATCACGATGTGACTGTCTATGGTTGGGTTAGAGCATTTCGTTCTAACAGATTTATCGCGCTTAATGACGGATCAACCATTAATAACCTTCAGGTTGTAGTTGATTTTGAAAAATTTGACGAAGACACTATTAAAAAAATTAACACCGCGTCTTCTCTTAAGATTACTGGTGAAGTTGTAGAAAGCCAAGGTGCTGGACAAAACATTGAAATTATTGCTAAAAAGATTACTATTCTTGGTGATAACTTTTTTGAGGAGTTGCAGTCTACTATTCTTCAGCCAAAAAAACACAGCTTAGAAAAGTTACGTGAGCAGGCACATTTGAGATTCAGAACCAATTTGTTTGGAGCCGTTTTCAGAGTGCGTCATGCCATAAGTTTTGCTATACATCAATATTTTAATCAAAATCAATTTTTCTACATCAACACGCCAATTGTTACTGGTGCAGATGCGGAAGGTGCTGGCGAAATGTTTGGCGTTACAAATTTTGATCTTAACAACATCCCTAGAGATGAAGCTGGCGATATAGATTACGCACAAGATTTCTTTGGAAGAAAGACCAATCTTACAGTTTCTGGACAGCTAGAAGGAGAAACTGCAGCAATGGGATTAGGTAGAATCTATACTTTTGGACCAACCTTCCGTGCTGAGAATTCTAATACGACGCGTCACTTGGCGGAGTTTTGGATGATTGAGCCAGAAGTTGCTTTCAATAACTTGGAAGACAATATTGACTTGGCGGAAGATTTCTTAAAATACGTTATTCAGTATGCATTGGATAACTGCAAAGATGATTTAGAATTTTTGGATAAACGTTTTGAAGAAGAACAAAAAACGAAACCAGAGAAAGAAAGAGCTAAAGAAGGACTTATTGAGAAATTGCAAAATGTTGTTGCAAAGCGTTTCAAGAGAGTTTCTTATACAGAAGCAATTGATATTTTATTAAACTCTAAAGAGAATAAAAAAGGAAAATTCCAATATCCGATAGAAGCTTGGGGAGCAGATCTACAATCAGAGCACGAAAGATTTTTGGTAGAAAAACACTTCGAAAGTCCAGTGGTATTATTCGATTACCCTAAAGAAATCAAGGCTTTCTATATGAGAATGAACGAAGACAATAAGACCGTTGCAGCGATGGACGTCTTGTTCCCTGGGATTGGTGAGATTATTGGAGGATCACAACGAGAAGAAAGAATCGATGTTCTTAGAAGCAAAATGGCAGATATGCACGTAGAAGAAGAAGAACTATGGTGGTATATGGACACTAGAAAATTCGGGTCTGTGCCGCATGCAGGATTCGGGTTAGGCTTAGAAAGATTAGTTCTTTTCATCTCTGGGATGACCAATATTAGAGATGTAATTCCTTTCCCAAGAACGCCAAAAAATGCAGAGTTTTAATTTGATTTAATTCAGAAAAAATATAAAGCCTTTAGAGAAAATCTAGAGGCTTTTTTATTAATATTTTTTGGGTTTGTTAAAGAGAGAATCTTTTAGATCTGGCAAAAAGATTTCTATATCATCAATATTTTGTAGTCGTGGATGTTTCTTATCAAAATAATGCAAATAACCAATCGAGATATACAAAATCATAACCGCAAAAAGGATCTTTTGGTATTGGTAAATTTGGGTTGGAAAAAGACTTAGTATAAACATAGAATTAAGAATACTCAAGAATACCCATCTATTAATATCATAGCCAGAAAGTCCCAATAGTAACGGCGCAACACAGGCGAATATAGAAATCGAGCATACTATTAATTGTGAGAATTTATCCTTTAAAATAATATTTTTAGTTTGTAATAAATAACAAACTATATAGATAGGGCTTATTAGTAAAACTTGAAAAAGATATTCCTTGGTGTACCAGATTTTATAATATGTAATCCCGAAAAGTTCGTAATAATCATATCTTATATTAAAATCTCCTTTCTGCTGTAGTTTTGCAACAAAACTTGCTACAGTTTCTGCAGGAACTACTTTAATAAATACAGAGATAATTAAGAACGTCAATAAGGAAAACAAGCCAAAGCCGATAACTTTTTTCAGGTCTTCTTTTTGGTAAATTCTATAAGCAAGGTAAAGCGGAATTATTGTCAGCAAAGCCATTTCGTGGAAAAACAAGCTTAATATAATGATGCTATTAGCGATCCATTTATTTTTCAAAGAAATAGATAAAAATAATACCAAGTACAAAACATAGTCGATATAGCCAACAATATGAAACATAAATCCTCCCGTTGGTGCCAACAAAAACAAGACAAAGAACCATCTTAAAATTTTTTGATCCTTAATACGGCGGACAATAATATAATTTAAAAATGATAATAATAATATCTGTATCGTCGCAATTGTCCAATAATGGTATTTATAATCTCCTAAAAAAGACAAAATACTTCCTGCTAATGATCGTCTAAAAATACCGTCAAAAAAGCTGGGTAGATAATAATTAATACTCCACAAAGTTGGTAACCTTGCACCATTAACAAATGCAACAACATAAGCAATTGATAAAGCTAGCCAAAAATAGAGCTCGTTATTGTAAGAGATTTTCTTATGTAACATTTATTAAAATTGTTTTCTCAAAACTAATTATTAATAATGTAAAAATAAAGCAATAATATGTAGAAAATAAAGAAAATGAATAATTATATTTTTATTTGAATACAAAAATCGTGCAAAAAGTAATACTGTCTCAAATAATTTGTTTAATTTCGTAGACAAGAGATATCAATTTCTAATGTCCATACAGAATGTTAAAACAAAATTTACAACTTAAACTCGGTCAAAAATTAGCACCTCAACAAATACAGTTGATGAAGTTAATCCAACTTCATACTTTAGAATTTGAGGAAGAGCTAGAGAGAGAATTAGAAGAAAATCCCGCGTTAGAAAAAGCGACAGATGATAATGCAGAAGACGACTACTCTAGCCTAGATGAGCCTTTTGAAGATGAAGGCACAGAGAGCATTGATACTGATTTTGATGTGGACGAGTATCTTTACGACGATGAGCCTGCTTACAAAACAGCTTCTAGCAACTACTCTGCTGACGATGAGGAGTTCGATAATCAATCTTTATTAACAGAAGGACAAAGTTTATACGACTATTTATTAGAACAAATCAGACTCGTTAACATAGAGGATGAAGATCTTGCTATTGCAGAATATATCATAGGAAACCTTGATAATGATGGCTATCTTAGACGAGAAACAAAAGCCATTGTTGATGATTTAGCTTTTTCTCAAGGGATCTATACTACCTTAGAAAAAGTACAAGATATTTTAGAAAACTATGTTCAGAAGTTAGATCCGCCAGGTGTGGGCGCGCGTGATCTTAGAGAATGCCTATTGCTTCAAATTGAGAAAAAAATTAGTGCTGACCACAGTGTATCTTTGGCTGCCAATATTTTGAGAAATCAATTTGACGCCCTTAGCAATAAGCATTACAATAAGATCATTCAGAAATATGACATTGAAGAAGAAGATCTGAAATCCGCTTTAGAAGTCATCTCTAAGCTTTCTCCTAAAGTTGGCGGAAATTTTGACACGCAGACCATTACCATTAATCAAGAGATTATTCCGGATTTTACAATTCAGATTAAGGATAACCAAGTAATCCCAATGCTTAATAGTAAGAATGCACCTAGTCTTAGAGTTTCTGATGAATACAAAGACATTCTTTCTACCTATTCTCACGATAAAAACTCATCAGAACACAAGCAAGCCGCTTTGTTTATCAAACAAAAATTAGATGCTGCCAAATGGTATATTGACGCTATTAATCAACGTCAAAACACTTTACTTCAGACTATTTCTGCCATTGTAAAGCTTCAAAAAGAATATTTTCTAACAGGTGATGATAAATATATCAAACCAATGATTCTTAAGGATGTTGCGGATATTACAGGCTTTGACATTTCTACAATTTCCAGAGTTGTAAAAAGTAAATACGCAGATACGCCTAACGGAATTGTTTACCTAAAAAGCTTATTCTCAGACAGTCTTACTAACGATGACGGTGAAGAAGTCTCCACCAAAGAGATTAAAAACTACCTACAAGAAGTTGTTAATAACGAAGACAAAAGAAAACCACTGACGGATGATGCATTAGTTAATTTGCTTAAAGAAAAGGGTTATAATATCGCCCGCAGGACGATTGCAAAATATCGCGAGCAACTTAATATTGCGGTTGCCCGATTGAGAAAAGAATTATAATATATAAAACCACATTAACTGTGGTTTTTTTTATGAATTAAAATTAATATCGGAAAAAGCTTTTTATTTTGCTAAAAAATCATTATTTTTAAGAAATTCTTATAATACTATGTTAGATTTTTTACAAGGAATGGATTCTCTGCAACAAGCCTTCTGGTGGACATCTATAGCTTCCACTTTAATCTTTGTTGTTCAGACCATTTTAACACTCATAGGAAGCGATGCTTCAGATGGTATTAATGCTGATTTTGATGGTAATCTAGATCATGCAGACGCACCCTTTCAATTATTTTCATTCCGGAATCTTATTAATTTCTTATTAGGATTTGGTTGGGCAGGTGTTGCATTTTTCCAAGCAATTTCTAATAAAACAATATTAGTTTTAGTTGCTGGCTTGGTAGGTCTTGTATTCGTACTTCTATATTTTGTTATTATTAAACAAATTCTAAAACTCTCAGAAGACAATACTTTTGACATTAACAAACTCATCGGAAGAACTGGTGAAGTTTATCTTAATATTCCCGAACTAAAATCCGGAAAAGGCAAGATTTTAATTTCTTTAAATGGTTCTAACCATGAGCTTTTGGCAATCTCCGAAACCGATTTTATCGCTTCTGGATCAGTAGTTAAAGTCATCAAAGTTGACAACCAAATATTAATCGTAGAAAAAATTTAAAATAAACTATATAATGATTGACGGAGTTAATGGAACTTTTATCCTTATTGTAGTACTCGTTTTTGTACTATTTGTAACTTTTATGGCGCTAATATCGCGCTACAAACGTTGTCCATCGGACAAGATTTTAGTAATTTATGGTAAGACAGGCGGGACTTCTGCTAAGTGTATCCACGGTGGCGGTGCTTTTGTATGGCCGGTAATCCAAGATTTTGCATACTTAGACCTTAAGCCAATTTCTATCGAAGCCAACTTAACCAATGCCCTTTCTAGACAAAATATCCGTGTGGATGTACCTTGTCGATTTACAATCGCTATTTCTACAGAACCAGATTCTATGGGAAATGCCGCTGAAAGATTATTAGGATTGGCACCAGAGCAAATCCAAGAATTGTCTAAGGATATCCTATTTGGGCAGTTACGTTTGGTAATTGCAACGATGACCATTGAAGAAATCAATTCTGACAGAGATAAGTTTCTAGATAATATTTCTAAAAATGTTGATACCGAATTAAAGAAAATTGGTCTAAAACTAATTAACGTTAACGTAACCGACATTAGAGATGAGTCTGGTTATATCGAAGCTCTAGGTAAAGAAGCTGCTGCCAAAGCAATCAACGAAGCGATTATTTCCGTAGCAGAACAAACTAAAATCGGGGAAACGGGTAAAGCCATTGCCGATAGAGAAAAAGATACTCAGATTGCAGAAACGCAAAGAGATCGTGATGTAAAAATTGCGATCACCCAAAAAGATAGAGAAGTAAGCATCGCCTCTGCTGGTAAAGATGAAGCAATTGGTAAAGCAGAAGCACAAAGAGATGCTCGTATTGCTACATCAGAAGCCAACTCACTAGCGATAAAAGGGGAAAACGAAGCTAAAATTACTATTGCTAATTCTGATGCAGAACGTAGACAACGAGAAGCAGAAGCACTTAAAGTTGCAATGGCATCAGAGAAAGTACAAGCGGCACGTGCCTTAGAAGAATCTTATCTGGCTGAACAAAAGGCAGAAGCCGCAAGAGCAGAAAGAGAACGTTCTACACAACAAGCTAACATCGTTATTCCTGCAGAAATATCTAAGCAAAAAGCAATTATCGATGCGCAGGCAGAAGCTGAGAAAATTAGATTACAGGCTAAAGGTGAAGCAGACGCTATTTTTGCTAAAATGGAAGCCGAAGCTAAAGGTCTTTACGAGATATTAACTAAGCAAGCCGAAGGTTATGATCAGATTGTGAAAGCGGCTGGTGGAGATACTAACAGTGCCTTCCAGTTATTGATGATTGAGAAATTACCAGAATTGGTTAAGACTCAGGTTGAAGCCGTTAAGAATATTAAAATTGATAAAGTTACCGTTTGGGATGGTGGCAATAATCAAGATGGTAATACATCGACAGCCAACTTTGTATCTGGCATGATGAAAACCGTTCCACCACTTAATGACTTATTTAATATGGCTGGGCTTAATCTTCCAACCTATCTTAAAGGCCAGGATGAAAAAACTAAAACCATCGAGACTAAGTCCGTAAAAGTCGTTAAAAAAGATGAGCAGTCTAAAAAAGATGACTCAGAGGGATAGTCGTTATAATGAAATCTAAATATTAATTGGTAAATATCTCTCTTAATACAAAAAGCCTGAATTAGACATTCAGGCTTTTTTGTATTTCTGTAATTAAGTTCTAAGACTTGCGGTCTCAATGATTAGATTTAATTTAAACCAAAATAAACCTTATCTAACCTGCGCTGCAACTTTACCACCAAATAACTCTATAGATTTCATCATGATATCATGAGCAGGATCTCCAATATCCATATGACCTAAAAATCTCGTTAAGCCAAAATCCTCTTTAACTCTAAGAATTTTATCTGCTACCTCATCTGCATTTCCTATAAATAATGCACCATCAGAACTTCTACCGCCGTCATATTGCATTTTGGTATATGGTGACCATCCCCTACTTGCTCCAATTCTGTCCATTTGAGATTTATAAGCCCAGAAATAATCATCTATAACTTTAGAATCTTCGCTCACAAAAGTATGAGAATGAACGGCTATTTGCATTTCGCTTTCCGGATGACCAGCTTTAAGATATTCTTCTTTGTAAAAATCTATTAATGGTTTAAACTGTTTTGGCATTCCTCCAATAATTGCAACAATCAATGGTAACCCTAGCTTAGCTGCTCTTAATACTGATTCTGGAGTTCCTCCAACAGCAATCCAAATCGGTAATTTACCATTATTAGTAGCTCTAGGATACACCGTTTGGTTTTCCATAGGACGTCTAAGAATACCGCTCCAACTTACATTTTCTTCGTTATTTATTTTGAGAAGAAGATCCAGTTTTTCTTCAAAAAGTTGACTATAATCTGCTAAATCAAAACCGTACAACGGGAAAGACTCTATAAAGCTACCACGTCCTACTACAATCTCTGCACGTCCTTTTGAAATAAGATCTATGGTTGCAAAATCTTCATATACTTTAACGGGTTCTGCAGAACTAAGCACGGTAACGCCACTTACTAATTTTATATTTTTTGTAATACTAGCTGCTGCAGCTAATAAAATTTCTGGCGAAGACACTGCATAATCTGCACGGTGATGCTCTCCCATTGCGAAAACATCTAATCCTGTTTCGTCCATTAATTTTACTTGCTCCAATATTTCATTTAATTTGGTGCTTGCATTTCTATATTTCCCTGTGTTCTGATCAAAAGCTAAATCGCCGAACATTCCTATTCCTATTTCCATATCTGTAATATTTTATACAAAAATAGGGCTATAATTAGCTTGTTGCATTGATGTAAGTTAAGTATGATGTTGGATTGATTCCATAAAAAAACTCCAATGATTGGAGTTTTAATTTGATTTAAATTTTTTCGGTTTGAAGATTTTGATAAATGCTCTTTATCAGTCCATCGGCGACAGAAATCTTAGGAACATAGACATGGTTAATATCCGCCCAGTTCATCACATTATTGAATATCTGCAAAGCCGGAACCAATACATCAGCGCGATCTTCTCTCAATTGATATTGACTCATTCTATCAGCCACAGAAAGTTGCTGCATGGTTTTATAATATTTCTTAAGCATGATTGCAGACATTGGTTTTCCGTCCTTAGTCTTGCTAAGAGAGAAAATTTTATTGATATTCCCTCCAGATCCAATGGCAACAACATTATTTTTACTAATTATATTTTTCTTGATCTCCGACTTCATGTCATACCACATATCTTCTGTCACAAGATTATTAAGCAGTCTAATTGTACCGATATTAAAAGATTTCTCATACAGCATTTTTCCGTTTTCGTAAAAAGTCAACTCTGTAGACCCTCCTCCAACATCTACATAAAGATATGAGGCTTTTTTGTCTAAGATTTCTTCTACGTGATTTTCGTAGATTAAAGTTGCTTCTTCGTCTCCAGAAATAATTTCGATATTAATATTGGCTTGTTGCCTGGCAAGATCTATCAATTCTTTGCCGTTTTTTGCATCTCTCATGGCGCTTGTAGCACAGGCTCTGTAATGATCTACTTTATAAATATCCATTAATTGAGAAAATATCTTCATGCTCCCAAGAAACATCTCTTGGCGATCTTTACCGATTGTTCCTTTTGTAAAAACATCAATACCTAATCTTAGCGGGATTCTTAACAAATTGAGTTTGGTAAATTCGGCTTTGCCATTAACAATTTCTACACTATTAATGAGAAGTCGCGCGGCATTACTGCCAATATCTATTGCTGCAAGGTTCATTTATTAATTTAATTTATTGTAAATCTAGAGATTTTTTAGGTAATTATAAATTTCTATTTGAGATCTTATAGGTGTATTACTATCGGTTTTGACATATTCATTTCTAATATTTTTATCTAGAATACGCGCTTTAACATTATCAGAAAGTTGAATCTCTAACATATCTTTCAGTTCTTTTTTAAGATTTTTCTGCGTGATAGGTACGGCTGCTTCTATACGATAATCAAGATTTCTGGTCATCCAATCGGCAGAAGAAATATAGAAGTTTTCTTGACCTTTATTGTAGAAATACATGATGCGAGAGTGCTCAAGATATTCGTCCACGATACTGATACCATGAATAGGTTTTTTAAAATATTTCTGATTAACGGCACAGAAAATACCTCGGACAATCATCTTAATTGTAACACCAGCTTCTGCCGCATCATACAATTTAGCAATCAATAACCGATCACTAAGCGAGTTAATTTTCACTATAATTTCTGCCTTTCTGCCAGCTTTAGCTTCTAGAATCTCTTTATCAATATGCCAAATAATTTTTTCGCGCATATTCTGTGGACATACTAACAAACTTTTACAGGCTTTTAGAGCAAGTGTTGGATCTACTTTGGGTTTTCTAAGAACATTGAAGATCTTGTTGATATCAGCCATTATACTTCTGTTAGAAGTCATGATGAGATTATCACCGTATATCCTAGCTGTTTTTTCGTTGAAGTTACCGGTACTTACAAAACCATATTGGATGGTTTTATTATTGACACGTTTTTTTATTACACAAAGCTTAGCATGGACTTTTTTATTAGGAAGCCCCAACAATACTTTAACACCTTCTAATTCTAACTTTTCTTTCCATTCTAGATTAGCTTCTTCATCAAAGCGCGCACGTAACTCTAGCATAATTGTCACCTCTTTGCCATTTCTCACAGCATTAATTAAGGTGTTAATAATTTTAGAATTACTTGCTAATCGATAGGCGGTAATTTGAATAGATTTTACATCAGGATCCATTGCAGACTCACGCAACAAGTCAATAACCGGCGTGTATGTATGATACGGAAAGGTTAGCAGAACATCTTTCTTAATAATAACATCCGTGATACGTTCTTTATTATTAAAAGCTTGATGGGTAAATGAAGTTCTTTCAACTGGAGTTTCGTAGCCTTTAAAGACATTGGGAAAATCCATAAAATGCCTGAAATTATGAATTTTTTGCCCTGGAATAATGCTATCTTTTTTGGTTAAATTTAATTTTTTAATCAGAAATTCTAGCAATGCTTTATCCATTTCTTTATCAAAGACAAATCTAGTAGGCTTTCCTTTTCTTCGGCTTTTGATCCCTTTTTCAATTTTATCAGCAAGCGTTGTCTTAATGTCATTATCAAGGTCAAACTCAGCATCCTTAGTTACTTTAAAACAATTAGCCTCAAAACTATCATACCCAAAATAAGAAAATATGTGTGGTAGATTATAGATAATAACATCTTCCAGAAGCATAACATCTTTCTCATCCTTATCTTCTGTAGGAAGTAAGACAAATCTCCCGTTAGTCGTCACCGGTATTTCTATAATGGCATAATTACTCTCATATTGCCACTCTTTACGACGCATTGCGATACCAATAAAAAGGCTCTTCTCTCGCATATACGGCATTGGCACATTGTCATGAAGCAATATTGGGATGACATTACTCTCTACTTCTTCATCAAAATATTTTACGACAAAATCCTTTTGTTTGTCCGTAAGGCTTTTATGATCTTTGATAAAAACATTTTGCTTAGCCATTTCTTTTTGGACATCTTTCCACGTTTTATCAAAATCTTCTTGTTGGTTAATAACGATTTTATTAATTTTTTGAAGAATCTTGGATGGTGGTTCATAAAAAGACTCTTGCAAGACTTTGGTTTTGAAATCCATAGCTCTTTTGAGTCCCGCAACTCTCACTCGGAAAAATTCGTCTAAATTATTAGAAAATATACCAAGAAAGCGGATTCTCAAATGTATAGGAACTGTAGGGTCCATGGCTTCTTGTAAAACTCTAGCATTAAAACCGAGCCATGTAACATCTCTTGGGTTAAATTCTTGTGGCATTGTTGTTTTTTTGATGATATCAAAATTAGCAAAATTCATTGGATTTTAAAATGTTTGGTAAGCTACAATTTTACTATGCTAAAGAATGTTTCTTGAGTGTCAATTCTATTTTAAATGTTATAAATTTTATATTAATGTGCTGATTTTTTAATGAAAAGTTATTGATTTTGATTTGGTTTATAGTAAAATAGATTTTATGTTGTTAGATTTGCTAACTTTACATATTGAATTTAAAAAAAAAAAATACATGAGAAAAATTTTATTACTTTTATCAGGGTTTCTTTTAACCAATGTTAATATCTATGCACAAAGAACTTGCGGCACGGATCAAAAAATGGAAGAATATTTTGCAAAGTATCCAGAGAAAAAAACACAAGCAGAAGATTTACAGAAATTTTTGAACACTAATGATTACAAGAGCAATAGTAAGATTGCTAAAGCAGTAATTACAATTCCGGTAGTTGTCCACATTGTTTATAAAAATAGCACGCAAAATATTTCTGAAGCACAAATTGACTCTCAGATTGCGATATTAAATAGGGATTTTAGAAAATTAAATTCTGACTTTTCGAGTGTTGTGCCAGATGCTTTTAAGCCATTTGCGGCAGATTTAGAGTTGCTTTTTTGTAGAGCAACAGTAAGTCCAACGGGAGAATCTACAAATGGGATTGTTAGAAAATCCGTAGCATCTAATTTTAATTTTGATACTAATTATTATAGAGCAACAGGTTCTACTGCGTGGGATCCTACCAAATATCTTAATATTTGGGTGGGTGCGTTTACAAATCAAAATTTGCTAGGATGGGCTTATGGACCAGCAAAAGCAGGACAAGCAGATGATGGATTATGTATAACATATACTGCTTTTGGCGATATAGGGACAGCTAGACCTCCATTTAATTTAGGAAGAACGGCTACCCACGAGATAGGTCATTACTTTGGACTTAATCATATCTGGGGTAAAAGTAACAATGCAACAGTATGTGGTACATCAATTAATGATGACGGTTGTGAAGATACGCCGGCAACTAAACAGCCGTATTTCGCAGGTAACAATCCCGTATTTCCAGATAATCAATTTACTTGTGCAGAAACAGAAAGTGGTGCGATGTTTATGAACTACATGGATTATGTTAATGATTCACAAATGGCATTTTTCACCAATGATCAGAAAAAAATTGCACGTAATACAATGATAGGTCCAAGAGCTAGCCTTCTTAATTCTAATGCTTGTACTACTTTAGGAGTTAATGATATCGAAAAAATTGACGTTATTAATGTTTTCCCTAATCCAACGACTCAATATATTTCTATCGCTTCGCCTTTGGTTAAAATAAATGAAGTTGAGATTTTTAATGTTGATGGAAAATTGGTGAAGAAATCTAAAATCAAAAATGAAACAGATAAGATCGATGTTAAAGAATTATCAGCAGGAATTTATTTCGTAAGAACTTATGACAATAGTAACTTCGTAAAATCTATGAAATTTATTAAAAAATAAGATATTAAAACTTTAGAATACAAAATGCTAACCGTAACAAGTTGGCATTTTTTTATTAAGAATAAATAACTAAACAAGACAAATTGTCATTATATATTTCTTCTTGTCAGAAATATTATTATGGCATAAAGATTGAGATTTAGGAATAGAATTAATTAATAAAATTTAAACTAAAAAATATAAATAAAAATGAGTAAAATAATTGGAATTGACTTAGGAACAACCAATTCTTGCGTTGCAGTAATGGAAGGTAAAGATCCTGTGGTTATCCCTAACGCTGAAGGTAAAAGAACAACACCTTCTATCGTTGCTTTTGTAGAAGATGGTGAGAGAAAAGTGGGTGATCCCGCAAAAAGACAAGCTGTTACTAACCCTACAAAAACAGTTTACTCCATAAAAAGATTCATCGGGACACACTTTAAAGATGATGCTTCCGAAGTATCTAGAGTACCATACAAGGTAGTTTCAGGACCTAATGATACTGTAAAAGTAAAAATCGACGATAGAGAATATACACCGCAAGAAGTTTCTGCAATGATTCTTCAAAAAATGAAGAAAACTGCTGAAGATTATCTTGGGCAAGAAGTAACGAGAGCAGTAATTACTGTTCCTGCTTACTTTAACGATGCACAGAGACAAGCGACTAAAGAAGCTGGAGAAATTGCTGGTCTTAAAGTAGAAAGAATCATCAACGAACCAACTGCTGCTGCACTAGCTTACGGTCTTGATAAAGCACATAAAGATCAAAAAATCGCAGTTTATGACTTAGGTGGAGGTACTTTCGATATTTCAATTCTTGATTTAGGAGATGGTGTTTTCGAAGTATTATCAACAAATGGTGATACACACTTAGGTGGTGATGATTTTGATGATGTTATTATCAATTGGTTAGCTTCAGAATTTCAATCTGAAGAAGGTGTTGACCTTAAGGCTGATCCAATCGCACTTCAACGTTTAAAAGAAGCAGCAGAAAAAGCAAAAATCGAATTATCTGCATCTTCTCAAACCGAAATTAACTTACCATATATCACTGCAACAGCATCAGGACCTAAGCACTTGGTGAAAACTTTAACTAAAGCAAAATTCGAGCAATTAGCTGCAGATTTAGTTAGACGTTCTATGGAGCCTGTTGCTAAAGCATTAAAAGATGCTGGTTTATCAATCTCTGATATCGACGAAGTAATCTTGGTTGGTGGTTCTACAAGAATCCCTGTTATCCAAGAAGAAGTAGAAAAATTCTTTGGTAAAAAACCTTCTAAAGGTGTTAACCCAGACGAAGTTGTTGCATTAGGTGCTGCAATCCAAGGTGGTGTATTAACTGGAGATGTAAAAGATGTTCTTTTACTAGATGTTACGCCATTATCTTTAGGTATAGAAACTATGGGATCTGTATTTACTAAGTTGATTGATGCTAACACAACAATCCCAACTAAAAAGTCTGAAACATTCTCTACAGCATCTGATAATCAGCCTGCAGTAAGCATCAGAGTAGGACAAGGTGAGAGACCTATGTTTAACGATAACAAAGAAATCGGAAAATTCGATTTACAAGATATTCCACCAGCGCCAAGAGGTGTTCCTCAGATTGAAGTAACTTTCGATATTGATGCTAACGGTATCTTGAGTGTTTCTGCTAAAGATAAAGGAACTGGTAAAGAGCAATCTATTAAAATCCAAGCATCTTCTGGTCTTTCTGATGCAGAAATCGAAAGAATGAAGCGTGAGGCTGAAGAAAATGCTTCTGCTGATGCTAAGAAAAAAGAAGAAGTTGAGATTTTCAATAAAGCTGATGGGTTGATTTTCCAAACTGAAAAGCAATTGAAAGAATTTGGTGACAAATTATCTGCTGACAAGAAAGCTGCTGTAGAAACTGCTGCTGCAGAATTGAAAACAGTATTTGATGCTAAAGATCTTGAAGCTACTAAAACTAAAACTGAAGCTTTAGATGCTGCATGGATGGCTGCTTCAGAAGAAATGTACGCACAAGGTCAGCAAGCAGATGCTAACGCAGGACAACAAGATCAAGCAAACGGTGCAGATGATGTACAAGATGCAGATTTCGAAGAAGTGAAGTAAGCTTTAGCGAGCTTTGCAATATAAAAATTCCCCAAGCGAAAGTTTGGGGATTTTTTTTGACCAACCACCTATAACAAGCTCTTACGTTGAAAAGTTATTATAATAAGTTATAAATCCTATGATTATACTTCCTATCTTGCCAAACTATTTTTAGCATTACATTTAATGGCTATATTTGAAAAAAAACAAACTGCATTTTTTTTTAAATATTTAACTTCTTTTTTCTGACTAATATCTTTTAAAACAGAAAAATGACTAAATAAAAAGCTGAAAATATCGTTTTTAATATAAAATATTTTTATAACAAAAAGGCTTATTGCCTTACATCATTAAATATGTCTTGATGAATACATCACCATTAGTTAGTATATTAATCATTACAATGAATCACGAAAAATTCATTGAGCAAGCCTGTAAATCTGCTATCTCGCAGACCTACCCTAATTTTGAAATTATACTTCTAGACAATAACTCTTCTGATCAAACTTACAATAAGGCAAAAGACATATTAGATAATTGCAATATTCCTAACATAATTATTAGAAATAGCGAGTCCTATAGCTCATCTAAAAACCTTAATATTTTGGTCTCAAAAGCATCTGGTGACTATGTTTCTATACTATCTGGCGATGATTGGTACACACCAAATTGTATTGAAGAAAAAATTAAATTTTTTGCGGAAAACAAAATAGATTTCGCGATATCTGATGGTTATAAATATATTGAAAACGAATCTAAATTAGTAGATGCATATACAGAGAAGGCAAAAAGCAAAATAATCAATAGCCTTGACAATTTCTTCCACATCAACGTAACTCATAATGAACCGATTAACGTTGGCGTATTTATCAAAAGAGAACTTATCGTAAAACATCCTTTTGATGAAGAAATCCTTGCTGAAGACTGGGATATGAATCTTCGCTTTACCTCATTGGGATACAAAATAGGTTTTATTAATAAAAAATTATTCTATTACAGAATCCTTCCCCTTAGCCTTTCTTCTAGATGGGATCTGATGGAAAATTCTTACCTAAAAATCACTCAAAAATATATTGATTATATCAACAGTGATAATGCTCTGAAAAAGAATTACGAAGTCAATCTCATTAAATATAAATACTTAAAATTACTTTCAAAAACAGATTCTGAATTAGAAAAAAAAGCAATTCATAAAAAATGGAAAGCAGAAAAATATAAGATTAAATACAAGCATCCTGTCCTATTTTTCAAGCTATTATTACTCCGCTAGTAATTTATAAATAGATCAACTTTCAGAATACTTTCAGAGATCCATTTACAGGCTCTCTCCTACTTTTGTGGTAATTATTAATGTTATTTAATTAGTTCAAAATACTTTTTCAAAACTAATAAAGAAATCAAATCTTCGACTATTGGATTATTAAACTGCCGACGGTACTGTTTCGCATTTCGGATAATTTCCAAAGACATCTTGGGATGATCTATATAATATTGTAATCTATCTTCAAGATTTCCAAAATCATCATCTATCAAAACATAATGTTCATCTGGCACTAATGTACCTTCCATGTACCATGTTTCCATCTTAAGTCGTGGCGTAACCGCTAAAGAATTAGAACACATAATCCACTTAAGGTTAGTCGCAACATCATTACCCTCTAGACTTAGGACAAATTTATAATCAAGATGCTCATCAATACTTAATTTAGGTTTTATCCACGCTTCATTACCCCCCGACTTATTGACCTGACCAAGATCGCAAATAGGGTTCTCAAAATATTGGCTGTAAAAATCAATACGATGTTGTTGATGCACGGCTGCCCTACCAACTAATTTATTAATTTTATTATTAAAAACCTTATCATCCGTTAAAGAAACAAAGTGACGAGCCTTATCCAGATTAAGCAGAATATTATTTTGATTATTCTCACAGATCGGGCGACTTTTGGTAATCATCGGGAAATCTAGTACAGTATTAACATCCCCAAAAGTATAATCAATATACAAGTCTTTATCAAAAAATCTTGCATATTCATAAGTATCAAAATAATAAGACTTAGGTGTTTTGGGATTCAATAGATCTTTTACCTTTGTTCCCGCATGCGATACTTTTATAGATTCTGTAATTTTATTATAGTAATCTACCCTATAATCAACATTTTTCAGCTGATCAATAGAAAGACCTTTTCTTAAGGAATTAATTTTTTTCTCTAATTCTTGATGAGGAAAAAACCTAGTCGCATAGCCGTTGATATAGAATAAAATTTTATTCTGTTTTTTAATTTTGGTCATTAGTACAAACTTACTGAAATTTAATAAAATCACGTTAATTTTCTTAAATTTGCACTCTAAATTTGGAATATGGAAAAAGTAAGAGTTCGATTTGCACCAAGTCCTACAGGCGCATTGCATTTGGGAGGTGTTAGAACCGCTTTATACGACTATCTTTTCGCTAAACATCACGGTGGCGATTTTGTCTTAAGAATAGAAGATACCGATACTGCAAGATATGTAGAAGGTGCCGAAGATTACATTATGAAATCTCTAGAATGGTGTGGTCTTACCCCTGATGAGAGCCCTATCCATGGCGGCCCTTATGGCCCTTATAGACAATCCGAACGTCGTGATATCTATGACAAATATAAAGCTCAAATCCTAGATACAGATTACGCATATATTGCTTTTGATACGCCAGAAGAATTGGATACGATTAGAAAAGAATACGAGGCTAAAGGTGATGTTTTTGCATACAATAATGTAACAAGAAATAGATTAAGAAATAGCTTAACCCTTTCTAAAGAAGAAGTAGATCAACTCATTGCTGACAATGTACCTTATGTTGTAAGGTTCAAGATGCCAGTAGATCGTACGCTTAATTTACAAGATATTATCCGTGGCAATACCAGCGTTAACACCAACACATTAGATGATAAAGTTTTGGTAAAAAATGACGGAATGCCAACTTACCATTTTGCTAATATTGTGGACGACCACGAGATGAAAATCTCTCATGTTATCCGCGGAGAAGAATGGTTACCATCACTAGGACTTCATTATTTATTATATGAAGCAATGGGTTGGGAAGCACCAGAATTTGCGCATCTTTCACTAATTCTTAAACCAGAAGGCAAAGGAAAATTAAGCAAAAGAGATGGCGCTAAATTTGGATTTCCTGTCTTCCCAATGGATTTTAAAGATCCTGAAAGTGACGAAATCTGGAAAGGTTACAAAGAATCTGGTTATTTCCCAGAAGCTTTTATCAACATGGTTGCTTTATTAGGCTGGAGTCCGGCTAACGATAGAGAAATACTAACAATGGACGAGATGATTTCTGAGTTTGACATCAATAAAGTTCATAAAGCTGGCGCGAGATTTAACCCAGAAAAAGCCGTTTGGTTCAACCACGAATATTTAAAATTAAAATCTAACGAAGACGTTTTACAAGATTTTAAAAATATTGATGAAGTTAAAGCTTCAACCTTGTCTGATGAAAAGTTATTAACGATTGTTTCTTTAATGAAAGAACGTGCTAATTTTATCAAAGACATCTATAATGACAGCAAGTTTTTCTTTAATGCTCCAACTTCTTACGATGAAAAAGCATTGAAAAAAGCTTGGAACGAAGATACAGCTTCAGTTTTGACAGACTATTCTGAAAAAATTAATGCTTTGGAAGATTTCTCATCAGAAAACTTGAAGGCGGCTATCCATGAGCTAGCAGAAGAAAAATCTCTTGGTATGGGAAAAGTTATGATGCCTCTTAGATTAACATTGGTTGGCGAACTGAAAGGGCCAGATGTACCAGATATCATGTCTATTCTCGGTAAAGAAGAAACCATAATCAGAATCAAAACAGCTATTGATAGCATAAAAATTTAATATTTAATTTTCAAAAAATTAAGATGTTATAAAAAAACATTATTTTTGAAGATTCAATCCAAAACAAAAAAATGGAATACTTAGAATTTGAACAACCCATAAAAGATCTAATGGAGCAATATGACAAATGTGCTCTTGTTGGGGAAGAAAGCGGTATAGATATTAAAGAATCCTGCAAAAAAATAGAAGATAAAATTCTTGATACCAAGAAAAAAATATACGGAAATCTTACGCCTTGGCAGCGTGTACAGCTATCTCGTCATCCGGATAGACCGTACACTTTAGACTATATAAAAGGTCTTGCAGATGAAGGAAGCTTTGTAGAGTTACATGGCGACCGTAATTTTGGTGATGATCCAGCAATGATTGGAGGTCTTATCAAGATTAATGGAGAAAGTGTAATGATCCTCGGGACTCAAAAAGGAAGAACGACCAAAGAAAGACAGCACCGCAGATTCGGGATGTCTAACCCAGAAGGTTATCGTAAAGCTTTGAGGTTGATGAAATTAGCAGAAAAATTCAATATTCCTATCGTAACTTTGGTAGATACACCTGGTGCTTATCCAGGATTAGAAGCAGAAGAGCGCGGACAAGGTGAAGCTATTGCTAGAAACATCTTAGAAATGTGTCAGATGAAAACGCCTATCATCACCATCATTATTGGTGAAGGTGCTTCTGGTGGAGCTTTGGGCATTGGAGTTGGTAATAGAGTCTACATGTTAGAAAATACTTGGTACTCTGTGATTTCTCCAGAAAACTGTTCTGCAATCTTGTGGAGAAGCTGGGAGCACAAAGAAACAGCTGCTGCAACCATGAAGTTAACAGCGCCTGATATGTTAAAGGAAAAATTAATCGATGCTATTATCCCAGAACCGTTGGGAGGTGCTCATTATGATCCTAAAACAACTTACGAGAATGTGAAAGAAGTTATTTTAAAAGATATTAAAACTCTATCTAAACAATCAGGAGAACGTCTTATGAAAGATCGTCAAGAGAAGTTTATTGATATGGGAGAATATAAAGGCTAAGCTATTTATATCATACAAAAAGCGGCAAAATTTAATTAAATTTTGCCGCTTTTTTATTTACTATTATTAAGTGTAATAACTGTATTAGCTGTTAGATTTTTAGTCTGAGAGTAACTCGCATTACAAATAGATGTAACAATCGTATAATTCCCTTTATCAACTAATATATAATTTTGATTATTAGGTAATACATTAAGATTATAAAACTTCTTACCACTTACTTTTACCACCAGATCGCAAGCAGATTTGTTAACAATTTGCAAAATAGTTTGTTTTGATGTCGCGTTGTTAGCAAAAAGGTTGGTTAATAATTCTGCTGTTTTTTTACCACTTTCGGATGTTTTAGATTTTTCTATATTTTTCTCCATTTTTTCTGGAGTTAATTTAGAAATAACAGGTTTTGCAGCATCTGGAGTTACTGTATACCTCATAGACAATAATTTTTTTTGTAGCTCAGGCGTTTTTGGATGCTTTGGATTAGCGTCTACAAAAGCTCTTACTTCTGCCGGATCTTTACTTTTCATCGCTGCAAATACGCTAATCTGTGCACTACAATACAAGGAAAAAATTAAAAGGAAAAATGTGTAGATTTTTTTCATTTCAAAAAAATTTTGTGACTATATGATATAACGCTATTTGCGTCTTTTTAGTTTATGTATTATTTATTATCTTTGCCTCGCTGAAAAAGCAATATAAATATATCAATTATTTTTTAAAAATATATAACACTATGTATACACCAGTAGCAGCTGACGTAGCTAAACTAAGAAACGTAACAGGAGCAGGAATGATGGACTGCAAAAAAGCTTTAGTAGAAGCTGAAGGAGATTTTGACAAAGCTATCGACATCCTTAGAAAAAAAGGACAAAAAGTAGCAGCTAACAGAGCTGATAGAGAAACTACTGAAGGTGCTGTTATCGCTAGAGTTAATGAAGACAACACTTTAGGAGCTATCATATCTCTTAACTGTGAGACTGACTTTGTTGCAAAAAATGAAGCTTTTATCGAATTAGCTTATGAAATCGCTGAAATCGCTGTTACTTGTGCGACTAAAGAAGAATTATTAGCATCTGCTTTCCACGGATTTACTGTAGCTGAAAAACTTATTGAGCAAACAGGTGTTATTGGTGAGAAAATCGAGATCGGTTCTTTCGAAAGAATAGAAGGACCTTTTGTAGGTACTTATATCCACGCTGGTAACAAGATTGCTGCTATTACTGCACTTTCTGCAAAAGTTGATGGTGGTCTTGACATCGCAAAATCTGTTTCTATGCAAGTTGCAGCGATGAACCCTATCGCACTTGACGAAACAAGAGTATCTCAAGAAACTATCGATAAAGAATTAGAAATCGAAAAAGAACTTCTTTTGAAAGAAGGTAAGCCAGAAAATATCATCGAAAACATCCTTAAAGGTAAGATGCAGAGATTCTACAAAGATAATACTTTGGTACACCAATCTTTTATCAAAGATAACTCTATCTCTGTTGCAGATTACGTAAAGTCTAACAATGCAGATCTTAAAGTTGTAGGATTTGTAAGAGTTGCTATAGGATAATCTATATACAATATTTATCTAATAAGACTGTCTCAAAAAGACAGTCTTATTTTTTTGCCTAATATTTAACTATAAAAATCGTCCACAACTCTATAAACTACACATCTTCAATCCAATCTATCATCTGTTATATTTTTTACAACAAAAGAGAGGTTTCATACAACATAATTAACTTCTTTTAAACCTAATTTTGCTGAAAATTAAAAATACAGTTATGAAAACATTTAAAAACTTATTTTATCTATGTGCGATGATACTTTTATCAGTATCTGCCGTATCATGTTCAGATAATGATAACGAAATTAGTAATGAGCAACTTATTCCCTCACAGCTTCTGTCTTCTACACCGTGGGAAACTACTGGAGCTAAAGATAAAAATGGAAGCACCGTTGCTCTAACAGACGCAAGCGTTGCTGGATATGTAGGTTTTGCTTACTTCAAAACTGACGGAAATTTTGCAATCTATGGACTGAATGATATCTTAAGATCAAGAGGCACTTGGTCTGTAGATCTAATAGGAAAAACAAGAAGAATCACTTCTCTTAACCCTGATGGTACAACAATCTTCTCTCGCGATGTAGAAATTCTTGTTCTTAACAGAAATGAATTTACTTACAGAATTCGTCCTAATTCTAGCGATCCTTCTATTTATTATGATATTATCCATACAAAAACTACTCATCCAGAACCAACTAACGGACAGCTTACCTTAGCCTCTACACCGTGGGAAACTACTGGAGCTAAAGATAACACTGGAAATAATGTTGCATTAACTAACTCTAGTGTAGCTGGATTTGTAGGTTATTCTTATTTTAAAGCTAATGGGACGTTCAAAATTTTTGGATTAAACGATATGTTAAGATCAGAAGGTACTTGGTCTATTTCTCCAGATGGAAAACAGAGAACTTTAACAACGCCTACTTTCACGCGAGTGGTAGACATTCTGGTTCTTAACGAAACTACATTTACATACAGAATTACGCCTAATGCGTCTGCGCCAACTGTATTTTACGATATTATTCATACTAAGGTTAATCATAAAGAACCTTAGTGGTAATTAGTTTTTTTTTATTAAATGTAGCGACCTAAAAACCAGGTCGCTATTTTTTTTGACATTTAGAATCTAAATCTTCATTTAATAAAAATACATACGAAAACTTTAATTTAAGATTATTGTAATTTTACTTTAAAATAAAATCATACAAGCAATGTGATAAATAATACAATGCTAAGACCTTAGTTCTTACTAATTTTGTTTTATAGAAATTAAATATGAAACGCTCTAATAATATTTCGCGAAAAGATTTTTTAAAAAACTCTGCTTTAGCAATGGCTGGGGTGACGTTAACGCCTACAATAATGGTTGCTAATACACTTTCTGAAAATAAACTTACAACAGTAAATGGTAAATTAATTCTTAAAAACGTTCGCCTCGAGACAGGTTTTGAATATGAAGAAGGAGAAGTAATCTCAACCAAAACAGATTTATTTTTAGTAGAAACAGAAAACGGAAAAATCACAAAAATAGCTCCGAATAATCCTAAAGCGAAAGCCGTGGATGCGAAGGGGTTTTTGATGCTTCCAGCTTTTAAAGACATGCACATTCATCTTGATAAAACTTTTTACGGTGACAAATGGCAAGCGGTAAGAAAAAGAAAAGGTGGCGTAAAGGGGATGATTGCTTTGGAAGAACAAATCATGCCAGAAATCCTGAAAAATTCTACTTACAAAGCAGAAAAAATGATTGAGCTACTTCAGTCTAAAGGAACTGCTTTTGCAAGAAGTCACGTGAATATTGAACCTACTTCTAAGCTCGATTCTTTGAAGAATCTACAGAAAGCTTTAGATCATAAAAAGAAAAGTTTCGGGGCTGAGATTGTTGCGTTTCCACAGCACGGAGTTTTCTATAAAAATTCGGTTCCTTATTTGAAAGAAGCAGCTCAGATGAATATCGATTTTATCGGTGGCGTAGATCCTTATACAATTGACGGCGCGATTGAAAAGACAATTGATTTTACGGTACAACTCGCTTTAGATCATCAAAAAGGAATTGATATTCATCTTCATGAAACGGGAGAATCAGGCTTGAAAACGGTTGAATACCTCATCGACAAAGTCAACGAAAACCCTTCTCTGAAAGGAAAAACATTTTTTAGTCATTGTTTTGTTTTAGGTAAATTAGATAAAATAAAACAGGAAGAGATTGCCGAAAAATTAGGCAATGCTCAAGTAGGAATTGCATCAACGATTCCTATCGGGAATTTGATTATGCCACTTCCTACTTTACAAAAACATAATGTCACCGTCTATACCGGAAACGACAGTATCATCGATCATTGGAATACCTACGGAACCGGAAGTGTTTTAGAAAAAGCCAATCTTTATGCACAGCTTTACGGTCAATCAACTGAATTTTTGCTTTCAAGAAGTTTAAAATTAGCAACGGCAAATATAACGCCTTTAGATGACAAAGGTGTCCAGCAATGGCCGAAGACAGGTGATGATGCCGATTTTGTTTTGCTTAATGCGAGCTGTTCTGCAGAAGCAGTATCAAGAGTTTCAAAAGTAGAATCTCTTATTTATAAAGGAAATGTGGTATTTTAATTAAAAAATTAAGGTGATGAAAATTTTATTTTTCCTGTTGTCTTTTATCTGTATAAATGCTTGCCAAGAAAGCTTATCTCAACCTGTAAAAGAAATTATGGTGAGTAGTGATAATATGATTGATCTAGTAAAAAACAATAATGAAAAAGCTTTGAAAACTACTTTGGACAACGGCGCTAACGTCAATACAACAGATTCTAAAGGAAGATCTTTGTTGCTTATTGCTGTGGTCGAAAAAAAGATTAATATTGCTAAAATTCTTGTCGAATATAAAGCAGATGTCAATCAGCAAGATCAACAATTAGACAGTCCATTTTTATATGCTGGTGCAAGCGGACAAACAGAATTGGTAAAGCTATTTCTCGCAAACGGAGCTCGTTTTGATATCTTCAACAGATACAACGGTACGGCTTTAATCCCCGCCTGCGAAAGAGGTCATGTAGAAACGGTAAAAGTTTTGGCGAACACAGAAGGTTTCCCAATCGATCATGTAAACAGATTGGGGTGGACAGCTTTAATGGAAGCCGTAATTTTAGGTAACGGAAGTCTAAAATATCAGCAGATTATTAAGATTCTTAAAGACAAAGACGCAAAAGATATTGCAGATAAAGACGGAATTACTGCTTTGGAGCACGCCAAATCTTTAGGATATAAAGAAATTATAAAAATTTTAGAATCCTAAACGACCCAAAATTCTATTCTGAAAATGATTTCCTGCATAAATTTTACTAATTTTACTACAAAATCATTCAGAGTGAGCCATCGTTCAAGTTATTTTCCGATTTTGGGCATTCAAGATTTCAAGGATGATCGTTCTTTGGAAATGCCTCTACTTTTTAATGAACTTTACGGAGAACGCTCTATCGATGATCCACACAAACATGATTTTTTCATCATTAATATTTTTGAAAAAGCAAAAGGAAATCATACCATCGATTTTGTAGATTATGAAGTAAAAAATCATCAGATTCACTTGGTTTTTCCTGATCAGGTACATCAATGGGATATAGAAGCCGGAACAGTTGGATATCAGTTGATGATAGGTAGGGATTGGTTTGAAAGCTTAATTCCTGCTTTGAGATTTTCACAATTATTATATCAAAATCACCCTGTAATAGATCTTTCAGATGCTAGTTTTAGTTTTTTAGTTTATGAATTTAAGACTATTCAAAAACTATTGAATAGCGATTCTATTTTCTGGGAAATGGTTAAAAAACGCAGCGAAATGATTGGGCTGCTCATCAGTGAAGCGGTTGAATCTATTTTTAAAAATGATGAACGATACCATTCAAATCCTATTTTCTCAAAATTTTCTAATCTTATTGATGAATATTTTAAAGAAGAACGTTCGGTTTCTTTTTATGCTGAAAAGCTTAATATTTCTCCCAATTATTTGAATATCATCTGCAAAAAAAGTATTAATTCTTCAGCTTCGTCGCTTATTCAGGATAGAATTTTACTAGAAGCAAAACGTCTTCTAAAAGTGTCAAGAAAATCGGTAAAAGATATTGTTTTCGAGTTAGGATTTTATGATCAAGCAAGCTTTTCAAAATTCTTTAAGTCACAAACGGGAATGACGCCTTCTCAATTCAAAGAGTAGATTCTTTAATCAAGAATTTTACAGAACTATATCTCTGAGGTATTCTGAATATTGATTTTGATTTTAATTAAGACCGATCAACCGTCTAATATGGCGCTAAAATTTCTTTTCTTGCTCTGGTTATTGTATTTTTAGACAAAATTCAACTCTTGAAAAAACTATTAATATACTTCTTTTGTTTTCTCCTATTTTGCATCTCTTGTAAAAAGAAAGAACCAGCCAAAATCATTGACCAACAAGCAATACAAGATAGCTTGTTTTTTGATGCTCAAAAAAAAATGTACCACAAAGCATTAGATTCGGTTTTAGAAAAAACTAATTTTAATGGTATTATTTCTATTGCTGTAAAAGGTAAAAAGGTTTTCGAAAAGGCTAAAGGTTTTTCAAATTTTAAAACTAAAAAGGAAATTGATAGCGCAACGGTTTTTGCCATCGCTTCTATTAGTAAACAGTTTACTTCTGTTATACTTCTCAAACTTCAAGAAGACAATAAGCTTAACATTAATGATAAAGTTTCGGATTATCTGGATGATTACAAAATAAGTTCTTACCAAGACATCACCATTTCTCAACTGATCCATCATACATCTGGGGTTAATTTTATTGGCGAAAAATTATTATTCGCACCTGGCAATAGTTTTCATTACTCTAATGACGGTTATAAAAGTCTTGGAGATATTATCCAAAAGGTAACTGGTAAATCTTATGATGATAATGTGACCGAGCTATTCCAAAAGGTTAAAATATCACATTCTTCAACAGGAAATCTTTATCAAGGTAATAATTTTGCAAGCGCACATTTAGGTTCTATAAAAGATCCCAAAGAAGTTGAAAATATGCCTAAGAGATTAGATAAAAATCATATCAGCATTGCGGCGGGAGGATTGCTATCTACTGCTGGAGACCTTCACCAATGGAATACATCACTCTACTCCAGTAAAATTATATCATCCGAATCTCTGGCTCAATTTTTAACCCCCGGAAAGAATTACGAGCATTATATTTTAGGTAAGGTAACTTATGCTGGCGGAATTATGATTGATACTAAATCTCCAAAGTCTTATCTACACACTGGCTATGTAAAAGGCGCTCCTTCCATTAATATCTATTACCCTGACACACAAACATCCGTTGTCATTTTATCTAATATCGCTAATGAAAAACTAGGCAAAAAAGCAATATATAAAAATCACAAAAAAGTAAAGGAGATTGTAGATAGACTGCTAATCAAGAAAGAAGAAATCTAAATTATAAAACCTCTCCTATAAAAACAAAAATAACCTCTTTGATAGAGGTTATTTTGATTATAATTAAAAAAAATAAAGCCAAATTATCAGACTTCTTATATCTTTTAATAAGTTTGTAATACAGATGTCGTAATGGTAGACTGTGCCATGTCTGCATTAAGAGTATTAGTATCTACAGGTGCCCCTATGCCTAATACTGTATTACTTCCTGTGAGTATTCTATTAAAGCAAGCAATTTTCACTTTATAGCTACCCTTTTGTAAACCATCAAAAGTTGCATTTAAATTATATATTTTAAAAGAGCCTGTCATTCCGTCAACCGCATCGGTTCTAACAGCTTTTAGCTTAAAACCTTCGTCATCTTTATTTAGAAATACCCCACAAGCAAAACTAGCTTGCGCATCAGGGCTTCTTGTTGAAATCTGTACAGTAGTTTGAAAAGATACTACCGCCTTACTTTTATTATCAGTTCTCGTTACATTAAAGCTATCTACAAGATTAGGAATATCTCTAGAATCTGCATCCGAGGCATCTAAATAATACTTTACACCTCGAGGCTTTGATTCAGTATAAGTTATCCCTGAGGTATCAGTTAGTGTATTAAGATAAAAAAGAGATAAGCTACCAGTACCATCAGCAATCTGTACTGTTTTCCAAGAATCAGAACCTACTCCTTCAATATCTTGTCGTTTAAAAAGCTGCCCAGCTGTGCCTGCATTACCTTTTTCTGAGCTTGTACCAGCGATACGCAATTCTTTTCTTGTGCCCACTGTTCCATTAATATCTAGCATTTTTTCTGGGGAATCAGTATTAATACCAACTTGGGATTTTAATGATGTTAACACTAACAATGTTAACACAACAAATATCTTTTTCATTATTATTTTATTATTGGTGAGAATTTTTCAGGAACTTCATATACATCTATTTTGAGAGAAGACTGAGACATGAAATTATCAAGATTGTCCAAATTTTTATCTGATGCAGGTGACCCAATCCCAAATGTTAGATTACTACTTTTCGCTAGCCATCCACAGGCAACCGCAACAGTATGGTTATTACCTGGAGACAGGTTATCTATACCTCCAATCTGAGTATGAGTTGTAAACCCATTGGCAACATTGTTAGTACTATAGGTATTAATTCTTATACTTTCTAACTTATCATCTACAAAAATACCACAAGCATAAGTACTGTCTGCATAAAAAGTTGAATTATTATGCTGAACTACAGTTTCAAATAAAAAATAAGTTTTACTATTACTACTACTTACTTTAAAAGTCTGGCTAAGGTCATTTATGATTTTGAATTTGTTAGTGGAATTTGTCAAAGTACTCAAGAGTGTCCCCTTCGTCAATCCTGTAGATGGTATAACTTGCGAAACCTCCGAATTGCTAAAAGTCACACCTTGTCCTGTCTGCCCTCCCCCATCATTCAAAGAACCATTTTTAAGAATAAAGTTTTTAAAAGATTCATTAAAAATAAGGTAGTATTTTTCAGCTTCATAATCTGGCACTCTAAAGGTTTTCCAAGTGGGTGCTTTACCAAGCCCTTGTGAAACTAATACTTGTCCATCCTGACCCGCCAACAAATTACCTTTACCATCGTCTAGAAAAAGTTTTCCTTTATAATTAAAATCCCCATTAATATCTAAATTTGCTTTGGGATTATCCGTCCCAACTCCTACAAGGCCTTGCTGAGCTGATATTGTAATGCTACTAAATAAACCTAATACAATAATTATCTGTTTCATGTTAATTTTCATTTTTAGTTTTCTTTTGTATACGTTACAAGTTCTGCAATATCTGTTTTGAAAAAAGATTTTAGTGCAAAAGCATTAGATCCTTTGTTAGAATCACTAATATTAACGCCAATACTTAACTTGTTTGCATTATTAGTTGTAGACGTTACCCTACAAGCTACAGTCATATTAAATTTACCTTTAGGGCTATTAGTTTCTGTATAATTAAGCGTAAAAATACCTTGAGTTAGAGCGTTATTAATACTTTTAATTTTAGAAGGTCTTATCGCAACTAATGTATTATCTTTAAAAATCCCACACATAAAACTAACTGTTTGGTTTTCATTAGCCAAAAGCTCTATGCCAGTCTGAATCTGATAAGTAATTTTATTTTTATCAACATTTACATCAATTTCTGTAGAAAGTCCATCGATTTTTTTCCAAGTTGTAGAGTTTGTAATATTCTCACCAATACTACTCGTTCTTGGGCTAGTTGCATGACCTGTTAAGCTTGATAACCCTAACTGATCATTCTTAATATAGGTATTTATAAGTCTGTACTGCGCGTTTTCCATAAATGGAACATTCACTGATTTCCAAACAGGAGCCTGTCCTTCTCCTTGCGAGACTAAAACTTGGTCAACGCTTCCTGGATCACCATTAACTGTTTCTGTCCCTCCGGTTTTTAACTCATTACGGAGAACAACATCTCCGTTTACGTCTAGCTTAGCATTCGGATTGTTGGTACCAATCCCTACCTGTGCATAATTGTTCACAAAAAATAATGGAAAGACCATTATTAATGTTTTGTTTAATAAATTTATCATTGTGTTTTAAATAATTCCAAATAATTATAACTTCCTATAAATTATAGGTAAACAAAACTAACAATAAAAAATAGTATATTTTATACAACAAATGCTCGTATAAAGTAAATTAAATTAAGCATATAGCAACAATACAATAAAAATACAAACCATAATGCTACACATAATATAATACTCAAAAACCATTATTAAACATAATAAAGTCAGAGATTAATTTATCCAAAAAGATAAAATAACAAAAACATGATGGAAATCATGTTTTTGTTATATAAGAGACTATAAATTAATTATAATAAAGATCAAAGCCAATTTATCTGGCTTCTTATATCTTTTAATAAGTTTGTAATACAGATGTCGTAAGCGTAGATTTTGACATATCTGCATTAAGAGTATTAGTATCTACAGGTCTACCTATGCCTAATGTTGTACCATTTGATAAATTTCTATAATAACAAGCAACTCTCACTTGATATACACCTATCTCCAAATTATCCAATGTAACATTCAAATTATAAGTCTTAAATGTTCCTGATACTCCTCTTACAGCATCATTACGAACAGCCTTTAATTTTTCTTCGTCAGAGTCTTTTTTTAAAAAAACGCCACATGCAAAGCTAGCAGAACCAGCACCCGAAGATCTAGCAATCTGAGCTACAGTCTGAAATGATAATATAGCCTTACTTTTATTATCAGTTTTGGTGACTGTAAAATTATCAACAAGTCCTGTTATAAAATTGGCATTGTCAGTATTTGCGTTCAATAAATAAACACCAGTATCACCACCTCTATCAGAACTTATTCCTGTTACATCTGATACGGTATTAAGGTAAAATAATGACAAACTTCCCGTACCATCTGCTATTTTAACGGTTTCCCAAGAATCATTTACTACTGTATTATTACCAATAACTTTAAAAAACTGTCCCGTTGTTCCTGGATTACCTTTTTGGGAAGAAGTACCGCCTATACGCAATTCTTTTCTTAAACTAAGCACACCATTAACATCCAAAGATTTCTCAGGCAATGTAGTATTAATACCAACTTGCGAAAAATGCATTATTGCTATCATTCCGGATAAGAATGTAAATATTTTTTTCATAATTTAAGGAATTATTATAGGTGAAAAATTTTGAGGAATCTCGTATACATCTATTTTTAAAGATGATTGAGTCATAAAATTATTAAGATTATCACTACTTGAGTGTGCTGGAGAACCAATACCCATTATAAAGTTATTAGTACTTACTAGTCTTACGCATGCTACATCTACAGTATGCTGTCCTTTACTCAAGTTTTCTACACCGCCTATCTGAGTATGTGTAACAAAACCACTACCTCCCGATGCTGCGGTGGTAACCATGCTTGCTAATCTTGCACTTTCTAATTTTCCGTCTACAAAAATACCACAAGCATAGGGTGATGAGGACAATGTACTTGCTGTATTAAGATGTTGTACTACAGTTTCGAACAAGAAATAAGTTTTACTTGTTGTACTATTGACAGAAAATTTTTGAGAAAGATCACCTATCAATTTAAAACCATTATTAAGAAGGTTTGACAATAATGCCCCTCTAACTAAATCTCTTGAAGGCACTAAAGTTCTTGAGGCTTCTGAAGATGTAAAAGTCACACCTTGTCCAGTTTTAGCCCCTCCATTATTTGAAGAACCATTTGCAGCAATAAAGTTTTTAAAAGATTCATTAAAAATAAGATAATATTTATCTGCCTCATAATCTGGCATTCTCAATGTTTTCCAGGTAGGAGACTTACCAACACCCCGAGAAACCAGAAGTTGTCCTGCTTTCCCAGTTGCCAAATCAGCTTGGTTGTTGTCTAAAAAAAGTTTTCCTTTATAATTAAAATCACCATTAGTATCTAGATCTGCTCTTGGGCTATTTGTTCCAACACCTACAAAACGCTGTTGAGCAGATATTAAAATATTACTAAATAAACCTAATAAAATAATTAAATGTTTCATTTTCAATTTAGTTTTCGTTTGTAAATATTACAAGCTCGGCAATATCAGTTTTGAAAAACGACTTTAGCGCAAAAGCATTAGACCCTGTATTAGAGTCACTCGTATTAACTCCAATACTTAATTTATTATCTATATTACTTGTAGAGGTCACCCTACAAGCTACATCCATAATAAATTTCCCCTTAGAGCTATTAGTTTCTGTATAATTAAGAGTATAAAGTCCTTGTATAGGATTTGTATTAAAAGCGGCTAAATTATCTGGTCGTATTGCAGCTAATACATTATTCTTAAAAATACCACACACAAATCCAACAGACTCGCCTGTATTAGCCACAAGCTCTACACCAGCCTGAACTTGATAGGTTATTTTATTTTTATCTGCTTTTATTTCTATTTCTGTAGATAAGCCCGGAATTTTTTTCCAGGTGGTAGAGTTTGTGATGTTTTCGCCAACGTTACTCGTTTTAGGGTTCGTTGCATTACCAGTTAAACTTTTCAACCCTATCTGATCATCTTTAATATAAGTGTTTATAAGTTTGTACTGCGTATTTTCAATAAATTTCACATTAATAGATTTCCATACTGGAGCAGAGCCTTCCCCCTGCGAGACTAAAACTTGATCAGGACCTCCTGGCTTACCATCAACAAGGTCTGTCCCACCTGTTCTTAGTTCGTTACGGAGTAAAACATCTCCATTCACATCTAGCATAGCATTTGGAGCATTAGTCTGAATCCCTACCTGTGCGTAATTGTTCACAAAAAATAATGGGAAGGCCATTATTAATGTTTTGTTTAATAAATTCATCATTGTGTTTTAAATAATTATAAATTACATAAAACAAAACTAATAATAAAAAATAGTATAATTTATGCAACAAATGTCTACATAAAGTAAATTAAATTAAGGATACTGCAATAATATAGTAAAAATACTAATCACAATTTTACACATAATATATTACACAAAAAACTTTATTAAACATAATAAAGTCAGAGATTAATTTAATCAAAAATTAAAAATAACAAAAACATGACAAATATCATGTTTTTAAAGCGATGGCTAATAATCAAATTACAAAAAAATAATCCTAAGAAAATAAAGAAGAACTATATGCCAAAATTTGTTATCTGGAAGAAGCCAACTACCTTTTTTATGTATTATTTTATTACAAATCTTTTAATATATCCAGCGTTATTAGAATTTCATCACCTCACATTACCTATAAAATCAACTAGAGCCTCTTCTTAGATTGGAAATTAAAGACAATAATCAAAAAAAAGACCTTAAATCATTCGATATGAAATCGAATAATTTAAGATCTTAAACTATGTAATTATTTAAAATACTTTTTTAGCTATATAGACTAAAAAGGCTGTAATACTGTAGTTGACAATGATGATTGTGTCATTGCAGAGTTAAGATAGGTTGCATTAACAGGTTTTCCAATGCCTAATGTTACAACAGCTGTACCAGATCCTAAATTTCTATTACTACAAGCAGCACTTACTTTATAATAACCCTGTTCTAATCCGTCTAACGTCACATTAAGATTATACACTTTATAACTTCCTGCAGCTCCTCTTAAAACATCAGAACGTACAGCTTTCAGTTGTTCTGTACCATCATCTTTCTTCACAAAAATACCACAGGCAAAGCTTGCTGAATTACCATTACCATTACCATTAAAAGGAGTAATCTGTACAGTCGTCTGAAATGATAAAACGGCTTTACTTTTTTTGGTAACATCAGTGATGGTAAAATCGTCATTATTATTTTTAATCCTCACCCAATTGGCTGTTGTTGTGCCTGTAGATGTTGTAAAAGGTGCATTTTCTGCATACGAGTTAGTGCTTCCCGATGTTGAAAATTCTATACCTTCCTTATCGATTGTAGTATTAAGATAATATAATGACAAACTACCTGTCCCATTAGCCAATTTGATACTTTTCCATTCATCAACAACGTCAGTCCCTGATTCTTTTACAGAAAGTAATTGATTAGTGGCTCCCGCCTGTCCTTTTTGAGTATCAGTCCCTTTTAGTCGTAATTCTTTTCTTATATTAAAAGTCCCATTAATGTCTAAAGTTGCTTGAGGATTATTAGTATTAATTCCTACCTGAGCAAATGCTTTATTTGTTAACAAAAGAATTAACAATAGTTTTATGTTTTTCATAATTAGTCAAAAATACTTTTAAAATTTTGAGGGATTTCGTAGACATCTACTTTTAATGAAGATTGAGTATTAAATGAATTTAAATTATTTTGAGCCCAAGTTCCAATTGTAAATAGCCTTGCTACTGTACTTGTATTATATCTTGCACAAGCTACCTGTATCCTATGGTTATTCCCAGGTAGTAAACCGCTTATAGAGCCTATCTGAGTGTGTGTTAGAAATGTACCTCCACTTGATGCATCTTGTAGCATATTGATCCTTACACTTTCTAATTTATCATTGACAAAAATACCGCATGCATATTTTATATTACCTGCACTACCTCCATCAACCTGAACAACTGTTTCAAATTGGATATAAACTTTACTTTCTGTACTATTAACAGAAAATATCTGATCAAGTCCTGCTATTTCTTTAAAGCCTTTTGTTTTCAACGTTGTTAACGTTGTTCCTTTTGCTAAATCATTCTGGAGAGTATTAGTAGAAGGAAGTGTAGAGATTTCGTTTGCTGGAAAGCTTACACCGCTGATATCTTTAAAAGAGTCATTGAAAATTAGGTAAAACTTATTGGGTTCATATTCTGGGACTCGGAGGGTCTTCCAAATCGGAGGGAGTGAAGCTCCTTGAGATACTAACACCTGATCTTTTTTACCAGGCATTAATAAAGTTCCATTTCTCAAAATAAGTTTTCCTCTTATGTTTACATCTCCATTAACGTCTAAATCTGCTTTTGGACGCTCTGTCACAATACCTACTTGGGCGCTTGTCTTTAGGTAGAGAAAAGATAGTAATAATATCGCTATATGTTTCATTTTAATTGGCTGTATAGGTTACATGTTCTGCTATATCTATTTTAAAAAAAGATTTAAGAGCAAAAGAATTAGATGTTGTGTTAGGAGTCGCTGCATTGGTACCATATCCAGATATTTTATTTCCTAAAACAAAATAATTTGTGTTATCAGAAGTCTCTATTTTTCTACAAGCGACGTCTATAGTATAACTCCCTATCTCCTCATCTTCTTGTGTATAATTTAAAGTATATATATATTGGTTGGGAGTATTAGCCGCATAGACATTTATCTTATCGGGACGCATCGCAACTAATTTATTATCTTTAAAAATACCACACATAAAACGTACATTACCAGCCGCACTTGTACTTACTATCTCAACCCCAGTCTGAAACTGATAAGTTATTTTGTTTTTTAAAGCTTTTACTTCTAATGGTGTTGATAACTGTGTGATTTTAATCCATTTTGCTGTATTAGCAGGTGGTGTAGTAATATACAGTTCGTCAGGGTTACTTAAAAAGACACCATCTCCTGCTACACCATTAGATAAAGATGTAATTCCTATCTGATCCTCAGAAACAAAAGTGTTAATCAATTTATATTGGCCACTTTCCATAAATGGTACTTTAGATGTCATCCATATTGGAGATTTTGTTTCTCCTTGAGAAACCAACACTTGATTAGTAATACCAGGATTGCCTTTTAGATCATCTGTCCCTCCAACACTTAATGTATTACGCAAGATCACATCTCCATTAATGTCAAGAGTGGCATTAGGAGACTTTGTATCAATCCCTACTTGCGAAAATACATGTAGCGAATAAATTAAAAGTCCTGTGGTAAAAAATTTCTTCATACTTTAAATAATGTGAATAAATTAAAAATAATCATTTATAACCATCTATTAATCAATTATAAACATCGCCAAAAGTAATGATAATAAATATTAAAATAAAACCCAGAAAAAACCGTATTCTAAAAAACAAAATAAAAATCAACAAATAAAAGAACGAAAAACCAATAAAATAATCAATAATAACAATCTTTAATTAACTATTGTTAAACAATAAACAACAATTACAAATAATTATTAAAAATTAAAAAAATACAAAACGTGACAAAAATCATGTAAAGAGAAATTAAAAAAAGAGAATGCTTTTATCATTTTATAGAAAAAAAAGAAGCGCTATAAGCCGGATTCTGTCATCTTTTGAGAAAAGATTGCTTGTTATTTATCTACGTCTTACATTGCTACAAGACTTTAGCTGCTTACCCCTCGTCAATGGCCGAGCCGACCTTAGATGACGATATACTTAGCATTGCATCACATAGAGTTTACCTGGTTTCACTACAGCCTAACTGTACTTGCTTTCTGTTGCACTTGTCCTACGCTCTCACGTGACGGATGTTATCCGCTATGTTGCCCTACGATGTCCGGACTTTCCTACCCGACATTACTGCCAGATCAACAAGCCGCGCTTCTTAAGAATGCAAAAGTAACTATTTTATAAGCAATTGATTCAAAAAAATATAATAATCCCCAAAAATATATAACAAAAAATGTATCTTCGTATCTCAATATTTTAAAAAATTGGAACCCAAACAAGCAGAGTTTTCTAAATTAATTAAAGACAATCAAGGACTTATCATAAAAGTATCCCGATTGTACACCAATTCTTTGGAGGACGAGCAAGATCTTTTTCAGGAAATTGTCTTGCAACTTTGGCGCTCCTACGGATCTTTTAAAGGAAACTCCAAAATTTCCACTTGGATGTATCGTGTGGCTCTCAACACCGCCATCACCATTTTTCGAAAAAAAACCAGATCGCCACAAACCGATGAACTGGACGAAATTCATTATAAAAACATATTAGAAGATGATGACGAAAAGCAAGGTCAAATATCATTACTATATAAAGTCATAAAATTACTGCCCAATGTAGAAAGAGCCATTGTCATGATGTATCTGGACGACATTTCTTACAAAGAAATTGCAGAAACGCTCGGTATCACAGAAGTTAATGCCCGCGTCAAAATGAATCGTTTGAAAAAAACACTTAAAGAACTAATGTTACAACATGCCTAATCTAGACGATTTCGATATAGACCAACTAAAAAATACCTGGCAAAACCAAAAGGTAGAAGACGCCTATGCCCAATCAGATATAGAAGCAATGCTTAACAAAAAATCAAAAAGCTATGTAAAATATATACTTTGGGTAAGCATTGCCGAGTTTATAATCTTCGGTGTTGTTAATATTCTTCGTTTCTTTTCTAGAGGAAATGAAAGCGAATTCGAGACCATATTATCAAAACTAAACCTTCATAATGAACAAGAAATCATCTTGTCTATGGATCGTTATTATTATATCATAAAACTAACTAGCCTATTGTTGACAGGAGTTTTTGTGATATTATTCTACAAAGGATACAAAAAAATCAATGTAGAATCTAATATGAAGAACTTTATTCAACAGATTTTTAAATTCAAAAAAAGCGTTAATGCCTTTATAACTTGCAACGTAGTACTGTTAATACTATTCCTTGCCTCCTTTGGGATATACCTCAGCATTGTTATGAAGCAACAGAATGAACATGTCAGCGGATCATCAATGATTGGCATATTAACGGGCACCGTAGTTGCGCTATTGCTAACGGTTGTGCTAATCCTATTTTATTATCGTTTGGTATACGGCATACTTTTAAAAAGGCTGTCCAAGACGATGACACAACTAAAGCAATTAGAAGCAGAAAAAGAACTTTAAACAGTTAGCATATAACCGAAACCAACTTAAGTTTCGGTTTTTTTTATTAAATACGCAAAGCAAAGAAAAATCACCTCTTTTAGAAAAAATAAAAATCATATCTTTGCAGTCATAAAAGTTCTTTGAAATGCTTGGAAGAAGACAAATCCGCGAAAAAGTGATAGAATCACTCTATTCTTACTATCAAAACCCTATAAAAATTGATGTTCTGGAGCGCAATATGTTCACAGAAATCAGTAAAATTTTCGATCTCTATATCTATGAGCTTAACTTTCTGGTTGCTTTAAAAGATTTTGCAGAAAATCATATAGAAATAGGAAAAAACAAATACCTAAAAACTGATGCGGAGAGTAATCCTAATCAAAAATTTGTTAGAAACACTATTCTAGAAGCCCTAGAAAACAATCAAGAAAGAAGATCCTATACCGCTAGCCACAAAGGCCTTATCTGGGATAGACATGATCCATTAGTTGTAAAAACGTTCCAAAGAATTAAAGCTGGAAAACGTTATCAAGATTATATGGCCGATCCTACAATCTCTTTCGAAGATGATCAAAAATTTATCGGAAAACTATTTCTACGTTACGTTGCAGAAAACAATGATCTGCATGAGCGTTTTGAAGAAAAAGAATTAAGCTGGGCAGATGATTTTCATATTGCTAACTCTATGATCCAAAAAACCATTGGTTTTATGAGAGAAGATGAGCCAAGCCATACTTTGATCAAAATGCTAAAAGACCAAGAGGACGAAAACTTCGCTAGAAAACTCCTAAGAGAAAGCCTTAACAACTGGGAAGAATCAGAGAAAAAACTAGAAGAAAGACTAGTTAATTGGGAGCTAGATCGTGTATCATTAATGGATAAAATCATCATTATTGCTGCTTTTACGGAGCTAGATCATTTCCCGTTAACACCTACCCGAGTTATCATTAATGAATACCTTGACATTTCTAAAGTTTTTGCAACAGAGAAATCTCATATCTTCGTTAACGGAATCTTAGACAAGTATACCAAAGATCTTAACAGAATTTAATCAACCTAAATTAGTTAATATATTATGCAAAAATCATTTAAGTATTTAGCAATTGGCGCAATGGCAATCAGCATCATCGCGTGTAAAAAGAAAGAAGAAACTGCAGTAGCAGTTGATAATAATATAGAAGCATCTCAACAATTAGACAGTACTGCCGCTGATAATCATGCAGGACACGACCATGCTAATCCTGATGCTGCATCTATTGAAGCTACTAAAGCTAATCCTTCTACAACCGTTGCCCTTAGTGAGTCAGACTTCTCTTTCGGTAATATCAAGAAAGGAGACGTTAAAGAACACACTTACGAGATTACCAATACAGGTACCAATCCATTAATTATCTCTGAGGTTAAGCCAGGTTGTGGCTGTACAGTTCCTGACTTTACAAAAGAACCAATCTTACCTGGTAAGAAAGGAAAAATTACACTTAAGTTTGATTCATCTAGCTTTGATGGGACAGTTGGGAAGGCTGCAGATATATTCGCTAACGTAGAAAACGCACCAATCCGTATCGGATTCACTGCTAATATCACCAACTAATACAAAAGAATCAATATGATAAATTTATTTTTACAAGCAGCACCAGCACAACAATCTATGACGCCAACGTTAATTATGATTGGATTAATGTTTGTTGGGTTTTATTTCCTGATGATTCGTCCGCAGATGCGTAAGCAGAAGCAGGAGAAAACCTTCCAGGAAGCACTAAAACCAGGCGCTAAAATTGTTACTACATCTGGTATGCATGGGACAATTTTCAGCATCAACGATGACGGTGTAGTTTTAGAAACATTAAGCGGAAAGCTTAAGTTCGAAAAAGCAGCCATTTCAAGAGATTTTACAATGACACGTTTCCCAGAAACTTTCGGAGTAGAGAAAAAGAAATAATACAAAAAGCCTTTCAATTTTTAGTTGAAAGGCTTTTTTATTTTTATTAGGAGCAATTTCCCGCTGTCTGCTATATCTTTTTAAGAAGACTTCGCTTTGCTCGTCATCATAAAAAGGATGCCGCTACCATCGGGGCTATAATATTAGTGACTAATTGAGTTTCTCTGTTAACTTCGCAAATTGTTTTTCTGCATTTTTCTCTTCATAAAGAATCGCAAAAATTGTATTGATAATTGGGAGTTTTAGTTTTTTATCTTTACATATTGCATAAATTCCGTTGGTCGCATAGTAACCTTCTGCTACCATATTCATAGATTGTATCGCAGATTTTACGGTATAACCTTTACCAATTAGATTACCTAGATTTCGGTTTCTTGAGAAAAGTGAATACGCCGTTACCAAAAGATCTCCAAGGTAAGCACTCTCATTAACATCTCTAGGCTCTGGATATACCGCTTCTAAGAAAACTTCTAATTCTCTAATTGCATTAGTGACATAGACAGCAATAAAGTTATCCCCATAACCTAATCCGCTTGCAATACCAGCTCCAATGGCATAGATATTTTTAAGAATTGCACTGTATTCATTCCCAAGAATATCACAACTTCTATTTACTTTAATATAAAATGAAGAAAAAATCTTATCTAAGACCTCTGCATCCTTCTCATCTGCTGTAGCTATTGTAAGATAAGACAAACGCTCCATGGCAACTTCTTCTGCGTGACAAGGCCCAGCAATAACAGCTTGATTTCTGAAGCCTATTTTAAGTTCGTCTCGTAGATAATGTGCCACAATATCATTAGACTGCGGTACAATTCCTTTTATAGCAGAACAAAATAATTTATTTTGATAATCACAAGTCAGGTTCTTCATTGTATCTGCTAGATAGATAGAAGGTGTTGCCAAGACTATAACATCACAAAGAGATACCAACTCATTGATATCGGTAGTAATATGCAATTGTTTTAGGTTAAATCCAACCATTGTAAGATAAGATGGATTATGTCCGCGCTGTTGGATGGCTCCTTTTACATATTCGTTACGTACATGCCAATGCACAGTTTTACAGTTTTCGGTCAACATTTTGACAATTGCAGTCGCAAAACTTCCGCTTCCTACAACGCCTACAACCGGATAATTGGTTAATTTCGATTTTGACTTAGCCATGTTTTCTTAATAATCAATTTTCACAAAGCTACAACTAAAGCTTTTAAAAAGAAAATTAAACCGAATGTAAACTAATTGTTACATAATTTTTATATAAAATTTAACATAATACGGTTATTGATAGGCTATTTTATAATATTTTAATTAAAATATAACAAATTTTAAAATAGAGTTCTAAATAATTTATCTAATTTTGCCAGCTGTTTTTATAAATAACATTCACTTTCAACAATATTTTAAAATGAAAAAATTATTTAGAAGTAACAAAAAAACTAATCTTGTCTTATTAATATTGTTATTAATTGTTTTTGTACAATCTGTCGTTATCGGGAAATTATACGCTCAAAAAGATGATAAAAACTATCAGGTTAATTTGGTTAAAATTAATACCGTTAAAGATAGCGTAGATCATAAGCAATTAAAAGAAGATCTATTAAATGTTGATCTAGTCGTAAGGCATATTAATTCTTATCTAACTTCTAAAAATGCAAGCGATCTAAGAATAGAAAACCTCGCAAAAGATAGCCTTTCTAACGAAGTATATCTATCCAAACAGAGTAATCGTTATAGTCAATACTTGGTAGATCTAGAAAAAAAGCTACAACAAATTCCGCTTGGCATCCCTACTGACGGTTATATATCTTCTAACTTTGGCGCGAGAAAAAATCCTATTCCGTATAAAACAGTTTTCGCTTCGGTAAAACCTATAAAATCATCTAAAGACAGTATTTCTGTTGCTTCTAATTCTTTAAAAGAAGACCCTAAAGCTAACCAAAATGCACCTGCGGAAAAAGATCAAATCCAGTTCCATAAAGGTCTGGATATTGCTGTCGCTTACGGTACAGATGTTATAGCAGCAGCAACAGGAAAAGTAATATTTGCCGGAGAAAAAGGTGGTTACGGAAATTGTGTCATTATATCACATGGCAATGGTCTAGCAACACTTTATGGTCATTTATCCAGCATATCCATCAAGGAGAATCAAGACGTAAAAGCTGGTGACATCATTGCAAAATCAGGTAATTCTGGGCGATCAACAGGTCCTCACCTTCATTATGAAGTCCATAAAAATAATACGCCTGTTAACCCAAAACTTTTTTTGAATCTATAATATTATAAAGCATCTTTTTAAGGTGCTTTTTTTAGCAACATACCAAAAAATATTATTGTAGAAAATATTTGTAAATTTAGTTCATCAGAAAAAAACAATATGATGAAAAACCAGCGTATTTATATTTTACAAATAAGCATAATTACTCTTTGTATAGGTTCTTGCAAAAATAATAGCATCAATTATGTTAATTATTACAATGAAGCTAACAAAATAGATAGCACTTTCAAGGTACAGAATGACACTTTACAAGCCATTAAAAGTTACCAAAAACTCTTCGAAACCTACGAGCCTAAAAACATTAATCAAAGCAAAGATTACGAAAAATTGATTAAGCTTACTTCTACCTTTGATCCTAATTATAATCTAAAAAATAATCTGGAAACGCTAAGAAAAATCAATGCTCCTAAATGGAGATACAAGAAAAATGACAAAGACCTTCTAGAAATATACAAGAAAAATAACTTAGATAATACCGCAATTACCCAGAACATAAATGATGAAAATGATAATGCTAGAGAAAACTTGGCTGATTCTTTAAAAGTAGTTTTCAAGAGGTATAAAGAAGCCGAAAATGCAGAAGTATTCTCTAAAGCCGATCAATTAAATGAAAAATTTCTCAATTGGACTTTTAAAAAATACGGCTACCCTTCTTCTTCTAAAATTGAATTTTGGTACCAACAGAAAGAATATATTCCTATTTCTCAGCTACTATTTAGGATGACTTTATCTCCTAATTTCAATAAATTTAAAGATAAAGTATTAGGCTATGTAAAAAGTGGAGATTGCCCTCCAGAAGACTATGCACAGATGATAGACAAGCATAATCTTGAAAATAATAAAGAATCTAGTTATGGTTATTTCATAAAAAATATCCCAATAAAGGATACCGTAATCATTAATCAAAATAGAAAGTTAATAGGCATAAACAATTTAACTAAAAATGAAATAATTGAGCCATATCAGTAATAAAAAAATCCCGATACTTATAGTAAGCATCGGGATTTTAATAACATAACTTTAATTATTTCTTAAGCTCTTCAAGAAACTCATCGTGAGAGATCACTGTTTCTTTCTTGGTTGCTTTTTCTAAGATCGCGTCTTTCAACTTAGCCATACCAACTTCAGAAGAGATCTGACGGATTTGGTTTTCGTCTTTCAACATTTCTACAGCATATTTCTGTACTTCTTCGTCAGAAAGGTGGTGGATACCGTAGATCGCTAATTGGTTTCTTACCAATTGCTCTGCTTGTACCAAAATATCGTTGTAATCTAGGTTGATTTCATTTTGAGTCATCAACTTACCTTCCAAAATTTGATATTTAATTTGGTTTTTCTCGTTTTCTAAAATTTCTTTAGCCTGCTCTTCAGACTGGATATTTTGATTAGAGAAAATTAACCATTTTACCAAGAATTCTTCAGGAAGCTTTACTTCTTCTTTCTCAGTAACTTGCTCTAAAATTTTGTTTACGAAATGTACATCAGCATTCTGTTGGAAATACTCATCTAACTCTTTCTTCACACGCTCTTTAAGCTCTTCTTCGGTCTTGATTTCGTCTTTACCGTATACTTTATCGAACAACTCTTGGTTAAGTTCTGCTAAGTTTAATCCGTAGATATCTTTAACAGTAACTTCTACCTCGTTGTGGTGAAGGTGCTCTGCTTCTTCCTTAGTAAGACCTAATTCTTTAGCCAATTCTTCGTTAGCTACTAGATCTTCTTTAGATACTTTTACAGACTCGTCTTTTTTCAAAGCTTTTACAAGTGCGTAAGCTGCTTTGGTATCTTTGTTAATCGTTACATTCTTAGGCGCATGGTTGTGCTCTCCTTCTGCATCAGCTTCTACCACTTGGTTAACTTCTACAGCGATGTAAGAATCTTTTACTGTTTTTTCTTGAGGAACACGCTCTGCAAAACGCTTCTGCATATTCTCAACACTTGTATTGATTTCTTTTTCAGAAGCTTCTACTTTGTAGTGAGGTGCTTCATATTTAGAAAGATCAATAGTCAATTCTGGTTCGTAACCAACTTCAAAAGCAACAGAAATTTGGTCTGCATTATAATCCAACTCGTTAACTGGCTGAGGAACTGGTTGTCCTACCAATCTCAATTTGTTATCGTTAACGTAAGCATTCAACGCTTCAGAAACTTGTTTGTTGATTTCTTCGAAAGCAATCCCAGCTTCGTATTGTTTTTTAACCATACTCAACGGCACTTTTCCTTTTCTGAAACCAGGAACTTGCGCATTTTTAGCATAGTTAATTAAAGTTTTCTCTACTCTTTCTTTGTAGTCTGATTTATCCAATGTTACAGTAAGTAATGCACTTACTTCATCGTGGTTTTGTGCTGTAACGTTCATTATTAATTAATTGAAATTTTAGTTTGCAAAAGTAGTTAAAAAAAGAGCGATATGCAAAATTAAATACAAAAGGAATGATACCATTAAATTCATAAAGTATGTTAAAGTTTTATTTCGATGGAATATTATAATTGATAATAAACATAGTAAAATCACAAATCTTTAATATACAATGATATTGCATCAGAGCATCACATTTTATGATAAGGTAGTAGATTATTTATTTCTTTTTACATTTTCATTTTAAGCAAAAAAAAAGAGGCTGATAATTACCAGCCTCTTTTTTGATTTTAAAATTAATGCGCGCCGTGCATTGCAAATGTTGCATCTATATCAGACTCTCCACCAACAGTTTTCCCTAATTGATTATCTGCAGAAGGATAGTTGTCCTCTACAGAGTTAGGAGCGTGTACCAATTTGATATTTACTTTACCTGTATCTGCTACAGAAACAACTTTCCATTCTGTTCTCATACCAATTCTTTTTCCGCTTGATCTTGTAACATCATCTGGCGTTCTTTTAACCTGAATATTAGAATCTGCAAAAGCATAAGTAATAAAATGCTCTTCTTTTTCTGTGATAATTTCGTCATTCACACTATGGTAATGATCATCATGTTTCACTTGAAAATCCAGTCCTACAATATAAGAATCTCCTGCATGCAGGTGGATATGAGCATCTGCTTTACCACCAATATAATTGATTTTTTGTACATCTGTAGCATCATTCTTATTAGTTAAAGTCACTACTAACTTTTCAATTTCTTCGTGCTCATGGATATCTTCTGGGATATCATCATTACTTCTACAAGAAAATAAAATAAAAGCAGCGAATAGAACAAGTGATATATTAAATAGATTTTTCATTGTTTAAATTGTTTAAAAAAATTAATTAAAAATTAAGTTTTGCCGTTATAACAACATTGCGTCCCGGCTCCGCCATAAAGTATCTTAGTCTATTAAGATACTCGCGGTATTCTGTATTAAAAATGTTATTGATTCTGAAATTAAGATTAAAAGCCTTAGTGACATTTAATCCTACCGATGCATGAAAAATAGAAAATGCGGCAGGCGTAGAACTATAATCTATCTCACGCGTTACCGTTGTGCCATTTTCTATAAAATCTATATTCATATTTCTAATCGGATAACGGTTTTGTTTGAAAACATTTTCGTTTTCTAATCTAACATAGAAGTTATTAGGGCGATTAAGCTTAAGCTCTATCGAGTTTCTAAAACTCGCAGGCATCATCAGAATCAAAGGTTCATTATTAGTAAGATCATCTCCTTTTAAGATGCTAAAATTACCATTCCAGCTTAGATGATCCGTAACATTAAGACTTGCGTCTGCATCTATACCCATAATCCTGGCTTTAATCTGTTGAAAAGACCAAATCGGGAACACACCACGGTTAGTTGTAACAACTCCCGTAGGGACCTGATTGATGAAATTTTCAGAATACATAATATATGGATTAACATCAATATGAAGTCCTTTCAGAACATCTAGCTTTGTTGCCATTGATAGTGTAGCACTGTAGATTTGCTCTTTATTTATGCTAAGATTCCCTTCCTCCATGACCGCAGCAGAATGATGTAATCCGTCAGAAAATAACTCTGCTGGATTAGGCGCACGGTCTGCTTTGGATAGATTTAGTTTAAAATCCAAATGATCATTCGGCGTATAATTAAGTCCTACATTGGCAGAAAAATTATGATAATCCAAAATTGGTCTCGTCAATACTCGGCTATCCGCCTCACTTACAAAAAACTGAGGATACTGCTGTGCATAAGTTTTCCAAGAAGAGGCGTCATAATACTTATAAGCGTCATATCTATTAAAATCATATCTAACACCCGCTTCTGCTTTTAGTTTTGAGTTAAAACTATATTTGAAGACAGAAAAAGCTCCTACATCATAACGATAATAATCCGGAATAAGGCGTCTAGCTTTGGTCCTAGGATCAGGAAAATTATCCTGCACATTGGCAGAAATACCGCTTTCTAAACTCCAGTTTTGACGCTCTAACAGATGCGTAATACTAGCAGAGTGCGTGATTAACCTTAAGTCCATAGATGGCAAATTCTTGAGCTCTCCTCTACGGATATCATACTCTTTTCTACTATTGAGCTGAAAGCTATACTGAAAAGAAAACTTACCTAAATCTGCAAAGCGCTTGTAGGCAGCTAGCTTAACAATATGATGATTAACTTCTTGTTTTGGATTGTCTATATTGTAACTAAAATTATCCTGAAAATAATTTTGACCAAGATTTATAGCTTTATAAAAATCTTCTGGACTGCCTAGATGCGCACCTTTATAAATCCCAAACTCTTGTTGGATACCACTGTAAGACACATCAAAACCTTGATTAAAACTTCTATTCCCGAAAGAAAAATTGAAAGAATTAATCTCCGCGCCTGTATTTTGCAACGTATGATGCGGCGTATAGAGATCTCCCAACTTTTTATAACTACCTCCTGTTTTTACAAACCATTGGTTTTCCCAAGTTTTTGCTACGTCAGCAGAAAGCTCTCCTCCACGACCATTAGAAATACCTGACAACTTGACATTTCCCATCAAGGTGTCTTTTTTTGGAAGAATCTGAGGCTCTAGAACTACCACGCCACCTACAGACTCATTGCCGTACTTAAGCGCAGAAGATCCTTTGATGACATCAATATGTTCAAAATTATTAACATCAACATTGGGAGCATGCTCTACACCCCATTCTTGCTCTGCCATTTTGGTTCCATTATTTATAATAGAAACACGACTACCATAAAGCCCATGGATAACAGGTTTAGAAATATTATTACCAGTTTTAAGAGATGTTACACCTGAGATTCTCGTCAAAAGATTTCCGAGATTTTCAGTAGAGTTCTGGTCAATAGTAGATTTGTCCAATGTTTTCACAATGATAGACCCTTTTTGCTTATGAGTTGCATGTAACGTAACACCTACAATCTCATTACTATGATGCTCTAAGACAATTTCTAAATACAGATTCTTATCTACCTCTACCTTATTCTCATAAGGATCACAATCAGGATGATTAGCAATAATACTATAAGTTCCTTTTGGTAAATTAGATAATTGAAATTTCCCCTTTGCATCTGTTACAACAGAGGAACTACCCACAACAACTTTCGCATTTTTTAATGGCGATTTGTCATGGAAATCTTTTACAATGCCTTGTATATTATAAGTGGTCTGAGCAAAAATAATGATGCTCATCACCAATAATATAAGGCTGAATATTTTTTTCATGAAATAAAATTCAGAGTTTAAACAATAGAGTTATAATCCTAATATAAGACTTACAACAACTCTAGAAAACGCATTGCAAGAGTATCTCAAATTATAAAACTTGAAAATCTATGCAATAAAAATTTGTTTTTAAACCTGAAATGCAGGCGGACCCCGAAGTGGAAATGTATATTTTACTTGGTAAAAAGCAGCCTCTACACGATAGAAGTTATGGCTTTTCTGAGTAAAAATATCATAAATTGAAAAATTGAATTCTTGCGGCGCAATACTATGATTAGCTGTCAGAAAGTGACAAGCCAAACAATCGTTAGCCGTAAGAGAATCAGATGCTTTGCTATATTGTTTCTCTTTTTTAGAAACATCAGAAAGCTTGATATTATTAGAAGAATGATGTTGATGGAGACTTGGCGCAAATAATACCAACATCAGATACATCCCAGCTAATAAGCCAGAAAGTAGAGATTTGGTATTTTGTCCTTTTTTCAACATCATTGCAAAGTTATTACTTTTTCCGAATAGATAAGCCCAATTGACAACATGCTGGCGTAAAAATAAAACATATTAATTACTACCAGACGCCTATCTATAATATAAGTCTTAGGATGAGTCTAATTGTTACGATTAATTTTCGGTATCATAGTATAATCTATAAAATCTGCCTTTGTCGTCTTGATCTTGCTCTAATTTTTGACGATCGCCGTGGATATAGATATGGAAATTTTTATCTAATTTGATGATAGACTTAAAGTGTCTTTGTTGCTTCTTAACCGCTGATGTATTAATTGGAAAATCCTCAGAAATACTAACCTGCAAGTCATTTTCATAATCAGACTTAAAATTAGAAAAACTCTCAATAACATTGTCATCTATCAATACTTCTTTGACAAAATTATCATATTTAAACTCTTCTTTATCCTTGAAAAAGTTAATCGATTTATTAAGAAAATCAGCTTGATCAGCTTTAGAAACTTCAAATTCTTGTGGCAATTGCTTCGTAATAAATTCTTTATACACAGACAAAGTTTCTTGTGTGTGGAAGAAATCATTATCACGTTGTTTTACCTTTAAGAAATCCTCAAACCAATAATACATATCTCCGTTTTTGTTATTATCTACAACTGACAATACATAGCCAGACTCTTTGTCATTATTATAGATAAGCGCGGCTTTATCAATCTTTGCCAAGCCAATTCCGTAATCTTTTTCTATCGCAAAACTGTCTTCTGTCTGAGTAATTTTAAGAAAAGCTTCTCTTTTTTCAGTTTTGAAAATCCCTATTTTATCAATTTTCCCATTTTCTGGATCCAGCTCACTATCAAAAAATACTATAAAAAGTTCTCCATTTTGCACACGAGGATTCTCGGCAGAATCATAAAGATGTTTAGCAATATTTTCTGACTCCCAAACTAATTTATTTTTATCTTCAAAAATCTCTGCAACAGAACTGTACACAGGATTATTAACCAAATAAGAGTCACTATAAAACTGAAATTGCTCCTCTGACTTAAAAGAATTGAGAAAATAATTTCCTAATAATTCTTTCATATCTTCATCCAACTGAAGCTCTTCCTGAGAAATAATTAAGGCATCGCCATTAATTTTGTTACCGACTTTATGAACTATAATTTTTGAAAACATTGTTTTAATATTTGGTTTGCAAAGATAAGTCTAGAATTAATTTAATTATAAAAAAATCAATGTAAAAAATAAATAATTATTTACTCTAATGAGAACAGCATTTACCATGTTAATCCTAAGATTGATACCTTTGCAAAAATTACAAAAATGACTTGTCCTTGTTGTTCTACAAAATCCTACGAAAATTGCTGCAAACCTTACCACGATGGCATTAGCAATGCGCCAAGTGCAGAAGCTCTAATGCGTTCTCGTTTTTCTGCATTTGCAATTCCTAATGGGGATTATCTTATGGAAACTACTTTGCCAGGAAAAAGAAAACTGCATAACAAAGCAGATTTACAAGAATGGGGCGAAATTAACACTTGGACAAAACTAGAAATTGTGCAGACGCCAGCGCTTAATCATGTAGAATTTAAGGCATTTTACACAGATCAAGATGGCAATCCACAACTTCATCATGAGTTTTCTGTGTTTCAAAAAATGCACAATAAATGGTATTATGTTTCTGGCGAATTTCTAAATTAGCATCATGATGAACAAAATAATATTTCTCCTCACATTATTGTGCCACATAGGTTTTTCTAACGCACAAACTCAGCAAGACAAAACCGAATTATCTCTTGCTATTAATCAAATTATAGAAGGTTTTGCGACTAAAGATGCTACAAAGATCAATGCCTTTGTCAATCCAGATTTAGGAATTGGCGTGATCTATAAGAGTCAAAATCATTATAGTTATCTTAACTTAGAAGAAATGGATTTTTCTCAACCTTTTCCTTTTCAGAAGTCGTACTGGGAAATTCCAAAAAATCAATCCATCTCATTTGAAAGAACGCCTGGCTATAATCCGAGAACAAAACTCTGGAGTAGCTACGGGACTTTTTGTCAGATAGATTCTCCAATGGTTCTATTTTATTTAGACGAGTTTGGAGAACAAGGCACAGATCTTTCTGACCAAGCTATTTTTAAATTAAATCAAAACACAGAAAATACAGCATTTGTAGTATTAGCAGACAAAAAATCTAACGGCTTACAATTTGTTTTAACAAAAATAGATAACCAATGGACGCTTACATTTTTTGACTTACTCAACATAAAATCTAATAATTAAAATCTAGATCAATCCTTTTTTCTTCTTTTGTCTCAAAACATAGAGATAAAGACTTTCTACTTTAGCGCGCGCCCAATCAGTTTTTCTAAGAAATTTCAAAGACGAATTAATACTTGGATTATCGTTAAAACAACGGATATTGATTTGTTTCCCTAACTCCTCAAAACCATTATAATAATCCACCAATTCTTCTAAAATTGCATCTAATCTTTTCCCATGCAAAGGATCTTTATGCGGTTGCTCCATCTTTTTTGACAAAAATACTAATTCTAAAATTTTGATTTAAAATAAATATCGCTAATCTTTACTATAAATAATTTTCTGACCAGAATATAGTAAATTAGTAAGCCCATCCAATCGTTAATTCTTGAAAACCAAACCATCGTAATGAGCAGAAAAACAGACGCGAACAGAAAAGAACACAAGAAAAAAATTGATAATAAAAAACGTAAACTTCAAGATGCAGAAATTGAAAGAAAAAAACGTCTGAAAGAAATTAATCAACAATTCAATAATAAGCAATCGTCAGATAATTAATCAATAAATATGAAAATCCTACACACCGCCGATTGGCATCTAGGAAAGCGTCTGGACAGTTTTTCGCGTTTGGAAGAACAAGTTTTAGTCATGAAAGAAATCGTGGAAATTGCCGAAAAACAACAAGTAGATTTGGTAATTATTGCGGGAGATTTGTTCGATAATTTCAATCCAAGTACAGAAGCTGTAGAATTATTTTACAAAACACTAAAACAACTTTCCAACAACGGAAAACGCCCTATCATAGCCATTTCTGGCAATCATGATTCTCCTAATTTTGTGGATGCTCCCAATCCTTTGGCGCGAGAAAATGGCATTATTCTCATCGGTCATCCCAACGCGAAAGTTGCACCGTTTCAATTAGAAAATTTTGAAATCATCAATTCTGCCGAAGGTTTTTTAGAATTAAAACTAAAAACTTTTGATTATCCTGTTCGGATTTTGCACACACCTTACGCTAACGAAATAAGATTAAAACAATATTTGGGAGAAAATAAAGAAGACGCCTTAAACGAAATTTTAGCCGAAAACTGGAAACAATTAGCCGACGAATTCTGTAATGAAAACGGTGTAAATATCTTAACCGCGCATTTGTATATGAATCAACGTGGCGGCATACTCTTAGAAGAACCTGAAGGCGAAAAACCTATAAAAGTAGGTAACGCAGATATGATTTTTTCCGATGCAATTCCGGATCAAATTCAGTACACAGCTTTGGGGCATTTACACGGTTTTAAAAATATTGGATCCAACGAAAAACCCGTTGTATACAGCTCTTCGCCTTTATGTTACAGTTTCAGCGAAGCGGGGCAAACCAAATATATTTCAATCATTAATGCAGAACCTAACCGAAATATTTCGTTTGAAACAATTGAATTAAAACAAGGAAAACCTTTAGTTAGAAAAAGTTTTGATTCTGTAGAAAATGCGGTAGAATGGCTTAATGACAATCCAAATACCTTGGTAGAATTAACCTTAGAAAGCGAAGCTTTTCTAAAAGCCGACGAGCGAAAACTCTTGTATCAAGCGCACTCGGGAATTGTCCATCTAATTCCGAAAGTTAAAAATCAAGAATTAGAAAACACCAACTTACGAGAAATCAATCTCAGCCAAGATATTAAAGACGTTTTCAAAGATTATTTCAAATCAAAAAACGGCAATCAAGAACCCAACGAAGATATTATCAATTTGTTTAACGAAATTTTAAAGGCTTAACTTATGATTCCTATTCAACTAACGATAGAAGGCCTTTATTCTTACCAAAAAAGACAAACAATTGATTTCTCTAACTTGGTAGAAGCTGGTTTGTTCGGGATTTTCGGGGCAGTTGGCTCAGGAAAATCCTCTATTTTGGAGGCAATTACCTTTGCGCTTTATGGCAATTCTGACCGATTGGGCGCAACTAATTTTGCATATAACATGATGAATCTGAAGTCGAATAAATTGTTTATCGATTTCGAATTTTCTAATCACGAAGGCAAAATATTCAAAATTACCCGAGAGTATAAACGAAACGGAAAAAACTTTGATAAAATTGTCAACTCTGGTGTGGTTTTGTACGAAAAAAATGGCGAAAACTGGCTGCCTTTGCCAAGTTCTAAAGTAGATCCAATTATTGGATTGAGTACTGAAAATTTCCGCCGAACAATTATTATTCCGCAAGGTCAGTTTAAAGATTTCATAGAACTAAAACCAAAAGACCGCACGCAAATGATGAAAGAAATTTTCAACCTTCATCAATATGATTTGCAAGATAAAGTTTCTACATTGAACAGTAAAAACCTAACCAATCTCAACCAATTAAAAGGAAAATTATCAGGATTTGAAGCCGTTTCCGAAGAAGGAATTAATGAGTTGAAAACTCAACTTCAATCTGAAAAAGAAAAAACTAACGAAATCCATAACGAATTTTCTAAAATAAAAGAGGTTTTTCAACAATTGAAAGCGTTGAAATTGGATTTTGAGAATTTGAATTTAAAGAAAAAAGAGTTCGAAAATTTAACCGAAAAAAAATCAGAAATTGATTCTCAAAAAACAAAGTTAGAAACCTATGAAAAAGTATTTTCAGCATTTCAGCAGATTTTATTAGATGAGAAAAAACTGAATCAAGAACTTCAAGAAAAATCTTCGGAATCAGAAATTCAGCGAGAAAATCTTGAAAAGCTTCAAGCTAAAATTGATGAAATATCTCAACAAATAGAAGTTTTAAAACCCGACTACGAACAACTTTCAACAAAACGCTTGGAAGAACAAGATTTGGAATTTTTGGCTCAAATAAAATCTTTTGAACAAGAAATTAAAACCTTAAAAGAACGAACCGAAAACGGAAAAGCAAAACTGAAGGAAATCCAAGAAAAGGAAAAATCACTTTCAGATTTCATTCAAAATCAAGAGAAAGAAATCGCTGAGCTTTCAACTAAAAAGTTAGATTCTCAATTGTTATTAAATGTCGGAAATTGGTTTAACGAGAATGAAAATTTAAGCAAAAATAATATTCAGCAAACTCAAAAAACGCAACAATTACAACAACAAATTGATGAAATTTCAACAGATTTAAAATCAAAAAATATCGATGAAAAAGCTTTTGAAACCGATTATAAAAAAGCTTCAGAAGATTTAGTTTCCAAAAAGAAGAATCTGGAAACGCAGAAAAATCAGTTGGAAGTCCAAAAGCAATTATCGCATTTTGCGCACAATTTGCACGATGGCGAAGCTTGTCCGTTGTGTGGCGCCTTAGAACATCCAAATCTTGCCGAGCTAGAAGACGTTTCTGAGCAATTGAATGCTATTTCTGAGCAAATTTTAAATATCGAAACAGAACAAGAATCTTTACAAAAACAATTCTCGAAAACTGAAAAAGCAATATCAAAAAAACAGATTTTCGAAGACCAAATAAAAGCGGAAATTTCAGTTTTAAAAGATATTGAAACTAAAATTCTTGACCATCAAAAACAATTTGTTTGGACTCAATTTAATAGAGAAAACAAAGAAGATTTCGAACAAAAAAAATCTGCATCAGCGCAACTTGAAAAAGAAATCGATGCTAAAAGTAAAGTTTTAAAAGAAAGTCGAGAAGCCTTAGAAAACGACCGAGAAAAAAGCACGAAATTCACCAAAGCTTTGCAAGACTTCCTATTGGATGAAGCACAAAAAAACACGCAAATTGATCAAAACAAAGCCAACTTAAAAGTTTTGGTTTGGGAAAATTTCGAGCAAGAAAGCAAAGAAAATATTCAGGAACAATTAAAGGTTTTACAAGCTAAAAATCAGAAATTAGAAAAAGATTTCAAACAATTATCTGAAGAATTTGCGGAGCTTAATCCAAAATTAGCATCACAAAAGACAACTTTAGATCTTTTAAAAAATCGAATTTCCGATTTAAAATTACAATCTGACGAGATTAAAAATCAAATTTCTCAATTACTTGCAACGCATCAATTTGAAACTTTAGAAGACGTTCAATCAATTTTAAATTGGAATTTAGACGTTTCTAACCTCAGAAAAAATATCGAAACTTTCACGATTTCTTATGAAACTCTAAAGAACGCAATCACTGAACTAGAACTGAAATTGAAGAATTTTTCTTTTGATGAAAATCAATTTTTAGAAACTGAAAATCAATTTAAAGCCAAAGAAACTGAATGGGCAGAAGCTAATAAATTACTGATCGAGACTTCGGCAGAAATTGCTCGTCTCGAATTAGAGTTTAAGAAAAAAGAAGATCTGTTAAAAGAATTTTCAGAGCTTTCTAAACGTGGTGAGAATCTGAAAATCATGAGTAATCTTTTTAAAGCTTCTGGATTTGTAGAATATGCGTCTTCTATTCATTTGAAACAGCTTTGCAACAATGCCAATATAAGATTTCATCGGATGACGCGCAATCAATTGAGTTTGCAAATCAATGAAAATAATGATTTCGAGATTATCGATTACTTGAATGAAGGTAAAAGTAGAAGTGTAAAAACGCTTTCTGGCGGGCAATCTTTTCAGGTTTCGCTGAGTCTGGCGCTGGCTTTGGCAGAAAGTGTCCAATCTAATGCCAAGGCAGAAAAGAATTTCTTCTTTATCGATGAAGGTTTTGGGACACAAGATTCTGATTCTGTGAATATCGTTTTTGAAACCTTAATGAGTCTTCAAAAAGAAAACAGAATCGTCGGCATTATTTCTCACGTCGAAGAACTAAAAGATCGTATTCCGATGGCAATTTCTGTTATTAAAGATGAGGAAGAAGGAAGCTTACTAATCATGGATTAGAAAAGCTAGTAATATATCCTAACTTAGTTTAAAACAAAATGCCCAACTTTCGTTGGGCATTTTTATTAGTGTGCTTCGTTTCCGTCTATGCCATGAGCATGTCCGTGAGACAATTCTTCTTCTGTTGCTGGACGTGTATTAAGGATTTCTACCTCAAAGTTAAGCGTCTTACCAGCCATTGGGTGATTAAGATCTGCTACTACAAACTCAGGTGTTACCTCTACCACAGTTGCTTGGAAGTTGTTTCCGTTACTGTCTGTTAATGGTAAAATAGCGTCTACTGGAGGTACTCCAGATTCTTGAAACATATCAATTGGCAATTGTGCTTTAGCTTCTGGATCTTTTTCTCCATAAGCTTCTGATGCTGCAATATCAAAAGATTTTTTGTCTCCAATGCTAAGACCTTTGATACTTTCTTCGAATTTTGGAATCATCATTCCAACGCCATAAAGGAAGGTTAATGGATTGTCTGTTGTTGTATTTTCTACAAAAAGTTTTTCTCCGTTTTCTTCAATGGTATTAAGCGTGTAGGTTAATGCCACTACGTGGTTGTTGTCTATTGTCATCTGTTTTCTTTTTTAGGAGACAGTCTCCTTGTTGATAGATTATACAAAGATAATATATTTTGATTTTATATCTAATGTTACTTGGATGTACTCTCCCGCAATAGGGATAGAAGCGATTATCCTTAGTGGTGGCGTGAGGCGGCGGAGCGTAGCGGAGCCGTCCGAGCGGCACTACTAAGATAGTAGCGGATAGCCCGACCCGAGCCAAGGATTATGCTAAGGCGAGGGTATTGCCTCAAAAAAATCTAGAATTTTCTGGCTTTCGCTAACATCGGAATCGATATTAATCCCATCACCAACATGATGCAAATCTGTAATGGAAGCGAAATAAATGAATAAATAAGTCCGATCTCTCCGCCTTGTACAGCATCTTTCCCCATGGACACAAATAATGCCATAAACCCGAATTTCATCGCGAGATTATAAGCGCCAATGCCTCCCGAAGCAGGAATAATCATCCCCAACGTGCCGACAACGAGTATGAAAAAGCCATCTGCAAAACCTAGATTACTAGTCTCTGGCAATGAAAAGCAAACTAAATAAGCTGCAAAATAGTAACTTACCCAGATGCCTATGGTATAAAGAAGGAACTTTCCTTTTTGTTTTAATCTAAAAATGGAAGTTAAACCGTTAATAATACCATCTATAAACCCGACAATTTTCCCTAGAAAAGGAATATTCTTTAGTTTTTTTCTGATGGCAAAAAATATAATGCCACAAAGTATCAAAAATCCTAAAATCAATCCTATCTTGTTAGGATTAATCTTAATCCCAGACTGTTGATAAAAAGATAAAATCGCATCATATTTAAAAATCAATGTCAAACCCAAGAAAACCATCATACAAGCTAGGTCTACAACACGCTCCAGAATAATCGTCCCAAAAGACTTATCCACAGGAACTTTCTCTACACCATATAATGCTGTTGCACGAGCCACTTCCCCACTTCTGGGTATTGTAAGATTCATCAAATAACCGAAAGATAGAGACCACAGCGCATTACTGTTAGAAATATGATGTCCCATAGGCTCCAGCATAAGATTCCAGCGAATCGCACGGAACCAATAAGCTGCTAACCCGAACATCGCGGCAAAGACTACCCAAAGATAATTGGCTTTGGCTAGGGATGCTTTAATGATTTCGAAGTCTAGACCTCTTAAGGCAAGCCATAAAAAAAAGCCTGCAAAAGCCAATGAAATGACAATAGTCAGGATATTCTTAAAAAGACTTTTACGGTTACTCTCCATTAAGATATTAAGTTAATAAATTGGTTTTCTCGTTAGGGAAAATAATTTTTGGTTGGAAAGTCTGCGCCTCTTCTGGCGTCATCTGTGCGTAAGCAATAATGATGATGATGTCATCTCTCTGTACTTTCCTTGCAGCAGGACCATTAAGACAAATATCTCCAGAGCCTCTCTTCCCTTTTATAATATAGGTATCAAAGCGTTCTCCATTATTAACATTAACAATATACACTCTCTCTCCAACGATAAGTCCTGCAGCATCTATAAGATCTTCGTCTATGGTGATGCTTCCTATATAATTAAGATCTGATGCGGTTACACGCACTCTGTGGATCTTAGATTTGAATACTTCGATTAACATGTTGCAAATTTACTATAAATAATGGTTTTGAGAAATAGTCTAAGTAAAATCCTTGATCGATAAGTGACTGTTAACCCAACAATAATTCTCATAATTTCGATATTAATAAAAATAATGTTTTCAGGAATTCGTAATTGGCAATCGTAAAAGATAATACTTACAGAAACATAGATAAATTATCAGATTATCAAACACCTTACACAACAAAACACCAATAGATTGGCTGATAATCAAATTGCGGAAATGCCAATTAATTGAAAACAAATGGTAATTTTTCATTAAAATCAGCAAAATAAGTTGTGTGAAATGAAAATAGTACTATATTTGTTGTAATAACATAACTTTAATTAAATACATTATGAACAAGTCTGAATTAATCGATGCAATTGCAAAAGATGCAGAAATTACAAAAGTTGCTGCTAAGAAAGCTTTAGAATCTTTCGTTAACAACGTAACTGAAACGCTTAAGAAAAAAGAAGGTAAAGTTTCTCTAGTAGGGTTCGGTACTTTTTCTGTATCTGAAAGAGCGGCAAGACAAGGTATTAACCCTGCAACTAAAAAGCCAATCAAAATCGCTGCTAAAAAGGTAGCTAAATTTAAAGCGGGTGCTGATCTTGCTACTGCTGTAGCTGGTCCTGTAGCTGCTGCTAAGAAAAAATAATAAGCAATTATTACCGATATCTAAATAGCGCTTAAGATAATTAAGCGCTATTTTTTTTGGTTAGATAACAGCCTTAGATACTCTTCTAAAATAGCATCCCAAACCACGGATTGTTCATATCTAGAAACAATCATCTCTCTTGCAGAATTTTTTAATTGATTGTAAAGTTCTTTATTCTCGATTAAAGATAGCATCGCACTCTCCAATGCATTAATATTTTTTGGAGGGACAATAATTCCATTTTGTTCATGGTTAATAATCTCATTACAACCATTGATATCACTAACTATGCTAGGCAATCCCATCGCACCAGCTTGCATCACCACATTAGGAAATCCTTCTCTATAACTAGGAAAGACCAACGCATCCGAAATTGCAAAATAAGGTCTTACATCAGATTGCCATCCTACGTGGATTATATTAGAATTTAATCTTATTATTTCTAATGTCAAATCTGATAATGGGTCTAATTCTTCTTCCAAAGTGCCTACTAATAATAGTTTTAGTTTTTCATTGGTTTTAGATAGGTTATGAAAAGCTTCTACTAACTCATTAATACCTTTATCTCCCACCAATCGTCCTACAAATATGAATACCTTATCATCTTCTAATAGACCTAATTTTACTTTTAAATGATCCAACATTAGATTGTCTATTTTTTCTTTATTGAAAAAATCAGTACATATACCATTAGATGATCCATTGGCAATTACCTTTATCTTAGACGACTTAACTAACTTGTTCTCAAGAATAAAATCGGATAGTCCTTTTGAGTTGGGATAGACATTGGTGGCTGCGGCATAAGTCAACTTCTCTACCAGTAAAAGCAGCTGGCGTTTTAATCCTGTTGTTTCCATCAGAGGTAATCCTGCGACAGTGTGCATACGATAAGGCACTCCAGCCAATTTAGAAGCTAGCATCGCTATTAATCCTGCTTTAGGCGTATGAGAATGTACAATCTGTGCTTTTTCACGTTTTAAAAAACGATACATATCCCATAAAGATTTCAGGTCTTTTATAGGTGTTATCTGACGGGTCATTTCAATTGTTTGTGTATTAACACCCAATGATTCTCCAACTTTGGACAATTCTTCTTTATCAGCCGAAACAATTTTTAGATCAAAAAACTGACTCATAAAAGTCAACTGTTCACCTAAAAGCTTTTCTAAAGAAATAGGAACTGTCGTGATGCGGATAAGTTTTGGTTTTAACTTTGACATGTAGAATTATTACTCATATTACACCGATTATATAGACATATACAATTTAACATAAGCCTCTATCATTTTTTTAATATCAAAATCTGTGGCTCTTTTTTGGCAGTTTTCAACAACTTCTTGATATAAGGTAGGGTTGTTGTGAAGCTCTAAAATCAAATCTGCTAACTCTCTAGAATTTCCTTGCTCGAAGACCAATCCATAATTCTTCACAATCTCCCGAAGTCCAGGTACCTCAGAGGCAATAAAGGGTTTTCCTGATGCCATCCCTTCTACCGCGACCAATCCAAACCCCTCATAATGAGAAGAGAGCACATTAAAATCTACTGATTTTGTAAATCGTCAGCAAAAAGTGTACTGATTTAGTTCAGAACTAAGATAGTGTTTTCATAATAAACAGAACAAAAAAATAATTAAATTTGATTTATTATGACAGCCAAAAAACCAATCAGTAATCCTGAAAATTATTTAAAAGACATCCGCAGAAAAACCAGAAGGATTTTCACGGCGGAACAAAAGATCCTCATTGTGATGGAAGCCCTTCGGGCTGAAACCTCCATAGCCGAACTCTGTCGCAAGCACGCTATTCAGGAATCTACCTTCTACAAATGGAATAAGGAGTTCATTGAAGCCGGTAAAAAGCAGCTCTCCGGAGATACGCTCCGCCAGGCAACCTCCGAAGAAGTTTCAGCCCTTCGGGAAGAGAACCGAAAACTCAAGGAGACGGTCGCCGACCTCGTTATCCGCTACGACATTATAAAAAAAAGTTTGGAAATTCTGGAATAACCGAAAAATACAGAAAGTATATGAGGTTGTTACCTGAAGAAAAACTGGAAATCATCCAAATGGTTACCCGTAGTGAAATCGGCGTCAACAGGACGCTCAGGGAACTTGGCATTCACAAAAGCACCTTCTACAAGTGGTATAATCTGTACCTTGAGAAAGGTGAAGCGGGATTTCATTCTTCCCCTTCTTCTGGCAGAAGGCAGTGGAACAGCATTCCTGAAGAAGAGAAAAATCTGGTGGTAGAAATCGCTTTGAATTATCCTGAACTCTCCAGCAGAGAACTGGCTCATAAAATCACCGATGAGAAGGGCGTCTTCATCTCAGAATCCAGTGTTTATCGGATTTTAAAGAAAAGAGGGCTGATAACCGCGCCATCGCATATCCTGATTTCTGCCTCGAATGAATTTAAGGATAAAACCAATTTTGTTCACGAAATGTGGCAGACGGATTTTACTTACTTTAAAATTCTGGGTTGGGGCTGGTACTATCTAAGCACGGTGATTGACGATTTTAGCCGCTATATCGTTCATTGGGAATTGTGCCGAAATATGAAGGTGAATGATGTTCAAAGAACGATTGACCGAGCTGTGAAGAAAGCAGGTTTAAGAAAAGGACAAGTTCCGAAACTTCTATCGGACAACGGTTCTTGCTATATTACCGAGGAATTAAAGGATTATTTACACGATAATCACGGCATGAAGCAAATCCACGGAAAACCCGCTCATCCACAGACACAAGGCAAGATTGAACGCTACCACAGGACGATGAAAAATGTGGTGAAACTGCATCATTATTACAGTCCGGATGAATTGCAAGCCGCTTTGGAAGTGTTTGTAAACCGCTACAACAATGAGCGTTATCACGAATCTTTGAAGAATCTCACTCCAGCGGATGTGTATTTTGGAAGAGCCAACGAAGTCTTGAAGATAAGACAGCAGATAAAATCTGAAACTCTAAAAAGAAGAAAAAAGGAATATTACAAAAGAAAATTAATCGAAACCTAATTTTTTTTCTTTTTAAAAGCAAAAAACTAAACTTTAAATTCTATATTTGAAACAGAAAACACTCTCTAAGAAAAAGTACACTTTCTTTTGAAGACATACACGTTGGGACAATCATAAGAAACAATAGGTAATCCTACGGACAACGCCTCTAAGAGTACCATAGGGAAACATTCTGTCACAGATGACATAGCGTAGATGCTATAATTCGTCATCACACTAGGCATATCATCAACACTTCCCTTTAATATTATTTTTTTTGTTAAATGTTTATTCGCAATTAATTTCTCCAATTTTTCTTGAGTACCAAGATAATCCTGTCCATAGATATGCAATTGCCAATCGGGGAAATCATCTACTAAAAGTAACCAAGCATCTATAAGCTCATCAAATGCTTTAACTGGTGATAATCGCCCTGCAGCTACAACTTGCTTTTGGGACATGTCGGCATTAAGATCAGAACTTTCTATCGGATTAGGGATCACAATAGCATTATTGGACTTTACATATTTTTTTTCGTCGGGATTAAGTATAACAATGTGAGTATACAAAGAATCTATCCAATCATCGAATCTTAATTTTAATCTTTGAAAAAAAGATGTTTTTTTTCTATTTTCCTCTTTAAAAAAGCCAGAACTATGACGCTCTTTAATCAATCTTGCTTTTCCTTTTATCAAAGGCAACCAATAATGATCAAAATTATAATTGGGAGAAATAATTGCATCGGGCTTTAGCGTTTTGAATAGCTGCTTCTGTTTTCTGTAATGTAAAAAAGCTTTTTTGATATTCTCTAAAGAAAAATAAGACTTAGCTCTATCGTAATTAATACCTAGATCAATGAGCTTAATTTTGGAATCTAAAGGATAACACGGCACATGATCATACTGCTCTGTTGTGACAATAACGACATCAACATCTTTGCGATTTGCAAAGAAATTAGCTTTGGTTGCCACCACTTTCTCGATACCTCCATGAAGATAAATCTGATCTGTATTGAAGATGATTGTCATTTTAGTTTAATACCAAATTAATAAATCGTTTTATTTTATATGAACGTATCTGATTTTTATATGTTTCTTTAATTAGTAAAACTATTTCCGACATATTTTTTGTAAATAATAATTGAGCCTTTTTGGATGAAATATCTTTTAATTCTAAATAAACCTCATCATGCAACTCAATTTCTATTTTATTTTTTAATTCTTCATCTGTTACTTTATCAAAAAATTTATAATTAAGAAAGTGTGAAAAAAAACAATTAGCAAGTTCATACTTAATATACAACATAGCTTTGTCATACTGATATTGTTCTATTTTTTCTTTTTTAATTTTATATTGAGTTTTAATATCCGATAAAAATGAACTATTCATTTTATTGGTCATTCCTCCCCATCGATAATTATATACATTATCTTCTACAAAAGCAATTTTTTCTAAAAATGGATGTAATTGCATATTAAAAAATAAATCCTCTCCCATTTTAAAATAACTCGGTCGGAGATGTGCTCTTAATATAACTTCTTTTTTATATAGCTTTCCGCACATAGAAACTAATAAACGGTTAACACCGAAATAAGAGATATAATATTCATCAAATAGCAATGGGGTTTCAATTGACGTCGTAATTTGACTCTCTGAATAATTATTTTTCCCTTTCTTTTTTATTAACCCAAAACAATCGATAACTTTTGTTAAAGAACCATATACAACATCCGCTTTTTCTATTTCAATTTTTTTTTCTAAAACTTCTAAAGCATCTACTGGCAACCAATCATCACTATCTACAAAAGTCAAATATTTACCCGTCGATACTCTTAGTCCTTCGAAGCGAGAATAATCAACACCATAATTATTTTTATTTTCAACTAATCTGATTCTAGAATCCTTACTCATAAAAGATTTGACAATCTGCACACTCTTATCTGGACTTGCATCTATTACACAAATTATTTCTAAATTATTATAAGATTGACTAATAATAGAATTAATACATTTCTTTAAAACATGAGCTGCTTTATAGATCGGAATTACAACAGATATTAGTTCTTTTTGTACCATGTGAATATTTTTTTTATTAAAAAAAAGAAGACATTAATAAATGACATCGAAAATTAAAGATAAATTTGATAGGTGTTGAAAATTATTGTCATACACTTTATAAACTTTTAAACAATTGATCCCACTGCTCTAATACTTTTGGGATAGAGAATCGCTCAACATTTTCTTTTCCTTTTACGCCTATTTTTTTTCTTAACTCATGATTACTCATCAATTGTTCTAAGACAACTGTAAACGCTTCTTCATTTTGATCCTCGACCAGGAAGCCATCTTCTTTATCAGAAATAATATCACCTGGCCCAGAAGGACAATCAAAACTTACACAAGGTACTCCGCAAGCCATGGCTTCAATTAAGACCATACCAAATCCTTCTGATCGCGAGGTGAGTAACATTATAGAAGAGTCTTCATACTGACTTTTAATATCTGATATCGGATGATGAAAATTAACTTCCTGCAACTCTAATCTTTTTGCAACTTTTACAAAAGTCTCATCTTTATCTATTTTTCCATAGATATTAAGTTCCCAATCTGGAAACTTAGCTTCAACTTTTTTCCAAATAGTCAACAATTTATCATAACCTTTATTATAGGAATGGGATCCAACAACAATAACTTTTTTGCGGTCCAAAAGATTATTTTTAGTCGAAACAAAACTTAATGGATTAGGAATTACTACAATGTTCTTAATCTTCCATTCTTTAACATTAGCAGGAGTTAAAACGATAAATTGGTCGAATTTTGAACTTTGAATTTTCATTAAAATCGTTGACAATTTACCCATAAATCCAGTATTTTTATTCATCTCAATAGAAGCATGTCTCTCATAGATGACTTTCGCGGTTGTCTTAAGAAAACTCGGAATCGTAAATCCTTTAAGACCATCATCGCATACCGAAATTACATCAACTCGTACCTCATCCGCTATCTGCTGAATGCCTTTTTTATAAGACCAAAAGTATTGAAGCGGATTACCTTTAACATCAATCGAATGAAAAGTAATCTTATCACTAAACTGATAAAATGGCTGAAAATGCGCATCGTTCAAAACCAAAATATGAACTTCATAGCCCATTTTATCAGCCAGGTAAGATGCTTTGATAGACAACACTCTCTCGAGTCCGCCTGCGCCGTTAATCCCATTGGTGATGTATAATAACTTTAAACCCATCGCGTGATTTTATTAATTATAAAATTCACAATATACGAGCTACCCAAGCACATTAATAATAAAACTGAAAAAATCAATGTAGGGTAATTAAAACTGTAAATAAAAACAGGAAAATAAATCATGTAAAAAAACATATGTATTAACCATATATTGGTAGAATGAGGCGCGAAAAAATCTAATAACTTATCCAAATACGATGGCAAACTAAATTGTAAAAATATAAATATAAAACACAATCCTGTAAATGGTGCTATTATAAAATTAGGAATTATCCCATGCAAAACAATTAATAATATAATCGCTAAGACGCCAAAAACATTTTTGAATTTCAACTGTTGAGTTGTAGAACTTAGCTTTTCATTCCAATTAAATTCTAAAAAAAATGCGCCTAACATAAACTGAAGTAACGTACAGAAATATAAAGCCAGTTGGGTATGCAACCAATGTAGAATTTCGTTCTTGAAAATATGATTGTCGTAAATTCTAAAATAAAACGAAATCACATATATTACCAGAAGTACTAATACATAAAAATAAGGATTAACTTTCTTTAGCAATCTAAACCAAAATGTACTCGTCAAAACAAACAAAACATATATCGTAAAAAACCACCAAGCTCCATTGTAAGAATTATAAAACCCAGTGAGATTTAATAAAAATTTTGAGATACTTTCTGGATATCCGTCTTTGCCAATTATCCAGCCCAATATCACTGCAAATAATATTAAAACAACCCAATAATTAATATATAGTTTTTTTAATCTTTTAACATTTTCTTTACTATAAATGCTTCTATTTTGTAAGTATTTGTAGTATAAACCATAACCACTTACAAATGCGAAAATCGGGACACAAGCGTCACAGAACAACGATATATAATAGGTTAGCGGCTTATCAAAAATGAACAAAAGCGGCGAAAACTTATTATGATAATCTTGGTTAAAAAGATGCAGAAAAAGCATCATCAAGATGGCAATGGATTTTAATTGATTAGATTTTTGTAAACTTATTATCATATGATATTCAGATTAATAAAAAATATATTGCATTGACCTTTTTAACAAGATCTTTTAAAAATGAAATAATGGTCATTTATTCTCTATTATTTCGTTGCATTATCATTTTAAGAAATGGTTTTTCAAAATATTCATAAATAACAATTGCTAAAAAAAACATAAATAACATTGTTGTAAAAATTGAAATATAAGGATTAACATGCGATTTAATAAGATAGTGAATTGTAGTTATACCTATGCTTTGATGGATTAAATATAAGGGATATGATATAGCGCCTAAATATGTTAAAAAACTATTTGCTAGGAAATTAAGCTTATTCTTGACAAACAGTAAGAATAAAATATTAAATAGAAAGAAAACAACTGTGGATTCTACATTTTTTGTAACAAAATATAAAAGTATATTAGAAATTACTATTAATAGATATTCAATATATGTATTTTCTTTAAGATAAATCCTATAAAACATAATTCCCGATATAAAAAAAATACCAAATTTTAAATTAAATAAAATTTCTAGATACGATGGATGCAATAGATTAAGTCCAATACCTAATAACCACATCATGCAGATGGCAATTATTTTGCGTTGAAGTTTAAATAAAAGTATAAATACCATCATCGCATAAAACATAAGTTCTGGTAATAATGACCAATAAGAACCATCAATATTGTCAATTCTTAATAAACCCTGGATCATTGTTATATTACCTAAAAACTGACTAATAGAAACTGTATATATTTTTATTGGGAAAAAGGAAATAAATAGAGTTGTAATTATGAGACACATCCAATATGTTGGATAAAGCCTCACTAATCTCTTGTAAATAAATTTTCGATAATCTGTTATTTTGTTAACTGTCATAAATATAACAAAACCACTAATCATAAAAAATAATTGTACTCCATAAAATCCTCGCGAGAATTTTAATAAACTATTTATCTTTAAAGGCTCACAAACAACTTCATAAAAAGATGTAAAATGAAATAGCAATACAAATATAGCAGCTAACCCTCTCATAGAATCTAAAACAGATATACGCTTTTTCATATTAAATAAATAACTTATTGATCTTCTTTAAACTTTCTTCCTTATCATTATTTTCAACTTGAGACAGATTATTAATCAAGCTATTTTTTAGTTCTTCATCCCTTATTAATCGTTCTACTTGGCTAGCGATAGATATGGGATTCATTTCGGCTATAAGTCCTGTTTTTTCGTGTTCTAAAATCCCAAAAGCCGTTGGGAAATGAGTACAAACGATGGGTTTTTGTAAAATGGACGCTTCAATAACCGTTAATCCCAAGCCTTCAAATAAAGAAGTCTGTACATAAATATCACAAGCTCTCATGTAAGGATAAGGATTGGTACTGCCTCCCAATAAAAAGAAATATTTGTTTAGATTTTTATCATCTATTAATTTTTCTAAATTAGCTCGTTCTCCACCTTCCCCAATGATATACCAATTAACATTATACTGTTTGTCAATAAGTATCTTGCACGCTTCTATCGCCAAGTCAAAACCTTTGGGTGCTACCAATCTACCAACAGAAACGATATTAATAATATCTTTATTAAAATTAATCTCCAGAGGTAAAGCTGCTTTCGCTTTAATTATAGAATCGTCAGAAATATCTTTTATAATATCGATTTCTAAAGTCTTATGAATACTGGCTAAAGCATTCTCTATGCTTTTTTTAGTTTCTGGTGATACTGCAATAACTTTATCAAACTTTTCATAAACGGGAAAGTCTAAATCCATTTGATATCCTGCGATGATATAATCTGTATTAACCCAAGCATATTTTTTATCAGATGAGATAAAATCCCCAACAAAATAAGTCGCCAAACCTTGATTATATGCAATTGCTATATCATAATGTTTGTTGATAGCTTTGCAATATTTGTATATTACATACCAAAAGAGTTGTGCATTATGTATGTCGTTTTTTAGCTTACGACTAATCCAATATTGCAAGCGGTCTAGATAACTAATCTGAGGAAGAGATACAACGATATGATTAATTTGTGAGGGTAAAGAGTCTTTAAAAAAAACACCTTCTTGAAAAGTTATTAAGTCCACAGAATACTTGGTATAATCCAAATTTTGAAGTAATGTCACCAAGCTTTTTTCTGCACCTCCCAAATGAAGAGATTCTATAACAAAAACTATATTTTTCATTTTTGTAATGCTGATGTTAAAAAATCTTTTGATCGCTGAATATGGAAAGAACGAGCAACACTTAAAGAACTAAAATCCATACTTTCTGGTAATGATTGAAACTCCTTTTCTTCAGAAATTAAATATTCACTCAAATTAAACAAACTTAACAAATCACGCATTCTGGTATTAATATTCTCTTTACGATTAACAACCACTAATTGCTTTTCTAAAATTAATGAAAAGGCCACAGCATGAAAAGAGTTAGTAATATTAAGTTGAGATGCATTAACCAAAGATAAAAACGTCTCCGGTCCATCTAGCCAAAAATTCTTGTCGGCATAATCAATATTTTGATTAACCGTATAGATTTTAAATCCTTTTTCTTTTTTTAGTTTTAATGCGATTTTTTTAATCAAAGAATTAGAATCAAAATCGTAAATAAAAATAAATTTTTCATTAATTGGCTTTACAAATTTGGAAATCCAATGTTCTTTATCCAAAAGAAAAACAGGATCTAATACTTGCACAGCATTATCTATCCCCAGTTCGTTAAGAATCCTAACTCCAGAACTTTCTCTAACGCCAACAGCATGGAAAGTTGATACATTGTCCTTTACTAATGGTTGAACATCATGCTTTATTTTATCAATTGCAAATGATGCTGCATAGGAAATTTTCTTCTTATAATCTGGTACAAAGTTGAGATAAAATGCGGGGTCTTTTCCATTTTGAAAAAAAGAATTCCAAATCTGGTCGCTTCCACATATATAAGCGTCTGCTTGTGGTAAATTGGCTTTTAGCTCATCATTAGATTTATACAATATTTTATCTGTAGGAATATTTTTTTTGGCAAAATCGTCAAAAGCTTTTTTTCGGGGTAAAATTCTGATACGACTTGGTAATTTTGCTAATAAATACAATTGCTTAATTATTGGATAATCAAATCTTGGGTTACTTACCGCCCATAGATTAAAATGCCCAGATAAATAGTTAGGCTTATAATGCAGCGTTTCTGCTTGATAGCCATTATTATTGAGAAATTCTAAAAGTGCATATTCTTGTAGAGATGCACCATGATTATAGACTTCGTGGCAGGTTATAGTTTTGATTAGCATATATTATTTAGCTTTAATGATAATATATCCCAATCGATTTAACAAAACTTCTAGAACTTTAATGATTCTCCATTTTATTTTAAACTTTAAAGTTATTTTGTCTTGTATAGCCCTCGATTCTCTCCAGCTACCTAGTGCTAAATGTTTACAAAACGATATAGAATTAATGCTTAAGGCATCAAAATAATTGCTTGGGAAAATAACAATATTTTTATTATGAAAAACTGTCTTATTTTCATAGCTCCAATTCCAACCCTCCTCCTTAGCTATTACTGCTTGGATATATGGTAGTAAGGTCATATCTAATCGTAAAACATTAGGCAACTGAATATTTGAAGACATGATAAATGATCTACATTCATAATATGACAGACATCTTTGTATAAAACTATTATTTTTTTCAGCACCAAAACAGTGTGATGTTAAGTAACTAACAACTTCTCTTCCTTGTAGATGAAATGAATTTTCTTTGCCTATAAAACATTTATATGATAATAATTCTTTAAAATCTTTATATACCTCAACATCAGTATCTAAGTAAATACCTCCATAATTATAAACCGAATATAACCGAACAAAATCCGAAGCGAAAGCCCATTTTTTTTCCTTCAGTGCTTGTTGTAAAAATATATTATCAATATTTTTAACTTTCTCAAAATCCCATTTTATGAATTCATAATCGAGTAAATATTTCTCCCAAGAGTTAATACAGTTTTGCACCAATAAAGGAAATGGATCATCACTAAACCAAGTGTAATGAATTTTTTTAGGTATTTTCATTCTTTTCTGATTATTAATTTTAATAAAACAAAATCTAATTTTAATTCTAAAAGTTTAGAAATTTTTATTTTGTAACAATAATCTTTTTTTAATGCTTCAACTAATATATTACGATATCTCCTTATAAGATATAATAGTTCTTCTTTCTTTTGTGTATAAATTAAATCCGATTTAACAATAGCAAAAAAATACTTATGCAATATAAAATCTAAATTTTTTTCAATGTATAGGCCTTTACCTTTAAACAATTCCATAATAGCTTCTAACCTTTTAAATAGATAACTATACTCATCTACACATATAGTTCTTTTGGTTAATGAATTCTGTAAATCACGATACACATAATAACCATTTTCAGCAATTTTGAAGAAATTACAATAATATATATATTCAAGATTAAATACCGCATCCTCTCCAAACGATATTTTTTCATCAAATAATAACTTATAATTATGTATTATTTCAGACTTATAAAATTTGCCACATGGCCCGGAATAATCATGATATAATTTACGCTTGCTTAAAAAAGAATTTAGAGTAGTTTGTTCTTTATGTAGCTTTTCAAATTTATAATATAGATTTTCTGTTTTAATATTTAATAGAATTAAATCAAACTCTTCATTTAATAGCTCAATATCAAAATAACTAGGTGAGATATAATCATCACTATCAATAAAGGTAATCCATTCTCCCTTAGCAATATCTATCCCAATATTACGTGCAGAGCTGACTCCTTCATTTTCTTTATCAATTAAAACAATACGAGCATCTTGTTGTGCGTATTTTTGACAAATTGATAGAGAATTATCTCTAGATCCGTCGTTGATGAGAATTAGCTCAAAGTTTGCATACGTTTGATTCAAAATAGATTGTATGCATTGTTCTAAGTACTTTTCTACATTGTAAACAGGTACTATAACACTAATTAACATGGAATAATTTTAGAATTAATAACATTTTGGACTTCCAATGAAACTCTTTATATGATAAAATACTTACCCAATCTTTTATTGTAAGCAAATGCCTCTTTTTACTCTTATCATTGAGCATCCAGTAGCCTAAATAAATCAACCATGATTTTTTATTTAATTTTATTAAATCATATCTTTTTTCTTTCCTAAAAAATTTGTTTCTTTTATCGTAAATTCTTTTTTGAGATTCTATTTTTTTTAGTGAAAAGTTTGAAGTCATTATACTTCCCTCTCTTTCTCTATAATAAATCAAATCTATATCTGTGTATATAATTTTGTAATTATTTTCGAACAAATCTGTAAATATTAACTCATCTTCATGTACAAAGCCTTTCTCGAATCTTAAAGATGAAAAGATATTTAGTTTATATAATTTATTCCAAACAACAATATTCTTAGGTACCCATGTATTATTATACAGATTATTAATCATATAATCTCCCTTAAATACTTCGGTTGAGCCTTCAGTTTTAGATGTTTGTTTTATAGAATCTGAAGAAGTAAAACGAATAAAGTTACAAAAACTGATATCTGCCTCATTAAAAACTAAATTGGTATACAATACTTCTATAAACTGCGGATGTACAAAATCATCAGAATCTATAAAAGAGATATAATCTCCTTTACAAATATCTAAGCCTACATTTCTGGCGTCAGAAAGTCCTCCATTTTCTTTATGTATAACTATAACACGAGAATCTTTTGTAGCATACTCATCGCAAATCTCACCACACCGATCTGGAGAACCATCATCTACCAAAATAATCTCGAGATTAGTATAAGTTTGCCCTATTATAGAATCCACACATTCTCGTAGATAGCTCTCTACCTTATATATAGGTACAATTACGGATATAAGTGCTAGATTATTCATTAATAATATCTACAATTTTCTGAAAATAATCATCATATTTTTGGGGATCAAATAATTCATTAGATGTTTCTTGCAAAAGACTTTTTATTTCTTTCTCTATATCAATATCTTCTTTTACAAATCTAATGTATGGTAAATTTTTAATCCACTCATATGTACCTGATACTTTCTGATTATAATTAGAAAATGCAATACAGGGCGTCCCTGTAATTGCGGCAAATACCATCCCATGTAAACGATCTGTAATTACAATCTCTGAAGTACGGAATTGTTGAAACTTGTAATCCAAAACCTCATCTCGTTTTTCAGCAGTCATGATATTGTCATGATAATGCATATCCGAAACGGTTACTTTATCAAAATCTCGTTGTACTATATCATACAATTTATGAAGAAATTTATCGCTTAATATTTTTTCTGCATCATTTCTCAAAACCAGAAGTGCTCCTTTTCTCTCTTGCTGACTAATCTTCTCCATACACAATACAATATCAGGAGTTAGGATAATCTTTGTTTTGGGGAAATAATCTTTCATTTGATGATAAGACACCTCTTCTCTTGCAATAAGATAAAGTTTTGCATGATTCTCTATTATTACTTGCGTCTTTTTCAGTTCAGCTTTTCCAACATCATCATTGGTGAAGTAAATAGTTTGTGGAAAAGAAATAATCTTATTATCAGGAAAAGCTTCTATTATGCTTCGTCTTAGATTTTCTTCATTTAAATATTGATTTCCAAAATTTCCTCCTCCATGAATAAAAATAATATCTTCACTTTTTACATTTTTCTTATTCTTTATAATAAAATGGTTGAGTATGCTTTGATTAACTTCAATGAGATTATAATCCGGAAATTTATTTTCCAAAAAAATAAGTTCTGCTTCTGCAATAGCGTGATCTCCAATATTAGTATGAGTTGGTGTTTGAAATAGGATAATATTTTTTTTTTCCTTTGAGAAACGCAAAGTTTTCAACTTTTTATTAAGTTGATAATCACAATAATAGCTAAGTAATTTCCCTTTTATCTTCTGTAACATTCTGAAATAAGTTATAAATGTTGAGTATAAATCATACTTCGAAACTCCGCCGAATTTTCTATTAACTCAGTAAAAGTACCAATGTGAGAAACTTCTCCCTTTTCTAACAATACGATTTTATCGGCTTTTTTGATAGTAAACAATCGATGTGCTATAACAATCATTGTAATTTTCCCTTGTAATTGTTCTAAATTAGCCTGTATTTGTTTTTCAGTTTCAGAATCTAGGGCAGATGTTGCCTCATCAAGAACTAATATTTCTATTTCTTTATATAGCTCACGCGCTATAGAAATACGTTGCCTTTGCCCGCCAGAAAGATTTACACCATTATTTCCTAATAATGTTTCTTCTTGATTAGGAAGGCCGGTAATATAGTCCGCTATAAATGCAGCGTGAATTGCATTCTTAAATTTTTTAATATTGACAGGAGTTTTCTCTGCCCAAAAAGTAATATTATTATATATACTATCATTAAAAATTACAGGCTCTTGTGAGATATACCCAATCTTTTTTTGAAAAGATAAGTTATTTAGGTCTTCATACTTTATTTTATCTATTGAAATATGACCTGATCGGGTTGATAATAATTTTATTAAAATATTAGCCAAAGTTGTTTTCCCACTTCCACTTTCACCAATAAGAGCAACACATTCGTTTTTATTTATTGAAAAACTAATTTTCTTTAAAATATTCTGTGAGCCATAACTAAAACTTATATCTCGTAACTCAATTTTATCTTCAAACCTTTCAAAAAGAACATTCCCGTTGACTTCTCTAGATTTTATCATATTACTATAAAATTGTAAAATATTATCAATTGCTCCTTGGTTAGCTAAAGTCATATTGTAATTTGCTTGCACTCCAACAATGCCAACTAGAGCTCGGTAAAAGAATAATAAGCTAACTATAATTGCAGAAATAGTTGCTCCAATAAAATAAACTTGAACACCAATTACCAATGCAATAATCATAATCAACATCGGTTCTCTAAATGCTGTAACCCAATTGCTTAAAATACTTATATGAAGTTTTTCATGCTGTACATCCTCAATTGATTTTTCAACTTTATCTCTAAAACTTTTAATCTGACCAGTACCTTTGAGATATTTAAAGTTGACAATATATTGTAATAACATACCCGAAAACACGTTATTCACTTGCGATATATTTTTTGATCTTATTTCTGTTAGTTTATTTAACTTAATAAAAACTAAATTTGATAAAATCCCGCCTAAACAAACCAACAAAGCAAATTTCCAGTCTACTATAAAAGTGAAGAATATATAGATGATTATCATTACAACGCCTTGGATCATCTGTGTATAACTGATATAAGTATTATACAATCTATCTACCTCACCAATAAAAATATTTTGCACTTTTCCTACATCTGTAGATACATATTCTTCATAAGGAAAAGTAACAAACTCATTGATAATATTCATTCTTATTTTCCTCGTAAGTAATTGTTGCGTCTTTATCCTGTAAATCCCAGAATAGTATATAACAACACCCTTTAAAAAGAAAACCAAAACCAAAATAAATAATGCTTTTATGATACTTAGTTGGATACCCATTGCTAACAACCCATCGGTAATAAAGCTTAAGTTCCCCATATCCGTTGTACTGCCTCCATCTGCCATCTGCAAAAGCGGTAAAAACATGGTAAGCCCTAAAGAGTCTAGTAAACCACTCAAAATGGCTAATACAAATACAATAAGAAGTCTATATCTAAGTACAGAAAAGAAAAATGTGAAATTACTAAAATTTTCAATTATATACTTTTTAACCCACTTCATATTATTACAGTTTCTGAACTCTTATCTTATTTGAAAAAAACTAGAATCTTAGCTTAAAATTTTTCTTAATTTCAGCATTATAATAGCCGTAGCCATATTTATTACCATATCGAGAGTGCTCTGGCTTTACATTATTAAGAATAAAAGCCATATTACTAATGTTATTATCTGATCTAAAAGTTTTAGCAAAATCTAACATGTCTTTTTCTGTATAATCAGATTTTATAACATACAATACAACATCTGAAATTTCAACCAAATGCAAAGTATCACTTACTAACATTACCGGAGCAGAGTCCATGATAATATAATCATACTGATGACGAAGTCCTATAATCATATCATCAAATTTCGTCATATCCAACAAATCATTAGGATTAGGCGCTTTAGCACCACTGAACATTATATCCAGGTTATCTACAATGCCAGATTTCGTAATATAAGAATTGGGATCTGTATCTTTGGAAACTAAGAAATCTGTTAAGCCTTCTTTTTTTTCGGCTACAAAACGTTGCAACTGAGGATTTCTAATATCAGCCCCAATGATCAAAACCTTTGCATTACCCGATAATGCCACTGCAAGATTTATGGATACCGTAGTCTTACCTTCTCCTTTAACTGAAGATGTTATCAATATCACTGGTGATCGCTCGAGGTTTTTTGCTCGTATTATGTATTTAAGATTTGAGGATAATATTCTAAAAGATTCTCCATAGACAGAAAAATCATTTTTCTTAATCAATTCTCCAGCATCCTCATACTTTGGCACTTCTGCGATAACCGTGGCATTATCAATTATATTAGTAACGTCTTCTTTAGTATGGATTTTAGTATCCGTAAGATTTTTGATATAGAAAAAAATTAAGGGCAATAAAAATCCTAATCCTATAGTTGCCCATTGTATTTGTTGTGCTTTTGGAGCGATAACTCCTGTAGTATAAGGCGGATTAACTGTCTTAGCTTTTGGTAAAGCCACTGCAAGATTAATGGCGTTTTCTTCTCTTTTTTGTAATAAGAATAAGAATAAAGCTTCTTTCAAATTCTGTTGCCTATCTATCCCACGGAATATTTTTTCTTGTGTCGGATAGCGGTTAATTTTATCTTTATTAATATTAACATCGCTTTGCAACTGCCCTATTCTCTGTTGTAGACTTTGCTTGGCATCAAAAAGGTTGCTCCTTACACTTCCTTTGATATTAGCAATTTCTTTATTTAATTCTATAATAGCAGGATTGGCATTGGTTGCTTGTTTTAAGGTACGATTCCTAAGCAATACAGCATCATTATATTTTGAAATCAAAGCCTCAACGGGACTACTAAGTCCTAATCCTGTTGGTAATAATTGCTCTTTAGAAGATGACGCCAAGTCGTATACAGAGTTAATCAATTCTAATTGTGTTGCTTCGCTAAGGATTGCTTTGTTACCTTCATTAACATTTTGCAATGCTAATTGTGCTTGCGCGGTAAGATCTGTAATCTGATATTCTCTTTTTACGCCTTCTTTTTGATTTTCTATTCCCGAAAGCTCGTTGGTAATAATCTCTAATCTTTTGTCTATAAAATCAGCAGTAAATTGTGCTTCTTGATTTTTATCTTTTATACCGTCCTGGTTATAGACCTTAATGATTTCTCCCAAAATATCTTCTGATCGTTTTGGCAAAGGTCCTGTTAGACTGAGATCCATCAACAGGCTTTTATAGATGTTTACATTAATACTACCTTCTAGACCTCCAACAATATATTTAGGATTAGTAAACTGAATTTTAATAGGCGCTTTAACCGCAGAATTTGATTTTAAATTGAATTGTACATTACCCCAAGATGTATTAACAATAGATCCATAAGCATGAGTTGTCTCCTTACCAGAAATGTCCGTTAATAAAAAGCTGTTTGCATTCTGCGGGGTTAATGTATATGTTGTACTTCCAAAGGTAGCTTCATTTTTTATATTAATGATTTTAGCATCAATGGGCAGCTCTTGGTAATATTCAACATCTTTGATTTTACCTTGAGTAAAGTATTTTATATTAAGATTGAGATTCTTAACGACCTGCAGCAATATAGGCTTAGAAATAATGACGGTAGTCTCTGCATCTAATTCTTCATTAGATACACCAACGCCTAAATTCTTAAGATCATTAAGAGCTTGTGCATTGGCTCTTTGGGTAGTCTGTTCAAATTTCAGTGTTGTTTTCGTGAAATATTGAGGTTGTGCATAACGCAAATATAGCTTGCCTGCTATCACAAACAAAACAATGCTCAAAAGAAACCAAGGCCACTTTTTTGTGTACTTTTTGATTTCTTTTTTAAAATTTAATTTTTTATTTGTTTTGGAAGCCGAGTCGAGTAATTCCATGTATGCTTATCTACTTAAATCTAATTATTAAACCTACTACAGCCAGCAGCACCGCACCTAATTGGAAATATAACCCTCTATTAGGATTATTATTGGCTATAACCTGTTTGTTTTTATCAGGCTCTACATAGAGAACATCATTCTGCTGAAGATAATAATATGGAGAATTAACGATATTAGATTCTGAAAGATTGAGCGATATTGTAATATCTTTTTTTTGTTCTTCAGAATACCGTACTAACTTCACATTAGTCCTGTCTCCATATTCTGACATATCTCCAGCCAATGCTAAAGCTTGAAAAACATTAAGTCTCTCGGTTGTACTTGTCTTCTGCCCCGGAGTTTTTACCTCTCCTAATATGCTTATATTAAAATTAGTTAGAGTGACTACAACCATAGGATCAGTAAGATATTGTTTCAGCCTTTTTTCTAAATCTTTTTTCAGCTCCAACTTAGTCATCCCTTTACAAAAAACCTCTCCTAACACGGGTAATGAAATATAACCTTCGCTATCTACAACATATATATTTAAAGCGCTAGAAGCATTTCCTGCCGATGAGATATTAGCCGTAGATTCCATTGTACTTTTGTTAAAAGCTTTTACAGCAATCTCATCAAAAGCAGATATTTTAATATCTAAAACATCGGCTTCTTGTAGCTTTAATCCCACATAGTGAGCTTGAGAAACCTCTTGGTCAAAATTATGATTACTCATATAGATCATATTCTTCTTTGGTTGACAACCAATAGCTAATATCATGATAAAACCAAGATACAATATGACAGAAAAAAAACGAAACCTCATCATTACTTCCAATTATACTATTATTAGTATCTACTAGCAAAAATCACATAATTAAATCCAATTCCTAGTAATCTATTATAAGTTGTACCCGACAAATAATCAGGATATACTTTGCTAAATCCTCTATCAAAACGGATAAATACTTCTAGGTTATCAGAAACACTTACTCCTGCTCCTAATGACACACCATAACCTAATTTTGAAACTCTTTTTTCTTGTTCTTTAAACATATCATATACCTCAGGACCTTTTCTATCATTATAGACAAGATATTCTAATCTAGGTCCTCCAAAGAAAAATACATTTCTTTTTATATTTTCTTGGTGTAAAAAATATTTTAAATAAATAGGCATTCCGACATAGTAAAAAGGAAACTTTTGCTTTCCTTGATCTGGCTCTGCATTTTCTCCCTGCATGCTAAACTCTAATTGAGGAACTAAATATAACCAAGAAGAATCATAAATATCATTCTCTACCAATGTAAACTCTGCATAGGCACCGCCACCACCGCCCCAAGGTGTCTTAGAGTAATCGTGAATATTAACAATAGAAGTTTTATGAAAATTAGCAGTTACACCTAACTTAAGGCTTTGTGCCGTTACAAAAGCTAAAAAACAAGAAAATAAAAGGGAATAAGTTTTTTTCATATTCTTTCAAAAAAATATTTGACGAAAATAGCAATTTTTAACCAATTATTTAATAATTATTAAAATTAAATTAATATTAACAAAAATACTATCAAAAGGACAATACTTTCACAATATCGTCATAACTAAACCCTCGAGATAACAAATACTTAACACTCTTGTTTCTTTTCTGAAACTCAGTTCCATTTTGTTTTTCGTGATAATCTTCATAGATTTTTACAATAGTTTTATCATAATCATCCATATCAATCTCATCAAAGCACTTCGAAATTAATTTTTCAGAAATCTGTTTTTGCTTAAGATTAAGTTTAATCTTTACTTTACCCCAACGCTTTATATAAAACTTACCTCTTATATAACTTCTTGTAAAACGTTCTTCATTAAGGTAATTTTCTCTTAAAAGGTATAAAACAATCTCGTCCCTTGCGTCTTCTATAAGTAGAAAATCTCGCATCTTTTGCTCTACCTCTGCATGACATCTATCTTGATAAACGCAATAATTGACTAGTTTCTGTTTTATTTCATCAAAGGTATAGGACTTTTTCTCTTGATTCATAGATATAAAAATGTCATTTCTCTAAAAGAAGATTATCCTTTTTCCAGAGAAATGACAGTATCAATTTATTTAAAATGAATTAGTAATTAAATAGCTGCTTGCCATCCATCAATTCATTAACTTTTTTTCTAACCTGAGTTAATACCTCTTCGTTTTTGATATTATCTACTGCTTCTGAGATATATCCCGCAATAGTCTCCATATCATTTTCTTTAAGACCTCTTGTCGTAATTGCTGGTGTCCCTAATCTAATCCCTGATGTTGTAAAAGGAGATTTGTCATCAAAAGGAACCATATTCTTATTACAAGTAATATCAGCCTTAACCAATGCTTTTTCGGTTTCTTTACCGTTAACATTTTTATTTCTAAGATCCACCAATAACAAATGGTTATCTGTCCCACCGCTTACGATCTCGAAACCATTGCCAATCATTGCCTTTGCCAAAGCTTGTGCATTAGCCTTAACTTGCTTTGCATAAGTTTCGAACTTAGAATCAATTGCCTCTGCAAAAGCCACAGCTTTAGCGCCAATAACATGCTCTAATGGACCACCTTGGATACCTGGGAAAACTGCTCCATCCAACACTTGGCTCATCATTTTCAATTCGCCTTTTAAGGTTTTATGACCATAAGTATTCTCGAAATCTTTACCCATCATAATCATCCCACCTCTAGGGCCTCTCAAGGTTTTGTGCGTTGTAGTTGTCACCACATGGCAATGCTCAAAAGGATTATTAAGCAATCCTTTTGCGATCAAACCTGCTGGGTGTGCAATGTCTGCCCAAAGAGTTGCTCCGATTTCGTCTGCTATTTCTCTGAATTTAGCATAATCTAAATCTCTAGAATAAGCTGAGAAACCTGCAATCATCATTTTTGGCTTTTCACGAAGTGCTACTTCTCGCATCTGATCATAATCAATTAGTCCTGTTTCTCTTTCTACTCCATAAGAACATACTTGATATTGGATTCCAGAAAAATTAACTCCTGATCCGTGCGTTAGATGTCCTCCCATAGAAAGATCCATCCCCATAATTTTGTCCCCTGGCTTAAGAACAGAAAGATATATTGCAGCATTAGCCTGAGATCCAGAATGTGGCTGTACGTTGACATAGTCTACACCAAATAATTCTTTTGCTCTATCTATTGCCAACTGCTCTACCTCATCTACCACTTCGCAACCACCATAATAACGTCGTCCGGGATAGCCTTCAGCATATTTATTAGTCAATACACTACCCATCGCTTTCATTACATTCTCAGAAACAAAATTTTCTGAAGCAATTAATTCTATACCATGAGTCTGTCTTTCTCTTTCTTTTTCTATAAGGTCAAAAATTGGATCTTTCATTTTTAGATTATTTTTTCTCAAAAATAAGAAATTTTAAAGATATTTTTATAACTTTCCTCAATTAACAATCCTATTACAATGAAAGCAAAAAAGAAATATAAAAAAGAACTTCTGAAATCTCTTAAAAACTTAGAAGCTTCTGAACATACTGTATTAGAAACAATGACTAACCTAATGCTTCTAAAAGAGTTAAAGAAAAATAATATCAGTTTCAAAAAAGGAGATGCCTTTTCTTTTAAAGACAGTATTTTCAATTACAGTGAAGATAAGAACATCCGTCTTCTTGCAAAGCTTCGCAAGAAAACATTAAAAGTCATGAACAAATTGGTCGTTAAAAATGATTTTAAAGACAAAGAATTAAAATTCTTGGCTTAAGACAAAATTTGCCAACATCTATAAAAAAAATAAGTTCTCGTAAAAATACTATTAACGAGTTTTTACGGGAACTTCTTCATCAATCTGCTTAATTATTTTATCCATTAACTGTATAGACGATTGATAATTTCCTATAATTCTATCTACAGAAGAAAGATAAATTCTACTTCTATTTTTAATAGGATCAGAGGCTAAAATTTTAGTAAAATTACCTTCTGGATAATCTACAGTATGCTCGGTGATATATTCTGCAAACTTTTGATTTTTATAGAAATCTGTAGAAACTGACAAAATAGGAATACTTTCTTCATATAGATCCAAAATATCATTCTGAAGACTATCGTTTTCTATGTAACTTATTTTCCCAGAAGACTTAAAACCTTCATAACGACCTGTATTACGTCCATAGCCTGTAAATGTGTAGAAATATTCTGAATATACTTTAAGACTATCTTGGCTTACAGCTTTTCCCTTCGGAATATTCGCAAAATAACTGAAAGCTTTTTTCTGTTTCTTATAAGCTGCAATATCTGTATTCATTTCTAAGATATCTTTTTTGTTTTGAGATCTTTACGAAGTCCTCTGAAAAAATTATCTACTTAATGTTTCTCATGACGAGCCTCACTCCAACCATGAAAAGCAATAGATACAGAAACACCAAATACTATGGTAATAATCTCTGTTATCATTTTTTTATTTTGCGCCAGATACGGCATGCTTTAGATTCTGTGGCATCCACAATCTCATTAGATGCTGTTGCAGCTTCTAGTTCTGTCATAATTTAAGAATATTAGTTTTTACAAATATATAAAAACAGCATTATTAATTATAACATAACAAATAATCCTCTTTATGATTAAAACAATGTTGCTTGAGAATCTACCAATCTAGGAATTACAATATTAGTATTCCAATCTTTATTAATTTTTTCTATAAAATAAGCAGACAACAGAGGAGATGCTTTTTCTACGTTTTGGTGAACAAAAAAATAAATATTTTCTAAACCTTCTTTTTTCCATTGGGTCAATCGCTCTAGCCACTCATCCAACCGAGGATAATCAGACGCGTGATTAGCACCAACATAACGGATAAAAGCCGTACTAGTAGTTAATCTCATATGCAACATATCGCGTCGCCCAGCAGTATCTACAATGATATTAGTAATATTGTTCTCTTCAAACAAGCGACATACTGTATTAAAAACTTCCTCATCTATAAACCAATCCGTATTCCTAAGCTCTACAGCTAACGGAACTTCTGCTGGCCAATCACGGACAAATTTTTCTAAGCGATCGTAATCTTTTGGCTTAAAATTATCATGAAGCTGCAAAAAAACCATTCCTAGTTTCTCCTCAAAATTAAGAACTGCCGACGCAAACTGAGTAACAACATCAGTAATATTCTGCAATTTTCTAAAATGCGATACAGTATTGGTAATCTTAGGGAAAAATTTAAAATCCGCTGGGGTTTTATCTCTCCATGTTACAATCTGCTCTGGTGTTGGCATACCATAAAAAGTAGCATTAAGCTCAATTGAGTTAAATTGTGTCGCGTAATAAGTAAGCTCATCTTTAGTCCCTTTTGGGTAAAAGCCTTTAAGATCAGTTTTATTCCATTTGGCACAACCTACCGCAATCTCTTTAAGCCCTTCTTTGTTTTGGCTTAATATTTTCTTAGTCCTCGGATGATCTTTTGGCAATGTAAAATCAATCTGTGACGGGTCTTCAACTTGTCCGAATTTCATTAGAACGCAGGGTTTTTAATTAGTGGTTTAAAGTTAACAAAAAGTATAATATATCGTACAACTCCAGAACTCCCAGATTTTAATTTTGAACAGAAGGACTGGCGAGTTTTGATTTAATTAAAAGATCTTCTAACACCGCCTTATCTATTGGACCTTTATGTTGTTCTAATTCAAAATCATAACGGAAAAACCTTAGACTATCACTAATTTCTAAATGAAGCTTTCGATCTTCAAACAAATTGATAAAATCCTGAATACTAAGGCGCTCTGCAGACACGCGTTGTGGCGAATAAGAAATCTTGGACGGCCCTAAAACACTTGTCTTTTGCCATTTAAAATCATGATGATCTAGCGTGATATGTTCTTGCTTTTTATCTGGGAATTGCAATAGGATAAAGAAAGGCATGAAAATTAAAAAATTAACACCGAAATGAGCCAGCATAGAGCGTTTCAGTCCAAAATTAAGAGTAATCCAAATTAAAATAAGCCCAAGACTTAACTGAAAAAAAACAGGAATAACATCCAATAAGCTTGCAAAATCTGATAGCTTATAATGGATGAGCGCAAACAAAATGGCATTTAAAATATAGACACACCGGATGGCCTTAAAATGATAATCTACTAAAAATACCGCAAGAAGGAGGATGAGCAAATAATAATTCTCAGTATAAAGGATCATCAGCAAGCTTCCACCATAGAAACACAGGCTAAAAAATAAACGTTTTAAAAACAAACCTCTAAAAATGACCTCCTCCAAAATGGGCGCCAAGACTAATGCAGACAGCATAATGAGCAGTATATTGCCGTCAAAAAGATTTAATCTGCTCGCGGGCGGTGTTACATCTGGCCAATAATAAGTAACCAAGCCATAAAGGATAAGCGTACTGAAGAAGATGCCTACTCCCGCATACAATAATTGATTTTCTTTTCGATGTTTTAGCATAGATTGGGGTTCTGAAAATTGGTGCATAATAAGATTGAATCCCATCTTTAGGGATAAGTCAATCGTTTTGTCCCGCCACTGAGACGTTTCATCTCATTTTAGCTTAGTCCAAGATAAGAAAAAAAATGATGGGGTGATGGGGTGATGTGACGATTCGGCATTTCTGCGATTTAGCTTTTTTTTTACAAAAGTTTTGGTATTGCCCCCATAAAACGAAAAGCCGCTTCATAAAAAAACCATGTCACTTTATTCGACATGGTTTTTTATCATTATTTAATCTCAATTTAATATTAAGCTTCGCAAGCACTACATGTTACGAAGTTAACCATCAATTCTTTAGACACAGACGAGCTTCTTTGATAATAAAGTGTCTTAACGCCTTTTTTCCAAGCTTCAATATAAAGGAAGTTAACATCCTTAACTGGCATTGTAGAAGGAATTTGTAAATTCAATGATTGTGCTTGATCTATATATTGTTGTCTTTGTGCTGCTTGTGATATAATCTCCATTGGAGAAATCTCTCTAAATGTTTTGAACACTGCTTTCTCTTCTTCTGTCAATCCTTCCAGATGCTGTACAGACCCATGGTTAAGCATTACATTACGCCAAGTTTCTTCGTTATCCAGACCTTTTTCTTGTAGAAGTTTTGCCAGATATTTATTCTTACGCATAAAGTTTCCTTTAGCTAGACCTGCTTTATAATAATTAGAAGCGAAAGGCTCAATTCCTGGAGAAGTCTGTCCTAAGATTGCAGAACTAGAAGTTGTTGGTGCAATAGCCATTACAGTTGTATTTCTCATACCGTAACCTTTAAGCATTTCTGGTTCTCCATAGATATTAGCCAACTCACGAGAAGCTTGCTCTGCTTGCTCTTTGATATGACGGAACGCTCTTGCATTGAATTGCGTTGCCTCAAAACTCTCAAACGGAATCATATTTTTCTGAAGATAAGAATGGTATCCTAAAACACCCAAACCTAAAGCTCTGTGACGCATCGCAAAGTTTCTGGCAGAAGTCAGATAGTAATTACCTTCGGTTTTCTCAATAAATTCTGACAATACAGCATCTAAGAAATAGATTGCCAATTTTACAGCATTGGTATCCTTCCATTCGTCGTATAATTCAAGATTCATAGAAGATAGACAACAGATGAAAGACTCATTAGCTGTAGATGGCAACATAATCTCAGAACAAAGATTACTGGCGTTAACCATTAATCCTGCATCTTTATAGACTTGAGGCTTGTTTCTGTTAACATTATCAGTGAAGAAAATATAAGGCAAACCTTTCTGCTGACGGCTTTCTAATACTCTAGCCCAGATCTTTCTCTTATCTGCATCACCATCAATCATATCTTGCATCCAATAATCCGGAACGCAAATCCCTGTGAATAGGTTCTGAATAGGACTTCCGATATCTTTAATAGACAAAAACTCCTCAATATCGCCATGGTCAATATCCAGATAAGCTGCAAACGCACCTCTTCTTACGCCACCTTGCGACACAACATCCATTGCTGTATCATATAATTTCATGAAAGAAACAGCACCAGATGACTTACCATTATCTGTCACTGCCGTCCCACGATGTCTTAACTCTCCGAAATAACCAGAAGTCCCGCCACCAATTTTGGTCTGCATAATCACTTCGCCCAACTTGTGCGTGATACCTTCTATATTATCCGTAACATGAACATTGAAACAAGAAATTGGCAATCCTCTCTGCGTCCCCATGTTAGCCCAGACAGGTGAAGAAAAGCTAATCCAACCTTTTACAATCATTTCCTTGAAAGCTTCTTTCAATTCTGGTTTGTACAGTCTTTTTGCTGCCGCAGTTGTGATACGATCTATTGCACCTTCTACAGTTTCGCCTTTTAGAAGATAACCTCTATTAAGCATCTGCTCGGACTCTTCATTAAGCCACCAAATATCTATATTTTCGTCCATCATAACTTTTATATTTTAGGTCTGACAATAGGTCAGAGTTTTTTTTAAGATTTATTCCGATTGTGAAAAATCGAATGTTTTATTTTTTGGCACCTTATCCGCCCTCCACTCTCGCTTTTTTGTTTTCTGTCCTTCGACTCAGCTCAGGATGACAAAAACAAAAAGAGCTTCGTTCAGGTCGGGGTATGCTTCGCCTTTGTTGAGGTTTTGCAGCTTTTATTAGGTAAACCCTTTAAGGATTGTTATTCACTTTTGTCATTCTGTAAGAATCTTAATAGCCTTGTTTGGATTCCTTCGGAATGACAAATATTCTGTTTGGATGCTTATTGTCTTTCTTAACGTTATCGCGCCCCGACTTGAGTGGAGCTCTTTTTATAATTTTCTAAAAATTATAAAAAAGCGGGAACGGAAGGCGGAAAATGGCGCCCAAATTACTCTCTAGAACAAATCATTAGCTGTAATGCTCTTGTCGTGCTTGGTATAATCTACCGGACGCTTGGCAAAGAAATCATCCATTGAGTTAGCAAAAACTTCTTCTTCAAACCAAATCATCGGCTTATAATCTTCTGCGCTAACGTTGTATCTGGTCTTCATGCCGATTTTTTTAAGAGAATCATCTACTCTATATTTCATAAAGTTAAGGAGATTTTCTTTGGAAACATTGTCTATTTCGCCTTGCTCAAAAATCCAACTTAAGATATTATATTCCATCTCCACAGATTGATCGATCAAGTCATAGATATCTTCTAAATCGCTTTCTGTTAATAGATCTGGTTGCTCTTCTCTGATTTTGTTAATAAGATAAATACCGCCATTAGCATGGATCTGCTCATCTACAGAGGTCCAAGCAATGATGTTAGAAACATTCTTCATGAATCCTTTGAATCTTGTAAACGACAAAATGATCGCAAATTGGCTAAACAAGGATACATTTTCTATCAAAATACTAAATAGTAACAGGGACGAAACATAAGCTTTAGGCTCTGTAGAGTTAGCATTCTGTAATACTTTCCCCAGATAATCTATACGTTCTTTAACTGCTGGGATCTCTACAACGTTTAAAAAGTCATCGTTATAACCTAAGACTTCTAATAATCTAGAATAAGCTTCGGAATGGCGAAATTCGCACTCTGCAAAAGTAGCGCCTAAGCCATTAAGTTCTGGCTTTGGAAGGTGATTATAAAGATTTCCCCAGAAGCTTTTTACAGATACTTCTATCTGTGCAATCGCCAAAAGGCTATTCTTAATCGCATTTTTCTCATGAGGCTCTAACTGAGAATGAAAATCCTGAACGTCTGCTGTAAAATCTACTTCGGAGTGTACCCAGTAAGATTTATTAATAGCTTCTACAAATTGTAATACCTCTGGATACTCAAATGGCTTATAACTCACTCTCTTGTCAAAAATCCCCATAATGCGCTTTTTATTTTAAATTTGTTACTTATACTAATTTGATAGAACAGCAATAAAATACTAATAATCAACTTCTTGCCTAAGACAATATTTGATCTTATTTTCCTTAAATGCTTACATACAAAAATAGAAATTGAAATCTCAAAAGACAAGAAAGCCATGAAAAGTTTTCCACAATGAGCCCAAAACACGATGAACAAAAGCTTAGGGCATACTTATGAAATAAAACGTGTGGATAGCTCGAAACACAATTAAACAAAACTAAGCAAGATAATAATAATCAATACTTTAAAATTAAACAATGTACATTAATGGCTATAATTAAAGATGAAAAACTATGTAATCCAAAAATTAACATTTCTCCCTCATTATTTTTTTGTAATTTTGTAATCTTACACATAAAAATGGGGTTGACTGGTTTCGACAGCAAGATCAATGGGTAAGTAAGCATGCAGAGAACCGTAGCGCGATCTCTTAAATCCCTTGCTACAAAATTTTAACTGGCAACGAAGAGTTCGCTCTTGCAGCTTAATCCGAAGTTTAGTAGGTACAAGCGCTTTCCCGAAGATAGTAAGGAAGCAAGATATTCCACACCCGCTCTGTTCTGCGGCGTTTGATAATGGGATATAGGAATGCAGAAATAAGGTTTTGGGAGCTTTGACCAAAATTCGAAAACTTCAGAAGATAAGGTATAAGTTGGGTGTTTGCTCTCTGCTTATACTCGAAAACCAATAGCAAAATAAGCATGTAGAAGTCTTATGTATTGCTTGTTTGGACGAGGGTTCGAATCCCTCCAACTCCACCAAGTAAAAGCCTGTAAATTGATAATTTGCAGGCTTTTTTAATCTAAATACAATCTTTACCTATTAAGGCTTAATTCTCGAAATATCCATTTTCTGTTTAATTATCTTCAATTTGGATTCATTTTTCAAGCGATCAGTCTCGATTCTTAATTTTGATTGAGATAATTTTGATTTTTTAAGAACTTCACATTCTTCCAAAAATTGTTTTTCAATTTCTAATTCTACTTCTTGAAAAGCTATTGGATCACCACCTAATAGAATGAAATCCATAACTATCATAATTACTTACAAAATACAATCTGATTTTCAACGCATTAAACTAAAAATTGAAAAATTGAATCAACAAAAAAAAACTAGGTCATAATTATTTTTAATCAAAATTATTAACGCAACTAATTTGCATTAATAAAATAAATCGTTACTTTTGCAATCATGTTGCATTAACAAAAAAAATAATTTATGAAAAATTTTAACAAACTAAAAATTGGTGCATTAAGCTTTCTAATAGCAAGTGTTATTTCTTGTCGAAATGATGAGGATATCCAAAACAATCCTAATAATCCATCAACGGAACTAGAATTTAAACAAATTAGAATCTTAGTAAATGATGAAGTGACTAATGAGCTCAATATGATAAATCCGTTTGACAACAGTACAAAAAGTTTTCAAGCTGACTTTGCAAAAGCCTCTCTATCCAGTACTAATTCTAACAGATATGGGATTTTATTAAGTTCTGCCGCTAATGGTTTACAACTATTTGATTCCGGAATTTCTGTTCATGGCGATCATACTCATACAGTTAACGAAATTGGGTGGGCAATTCTGAAGGGAACTTTCAATAAACCGTCTCATGTGTCCTCAAAATTTGGAGAACTTTCTGTTTTTAATGACGGATTAGGCACATTTTCTTATGCTTATGAAAATACAGCAAATGATCCTGCGGGAAGTTTTACAACTGTAAATATTCCATCCGCATCGCCACATCACGGTGCTATGCTACGCTTTTCTAATGGAAATTATGCTGTGACATCTGATGATAATACCGTACCGAATGCCAGCTCTTCTCTACCAGAACGTGTGAAGATTGTAGATACCAAAGGCAACACGGTTAATGAGTCTACGCTTGCAACAACCGGAATTCATGGTGACGAAACGGATGGAGAAAATGCAGTATTTGGCTCATATAATGGCGCATTGGTCGTAAATAAATCTGGACAGCAATATATAATTCCTAATCCTCAAGGATTTACCTCAAGTGATATTTTGGGGTCTATTTATTATTCTAAAGAGTCTAAAAAGTTTTATGGAAGATCTTCTAAAAAAGGAATTTATGAGATTAATCTATCAACTAAAAAAATAACTCCCGTACTAGAAAGTACTGATATTAGTAGTGTATATCAAGATTTTTCTACTAGTAGGCTTATAGTTCTTCACTACTCTGGTGTTGTAAAATTAATTAATACTCAGAGTAATACCATCGAGAAAGAAGGACAAGTAGTAACTGGATTTTTAGCCACTGACAATTCTAAACCTGTCGTAAAAGCTACAGAAAAATTTCTTTATGTGGTAGATCCAAGAACGACTAAGCTTAAACAAATAAGAATTTCTGATTTAAAAATTAATAATGAATATAACGTTTCTGCTAAACCTTACCAATTGACAATTATTGGGGCTGAACTAGATAAATAATTATACATTATCACAATGGTTATTAATAGATTATAGCAAAAAAAAGGAGCGATTACAGTGATATGATCGCTCCTTTTATATAAAATATCTTTTTATTTTTTGATTATTTTGATATTTGTTGATTCTTTTTCAGAATTGATTTTTAAAACATAAACTCCTTCAACAAAAGAGCTTAGGTTAATAACCGAAGACTTACCTGCTTTGTCTAAGTTAAAAGTCTTAATCAGTTGCCCTGAAGAAGAATAAACATCTACATTTTTCAACTTTAGATTTTGGTTATTATGAATCGTTACTAAGCCAGATGTAGGATTAGGGAAAGCTTGTAAGCCATTATCCTTTTGTACATCATTAACTGCTAAATTCGCACTACAATTATATACATAGATCTCATCTAGATACCAACCATCGATACCATTACAACCATCTGTACCCAACTCAAATCTAAATTTAATATTAGATCCAGAAGTAACTCCAATTTTTGATAAATCTATAACACTTTGTCCCCAACTTCCTTTAAAGCCACCTGCATCTGTCCCCGTAAACGCAGCTTGCCCCTTCATAGGATTATCGCTATTATTTGTATTATCTAGAGTTTTATTATAAGGATTTTGTGTAAATGCAGTTCTAGGAAGTAAAGTCCACGCTCCTCCGTTAAGACTATACTTGATATTTCCACCATCCCAAGTCTCTTCTGTAGCTACGTAATGATTAAATGCCATTTCGTATTTTCCTGATGTAATAGTTGGAAAATTAATTAATGGACTTTCTAATCGTAAGATACCATTCTGTATACTTGTACTACAATCACCAATCACTGGAGCAGTCCCATACATTGCATTACCAGATCTACCATTAGGAAGATTATTTTTGATTACCCAATTTCTGTCAATCCACGAAGAAGAATTGGTAGGCAAATTAGAAACAGTCCAATTTCCTAATCCATTTTCCCAAGTTTCTTTGAACAATGATCCATCTACTGCATTATTACATAACTCTGGAGTAGAAGCTAAAAGTGGCTTATAGTTACACTGAGTCATGGTAGATTCTCTTAGCTGAACAGACAAAATTGCATTTTTAATATTTTGGATATCTGCAACGGTAAAGCTTTGACCACTTGGTCCAGCAGGAGTCTCGGTAGTAGAAAGTCCTTCTAGATTAACTCCTATTAGATCATTAACAGAAGCTTCTAAAGCATCTGCAAAGTTTACAAAATCACTGGTCTGTGTTAGATAATTTTTTTGTGCTCTCCACCACAAATGTGCTGCTTTCACAAATCCAATTCCAGAAATGTTATATCCTCTAAAACTTCCTCCATCTACTAACAAAGCATATAGATGATTAGGAACTCCAGAATTTTTATGTACAAAAGCACTTACAGTACTACCACAATAATAATAAGTTGCATCTAATACGTAGGCTGGATCTCCGTTACAATTAGGATTCCACATATCTCTGATAGGATTACCAAAAGCCGAGGCTTTTTCTCCCATTTTCCATCTTGTAGATTCTGAACACTGACTTGTAGTTCTAACAGCTAAATTCTCTCCTTCGTCATTATAGTCATTCAATAAATCTATTGTTTCTCCCCAAACATCAGAGTAAGATTCATTAAGTGCACCTGCTTGATGATTATAAATAAGTTTGCTTGTATATTCTGTATAAGCATGCCCCCACTCATGTGCAACAACGTCGTCAGAAGCTGTACCATTACAGTAATTAGCCGTAATTCCGTTCCAGTTTGCATTAGGACAATTAATATTAGGATTATTATTAATGGTGATCATTGACCTATCATTATTATCAAAAGATATAAAGCCAAATGCATTCTTAAAGAAATTATACACGTGTCCAGATGTAATGACTTCATTTCGTTGCCAGATATTAAGACTACCAGGCAGAGCATCGCCTTCTTTCCACTTTAAATTGTTTGTATTAGTGTTGGTCTCATAAAGCTTTCTATCTATAGCATGGATCCCTGTAAATTGCTCAACTAATTCTCCAGTATGTGCATTGATAAATAAAAATTCTCTAACATCATTCTTGTTAGTAATTTCTACTTCATACGCCAAATATGGTGTAGCAACTCCTCCTTGTGCTAAATTCTTAGGAAATATTAATAAATTGTTTTTACTAATTTCTAAAACAGAGTTAGATTTATTCAAGTTTTGAGCAACAATCAAATCCTTAGCAATACTAGCAGCCTGTGAAGCGCTTATGCTAGGTGTTGTACTTACCTTTATATTAGAAATTGTATTTCCATTAATAGATGTAATATCTTCTCTACTATTAAAGTTAAATTTCAAAATACCATCATAAACAGGAACTCCTTTATAATATTGCCTGAAAACAACATTTTTGAACCCATAATTATCCTTACTATCTTCTACAAGAACCATATCCTTAGCGGAAGTTAAGTTAAAAGCTTTATAATGTTTACTCAAAAACTCTTCAACTTTTACCGTAGCTTTAGCAGATTTCAATTGCGGTAAATTCCCATTTTCAAATCTAATAAAATTAGGATTTGATGTACTTTTACTAATGGTTATATTGGCATTTGTTTCTTTTCTAAGAGCATTAACGGCTTGGATATCCTGAGAATATCCCATAGCAAATGCCAATAGAGAAAGAATAGATATAGATCTCTTCATATTAATTATTTGGCAACAAATATAAAATTAACATTTAATATTTACAATCAAATCAATTAAAAAAAATATTATATCTAAAATTAAAGACCAAATACTCAATTATTCTAATTCATGCCAGAAATATGCATCTGCAACTGTGCTCTGGTATCTATAACAATTGTAATATTATCTGGACTTATAAGGAATTGACTTGGTTGCAAATCCAAAACCTGACCTTGTAACTTTATTCCTTTAAAATACTCTTTGTTAAAGCTATTATTAAGACTTTTATTTGACATTGTTTCTATATCTAACAGTGGAATTCCGTAATCTTTTTCTATCATTTTCCGGATCTTACCTTCAAACAGAACAGAAGCAGCTTTGTACAATATATTATTAGTTCTTAATCTAAAATCCGTTTTGGTTAAAACAATTTTATTATTAATTGGATCATAGACAGGCTCACCAATAATAAAAGACGTCCCTGCGATATCGCCTTCTGTCTGCGCTTCTACAACAACTTTTTGATCTTATCTGCAAAAACCTGCAACGGTGTCATCTGTATATTCTGTGGACTAATCTTAAGCCAAGTGTTATACTCTTCAGGAATATTAATGGGCTTAAAAAACTGATTCCACGCTTGTAAAAGATAAGGTTATAAGTTAAAATTAGTCTTAATCTGTATCGGATTTTTAGGACGTGACATATTTACAATTAAAATAGCTTTTTTGTTAATTCATGAATGTATTTTAATTTATAGCTAAAAATAATCATTAATTAACTAAAATTTAACACTTATACGTGAGTGTATTTAATTTAAATTTAATTAATTTTATTTAAACATATAAAAAACATAAAAATGAAAAAACAATTTATTACATTTAGTTTGATGATTTGTGCTATAATTAATGCACAAGTAGGGATTAATACTTCAAATCCTCAAAATGCATTTCATATTGATGGGGAAAAAGATAATAATAATACTGGCACACCTACAGCGGCTCAACAGGCTAATGATTTTTTAGTAACTTCTACTGGTAGTGTAGGTATTGGTACCACATCTCCTACAGCAAAATTAGAAATTAACAACGGTACAACTGTTGGTGCAATAAAAATTGTGGATGGTACTCAGGGAACAGGTAAAGTTTTAACATCTGATAATAATGGTGTGGGAAGCTGGGCTGCGCCGGGAGTAGAAAATGTTACAGGAGTAACAACAACTACAAACACTACTTATGGTACTCAAGGTGATAAGTATATGAATAGCTATATTAATTTACCAGTTGGGAAATGGTTTGTTTTTATAGGTTTTCTAGTTAATGGTGCAACGGAGGCTAACCAACGATATGCTTCTAGATTTACATTGTATAGTTCTAGTACAACTGCTCAGCAAACAGATTTTAGTTATATTAATAATAATAGATTTGTACTTACACAAGTATCTAATGGAAGTGCAGGTGCATATCTGTACGGAATGTTCTCATCAGGAATTATAAGAGTAGATGTAAAAAAACCATTAACATTATATCTTTGGGATGTTGAGTCACGATTGCATGGGAATGTATCTACTACTTTTATTGGAAATAATGGTGAAAATTATATTTTTGCAATAAGAGCTAATTAACTTAATTATTTAGCTTTTATATAAAATGTATACTAAATTGTAAGTTAGTATACAATTTATAGACTCTAAAAAGGATTACTTGTAAAGGTAATCCTTTTTAGATGAATATTTTTCCTTTAATATTGAGAAGAAAAAGTCTATTTATCATTATAATGGTCTAAAGATTTAGTCACAGTTATAGAAACTCCCTGCTTCAAAATTCACTTTCAGAATATTTTAATTGTTTAGGAGGACCAGTTCCTGTTATTGGGAGTGTATCTAATTCTAAAATTAAAGACCAAACACTCAATTATTCTAATTCATGCCAGAAATATGCATCTGCAACTGTGCTCTGGTATCTATAACAATTGTAATATTATCTGGACTTATAAGGAATTGACTTGGTTGTAAATCCAAAACCTGACCTTGTAACTTTATTCCTTTAAAATACTCTTTGTTAAAGCTATCATTAAGACTTTTCTTTGACATTGTTTCTATATCTAAAAGTGGAATTCCATAATCTTTTTCTATCATTTTTCGGATCTTACCTTCAAACAGAACAGAAGCAGCTTTGTACAATATATTATTAGTTCTTAATCTAAAATCCGTTTTGGTTAAAGCAATTTTATGATTAATCGGATCATAAATAGGTACTCCAGTAATAAAAGATGTACCAGCAATATCGCCTTCTGTCTGCGCTTCTACAACAACTTTTTGATCTTTAGCATAAACCGAAATAGCTGTTATTTTAATCTTTGACTTACCATCACGAAACTCAAATTCTTTGTCCAAAAATTGTGCTCTGGCTAATCTTGTAGCTTCTTGAAAACTAATGTTAGCCGTAGTTTGTAGATTAAATATATTAGAAATATTAGGATTAACTATAAAATTAGGAATGGTGTTAACCGCTAGAGAAGCAGTAGGAACTGATCCAACAAAAGTCTCAGAATAAAGATCTATCCCAACAGTTGTTTTGATCTTATCTGCAAAAACCTGCAACGGTGTCATCTGTATATTCTGCGGACTAATCTTAAGCCAAGTGTTATACTCTTCAGAAATATTGATGGGCTTAGAAAACTGATTCCACGCTTGTAAAAGATAAGGTTGCAAGTTAAAATTAGTCTTAATCTGATCGTCAATTATTGTCGTGAATTTTTTCTGTTGCTCCTTAAGGGTAGACTCGATAAGACCAGCAATAGGAATTTTTACTTTACCATAATCCAAAACAGGTTTTTCTTTCCATACAAAACCAGCAGTTACCGTCTGTGTATCTAATTTCCAATTAGGATTGGCAGAAATACTGGTAATGAAATTCATCACAAGGTTGAATGTTGTATTGTTGTAAGCGTAGACACCCAAAGTACCATAACCTTTCTCTGCCCAGATTTTAAGAGGAACAGAAATCATTAATCGATTATTAGTAAGAGCCTTAATATTAATATTTCCTAGCTTTTCTACTTTAACTTTAAACTGATCATTATTGTTATCTGTAAAAGACGTATCTTCATACAAAACACCTTTCACAGATTGATTAACCAAATTATTAATCTCAGAAATAGGAACATTAATAGGCAAACTAATAGATGACTTTATCTTAGGAAACTGATAAATTTCTTGCGAAAAAGCTACAATAAAAATCAATTGAAAGAATAAGAAAAATATTTTTTTCATAAATGGAATAGTTAAATAATCTTATAAGACAGAGACAACAATTAACAATAATCTTACCAAACCTAAGATCTATAAACAAAAAAACCATCTCTTGTGGAGATGGTTTTATATATAACATGTGAATAAAATTATTCAGCAGTTTTTTCTTCTGTAGCAACATCAGCAGCAGGAGCCTCTTCAACAGCAGTTTCTGCAACCACAGCTGCTTCTTTAGTTGTTGGAGTAGATCTTCTACTTCTTCTAGTTGTTTTCTTTTCAGCTTCATTTGGATTGTAAAGCTCGTTGAAATCAACTAATTCGATTAATGCCATATCAGCAGCATCACCTTGTCTGAAACCAGTCTTGATGATTCTTGTGTAGCCTCCATTTCTTTCAGCGATTTTAGGTGCAACCGTTCTGAACAATTCAGTAACTGCTTCTTTGCTCTTAAGGTAAGAGAAAACAGTTCTTCTATTGTGGGTTGTATCTTCTTTCGCTTTAGTAAGAAGAGGTTCTACAAACACTCTTAAAGCTTTCGCTTTCGCAACAGTAGTGTTGATTCTTTTATGTTCAATTAGGGAACAAGCCATGTTAGACAGCATTGCTTTTCTATGTGGAGCTGTTCTACCTAAGTGATTGATTTTTTTTCCGTGTCTCATTTTGAGGATTATTTATCAGCGTCTAACTTATATTTTGCAACATCAAAACCGAAGTTAAGTCCTTTTGTATGAACTAATTCTTCAAGCTCTGTTAAAGATTTCTTACCGAAATTTCTGAATTTCATCAAATCAGACTTACTGAAAGCCACTAGCTCACCAAGAGTTTCTACTTCAGCTGCTTTAAGACAGTTAAGGGCTCTTACAGAAAGATCCATATCTGCTAATTTAGACTTAAGAAGTTGTCTTGTGTGTAGGGTTTCTTCGTCATATTGGATAGATGCTTTAACGGCTTCTGTCTCTAGCGTGATTCTCTCATCTGAGAATAACATAAAGTGATAAATTAATATCTTAGAAGCTTCTGTCAAGGCGTTTTGAGGAGTGATAGAACCATCAGTCTCAATATCCAAAATAAGTTTTTCGTAGTCTGTTTTTTGCTCTACACGATAATTCTCAACACTATATTGAACTTTCTTAATTGGTGTAAAGATAGAATCAATCGCAATTGTACCCATTGGTGCATTGTTGGATTTGTTTTGATCCGATGGAACATAACCTCTACCTTTCTCAATATTGAAAGTAATCTCAAAATTAACATCTTTAGTTGTTGTGCAGATTACTAGATCTTTGTTAAGAACTTCGAAACTGCTCATACCACTTTGTAGATCACCAGCTGTAATAACTTCTTGACCAGAAATTTTTACATTAACCTGCTCGTTAGGAGCATTTTCTACTGATGACTTAAGACGTAATTGCTTAAGATTAAGAATGATTTCAGTAACATCTTCAATCACTCCTGGTATTGTCGAAAATTCGTGCTCTACGCCTTCTATTTTGATAGATGAAATAGCATATCCTTCCAGAGAAGATAACAAAACTCTTCTCAATGCATTACCGATTGTTAATCCAAATCCTGGCTCTAAAGGTCGAAATTCGAATTGACCTTTAAAATCTGTAGAATTAAGTAGGATTACTTTATCGGGTTTTATAAATGTTAAAATTGCCATAGTTTGGTTGAGCAAAAATTTGAAAAAATTATTATTTAGAGTATAATTCGACGATTAGCTGCTCTTTGATGTCCTCCGGAATTTGGATTCTTTCTGGTACAGCTACGAAAGTACCTTCTTTCTTTTCGTCATTGAATTGTAACCACTCATAATTTGCTTTTGAAGATAATGCATTAGCAACTACTTCAAGAGATTTTGACTTCTCTCTAACAGTTACAACATCACCAACTTTTAACAAATAAGAAGCGATGTTAACTATTTCTCCATTAACAGTGATATGTCTGTGAGATACCAATTGTCTAGCTCCAGATCTTGTCTTAGCAAAACCTAATCTATATACAACGTTATCTAATCTAGACTCACATAATTGTAAAAGTACTTCACCAGTAACTCCTTTGCTTCTTTGTGCTTTTTCGTACAAGTTAGCAAATTGTCTTTCTAAAATACCGTAAGTATATTTAGCTTTTTGCTTTTCAGCTAACTGAACAGCATATTCTGATTTCTTAGCACCTCTTCTTTTGTTAGGACCATGTTGTCCTGGTGGTTGGTTTTTTCTCTTTTCGAAGCTTTTATCATCTCCGTAGATTGCAGCACCAAATTTTCTAGCAATCTTAGTTTTAGGTCCAATATATCTTGCCATAATGGGTAAATTCTAAAAATTAAACTCTTCTTCTTTTCGGTGGTCTACATCCGTTGTGCGGCATAGGCGTAATGTCTACGATCTCGCTAACTTCAATTCCAGAATTGTGGATAGTTCTGATAGCAGATTCTCTACCTGCACCAGGACCTTTTACAAACACCTTAACTCTTCTAAGACCAGCTTCGAAAGCTACTTGAGAACAGTTCTCTGCAGCCATCTGAGCTGCAAAAGGAGTATTCTTTTTAGAACCTCTGAATCCCATTTTACCGGCAGATGCCCAAGAGATTACTTCTCCGTTTTTATTTGTTAAAGAAATGATGATGTTATTGAAAGATGCTTGGATATGCGCCTCACCAATAGCCTCAACTTTTACTTTTCTTTTTTTAACAACTTTAGTTTGTTTTGCCATAATAAATTCTACAGATTATTTACTTGCCTTTTTCTTGTTAGCAACAGTTTTTCTCTTTCCTTTACGGGTTCTAGAATTATTCTTAGTTCTTTGGCCTCTTAAAGGTAATCCCAGTCTGTGACGTATTCCTCGTTGACATCCAATATCCATTAATCGCTTAATGTTCAATTGAGTTTCAGAACGTAATTCTCCTTCTACTTTAACGTTATCGGAGATGAAGTTTCTGATTAATGCCAATTCATCGTCATTCCATTCGTTGACTTTCTTGTCTTCGCTGATACCAGCGTTCTTCAAAATTTCTGAAGCTGTGCTTCTTCCTACACCGTAGATGTAAGTAAGACCTATAACGCCTCTTTTGTTCTTTGGTAAATCAATACCTGCAATTCTCGCCATAATTTAATCGGTTCTTAACCTTGTCTTTGTTTAAATTTAGGGTTCTTCTTGTTGATTACGAATAGTACGCCTTTTCTACGTACAATTTTGCAATCAGCGCTTCTCTTTTTAATAGATGCTCTAACTTTCATTTGAGAGTAATTTTCTTTTTAATATTCAAATAAAATCTTCCAGAATACTAGTATCTGAAAGTGATCCTCCCCTTAGACAAGTCGTATGGAGACATCTCCAGTCTAACTTTATCACCAGGAAGCAGTTTAATGTAATGCATTCTCATCTTACCAGAAATATGGGCAATAAGAATATGCCCATTTTCAAGTTCTACACGGAACTGAGCGTTAGAAAGTGCTTCTGTAATAACGCCGTCTTGTTCGATATGTTTTTGTTTTGCCATTTAATTACTATACGTTGGTTGATCTTGATAATTTTGATTGCATCAACCCGTCATAATGATGGTTCAGCAGATAGGTATTAACTTGTTGTACAGTGTCTAATATAACACCGACCATAATTAATAATGATGTCCCGCCAAAAAACAGGGCAAATCTATCTGTCTGAACAAACGCTCCGTGCACTACTGCCGGAAGGACTGCAAAGATAGATAAAAATATTGCACCAGGCAAGGTTATTTTAGATAAAATATCATCAAGGTAATCTGCAGTCTCTTTACCTGGTCTAACCTTAGGTATTAATCCGCCATTACGCTTGAGATCATCCGCCATCTGATTAACTGGAATTGTAATTGCAGTATAAAAGAATGAGAAGATAATAATTAGTAGTGCAAACAATACGTTATACTGCCAACTAAATACATTTTTGAAACCTGCCAAAAATGTGTTTGTCTCATCAACCTTAGTTAATAATCCAGGTACAAACATTAAAGCTTGTGCAAAGATAATCGGCATAACACCTGCTGCATTAACTTTTAATGGAATCCATTGTCTAGCACCCTGCATAAGGTTTTTGTTAACACCTCCTCTTGCCTGCGCTCTGCTGACATACTGAATAGGGATTTTTCTAACTGCAACTGATAATACTATTGCTAGTAATACCACCAATAACCAGAATAACACTTCTACAAGAATCATGATAGTACCAAAACCTCCTTTACCAGTCTGTGTTGTCACTTCTTGGATAAAAGCAGTTGGAAGATCCGCAAGGATCCCTACCATAATTAATATAGAAATACCGTTACCGATACCTTTGTCCGTAATTTTTTCTCCTAACCACATTGCAAATACAGATCCAGCTACTAATATCACGATACTAGGTAACCAGAACATGATAGAGTTAGGATCAATATAATACGCAGATTGGAACTGTGTGTACGGTAAGAAAAATTGGGTTACCGATGTTAGATAAGAAGGTGCTTGCACCAAACATACTATAATCGTTAACCATCTTGTGATTTGGTTAAGTGTATTTCTACCACTTTCTCCATCTTTCTGAAGTTTCTGTAGATAAGGCACAGCCATACCCATTAGCTGCACAATAATAGATGCAGATATGTAAGGCATAATCCCTAGCGCCATGATAGACGCTCTACTGAAAGCTCCTCCAGTAAATGATGAAAGTAAACCCAAAAGGCCGGCCCCTTGTTGGTTCCCGCCTTGATTTTGGTAATGTTGTAGAAGGTTACCCACTTCTGCCATGTTAATAGCAGGAAGTGAGATATAAGATGCGAATCTATACACTAGGACTAATGACAAAGTCAAGAGAATTTTATCTCTTAATTCCTTTAGGCTCCAAATATTCTTAAGTGTTTGTATAAATTCTTTCATTAGGTTTTAATTAAAGAGTGATCGCTTTACCTCCTGCTTTGCTAATAGCTTCTTCAGCAGATTTTGTAAACTTATGAGCTGAGATAGAAACACCAGCTTTAAGGTCTCCTCTTCCTAAGATTTTGATTAACTCATTCTTAGTAGAAAGACCGTTCTCGATAAGGATTTCTTTAGTGATCTCACCTGTAATACCTTTAGTATCGATAAGTGTTTGGATAGTATCTAAGTTAATAGCTCTATACTCTTTTCTGTTTACGTTTTTAAAACCGAATTTAGGCAATCTTCTTTGCAAAGGCATCTGTCCACCTTCGAAACCGATTTTCTCAGAATAACCAGCTCTAGCTTTCTGACCTTTGTGACCTTTTGTTGAAGTACCACCTTTACCACTTCCTTGTCCTCTACCAATTCTTTTAGAATTAAAAGTAGATCCAGCTGCTGGTCTTATGTTATTTAAATTCATTTTGTAAAGATTTTAGATATTAGTTGTTAGATTAAAAATCAGATTTAAAATGTTAATACAATCAAACCTGATTTCTAACGTCTAACGTCTATTTAAATTATTTCTGAACCTCTAGTAAGTGGCTTACAGAAGCAATCATTCCTAAGATTGATGGTGTAGCTTCGTGCTCTATCACTTGGTGAAGTTTTTTAAATCCTAATGCCTCAAGCGTTCTCTTTTGGGTTTTTGTTCTACCAATAGCGCTTCTTACTTGTTTTACTTTAATTGTTGCCATTGTTATAATATTAACCGTTAAACACTTTAGTTAGAGAAATACCTCTCATTCTTGCAATTTCTTCTGGTCTTCTGATGTCCAATAATGCTTTGAAAGTAGCTTTCACAACGTTATGTGGGTTAGAAGATCCTTTAGATTTTGAAAGAATATCTTTGATACCAGCAGCTTCTACTACCATACGAACTGTACCACCAGCGATTACACCGGTACCATGAGTTGCAGGTCTTAAGAAGATATCAGCACCACCGTATCTTGCAGATGTCTGGTGAGGAATTGTATGATTAATAACTGGTACTTTAACTAAGTTTTTCTTAGCGTCTTCTACAGCCTTAGAGATTGCAGAAGCAACTTCTTTAGACTTACCTAATCCGTAACCGATAACACCTTCTTCATTTCCAACTACTACGATTGCAGAGAAACCAAATGCTCTACCACCTTTTGTTACCTTAGTTACTCTATTTACAGCAACCAGACGATCTTTTAATTCTAATCCTCCAGGTTTTACTCTTTCTATATTGTTGTCAAACATATTATTTCTGAATTTATAAATTAGAATTTAAGACCAGCTTCTCTAGCACCATCAGCTAAAGCTTTGATTCTACCGTGGTATACGAAACCGTTTCTGTCGAATACGATATTCTCAATACCAGCAGCGATAGCTTTAGCAGCGATAGCTTTACCAACTGCTGCAGAAATTTCAGTCTTAGTCCCTTTAGCGTCTACACCTTTCTCACGAGAAGAAGCAGATACTAATGTTTTACCCTCTTTATCATCTACTAATTGAGCGTAGATTTCTTTATTACTTTTGTAAACAGATAATCTTGGTAAAGATGCAGATCCTGAGATCTTACCTCTTACTCTTCTTTTGATTCTGTTTCTCTTTTCAACTTTTGTTAATGCCATTTTCTTAATTTTTATGCAGATTTACCGGCTTTTCTTCTGATGATTTCGCCTACGAATTTCACACCTTTTCCTTTGTAAGGTTCAGGTTTTCTGAAAGATCTGATCTTAGCAGCCACCATCCCAAGAAGTTGTTTGTCGTGAGAAGATAAAGTAATAATCGGGTTCTTACCTTTTTCTGTCAAAGTTTCTACGTTGATCTCTTTTGGAAGATCTAGTACGATACCGTGAGAGAAACCTAGAGCTAATTCTAATTTGTTTCCAGTGTTAGATGCTCTATAACCTACTCCTACAAGTTCTAATTGCTTAGTAAATCCTGTAGAAGCTCCAATAATCATATTATTGATTAACGCTCTGTAAAGTCCATGAAGCGCTTTATGTTGCTTAGAATCTGAAGGACGAGATACTGCAAGTATGCCATCGTTTACTTCAAATGTAATTCCATCTGTAAGGGTTTGAGATAATTCTCCTTTTGCCCCTTTTACTGTTACGATATCCTCATTAAGAGTTACTGTAACACCAGCAGGAATTTCTATAATTGCTTTACCAATTCTTGACATTATTTCCTAGTATTAAAAATTAATATACGTAGCAAATTACTTCGCCTCCTACGTTCTCTTGTCTTGCTTTTTTATCAGTCATCAACCCTTTAGAAGTTGATACGATAGCAATACCTAATCCATTAAGTACTCTTGGTAATTCTCCAGCACCTTTGTACTGTCTAAGACCTGGACGAGATGCTCTTTGGATAGACTTGATAGCAGGCTTGCTAGTTTGCTTATCATATTTTAAAGCGATCTTGATGTTCCCTTGTACCGCGTTATCTTCAAACTTGAAGTTTAAGATAAAACCTTGGTCAAAAAGAATTTTTGTGATCTCTTTTTTGATGTTTGATGCAGGAATTTCCACCACTTTGTGGCCTGCGCTTTGTGCGTTCCTTACTCTTGTTAGGAAATCTGAAATTGGATCTGTTACCATTTCTTTATTTTTAAATTATTGGTTAATAACAGCTAGTTTTGTGTCTGGATGTCAGATTTAGGATGTCAGATTATCAATTAATAATCTGACATCTTTTATCTTATATCTCGAAACCAACTTGGCTATCTAGATTAATTTTGTGTTGATTACCAACTTGCTTTCTTAACTCCAGGGATAAGGCCATTGTTAGCCATTTCTCTGAAAGTTACTCTAGAAAGTCCGAAAGTTCTCATGTAACCTCTTGGACGTCCCGTTAACTTGCAACGGTTGTGAAGTCTTACTGGAGAAGCATTTTTAGGTAACTTCTGTAATGCATCATAATCGCCAGCCTCTTTAAGAGCCTTTCTTTTTTCAGCATATTTTGCTACAACAGCTTCTCTTTTGCGCTCACGCGCTTTCATTGATTCTTTAGCCATTTCTTAGTTCTTTTTGAACGGTAAACCGAAGTGTGTTAATAATGCTTTAGCTTCTTTATCTGTTTTCGCAGTTGTTACGAAAGTAATGTCCATCCCTTGGATTTTTTTCACTTTGTCAATTACGATTTCAGGGAAGATAATCTGCTCAGTAATACCTAAGTTATAGTTACCTCTACCATCGAAACCATCTGCTTTGATACCAGAGAAATCTCTGATACGTGGCAATGCTGATGATGTCAATCTGTCTAAGAATTCGTACATCATATTAGCTCTAAGAGTAACTCTTGCGCCAATTGGCATACCTTTTCTTAATTTGAAAGCAGCTTCATCTTTTTTAGATATTGTACCTACAGCTTTTTGTCCAGTAATATTGGTTAATTCTTCTACAGCGTAGTCAACAATTTTTTTGTCAGCAGTAGCTGCTCCTAAACCTTGGCTCACAACGATTTTCTCTAACTTAGGTACTTGCATTACTGACTTGTACCCAAATTCTTCCATCATTGCAGGAACGATTTGTTCTTTATATGCTTTTTTTGGTCTTACTATGTATTCCATCGTCTGTTAATTATAAAGTTTCACCAGATTGTTTTGCAAATCTTACTTTTTTATCACCATCTACTTTATAACCAGTTTTGGTAGCTTTTCCTGTTTTAGGATCTACTAACATAACGTTAGAAATATGGATAGATGCTTCTTTTTCTACGATACCGCCTTGAGGGTTTTGTGCAGATGGCTTAACGTGTTTTTTAACGATGTTAAGACCTGCTACAATTACTCTAGCGTCCTTACCTTCTTTCTTGATCACTTCGATAATCTCACCTGTTTTACCTTTAATTTCTTTCTTTCCGGTAGTGATGATTACGTTATCTCCTCTTTTGATTTTTAACTTTGACATTTCTTTGTAAAATTTTAAAATTAAAGTACTTCAGGAGCTAATGAAATGACTTTCATATATTCTTTGTCTCTCAACTCACGAGCAACCGGTCCGAAAACACGTGTTCCTCTCATTTCTCCAGTTGCGTTAAGAAGTACACAAGCATTGTCTTCGAATTTGATGTAAGATCCATCTTTTCTTCTAACTGCTTTTTTCGTTCTTACTACGACAGCTTTAGATACTTGTCCTTTTTTTGCATTTCCTTGTGGAGTAGAATCTTTGATAGTCACTACAATTTTGTCTCCCACAGATGCATATCTTCTTCTGGTACCACCCAGAACTCTGATTACTAGTACTTCTTTGGCACCAGTGTTATCAGCTACTTTTAGTCTTGATTCTGTTTGTAACATTATTTAGCTCTTTCTATGATTCTTACTAATCTCCATCTTTTGTTCTTGCTCAAAGGTCTAGTTTCAGAAATTAAAACTGTATCTCCTTCGTTGCACTCGTTGTTCTCGTCATGTGCAGTATATTTTTTCGTTTTTAGAACGAATTTACCGTACATTGGGTGCTTCATTTTCATAGTCTCACTAACAACAATGGTTTTTTCCATTTTATTGCTGGAAACTACTCCGATTCTTTCTTTTCTTAAATTTCTTTCCATTGTAAAAAGGAATTATGATTGTTTGTTAGTTAACTCAGTTTCAAGTCTAGCGATTACTTTTCTTAAATCTCTGATCTGAATTGGATTTTCAATCGGGCTGATTTTGTGAGCTATTGTCATTTTGTTGTATGCAACTCTAGCCTCAGCTAATTGATTTTTGATATCCTCAACGCTTAAGTTTTTGATGTCAGCTTTATTCATTTTATTTCAGATTATAGAGGTTTAACAAAATCGTTAGCAACAACAAATTTAGTAACTACTGGTAGTTTCTGTGCTGCTAGTCTTAACGCTTCTTTTGCCACTTCGTAAGGTACACCACCTACTTCGAACATTATTTTACCAGGCTTAACTACAGATACCCAATATTCTACAGCACCTTTACCTTTACCCATACGTACTTCGGCTGGTTTTTTGGTAATAGGTTTATCTGGGAATATTTTGATCCATAATTGACCTTCTCTTTTCATATATCTTGTTGCAGCGATACGTGCAGCTTCGATTTGTCTTGCAGTGATCCAAGCACCTTCTGTTGCTTTGATTCCGAAAGTTCCGTATGCAAGTTGATTACCTCTTTGAGCAATCCCCTTCATTTTCATCTTGTGAACTTTACGGAATTTGGTTCTTTTTGGTTGTAACATAATTTCTTAAATTTTAGATTTTAGAATTTAGATTTTAAAAAAGTAACGGTCATTTAAAACTATCCTCTAAAATTTTTTTAATTATTTTTTATCTCTTGGTCTTCTGCTATCTCTATCGCCACGTTCTCTGTTACCGCCGCCTGAAGGACCTCCTTTCTTTTGTTGTCCAACAAGTGGAGAAAGATCTCTCTTGCCGTACACCTCACCTTTCATGATCCATACTTTAACGCCTAGTTTTCCGTATTGAGTCAATGCTTCACCGATATGGTAGTCGATATCTGCTCTAAAAGTTGACAATGGGATTCTTCCGTCTTTGAAAGATTCTGATCTTGCCATCTCAGCTCCGTTTAATCTACCAGAGATTTGAACTTTGATACCTTCTGCACCCATTCTCATTGTAGAAGCGATTGCCATTTTCACAGCTCTTCTGTAAGAGATACGGTTTTCTATTTGTTTTGCGATGCTATCAGCTACTAATACAGCGTCTAGCTCTGGTCTTTTGATTTCGAAGATGTTGATTTGGATATCTTTTCCTGTCAACTTCTTTAATTCTTCTTTAAGTTTGTCAACTTCTTGACCTCCTTTTCCGATGATAAGACCTGGTCTTGCTGTTGTGATAGTTACTGTAACTAACTTAAGGGTTCTTTCAATATAAATTTTTGAAATACCACCTTTAGATAATCTTGCCTCAAGGTATCTTCTGATTTTGTAGTCTTCAGCGATTCTGTCTCCATAATCGTTACCACCAAACCAGTTAGAATCCCATCCTCTGATGATACCTAATCTGTTACCAATTGGATTTGTCTTCTGTCCCATACCTTGATTAATTTTCTTTATTTCCTAAGATTAGTGTAACGTGGTTAGATCTTTTTCTGATTCTATGACCTCTACCTTGTGGTGCTGGTCTTAGTCTCTTCAATTGTCTTGCACTATCCACAAATATTTCTTTAACGATAAGGTTAGCTTCTTCGATATCAGCACCTTCGTTTTTCGCTTGCCAGTTAGCCATAGCGGAAAGAAGTAATTTTTCTAATTTGTTAGAAGCTTCTTTCTTTGAGAATTTTAGGATATAAAGAGCTTTGTCAACTTGTTCTCCTCTGATGATATCAGCAACTAGTCTCATTTTTCTTGGAGAAGAAGGACAGTCGTTTAAAGCTGCTTTTACCACATCTTGGTTAGCTGCTTTTCTTGCTAATGCGCTATCTTGTTTTCTTTTTCCCATGATTATCTGCTACCTTTATTTTTGTTACCACCGTGACCTCTAAAAGATCTTGTCGGAGAAAATTCGCCTAACTTGTGACCCACCATGTTTTCTGTAACGTAAACGGGAACAAAAGTTTTACCGTTATGTACTGCGATAGTTTGACCTACCATGTCTGGAGAAATCATTGATGCTCTAGACCAAGTTTTGATGACAGTCTTTTTGTTAGACTCTATGTTTGCTTGTACTTTCTTCTCTAATGTATGATGAATGAAAGGTCCTTTCTTAAGTGATCTTGCCATAATTATTTTCTTTTAGATACGATGTAACGGTTAGACACTTTGTTTTTCTTTCTAGTTTTGTAACCTTTAGCTGGCATACCGTTTCTAGATCTTGGGTGACCTCCTGAAGAACGTCCTTCACCACCACCCATTGGGTGATCTACAGGGTTCATTACAACTGGTCTTGTTCTTGGTCTTCTACCTAACCATCTGCTTCTACCAGCCTTACCTGATACAGTTAACTGATGATCTGAGTTAGATACTGATCCAATCATTGCATAACACTCAGTAAGGATCATTCTTGATTCTCCTGAAGGCAACTTGATGATTGCATACTTACCATCTCTTGATGTTAATTGTGCAGAAGATCCAGCAGATCTAGCAAGAATTGCACCTTGACCTGGTTTCATTTCGATACAAGAAATTACAGTACCTAATGGGATACTTTTTAATTTCATTGCGTTACCTACATTAGGTTCTACGCTTTCACCAGAAATAATTTTCTGATCAACTTTGATCCCGTTAGGAGCGATGATATATCTCTTCTCTCCATCTGCATACTCCACCAAAGCGATGAAAGCAGTTCTGTTTGGATCATACTCTACAGTTTTTACCGTTGCTTCAACATCATGCTTATTTCTTTTGAAGTCGATAATTCTGTATTTCTTTTTGTGTCCACCTCCGGTGTAACGCATGGTCATTTTACCAGTTTGGTTACGTCCACCTGACTTTTTAATACCAACAGTTAGAGATTTCTCTGGCTTGTTAGTAGTAATTTCTTCAAAATTGTTAACAATTCTGAATCTCTGTCCTGGGGTGATAGGTTTTAATTTTCTAACAGACATTACTATTATTTATAATTAATAATTAATTCGTTGCAAAAATATCGATTACCTCTCCAGCAGCTAAAGTAATAACTGCCTTCTTTAATTTGTTGGTTTTACCAACTTGTAATCCTTTTTTAGTGTATTTAGAAGAAACTTTAGGCGCATAAATCATGGTTCTAACGTCTGCTACTTTTACACCGTAAGCTGCTTCTACTGCACCTTTGATTTGGATTTTATTCGCTTTAGTGTTAACTAAAAAAGAATAAGCTCCTCTAAGGTCTGTAAGATAGTTAGCTTTTTCTGAGATGATTGGTTTAATAATAACTGACATGATCTATTTCTTTAAGTTGTCCTGAAATTTTTCTACTGCACCTTCTAAGAAGATAATCTCACCAGCGTTAACGATGTCATAAGAACTAATTTCGTTATAGTTCATTACTTTCGTCTTAGGCAAGTTTCTTGAAGATAAATATACATTCTTGTTAGCTTCAGGAAGAATGAACAATGACTTTCTACCGTTAAGTTCTAAAGCAGACAACAAGTTGATGAATTCTTTAGTCTTAGGTGCGTCAAATGACAAATTCTCTAAAACTTTAATGCTGTTATCTCTCATTTTCTGAGATAAAACAGATTTTTTCGCTAATCTCTTAAGCGCTTTGTTCAATTTGAAACGGTAATCTCTTGGTTTAGGACCAAAAACTCTACCCCCACCTTTGAAAGTTGGCGACTTAATATCACCATATCTCGCAGATCCAGAACCTTTTTGCTTCTTAAGTTTTCTAGTAGAAGCAGTAATTTCGCTTCTTTCTTTTGATTTATGAGTACCTTGACGCTGAGCAGCAAGATATTGTTTCACTTCTAAGTAAACCGCGTGCTGATTAGGCTCAATTCCGAATACTGTTTCGTCGAACGCTACTTTTCTTCCGGTTTCTTTTCCTGATGTATTTAATACTACTAGTTCCATTTTCTGATAATTACATAAGAATTTTTTGCTCCCGGAACAGCACCTTTTACTACTAAAAGATTTTGCTCTTGGTCTACTTTTAACACTTGAAGGTTTTGTACAGTTACCTGCTTACCTCCCATTCTGCCTGCCATTCTCATCCCTTTGAATACTCTTGAAGGGTCAGATCCAGCACCGATAGAACCTGGAGCCCTAAGTCTGTTGTGCTGACCATGAGTCGCTTGCATTACACCTCCAAAGTTGTGTCTTTTAACAACACCTTGGAAACCTTTACCTTTAGAAGTACCTGTTACATCAACATACTCCCCTTCGTTGAACAACTCAACATTTACTTCTTCTCCTATTTTTGCATCAGCGAAACCATCATGGAATTCTACTAATTTAGCTTTAGGAGTTGAACCAGCCTTTTTAAAATGACCAGCTAACGCTTTACCAACGTTCTTCTCACTCTTGTCATCGAAACCTAATTGAACAGCTGAATAACCGTCAACTTCTAAGGTTCTGACCTGTAAAATCGCACATGGACCTGCTTTGATAACTGTACAAGGCAAGTTTTTGCCGTTCTCGTCAAACAAAGATGTCATACCGATTTTTTTACCAATAATACCTGACATTATTTATATATATTATTATATTAATTCTCAACACTTTAGAGGTTTTTGTAATTTTCTATGTTTGAAATAGGCATACTCCTTCCCTAAAATGAGTGTGCAAATGTATGAATTATTTTTTATTTAGCAAATATTTTTTGTGAAATTGTTTGATTTTTTGTGAGTTATGAAAAAAGCTTCCAGAATTTCTGAAAGCTTTTTTGGAGAATCCTAAATTTATCTACGATGATAAATATATTGCATAGTCTTATCTATTGGAATTGTATTAAGATTTTTGACCCTATCTAGAAACATTTTTTTTAATCTAGCTTGCTCTTCTGCATTTTCAATTCTAAATGTATTAAAAACATTTCCGCTATAAGCCTCATCATATTCTATTTGGAAATATTGTTTCTTGGTGACTTCTCTAGCTCCAGTGTAAGGGATGGCAATTGTATTATTTTCTTTCTTAATAGATAATAAGCTAAACTTATAAAAACCTCGATCATCTTCAACACTAACAATTAAACCTGGTAATCCAGAAAACATATAAGGTCCAAAATGAAATGGATAAGCTTCTGAGAAACAAGCTCTCCATCTTCTTTCAAAAGCAGTAATATCCGCATTTCTGCAAATTACATTAACTACTTTAGAGGTTTCTGGTAGAACAATCCAATTTTTAAGAATATCTTCTTGATAAAAAACACTTTCATTTTGAAGACTAGTTATCTTTTGAGTTTTATTATTTGTAATCTTAATATCTTTAATAAAAGAACCAACTCCTATAATTTCCAAACTATTAATAGAGTCTCTCTTATAGTTTTTATATTCTTGAAAAAAGCTTTCATTATTATCATTCATCAATAATACTAATTGCTCTTCTTGAAAACTATCCGACAAAGAATCTGTCTTAAAAGATAGTTTGTATATCGCTTTATAGTTATAATGATTTTGCGAATAATATCTGGAGAAAAAAAAGAAAAGGAGAAATACAAGGAAAATATTTTGTTTCATAATTTTGTTTGTACAGATGCCTATTGATTATTTGCTTTAACTGACTTTACTAAGTTAGCTAATTTTCACAAAACTAAAAATTATAATATCTGTACATAACTGTTGAAATTTAATAAAATCAAAGCTCCCAGAAATTATGGAAGCTTAAGTTTTTTTGAAATCTAAAAAAATATTTTTGATCATAGATGTATTGCTACTCTAACTCGATAGGATTATAAGGAATTGATTTCAATTTAACATTCATCGCATTGCCTTCCGCATCGTAAGCTTTTCCCATAAAAAAACCTGGATTATCATAATAGGATTTTTGCACTGTTCTAAGCTTATCTCGTGTTACATTAAAGATTTTAGCATCATTATTCAAATAAATATCTAAAGCTTTTTTATCTAATGCAATTGCTGTAAAATGATAATTATCTTTAGTATCTTCTATTTCTAAAATAAGTCCAGGCAAACCATTAAACAAATACGGTCCGTTATTAATCGGTAAATCATTAGCATACCAAGCTACATATTTTCTTCCTCGGAAAACAGTGCTTGCCTTATGACAAGTGTACCCTAATATTACTTTGATATCCTGTTCTAATTTCCAATTAAAAACGGGCTGTTCTTCTTTATATTGATAAGTATCTCTAACTCTATCTTGTATCGTTAGTGTATTTTGATTTAGATCTCGTAATAAAATAGGTTTCCAATTAGCAAGAAAAGGACTTAACTGATTCATTTCTTTAGCACCAATAACATTCAAATGATTAAAACTAGTCCTAACAGAATCATATTTGATATTATTTAATTCACCAAATCTTGAATACTTCTCCCCCAATTGTAACAAGCAAATAACATCTTTTTTCTTCCTTTCTTTTTTTGGATCTGAATAAAAGGAAAGCTGATAATATACATTTTGGACACTTTTATCAAAAACCTCTAAAGTAGATGATTCGTTAGGAAATGAAAAATTACCTGAAACAGTTTGAGACTTCATCACAATACAAAAACCTATGGTTAAAAAGAATAATAAATATTTCATTACTTAAAAATTAAAATAATAACAAACATAATATATTTACACATCAATCTCTCAACGTTGACTTGATAATTTATAAGGAGTCTGCTAATTCACTAACACTTTACTATCTTCGTGAAAAATTACTTTGGTAAAGACTGAACTAACTTACGACAAAGAAAACTAAAACAGCTTTATGAAATTATTAAAATTCCTTTCTCTTCTATTAATAATATTTTCTTGTTCTAAAAATAAAAATCATCACGACATAGGCTTTTACTTTTGGAGAAGTCAATTGCAATTGAATCCTGAAGAACAACAATTGCTTTCTGCGTCTAAAAGTCCGTTTCTCTACACAAGGTTTTTTGATATTGTTAAACAAAATGATGCCTTTATCGCAACAGCGGTTTTGAAGATTAATCCCGACTTTAAATCAGACAAAAAGATTGTTCCTGTTATTTTTATCACCAACGAAACTTGGCTAAATATCACAGAACCTCAAATCGAATTCTTGGCGAACAAAATATCCAATCAACTTCTCGAAACAGAAAAACAAAACCCCATCCAACTCGCCAACGAAATCCAAATTGATAGCGACTGGACAATTACTACCAAAGACGATTACTTCAAGTTTTTATCAGCGTTAAAAAAAGCGTCAGGAAAAGAGATTACCTGCACCTTGAGATTACATCAAGTTAAAGACAAAAAATCAACCGGCATCCCGTCTGTTGACAAATTATATCTGATGTGTTATGCCACATCATCTCCATTAGAAAACACAGATGTTAATTCGATTTTAGATGTTAAACTTCTTAAGTCTTATCTTAAAAACATCAACGATTATCCCAAAAAATTAGATATTGCACTTCCCATCTATTCTTGGGGAATTGTAAGTAATCATCTCGGCAAAAAGAAATTGATTAACGCCGTAAGCATTGTAGAATTAGAAAATAATCCTAACTTTAAAAGGCTTAATCGTACGACATTTGAGGTATTGAAAGATGATTTCTATTTTGGAATTTATTTGTCTAAAGGTTTTACGGTAAAAGTGGAAGAAATAGATCCGTTGAGCCTTAAAGAATCTTTGGATTTTATAGCCGGAAAACTCGATTATCCTTATCAAATTATTTATTATCATCTGGACAGCCGTTTTACTAAAAATTACACTGACTTATTGATCACTAAATAGTCTTAACATAACTAATCCTGCGTGAGGGCGAAGCGCATTGTCGAAGCTCGTAAAAATAAGCGTTGGCGCAAAGCCAATTGGGCTTTTTACAGCGACTGCGCGCAGACCGACCCGACATGAAGGAAAAGACGCGCGAGCGAAGCGAGCGCATCTTTTCCTGAAATGAGGGACACGCCAAAAAAAATATAAATGCAATGAAAAAATTAATCATTAGCGCTTTCTTCTTAATAGGATTAGCGCAACCGTCTAAAGCTTGCGCGTGGTCTGATCCTGACTATGAGTATTTTAATATTTTCACACAAGAGTTGATTAACAATCCTTATTATCAACCTTTTTTGCTCACTTACAGCAACACTTTTTACGGTTATGATTATGAAGGAAAAAACAGCATCAAAATTTTAGACGAAAACATAGAAAACTGGGAAAGTTATTTTAAGAACACCTTGTCTTATGATGAGACTTTAGCATTGGTTAATGTCATTCAGTTGAAACATTTTCAGAATCTGGCAAAGGGACAATTATCGCATCAGTTATTTCAAAAATTAGGGAAAGATTTTTATGGTCAATACAAAGAAGGTTTGGATTATTTAGCCAAAGCCAAAGAGCTAGAACCCTATATGAGAACCAAGTTTTCTGCAAGTCCTGATAACTACTATTGGACTGAAAAGACAAAAGAAAAAAACGCCACCGATCTCAATTATACAACAACTATTCAAAGTTTGGTAAAAGGTTACTCCGATGCCAAAAGCAATGACATAAAGATGCGTTACGCCTATCAATTAGTTAGGCTTAATCATTATACTGGGAATTATAAAACAGCGATTAAGGCTTTTACGACTTATGTAGAACCTTTGGATACCAAGAATCACATGTATTATTATGCGCTAGATCAGAAAGCTGGTGCGCAACGTGGACTCAAACAATATGACGATGCTAACTGGAATTTTTTTCAGGTTTTTAAGAATACAAAAAATAAGAAAGTAAGCGCCTACAACTCTATGTTTTTCACTAAAGATAAAGACTTCGAAAAGATCCTTGCGAAAGCAAAATCACCCGAAGATAAAAACATGGCATATTTCTTACTCGCTTACAACGGCTACAGCAATCCAACGTCTATCATGCAAAAAATGCTCGCCAACAAAGCAGATTCTGACATTCTAAAAGTCCTCACCGCGCGCGGTATTAATGAGCTAGAAAGAAGTTACCTGGTCACCAATCCTTATTGTTTTGATAATCATTGTGAGAAATATCGGGATAAAAAACTGCCTTTCTATTACCAAAGCAGCTTTGACGATCGTTCTCAGAATTTCATTAAAGAATTTGAAGCCGTTATCAACACTGCCAAACAGCAAAATCCTAATGATGCATTTTGGCAATTGGCTGATGCTTACATCAATTTCTTAAACGGAAAATATAAAGAAAGCGAATCTATATTAAACCAAATCAAAACGCAGGACAAAAATTATCTTGCTCAGATTGAAAAGTTTAAAATGCTAAATGACATCGTATCTCAACCAAAAATCACAGCAGAATTTGAGGAGAAGCTCATGTCAAAATATGGAACTGTTTTTAATCATCATCGTGAGAAATATAATTGGGAAGATCAGTTTTCTACCAATGATTTCATCCTAGATATTTTAGCCAATCGTTATTTTCTGGAAAAGCAAAATGCTAAATCTTTCTTGATGAACAACAGCATTTCTGATCTGCAATACAACCCGAATTCTGGATTGGTAAAAGATGTTGAAAATTTTTATAAAAAACCCAACAAAACTGCTTTCGAAAAGTTCTTAATGACCAAAATGGAAACCGTAACGGATCCAGAAAGTTTCTTTAATATAATCTATGGCGACAGAGCGATGCGTCTGGCAAATTTTTCTGAAGCTAAAGCTTACTACGAAAAAGCAAAAAACTTCCGAGGAATACCACGCATGGATGGTACTTGGGATGAGAAATCGGGTAAATATGTAGAAAAACCTTTAACCTTTGGGAAAGGCGTTTATGATGGTTACAAAAATATTTCGAGTTTAGTTTTCGGTCATAATATCTGGGAAAGTTATCAAAGTAAGCCTGATGAATCTATGAAATCTGAAAATTTTAAATTTGATTTTATAAAACCCTTGATGACCAAGTTAGAGTTGGCAGACGCGATGATTCAGTTAGAAAAAATAGGTAAATCTAGCGATGACAGAGCGAGACAAGCTAATCAAATCATCGGGAACTTGCTTTACAACACATCCGTCTTAGGTTATTATAGAGAAGTGTTTGTGATGGATGTTAATAATGAAAACAGTCAGAAGTTTCAGTTTACAGATCCAAGCAGCTCACCGTTTTACTTCTATTATAAGAATTTTACCAACTCAAGTTTTGTAGAACCTGATAATTTTGACTTGTCTATTAATTTTTATAAAAAAGCACTTCAATTATCAAAAAACAAAGAGGATCAAGCCAAGATTTTATTCCAAATGGCAAGTGCCGAACAAGGGAAATATTATCAATGGGAAAACTCTAAATCTAATTTCCTCAGCTGGAATGATCCTAATTATGATACAAAAGCTAAAGCTCAAGAGGCTTTATTTACCAAAACTAAGAATCAAAATTATAGAACTTACTTCGCCGATTTAAAGAAAAATTACTCCCAAACCAAAACCTACAAAGATCTACAAGGTAGCTGTCTGTATTTTGGATATTATTCTACTAAATAATTTCTTTAATTTAAATATAAAAAAAGGAGGCAAAATTAAATTTACCTCCTTTTTATTGGTTTTAAGAACTATTATTTTTTCTCAAACTTAACGTTAGAAACAGTCGCATTATCTTCGAAAGAGATGATGTACACACCTTTCGCTAATTGGCTAACTTTAACTTCACCATTGTTGATATTACCTGTTGATACCAATTGTCCTGTTACATTATAAATCTTATAAGATGTCTTAGCAGAAACATTAGTTACATTAAGAATGTCAGTCGCTGGGTTAGGATAAACCTGAACTTTAGGCTTAGTAATGTCACTAACAGCTAACTTTTCACCAATAGTAACTTTATTAACCGCATAGAAGATATTACCGATTGATGATACTCTAACAATTACAGTCTTGTTAGCTGTAGAAGCAGGGAATGTTACAGATGCTGCTCCATTATTAGGCGTTGTCTCAGCAAGCGTTGTCCACGTAGCGCCGTTATCTGCTGTAAAGTCAATTTTAACATTAGGTGAATTGAACGGTGCTGCATTAGTACCAGCAACCACCCAAGTTACATTAACAGGTACTTCTGGATTACCGGCAGCAGTTTTTACAGTAAAAGAATCTCCTGTACTATTAACAATTACTCTTTGTGTTGCAAAAGCAGTCTGAGAATCTGCACCTTTATTATCTCTAACAGTCACTCTAAAATTAGTTGTTCTGCCAACTGAATATGTTGCCTCCCACTGATTATTATTTCTTACTGCTCCTGATAAAACTGTTGCAAGCTTAGGAAAATATCTGGTTGGATCACTTGTAGGCATTAGTGATCTAAAGCTCGCTCCATTAGTTGCAGATGTACCAATATTAATACGTGTAGAATATGAATTAGTAACTGATGAGTCTACCTGCTCCCATGTATACGTCAATGCATCGCCTTCTGGATCACTAGCAATAGCAGTTAGTACAAATGGGGTAGATTTTGGAATTGTATAATTAACATTATTCATTGGAGTAATAACCGGAGGATTGTTAGCTATACTAGTAACCGTACTAACCGCTTTATTTTTTAAGTTATTTTGTACCTGATTAATACTCACGGTATGAAAATAGGCATCAGAATTATTTTGTACATTAGTATTATTACCACCATCTACAACGCCTGCATAGGCCATAATCGTAGATCCTGATCCTGGCTCTACATTCACACCACGTCCTTCATTTCGGCTAAAGGTATGATTAGCGCCTAATTGATGACCAAACTCATGAGCTACAAAATCTATGTCAAATTTATCTCCTTTTGGGATGTTATTAGAAGGAGAAGTAAAGGCACTTCCTTTATAATTAGATGGTGTTGTATAAGCAAAATCACAACTGCTTTGACTGGCTGGAACTTCGTATGTACTTGTATCATTACTACCAATACAGCCTATACAGCCTGCATTACCGCCTCCTCCTGAAGCTCCAAATAAATGCCCTATATCAAAATCAGCATTAGTTACGCCATATTGACCACCATTCAAGGTGTTCATTAGTTCTAAATTCCAATTACACATCTTATCAGAAGTACTGTAAGGATCCGTAGCTGCATCAGTAAAAATAAGACCTGGCGCATTGACCATATTAAGATGAAGGTTAAACTCTTTCTCGAAAACACCATTAACTCTCGTCATTGTTGCATTCATTTGAGTTAATGCTCCTGTTACACCGCCAAAGTAATTAGTATACTCTCCGGTTGTAGATAAAGCTAACCTTAATGTATGAAATGTCTTATCATTAGATTTATTAGCCTCACCTTCACTAATAAGCTTTTTAAAATCTTTAACAGATTCTAGGCTCTCTTGTGTACTACAAAGAAAAGCAGCGCCTTCTTTACCTTGCTTCCCTTTAATAGAATAATACTCTTTATCAGCAGTTGCAGCTTCTATAAATTCATACTTCCCCTCGCCAGTAATCATAGACTGAAAATCATTAGGAGCAACACTGAATCTAATCTGCTTTGTTGGATTATCAATCCCAACTCCTACATAAGATCCTAGCTGATATTGTGCTGCCAAAGCCTCATCCATTACAGGGAAACTATTAACTGCAAATCTCTCGATCTTACCTTCTCCATTAGGAATATTAATGGTAATTGTCCCTCCATCAGATGCTTTTTTAGCAGCTTTTAACTGCAGTCGAATATGATTAATATCTAGTTTATAATAAACCGAATTATCACTTTTTCTTTCTATACCACCTTTGGGAGTAGCTTTCGTCCACTGTGCACTTACCATCGGTACGGCCATGGAAAATAATAAACAAGTTAAGGTCTTTTTCATAAAATATTTTTTTACCGGCTAAAGTTAAACAATTACAACAATAACATCACATAAAAAACATACAATATCATTATTCTACACGTGTTTTATTAATAATACACCAACAATAATTATAAAATTGAGATTATTACACAAATCTATTAATACGGAAATTTCACAACCTTATCAATTTCTATTGGATTATTATTATCTCTGATTCTTTTTTGAGACAGTTCCGTTAATTCTTTAAACTGTTCTGCACTTTTTATTTCTATACTCATGACAAAGAGTTTATTATCTGGATTTGTATTATTCTTAAAGCGTTCTTTAAATTCTCTTAAAGGATTAGCATAATTATCAAGATAAATTTTCTTTAATTTTTCCTCTGATATTTTAATAGGCTTATGTCCAGAAAAGCCTTCTAGTATGGATTGAGTATTATAAGTTTTAGCCAATTTATAGCTTTTAACCAAAGTAAAATCAAACTGATTCTTATCATCAGAAATTTGAAAAATCATCCCTGGTAATCCTCGGAATTTATAAGGTCCTTCGCTTAAGTCAATATCTTTTGTAAACCAAGCCGTCCAATGTCTACCGCCAAACTGCGTAGTCACTTTCTGAAGATGATAACCTCCCAATTGCTTTGTTTCTTCACTAAGCTTCCAAGTCATCTGATCTGTTGTTTCTAGCACAAACAGGTTATCAAGAAGCACATATGACAAATTAACATCAGTATTACGTTTTCTAATAATAGCAGGTGTATAATCATCCCAATAATGGCTATTTTGTTTTTTGGTAATGTTAGTAGAGTCAATCTCAATATATTGATAATTGTAAAATTTGACATCTTCAGGATTAACATCAAGTGCCATATTTTCTTTTGTAAATTCTTGCAGGGTAGAATCAGATTTAAACTGAAACTCATAAATAAATCGATGTGTCTGAGAAAAGACCAAGGATAACGGAAGTATCAATAAGAGTATTTGAAATATTTTTTTCATAAATCTATTTTGTCATTTAATAACAAAAATACAACTATTAATTGGTCAATCATTTAATAAGAAATTATTTAAAAATCTACACTAAACATATGATTTTACCCAAAGCATCATCCAAAAATAATAACTAAAAGGAGTTTAAAAAGAATATAAGTATTCATTTAATTTCATTTTCTTGTCTTATCATAACTAGTAAAAATCACAAAACCAGTAGAAATGCATTACCAGCTAAAGCTTCACTGTCTAAAACTGTCAAATATCATTACTTTTATTATGTATTAAAACCATAATTTTGTACTTTTGCTATTTAGAATAAATAAAAAATAGAACGGATTAACGCTAGCTTATACCATCAATCATAATAAAGATAACTATGAAAAAAATATTTCTTTCTTCATTGCTTCTATTGGGAATGCTTTTCCATGCACAAAAGAACACATTGCTCAATCCAGAATTTTGGAAATCTAAACCCGATGTACAAAAAGTAAAGGATGAAGTAAGCAAAGGCAATGACCTTTTTGAGTTTAACTCCAGTACGTTTGACCCTACTGCCTTAGCTATCAACAACAAGGCCAATCCGGAAGTTATCAAATATCTTATCGACCAAGCCGAACCTGTAGATAAGCTAACACACGATGGCAGAACTTATCTGCACTGGGCAACTATGGGTGGCAACAAAGAAATCGTGAGTTATCTCCTGAAAAAAGGATATAATCCCAATAAACTTGATACCAAAGGTCTTACGCCGCTTAGTTTTGGTGCATTTTTCGGAATGGCAGATGCTGATATCTACAATCTGTTCTTTCAAAATGGTGTAGACCCAAAAGCCAAATACAGAGATGGCGCCAACATTCTGTTACTCTCTATTGGTAATGACAAAGACGGTTCTCTTGAAAAACTTTTCACATCCAAAGGTCTGAGCTTAGATTCTAAAGATGACAAAGGCAGAACGGCATTTGACTACGCTGCCAGTTTCGGAAATCTTGACATTCTGAAATCTTTACGTTCCAAAAACATCAAAGCAACAGATTACGCATTGATTAATGCTGCGCAAGGCACAAGAACCAATACCAACAAGCTGGATATTTTTCAATATCTCTTGGACGATGTTAAACTAACTACCAAAGCAACCAATACTGATGGTGCGACAGCTTTACAAATCGTTGCGAGAAAGCCGAACCAGAAGGAAATCATCGATTACCTTATCAAAAAAGGAATAGACCCTAACCAAAAAGATACAGATGGAAACAACGCTCTGATAGTAGCAGCTGGCGGAAAAGACATCAACAATATCAAAGCGATTTTACCTTTGATAAAAGATATCAACGCTGTGAATGCAAAAGGCGAATCTGCCCTGACGGAAGCTGTAAAAACCGGTAGTGTAGAAACCATCACACTATTATTGGACAACAAAGCCAACATCAATGTAAAAGATGCCAAAGGTTATGACCTAGCTTACCACCTTATCCAATCTTACAGCCCTGGAAGAGGTAATGCAAAAGATGAATTGACAGACAAACTGAATCTTCTGAAATCAAAAGGAATAGATGTTGCAAAAGCTCAATTTGATGGCAACACATTACTGCACTTTGCCATTGCTAAAAACAATATTGAACTTCTTAAAAAACTAGAGCCTTATCATATCGACGTCAATGCGAAGAATAACGAGAGTATGACCATTCTTCACAAAGCGGCGCTTATCGCAAAGGACGATTCAATTTTGAAATATCTCATAAGCCTTGGTGCCAAAAAGGATATCAAAACAGAGTTTGATGAGACGGCTTACGACCTAGCCTCAGAAAACGAATTCCTAAAAAAGAATAATATCTCCATCGAATTTTTAAAATAAAACAATAAAATGACTTCATTATTAAGATTTCAAATCACCGCAATCTTGACTTTCTTCGCCGTAATTTTTTCGTCGGCGCAAGTTTCAAAATATAAATGTATGCTCCAGATGAAAAGCTACACAGGCGAAGGTGCCTACGTAGTTGTCTCTCTAATTGACCCAAAAGGAGCTTATGAAAAAACACTTTATGTAATGGGACCAGACAAAAAATGGTACGACACATTGAAGGAGTGGCACAAATTCCAATCTAAAAAACCAACAAAACTGAACGCCATCACAGGAGCGTCTGTTGCAGGCGGCGATAGAAGTATTACTACATTTTCTATAGAGGACAAATATTTTAACAAAGGTTACAAAATACGCTTCGAGACGGCTGTAGAAGACCAAAAATACAACGTTCAGGATCTCGAAATAGCACTTTCCACAGACGGAATTGCTGAGAAAAACGAAGGCAAAGGTTACATTAAATATGTAAAACTGATTAAACAGTAATCTTAAGAATGACATCATCTGTTTGGAGACTGGCACATCTTGCATTGGCCGTCATCACGTTCCTATTTTTAATTATAGCCTCATTTACAGGGGCTGTTTTGGCTTATGACGCCGCTCAAGAAAACCTACAACCATACCGGGTAGATGATATCAATTCCGTCACGCTGGCAGAGGCCATTCCTCAGCTCAAAAAACATTATCCGGAAATCACCGAAGTTACTGTAGATCACAATCAATTTGTGTTGCTGGAAGGTTCTGACAAAGATGGCAATGCCGTAAAAGCCTATGTAGATCCTAAAACAGGAAAAATATTGGGCAAACCAGCAGAGAAAAGTGACTTTATCAATTGGAATCTCTCCTTGCACCGTTCTCTTTTCCTGAAAGAAACTGGCCGATTTATCATTGGGATTGTTTCTTTCTTATTGATGCTGATTACAGTATCAGGGTTGGTATTGGTCATCAAAAGACAAAAAAGTTTCAAGAATTTCTTTGGGAAAATCAACAAAGATTCTTTCAATCAATATTACCATGTGGTCTCTGGTCGATTGTTATTAATTCCGATTTTAATCATATCTGCAACAGCCACTTACCTATTCTTGGTTCGTTTTGATATTATTAAAAAAGAAGAACCAAAAAGTATTGCCAAAAAAAATCAAGCAGAAACACCGGAACTAGCTTTGCAGGATTTTCCTTTGTTTAAATCTACCAAGCTGAAAGATGTGCAGAAAATAGAATTTCCCTTTATTGAAGATGAGCCAGATGAGTTTTTTGTTGTCAAATTAAAGGATAAAGAACTTACAGTCAATCAGATTAATGGAAGCATCGAAAAAGAATCACAACTATCTGCTGCTGCGATATACGAAAATGTAAGTCTTAATCTCCACACGGGAAGAACCAATTGGATTTGGGCCGTTGTTTTGGGTTTATCGTCCGTCAATATTCTATTATTTATTTGGTCCGGATTTGCGATTACACTTAGACGAAGCCGATCAAAAATCAAAAATAAATATAAAGCAGAAGATGCCGAAATCATTTTGTTGGTAGGTTCCGAAAACGGCACAACATTGAATTTTGCTTCCAATGTACATCAACAATTATTATCGACGGGGCAAAAAACATTTTTGGCAGAACTGAATCATTATAAAGAGTTTCCAAAAGCAAAAAATTTGCTGATTTTCGCTTCTACCTATGGACTTGGAGATCCGCCAACTAATGCAACGCAATTCTTAAAACGACTAGAATCTACTCCTCAGAAACAAGATATTTCTTACTCTGTGATTGGCTTTGGGTCGCATGCTTATGAAGAATTTTGTGCCTATGCAAAAACGATAGACAGTAGTTTGTCCACAAAAATCTGGGCAAAACAACTGATTCCGCTTCACACCATAAATGACCGTTCTACGCACGAATTTGCAGAATGGGCAAGAGCCTGGAGCGGCGAAAGTCTGTTGCCAATAGCATCAGCACCATCGTTGTATGCACCAAAAACACCGTCATTGTCCCACTTCGAAGTGATAAATAAATCTGAAGTTGTGGAGGAAGTAACAACTTTTACCTTGAATCTAAAACCGACTTCTAAACAAAAATTCAAGTCTGGTGATTTGCTTGCCATCTATCCGGAAGGTAATCATAAAGAGCGCTTCTACTCCGTTGGAAAGGTGGAAAACAGTTTGCAATTGGTTGTCAAATTATTTGAAAACGGATTGGGTTCCAGCTATCTCTACAATTTAAAAAAAGGCGATAAGATAAAGGCCAGGCTAATTAAAAATTCAGATTTTCATATTCCAAATAAGGCAAAACAGATTATTTTGATTGCTAACGGAACTGGAATTGCACCATTTTTGGGCATGATAGATGAGAATGTTAAAAAGAAAGATATTCGCTTGTATTGTGGTTTCAGAAAAAATAGTGAGTTAAGTAAGAGTTACGGTTCATTCTTAAGCGCACAGCAACAGAAAGGTCAGCTAGAAGCGTTTCAGTTTGCCTATTCGCGGGAAGAGAATTCTCAATATGTGATGCATCTTATTGAGAAAGAAGCTCCTATTTTTTCCGAAATGTTAGAAAAAGGCGGCATTATTATGATTTGTGGCGCGCTGAAAATGCAACAAGATGTAGAACATCTCTTGGACAGTATTTGCAAAAGCAAAGGTTCATCATTAGATTTTTACAAAAATAATGGCCAGCTTTTAACGGATTGTTACTAAACTTTTTAGCCAAAAATTCACTCAAATTTCTAATTTTACGATTATGAAAACTTTGGTTCGATCTATTTTTATTTTGTTGATGTTAATTTCTGTCACAAGCAATGCTCAGGTAGAAAGAATACGACATCTTAGCTTAATGGGAAGCCATTTTGACATTACGGTGGTTGACAAAGATTCGCTCTCTGCAGAAAAATCAATTAACAAAGCCATCGCAGAAATTACCCGAATCGAAAATTTGATCTCAGAATGGCAACCTCAAACCCAGATTTCGGAAGTCAATCGCAATGCCGGAATCCAGCCTGTAAAGGTGGACAGAGAAGTCATTGAACTTACCAAAACAGGGCTTTATTTTTCAAAAATTACCGATGGTGCATTTGACATCAGCATTGTGGCAATGGACAAAATATGGCAGTTTGATGGCAGTATGGATACGTTGCCAAACCCAGCCGATATTAAAAATTCTGTGCGAAATGTTGGATATCAAAACATCATTATCGATAGTGTGAACTCTACTTTGTTTTTGAAAAATAAAGGCATGAAAATCGGTTTTGGCTCTATTGGTAAAGGTTACGCCGCAGACCGCGCGAGAACACTCCTGAAAAAAGATGGCGTTTTGGGTGGAATCATCAATGCGTCTGGCGATATTTCCACCTGGGGCACACAAGCCAATGGCAAAGCTTGGGCAATAGGCGTCAACAATCCTTTCCGACCTGGCAAAATGGCCGCTGTGATTGCCAAAAAAGAAGATATGTCTATGACAACCTCTGGAAGCTATGAAAAATATGCAGAGATTGCAGGAAAACGCTATTCACATATCATCAACCCAAAAACAGGAATGCCGTCTACTGGATTGACCAGCGTAACTGTCATCGGGCCAGATGCCACAACCGCTAATGGTTTCAGCACAAGCGTGATGGTTTTAGGAGAGAAAGAAGGCTTAGAACTGATGAAGCGCTTCCCGCAATACCATTATCTTTTAATTACCGATAAGGGCAAAATCATTAAGAAATTAAAGTAAAAAAAGAGAGATTACACAGTGTATAATCTCTCTTTTTGTATTAAAAAACAATCTATTTAGAATTTGTAGTTGATCTGAGCTGCAAAATTTCTAGGTTGAATCTGATCAATATATCCACCTCTGAAGTAAGAACTATATCCCACTGCATCAAAGATATTATTGAAAAATACTCTCAATCCAAATCCGTTTTTGAACTGATAGCCTACTTGCGCTTCTACAGTTGTATATTCTGGCATCAGGAAAGGTTTTGTACCATGTTTTACAGAATTGGCATGCCCAGAAATGATAGTTTTTTGTGTATATTCATCAACTGGTCTTTTTCCCACATAATAAATACCCGCTCCAATATCTAAACCTTGCAGGATCCCTTCATTGAATTTGTAATTTAGCCATCCGTTAGCAGTATGTTTAGGTGCATTCATAGGTGCGGATCCTTCTACATATGCAGGACTATCTTTGTATTGTGCATCAAGATATGCCCAACCAGCCATAACTTGAAGGTTAGTCAAAACACGTCCTATTAATTCTACTTCAATTCCTTTTCTTCTAAGATTTCCTGCAAGACCATACAATCCAGTTGCGTTACCCTGATCATTAAGAACGCTGTAAGACAAATTATCTGTTTTGATATCAAACAACGTTACATTGAAACGAAGTTTTTCGTTGAGCCAATCCGACTTGATACCAGCTTCCCATTGAGCGGTTTTGGATGCGCCTACTGTTCCGCCATCAAAAAGAGGATTGTTAGCAGACCTCAAGGATGTTGTAGTTGTGTAGGATCCGAATATATTCATATTTTGAATAGGAGAGATCATCAAACCTAGAGATGGATTCCAAGCTTCTGTATCTGTGTCTAATTTCACAGCATTCAGTTTGCTATATCGCAATCCAAGGTGAGCTTTGATATATTTGCTAAATGTAATAACATCTTGCGCCATCAACCCAAAGGTTGGTGTTAATACATTTGCAGGATTATTGGGAGACAATGTAAAATTATTTCTATCAATACTTGTCGGCAAGGCATTGTTAATATCGTTAAGAACATTAATTTGATCTACTTTTTGTGCCACATAAGCTGTTGTGGTTACATCAGATTCTTTCCAGTCAAATCCGACTTGAAAAGTATGTTTCATAAATCCAGTTTTCACATCTGCGCCAATAAAATCGAATTGAAATACTCTGTTAAGATCTTGTCTTTCGGATTTTGTGAGAGTTCTGTTTCTAATTTCCCAACCTAGATTATTGGGTTTTGCCAGAGCAGCACCAATAATTTCAGAATTATAAGATGATTGCATAAAAGCTGCTCTGATTTTAAAATTATCAGTCAATTTTCTTGTAGCAGTAGTAGAAAAATTAAAAGTTTCTGTTTTGGCATTATCAGAAGAAAAACCTGTAAATTTTCCTTTTGGCATTCTATACAATGCTTCTGTATCACCGTTTGCAAGATTTACAGTACCACGGTCTGGTGTTGTATCATTATGCATGTAATCCATCTCGACAACAATTTCTGTTTTGTCATCTGGACGGAAAGCTACCGAAGGATTTACATATATTCTATTTGTGTTTACAAATTTTCTAAAACTATTACTATCCTGATAAGCGGCATTAAAACGGATAGCAACTCTTCCCTTGCTATCTAAAACCCTTTGAAAGTCCAAAGTTGGTCTGTAAAAATCCCAGCTTCCATATCTGAAACCGACATTGGTCTGATTGATGAATTTAGGTACTTTTGTCACAACATTAATCACACCTCCTGCTGCGCCAAGTCCATCCCCAATTCCTTGTGTAACGGCTGCGGAACCTTTAATAACCTGTATACTCTCAATACCCTGCATATCAGTAATCATTGCTCCAGTTCGGAAATCAGAATCCATCATCACTCCATTTTTAAGAACAGGAATACCACGGTAACCTCGGATAGACATACTCTCTCTAGTCCCACCATAGCTACCAAATTGTGTAACGCCAGGAATATTTTTAGCAACATCTGTTATGGTAAGACCTCCCAACTGTTCAATCACTTTGTGAGAAACAACCGATATGCTTTGGATCTGGTCTCTTGGCTTAAGAGGTAACCTTGTAATAACTTCTAACCCCTCTGGCTTCTTGTTTCGCTCGCCAAATAATTCGACTTCATCTATTTGTGTTTCTTTTTGAATTGTGTCACTTACTTGCTGTGCATTAAAACTAGCACCCAAAACAAGAAATGAAATAGCTATTGTCTTTTTCATTGTTTTTATATTTTCTCAAAAATAAGCTTTATTTAGAATCAATAAAAATAATTAAATTAACTTCTGACATAAATCATAAAAAAACATAAATTAACACACTAACGAACAACTATCATTTTAACATAAAAATTATCTACAAATTGAATTTAATAAACAGTTTTATTCTTATAAAGGTAAAAATATACATAAATAATAAATATCAACTCATTATCAAAACTTTGTAATTACTTAATAAAATATTTCAAATTAATAAATTAAAATAAAAAGAGAGAGATTACACGGTGTATAATCTCTCTTTTTTATCAATTATTAAAATTAAAGCTTTTAGAACGCTCCGATAAACTGAGCACCTGCTGCATTTTTTAGTTTTGCACCTTTGGTAACAGTTCCTGTATTTTTATTAATGATATAGATATTACCATCTTTCCCAATTGCAGAAACTGGCAAGTAGATGTTGTCACCATGTACCAAAATACCTTGGTACTGGAAGAAATACATATCTACATCATATGGTAAACCTTCTACTCTATTTGCAGTACGTGCATTAAGATCAACTCTTGCTACAAAACTCTGCTTACTGTTAGTTAAAGTTGAAACAGTAGCATTCTGGTGTGTGTACATGATATAAGCAATACCATTACCAACATATCTCCAGTTTTCTACAGCTACACCTTGAAGTCCTAAAGCTTTGTCTAGATTAAGATCATAAGAATTATCATACTCATTATTCTGATTAATTTTAAGAATATGTCCGCCTTTAGAATCTCTAGAAGTCGCTTGATAAACATTACCATCATCAGAAAGGAAGCTGTTAAGACTTCTATATCCTGCAGTATCACCAAAACCTAATGTAGAAGTAATCACTTTAGGATTCTTAAGAGATGGATAATCCAAAACAACTGTCTTAGAACCAATTCTTGTATAAGCAGAATTATCTACCTCACCCGTTGCAGGATTCATCTTTCTCATCCAAGTACCAATATAAAGCTTGTCTCCAGCTCTGTTAAGCGTAGGAGAATCCATTCTCCAGATATGATGTCCTAATACTTCTTCTTCTGGAGATAAAGGAATAACTTGAGCAACGTTAGTTTTAATTTTGGGATTTTGAAGATCAATTGCTACGGTAGTAGCTGTACCTCTCGTATATTGGTAAACAGAACCTTCATTTTGTTTAAAAGCCGCAACATTATTTGCAACTCCTGTTTGATCCTTATCGTACAATTTCCCCCATCTTGGTGAGTTGGTCGCATATTGTGCAATGTTTACTGTTCCGCCATCTTGCGAATAATTGGCACCACCATTTATTTTGTATCTGTTAAAAAGACCACCATTATCACCTGTGTAAGGAATATTATACAAGATATTACCATCGGTAGAAGCATATACACGTGCTGTTCTTTGAGAAGGCAAAACATAGCCATTTTCAAAAATAGAAAATTCTTTATTTGGATTTTTTGCATCTTCTTCTGAGATAGAATATACTACCATACCACCATTTCCGTCACCAGCAGTTGTCCCTTGTTTGGTACCAGCTAATGTCACCCATCTACCATTGGCACTTTCAGTTGGTGTTTCAAAATTTTCAGAACTATCACTACAACTAGCTATCGCTCCACAAAAAGCCAGTGCCGCTACTAATCTTGATACTTTTCTAAATTCATTTTTCATAACTTCTATTTATTTTTTATTAAAATTATTGAATACGTAATTGATTTTTAAGTAAAATGCTCTACCCGGTTTTGAACTGCGAAATTGTCAAAAGCCTGCTTGTTAGTAAGATTTTTCACATCAAAACTGAGAATGAAATCGTTCTTTGGAAACTGATAACTAAGCCCAACATCCTGAATATTCTGTTGTGGTACGCTGAAATAATCCAAACCGGATAATTTTGCCTTTAGCATGGTGCTAAACTTATCTATAAATCGGTAATTGTAGAAAAGGATAAGGTTGGCATTCTCACCAAAAATATTGCGAATGGTGTACTGCGCATTGGCATTCATTGTAAAAACCGGCTCATTTGGGATTTGCTCTTTGTAAGTTGCCACGTCTTCTTTTCGGTTCATAAAAGATTTCATTTTTGATAGATTGAACATCACTCTAAAATCTTTTTTGTAGTTATAGTTAAATTCGAAATCGACACCTTGAACTTGAGTTTTAAGATAATTTATATTTTGCGAAGCATCTGGCATCGATAAAGTATTGCTTATATTGAATCTAAAAATCCTATCTCTAGAATCTCTTAAAAAACCATTTACTGCAACGGAAGCCTGATGATCTGCTAGTCTGTAAGGCCCTAATTTGATTCCCAAATTGTAATTATTACTTAGCTCCGGATTAATATTGAAATTATCTAGCATATTCTGACTTACATCGCCAAAAATCTCATTTTCTTCTGGTAACCTAACTGCTTTTTCTGCAGAAGCCATAATCATCACTGAGTTGGCCAAAAGATAAGATCCTGCAAAACCATAACCTTCTGCAGAGACGTTTCTATCATTCTTCTGCTCTACTCTTACCGCTTGGCCATTAATATTTTGAGAGATTGGTTTAACTCTTTCTGCAGAAAGGCTATAATACTTACCAAATACTGATGTTTTTAATCGGTTATCAAAAGCCGATAATTCATAAGATAATGCAAGATTGTTTCTCATCATATTACTCTTCTCCTGGTAAAGTCTTTGCAAAACAGTTTTGATCTCATCATCATCAGTACGATCTAAATATTGGAACATATGATTAACTGTAAAGCTGTGATTAGAATTAATACGATAAGTAAGTCCAGAGTTAGAAGAAACAGAATTACGCTTTACATTTCTGATAGAAGCTTCACCTTGTTGTGCACCATAAGATGAACGGATTGGCTTTCCATTCATATCCAACATCTTATTACCATCCCAATTGTAAGCCCATCTCACCGTATCATTGGTTTGCTGATGTTGCTGAGAATACAATGCTCTCATATTAAAATCCAAACCTTTGGTAAACAGGTCTTTCTTTGCGTAAGACAGACTAGCAATATTGATATCACTTCTTGTAAACCTTCCTTTGTAAGGCCTGTTCATAAATAGTCCATTCTGATGCTCCTTATAATCCGAAGAATGGGTGTAGCCCAATAGAAAACGATCTGCCCATTTTACATCTGTAGCACCTACTTCTACAATACTACCAACAGAATAGTAGGCATCGTTGAATCTTTTAGCTTTAATATTAGTGATGGTACCATCAGGGTTGGTATTATAAACTGATCTGCCATAAACCTCATAATCGTTATCAGAATAGTTATAAAACATAGAACCTTTCAGTGTAAACCCATTATCTGCACGGTAAGAGCCACTAAAATTAAATTGAGAAGTATTGAAAGATCCATAAGACATAGATGCTGCAAGAGAGCTTCTTGCCTCTTTCTTAAGAACGATATTTACAGCACCACCCAAAGCATCATTGGCAAGATAACCTGGCACAACACCTTTGAAAACCTCTACACGATCAATAAGTGCTGGAGGAATACTATTAAGGCTGAAAGCTGGTCCGTAGCTACTCATTGGGATACCATCTATAAAAATTCTTACAGAATTACCCGTCATGCCATTAATATTAAACTGAAACCTAGAACCTAATCCTCCATCTTGACGGATTCTCACGCCTACAGATTGATCTAACAATTCTAGAGTTTGTGTATTTCTGACAGAAGCCTCTTTAGTTTCGATTACATTGACAGCAAAACCTTTCTTTTCTAGATCAGACTTTACTGATTTTATCTTTACAATACTGACTTCATCAATGTCATTTACATCACTATGATTTTGTTTTAAAGTAACATTTATATTAACATTAGTATCTTTTATTACAAGTACTTCTACTTGCTTATGAGCATCTTTTTTAAAATGAACCTTATAGCTGCCCGAAGCTAAATTTGAAAAAGTAAAAAAACCATTATTGTTAGTCTGAGTCGATTGTACTGTACCATCTTTAGAAATGGTTACATCTGCACCAGCAACAGACGTATTTTTAGAATTTAATAATTTTCCGGATACAGAAAACTGTGAATAAGAAAATAAAGAAGTGAATAAAAAGAGCGTTAATATAAAATTACGAAGCATTGTTTTTTAAATTTCCACAAAAATAAGATTTATTTAGAATTAATAAAAACAAATGCGTAAACTTCTGACATAAATCATGAATAATTACATTTACAAAATAACGACAAACCATCAATACAGAATAAAATTTACTCGTAAATTAAACTATACACCTAATTAAATCCTATCGCAAATATAAATTAGCATAAATAATAAACGTTAATTTTTTTTCAATAATTTATAATTACATAAAATGATAAGTTATCTAAGAATAAGAATTAAAACAAAAAAATCCCTTTCCAAAATAGGAAAGGGATTTCTATAATCATAGCAAAGTATGCTAGTATCACACTTTAATTTCAACATCTACACCTGAAGGAAGTTCTAACTTCATTAGAGCATCCACAGTTTTAGAAGAAGAAGAGTAGATATCCATCAATCTCTTGTGAGCTGATAATTGGAACTGCTCTCTAGCTTTCTTGTTAACGTGCGGAGATCTCAACACTGTGAAGATTCTCTTGTTAGTTGGCAATGGGATTGGTCCGTTAACTACAGCACCAGTCGCTTTTACCGTTTTTACGATTTTCTCAGCAGACTTGTCTACCAAGCTGTAATCGTAAGATTTTAGTTTTATTCTGATTCTTTGTGACATTTTTAATCTAATTTAAAATTAACCTCTAGCTTTAGCGATTACATCTTCAGCAACATTGTTAGGAGCAGACTCGTAACGCTCAAATTCCATTGATGAAGTAGCTCTACCTGAAGATAATGTTCTTAATGTAGTAACATAACCAAACATTTCTGATAGTGGAACGAATGCTTTGATAACTTTAGCGTTATTTCTGTCATCCATACCGTTTACAGTACCTCTTCTTCTGTTAAGGTCACCAACGATATCACCCATATACTCTTCTGGAGTTACAACCTCCAACTTCATAATAGGCTCCATAATTACTGGCTTAGCAGCTCTACCCGCTTCTTTGAAACCAAGCTTTGCAGCAAGTTCGAAAGATAATTGGTCAGAATCCACAGGGTGGAAAGATCCATCCTTAAGAGTTACTTTGATACCTTCGATTTCGAATCCAGCTAAAGGACCATTTTTCATAGCCTCTTTAAATCCTTTTTCTACTGAAGGAACAAATTCTCTTGGAATGTTACCACCTTTAATTTCATTAACAAATTCTAGACCTAGCTTACCTTCTTCTGCTGGACCAATTTCGAATTGGATATCAGCAAATTTACCACGACCACCAGTTTGTTTTTTGTAAACTTCTCTGTGGAACGCTTTTGCAGTAAGAGATTCTTTGTACTCTACTTGAGGCTGTCCTTGGTTAACTTCAACTTTAAATTCTCTTCTCAAACGGTCTACAATGATATCTAAGTGAAGCTCACCCATACCAGAGATAATCGTTTGACCTGAAGCTTCATCCGTTTTCACTTGGAAAGTTGGATCTTCTTCAGCAAGCTTAGACAATGCGTTACCCAATTTATCTTGGTCAGCTTTAGTCTTAGGCTCAACAGCGATACCAATTACTGGATCTGGGAAAATCATCGATTCTAGAACGATTGGATTTTTCTCATCACACAAAGTATCACCAGTTTTGATAGATTTAAAACCTACAGCTGCACCAATATCACCCGCTTCGATAAACTCTACTGGGTTCTGCTTGTTAGCGTGCATCTGATAGATTCTTGAGATTCTTTCTTTATCTCCTGAACGAGTGTTCAAAACATAAGAACCAGCATCTAGTCTACCTGAATATGCTCTAAAGAATGCAAGACGACCTACGAATGGGTCAGTTGCAATCTTAAATGCTAAAGCCGAGAATGGTTCTTTAACATCTGGCTTTCTTGTTATTTCTTCTTCAGTTCTTGGATCTGTACCTTTGATATCATCTTTGTCCATTGGAGAAGGAAGATATTTACATACAGCGTCAAGCATAAACTGAACTCCTTTGTTCTTAAATGAAGAACCACAAGTCATAGGAATAATAGAAAGATCAATAGTTGCTTTTCTCAAAGCTTCGTTGATTTCTTCCTCAGAGATAGAATCTGGATCTTCGAAGAATTTCTCCATCAAAGTATCATCATAGTCAGCTACAGCTTCTACTAATTTCTCTCTGTATTCTAAAACTTCAGCTTTCATATCCTCAGGGATAGGAACTACTTCAAAAGTTGCACCTTGTCCAGCCTCATCCCATACGATTGCTCTGTTCTTGATTAAGTCTACTACTCCTTTAAAGTCTTCTTCTGCACCGATTGGTAATACAATTGGAACAGCGTTAGATCCTAACATTTGTTTAACTTGGTTTACAACGTTAAGGAAATCTGCACCTTGACGGTCCATTTTGTTAACGAAGCCCATTCTAGCTACTTTGTAGTTATCAGCAAGTCTCCAGTTAGTTTCTGACTGAGGCTCTACACCGTCTACAGCTGAGAATAAGAATACCAAACCATCTAATACTCTAAGAGAACGGTTAACTTCTACTGTGAAATCAACGTGTCCTGGTGTATCAATAATGTTGAAGTGGTAAGGTTTTGTACCAGGCAAAGATTTACCTTGGTCTGTTGGAAAGTTCCAAGAACAAGTTGTAGCTGCAGAAGTAATTGTAATACCTCTTTCTGCTTCTTGCTCCATCCAGTCCATTGTAGAAGCACCTTCGTGAACTTCTCCAATTTTGTGAGTTTTTCCTGTATAAAAAAGGATACGCTCAGTAGTTGTAGTTTTACCAGCATCGATGTGTGCAGCGATACCGATATTTCTTGTAAATTTAAGATCTCTACCCATTACTTATTAAAATCTAAAGTGTGAGAATGCTTTGTTAGCTTCAGCCATTTTGTGTGTATCTGTCTTTTTCTTAACAGCAGCACCTTCTTCTTTAGCAGCAGCGATAACTTCAGCAGCTAATTTCTGAGCCATAGACTTATCGTTTCTAGCTGTAGCATACTTAATTAACCACTTCATTGCCATAGAGATTTTTCTATCAGCACGGATCGGCATAGGAATTTGGAAGTTTGCACCACCAACTCTTCTTGATCTTACTTCTACGTGAGGCATAACGTTAGTTAAAGCATCTTTCCAGATTTCAAGAGAAGTTTTCTCTTGGTCACCTTTCTTAGCTTCAACGATGTCTAATGCATCATAAAAAATTCTGAATGCGATAGACTTCTTACCATCCATCATCAGGTTATTTACAAATCTAGTTACCAATTGATCATTAAATTTTGGATCTGGTAACAACGGTCTTTTTTTCGCTTTTGTCTTTCTCATTGTTTCTGTACCTTATTTAATGATTATTTTTTCTTACCTTTTGCAGGTGCTGCAGCAGCTTGTCCTGGTTTAGGTCTCTTAGCACCATACTTAGATCTTCTCTGAGTTCTTCCACTAACACCAGCGGTGTCTAATGCTCCTCTTACGATGTGGTAACGTACTCCCGGTAGGTCTTTCACCCTTCCGCCTCTTACCAATACTATCGAGTGCTCCTGAAGATTATGTCCTTCGCCCGGGATATAGGCGTTGATCTCTTTCCCGTTAGAAAGTCTTACTCTCGCTACTTTACGTAATGCAGAGTTAGGTTTCTTAGGGGTAGTGGTATATACTCTCGTACATACACCGCGTCTTTGTGGACAAGAATCTAGGGCAGCCGATTTGCTCTTCTTGGCAAGCGAGGCTCTTCCTTTTCTTACTAATTGTTGAATAGTAGGCATTTAATTGCTTTTTATTTTAGGGTGCAAAAATAGAAAATTATTTCCAAATAACAAACATCTTTATATAAATTTAATTTTAGATATATTTAAAAATCATTTGTTTACATCTCTCTTAATCTATATTTTTGTGTTAAAATCAAGATAATCTATATGAAAAAACTTTATTCTATGTTAAGCTTAATCACGAGTATTTTAGCTTTTTCTCAAATTAACAAAGACATAAAAGAAGGCATCTTAATTACCACAACTAACGAAAGTATTGCTGTAAAAGATTTAAAATGGGACAAAAATGGCAAAGCCTATTTCCTTAATGCAAGCAATAAACAGCTAGAAGAACTTTATGAAAACTCTATCAAATCTCTAGAAGCTGTATCCACAGACGATTCTAGATTTATTGCAATTACTCACGAAAAACCATTAAGCCAAGACAACAAAAAAAATATTGCAGATAACCTCTATCGTCCTAGTTATGAAGAAGGCATCTATGTTACTAAGCAAGACTTTATTAACAAAGTTCCAACTCAGAAAAAATCATTAACTAAAAAAGGACTGCAAGGTTTTGAAAAACCGGTGGTGGATGACGAGGAAAACATTTGTTTTTTCTTCGATGAAAACGATTCTAAATTAAAAAATATTTTTGCAGTCGTATATAATGGCATATTATACTTTAACGTAAAAGCGATTCTTAATAACAGAAACAAAAATGATAATGCCCAAGATAGCGACAATCCCAATTCTTTTGCACGTGTAAGCATGGGCGGCGATAATTATCAATATACGGAAATTAATATCGGTAATGTTTGGGCAAAAGGTTTAGCTTCTCAATCTGGCGTTGTGGCAGTTATTGGAAGTTCAAAGTCAACATATCCAACAAATTCATATGACAGTATGCAAGCAATGAACTCCTATAAAGGTGTCGTTTGGGATTACGCTAATAAAGAATTTAATATTTTTAAAAATTGTAAAGATTACAACGACTTTATCAAGGATAGATCTCCCGCAGACATCCAAGAGTGCAAGCAACAGCAACCCGACAAGCAAAAAGTAAGATTAGCTATGGAAAAGATTAAATAATCTACTTAATCCAGCGCTGTTCTACATTAGAATTAAGGTCAAACTGACTAAGATTACGACTAAGTTCTAAAGCCTCTTTAGGATCTACAGCATACCAGACAACCGTATCTCGTGCAGAGCCACGGTTGTTTTTTATAGTCCAAGACATCACAGGAATCCAAGAATCCGGAATCTGTCCCGGGAACCATTCTGGATAGATGACCGCAATTTTCTGATAATGAGACTTGGTATAATTTTGAAAAAAGGATTTTGTGGCAGTATTATAATCGTTGTTGGGAAGATCTTTATTCTTCATAATAAACGTCGCCACATCTGTAGATCCCAACCCTACTAAATCCAAAAGTTGAGCATTTCCGAAATAAGCAATCGCACCAATATCATTGGCACATACTTTTTCTCCTTTATAATAGGTATTTATAAATCGTGCCATTTCCATCTGTTGTTCTTGGATATTTTTGGATGCAACTTTCAGCACTGGATGATGATAATACACTCTATAAGCCGCCAAAACTAAAATCATCAAAATAAATATATTGCTCGATATTTTGTTAAAAGACCAGTGTTTAACCTTTTTATTAGATTTAACAAAGAAAATAATGATTGGAGTAATAATTAGCAAAACAGAAATCATGACATAATTCTCATAACGGAAAGCTAATTCACCAAAAAGCGCTTGCATCAATCCCACAGATAATATCGAAATACTAATAAATTCTTGATCAACGAAAGTCTTAAAATTACTTTTCTTATAATAAACTTTGGTCCAATATAAAATAATAAGGCAAGTAGGAAAGAATAGATATTTGTAAAAGTTAAGATTGAATAAAATTCCTTTTTTAAATATGCTGAAAAGACTTCCGATAAAACCATGTTCTGACGGAATTTTAGCCTTTATCAAAACAGAATTCGGGAAGAAATAGCCTCCATTTTTAATTGAAATTAGTCCAAAAATAATAATCGGGATAGATCCTACCAAAATAACTCCCGTTGCTCTACTCCATTGTTTTTTATATAACAATAAAAACGAAACGATACAGGTTAAAAACATACTTTCGAATCTTACCAAGGCTACAAAAAAAAGACAAATTAGAAATTTAAAATAGCTAGATCGTTCAAAATTATTGTTGAGATTTAATTTTAACAAATAAATTATTAATACCATTAAGAACATATGGATACTGTGTTCCATCCCGAGAATTGTCATGACATACAATAAAGTGAAGGGAAGAAATAAGACTAAAGCCAACCTTAACTCTGTCTCGCCATAAAAATCTTTAAAAAATCGGTAAAGAAGATAGACGGTTGCATATCCAAAAAAGATATTAACCAACATTGGATAATAAATATTTGTTCCAAACAATTTTATTAATCCTGATAATATTAAGGTATACAAAATAGAAGACGATGCACTATCGAATTGGTACGGATTGATAGACCAAGAGCCATATTCTACAAAATTTTTAGAGATTGCAAGATGGATATAAACATCATCTAAAGAGTAAACGTAAGATTGTCCCAATAATTGAGACCAACCTAACCATAAGTAAAAACCTATAAAAATTGTAAATATTCCTAAAAAATAGTACAAATACTTCTGCATGCCCAATAATTTCACACGAAAATAAACATTTTATATCCTATTACCTAAAAAATAACTTTTAGAATCTATTTAAAATTTATATTTGCATACTTAAACTAATAATCTTGAAAAAACTTTTATTCTTTTTATTGATTACCAGCTGGCTAGGCGCACAATGGAGCATATCCAACGCTGAAAGAGATGCACTAATTGGGATCTATAATACTACAAATGGCGCACATTGGAGCCAAACTTGGGACTTGACTAAAGATCCAAGAACTTGGTATGGTATTATCGTAAAAAATAGCCGCGTACAAGAAATAAATCTTAAAGGAAATGCTCTAAAAGGAACTTTCCCTGCTAATCTAGCAACTTTCCAAAGTTTAAAAAAAATAGACCTTAGTAATAACCAACTATCGGGAGAACTCTCTCCTAGTGTATCTTCATTAGCTAATCTGATTAGATTAGATATTAGTAATAATAGACTTACAGGAGATCCAGCTATTGCTCTTGGTAACTTTTCTCAATTAGAAGAAGTTAATATTGGTAATAATTTATTTGAGATTAATAATGTAGATAACCTATTGCAATCTAGTTCTGTATTAAAAATTCTAAATCTTTCTAATCTAGAATTAACCACCGTACCACAAAAAATTAGTAGTTATACAAAACTGAATGACCTTGACCTTAGTAATAATAAACTTATTGGAGGATTCAATAATCTTAGAGGATTAACATCATTACAAAGTTTATCATTATCGGGCAATCAACTTAAGACAATCCCAGCTGACATTTTAGTTCTTAACCAATTAACAACTTTAGATCTTAGCCATAACCAATTAAGTGCTTTATCGGGCATTAATAATTTCTCAAAGCTAGAATGGCTTTCACTAGAAAACAACCTCTTTACGCAAGTACCTGTAGAGTTAAAACAAATATCGAAGCTCTATCATCTTAATGTTGGTCGTAACAAAATTACATCGGCTTATGCTAATTTAATGCACTTCAAAAATTTACAGCAGTTATTTCTTAATGACAACGGTATTAAAGGTGCTTTTCCGTCAGAATTATTGACGCTTTCTAACCTTATGATGTTGTCAGTAGCCAATAATAATCTTGAAGGATCTATTCCTACTAATATCCCTACAATCTGTGACCTTAGTAACAATAGATTTACTACAGAAGCTATCTCCAACTATATTAGCAATCATCAGACTATAGCAGATAGACTATATTATTCTCCTCAACGTTATGATAAAGAATTAGAAGAAGTACTAGGGATTTTAGGACAATCCGCAAAACTCTCACAATCACTTTCTGGCGATGATTATAGCTTTTCTTGGTTCAAAAATCTTGGAGAATATACACAAGTTACAACAGAAAATTACAACATCAACAAAGTACAAGAAAATGATTATGGAACATATACAGCAGAAGCTTTTTATGTCAAAAAATTAGACTCTTATATCATGCAGTTATCCCTATTTAGAGAACCTATATCTTTAGTAAAAGTACTAGGGACGGACGATAATATAATAAAAGACATAAGAATATATCCCAATCCTGCATCTGATTTCATTCATATTTACAGCTCAAAATATCAGATTGAAACATCTTCTATCTATGATTTGAGTGGGAAACAAATCCTAACCACAAAACAACAGAAAATCAATATTTCTCACCTACCGTCTGGCACTTACATTATTAATATTAAAACTAATTCTGGATATAAAAACTTCAAATTTATTAAGCAATAATATAAGGAGCAAGCCTATATCTATTTCGGTCGGTCATTGTGTCCCGCTGTCCGCTGTATCTTAGCTTTTCTCGCTCGGACGGCTCCGCTACGCTTCGCCGCCTCACTCCAAAAGTTAAGGATGTCGCTTCCATCGGGGCTATTATTGAAAGTAAAGTCATTCTTAGCCTATGAGCTAATTGATAATTTCATTCAAAATCCTCATTAAAACTGAATATTTTGTTAAATTTGTGTAAAACAAAAATATGCAAGAAGTTCGTCTTCATTCAATATTGGATAATGATTTTTATAAAATCACGATGCAAAATGCAGTCGTAAAACTATTCACCAACGAAGTTGTAAAATATGAATTCATCAACCGAGGTCAACATTTATTTCCAACAGGATTTGCAGAAGAATTACGCAAGGCAGTTAATGCCATGGCAAGCCTTAAGTTAAGCAAAGACGAAAAAGCATATCTCAAAAAAACCTGTCCATATCTAAGCTTGCCATATTTAGATTTTCTAGAAGGCTATCATTTTGATCCCTCAGAGGTAAAAATAGAACAACAAGAAAATAACCTAAAAGTAAGCGTAGAAGGTCTATGGTATCGTACTATTCTTTGGGAAGTACCCTTATTATCATTAATCAGTGAGCTGCACTACGAGATGAACCATCTAGAAAGACAATCCAATGAAGAGGTCATTAATAAAACCGTAGAAAAAGCCAAACATCTCACAGAACTCAATGCTTCTTTTGCAGAATTTGGTACCAGGAGAAGGCACTCTTACCGCGTTCATCGTTTAGTGATGGAAGCTTTGCTTAAAGACAAAAACTCTACATTTATCGGGACATCTAACGTTCATTTTGCAATGATGTTTAACGTAAAACCAATTGGTACACATGCCCACGAGTGGTTTATGTTTCACGCTGCAGAATTTGGGTTCAAAATGGCTAATTCTCTAGCTTTAGAACATTGGATAGATGTCTATCGTGGCGATCTTGGAGTAGCTTTATCAGACACTTATACCACGGATATCTTTTTCCAACAATTCGATAAAAAATTCTCGAAGCTATTTGACGGTGTAAGACATGACAGTGGCGATCCTATAGAATTTGCAGAAAAAACCATTAAGCATTATAAAAGTTTAGGCATCAATCCAATGTTTAAATACATCATCTTTTCAGATGGACTTAATCTAGAAAAAGTAGAAGAAATAACCAATGCTTGTTCAGGAAAAATTGGTATTTCGTTCGGTATAGGCACTAATCTTACCAATGATGTAGGATTAAAGCCAATGAATATCGTTATGAAATTAATTGCTGTAAAAGGTATTAATAACGAATGGATTCCAACAGTAAAACTATCAGACGAAAAAGGGAAATATACCGGAGACCCTAAAATGATAGAACTTGCAAAAGAATTTTTAAGAATAAAAGATTAGGACATTGGTTCTAATCTTTTTTTTTACTTTTCTATGGCGCTTGCCCTATCCTTCCTTGCTTAGGTCCAGGCTTAGGCTATGTCACCGGGCTATCCGCTACTATCTTTTTCTTATTTCAGTGTCTATATTTCGTTGTTTAGAACTTCATCACCTCAAAATCTATTACAATAATCACCAGAAGCCAAAAGAAAAAGGATAACCGCTTCTATCCCTAGCGCGAGGACGATGCGACAATTCGAGGATGTCGAGATACGGTGATATGCCATTTCGTTTCTCATGTCTTTTCATCACATTTCTAATATCTAACTTCTAAAGTTTAATATCTTTCGTCTTTTTTCAAAAGTATAGACCAAAAAAAAGCTCAATCAACTAAATGATTGAGCTTTAAAAAAACTGGCGGCGACCTACTCTCCCGCGTTAGCAGTACCATCGGCGCTAGAGGGCTTAACTTCTGTGTTCGGAATGGGAACAGGTGAGCCCCTCTGCTAAAACCACCCTAAATAAGGTATATTTTAGTTTTGGGTATTTAGTGTTGGCTATTTAGCATTCATACTAAAAACAATACACTAAAAACTAAAAACTATGTTTATCGATAAAAACGTTCACAAAGACAAAACCTTTGGCGCGCAAACTTGCGCTTTACAATAGGCTATAAATCTACGGGTAATTAGTACTACTTGGCTATGACATTACTGCCTTTACACCTATAGCCTATCAACGTGGTCATCTCCCACGACCCTTAAAAGAAGTCTAATCTTGCGGCGAGTTTCGCACTTATATGCTTTCAGTGCTTATCTCTTCCAAACGTAGCTACTCAGCGGTGCACCTGGCGGTACAACTGATACACCAGAGGTTTGTTCAACACGGTCCTCTCGTACTAGAGTCAAGTCCGCTCAAACTTCTAACGCCCGCAATAGATAGAGACCGAACTGTCTCACGACGTTCTGAACCCAGCTCGCGTGCCACTTTAATGGGCGAACAGCCCAACCCTTGGACCTTCTCCAGCCCCAGGATGTGACGAGCCGACATCGAGGTGCCGAACCTCCCCGTCGATGTGAGCTCTTGGGGGAGACTAGCCTGTTATCCCCGGAGTACCTTTTATCCTATGAGCGATGGCCCTTCCATACGGAACCACCGGATCACTATGTCCTGCTTTCGCACCTGATCGACTTGTTGGTCTCACAGTCAAGCACCCTTATGCCATTACACTCTACGCACGGTTACCAAGCGTGCTGAGGGTACCTTTGAAAGCCTCCGTTACTCTTTTGGAGGCGACCACCCCAGTCAAACTACCCACCACGCAATGTCCTTCTAAAAGAAGTTAGGCTCCAAGTAAGTAAAGGGTGGTATTTCAACGTTGACTCCACAAACACTAGCGTGCCTGCTTCAAAGTCTCCCACCTATCCTACACATTACTTACTCAAAGTCAATACGAAGTTATAGTAAAGGTTCACAGGGTCTTTTCGTCCCATTGCGGGTAATCGGCATCTTCACCGATACTACAATTTCACCGAGCTCGTGGCTGAGACAGTGCCCAGATCGTTACACCATTCGTGCAGGTCGGAACTTACCCGACAAGGAATTTCGCTACCTTAGGACCGTTATAGTTACGGCCGCCGTTTACTGGGGCTTCAGTCAAACGCTTCGCTTACGCTAACGCCCTTCCTTAACCTTCCAGCACCGGGCAGGTGTCAGACCCTATACAGCATCTTTCGATTTAGCAGAGTCCTGTGTTTTTGATAAACAGTCGCCTGGGCCTCTTCACTGCGGCCAACATTGCTGTTGGCGTCTCTTCTTCCGAAGTTACGAGACTATTTTGCCTAGTTCCTTAGCCACGACTCACTCGAGCACCTTAGGATTCTCTCCTCGACTACCTGTGTCGGTTTTGGTACGGGTTGCTTCACTTCGGCTTTTCTTGGAAGCGCTTTCCTTACAACAACTTCGCCCGAAGGCTAGGTCTTGACTATTCCGTCAGTCTCCAGTAAGTACGGCACTCCGTCCCCTTTTTAGTGTGAGCAAGTATGGGAATATTAACCCATTGTCCATCCACTTCCACGTTCGGGTTCGCGTTAGGTCCAGACTAACCCTCAGCTGATTAGCATGGCTGAGGAAACCTTAGTCTTTCGGTGAGGGGGTTTCTCGCCCCCTTTATCGTTACTTATGCCTACATTTTCTTTTCTATCCGCTCCACAATACCTCACGATACTGCTTCGGCGCAAATAGAATGCTCTCCTACCAGATATACCCCTAAGGTATAAATCCATAGCTTCGGTAATATGTTTATGCCCGATTATTATCCATGCCGGACCGCTCGACTAGTGAGCTGTTACGCACTCTTTAAATGAATGGCTGCTTCCAAGCCAACATCCTAGCTGTCAATGCAGTCCAACCGCGTTATTTCAACTTAACATATATTTGGGACCTTAGCTGTTGGTCTGGGTTCTTTCCCTCTCGGACATGGACCTTAGCACCCATGCCCTCACTGCCGTAGAACATTTATTAGCATTCGGAGTTTGTCAGGAATTGGTAGGATTTGACTCCCCCGCATCCAATCAGTAGCTCTACCTCTAATAAACTTATATACGACGCTGCACCTAAATGCATTTCGGAGAGTACGAGCTATCTCCCAGTTTGATTGGCCTTTCACCCCTACCCACAAGTCATCCGAAGACTTTTCAACGTCAACCGGTTCGGTCCTCCACTTTGTGTTACCAAAGCTTCAACCTGCCCATGGGTAGATCACAAGGTTTCGCGTCTAATACTACTAACTAAGCGCCCTATTCAGACTCGCTTTCGCTCCTGCTCCGGACCTGAAGTCCTTAACCTCGCTAGTAACATTAACTCGTAGGCTCATTATGCAAAAGGCACGCCGTCACTCAACTTGTGAGCTCCGACCGCTTGTAGGCGTACGGTTTCAGGTTCTATTTCACCCTTCTATTCGAAGTGCTTTTCACCTTTCCTTCACAGTACTTGTTCACTATCGGTCTTTCAGGAGTATTTAGCCTTGGAGGATGGTCCCCCATATTCAGACAGGATTTCACGTGTCCCGCCATACTCATTTATCATCTAAATATACCTTTCGAATACCGGGCTATCACCGTCTACGGCTGTTCTTTCCAGAACATTCTTCTAAATATATAAAGACTTTTGGGCTAATCCGCGTTCGCTCGCCACTACTTACGGAATCTCTTCGATTTCTTTTCCTCCGGGTACTTAGATGTTTCAGTTCTCCGGGTTTGCTTCTCAATGTAAACATCAAGATGACTGGTCTTCAACCAGACGGGTTGCCCCATTCGGACATCTGCGGATCAATTCGTGTGTGCCGATCCCCGCAGCTTTTCGCAGCTTACCACGTCCTTCTTCGCCTCTGAAAGCCTAGGCATCCGCCATACGCCCTTAACGATTTCTTTCCTATTGGTTACTCAAGCGCTTGTTTGCGCTCGGTTTTCTCTTTGTGATGTCTTTACCGTTAATGTCAATGATCTTTGTTTTCTTCTTATTTGTCTGATGAACAATTGTTGTTTTTGGCTCCAATCGTAACTTTTAAATCAAACTCCTAAAACTGTGGAGAATAAGGGAGTCGAACCCTTGACCTCCTGCGTGCAAGGCAGGCGCTCTAGCCAGCTGAGCTAATTCCCCCTCTAGTTAAGATGTTAGATACTAGATTTAGATCTTAGACTTTTGCTCACGCATATATCTAACTTCTAAATTCTGACCTCTAACCTCTATTCCAATTAGTAGTCTCGGGCAGGCTCGAACTGCCGACCTCTACATTATCAGTGTAGCGCTCTAACCAGCTGAGCTACGAGACTTCGTTTTAGATGTTAGATTTTAGATAATAAAGGTTAGACTAATTTCTAACTTCTAATTCCTAACTTCTTTTTCCAAATCTCTTCCCTATACTAATTTCTAGTGGGTTTATCTTTTTTATATATCCAACCGAGTAAAAAAACCAAAACTTGTAGTTTTGTCTAAGGAGTTGTTGTCAATTTAATGACTTGTACGTTTTTCGTCTTAAAGACGCTCTAAAATGAGATGTTCCAGCCGCACCTTCCGGTACGGCTACCTTGTTACGACTTAGCCCTAGTTACCTGTTTTACCCTAGGCAGCTCCTGTTACGGTCACCGACTTCAGGTACCCCAGACTTCCATGGCTTGACGGGCGGTGTGTACAAGGCCCGGGAACGTATTCACCGCGCCATGGCTGATGCGCGATTACTAGCGATTCCAGCTTCATAGAGTCGAGTTGCAGACTCCAATCCGAACTGAGAACGGCTTTCGAGATTTGCATCCAGTCGCCTGGTAGCGTCCCTCTGTACCGTCCATTGTAGCACGTGTGTGGCCCAAGGCGTAAGGGCCGTGATGATTTGACGTCATCCCCACCTTCCTCTCTACTTGCGTAGGCAGTCTCACTAGAGTCCTCAACTTAATGTTAGCAACTAGTGACAGGGGTTGCGCTCGTTGCAGGACTTAACCTAACACCTCACGGCACGAGCTGACGACAACCATGCAGCACCTTGAAAATTGTCCGAAGAAAAGTCTATTTCTAAACCTGTCAATTCCCATTTAAGCCTTGGTAAGGTTACGTCGCGTATCATCGAATTAAACCACATGCTCCACCGCTTGTGCGGGCCAGGTCAATTCCTTTGAGTTTCATTCTTGCGAACGTACTCCCCAGGTGGCTAACTTATCACTTTCGCTTAGTCTCTGAAACCTAAATCCCAAAAACGAGTTAGCATCGTTTACGGCGTGGACTACCAGGGTATCTAATCCTGTTCGCTCCCCACGCTTTCGTCCATCAGCGTCAGTTAAAACATAGTGACCTGCCTTCGCAATTGGTGTTCTAAGTAATATCTATGCATTTCACCGCTACACTACTTATTCCAGCCACTTCTACTTTACTCAAGACTTGCAGTATCAATGGCAGTTCGACAGTTAAGCTGCCGGATTTCACCACTGACTTACAAGCCCGCCTACGGACACTTTAAACCCAATAAATCCGGATAACGCTTGCACCCTCCGTATTACCGCGGCTGCTGGCACGGAGTTAGCCGGTGCTTATTCATATAGTACCTTCAGCTACTTACACGTAAGTAGGTTTATCCCTATATAAAAGAAGTTTACAATCCATAGAACCGTCGTCCTTCACGCGGGATGGCTGGATCAGGCTCTCACCCATTGTCCAATATTCCTCACTGCTGCCTCCCGTAGGAGTCTGGTCCGTGTCTCAGTACCAGTGTGGGGGATCACCCTCTCAGGCCCCCTAAAGATCGTAGACTTGGTGAGCCGTTACCTCACCAACTATCTAATCTTGCGCGTGCCCATCTTTATCCACCGGAGTTTTCAATAAATCAAGATGCCTTGACTCATATTATGGAGTATTAATCCGAATTTCTTCGGGCTATCCCCCTGATAAAGGTAGGTTGCACACGTGTTACGCACCCGTGCGCCGCTCTCAATGTCCCGAAGGACATCTACCGCTCGGCTTGCATGTGTTAGGCCTCCCGCTAGCGTTCATCCTGAGCCAGGATCAAACTCTCCATTGTATGTTGGTTTGTCCTTAAACTCTACTCAATCCTAAAATTGACGCTTTGGTTTTTTTTCCTTACTTGGTTGTTATATGTTATTTCAATGATCTATATTCTTCTCGCTTTTCTATCAGGAATCTTCTCTGTCAGTCGTCCCTGATTTGCGAGTGCAAAAGTAAAAACTTTTTCCGATATACACAACTCTTATTATTACTATTTTTCTTAGCCATAATAATCATCAAAACATATCTTATACTCTACTCCTACGCTTGCTAATCTATCTCGATTTGCGTTTGCAAAAGTAAAACTTTTTATCAATACTCGCAAATAAAATTTATATTTATTTTTTGAGAATCTTTATAGTTTATGTCATCTTTACTGCTTCTGCGCCGCTCTTATCTCTAATTGCGACTGCAAAGGTAAGCTCTTTACATATCCCCGCAAACTTATTGTGAACTATTTATTAACGCATCCTTAAACACCCTGAAATTCAATGCTCTTTTTTTAATCTTAGTCTTCAGACATGGATGCGGGATTCGAAGATTGCAAAATGCAACGATGAAACGATACAGCGAGAGGCTATATAAAATAAGCCTATCAATTAGACAGGCGCATCTATTTTAACGGGAAGGATTCTATTTTATATACTGAAGAAAGTATTAATATAATTAGTTTAGTTTTCTAATTTTTGTTTTGATGCTATAGATCTAGCGGTTTTTATAGAATCTGAAACTTTTATACGATTATTTTGTTCTTTTATAATCAACTCAATTTTTGGTTGAAGCATCGTTGTCATTTCTTCTACAGAAACATTATTAGAGCTGGGATCTTGAAGAAGGTTTTTCCATGGTCTGCGCTTCCCCAAGGATAATCGCCATAAACTAAGACTGCTGTACCTTTTGCCTTTGTCGTAGCGCCTCCTGGATTAAGAATCCAAGTATCTGCATAAGAATATAACCATATCGCATCATTTTTCAGTAATCGTAGACATGAATGTGAGGCTGGATAACCTGGTAATTCATACTCGTGCCATCCTATACCATCCATATTAAAAATATTAAAATTATAGGGTAATTTCCATTCACTCTTAACTGTAGATATGGCTAATTCTTTCTTCCAATTTGCAAAGGTAAGTCCTGTTTTAGTTTTTGAAGTTTTTTTCCCCATACTTGTAGGACCCCATTTGACTAAAGTTCCATTATTGTATACTCCATATGCTTGTATCGGATAAGAAAAAACAACAAATTTATTAACTGGGCTTAAGATATCCAGCTGCTTAGGGAAAGGAGAATAGTCCATAAGACTTGTATCAATTACCTTTGGGACTACTAATGTATCTGCTTTTAATCTATTTTTTACATCGAGTCTATTAAGTGCATAGATAGCATATCGCTCCTGCTCGTTGTACTTTTTATTGAAAATAGAAAAAATAGAATCTTTATCTTTTTTATCTTTTGGGAAAATAAAAGCATTATAGAATCCAAACTCTTGCTCAGCTGGCGGAATTGATTTCTTTATAACAACTTTTACACTATCATTCTCCTTTTTTATGATAGAATCCTTTATAATAATATCTTCTGAAGCAGATGTATTATCATCTATTGACTTATCAACTTCTTCTTTTTTACAAGCCCAAAAGGATAAAAGAATAAATAACAACAATAAATAGTTTTTTGATACGTGTTTTTTCATAAATGTCTATTAATCGATTGCTTAACAATAATAATACCAATTTATGATTTTTACAATGAGCAGTCAATAAGTTTAAGAATTGAATCAAATTTATCCAATCTTTAACTTTAGCATACATTCTAAAGTCTCCCATCAACACATCACATCACCCAATCCTCTCATCGTCACATCGTCACATTTCTTTCGTCTTTTTCAAAAAGTATGGACCAAAAAAAAGCTCAATCAACTAAATGATTGAGCTTTAAAAAAAACTGGCGGCGACCTACTCTCCCGCGTTAGCAGTACCATCGGCGCTAGAGGGCTTAACTTCTGTGTTCGGAATGGGAACAGGTGAGCCCCTCTGCTAAAACCACCCTAAATAAGGTATATTTTAGTTTTGGGTATTTAGTGTTGGCTATTTAGCATTCATACTAAAAACAATACACTAAAAACTAAAAACTATGTTTATCGATAAAAACGTTCACAAAGACAAAACCTTTGGCGCGCAAACTTGCGCTTTACAATAGGCTATAAATCTACGGGTAATTAGTACTACTTGGCTATGACATTACTGCCTTTACACCTATAGCCTATCAACGTGGTCATCTCCCACGACCCTTAAAAGAAGTCTAATCTTGCGGCGAGTTTCGCACTTATATGCTTTCAGTGCTTATCTCTTCCAAACGTAGCTACTCAGCGGTGCACCTGGCGGTACAACTGATACACCAGAGGTTTGTTCAACACGGTCCTCTCGTACTAGAGTCAAGTCCGCTCAAACTTCTAACGCCCGCAATAGATAGAGACCGAACTGTCTCACGACGTTCTGAACCCAGCTCGCGTGCCACTTTAATGGGCGAACAGCCCAACCCTGGGACCTTCTCCAGCCCCAGGATGTGACGAGCCGACATCGAGGTGCCGAACCTCCACGTCAATGTGAGCTCTTGGGGGAGACTAGCCTGTTATCCCCGGAGTACCTTTTATCCTATGAGCGATGGCCCTTCCATACGGAACCACCGGATCACTATGTCCTGCTTTCGCACCTGATCGACTTGTTGGTCTCACAGTCAAGCACCCTTATGCCATTACACTCTACGCACGGTTACCAAGCGTGCTGAGGGTACCTTTGAAAGCCTCCGTTACTCTTTTGGAGGCGACCACCCCAGTCAAACTACCCACCACGCAATGTCCTTCTAAAAGAAGTTAGGCTCCAAGTAAGTAAAGGGTGGTATTTCAACGTTGACTCCACAAACACTAGCGTGCCTGCTTCAAAGTCTCCCACCTATCCTACACATTACTTACTCAAAGTCAATACGAAGTTATAGTAAAGGTTCACAGGGTCTTTTCGTCCATTGCGGGTAATCGGCATCTTCACCGATACTACAATTTCACCGAGCTCGTGGCTGAGACAGTGCCCAGATCGTTACACCATTCGTGCAGGTCGGAACTTACCCGACAAGGAATTTCGCTACCTTAGGACCGTTATAGTTACGGCCGCCGTTTACTGGGGCTTCAGTCAAACGCTTCGCTTACGCTAACGCCCTTCCTTAACCTTCCAGCACCGGGCAGGTGTCAGACCCTATACAGCATCTTTCGATTTAGCAGAGTCCTGTGTTTTTGATAAACAGTCGCCTGGGCCTCTTCACTGCGGCCAACATTGCTGTTGGCGTCTCTTCTTCCGAAGTTACGAGACTATTTTGCCTAGTTCCTTAGCCACGACTCACTCGAGCACCTTAGGATTCTCTCCTCGACTACCTGTGTCGGTTTTGGTACGGGTTGCTTCACTTCGGCTTTTCTTGGAAGCGCTTTCCTTACAACAACTTCGCCCGAAGGCTAGGTCTTGACTATTCCGTCAGTCTCCAGTAAGTACGGCACTCCGTCCCCTTTTAGTGTGAGCAAGTATGGGAATATTAACCCATTGTCCATCCACTTCCAGTTCGGGTTCGCGTTAGGTCCAGACTAACCCTCAGCTGATTAGCATGGCTGAGGAAACCTTAGTCTTTCGGTGAGGGGGTTTCTCGCCCCCTTTATCGTTACTTATGCCTACATTTTCTTTTCTATCCGCTCCACAATACCTCACGATACTGCTTCGGCGCAAATAGAATGCTCTCCTACCAGATATACCCCTAAGGTATAAATCCATAGCTTCGGTAATATGTTTATGCCCGATTATTATCCATGCCGGACCGCTCGACTAGTGAGCTGTTACGCACTCTTTAAATGAATGGCTGCTTCCAAGCCAACATCCTAGCTGTCAATGCAGTCCAACCGCGTTATTTCAACTTAACATATATTTGGGGCACCTTAGCTGTTGGTCTGGGTTCTTTCCCTCTCGGACATCGACCTTAGCACCCATGCCCTCACTGCCGTAGAACATTTATTAGCATTCGGAGTTTGTCAGGAATTGGTAGGATTTGACTCCCCCGCATCCAATCAGTAGCTCTACCTCTAATAAACTTATATACGACGCTGCACCTAAATGCATTTCGGAGAGTACGAGCTATCTCCCAGTTTGATTGGCCTTTCACCCCTACCCACAAGTCATCCGAAGACTTTTCAACGTCAACCGGTTCGGTCCTCCACTTTGTGTTACCAAAGCTTCAACCTGCCCATGGGTAGATCACAAGGTTTCGCGTCTAATACTACTAACTAAGCGCCCTATTCAAACTCGCTTTCGCTCCGGCTCCGGACCTGAAGTCCTTAACCTCGCTAGTAACATTAACTCGTAGGCTCATTATGCAAAAGGCACGCCGTCACTCAACTTGTGAGCTCCGACCGCTTGTAGGCGTACGGTTTCAGGTTCTATTTCACCCTTCTATTCGAAGTGCTTTTCACCTTTCCTTCACAGTACTTGTTCACTATCGGTCTTTCAGGAGTATTTAGCCTTGGAGGATAGTCCCCCCATATTCAGACAGGATTTCACGTGTCCCGCCATACTCATTTATCATCTAAATATACCTTTCGAATACCGGGCTATCACCGTCTACGGCTGTTCTTTCCAGAACATTCTTCTAAATATATAAAGACTTTTGGGCTAATCCGCGTTCGCTCGCCACTACTTACGGAATCTCTTCGATTTCTTTTCCTCCGGGTACTTAGATGTTTCAGTTCTCCGGGTTTGCTTCTCAATGTAAACATCAAGATGACTGGTCTTCAACCAGACGGGTTGCCCCATTCGGACATCTGCGGATCAATTCGTGTGTGCCGATCCCCGCAGCTTTTCGCAGCTTACCACGTCCTTCTTCGCCTCTGAAAGCCTAGGCATCCGCCATACGCCCTTAACGATTTCTTTCCTATTGGTTACTCAAGCGCTTGTTTGCGCTCGGTTTTCTCTTTGTGATGTCTTTACCGTTAATGTCAATGATCTTTGTTTTCTTCTTATTTGTCTGATGAACAATTGTTGTTTTTGGCTCCAATCGTAACTTTTAAATCAAACTCCTAAAACTGTGGAGAATAAGGGAGTCGAACCCTTGACCTCCTGCGTGCAAGGCAGGCGCTCTAGCCAGCTGAGCTAATTCCCCCTCTAGTTAAGATGTTAGATACTAGATTTAGATCTTAGACTTTTGCTCACGCATATATCTAACTTCTAAATTCTGACCTCTAACCTCTATTCCAATTAGTAGTCTCGGGCAGGCTCGAACTGCCGACCTCTACATTATCAGTGTAGCGCTCTAACCAGCTGAGCTACGAGACTTCGTTTTAGATGTTAGATTTTAGATAATAAAGGTTAGACTAATTTCTAACTTCTAATTCCTAACTTCTTTTTCCAAATCTCTTCCCTATACTAATTTCTAGTGGGTTTATCTTTTTTATATATCCAACCGAGTAAAAAAACCAAAACTTGTAGTTTTGTCTAAGGAGTTGTTGTCAATTTAATGACTTGTACGTTTTTCGTCTTAAAGACGCTCTAAAATGAGATGTTCCAGCCGCACCTTCCGGTACGGCTACCTTGTTACGACTTAGCCCTAGTTACCTGTTTTACCCTAGGCAGCTCCTGTTACGGTCACCGACTTCAGGTACCCCAGACTTCCATGGCTTGACGGGCGGTGTGTACAAGGCCCGGGAACGTATTCACCGCGCCATGGCTGATGCGCGATTACTAGCGATTCCAGCTTCATAGAGTCGAGTTGCAGACTCCAATCCGAACTGAGAACGGCTTTCGAGATTTGCATCCAGTCGCCTGGTAGCGTCCCTCTGTACCGTCCATTGTAGCACGTGTGTGGCCCAAGGCGTAAGGGCCGTGATGATTTGACGTCATCCCCACCTTCCTCTCTACTTGCGTAGGCAGTCTCACTAGAGTCCTCAACTTAATGTTAGCAACTAGTGACAGGGGTTGCGCTCGTTGCAGGACTTAACCTAACACCTCACGGCACGAGCTGACGACAACCATGCAGCACCTTGAAAATTGTCCGAAGAAAAGTCTATTTCTAAACCTGTCAATTCCCATTTAAGCCTTGGTAAGGTTCCTCGCGTATCATCGAATTAAACCACATGCTCCACCGCTTGTGCGGGCCCCCGTCAATTCCTTTGAGTTTCATTCTTGCGAACGTACTCCCCAGGTGGCTAACTTATCACTTTCGCTTAGTCTCTGAAACCTAAATCCCAAAAACGAGTTAGCATCGTTTACGGCGTGGACTACCAGGGTATCTAATCCTGTTCGCTCCCCACGCTTTCGTCCATCAGCGTCAGTTAAAACATAGTGACCTGCCTTCGCAATTGGTGTTCTAAGTAATATCTATGCATTTCACCGCTACACTACTTATTCCAGCCACTTCTACTTTACTCAAGACTTGCAGTATCAATGGCAGTTCGACAGTTAAGCTGCCGGATTTCACCACTGACTTACAAGCCCGCCTACGGACCCTTTAAACCCAATAAATCCGGATAACGCTTGCACCCTCCGTATTACCGCGGCTGCTGGCACGGAGTTAGCCGGTGCTTATTCATATAGTACCTTCAGCTACTTACACGTAAGTAGGTTTATCCCTATATAAAAGAAGTTTACAATCCATAGAACCGTCGTCCTTCACGCGGGATGGCTGGATCAGGCTCTCACCCATTGTCCAATATTCCTCACTGCTGCCTCCCGTAGGAGTCTGGTCCGTGTCTCAGTACCAGTGTGGGGGATCACCCTCTCAGGCCCCCTAAAGATCGTAGACTTGGTGAGCCGTTACCTCACCAACTATCTAATCTTGCGCGTGCCCATCTTTATCCACCGGAGTTTTCAATAAATCAAGATGCCTTGACTCATATTATGGAGTATTAATCCGAATTTCTTCGGGCTATCCCCCTGATAAAGGTAGGTTGCACACGTGTTACGCACCCGTGCGCCGCTCTCAATGTCCCGAAGGACATCTACCGCTCGGCTTGCATGTGTTAGGCCTCCCGCTAGCGTTCATCCTGAGCCAGGATCAAACTCTCCATTGTATGTTGGTTTGTCCTTAAACTCTACTCAATCCTAAAATTGACGCTTTGGTTTTTTTTCCTTACTTGGTTGTTATATGTTATTTCAATGACCTATATTCTTCTCGCTTTTCTATCAGGAATCTTCTCTGTCAGTCGTCCCTGATTTGCGAGTGCAAAAGTAAAAACTTTTTCCGATATACACAACTCTTATTATTACTATTTTTCTTAGCCATAATAATCATCATCACACATCTTATACTCTACTCCTACGCTTGCTAATCTATCTCGATTTGCGTTTGCAAAAGTAAAACTTTTTATCAATACTCGCAAATAAAATTTGTATTTATTTTTTGAGAATCTTTATAGTTTATGTCATCTTTACTGTCTTCTGCGCCGCTCTTATCTCTAATTGCGACTGCAAAGGTAAGCCCTTTACATATCTCCCGCAAACTTATTGTGAACTATTTATTAACGCATCCTTAAACACACTGAAATTCAATGCTATTTTTTTAATCTTAGTCTTCAGACATGGATGCATGATTGAAAGATTGCAAAATGCAAGGTTGAAACAATACAGCGATAAGGCTATATAAAATAAGCCTATCGAATTAGACAGGCGCATCTATTTTAACGGGAAGGATTCGATTTTAAATAATGAAAGTAAGCTTCTAGTTGCCCTCTTTGCTCCTTGGTCAGGTTAGCGTCATGATGCTTCTGTATGTAAGATGGCAAAGGCATTTTGAAATTAGCAATAGCTTGGACGCTTTTCTCTAACATTCCTTCTTTCTGAAATTGGTTATAATTACCCCACTCAGAAAAGTTAAGATACTTACGACCTTCTTTAATATGATCATTTACCATCCAAGAAATTGGCGCTATGTAAGCATAATCTGGATAAATCGTTTCGTTAGAGTGGCAATCGTAGCACGAAGCCTTCAACAAAGCCACGATATTAGGTGGCGTATTTTCTAGATTAATAAAATTTTTGGTCTTATCAATCGGCTTTAACGTTCTGTCAATAGGAATAAACTGTATTAAAACAGCAAGTAAAACAACTCCTAATATTATTTTTATAAAATTTTTCAATCTGTTTGTACTTCATTTTTCAAATCCCAGGTTTCATTAATCTCCCACATTGGTCTGATATTAACCTTAGTCATTGGATTGGTATCTTTATTTTTTCTGAAAAGATAGACGTCTTCTGCCAACGTTTCTTTCTCAAAGTCTGCAGAATCCCAAACACCGTTATCATTATTGTCTACCAAAATCCTTAAATGATAATTACCTGGCATAAGATTAGCAAAATGTACTTTCGCTTCCTTAGCCAACTTACTATAAACAACTTTCCCATCTGTACTAAGCATCTGAATCCAAAATGGATGCTCTGGCGCATTAAGCAAGGTTAGCGTTAATGATCCTAGATTTTCGGCTTTTTCAGTTTCAAAATCGAAACGGTAAGACTTCTCTATACTTCTATAATAAGATTGAACGCTTTCTTTGGGGATGTTAAGTTGATACTTTTTCCCGGGTTTTAGGTCGCCCTTAATATTAATCTGAAAAGGATCATCCTTAGCCACCTCAGCAGTAAAAGCTTGTGAAATACTATCTGAAACTAAAGTGAATTTGTCCAATAATATTTTTTCTATAGGTAAATTAGATGCTATTTTAAATAAATCTGTATTCGCAATTTTAGAATCGCCTCTTCTAGAAATGACAAAATCATTTTGTTTTGGGTTAAAACGATACGACAACTTAATTGTATCTTTTTTGGCACCTATAGAAGCTTCATTAACGAATTTCATGTTTTCTATTTTGTCGACACCGATGTTTTCTTTAACAGCATCAAACCAAACGTAGGCAGAATCCGATTTAGGACGATGCGTCACTTTATAATTCTTAAGCTCTGGTGAGACAGATCTAATATCTAATTTTTCAGGATTACCTTCAAATAAAAATAATAGTCCGCCCGGGATTTCTTTCTTCTCTTTATATGTCGCTTTCCCTACCGAAGAGTATAACTTGAGATTAAGTCCAGAGATATTATTTTCACCTAGATCTACAATATCTTTTTGGAACGCTACTTTCTCCTTTCCTGGATCGAAGATAGAATTTTGGTTAAGGTCTTCAAAACCGAGAATCCTATATTTGCCTGGTGAAAGATAATTCAATTCATAATAACCATCTGGATCTACCTTAGTGATATAATATGGCTTCTGACGATAATCCATCGTATCTTTTACCTGATATAATCCCACTACGATATTAGCTTCTTTATTCTCTGCCTTTTTTTCGCCCAAAGCATCTGTTAGATTACCACTAATATATAGATTATCAATCTTGTCACCTGTAGAAAAAGCGAAGTTATAATAAGGCAAAATGTTACCTTCATTAAGATCGGTAATAGCATTTCCGAAATTAAAATTATAGGTTGTATTGGCTTGTAGCGTATCAGACCATTGGATTAATAAATATTTAGTCGACAAATTCCCCGGAAGGATCTTCTTAATCTTAGTAATTGGCGGGGAGATAATTAGATTCTTATTAATATCTTTCAAATTGATATACTCGTCAAAATCTATCCTAAGCTCCTTAATATCTCTCGGTACATTAATCCTTGACGAATCTATATTAGACGCCATAAACTTAGGCGCCAAAGTATCTTTGTCACCGCCAACAGGAGATCCTACTCTTGCACATGAAGCAAGCGTTAATCCTATGATGAAAAGAAAAAATATCTTCTTCATATATATTATTAAAGTGCAAAAATAAACAATCTAAAACTTAATAGATTAATGTTCTACATCTTTTAAAGAATCACCTTCAACAAAAGTTTTCTGAAGCTTTTCTTTTTCGGTAGGGAAATCATCAAACAAACCTGACAATGCCATCGCCGAATATACCCGTTGAGAGTACTTATTACCAATGGCAACAATAGTTACTTTAGATTTTAAAGAATGTACAAAAACCGCATTAGATCCATGCCACCAACCGTTATGATAGGTTAACTTTTCTCCATTATCAAAGATTTTCATCCTGAAGCCAATCCCGTAATTGTTAATCCCTGTTTTCTCATTACTATAACCTTCGAAGATTTTATTCTTAAGATCTGATTTCAAAAAATCTTTAGAAAATAAAGCGGTAGAAAACTTAAGAAGATCTCTTGGAGTTGTATAAACATTCTTGTCTCCATAAATCAAATCAAAATGATCCAAAGGATACAATCTATTATTACCATTATAAAAGGATTGAGATGCTGTTGGGATATCTTTCTCTTGAAAAATAAAGCTATGCTGCATCTTAAGAGGCTTAAAAACAATCTCTTGCATTGCTTCTGGGAAAGAGGTTTTGGTAACCTGCTCTACAATTAAAGCCAACAATGCAAAATTAGTATTACAATACATAAATCCCGTATTGCTAGGTCTTGCTAACTCTGGCTTATCTCTAATTAAAATATTAAGAACATCTTTATTACTGATAAATGTCTGCTTTAGCTCTGCTGGTGCTGGTACAACAGATTTATCAAAGTATTCGTATTTTGGGAGGCCACTTCTCTGTGAGACTAAACTAAAAACAGTAACCCCTGGATAAGGAAATTTCGGGAAAAACTTCGTAATATCATCTTCCAGCTTTAGTTTTCCTGCTTCTACTAACTTAAGAATTGCCATTGCTGTCATGGTCTTACTGACTGAAGCTACGTGAAGTGGTGTATTTTCGTTAATTGGCATTTCATTATTAACTCTACCAAAGCCTCTGTATTTTTCAAACAGAACATCATCTGCTTTTGCCACTAATACTCCGCCACTAAGATTACCTTTCTCCCAAACGTGATTATAATAATTATTAATCTGAGACACAATAATTGCTTTATTATCAAGCAGTCTATCTTGCGCCGTAAAAACCTCATCTAAGTGGACGTTAGAATAATTGGGAAGATGACTAACGTAGCCCGGTTCTTCCTTAGGTGCATTTTCCTTTTTACAACTGTACGTCAACAACATCAAAGCGAGCAAAAAGACACCTCTGGATTTCTTCATAATCTATAACATTTAACAAAATTAAACAGAACGCTAAAGTATGAATTAATACAAAAGTGAGAAACCTAGAAAATGTTATTTTATGTTAAATAAAAAGCCTTATTGATACGTAAAGCTCCATAGATACAAGAAAGATGTATAAATCTGGATGCTTTCATATTTTTCATATTGATTTTTAGTATTTTAAATAAAAAACAAGGATGTTTTGTTTTGCCGAAAACATTTCTACAAAGTCGGCTTAGTTTCCTAAGGTAAGATAATCCAAAGTATTGTTATTGTTTTGTGATGGTCCACTCTCCTTTAAGATTGCTTCTTCTCCAAGTTCCTTTTTTGGTTATTAAATTTCCATGAAAATAAAAAAACATAGGATTGTTAGAGCTTATAGCGCCTAGCACACCATCATCACTCACACTATTAAAGATTTCATCATTATACGGTCCGTAGACACCAGAAATCTGACCGCTTTTTGCAACAGTAATACTAAAACTACCACTCTCATCTCCCGTATATGTACCAAACCATTTTCCCATAAAAGGAGAGGTATATCTTTCTTTAGCTTTTTCTTCTAAGTAGCTATCAAGAATACGCCCACAAGATATTACTGTAAATGACAGTGCAACAAGCAGGTAAATAGGAAAATACTGTTTTACGATAAGTTTCATGTTTTTTAATTTCATTTAGTAAGACAACAGCTTTTTTTTGTTAAAGATTAAAATACTATTACAAGTGTAAATATTTTTTTTCAATCTCACAATAGAGTAAAAAAATAGCACCGCTTTATAAAAACAGTGCTAAACCTTTATATCAATATTATTAGATTGAAAATAGATGGAGAATCTTATCTACAATAACTTGTGCTAATTTGGTTTTACTTTGATGTGTCCAGCCAGCAATATGTGGCGTAACAATTACCTTATCCGAGTTAAGTAGATAAGCTAGATCATCATTACCATTAGAACCAGACGAAGACGATGTATCTAGATTCTCGAATGAAGCTTTCTCATACTCTAGGACATCTAAGGCAGCAGCTTTAATCTTGCCGGACTTCAAGCCTTCAACTAAAAACCTCGTTTCTATATTTTTTCCTCTTGCTGTATTAACCAAATAGAAATTATTGGTCATATTATTAATAAAAGATTCGTCTATTATATAATGTGTAGCCTCAGTCAAAGGAATATGAAGGCTAATAATATCAGCTCTTGCCTGCAGTTCTTCTAAAGAAACCTGCATCCCAAACTCATCCGAAAGGCCAGGCAATATATCATAGAAAATCACCTTAACATCAAAACCACTCAATCGCTTTGCCGTGGCTCTACCCATATTACCATAGCCGATTATCCCAAAGGTCTTGCCTAATAGCTCATCACCGCGGTTCTCTTCTCGTAACCAAATACCGTTTTTCACTTCATTAGAGGCAATAAATAACCTGTGCATTAATAATAAAAGCATCCCAACAACATGCTCTGCTACAGAATCCCGATTACCTTCTGGCGAACTGATCAAAGTAATATTGAGCTCTTGAGCTTTTTCGACATCAATATTCTCCATGCCTGCTCCTACTCTAGCTACAAATTTCAGGTTCTTGGCTGTTGTCAGAAATTGCGCATCAATAGGAATTCTACTCCTTATAATAATACCATCATAATCTTGTATCTTAGCGAGAACCTCATCATAACTAGATGTATAATCTTCTTCTAAAACAAATTGATGAGCTAATAATTGCTCTTCTATTAATGGGTGATTTTTATCTAACAACAATACTCGTCCTCTCATAACAATCAGTATTTAATATTAAAAAAACGGAAGATAAATCTTCCGTTGTATTACTTTTCTATTTCTCCAGAGAATAATTTCTTAAGCTCTATGGATTCTGTTGGTTTCATTCTTCCAGAAAGGATTAATGATAATTCTTTACGACGAAGTGCTGCATCATAACGTTTTTTCTCATCTTCGGTTTCTGGTTCAACCTGAAAAATAGGAACAGGCTTATTAAACTCATCTACAGCAACAAAGGTATAAATCCCTTCATTAGTATGTATTTTTCTTTGATTAATCGGGTCATCTAACCATACGTCTACATAAATCTCCATTGAGGTAGAAAATGCTCTGGTTATTTTGGATTCTAAAACAACAATCCCTCCTTCTGGGATAGGATGATTAAAAGAAACATGATTAACAGATGCAGTTACCACACGTCTTTCACAATGACGGGTTGCAGATATAGAGGCTGCACGATCCATACGAGACAATAATTCGCCACCAAAAAGGTTACGTAGTGAGTTGGTTTCGTTAGGAAGAACAATATTGGTCATTACCGTTAACGATTCCGAGGGATGTTTTATTTTTTTCATAATTATTTAGTCGTCGTAATTATTTGACTTTTTAAAGAATCTACTTTAACAGAATCTTGAGGTTTTACTTTAGCAGAATCTATTTTTACAGGTACAATTTTCTTTACATCTTGGTTAGGAAGATTGTAGAATGACTTTACACCAAATAGTTTTTCGCTATTGGTTACACCTACATAGATAATCCCAATCATAGGTAAAGCCACTAGAAGAGTCCACAATACAGAACGGTTCATCTGATAAGGCTGTTGACCATTATCTGTAGCTGTACTGAAATCTGAAGAGCCAATACGCGGAACGTCTATGGCTTCTAATCCATAAAAGCTATTATCCAAAACATTGGATTCTGGGAAAAAATGCATTTTGCCAGCGACATTGGTCCATTTACCAAGGCCTTCAATTTTAGCTTCTCCTTTTTCTAGAAGATCTTTTACGATCTCATGAGACAAGGTAGTGAATTGATTATCTGCTTTGACACCACGATTAATATCAAAATTCAATTCTTGTTTTGGTGGTAATATTTTATCATTTTCGGTATCAACTTCGGCATGTTTTGTCACCAGCGACAAAGTCCCTAGCCCCGAAAAATCCACCTTTTTTCTTAGATGTAATACTTGGATTATTTGCTGCGCAATATTCATAATGTGCAAATTTAGAATTTTATAACAGGATGACCAAAAAATTATCAATTTTCAAAAAACAAAAAGACAGCCCAAGTATAGACTGCCTTTATAGTTATATTAATAAGAATGTATTATTTAAACTTAAGAGAAACCCCAACTAAAAAGTTAGTGCCTGCCTGTGCATAATAAAATGGTGTACCATCTACAAATCCATTATTTATATACTTCTGATTAAAAATATTGTTAACCAAAACATTAAAACCTAAATCAGTTTTGCCCCAAGCTACATTATAGCTGGCGATAAAATCAGATAAATAGTAAGATTTTAGCTGATTTTCTTTTTTTTGTGTGTTATCCAAGTACTGAGACCCCACCAATTTATTAACCCAAGATAGTTGAACATCTTTAACAGGAAGATAATTAAGCGTTAGGTTACCCATAAACTTAGGAGAAAAAGAAATATCGGTTGTCCCTAGACTTTGTGTTCCGTTTTCTGATTCAACAAAATAATTTTTATTTTTATTAGAACTCCAAGTGGTGTTGAGCAATAGATTAAATTCTTTAGAGATATTATAGCCAGCTCCAATCTCTAGCCCCGCTCTATAGCTGTCACCAACATTCTCATGAAGCGCCGCTCCTACATCGTTAATCGCACCAGAAAGTACTAGTTGATTTTTGTACGACATATAATAAGCATTAGCCGTTAATGATAAATTGCCTATTACTTTATTATAACCTAACTCAAAATCGTGAAGCGTCTCGTACTTTACGTTAGGATTGCTTGTTATATCATTTCTCACAGGCTCGCGATGAGCATTAGCATAAGAAACATATAGGTTACCTCCATCTACATTAAAGCTTGCTCCTACTTTTGGATTAAAAAAGGTAAAGTTTTTATTAAAATTAACGCCCGGTTCTTCTGCACTTTCCAAAATCGCATGTGATCTGTAATTAATTGTTCTTAACTGTAAATCTGCAAAAAGCTCGACACCTCCTATTTGATACAAAGCTTTAGCATATCCAGACACCTCATCTTTAATCCCATTATTTCTGTAATACTCGTGCGGCATCTTAATTTGTTGCACATTAGACCCACTGATAATCTCTCCAATGTGACGTCCATAATATTGATTAGCCACAACTCCGAAATTAAAATTCCATTGATCCAACTTACCATTAAGATCAGCTACAATACCGTAAAAATCATTCTTCAAAAACTTACGTCTTATAAGATCACCACGGGTTATGGTTTCGCTACCAACAACTAGGTTAGACATCCCGTATTTACTAAACTTCTGATTGGATTTATAATTTTCATAATAACCATTTCCGTCTGTGTAATGCAAGGTTGTATTAAGTTTCCATTGGTCGTTAAAAGCCTGCTCCCAAACAAAATGATAATGTTTTTGGTTATAATTATCCGTTTCGTTATCGTAGAAGCCAGTTACATTTCCACTTGCATTATAGATTTCTCCAGAAGGGTTATATCTAGGGTTTTCTTTATATTTATCTTTAGAAATACCGTTCCAAGCTTGATAAGTTTTCTCCTTTCCTCCAAAAGTCTGGAATCTTAGCTTAGTGTTTCCATCTTTATATACCGCAACCACATTGTAAGAGTTAAGATCAGAAAATGCTCTATCAATATATCCATCAGATTTTATGATAGAATATCGTCCCATTACCGATAGTTTACCACCTAATAGACTACCCGTACCCGCCTCAAAAGAATGCTTATGTGTGTTAAAAGATCCCACAGATTGTTGCGTAGATAGATAAGCTTTATCTTCTGGATCCTTACTAATTATATTAACACTAGCGCCAAAAGCAGCCACACCATTAGTAGATGTCCCAACACCACGCTGGATAATTATATTAGATGCAGAAGAAGTAACATCAGGAATATTGACAAAAAATGTCCCTTGAGATTCGCTATCATTATACGGCACTCCATTAAGCATCACATTAATACGCGTTGCATCTACTCCTCTAATCCTAAGTCCTGTATAACCCACGCCATTACCAGCATCTGATGTTGTCTCTACAGACATTTGGTTTTTCAAAAGATAAGGTAAATCTTGTCCTAGGTTTTTGTTACTAAGGTCTTTTTCAACATTAATAATCTCCTTAGTAACGGGAAGTTTTTTGATAATTTTAATCTGTTCAATCTCTTGTATTGAATCCTTTTTGGACTGTGCCAAAACCGCTGTGCCCACCAGAAGGGCTGATAAAAATAAATATCCTTTCATTCTCAATATATAATTAATTGGAATAAAAGGATGCACCAAATAGCCTAGCCATTTGCATAGTTCCCTTGGCAGCATTACCTGCCCAGGTTCTTAGGGTATAATCTCAGCCTTTATGGGGCACCCCTTTTTCCGATTACAAACTTATGAAAAAAAAATATATTTTATTGAAAATATTTTAATTGTTCATTTCCTTAAAGGATTAATAACAATTCTATTAGAAAAAATTACTTAGAAGTTAATCCATAAAAGATAGACCCTTTATCCATCCCAGATAGATATCCGTATTTCTAAGAATAAAAAAAATTAAAATCAAAATAATAGCAATCATCACTGCTTTCATCCCAAACATTTGGTCACTAAGTTTAGCGCATCGTTTTTTGAAAAAATTTAGTTTTAAAATTAACCCGATCAAAGTATAAGTTGCGAAAATAAATAGTAATGGATTTAATAAAAAAGCTTGTTTAAAGTTAAAATGAAGCAATTGATGTAAAGCACGCTGACTCCCACAGCCAGGACAATCATAGCCTGTCACCATCCTGAAAGGACAAGCCACAAACCAAGATGACTCTGATGGATTACTCACAAAAAAGAGTACCAAAACTCCTAATATCAAACCAATGACTACTACTTTTCTCATATCCACATCAATCCTAACTAGACGACAACCTAACTAGACTTATAAAATAATTTTTTACTTTATAGTAAAAACAATAAAACATAGACAAAAGTAATATAATTTATTTCAAATCTAAATTACATAACTCGTATAAAAGTTTTAAAATTCGTAAATTTGGACAAATTTAACATGAATTAAACATTGTGCGAATATCGATGATAATCTCACAATGCTCAACAAGGTGTAGATTTGTATATTTCGCACCAGTCCGTGTTGCGTATCATTACGTAACAGCTCATATAGCAATAACTTAAAGACTGGTAAAAGTGAAAAATATTATATCACAAACCCACCTTTAAAATTGAAAAGATTTCTATATGAACATTTACAAGACTTATCTCCAAGAGATTGAAGAAAGAAAAGCCCAAGGACTTCATCCTAAGCCAATTGACGGTGCAGAATTGTTAAGCGAAATTATTACGCAAATTAAAGATTCTAATAACGCAGATAGACCGGATTCTCTTCAGTTTTTCATTTACAACACTCTTCCAGGAACAACTAGCGCGGCTGGTGTTAAGGCTAAATTTTTAAAAGAGATTATTCTTGGCGAATCTTTAGTAGAAGAGATTTCTCCCGCTTTCGCCTTTGAGTTATTATCTCACATGAAAGGTGGTCCATCTATCGAAGTTTTATTGGACTTAGCGTTAGGTACAGATGCTGACATTGCAAAACAAGCAGCAGACGTACTAAAAACTCAAGTTTTCCTTTATGATGCAGACACAGCTCGCCTTAAAGAAGCTTACGACAATGGTAGCGATATTGCCAGAGAAATCCTAGAAAGCTATGCAAAAGCTGAGTTTTTTACAAAACTTCCAGAAGTTGCAGAAGAAATTAAAATTGTAACATTCATTGCTGGCGAAGGTGATATTTCTACCGATTTATTATCTCCAGGTAACCAAGCGCACTCTCGTTCTGACAGAGAATTGCATGGTAAATGTATGATTACATCTCAAGCACAAGAAGAAATAAAAGCGTTGCAAGCGCTACATCCAGATGCAAGCGTTATGCTAATTGCTGAGAAAGGCACAATGGGCGTAGGTTCTTCTAGAATGTCTGGTGTTAATAACGTAGCACTATGGACAGGTAAACAAGCAAGTCCTTATATTCCATTTGTGAATATCGCACCAATTGTTGGTGGTACTAACGGCATTTCTCCAATTTTCTTAACAACAGTTGATGTAACTGGAGGTATCGGAATTGACCTTAAAAACTGGGTGAAAAAAGTAGATGCAGAAGGTAATGTTGTACGTAACGAAAGCGGAGATCCTGTTCTAGAAGAGGTATATTCTGTTGCAACAGGTACAGTTTTGACTATCAATACTAAAGAGAAAAAATTATACAACGGCGATCAAGAATTAATTGATTTAACTAAATCTTTCACGCCACAAAAAATGGAATTCATCAAAGCTGGTGGTTCTTACGCGATTGTTTTTGGTAAAAAAATCCAAACATTTGCAGCTAAAACTTTAGGCCTTGAAGCACCTATAGTTTTTGCACCTTCTAAAGAAATCTCTATCGAAGGTCAAGGTTTAACAGCTGTTGAAAAAATATTTAACAGAAATGCTGTTGGTACAACACCAGGCAAAGTATTGCATGCAGGTTCTGACGTTCGTGTAGAAGTTAACATCGTTGGATCTCAAGATACAACAGGACTAATGACTTCTCAGGAATTAGAATCTATGGCGGCGACTGTGATCTCTCCAATTGTTGACGGAGCTTATCAATCTGGATGTCACACAGCTTCTGTTTGGGATAAAAAAGCTCAGGCTAATATTCCTAAATTAATGAAATTCATGAACGATTTCGGATTAATCACAGCACGTGACCCGAAAAATGAATACCACGCTATGACAGACGTTATTCATAAAGTTCTTAACGATATTACAGTCGACGAATGGGCAATTATCATCGGTGGAGATTCTCACACGAGAATGTCAAAAGGTGTCGCTTTTGGTGCTGACTCTGGTACGGTAGCTTTGGCTTTAGCAACTGGTGAAGCATCTATGCCAATTCCAGAATCTGTAAAAGTAACTTTCAAAGGTAACATGAAAAAGCACATGGATTTCCGTGATGTAGTTCATGCAACTCAAGCGCAGATGTTAAAGCAGTTTGGTGGAGAAAATGTTTTCCAAGGTCGTATTATCGAAGTTCACATTGGTACACTTCCTGCTGACCAAGCATTCACCTTTACAGACTGGACAGCAGAGATGAAGGCTAAAGCATCTATCAACATTTCTGAAGACAATACTTTAATTGAATCTTTGGAAATTGCAAAAGGTAGAATTCAAATCATGATTGACAAAGGTATGGATAACCATAACCAAGTGCTTCAAGGTTTGATTAACAAAGCCAATAAGAGAATTGAGGAAATTAGATCTGGTGACAAACCTGGATTAACGCCTGATGCTAATGCTAAATATTATGCTGAAGTTGTTGTAGATCTAGACGTAATTGTAGAGCCTATGATTGCGGATCCAGATGTTAACAACGACGATGTTTCTAAAAGATATACGCATGACACCATCAGAGATCTTTCTTATTATGGTGGAGAGAAAAAAGTAGACCTTGGTTTTGTTGGATCTTGTATGGTTCACAAAGGTGACTTGAAGATCGTATCTCAAATGCTTAAAAACTTAGAAAAACAAAATGGTAAAGTAGAATTTAACGCGCCATTAGTGGTTGCTGCGCCTACTTATAATATCATTGACGAACTAAAAGCAGAAGGCGATTGGGAATTTTTAGAAAAGTATTCCGCTTTTGAATTCAACGATAACGCGCCAAAAGGTGAAGCTCGTACAGAATACAAAAATGTAATGTATCTAGAGCGCCCTGGTTGTAACCTTTGTATGGGTAACCAAGAGAAAGCTGCAAAAGGAGATACTGTTTTGGCAACTTCTACGCGACTTTTCCAAGGAAGAGTTGTAGAAGATTCTGAACGCAAAAAAGGAGAATCTCTATTAGCATCTACTCCAGTAGTTGTATTATCTGCAATTATCGGTAGAATCCCAAGCATAGAAGAGTACAAAGCCGCTGTAGAAGGCATCGACCTTACAACATTTGTCCCTTCTATCAAGGAGCTTACAAGCACACATTAATTAACAAATAGCTCTTATCAACAAGAGTTTATTTTAAAATAATTAAAATCAAAAATCCCGTCAAGTTTTACTTAACGGGATTTTTTTATATACAATTTTTAAATTTAGTTTTACAGAAATCGAGATTTTTAATGAATTTTAATCTCTTGTGCTGGTTGATTATTTTCTGGATCTTTTGGTAAAATTACCGTTAAAATTCCATCTTCATAATTGGCAGAAATATTCTCTGTGGCAACTTTCTCATTAAGTTGAAAAGAACGCTCAAACGATGTTGGATAAAATTCTTGATAAATAAAATCAGAATCTGACTTTCTTTCTGTTTCCTTATAAGAAATTGTCAATACCGAATTTTTAACCGAAATCTGAAATTGTTCTTTCTTTAATCCTGCTGCAAAAAGTTGTAGGGCAAAATATTCTTTACTTTCAGAAATATTAACAGGCTTGTGAACGCTTAATTTTTCTGCGATAGCTTCTTTGAGCGGATGTTTTCCGTTAAAGAATCCATCTCGTAGTTTATCTAATTTATGATTAAATTGATCTCTACAAAAATCTTTTCTATCTCTCGTGTTATTGTGTGTTGTAAACATGTTTTGTTCTTTTAAAATTAATAGTTAGTTGATTGGGATAATTGCGATATTTTCTTTTCTCGCATTGTGATAACTTGGCTTTACCGCAAAATTGTAGTCTTTTTTTGGATTAAAGTTGAGCGGCAAATCTTTCTCATAAGCTTGGAAATGACGCTGTTCTCTTCTTCTCAATTTGGAAGCGATTAATGTCCCGATTCCTGCAACAACGCTTCCTAGTAAAAGTAATTTGAAAATCGTACCGATAATTAATGTTGCAACGCCTGCAATAATCGTAATCCCGATTAATTTGGGCAATATATAACGTTTGTTATGTCTCATTGTTTTAATATTAAGTTTATAAATCTAAAGGCCTTTTTAATGAAGACGACCTTAGAGTAATTTTACTTTAAAGTTTTTTTATTTTTTTTGAAAACCTTTATGGAAGCCAAATACATCAACTTTAATTAAAACAAAAACTCCCAAAACCGATTGATTTTGGGAGTTAATTATATTAAGTTTCTTTGTCTAAAATTTACATTTATCACCGAAGCGTTTATTCCATTCTTCTCGGAATCGTTCTCTATGTTCGCCAGAAAAGCCATGTTTCTTTTCTTCCATTTTTCTTCTTTTGTTAAATCCATTGCGTGGTTTATTAAATCTAAAACCGCCAAACAAAATTTTTGACAGAATAAACAGCCCAAAAGCCTGCCAATAACTAATACTCTTGACACCTAATATTTCCGGTAACAAAGCATTCCAAAGCCATTGTAACAGCCAAACTAGCAAAAAAACCAGTCCAATAGCACACAAAAACCCGAAGGCAAATTTCTTCTTATGTTGTTTTCTATATCTAGGATTCATCATTCTATTAATCGTTAAGTTCTTTATATAAATGACCTAATTTTACACGCAAATGCTTTACGGCATAGCCTTTTCTACTGATAATGGTTTTGATATTTTCGCCTTCGTTATCTGCAATTTCTTGCAAAGTTAAGTCTTCGATTTCGTTTTGAATAAAAACATGGCGTTGTTTTTCTGGAAGTTCGTTCAATGCTTTCATGAGTTCGTCCCAAAAAATATCTTTAAACATCTTGAGCTCAGGATTGTTAGAATCGTCTGCCAGCAAAATTTCTTTAACATTAAAACTTCCATCCTCGTCCTCATAGACATAATCTTCTAAAGAATCACTTTTCTTTTTCCGGTAATTGTCTGTGATTTTATTTCTTGTCACCGAGTACAGCCACGCACCCACATTTTCCAACTCATCAATGTTGGTCAATCGGCTGGTCTGATACCACACTTCTTGTAAAATATCTTCTGCATCCTCGGTTTTGCTGACCTTTCCTTTAATGAAACGCAACAATTGCGAGCCGTAATTCTTCACGACTTCCGTCAGCGATACCGATTTTTTTTCAGCCATTGAGTCCAAATATAGCGAGTCCATATTTCAGAAGACGAAGCTAAGATAAAATTACTTTAACTTTTTCAAAAAATTTGTTTTAAAACTCTCGCCTATCGGGATTTCTTGTTCAGAAATAAGTAAAACGTTCTTGCTGTCGATGCTTTTTATTTGATTTAAATTTAAAATATAAGACTTATGTATTCTTGCAAATGTAGATTCTGGTAACTTTTCTTCCAAAGATTTCAGTGTATCGAGGACAATATATTCTTGATTCTTGGTTTTAATATTGACGTAATCTTTGATGCTTTCGATGTACAAAATATCGTCAAACAAAATCTTGTGTTGTTGCCCAGAAGATTTAATAAAGACAAAATTCTTTTCTAGTTCTGCAGGTTTAGAAAGTCGCTCCAAAGCTTTTTGAATACTTTTCTCAAACCTCGAGATCGTAATTGGTTTTAACAAATAATCAATCACATTATGCTCATAACCTTCCATCGCAAACTCTGAATATGCCGTGGTCAGGATATATTTGACTTTGTCGCCAACAATTTTCATGAAGTTAATCCCGGACAATTCTGGCATCTGGATGTCTAAAAAAACCAAATCGACTTCGTTATTTTGGATAAACTCTATGGCTTCAATTGGATTGAGAAAGGTAGAAAGCAGCTCAAAATCGGGCATTTCAGAAACATATTTTTCTAAAAGTGAAACTGCCAAAGGCTCATCATCTGTAATAATGCATTTTATTTTCATAACTTTCTGAAAATGATTTTTAATATTTAATGATTCTGCTTAAAGTTCTATTTTTAATTCTACGACAAAACTATTTTGATTGTCAGAAATATTGAGCTCATGTTTGTTAGGATAGATCAATGCTAAACGTTTTTTCACATTCCCAATCCCAATGCCAGAGGTGTGATCTTTGGAACCTTGACGTTTTCGGTTTTCTATTCTAAAATTTAAAACATTGTTAATTTCTTTTAAATCAATTGTCAGTTCACCGCTATTAAAATCACCATGTTTAAAAGCATTTTCTACAAACGGAACCAATAACATTGGCGAAATTTCTACGTCTTCATTTTCTATTTCAGAAGTGCATTTTACCATTTCGGGATTTCTGATTCTTAATTTTTCTAAACCGATTAAACTTTTCACATAACCTAATTCTCGTTTCAACGGTATAAAGTCTTTCTCTAAATCTTTCGTTGAATAGCGCAACATCTCACTCAGTTCCTCGATGGCAGGAAGTGATTTATCCGATTTTTGATAGACCAAAGAATAGATATTATTGAGAGAATTAAAAATAAAATGCGGATTAATCTGAGTTTTCAAAGCCTTGAGTTCGGCGGATTGTTTTTCTTCAATTAACTGTTGACGTTCTTCTTCTCTTTTAAAAAATATATTAAACAAAGCCAGCGCAGTACTAATAAATAACGTACCAGAACTATATGAAACATTATCAAAATAATAAAACCAAAACGGCGTTTCCTTAGCATAATTACCATGCCCAATAAACCAAGGTAAAATCAATTCTTCGGTCATATAACGGAAAAACACAAAACATCCAACGCTAATAAAAAAACCAAAAATGGTTAAATAAAGCTTTTTGATATTGAAAAAAAACGGAACGATGTAAAAGTAATTGATATAAAAAACAATAAAACCAACGATAAAGAAAGTGACATTGAAAACTGCATGTTTAGTATCCCATGCTAAAATAGGTAGCAAAATGGAAAAAGTAAGATTAAGCAGCCAATAAAAAATATGGAGAAAGAGGATTTGATTTTTTTTCATGCTCAAATTTAAGCTTATCGTAATTCTAAATCCTATATATTTTCGACAAACCGGCATTTTTTTCCGACGAAACTTTTTTAGTCCGACTTTATTAACGCTTGGTCTAAATGCTATTTTTAAAAAGATTTTGCTGAGCTAGTTTTGTAACATCAATTTTAAACTATGAAAAAAACAATTAGCATATCAGCAATATTATTTAGCGCATTATTTACAGCTCAAACTGCAAATGATACTATTAAAACGAATAAAATAAATGAAGTCGTAATTTCTGGAAAGAAAAAATTAATAGAAAGAAAAGCAGATCGCCTCATCTTTAATGTTGATGCATCTTTGGCATCGCAAGGCATGGACGCAGTAGAAACTTTGGCTAACGTACCAATGATGAAAATAGACGAAAACCGAGGCATTATTTCTATTGTTGGGAAAAGTAGCGTGGCTGTCATGGTTAACGGAAGAATGCTTAATCTCTCTGGTGATGCCTTAATGAACTATCTTAAAACTATCCGCTCAGAGAATATTTCTAAAGTTGAAGTCATTACCACGCCTCCTGCAAAATACGAAGCGCAAGGCAACAGTGGTATCATTAATATTGTTCTTAAGAAAAACCCTAATCTCGGTTTCAGTGGGAATATCGGCACAGGAATTAACCAAAGAACTTACTTTGGAGGAAGCGCTAACGGAACTTTAAATTACCAAACCGAAAAACTTAGTTTAAGCCTTAAAACCAATTATACTAATAGTGCAAAACGTACCAACGAAAACTACTCTATCGTCTCTGATACCATTAGCAGAAGCAAATCTATCCGAAAAGACATGTGGAAAAATCTCTCTCCAAGCTTGATGATGTCTTATAAAATCGGAAAAAAATCAGAAGTTGGATTCAATTATATGTTTTCTACAGAAAATCCTGACATGAATATTGTTAATACAACGGATTATCTTAATAATACTAAAAGCATAGAAAATCTATTGACCAACACACAACATCGTGAGAAAAATAAGATGAATACCTTAAGCGCATATTATGATCTAAAGCTAGATTCTATTGGAAAAAAATTGAGCGTCACAGGAAACTATTACGGAAACAACTCCAACACGACGGTTAACTTCAACACCTTTAAGGCTTCTAACCAAAGTTTAGAATATGTAAAAACCATCTCATTAATCAAACCAGAAATTTTTTCTGGACAAGCTGACCTCGAGCTTCCTTTTTCTTTCGGGACAATTGAGACTGGTGCGAAATATACACAGTTCAAAAACACATCGGATCTGAGTTATTCTACTTTGCAAAATGCTGATTGGGTGATAGATCCTCTACGTACTAATATTTTTAGATATCAAGAGAAAAATATCGCAGGTTATGTAAGTTTTGCAAAAGATTTTGATAGTAAATGGCAAACTAAATTCGGGGTGAGATATGAATCTACTTATGTGGATGGATTGACGCCTTCTACTGGCGAAAGAAATAAATATAATTATGGGCAATGGTTTCCGTCTGCTTTTGTAGCTTATAAAGAAGACAAAAATGCCTACAGTATTTCATATTCCAGAAGAATTAATCGTCCTGATATGGACAATCTCAACCCATTCCGTTGGTACTCTAACACCAATTCTTATTCTTCTGGTAACCCTTTGTTACAGCCATCTTACATTAATAATTATGAAATTTCTTACACTTATAATAATAAGTTAAATGCAAGCTTATTTTATCTTCACCTAAAAAATGGTTTTGGACAAGTTTCGTTTCAAAATGGTTTAGAAAATCAAGGCACCTACTTAAATACTTATGACAATGATTCTTTTGGGCTAAATGTTTCTTACACTGACAAAATCTTACCTTGGTGGGAGGCTACCGCTTTTGCAAGTGCATCTTTAACAAATTCTAAAATTTATAATATCGATGCAACACCCAAGAAAGGGCATACTTTAGATTATAGCATCCGAAATACACTCACGCTGAATACCGCAAAAACCATTAATTTCTTTGTTAATTTCAGTCAGAGTTTACCTTATAAAAACGTGAATTCTTACTTCCATAGTTTTACCAATCTTGATGCAGGGATCAAAGTTTCTCTAATGGAAAAACAACTTCAACTTAACGCCTCAGTCACCAACATTTTTGCACAATATTGGAAAGGTGACATCTATTATGCTAACAACAGTCAACATTTCAACAACTATTGGGATGGTCGCAGCTTCAGACTAAGCGTTAATTATACCTTCGGGAACAAAAAAGTTAAAGAAGCACGCAATATTAATTTTGAAGAAAAAGATAGAGCGAAATAATCTCCTTTAATAAAAACAAAAAATATAACGTTACCAAATCTCAACCTTTGGTAACGTTTTTTATACCACTTAGTGCGCCTTATCTACAGCTCAGCAGAAATTCCTTATTTCTTTTGTAACAAAACAAATTTATGATTGTCTAATCTTGCAGAATCTTATTTATGAACAAGAAATTTATTATAGCTGCTGCTTTTTTGTTAACATCTCAAATTGCCTTTTCTCAAGACAATGACAAAACAGATAAAACTAAAGAGAAAGAAATTGAAGGCGTAAGCATTGTAAAGACCAAAAAAGCTGTTGAGCAAAAAGCAGACAGAACAATATTTGATTTTTCAGAACAAAGTCACCTCAACTCCGGGACGACGATGGAAGGTCTTAAAAAAATCCCTGGAGTAATTGCCTCTGATATGGCTGGGATCATGTACCAAGGAAAATCATTGCAAGTCTTTATGGATGGGCGTCCGCTTAACTTATACAGCGATCAACTGACAGCTTATCTAGAGGGTTTGCCTGCCAATAGTATAGAGCGCGTTGAGATGATTACCCAACCTGGAGCAGAATTTCCTGCAACTTCTGGTGGCGCTATTCTTAACATTATCACAAGCAGAAGTGCCAAGTCTTACTTATCTGCAACTTATGCTGGTGGTTACCGTTTTAGTAATTATGATAAGTATAGAAACAAATTCAATAATAGTTTAACTTTAAATTCTAAAAACCGTTGGTTCGGGTGGCAGTTGAACATTGGACAATCTTACAGCGAAGATGAAACCAAATCTACAATTGACGAAATTTCTAAACTTGGAAATGACAACATCGGCAGAACTCAATTTGTAAGAAGTGCTTTTACTTTTGACTTAGGAAAAGATCGATTATTACTAAATTACAATTTGTCTTACAATAATACTGATCGCTATATTGACAGTTATGCCCTTTCTAATGGTACAGCAATTATCAGTAAAGATAAGACTGATAATGATAATACACGCCATGAGGTAATGGCAACTTACCAGAAGAAATTTGATGATCGTAATAAGAAATTTGAAATCAAAGGAACTTACTCTAATAATAAAGCAAGCTTTAATCAATACTCTCACGTCCTTCAACCGAGAGAGATAATTAATGAGAATACCAATGGCTCTACACAAGAAGTGTACAACCTAAAAGTAGATTATTCTCAGCCTATAAAAATCCTGGACGAAGGAAAATTGGGTGTTGGAGCAGATTACAACCAACAAGATTTTGTGGCAGAAAACTTTAATATAAAAAACTTAGATTATAGTAGTAAAACAAGTGCCGTTTATTCTGAAGTAAATAGCAAAAAAGGGAAATTCGATTTTACATTAGGGCTTCGTGGAGAATATTATAACATCAACGGAACAAGTCTTAATCCAGAAAACGGAAAATATGACCAATTAAAGCCTTTCGATAAATTCAAAGTTTTTCCTAATGCCAGCGTACAGTACAATTTTATCCCGAACATGGTATTTGCCAATATTAACTATAATAAAAAAATTGCCTTGCCGAGTGTTGCCAATCTTAATCCCAACAACACAAGATACGGTAATGCTAACATAGAGTTTTTTGGTGATCCTAACTTGCAACCAACTATTTATGATAATTTCGAAGTTAAATTAAGCGCAATGAATTTTGCTTTTATTGGCTATAACCTAACTTCTGGCAAAAATCAGGTTGTACAACAAGTGATGAGAAAAGATGATAAAATCTTACAAACTTCTGTCAATGTAGATCAGTTGAAAACTCATAATTTCAACATGGGATTCCCAATTCCTTTTGCATTGTTTACCAAGCCCTTTAAGGAAATCATGAAAATGAATTTCAATCCTGATAAGATGAATTTTTTGTACCTATACACTTCATATCAATTGCAAGAGATAGATAAAATTATTAATCCAAAAGGCTATTGGACATACAGTCTTTCTGGGCAATTTATATTACCATCTGATATAAAGCTTAACCTGAGTTACACTTATCTTACCAAGGGAAATTATTATTACTTCTATCCTAATAAGTCGTTTTACAATACTTTTGATGTAAGTGCATCTAAGAAATTTAACAAAGACAGAATGACATTAACTCTGTTTGCTAACGATATTTTCAATACCAAAGAGAATAATCTAAGAACGACCAATGCCTTTCCTAGTGTCAACATTAGTAACAAAAACGACACACGTACTTTTGGATTGTCATTCACTTATAAAATCCCAACTAAAAACAAGTTGGCAAAAGTAGAACAAAATGCATTGTCTGGCGAAACTGCTAAAGAAGATACTGGCAATATCATCAAATAATTAGACCACATTTACATTCATATTAATAAAAAAAGACATTCAGTATTTCTGGATGTCTTTTGCTTTTATAAGATTTCGCAGACTTGCCAAACTTTATCATTCTTAGGCAAAGGTGCAATTATTTCTATTGTTTCTTTTGTAACAGGATGGACAAATGCTAATTTTCTAGCGTGCAGGTTAATCCCTCCATCAGGATTAGATCTTGGAGAACCATATTTAAGATCACCTTTTATGGCTGCACCAATTTTTGATAATTGCGCTCTAATCTGATGATGTCTTCCTGTTTCTAGATCCACCTCCAATAATTGAAAATTATCCAATACTTTAATAATATGATAAGTCAAAATCGCTTCTTTAGTTCCTTCTGATGCTTTAGGATAGACGATTGCTTTATTATTCTTTTCGTTTTTTCTAAGATGATGGACTAATCTTTGTGTTTCTGGGATTTCAGTTTTTGTTACTAATGCCCAGTAAGTTTTTTTTATTTCTCGGTTTTTCACCATCTGCGTAAGGCGAGATAATGCTTTAGAAGTTTTCGCATAGATGACTAACCCTGAGGTTGGCCTATCAATACGATGTACTAATCCCAAATATACATTACCCGGCTTATCATCTCTTTTCTTGATAAAATCCTTTATAAGATCCAACAATGATGAGTCGCCTGTCTTGTCACCTTGCACCAATTGCCCAACAGCTTTGTTAACCACCATGAGGTGATTATCTTCATAGACAATTTGTGAGGCAGAAAATATTTGTTCTGACATTATCGGCTAGCTGTTCTGTTTCTTCCGAATAAAGACATCAAGACTCCTGCAAAAAGACCAATCGTTTTGATCCCTGCTACTTCTGAATCTAATGGTAAAAATGCTCCAACCGCACACAATCCTGCCGCAATATACATTGGTATTTTAAATTTTTGATTAGCCAAAGTCGGTGCTTGCAATGCAAAACTTGCTCCTACCAATAGATAGAAAACTCTTGCAGATAGAATTAAATTAATTTCTGGAGAAAATGGATTAAGCCATCCTACTAATAAACAACCTAAAGCAGCAAATGATACTCCAGCTTGTATTGCCATGATATTTTTCATTAAATATTTTAAAAAATTAATAACTCTCTTTATCGTTAGGGAAATCTGACGTTTTTACATCATTCACGAATTGGGAAACGGCACCAGTAATCTCAGAGTAAAGATCTAGGTATCTTCTAAGGAATTTAGGAGAAAAACCTTGGTTCATGCCAACCATATCTTGATAAACAAGAACCTGTCCATCACAATCTTGTCCCGCTCCAATCCCAATTGTAGGAACTGACACACTCTCTGATGCTCTCTTTGCCAATGCAGCAGGGATTTTTTCTAATACAATAGCAAAACAACCTAATTCTTCGAGAAGTTTACAATCAGCAATAAGTTTTTCTGCTTCTGCTTCTTCTTTTGCTCGTACTTTATACGTCCCGAATTGATAGATACTTTGAGGTGTTAATCCAAGATGTCCACACACAGGTATACCGGCATTGATAATTCTTCTGATAGATTCTTCAATCTCCTTTCCGCCTTCTATTTTAATAGCATGTGCACCGCCTTCTTTCATCATTCTAACTGCAGATTCTAAGGCTTTTTCGGGATTACTTTGATAAGTACCAAATGGTAAATCTGCCACAACCAAAGCTCTTTCTACACCACGTACAACACATTGTGTATGATAGATCATTTGATCCAATGTAATAGGCAAGGTCGTTTCAAAACCAGCCATCACGTTGGCTGCAGAATCACCAATCAAAATAGAATCTACACCACCAGCATCTACCATTTTTGCTGTGGTAAAATCGTACGCAGTAAGCATAGTAATTTTCTCCTTATCGAATTTCATTTTTCGTAAGGTTTCTGTGGTGACTTTTTTTATTTCGGAATGTACAGACATGATTATAATTGTGGATTGTTAATGATTAATGGACCATTATATCGTTACATGACCTAACTTAATAAGCTTGTCATGGTTAATGATTTTTATATTTCTTCCTTCTACAAAGATTAATTCATCTTGTTTAAATTCTGAAATCAATCGGATAGCACTTTCTGTTGCTGTACCAATAAGGTTTGCAATTTCTTCTCTGGTCAAAGATATTTTAATAAAACCTTCTGGATCAGTTCCTAGTTTTTGCTCTAGAAGAATAAGGATTTCTGCTAATCTTTCTCTCACTGTTTTTTGTGCCAAAAAAGTAACTGTATTAGAAGACTCTCCCAATTCGTAAGCTATTTTTTGTAACATGGCATAAGATAGCTTAACATCTACTTCTAACAAGTGTGTAAAGAAATCTGCTGGCAAAAATGTTAACTTAAGCTCTGTCATCGCTTCTGCTTTAGCTTGAAAATTCTCGCCACACAATAAAGATCTATAACCAATAAGGTCGCCTTCTGTACAGAATCTCAAGATCTGATCCTTACCATAAACACCAGACTTAGAAAGCTTTACCGTTCCTTCATTAATAAAATAAACACCTTGCGGTGACTCGCCATCTTCAAAAATAGTATCACCTTTAGAAAACTCTCGTTCTTTAAGTTCTGAAATTAATTTTTCATAGTCTTCGGGCGTTAGACTTTTCTTAAAAGATTCCTTATTAAAGGCGTTGATGAAATTTTGTTCAATAACTTGTTGTTGCTCAAGAGACATAAGAATGACTTTTATCAGCAAAATTAGCTTTTTTTGCATCGCAAAGCAAAGTTTTTTGGTGTAATTTTGTAGTCAAAATCTTTTATAACACGTGTCAGAGAATTGTTTCCATTGCGGACAACCTATAGAAAAGGAGCGAATTGAGTTTGATAATAAGGCTTTTTGCTGTAATGGTTGTCAATCTGTTTACGAAATATTGAATATTCACAATCTAGGGAATTTCTATGAATTTAATAAAAGTTCAGGAATTAGGCCTAATAATGAGAACAATACTCAGTTTGATTACTTAGACTCCGAAGATATTTTCAATAAAATTGCTGATTTCCATGAGGGAAGCACCACTTTAGTAAGTTTTAAAATCCCGGTTATCCATTGTTCATCTTGTATTTGGTTATTAGAAAGCCTCCACACGATTAATAAGAATATCAATTATTCTCAGGTTAATTTCACGAGAAAGACAGTACAAATCTCTTTCAACTCTGATAACCTCAAGATGAGTGATCTTGCTAAGTTCCTGACTAATCTTGGCTACAAGCCCGTCATTAATCTAGAAACGGCAGAGAAAAAAAACGAAACTTTAGACAAAACACTATTAGTTAAATTTGCTATAGCTGGATTTGCCTTCGGAAATGGCATGTTCTTAAGTTATCCAGAATACATTGGCGGTGATGATGTCTGGATGGAGCAATATAAAAATCTTTTCCGTGGGATATTATTTCTATTAGCAACTGTTGTCGCATTTTATTCTGCTTCTGACTATTACAAATCTGCTTGGTACGGACTGAAAAATAAAATACTAAACATAGACGTACCAATTGTCATTGGTATATTAATGTTATATGGACGAAGTGTCTACGAAGTTATAACCGATTATGGGCCAGGTTATTTTGACACATTATGTGGATTATTATTCTGGATGCTATTGGGCAAAATTTTCCAAAAAAGAACATACAACGCTTTGTCTTACGATAGAGATTACAAATCCTTCTATCCAATTGCGGTAACCAAAATAGACTTCGAAGGTGTTCAAAAAAACATATTGCTTTCTGATCTTAAAGTCGGCGATCGGATTATGGTCAGAAACCAAGAAATAATCCCTGTAGATGCCATCTTAATTAAAGGAGAAGGCAATATTGACAATAGTTTTATCACAGGAGAATCAGCTTCTATCAGCAAAAAACCTGGTGATAAGATCTTTGCCGGTGGTAAGCAATCTGGTTCTATCTTAGAATTAGAAGTTATCAAAGACGTCAACCAAAGTTATCTAACCCAGCTCTGGAACAAAGAAGCTTTTAAAAAACACGAAACTGGCCTAGATACGATGACCAACACGGTTAGTAAATATTTTACGATTGTAATCCTGACCATCACGTTATTCGCGGGTATCTATTGGTCTACGGTTGATACAGAAAAAATGTTCCAGGTGGTAGCAGCGATACTTATTATTGCTTGCCCTTGCGCCTTAGCTCTTTCTGCGCCGTTTACTTTCGGACATGTTATGAGGATTTTAGGTCGAAATAAATTCTATGTTAAAGATACTTTAACCATTGAAAAACTGGCTAAAATCAACACTTTGGTCTTTGATAAGACCGGAACAATTACCGAAAACAAAAAAACATCAATTACCTTTGACGGTGAGAAGCTATCGGATTTTGATGAAAGAAATATCAAAACCTTACTTAAAAACTCTAATCACCCTTTATCAAAATCTCTGTACGAATATATCGACATTAAAGATGATTATTTTGACATAGAAAACTTTGAAGAAATATCAGGAAAAGGTTATCAAGCTATTGTTAGAGGTCATTATTACAAAGTTGGCTCTGCGAAGTTTGTTGGGGAAGTTTCTAAAAATTTAGAAACGGCTGTTTACGTTAAAAAAGATAATTTGGTTTTAGGAAAATTCATCTTTAAAAATGAATATAGAAAAGATCTCAAACAATTATTTTCAAAACTTAGCTCCTATAAAATCAACATATTGAGTGGTGATAATTCTTCTGAAGAATCAATTTTAAAATCATTAATACCAACTGCATCGCAACTTCAATTCAATCAAAGTCCAGAAAACAAACTTGATTTTATTAAATCTCTGCAAGACCAAGGCGAAAAAGTAGCGATGTTAGGCGATGGGCTTAACGATGCTGGCGCACTTAAGCAGAGTAATGTTGGGATTGCTGTAGCTGATGACACCAATGCTTTCACACCATCTTCCGATGTAATCATGAACGGCGAAAAAGTTGCTGACCTCGATAAATATCTTAGCTTTTCTAAAGATTCTATTAAAATTGTAAAAATGACCTTTGCTATTAGCTTATTTTACAATGTCATTGGAGTAAGCTTTGCCGTTGCTGGAGAGGTCTCTCCGCTATTTGCGGCCATTATAATGCCTATGAGCTCTATAAGCGTTGTAACTTTTACGAGTATTGCAAGTTGGAAACGTAGCACAAAGTATTTCAAGTTATTACAGAAATAGCCTTATTTAGACACGTTACAAATTAGGCTATTTCTTTTCATTCTGACTTATATCAACAAAATTCACTAAATTTGGGGCTTTATTTAGCGTAAATTTGCGTCAATTATGGAGATCCTATATTTAATGATTATATGCAGCGTTTCTTTGGCTGTAGTTTTCTTAATAATCTTTATTATTGGGGCCAGAAAAGGACATTTTGAAGACGACGAAAGTCCAGCAGTCAGAATATTAATGGATGATGGTATAACACCGTCAAACGATGAAGATTCTAAGAAAGAAAAAAAAGAAGATAATAGTGATTTGTAGATATGGAAACACAAAAGTTTAGTTATGATAATGGCATTGTAAAAGCCTTTTTGATAGCAACTGTCGTATTTGGATTAGTTGGTTTCATTGCGGGCCTTACAGCGGCATTATTACTTTTTTACCCAGAATTACCAGAGTTTTTCTTAGGGACAGATGATACTACTATTGCCAGTTTAAGAAGTGGTGATATGCAAGGATTAATCAATTCTCATGGAGCTTTTGGTTTTGGTAGAATCAGAATGATTCACACCAATACTGTAATTTTTGCATTTGTTGGTAACAGCTTCTTTGCAGGTTGTTATTACTCATTACAGAGATTACTAAAAACAAGAATGTGGAGCGATACTCTTTCTTGGGTACATTTTTGGGGATGGCAATTGATGATTGTCGTGTCAATTATTACGTTCTTTATGGGACTTAATACATCAAAAGAATACGCAGAACATGAGTGGCCAATTGACATTCTGATTACTGTAGTATGGGTTATTTTTGGTCTTAACATGTTCGGAACTATTGCTAAACGAAGAGTTAGACACTTATATGTAGCAATATGGTTCTATCTAGGGACTTGGGTAGCAGTAGCCATGCTTCATATTTTCAATAACTTAGAAGTTCCTTTATCATTTTCAATTTGGAAATCTTACTCAATATATGCTGGGGTAAAAGATGCATTGGTACAATGGTGGTATGGTCATAATGCAGTAGCATTTTTCTTGACAACGCCAGTATTAGGTCTAATGTATTATTTCTTACCAAAAGCAGCAGATCGTCCTGTATTCTCATATAAACTATCGATTATCCACTTCTGGTCTTTGATTTTCGTTTATATCTGGGCAGGTCCTCACCACTTACAATACACAGCTCTACCTGCTTGGGCACAGGCTGTTGGGACAGGTTTCTCAATCATGCTAATTGCTCCATCTTGGGGAGGTATGCTTAATGGTTTATTAACCTTAAGAGGTGCTTGGGATAAAGTAAGAGAAAATCCAGTACTAAAATTCTTTGTTGTTGCTGTAACTTGTTATGGTATGGCGACTTTCGAAGGTCCATTATTGGCAACTAAAACAGTTAACAAAGTTGGTCACTTCACCGACTGGGTAATTGGTCACGTACATTTAGGTGCTTTAGGTTGGAACGGTTTTATGGCATTTGGTGTAATTTATTTCTTAGTACCTGTACTTTGGAGAACTAAATTATGGTCTGTAAAATTAGCTAACTGGCATTTCTGGCTAGGTACTTTTGGTATTATCTTCTATGCTGTTCCTTTATATATCGCAGGATTTACACAAGGATTAATGTGGAAACAATTTAATCCAGACGGAACTCTAGTTTATAAAAACTGGTTAGACACTGTAACGGCTATTTTACCTTATTATAAAATGAGATTCTTAGGAGGTTCATTATATCTTATTGGTGCTGTATTAATGGTGGTTAACTTAATTGCTACGGCAAGACAAGGAGCTTTCCAAAAGGATGTACCTGCAGAAGCTCCTGCATTGCCTAAAACAATTAAAGGAAGAAAAGAAGGTGAAACTTTCCACTTATGGTTAGAAAGAACGCCTCTATATCTGACTGTATTATCATTAGTAGCTGTAGCTATTGGTGGTTCTATAGAGATCTTACCAACCATTTTTGTAAAAGATAACGTACCAACTATTTCTGCTGTAAAACCTTATAGCCCATTAGAATTAGAAGGTAGAGATATTTATATTAGAGAAGGATGTAACGCATGTCACTCTCAGATGATAAGACCTTTCCGTGATGAAGTTGTAAGATTTAATGGTAAAAATGGACAATACTCTAAAGCGGGTGAATTTGTCTATGATCATCCATTCTTATGGGGCTCTAAAAGAACTGGTCCAGATTTACAAAGAGAAGGTGGCGTAAGACCTGATTCTTGGCACTTTAAGCACATGTATAACCCAAGATCAACATCAGCAGGTTCTATCATGCCAAGATACCCATGGTTAATCACGAGTACATTGAATAGAGATAATACCAAAGCAAAACTAGAGTTAATGAAGAATTCTTTTGATGTACCTTACACAAAAGCACAAATCGACTCTATGGATTCTTGGATGAACAATCAAGCATCAGCTATTGTGAAAAATATCTATTCTGAAGCAGACGATGTTAAAACTCAATTTGAGAAACAAAAACAAGCTCAAGGAGAGAAGTTTGTACCATTAGAAAAGAGAGAAATTGTAGCTTTAATTTCTTACTTACAACGACTTGGTACTGATATAAAAACGACTGAAGTAAAAACGGCGAGTAACTAATAATTTATACAAAATGATTCCGCAAAGTTTTAAAGATATTGTGTCTAATGTAGAGAATGCAGGTTTGTTACAAACCCTAGCAATGATTCTATTCCTTCTTACATTTGCAGGTATAACCTATTATACTTTTAGCAGACCAAAAAAATTCTATCAAGAAGAAGAGAATGCACCACTTTCTGATGATTTAAAAGATCAGGAAGAGATCAATAAAACTTTGTAATAATTTTATAGTCATGAAAAGAAGAGTCCCTATTTATATTAACATCCTTATTGTTTTTGGATTGATGCTTGTCGTATTCTATATGTTTGCACAAAGCTCAGATTTCTTTATGTCTAAGTACTTCTATGGTTCTGTACTTATTAGTGTTATTGTAGTATTTATACAAGGCGCCATTGGAGATCTAATTGAAAATCAAAAGTTCAAAAAGCTAACTGATGAAGAAAAAAAGCAATACTTAGCAGATAAAAAAGTCCCGTACTTTCAATTTCTGTGGAATAGTGCATCTAAAAAACAAGACGTAAAAGAAGAACAAGACTTACTAATTGATCACGGTTTCGATGGTATCATGGAGTTGGATAATCAATTACCAAAATGGTGGTTAGGTTTATTTTACTTTGGTGTAGCATATTGCGTGTTATACATTTCTTCTTATGCTTTTACAGATTTTGCTCATCCAGTAAAAGAATATGAGCAAGAGCACAAAGCTCAGATAGCAGCTATAGATGAGTATAATAAAACAGTACCTCCAGTAACTATAGAGACTGCTGTATTCTCAGAAGATAATGTAGAGGAAGGAAGAGTAATCTTTGAAACCAACTGTGTGGCTTGCCATATGCAAGGAGGTAAAGGAGGTATTGGACCTAACTTGACTGACAATTTTTGGATCAATCAGCCCGAGAAAACTTTATTTAGAAACGTTTTCCATATGGTTGAAGATGGTAGTCCAACTAACCCAACGATGCAAGCATGGGGTAAAAATGGAGTTTTGACTGGTAAAGATATAGAAAAGGTAGCAGCTTATGTCTATCATATCAACCAAGAACAAGCACCTATAACTCCTGCACAAGGCGGTGCAGCACCTCAGGGTACTGAAGCGCACTGGGAAAAATAGTAGAGAATACTAACATTTTTTAAAAGAGATTGTCAAAAATATCAGCTTTGTTTATTTTAAACAAATGCATGGTATGGAAATATTGAGTTTCACTCGATTTTTCTGGACAATCTCTTTTTTTTTATTTATAACCTTATGAGTGATATCAATCAACAAAACCAAAACGGTGGACAAGGTCAGATCGTTGAAGCAGAAACTTTTAGAGACTCTATCGGTACAATGGATAGTAGCGGAAAAAGAAAGTGGGTTTTCCCGAGGAAGCCTAAAGGTAAATTCACCAACTATCGTACAATCGTAAGTATCATCTTATTATTCATATACTTTTCGATTCCATTTTTAAAAATAAATGGTAATCCGGTCATTTTATTTAATATTATAGATCGTCAATTTTTTATTCTAGGACAACCTTTCTACCCGCAAGACTTTTTTATTTTAGCATTAGGAGCAATTGGATCTTTAGTATTTATCATTCTATTTACGGTTGTTTTTGGTAGGATATTCTGCGGATGGATCTGCCCGCAAACCATATTCTTAGAAATGATTTTTAGAAAGATAGAATATGCAATAGAAGGTGATAGAAATAAGCAAATCCGATTAAATCAACAAGAGTGGAACTCAGAAAAAATCTGGAAACGAGGTCTAAAGTGGACTATCTATATGATCATTTCTTTGATAATTACGCATATCATGTTTATGTATATTGTCGGGTATCAAGAGGTGTTCAAGATTATGCAAGAAGGTCCTTTTGAAAAGCCGACTAATTTTGTGGTGATGATTTTGTTTACCGCAGCATTTTATTTTGTTTTTGCTTGGTTTAGAGAACAAGTTTGTACCTTAGTTTGTCCTTACGGTAGATTGCAAGGTGTATTGATAGATAAAGAAACCATTAATGTTTTTTATGATTATAACCGCGGAGAAAACAGATCAAAATGGAGAAAAGGAGAAGATAGATCGGCTGCTGGCAAAGGAGATTGTATAGATTGTCATCAATGTGTAGTGGTATGTCCAACTGGTATAGATATTAGAGATGGTCAACAGTTAGAGTGTATTAACTGTACTGCTTGTATTGATGCTTGTGACGAAGTAATGGAGAAAGTAGGTCTGCCAAAAGGTCTTATTAGATATGCTTCTATAAAACAAATTGAAGAAAAGCAAGATTTTAAATTCTCTAATAGAATGAAAATATCATCGGTATTATTAGTTCTATTGATGATATTCTTAGGCTTTTTATTATATAATAGAGGGACAATGGAAGCTAAGTTCCTTAAACCTCCTGGGTCAACATTCTTTTTAAGAGATGGTAAAATTACTAATACCTATAATTATACCTTCCTTAATAAGTCTAATGAAACAAAGACTGTTGTCATAAAAGTAATAGAACCTAATAATGGTACAGTAAGTCTTAGTGGCCCTAATAAAATTATCTTGAAAAGAGATACTATGATAAAAGGAACCATTAATATTAGTTTCCCAGAAAGTCAAATTACGCTTTCTAAACAAAACTTGAAAATTGGTGTATATGATGTTGATGGTAAATTATTAGACTCTTTCAATACTTATTTTGAAGGACCGTTTAAGTTTCAATTTTAAAAAAAGAAAAGATGTTTAAAAAGATTACGTGGGGACACGGTATTGTCATTGCATTAGGAAGCTTCATGGCTTTTATATTATTTCTTATTTTGGTTTTCCCAATAGGAAAGCAGAATGCAGACATGATTTCTCATAACTATTATGATGAAGAGTTAGTATATCAAGATGTAATCGACTCTAAAAATAGAGCCAATACATTAGAAGAAAAGCCAGTCTATCAACAAAACGTTAATGGAATATTGATTGCCTTTCCCAAAGAACGTATCGTTGATAATAAATCTGTAAATTTTGTGTTATTCAGAACTGATGACTCTAACTTAGACTTAAAGAAATCTGACAAGTTAGATGCACATAATAATCTAAATATTCCCGCTAAAGTATTAGTCCCAGGATCATATACTTTAAAATTAAAATGGGAAGAAAACAAAAAATCATATCAGATTGATTATGATATAATATGGAAATAGGTCTTATCCTTTCTGCATTAACTTTAGGATTCGCTTCTGGATTCCATTGCATTGGCATGTGCGGTCCTATTGCATTATCCATGGGATTCTCTCGTCAGCAAAGTAGCAATTTCTACATTCAGAATCTAAGCTATCAGTTGGGTAGAATTCTTACTTATAGTTTTCTGGGTGCTTTATTAGGTATTATTGGCGAAGGCTTTCATATGGCTGGTTTCCAACGATACTTAAGTATTATAGTTGGAGTAATGCTATTGGTTATGGCACTTTATTCTTTTGGCGGAAAAGACTTTGCATCAAAAGTCCCTTTTTTATCAAAATTATTACTTAAAGTAAAAATTAGATTAGGAAAAATCCTACAAAAATCAGATTATCAATCCCGTTTTCTAACAGGTGTGCTTAACGGTTTTTTACCATGTGGCATGGTTTATATGGCATTAACCGCATCGCTAGTATCTGGCGGTATATGGCAAGGTGCAGCATATATGTCATTTTTTGGATTAGGAACTTTTCCTTTTATGTTCTCTGTTGTACTTCTAGGTAATTTTATCACAGCTAATATGAGAACCAAAATACTAAAAGTTATTCCTATCATTATGATGATCTTAGGAGGCTTATTTATATTACGAGGTTTAGAAATTGGCATCCCTTACATCTCTCCAAAAGGAGAAGCTTTGCATATCAAAAACCATCAGCATGGCGCAGATCCTAATGATCACACGCTTTGTCATTAACATCCCGGTTATGAAAAAATTAGCATTATTACTTTTACCAATATTAAGCTTATTACTTTTACAATCTTGTACTTTTACAACAACTAATCACTATCATAAAGATAAAACGATAAGTGTCCTTTCTGAGTTAGATGCAACAGAATTTATGCAAGCCATGAAATCTATGGGTGGCGATTCTTTATCTCAAGAAAAAGCTTTTGGAGCTATCAAGTTACCCAAAGAATGGCAAAGCATGTACGACATAGAGTTAGCAGATGGCAAAGTCACAAAAGATCCAGATTCTATAAAACTGTTGCAAAGGGTTTTTGTAAAAGGTAATTTTAAGGACGAAGATTTTTCTGGTTTTTCTTTAAAAATGGATCATGCTAAAGAAAGCGAGATTAATGCATTTTATAATTCATTAGAAAAAGATAAAATGGCGAGTAATCTGTCAATACCATCCTACTCTACTTGGGACGGAAAGCAATTAGAGATTGATACTCAAAAATTGTTAAAACCAAAGAATGTAACCGCTAAGGAGGATGACAATGCTCTTAACGGAATGTTAGACATGATAGATTTAAAACTAAAAAATATCTTAGTTTTTGATACTAAAATAAAGTCCATAAAGGGAAAGCATGATTGGATAAAACAGATTGATGACAAAACGATTCTCATAGAATATGATAATAAAAGTGCATCAGATGCTAATTACAAATTCAAACATAATGATGCAAAAATCCTTATCGTAACACAATAAAAAAACCACCATTAATTGGTGGTTTTCTATTTTTACTAAAATTCTTTTTTAGAAATTAACTTCTGCTGATTCTTTCCCTTTTGAGAAATTAAGTGTTTTCAAATTTCCTCTATAAGATATATTCATGATATTAACTTGCTTAGGAAAAACATTACTTAGTATACTATTTCTAATACTAAGACTAGAAATGTCAGAAATACCTCCTGCTTCATAATACACAAATACAGATTCTCCATTAACCTGACTTCCTGTAAAGGTTAAGGTCTTAGGAGTTCCATTTACAGAAACGCTCATATTGCTATTCACAAATTTTTTAACCTCTGCATCAAAAGCTGCCGTATTAGGATCAATTTTTATTGCTTGAGAAATATGGTCAGTATTTAACTTAGTGGTAAACTTCAACGCTTTATTCCCTTCTACATATTCAACTTTCGTCATCGAAGAAAAGAAGTCAAATGCAGTAAAACTCATAATCATTAGCAATGCTAAAATAGCTGTAATACTTAATATTTTTTTCATTTTAACATATTTTATGTTGACTATTATGGCACAAATAATATGCCAAATTCTAAAAATTAACGTTTACAGAATACTTATCATAAAACGCTTTGATATGAGCAACCGCTTCGTCTGCCGTATCTACTAATCTAAAGAGTTGCAGATCCTTTTCTGCAATTAAGCCTTTGGATAGCAATGTTGTTTTAAACCATTCTAATAATCCACTCCAGAACTCAGTCCCTACAAGAACAATCGGGAAACGCCCTATTTTATTAGTCTGAATTAAAGTTAAAGCTTCCATCAACTCATCCAAAGTCCCGAATCCTCCTGGCATCACTACAAAACCTTGAGAGTACTTCACAAACATTACTTTTCTAACAAAGAAATAATCAAAATCTAGATTATATCCTTTATCAATATATGGATTAAAATGTTGCTCAAAAGGTAGATCAATATTAAGACCAATGGATTTACCATGTCCGTGTGCTCCTTTGTTACCAGCTTCCATAATACCTGGTCCGCCACCAGTAATCACCCCAAAACCAATTTCGGTTATTTTTTGTGCAATCTCTGTTGCCATCTTGTAATATGGATCTGTTGCAGGTAATCTTGCGGATCCAAAAATAGAAACACAAGGGCCAAGAGCCACCATTTTTTCGTAGCCATTCACAAATTCTGACATGACCTTAAAGATCATCCAGCTATCTTTAGTTACAGTTTCGTCCCAAGTTTTTTGTCTAAAACTATCCTTTAACTTATTCTCTAAAGATTGATCGTCGTTTATCATAAAAATATTTTTTCTGCTTCAATAATAGATTCTGGTCTTCCAACATCAATAAGATGTGCATTGTGTTGATAACCAGATATCTTTTCTGTAGACATCATATCGAGATATTCTTCCATAATAGAAAACTTCCCTGTCCTTTTAATTTTGTCAAAAATACTTGGATTAACACAATGGATTCCGCTAAAAGCTAACTCTTTAAATCCGGTATTGCTTTCTGCCAATCGAGTCTCTCCAGTATTAATGTTTTTCCAACCTTTTAAAACCAAATCGTCAGTAAACAATAATTTTCTTGAGCTATTTCTATCCGAAACAGCCAACGTGATAAAATCGTTTTTGGATTGATGGAAGTTAACAAACTCTGTGATATTCATATCTGTAAGAATATCAGCGTTCATAATTAAAAAGTCTTCGCCATGATCTAAGAATTGTCTAGCAAAAACCAGACCGCCTCCAGTTTCTAACAACATATCAGACTCATTAGAAATCTCAATGTTAGCCCCGAAGTTATGGTTTTGTTTTAAAAAATCAAAAATTTGATCTCCAAAATGATGAATATTAATCACGAAATCCTTAATCCCAAAACTTTGCAGATAATTGATATTCCTTTCCAAAAGTGGTACATTGTTCACTTTTGCAAGTGCTTTAGGATGATGATTGGTAAAAGGTTGAAGCCTCGTCCCTTTTCCTGCAGCAAAAATTAATGCTTTCATAGATTAGTTAAGCTGCGGTTGTTCGTCATGATGAAGGTTAACTGTAGCTTGAGGAAATTTCTCTTTAATAAACGCCGCAGTTTTTATAGCACAATATACCGATCTATGTTGTCCACCTGTACACCCGAAATTAATCTGGAGGTTCTCAAAATCTCTGGCAAGGTAATCTTCTATATTAATAGACACCATGTTTTGAATTAAATCTAAAAACTCTGGCATTTTGGTTTTTGTTTCAAGATAATCTTGCACGCCAATGTCATTGCCTGTTTGGGACTTATACTCTTCTATTCTTCCTGGATTCAAAATACCTCTGCAATCGAAGACAAAACCACCACCATTACCGGAGCTATCCTTAGGTATACCGCCTTTCTTATAAGAAAAACTATGAATATCGATGTGTAAAACCTGCGTCATTATTTTTATTTTTTGTAAAAATAGCTTTTTTAATTAGCTCATAAAAATTAGAAAAGGATTAATTTTGCAGAAGAATTCATTTTAATTAAGAGTTAGAGATTAATATTGAAGTAAATAATCCATCTAAAACATTTTAATTAACTTAGAAGAAAATAAAATTATCTGAAATAATAAAAACATGAAATACTTCCGTTATCTACTTTTTATGAGCTTATTTTTAGTCATATCTTGTAAAAAAACAAGCGTGGATGGCTCTAACAGAAAAGCTTTCCAAGAGAGCGTTAATGATATGGCATCATCATTGCCAACATTGCAGCAAATAAAATTTAACGAAGCTTTGTACATCCTAAAAACCTTTGGTATAGAAGCCGAAGGTGATGTTGCAGAAATAGAAGCTTTGGGCAAATTACTTAATGGTAAAAAAATTGCAGATGTCTTAACTATGGCAGATCAAGTTGCACAGAAAAACAACATTACATGGTCTAGCACTGCTCCACCATCATTAGGCACAATGAATATCTTTGGCAATACAATAGCCTCAGAAGTAGATGCTAACGACATTACTGCAAATGCATTGAACATTGTAGTAAGATCAGCAATGTCAGATAGTGCAACAGGGCCTAAAGCTATTGTGGTGATCCCTCAGTTAGTAGATCAAAATGGAGAAAAAATCACTTTTTCTGGCGCTGGACTAGAAACTACTTTAGAAGTTTTCAGCAATGGTAATAAATTATCAACTGCCAAAAACTTGATGAGCGATAATGACTTCAGAGGTTTTACGGTAAAATTTGCATCACTTCCCGTGGCAAGTATTATTGATAATAAAATTGACGTGAAAGTAAGTGTAAAAACATCTAAGAAAACATACCAAATGCTTAAAACTGGTATTGATGTAAACCCAAAAGCATTTGCCAAAGCTCCAGCAGAAGTACCCGTTACGGATCCAGACCTTCCAGACCCTGCTGTAACGGACCCTACAAATACCTCATCAACAGATAACTCAACAACTTCTGTTGGTACAACTCCCGTAGCAACAACACCCAAAACACCTGTGGGAGACCCAAAAACTACAGTTAACAAATTCTTATCTAGCTTAGGCAATCAAAATCTTAAAGCAGCTTTTGAAAATGCTGAAAATCCTAACTGGGGAAGCTATGACAAGTTCTCTAATCCAACATCTGGTTTTGGTGCGGTAAAAAGTGTCGCTGTAAAAACAGTTGGTACGCCAGTTACTAAGGACAATGCATCTACAGTTAATGCAACTTACAATGTAACCGACAAAGACGGTAATACAACAGCACTTTCTGTGACTTACGGCCTAAAATCAACCGCTAATGGTTGGAAAATTACAAGCTATAAAATTAATTCTTCTCAAAAACAATAAATAAATGTCATCCAAAGAGCTTATTAGCAAATTAGAAGCAACCATTCAAAACATTCCAAATTTCCCAATAGAGGGTATTCAGTTTAAAGATATATCGCCCATATTTTTAGACCCAAAATTATACGAAGATGTCGTAAAAGATCTAGTAGAATTCAGCCGCGGAAAAATAGACGTCGTTTGTGGCATAGAAAGCCGAGGTTATTTATTTGGTATTGCAGTAGCTGTGGCACTGCAAGTTCCTTTTATTTTAATTAGAAAACAAGGAAAACTTCCACCTCCATTCATCGGACAAGAATATGATCTAGAGTATGGTACCGCAGAAATCGAAATGAAAACCAATCAACTAAAACCTGGGCAACGTGTATTAATCCATGATGACCTATTGGCAACTGGTGGTACAACAGAAGCTGCTGCAAAATTAGTATTAAAACAAGGAGGTATTGTATCACAATTCAGCTTTCTAATTGGGTTAGAAGATTTGCATGGCGAAGAAAAGCTAAAACAATACGACGCAGAAATCCATAGTATATTAAAGTATTAATAAAAAAAACGTGTTGCTGTAAGATTGTTTTTGTATATCAATAAGAAAACATTAAATTTGCAATTCTATTTTCATTAAAATATGTCAAAACTTAGCAAAAATCAAGAGAACGAAGGTAAAGAAACTGTAGAGTTTTTTAAAGACTTAGACAAGAAAACCTTCAAACTCGAACAAGGTATAGAAAAACACGCCAAAACAATTGGTACTGCGTTTGCAGTCGTTGCACTAGCGATCTTAGGATACTTTGGTTATCAACAATTTATTGTTGGTCCAAAAAACGAAGAAGCTATGAAAGGTTATCTTTCTGCAATGGCTAATCTTAGCAAAGGTGACCAAGACCAAGCGTTAGGTGGTAAGAGCGCTGCCAATCCTGGATTTGTTGGGACTTATAACGAGTACGGATCTACACAAGTTGGTAAATTGTCTGCTTACAATGCAGGACTTATCGAGTACAAAAAAGGAAATTATCAGAAAGCTTATGACTTGTTAGACCAATTCAGCTCAAGCAATAAAGTTCTTACCGCAATGAAGTTTGGGGCAATGTCAGATTGTATGGCTAACCTTAACAAAGCAGATGATGCATTATCATTGATGGCAAAAGCAACAACAGCAAGTGATGATCTTTATACCTCTTATTATTTCACAAAAAAAGCAGGACTTTTAGCACTAGCACTTAAGAAAAATGCAGACGCTAAAAAATACTTCGCTACAATAGACGAAAAATATCAAGATTACGATAACGGGCAGTCAGATGCTTACATCGAAATGACTAAATATTACTAAATTATGGCAACAGTCAATCTATCAGATTACGCGCCACTCAACATACCTAATGCCGATGAATATTCTATCGGCATTGTTGTTTCTGAGTGGAATGATTTTGTAACCTTCAACCTCAGAGATGGTGCAACAGACATCCTGACCAAGGAAGGTATTAAAAAGGAACACATAAAAATATTTTATGTCCCTGGAGCTTTTGAGCTTAGTTTCGCAGCAATGCAACTCAGCAAGTCCAAAAAATATGCTGCAGTTATCGCTATTGGATGCGTTATCAGAGGAGAAACTCCACATTTCGACTACGTTTGCTCAGCTGTAGCACACGGCATCAAAGATTGTAACATTCAGACCGATACTCCTACCATTTTCTGTGTTTTAACAGACGATACGCAAGAACAATCTATCGCCAGAAGCGGCGGAGAATTGGGTAACAAAGGTGTAGAAGCTGCCGTTACAGCACTAAAAATGATCCAGTTCAATAATAAAATTTAACCTTATTATCAGGAGCAAGGAGATTTGTCATTCTAACAAAAATCCCACCCGCTGTCCGCTATATCTTTTGTAACCGAGGCTTAAGCATTGCCCAACCGTCGTTTACAAAAGGATGCCGCTTTCATCGGGGCTACAAAGATCATTTTTTCATTTGTTCTAAAAAATATAATGTACGCCCACCGCGTACATTTTTTTTGTATTTTTATTCCTTTAAAAATTAAAACTATGAAATGGACTAACGATAGAAGCGATAATGTAGATGACAGACGCGGATCAGGAAGCTCAGGTGGCGGCATGCTCGTTGGTGGCGGATTAGGCACAATCATCATTGCAGCCATCGTATTTTTTCTTGGAGGTGACCCTTCTGCTATTCTAGAAAATAGTAGCTCAGCACCTCAACAAACAGAACAAAGACAACTTACCCAACAAGAACTCAACGTGGGAGAGTTTGTAAAAATGCTCACCGCTGAAAACGAAAAAACTTGGAACAAGATATTTCAAGACAACAATATTCCTTTTCAACCAGCAAAAGTTGTCCTCTTCGAAAACGGAACACAATCTGGTTGTGGCGCTGCTCAATCAGAAATGGGACCTTTCTATTGCCCCGCAGACCAAACTATTTATATGGATTTGAGCTTCTTCAAAGAACTTCAACAGAAATTTGGCGCCAAAGTCGGACAATTCACAGTCGCTTATGTTCTTGGCCACGAGTACGGTCATCATATTCAGACTTTATTAGGTACTACCCAAAAAGTAAATCAATTACGAGGAAGACAATCGGAAACTCAAATGAACAAGGTATCAGTTGCAACAGAATTACAAGCGGATTTTTACGCAGGATTATGGGCAAAACAGACCGATAGCAGAGAAAAAATATTAGAACCTAGCGATATCCAAGAAGCGATGAGTGCAGCCGCTGCTGTTGGTGATGATAACATCCAAAAAAGAGCACAAGGTTATGTTAACCAAGAAAGTTTTACACATGGATCTTCTGCACAACGGGAAGAATGGTTTATGAAAGGCTATAACACGGGCGATATTAGACAAGGAGACACCTTTAACGCATTGTTGAAATAAAAAAATTCTCATAAATTAAATAAGGAGCTAGTAATGATTTACTGGCTCTTTTTTATGAATAATTCCGTTTTTTCCATTTCTAAAATGTCGTCTGGCTAATACCATGTTCCCAGCAAATATTATTCACCGTCTTTATTTGATTTTGTTCAGATAAAATCATAATAATTTCATCTTCTGAAAATTCACTATTTTTCATAGTATTCCAAATTTAAAAACTATATTTTTAGGTGTTACTGTTTTTGAGAAAGATTACACTTTTAATTATTTGCTATCATCTAGATATGAGATTTCTCATTTAATATAAAAATCATAGTTTTTTCCCCGTTATCTTCAGAATATCTTCAGAATCTGGAGGTAATTTCGGTATTATAAAAAGAGGTCACTTAATGGCTGTTCTGGGCAGTTTACAACTTATTTTCATATTGATTTTATATATCATTTTCAATTTGAGAAATAAAAATCCTCTTTTTTCTCTATAAAATAAATTCTTCGGATATGAATAATATTACAAAACTTTTTCTGACCATCTTTTTAGGGGTAGTCATTTGGTTTATTCCTTCTCCAGAAGGTGTTACACCTCAGGCTTGGCATCTTATGGCTGTATTTGTGGCTACAGTTGTCGGTCTCATTCTCTCTCCATATCCTTTGGGAGCGATGGCAATTTTTAGTTTGACGATTGTTGTAGCATTGAAGCTTGTTACCTTAGAGGATGCACTCAAAGGCTTTGGAAATTCTACCATCTGGATGATTGCCTGCGCCTTCTTCATCTCAAGGGGTTTTATCAAAACGGGCTTTGGACGCAGGGTCGGCTATCTTTTTATCAACAAGCTGGGCAATAACACGTTGGGACTTTCTTACGGGCTGGTAATGACCGACTTACTTTTTGCTCCGGCAATGCCTTCCACTTCTGCCAGATGCGGTGGCATCATCACGCCATTGTTCCGTTCCATTTCGGAGGCTTACGATTCTAGCCCAGAGAAAGGGACTCAAAATAGAATTGGGGCATTTCTAGTGCAATGTATCTTCCAATGTAATGCCATTACCTGTGCGATGTTTATGACCTCTATGGCAGGAAACCCTATGATTACAGAGCTTGCAAAAGGTCTTGGGTACCATATCACATGGATGGACTGGGCAGTAGCCTCCATCGTTCCAGGATTGGTCTCTTTGGTCATCATTCCTTTGGTTTTGTACAAATTTTATCCACCAGAACTGAAGAAAACCCCGGAAATGAAGGCTATTGCAAAAAAAAGACTTGACGAAATGGGAAAAATGACAAAAAATGAATGGATTGTTTTGGGAGTATTCTCTTTTCTTGTTATCTTTTGGGTATTGGGGGAAACACTTCATATCGATGCGACATTAACGGCGTTTATTGGTCTTTCGTTTCTGTTGATTTCAAAAGCCATCGATTGGAACGATGTCATTTCTGAAAAAGAAGCATGGCATACTATTATCTGGTTTGCTATTCTGATGACCCTTGCAGGGCAGCTTAATAAACTAGGATTCATACCGTGGTTCGGAAGTTTTATCGCTTCATCTGTAACGGGAATGAACTGGCTTCCGATGCTCATTATACTTCTTCTGGTCTATTACTATGTGCATTATATGATGGCGAGTGCCATTGCGCACATCAGTGCGATGTATGCTATTTTTGTTACCATTGCAATTGCTGCGGGTGCACCGCCTATCCCCACGGTTCTTTTATTCGGATTTTTCAGTAACCTTAATATGTCCATCACACATTATTCTAGCGGGCCGGCTCCTATTTTGTTTGGGACAGGCTATGTCCCATTGGCAAAATGGTGGAAGATTGGCTTCTTTATGAGCTTTATTATTATATTTATATGGCTTGTCGTAGGTTCGGTGTGGTGGAAAATCATAGGCCTTTTTTAAACACGTAATGTCAAATATAAAATAATACCTTAATTTAGCATACATGCAATTGGTAAATAATGACATAGATAAATGGATCAAAAATACGCACTGATATTTTGATAAGATATTGACTCTATAGAAAAAGTTATTTCTAATTATTTTGATTAAAAACTTGTAATAAGGTCTTTAACTTCCAGATTAAATATCTTTTTTTAAAACTGATTATCAACTAAAGAATTATGAAATCAAAGTTTAAAAATCCAATTATTATTTCATTGGTAATTTTGTAATATTATCTTTTCAGTTAAAGAATGTACAAGAGCCTAATTTATACCAAAAAGGAGCCTTTAAAAGTGATAATATGGGTTTGTTCAAAAAAGAATTTGTTAAAGAAATTGATAATCAATGCTATGATATAAAAGAAAGTTCTTATAATCTTTTGGCAATTACCTTTAAAATGGAAAAACTAAAAATAGTTGATTTTCTTTAGATAACGGAACTGAAATAAACAAAATGTGTGACAACAATACACGTTGATGTTTGCCGTGAATTATGGAAAAAAAAATTAAAAAAACTAATAGAAAAAGGTGCAAAACCAAATTTAATATTTTTAAAATGTGTAACAATAGTCTGGTGAAAATAAAAATGAATACCACGGCCTTTAACTCTTGAAAAATAAATATCAGACACATGAAAATACTCCTTGTAGAAGACCACGAACAATTAGCTAAAGATATCAGGCACTATCTGCAGAAAGAAAACTACATCTGTGGTTGGGTATCCACAGTTGCCGAGGCAAAGGAGCATCTTGAGGAGTACGAATATGATTTTGTACTTTTGGATCTTACCCTTCCTGACAATTCTGGGCTTTACCTGTTAGAATTTATCAAAAAAAATAAAATACCCGGCAACATTATCATTATCTCCGCACAAAATTCTCTGGATTACAAGATTAAAGGATTGGATGGTGGTGCAGATGATTATATTACAAAACCTTTTCCTTTGCCAGAGCTCCACTCGAGAATCAAGGCAGTCAACAGAAGAAAAAACCCAGAGCAGTGCCAAGAACTTACTTTCAATGAGATACAGCTTAATCTGGATGCGGTGCAATGCTTGGTGAGTGACAAAGAAATAATTCTTACAAGAAAAGAGTTCAACCTTCTTTCTTATTTTATCAATAACAAAAACAGGGTTCTTTCTAAACAGTCAATAGCATTACATCTATGGGGAGATTACACTTATAATCTGGATAATGTGGATTTCATTTATCAGCACCTTAAAAATTTAAGAAAAAAAATAACAGACGCCGGTGGAACAGATTATATAACAACAGTCTATGGATTGGGATACAAATGGAGTGAATAAAACAAAGCTCAGCAGTAGGATTACATTCTACTTCATCGTTATCGTCAGCCTATCTCTCACGATTGGCTTTTTCATCTTTTACATTGCGGTAGACAGGGTGACAAACCAGTCTGCAATAGAGAAGATGCTACAGCTTAATGATTATGTTGCCGCTCAAATTTCCAATCATTCTTCTGCTGATATGGAAAAACAATATCCCGCTCTTAAAATCACAGAACTTTCTCCAAAACTAAATCATTTACAGCAACAGGTCGTCAAAGAGGAAAAAGCGGTCTGGATAGATGACATCCATTCCTATGCATACAGAATAAGGGTGTTAACATACCATATTGTGGACGGGAAACATTACCAGATTGTCAATAATGACCATATTGTTAAAATTGAAAATAAATTCTGGTGGAGTCTTATAATGGTCATTGCCTGGATATTCGTATTCGTTCTCATTATTATTATTTTCTTTGGGGAGCTGATAAGCCGTAATCTTTACATCCCTTTCCACAATATTCTGGAGCAGATGAAAAGATTTGATGTTCGTAAAGGAGTAAAAATAGAGCCTACAGCTACAAGTATTGCCGAGCTGGATGAACTGAACCATCTCATTAAAAATATGGCAGACCAGTCAGTGGACCAATACCATCTGCTGAAGGAATTCAACGAGAACCTATCACACGAGCTGCAGACACCCTTAGCTCATGCCCGAGGAAAAATAGAATTGCTGATGGATACAGAACTGTCAGAGTATCAGATGCAGACCCTGAGCGTGATGTATGATGAGCTGAATCGGATGACCTCTCTCAACAAATCGCTGGTCATCCTAATGGGACTGGAACATTATGAGAAAACCGACCAAACAGTGAATTTCAGCAAAGTCTGCAAAAAGCTCGTCCGTCAATTTGAGGATGTCATAGAAATGAGTGGATACCGCTTGGAGCTTGACATTAAGGATGATGTATACATTCACATCAACGATACACTTTTGAAAATCGTGCTTTCCAATCTTATCAGTAATGCAAAACGGCACAACATTCCGAAAGGCTTCATTAGGATAGAGCTATGTGAAAACTTTTTCAGGATTACAAATAGCGGACTACCTAATGAATTGGATGAAGAATCAGTCTTCAAACGGTTCAAAAAAGGAGCAAGATACGCTAATTCTTTAGGGATAGGTCTGGCTCTGGTGAAGAAAATAGTAGATATCTACGGTCATAGGATTATTTATAAGCAGTCAGAAGATTTGCATTTGTTTACTATCAAGTTCGGATGAGAAGCTATTTGTTTTAGTAAACGATTGGATAGCTAACGCCAGTTCAAGACTTTTTAAATTAAAATAACAGTAATGATGCTTTACCGACCAGGATAAAGGCTTCACACTGCTGACTAAAAAAACATCTTATTTTGTGGTTAATATATTACAATTAAGATGGCACTTTAGCGTAAGCTTAAAACTTCAGCCCTAACTCAGGTTATTTTTATGATAAATTGAAGTTCATACCAATATTCTATTTTGGATAGTTTTTCTTAAAAACGTCCTTTTCCTTCTTTAATATAAAACAATTATTAATAAAATTTCAGAAAAAACCGATTTTGAGCCTATTTTTGGAGAATATTTAATTTTCAAAATCGGGGCTTTATCTTCATAAAAAGTTGGAAGTAAATATATTTCAAGACAATAGCCTTTGACTACAAAACACTACTCATCAAGCACTTAAGGCTTTATTTTCAAAACTTCAGAATATTTCTAAGATTTCTTCAAAATGTCTTCAGAATCCTTGTATATCTTCCACATCAACAAAAAAGCTTGCTATGAACAAACTAATTCTCGCTTTATTTTGCACTTCCTTTTTTTGCGTGACCAACGCACAAAACAACAATGAAAAAAAAACTGTAGAATCCGAATCTGACACAGACTTTCAGAACTCTTTGGGCGAAATGAAAATCAACTTAAACACCAAAGGTGACAAGTACATCAAATTAGGTGTATCAAGTCAGGTGTGGTTTCGTAATATCGAAAATAACCCTGGTACTTCGGTCAATGGAGTCCCGCAGGAGCAGACCATTGATGCTGGACTTCGCAGAGCAAGGATAATTACACAATTTCAGCTCAGTAAAGGTTATCTGGTATTTTTCCAAATAGGAATCAACAACCAGACCTTCATCAGCGGAGGTGGAACAGGAACAGGCGGAAACGGACGGGGCAAAAAACCTAGCATTTTCTTTATGGATGCCTACAACGAGTTTGCAGTAATCCCAAAAAATGATTTCCAGACCAATGCTCCCAACAAATACAATCTATATCTTGGAGCGGGTCTACACGCCTGGAACGGGGTCAGCAGAATGACAAATTCCAGTACTACAAAGTTACTGACGGCGGATATTCCGGTTTTCAACTTCCCGAATATCGAGATGTCTGACCAGTTTTCCAGACAATTCGGAATTTTTGCGCACGGAGATTTAGACAGAATAAACTACCGTGTTGCCGTCAACAAACCATTTGCTACAAACCGCGTTCCCACAGTCGGTGATACTCCCGTAGAGAACAACAGTGATGGAAAGCTGTCTTACTCAGCCTATGCGATGTATCAGTTCTTGGATAAAGAATCTACCGTAACTTCCTTTTTGCCGGGAACTTATCTCGGCACCAAGAAGATCTTCAACATTGGAGCAGGATTTTACAGCAACAAAAATGCACTAATGTCCCAGCCTTTAAAAGATGAATTTGTAAAGCACGACCAGCTCAATCTGGGTGGAGATATGTACTGGGAAGTTCCGGTAGGCGCAAAAAACAAAGAGATGTCACTCAGTCTTTATAGCGTCTACTATTACAACGATTTCGGTAACAATTACTTACGCACGAATGGAATAATGAATCCCGGAATGCATGATGAGACCTACAACGGACAGGTGGCAGCAGAAGGTTTTGGGAACTCAAAATACCTGAACGGCACTGGAAGCATATGGTACACACAAGCGGGATTTGCGTTGCCAAAGTTCAATAAATCTATCAGAGTACAACCATTTGTGGCGTATCATAGAAAAGATCTCAAAGCCCTGAACCAGGTTGCCAATTTCTACGATTTCGGAACCAATATTTTTGTGTATTCCCAGAATGCCAAAATATCGCTCCAATACTCCAGCAGACCATTATTTACGGCAGATACCAAGAGGGTTTTTGACCGCAAAGGCGAATTTATCCTCGCTCTTTTGGTAGCACTTTAATTTTTCATCAATAATATACATTTAAAACATTTCACATCATATGTCACAGAAAACTTATAATGAATCCTTTTCTACCACACAGAAAACTGAACTTACGACAGCCAACCGTATCAAAGCCATCATTGGTGGTTCTATCGGTAATCTTGTGGAATGGTATGACTGGTATGCTTATGCTGCTTTCGCAATTTATTTTTCGCATTCTTTTTTTCCAACGGGCGATCAGACTGCACAACTACTTAATACAGCAGGTATTTTTGCCGTAGGATTTCTGATGCGTCCCATCGGAGGCTGGATTTTTGGAACCATTGCCGACAAAGTCGGGCGAAAAAAAGCAATGACGCTGTCGGTATTATTGATGTCTTTTGGCTCACTACTCATTGCGCTCACGCCAACTTATACCACGATTGGCATTTTGGCGCCTATTTTACTTTTGGTGGCACGTTTGCTTCAAGGATTGAGTGTGGGAGGGGAATATGGCGTTTCCGCAACCTATCTCAGCGAGATGGCCACTGCTGAAAGACGAGGCTTCTATTCCAGTTTTCAATATGTCACTCTGATTGGTGGTCAGTTGATTGCTTTGGGCATACAATTGATTTTACAGAAACTGGTTCTTACAGAGGCCCAGCTCAATGATTGGGGATGGAGAATTCCTTTTGTTATAGGAGCTATTCTATCTGTAATTGCTTTGTACCTGAGAAGCAATCTTCACGAGACCGAGGCATTTGAAAAAAATGTAGAGACTAGCCAAACCCAGAAAAACGGTAGCGTAAAAGAGCTCATGAAACACCCGAAAGCATTGATAACAGTAGTAGGATTAACCCTGGGAGGGACATTGGCATTTTATACTTATACTACCTATATGCAGAAATTTTTAGTAAATACAGTACAGCTTAGCAAAGAGCAATCTACACTTATTTCGTTTATATCATTATTTGTATTTGCTTGTTTACAGCCAGTGTTTGGTGCTTTATCGGATAAAATAGGAAGAAGACCATTGCTTCTTGGATTTGGCATATTAGGGACATTGTTTACTGTTCCATTGCTTACAGGTCTTAGCCATGCTACAGGGATGTGGGAAGCATTTTTCTATATCTTGGCTGCACTGATTATTGTATCAGGGTATACGTCCATCAATGCCGTTGTGAAAGCGGAGCTTTTTCCTGCCAATGTGCGTGCATTAGGTGTTGGCTTGCCTTATGCATTGACTGTTGCAATTTTTGGAGGCTCAGCGGAATATATTGCTTTGCTTTTCAAACAACAAGAAGTAGAACATTATTTTTACTGGTATATTACAATCTGTATTTCGTTTTCACTTATTGTATATCTTTTTATGAAAGATACAAAGCACACTTCAAAACTCAATGAGGATTAAAAGTAAGTTTTAACTTTTTAATAGGTATTGCAATATTTATAAAAATTAATTAATAATGAACATTCTTAGGGTTGATAATGACAGAGAAAACGGAAAGTTGAGGGATTCTAGTTTCAAAACTTGCAAGTACCTTAGAAAAACAAGAAATCCATATCAGCGAAGAAATTTATTCTTCATGGTATTTTAAAAGCTTCAAAGTTGAAAACCTAAAATTGAGTATTGAACATGACAAAACAGAGAATAGTAAAATTTTGAAAATTGAGGGTATTCAAAGTCAGAAATGGTTGGAAGAAAAATATAAGGACAGTTTAAGGGTTAATTCGATTTAACCCCGAGACTGAGCCTCGAGGAGTTCTTTAGATTAAAACATTCTTTGAGTTCTACACTATTGTGTAGCTTCAAATTTTTAGATTAGGCATAATTTTGAAAAAAAATCATGAAAGAACGCTATTCTAGAAACAGACTGTATATCAGTGATGAAGAACAAAATTTAATTAAACATATTCCTATTCTATTAGCAGGAAGTGGTATTGGTAGCAATATTGCGGAGTGTGCTTTAAGGTTGGGATTCGAGAATATTACGATTGTGGATGGTGATGTTGTTGAGATTTCAAATCTTAACGCCAAAATTATTCGGAATTAAATTTATTCGAAGGCAAGGCAGAATCCCTTTATAAACGGTTAAAAGATATTAATCCTAATGCCAATATTAAGTTTTACTCCGAGTTTATTACCAATGAAAATATCTTAAATATTGTTGAAGGGCATCAAATTGCAATAAATGCTTTGGACTCTACGAGTGCTATCCCTTCGGTTTTCGATAAACTTTGTCAAAAAAAAGGAATACACATTTTACATCCATATAATCTCGGTTGGGGAGGATTGGTAACTGTAATTGATTCACAGAGTCCTCTCTTACAAAGTTTAACTAGCGATAATGATTTTAATGAGCTGAAAATGGTAGAATACGTTTCTGGGCATCTGCGTTTTTGGAAAAAACCTTATTTATGGCTAGAAGATATTATTAATGATTATAAAGCAGAAAAAGAAATTTTACCACCGCCACAATTAGCCATTGCATCATGGATTATTGCTGGTATGTGCACTCATATTATGTTTAATATTGCTACAAAGAAAGAATTTAAAAAATCACCAGAGTTTTATATTAATTCGATTTTAGATTAAATCATATTAGTTTGTTATTGATTGCATAAGCTAATGCTTCAGCAATATTTTGCACACCAATTTTCTCGAATAATTTTCTGCGATGATACTTCACGGTATCGGTTGATAGGAAAATTTTTTCTGATATGTCATTTATGGTAAGGCCTCTTGCATAAAATCTCAGGATTTCAATTTCGCGCTCAGAAAGTTTGATTTTCTCCTCTTTTTTCCATTTTCCTTTGGCTAAATCGAAATTCCAAATGAAGTCTGCATTTTGTTTGTAAATCTTTATATTTCCAGACGTATGATTTCGGGAAAGCGCAACAATACACATTGCTTTCCAGATTTTGCCCTCTTCGGTCAGAAAAACAGGCGTAAGTTGATGATTAATAAGCACTAAATGCTTTTTTTTATTAATAATATGAAAATCGTATGATATTGTATAATTTTTTCTGTCCTCTAGGGGTATCTTCTCATAAAAGTCAAATCCGATTTCATTAATTCTCAGTAAAAGCTCCAAATCTGACTTTTTTACTATTCTAAAGTAAAATCCATAACCAAGTTTCAATACTTCTTCTGAAGATAAACCACAAAGAAATAACGGATTATCAGAAACAAATTCAAAATTTTTAGTTTGATAATCTATAACATAAATACTCTTGTAAGTTATTCTGGAAAATGCTTTTGCTACTTCTAAATAATTTCCAGTTTGTATGAAGTCTCTTTGAGTGACCGATTTTACAGTGTTTTTGTCCGAAAAAAAATGCTCTGCTTCTTTCATAATCATCAATTTACCAGCCTACACTTCTTAATGTGATTTGCTACTTTACACAAATTTAAACTAAAATATAGCCATTTAATAGAAAATATGATATAATTTCAGATACAATTAATTAAAAAACATCAAATATGATAAAGTATTATTTTTTAGATAATAAGAGTATTTACGAGTTGGCAAAGTTTGTAGTTGAGGAAAACTATGATCATCATACCGCTAATACGCAACTAATCCAAAGAGAAATTAAGCAGGTATATCAGGAATAACTGAAATTGAATAATTCTAAAATAGTTGTTTCTCGAGAAGAAAACTTGTCAATAGTAGGTACTATAAGGTTTTTAAAATGGAACCACGTAGATATTCTGCCAATTGAAAAATTATTTAATATAAAAATCAGTGATATCAGTTCTAACAAAAACATTAAAATTTGGTACATTGGTAGATTTGCTATAAAAAAAGGAGTAGATAGAATGGGGTTTAATGTGCTTAAAACGTTAATGACTTGTGTAGTTAATGAGGTGTGCAAAAGTGAGAATTCTTTTGCCTTAGCAGAATGCGATGTTAAATTATTGAAAATCTTAAATTTACTGGGTATAGAAACGATTGTACTTGCCGATTCTATTAATTATTTGGGTTCGGAAACTCTTCCGGTAATACTTCCTTATAAAGGGTTGAAAAGTTTTCTCGATAAAAATATTCATCTACTTCCTCCACAATTTTACATTTCTACACCAGAGTGTAGTTTTTCGGTAGTTTCTAAAAACTACACTCTGGTGTAGCTGTTGAATGTATTACATTTTTTACTTTTGAAATATAAGAAATGGTTTATCATCCATAAAATTTGTAGTGTACAACACAAAAAGGATTTTAAATAAAGTAAAATTTTTAACATGAAGCAAAGAAAAATTCCCGCCTTTGCTTCTTAAAAACAATTGGGGGCGAACAACTTTTATTATGAAAATTTCTTTAGTTACATTAGGAATAATAAGCGCAACTATTGTATCTTCTTCAAGCTTACTATCTAAGCAAGCACCTGTTGCAGATGTTGGTCATTGTGACTCTAGAGTAGACGCAGTTTGCGGAACTACTGCTGATGGTTTTACTGCAAAAGGGTATTTTATTACAAACTAAAACCTAAAATTAAATTTTAATTATGATTAAAATACTGAAAATAATATTAATATTTTTTATAAGTGTTTACTCCTTCGCTCAGAATAACATCAGAGTATACTACCAGTTAGAATCTAAATCTGATAAAAAACAAGATTCTGCTGACATTGATGTATACGTTCTCGATATCAATACTCAAGAAGCGACTTCTAAATTCTATAATTTCACATATTTGAAAAGTGATTCTGTCTATGCCTCTTTAAAAAAGCAATCCGATATGAAGGGAGGCGTAAATTTTGACTCAAGAACTATGAAGTATCCCAATTTTAATATTGCTGTTCTTAAGCAAAATTCATCATATGAGACTATTCAGATTTTTGATGGTGATATTTTTCAATATCCTGACGGTAAAGATGCAAAATGGGATATTTCTGCAAGAAAAGCAAAAATCGAAAATTATAATTCTCAAGAAGCAACAGCGACAATTGGAGGAAGAAAATGGATTGTAAATTTCTCAACTGAAATACCATTTGCCTATGGCCCATATAAATTGGGCGGCTTACCAGGATTGATAGTGTCAGCAAGAGATGAAACAGATTCTTATATTTTTAAAATAGTTGGTTTAGAAAAGATTAAGCAAGAGCGTGTGTTTACTCCTAAAATTTTCAGTCGTACTATAAAAACTTCTAAAGAAAAATATTACAAAGCATTTAAAAATTATAAAGTAGACCCTGCAAAAAAATTAAAGGAAAACATCATTACTTACCCCGATGGAGATTTTATGACATTAGCAAAGCCACTGTCGACAGACTATATTAAAAAGCAAGAAAATTTAATGCTCAAATATCTAAAAGATAATGATAACTATATTGAAATTATTGAGTAGAAAAAAACATATCAGAAATAAGTTACTATTTCTTAATACTTTTTTTAACTTATGTTTTGGTTAATAAAATAATTGACATACCTGCTTTTATTAGTAATATTTTTAAAACTAGATTATATAATAATTCTTTAAGTGTAAAAAATTGGCATATTTCGTTCTATTTATAGAATTGCTGAACATTATAACTCTTTTGCTTTCAAAAAACAAAGGATTGTATGCAAGCTTAATAATATTTTTGTTTTTCACAACATATATTACATTCTTGAATTTTACAGATCGTTATGACGTTTGCGGATATGGAGGTATTTTTAAACGGACTTTCTTTTGAAAAACATTTACTCATAAATTTTACTTCGATTGTTTTAACACTAATTTCCATAAAATTTTCGAATGAAAATAAAGCATCTTTTAATAATTAATTTCTTTTTAATTCTTATAATTTTTGTAAATTTTGTAATTAAAAATGACAACAAAAAAGTATATTTTTGAAAGAAAGTTTACTGAAAATAAAATAGAGATTGTGAAGAATTATGACCTTAGGAAGGTTAAATATTATACAGCTTCCTCGCATCAAATAGCACTGTATAATAAACAGTCAGATTCTGGAAACATTTGTATAGAAGGAAAACTACTAAATTTAAATCCGGATTTTAGTATAAACTCAACATTCAAGTTTTCAGTAATTCCAGATTCTAATCCCGTCATTTTAAATATCTCAAAGAAATATTTGTTATATACCCTAAAATGGAAGTTATATATAAATAATATTTTGTTAAGTGATAGAATAAGCGTAGCAAACGCTTTATTTTATAATGAAAATCAGATATTATTTTTAGGAGAATACCAAGATAAAGATGGCTATAATTTCGAATTTTTTTTATTTGATTTAAAAAGTAAAACCATTGAAAAAGTACAGGTAATAAAAAATGATTCCGTATCCTACTTTCCAAAATACTTTCTCCAATATGATGGAACTTTTAAAAAGTTTGGAAATGAAATTGTTTATGTCAATAAATATTGCAGATATATTGCATGAAAAACAAAAAACCCTCTGAAATCAAAAGATTCAGAGGGTTTTATAGTACCCCAGACGGGACTTGAACCCGTACGTCCTTGCGGACACAGGATTTTAAGTCCTGCGTGTCTACCAGTTCCACCACCAGGGCATGGTGTGGAGCGAAAAACGGGATTCGAACCCGCGACCCCGACCTTGGCAAGGTCGTGCTCTACCAGCTGAGCTATTTTCGCATAGTGCGGATGAAGGGACTCGAACCCCCACGCCTCACAGCACCAGATCCTAAGTCTGGCGTGGCTACCAATTACACCACATCCGCATTGTTTATTTTAAAGAGCAACTTACCTGTTGTTTTGTGAGTGCAAATATATAGCGTTTTCCTTTACCCACCAAATGTTTTCAGCTTTTTTTTTATTTTTTTTTACTATCGCATTTTTGAGGCATATTTTTTTTAATCTCATTTCGTTTTTATTAACTTTACGCCCACAAATATTTTTTTACATGGAGTTACAGGGAACTATCAAGAAAATTTCTGATTTACAGACTTTTGCGAGTGGATTTCAAAAAAGAGAAATGGTATTGCTTACTGAAGAGCAGTATCCGCAGCCTATCAATATCGAATTTCTTACAGATAAAGCAGATTTATTAAATCAGTATAAAGAAGGAGAAAAAGTTAAGGTAGGTATTAACATTAGAGGTAGAGAGTGGACTTCTCCTCAGGGCGAAGTGAAGTATTTTAATTCGATCACTGGTTGGAGAGTAGAAAAAGTAGATGCTGGTAGTAACTTTAACGAGCCAGTTTCTGCACAAGGTGCTCCTGCTGCATCAGCTAATTCTAACACCAACGTTTTTACTGAGGACGAAGATGATGATCTTCCTTTCTAAATCGTTAAGTATAAAATTGATTAATCCTGCTTTATAGTGGGATTTTTTTAGCACTATGATTTTATTAGACCCCAATGACATATCTTTCCCAGATCCGTCCTTATATGACCCAAAGGATGGATTAATGGCTATAGGTGGCGATCTTTCCGCAGAACGCCTTTATTTTGCATACCAGACAGGGCTTTTCCCTTGGTATAATGAAGGTGAAGAAATCTTGTGGTGGTGTCCCGATCCAAGGTTTATTTTACTTCCGGAAGAAGTTTATATTTCTAAGTCGATGCGGAAAGTTCTAGCCAAAGAAGAATTTACATTTACTGAAAATAAATGTTTTGAAGAAGTGATGATCGCATGCCAACAGACAAAACGAGAAGATCAAGACGGAACTTGGATTAACAATGATCTAATAAAATCTTTTGTGACACTTCATCAACATGGCATTGCACATGGTTTTGAGGTTTGGAAAGACAATGTATTAGTCGGTGGCTTTTATGGAATAAAATTAGGACGTGTCTTCTGCGGAGAAAGTATGTTCTCTAAAGTAAGCAATGCCTCCAAAGCAGGTTTTATAAATTTCTGTACGAGTCATCAATCCGAATTAGACCTTATTGATTGTCAAATCTACTCAGAACATCTAGAAACTCTTGGCGCCAAAATGATCCCAAAATTAGATTATCTTAATATTTTAAAACAACAACTCTCATGAATTCCGAAAAGCAAAAATGGCTATTACTAATTCTTTTATCATTAATTTGGGGTTCGTCATTTATTTTGATTAAAAAATCCTTAGATCATTTCTCACCATATCAAGTAGGCGCATTACGGGTTTTAATCTCTGGATTAGTCTTATTACCAATTGCACTTGCAAACATCAAAAAATTCCCGAGAAAACATATAAAATGGCTTATCATAGCCGCCTTATGTGGAAATTTCGTCCCAATGTTCTTGTTCCCCATTGCAGAAACACAGGTTTCTAGCAGTATTGCAGGAATTGTCAACTCTATGATGCCGATTTTCGTCATTATTGTCGGATCATTAATTTGGAAGTTCCCAGCTACAAAACATCAACTATTAGGTATTTTAATAAGCTTTGGTGGCGCTTGTATATTAGCATTTGGTGGCGGAGATGGTGTCGAACTAAAACCAATCCCAATCTTACTTTTATTATTAGCTACCCTACTCTATGCGGTAAGCACAACCACTGTAAAGTCTAAATTAAGCGATATTCCTGCGAAAATACTATCAGCCTATGTTTTTTCTTTTGTGTTGATTATTCCGTCTTTACTGGCTTTGATATTTTCTAATTTCTTTCAAGAGTTTAAAATGGACCAAGATCACTTTATAGGACTCGGTTTTGTAGGGATGTTATCAATTTTTGGTACAGCATTAGCGATGATGCTCAATTATAAATTATTGAATGTCTCCACACCTCTATTTGCCTCTACCGTGACCTTACTTATGCCAATTGTAGCTGTAATGTGGGGATTTCTAGATGGCGAGGAATTAACAACCATTCAATATATTGGAGGCATTGTTATTATTGCGGGCTTAATATTTCTCAGAACTAAACCAAAACAAAAAATCACCGAATAATCGGTGATTTTAATATTTATTTTTTCTTAGCCTTCACTTTTTGGACGGCTTCTTTTATCCATGGATATTTTTCTTCCATTGTATTAGAAATTGTAGAATCCATAGCTAATGCTTTTTCTAAAACTTCTTGAGCTTCTTTGTTTTGATCCAATTGGAAATAACAATTGCTCATCTGATAATACAACTCTGCTCTGTTGTGTTGCTGCACAGCTTTTTCTAAAATATCCAATGCATCTTGGTGTTCTCCAATCAACATCAACACTTCAGAATATGCATACCAATTATAAAAACGCGTTGGCTCTATCGCAATCATTTTGACAAAACACTCTAAGCTTTCTTCAAACTGACCACTTTCTATCAGTAAAAATGCCAAACGCTTCTGATATTCTGCATTGTTTTCATTAAGAATCACGCTTTCTTTAGCAAAATGAAGTGCTTCTTTAGGTTTCCCCATTTCTTCATAGATCATAGACTGCTCCATCATCGACAAATAAAATTGAGGATCTTCTCTTAAAGATTTCTGAAACGATGTCAATGCAGGTACTAACATCTCGGCTTCTTTATAACACAATCCTATTTTGTAAAATGTAAAAGCTTTGGTATACTCCAACTCTAACATTTCCTCATAGACTGCGACGGCTTTTTCCCATTCTTTAAGCGCTTCATAACATGCTGCTTTGTTAGCATAAACACCAACCGAATTAGAATTAATCGCTAACAGATAGTCAAAACCTTTAATGGCTTCTTCGTAATTTTTTCTATTGAAATGATATTGTCCGTACTCAAACCACGCCGTCTCCGAAAACGGAAAACGATCCAGATATTGATTGATAAAGCTCAGTGCTTCTTGCGGACGGTTAAGCTTGGTGTAACAGCTCATCACATTCTCCATAGAATAATCATCCTGCGGATCAAACTGAAGTGCTGCCGTATAATGCTTTAATGCATTAAAAGGATCATCAAGATTAACATACTCATCGGCGATAAAGTTATGAAGGAAATTTTCTTCTTCCTTCAATTCTAAAGCTTTCTCGCAGTACTCTATTGATTTTTTCGGATTACCAAGGTTAGAATAATATTTAGCACAACAAACCAAGAAATCTGTCATTTCTGTGCAAGAAGGCATTAACTCATCTATTAGTTCTTTAGCTTTAACATAACGTTCTAACTCCAAGAAAACCTCTAGTTGTTTTGTTTTTAATTCGATTGAATTAGGGTGAAGTTTCAAGGCATACTTAGTCGCCAATTCGGCATAAGAAATATCGCCCAACTCCAGATAATAGATAATAATATCCTCGTACTCTTCTGTATCAAAGTAGAGTTCGTCATTATTTTCTATCATTTCTTCGAACTTTTTTGCAAGTTCGTTATCAAAAAATTCTTCCAATATATTGTGTGTCGTCAATCCAATGTGAGAAATACATTACAAACATTGAAAAAACATATCATTAAATTCTAAATAAATTTAATCAAAAAAAATTAATAAAGTCAATACTAAATTAAACTTTTGATTTTAGCGATCATATCATCGCCTAACTGATCCGCTTCTTCCTGAGATGGAGCTTCGGTATATATTCTGATAATTGGCTCTGTATTAGACTTACGAAGGTGCACCCAATTGTTTTCAAAATCTATCTTTACACCATCTATGGTAGAAACATTTTCATTTTGATACTCTTTTTCCATTTTAGTTAAAAGGGCATCAACATTAATTTCTGGTGTTAACTCGATTTTCTTTTTCCCCATGAAATAAGCAGGATAACTCGCTCTAAGCTCAGAAACGGTTTTATTTTCGTTGGCCAAATGGGTTAAGAATAAAGCTGCTCCCACTAAAGAATCTCTTCCGTAATGTAAATCTGGATAAATAATACCGCCATTGCCTTCTCCACCGATTACGGCGTTTTTCTCCTTCATTAAAGTCACCACATTAACCTCGCCAACAGCACTTGCAAAATATTCTGAGCCCAAGCCTTGTACAACATCTCTTAATGCCCTACTTGAAGATAAATTAGAAATCGCAGCGCCTTTCTTATGTCTTAATAAATAATCAGCCACTGCTACCAAGGTATATTCTTCGCCAAACATCTCGCCATTTTCATCAATAAAAGCTAAACGATCTACATCTGGATCTACAACAATACCAAGATCTGCTTTTTCTTCCTTCATCAAGTTACAGATATCACCAAGATGTTCTTTTAATGGTTCTGGATTATGTGGGAATTGTCCGTTAGGCTCGCAATACAGTTTAACAACTTCGCATCCCAACTGCTCCAATAGCGGCGGAATTGCCAATCCTCCCGTAGAGTTAACAGCATCTAAAACAACTTTAAATTTCTTGGCTTTAATCGCTTCTGCATCTACCATTGGTAAATCCAAAATCTTCTTAATATGAATATCGAAACCTTCATTATTGATTTCGTAACTTCCTAAGTCATCTACCTCAGCATAGTTGAAGTCTTCGGATTCTGCCAAAGCTAAAACTTCTGCACCGTTTTCACCAGTGATAAATTCGCCTTTGTCATTCAACAGTTTAAGCGCATTCCATTGTTTTGGATTATGAGACGCCGTAAGGATAATACCACCATCAGCATTAAGCTCTGGTACCATAATCTCTACCGTTGGCGTTGTAGATAATCCAAGATCAACGACGTTAATCCCCAAGCCCTGCAATGTCGCAACAACTAAGGAAGAAACCATCTGACCAGAAATCCTGGCATCACGCCCGATAACTAACGTAAGGTCTTTTTTGTTTTTATTATTTTGAAGCCAAGTTCCAAAAGCAGAAGCAAATTTTACAACATCTAAAGGTGTTAGGTTATCATTTACTTTACCACCAATGGTGCCTCGGATACCTGAGATACTTTTTATTAATGACATTAATTATCTTTTAATTTTTGCAAAATTACGCAAAAAAGATTTCTTAGAGTTTAAGAAATTGTTATGTTATGAACAGCCACAATTATTATCGCAGCCTCCACCACTTTTTACTTTTCTAAAAGTTTTTTTCAAACTTCTAAATAAAGCATAAATGATAGCTAAAATAATAGCGCCAATAATAGTATACTGAAAAACCATTGAGTCCATATTAATTCCTCTTTATTTAATTAAAATCATTTCAAGATCTGAAACGTTATAAGTGACACAAAGTATGCCAACATACACATGGTTATTGTCTGTGTTGCTGTTAATTTCCAACTTCCAGTTTCTTTATAGACAACTGCAATGGTTGTAAAACATTGCATTGCAAAAGCATAAAACATTAATATTGAAATACCCGTTGCTAACGTAAACACCTTGTCTCCGTTAGGATAAGTATCATGTTGCATCTTGTCTATTAATCTACCCTCAGGTGCTTCATCATCCAAGCTATATAAAGTAGACAATGTCCCAACAAATACTTCTCTTGCAGCAAAGCTTGTCAATAAACCAATTCCCATTTTCCAATCGTATCCCAAAGGTCGTATGGCAGGTTCTATAAAATGACCGACTTTACCCAAATATGAATCTTGCAAGGCAACTTCCGAAGCAACTAATTGTCCTGGTTCTTGTTTCGGACCGAAATAGCTTAACGCCCAAAGGATAACACTCACTGCAAAAATAACTTTACCAGCACCTGTGATAAATCCCCAAACTTTCCCTAGCATCAACTTTACATTATAACCCCAAAGTGGCATCTTATAAGTTGGCAAATCCATCACCAAGAAGCTTTTTGCTTTAGATTTAATAAAATATTTACAGACTAAAGAAGCCAAAAGCGCCAAGACAAAGCCTAGAACATACATGGCCATCATGGCAATCGCACGATATTTAATCCCGAAAAAATTATGATCCGGAATAACCAACGTAATAATAATACTATATACGGGAATCCTAGCTGCACAAGTCATAAAAGGCGTCGCCATAATAGTAATAAGACGCTCTTTGGTATTCTCAATATTTCTTGTCGACATAATTGCAGGGATAGAGCAAGCAACGCCAGAAACTAGCGGCACAATACTTTTACCATTAAGTCCAAAAGGTCTTAGAAACCTGTCCATCAAGAAGATTACTCGCGCCATATATCCAGAATCTTCTAACAAATAAAGGAAATACAACATAATCCCAATCTGTGGTGCGAAAACTAAAATCCCACCAATACCCGGAATAATACCTGTTGATAATAAACTATTAATTGGCCCTGGCGGTATATGTTCTGCTGAGAAATCTGTTAACCAAGCAAAACCATCATCTATAAGATTCATAGGATATTCTGCCAGGAAAAAAACACTCTGAAACACTAATAACAAAATCAACATAAAAAAGACATACCCAAAAAATGGATGCACCAAGACTTTATCCAATTTCTCTGTTAATAGCTCTTTGAATGCGGCTTTCTTCTCTAAAACTTTGCCTAAAACTTCATCTATATTCTGGTAACGTCTAATGGTTTCTTGTACCTGAAGACGCTTGGGCATTTCGCATTTTAATTGTTCTTGATTAAGAATTTCTCTAATGTTATTAATCTTACCAAGGTAATTTTCTGCCGCCAAAAGAGTCCAAATTCTATATAGATTTTGCTCAGAGGTTTTCTCAGAAATCTTATCAATAATCGTTTTTTGTTGAATTGGAATTTCAAATCCAATAGTATCTGCTTTACTAAATTCTTTCTTAAAAACCGCTTCCTTAATGTTATCAATCCCAATATTCTTCTTGGCGTTGGTGGTCAGAATCTTAACACCCAACAAGGAAGAAAGTTGGTTAATATCAATTTTAATATCTCTTTTTTCCGCTTCATCAATCTGGTTAACAACCATCAAAATCGGAATCCCGTAATCCTTAATCTGTTGAAACAACAACAAGCTTCTACGAAGATTGAGCGCATCTGCCACGTAGATAACACCTTCATAATTTTTATGTTCTTCAATTAGATATTTAGAAAAAATAGCTTCGTCTTCAGAACTTGGATAGATACTGTAAGAACCTGGTAAATCTATAATTTCTACTTGCTCCGATTGGTAATCATAAAGCCCAGAATGACTTGCCACAGTTACCCCGGCATAATTACCCGTTTTCTGTTTTCTGTTACATAACCAATTGAAGATGGTAGATTTCCCAACATTAGGATTACCGACTAATAAGACTTTCGTTTTGTTATTTTCTCTCTGCATGACTTAATGTTTCTACTTGTATAAACCTCGCTTCTTCTACACGTAACGCCAACTTAGAGCGTTCTTCGCCGTATTCTATATATAAAGGCCCTTGGAAAGGCGCTTGATATAAGATCTGAAAAATAGTATCTGGCAACAAGCCCATTTCTAGAATTTTGTTAGGCATCTTCAAACTTTCATTATCAAATCCAACAATTTTCCCCATGACATTTTTAGGGAAACAACATAAAGTATTCTGATTCTTCTGTGACAAAACTTGAAATTTTTGATTATGCAAATATAGCTTGTTTTAAATTAATCTAAATAAGATAAAAGTAAAAAGCCGAACATTAAGCCCGGCTTTAGAATATTTTAACAGTAATAATTACTATTTTTTCTTTTTAGAATCTACTTTAACAGCATCAATTTCTATTGGATTATCGTTAGCATCGTAAAAATCCCTCAGCATCTTCTCTTGTTTTTTCACCATCTCACCAATGCTCACGTCACTTCCTGGCATTTTCTGTGACATCATTTCTGGCTTTAACATTGGTCTAATGGTTGCAAAAGGATCTTTTTTGAACTCATTAATAGAAGTTTCAAATTTTTCTCGAGAAACTTCAACACGCTTTCCACTTCCTCCTGGCGCAATTTTCTCCACATAAGAAAGCTCTTCAAAATCATCAACCTTTTTATTCCCTTTCAATTCCCAAGAATAATCCTTAGCAGCATCTTCAATTTTAACAATTAAACCAGGCAATCCGTAAAATTTATAAGGACCATCCTGAAAAGGTAGATCCGTGGTAAACCAAGCCGTCCATTGTCTTCCTCCAAATTCTGTTGTGGCTCTCTGCGTATTATACGTCCCTATTTTTTCTTTGTCTGATAATATTTTCCAGTTAAACTTAGCATTATCTACGTAGCCTAACTTTATTGGAGTAATTCCATTTTGAAGTGCTTCTTCAAAAATAACTTTCATCTCGGGATAAACCTTTTCTACTTTATAACCAAACTTAGGCATCTTCATACTTTTCGACATATCTTGAAAAATGCCAGACTTCTGCATTGCTTCTACCTGAACCTTAATGATAGAATCTTGAGCAACCCAAGTAAAATCTCTATAAATGGATTTTGCTTTAGTAATATCTAAGGTCGTCATCACTTTATCTATTTTCGCAGAATCTTTTTTTGGCTTAAAGCTTAATTCGTAAAAAAAACGGTTAGAAGATTCTTGTGCAGAAAGCATCAATCCCAAAGAAAGCAATCCAACTGCAGCTAATTTTTTAAAAAGTATCATAATGTTTATTTTTTTCTTACCTAATTAGTAACAACTCGGTAGAATTGTTACAAAAGTTACCTTATAGATTGTACATTTTTTTAATAGAATCGTTCATGGTTGTATAGATTTCTAGCTGTTCTGGATTCTTAATTAATTCTTGATGAAGCTCCAAGACTCTTGTATCGTTCCTCACGGCAGGACCAGTCTGTCCCAATCGTGGTTCTAGATATTTAATCTTATCAAAAGTCTCTTCTATTAATGGTAAAAAATAGTCAAACTGAATATCCTGAGAATCCGAAATTTCCTTAGCTCTGGCAAACAGATGATTGACAAAATTACAAGCAAAAACTGCCGTTAGATGGATATATTTTCTTTTTTGGTAAGTAGAAATTTCAACTTTATCAGAAAGTTTCTCAGCTAAAGATTTTAATTTTAATTGAACATCAATGTCGTCTGCTTCTACAAAAATCGGAATTTCTTTAAAATCAAGATTTTTACTTTTAGAAAAAGTTTGTAATGGATAAAAACTTGCCTTTTTATAATCGCCAACCAAAATATCCACCGGCAACGAGCCAGAAGTATGTGCGACAATGGCTTTGGGATTTAATATCATTTTTGAGACTTCCGCAATGGCAGAATCACTCACCGCAATAATGTACAAATCTGCTTCTAATAAACCGTCAGTAGAGAACGGAATACCAAGTTCTTTTGAGATTAAATTCAATTCTTTTTCATTTCTACCAAAAACTTGTACGACATCTAGTTGATTGATCGTAAAAGCTTTTGCTAAGTGATAAGCTACATTTCCTGACCCAATAATGACTATCTTCATAAAAACAAATTTAAAATTAAAGTACTAGAAACTACAAGAAAAAAGCAGATATTCTCAAAAATATAAAAAACAATTTTAACTTTGAAAGATAATTTTAATCCAACAACCGAAATACTTGAATGAAGCTAAAGGATGATGACATTGTTCAGCTGATGAGCGAACCCAAAACCGTAGACAAAGGGCTTCGCTTGATGATGGACGGCTATCAAAGTCGATTGTATTGGCATATACGCCGATTAATCGTGGATCACAGCTTGGCTCAAGATGTTTTGCAAGATACGTTTATCAAAGCCTATCAGAATTTTCATCAGTTTAAACAAGATAGTAAGCTCTATACATGGCTCTACAGAATTGCCACTAACGAAGCTTTACAGCAATTGAATAAAATGAACAGAATGAAAAAAGCAGATGGAGAAGAATCCGATTACCACATGCAAAATCTGGTAGCTGATAACGCAGAAAAAGATGCTGATGAGATACAATTGTTACTTCAGAAAGCGATACAAAGTCTTCCTGAAAAACAAAAATTAGTTTTTACAATGCGCTACTACGACGACCTACCTTACGAAGAAATCTCGAAAATAGTAGATATGTCTGTCGGCACATTAAAAACCAATTACCATTACGCAAAAGAAAAGATTGAAACTTTTATTAAAGACAACTACTCTAGCGAACTCTAAAACAACAGATTAGAAATGATGAATTTCGATATAGAAAAATTAGAACGTAAAACACCTTATAAAACACCAGATCATTTTTTTGATGCGGTACAAGACAAGGTATTACAAGAGACCATCGAAAAAAAGAAAGAGGTTAAAATGACCCCAATCTATACCAAATGGGCTATTGCTGCTTCTATCACTTTGTTTGCGGGACTTTCGGCATTTTTTATAAGCAGCCAAAATGAAGAGATACCTATTACAAAAAACGCGATCATTATTGATAGTACTTATAAAAATAACGAAACAGTATTAAGCAATAAAACACTCCCTGAGAACCCTAAAGTTGATATATTAGCTCAGAATAATACTATTAAAAATAACAATCATCCCTCTAGTAAAATAGACAATACAACACAAAAAAGTGTCAAAAATTATTCTCAAAAATCTAAATCAAACTTTGCAAAATCTAACAGTAATGCAGATCATAAAGTGAATAGAGCATTAGCAATGTTTACACCAGATCAAATATCAGAAATAGATAAAAGTATAGAACAAGACGTCTACTTGGATCTTTACAATTAAAAATTATCAAATATGAAAAAATTAGTTTTTAGTATTTTATTAGTTAGTGGCATAAGTTATATGTCTGCTCAGATAGATAACAAAAACACGTCACAGTCTACCTTTCGTAACTCCTTACAAGGCACCACGACAGGTCGCATACCAGACACCTCTGTAAGAAATACTCAGAGTTTAGAAAAATCTATATTCCAAAATAATATCAACCAAGCTCCTCCCAATAGAACACCTAACTCTTCTCAAAATAATACTTGGCAAGAAATGGATCTACAAGAACAAAAGGAAAGTGTAAAAAAAATGTCTCCTAAAGAACGGACTCAACTGATGCAAAACATCAAAGAAAAGATGGCAATAGAAGAAATTAATGTCCCAGAAGCAGTACAAGACGATTTCAGAAGCCTTTTTAGTGAGTATATGATTAAACAAAAAGAAATAAAGGAGAAATTTCGTGACGGTAAAAGAATCGAAAAAATGTCCACCGAAGAAGCCTCAGTTAAGCTTAATGAAAGCTTTACCGTAGGACAACAACTTCTCGATAACCGAAAAAACTACGCCGAAAAATTTCTTAAAATTCTTACACCACAGCAAGTCCTAAAGTTATATCAGGTAGAAGGCAAATTTCGTGACAAAATGCTTGATAAGAAATACGATTAATTCAATTTAACAAAAAATAAGTTAGATTCTTAACATAATGCGTCCCAAGAAATTAATATTTTGGGACGTTTTTTTATAAATCGGTTTAATATTAATATAAATCTTTAAGATTATTTGTTTTATTTTACTTCAAAAATATGTATTTTCGCGGATTGATTATAAACACATAATATAAAATGGCAGTTTTAGGAGAGATTAGAAAACGTCCTTGGTTACTAATGGGAGTCATTGCTTTGGCATTGGTAGCGTTCTTAGTTAACCCGGACAGTATAGACAAAGTTTTTGGAAAAAATCCTAATATTTTAGGAAAAGTTAATGGAGACGAGATTACCAGAGACGAGTTTAACGACCAATTATTTGTATTACAACAACAAGCACAACAGCAAGGACAACCTCAACAAGGTCTAGAAGAGCAAGCTTGGCAAATGATGGTGCAAGCCAAATTAATCAAACAAGAGTTTGACAAAATGGGATTGGTATTAACAGACGATATGTTCTGGAACCAATTACAGTTCGATCCTTTATTTGCTCAAAATCCACAAAACTTTGACGAAAAAGGAAATTTCAAAGTTCAAGACATCAAGAAGCAACTTGAAGAATTACAGAAAAGCGGTAACGCAGAAATGCTAACCAATTGGAATAGAACCAAAAAGTCTATAGAGTACAGAATCATGGCTAGACAACTCTTTGGGAATGTTACCAACGGTATCACAACCAATAAAAAAGAAGTTGATCTATTGATGAAGCAACGTGATGAGATCGCTAACATAGATTATGTTAAAGTTGATTATGCTGCCTTCGATAAAAGTAATCCTGTAAAAGTTACCACACAAGACTTAACAGATTATATCAAGGCTCACCCTACTCGTTTTAAAGCTGAAGTTAGTAGAAATATTGGTCTTGTATACTTCCCGGCAACAGCAAGTGCTCAAGATGATGCAGCAGCTCTAAATGAGCTTAATAAATTATTTGCGAAAGGAACTGACGCTTCTAACGGAACAGAAAACTTCCAGAATACTAAGAACGACTCTATGTTTGTAGAGCTTAACTCTGATGTTCCTTTTATGCCTCAATTCTTAAGCTCTAATCAGTTACCAGCATCTATCAAAGATAAAATTGCTACGGCAACTATCGGCGAAACTTTTGGGCCATACAAAGAGCAAAACTTATACATTGTTTCTAAATTATTAGCTAAAAAAGCTTCTGACTCTACTGAAACAAAACATATTCTAGTATCTTACAAAGACACTCAGATTGGTCAACAAGACCCTACAGTTAAAAGAACTAAAGAGCAAGCTAAAAAATTAGCAGATAGCATCTATGCAGCGGTTAAAGCTAATCCAAGTGCATTTGCAACAAGCCTTAAGTTTTCTGATGACAAAGGATCTGCAGCACAAGGAGGAAATGTTGGATGGACAACAGCAGACCAACCAAAATTTGTCCCAGAATTCCAAAAATTCGTAGACAATTCTCCTAAAGGAGCAACAGGCATTGTAGAAACACAATTCGGGTACCATATCATTAATATTATGGACAAGAAATCTGGATCTATGGGCTACAAAATGGCGCATCTTGCTAAAACAATTAAAGCTTCTGACAAAACAGAAAATGAAGTACACAGCAAGGCAACTCGTTTTATCCAACAGATACAAGGTAAGAGCTTCAACGAGTTTAATAACATAGCTAAGAAATCAGGCTTCGCAGTACAAAACCCTAAAGCTGTTACAAGATTCCAAGGTAAACTGCAAGGTGCTAATACTGATAAAGATGCTGACGTTATCGCTTGGGCGTTTAACAAGAAAAGAGAAATTGGAGATACAGACATCTTTACTGTAGATGGTACAGGAGATAGAATTGTAGCTTATGTTGTAGGAAAACAAGACGCTGGTCTAGCTGATCCTGAAACTGTAAGAGATCAAATTGAGCCAATTGTTAAAAACAAACTTTTAGCTAAAAAAATTACTGAAAAAATCACTGCAGCTAATGCTACAAGCTTAGATCAGGTTGCTAAATTATTTGGATCAACTAAAGCTTCGGCTTCTGTTAATATCTTCAACCCAAGCGTTGATAATGTTATGGAACCTAGAGTTGGTGGTGCAGCATTCGGGGTAGCTAACAATAAAGTTTCTAACCCAATAGAAGGTCAAGCTGGTGTATATGTACTAACAAGAAAAAACATCACGACTAATAAACTTCCTGGTGACGCTAAGCAAATCATGGAGAGCATTACACAACAAAACAGTCAGATGTACGGCCAGATGTTCTTGAAATCTCTTCAGGACAAAGCCAATATCAAAGATTACAGAATAGAAGTTTGGGATAAAGCTCAACAATAATTCTTAAAAATAAAAAGCGACTTTAGGGTCGCTTTTTTTATGTCTAATATTTAGAAAGATTTTAATTTCAATATTAGTATATTTGTAGACTAAAATACATATTACGTGAAACTCAGTAAAGAACTAAAAGCAGGTCTTATTGCCATATTTGCCATTATAGGTTTTGTTATCCTTTTCCAATTTATGAAAGGTAAAAATCTATTTTCAACGGACAATACATTTTATGTCAAATATGACAATGTAGAAGGCTTAGACGTATCTAACCCCGTTTCTATTAACGGTCTAAAAGTTGGACAGGTAGATGAAATCAAACCAATATTAGCAAAAGATGGCAGAATGCATTTTGTTGTTAAAATGACGGTTAATGACAAATTCCATTTTTCAAAATCTTCTAACGCAGAGATTTTTGAGCCAGGATTTATGGCAGGAACACAAATGAGAATTAACTTAGCTTATGGTGGTGTCGTTGCCAAAGATGGCGATACCTTGAGTGGCAAATATCAGTTGTCCATGCTAAGCTCTCTAGCCTCAGAAGTTGGCCCTGTAAAAGATAAAGTTACTGGCGTATTATCAAAGCTAGACTCTACTCTTGCCAGTGCTAATAAACTTGTTGATGATCAAAACAGAGCTGAGATCAAAGCCTTACTATCTAATCTTAACAAAACAGTCCAGTCTTTTGAGAACACTTCTAGACAGACTAATTTATTATTGGCTAATAATGATCCTAAGCTTCAGAAAGTATTAGACAACGCTAACCTTGCAACAATCAGTGCAAAAAATTCTATTGATAAATTTGGGAGCGTTGCAGATAATATCGATACTAAAAAACTAAATAACGCTGTTGATAAGTTAAGCTTAACGGCTGACAAGCTTAATGGTGTTATTTCTGGCATACAAAACGGTGAAGGTTCTCTTGGTAAACTCACCAAAGATGATGATCTTTACAACAATCTCACCAAGACAGCCAATAGCCTTAATAATCTAGTGGATGATATGAAAGCTAATCCTAAAAGATACCTTAATATTTCTGTGTTTGGTAAAAACAATAAAGACTAATTCTCACTATGCAATATATTGGTAATATTATCTTTTTTATATTAATGATAATAGGTTTCGGATTATTTGGAAGAAGCCTTTTCAAAATTTACAGAAACATCCTACTCGGCAGAGCTATTAACCGTAGTGATAAGAAAGCCGAACGTTGGGCAACAATGGCAAGAGTAGCATTAGGACAAGGCAAGATGATGACACGTCCTATTGCTGGTATATTGCACGTTTTTGTCTACGTAGGATTTGTGATTATTAATATAGAATTGTTAGAAATTATCATTGATGGTATTTTTGGGACACATCGTTTTCTACAATCTATTTTTGGAGAAAGTTTTTATGCAGTCTTTACATCAACATTAGAAGTATTGGCATTTTTGGTAGTTTTTGCCGTTGTAGTTTTCTTTATCAGAAGAAACTTTTATGGAGTTAAAAGATTAACCATGAAAGAACTATTCGGTTGGCCAAAACATGATGCCAATTGGATTTTGATTATAGAATTTGCTTTGATGGTCGCCTTCTTCACAATGAATGCCGCAGACTATTATGCCGATGCTCAATGGAATATCCAAAAATTCTCCAATAACTTCCCAATATCAAAACATTTATTTCCATTCTTTGGGAGCTTTAGCCTAGAATCACTTCATATCATTGAAAAATCAGCTTGGTGGTTCCACTTTGTAGGGATTTTATTCTTCATGAATTATCTGTATTATTCTAAACATCTTCATATTATTTTAGCATTTCCGAGCACTTGGTACGCTAATCTTAATCCGAAAGGACAGTTTAATAATTTGGATTCTGTAACTAAAGAAATCAAATTGATGATGGATCCCAATGCTGATCCTTACGCTGCACCTGTAGAAGGAGATGCAGAAGTTCCTTCAAAATTTGGCGCAGAAGATATATTTGATCTTAATCAGGTACAACTACTTAACGCTTACTCTTGTACAGAATGTGGACGATGCACCTCTAGCTGCCCAGCAAATATGACCGGTAAAGAGTTGTCACCTAGACTAATCATGATGAAAACTCGTGATCGCCTAGAGGAAGTTGGGAAAAACATTGACAAAAACGGAAAATTTGTTGATGATGGTAAAAAATTACTTAACGATTATATTAGCAAAGAAGAATTATGGGCGTGTACTACGTGTAATGCTTGCACAGAAGCTTGTCCGTTATTGTTAGATCCTTTATCTATCATTTTTGAGATGAGAAGATTCTTGGTAATGGAGCAGTCTGCTGCACCTCAAGAGCTTAATCTTATGATGACCAATGTAGAAAATAACGCTGCACCTTGGCAATATAATCAAGCAGATCGACTTAATTGGGCTAACGAAAATTAATTTGAAAATGAGATAATGTACTAATCTCAATTGTATTAGTTATCACATTTCCAAATCAACGAATTAACGAATTGAAAGAATGGATTTCACTATAAAAACAATGGCAGATTATGCTGCCGAAGGAAAGTCACCAGAAGTTTTATTTTGGGTAGGTTGCGCAGGAAGTTTTGATGATCGCGCCAAGAAAATCACCAAAGCATTCTGTAAAATCCTTAATAAGATCAATGTAGAATTTGCAGTTCTGGGTCAGGAAGAAAGCTGCACAGGTGATCCTGCAAAACGTGCCGGAAATGAGTTTATATTCCAGATGATGGCGCTAACCAATATCGAAATTCTTAACGCCTACGATGTTAAAAAAATTGTAACCGCTTGTCCTCATTGTTTCAACACTTTGAAAAATGAATACCCAAGTCTTGGTGGCAAATTTGAAGTTATTCATCATACGCAATTCCTTAAGCAACTCATGCAAGAAGGTCGCTTAAAGATTGAAGGCGGACAATTCAAAGGAAAAAAAATCACCTTTCACGATCCTTGTTACCTCGGTAGAGCTAACGGAGAATATGAAGCACCAAGAGAACTTCTTTCTAAATTGGATGCAGAACTCGTAGAAATGAAACGTTGCAAGACCAATGGGTTATGTTGTGGCGCTGGTGGCGCGCAGATGTTTAAAGAGCCAGAAAAAGGCAATAAAGATATTAATGTAGAAAGAACAGAAGAGGCTCTTTCTGAGAAGCCTAATATTATTGCAACAGGTTGTCCTTTTTGTAACACAATGATGACAGATGGTGTAAAGCATTTTAACAAAAATGAAGAAGTTACTGTCAAAGACATTGTAGAACTTTTAGTAGAAGCAGAAGAATTATAATTTTTCTTTAAAAATAAAATGGAAACTCAGGCTATGTCTGGGTTTTCTTTTTTTAAGACAATATCCAAAGTGGATTATATTTTGTAATTTTATATCCTAATTAAAATATTCTAATTAAAAAATCATTCTAACATGAAGATTGAAGAATCAAGCGTTATAGAAACTAACGATTATAGAGTCATTATATATCCTGCTTCTAGACCTTTTACAGCTAAAGAATCCAAAGATATTGCAGAAAAACTGTACGACTTCTTAGGAAGTTGGGCGGCGCATGGTAAACCATTAGAAGCGTCTTTTAAAATCGAAAAAAATCAGTTTATCATCATCTGTGTTGACGAAGAAAAAGAAACAGCTTCTGGATGCAGTATTGATGCGTTAGGAGGACTAATGAAAGAATTAGACAGCCAATACCAATTGGGGTTATTTGATAGAATGAAAGCCAGCTTTATAGAAGATGGAGAAGTAAAAACATTGAAACTTTTAGACTTCAAAAACAAAATAAGAAACGGCGAATTATCAAAAGACATAGAGGTTTTCGATTTTTCTAAGAATACTTATCTTGATTTCCTAAGTCATTTTCTACAACCGATTGCAAGAAGTTGGGCAGCTCCTTTGATTAATAAATAATTACATCTCAAAAGACGACCAAATAGAGAGTAATTAAGATGGCTAAAATTCTATTTTTGACGACAGCTCATAAGCATGATGATGACAGAATCTTTTATCATCAAGCTCAAGCATTAAAAAGCCGAGATAATCAAGTTAAAATATCCAGTCTAAATTCTACTTACGTAGGGACAATCGATGGAATCCATATTGAATCCTATTCTATCCTAGATCAAAGTCATTCTGAAAAACTGAAAAAGTTAATTGATATCTGTGAGAATTATCAACCAGATTGTATTATTTGCTCCGAACCTTTACCTGTGATTGCAGCTAGAAGATATTCAAAAAAAACAAAATCTAAGATTATATACGATGTAACAGAATGGTATCCTTCTTACAGAATGGTAGATGTCTTCCCTAAGTTAACAAGACCTTTCCATTGGTTAAAGTTTTTTATGATTCAGTTGTTTGCCGGATTTTCTAGTAATGCTTTTATTTTCGGAGAAGCCAGCAAGCAATTTCCTTTGACATTTTTTTTTCCGTTCAAAAAAAAAATATTATTACCATATTATCCTGATGACATCTACATCCGTAATAATATAAAAACTTTAGATTCTAATAAAATTATCCTCTGTTACACTGGCAGAATATCACGAGAAGATGGCATTGTTAATTTCTTTAATGCAATAACAGAACTTCATAAAAAAACATCGGTAAAAATTGAAATTCTAATTGTTGGAAAGGCTAAAAGGCTAAGTGACGAAAGTCTTTTTTTAGATTTAATTAAAACAATCCCTAAGGACAATATTATCATTAAGAAACCTGTAGATTTTAGATCTTTTTCTGAGTCTTTTTCTGAAGCAGATATTTGTTTTGACCTTAGAGAGAATAACAAAGAATACACCAATAGCTTACCTATCAAATTATTCTATTATATCGCTTCTGGAAAACCCGTAATTTACACCCAATTAAAAGCATTGGAAAAACATATGAAAGTCTCTGACTTTGGCTTCACTGTTAATCCAGAAGATGCAGAAGCAATTGCTGATATTATTGTAAATTACATCCAAAATCCTGACTTATATAATCGCCATGCGCAGACGGCGCGCGAGGCCTACGAAGCGCAATACAATTGGGAATCTATTAAAAATTCTTTTAGTAATTTTATCAACAAAGCCTTAGCATAAAGTGAAGCACAAAGCTTTTATTTACACTTTTCTTTCTCGTATACTGATATTGACCCTCAATTTCGGTATCGTGATCTACTCTACTAACTTGTGGGGAAGTGTTGGTAAGGGTGTGATTACAATTATAACTGCCGATCTTGCAATTATTACTTTCTTTTCTAATATTTTTACAGGAAGTAGCGTTTCTTACTTTTCTTCAAAATTTAAAGAAGAGCAAATTTTATCCTTTGCTTATATCTGGTCATTAATTATTGGCATTAGTTTACCTATAATTCTAGGCTTTTTTCATGGTAATCAATATACTTTATATCTTGTTGGGTCATCTATATTTTCGGCATTATTGACAGCTAATATCAATCTTTTTGTAGGGAAGCAAAACATTAAAATGTTTAATTTATATACAATTTTGCAGTTATTAGTTCATGTATTCTTTCTACTCAGTATTGTATATATTGTTAAAATCACTTCTGTCACAGCTTATTTTATAGCTCAGATTTTTTGTTATCTTACTTTGTTTTTGATAAGCACTTATCAGTTAACAAAAACCTTTAAATTCAATAATTTGATACCATCAAAAGCGATTGTTAAAGATTTATTTGATTACGGATGGAAATCTCAATTAAGTGCATTTTTACAATTTCTGAATAACAGATTGTCATTTTACTTTTTAGAATTTTTTAAGGGGATTGCCAGTGTAGGTATTTTTTCCGTTGGTATTGCTTTATCAGAAGCCATCTGGACCGTTAGTCGTAGTCTTGCTGTTATCTTATATTCTGACGTCATCAATAATAACGATTCTCAAAGTGCGATTGTGCAGACCAAACTTTCTATCAAATTAAGTTTTCTCATCACGTTGGTTTTCATAGCCGTTGTACTTGTTATTCCTGCGAGTCTTTATACTTTAGTTTTTGGTAAAGATTTTCATGAAACCAAAACGATCTTTTTGCTCTTGGCACCAGGAGTTTTAGCAATAGCAGTAAGTAATATTGTGGGCTTTTATTTTGCCGCAGTTAATAAATTAAAAATTCTAAATATAAAATCCATTCTTGGACTAACCTTTACGGTAATTGCTTCTTTTTACTTTATCCCTAATTTTGGCATTGTCGGCGCGTGCATTGTGACATCTGTATCATATTGTTTATCTTCAGCCTTATTATTATGGCAGTTCAACAAATTATCGAAATTTCAGCTTCATGATTTTATAATATCCAGAACAGAAGTTAAAAGCTTAATTAAAAAAATAAGAAAATGAAACACCAATTAATCTTAAAAGGAAACACCTCTTACAAATGGTTTTCTTTAGAAACATTTAGTTTTATTGGTTATTTTTTTGATAAAAACCAGAAACTGTATCAAGAGAAAGAAGCTTTAGATTATCTCCTTCATCACTACAAAAATTTTAGTTTAGAAAATATTTTCAAAAATATTAATGGGATTTTTTCTGTAATAATTTCACTAGAAGGCAAGACCATTATTATTAGTGATATCATTAATTATTTCCCAGTATTTTATAGTAGTCACAATGGTGAAATCATCATATCTGATGACTGGCAAAGCATTGTTAATCAAAGAGGACAATTTGATCTTAATCATGACGCAATCTCAGAATACCAAACGGCTGGTTTTGTTCTCATGGACGAGACTTTAGATAAAAATATTTATAAAACAAATGCAAATCAAATATTAACTCTAACCAATGACAACGCCCAAATCCAGAAATATCAAAGCTTTATAACCAATTCTTTTTCTGAAGATTCTTATGAAAATCTAGCAAAAAAAGCAGAACAAAAGTTATTAGAAGCTGGAGAAAAACTCATCACATTTCTGGATCAGCGCACAGCAATTGTACCTTTAAGTGGTGGCTATGACTCTAGGCTTATCGTTAGTCTACTGAAAAAGTTAGGTTATAGAAAAGTTATTTGTTTCACTTATGGAAAAAATAATCCAGAAGTCCCTATTAGCAAAAAGGTGGCAGAAACCTTAGGTTTTGACTGGCATTTTATTAATTTTGAAACCTTAGATATTCCTTCCATTCAAAGTACAGATCACTACAAAGAATATTTAGACAATGCTGCCAATGGCTTCTCCATGCCTTATCTCATGGAGTATTTTGCGGTTCATCAATTATTAAAAGAAAATTTAATTCCGGAAAACTCAGTTTTTTTACCTGGACATTCTGGCGATTTTCTAGGTGGAAGTTATATTCTAAAAACGGTAAAAAATAATACTTCTTTTCAAAATTTACCGTCATTAATAGAATCTAAATATTTTATATTCATCAAAAAAAACACAACACAATGCCAACAAATAAGAATCCGAATTAAAGAAAGTCTAAAAAATATTGGATCTCACCGACACGACAACTATGATATGACCGTAGAACAGTGGGATCTACAGGAGAAATTATCTAAGTTTATTTTTCATTCTTCACAGGTTTTTAATCATTTTGGATTTCAGCAGTATTTTCCTTTGTGGGATAATGGATTAATCGATTTTTATAGAAATGTTCCGTTTACTTATCGCGAAAATAAAAAGTTATATGATGATGTCGCAGAAAGATTCTTTTTTATCCCTCAGGACATCAGCTTTAAAAATGAAGAGCTAACAGTATCTTCTTGGACAAGAAATATTCAAAAATTAAAAGACGCTATCCGTTATTATTTCCCTTGGAAAATAGTTTTGAACAAAATAAACAATGCAGATTGGCCATATTACAAAGCCCTAACTAAAACCATGCTATCAGAAATTGAAAATGAAGACTCAAAAAAATTCATCAATTTTAAAACATACAATGCCGTTATTTGTAATTGGTATATAAAAAAACTACAAAAAAAATATCCTTCTTAATAATAAGAACTTCCTATCTTTGTATTGATGAAAAGCCAATTATCTATTTTATTTCTATCATTATTACTAATATTTTCTTGTCGTGCAGAAGATGAGTCTGTGCAGACTATTGATCAAGTTCTTAATATTTATGTTAAAAACACGGCTGGTAAAGATCTAATAAATCCCAAAATTAAAAATAATTATACTCAAGTACAATTCTTGGATTTATTAGCAGAAACAAACCTAAAGCCTATTTCAGGAGTTTCTATCATACAAGACAAAGACACAATTTCTTACATAGATTACGTCGCGGGTGCCGTAAGATTAATTAAAGACTCTGTAAGTACAACTGATAAAACTTACTATTCTGAGTTTGTTATGAGATTGTCTAAGACAGAAAACACAACAACTATTAATGATGACAAAAACGTCAAAGTAGAATATTCCTGGACGCCAAGTCGTTTCCAAGTTTCCAAAATGTGGTTCGGTGGCAAGCTTGTTTTCACAAAAACCGAAGGACAGCCAAATATTGTCCAAATCGTGAAATAAAAATCACTAGTTTTGTATAATCGTTAGCATTTAGTCTAAATGTCTAACATCTAATATCTAACATCTATATTAAAATGTTACAAGTTAATTTTTTACGCGAAGAAAAAGAGCGCGTTATTGAAGGTCTTAAGAAAAGACACTTCAAAAACCTAGATTTGGTAGATGCTGCAATTGCGGCAGATGATAACAGAAAAAAACTTCAGTTTGACTTAGATTCCCAACTTGCTGAGATGAACAAGATTTCCAAAGAAATCGGCATCTTAATGAAAGACGGAAAAAAAGACGAAGCGGAAGCTGCAAAATCCAAAACTGCTCAATACAAAGATTCTAGCAAAGAATTACAGCAACAACTTAACGAAGCCGAAAAAGCATTGTTAGATATCTTATACCAAATTCCTAACATCCCTTATGAGAAAGTCGTTGCAGGCATCACCGCTGATGACAACGAAAACATCTATCAATCTACACCAGTAGAAGGTCTAGGCGAAGGTGCAATCCCTCACTGGGAATTAGCAAAAAAATACAACCTTATCGACTTCGAATTGGGTGTGAAAATTGCTGGCGCTGGCTTCCCTGTTTATCTTGGTAAAGGAGCAAGATTACAACGTGCTTTGGTACAGTATTTCTTAGATAAAAACGTTGATGCAGGTTATCTAGAAGTTAATCCACCACAAGTTGTTAACGAAGCTTCTGGCTACGGAACGGGACAATTACCGGACAAAGAAGGTCAGATGTATTATATCGGTGCAGACGATCTTTACCTCATCCCAACGGCAGAAGTACCTGTGACTAATATCTACCGAGATGTAATCTTGGAAGAGAAAGACTTACCGATAAAAAATACAGCTTTTTCTCAATGTTACAGAAGAGAAGCAGGAAGTTATGGTGCTCACGTTAGAGGCCTTAACCGTCTTCACCAATTCGAAAAGGTAGAAATTGTCAGAGTAGAAAAGCCTGAAAATTCTTACGCTGTTCTAGAAGAAATGGTAGAACATATCAAATCTATCCTTGAAGACTTAGAATTACCGTACAGAGTACTAAGACTTTGTGGTGGTGATACAGGATTTGCGGCGGCAATGACTTACGATTTTGAAGTATGGAGTGCTGCACAAGAAAAATGGCTAGAAGTTTCTTCGGTTTCTAACTTCGAAACTTTCCAAGCTAACAGATTGAAATGCCGTTATAAAACTGATGGTAAAACACAATTAGTCCATACTCTTAACGGTTCTGCAATGGCATTACCAAGAATTATGGCTGCTTTGTTAGAAAATAATCAAACTGAAGATGGAATCAAATTACCTAAAAAAGTAGCAGAATATGCTAAATTTGATTTGATTAATTAATCTTTTACATTGATATAAAACGAAACGGACATTATAGAATGTCCGTTTTTTTATGATAAAATATTTGGTTACGAAACTTATCGCAGCCCGACTTGAACGGAAATCCTTTTTTTTTGAAATGACGAAGCCTGGGCAAAAAAAAGATTGAGAGTGGAAGGCGGAAATTGCTGCACAAATTGAGGTTAAATTAATACTCCATTTTTCTAAGTTTTGGAGAACTTGAAGCGATAAAAGCGGCAGTCAAAAAAGTTAAAGACCCGCCAATAACCACTGATCTTACCACACCGAATAATTTTGCCATTACACCACTTTCAAACTGTCCTAACTCATTGCTAGACATGATAAAAATAGAGTTAACGCTCATTACACGACCTCTTATCTCGTCAGGCGTTTTTAGTTGTACAATCGTTCCTCTAATCACTACACTGATGCCGTCTAGCATTCCGCTTAGTACCAAGAACCCGAAGCTCACCCAATACATTTTTGACAGACCAAATCCAATGATACACAACCCAAATCCTGCTGTCACAAATAACAATATTTTACCTTGATTTTTTCTTAATGGCACAATAGATAAGGTAATAATAATCAACATTGATCCAATATCAGAAGCGGCATTTAACAAGCCAAAACCTTCCGAGCCAACCTTAAGAATATCACTAGCAAAAATCGGAATCATCGCGACTGCACCACCAAAAAGTACGGCAAACATATCCAACATCTGAGCACCAAGAATTTCTTTAGTTTTAACAATAAAAGTAAGACCTTCTTTAATACTTTTCCAGACTTCTGGGTTGTCTGTTTTCTTAATGCTAGACGCTTGTTTGTTAAGTGTCCAGAAGAAAAAAGAAGCAATAATCATACTGCTAATAATTACCACTAAAGTAAATTTTATTGATATCAAAGCAATTAAAAAACCACCCAGCGCATGACCAGAAACTGAAGCTACAAGAAAAGTCGCCTGATTCATGGTGACAGCAGAAGGTAAATTTTCAGTTTTTACAATTTTCGGAATCATAGATGGTACCAAAGGTCCTAAAAAAGCTCTACAAATACCTGTACAAAAGATAATTCCGTAAATAAAATACGTGATTTCATGTCCTGTAAAATGTAATCTATGTCCAAAAAAAGCCGGAATTAGTAAGAAGCTTATTAAAAAAACATACAAATAATTACATCGTAATAACATTTTTTTCTTCTCCGTATTATCTATCACATGACCAGCATACAGCGCACATCCTACGGCAGGGATTACTTCAGAAAGTCCGATTAACCCAATAGAAAGAGGGTCTTTGGTCAGCTGATAAACCCACCAACCCAGCAAAGTTGCCAACATCCTGAATGCTATAATCAAGAAAAATCTCCCCGAAAGAAGATGTCTGTATTCTTGATTTTTTAAAATCTGTAACGGCTCTAATGAAATCATAAACAAATGTAAGGCAACTATATTAAATAATATATATTAATAAAAAAATGCCTGCAAATGCAGGCATTAAAACAATAAAGTAGAGTAAATTATTTTTTTATAAATTTCTGATTAACAACACCTTTTAATGATTGTACTTTAACTACATAAGTTCCTTTAGCTAAATTTCTAACATCTACCTGAGCAGAAGCAGAAGCAATAACTCTTTTACCCGTAACATCATATACCTCTACTGAGTTAACTTTATTACCATTTTCTAAAGAAATATTAATAAAATCTGAAGATGGATTTGGAGAGATAACAACTTGTCTATTATTGAAAACTTCACCTACACCTAATGCATTCTCACCTTCTATAGAAAATGCTAAACCATCAAATGCTACTTCATCTGTAAGGTCAGAAATATTAGTCCAATCTGTAGCTCCTGCATTAAAAGCATTAGAAGGATCAATTAACTTAGCTGGCTCATAATTAACATCACCTGTATACCAGTTAAATCTAGCAGCAGCAGTATAAGCGGTTAAGTTTGTTTTAGCTGCAAAAACTAACCAATAGTTAACATTTTTCTGCAAAACTAAACTATTTCCAGCTCCTAATGCAGCTTCTACGTCTAACGAATAAACATAAGACAAGCCATCCTTAACAAGTGAATAACCTGGAGAAGTCTTAGTTAAATCAAACTTAGCTACAGGTGCAACTGAAGTATTACTTGGGTTACCATTAGGCTTCCCATTAGCATCCTTATATATATACACCATTAAACCTGTTGAAACTACTGTTTCTAAATTAGCTTGATTTTGAAAGCCTTTAACTTTTATTTTCGTAATACGACTATCATTATCTAACACAAAGTCATCAGCACATGCAACATATTTTTGATTACTTAGCATATTGGCAACAATACCATTACTCCCTACAACATTCTGGTTATAAATTTCAGTTGGTGCTTTAGCGCTAATACTAAACTGTGGTCCGCTTGCCGTTAAAGACTCTTGTGCATTAACATTTCCTGCGATTAATGCAATTCCTGCAATAAGTAAAACTTTCTTCATAAAACTATTTTTTTGAAATTATAATCAAATATATGTTTAATTTTTATAATCAGCAATTTTTACGCTGTATTTTTTTTAAAAACATAGCTTTAACTTCGTTAAATTAAACAAATAGAAACACAAAATAACAAAATGCAAATATTACAAAAATTGATAAATATCATAAATGTAAATCACCTAGAAAATCAGCAATTTTTCGATCATTGGCTAAGCGTGGAATTTTATTTTGTCCTCCCAACTTTCCTTCGGATTTGGCGTAATCCTGAAAAGCGTTTTTATCAAGGCTTCTTATAATTAATGGTTGTAAAATATTACCAGCAATTAAGTCATCATAATAAGTATTACGCTGTCTTAGCTGCGCATCTAACTCCAATCTGAATGTTTCTAATTCCTCCGGTTCTTTATCAAACTCTATAAACCATTCATGGTAAGGTAATCCGTCAGTTGGATTAACCTGAGGCGCGAGATGAAACTCTGTTACCTGACAAGGAAATTTCTCCACCGTCGCCTTAAGCGCTTCTTCCACTTCATAAGCAATAACATGCTCCCCAAACGCCGAAGTATAATGCTTAGTCCTTCCACTAACCAAGACACGGTGCGGATTTTTATCAATAAATCGAACGACATCACCAATAGAATATGCCCACAACCCAGAATTGGTAGTCAGAATCATCGCGTAATCTTTATTAAGTTCGATATCTTTTAAAGTTAAACGTCTTGCATCTCGCTTACCAAATTCTTCTAAAGGAATAAATTCATAAAAAATACCATGATTGGTCAATAATAACAAACCTTCTTTTTCGTAATCATCCTGAAAGGCAAAAAAACCTTCTGAAGCAGGAAATGTCTGCACAATATCAACTGGTTTACCAAGAAGATCATTCATCTTCTCGCGATACGGCTCATAATTAACACCTCCTGTAATAATAAGTTGAAGGTTAGGAAAAAGTTCTGTTATTTTTTTGCCATGTCTGTCAATTAATTTTTCAAAATACATGATGAGCCAGGGCGGAATACCAGAAATCAAGGTCATATTTTCTTTCTCGGTTTCTGCAACAATCTTGTCGACTTTGGCTTCCCAATCTTCGATGCAATTAGTTTCCCAACTTGGTAATCTATTTTTTTGTAAATATTGCGGAATATGATGCGCTACAATCCCAGAAAGTCTCCCCGTATTAATCCCGTTAACCTCTTCTAACTCTGGAGAACCTTGCAAGAAAATCATTTTTCCGTTGACGAAATCAGCATTGTTTTTCTGAGCAATATAATGGAAAATGGCACTTTGAGCCGCAGCAACCTGAAAAGGCATCGCTTCCTCTGAAATCGGAATATACTTAGATCCGGACGTTGTCCCAGAAGTTTTTGCAAAATACTCTGGTAAGCCTGGCCAAAGAATTTTTGACTGCCCTTTTTTAATTTTTTCGATATAAGGTTTTAGGTCTTCGTAATCTGCAATTGGCACTTGATTTTGAAAATCCTCAACAGATTGAATGGTTTCAAATTGATGATTTCTCCCAAACAACGTCTTTTCGGCATTTCTAACCAACTCAAGTATTAATCTTTCTTGATCCGAAACTGCATTATGTTTGAATTGTTGAGTTTTGGCAACATGTTTTTTTGCCCAAATCAACGCTATTTTTTTCTTGATGAAACCCAGCATTAGGTAAATAATTTTTGTTGGTCAAATTTATAAGTATTCTTTTATATAATAATGATTTTAAAGAGTAGATTTTAGATTCTAGGAATTAGACTTTAAATTGAACATTATTCTGTCACTCCGTAGGAATCTCAGAATAGACTGGTTTGTTAAATATTTATTTTACATTGAAGCTGCAGCCCGACTTATCTCTAAATTTATTATTTTTTTATTGAATCGATGAATCTCATGCTTCGATTTGAGCGGAAATCCTTTTTACGCAACGAAGTGAAGTGAAAAGATTGACTACGTCGAACCACTGCGCTAGGTTTAGGAGCGGAAGGCGGATAAAGCTGCCCAAATCTTAGAACTCAACAGATTAAATCAAAAATATTGAAAAAAAACAGGATAAGTCTTTGTCTTATAGAAAGAAAATAGTACTTTTGCACCTCGAATAATTATATAAAAATCATAAACAATGTTTGCAATTGTAGAAATAGCAGGGCTTCAATATAAAGTTGAGCAAGACCAGAAGTTGTTTGTAAACCGTCTAGCAGGAGAAAAAGGAGCTAAATTATCTTTTGATAAAGTTCTTATGACTGTTAACGGAACAATCACTGTGGGCGCCCCAGCTGTAAGCGGTATCGCTGTAGAAGTAGAAATTCTTGACCACGTTCAAGCTGATAAAGTAATCATCTTCAAAAAGAAGAGAAGAAAAGGTTATGCTAAGAAAAACGGTCATAGACAACAATTAACTCAGGTTAGAGTTGTTTCTATTACTGGATTTGATGCTGCAAAACCTAAAGCTAAAAAAGCAGCTAAGAAAGAAGAAGCTGCTGACTAATTAATTATTAATACCCAAAAACCTTAAAATAAAATGGCACATAAGAAAGGAGTTGGTAGTTCCAAAAACGGTAGAGAATCTCATTCTAAAAGATTAGGTGTGAAGATTTTCGGTGGACAAGCTGCAATCGCTGGTAACATTATTGTAAGACAAAGAGGTACTCAACATCACCCAGGTGAAAACGTTGGTATCGGTAAAGATCATACTTTGTTCGCATTAGTTGACGGTAAAGTAGTTTTCAGAAAGAAAGCAAATAACAGATCTTTTGTATCTGTTGAAGTTAACGCTTAATTAGCGTTTTACACAATATAGAAAATCCCAACTTTTATGAGTTGGGATTTTTTTGTTATTTATCTTAATTGCTTAATCTTGGTTGCAGTAACTTAGCCACAGTCGCCGTCCATCCACATTGGTGAGATGCACCCACGCCTCGACCATTATCACCATGAAAATATTCGTAAAAGTGAATATAATCTTTAAAATAGGGATCGTGATTCATATTATAATTTTCTCCATTAAAGGCGCGATTTCCGTTGTCGTCTTTTAGGAATATATTACATAATCTCTGGCTGAGATCTTTTGATATTTCTTCTAGATTTTTTTCTACACCACTTCCTTTGGGATATTCGATTTTTAGACTATCGCCGTAAAAGAAATGAAAACGTTGTAAGCTTTCTACAATTAAAAAGTTAATCGGGAACCAAATTGGACCTCTCCAATTGCTATTACCTCCAAACATCCTGCTATCGCTCTCCGCAGGCGTATATTGCACAACATAATCGTGTCCATTAATACTGAAATGGAAAGGATCTTTCTCATAAACTTTGGACATTGCTCTTATACCATAATTACTGAGAAATTCGTTTTCGTCAACCATTCTACTTAAGACTTTTGATAGTCTATTTTTCCTAAGAATACTCATGAGATGTTTATTGCCTTCGCCTTCTACATACCATTTTGACACGAGTTTAGCTAAGTCTTGTTTGTTCTTAAGAACCCACTCCATTCTTTTTTTAAAATTAGGAAGCTTCTCCAATAAGCTATGCTCCATAACTTCAACGGCAAACAGCGGAATTAACCCAACAATACTTCTCAATCTCAAACTAATGCTATTACCTCGTGATAACTTCAGTAAGTCATAGAAAAACCCGTCTTCTTCATCCCAAAGTCCAGCTTTGTCTTCTCCAATATTCTCCATGGCTTCTGCAATGTAAAGGTAATGCTCAAAAAACTTAATCGCCATATCCTCATACACCGGATTATAAGTCGCCAGCTCCATAGAGATCCTCATCATATTGAGCGCATACATTGCCATCCAACTCGTCCCATCGGCTTGCTCCAGATAATCACCTTCTTCTAACTCCATATTTCTGTCAAAAGCGCCAATATTATCCAATCCTAAAAATCCACCACCGAAAATATTATTACCGTTAACATCCTTACGATTGACCCACCAAGTAAAATTGAGTAATAGTTTTTGAAAAACACTTTCTAAGAAAAATAAATCTGGTTTTCCGTTATGCTTTTCATCAATTTTAAAAACTCTGAAAGTCGCCCATGCATGTACCGGAGGATTAACATCTCCGAAATTCCATTCATAAGCTGGCATCTGTCCATTAGGATGCATATACCATTCTTTGGTAAGTAACATCAATTGGTTTTTTGCAAAACTGGCATCTATTAAGCTAAAACTCACACAATGAAATGCCAAATCCCAAGTGGCATACCACGGATATTCCCACTTATCTGGCATAGAGATGATATCTTTATTATGGAGATGTGACCAATCTGTATTCCTGACATAACCTTGTCTATCTACAGGATGATTGGGATCACCTTTTAACCATTTTCCGATATTGTAATGATAGAATTGCTTGTTCCATAATAAACCTGCGAATGCCTGACGTTGAACATTTTTTTCATCTTCATTATGAATATCTCGTTGGATCTCTGCATAAAAAGCATTGGTTTCTTCTATTCTTCTGTTGAATATATCGTCAAAATCCCAAAAGGCATCGTCCATAATATGTGGAGAAAGCCTGAACTCAAAAGTATGATTACCGTTTGCAGGAATTACACCTTCACATCTAAAGCTGGCTTTTGTCCCTGTTCTTTGGGGATTAATTGTAGGTGAACCATAAAGAACATAATTATTAATTCCGTCTTTATAATATTGCCCGAATCCTTCTTCTCCGAAGAGTTTCGGTCTATTGGTTTCGTTTTCACAAAAAAGAGGTTCTACGTTTTTATCTCGCGAATAAAGCTTTTTAATCGTAATACTCTCATGGTGAATATCAATTTCGGCATCTTTAGAAAAAGCTAAAGATGGCTTATAGTTATTATAACCCCAACTCCAATTATTCCGGAACCAAAGGGTTGGCAATACCACCAAAGGCGCATCATGCTGACTTCTATTATGAACATCAATTCTAACTAAGAAATCATCCTCATCTACTTTAGCATATTCTATAAAAATGTCAAAATATTCATTATTACTAAAAGCACCTGTGTCGTAGATTTCATATTCCATTTCCTTATTAGACCGTTGTCCATTGACTGTGATAAGATCTTCGTAAGGAAATGTATTAATGGGATATTTATAAACCATCTTCATATAACTATGAGATGGTAAGTTATCTATGTAGTAAAAAATCTCTTTAATATCTTCGCCATGATTACCTTGATAATTACTAAGACCAAAAAATCGTTCTTTGATAATCTTATCTTTTTTGTTCCAAAAAGACAAAGCAAAACACATCAATTGCTTATCATCAGAAATACCTGCTATCCCTTCTTCTGCCCAGCGATAAGCCCAACTTTCTGCTTTATCATGCGTTGTATAATCCCAAGCATCTCCATTATTACTATAATCTTCTCTTACATTACCCCATTGTCTATGGCTTATATATGGCCCCCATTTTTTCCAATTAGGGCTATTTAGTTTTTCTTTTTCTGTCATAAAATTCTAAATAAATTAGGCTATCCATTATCTATAAAACTTTCCAAACTAGACATTCAACCAACAACATAGATTCTTATTTCTGTAACATAATCTGAATAATCACTTGATAAAAATACTACTAAATTACCAATATCTTGTGATTTTATCTTCCTTTAATCGGGAATAAATATTATTAAAAACCTCAAAGTAACTTCCTTATTACAAATTGAAAATTAAAATTTATGTCTTAAATAATATGCAGATTTCCCCATAAAATCAACAAAAACTACACAAGCTTATAGACTCAGTAATAACAATTAACATTAATTTATTTTCAGAATAGAAATTATACTCTATATTTGCACCTACGTTCATTTACATATTGAAAATGTTATCAAGAAAGGCGGAGGGATTAGACCCTATGAAACCTTAGCAACCCTTTGTTATGCAAAGAAGGTGCTACGTTCTACCAATTAATTTTTTGGAGAGATAACTACTGAACTTTTTTTTTCAGCCTATTCTTTGGCATTTTCAATTTTATAAAATACATAAAATTGAAAAAAGAACTTTTAAATATTACATTACCGTACATTACCAATTCTGGTAAAACTTACAACATACCATTAAGCTATCAGCTTTTTGGAGAAAAATTGTTTTCTGCTCCTATTATATTAGTTAATCATGCGTTAACTGGCAACTCACTTGTCACAGGTGAAAAAGGTTGGTGGAAGAGTCTAATTGGCACTAACAAAACAATAGACACCAATACCTATACAATCCTATGTTTTAATATTCCTGGCAACGGTTACGACGGATTTCTTATTGACGACTATGATGATTTTACAACATCTGATATCGCCAACATCTTTTTATTAGGTTTAGAACATCTCAACATAACACAATTACACAGCATTATTGGAGGCTCTCTTGGCGGAGCAATTGGCTGGGAAATGCTCGTTAAACAAAAGAATCTAGCAGCACAATTTATTCCTATTGCATGCGACTATAAAACTCATGATTGGCTTCACGCACAATGTATGGTACAGAAATATCTTTTAGATTCAAAAGAAAAACCACTTCAAAAAGCCAGAATCCACGCCATGTTATGCTACCGTACTCCCGAATCACTTAATGAAAGATTTAAAAATAATTTCGAAACACAACAAGGCAAAAGAGAATCAGAAGATTGGCTAACCTATCATGGAGAAGCTCTTAACGAGAGATTTAGTTTAAAGGCATATCAATTAATGAATCATCTTTTGATGACAATTAACTCCAACAAAAATGAATTAAAGGAAATCCAAGCCGATATAAATTTAATCGCGATTAATTCAGATTTATTTTTTCCTGCTTCAGAGATAAAGCAAACATTTACAACATTAAAAGAGCATAAGAAAAACATATTTTATGATGAGATCCAGTCAATTCATGGACACGATGCTTTTCTAATGGAATACGAACAACTCAATACTATTTTAAGTAAAATATTTTAATAATGGCAACACAAACGACAATCAATCTATACAGAAAAAAAGCACTTATAAACTTCGAAGGAAAAGACTTTCTTGGTCATATTGGTGTAGACTCACGTATTTTCCAAGCCCTCAACAATGCTAACATTAGTGTTGGCGTTATCTCACAACAAGCTATAGAAAATGGTGTTTCTGTTTTAGTAGATGAGAAAGATGCAGAAAAGGCTGTAAAAGTACTTACGGAAGAATTTAAAACCGAAAAACAAAATGCCACTGTCAGCAATATTTACAGTATTAATAACTTAGCTGTAATTGGTTTTGTTTCTGATAATTACAGTAAAATACTATCAGAACTTCAACGCAACAAGATTTTCCCACTTTTATTAAACCAAATTGCTTCTGCCGGAAGAGTCAACATTGTGGTAACTGATAATCAAACAGAAATTACCAAAAATATCATCGAAACAGAAATATACGGCAAGCCAAAAACCGTTCATCTCGCTTTGATTGGTCATGGCAATGTTGGCGGCACTTTGGTAGAACAAATTCTAGATTCTGTTGATGACATACGCCACAGAAAAAGAATTGACTTGAAAATATTCGCGATTTCTAATTCAAAAAAAATGGCTTTCAACCAAGCTGGTTTCAAAAGTGATTGGAGACAGAAAATCAACTATTCGCAGACAGCAAGCGACATCCAAGCAATCATCTCTTTTGCTAAAGAATATAGTTTAGAAAATCTAATTATGATAGATAATACGGCGAGCAAAGATTTTGTGAAGCACTATCCCACTTTTGTAGAAAATGGTTTTGACATCGTGGGTTCTAACAAAATTTACAACACTTTGCCGATTTCAGAATACCGCAATTTTAGAAAATTATTAGAAAAAAATAAAAAGAAATATCTGTACGAAACCAATGTTGGTGCAGGTTTACCATTAATTGACACCATAAAACTCCTCCATCTTTCTGGCGAAAATATCACAAGAATTAAAGGTGTTTTTTCGGGAACGTTGAGCTACGTTTTCAATAATTTTTCTCTTAGAAATGACAAGTTTTCTGTCATCATCCGCGAGGCAATGGAAAAAGGTTTTACAGAGCCAGACCCGCGCGAGGACTTATCAGGAAATGACGTCGCAAGAAAACTGTTGATTTTAGCAAGAGAATTAGATTTGATTAATGAGTTTCAGGACATCAACATTCAGAATCTGGTGCCGGAAAACCTTTTAGACATCGACAAAAACGAATTCATTTCCCGTTTGGAAGATTTGGATTTTGAATATCAAAAAATCAAAGAAAATCAGAAGCCAGATCACGTCTTGCGCTACGTAGGCGATTTGCACGGAAATCTTCAGACAGAAAAAGGACAATTGGATGTCAAGCTAATTTCTGTACCGGCCAACTCCGCACTTGGACAATTGAAAGGCTCCGATTCTATTTTTGAAATCTACACCGAAAGTTATGGTGAAAATCCAATTGTCATTATGGGCGCAGGAGCAGGAGCCAAAGTAACTGCCAGAGGCGTTTTCGGCGATATATTAAGACTGAGCGAAACAAAATAAAGAATCAAAAGATAAGACTTAAGATTCACCACAAAAATTATAAATATGAGCCTAGATAATCTAACAACAGACAACCATCTACCATCAACCAATTTCGAAACCTCAGCCATAAGAACTCAAACCGAAAGAACTCAGTTTGACGAACATTCTACGCCTTTATATCTCACTTCGAGCTTCGTTTTTGAGGATGCGGAAGACATGCGCGCCAGCTTTGCGGAGGAAAAAGACAAGAATCTTTACAGCCGTTTTAGCAATCCCAACGTCACAGAATTTGTAGATAAAATCGTGAAAATGGAAGGTGCAGAATCTGGCTATGCGTTTGCAACGGGAATGGCGGCAATTTATTCCACATTTGCCACTTTGCTGGATGCTGGCGACCACATTGTGAGCTGCCAGTCGGTTTTCGGTTCCACGCACACCTTGTTCACCAAATATTTCCCAAAATGGAATATCGAAACAACATATTTCAAAGCAGAAGACGCTGAAAATATTGAAAATTACATCAAGCCAAATACAAAAATTTTGTACTTGGAAACGCCAACCAATCCTGCAATCGAGATTTTAGATTTAGAATTTTTTGGTCAGATTGCCAAAAAGCACAATCTTATATTCATTGTAGACAACTGTTTTGCAACGCCTTATCTTCAGCAACCGATTAAATATGGCGCAGATATTGTCGTACATTCCGCAACGAAATTGATTGACGGTCAAGGGCGTGTTCTAGGCGGCGTGGCCGTTGGGAAAGCAGATTTGATTCGTGAGATTTACCTTTTTGCCAGAAACACAGGTCCAGCGATGTCGCCTTTTAACGCTTGGGTTTTGAGTAAAAGTTTGGAAACATTGGCGATTCGCGTAGAGAAACATTGCGAAAATGCACAAAAAGTTGCAGAATTTCTGGAAAATCATCCGAATGTAGATTTGGTAAAATATCCGTTCCTGAAATCGCATCCAAGCTACGAAATCGCAAAAAAACAAATGAAACTAGGCGGAAATATCGTCGCTTTCGAAGTCAAAAATGGCATCGAAGGTGGTCGTAATTTCCTCAATCGAATCAAGATGTGTTCCCTTTCCGCAAACCTTGGCGACACGAGAACGATTGTTACGCATCCCGCTTCCACAACACATTCCAAGCTTTCTGACGAAGAACGAAATGAGGTCGGAATTACCGCTGGATTGGTGCGTTGCTCCGTTGGATTGGAAAATATTGATGATATTATCAACGATTTGAAACAGGCTTTGGATTAATGTCATCCTGGGCCGAATCGAAGAAATTTGGAGCAACAAATTTTCAGCTTCGAATCACGATTCCAACCCGCTGTCCGCTGTATCTTTTTTGCTTTTACAACATTTGTCATTCTAAGCTTGTCGAAGAATCCAAAAAAGCAAAAAAGGATGCCGCTCCTATCGGGGCTATGTTGAAGTTTAGCCTTTCAATTGACGGCCAAAAATGAGTTCCGTAGGAACGAACAATATGCTAGCCTTGGAAATCATTCTAACGGATTCAGCAAAAAAAAATGAAAAAATGAAAAATTCAGAACAATTATACAAAGCCATTTCCGAACGCATCCTGATTTTGGACGGCGCCATGGGAACCATGCTTCAACGCTACAAATTCGAGGAAGAAGATTTCCGTGGCGAGCGCTTCAAAGATTGGGAACATCCATTGAAAGGAAACAACGACTTGCTTTCTTTGACACAGCCGGAAGCTATTGCCGAAGTCCACAGAAAATATCTGGAAGCTGGCGCAGACATTCTGGAAACCAATACATTTTCCGGAACCACGATTGCGATGGCCGATTATTATATGGAAGATTTGGTTTACGAACTCAACTACGAATCAGCCAAAATCGCACGCAAAGTCTGCGATGAATTTACAGCTCAAAATCCCAACAAACCAAGATTTGTTGCCGGTTCCATCGGACCAACCAACAGAACAGCAAGTTTGAGCCCAGATGTGAACGACCCAGGTTACAGAGCCATCACTTTCGACGAACTCAGAATTGCGTACAAACAACAGGCAGAGGCTTTATTGGATGGCGGTTCTGACATTCTTTTGGTAGAAACCATCTTCGACACTTTAAATGCAAAAGCAGCACTTTTTGCCATAGACCAAATTCAGGAAGAAAGAAAAATCGAAATCCCAATTATAGTTTCCGGAACCATTACCGATGCTTCTGGCAGAACTTTGAGCGGACAAACCGCCGAAGCTTTCCTTATTTCTGTTTCTCACCTTAACTTATTGAGCGTAGGATTCAACTGTGCTTTGGGTGCAAAACAACTCACACCTTATCTGGAAGCGATTTCTTCTCAGTCAGAATTCGGTATTTCAGCTTATCCAAATGCTGGCTTACCAAACGCCTTCGGACAATACGATGAAACAGCAAGCCAAATGGCTGAGCAAGTGCAAGAATATCTGGAAAAACAACTCATCAATATTATCGGCGGTTGTTGCGGCACAACTCCGGAGCATATCAAAGCGATTGCCGACTTGGCGAGTCAGTATGAACCAAGAAAGTTTTCGGTTGTCAGTTGATGGTTGTCGGATTTAAATTTATTTTATGGAATACACAAATCTGGAAGTCTGGAACGAAGCAAGAAAATTAACAAATATGGTTTATGGAAAAACTAAATCATTTCCAAAAGAAGAACTTTTCGGACTTACAAATCAAATAAGAAGAAGTGCGGTCTCAATCCCTTCTAATATTGCAGAAGGTTGTGGAAGAAGAACATCAAAAGATACCTTACAGTTTTTGCATATTGCAAAAGGCTCTTTATTTGAATTAGAAACTCAATTATATATTTCTTTAGACCAAAATTATATTAAAGAAATTGAATTTAACGAAATGGCAAATCAAGTTTTAATTTGCAAAAAATTATTGAATGGATTTATCAATTATTATAAAAACTTAAACAATGGAAATTAAGATAAATCCGACAACCAAAAACCAAAAACCAAAAACCAAACCCTTAAAGTTATCAGGTCTAGAACCTTTGATTATAACGCCAGAATCCAACTTTATCAATGTTGGGGAAAGAACCAATGTGGCAGGTTCCAAAAAATTTCTTCGGTTAATTAAAGAAGAAAAATTCTCCGAAGCACTAGATATTGCCCGTCATCAGGTAGATGGTGGCGCACAAATCCTGGATGTCAATTTTGATGACGGATTGATTGACGGAAAAGCATCAATGATAAAATTCCTTAACCTAATTGCTTCGGAACCGGATATTTCTAGAATTCCAATTATGATTGATTCTTCAAAATGGGAAATTCTCGAAGCTGGTTTACAGGTTGTTCAGGGAAAGGCGGTTGTGAATTCCATCAGCTTAAAAGAAGGCGAAGAAGAATTTATTCACCACGCAAAAGCTATCAAACGCTATGGTGCAGCGGTGATTGTAATGGCCTTTGACGAAGTTGGGCAAGCTGATAATTTTGAAAGAAGGCTGGAAATTACCAAACGTTCTTATGATATTTTGGTCAATCAACTCAATTTTCCGGCAGAAGATATTATTTTCGATTTGAATATTTTTCCTGTTGCAACGGGCATGGAAGAACACCGCAGAAATGCCATCGACTTTATCGAGGCGACACGCTGGGTGCGCACTAATCTTCCTTATGCATCGGTAAGTGGCGGCGTTTCCAATGTTTCTTTTTCTTTCCGAGGAAATGATTCTGTCCGTGAAGCGATGCATTCCGTTTTCCTTTACCACGCGATAAAAGCCGGGATGAATATGGGAATCGTAAACCCGACAATGTTGGAAGTTTATGATGAGATTCCTAAAGAACTTTTGGAGTTGGTAGAGGATGTGATGCTCGACAGAAAAGACGATGCCACAGAAAAACTATTGGATTATTCTGAAAGGGTCAAATCGACCAAAAAAGAAAAGGTAGAAGATTTGGCTTGGCGCGAGATGCCTTTGCAAGACAGAATTACGCATTCTTTGGTTAAAGGACTTGACCGATTTATCGAAGAAGATACGGAGGAAGCAAGATTGCAAGCTGAAAAACCGCTACACGTTATCGAGGTTAATCTGATGACCGGAATGGGCGTTGTAGGCGACCTTTTCGGGAGTGGAAAGATGTTCTTACCGCAGGTTGTAAAATCGGCCCGTGTGATGAAAAAAGCCGTGGCTTATCTCCAGCCATTTATAGAAGCAGAGAAAGACCAAACGCAAAAAGCGAATGGCAAAATACTGATGGCCACGGTAAAGGGCGACGTTCACGATATTGGGAAAAATATTGTGAGCGTTGTTTTGGGATGCAACAATTACGAAATTGTAGATCTTGGCGTGATGGTTCCGGCAGATAAAATTATTCAAACGGCAATTGACGAAAAAGTAGACATCATTGGTTTGAGCGGATTGATTACCCCAAGTCTGGACGAAATGGTTCATCTGGCCTCAGAATTGGAAAGACGGAATCTTGATTTCCCTTTGCTGATTGGCGGTGCGACCACTTCCAAGGCGCATACAGCGGTAAAAATTGCACCCAAATATACCAATACCGTTGTTCATGTGAACGATGCTTCGCGAGCTGTGGGCGTAGTAAGTTCACTTTTAAATAAAGATAAATCCAGCGTTTATTCTTTGGAACTGAAAAAAGATTACGATGAATTCCGTGAGAAATTCCTGAACAGACAAGTTGATAAAGAATACGTAACAATCGAGGAAGCCAGAAAGCAAAAATTTAAAATCGATTGGGAAAATGAAAATATTCATAAGCCAAATAAACTTGGAATAACTATAATTGAAGACCAGGATTTGGTGGATTTGGTGGAATTTATCGACTGGTCGCCGTTTTTCAGAAGCTGGCAGTTGTTTGGGAAATTTCCTGATATTCTGACGGACAATGTGGTGGGCGAGCAAGCGACTATTTTATTTAATGAAGCCAAAGCAATGCTTAAGAAAATCCTTCAAGAAAAAAGCTTCAAAGCAAAAGGTATTTTCGGAATTTTCCCTGCAAATGCTACGGAACGCGATGATATTTTAGTTTATGATGAACATCAAAATGTGATATCCACTTTCAGAACTTTGCGCCAGCAACATAAAAAATCGGAAGGTAAAGAATATTTGGCTTTGTCAGATTTTATTGCTCCGGAAAATTCCGAGAAGCAAGATTATATCGGTGTTTTCTGTGTTTGTACAGGTTTTGGCGCTGATGACTTGGCGAAAGAATACGAAGATAAAATGGATGATTACAACGCCATTATGGTCAAAGCTTTGGCAGACCGTTTTGCAGAAGCGTTTGCCGAATATCTTCACAAAAAAGTGAGAACCGAATATTGGGGTTATTCCGAAAACGAAACTTTGACCAATGATGATTTGATTAAGGAAAAATATTTGGGAATTCGTCCAGCACCAGGTTATCCGGCTTGTCCCGACCATTTGGATAAATTGACGATCTGGGATTTGCTTAAAGTGGAAGATAAAATTGGTGTTACACTGACGGAAAGTCTAGCGATGTGGCCAGCAGCAGCAGTTTCTGGCTATTATTTCGGGAATGAAAAGTCAAAATATTTCGGTGTTGGAAAAATTGATGAAGACCAATTGAAAGACTTTGCTGAAAGGAAAAGTATAGACTTAGATTACGCCAGAAAATGGCTTGCACCAAACTTAGCTGATTAAAAACTTATACCTAAAAATAATACTCAAATGAAAGTAACAGAACATATAAATAATGCCAACGGAAAGCCTTTGTTTTCCTTCGAAATATTGCCACCTCTAAAAGGGCAAAACATACAATCTATCTTTGATTCTATAGATCCATTAATGGAATTTGATCCTGCTTTTATAGACGTAACCTACCATCGTGAAGAATATGAATATATAGAACGTAAAGATGGTCTTTTAGAAAAACGTGTCGTTAGAAAGCGTCCAGGGACGGTTGGTATCTGTGCGGCTATTCAAAATAAATACAAAGTAGATGCTGTCCCGCATATCTTATGTGGTGGATTTACGAAAGAAGACACCGAGAATTTTTTAATTGACCTTGATTTTTTAGGGATCAATAATGTAGTGGCTTTGCGAGGTGATGCTGTAAAGTCTGAAATATATTTTAAACCAGAAAAAAATGGTCATGCTAATGCAAGTGACTTGGTTAAGCAAATCCAAGCAATGAACTCTTCTAACTATCTAGATGAATCGTTAGAAAACTCTTGTCCTACGACTTTTTGTGTTGGAGTCGCTGGCTATCCAGAGAAACATATGGAAGCAGCAAGTTTCTCGCAAGATATTAATTACCTAAAGAAAAAAGTAGATGCTGGTGCAGATTATATTGTCACTCAAATGTTTTTTGATAATCAAAAATATTTTGATTTTGTAGAAAAATGCAGACAAGAAGATATTACCGTGCCTATCATTCCTGGATTGAAACCATTGGTAACCAAAAATCAATTAAGCATGATTCCGCATCGTTTTAAAGTGGATATCCCGAATGAGCTGGTGATTGAAGTAGCCAAAAGTAAAGATAACAAAACAGTAAAAGAAATAGGAATTGAATGGTGCATCCAACAAAGTAAGGAGCTTAAGGAATTTGGCGTCCCTGTTTTGCATTATTACACCATGGGCAATAGTGATATTACTAAGCGTATTGTAGAAGGTATTTATTGATAATACCTTTCTTCTAATATTTTCTATAATAACCTGTAACCATCCTCGCAATAGGGATAGCAGCGGCATCCTTAGTGGTAGCATGAGGCGATGGAGCGTAGCGGAATCGTCCGAGTGCCACCACTAAGATATAGCGAATAGCCCGACCCGAGCGCTGGGAAAGTTAACCGATATTTTATAAGTGGCGGCGAGGGAATTGCCCTAAGATTTGTAAAACCTTTAACTTTTATAAGAGCAAATTTTTGACTAAATTTGTAACTATGAGTCAAAAATGGATTTTTAAACCCGAACCCGATGAAGAAATTGTAGATGGTCTCATTTCCTCAATAGGATATGGTACTTTAGAATCCAAACTTCTTGTCTTACGGGGCATTGATAATTATCAAAGTGCTCGAGAATTCTTTAAACCTAACGGTAACGATATCCATAATCCTTTTCTGATGGCTGATATGCAAAATGCGGTAGAACGTATTGCAACAGCAATAGAAAATGGAGAAAAAATCCTTGTCTACGGCGATTATGACGTAGACGGCACTACATCTGTTGCTCTAATGTATCTCTATCTGAGTAAGATTGTTGATAAAAAATATTTGGATTTTTATATCCCAGATCGCAATGTAGAAGGTTATGGCATTTCTGACGAAGGAATAGATTTTGCCAAAGAAAATAACTTCTCCGTTATCATCGCTTTGGACTGTGGTATAAAGTCTATTGACAAAATAGATTATGCCAACTCTTTGGGCGTAGATTTTATTATCTGCGATCACCATTTACCAGGAGACGAAATCCCCAAAGCTGTAGCTGTATTAGATCCAAAACGTAAAGATTGCAGATATCCTTATAAAGAGTTAAGTGGCTGTGGCGTGGGCTTTAAGCTTTGCCAAGGTCTTAACACCATTTATAAAATACCTGAGAGTGAACTGTTTGAGCTAACAGATCTTTTGGCGATTAGTATTGCCTCTGATATTGTTGCAATGACTGGTGAAAACCGCGTTTTTGCCAAGCAAGGTCTTAAATTTTTACGTAAAACGAGAAAGTTCGGTTTGCGATTATTAATTCCGGAGGAGAAATTAGCCACTTTCGAAATCTCTAATATCGTTTTCGATATTGCGCCTAAAATAAATGCTGCTGGTAGGATTTCTCATGCAAAAGCCGCAGTAGAACTTATGATTTCTGATAATCTGAAGCAAGCACAACAGATTGTAGGAGATATTATCCATCTTAATGATGAACGTCGCGAGATGGATCACAATATCACTCAGTCTGCTACAAGCCAGATGCTAGAAGCTTCTGAGAGCACCTACTCTACCATTGTCTATGATCCTTCTTGGAACAAAGGCGTGATTGGTATTGTTGCCTCTAGATTGATAGAATCTCATTTTAAACCAACTTTAGTTTTCACAGAAGGAAACAATGGCGAAATGGTTGCATCTGCGCGATCCGTTTCGGATTTTGATATTCATGAAGCATTAGATTACTGCTCAGATTTATTTTTAAAATTTGGTGGACATCAAGCTGCAGCTGGTTTATCAATGGAAAAAAAGCACTTTGACGCTTTTAAAATTAAGTTCGAAAACTTTGTAAAAGATAATATTAAAGAGCATCAGAAAGAACCTACTATCTATATTGACAGCGAAATAAATATTGATGATCTTAGCAGAGAGTTTTATAACTTTCATAGAAAACTGGCGCCTTTCGGGCCAAGAAATATGAAGCCAACTTTGGTCTTAAAAAACCTTAATGTATCTGGTTATGTAAGATTGATGGGTAAAGATGGTAATCACCTTAAGTTTTATATCCATCAACCAAGCACCAATAGAAATATAGAGTGTATTGGTTTTAAGCTAGGAGAACATGCGGATAAATTCCGTACAAAAACATTTGATCTGGCTTTTACCGTAGAAGAAAATCACTGGAAAGGAAATGTTAGCTATTTTCTAAATATTAGAGATGTTATTTTTCACGATTAAATAATATATGAAAAAAATAGGTTTATTTTTCGGCTCTTTTAATCCAATTCATATTGGACATCTCATTTTGGCTAATTATATCTTAGAAAAATCTGATATGGATGAGTTATGGTTTGTTGTAAGTCCACAAAATCCTTTTAAGGACAAAAAAAGCTTACTTAATGATCATAATCGGTTGGATATGGTTAATCTATCTATAAAAAATTATCCAAGAATGCGTGTTTCTGATGTAGAATTTGGGTTGCCAAAACCCAGTTATACAATAGATACACTCACTTATCTTCATGAGAAATTTCCTGATTCTCAATTTAGTTTGATTATGGGAGAAGATAATTTGGCTGGACTTCATAAATGGAAAAATGCAGATTTATTAGTGAAAAATCATCAGATCATAGTATATCCAAGAGTTTTTGAAGAAAAGAAAAAAGATGCTAAATACAATATAGACAATGATAACATTACCTTAATCACTGCGCCTATTATAGAATTATCTGCAACGGAAATTAGGCAAATGATTAAAGATAATAAAAATGTAAGACCTATGTTACCACCCGAAGTTTTTGATTATTTGGATGGTAGTAGTTTTTATAAATAAATTTTTACAATGAATTTTATAGAACAGTATTTCTCAAAATACTCCGAAGAAAAAATTATCAAATGGTTTAAGCAAGTTTGTGTTGCAGAAGCCATCTCCTGTTTTTTACTGTACGGCGTTGCCATGATCTGGAGACGCTATGATGAAGATGGATTACTCCCAACAATCTTCATTATTTTGATTGGTAATATCCATGGATTATTTTTCACCTTATATCTTTTACTTTGTATCCCTGCAAAAAAGATTTTTAATTGGGATGACGAAGATTTTGTTTTTGCCTTGGGATCAGCATTTTTCCCATTTGCGACCATCTGGGTAGAAAAAAAATTAGCAAAAAAAGACCGCGGACAAGATTAATTAATCGACTAACATTTTACGATAAAATATACCGTTAAATCTATTCAATTATTTGGATAGATTTATTTTTTTTTAATTCTGTTGTAACAAAATCACCTCTTATGTTGTCTAATTCTATGAGATCTGAAAATTTAAATAAAAACCAAATTAAAATTTCAGCACTGCAAATCAGATAGTTAAATTAAAAATAAAAACATTTATAGTACTTTGTATTGCATGATACCATTTTTAATATATATCTTTGCAATAGAAAATATCAAACTAAACACACCACTTAAAATAATAATTATGAAAACATCTATATTAATTGCCACTATATTCTTCAGCGGACTTGCTGTTGCACAACAACAAAAACCTGTTGACACCATAAAAACTGAAAAAACAAAGGAGATTGAAGGCGTAAGCATTACAAAACAAGTCTTCAAAAAACAAAGTGACCGTTTTGTTTACGATGTAGCAGCATCACCAGTGGCAAAAGGAAATACAACTTTTGACATTCTAAAACAGACGCCACTCATCTCGACAACTGATGATAAAAACTTAAAAATTGCTGGTAAAAACAATGCCTTAATCTACATTAATGGTCGCAAATCTAATATGGATGCAGAATCATTAGTACAGTTTTTGAAAAATACTCCTGCAGAAAATATTCAAAAAATTGAAGTTATCACAATGCCTGGCAGTGAATATCAGGTAGAATCTTCTGACGGAATTATCAACATCGTCCTTAAGAAAAAGATGACAGATGGACTTAACGGAAATCTTAGGATGTCTAATGCTCAGAATAAATATAATGGATCTTCTACAAGTCTATCACTTAATTACAGAAAAGATAAATTGGGTATCAGCGCCAACCTTAGCGGTAGCGAGAATATTGAAGCACAAGAATATATTCTAAAGAATGGTAATGCTCAATCTACTAACCAATCTGTTGGTAGAATAGATGACCCTAACAAAAACTTAGGTGGATACCTCAACATAGATTATCAATTAACGGAGAAAAGTAACCTCGCATTAACCTGGAATACTTGGGCTAATAAAAGCTATGATTCTAGAGTTAATCTTTTTAACACCGTAAGAAATCTTACCGAGAATAACATCTGGAATGAGAGTTATAACAGGTCTAAAAATGTAGAAAATGCAAGATCATATAACAATTCATTCAACTTAAATTATGAACTAAAAACTGACAGTCTAGGAAGCAAACTTAATCTTAACGCGTCATACTTGACTTACAAACGTTTCCAAAACTCAGATAATAATACTGTGATCTCGGATGCTTACGGGAATGATGGTAATATCATGCAGAAAATATCACAAGATATTCCTCAGAAAATTCAGAATTTTTCTGGAATGGTAGATTATATCAAGAAATTCAAAAATGATTTCACAGTCTCTATCGGTGGTAATTATAATAAAACTAAAACGGATAACGATACACAAAATGATACATATCGTTACTCTTATACAGACGCTGGTGTGTTAGATAAAACAATAAAATTATCTGCGCCCAATCATTTTATTTATGACGAAAATATCTACGGTGTTTATTTGACTTTAGAGAAAAAATTATCCGATAAATTCTCAGGAAAAATAGGCTCTCGCTACGAAATCACCAATAGTGTCGGCACCTCAGACAATCCACCAAAGGATAGACAAGATATGGCAAGAGTAGAACAAAATTACAACAACTTCCTGCCTTACTTGAGCCTTAATTATGCCATTAATGATAAAAATAACATCTCTTACGCATTCTCTAGCAGAATGAGAAGGCCGAGTTTTTGGGAGCTTAATCCTGTAAGAAATATCTTGACAGCGACTAATTATACACAGAATAATCCTTTTGTAAAATCGGCATCTACGTATAATCAAGAGTTGACGTATATGTTCAAAAACTCTTATTTCTTAGTTCTTAATCACTCTTATTTCAAAGGAGTCATAACTCAAATTCCTTTGCAGAAAACAGTAGGTCTACCAAGAGTAGATAGCAATGGACAGCCAGTATTAGCGCCAGACGGAAGCCCAATTATAGATAATGTAAGAAAGCTGGCTTATGTAAGAACTAACTTCGGAGATAAGCAAGAAATGTCAGCAATGCTTGGGATGCAGAAATCATTTTTTAATCAATATCTAACGACCAACTTTAACATTGGTGTACAACATAATCGTAATAAAGGTTCTCTTAACACAGATCCTACAACGGGAGAAGTTTTCGATACTTATATCAATAACAGAAACTCCAGCAGTATGATAATTCAGACCAATAATACCATTAGATTAGATAAAGCTAAAACTTGGTTTGCTGGCGTTAATTTCTTCTATGTTGACAAACAACAGATTGAATTAGGAATGTTAAAAAGCTTATCCAGCTTAGATCTTAGCATCAAAAAAATCTGGAACAATTGGACATTTGCCGTTAATGTGAGCGATGTACTTCGTACTAATGTTATAAAAATCGAAGATTACCAAGACAACGGAAGCTATAACATTGTTCAGAATGACCAATTCCGTAGAGGAGTTACAGCAAGTATTGTGTATAACTTCGGGAATCAAAAAGTTAAAAAAGTAAGAAACATAGACAGCGCCGACAAGGATATCAAGAACAGAACAAGATAAAACATATTATATAGTTAAATTTTCATTTCATTTTTCAATAACAAAAACTCCAACCTTTTTCGGGTTGGAGTTTAGTTTTTTATATATTAAAGTAGAAATTATTTAACCTTTGGCAAGAATACCTCAGCCAACATACATCGTGCACTACCACCACCGTTAACTTCGATGGTATTAAGATCCGAATATATAATTTCGCAGTGTTTTTGGATGTTAGAAATCTGACTTTCATTTAAAGATTGATAAGCCGTCTGGCTCATTACCAAAAATCTATCACCCGCATTATTCTTAACTTGCAACATATTACCTGCAAATTGTTGCATCTGCTCTTCTGAGATTTCTATGATTTCTTTTCCAGAATTTTTAATCGTTTCGATAACTTTGCTTCTTTCCAGATCGTCATCAATACAATCAAGACAGATTACGACAAACTGATCCGCCACACACATCATCACATTAGTATGATAGATCGGCAATCTCTCTACACCAACCGATTGGTAAGAATGAAAAACAATTGGCGTATAATTGTATTTAGCACAAAAATCACGGAACAAAGCTTCATCAAGACGTAGCGATACCGAACCGTAAGCCAACTTCTTATCATGATCGAAAATCATACTTCCTGTACCTTCTAGAAAGTGATTGTTATTTTCGCTGTCGCTCCAATCATCAATTTCGGATACTAAGAAACCTTTAGACTTTAGATCTTCGATAATATCCAATCGTCTTTCTACACGGCGGTTTTTCGCAAACATTGGATAAAGCACAACTTTGCCATCCTCAGAAAAACTCACCCAATTATTAGGAAAAATAGAATCTGGAGTATGTGGCTCTAAGGTATCTTTAACCGTGATAACATTAATTGATTTGCTTCTTAGTTTCTCCACAAAACTATTGAATTCTTCTAAAGCTTTTTCTTGAATTCCCGCAGCTTTTTGTTCAACTTGGAAATAATTATTTTCGGCAGTTTCTGCATTATAACCGAAAGCAATCGGCTCTATCATTAATACGGTATCTGTTGTCTGCATTTTCTTTGAATTTTAAATAAATAAAGCTAAAATTATCCTCTTACCAATGGCATTGTAGAACATCGTAATAAACCTCCCATTTTGGAAATTTCGCGGTAAGGGATTTCTTCTACAGTAATGCCCCACTCTTCTCTGAGATGATTGTTCATCCTTGTAAAAGCTTTGTCTGAAACCACAACTTCTGGTGAAATTGAGAAAATATTAGGAAACATCTCAAACATCTCTTGATCATTAACTTCAAAACAGTTTTCTTGCCCAAAAATATCTAGAATTAAATGGTAATCACTTTCGTCCACAAAACCATTTTTGTAAATAATACATTTGTCTTTTCCGACTGGATTAAAGGTACAATCGAGATGCAAAACACCTTGATAAGGTTCTTTATCATTTTTCTTTAATTCGAAATCAAGAATCCTTTTTTTTGGGAAATATTCTTTAAGAATTTCTATGGCATATTCGTTGGTTCTGGCAGTTTTAAAGTTTCTATAATCTTGGCTATAACATGTCCCGATAAATAAGAAATCATCCCAAACAATAACGTCTCCGCCTTCTATGTGTGCAGTTTCTGGAAGATTAATAATATTGCGCCAACCAACTTGTTCAAAAATTTTACGGTAAGCATCTTGCTCATCTGCACGATCTTCGATAATGTTAGAAATAACCATTTTATCATCAATCACAAAGGCAACATCTCTAGAAAATACCTGATTATAATCTTCTATAATCTCTGGTCTAAGGACTTCTACATTGTGTTTTTTAAGAACTTTTTCGAACTCTGTCATTTCCATCACAACATCTTTCTCCTGTGGATAGATATTATGCTGAATTGTATGATAGGATTTGGCGTCATAACTTTCTTCGAGAGTTGGGATTGTACCTAAAGAGTTAGGTTGACCAAGGACAACTGATTGAAGCTTTCCTGTTTCGTTTTTTATATTTAGATTCATAAAATTTCTGAATAAAACAAATATAACAAAAGTCTATTTTATAAAATTATCGACAATAAGCAATTAAATCTAAGCTAAACTATACAATCGCAAAAAATATCCAACTAATAGTTTTAAACCAAAAAATCATCCTTAAAACTTCATTTTAACGGATGAATTATTTAAAATTAAAAAAATATTTCTAATAAATAAAATCTAAAAACTTACAAAAGACCTAAAAAAAGAGCTCCCAATAATTGGAAGCTCTTAGATATTTTTGAAAATACTTAATTATTTTCTATCATTCATCGCAACATAATCTCTTAATGCTGCACCTTGATATACTTGTCTTGGACGACCGATTGGGTCTCCTTTCAATCTCATTTCTTTCCATTGAGCAATCCAACCTGGTAATCTACCTAATGCAAACATTACTGTAAACATTTCTGTTGGGATGCCTAATGCTCTGTAGATAATTCCTGAATAGAAATCTACGTTAGGATAAAGCTTTCTTTCTACGAAGTAATCATCCTCTAGAGCTACTTTTTCTAATTGCATTGCGATATCTAGAGCTTTGTCTTGGATACCTAATGAGTTAAGAATATCGTCTGCAGCCTTCTTGATGATCTTAGCTCTTGGGTCAAAGTTTTTATAAACTCTGTGTCCAAAGCCCATTAATCTAAATGAATCTTCTTTACTCTTCGCTTTCTCTACCCACTTGTTAACATCACCACCATCTTTTTCGATCAATTCTAACATCTCGATAACCGCTTGGTTAGCACCACCGTGAAGTGGACCCCAAAGTGCAGATACACCAGCAGAAACAGACGCGAATAATCCAGTATGTGCAGAACCTACCATTCTTACAGTTGATGTAGAACAGTTTTGCTCATGATCTGCGTGTAGAATTAATAGTTTATCCAAAGCATCAACAACAACTTTATCCATTTCAAATTCTTGATTTGGAAGTCTAAATGCCATTTTGTAGAAGTTCTCTACATAATTAAGGCTGTTATCACCGTGGTTAATTGGTAAACCTTGAGTCTTTCTGTATGTCCAAGCACAAAGATGAGAGAACTTAGCAATCATTAACTCTGCTGCATGATCCATCTCTTCTTTAGAATTAACATTAACCGCCTTAGGGTTAAAAGCTGTTAAAGCTGAAGTTAAAGATGACAAAACACCCATTGGATGGGCAGAACGAGGGAAAACATCGATGATCTTCTTCATCTCGTCTGCGATGAAATTATATTTTTTGATATTTTGATCAAAACCAGTGAATTGATCTTGCGTAGGTAATTCTCCATGCAACAAAAGATACATTACCTCAGTGAAATTAGATTTCTCAGCGATTTGCTCGATAGGATAACCTCTATAGAACAACTCTCCTTGATCTCCATCCAAGTAAGTAATATCACTGATTGTTGCACCAGTATTTTTGTAACCTAAGTCAAGGGTAATAAGACCTGTCTGATCTCTAAGCTTAGAAATATCTATCCCTCTATCACCTATAGTGCTATCTACGATAGGATATTCGAACGCTTTACCGTCGTAATTCAATATAACTTTATTGTCTGACATTATTAAATAAATTTTGGTTAAATATACATAAAAAGAGCTGACTGTAACAGTACTAGCTCTTTAAAGTTTGTTAAATTTTGTATACTATCTCTTAATTTTAAAAGCATCCAAACCTGGGAAAATTGCTGTTTCTCCTAAAGCTTCTTCAATTCTTAAAAGCTGATTGTATTTTGCCATTCTATCAGAACGTGATGCAGAACCAGTTTTGATCTGTCCACAATTCATAGCTACAGCAAGATCTGCAATAGTAGAATCTTCAGTCTCTCCAGATCTGTGTGACATTACAGAAGTATATCTGTTATTCTGTGCCATCTGTACAGCTGCCATAGTTTCTGACAATGTACCAATCTGATTAACTTTTACTAAGATAGAGTTAGCTGTCTCTTCCTTAATACCTCTAGACAATCTTTCTACATTGGTTACAAATAAATCATCACCAACTAATTGTACTCTATCTCCAATCTTATCTGTTAACATTTTCCAACCTTCCCAGTCATCTTCGTGCATACCGTCTTCGATAGAGATAATTGGGTATTTTGCTGCTAATTCTGCTAAATAATTAACTTGTTCTTCTCTGCTAAATTGAGCAGATTCTGGTGTTTCAAATTTTCTATAATCATAAACTCCATCCTTATAGAACTCTGATGCTGCACAATCCAAAGCAATCATAACATCATCACCTGGTGTATAACCTGCTTTTTCGATAGCTTGTAATAAAGTATCTAATGCGTCTTCTGTACCAGCAAAAGTTGGTGCAAAACCACCCTCATCACCTACAGCTGTAGATAATCCTCTAGAGTGAAGAATAGCTTTTAGGCTATGGAAAATCTCCGTTCCTTTTCTTAAAGCATGAGAAAAAGAATCTGCCTTAACTGGCATAACCATAAACTCTTGGAAAGCAATAGGAGCATCTGAGTGAGAACCTCCGTTAATAACATTCATCATTGGTACAGGAAGCGTATTAGCATTAACTCCTCCAATATATTTATACAAAGGCATTTTAAGCTCTGCTGCTGCGGCTTTTGCTGCTGCAAGAGAAACACCCAATATAGCATTAGCACCTAGGTTACCTTTATTAGGCGTCCCATCAAGATCAATCATAATCTGATCTAATAGGTTTTGTTCGAAAACAGGAAGTCCTATTAATTCTGGAGCAATCACTTCTTTTACATTTTCGATCGCTTTTAAAACACCTTTACCTAGATAATCTGTACCACCGTCACGCAATTCTACTGCCTCGTGCTCACCTGTAGATGCTCCAGAAGGAACTGCTGCACGTCCCATAGCACCATTTTCTGTAAAAACATCAACTTCGATTGTAGGATTGCCTCTAGAATCCAAAATTTGTCTCGCGTCGATAAAAGAAATGTAACTCATAAATTATATTTTAAGATTTTCAAGTTTACTATTTAAACTACGCAAATTTAATGATTTTAATAGAAATTGACTACATCTTAAGATATATTCTTATATAAATATTAGTCCATTACCATAATATAATATGAACAATCAAATGCTTAATTAATACTAATTACACAAAATGAAGGGCCTAACTCTAATATTTGGGAGAAATAATTCTATTTATTTTTAACACAAAGTGTAATAATTGGCATTATTCTTGTCAACTAATCACGAAATAAAAAATATTAAAGTTAAAATTTTTAATATAAAATCGCAAAAAACACCATTTAAAAAGCATAATTAAAAAAATAACGAAATTAAAAATAAAGCATAAAAATAAAAAAATAATCAAAAATAATATATTATGCATAAAATAATACCACCTAAATCAACCTATAACAAATAATAACAAACGAACAATACAAATATGTTGCGATTTTAAAAAATAAAATTTAACTCAAAAAAAATAAAAAAAATTCAATTTAACTTTTATTAATAAGTTAAAATTCTTATTTTGCACTAAAGAAAACTAATAAATTATTTATAAGACATTATGGACTACAAAAACATTTTAATAGAAGAAAAAGAAAACATATCTATTCTAACTATAAATAGACCACAAAGTCTCAATGCTCTTAATGCTCTTACGTTAAAAGAAATACATTTAGCCTTAAACCAGTTAAAAGAAAATAAAAAAGTAAAAGCGATTATCATCACTGGATCAGGAGAAAAATCTTTTGTTGCCGGAGCTGATATCAAAGAATTTATAGATAGTGACGTAAATGCGGCTAAATTACTATCGCAAACTGGTCAAAAAGAAGTATTCGATTACATCGAAAATTTTAACAAGCCAGTAATAGCAGCCATCAATGGATTTGCTTTAGGTGGAGGATTAGAACTAGCCATGGCATGTCACATTAGATACGCATCTAACAACGCAAAACTAGGGCTACCAGAAGTAACTCTTGGGTTAATACCCGGCTATGGAGGTACCCAACGACTACCACAACTTGTAGGAAAAGGTATTGCAAATGAAATGATATTTTCCGCAAAAATGATATCTGCAGAAAAAGCAAAAGAAATAGGACTAGTTAATGAAGTTTTTTCATTACAAGAGCTTCTGCCAAAAACTGAAGAATTAGCAAACCAAATTGCAAAAAATTCTCCAATGGCAATAGAAAGAGCCATTAAAGTCATTAACATTAAAAACAACAATGGTTTTGAAGAAGAAATACAACATTTTTCAGAGCTATTTGGCCTCGCAGATAAGCAAGAAGGCGTTAATGCATTTATAGAAAAAAGAAAACCTCAATTTTAAAAATAAAAAAATTGAAGCATAATAAATTTGACATTGCCTATCTCAAGATGGCATTAGAATGGGGAAGCCTCTCTTATTGCAAAAGAAAAAAGGTTGGCGCACTAATCGTAAAGGATAGAATGATCATCTCTGACGGATACAATGGTACACCTTCTGGTTTTGAAAATCAATGCGAAGATAGCGATGGCAAAACAAAATGGTATGTTTTGCATGCTGAAGCTAATGCAATACTAAAGATTGCAGGAAGCACACAGTCTGCACAAGGCGCTACGCTATACCTTACAATGTCTCCTTGCAAAGAATGCAGCAAGTTAGTCTTACAATCTGGCATAAAGCGAGTTGTATATATTAACGAGTATTCTGACAATTCTGGGTTAGCATTTTTACAAGAAGCCAATATAGAACTTCTTAGAATAAACGAAAAAGAACTTTACGATGATTAAAGTAACGACATAATATAAACACAAAAACACACACAACAATGAACTGGGATGAAAAAATTTTAGAATTCTCTAATTACTTAAAATTTGAGAGAAACTTCTCCGACAACACACTCGACGCTTACGTCAGAGACATTAAGAAACTTCATGAGTTCTCGAAAGTAGAATTAGAAGGAGTAACACCCGATAATATTAGCTTCGAAAACTTACAAGAATTTGTCTATCAATTATCAAAAAAGAAAATTAGCGAACGCTCACAAGCGCGTTGGATTTCTTCTATAAAAGCTTTTTTCAAATATCTAGTAGAAGATGAGATAAGAACAGACAATCCTGCTACACTCTTAGAAGGACCAAAACTAGGACTTTATCTACCTGATACTTTGAGTATGGATGATATAGAAAAAATCATCAACTGCATAGATCTTAGCAACGATCTTGGAAAAAGAAACAGATGTATTCTAGAAGTATTATACGCATGTGGACTGAGAGTTTCAGAGTTAATTGAATTGAAAATATCCAATATCAATTTCAAAGAAAACTACCTAAAAGTACAAGGAAAAGGTGATAAAATGCGTATTGTTCCTTTAGCCAACTATACTTGTGACATCCTTAAGGACTACATCACCAATGTAAGAAATAAAGTTAAAATTAATAAAAAGCACGAAGACACAGTATTTTTAAACAGCAGAGGTGCTAGCATGTCTAGAGTAATCGTATTTATTATCATTAAAGAATTAACAGAAAAAGCAGGGATAAACAAAAACATTTCTCCGCACACCTTCAGACATTCTTTTGCGACGCACTTATTACAAAATGGTGCAGACTTACGCTATATTCAGGAGATGTTAGGTCACAGTAGCATTACAACAACAGAAATATACACACACCTGAAAACAGAAGAATTAAGAGATGTAATTCTCAATTATCACCCAAGAAATAGTATTTTTTAACTAATGAAACACCTTTCTTTTTGTCCAAAATGCGGTCATCAAAGCTTAATCTGGGATGGCGAAAAAAAATGGTCCTGTAACGATTGTGACCATGTAATGTATCATAATTGCGCAGGTGCTGTTGCAGTAATCATTAGATATAAAGACGAAGTCTTACTAACCAGACGTAACCAAGAACCCAAGAAAGGTAAATTAGACTTAAGTGGTGGTTTTGTAGACCCAAGAGAAAGTGCTGAAGAAACATGTAGACGAGAGCTAAAAGAAGAATTAGATATTGACATCAATCCTAGTTTGTTAGAATATAAAACAAGCCTACCTAACACATATCTATATAAAGACATTAATTATAATACTTTAGATTTATTTTATGAATATGAAGTAGATGAAAAATTTGAAGTAACATTAGAGCTTTCCGAAGTTTCGGATTATGTATGGGTAAAAAAAGAAGATATCAATATTGATGATATAGCCTTTGACTCTCAAAAACAATTTTTCAAAAATTATTAAGATCAATTTCTATAAAAACAAAAGCCTCATAAATTAAATTATGAGGCTTTTTATATTTTATAATAACAACTTACAGTTGAGGACCACTAGCTACAAGAGCTTTAGCGGCATCATTATCTGTATATTGTTCAAAATTAGCGATATATTTCACTGCTAGATCTTTCGCTTTAGTTTCCCATTCGCTTACATTAGCATAAGTATCTCTCGGATCCAAAATCCCTTCTGATACCTTAGGCAAAGCAGTTGGAAACTCTAGATTCATTACAGGAACTATTTGAGTTTCGGCTTTATCAATAGAACCATCTAAGATTGCATCAATAATTGCTCTTGTATCTTTAAGAGAAATTCTTTTGCCAGTACCATTCCACCCAGTATTTACAAGATAAGCTTTAGCACCATGTTCTTTCATTTTTCCAATCAAAGTATGAGAATATTTCGTTGGATGTAATGATAAGAAAGCTTCTCCAAATGCAGGAGAAAAAGATGGCGTAGGCTCTGTAATACCACGCTCAGTCCCTGCTAGCTTTGATGTATAACCACAAAGGAAATGATATTGTGCTTGGTCATCTGTTAGAATTGAAACCGGAGGCAAAACTCCAAAAGCATCAGCAGAAAGATAAATAATCTTTTTAGCATGACCCGCTTTAGATGGTAAAACAATTTTGTTAATATGATAAATTGGATAAGAAACTCTTGTATTTTCTGTGATAGATCCATCAGCAAAGTCCACAACACCATCATCACCTACCACAACATTCTCTAATAAAGCATCTCTCTTGATTGCTGCGTAAATGTCTGGTTCTTTCTCTTCTGATAAATCAATGACTTTAGCATAACATCCGCCTTCGTAATTAAAGACACCATTATTATCCCAACCGTGCTCATCATCTCCGATAAGATAACGTTTCGGATCTGCAGAAAGTGTTGTTTTACCAGTCCCTGACAATCCGAAGAATACAGCAACATCACCTTCTTCTCCTACGTTAGCAGAACAGTGCATAGATGCCATCCCTTTTAGTGGAAGATAATAATTCATCATCGAGAACATACCTTTCTTCATCTCTCCACCATACCAAGTTCCGCCAATGATCTGCATCTTTTTAGTTAGATCAAACATCACAAAAACTTCTGAATTAAGTCCTTGTTCTTTCCAATTAGGATTAACTGTCTCGGCAGAATTAATTACCAAGAAATCTGGTTCTCCATAATTAGACAACTCATAGTGAGACGGACGAATAAACATATTCATTACGAAATGCGCCTGCCAAGCCACTTTGGTTACAAATCTAACCTTAAGTCTCGTGTCTGGATTAGTCCCACAAAATGTATCAACAACATACAATTTCTGATTAGACATATCCTTAGTTACCAATCCTAAAAGGTTATCAAAAACTTCTGTTGTTGTTGGACGGTTAATATTACCATCCCACCAGATTGTATCTTCTGATGTAGCATCTTTAACAATAAATCTGTCCTTAGGAGAACGCCCTGTAAAAATCCCTGTTTTTACCGATACTGCTCCTAATGTTGTAAGGCTACCTTTAGCGAATCCCTCATTGTTAGGGCTCATTTCTTCTTGAAAAATTCTTTCATAAGAAGGGTTGTACAAAATTTCTTCGTTTGTCGTAATTCCGTTACGATCTAAGTAGCGCTTGATGTGTTCCATGATTTACTTATTACTTATATTTATTTGACTTGCTCACAAAATTAATTAACTAATCGACACCTACTAGTTAAGCGACAATGACATTAGTCAGTTCTGAAAAAAATCATGTTTTTTCTGATGAGTCAATCATATTTTCCCAAGAAAAGACATTTTTATAACCTTTTTCTATGAAATATTTTTCATAATTCTCAAAGCGACAACTCATTACAAAGTCACCTCCCCAAGCGCCAAGACTTTTGATAAAAGTAGGGCAATCTTGGAAGTATTTTTCCTTTGCGGTTGGTAATCCTAAGAAATCAGATAAAAGTATTTCATGGTCTTGCATTAAGGCCGAAAACTCGTCCAAAGTTTTGACTTGTAAAACCGATTGGGTTATTTCTGAAAATCTTCGGACTAAATATAATAATTTTTCTTTAGAACGGTAAAGTCTTATTCCTTCCCTGCTATCCTGCTTTTTCCCGAGATGTATGAAAATCAAATCTCTCCTAAAATCAGGACTAAAATCGACCTTTTCATAATTAACATCATTATTTTCTCGCCAGAAAAGTATGGCAGATTGCGCTTTTGCGACTGCAATATCATAACCACTCCCGCCTAAAGAAAGCTCGTTTAACATAAAAGCATCCACTCCACTCCACTCTGCGAGATTAGTCATCAATGTAGAACTACTTCCCAAACCATAATCAGCAGGAAACTGAAGGTTGGTTGTAAGATAATAGGATTTGCTATCAGAAAATATAGCGCTACCTAATTCTTGAATATTTTGTAAGGTCTTAAGTATAAAAGCTGCAGCATCTGGCAGATTAGTATCTACAACGATCCAATTTTTATAATCTATGGTGATATCAAGCCAATGTTGATCTTGATGTTTGGCTTTCCAAAAAATTAGTGATTGCTGATTATCGTCTTCATCAAAAAAAAACTCTTGCCCCCATTTTGTAGGTACGGCAAGAGCTATAGCGCCGTCTAAAACGACATATTCTGATGTGAGCAATAATTTTCCTGGCGAAAATATCCTACCCATTTATTTTGTTTAAATTAAATTGCTGAAGAAACAAATACTTCTGGATTAATCTTTTTAATCAAACCTTGAAGTGTTTTTCCTGGACCAACTTCTATAAAGGTTCCAGCGCCATCTTTTATCATATTCTGCACACTTTGCGTCCACTTTACAGCGCCTGTTAACTGAGCAATTAGATTCTTCTTAATCTCTTCTGGATCAGAAACTGCAGTTGTTGTAATATTTTGATAAACAGGAATCGTTGCCTTACGGAATTTAGTCGCCTCTATCGCAGCAGACAACTTCTCTTGTGCTGGCTGCATTAACGGTGAATGAAATGCACCATTAACTGGCAATAATAAAGCTCTTTTAGCTCCCGCAGCTTTTAATGCTTCACAAGCTTTTTCTACAGCGATTGTTTCACCAGAGATTACCAACTGTCCTGGGCAATTATAATTAGCAGGTACAACAATACCATCAATAGTTGCACAAATCTCTTCTACTTTAGCATCATCTAGACCTAAAATAGCAGCCATAGAACTTGGATTAATATCACAAGCATCTTGCATTGCTGTAGCTCTCGCCGCAACCAACTTTAATCCGTCCTCAAAAGAAAGAACACCGTTAGCCACCAATGCAGAAAACTCACCTAAAGAATGCCCTGCAACCATCTGTGCTCCAAGAGCATCTACAGCTTTAACCGCCGCAACAGAATGAATAAAGATAGCTGGTTGTGTAACTTTAGTTTTTTTAAGATCTGCTTCTGTACCATTAAACATGATGTTAAGAATATCAAATCCTAGAATTTCGTTAGCCGAATTCATTAAATCTTTTATGTCTTTTCGGGCATCATATAAATCTTTCCCCATACCAACATATTGTGAACCCTGACCAGGAAATACAAGTGCTTTCATATATTATTTTATCTATTAAAAATTAAAAGTTGGTCGTTATAACCAACTTATTCTATATTATGGAACTAATATCTTACAACGCGATAACCATTGTTAATGTAAGCACCGTTAGGCTTTACCCTTTCGAACTCAAACTTACCCGCCAATTGCGTTTGTGATTTGTTCATTTGTTTAAAAATCTCTCCTTTTTTGTTTTCTCTCATCAGCATATCATTCACCACATCAAAACCTACAACTGCATATTTGGCTGGAGTTTTACAATATTTTGCTTTGTAATCAGCAAGGATTTTTTTCTCAAAGTCGCCATCTGTATTAATTTTTTTATCAATTAAATAGACTAAACTAGACTTAGAAAGGTCATCTGCTTTTTTCTCAAAACTTGGACTGTAGAACATACTGAATGCTTTAACACCATCAGCTTCTTTACTCAAAGCAATAATTTTGTTAGCATAAGCTGCACCCATATTTTCTTCATCGTTAGCTAAAATTGTGATTACCGGAGCGGATTGTCCCGTCATCATATTTTGATCTAATTGAATGTCTGAAGGATTATTTACAATTGTAATATTAGATTTTTTAAGTGCTTTTTCTAGACCCAATTTTACAGCATTAGCATTGGCCTTGTTGGCATCTGCAACTATATAAATTTTCTGATCAGAAAAAACCTGAGACACTTCTTTTACCATACGGTCTACATAAGCATCAACATTAGTCTCTATGATAATTAGATTACTGTAATCGTATAGATCTTCCGAATTGGCAAAAGGTGCAACCACTGGGATTTTTTTCCCTTTTACGAAGTTAAGAACATCTATAACATTGGTTTTGAAAAAAGGACCAATGATTAGATCTGTATTATCTTGATTAATCTGTGAAATACTATTTTTAAAAGCATTTTCGTTACCAGCGTCGATTACTTTAATATCAAGTTTCATCCCGTTTTTCACTTGACGCTCGATAGCTAACTTTGCACCAGTCAAAAAATCCAAAGACATACTTCTATACTTAGTATCATTGGCATCAAAACCAAATGGTAACATCAATACAACATTAAGATTATCTCCGCTTTTTTTAGAATACATCGGGTCTTGCTTCTTGATTTTTAGAACCATTCCGGATTTCAAACCACTGGCAAGATCTGGATTAAGCTCTAAAAGTTCATTAAGCCCAATGCTATATTTATTGGTAATCCCGAAAACCGTATCACCACTTTTGACAGTATAAGTAATATAATCATCATTAGATGACATATTCTCTTTTACGGATGTAGTTGTTGTTTTTGTAGGGATTTCGCTCTCTGTATTGTTGGTATTACTATTATCTTCTATTGTAATATTAACATCGCCTTTAACTTTAATCTTATCACCTGCAGATAATCCTTTGGCTTCTAAACCTGGATTAAGCGCGAAAAGTTGTTTTTGAGTAATATTAAATTCTCTAGAAATTTTATAGTAATTATCTTTAGCTTGTACAGTATAAAAATCGTCAGAATTACTGTTACTAACTGCTGGCTTCACAACATTAGTACTGACAGTAGTCGCTGCATCACCACCATATTTCTTGATAAGATCCAGAGGTAACTTTACTTCGTCACCGATTTTCATATGAGAATCTAGTTCAGGATTATGTTTTCTAAGATCTGCTTCTGAGATATGGTATTGTTTTGTTATACCATAAACGGTTTGTTTTGGTTGCAAAATAATACTACCAACTTTAGCAGAAGTATTAGATGTCGTCTGTGGTGCTTTTGTAGCAACTTTATCACCAGACTTGCCAATAACTAAAACATCTCCAATATTAAGAGTACCATCTTTAATTTTAGGATTAAGTTTATAGAGTTCATCCAGAGTAAGTCCATATTTTTTTGAAATACTATATGGATTTTCCTTAGGTTCTACTGTATGAGTCTTCTGTGCATTAATTGCCAAAAAACTAATTAATCCCGATAAAATAAAGATTTTTTTCAACATCGTCTATGATATATTTTACAAAAATAAGGCTTTAAAATTAAATAGTAGAAATTATCATTTCAGAATTTTCCACATTCATTTTTTGGTAACAACTATCAAGCCATTTACTACCTGAATCACCATAAAAAACACTGAAATTATATTGTCTCTCTTGCCAACTTCCACCAGGATGAATACTCAAAAAAAGCTCATCCATACGTTGCAGATATTCTTTCTGCTTAATTTTTTCTGCTCGTAGCAATCGTTTTTTCATTCTGTCGAATGACTTTAGCTGTCTTGTTTCTTCGGCTTCAACAAGGTTAGCAAAACTTTTATCCGTTATTGAAGCAGTAACTTTGATATCAGCAAAGGATTGCACTAGATCTTTTTCCTTTTGTTGTAGCAGCGTCAGAATTTCATGATTATCTAATAATTGATGACTAACCAACTGAGCCAAATTCTTAAACAGATCTTCAACCGAAAGATTTAGTTTTCCCAGTTTTTCTATTTGCTTTTCCTTAAGAAATAACATAGAATTACGAGGAATCAAAACCGGAAACGGAACATTAATATTTTTAAAATAATCCGTTAACTCAATCCAATACATGATCTCGGCATTACCACCAACATAAGCCAGATTAGGCAAAACCGTCTCTTGATAAGCCGGACGCAATACTGCATTAGGACTAAAACGTTCTGGATGCGCTTGTAAATCTGCTAAAATTTCTTCTTGACTAAACTGAATATCTGTATCTAATACAAAATATCTACCTTCTCGATACTCTATTCTATTTCTCGTTTCGGTGAGATAAAACAAGTTAATTTCTCGCGGGTTAACTTGTACTTTATGATAATTCTTTTGTAGAAAATCTATTTGATTTTTAGTAGAATGATATAATTCTTGATGTAGAAGTTCTTTCTCAAAAGTTGGAATCATTAGACTTTTCAGCCTCTTATCGTCTCCGTCTATCATCAATAATCCAAACTCCGAAAATAATCTATGCACCAATAATCTTGTGGCTTCTGCTAAAGAATGACCTTTTTTGTAGGCTTCTTTCATCATCAAAATCAACTCTGTGCCGAAAACATGATCTCGAAATTCTTCTTGAAATACATTGATAAAAAACTGATCTTCAATATTAATTCTGCCAACGGCACCGCCCGATTGAGCTTTTATTTCATAATAATGATTTTCCGTTTTAAAATGATCTATTTCCTCAAAATCGTGATCTTCTGTTGCCATCCAAAATATGGGAACAAATTGTTTATCCGGAAATTCGGTTTTTAAAAATTCTGCTGTTTTTATCGTTTGCAAAATTTTATAAATAAAGAAAACTGGCCCCGAAAATAAGTTAAGTTGATGCCCCGTAGTTATCGTAAAAGTATCTTCTGATGATAAAGCATCGAGATTAGAACTTTGCTTTGCAGAAAGTACCAAGCCTGATAGTTGTGATTGCAATACATCAACCAGTGCGGATCTATTATTACGAGAAAATGATTCTCCCTTCTCTTTAATTTGGTTTTTAAAATTAGAGATAGAAAATTTTTTATCATTAACAGACGTCAGTTTATCATCCAAAAAATCTTTGATTAATTGAGGAATACTGTCTATATTTCGAAAATCGATTGTCATAATAATTTCAAGATTAACTGAATAAATACCACACAATCCCTAGATTCAACCTAAAGTCATAGATTGGAAAATAAGGCGCCGAAAAAGATTTGTTCTGTGTAAATGTCGTATTGAAATGCTGTGCTTCTACATAGAAAAACATACGTTTAACTTTCATATTAAAGTATGCATCCGCAATAGGTTGTCCGCCGATATTGTAAGCATTATTATTAGGCAAAATAAACTCATTGAGCACAGGAGAATAATCTCTGGAAGCAAATTTTGAGAAGTAATACACTTTGACACCAGCTTGTATCTCAGCAGCATCTTTAAAGGCTTTGGACTGCCAATATACATTAGCTCTACCTACAAAACTTGGCATTGGATAAAGTTCTTTTCCTGATAACGCATTTTGAAAATGCAATCTCGTATTGAGATTGAATTGACCGTATTTAAAAGTCGCCTCACCACCTATTTGTGATATATTAAGTGCATTAGAACTTTGTAAAGATTGCCCAACATTATTAAAATAAGCATAATTATCTATCCTAAAATAATTAACAAAAAGCTTACTATCAAACCATTTTAGCCCAACTGTACCTCCAATTTCAGTTATTGTTTGATTTTTGGGATTGTCCAAATAATAATTATAGTTAGCATAATTAGACGTGTTAATCAAGTTATTAAAACTTGGTACAGCACTTTGAAAATTAAAATGCGCATCTACAAGATAATCTTTAATTGGCTCAAATTGAACTTGATTATTTGTTTTTATAAAGCTTCCAAAAGATTTACCATTAGAAAACTCCAAGAAAGAGACTAATCTCAATTTATCCCACAATTTGATTTGTAAATTCCCAACAGCTCCGATACGATTTTCCTTCAATTGATCTGGCGTATTGAGAGAATCTAGCCTAAATTTGTTACCAAGACTCAACAATTGATGTCTAAGACCTGCATCAAATTTGAAATTATCATTATCCCAAACCAAACTAAAAGTATTACTGAGATTATCAGAATATTTTTTTGAGTTGAGAGGAAAGTCTTTTACAAGAGTAGAACTGATATTAGGACTTGCACTGACTTGATTGAAATAATACTTATTTCCTTGATGAGAAATAGTGTGTCTTAATTTAAAAGGATATCTATCTGGATTAAATGGTGAAAATTCTTGGCTAAAATAATACCGTCTATAATATAATCTAGAAGTAACCCCAGTTAATCTAGTCTCTATATTTTGGCGATTATTAAATCTAGAATCTCCACTTAAGAAAACATCAAGATCCGCTATACCACCATATTCTTCATTACTAACATTCTGATGAAGATAATGCGCATAAGCCTCGTATTTGTTATTTTCTGACTTATAATGCGCCGAAAAAACAGTGTTATTACTCGCTGCCAAACTATTTCTGTACAAACCTGGTGAACGAAGCCCCATGTACTCTAATGCAAAATTAAATTGCTTACCTATATTCTGCGTATAAGTAGATTGCAGAGCAGCACCACTTTTCATAGCATTATGATAGATAAAAGTCGTCGTAGGTGTCTTGACATCATAATATTTGATATCATTAGATCCTAAGATAAAAAAAGATTTGTTAGTTGGCAAAACTGAGAGATTTTGCTCAGAATTGGTTTCGAAAACCAAAGGTTGAAAACCAGATGCGATATTGGCAAATTGAATTTTGCCAAAATTATCACGATTATTAAATTGTGTAAAACGGTAATAATTATCAATAGGAAACCCAAGATCAAATGTTTTCTTATCTGAAAATTGGGTTTTAAATTGATAGTCATCTAAAGTCGGCTTGTAGATTTCTAGAGAATCTTTTGTCCCAGAATCTACAACCAATGTATCTTTTATTGAGTTGTCCGCTATCTTCACCTGAGCCTTGGTAGGCATCATAACGGAGAATAAAAATATCGCTAAAAATAAGTATTTCATTCAAAACTTTTGAAATACAAAAATACACGATTTTTATTAATTAGTTATTGTTCATATAATCAACTAATTTTATCATGTCCGCTTCCTTGCTAAGATTAATTTTATTCTTTTGCGCAAAGTCCAATAAAGCCTTTTGATTAGCTACTGGAATCTGAGACATATCACTAATTTTTTTTGTTAGCTTATAATACCTATCGCCTTTTGAGATCATGTATACATCTTTTTCTTTTGCATAATAATCGTTAGCATCTTTACCATAAGCATTAGGGCTTTTTTCACCTTTAAGAAGCTCTACCCTTTCTCTTTTATATAAATTATATTCATTTCCTTTTTTAAGTAAAACTAAATAACCTTGCTTTCTATTACCATCCAAATTATAGGTTAAACAAACATAAGTTTTCTTAAGATCTGGAAAAGTAATTTCTAAGCCATTTTCTTTATTTGCAAAATAAACTTCGTTATCTTTTGTAAACTCCATTTCGTCTTCATAAGCATTATACCTTAGATCTTGCACGTTTTTACTATACGAAGGAATAATTACTTTAGAAAAATCTTTGCTTGTTGTGTAAGCGGAGCCATCTATAACATTTTCTTTACTAGTAGGCCTATTTGCTCTAGTAAAGAACGTCCCGGTAGAAAATGATACATTCTCATTACCCGCTTGTCCGTAGCTCATCTGGGCAACAATTAAACCTAGTATTAAAATACTTTTTTTCATAATATATAAATTGGTTAACAAATATAATAAAAAAAAAGAGCCACTTATAAAATAAGTGACTCAATAAAATATCAGATTAATTACAATTAACCTTTATAATTATCATATCCTGGATTACCTTTAACAGGTGTATTTTGGATATCCGTTTCGCTTCTAGGAATAGGGAAAGCATTGAACTCCAATTCTTTTTTTGCAGTAGCTGGTCTTGGTACAGTATCACCCCATCTTCTTAAATCCCACTGACGAAGACCTTCACCAAGAAGTTCTTTCATTCTCTCAGCTTTAAGCATGGTCATATTAACAGATGTAATATCTTTTAATTGATCTGCTACCGTAGTAACACTTCCATCAGTACCTTGGATATCTGTTAATCTATTTACTAGAAGTAGCTTATAATACTCTAATGCTTTAGCAGCACTTCCACCGTTTATCTCAGCTTCAACACCGTTTAACAAAATTTCTTCTACTCTCAACATTTTGATATTATCAGCTCCTACAGCATTTGTATATTTACCTGGTTTTTCATTTTCAGATAAATAATACTTACCACCAGTTACATAAATCAAACGTTTTCTAATATCATTGTTAGCATAAGCATTGTAAGCAGATGCATTTACCAAGATATTATCATAACCTCTTCTATTTAATCTTTGACGGTAAGAACCTGTAGACAAAGAAGAATTAAGACCAACTGCTAATTCGAAAATAGAGTTAGGTGCAGCTCCATTCATAACAAATTGGAATGTTACTTGATGTAAATCTGGAGAAGCTACAGTTTTGTTAACACTAAGAACTTCATTAGTCAATTGTCTTACTTTAGCATAATCACCTTTGTATAGATAATATCTTGACATCATCCCCTTAAGACCAGTTACAGATAATTCTGCCTTAGCTGATTCTGAAAAATAAGGAGTGTTAGTACTCATCAATTGAACTGCTTTAGCAAAGTCAGCCTCAATTTGTGCTTCAGTTTCTGAAATAGTAGCTCTACCTTGTATTGCTCTAGGATCAAATTTAAGAGGTAAAACAACTCCTAATGTTCCATTAGGAATATATTTTTGACCATATAGTCTAAATGCATCAAAGAAAGCGACAGCTCTCAAACCATAAGCCTGACCTTGAGCATATCTAGCTGTGCTTCTATCAATATCACTACCTGTTATAGTATTAGTATCTGTATTAATTACAATGTTAGCTTTACCAACAGCAGTATAAATTTGGTTATAAGTTGCTGATGCATAGCCATCGTCAGAAAGCATATTGTAGTTATAAACTCTCGTATAATAACCTCCGTTTGTAGTACTATACATTTCGTCAGAACGGATTTCTGCATATGCTAAGAAATCTGCTCCATAGTAAGCTGTAGCTCTCATAGAGCTATAGATACCTCTTACGAAAGATCTCATCTCGTTAGTTGTAGTTAATGGCGCGGCCTCTACATCTTGATAAAATTCTCTATTAACAAAGTCATCAGAACAAGAAGTTGCACTAAGACCTAAAGCTAAAGAAAGGATTCCTATTTTTATTGTTTTATTCATTACTTTAATTTTTTTTTTAGAAACTTAGATTAACACCGAATAAAAATGACTTTAGAACTGGTAAACTTAAGTTAGTATATCCAGCTACGTTTACTTCTGGGTCAAATTTTAATCTATCATCAAATCTATGAGTCCATGCATTGTTAGCCATAACATAAACTTGAACATTAGATAATCCTGATCCTTTTAACATATCACCTTGGAAGCTATATGCAAGTCTAGCATTTGATAATCTAATGAAATCTGTATCATATAAGAATCTTGTAGATGCAGAATTTGAGTTTTTGTTACCTCCATATAAAGGCTTAGGGTTAGCCGCATTAGTATTAGTTGGCGTCCAATAATTACCCATTACATCTCCGTAACCTGGATAATTTATAGTATATTGACCATCACTATAGGTATATAATGCCCAATCATCATAAACTTTACCTCCTACACCATATGTAAACTGTAAATCAAGAGAAAATCCTTTATAAGATATTGAGTTATTAAAACCTCCAAATAATTTACTTAAGAACGTACCTTGTACTGCTTGTTGTGCTTTAGCATAATCATTAGTTGTTTCTCCATCACGTCCGTTAATGTACCATAATGGATCTCCGTTTGCAGCATCTACACCAGCCCATTTTCTTAAATAAAATGCTCTAGCACTTTCACCAACTCTTAGCGTCGTTGTACTACCATTAACAGATGCTCCATAAAGTTCAGTAATTTGATTATCTAAAGTTGATAAATTACCGCCGATAGTCCAATTAAATTGATCTCTATTTCCTTTAAAGATATCTGCATTTACAGAAAATTCAAAACCTTTATTCACTAATGAACCAACATTTTGAGGCATATTTACTAAACCTTGTGATGTAGATAATGGAACGTTATAAATTAAGTTTTTCGTTTTCTTATTATAATACTCTGCTGAGATTTTAACTCTATCTCTAAATAGCCCTAAATCTATCCCAACATTGAATGGATTAACAGTTTCCCAAGATAAGTTAGGATTGATAACATTACTATATGTTGCAGCTGGAGTATCGTTGTAATTAGTTGTATAACTGTAAAGCGCGTAAGGATTAGCAGAGACTTGGTTACCTAATTTACCATAAGATGCTCTAAACTTGAAAAGAGAAATCTGATCAATCTCTTTCAAGAAATTAACTCTCGCTAAATCTACACCTACACCTGCTGACCAGAAATCACCTCCTTTTTTGCCAGGCATAAACTGAGATAAAACATCTCGTCTGTAAGACGCATCCAATAAGATCAATCTATCATAATCATAGTGTGCAGTTGCAGCATAACCATATCTTGAGCTAATACCTCTCGTACCTTCATAACCATAAGGAACAACAAAGTTGCTTAAGGTCTCTAAGGTTGGCGTACCAACACCTATCCCAGTACTCGATATAAACTTACGATCTGTTTTATAAGCTTCTTGAATTAATGAAACACCAACATTATTTAATCCAAACTTTTGAGAATAATCTAAAATATTCTGTACGTTAAAATTAAAATATCTGTTAACAGATTCTCTCTTCATACCACTATAATTATATCCATCACCGTGGATAGGATTCCAGTATCTATCTTCTTCAACACTAACATACTCAGGAGAGAATACAAAACGATATGTTAAATGATCAAGTACTTTGTACTCAACACTTAAGTTAGCAAAAGCTCTTAAAGCCCCAGCTTGACTATAGTTTTTTTCTAAAACATAACCTGGGTTCATCATGTTATTGCTTAATCTAGAAGTCACTGGATCAAAATACCAAGTCCCATCAGGATTACGAGCAGGATCCGTAGGTCTATTGAAGTATTGCGCTAACATTGGGTTAGCAAATCCTCCTCCATCTCCTAAAGTTCTAGTCTTAGAATGGGAGATTTGGAAATCTGTACTAACTTTCAATTTATCTGTCGCTTGGTACGTCAATTTAGTACTATATGACAATCTTTTGAAAAATGAATTACGAATAATACTGTTCTGATCAAACATATTAGCAGAAGCATAATAGGTAAACTTATCATTACCACCACTCATACTAAAATCAGCATTGCTTTGGTAGCCATTCTTTCTAACTATATCATCCCACGCAGTATTATAAGGCGATTTGAAGATACTAGTAAAAGTTGAATTTACAGCACCATTAGCAATTTGTTCATTCGTTAAATCACGTCCTAAGTAATTATTAACTCCATCTCTAAGATAATCCTTATACTCTTGAGCAGTGAAAGGGCGACTCATACTAACCGCTTGCTGGTTAACACCATTGTTAAAAGATAGGTTAAACTTAGGCTTACCTTTTTTACCAGACTTTGTTGTAATAACGATTACACCTGCTCCAGCATCAGCACCATATACCGCCGTAGAAACAGCATCTTTAAGTACAGTTACAGATTCTACATCATCAGGATTCATGTTAGCCAAGATATTCGCAGTTGTATTAGAAGTCGTTAGATCTCCATTAGCAACCCTAACCCCATCAACAATATATATAGGTGTAGTCACCCCGTTGATAGAAGAAATACCACGTACACGTACGCTTGCCATACCACCTGGCTGACCAGAAGCACTACCTGCTTGCACACCTGTAACACGACCTTGTAACATCTTATCAATAGAAGCTACAGGAAGATCATCAATAGCTTTAGACGTCATCGTACTAGTCGATCCCGTCAATTCTTGCACTGTTTTTTTTTGTCCAAAACCTACGACAATCACTTCTTCAATCTCTTTAGTTGAAGCTGTATCTTTAGCTTTTTGCTGTGCGAAAGCTGCTTGCCCTGTAAAGAACAGAACTCCAGCAGTTAACACTCTTAATTTTACATTCATATTAACACTATTTAATATTTACAATGCACAAATATGTTAATTATTTTTAACATATACAAGTGAAAATTCTAGCTATTTGTTAAAATAATAAAAAACAAATCATCAAAAAAAATATTATATAAATAATTAAATGTCAATTTCATCTAATATATCACATTCCAAAAACCAAACCTAATATTAATCCAAAAGCAACAAAAATAAAATATCATACTTGATTTTAAAAAAAATAAAGTCCAAAACAAAAAATATCACATATTTATCACCAATAACAAGACATTAATTAAAAATCTCCTCAAAATTAATATCAAAAAAATAGGTTTAAAAATTGAAAAAAAAATCATCCCTTAAAAAAAATAATTTAATATCTTTGATATAATAATTAATTTTAAAAAAACATGAAAAAAATCATATACACTGCGGTAATTTTGATATCCTTCAAAAGCTTTGGGCAATCTGCTATTACAAGAATCCTTGACTCTGACCCAAGAATCTCAACTACATTAAGAAGTAACAATGTATACGACCCAACAAAAAATAATAACACAATAGAAGGAAATCCTTACACTAATCCAAATTTCACGCTTGCGAACATACCGAGCATTAATGCTCCTATAAACTTCAGATACAATGCCTATAAAGACCTTATAGAATTCAAAGATGCCGAAAACATTTACGAACTTCCAAAAGACAAGGCGTACTCACCAATTATCTTACAAAATAATACAAAGATCGTCCTAGAAAATAACAAAGATGGCAGTACTTCTTATTACACAGAATTATACAGCAACAATGACATCAGCCTACTAAGAAAAGACAAGGTATACCTAAGTGACCCAAAAGCTACCGACGGTTACAGAGAAGCTACTCCTGCTAAATTTTCCTCTTTAAAAACAGAATATTTTCTAAAAAAGAACGATGTCATATCAGAATTTCCAAAAAATAAAAAAGCTGTTCTAAATTCATTTAACAATAGTGAAATCGAAAATTACCTTAAAAAAAATACTTCATTTTTAAAAAATGAAAATCAACTGATAGAACTTACCAAATTAATTACACAGCACAAGTAAGTCACTAAAAATAAAACTTTAAACTCTACCAAATAATAGTTATTAGGAAGAATAAAACAACCTTGATTCTAAAATTACAATTAAAGAATCAACTCCATAAATCTTTACAAATCTCAAGTATATAGAATCACACAACAACCCTTCTTTTTTAAACCAATATTATTATTTCAAATAAAAAGCCAAAGCGAATTGCTTTGGCTTTTATAAATACTTTTAAACTCTAAAGAATAAAAATATAATATATACAATGTAAAATTAAGGTGTTGCTTTATAACCTGGATTTTGCTGGATCACTTTGTTTGCCTGCAACTCCGCCCTTGGTATAGGCAATGTCCATCTATAATCTACAATAGGAATAGTCACTGGAGCTGTTTTAGTATAATCATCCACGACACTTCTATCAATAGAGACTCCCGCTACTGCTCCAAGTCGCTTAAGATCTATATATCTATGTCCTTCAAATGATAATTCTATCCTTCTCTCTTTTAAAATATCTACCAAAGCATCTTTAGCAGTATTATAAACTGGAAGCGATTTAATACCTTTAAAGTTTCTAGCATCTCTAACAGACTTAATGTAATCAGCTGCAGAAACAAAATCATTTGAGTTAACTGCACATTCTGCCAAAATAAAATACATCTCAGACAACCTAAATACTTTAACATCATTACGCAATAACATGCCCGTTCTACCTGGATATTTTTTTATAACCAACGCATCTGCCTTCACATAATCAGCATTCGATAAATAATCATTCCCATCTAATATTCTAGATGTAGCATCTATATTGATATACTTTCTTATATCTCCATCAATACTATTCATCAGATTATAAAGATTACGCCCCATATCAAAATTAGAACCTGAATATGTAGAAGAATTAGTAGCAAAAAGACCTCCAATATTCTCCCATGCATTAGTATTAGGTCTACTAAGAGAGAATATAACCTCACCTCTTTCTGTATCCTGCAACATCCTCATGTAAGGATTAACAGTAGAAAAATTATTCAAATTTCTATGCCAAGCCCTAGAGGGCTTATCATAACCATCTAAAGAGCTAACAGGGACAGGCGTTGCAGCTGTCAACTTCAATCCTGACTCTGATATTGCTTTTTGAGCATAAACTTTTGCTTCTGTATATTTTTTTGTATATAGGTAATACCTTGCCTTTGTTGCATATATCATAGACTTTGTAACAAAATACTGAGACGCATTTCTAGCATTACTTAATAAATTAGCTTCGGCATAATTAAGATCATCTTCTATAATTTTATAAACTTCAGCATTTGTACTTCTTGGTAATTGCGTATTAAAAGTAGGGATATGATCTAACACTATCGCGCCTAAGGCATTAGGATCCGAAACATTAGGAGAAAAGTAAGTGATTAATTGCAAATAAGAGAAAGCCCTAAGAGCTCTAGATTCTGCGATATAAGAATTATAAGCTAACTTTTCTGCATCAGTTGGTACTATATTCTTAGCACTATCTAAAAATCTTACAACTCTATTTATCACAAAATAATTATCACCCCAGATTGATGCAGCATCACCTGTTGTAATATCTAAATAAAATTGATGAGGACCAATACCAAACCCAGAATTGAAAGGACCAATACCTACTTCGTCAGTAAATTGAGCTGTTAAATTAATCTGCCCAGTAACTGAAACTCCATTATATATATCACCATCCAAAACTCTCTGTAAATCAGAAGTTGACTTGTATACATTTTCATTAGTTAAGTTACCTTCTTGGATAATATCTAATGCATCTCGACAAGAAGAGACCGTAGCAACAGCTGTTGCACAAATTAATAACTTTATAATATGTTTTTTCATGATATCAAATTTTAAAATTCAAAACTAGTTCCTACAGAAATTGTTCTTGGATTAGGATAGCTTCCTAACGGGAAGGTACCTAGACCTTCTGGATCATAACCATTATATTCTTTTCTCCACAAATATAAATTCTCTCCCTGTACAAAAACTTTAAGATTTTTAACAAACGCTTTATCAGAGAATCTTTTTGGCAGGCTATACCCCAACGTCAATGACTTAAATCTAAGAAATGATGCATCTCTTAAAAATCTATCAGAAGTTGCGCTATTATCCCCACCTGACAAAACATCCCAGCTAGGTATATCCGTATATCTATTATCTGGCGTCCATGCATTTAACAAATGTTTTGATACATTGTACCCATCCATTGCATAACCTCTACCTAAGTAAGCCCAGTATTCTTGATTGTCGGTTCTATAATAATCAGCTTGAAATGAAAATAAAGTATCTAAGAAAAATCCATTATATTCGAAATTAAAACCAAATCCTCCTATGTAAGCCGGAAAATAATTTTTACCTGTAGCTCTTCTATCATCCTCCCTTGGCGCATCTGTTATAGTATTTCCATTTTTATCCAAATACATCATTTTACCAGTATTAGGATCAATACCAAGATAAGGTACTAGATTCCATTGATAAACAGGGCCACCAACTTCATTTATTAGAGATCCTGTTATTTGCGGAACCTGCAAGTCAGTAATTGAATTCTTATTATAAGAACCATTAGCAAAAACAGATAACTTTAGTCTTTCTTTATTAAGCATTTGATATCTTAACATCAACTCTACTCCCCTGTTTCTTATACCTCCATAGTTACCTTTATATTCATATAAACCATTGATAGCAGACACCTGAACATCTGTAAACAACTTAGTAGTTTCCTTATTGTAAATATCAATATTACCCTCTAGTCTATTATTAAAAGTTTTGAAGTCTACACCAATATTAGCTTGAGCAATCTCTTCCCACTGTAATACTTCATTTCCTAATCCCGAAATATAAAACCCTCCGGCAGCGTTATTATATGAAGGCACAGAACTATTGTTAACAGACAATACATCTCTAACTAAATTAGGCATTTGTATCATAGCATTTGAACCATAAGGTGGCGCTACAACATTCTGATTACCTTGAGTACCATAAGATCCTCTAAGTTTAAGCATTTGGAATCCCGAGTTACTCATAAACTCTTCTTTGTCAATATTCCAACGAGCTCCTACAGACCAGAACGTCCCCCATCTATAATCTTTTGTAAATCTATAAGAACCATCTCTTCTAATAAGACCACTAACTCCATATTTCCCCGCATAATCGTAATCTAATGTTGCAAAATAAGCAAGTGATCCCGCATCAATTTTTCCTGCAGTAGCACTTTTTTGATATCTAATCACAGGATTACTTGGAACAGAATTATCCACCATAGTAGCAACATATCCCTTCCCAGTACCCATAGACCAAACTCTAGGATCTAAGCCTTCATTAACTTGTGAACTGGACAAAGCATGAACTTTGGTATATTCTAAAAATGCACCTAAGTCCAATTTATGATCAGCACCTAACTCTAAAGAATAACTTGTACTGGTAACCGAGTTGAAATTAAACTCTCTCTGATTATAAATCTGCTCATGCCCGCCAAATGGATTCTGAACTAAGGAACTCTTACTTGTATTAGCAACGACTAAAGCCAGATATCCTTTAGGATCTCTACCTGTATCACCATTTGTATTTCTATAATCAAAGCCCGATCTATTAGAAACCGTCCATTTATCATTTAACTTATAAGAAACTGTTGTTCCTGTAAATATATTAACATCTTGAATTTGATGGAAAACACTTCGGTTCCTAAGAATATCCTGAAGAACATATGCTGCCTTTCCTCCAAAATAGTTAGGCGTCACAGTACCACCCTCACTTAATATATCAAATAATTCTTGCCCAGTATTAGCAATAGAAGATGGTAAAGAAGGATTACCTTGTAAAGCACCCAATAATGGATTTTGAAGAACAAAATTACTAATATCCTGAGTCTCTTCCATCAACTGATTTCTCTTAGAGTAGGCTAGACCTATCTGCACACTGTAGTTAAATCTATTATTTTGGGACTTACCTGTGATATTATTTCTAAAGGTCATCCTTTGAAAATTGGTAGTTGGCACCATCCCTCCTTGGTTGATATATCCCAATGATGAATAAACACTAACATTTTCTCCTCCGAAGGTAGAATTAATATTATGCTGCTGTACTAAGTCTGGTTTAAAAAACTGCTTACCCCAATCCGTAGTAGGCGCTTTAGCTATCTGTTCGTTTGTCATTTGTGTTGCCGCTGTAACCCCCAGATTCTTCTGGATTGTCAGAAACTCACTAGCATTAGCTAAATGATACCTATTTTGCGGTAAAACACTTATACCTGTTGTATTACTGTAGCTAAAAGATAAAGGAGAATTAAACTTACCTCCTTTAGTTTTCACAATAATTACTCCATTTGCACCCCTATTACCATAAATTGAAGTAGCCGCAGCATCTCTTAAAATACTTATTGTATCAATATCTTCCGCATTGATATTCCTAAACTGATTAGCATTAGTAGGTACACCATCGATAACAATTAACGGATCAGTCGAAGCATTAAGCGATGAGATACCCCTAATTACAACATCTATCTTTGCAGAACCTGGAGACCCAGAGCTAGAAGCAATCGTCACACCTGGAGCAGATCCTTGTATAGAATTCAAGAATGAAACATTAGGCCTATTCTCTAATACTTCTGCAGATATAGTTGTATTGGCACTAATATCCTTTGGCTTAGTTGTTACCTTACTATATCCTAATACTACTACTTCTTCAATTTCTCTAGACTTTGTTACTGTATCACTCTTCCCTTTAGAGTTCTGAGCTAAGAAGCTCTGCCCAGTAAAAAACAGAACCCCCATTGTTAACACACGTAAATTTACATTCATATTATCATGATTTTTGTAATTATAATGCAAATATGTCAAAAAATATCATTACAAACAATTTATTTTAAAAATATTTGCAACTAACTTATTTTTTATTAACTTTGCTTATAATGTTAATATTAATAGATATTTCAAAATAAACAAGAGTTAAAGTTAAAAATTAACATGATAAAATAGCCAAATAATAAATATTACATTTTACAAAACAATTATAAAAATCTTAATTTAAATTTATGAAAAAATTACTACTTTCTCTATCAACTGCTCTTTTATTAAGTGGCAGCTTAAGTGCTCAATATTGGGCTAATCAATTCACAGGATTCACCGTAGACTCTAGAGGGATTGCGGGGATGCACGTTAAAGACGCCAATACCGTATGGGCTTATGCTTTTGACGGTAGTAAAGCATCAGCACCTAATATATATGAATATACCAAGACCACTGATGGCGGAAATACTTGGACTGCAGGTGAAATTACCATAGATGATACTTCATTGACTATACATAACATTGTAGGGATCGATGCTAATACTGCATGGGTAATGACTACTAGAGAAGATGGATCTGGTGGTCTTTATAAGACAACTGATGGTGGAGAGTATTGGGAGTTCCAAAAACAAGCAGACCAAGAGGACTCTTTTAATAACTGGACTCATTTCTTTGATGCCAATACAGGATTATTAGGTAGCGACCCTGTTAATAATTATTTTGAGGTACTAAAAACAACTGATGGTGGTACAACTTGGGCTAGAATTCCTTCTACAGCCTTCCCTCCTCTTTTATCTGGCGAATGGGGCTATACAGGTGGTGTAACATTTGTAGGAGATACTGTATTCTTCTACACAAACAAAGGAAGAATCTTTAGATCCACAGATAAAGGTAACACTTGGACAATTGCTCTTCCTGCTGGATTTGTAGTTGATTTTGGTAGTACAGAAAATAATGGATTGATGGCATTTAGTTCAGCGACAAAAGGGATGGTATTTAAAAAAACAGGATCTACAGGATTAGCATTATACAGAACAACAGATGGTGCTAATTGGTCACAAGTAAACTACACAGGTATTACTGCCGCTAATTCTATTAATTCCATCGCATATGTACCTGGCACTGATGTTCTACTTGCAACTTCCGCAGTGCAGAATAATTCTGGGTCTTGGAAAAGTTTAGACAATGGGACAACATGGACTCGTATCGATAATTCACAACACCTTAATGTTAAATGTATCGATATTTCTAATTGTTATTCTGGAGCATTCTCAAATGCAGCATTAAAAACAGGTATGCATAAGTCAACAACTGCTCTTGCTGTAAATGACATTAAATCAAAAGCTAAAGCGATTTCAGTTTCGCCTAACCCAACTTCAAGTGTATTTAGTATTAACTCTACAGGATTTGATGCTAAAACTACTAAAGTTACGGTTACTGATATGACTGGTAGAGTTGTAAAAACATTCGATAACAGCAGCTCTTATAATGTATCAGACTTAGCTAAAGGAACTTACATGGTAACTATAAAAGATGGTAATTCTGTTGATACTCAGAAATTAATTAAAAACTAATTTTAGTATCACGACATTTTTAAAAATAACTGGCCTATAATGGTCAGTTTTTTTTGATAGCAACCTAAAGAGTTTTTTTTAATCTGAATTACTTCTTAATAAAGCTATAAATCGATATAGAAACAAATCTACTATCAATACAATATCTAGTTTACAATACAGTATTGTATAAATAAAAATCCCCAATGCTAATGCACTGGGGATTAATTATAAATAGATTTTACCGTTTTTGGCTACTATTATTTCAGTTTTTTCTTAACAGCTACTTCTTCGTAAACTTCTAAGATATCACCTGACTCAATATCATTGTAACCCTTTAAGTTAAGACCACATTCGTAACCTTTTGTTACTTCTTTAACATCGTCTTTAAAACGTTTTAAACTTTCTAATTCGCCGTCATATTTCACAATACCGTCACGCAATAGTCTGATTTTAGAATTTCTAGCCACTTTTCCTGTAAGAACCATACAACCTGCAATTGTACCAACTTTAGAAATCTTGAATACCTCACGGATCTCTACGTTACCAATTACTTGTTCTTTGATCTCAGGAGAAAGCATACCTTCCATCGCTTCTTTAACCTCGTCTATAGCAGCATAGATGATAGAATAGTTTCTGATTTCAACCTCTTCTTTATCTGCAATATCCTTCGCGTTAACACTTGCTCTAACGTTAAATCCAATAACAATTGCATCAGATGCAGCTGCTAATAAGATATCACTTTCGGTAATCTGACCAACTCCAGAGTGCAAGATATTAACTTGGATCTCTTCTGTTGATAATTGTTGTAACTGATCAGATAATGCTTCTACAGAACCATCTACGTCACCTTTAAGGATAATGTTCAACTCTTTGAAATCTCCTAGTGCAATACGTCTTCCGATTTCGTCTAACGTTAAGTGCTTTCTTGTACGTAAAGTCTGCTCTCTTTGTAGTTGCTCTCTCTTAGTCGCGATAGTTTTAGCTTCTTTTTCGTCTTCATAAACTCTAAACTTATCACCAGCAGTTGGTGCGCCGTCTAGACCAAGAATCGTCACAGGAATTGATGGTCCTGCAGCTTCCATTGGTTTTCCTCTTTCGTCCAACATGGCTTTTACTTTACCGTGGTTTTTACCCGCAAGGATATAGTCACCCACTTTAAGCGTACCATTCTGAACTAAGATTGTAGAAACGTAACCTCTACCTTTATCTAAAGCAGCTTCAATAACAACACCATTAGCAGTACGGTTAGGATTAGCTTTAAGCTCTAACATTTCTGCTTGTAATAGTACTTTCTCTAATAAAGCATCAACATTATTACCAAATTTAGCAGAAATCTCTTGAGACTGGATATTACCACCCCACTCTTCTACTAAAATGTTCATCCCTGATAATTGTTGTCTAACGTTATCTGGATTAGCATTAGGCTTGTCAACTTTGTTTAAAGCAATAATCATTGGTACACCAGCAGCTTGTGCGTGAGCAATCGCTTCTTTGGTCTGAGGCATTACATCATCGTCCGCAGCAATCACAATAATTACGATATCCGTAACCTGTGCACCACGAGCTCTCATCGCCGTAAAGGCTTCGTGACCTGGCGTATCTAAGAATGTAATACGTTGTCCTCCTTCTAACTTTACGTTATAAGCGCCAATGTGCTGTGTAATACCACCAGATTCTCCAGCAATAACATTCGCTTTACGGATATAATCCAAAAGTGATGTTTTACCGTGATCTACGTGACCCATTACCGTTACAATTGGTGCTCTCGTGATTAGATCTTCTTCAGAGTCTGTTGTTTCTTCTTCTAACGCTTCTTCTAGGTCAGCATCCGAGAATTCGATTTTATAACCAAATTCATCAGCTACCAATGTTAAAGTATCTGCTTCTAGACGTTGGTTCATTGTAACCATAACACCTAGAGAGAAACAAGCTGAAATAACTTCAGTTGGACTTACATCCATTAAGCTAGCCAACTCATTAACCGTAATAAATTCGGTTACCTTAAGTGTTGTATCTTTAGCATCACGCTCTTGTTGAAGTTCGTCTTGCTCTCTTCTCCAAGAACGTTTATCTTTTCTGTGTTTAGCTCCTTTAGATTTACCACCTTTATTGGTTAGTTTTTCTAAAGTTTCTTTAATTTGGTTTTTAACTTGCTCGTCTGTTAATTCTACAGGCATAACACGTGCGCCACCTGGACGATTGTTACCACCTGGGCGATTATTACCGCCTGGACGATTATTGTTACCACCTGGACGATTGTTACCACCTGGACGGTTATTGTTATTACCACCTGGACGATTACCGCCTTGTTGATTACCACCTGGACGGTTGTTGTTACCACCTGGACCAGAAGTATTATTTCCACCTTGGGTGTTACCCGCTTGAGGCGTACCTGGCTTCTCTATTCTTTTTCTCTTTTTCTTTGCAGCGTTAGGACCTCCAGCATTAGAAGATTTTGGCTTAGGTGCAAATTGAGATAAATCTACCGTTTGTTTTAAAATCTTTGGTCCGTCTAGTTTTTGGTAAACAGTTTCGATTTTTTCTGGCTCGGTGCTTTCTGGAGTTGCAGGTGCTTCTTCAGCTTTTTTCTCGATGATAGGTTTTGCTTCAACTTTAGGCTCCACTTTAGCTTCAACTTTAGGAGCTACTGGTGCTTTAGGTGTTTCAACAGCTTTAACTTCTGGTTTTGGCTCTTGTTTTACCGGTTGTTTTTCTACCTTATCTTTTTTAACAGGTCTATTTCTGTTCTCTAGTTGAGAAAGATCTATTTTATCTAAAACTTTAAATTCTTGCTTAGATTCTTCTTTCTTCACTTCCGCAACCTTTGGTTGTTCTATAACAACAGGTTCTGGTTTTGGCTCTTGCTTTGGTTCTTCAGCAATTGGTTTGTTAGAATCAAGGTCTATTTTACCTAAAACTTTAGTTTCAGGTTTAATGTTTGCTTTGGCTCTTATAACCTCAGGTGCTTTTTCTTCGATCTCCAGCTTTTCTTCTGGAACTTTAGAAATAACAACCTCATGAGAAGCTTTACGTTGTTCTCCATCTTTTTTGAACTCAGCTTCTAATGCAGAATATGCCGTTTCTTCTAATTGAGCGTTAGGATTGTTAGTCTCTACCTCGAAGCCTTTGGACTGTAGAAACTCTACCATCCTGCCCATCGAAATATTAAACTCCTTAACCGCTTTATTTAATCTAATTTTTGGCATTTATAAATTTTTCTTTTTAATCTTTAAATTAAAGTATTCTTTTTACTTTTTATTAGGGGTCATCATGGAGGATTAATCTTCCAATTCTGATCTCAATATTTGCTTTACATCATCAATGGTTTCTTCTTCTAAATCTACCATCTTAAGTAAAGCTGCAGTATCTTTGTCTAGTACGCTTCTTGCAGTTTCTAGACCAACTTTCTTAAACTCTTCGATGATCCATGCTTCGATCTCGTCGTTAAACTCTGTTAACTCCACATCGTCATCTTCTTGTTTTTCTCTGTATACATCAATCTCAAAATCTGTTAACCAAGATGCCAATTTGATATTTTGACCTTGCTTACCAATCACCTTAGAAATCTCTTCTACTGGCGTGTAAACTAAGGCATAATTAGTCTCTGTATTAACTTCTATTTTATTAATAGTGATGTTACCTAATGCTCTTTTCACTAATATCTCTGGGTTCTTAGACCATTGGATAACGTCAATATTTTCGTTTCTCAATTCTCTAACCACACCATGTATTCTTGATCCTTTTACTCCAACACAAGCTCCAACTGGATCTATTCTGTCATCGTAAGCATCTACAGCAATCTTCGCTTTCTCACCCGGAATCCTCACAACTTTTTTCAAAATGATTGTACCATCTTGAATCTCCGGAATCTCCATCTCCAACAATTGCTCTAAAAACTTAGGCGACGTTCTAGAAATACTGATCTGAGGCTTAGATCCTCTAAAATCAACACTTTCTACAATCGCTCTCACACTGTCTCCTTTCTTGAAGAAATCAGACGGAATCTGGTTTTCTTTTGGTAAAATAAACTCATTACCTTCGTCATCTAACAAAATAACATGCTTGTGACGGATATGGTGTACTTCTCCAACAACCAATTGTCCAATTCTATCACGGAACTCTTCATATAAAGAAGCATTAAAATGCTCTTGTATCTTAGTTGCAAGAATCTGCTTCAAAGTTAAGATATTTCTTCTACCCAACTTAGCCACAGGAATCTCTTGTGTAAACTCTTCTCCTACCTCGAAAGTAGAATCTATCTTTCTAACTTCTGAAATTTCGATTTCTAAATCGTCGTCTTCAGACATCTCGTCCTCTACAATTCTCTTATTTAAAAAGATCTGAAAATCGCCTTTATCAGGATTAACGATTACATCAAAATGATCATCTGAGTCATATCTTTTTCTAAGAAGTGTTTTCAAAGAATCTTCGATAATCGCCATCAAATCAATTTTGCTAACGTTTTTCACTTCTTTAAAATCGCCAAAGGCTTCAATTAAAGCTAAATTATCCATTGATGTATTTTTTCTTTATTAAAATTTTATTACTACTAAAGCTTTTTTGATATCCGGAAACAACAACAACCTTTCTTCTACAACATCTTCCTTTCCTTTACCAATAAGTTTCGGTCTACGATAACGCAAAGTTAAAACAATTCCCTCATCTGTAATACCAGTCAGTTCGCCCTCTACCTTTTCATCATCCTGAAGCGTAATATCCAAGTCACGCCCCATATTTTTCTTAAACTGTCTTGGCAACGTCAATGGCTCCGACAAGCCCGGAGACATCACCTGAAGTCCAAAATCATACACTTCCTTATCCAGATTAAACTCTACAGCGCGACTAGCATCCAGACAATCCTGAAGATTAACTCCTTGGTCACCGTCTAAAATTATCGTAATATTATCATCCGGCGTAATCTTTAATTCTACCAGATATAAATCATCGCGTGTTTCTAAAAAGTCCTGAACTAGCTTTGCTACCTGCTCTCTAAACGTCATAATTTGCTTTAAAATTTGCATTCACGAAAAAAGGCTTTCTATCAGAAGCCTTCTCATTTTTTCCCGTAAATCTTTTGCAAAGATAAGATTTCTCAACGATATATCAAAATCTATATATTAACTTTTTGAAAATGAAAGCATTTTGAAATCCTTAGCAATGCACAAAATAATTTAACAATAAAAGCCATAAACATTAATTAACCTATTATTACTATAAAATTTTGTATTTTTGCTTTTCTAAAATTAAAAACCAAATATTTTGAATATAACAATTGTTGGCACTGGTTACGTAGGCCTTGTAACTGGCACTACTCTTGCAGAATTAGGAAATTCTGTCTACTGTGTAGATATAGATGAAAAAAAAGTGGAAAACATGAAAAAAGGCATCGTCCCAATATACGAGCCTAATCTTGAAGAAATGTTTCTTAGAAACATCCAAGCTGACAGATTATTTTTCACCACTAATCTTAAAGAAGCTCTAGATAAAAGTGAAGTAATCTATCTTGCTCTCCCTACGCCTCCTGGCGAGGATGGCTCTGCAGACCTTTCCTACGTCTTAAAAGTAGCTAACGATATTGGAGAAATGATGACCGATTATAAAGTAATCGTTAATAAGTCTACTGTCCCAGTTGGTACTGCCGACAAGGTAAGCGCCGTTATTGCAGCCAAAACTGAGATTGCTTTTGATGTAGTTTCTAACCCAGAATTTTTACGAGAAGGTTTTGCAGTAGAAGATTCTATGAATCCTACTAGAGTAGTTGTTGGTGCTAACTCTGACAGAGCAAAAGATATCATGTCAAAAATCTATCAACCCTTTACCAATACAGGCATTCCGATTATTTTCATGGATGAGAAATCATCAGAATTAACAAAATATGCCTCCAACTCTTTCTTAGCTGTGAAAATAACTTTTATGAACGAAATTGCCAATTATTGCGAATTAGTTGGTGCCGATGTTGATAAAGTTAGATTAGGCATGGGAAGCGATGACAGAATTGGCCACCGTTTCTTATTCCCTGGTATTGGCTACGGCGGAAGTTGTTTCCCTAAAGATGTGAAGGCTTTAATTAAATCCGGAAAACAAGAAAACTTTAATTTCCAAATTTTAGAAGCAACAGAAAGTGTTAACACCACTCAAAAGGTAATCTTAACTCACGAAATCGAAAAATACTTCAACAATCTTGAAGGTAAAAAAATCGCTTTGTGGGGTCTAGCTTTTAAGGCTAATACGGACGATATTAGAGAGGCTTCTTCTTTGGATAACATCAAAATATTACTAGAAAAAGGCGCTAAAATAACAGCTTATGATGCTGTAGCAGAAGATAATGTCAAAAAAATATTAGGAGATAAAATAGAATATGCTAAAGATATGTATTCCGCATTAGAAGATGCTGACTGTCTATTAATAGCAACCGAATGGTCTGAGTTTAAAAATCCTAATTTTGATCTCATGGCTTCTAAGATGAAAAATAAAATTATTTTTGACGGAAGAAATATGTATCCTTTAGAAACCGTAGAGCAACACGGCTTCTTTTATAAATCAATTGGTAGAAAAACGGTTAAAAATTAACTGATGAAAAATATAATTATTACGGGCGGAGCAGGTTTTATTGGTTCGCATGTTGTGAGAGAATTTGTGAAAAATTTACCACACACTACCATTATTAACCTAGATGCTCTTACTTATGCTGGTAACTTAGAGAATCTTAAAGATATAGAAAACGAGCCTAACTATGTTTTCGAGAAAGCTGATATTACTAATCCTGAAGAGCTAAGAGTAATTTTTGAAAAATATAAACCAGAGGCCATTGTACATCTTGCGGCAGAATCTCATGTGGACAGAAGTATCACAGATCCTAACGCTTTTATCAACACCAATGTTAACGGCACGGCTAACCTGTTAAATCTTGCTCGAGAATTTTGGACGCTTAATCCAGATCACACGCATGGTAATTTCCCTGATACAAAAAGAGAAAATCTTTTCTATCACGTATCTACAGACGAAGTTTATGGTGCTCTTGGAGAAACTGGCCTTTTTACAGAAGAAACTTCTTATGACCCAAAATCTCCTTATTCTGCAAGCAAAGCAGCATCTGATCATCTTGTGAGAGCTTACGGCAACACCTACGGAATGCCATTTATCATTTCTAACTGCTCTAATAATTATGGTCCAAATCACTTTCCTGAGAAGTTAATTCCGCTTTGTATTTCTAATATATTGAACGGAAAACCATTGCCAATATACGGTGACGGAAAATACACCAGAGATTGGCTTTATGTGATAGATCATGCTAAAGGAATTTTCCAAATTTTCCATGAAGCGAAAACTGGCGAAACTTATAATATCGGAGGCTTCAACGAATGGCAAAATATTGATTTGATTAAAGAATTAATCAAACAAATGGATGCTAAGTTAGGTAATCCAGAAGGTCATTCAGAACAATTAATTACCTACGTTAAAGATAGACCAGGTCATGACAAACGTTATGCAATAGACGCTTCTAAACTTAATAAAGATCTTGGTTGGGAGCCAAGTGTAACCTTTGAGCAAGGTTTATCCAAAACGATTGACTGGTTCTTAGACAACAAAGAATGGCTAGAAAATGTAACATCTGGTGATTATCAGAAATATTACAACAAGCAATATTCTTAAACCTAACACAAAAAAACATGAAAGGAATTATACTAGCTGGAGGTTCCGGCACAAGACTTTACCCTCTAACCATAGCGGTAAGCAAGCAATTAATGCCTGTCTATGACAAGCCGATGATCTATTATCCGTTATCTATTTTATTACTTGCGGGTATCAAAGAAATATTGATTATAACAACACCACACGACCAAGAAGCTTTCCAAAAATTATTGGGTGATGGTTCGCAGATTGGCTGTAAATTTGAGTATAAAATTCAACCTTCACCAGATGGATTAGCACAAGCTTTTGTACTAGGAGAAGACTTTATCGGTGACGATTCTGTAGCGTTGGTATTAGGCGACAACATTTTCTATGGCGCTGGATTACCAGAATTATTAGAAAGTAAAACCAATGTAAAAGGCGGTTGCGTATTTGCTTATCAAGTAACAGACCCTGAGCGTTATGGCGTGGTAGAATTTGATGAAAATTTCAAAGCGCTTTCTATTGAAGAAAAGCCAGAAAGCCCAAAGTCTAATTATGCAGTTCCTGGATTATATTTTTATGATAATTCTGTGGTAGAATATGCTAAAAATCTTAAGCCATCTCCTAGAGGAGAATTAGAAATTACTGATATTAATAAAATTTATCTAGAAAAAGGCAATCTAGAGGTTGGCGTCATGTCCAGAGGTACAGCTTGGCTAGATACAGGGACATTCGATTCTTTGCATGAAGCATCAGAATTTGTAAAAGTTTTAGAAAAAAGACAAGGTGTGAAAATCTCTTGTATCGAAGAAATAGCTTACAAGAAAGGGTTTATTAATAAAGATCAACTGTTACAATCTGCCGAGAAATATGGAAAAAGTGGTTACGGTGGCTATCTGAAAAATCTGATATAAGCTATGGATAATCAAAGCGATAATAACAATTGGTCTCAGGTTATATCTTCTAAACACTCTCTTTTTTCATTAAACCTAGGTGAAGTATGGAAATACCGCGATCTGGTATACATGTTGGTAAAGAGGGACTTTATTACTTCTTTTAAGCAGACAGTATTAGGCCCATTATGGTTCTTTATCAATCCCATTTTCACCACGATAATGTACGTTATTGTTTTTGGTAATGTAGCAGGATTATCTACTGATGGTGCACCAAAATTACCATTCTACCTAGCTGGTGTTACTTTATGGAATTATTTTTCCTCTTGTCTTACTGGTACTTCTTCGGTTTTTAGAGGCAATGCTTCTATTTTCGGGAAAGTCTATTTCCCAAGATTAGTTATGCCATTATCTATAGTTATATCTAACTTAATGAGATTTGGCGTACAGTTTCTACTATTTATTATTGCTGTTTTATACTACTATTTTGTAGAAGGCTCTATCCATCCTAACTTATGGGTCTTGGCAACGCCTTTTTTAATATTATTGATGGCAGGTTTTGCAATGGGAACAGGCATGATCTTCTCTGCATTAACAACCAAATACCAAGATATCAATATGTTATTAGGATTTGGTGTATCTTTATTTATGTATGCAACACCAGTAATTATGCCAATCTCATCTTTTCCTGTTAAATATAAATGGATTGCAGACCTTAATCCATTATCTGGTATTTTTGAGTGTTTTAAATACGGCTATCTTGGCGTAGGAGACTTCTCCATAGGGATGCTTGGCTACTCTACCTTATGCACTCTTATAGCACTTATAATAGGAACGATCATCTTTACAAAAGTTGAAAAAGGTTTCATGGATACTGTTTAATTTAGAAAAAGAATCAAATGTCAAAAAATATAGTTTTAGATGTAGAAAACGTTTCTAAACAATACCGCCTTGGTGAGGTTGGGACAGGAACACTACAGCATGATATAAAGCGTTGGTGGGCTAATGTTAGAGGAAAAGAAGATCCTTTCCTTAAAATTGGTGAATCTAATGATCGTACGCAAAAAGGCGAATCAGATTATGTCTGGGCGCTTAAAGATATTAATTTTCAAATCGAGCAAGGACAAGCAGTTGGGATTATTGGACGTAACGGTGCTGGTAAATCTACTTTGCTTAAGTTACTGTCTAGAGTAACCAAACCTACTACAGGATCTATTAAATATAAAGGTCGCATTGCTTCACTCTTAGAAGTGGGCACCGGTTTTCACCCAGAGATGACCGGTAGAGAAAACATCTATCTTAACGGTGCTATCTTAGGAATGACTCGTAAAGAAATCACCCGCAAATTTGATGAGATCGTAGCCTTTGCAGGTGTAGAACGTTATATAGATACGCCTGTGAAAAGATATTCTTCTGGGATGTATGTGCGTCTTGCCTTTGCCGTTGCCGCTCACTTAGAATCCGAAATATTAATAGTAGACGAAGTCTTAGCTGTTGGTGATGCCGAATTTCAAAAAAAATGCCTTGGCAAAATGGGCGATGTTACCAAAAATGAAGGTAGAACCATTTTGTTTGTTAGTCATAATATGACAGCAATAAAATCCTTGTGTAGTCATGGAATAGTAATGTCTAATGGCACAATAATATATGATGGAACTATAGCAAAAGCTATGAGTGTTTATAATGGTGATAAAAACCAATTCGGGAACACTGTTGTTTTAGGTAATCATAAAGATTTCAAAAATAATTCGTTTGAACTTAATAAAGTTTCTCTTGTTGATGAAAATTTTGAATCTCGCGAAGATGACTTTGCTGAAAACGAAAAATTCAGTTTACTAACAGATATAAATATTAAAGATAAAAATAGCCAATATCATTTATCTTATGTCGTAAAAAACTTTAACAACGAAGTTATTTTCACTCTAAGCAATGCTTTTAAAACCAAATTAGTTGAAGGTGAGAATAAATTAATTTGTGATATTCCTAAAAATTTCTTTAATGTTGGCGAGTATATTTTATCGCTATATATCATTAAAAATGTACAAGAAAGCATATTATTTGAAGAAGATATTTTAAGTTTCAGAATTGTAGAACGCGATAAAGAATTAGGAGAATGGATGGGTATCGAGCCCGGATTTATTAAAACTAATTTTGAATGGCATCAATTGTAAAACGTATAGTAAAACTACTTAATAGCAATCGCGCACTGTCAAATATTTTTCTTCGAAAAATTTACAATTTTAAATATTATCCTTACTCATATATTATCCAGATTGATGATATAGAGAATAGAAAAGCAGAACGCATAATAGAATTAGAGCCTTCGTTAACTTTTACTAATTATTATCCAAAATTCCATAATCAAAAAGAGAAATGTGATACTACACAGACTCCAGAGATTTATTTGTATCATTTTAATAATGCCGTAATTCATATTGCCAGTTCTTCAATAATTGTAAAAAATCAATTAGTAACTTATCGTACGAAAGATGAACGCTATAATGAGGGCTTCGTAAAAATACATGATAACGATTATGCTAAAGTAGATATTAAAAACAGAGAAGATATCGAAGAAGCATTATTTCTAGGTGGAAATGGTTCTTGGAATTGGTTTCATTTCTTAATAGAAATAATGCCAAAACTTACCATATATGATAAAAAAAACAGTCAGGTATTATTGGTTAATGACATTGTGTTAAAAACACCTAGTATGCAAAAAATTCTAAATATTGTATCTAAAAATAATTTTGAAATAAAATATCTTAGTTCTGAGAAAGCATATTATGTCAAAAATTTATATCATATCAACGACTTTAATCACCTACAGTTTAATCGATTTGATAACTTAATAAAATCAGATGGAACTTCGTACAATACAAAACTTACGAGGAACTACAGTGAAGTAATTACAAATGAGATTACTCCGGTTGAAAATCTACCACAAAATATATTTTTATATCGTAAAAACACACATAGGATAGCCAATAATCAAGATGAAATTTTAAACTATCTCGCTCCATACGGTTTTGTAGCAATATGCTTGGAAGAGTTATCATTAGAAATGCAGGTTAATTATTTTAAAAATGCTAAATTTATCATTGGTATATCTGGAGCAGCTTGGTCTAACTTAATTTTTTGTAGAAATAAGCCTAAATCTATTTGCTTTATTCCTGACAATGCAAAAGAATTTTCAGCATTTTCTAATTTGGCTTATATCTTTAATGTAGATTTGCTATTTCAAACATACGAAACCAATAATGCTCATCATTATTCTAGCAATTTTGAAATAGATTTCATTGAATTCAAACTATTATTTAAATCATTAATAAATGAAAACTAATCAACCTCATATTATCAATTTTGACAACATCGGTTCTTCAGAACTTGGATATATCACCATAGCTGAAACTCAGAAAAACATACCTTTTGATATAAAACGCGTATATTGGACTTATTATACGCCACAGGATGTTGTCCGTGGAGGTCATGCTCACAAAGCCTTAGAGCAAGTGATATTTGCCGTATCTGGTACAATTACTTTCAATACCGAAGATAAAGATGGGAACCAAGAAACCTTTGTATTAGATCACCCAAGTAAAGGATTGTATATTCCTAAATTGATCTGGAGAGATATCCATTTCACGCACAATGCTGTGCTTTTATGTTTGGCGTCTGAGTTATATACCGAAGATGATTATTTTAGAGATTATCAAGATTTTAAAGATTTTAAATAATGATTAAAATTCATGATTTAGCAGATGTCCAAAGTACTAATATTGGAGAAGGAACTTCAATTTGGCAATTTTGTGTCATTTTAAAAAAAGCTATTATTGGCAAAAACTGCAATATTAACTGCCAAGTTCTAATAGAAAATGAAGTATCTATTGGAGATAACGTGACTGTTAAGCCTGGTGTACAGATATGGGACGGTATAACATTAGAAGACAATGTCTTTGTTGGGCCTAACGCCACTTTTACTAATGATCTGTTTCCAAAATCGAAGAATACGGATTTTACTTTACAAAAAACACTCATCAAGAAAGGTGCTTCTATTGGCGCTAATGCAACAATACTTGCTGGTATTACTATTGGAGAAAACGCACTAATCGGGGCAGGAAGTGTTGTAACAAAAGACGTTCCGGCTAATGAAATATGGATCGGTAATCCTGCAACGTTTTTAAGAACAACATAATGGTGAAAATTTTTGAATTAGACAAAATAAAACTACTCAATTATATATTCTTAATATTACTCGGATTTTATTTCTGTTTTATTTGTCTTTATAGCCTAGATACAATAGACTCTGGATTTATTCTATCATTTATTGGAAGATTAAATCAAGGACAAATTGCTTATAAAGATTTTGATTTGGTTAGGCCTGCTGGTAATGTAATTTTCTGGGATATTCTCTTATATTTTTTTCCTAAGAATTCTCCTTATCTATTAATATACTGCAGATTTTTGGTGATTTTAGAGTGTGTTGTTATCAGTTTTATTTTATCTAAAATAATTTTCAAAAAGACTTATACCTATTCAATTATAGCTTTAATTACTTTATTTATACTGCATAGCTTCAACATAATGCCTTGGCACACAATTGATGGTATACTTTGGGGCTCCATTACAATTTTATGCTTAAAAAATAGATTTTTATTATGCGCTATTATCTTTGCATTTTTGGCAAGTTGTTCTAAACAATCTTTTTACATTTTCACTTTTCTTTCATTTATTTTAATTTTTTATGATCTAATAATACAGAGAGTAAAACTTAAAAAAAATGATATAATGATCTTTATTACTTTTGCTATAATTATTTTGATGATAGCCATTAGGTATAATATAATTGAAAATATAGAGTTGATTATATCTCAAACTAAAACAAAGAACGGCTTACAACAACTATACAATGCTGGAGTTAAATTATACTTTTTTGATAGTAAGTATTATAATATAGCCTTTCTAACCTTATCAGTATTTATACTACTAAATAAAAAAATTAGTAATACTCATTTATTCTATTTCTCTACATTTTTAATTGTAATTTTTTACGCCTACCCAATTTTCAACAATGCTATTTATAAATATAGCCACCTACTGTTTCTATTTTTCTTCACTTGTTATTTACGTATGGAAAGAAAAGACTTATTTGGGTTTTTATTGTTTACATTAGCATGGTGCTCGTCTTTATCATGGGGTTATCATGAACCAACATTTTTCATAGGTATTTTATACCTGTATCTATTTGGTCATCTTTTCACGAAGAATCTTATCTTATTGTTAGCATATATAATCTTATTTAGTATGTTTACATTGAGAATTCTATATCCTTATTTTAATGTAAATTTTTTTAAAACAAATTATGTATTCTCTAAGGACATACCAATCATTTCTGGTATATACTTATCTAAAGAGACTAATGATTATTGTAAGGAAGCTTACAATCTAAGAAAAAAGTATAAAAAAGTAGTTTATTTACCAGGAAGTCCTTTGTTGGATGTCATTAGTAATACATACAATAATAGAGCATCGTGGGAAATGGATGTAGAATATCCTAACTTTGAAAAAGATATTAAAAATATGATTAAGAGCAATAGTGTATATTATATAATTGATAAAAAACCAGCAATCTCAATAAATCATGCTTATTTTAAAAGTACTTTCACTAGTAAAGTAATTGAGAATAAAACCAAAGTTGATTCTACGAACTATTTTTATATTTACAAATAATGATAAAATTCCTTGACTTACAAAAAATAAACCTACTATATCAACAAGAAATTGAAGAAAAACTAGTCGCTATTTTTCGATCTGGTTGGTATCTCTTAGGAGAAGAAGTAAAAAACTTCGAAGATAATTTAGCTAATTATATTGGTGTAAAACATGCTATTGGCGTTGCAAATGGACTAGACGCACTGCGCCTAATTTTCAGAGCTTATATAGAATTAGGTATTATGAAAGCTGGTGACGAAGTGATTGTTCCTGCCAACACCTATATAGCATCCATATTGGCTTTGTCAGACAATGGATTGATTCCTATTTTGGTAGAACCGGATGTTGAAACATATAATATAGATCTCGCTAAAATTGAAAACGCGATTACTCCAAAAACAAAAGCCATTCTACTAGTCCACTTACAAGGAAGAGTAGTCTTTGGTAAAGAGTTAAAAGAAATAGCCCTAAAACATAATCTGAAAATTGTAGAAGATAATGCACAAGCCATTGGCGCTAGTTGGGCTGGCACAAAAGCTGGAAATCTTGGAGATGCTGCAGGCTTCAGCTTCTATCCGGGCAAAAATCTTGGTGCATTGGGAGATGCAGGCGCTGTTACCACCAATGACGATCAACTTGCAAAAACCATAAAAGCAATAGCCAATTATGGTTCTAACCAAAAGTATGTTAACATCTATAAAGGTCTCAACTCTCGTATGGATGAGCTACAAGCGGGAGTGCTTGATATAAAATTAAAATACATAGATCAAGAAAACCAAGCACGAAGATCGGTAGCAAAACGCTTCAACACAGAGATTAATAATCCTAAAATCAAATTGCCACAGCATCCAGAAGACGAACTGGAGCACGTATGGCATGTTTATGTTGTAAGATCAAAACAACGGGATGAGTTACAACAATATCTCACAGAAAATGGAGTGCAAACCATCATCCACTACCCTATCGCACCTCATCAACAGGAAGCTTATAAAGAACTGAGCCATCTGTCGTTTCCGATTACAGAAAACATGCATCAGGAAGTATTAAGCCTGCCTATTTCTTCGGTATTAACAAAAGAAGAAGTGAGCGAAATTATTAAAATTGTAAATGATTTCTAAGTCATGAATACTAATCCGCTGGTAACAATTATTGTTGTTTCTTACAATCAAGCAAAATATATTAAAGAAAATCTGGATAGCATAAAATTGCAGACCTATAATAATATTGAACTTATTGTAGCGGATGATGCATCTCCTGATAATTCGGTTGCTATTTTTGAGTCTTGGTTAACTGACAATAATTATTCTGCAAAGAAAAACTATCACCAAAACAATACAGGTCTTGCAACCATTCTTAATGAATGTATTGAGATAGCTACAGGAAAATATATTAAAATAATTGCAGCTGATGATTATCTACACCCAGAGTCTATCGAACAGTGTGTTACTAAACTGGAAGAATTAGGAGATGATTACGGAATGGTCTTTTCTGATACTCATGCCGTTAACCACGCGTCACAAATTACATCTGATATCGCAAATTACAATGCCTTAGGAAATATTGACCCTTTATTATTTAGAAATGAACTTATAAAAGGAAATCGTATTGCTGCATTAACAGTACTTATGAGGTTAGATGTGCTAAAAGAGACGGGAAAATATGACTCCAAATTAATAGTAGAAGATTATTATCGCTGGCTTAAGATTAATGAAAAATATCTAATAACATATATCCCTACAAAACTTGCTTATTATCGTCTACATGATAATAATATAACTAGAGTTAAAGCTGATAGAATAGCACAAGAAGACTTAATATTAAAAATGATATTTGATAAAAATGGAATTTTAAAAGAACATGTTAACTCTTCAGCATTAAAATATTATTTAACAAATAAAAACCTACCGAAAGAATTTCTTAAAGCTTATAATAACTATCCTTATAAAACGAAACGGCTAGCATTAGCTATGCAATACAAATTCCCTGTTTTTTTATATAAAATCCTAAATAAAATTATCTAAGAATGTCATCTCTAATCTCCATTATCGTCCCTTGCTACAATCAGTCCCAATACATGGATGAATGCTTGCAGTCCGTCCTAGACCAAACCTATCAAAATTGGGAATGTATAATAGTGAATGATGGTTCTCCAGATAATACAGAGGAAGTTGCCAAGATTTGGACGGAGAAAGATACACGTTTTAAATACCTTAAAAAAGAAAATGGAGGATTGTCTTCTGCCAGAAATGCGGGTATAGAAATAGCACAAGGAGAATGGATCTTGCCACTGGATAGTGATGATAAGATAGGTAATCGATATTTAGAATTGGCGGAGAAAGAAATTAAATTAGGGTATGATTTCATATATTTTTCTTTACAATTATTTGGTGCTGAAGAATATATTATTAATGTCAATAAAATAATACCTGAAAGATTGCTGTATGTCAATCCTTTTTACTGCTCATGCATCTATCCTAGAGCTAAATGGCTAAGTCTTGGTGGATATGACGAATCCCTTAAAGAAGGTCTAGAGGACTGGGAATTCTGGATAAATATGTTCTTTAATACCGACACAAAAGTTAAAAAAGTCGATTATATAGGATTCTTTTACAGAAGGAAAGAAGTCTCTATGAATACTTTAATGAACAATGATTCTGACAAACAATACGAAACTAAAAAATATATTTTAAAAAAACATTTAGAGCACTACATTAACAATAATAGCTGGATAATTAAAACCTCATTAGAAAAAGAAAGATATTATCAAGATAAAAAATACTATGAGACGCTTATTTTAAAAAATTGGTTTGGGAGAATTGTTTTTAAAATACTAAAATTAGTAAATGAATAAATATTCAAAAATATTATGGGGTACTGGAGATCCCATCCTAGATCATATTCCAAAAACAATTTGGCTATATTGGGAAGGCAGGTCTTCTGAAGTGGTCAACAGATGTATTGATAAACTAAAATCTACATTATTAGACTATGAAATCATAATACTTAATAATAAAAATTTACATCAATATTTACCTAATATTATTGCTTCTAGAGAGGATTTACCAATAGCTAATTATTCAGATATTATTAGGTTAGATTTATTAAGAACCCATGGCGGTATCTGGATGGATGCCAGTATTTTAATCACTCAGGATTTCTCTTGGTTAGATACTGTGAAATCATCATATAAACCTGAGTTAATTGGTTTCTATTCTGATTTATTTACCACTAATTATGGTCAACCAATTATTGAAACATGGTTTTTAGCTGCAACTAAAAATAGCCAATTTATTAGGGACTGGTACAATGAATATGAAAAGTGTTATACCTCAAAAAAGCCTCATCAATATTATACAGAACTTAAAAATAATAAAGAGCAGATACAAGGCTTGTATGATGATATATCTGCAGATTATTTAATATGCTATCTTTCAGCCATCAAAATAATGTTAGAAAGTAAAAATTACAGGATATTAATGTATTCTGCTAATGACACTGGACATTTATATAAATTTAAGTTAAAATTCACTTTAAAAGAGTTTTTCATTTTCTTTCTAAAAGATAAAACTAAAGATACTAGCGATTTACCATTTTTAATCAAATACATAAATACAACAAGAACATTTTTGGATACCGCTATTAATAGAGGTCAGTACACTAAAGAATCTCTTTTGTATAAAATTTCCCCTGATAAACACTACAGAAGTAATAAGTTATTACGCAGTTTTAATTACCTCTATTATATTGTAAACAATTTGTTAAAAAAGTATATTCATAAAATCAATACTAAAAATTAATGGAACTCGCATATATCCTAAACAAAATTAATATAGTCCATTTTTCTGCTGGAAGTTTGACTTCCGAGTTGATGACACAACTTATAAAGGCATATAATTTATCTTCTTACAAACATTTGGGATTCATCAATTGGATGAAAGCTTATAAAAAGATTCAGACTATAAAAAAATACAAATAATAAAGTCACCTTAAAATACAAGTTCAAGCAATTACTGTGAAAAACAAAGTTCTTTTCATCTACAAAAACACAAATCTAGCGGCTCAGTTTGTAAAGCATTTCAAATTGAACGGTTATGACGTGCATGAGTTTTACGATGAAGAAATCCCTTACTATGAGTTTTCGAAACTGCAAAAATTAGAAAACATTTATCATCGGATCGTAAAAAAAGATACTCAGCATATCCACAAGATTAACGATCGTAACTTTGATAACATCACCAGAAAAAAGCTCAATCAATTAAAAAAACAAAATCTGAAATTCGATGTTTGTTTTGTGATTAGAGGTGATCTAGTCCCAGAAAATGTCCTAAAATATGCCCGTACAATTTCTGACAAAATGATAGATTATCAGCTAGATGGACTGTCTGTCTCTGCGAAGATTTTAGATTACGATGAATTGTTTGATCAAATATATGTTTTTGATGAGCTAGATGTAAGAGATTATCCTGACTATAATCTAAAGTCGATTACCAATTGTTTTTTTGAAGAAGAACAGCTTCCCAAAAGCATAGATTTTTCTTATATTGGCGTCGATACAGAAGATCGGTTTGATATATTGGAGAAACTTTTTGATATAATTCACTTTATTAATCCAAACTTTATTATTGATTTTAAACTAAAGCAAAATGATTACAATCCTAGAAAATCTGATAAGTTAAAAATGCTAAATCAATCCTTATCTTACCAAGAATGCTTAGATTTGAGTAATAAATCAAAATATTTAATAGATATTAAAAGAGAGGAACATAATGGCTTGTCATTAAGATTTTTTGAAGCTCTAAATTTTAAGAATAAAATCATTACCAATAATCAATTCGCAAAACAGTATGATTTCTATCATCCGGACAATATATTTATCACTGATTATAAAACCTTTGCAGGCCTAGAAGAATTTATTGCAAAACCGTATCATCATATTAATGACACTATCGTCAACGAATATAAATTTGATAACTGGATCCAAAATCTATTTGAAATTAACAAATAACCTATGATTCCAAAAAAAATACATTATTTCTGGTTTGGTAATAATCCAAAACCAAAAATTGTAGAATACTGTATACAAAGCTGGCAAAAGTATTTGCCGGATTATGAGATTATAGAGTGGAATGAAGCTAACTTTGATGTCACACAAAATAACTTTGTCAATACAGCTTATCAAAATAAAAAATGGGCTTTTGTCTCCGACTTTGCTAGAGCAAAAATACTTTACGAGCAAGGTGGTTTTTACTTGGACACAGACATGGAAGTCAAAAATACCTTGAACGATTTTTTGCAACATCCCGCTATTTGTGGTTTTGAGATCAAAGGAATTCCATATTCTGCATTTTGGGGTGTAGAAGCAGGTCATCCGTTGGCTTTTGACATCATGCAGTATTATTTGGACAATCCATATTCTGAAACACCAAATACTGCTATATTTTCCAAATTGTTGGTAGAAAAGTACGGCGCAGATCCAAATAAGGATCAATACCAGGAATTGAAGTATGGGGTACATCTGTATCCATCGACCTACTTTTCCTTAGATCTTCCCATCAATTATGTCACCCATCATTTTTCGGGATCTTGGCATGACAGCTGGACGGAGGAGGAAAACACCTACAAAGAAATGGTTAATATGTATGGATTACTCCATAAATTAATCCAAGAAAAAAATGGAAAAAAAAGAATAAAAGATGTCGTCTACAATCATCAATTGCTAAAAATAGACGATATCCTAGACCAAATCCCAACCAGATATATCCTAGATTATTTACAGCGCAAATTGGTTAAAAAAATCAGGAAATGAAAAAACTAAAAGATGCCATTGCTGTTTTATTGGGAAGAGCTACAGCGCACAAGATCAAAGAAAAAAAAATCCACTTTATCAATCAGGAATTTTCTGACCCGGAAAGAGATTTTTTGAATACTTTGTCTATAGAATTTCTTTTTGCAGAATTTGGAGAACATCGTACCAACGGAGGCGGAGCAACACTGGATTCTGAAAACAGATTAGATCCCTCGCTGAAAACTTTGAAGAAGTATTTCCCAGACGTAACATATACCGTTTATAGTGATTTTGATCTAAATATCGCCGGAGTCAATCTAATTAAAGTAAAATCGCCAGTAATAAATCCTGACCATGAAAGGTTTGGTTACAGAACAGCAGATTATTATAAATTTTATTCGTTGATTAATTCTAAGGCAGATTTTAAATGTGTGTTGGATTCTGATATGCAAATTGTATCATCTGATGTCATTGCATTAATTAATCTGACCAAAAAATTTGGATTTTGCGTACCTTACAATGATCGTCAGTTGCTGCGTCAGGATATGCAAATATCCAAGGACACACAAGAGATTACAGACGACTCCAAAGGTCTTGGACATTCTTACAATCAAAGTCCGATGACGCTTTGGAAAAATGATGACAGAGGATTAGAATTTTACAAAAACTGTGCAGAAATCATGAAAACTGATCCATCACGAGGCTCCCTCGTTATGTGGAAAGCAGCCTGGAAAACGGGGATATCTCCCTACATCTTACCAAAACAATGGTGCGTGTGCGACGGTAACGAAGGCATCGGAAATGAAGTGATGCTGCATGTTGGACATAAAAGTATAAAAGAGTATTATGAAAATTAGATTTATACATATTCCTTTTTTTCTGTTATCAATTATTTATATCTACGAATTTTTAAAGTATGCCTTTTCTCCGTTAATATTAAACTATGAAACAGCTGATCTTTTAATTAATTACAAAAATGGCTTTATAAGAAGGGGGCTTCTTGGTAGTATTTTTTTACAATTTAATAAAGTTGGGATTAATCCTTTATTAATAGTTAGATTATTTTCGATATCTTGTTTTACTGCAATATGCTTAATATTCTATCATTATTTTAAAAAAAATAAATTAAGTACAAATTTTTTACTGCTTCCATTTTTTCTACCTTACCTATTACTTTGTAATATGATAGGTTTTAGAGATTATTTTTTGATATTAATTATCTATACATCAATATATCTCTTAAATAAAAGAGGAATTATCCATAATATTATTTGCTCTATTTTACTAATTATAGGAGTATTAAGTCATGAAATGTTTATCCTATACTCATGCTCTACTCTTTTAATTTATTCGCTTTTAAAAGGCAGAAATTATTTATTGAAAAGCATGACATTATCTGTTCCAGCTATAATTGCATTTTTCTTTGTAACAGAATATTCGGGAGGTATTGATGGTCTAGCAACAGAAATGTTGAGCAGCATACAATATAATATACCTCAAAATAAACCAATATTACAAATACCAAACTCTTTACTAGCGTTAGAAGGTACGTTAACTAATCATATTGGATACGTTTTTAAACTAAATAATTTAGGATTTTCGCGGGGATTAGTATACGTAAGCTTTATAGGTTTTCTTTTTGCCTTGTTGTTTAATTTTAAATTATTCAAAAAGAGCAATGGTATATTTATTTTGCCTTTTATATTTATATCCTCTATTTTTATGACATTGCCTATTTATTATGCGGCGATAGATTGGCAAAGGTTTATTTATCTATCATTTCTTTTGACTTTTATTGTCTTTTTCTTTATCTCAAGCGATAATTTTACCGTAAATAATGTTTTGATAAATAAATGGTCAAATATAGTTACGAAAAAGCTAAGTTTCATTAGCATCCATAATAGGAACACTTTATATCTATTATGTCTGCTATTCCCTATTCCTTACATCAATTTGGGTAATCATCCTTATCTTTTCTCGAATGTACTATTAATAATATATTCATATATTTCAAAAATAATATTACAATGATAATAGGCAAAGGTCTCATCGCTTCACTTTTCGTAGAAAACGATCGGGAAAACACTATTTTTTTCGCGTCTGGTGTTTCTAACTCTCTTGAAGATAGAGAAGAAGAATTCCTGAGAGAAGAGACTCTTGTCAGAAATACAATCGTGGACAATCCAGAAAAAATCTTTGTATATTTTTCTACTTGCAGTATCTACGACTCCTCAAAAACAGGAAGCGATTATGTACTTCATAAGCTGAAAATGGAGCAAATCATCAAAAGTCTTTGCAAGCAATATCTTATTTTGAGAGTGAGTAATGCCGTTGGAAAAGGTGGCAACCCAAACCTGCTGATGAATTATCTTATCCGCTCCATAAAAAATAACGAAACCATAAATGTGCATACCAAAGCCACCAGAAATCTCATAGACGCAGACGATATAAGAAACATTACTTTTAATTTATTGGATAAACAAATTCTTAATAAAATTGTAAATGTCGCTTATATTCAGAATTATGCAATCATAGAAATTTTGGAAATTATCGAACGGTTTTATAATGTAAAATTAAATCTAAACCTCATCAAAAGTGGTTCTGGATATGATATCAACGTTCCTGATGTGGAGGATTATTTCCAAAATAATGGACTTATAAACAAAGAAGATTACATTACCAGAATTCTGGAAAAATACTATTAACTAAGCAGAAATGGACTTTAAAATAAAACTTCAGGATCAAAAAGTTTTAGTCACTGGTGGTGCGGGCTTTATTGGATCTAATCTATGTGAGGCATTGTTAGAAAATAATGCCATTGTGACTTGCTTAGATAATTTTTCGACGGGTAAGAAAGAAAATTTAGATGCCGTAATTAATCATCCTAATTTTAAGCTCATAGATGGTGACATCAGAGATCTAGAAACTTGCAAAAGTGCTTGTAAAGACCAAGAATTTATTTTACATCAAGCCGCATTAGGCTCAGTACCACGATCTATAAACGATCCAATTACCTCCAATGATGTCAACGTTGGCGGATTTCTCAATATGCTTGTAGCTGCAAGAGATGCTGAAGTAAAAAGATTTGTATATGCGGCAAGCTCGTCTACATATGGTGATTATAAAGCATTGCCAAAAATTGAAGACAATATCGGAAAACCTCTTTCCCCTTACGCCATTACAAAATATGTTAACGAGCTATATGCTGACGTTTTCAAAAAAACTTATGATTTTGACACCATTGGCTTAAGGTATTTCAACGTTTTTGGGAGAAAACAAAATCCTAATGGGGCTTACGCAGCAGTAATTCCTAAGTTTGTAACACAGCTGATGAATCATGAGTCTCCAACAATCAACGGTGATGGCGAATATTCTCGGGATTTTACTTACATCGACAATGTTATCCTGATGAATCTTCTGGCGATAACCTCCAATAATCAAGACGCTTACAATCAGATTTATAATACAGCCTTTGGGGAAAGAACTACGCTCAATGATTTAGTTAAATATCTTAAAAAATATTTATCAGAATTTGACTCAAAAATAGCTGAGGTCGATATAATTTATGGTGATTATAGAAAAGGTGACGTTCCCCACTCTTTGGCAAGCATTGATAAAGCTAAAAAATTACTAAATTACCAACCTCAATTTTCTATGAAGCACGGTCTTAAAGAAGCCGTAAAATGGTATTGGAATAATCTAAAGTAATAATATGAAGCATAAAATATCAATCATCGGATTAGGTTATGTCGGTTTGCCACTGGCGAGACTATTCTCTACAAAATATCCTGTAGTTGGATTTGATATTAACATTAACAGAGTTATCGATCTTAATAATGGTAAAGATAGTACCTTAGAAGTAGATGATGATCTTTTACAATCTGCTTTAATAGTCAACAACCCTAACTATCAGGAAAAAGGATTATTTTGCTCATCTAATATAGACGACATAAGAGATTCTAACATCTATATTGTTACAGTACCTACGCCTGTATACAAGAACAATCGCCCAGACCTAACACCACTTTATAGAGCTAGCGAAACTGTGGCAAAAGTCTTAAAAAAAGGAGATATTGTGATCTATGAGTCTACCGTATATCCAGGTGCCACAGAAGAAGAATGCGTCCCAGTTCTTGAAAAAAACACAGGCTTAAAATTCAATATCGATTTCTTTGCGGGCTACTCTCCAGAACGTATTAATCCTGGTGACAAATTGCACACTGTAGAAAAGATACTCAAAGTTACAGCAGGCTCTACTCCAGAAATTGGACATATTATCAATGATCTTTACAACTCCGTAATAGAAGCAGGAACTTATCTTGCACCAAGCATCAAAGTAGCAGAAGCGGCAAAAGTGATAGAAAATTCTCAGCGAGATATTAATATAGCCTTCGTAAATGAGTTGGCAAAGATTTTTAACTTGATGAATATTGACACACACGATGTCTTGGCCGCGGCTGGTACAAAATGGAATTTCCTTCCCTTTAAACCAGGATTGGTTGGTGGTCATTGCATTGGCGTAGATCCTTATTATCTGGCTCATAAAGCTCAAGAATATGGCTATCATCCAGAGATTATTTTGGCGGGAAGAAGATTAAACGATTCTATGGGACAGTATGTTGCCAGCGAAATCGTAAAACAAATGCTAAAAAAAGATCTAAAAGTTAATCAGTCTAATGTTTTGGTTTTAGGACTTACTTTCAAGGAAAATTGTCCCGATGTTAGGAATACAAAAGTCGTGGATGTTATCAGAAATCTAGAAGATTACAACATCAATGTTTCGATATACGATCCTTGGGCCAGTCCTAATGAGGTGAAGCATGAATACAATCTAGAAACCTCAACAGAATTACCTCAACAAAAATATCAAGCAATTGTCCTTGCTGTTCCTCATAAAGAATTCGATGGGTTAGATATAGAAAGTTTACTCTGCGAAAACGGCGTTGTCTACGATGTTAAAGGAACTTTAGCACGGAAAGAAAATATCAAAAGGTTATAAACTAAAAGATGTAAGGTAAAAGATTCTCTAAAATGTCTTGTCATTTTGACGATAATATAAAAGCTTTAAAATTAAATTTAAGCTTTTGTACATTTTGAATCTTTGTCTTTCGAAAATCATGCTTTAAAAACACTATTTTATCGCTCGTAACGCCATTTAAAAATTTTAAAACTTAAGCCTACTGGCAAAGCATTAAGAAATGATTCTCTTTTCTGTTTTGAGGTATAATCGCCAGAGAAATAATCAGAAATCTTCATTGCATGAAGTTTAGAATAGGCGTTGTAACTGTATTTCCAGAGCGCTTCATCTTTCTGGGCTTTCCAATTCATCAAAAGTGTCATATTTTTGAAATCTACCAGATATTTCAAAATTAGTTCTTTCTTACGACTATCCTTTTCTTTTTGATAATGCTGGTCTATAATCTGAGCAATGGTAATCCAATTATCAAAGTGAACTTTCTTTCTATTATGTATGACAGAAGCACCATGAAGATAGTACAGATAGGTTTTTTTTCTCAGAAATGCGATTTTATTTAATTTCAAACCCATTTCAAAAGTGTGAAGAGAATCTTGCGCAAATAATCCTTTGGTAAAGTACAATTGATTGTCCTTTAAGAAATCTAATCTTATCAATTTATTCCAAGAACTCACGGGAAAGCTGCCATTAACCAGCGCTTGTAAAATTTTTGGATTACTTTCCATAACATCCACTTCCGTAATAAGTGGGAAAACATCCACCTTTGTCATCTCTGGTAATTTTATCCCTTCTACCTCGCCCACCACCATCTCTGAATTAGTTTTTTCTGCCAATTCTACAAAATCACTAATCGCATCAGGAACAATCTCATCATCGCTATCCAAGAAAAAGATATATTTCCCCTTTGCCAATTCGATGCCTTTATTTCTAACGACAGATAATCCCGAATTCTCTTCTAAGCTTACAAGGCTCCATGTTTCTTCAAGATTATTTAACTTAATAAAATCTTTAGAAATGATAAAACTATTGTCCGGCGTGAGATCATTGACAAGGATGACTTCTATATTAGAGTAAGTTTGCTTTATTACCGATTCTAAAGTCTTTTCAATAAAATCCTCACATTTATATATCGGAATCGTAATACTTACTAATGGTTTCATTTCTTTGTTCATCATTTTACGCAAATATACTCAATATGTTATAAAAAGTTTATCTTTGTTATCATAAAACCAATGATGCTATTACCCAAATTAATCCTAACAATGCTGAGGAAATATCAGCTCAAATTACTTTACAGAAATACTAACACGAAAATTGGAAAGTCTCTCAAAATTGGTGACTATTGTAATTTCAGTTTGTATCCAGATTTGCAAGAAATTAATTTTGGAAACAACATTAATATCAGAAACTATTGCAATATATTAGTGGGGAAAAATGCCAAGCTCAGCATTGGAGATCGGTTTTTTATGAATAATTATTGCTCCATCAACGCAATCGAAAAAATAGAAATTGGTGAAAACACCTTGTTTGGAGAGGGCGTAAAACTATATGACCACAACCACGAATATTCTCAACATAAAGTAGAGCATCAAAAATTCAAATCGGAGCCAATAAAAATCGGCAAAAACTGCTGGCTGGGAAGCAATGTCACAGTACTAAAAGGTGTTACAATTGGTGACAACTGTATTGTTGGTGCTGGTTGCGTTGTTTATAAAGATTTGCCAGAACGCTCTGTTATTATAAGTCAACAAGAGCTAATTATTAAAGATATTTCCAACTCTTAAAAACACACAATTATGATTCTCGTAAATAAACCATTTTTGCCACCACTGCAAATCTATCAATCTTACTTAGATGGCATATGGAAAAGGCAATGGCTTACCAACATGGGACCTCTCGCCAACGATTTAGAGTTAAGACTTAAAGATTTTTTAAAAGTAAATCACTTGCTTTTTGTTACAAATGGTACCGTCGCGATACAGATGGCCATAAAAGCCTTAGATCTTAAAGGTGAAATCATCACAACTCCTTTTTCTTTCATAGCAACAACAAGTTGTATCGTGTGGGAAAATTGTGAGCCTATTTTTGTTGATATTGACAAAGATTCTCTTAATATTGACGCTGATAAGATTGAAGCAGCTATCACTGATAAAACATCTGCCATATTAGCAACTCACGTCTATGGCAATCCTTGCGATGTAGAAAAAATTGAAGAAATTGCTAAAAAGCATAATCTGAAAGTTATCTACGATGCGGCACATGCTTTTGGAGTAGAAATCAATGGAAAATCTATTTTTGAGTATGGTGATATATCCACTTGCTCACTTCATGCCACCAAATTGTACCACTCTACAGAAGGTGGATTATTGATAACCAAAGATCCCGATCTTTTGAAGAAACTCGCATACATCCGGAACTTCGGTTTTGATGGTCCGGAAAACTTTGCAGAACTGGGACTAAATGGGAAAAACTCAGAATTACATGCTGCAATGGGATTGGCTAATCTAAAATATATAGATACCATCCATCAAAAAAGAAAAGCGCTAACACTGCGCTATGATGAGAAATTAAAGAACTTGAAAGCGGTAAGACCAGTCTGGCATCTTAACTCTGAAAATAATTACTCTTACTATCCTATTGTTTTTGAGTCCGAAGAATTAATGTTAAAGTGCATAGAGCACCTTAAAGCTCATGAGATTTTTACAAGAAGATATTTTTATCCATCGCTTGCCAACTCGCTTCATTATTTAGAAAAACAAGACTTAGAAGTTACCGATGATATCGCGAAGCGCGTATTATGCTTGCCATTATATTACGACCTTGCTCTAGAAGAAGTAGATCTAATCGCCAGACATTTATTAAGAGTTCAAAATAATTAAATCTAAATTAATCATGCTAATAATTGGTGCAAAAGGATTTGCAAAAGAAGTATTAGAGATTCTCCATCAGAATAAGGAGACAGAAGGTCTGGCATTTTATGATGATGTTAACGATGATGTTGGGGATTTTCTTTATGATAAATTTCCTATTCTAAAAAATACAAAAGCTGTTAAGGAGCATTTTTCAAAACATGGCAACGATTTTACGATCGGGATTGGGAATCCAAAATTAAGGAAATTAATGTATGAAAAGTTCTCTCAACTTGGTGGACAATTAACATCTACGATCAGCCATACTTCCATTATTGGTAGCTTTAACAATATTATTGGCGAAGGATGTAACATAATGATAAATACAGTTCTTACTAATGATATTAAAATTGGACGAGGGACTATTATCAACCAGATTTCTTCTATTGGACACGATGTTACAATTGGAGAGTTTTGCGAAATCTGTCCTAGCGTGTCAATTTCTGGAAATTGTGAGATTGGAAATAAAACTTTTATTGGAACGGGAGCGATTATACTACCAAAAGTAAAAATAGGAAAAAATGTAACTATTGGAGCAGGCGCTGTGGTATCAAAAGATCTCCCTGATAATTGTGTTGCTGTTGGTATTCCTGCTAAAATTATCAAACAAAACTAAATGCAACAAATTTTACCAACATTAAGTATTATCATGATTACCTACGGTCATGAAAATTATATTAAACAAGCAATACAAGGCGTTTTTATACAAAACACTAATTTTCCCATAGAATTAATTATTGCAAATGACTGTTCTCCCGACGACTCTGATAGTATAATAACTGAAACAATAAAAGATGCCCCACAAAATATTGTTGTTAAATACAAAAGACATGACTCCAATATTGGGATGATGAACAATCATCATTGGGCATTAAGACAAGCAACAGGTAAATATATTGCAATTTGTGATGGTGATGATTATTGGATTGATGAGAATAAGCTGCAGATTCAAGTTGACTTTTTAGAAGCTAATCCGGACTATGCAATTTATTGTCATAATTTTAAAACTCAACTCAATGATCAGGTTAGCGAAACCTCGTTTTTTGACAGCGTGGCAGTAAAACCAGAAATGAACATTGTAGATCTGGCTCATAACAATATTGTCCCTACACTAACTGCCGTTTTTAGAAATTATAATACTCAGTTTCCAGATTGGACTTCTCTAGCACCGTTAGGAGATCTCATTCTTTTTCTTGATGTCGCGAGACATGGGAAAATAAAATATCTTGATAAAAAAATGGCTGTCTATCGCCAAAATGTTGGCGTATGGAGTGGAAAAAAAATGAATCATGAAAAGATGATTTATCTTTACGAAAATTTAGCGCACGATTATAAAGACATTCCAGAAGTGGAAAAGAACCTTATCCAAAATAGAAATAAGCATATAAAAGCTTTTCTAAAACAGCTTCCTATTCAGGAAATATTCTCTAGTCATTATTTTGATCAACTACCAATTAAAGATAAAGTAAAACTAACTATCCGCAAGCTTACTTCATGGACATCATCATAAAATCTTTTAACCGCCCGCATTATTTGGATCGCTGTCTAGGTTCTATTTATCAATATGTTACAGGTGATTATAACATTAGCATATTGGATGATGGCACGCCAGAACATTATGTTGAAAAGATTAAAGCCAAATATCCAGAAGCTAGATTTACTTTCTCCAAGCAAGCGCAAGAAAAGAGAAAAGCAATTACTCAAAATCTTAAAGATGGCACACCGATCAATGGCTTTAGCATTCCCACGGAGTTGTGGTATAAAGAGGTTGCAAATTCTTCTGACTATGTATTGGTTATAGAAGACGATGTCTGGGTTACAGAAAATGTTGATCTTGATGATCTCACTAGCAAGATGAACAAAAATAATATTCCGTTGCTAAAATTAGGCTGGCTGGGAAATTACGAAGACGACATCTATTGTGACGTGAAACCATTAACCGACGGAATAACTTCTGTCAATCCTAAAAAACTTTTTACAAGTAATAAATTCATCATGGATCTCTTCATGTACAATAAGTTAAAAGTATTCACCATTTTATACAAACTGGGCTTGGTCGATAATAATACAAAATTAAAATACTGGACGCTCAACTCCATCTTGATGGGACTTTATCAGAAAGATTATTGGCTCGCCATCTGGCAGGATGCCAAAGGTAAAGTGGACGAAAAGCAACAGCTTAGAAATGCCGCAGCTTGGTATCACAAAAACAAAAAAGCCAATTTTGGTAGAATAAATAACGAGGCTCTAAAAACAACTTTTCAGTCATCGGCTACGGGTTCTTACCATGAATACGGCAATCAATTTGATGCCAATCGGATGAATTACATATTAAATGAAGCTTGGTACAAAGATGATTTTGATAGCATGGATAACTTCCCAAAAGATTTTTCAGAGAGCTACATCAGATATTATTTAGATCACGAAAACCATCCTGATTCTCAATATGAAGATTGGTTTTCATGGGCAGAAAAGTTTAGAACCCAATACAGAAATCTTGGCGCAAAAGTAGATTAATTTTCTTCCACACAAATTTAATGACCGAATGCAACCGCAACTTTCCAAATTATTTTTCCCAGCTTTAACAGGTTACCGAGCCTTGGCAGCTTGGATGATTTTCATTTATCATTTTTTCCCTTTTAGCAACCCAAAATATCCATTATTTATAAAAGATATAATAAGTGGATTTCACATAGGTGTTGATCTTTTCTTTGTTCTCAGCGGATTTTTGATTACCTATCGATACTATAATGATTATCCGATTCATTTTAGAAATTATATAGTCAATCGGTTCTCGAGGATCTATCCAATGTATTTCATCATCACATTGTGCGTCTTTCTAGTGGGATATATTACAACTGATATCTGGGATCAACAAAAAAGCATAGAGGCATTAGTATCTTTCACAATGACTAAGGCTTTGTTTAGCAAATTTTTTTTAGGCGGTATACCACAAGGTTGGACTTTAACATTAGAAGAAATGTTTTATTTTACCGCTCCTTTATATTTTATTTTTATTAGAAAAAACAAAAACGCTCTTTGGCTACTTCCACTATTAATTTTTGGCATTTTTGCTTTGATTAAAAACCTGCTGGCTGTTCCAGGAAACCATTTTGGCTTTTTCCAAACTAATATTCATGCCTATATTATAGAGTTTTTTGCTGGGATAATATTAGGCTATATTGTATTAAAAAAAAAAATTAGCGTTAAGAGAAATTGGGTAACCTATTTCGGAATACTTATCATTCTGCTCTATCTTGTAACCAGACCTACATTGGCCTTTTATGTTGATTTAAAATCGGACATGGGTCGCTTTGGAGAGATGGCATTCCTTAGCATTGTTGGCATAGCACCATTACTATGGGGTTTGATATTCGAAAAAACCTTTATCCAAAATATTCTTTCTAGTAAGACATTAGTACTTTTAGGCAAAAGTTCTTTCGTATTTTATTTGATTCACAAAGGATTCATCCCTATTTTCATCAATGATTATATCAGCGATAACAAACTGGTTATTTTCATTATTCTTAATATAATTTCCGTTGGTCTTTTCACGTATGTAGAAGAACCTCTTAATCTATATTTTAGAAAAAAATTTGGAAAGGCAAAGACTGCGAAATCAATTTCTTAATTCATTTGACGTTTTTATTAAATTATTTTGGGCGATATTATTCCTCTTAGTTTATCATCAATTTTATTAAATTGTTAAAAATTATATCGATTAAGCCTAAACAAATCTAAGAAGTCTATATAAAATCTTATTTTTACACAAACATAAAATAATTAATGAAAAAAATTAAAGTCCTCTTTAGGTTGCGCTCTTTAGAAATGGGCGGAGTACCAAGAGTTGTGCTAGATTTACTTAGAAATTTACCCAAAGATAAATTCGATTTTACCTTGATGCTTAATCTGTATCAAGGTGAGTTGATTAAAGATATTCCCAGCGACATAAAAGTTATTATCGTAGAAAAAGGAAAAGAACAAATGAGTTCCAATCCTTTTCTGCAAAAAATACAAATGGTCTGGAGACGATTAAAGTTGGAAATCTATGACAAATTCCCTTCTATTCTTTACCAATTAAAAGTCAAAGAAACTTACGATATAGAAGTGTCGCCTGGTTATGCAGAATTTGATATGGTTCTAAATTCGCCCAACAAAAAATCGCAAAAAATAGGTTGGTTTCACACCGATGTTGGCTACGACAAAGACCAAAAGCGCGTGCTAAGCAGAATAGAAAAAATGAAACGCTTTGACTTTATGATTTTTGGATCGAAGCAAACGCGCCAAGTCATAGAAGATCTATATCAAGTGACTTACCCAAAATCTACCGTAATCTATAATGTCATAAAAGTGGATGAGATTCTGAAAAAAGCCGAACTTTTTGACTATTCTTACAATACTGACGTTCCTGTATTTTCGTCGATGGGAAGATTGCATTCTCGCAAAGGCTATCATACATTGATGCAGGTGCATCGTCAATTGTTAAATGATGGTTTTTCACATAAAATTGCAGTTATCGGTGGTGGCAACGAGATGGAGAATCTTCTAAATCAAAGAAAAGAACTGGGCGTAGAAGACTCTTTTTTGCTTTTGGACTCCCAGACCAATCCCTATCCTTATATTAAAGCTTCGGATTATTTTATATTACCCACGCAGTCAGAATCTTACCCGTTAGTTATTGGCGAAATAATGTGCATGAGAAAACCAATTATATCGACCAATGTTGGTGGCATTTCTGAGATGATTGATGATGGTAAAGACGGAGTTTTAATCCGTTATGACGAGAAAGAGATGTATGATGCAATGAAGCAATTTATGACCGATAAAGCCTTAGTTAATCACATTATCGAGGGAACCGCCAACGCTCAGGAAAAATTTAACGAAAAAGAAATTTACCGCCAAGTAAGCATGGTTTTTGAACATCAGTATCAATTAAAGCTAGAGAATGAAAGAAGTTAAAATCACTATAGTAACGCCTTCCTACAACCGTGCGCATACTTTGCAGCGCGTGTACGATTCATTAAAAAATCAAACTTTCAAAGATTTTAAATGGATTATTATGGACGATGGTTCTACAGATAATACCAAAGAAATTGTTGCTTCTTTCCAAGCTGAAAGCCTATTGGATATTGATTATTTCTGGAATGAGAATCAGCATAAATTTGTAACAGTTTTTGAAGGCGTCAAGAAAATAACTTCGGCTTATTTTATGGTTGTAGACTCTGATGATTCTTATCCAGCGAATGCTTTAGAAACGCTTTACAATGAAGTTGAAAAAATCCCTAATCAGTCAGAATTTATCTCTGTGATGGGACTTTCACAATCGGAACAAGGAGCAATTGTTGGTGATCCTTATCCTAATAATAGTTTTGACGGATCCATTTTTGACATGCGGTATAAATACAAGGTGAGAGGCGACAAATTTGGGATTTTCATCACTGCAACGTACCAAGGTTTACTCAAGGATTTTGATTATTCTCAATATAAAGGTAAAGGTTATATCCCGCAAGCTGTGTTTTTCAACACATACGATGCTCGAGGTGTAAAAACTCGATTTGTGAACAAAATTGTGCGAAATTATCATCTTGATGAAGCTGACCAAAACTCAGTCTCTAACACGCGATGGACAGGAAAAAACACCTTCGGGCTGATGGAAGGTCATCTTTCGTTTCTTAATTCTTATGGAACCAAATTATTATCCTACCCAAAAGCATTGATTAGAAATATGATTGGATATCAGATTTACTCGATAATTAACGGTAAAAATTTAGCAGAAATCAACAAAAGATTAAAGCATTTTAAAATCTTATCTGCATTGGTATATCCCGCAACATTAATCTATAAAAAATTGAAATAATATGCTTTTTAATTCTATTTTTAATATTTGAAATATTTACAAGCAACACTATGAACAAGAAATTACTTTTCATTTATTATAAGCTATTCAAACCAGGTGGCGTGGCTCGCGTGTTGGTTTCTTTGGTTAATGAATTGGCAGCAAATGGTTATGATGTGACGATTATGCTAATGGTAGATGATAAGAGTAGTTTTTATGAGCTTGATCCTCGCGTTAAGGTTATTTCTATTGATACTTTTTCGCATTGGGCATTTACAAAAATCAATGTTAATATTGATAAATACCTTCGAAAACTACCAAAAAGATCAAATATTAAAAATTATATTTATGATTTTGGGCAATGGAGCATGTTATCCAAATGGCTTGCAAAAAACCATCAGCAATACGACATCATTATTTCTTCTTGGTACAAATTATCTGCGCAGATAAGCATTAATAAGGAAATTGCAAAAAAAACATTGGCGTGGGAACATTCCAACTTTGAGGTTGGAGGAAAGTTTTGGGGCGATTATTTTAGACCAAAATACAAAAACTTAAAAGCCGTAGTTTGCATCAACAAAGCTTCATTAGATTATTATAAAACCCTGAACAGCAATAGTTTTTTAATCCCAAATATGGTTGGAGAACCTTTTGAAAGCATCGACCATGTTAATTTCGAATCCAAAAAAAATCAATTAATCTATGTCGGCAGATTAGACAAAGATAAAAATGTATTGAGCCTTATAAAAGCCATACAAAAAACTGATTTAAAAGGTTTTAAACTTAAAATAATCGGTGATGGGCCAGAATTAAATACGCTCAAAAAATACTGTGAAGATCAACATCTAACAAATCAAATAGAATTTACAGGCAGACTCGGCATAGACGAAATAAAAACCGAATTATTACAAAGCAAGATTTTCCTGTTTATGAGTAAGACTGAAGCTTTTGGGCAAGTCCTTCTGGAAGCAATGTATTGCGGGAATGGTCTCATTTCTTATGATTGCAAATATGGTCCGTCAGACATTATCACTGATAAAAATGGCTATTTAATTCCATATAATGACGAGGTTTCTTTCATCCAAAAGTTAAATTATCTTATTGCTAATCCAGAAAAATTACAATCGCTTAATCAATCCAGTTATGAAGATGTATACCAATGGCGCTCAAAGCACACACTTATTAAATGGAAAAATATACTAACAAATGAAGCAGCTCATCAAAAAAATTAAACTTAGACTAAGAAGATATAAATTTCTGTTATTGTGGAAGTTAGAATTCATCAACTTTCCTAAAAATGAAATTAAAACCGGTGAAGAACTAGAACTAGACCAAATCACAAAGCCGCTTGTTTTGGTTCCTCATGCCGACGACGAATTGATTGGTAATAGCACTATTTTAAAGCATTTTAAAAATGAATTAGACGTCTATTATTTTCAGTTTTTGGGGAATAATTACAACGAGAGCAATAAAAATATGCGATTGCTTGAGATTAATGCCATCCAAAAAAAATATAGTTTTAATCAAATCAACTCTAATTCTTACACAGATTACAGCGATCTAGAAGCACTTCTAGCTAACGGAAATCACTCGGATATTTTCTTGCCATTTCCTTTGGATTGGCACGCAGAACATATCAAAATCAGTACAATATTACAACCAATTATACAAAAATTAGGTTTAGAAAAGAAGATTAATCTTCACTTTTATCATATTTCTGTTCCTTTGCCAGCAGATATACCGTTTAGCTTTGTAGGGCTTTCTAAGCAAGAATTGCAAGAAAAACAAGATACCTTTTCTAGACTTTATGTTTCGCAATATAACACGCCAATAAAACGACTTAATTATCAAAATCAAATCAACGCCTTAGGCTCTTCCTTTTATGCTAAAGAGAATTTTGCAGATTTGGATTATGAGCAATGGATTTCTTTTTTAGATTATGTTGAGAAGAATTATGCAAGTAAAATAAAGCCTTTAATCTTTACAATTGATAACATAAAGCAAACCAGATTACTAGCTAATAAGATTTATCAAGATTGGGCTAATCCAACTTAATACAAACACACAAAATGATGAGTAAAAAGAAAATCCTTATTCGTATTGGCTCTCTGCGTCATGGCGGTGCCGAAAAAGTATTGGTTACTTTTCTTAAAAATCTTTCACCAGACAAATATGAGGTAGATCTACTGCTCAATTTATACTCCGGAAAATATCTTACAGAAGTCCCAAACTGGGTTAATGTGATGTATCTTAACTATGGAGAAATGATTACCACTAATCGCCCAAAAGACATCCCAAAAAAAGCTTACAGAGTTGTATATCAACGTTTACTGAAAAAATATCCTAAAATTCTTTACAAAAGAAAATTAGCCAACAAACAGTATGATATAGAATTTGCGGCCATTCACGGTTTTATGGACGAAATACTGAACAGTCCACTTAAGTCTTCCAAAAAATTAATGTGGATTCATAACGATCTTACACAAGTTGAAGGTTATACTAAAGACAAAATCCGTCGTTTTTTCAATTATGATAAAGTGATGGTAATTTCGAAAAAGATTCAGGAAACTTTCGAAGATCTTGCTGTTTCTCCAGAAGAAAAATCAAAAATTGTTAGAATCTACAATCCTCTAGACACCCAAGAAATCTTAACCAAAGCAGAAGGAGACATAGAACAATATCATTTTGAGGATAGCATACCCAGTTTTATTTCTGTAGGCACCGTTTTTCCTCAGAAAGGCTTTGATCGGTTATTAAAAGTTCATAAAAAGCTCTTGGACGAAGGATTGATGCATCAACTTCTAATCGTAGGAGATGGCTATGATTTTGAAAATATTAAAAAGTTGAAATCCGACTTAAAACTTGACAATACAGCCACAATGTTAGGTTTTACGGACAATCCTTATCCTTATTTCAAGAAAGCTGATTTTTATATTTTAAGTTCTAGATATGAAGGCTTTCCTACCGTTTTGTTTGAGGCAATGACTCTAAAAAAGAATATTATCGCAACAAATGTTTCTGGGGTTAAAGAAATGCTGAATGATGGCGAATTTGGTCTGATTACAGAAAACTCAGAAAATGGGATCTATAACGGTATGAAACAAGCGCTGACCAATCCTGAAAGCTTCACAACTTATCAAGACAAACTGAAAAACTACGAAATGCCTTTTAATCTAAAAAATTCGGTTAAAGGTATCACGGACATCATCGATAATCTGTAAATTTACCTCATGGCTTACACTATTATTCAAAAGGATTTCTATAGAGAAAGTGGACAATATCTTAATCATTTTCAGATTATTAAAAAATGTTTTAATCCAAATTTACATTTTATATATTGGTTGCGTAATGCCCAAAAACATCCCAAAAACACTCTGCTTGGTAAAGTTTACAGATTAATTTTAAGACATTATCAGATAAAATATGGCTTCCAAATCTATGCAGAAACTCAGATTGGAGAAGGGCTCTATCTTGGGCATTGGGGACACCTTGTTATTAACCCAAAAGCTATTATTGGTAAAAATTGTAACATCGCACAAGGCGTAACCATTGCACAAGCCAATCGTGGCAAAAATCAAGGCGTACCAATTATTGGCAACGAAGTCTGGATCGGCCCTAATGCTGTCATTGTTGGCAAAATTAATATTGGTAATAATGTTCTCATTGCTCCCAACGCTTACGTCACCACCAATGTACCTGATAACTCAGTAGTTATAGGCAATCCAGCTACTATAAGTCCTAACATAAAAGCCACAGAAAACTATATTAATTATCCTATTAAATATTAAACTTTGTTAATATTTTTTATTTTTTATTTGAAATAAATTACTTTTGCACAATTATTGATTCAATCTATCGGATTTTAGTATTTAATAGTTAGAGTATTTTTAACCTTAAATATATATTTATTATGCAAGATTCGTACAACAAAGTTTTTGAAAACAATCGTCAGTGGATAGAAAAAATGACATCTACTGATGCAGATTTCTTTAAAAACTTAGCAGAAGGTCAAAGTCCAGAATTTCTATACATCGGATGTTCCGACAGTAGAGTTCCGGCAGAGGACTTAATGGGATTGAAACCTGGTGAGATTTTCATCCACAGAAATATTGCTAACGTCGTTAACAATATTGATATGAATGTAAATTCTGTAATTGAGTATGCAGTAAGCCATCTAAAAGTAAAGCACATTGTAGTATGTGGACATTACGGATGCGGTGGTATTAATGCAGCTATGCAATCTAAGGATCTTGGTCTGCTTAACCCATGGTTAAGAAGTATACGTGATGTATATCGTATGCACCAAGAAGAATTAGACGCTATTACAGATCAACACCAGAAGTTCGACAGATTGGTAGAGCTTAATGTACAAGAACAGTGTATCAACGTGATAAAAGCTGCAGCAGTACAGAAAGGTTTTGTCCAAAATGGTTACCCAGTAGTGCACGGATGGGTTTTCGATTTGAAAACCGGCAAGCTAAAGGATTTGAATATTGATTTTGAAGGGATTCTTCACAACATTCAAAAAATTTATGATCTGACAGAATCTACATGGTCTGTTCCTAAAATGGAAAATCAACCACAGTAGAACTGGATTTAAAGCAATCTTATGAAGTATTTGAGTATTTTAGTTTTAGCAATCTTTATGAATTTTACGGCTCTACCGAGTATGGCAGTAGTTTTCGGATGGGATCTGACTATCTCTACTGTTACTCTTGCTGAAGAAGAAGTAAAATCAAGCTCATCATCATTTAACGAGAAAGTTACACCTAATCCGTTGTGTATCCATGACTTTCTTAAGTTCTTCGAATCTAATTTCGGGAACAAATCGTTTGATCTTATTGATGATGGCGCCCAAATTTCCCCGTATATCCCTATTTTTTCGCCACCTCCGAATGTAGCTTAATTTTAAAACTATTAGCACTTTATCCTAGATATTGTGTTATACCAACTTGTTTAAAAATTAAATTCAACAATCAACACAACAGCTTCATTATATACAATGTAGCCTGTTACTTCTATCATTCGGACTATGAAAAAAGCAAATAATTTGATGGGATTAATCAAAGAGAATTTCCCATCTGGACTAGTAGTATTTTTAGTAGCATTACCATTATGTCTTGGTATTGCATTAGCATCAGGAGCACCACCATTATCAGGTATTATATCAGGTATTATTGGCGGATTGGTCATTGGTTTCCTTAGTAACTCACACATATCAGTATCAGGACCTGCAGCTGGTCTTACTGCAATTATTGTCGCAGCAATTACAGATCTTGGCTCATTTGAGCTATTTCTATGTGCAGGACTTATTGCTGGCGTTATCCAATTAATTTTAGGATTTATAAGAGCAGGAAGTATCTCTAACTATTTCCCTAACAATGTTATCGAAGGGATGTTAGCAGGTATTGGTCTAATTATAATCTTAAAGCAGATTCCGCATGCATTAGGTTTTGATGCAGATAATATGAGTGATGAGACTCTTTTTGCCAACGGTATCAATTGGAATTACTTTTCTGAATTAGCCCGATCAATACATCCAGGTGCTGTTATTGTAACACTAGTTTCTATCGGTATATTATTGAGCTGGGATAAAATTAAATTCTTAAAAGGATTAAAACTTCTTCCCGGTGCATTAGTAGCTGTTGTTGTTGGTATTTTATTGAATCAAATATTCTTAGCGAGTGGTAGCTCATTAGCGATTACTAAAGATCACCTGGTAAGTTTGCCAGTTCCTACAACCTTGGACGAGTTTAAAGGCTTAGTTGTGTTCCCAGATTTTGGTGGACTTTTAAATTATAAAGTATGGATTGTTGGAGCGACTATTGCCATAGTAGCGTCTATAGAATCTCTATTGTGTATAGAAGCATCTGATAGATTAGACAAGAAAAGAAGAATTACAGATACCAATTTAGAATTAAGAGCGCAGGGTATTGGTAACCTTATCAGTTCTTTTATTGGTGGATTGCCAATGACATCTGTTGTGGTAAGAAGTTCTGCCAATGCTAATGCTGGAGCGACACACAAGACATCAGCAATGATACACGGTGTATTATTATTGGTCTGTGTATTGTCTATTCCTTTTCTATTAAATTTAATCCCATTAGCAACCTTAGCAGCAGTACTAATCTTGGTTGGTTACAAACTAGCAAGTCCTAAAAATATCATGCACTTTTGGCATAAAGGTAAATACCAATTTATTCCTTTTATAGCAACAGTTGTAGCTATTGTAGCAACAGACCTACTAAAAGGTGTTGGGATTGGATTGGCTATTTCTATCATCTACGTTCTACAAGGTAATATGAAACGGGCTTACTATCTAAGCAAAGAACAATTAGATGAAGCAGACGCCATTACTATTAAGCTGGCAGAGGAAGTATCCTTCCTTAACAAAGCAGCTATCAAAAAAACATTGAAGAATATCAAACCAGGATCTAAAGTAATCATTGATGCGAGAGCAACCTCTTATATTACGACAGATGTACTGGAGATGATCCAAGATTTTGCCAATGTAAGAGCGGAGGAAGAAGACATCGAAGTAGAGTTAATAGGTTTCAGAACCTCGACCTCTTATCGTGATTACGAAAAAGACGAAGAATCACATATCGTCATAGAGCACAGGCGTGCAATGTAACAAGAAATCTTTTTTCACTTATAGTCAGCGAAAGGCGAATCCAAGCAATTGAGATTCGCCTTTCCAATTAACAGATACCTTCTTATGGAAGTGTAAATTTTATTTCAAAAAAAATAGCGCCCAATTAACTTATTAGGCGCTATTTTTTATAAAATTGTTATCTCTTTCTTACTCTTCTATTTTCCGTTGAAACTAGACATGGTATTATTGATCCCTGCAAAGACAAAAGACAAGCTGGCTTTAGAGAATTTATCAATTCTTTCTGGCAGTTTATCATACTCGCCTTCGCTCCATTTTCCTAAAACATAATCGATCTGCTGTCCTTCTTTGAACTCTGCAGAAATCCCAAATCTCAACCTTGCATATTGTCCCGTATTAAGGACTTCTTCTATATTTCTAAGACCATTATGTCCACCGTGACTTCCTTTCATCTTCATTCTTAATGTCCCGAAAGGCAATGCTAGATCGTCAGTAATAATCAGGATATTTTCTGCTGGTATATTTTCTTTCTGCATCCAGAATCTAACGGCATTACCTGACAAATTCATGTATGTATCTGGCTTCAACAATAATACTTTTCGTCCTTTATATTTACCCTCAGCTAATAATCCAAAATTACTGGAGTTAAAGGGGGCTTCTATCTGTTCTGCAATTTTTTCGACAACTTTAAACCCAACATTATGTCGGGTTTCTGTATATTCTTCGCCTTTGTTACCAAGGCCAACTATAAGATATTTCATAGAAATTTTTAATAGGTAAAAGTTATGCTAGAGCCGTCTGACTTAACACCTTTTGTTGGATAACCATCTTTATCATAGGTATACACATATTTAAAATTAAATGTCATACCCATAGTAATCGCATTAGCATCAACAAAATTATTCTTAGATAATCCACCAAATGCTGAAGTACCCATACCGTAATTAGTTGAAAGTGTGTTAAAAGCCTCTGGCAAAGATGCAAATGGATTCTTATAATTATCATAGCTCAAAAAAGAAAGACTAGTAATAATTGGAGGCAGCCCTGTCGTTGTACTCGTTAGTTTCCAGCTATTTATATTATCTCCCTGATAACCAATAAGGCTTTCTAAACTAGAAAATAAATCGCCTGTAGGCATTACATAACTAGTTTCAACTTTGCTTAACTTCCCGTTATTATAAGAAAATTGAGATGTATTAGTAAACAAATCTGTGCCTTCTGAAACTCCTTTGCCTTCTGCTTTAGTTAACTTTCCATTAGCGTAAGATAAATTCATAGCAATATTAATTGGTACGTCTCCAACTTGCAGAACTCTCTTGATATCAACCTTTGTGATGATGTCATTGTTGTAAACCAAGCTATATTCATTACTTTCTCCATCAGTAGACTTTGCGATCACTTTAGAAAGTTTATTACTACTATACACATAATCAATAGTTAGAATCTCTCCTTCATCATCTACCTCAACGACTTTATTAATACGTTTTTGCGTAGCATTTGTCCCTGGGTTAGTCGTTATAGGTATGTTTTTAACTCCATTTAATAAGTCTCCATTTACGTCTGGTATAGGATCGCAAGAGACCATTAATGCTAGTAAAAATACAAAGCTTAAGTAATTAAGTATTTTAGTCATTAAGAATTTATTTTACGCAAAGTTAATTTTTTAAAACGAATTATTTATTAAGAATGTTTTGCAACAATGCATTAACCGCATCAACATTTTCAACCTGATCTTTTCTCATCATCAACTGGTTACCTTCTTTACTCGCTTTTTCCTTAAGTTGTGCCTCGTGCGGATGTTGCTGTAGGTAAGTTATAATATGTCGAAATTTATCGGTCTGATAAAACTTATCCTGTGGGTTACTTGGGAAATAACCTAAGAAAATACTATTCTTCATGACGATTTTATCAAAGCCAATTTCTGACGCCAACCATTTTAGGCTAACGCTTTTCAGGAGGTTAATGCCTTCTTTTGGCATGGTTCCAAAACGATCTTCTAACTCGAATGCAAACTGATCCAAATCTTTCTCGCTTTCAAGATCTGCAAGCTTCTGATACAGAGACAATCGTTCTTCTATGCTAGAGACATAATCGTCTGGTAGCATAAGTTCTAGATCGGTTTCTATATTAACTTCTTTGGTAGTTTTAATTAACTTTTGGCGATCTTCTTCATTTTCAAATAGATTAGAAAACTCAGCATCGTCTTTCAATTCTTCCAAAGCTTCTTGCATGATTTTCTGATAGGTTTCGAAGCCCATTTCGTTGATAAAGCCACTTTGCTCACCACCCAAAAGATCTCCTGCACCACGGATTTCTAGATCCTTCATCGCAATCTGAAATCCACTTCCCAAATCCGAAAACTGTTCTATAGCTTCTAATCGCTTTCTGGCATCAGACGTCATCATGTCAAAAGGCGGCGTCAACAGGTAACAAAATGCTTTACGATTGCTACGTCCTACTCTACCACGCATCTGATGGAGATCTGCCATCCCAAATCGTTGTGCGTCATTGATAAAAATAGTGTTGGCATTAGGCACATCCACACCACTTTCTACAATGGTTGTAGAAACCAACACATCATACTTACCTTCCATAAAGTCTAAAACATTCTGCTCTAGTTGCTTGCCTTCCATCTGTCCGTGTCCTGTAATAACTTTGGCATCAGGCACCAGGCGCTGGATTAATCCTGCTATATCTTTAAGATTTTCAATTCTATTATTAATGAAATATACCTGCCCATCGCGTTGCAACTCATAAGCCACAGCATCTCTTAGAGTTTCTTCATCAAAACCAGTGATATGTGTCTCCACAGGCTGTCGGTTAGGCGGCGGTGTCTTAATAACAGACAAATCCCTTGCTGCCATTAACGAAAATTGTAACGTCCTCGGGATCGGCGTTGCGGTTAGGGTCAAGGTATCTATATTGCTTTTCATGGTTTTCAGTTTATCTTTAACCGAAACCCCGAACTTATGTTCCTCGTCAATAATCAATAAGCCGAGATCTTTGAATACGACACTCTTGCTCACCAATTGATGCGTCCCGATAACAATATCCACTTTACCTTCTTCCAGACCTTTAAGCGTTTCTGCTTTTTGCTTTGCTGTACGGAATCTATTGAGATACGAGACATTAACCGGGAAATCCTTGAGTCTTTCCTTGAAACTTCTATAATGTTGAAATGCCAAAATCGTTGTCGGTACCAAAATCGCAACTTGCTTACCATCTGTTGCAGCTTTAAAGGCGGCTCTAATGGCAATTTCGGTTTTACCAAATCCAACGTCACCACAGATTAATCGATCCATCACGGTGTCGGCTTCCATATCGTTTTTGACATCCACGGTTGCTTTTTCTTGATCGGGCGTATCTTCATAAAGGAAACTCGCTTCCAATTCGTTCTGTAAGTAAGAATCTGGTGTAAACGCGAAACCTTTAGCAGATTTTCGTTCTGCATATAATTTAATCAAATCAAATGCAATCTGCTTAACTTTAGCTTTAGTCTTCTGTTTCAAGGATTTCCAAGCGGGAGAACCAAGCTTGCTAAGCACGATTTCTCGTCCGTCTGGCCCTGTATATTTTGATATTTTATGAAGCGAATGAATACTGACATACAGCAAATCGCCATTTTTATAACTTAGCTTAAAGCATTCTTGGACTTTGCCATCGTTATTCACTTTTACCAATCCCATAAACTTACCAATGCCGTGATCGATATGCGTGATATAATCGCCGACTTTAAGTGACATAAGATCTTTAAGGGTTAATTGTTCACTTTTAGCAAAGCTATTTTTAGCCTTAAATCTTTGATAACGATCAAAAATCTGATGATCGGTATATACCGAAATTTTATGTTTAGGATCTACAAACCCTTCGTGAAGCTCAGACTTGAAACCTTTATACGGCACTTCTTTTTCTAATTCTTCAAAAATAGATTCTAGACGTTCTTTCTGTTTCTCGGTAGAAAATGAAATCCATGTATCAAAACCATCGTTCTGTTTTTCTTCTAAATCTTCTATTAATAACTGAAAATTCTTATGAAATGACGGTTGTGATGTCTGCTGAGATTCGATCAAATAAAATGATTGCTTAGCTAGCTTTAAAGAATCTAAGGTAAAGTCTATCAACGGATAAGCTGATAAATATTTTACAAACTCATCCTCAGAAACAAATAAATCTTTCGGTAATTGATGCTTGATATCTTTGCTTAAGGTCTCGTACTTTTCTAAAGCTTTCTCGAAGAAGTTTTTGACTTTAATCAAAGACATAAAGGCATTCTTCGTCACTAAGAAAATATTTTTTGGCAAGACCTCAAACAACGGCACTTTATTCCCGCTGACACTATAATTCATGTTAGACACCAATTGAAACGAATCAATTTTGTCAACAGACAATTGAGTTTCTATGTCAAAAGTTTTGATATTTTCGACTTCATTTCCGAAAAAAGTAATCCGATAAGGTTGTTCGTTAGAAAATGAAAAAACATCTACAATCCCTCCACGTACAGAGAATTCTCCAGGTTCTGAAACAAAATCCGTCTGATTAAATTGATAATGATTAAGCAACTCATCCACAAAATCAAAATCCAATTGATCGCCGACTTTTATCTGATGAGAAATCGCTTTGAAATCCTCTTTCTTCAACACTTTTTCTGATAAAGCGCCAGCATAAGCCACAATCACTTTGGGCGACTTGCTGCTGTTGATTTTATTAAGAACCTCGGTTCTTAGGACTAAATTGGCGTTTTGAGTTTTCTCTATCTGATAAGGCTCCAGATGCGTTGCTGGGAAATATAAGATCTTATCTTTGCCTAATAAATCCTCCATCTCGGCGTTGATATACAGCGCTTCTTCTTTGTCATCTATCAAGAAAAGTATGGTTTTTTTGTGCGTTAGAAACAGCTCTGCCACAAAAATAGATGACGCAGATCCCGCACTTCCTTTGATAGAAATATGCTGATTGCTTGGTAACGCATCGAAAATCTCTTTACCGAATTCGTTTTTTAAAAGATCTGGAAGTAAATATTGCTGAATACTCTTTAATGCCATAAACTTAATATCATATTAACGAAAAAAGCGACTCCGAGAAATAATTCGGAATCGTTTGCGTTACAAAGATAAGTAAATTGAAAAAAACCTAACTTTGCATCATAAGATTAGAACTGTGAAATTTCCATCATACCTATTTATATTAATTATAGGCGTATTGGCAACAATTACGTCTTGTAAAAGTGATGATGATTCTCAGATTTTCCGGGCTTATGTAGAAGGAAAAATATCAACATCTAACTCAGAAATTTTACTAAAACCAATTCTTCTCAAAAGCAACAACAGAACTATCGCAGAAACGATCCCTAAAAACTCTGGCAGTTTTGTAATGGCTGGCCCTTATGAAACTGGAGATTATGACTTAATATTTAATGCAAAAGTAAAATCCTTTTCTACCGCTAGCGTTGGTTGTAAAATATCTAAAGATTCTACCAAAATTAGCATTCCGTCTGGTGTAACCTTTATTAGCTTTGACCAAATTACACTTGAATAATGAAGCGATTTTTATTAGTTGTATTGTTATTGCCGATGTTTGGATTTTCTCAAAGAAAAAAAAATAAACCTATTATTGAAGAAGTCTTTTTTTCTGTAGAACCCAATGTTCGTGTGATGAAGGCTTTCGGAAATAACTTCATGAACAAAAGCTTATCGCCCTTTGTAGGATTCGGGATTGCAGGAAATATGGAACTTTATAAAGGATTTGGACTTGGCTTAGAATATAATCGCATGTCTGCCAGTGTCAAAATTGAAGATTCTTTATTCGGGAATCTTGGAGGTCCAGAAATGAACAACTTTGAGTTTTATGCTTTTTATAAACATCCAATTTCTGAAGATTTTTTTGTGGAAGGATTAGGCGGTCTTAGCATCTACAGAATGTCCTCTTCTTTTCTTGATCACAGCGGGAAATTCAACGAAGGTAATAATGGATTTCACCTTGGTAGCAAAGCAATCTACAACTTAGATATGCAAGGTGTACAACAAGTTGTTGTTGGACTAAAGCTCAACTATTATACCTCTTCTATTAGAAATCAGGATATTGATATTCAAAATTATTTCAATAAAGCATGGTTGGCAAATGTCAATCTAGCTTATCGCATTAACTTTTAAGTTTTTTTTAATCTTTAATAAATTATAGTTAAATCTAATTATTTCTCATTTTCGGCTGAGATATTGTATTAGTTTTGATATAGAAATTTATAATTACCAAACATTTAAAAAAACATGAAAAATCTCTTAACTGCATTATCTCTAGTATTAGGACTAGGATTTGCATCTGCACAATCTACACATCCATCTACAGCCAAACAAACTCCTGTAAAAGTAAGTCAAGAAGCTAAAAAAGCAGAACCTGCTAAGCAAGCGAAAGCTGTTGATGCTAAAGCTGCTCCTACTAAATCTGATGCTGTAAAACTGAAAAAAGACGGCACACCAGACAAGCGTTATAAAGAAAATCAGAAATTAAAAAAAGATGGTACGCCTGACAAACGTTACAAACAAAATAAATAATTTTTCATAACTTTTATTTTTAGAAAAGCGCTTTGCAAGAAATTGTAAAGCGCTTTATATATAGAACATCCTCATTCTTTAAACAAAAAGCTCTAAAAACTTTTCAGAAATATTGAGGATAAAGTCTTTTACTTTTTTATGAAATTGTTAGATCTATTACATACCCTTCATGACTTCTGATATTCATAAAATTATCACCTTCAAATTTCAAATATTGCCCTTTGACACCATGTAGGACACCTTCGAACTCAGGCTTTTTATCCAATGTAAAAGCATTAACTTTCTGTGGAGCTTCATAAGGATAATCCAATCTTACAACATTTTCATCTGTTATTGCAAACTTCTTAAAGCTGTCAGGGAAATAACCCAATACCTCTGCTCTAACTTTTTCTAGATCAATTGCATCATCATTATTCTCTTGTAACATTTTTCGGAAGTTGGTCTTATCACTAAGATGATTCTTCAGCTCCACCTCTATCATACCTGCTTCATAACGATTTTCTGTTATGGCAATTGGTAATGCCAATGTTGCGCCTTGATCTATCCATCTTGTAGGGATCTGACTGGCACGCGTTACGCCAACTTTTACATCACCAGTATAGGATAGATAGACAACATGAGGTACAAGTTGGATAGACTTTTCTACCTCAAGATCACGCTCTGCAAGTCCAAGATGTGCCATAGACAATTCTGGTCTTATGATACTTTCGCTGGCATAAGGGCTTTCAAAAAAACATTTTTTGCAAAAACCCATTCTGTATAGTTTTTCGTCACTACCACAATTAACACACTGATAACCAATGTGATTTATTTTCAAAACCTTACCAAAAAGCTGATTTATATTGAGCAAATCACCATTAAGATTAAGAAAATATTGTATTGGTTGCCCATTTTGGCTAATCATTTTGAGAATCTGTCCAGAAAATTGCATTTTGATAAATTTTAATAGTCTGTAAAAATACGTTTTTTTTGAATGAAGACGAGACTTAGCTATCGTTAATATGCAAGGATAAAGAAAAACAAAAAATAGAAAGTATATTGCAAATTAATTTAAATTTCAAAAAAATTGCTCTTCCTTGCTTAAAATAATGAGGCTTTTTTATGAATAATGTTTTCATTTTGTTAAATTTGTCTAACTCAAAAAAACACAATGACATACTTAGTTACTGGTGGTTCGGGATTTATTGGATCTCACCTTGTAGAACAATTATTAAAAAATGGACATTCTGTCATAAACATTGATAATTTTGATAATTTTTATGATTATCAGGTGAAAATTAAAAACACATTACAAAGTACATCCAATACTACAACAATTAACTTCTCTGATAAAGAGAATGATATTAATACCCTGATCCAAGCGACACAATCAGACAATTACAAACTTTATTATCAAGATATTAGAGATATTTCTGGTCTAGAAAAAATCTTTAATAATAACAAAATAGATCTCATCATTCATCTTGCTGCTTTGGCTGGCGTAAGACCATCTATTGAGCGGCCTTTAGAATATGAAGAAGTTAACATTCGTGGTACCATGAATCTCTGGGAACTTTGCAAAAAACACAACATAACAAAATTTGTCTGTGCTTCATCTTCTAGCGTCTACGGCAACAATGATAAAATCCCTTTCTCAGAAGAAGACAATGTAGATCGTCCTATCTCACCTTATGCCGCTACCAAAAAATGTGGCGAAATTATGGGACACGTATATCATCATTTATACAATATAGATATGATACAATTAAGATTTTTCACGGTCTATGGCCCTAGACAAAGACCAGATCTTGCCATACATAAATTTGCAAATCTACTCCAACAACAACAAGACATTCCGTTTTATGGAGATGGCACAACTGCAAGAGATTACACCTATATAGACGATATTATAGATGGCATTACCAAGTCTATTAACTATCTAGAAAACAATAATAAGGTATATGAAATTTTAAATCTTGGCGAAAATCAAGTCATCGATCTTAAAACAATGCTCAGTACCATCGAAAACGAAATGTCAGAAACCGCTCAACTAAAAAATCTGCCAATGCAAGCTGGAGATGTGACAAAAACGAACGCAGATATTACCAAAGCAAGACAATTAATAAGCTATCAACCAAGTACCAACTTCCAAAATGGCATAAAAAAATTTGTGGAATGGTTTTTGAGAAAGTAGCAATAAGCGTTTTGTAAACCGTTTATTAACGATATTATAGACAAAATATCATTAACAGAAAAATAAAATAATTTTAATTAATTTTAAAATTTATTGAAAATCAATACAAAAAGCTGTAATTTATAACCTAATTTTTTACTTTTGCAAAAATTTAAATTATGTACTGGACATTAGAATTGGCATCTTATCTAAGCGACGCACCTTGGCCAATGACCAAGGCCGAACTTATCGACTACGCAATCAGAACTGGAGCGCCTATGGAAGTTGTAGAAAATCTACAAGCAATTGAAGACGAAGGCGAAGTGTATGAAAGCATCGAAGAAGTATGGTCAGATTACCCATCGGATGATGATTTCCTTTGGAACGAAGACGAATATTAATAAGAATTAGCTTAGTTTCTAAGCCTTCACAAAATTATTAACCTGATTAATACTTTGGTATTTTTCTCAATAAAGCAGGACCTTCCTGCAACAAAATCAACATAGAATGAGTTTTTTAAATAGTGTTCTTAAAAGTTTCTTAGGTGACAAAAACGCAAAAGATCTTAAAGAAGTAAAGAAAGTTGTTACCAAGATTAAAGCTGTAGAAGCCAACATCCAACAATTAACGGATGATGGACTGAGAGAAAAAACTGCCGAATTTCAGCAGAAAATAAAAGCTGCAACAGCTTCTATCACAACACAGATTGAAGAATTAAAAGAACAAATTAAAACTTCTACCAATGTTGACGAGAAAGAAGCTTTTTTCAATAAAATAGAAGCTTTAAAGAAAGATTCTTATCAGATTGAAGAAAAAGTATTAAATGAAGTGCTTCCAGAAGCCTTCGCTTTAGTAAAAGAAACTTCTAGAAGATTAGCTCAAAATGGAGAAATCCGTGTTACAGCTAACGATAGAGATAGAGAATTAGCATCAACTAAAGATTTTGTATCTATTGATGGTAACATTGCCGTTTGGAAAAACCAATGGGATGCAGCAGGCACACCAGTAAAGTGGGACATGGTACACTATGACACTCAGTTTATTGGTGGTGTTGTATTGCACGAAGGTAAAATTGCAGAGATGGCAACTGGTGAAGGTAAAACCTTAGTTGGTACATTACCAATCTATCTTAATGCACTTCCTGGTCGTGGCGTACACGTTGTAACGGTTAACGATTATCTTGCAAAACGTGACTCGGCTTGGATGGGACCATTATATGAATTCCATGGATTATCCATTGACTGTATCGATCTTCACCAACCTAACTCAGATGCACGTAGAAAAGCATACCAATCAAGTATCACTTATGGTACTAATAACGAATTTGGTTTCGATTATTTGAGAGATAACATGGTAACTTCTCCTTCAGAATTGGTACAAGGCGAACTTAACTTTGCCATTGTGGATGAAGTAGATTCTGTTTTGATAGATGATGCAAGAACTCCATTAATTATTTCTGGACCAGTACCACAAGGTGACAGACAAGAATTTGATGTTCTTAAGCCATCTGTTGATCGTATTGTAGAAGTTCAGAAAAAAACAGTTTCGGCAATATTTAACGAGGCTAAAAAATTAATCTCAGCAGGAAAAAATAAAGAAGGAGGCTTTAAGTTATTACAAGCTTACAGAGGTTTACCAAAATCTCGCCCTTTAATTAAATTCTTATCAGAAAGCGGAAATCGTGCATTGCTTCAAAAAACCGAAGCGCAATATATGCAAGATAACAACCGTGATATGCCAATTGTAGATAAAGATCTTTATTTTGTAATTGACGAAAAAAATAATCAGATTGACCTTACTGACAAAGGTGTAGAATATATGTCTGCAGGTAATGAAGATTCTAATTTCTTCGTATTGCAAGATATCGGGACAGAAATTGCAGAGTTAGAAAATCAAAATCTTACTAAGGAAGAAGAATTTGCTGCCAAAGAAGATTTATTCAGAGATTTTGCAGTAAAGTCAGAACGTATCCACACGCTTAACCAATTACTAAAAGCTTATACATTATTCGAAAAAGATGATGAATATGTTGTGATGGATGGTGAGGTAAAAATCGTTGATGAGCAGACAGGTCGTATTATGGATGGACGTCGTTACTCAGACGGACTTCACCAAGCGATTGAAGCTAAAGAAAACGTAAAAATCGAAGCAGCTACCCAGACATTTGCTACCGTTACATTACAGAACTATTTCCGTATGTACAACAAGCTAGCAGGGATGACAGGTACTGCAGAGACAGAAGCTGGAGAATTCTGGCAGATTTATAAATTGGACGTTGTAGTAATCCCAACCAACCGTACAATACAAAGAGACGATAGACATGACTTGGTTTACAAAACCAATCGTGAAAAATACAATGCAGTTATTGAAGAAGTAGAAAAATTAACCTCAGCAGGACGACCAGTTTTGGTTGGTACAACTTCTGTAGAAATTTCTCAATTACTATCAAGAGCATTACAACTTAGAAAAATCCAACACCAAGTTCTTAACGCGAAACTTCACAAGAAAGAAGCAGAGATTGTTGCAGAAGCTGGTAGACCAGGAGTCGTAACGATTGCCACTAACATGGCGGGTCGTGGTACGGATATCAAATTAATTTCTGAAGTTAAAGAAGCTGGAGGACTTGCCATTATCGGTACAGAAAGACATGACTCTAGACGTGTTGACAGACAGTTAAGAGGTCGTGCTGGACGTCAGGGAGATCCAGGAAGTTCTCAGTTCTACGTATCATTAGAAGATAACTTAATGCGTCTTTTCGGTTCAGAAAGAATTGCGAAAATGATGGACAGAATGGGTCATAAAGAAGGCGAAGTTATTCAGCATTCTATGATTTCAAAATCTATCGAAAGAGCTCAGAAAAAAGTAGAAGAAAATAACTTTGGTACTCGTAAAAAGTTATTAGAATATGATGATGTAATGAACAAGCAACGTGATGTAATCTACAAAAGAAGAAAGAATGCTTTGTTTGGAGATCACCTGAAGTATGATATCGTTAATATGATATTTGATACCTCAGCATCTATTGTTGCAGCAACTAAGGCTACGGGAAGTTTCAAAGATTTCGAATTTGATGTGATTAAATATTTCACAATGGAATCGCCTGTAACTGAGCAAGAATTCAACAATATGCAAGAACCAGCTATTGTAGATATTTTGTTTAAAACTGCTCATGAAGATTATAACATGAAACTTAATCTTCTTAAGGAGAAATCATTCCCAATTATCGAGAACGTTTACCAGAATCAAGGTAGTATGTTCAAGATGATACAAGTGCCTTTCTCTGACGGAACTAAAACAACAACAATTGTTACAGACCTGAAAGAAGCTTACGAAACAAAATGTGAAAGTCTAATTAACGATTTCGAAAAGAATATCTGTTTATCAATCATTGATGAAAACTGGAAAACTCACCTTCGTGAGATGGATGACTTAAGAAGATCTTCTCAAGGAGCTGTATATGAGCAGAAAGATCCGTTGGTAATCTATAAGCAAGAGTCTTTCCATCTATTTAGTGAGATGGTAGATAAAGTAAATAAAGAAGCAATTTCTTTCCTTTTTAAAGGAGAAATCCCAGCTTAATACTCTCATTTACTCAAAATAATATAAAGCCGTTAATCAATGATTAACGGCTTTATGTTTTTTTACATTATTTATAAACCTAACCTACTATTCAATTTTTAATAGACAAATAATATTTATTTAGAATTAATATAAATAGTAAATTTGCAGAAATTTATTTTATGAAACATATTATTACTAGCATATTAATTCTATCAGCTTCATTTTATTATGCACAAGAAAAAGATAGTGCTAATATTAAAGGTATAGAAGAAGTAATTATCAATTCTATTCTTAAAAAAGATAGCGAATACATCAATAAAATGCCCTTAAAGGCAATTGAAAATCCGCAGTTATTCTCAACAGTTGACAAGATATTTTTCGAAAACCAAATGATATATACAGTTGACGATGCTTACAGAAATGTAACAGGTATTCAAAAAATGTGGAGCGCTACCAACAGAGCTGGAGATGGTGGATCTTATATATCATTAAGAGGTTTTACATCTAATAACTCTCTGAGAAATGGTTTAGTTGCACCAGTAACAACATCAATAGATGCGGTAAATGTGGAAAAACTTGAAGTACTTAAAGGCCCATCTGCAACCTTATACGGGAGCAATCTAACTTCTTACGGAGGTGCTGTTAACAGAATTACTAAAAAACCTTATGATAATTTCGGAGGACAAGTTTCTTTAATTGGTGGCAGTTATAACTACTATAGAGCACAAGCAGATATTAACACACCTATAACCAAGGATAATAAGTTGATGTTCCGTGTTAATACAGCTTACACTAATACTGGTACTTTTCAGAAAACAGATGCAAAAAACACCTATACAGCCTTTACACCGTCTTTATTATATAAGGTGAATGACAAATTGGACTTGAGTTTAGAATATGAAATGTTTGATACGAGAGCAACTCCAGAACAAGCTTTTTTCTATCTATCAAAAGCAACTACAGGTGTTAATAATATGAAGGATTTAGAAAAATTAGGTCTAGATTATAAACAATCATATTATGGTGACGGATTATATACAAATGCAAAAGTGAGAAATCTTTTCGGGCAAATTAATTATAAAATCAATGACAATATCCGTTCTTCTACCAATATAAGTAACTCTTACACTTACTCTGATGGTTACAACCCATATTTTTCAATTGCCTCAAGACCAGATGGTAATCTAGGAGTTGTAAGATCTGACCAATCTACTAAAGATAGTAAAAAAACATATTTCCAAATCCAACAGAATTTTAATCTCGATTATAAATTTGGCAACGACATGAGGAACAGAACTGTTGCCGGTTTCGATTTTCAAAAAATTAAGGACAGACGAATGTTCGTTTATATGTTTTCCCCATTTGACGCAATCCCCGTTCCTTTAAAAGGAGCAAACTATTCAGACATGAATGCCATGACACTTGGAAATGCTTACGCAAAGGCTTCAGCTAATGGACTTATCGGAGAATTCCCTATGGAAGGTGATACTAATGTATATAGTGGTTATATTGCCAATGTATTTACACCCATTTCTGGATTAAATATTATGGCAGCTGTGCGCTACGAAAATAACGATTTCAAAGGTGGTAAACTTTGGATTAATACACTGCAAAATTACAGTCAATCTGCATTCTCTCCTAAAGCAGGTATTGCTTACGAAATTATTAAAGACAAATTCTCTGTTTTTGGGAATTACCAGAATAGTTTTAAAAATAATGGTTATTATACTTCTGATAACACAGGAACTCAAAGTTTATCAAATCCTGAAAGAGCCAACCAATTTGAAGGCGGATTAAAAACCAGCCTGATCAAAGGAAGATTGAATGCCACATTAAGCTATTACAATATAAAAGTGAAAAATACTTTACTCAGTACTTTAGAACAAGTTATTGGAGCTCCAGAAGGAACTACAGTAATAAATCAAGCTGGGAAAGTAAAAAGCGAAGGTCTAGAACTAGAAGTCAATGCATATTTAGTAAAAGGACTATCGTTGGTTGGAGGACTTAGTTACAACGAATCAAAATATATTGACTCAGAAATTAAAACTTTTGGGAGAAGACCAGGAACAGCAGGTTCTCCTTGGTTAGCAAGCCTTTATGCCAGCTATCAGATTCTTGAAGGTAACATGAAGGGCTTAGGATTCGGTATTGGTGGTAACTACGCAAGCGCAAATAATGAGTTAAATAATAATCTGATCGACAATCATGCCATAGCAGGATTAAACAGATTCACTCTCCCAAAATATTTAGTTCTTAATGCTAGTGCTTTCTATGACACAAAAAAATTTAGAATAGGTGTAAAAGTAGATAACTTTACCAATCAACATTATTGGGTAGGATTTACAACTGCTAATCCGCAGCAATTAATCAACGCCTTGGGAAGTATAACTTATAAACTTTAAAAAAATATAAAAAACATAAGTTTAAAGATTGAATTTTTTAAATATCCATGCAGAAAAAAAAACTTCATAAAAAGAAACCAGGTTTCTTCAAGAAAACAGCAGCCAAACTACATTTGTGGTTTGGTTTGTCTGTTGGCGCGATTGTATTTGTCATTTCAATTACAGGCGCTTTGTACGTCTTTAAGGATGAGATAGAAAGTATTACCAGAAAAGAAGTCATCCACCACGGAGAAATCAACATTAGCAAAAAACAAGTTCTTCCAATGCCCGAGATGGAAAAATTAGTTAATGCTCAAGTCCTAGAAAAATATCCTGTACATTGGGTAGATATCCCAATCGATAAATCTCTGTCCTACCGTTTTCATTACTACGAAAGCAATCCTGATCCCAAAGTATGGAATTATTTTCAGGAATTGGTCGTTTATAAAACCGCTTATGTCAACCCCTTTACAGGAAAAGTTTTAGCCGTTTATGACGAAAAAAATGGGTTTTTCAACATTGTAAAAATGATTCATTGGAGTTTTTTATTAAAACAAGATTGGGGAACTTATGTTGTAGGCATTCCTACATTAATTTTCTTAGTAATGTTAATAACGGGTATTATACTTTGGTGGCCGAAAAACAAAGCAGCAAGAAAGCAAAGATTTTGGTTTCGTTGGAAAAATATAAAAAACTGGAAACGAAAGAACTACGACCTACATAACATCTTAGGATTCTATGCTTCTTTTATCGCTCTCATCGTAACAATCACTGGATTATTTTATGCTTTTTTTGCAATACAAGCTTTAATCTATTTCACATTTTCTGGTGGAAAAACAGCATTACCAGATTTCTCTCAATATGCTACAAAAGCACTTAAAGAAAATAAGAATGATTCTACTTGGGACAAAATTGGCAAAAAGGTAGAAACGCTTTACCCCAAGGCTTACAGCTACTCATTAGACCTTGGGCATGAGCACCTAGATGATCATGAGCATCCATATTTTGCAGTCTATGTAAAACATTTGGATTATGCTTACTACAAATCTTCTGAAGCTATTTTTGATGAAAATTCTGGAGAATTCTTGCACGCTCATAATCCCAAAGATAAAAACTTTGGAGAAAAGGCAGTTGCTGCTAATTACGACATTCATGTAGGGGCTATTTTCGGAATTTGGTCAAAAATTTTAGCATTTATTTCGAGTCTTATCTGTGCATCATTACCTATTACTGGATTTCTGGTATGGTGGGGACGCCGTAAGAAAAACAAAAAACCAACCACGAAAAAAACGATAATCACAGATTAATGAGACATTATTATAAAACATTTCTGAGGATTTTTAACTCGAAAAAATAACTAAATATATCATCTGACTTAACAATATAATACGAGCAACTATGGTAAAATATTTTAGTAAGAATTGTAATCTTTTTTATAAATTTAACTCCTCGAAACAAAAATAAAATGTCATTACTAGATTTTTCAAGACAAATCGCTCTAGGTATCGATATCGGTGGTACTAATACAAAATTTGGACTTGTTAACCATCGTGGAGAAATCCTAGAAAAAGGTAAACTGAAAACCACAGATTATCCCGAAGTGGAGGATTTTATCAATGCACTCTATGAGCATATCAATCCCCTTCTAGAAAAACATAAAAGCGAAAATTTCAAAGGAATTGGTGTTGGCGCTCCCAACGGCAATTATTATAAAGGAACCATAGAGCAAGCACCCAATCTATCTTGGAAAGGCATTGTTCCAATGGCAGAATTAATTGCAGCAAAATTTAATACCACATGCAATATTACCAATGATGCCAATGCTGCGGCAGTGGGAGAAATGATGTATGGCGCTGCAAGAGGCATGAGAGACTTTATCATGATTACTTTAGGTACAGGCGTTGGCAGTGGCATAATCTCTGGCGGCAATACCATCTATGGTCATGACGGTTTTGCAGGAGAACTAGGTCATACTATTGTAAAACCTGGCGGAAGAAAACATTGGAGCACCGGATCAGAAGGATCTCTAGAAGCCTACGCCTCTGCAACAGGCATTGCCATTACAGCAAAAAAAATGCGTGCAGAATTCCCAGATTCTATGCTTAACGATTATCCTGAAGAAGAAATTAACTCAGAAACCGTACATCAATGTGCCATAAAAGGCGATCCTACAGCCATAGAAGTTTTCAGATATACAGGTCAGAAATTAGGAGAAGCTTTAGCTAACTTTGTTATGTTTTCTTCGCCAGAAGCCATCTTATTATTTGGTGGTGTTATAAAAGCTGGTGACTATATCCTAAAACCTACCAAGTTGCATATGGAGAGAAACCTCCTCCCTATTTTCCGGAATAAAGTAAAATTAGTTATCAGTGAACTAAACGAGGCAGATGCTGCCATTCTTGGTGCAAGTGCATTGGTCTGGGAGAATAAAAACGGAATATAAATTGCAATTAAAACAATTGAACATGTTAAAAAATCTTACAATATTATGTCTTAGTTTTTTCTTGTTCTCTTGTAATGGACAAGATCATAAAACTTTAATTAAAAATAACAAACAAGTTAAAATGAATAAAACAAATCTTGATCAGCTCACTTTTGGAGGAGGATGTTTTTGGTGTATAGAAAGCTGTTTCAATATGTTGAAAGGCGTAGATGCTACAATATCTGGATATTCTGGTGGGCATAAGGATAATCCTACTTACGAAGAAGTTTGTACAGGAGAAACAGGCCATGCAGAAGTTGTAGAAATCTCTTACGACCCTAAGATTATTTCTTATGAACAGTTGATGGATGTTTTTTTCTTTTTGCACGATCCCACTCAGCTTAACAGACAAGGCAATGATATTGGTACTCAATACAGGTCTGTTATTTTCTATAAAAACGAAGCAGAAAAACTAAAAGCAGAAACTGCTATCGCAAAATCTGAAGCTTCGGGAAAATGGCCAGGGAAGTACGTGACAGAATTAGCTCATTTTCAGAAATTTTGGCCCGCAGAACAATACCATCAAGGTTATTATAATGCTAATCCTACTCAGCCTTACTGCAGTGCGGTTGTAGGTCCTAAAATTCAAAAATTCAAAAAGCATTTTGGCGAATTAAATATGCTAAAATCAGAATAAAATAAAATCCCACTTCAGTTAATTCTAAAGTGGGATTTTTTATAGCTTAATCAATGCTTATTTCCAAGATTGATTATTTTTATTTTCAGAACGTTTTATGCCATTATTGATATTATAAGCCAAACCAATTCCTAGAGTCTGCTTTAACTGCGTTTTCTTAATCTGATTATGATCATACAATAGATCCAACGTCACCTGCGTAGAGATATACTTATTAACTTTCATATTAAGAACACCGCCATAAGAAAGCACCAATCTTTCTGGATGATCTAGATAATTAGAGAATACGGAAGCTCTGTTTAGCAAAGAAATATTGTCCATAATCTGTAATTTATACTCCGCTGTACCCAAGAAACCAAATTGAAATAATGAGGTATCTCCATCATTTTTCAATCCATAATTACCTGCATATTGTAAGTCTTTGTCTCCTACAAATGTCCAACGTGCATTGGCTGGTCTAAGGCTCATCGTAAATTTATCATTTGGTTTATATGTAAAACCAGCACCTAGATTAACATATCCTGGCGCCATAAAATTAGATAACTTCTTTGCATCTGGATTATTACCATCTTCATAACCTGGAGCAAATTGCGTTAACAAGCTTGCACCTGCAGACACATACCAATTGCCTGCTATTTTGCGGCCATAATTAGTGGATAAATTAATGATATCTTGGGTTTTTCTATTACCCAGACCTTTTGTATTATTCATACCATAACCTAGATTGACAATATTTTCCCAAAGATCATTGTCTTTTTCATAAGTCAAATTGTAGTTAACCCCTGCTAACCATCCAAGGTTATTGGCTCCACCACCAACCCAATTAGAAAAGGCAGATTGGTTAAGCATTAATGTATTTTGTCCTACGATAGACCATGCTTTTGTAGAATCTTGTACTGGTGCTTCTTGTGCTAATGCCATAGTACCAAACAATACAGCACTGAATAAAAGTTTTTTCATCGTTTATTTTTTGAATTTTATTTTAATTATTTTACAAAAGGATTAATGGTATTACGTGTTTTTTCTCTTTCTAATTTATAGCCTAGATTATAGGTTATCCCTACGCCTAAGGTCTGCTTACGTTGTAGGCTAGTCATCTGATCATGATCATAGACTAGGTCTAGTGCAACGGTTGTAGTGATTAATTTATTAAACTTCAAATTAAGCACACCACTATATGCAATATCTACACGCTCCATATGGTTAAGATAATTGGTAAAGAGATTAAGCTGATTAACCATTGTTACATCTTTATAAATTTTTATCCTATAGATAATATTCATCATAGTCCCCAGCTCTGTTCTTAGGCTTTGTCCATCTCTTTCTAGACCGAATTTACCCGCAACTTGTAGATCTTTATCTAAAACAAATGTGAACTTACCATTCATCGGTCGGAAAATAACCTGAAAATTTTCATTAGGATTGTAAGAAAGACCGACACCCAGATTAAGGTAACCAGGCGCCATAAATTGTGACACTCTGTCTTTATAAGTAGGATCTGGTGTTGCAGAATAATTATAACCAGCCCCAAATTGAGATAAAAACTGGAAACCCGTAGACAGATAATATTTACTAGCGACTTCATAACCATAGTTAGAAGAGACATTAATATAATCTTCTGTTTTTCTAGTTGCTTGTCCTGTAGATGATACAAAACCGTAGCCTAATTGTACATTGTTCTCTAAAAAATGCTTGCCGTTTTTATAATTAAGATTATAATTAATCTTGCCAATAATACCAATATTATCATTACCACCAGCGTACCAATTACTAAAAGATGATTGGTTGAAGATTAAACTATTTTGCCCGTACAGAAACCAGCGTTTAGGCCCTGCAGTATTCAACATATTAAAAGGTGTAATTGGGATTTCTTGAGGATTAGCCAACAAGGCTCTATCAACAATAATTGTATCTCTATATTTGGTTTTAATATTAACAATAGAAGTGTTTTCTAAGGTATCTGTTTCGGCCATGGCAGAGTTCCAACTACTTTGCGCAATGGAGTCTAGTACTTTTTGATACTGATTTTTTTTCTGCGAAAAACCAACTACAAACAACAACAACGTTAGCAACATTAAAAATTTCTTCATTTCCTGTACTTAGAATTTAATCTACAAAAATAAGATAAAAACTACAAATGGATAATAAAGATATAATACATTGGTATAATGTCATAAATTATTGGACAAAATTACTGCTTTCTATATTTGGCTAAACTTTTGACATTAGCAAGTTATGAAATATGGTATCCAGAAAAAAGCTCTTATAGCGCCGCTCATCATGTTAGCATTAATGTGGTTGGGCTTTTTATTACAACACTTTGGGTTGTTTGCTAATTGCAATGGTGCCATAATACCATTATTACCAGATGGGCTCAAGGGTATTATCTTCTCTCCTTTCTTACATGGTAGCATGGAGCATATCATAGGAAACTCATTTCCGATAGCTATTCTACTATTCTTGCTCTATCAATTTTATCCATTAATAGCCAATAAAGTTTTATTAATCGGTTGGATATCTACAGGATTATTAGTCTGGCTACTTCCTCCAATTGATATCATCACAGGACAATGGAATTATAATTGCATCATTGGCGCTAGTGGTCTTGTCTATGTGCTTGCTTTTTTTCTATTCTTTAGCGGAATTTTTAAATGGAATATGAAACTCCTAACCATCTCCATGATTGTAGCGTTATATTATGGGAGTTTAATCTGGGGTATGCTTCCCGAAGAATTATTTTCTAAACTAGCAGAACCAAGCAGAATATCTTGGCAATCACACTTAGCCGGAGGTATCGTTGGCGTTATCCTGGCTTTCATTTTTAGAAAACAAGGAGAAAAAAGAAAAAAATTCATCTGGGAATTTCCTAATTATTACAGCGAAAAAGATGATAGACTGTGGCAAGAATATAAAGAAAATAACCCTGATGACTTCTTAGAACTACCTCACAAAACCAAAGATAACATTTGGGATCATCTTGACGAAATAAGACGCAAGGAATCAAACTAATACGTATATTAGTTTGAGAAACACAACCTATGAACGACGAGATTCTTTACTCCATAGCGCTAAGACATTGCAATAATATTGGTGACGGCAACTTTAAGAAAATATTAGATCATTTTGGATCAGCAGAATTAGCTTGGACTGCTCATAAAAATGAATTTAAGAAAATCTCTGGTATAGGCCCGAAAACAATCTCAGAAATAGGAAATATAGAACATCTTAGGTTTGCAGAAAAAGAAATTATATTTTGTAATAAAAATCTAATCCAAGTCTTGGTAAGAAATCAAGCTAATTACCCGAAACATCTCAACCATTGTGATGATGCGCCAGCAATCCTTTACATAAAAGGGAATTACGATGATAATCGCCAAAGTGTTAGCATTGTTGGTACCAGAAATATGACATCCTATGGCAAACATTTTATCGATGAATTAATTTCTTATTTAAAATCAAAGAATATCACCACAATTAGTGGGCTTGCTTATGGCGTAGATGCTTATGCACACGAGCTTTCTCTACAGAACGACATCCCAACAACGGCTGTATTAGCACACGGATTACACATGCTGTATCCTGCAAAGCATAAAAACTTAGCAGAAAAAATCATTGAAAACAACGGTGCAATTCTCTCAGAATTCAACTCAACAGGACAGCCTGATCGAGAACATTTTATACAAAGGAATCGTGTAATCGCTGGTCTTTCAAAAACAACAATTGTGATAGAATCAGCTTTTGGAGGAGGATCTATGAGTACCGTAACTTTTGCCAACGATTACAACAGAGAAGCCTTTGCCCTTCCCGGTAAAGTTACCGACAAGTATAGCCAAGGATGCAATCTTCTCATTGCACAAAACAAAGCAGAATGTATTGTCAGTGCAAAAGATTTGGTAGAAAAAATAATCACAGAACCTTATCAACAATTAGATTTATTCAAAAAAAATAGAGAGAGGCCACCAATTTCGGGGATAACAAAAATCGTTTTAGATATTATTAATGACAAGATCACAATCCATCTTGATGACATTATCGCCTTAACAAACCTGCCTTCTCATCAATTATTACCCATTTTATTAGATTTAGAACTTAAAGAATACATAAAATCTTCTGCTGGTCGACAGTACCAACCCTTGGATTAACGCATCATGAACAATTGCTTACTTTCATTGAAAACTTCATTTTATTTTAAAAAAATAAATTAAAACTAAATAACAAATATGAAAAATCATTACAAGCATTTATTTATGAACAAAAATCAAAGTTTTTCCTTGTCAATTTTCAAATAAAAATTAAATTTGTTTTAATAATAAAACCCTTATGGAACACTACGAAGTAGAACAAAAAATAAAGGATTTCATGTCCATGATTGAGGCTAAAAATCCAAATGAACCTGAGTTTATCCAAGCCGTAAAAGAAGTTGCTGTAACGGTAATCCCTTTTATCGTTAACAAAGACGAGTACAAAGGAAAAAAACTTCTAGAAAGAATGGCAGAGCCAGAACGTGTAATTATTTTCCGAGTGCCATGGGTAGATGATAAAGGTGAAATCCAAGTTAACAGAGGCTTCCGTATCCAGATGAACTCTGCAATTGGTCCATATAAAGGTGGTATTAGATTCCATCCTACTGTTAATCTAAGTGTTTTGAAGTTTTTAGCTTTTGAGCAAGTGTTCAAAAACTCATTAACAACATTGCCAATGGGTGGTGGTAAAGGAGGTTCTGACTTTGATCCTCAAGGAAAATCAGACATGGAAGTTATGAGATTCTGCCAAGCTTTTATGACAGAATTATGTAAACATATTGGTCCAGAAACTGATGTACCTGCTGGTGACATAGGTGTTGGCGCAAGAGAAATTGGTTACCTTTTTGGTCAATACAAGAGAATTAGAAATGAGTTTACAGGTGTACTTACAGGTAAAGGGCTTGCTTATGGAGGATCATTAATTAGACCAGAAGCTACAGGTTATGGTGTTGTTTATTTTGCTGAGCAAATGCTGAAAACTGTTGGACAAACTTTTGCAGATAAAATCGTAACAGTTTCAGGATTTGGAAATGTTGCTTGGGGAGTTATCAAAAAAATTGAAGAGCTAGGTGGCAAAGTGGTTACGATCTCTGGGCCTGATGGTTATATATATGATGAAGATGGTATTAATGGTGAGAAAATAGATTACTTATTACAACTTCGTTCTAGTGGTAATAACCGCGCAGAAGATTATGCTAAGAAATTCCCTTCTGCAAAATTCTATGCTGGCAAACGCCCTTGGGAAGTTAAATGTGATGTTGCAATCCCTGCAGCAACTCAAAACGAATTAGATTTAGAAGATGCTAAAAGTTTAGTTTCTAATGGTTGTATCTGTGTTTCTGAAGCTGCTAACATGCCTTCTACCCTAGAAGCTATTAATTATTTCTTAGATAGTAAAGTATTGTTTTCTCCAGGAAAAGCATCTAATGCTGGTGGTGTAGCAACTTCTGGATTAGAAATGACTCAAAACTCTATCCGTCTTAACTGGACGTCTGAAGAAGTAGATGCAAGATTAAAAGAAATTATGGTAGGTATCCACAAAGCTTGTAGAGATTATGGTAAAGAAGAGGACGGTTATGTCAATTATGTGAAAGGAGCCAATATCGCTGGTTTTGTAAAAGTTGCAGAAGCTATGCTAGCGCAAGGCGTTGTATAAATACTACCTCTCACTATAAATCTTTTATGATTATAGTTAAAAATAAACCCCATACAAATTATTTTGTCTGGGGTTTTATTTTTATTTATTTTCTTGGTAAGCCTTTCTTAAGAGCAATATTAGCACGTTCTACGGCTTTTTTCTCTTTCCAGCTCATGTACTTTCCTTTAAAGTTCTTCTTCATCACGTTATCAAAATTACGCTGTACAGTAAGATTCCAGAGGCTTTTTGCCTTTACTCCCCAACTCTTATCCCAAGCACGAAGAGAGATAGAAAAACTACCATCAAGATACTTCATCCAATGCCACCAACCTGTTGGCATAAAGAGCGTATCACCGTGTTCCAAGAAACACTCAATACCTTCTACTCCATCCAAGGCAGGGAAATTCTTAAAATCTGGATTTTCTATATCATAATCTTCTAAAGCATAAGTAGCATAAGGTAGCTTGTATAATCTTTCTTTCCATTTATACTCAAACAGCAATACATGCTTTCTACCATTAAAATGCGTATGAAAGATATGTGCTAAGTCTATATCATAATGTAAAAAGGTAACGGATCCTTTGCCTCCAAAAAACATACTTGGATACTTATCTAGAAATCCTCCCATGAGATCTTTTGGAGAAACGTAATCCTTAAGTAAGCTAGGCGCAAATTTTATCGGATCGAAAAAGAAGATCCTAAGATCTGTAGGTTCTCTCTGTATAAGGTCAATATAATCACCAAATTTCATCTCGGTGGTTGGTGCATTAATAGGAGCCGCGGGATCTGCTTTGGCACTGTCATACAAAGGGACAACAACATCACCTACTACTTCCTTTATGTAATCCATTGTCCACTTTTGGTAAGCAGGCCAGTTTCTCGCCATATTTTTTATAACGACTGGTTTTCTTGGCTTCAAATATTTCTCTCGAAAATCTTCTTGTGAGATGTCGTCTATTACATCTATAGGTTTTAAACTGATTCCCATATTAACTTAATATTAAGCTACAAAATTATTAAATTTATCAGTACAAAACTTTTTTTTTTGAATTTTTATTTGGATTTATTCTAAATAACAAATTATTAAATTATTCATTTTATTCTTAACAATCGACCTAAAAAAGTATCAAATGGGAAACTAAAAATAATTTTACCCATATTTGTAACATTTCCAAGAAAACTACTACTAACTATTTAGTGATAAATTAAAAACATGAAGAATCTACTATCTTTTTTATTTGTAATAGGATTTACCCTTCTGACGTTTGCCCAAAAAACAATCTCAGGTACTATTACAGATGGCAATGGCAAAGCACTACCTAGTGCCAGTGTAACAATCGAAGAAAATGGTAAAAATGCAATTATTGCATACGGCATTTCTAACAGCAAGGGCGAGTACAAAATAACCTTTAATACAGCTGAAGAAAATCTTGAGATTAAAGTTAAAGCATTTAATCAAAAAACGATTATCCAAAACATTAAAAATTCTGACCAAACCAAGAATTTCTCTATGGATACGGAGGCTACAGAAATCCAAGAAGTTAGAATAAAAACTAAGTTAATTACCAAAAAAGGTGATACTATTTCTTACGATCTTAAGTCTTTTGAGAACAAGGCGGATAGAACTTTATCTGATGTTCTTAAGAAAATCCCTGGCATAGATGTCAACAAAGATGGTACAGTCCTATATCAAGGTGAGCCAATTAACAAGTTCTACGTTAACGGAAGAGACCTTATGGAAGGCGGTTATGGCACAATTAATAACTCTTTGCCAAAAGATGCAGTCTCTAAAGTAGAAGTTTTAGAAAATCACCAACCTGTTAAAATCCTTCAAGACAAGGTACCTTCTCAGAATGCAGCTATTAATATCAAATTAAAGAAATCTGTCACCATGACAGGTCGTGGAGAAGTAGGTGTTGGCTTCAGTCCGTTATTATGGAATGTCAAATTAACGCCAATGTTCTTTGGTCAAAAAAACCAATGGGTTGTTAATTACAAAGCCAATAACAATGGAGAAAGTGTAGAAAGAGAAGGCAATATGCTATCATTTGGGAACAGATGGGAAGGCAGACGTGGACAAGCATCGCAAAAATCTTGGACTAATATAGAACAAGCGGGAACGCCTAATATTCCGGAAAAAAGATATTTATTAAACAATGTTCATTTTTTCTCAGCTAACCTTTTGACATCACCATTTAAGAATAAAGAATGGGAGCTTAAGGCCAATGCTTCTTACACCAACAACAGCATAAAAAGAGAAGATCATCAGGTACAAGTTTATTCTGCAGGATCACCAACCATTATAGAAGGCGGGACTTTTACCTCAAGTACCAGCAACAACTTCTATGACAATGCAGCGAAAGGAGAATTAATTTTCAGTAAAAATGCAAAGAAAGGATTCTTTAAAAATACAACAACGTGGAACAGCTTCTGGAACACAGATAGAGCAAACGTTAATAATGTATTACCTCCATCTTTAGGCATTAACAAGGCTTCTGACCAATCTCTGGACTCTCCAACAGGAACATTTCAAAACTCACTAAGCACCATCCTTCCTTGGAAAGAAAAATTATTTAACGTCATGAGTTTTGTTAAATACCAAAAAGACAGACAGACGCTCAGCATTAACCCAGGAAATTACTTATCAGGATTTGGATTAAAAGGTTATGATAAAATCAATCAATACGCCAACTCTACAACCTTACAGATTAATCATTCTGCTTCGGTAGGATTCAGCTACAAAAAATGGACAATCACACCAGAAGTTGGTCTTAATTTGAGCTTTAACAGAATGAAATCTATCATTAATGGAGAAAAAAATAATACCAATTATTATCTAGGAAGCGATATGCAAAATGACATTGATTGGAACGAGGTACAACCATACACGCAATTAATGCTTAACTATAAAGCACAAAACTTTAGCTTTAATCTTAATGCACCGCTTAATTTCTACGGAATTACCTACAGAGATAATATCAGAAATAATTATAACGAGACTAACAAAACAGTTTTTGAGCCTAATATGTTTGCAAGTTTAGACTTTGCATCGTTCTTCAAGATTTGGGCATTTGCAGGACAATCTTATGACTTCGGAAATTTCGGGTTTTTATATGGCGGAAAAATGCTAACAAGCCCTACAAGCTTACGTCTTAGATATGGTAACGACATCCAGATGCCAGAATATCTTAACAGAAACATTGGAGGAAGGTTAGAATATCGTAATCCGCTTAACAACTTATTCTTTAATGTTAGATATGCCTTTAATACTAACAAAAGAAACTTGATAGAATCTTATAAAACCAATGGTTTTGCATCAGAGTTAATATTAAAATCTTTAGAAAACAAAAGCCAGAATCAATCAGAAAATGTAGAAATTGGTAAATATTTCCCGAAATTCAAATCCAATATCTCTGTGAGTGCAGGCAACACTAACTCTAACTCATTCTCTTTATTTAATGAATTGGTTGAGTCTAAGAATAACGGTCAGACCATGGGTGTCAAGTTTAACAATGCCTATTTTAGCTGGATAAGTGTAGATTACAACATCAACCTCAGCTGGAACAAAAACACCAACAGAAGCACTAATACTAACATTAAAACATCTGGATGGAATCACAATCTAAGCACATACATCTACCCTAGCGAGAATCATACTTTTGGCTTTAACTGGGATGACATGACAACTAGTGCACAAGGCGAAAGATTCCGTAACTCTTTCTACGACGTATCTTACCAATATACTTGGGTAAAGAAAAAAATTGATTTCGAATTCAAATGGTTAAACATTGCCAACAGAAAAGTCTACGAAACTGTAAGAGTAGATGTCGCACAAAGTTTGATCTCAACTAATCAAATGTACATTAGACCAAGTCAGTTTATGTTTACCGTAAAATTCAATTTTAAATAAAATAATATAAATTTTATAAAACTTTAACTAAATATTTCGCTGAAACATTGCGAAATATTTTTTACATTTGAATCACTAAAAAATTAGTTATGAAAAAATTATTTCTTCTTTTCTTATTCTACAATGTTGCACTTTTCGCACAAGGCAACCGCTTCGTCTATGAATATCAATTTGTAAAAGATCTTGCCAAAAAGGATACTCTAAAAAAGGAAATGATGTATCTGGACATCAAGAAAGATGGCAGTACCTTCTATAGCCGTCAGAAGTTTGTTTCAGATTCTACAAGAACCGCTTATTTTCAAAAGCAAAGAGCTGCTGGTGCTACCAGTTTTTCTTACAGCGATAGCAATTCTGGGATAGTTGACCATAGGGTGACCAAGACCTATCCAGATTATAACATCATCTTACACACCAGAGCTGGCGATACCAAATATGCCGTGAAAAACGAAAAACCTATCGTTTGGAAAATAGAATCTGACAAAAAGAAGATTGATAAATTCGAAGTTCAAAAAGCCACCACAGAATTTGGAGGCAGATCTTGGACAGCTTGGTTTGCACAAGAACTGCCGTTTCAGGATGGTCCATATAAATTTTCTGGACTTCCTGGTTTAATTTTAGAATTAGAAGACAGCACACAGACTCACATTTATAAATTTATCGGGAACAAAAAATTTGATGAAATCGAAAAAATAGAGAAATCCACCTCTTCTCCTCTTTCCGGCACAAGCACAAGAACAATAAGTATTGGGCCTGGCGCTGGCAAAGAATTAGACGTTAATGAGAATAAATTCCGTCAGCTGTGGAAAGATTATAAAAATGATCCCGTTAAAGAAATGCGTCAGATGCTTTCTCAGAATAACGTGAAAATGACTGTAAACATGAACGGAAAAAACATCACAGACAACGCCGAAATGATCCGCTCTATGGAGAAAATGCAAAAACAAATGATTAAAGAGGACAATAACCCAATAGAGCCAGACCTTTATCCTTAAGATGATTTGGGCGGCAGTTCTCACTTTGCAGAGCTTCTCTCAAGCTAATCATATTACAAGCAGATCAGTCGCTAAGTTTATATTGAGCGAAGTAATAATGCTCACGCCTTTACCATCGCGGCCGCGAGATTGGCTACAAAAAGAACACTTATCTATTTACAATAAAATAACTACCTTTATAATCCCTTTACACAAAGGGATTTTTTATTGATTTAATATGAGTTACTTAACAAAACTAAAAGACATCAAAGCCTTTGTTTTTGATGTAGATGGTGTTTTTACAGATGGTAGTGTATACCTTCTTCCAGACAAAAGCATGTCACGCGTGATGAATGTATTAGACGGATATGCCGTTGTAAGAGCTATAAAAGCAGGTTACAAAATTGCTGTTATCACAGGTGGAGATGATCCTATGGTACGTAACAGGCTCAACTATCTTGGTATTGCAGATTATTACGCTAAGTCTTCTGATAAAGTAGCAGATTATACAGATTTTAAACTAAAATATCAAGTAGACGATTCTCATGTATTAATGATGGGAGACGATCTACCAGACATTAATATTATGAAGAGAGTTGCCATAGCCGCAGCACCAGCCAACGCAGTATCAGAAGTAAAAGAAGTTGCCAATTATATCTCCCCTATCTATGGAGGCAAAGGAGCTGTGCGTGATGTAATAGAGCAAGTAATGAAAGTACAAAACAAATGGACCCTAGAAGATGACACACAATCTACCTAATATGAAGTTGCTACTCGCCTCTTCTTCGCCAAGAAGACAAGAATTATTATCCGCATTGGGTTATCCCTTTGATGTTGTAAAGATAGATTGTGATGAGTCCTATCCACAAGAACTTCCTATAACAGACATTGCGGCATACGTCTCAGAGCTTAAAGCCAAAGCTTACATTAACCTTAAGCCTAACGAAATTCTATTAACATCTGACACCATTGTGGCTTTAGAAAACGAAATTCTTCTGAAACCAAAAGATTACAATGATGCCTTCTCGATGCTGAAAAAACTATCAGGAAAAACCCATCAAGTCTACACAGCAATTACCATAAAAACCTTAGAAGAAAGCATTACTAAGACAGATTGTGCAGCGGTAACTTTTGATACGATATCGGATGAAGAAATAGATTTTTATATCAATAATTATAAACCCTACGACAAAGCTGGTAGTTATGGGGTACAAGAATGGTTGGGCATGAGCAAAATCCAATCTATTAATGGAAGTTATTACACAATTATGGGGCTTCCTACACATTTGGTTTATAAAAATTTGATTAAATTTAAAATCCAATAGGAAATCCTTATTTCTGATTCGCCTTTTTATTGAAAAAGCTTTATTTTTACAAAAATTAATATTTAGTCAATAATAAATTGCACATTAGCAAGTTATCTATTTTAAATGAGAAAATATACCTTAATTATACTCGCTGTTTTTTTAGTTGCAAGTTGCTCTCCTCGTAAGAAAAAAACGAAGAGCGGTCCAATGAACCGTTTTTTCACTTACTATAATACGTTATTCAACAGTAAAGATGCTTTTGATAGTGAGATGCAGTCCCGAGATAAAAATCATAAAGACAACTTTTTTGATCCTTACATCTCCGTATTCACCTCAGAAGACATAGCAGAAGATGTACAAAATAATGCTTTCGGTGAAAACGACGGAATCCTAAATAATGGTCCAGGATCGCCCAATGCTATTAACTCCAGAGCATCTTCTGTCCCTCAAGCTAAAGGTACTACAACATTACAGATAGCAGAAGCAAAAGCTTTAAAAACAATTTCAAAATATTCTGTTCTCGTTAATGGCGTTGAGAAAAACAAATATATGTTTGACGCTTATATGCTATTGGCAAAATCTAGATTGTATCAGAAAAAATATCTAGAATCTCTAGATGCCTTATCATATATTATGAATACAATGCCTAAGGATAAACGCATCCAGATGGCTAGGATATATCAAGCTCATAATTACGCAAAGCTCAAAGATAATTACAGGTCCAGAGAATTATTTTTAGATATTCAAGATCAGAAATTGAAAAAAAACGAACGCGCTTTAGCAAGTATTTTTTATGCTGATATGTTATTGAAGTCTGGTAAAAAAGAAGATGCAGCAGAAGAATTAGCAGATGCTTTTACCTTTAACAAAAACAGTAAGACAAGAAGCAGAATTGCATTTCTTAGAGGACAAATCCTTGCTGATCTAGGTAAAAAACAAGAAGCGAGAGAATCCTTTGCTACGGCTTACAAGTATGCTTATGATTTTGAATTTGAAGTAAAAACACAAATAGAGATTGCAAAAACATTTGACGGTACAACAGACGATTATGCTGCTGCAAAAAAATATCTCGAAAAACTATCCAAAAAGGGAACTTACAATTCTCGTAAAAACGAATTATATTATGCAATGGGCATATTAGCAGTTAATGCTAATCAAGAAAAAGAAGCCGATTCTTTGTTTAGAAAATCTATAAAAGAAAAGATGTCAGATCCTCAGATTAGAGGTCTTGCCTTTTCAGAAATTGCAAAAAAATATTTTGCAAAAGATGATTATCTGGTAGCTGGTGCTTATTATGACAGCGCATTAGTATCAATGACTTATGCCCCAGAAAAAGAAAGATTGACAGAACTTACGGCTAACATTAAGAAGCTGTCTAAGAATTATTATTTGATCAAAAAAAATGATAGTATTCTTACCCTTTCTAAAATGTCAAAAGAAGATCAAACGGCTTATTTTACAAAGCATATAGAAAAAATAAAAGCCAAAGAAGCAGAAGAAGAACTGGCTAAGAAGCAAGCCGAAAGAAGCAAAGGTTTTGATGGTGGAGATTATGACGCTAACTCAATGTTTGCCAATTCTAAAGGTGGTACTTTTGAAGATTTCGGATCTCCGGGGAAAAGTACGTTCTACTTCAACAACACTAACAATATTCCTAGAGGAGAAGCTAATTTTAAACAAATTTGGGGTACACGTACATTAGCAGATAACTGGAGATATGCAGCAAAATCTGCAACGATAGAAGATATGAAAAATGATGCTCTCGGTATAACATCCATCCCTGACCCGAGAAGATTAGAACCAGCCTTCTATATAGAGCAAATACCTACTAATATATCTGATATTGCTAAACTGAAAAAAGATAGAGATACCGCAAGTCTAGGTCTTGGGATTATGTTTGACAATTTCTTTAGTAATACCAAATTAGCGACGAAAACATTATATGATTTGGTAGATAACCTTCCAGATGAAGACACAGAACTCAAGGCACTTTACCAAGTTTTTGTAATGAATTATCAGAAAGACCCAACAGCTGCGGAGCGTGCAAAACAGATTATTCTTCAGAAATACCCTTATACATCATACGCAGAATTTGTAGCTAACCCAAGAAGTAAAGACTTTAACAAAACTACTGAAAGTGTAGAAAAATTATATACAGAAGCTTACAGCTTACATGACAAAGGAAAATATGTAGAATCTATTGATCTTATTCAGAAAACAATTACAGATAATCCTAAAGATGGACTTATCCCAAAACTTTATTTATTAAATGCTTTCAACGCTGGGAAAACGGCTGGCAAAGAAGTAATGATTCTACAGTTAGAACAAATTGTATTGAATTATGGCAACACGCCAGAAGGCATCAAAGCCAAACAAATTTTAAAATTCTTAAAGAGTGATATCCAAATGGAACTAACGGATGAACAAGGAAACCCGACCATCAAAAAAGAACCAGAAGCTGCTCCCCAAGAAAAAGCACAGTCTAAAAAATTACCAGCAAGACCAGGGCAACCAGTTATAGAAAATAGCGATAAAGGATCTCGGGGAAAAATAAGAGAATTAAAAGCTAAAGAAGCTCTTGTTGCACCATCAGAACCCACAATGTCTAGGGCACAAAGCGAAGTTTTACAATAAATATCTTAAATAAAAAGAGCGCTAGATTAGCGCTCTTTTTCGTAATAAATAATATAACCTATGCCTTATCCAATTGTACCGTAAAGTGTCTTAATATTGCGGGCTCTTTGGTAATTTTATAACCTTTGGTCACCTCAGATCGTCTATTAAACACATTTTTTACTGCTGCTGCAATATAATCCATATGATTATTAGTATACGTTCTTCTTGGGATTGCAAGACGCAACAATTCTAGCTTTGGATAACGATTCTCACGTGTTTCTGGATCACGATCAGCTAATAAAGTTCCGATTTCTACACCACGAATTCCCGCTTCTTTATAAAGCTCTATCGCCAACGTCTGTGCAGGAAACTCTGCTCTAGCCAATTCTGGCAAAAAGTTAAGCGCATCTATAAAAACAGCATGTCCGCCAATGGGCTTCTGCACAGGAATTCCCATTTCTATTAATTGATTTCCTAGATATTCTACTTGCGAAATTCTACTTTCCAGGTAAGCAAATTCTGTAGCTTCATTAAGCCCAACCGCCAATGCTGCCATATCGCGACCTGCCATGCCTCCGTAAGTGATAAATCCTTCATAAATAATCGTGAAGTTAGATGCTTTCTCAAAAACCTCTTGATTCTTAAGCGCTATAAAACCACCGATATTTACCAATCCATCCTTCTTAGACGACATTGTCATACCGTCGCCATAAGAGAAAATTTCTTTACAGATTTCCTTAATCGTTTTATCTTTTTGTCCTTCTTCCCTTTGTTTAATAAAATAAGCATTCTCTGCAAAACGAGCAGAATCAAAATAAACAGGAATCCCGTATTGATCAGACAAAGCTTTAACTGATTTGATATTTTCAATAGAAACAGGTTGTCCGCCAGATGAGTTACAAGTGATCGTAATTAGGCAAAACGGAATTTGTTCTTTCGGGCTAGATTGATAAACTGCTTCTAATTTTTTTAAATCTATATTTCCTTTAAAAGGATGAAGATCATTAATATCAAAAGCTTCGTCTATGGTACAATCTACAGCATGTGCTTTTCGGAATTCTATATGACCTTTGGTTGTGTCAAAATGAGAGTTTCCTGGGATGACATCATTCTCTTTAACCAAAACAGAAAACAACACATTTTCTGCGGCACGACCTTGATGCGTCGGTAATAAATATTGGAAACCAGTAAGCGTTTCTACAGTCTGTTGCAAACTTTCGAAAGAGCGGGATCCCGCATAACTCTCATCACCTGTCATCATGGCAGACCATTGTTTGTCGGACATTGCGCCCGTCCCACTGTCTGTTAATAGATCAATATAAACGTTAGAAGATCTAAGATTAAACAAATTATAATGCGCCTCTTTCAGCCATTGTTCTCTTTGCTCTTGTGTAGATTGATAGATTTCTTCGACCATCTTTATTCTGAATGGTTCTGCGTAAGGTAATTTCATATATGTGATTGGTTTTGTTGATTTTTAAAATTTAATTTTCTTTCGAATTCATTGTGTTAGAAATCAAAATGACTCATCATTTTTAAGAATCAAAACCCTTACTCAGGTGCTTTAAAAACAGCTTCATCCGAGTGGAATCCTGCTACTCCACCGCTCACCGCAAACTTCATAGCTTCGGCAGCACTCATGCCATCCACTTCTTTAATATTAGAATATTTGGTCACTATAACCCAGCCAGAAACGGCATAAGAATGCGGCAAATACACGGCAATCATAGACTCTAGATTAACCGCCGACATATCAGATTGTGTCAAAAATCCTATTCTCCAGATTTCTGGATTTTCATTAGTCTTAACCCAAACTGGTACATTAAATTTCTTTTTATCCCCAACAAAAGAGCCCATAACGTCTTTCAGAGAAGTATAGATAAATTTGATTCCCGGCGTATGTTCTAGAATATAATCCATACTATCCACCAATAATCGACCTAGGATAAATTTATTCCCGATAAATCCAATCGCAGTTGTACCCAAGATAACAGCTACAAAAACTAACCCTGGAAATCTCTGAGACACACTCGGAATAATATTATCTATGCTAAAAACGATATACCAAATAATCCACCCAGTTACCGCCAAAGGTCCGATAATGACTAATCCTTGCAGGAAACTGCGAAATGCAAAACTAAAGTAATCGTTAAAATTTTTCTTCATATTAATTATCCGTGGATAGTTTCTTTATTGCCGTAAGATTGGATGATTTGCGCTTCATACTCTAACCATTCTTCCCAACGTTGATTGACCTTTTCTGGATCGCCTAATTGTCTTGCAAATCCAATAAAAGCTGTATAATGATTGGCTTCCGAAACCATAAGATCATGATAAAATTTCTTAAGTTCTTCGTCCTTTATATTTTCTGTTAAAACCTTAAAACGTTCACAACTTCTGGCTTCTATCATGGCTGCAAATAACATTTTATCAATCACTTGCTCATCGCGACTTCCGCCTTTTACAAGAAATTTTATTAGGTCATTGACGTAATCATCTTTGCGCGTTCTTCCCAAAACTCCACCTCTTTTCTTGATAATCTCATGAACTTGCCCAAAATGATCTAGCTCTTCCTGAGCAATCGCCAATAATTCTGTTATCATCTCCGTATGCTCCGGAACCATTGTAATAAGACCTATGGCATTGGTTGCGGCTTTCTGCTCACACCAAGCGTGATCTGTAAGGATTTCTTCTAAATTATTTTCTGCAATATTGGCCCAACGAGGATCTGTGGGTAGTTTTAACCTGAACATCTTAATTTTTCTTGTAAAAATAAGAATTTTAAAGGCATTTCGTTTAATTTTAAAACAAATTCGAAAATGATGAAATACCTATTTAACATAATCTTAGGCTTCCCCCTTATTTCTTGTCAAAAAAAGGAACAAAAAACTTTATGCCTTGATAGAAGGTTATACGCCAGCACAAAGCATTCATGTTTTATCTCAAAATGACAATCCTTGGTTTGATATAAAACCGTCTGCAGAATTATCGACACCGAGATATTATTTCAAAAATGCAGTCTTTAAAAGATTTGAATAAATTAAACGTTAGCCCCTGTTTTTTCTCTCAGATATTGTAAAATTTTCCAGCCAAAAGCATCCACTTTCATTAATAAATTTGCGACTAAAAATGCCAATATAACATTAACTACATAATTGATTATTAGCAAGATAACCCAATGCATATCATCCTTAAGTGGAACAACCAAAAAGTAAATTAATGATGAACTAATACCTTGTCCAAAATAAAAGAAAATCGCATTATTTCCGATGTAGGTTACCCAATTATTTTTGGTAATTTTCAATCGGTTATAGAAGACAAATAATGTTACAATAGAGAACAATGTCCAAATGATGTAAGGCATTTTCGGCGGGAATTTTTGTTTATTTAATTTATAAAAAATATCAACTCCGCAATACCAAAACATCCCTATTAATGCCACAGCAACCAATCCATACAAAACAGGAATCATCTTAGTTGGGATTGTTTTGCCCTTCAATTGATGAGCAATTAAGAAAACCGCCAGGTAAAATGCTACATAACCAACTTGTCCATTAGGATAAAAATTAGGCAATAGATTAAATATCAAAGTCAATCCCAGACACAACCCGATGAACCAATTGATATGTCTAGAAAAAAATCTCAAAATTAAAACTGCAAAAACCGACAGAATATAATACACTTTAAGATACCAAAAACTCCCCATCACCACAGGAAAAGTATCTGCATTAGTATATCTGTGCAAGTACCAATTGCCTAGATTTTGCCATTGTGGCTCGGTAGAAATATTTTGTGGAACATATTTACCTCCAAAAGTAGCATAGAAACTTTTTAATCTTTCGAGATCAAAAAATGTCAAGCCAAAAACTTTAAAGAAATAATCTGCAAAAAACAGAACCGTCACAAAGATCATAAAGGTAATCTGTAATTTTAAAAGTCTATAAAACGTTTTCTCGATGTTACCACCAGAAGTAATCCCGCTCAATGCATAGAAAAGTACGACATCAAACAACAAAGAAAATACCCTAACCTCGGTAGGAACATAAAACTGTCCGGACCAAAAAACCGTATGGATAAATATCACAGAAAGTGTTGCCAGACCTTTGGCAAAGTCAATATAGAGATCTCTTTTCATTGATAAAAATTTGTGCGAATTAACAAAAAATAAAACTTTAAATTACTCAAAAAAAGTACATGATTTTAAAATAATTAAACATCTGACTATAAATTGCTTAATTTCCAGAAAGACAATTCATAAACAATTAATTTTTCTTCCTCAATAGTTATCGTTATTTTTGAGGGTTAAATTATCACAATGTCAGATATTATTCAACTTTTACCGGATCACGTTGCTAACCAAATTGCCGCTGGCGAAGTGGTACAACGCCCTGCATCCATCGTGAAAGAATTAATGGAGAATGCAATAGATGCCGGTGCTCACAAAGTAGAATTAATTATCCGAGATGCTGGTAAAAACCTCATTCAGGTTGTTGATGATGGCTCAGGAATGTCTGATACAGACGCACGCTTGGCTTTTGAAAGGCACGCAACATCAAAAATTAAAACCACTGAAGATATCTTTAAAATTGCGACCAAAGGCTTTCGTGGCGAAGCTTTAGCTTCTATTGCTGCAGTCGCTCAGGTTGAATTAAAAACCAAACAAAAAGATGCCGTAACTGGCACTAATATCTACATAGAAGGCGGCACATTACAGTTTCAAGAACCAATACAAACCACAGAAGGTTCTAACTTTTCTGTTAAAAATCTTTTCTACAATGTCCCTGCAAGAAGAAAATTCTTAAAGAACGATAATATAGAATTTCGTCATATTATTGATGAATTTCAACGGGTTGCATTAGCACATGAAGGTGTAGAGTTTGAAATGTTTCATAATGACGAGCCTATTTTCCGACTGAGAAAAGGAGGACAAACCCAACGTATTGTAGAGATATTTGGTAGAAAATTACAACCTCTTTTAATCCCGATAAAAGAAGATCTTGGATGGGTAAAACTCAATGGCTTTGTAGCAAAACCAGAAGGCGCAAAAAAAACCAGAGGCGAGCAGTTTTTCTTTGTCAATGGGCGTTTTTTCCGAAGTCCATATCTTAGCAAAGCTGTACAAGAAGCTTTTGAAGGACTTTTACAGCCTGGTTATATCCCAAGTTTTTTCTTGTATTTAGAATTAGATTCAGAGAAAATTGATGTTAATATTCATCCTCAAAAAACGGAAGTAAAATTTGAAGACGAAGCATTGATTTTTGCCTTGTTAAGATCTACCATAAAAAGAGCATTAGGTATCTATAATGTTGCGCCTAGCTTAGACTTTGATAGAGATCCTGCCATGGATGTATTTTTCCAGCAAGCACAACCAAGTCGTAGCAATAATAGTAATAATAATCACGTAGAAAGCAGACTCAATTCTTCTCCTGGTCATATTAAAGTTGATAGAAGCTTCAATCCTTTTACTTCTGATGCGCCTAGCAAGACAGAAAGCATCAACCTAACGGAGATGTATAATATAGAAATTCCTTCTGCCGAACCTTCAAAAATTAATCTTTTTGAGGAGGAAGATGATCTAGAGGAAGATCTTTTCCGTTTGCCTAATGGTTATTGGCTTTTTAATAAAGAAGGAAAAACCTTAATGTTAGATTTGGGCAGGATGCATCGTGTGATTTTACAATCGCGACAAGAGCCCGTTAAAACTAATAAAGCAAGTCAATCTTTGCTATTTTCATTAGAATATCACCTTAATGAAATCGAAAAAAACAAATATAAATCCATCAAGAAATTTTTGCCAAATCTAGGGTTTGACATGGTGCTTGCTCAAGACAATGTTTTGAGAATTAATGCAGTGCCAGAAGGTCTTAAAGAATCTGCGGTTATCAAGTTTTTAGAACAGATTTTTGAAATTTTGGATTACAGAACAGAAGATGAATTCATGACTTTTTACGAAGAACAATGGATAAAAGTACAATCTAAGTCTAAATTTGATTTTTTATATAAAACCGAAGTAGAAGAGTTAACCAAAGACTTTATAGATCTTGGTTTTCCGCAATATACAGCAACCGGAAAAAAATGCTACATCGAAGTTCCTTTTGATGATTTTAAAACTAAATTTTAAATTATGTTTCAACAACTTACACCGATCACCAAAAATATTATCATTATTAATGTTGTCCTTTTTATCGCGACTTTTTTACTCGGAGAATATGGCATATCATTAGTGCAATGGCTGGCAGCTTTTTTCCCGTTGTCGCCTAATTTTCATTCTTGGCAAATTATCACGCACATGTTTATGCATGACAACAATGGTATCGCTCATATTCTATTTAACATGATGACATTGTGGAGTTTTGGTCCTGTATTGGAGCAGGTTTTGGGACCTAAAAAATTTACGATACTTTATTTTGCTGCAGGTCTAGGAGGTTTTGCTTTGTATAATTTGATTAATTTTTATGAAGTCAATCAATTAACGAATTTTCTAACCTCACAAGATTTTAATATTAGAGATATTTATAAATATGCTGATTTTAATTACACGGGAAATATGCCAATAAATTCTAATTCTGTAGAAGTCAAAGATGCTGCACAACATCTTTACAGTATGCTTTCTACACCAATGTTAGGCGCTTCTGGTGCGATTTTTGGTATTGTAGCTGCGTTTGCTACATTATTCCCAAATGCCAAATTGATGTTTATGTTTATCCCCGCTCCGGTTAAGGCTAAATATCTTTTGCCGGTAATTATCTTGATCTCACTATTCTTAGGTGTGGGACAATTTAGTTGGGATAACGTAGCGCATTTTGCCCATCTAGGTGGCGCATTAATAGGTTTCTTGTATATCAGAAACTGGAAGAAACATAATCCTTACATCGGTGGCTAAATGAAGATTTTAAGATTTATTATATTACTAATCCATATCCCAATAATCCTTGCATTATTAGCGGGGCTATTGAATGCTTATATTCCTCCAAAAACATTCGGGATGCTTAATTTAATTTCTTTAGGCTTTCCTGTGTTGATGTTTTTCAATCTATTATTTTGTCTTTTTTGGATAATTTCTTGGAAGAAAAGAGCGGCGGTATTTTTACTATTATCAATATTATTAATTACGCCAACAAGGCGATGGATTAATTATTCTAAAACTTCAACAGAAGCTTCAGACCTTAAGATTATTACTTTCAATATAAAAAATAGTACTTTAGGAAAATCTGAAATCGAAAATTATTTAGAAAATTCTGGAGCTGATATTTTATTATTACAGGAAGCAACAGACATACTAAATCTTAAAAGCTATCCTTACAAAATTGAAAATTATTCTCTTCTAAAGTTTTATTCAAAATATCCGATAACAAAACAAGAAGACCTGAAGACTAATGTTCTTAATGGTAATTCTGCTTACGCTGATATTAATATTAAAGGTAAAATGATCCGTTTTATGAACCTTTATATGGAACCCTTTTACCTAGAAAAAGAAATGGTAAAGCCATCTTCTGATCTTACTGTAAATGAAAGAAAATTAAAAGATCTTATCAAGCGCCTCATCCCAACCTTTAAGGAACATCAGACTCAATTAGACAACACGATGGATCCCGTTAATAATTCGCCCTATCCTGTTGTTTTTGTAGGCGATTTTAATGCTGTGCCTAACTCTTACGAGTATTATAAAGCCAAAGGAAATCTACAAGATGTTTTTCTTAAGGTAGGCTCTGGAAGTAGTACTAGTTTTCATGATTTTAAATTCCCAATTCCTATCGATCATATTTTCACATCAGAAAGCCTTAAGCCATTGAGTTATAAAGTCGATAGAAGTGTTAAAATTTCTGATCATTATCCAGTTATTGCTACATTTAAGATCCAATAATTACTTATGAAGTTTTCACTACTTTTTGCCGTTCTTATTATAATACTATCGTGTTCTAAAAATACTGATAACGCAGATGATGCCAATTATCCGGACAAAAACTTTGTTAAAATAAAATATGATACCACGGTAATAGATTCTTTCTCTCCAGGTGCTACTCCTAACAATATGAAGCCTAAGGTTATCATTCTAAAAGATTCTTTATCCGAAAAGAAAAAAGAGCTTGAGTCCAAGATTAAAGCTTTGGAAAAGCAAAAAGAAGCCGACAAAGAAAAGGAGAAAAAGAAGCAAGAAGAGAAAGCCAAAGAGTTACCAAAACCTATTTCTACGACAACAACAGAACCATAAAAATTAAAAAAGCGCCTGATAAATCAAGCGCTTTTCTTATTTCGACAAAAAGGAAATCTTACATTCCTTCTTCTTCACCTTTCATTTTTTCTGCATTTTCTGCCATGATTACCGCGTCTATCATTTCGCTGATGTCACCATTCATGTAAGCATCTAGATTATACATAGACTTGTTAATTCTGTGATCTGTCACACGACCTTGCGGATAATTGTACGTTTTAATTTTCGCAGAACGGTCACCTGTAGATACCATAGATTTTCTTTGTGCAGCGATATCACCTTGTACCTTTTGTAACTCGATATCGTATAACTTGGTACGTAGCATCTCCATCGCCAACTCACGGTTAGCCAGCTGAGAACGTGCTTGTTGACAAACAACAACCATCCCAGACGGTTTGTGTGTTAATTGCACTTTAGTTTCTACCTTGTTAACGTTCTGTCCACCAGCACCACCAGAACGAGACGTTTGCATCTCGATATCTGCAGGATTAAGTTCAAAATCTACTTCTTCAGCCTCTGGTAAAACAGCAATCGTTATCGCAGATGTATGCACACGACCTTGAGATTCAGTCTCTGGGACACGCTGTACACGATGCACACCAGACTCGAATTTCATCACACCATACACGCCATCGCCTTCTACCTTCATGATTAATTCTTTGTAGCCTTTTGCCGCTTCATTAGAATCTGTCACTTCATGTTTCCAACCTTTAGTTTTAAAATACATGCTGTACATTCTGTAGACATCTTCCACAAAAATAGCAGCTTCGTCACCTCCAGTACCAGCTCTAAGTTCTACAATGACGTTTTTATCATCAGCGGGATCTTTTGGGATCAGCAAAACCTTCAACTCTTCTTCCAAAGCAGGAAGTTTATCCAGAGCCTCACCTTTCTCCAATTTAGCAAGATCCACCATATCTCTATCAGAGCCATCGGCAATGATTTCTTCGGCTTCTTCTATGTTATTAAGAGCTCCTTTATACTCATCAAAAACTCTTACAATCTTTCCCAGATCGCTATATTCTTTGTTGAGAGAAGAGTATCTTTTTTGGTCCATAATCACATCAGGTTGTATGATGAGATCGGCAACCTCGTTATATCGTTGTTTTATCGCTTCCAGTTTCGGAATTAAAGATTTTGACATCGTTAAATTTTAAGTACGCAAAAATACGAAATTTCAGATTAATAATGATTGGGCTGTGTCCCTAAGTTTTCCAAAGCGCATTTCTTTACAAAAACTTAGGGTCGGTCTACGGGCAGTCGCTGTTCTGGATGGCACTTCTGGTATGCCTTGCATCATCCAAAACGAGCTCCAACAATGCCCTTCGTCCTCACAGAGCTAAGCGGGTAATAGACATTTTAAGTTTAATAATTGTTTATATTTCTCAATTTTATAGAGACAAACACTTAGGAAACATTAGTTTTCATATTATTTTAACAAAAAAAAAACGTTTTCAAAAATTTGAAAACGTTTCATATATATTGTTTCGCTTTGAGTGCAATTCTCAATTAACGACAATTGCCAATCTTAGTGGTGATGACCGTGTGCAGGCTTCTCTCCTGCAGGTCTTTCGTAGATAACTTCTACACCTTCTTGCTCATACAATTTCTTGTATCTTACTTGCTCTGGATCAAAGCTTTTATTGATTTTTCCAAAATATTCTGCAACACCCTCTGTTAACCAAAGTGGCACAATGTAAGTTGCGAACATAAAAATACACCAAAATCCAGCGATAAACATTGCGAAGAAATAAACAGTCCACAAAAACTGGTAAAAAGGCCAAAATGCTGATAACATCATTTTCTTATATATTTAAGGCAAAAATAGAACATTTTTCTTTTTTGACAAAGTTTTTAATCTTCTATTTTTTAGTTTATAATCATTCAAAAAAATTAGTGTGCTAGATTTGCAAAGAAATCATTGCCTTTATCATCGGTAATAATAAACGCTGGGAAATCCTTGATTTCGATTTTCCTTACCGCTTCCATGCCTAGCTCCTCAAAATCAACAACTTCTACAGACTTGATATTTTCTTTAGCCAAAATTGCCGCTGGCCCTCCGATAGAACCGAGGTAAAAACCTCCGTATTTACCACAAGCATTAGTCACATCTTGGCTACGGTTACCTTTGGCTAGCATAATCATACTTCCACCATTCGCCTGGAATTCGTCCACATAAACATCCATTCTACCTGCTGTTGTTGGCCCAAAACTTCCAGAAGGCATTCCCTCAGGGGTTTTTGCTGGTCCTGCATAATAGATTGGGTGATTTTTAAAATACTCAGGCATTGGTTTACCCGCGTCTAATAATTCTTTAATCTTAGCGTGTGCAATATCTCTCGCCACGATTAATGTTCCATTCAGCTTTAATCGGGTTTTGATTGGATATTGAGATAATTCAGCCAAAACTTCTTTCATTGGTCGATTAAGATCTATCACCACGGCTTCTTCCAAATGTGGTGGCGTAGCTGGTAAAAACCTCTCTGGATTAGTTTCTAACTGCTCTAAGAAAACGCCGTCTTTGGTAATTTTACCTTTGATATTTCTATCGGCAGAGCAAGAAACACCCATCCCTACAGGACAAGATGCTGCATGACGAGGTAATCTGATCACACGAACATCGTGCGTTAAATATTTTCCACCAAACTGTGCACCAATGCTACTTTTTTGACAAATTTCTTGTACGCGTTTTTCCCATTCTAGATCACGGAAAGCTTGACCGCCCATGTTTCCTTCTGTAGGAAGATTATCATAATATCCTGCACTCGCCTTTTTTACAGCCGCTAAATTAGCTTCGGCAGAAGTCCCTCCAATCACTAAAGCCAAGTGATACGGTGGACAAGCTGCAGTACCTAGATCCATAATTCTTTCTTTAACAAAAGCCTCTAGAGAAGCATCGTTCAACAAAGATTTGGTCTTTTGGTATAAGAACGTCTTATTGGCAGAACCGCCTCCTTTCGCTAAAAACAAAAATTTATAAGCATCACCTTCTTCAGCATAAATATCAATCTGAGCAGGCAAATTAGAACCAGAATTTTTCTCCTCAAACATCGTTAAAGGAACAATCTGGGAATATCTTAAATTTTGTTCTTGATAGGTGTTGTAAATTCCTTTAGAAATCCACTCCGCATCGTTAGCACCCGTAAAAACATTTTCGCCTTTTTTAGCAGAGCAAATCGCTGTGCCTGTATCTTGGCAAGACGGCAAAGCACCTTGTATTGCTACTGCGGCATTCTGCAATAGATTATAAGCCACGAAACGATCGTTATCTGTTGCTTCTGGATCGTCGATGATATTTTTTAATTTTTGTAAATGCGAAGACCTCAACATAAAAGAAACGTCTTTTAGGGCGTTTTCTGCTAAGATTTCCAAAGCTTTAGGATCTACAACTAAGACATCTCGGTCTCCAAGTTTTTCGACTTTTACGTAATCCGAAGTTAATTTTTTATACTGTGTATCGTCTTTTAGAATAGGAAATGGCTCCTGATACTTAAATTCCATATCGTTATTTTTCTGAAAAATTTAATCTTGTAAAATTACAGATTGAATAGGCCTTTAGTCTTAAAAAATGAGTAAAATCAGCTAATTTGTAATCGTTATAAATTGGCTCGGGTTTTTATTCTTCTTAACTTTAGCTGTTGAACAAATAGACATTTATCATCAATCATATTAAGTTAAATAAGTTAAAATCAAAAACCAATACATAAAATTTTACAATGAATTACAGAATAGAACATGACACGATGGGCGAAGTACAAGTCCCTGCTGATAAGTATTGGGGCGCACAAACGGAGCGCTCTCGCAACAATTTCAAAATCGGTCCTGAAGGCTCAATGCCACACGAGATTATTGAAGCTTTTGCTTATCTTAAAAAAGCAGCAGCCTTTGCTAATACAGATCTAGGCGTTCTTACTGCCGAAAAAAGAGATATGATTGCTAAAGTCTGTGATGAAATTCTAGAAGGAAACCTCAATGACCAATTTCCATTGGTTATTTGGCAAACCGGTTCAGGCACGCAATCTAATATGAATCTTAACGAGGTAATTTCTAACAGATCTCACGTTAATAACGGCGGAATTTTAGGTGAAAAATCAGAAATCCACCCTAATGATGATGTTAACAAATCTCAGTCTTCTAACGACACTTATCCTACAGCGATGCACATTGCCGCTTATAAAAAAGTAGTAGAGCAAACCATCCCAGCCGTTGAGAAACTAAAAAATACGTTGAAGGAAAAATCCGAAGCTTTTAAAGACATTGTAAAAATCGGAAGAACGCACCTTATGGATGCAACGCCTTTAACTTTAGGTCAAGAATTTTCTGGTTATGCAGCACAATTAGAATATGGATTAAGAGCTTTGAAAAATACTTTACCTCATCTTTCTGAACTCGCTTTGGGCGGAACAGCCGTCGGAACTGGATTGAATACCCCGAAAGGTTATGATGTAAAAGTCGCTGAATACATTGCAAAATTTACCAATTTGCCTTTAGTTACTGCAGAAAACAAATTTGAAGCTTTGGCGGCGCACGATGCCATTGTAGAATCTCACGGCGCTCTAAAACAATTGGCAGTGTCTTTATATAAAATTGCACAAGATATCCGATTGCTAGCTTCGGGGCCGAGATCTGGAATTGGCGAAATTCATATTCCAGAGAATGAGCCTGGTTCTTCTATCATGCCAGGAAAAGTAAATCCAACACAAAATGAGGCTTTAACAATGGTTTGCGCTCAAGTTCTCGGAAACGATACAACGATTTCTTTTGCGGGAACACAAGGAAATTATGAACTGAATGTTTTCAAACCTGTGATGGCCTACAACTTTTTACAATCTGCGCAGTTAATTGCGGATGCTTGTATTTCTTTCAATGATCATTGCGCGGTAGGCATCGAGCCTAATTTGCAAAGAATCAAAGAATTGGTAGACAAATCATTAATGCTTGTCACTGCACTCAACACACACATCGGCTACGAAAATGCAGCAAAAATTGCTAAAACCGCTCACAAAAATGGAACGACTTTAAAAGAAGAAGCCATTAATCTTGGCTTGGTCACTGCCGAACAATTCGATGAATGGGTAAAACCCGAAGATATGGTTGGCGGATTGAAATAGAAATTAGATGTGAGATTTTAAAACTTCCTCATTAACAAAAGGAAATTATTACAAAAAAAAATCAATACTAAAAAACCTTTGGTAATACCAAAGGTTTTTTAGTATTGATTTTTGATAGAACAAGTATTAAAAATTATATTTTTAAATGAAAATAGTAATTTTGTGTTTACATAAAAATGCAAAATTTTATTAAAAATGGTTTGAAATTTGGTACATATACAAAATAACAAAACATAAAATATGACTTTACAAGAACAATTAACAAAGTTAGCAGACCAAAAAAACTATCCAAGTATTACGATTTCCTTTAATACACATAGGACTTCTCCAGACAATTTACAAGATGCAATTAAGTTAAAAAATGCTGTTAAAGAAGCTGAAGAAAGATTATTAAAAGAATTTGATAACAAAAGAGATATCGCAGAGGTTTTACAAAAGTTAAGCGATCTACCTGATGAAGTGGATGCTTCTAAAAACATAGAAAGTCTGCATATATTCATTTCAAAAAATACAAAAGAAATTGTCCGTACGACTTGGCCCGTTAAAAATGAGGGTGTATGGATAGATGATAATTTTGCCATTAGACCACTAATAAAAGCTGTAAACAGAACAGAAGAATATCTAGTTCTATATTTAACCCAAAAAGGCGTCCACTTATATGAAGCTAAAGATGATATTATAGAAAACGAAATTATCAACGAAGATTTCCCTTTCACAGAATCCAAATATAATTTAAATCATGTCTTTGCTGACTTAAGATCGGATTCTTTACAAGAAAATAGGCTTAAAAACTTCATAAATCAAGTAGATAAAGCGGTTCAAAGAATAGATAACTCTTACTCTACACCTATATTAGTAGTTTCTGTAGCAGATAATTATAGTTATCTGTTAGATGAGGCAGATCAGCCATCTATATATATTGGAAATGTTTCAACTGATTTCAATTCTCCTACACAAAAGCACGAATTTATGGCAGAGGCTTGGGAATTCATCAAACAAAGACAGCAGCAATACAGAACTTTAGCCATAGAAGAAATGCAAGAAGCGGTGAGCAAAGGTCAAGTCCTAACCGATCTGTTAGAAATATACCAAGCTGCAATAGACGGACGAGGCGATATATTAATTGTACATCAAGATTATGAACAACCTGTTAGAATGGTAAACGACAGAATCTTTGAACTTGTGGATGATCCTACGGAAATTGATGTGATAGACGATATCACCAGTAATATTGCGTGGGAAGTTATTTCGAAGAAAGGCAAAGTGATTTTTACCAGCCAAGAAGAAATTAAAGATCTTGGGAAAATAGTGCTAAAAACCAGATATTAATTTTATTTTGAATGATTCAAAGAAAAGAGATTTTACATTTAAATAAACATAAAAAACTCCGAGAATAAATTTCGGAGTTTTTTTTATGTTTAAACTAAAAGCATTGATTATTTAAAATCAGCATCTTTAGCGTCGTTTAATTTATAAGATTTCACATCCCATTTAAGATCTTGTCCCATCATAGATTGAGAAATTGTGAATGGTAACTTAACACCATCAACATCCTTATAATTACTATAATTTTCTGGAATAGTTACTTCTTTATCGCCCATTTTTTGAACTTGAGTCATACCTATTTTAAGACCAGTTTTTACGCTGTAATAGTAAGTTGTGCTTCCGTTTTTGATAGAGTAAGAATCTTCATCATTAAATTTTTCTATAGCACCAACTTTCAAGTTAGCATTTTTAGCAAAACTTAATTCTGGAATTGCAGTCGCTTCGCTTAAAAAATACTTCTTAAGCTCTTCTGGTAAAGGCATTGTCTGACCTTGTACAGACATATTACCTTCTTTACCATCAAAAGCTATTTTCTGCACTGCATTACCCATCATACCGATAGAAAACAAAACTTTGCTACCATTAGCAACTACTTTTTTGTAATCCAAGACCATACCTTGTATAGTTCCTGTCGCATCTATTGCAATTGACTTTACAATTTCTACTTTTGCTTTACCTCCAATCGCCGTGATATATTTGTCAACAACTTGTGCTACGGAAACATCTACTTTTTGAGCAACAGGCTTAGCTATTTTGTTGGCATCTTTATCATAATAGTTAACCGCAAATCCAAGTTTCTCTACGCTATCCGCAACTTCTGAAGCTTTACCTGCTACAATAACTCTACTCTGGCCAGGTAGGATATTAGCTTTAGCTGCATTTTGAACATCAGCAATTGTTACGTTATCGATAGACTTAAGATAGTTAGTATAAAAACTTTTAGGTAAATTATAAATCTCAGAATTAACTGCAAAACGAGCCATAGTTTCTGGTCTTTCCATAGAACGGATAAAGTCACCTTTCAACTTAGCTTTTGCGTTGGCTAATTCTTCTGGTTTTATGGTTGCTATACCTTTTAGTTCATTTAAAAATTCGGTGATTGCTTTATCAGTCACTTCATTTCTTACGCTTGCATCTGCAGAAAACTCAGGAGAATATTTTGATGTGCTCAAAGAAGAATAAGCGCCATAAGTAAAGGCATTTTTCTCTCTAAGGTTCATAAACAAACGTGCTTCTCCTCCGCCACCAAGAATATAGTTGGCGATTGTTGCTGCAAAATACTGAGGATCTTTCATCTGAAGTGTCGTCACATTACCAACAGAAATTACAGATTGCACCGCTGATGGCACATCGATTAACTCTATTTCTGTTTTGGCAACATTTTTAATTGGTTCTACCGCAGGGATAACTGTGTTAGATTTTTTCCAAGTACCAAATTTTGCTTCGATAAGTTTTTTAACCTCATCATATTTAACATCACCAACGACTACTAGATAAGCGTTGTTAGGAGCAAAATATTTGCTGTAAGCGTCTTGTACATCTTTTAACTGAATAGCATTGATGCTAGCTTCAGTTTCGAACTCACCTCTCGCTGAGTTTTTACCATAAATAATGGCATTAGAAACTTTGCTTGCTATAGAAGTCGCATTTTTTTCGTCTCCTTTAAGGCCTTCAATACTTCTTTCTTTAGATTTTTGAACTTCGTCTGCAGAGAATTTTGGATTAATTGCCGCATCTGCCATCAACCCCAAAATTTCTGGGAAATATTTTGACAAAGTATTAGAGAAAGCACCTCCAGAACTAAATCTGATACTTGCTCCCAAGAAATCTACTCTTTTGTTGAAATCATCTTTAGTAATAGATGTTGTCCCATTTCCTAATTGACTTGCCATAATCCCGTTAACACCTACAATGTTACCTTCGAAAACTGGAGGTCTATCCATTGACAATGTTACGTTAACTTTAGGTAGCTTATGATTCTCTACCACCATTACCGTAAGACCATTGCTTAGCTTAAAAGTTTTAGGCGTTGCGATGTTAATACTAGGTGTAGGCCCAGCTTTTGGCATTGTATTGACATCTATTTTCTGAGCCGTTATCATTCCTGAAATCAGAAAACTTGCGGCTATATATGTTAGTTGCTTTTTCATTTGATTATTTTTTTTCAGGTAGATAATTGATAATTACTCTTTGGTTAGGATTAAGATACTTTTTCGCTGCATTTTGAAGATCTTGCTTCGTTACAGAACGATAAATATCAATCTGCTTATTAATCAAATTAGTATCACCATAAAGCACATTATATGTAGCCAAAGAACTCGCAATACCCTCGATGCTAGAGTTAGCATTGACAAATTGATTCTCTACAACATTCTGAAGTTTTTGATAATCTTCGTCAGAGATCAAAGCTGTCTGTAGTTTTGTGATTTCTGCATCTATATCTTTCTGTAGAACATCTTTGCTGGTTGCTCCCATTGGGATTGCAAAAACTGCAAAAATACCGTAATCTTCTAGACCTAAGTTAATCGCTTGTACTTCTAAAGCTTTCTTCTCTTGATCTACCAATTTCTTGTAAAGAACTGAGGATTTACCATTGCTCAAGTAAGTAGAAAGCATGCTTAATGCATAAGATTCTTTATCACGGCTGCCTGGTACTCTATATGAGAAAAGGTAAGCAGGAAGCTGAGTATTAGGATCATGCCATGTTACTTCTTTAGATTGAGTAATTGGATCTTCTTTAATACTTGTTCTTTTAACTTCTGGTCCTTTTGGGATAGATCCATAGTAATCATTAATCCAAGCTTTAGTCTGATCTACTTTAAAATCTCCTGCTACAACCAATGTTGCATTGTTAGGAACATAGTATTTTTTAAAGAAATCCTGAAACTCGCTTAGTTTTGCACTGTTAAGATCCTCCATTGTACCAATAGTTGTCCAACGGTACGGATGCTTTACGAAAAGATTATTCTGTAAAGATGTCAACAAGTTACCATAAGGCTGGTTGTCCATACGTAATCTCTTCTCTTCTTTTACGACCTCACGCTGCGTGTCTACTCCTATCTGGTTAATAATTGGTTGACGAAGTCTATCTGCTTCCATCCAAAGACCTAACTGTAGATTGTTAGATGGGAACGTTTCGTAATAGTAAGTTCTATCATTAGTCGTATTGGCATTGTTAGTACCTCCGTTAGAAGACACTACCTTAAACCATTCTCCCCTCTTGATATTAGTCGTTCCTTCAAACAATAAATGTTCAAAAAAATGCGCAAATCCACTTCTGCCAGGTTCTTCATCTTTTGCACCAACATGATACATAACGCCTGTAGTCACTACGGGAGCAGAATTATCTTGGTGCAGAATAACATGCATACCATTCGGAAGGTTATATTCTTCGAATTTAATTTCTTGTGCATTCATCATCATTCCTAAGAATGCTAATGTTGCTGTTGATAATAATTTTATTTTCATTTTTAACATTGTTAACAATATGATATTAGTAACAAAAATAAGCTTTTCGTTACAAAAAAGCTTATTAAATTGATTCAATTGATGTAAAATATTGACTTGTTTCTATACAACTTGTGCGAAATAATCCTCCAATTCTTTTAAGGTTTCTGGCGAAGTCTGAATATCTTTCACTAACTCACCTTTGTTAAGAACAACAATTCTTTCTGAGATCTCTGTTGTGTGTGCCAGATCATGACTCGATATTAAAAAAGTTGAATCATAATTCTGTGACCATTCTCGGATTAGATTCTTAAGTTTTACCTGAGTTGTAGGATCAAGATTGGCAAAAGGCTCATCCAAAACAATGACTTCTGGCTTGCCTATTAATGCGCCAACAATGCCAACTTTCTTCATATTTCCTTTAGAAAGATCTCGGATATATTTTTTTGAGTCTAAAATTTCTCCATTAAAAAACTCTAAAAACCCTTGCAAAAACTCATCCACACTGGCTTTATTCTGACCACGCAATTCTCCTAAGAAATAAAAATATTCTTCGGGTGTGAGATAACCAATTAAGAAACTTTCGTCTATAAAAGCGGACACTTTATTTTTCCAAATTTCGGATTCGTTCACTTTATCATTATCAATTTTCACAAAACCTGTAGAAGCCTGAATTAAATCTAAAATCAAGCTAAACAAAGTTGTCTTTCCTGCACCATTATTACCAACAAGACCAATGGTTTGATTTCTTGGTATTTCTAAATTTTCGATTTTCAAAACGGTTTTTTCGCCGTATGTTTTGGATAAATTATGTATTGATATCATTTTCTTTTGTATTAATTTGATTTTTTGAAGGCTACTAATGTGTCGTATTTTTCCTTTTTATAAAGCTTAACAATATAATCGAAGATTTTCTCTCTCAACAGAAATCCAATAATGCCTAAAATTGCAATAGCAGCAACACCTCCAACGGTTCCTAAGAAGTAATTAGCACCCCAAAAAACGACCATCGGAAGGAGCATTTTCGGTATTATTAACAGTATATTTTTCAAGCTAAAATTATTCTGCTGTCCCATAGATTTCTTGGCTGTGTTAAGATCCATTGGGTTTTTATTGTATGCACCAGACAACAAGGTAATCTGAGAATTAACACCAATATTATATAAACCTGCGGCAAAGAATGTAAGATAAACATCCCAGCCAAAATAAGCGTAAAACAAGGTTAAAACCATCGAAACTAAAGTAACAATTGTCACCAACCACCATTTGGCCTTCAGGTAATCTTTGTAAGGAACATTAAGCGTCATCATAAGTGGATAATAAGAACTGTCAAACGATGGCACGCGTTGTCCAAATAACATCTGGAAACCTCCCGTCACAAAAATCCCTAGAAACATCAACATATAAGGCGTTCTGTAAACTGGCGTAGAGAACATTAACAAACCATAAAACAAGAACAAAAATCCTCCAATTGCGATAGATTTCGCTGCTTTACTTCGTTTTAGCATTCGGATATCATTATTGATAAATGTGCCCATCATCCCGAATTTATTTAAAAACTGAATATTCTCTGTTTTGCCTTCTTCTTTTTTGATTTCTAAACCTTTATCGAGATAAAAATTGTTTAAAATACTCTGATACGCTAATTTTAAAACCAATAAAAAAGCAACCAATGGTACAATAACCAACCAAGGCTGGCTGTAGAAAGCATAGATTAACTTCCCAGAAACATCCAGCAAGGATATAATATGATAATAATCTAATCCAATCAAGACGAAAAACAAAATGCCCAATGCATAAACCACAGTATCTTTGCCATTCATCAAAATATTAAGAACATTATTGAGGAAATATAAAAACATAATCGCCAATAGCCACCCAAAACTCCCCATAATACTATATCCTTTTACTAATAAAACGATCGTAAATGGCAAATAAATAAAAGCACTTCCCCAAGTGAAAAATGACAAAAAAGTCTTACTCAGAAGATAACCAACAAGCGTTTTCTTCTTAATATTCATCGTGAGAAATGGCTTGATATTCTGCGTAGGCATCTGCTGCATAAAATATCTGAACATCAGGTCGGCAAGAACTGCATAAATCACAAATCTGCTTACAAACTGAAGTGGCTCTACCTGCAACTCTTTCAAAGGATAGAAATAAGCCAAAATACTTACACCAGCAAAGCAAAGTAGAAAATAAATAATGAGAAAAATTTGCAAAATTTTCATAACCAGATTAGAGGCTAACGTGCCCGATCTGAAGAAATTTTTGATTTCTAGTCTTAAAAACTTTTTAAGCATGAATGTTGTTAATTTAGGTTTGGTTTAAAAATTTACATTTATCTTTAATCCATTAATTGAAACTTTTATGAAACATTCTATCATAATCTGTACACTTTTTATGTTTTGTCTAAACACAAAGCTAAAAGCGCAAACAAACTTCACAAAATGTCAAGATATTGCAATTTCTTTATTAATAAGTTCTGATTATTTTAAAAAAGTTACAAAAAACCGTGAAGAATTGATTAAAAAAAATGGCGGCAGTAATTTTGGCATCCAAGCATTATCCGAAGATTCTAAAAAAGTAACCTTAAATATAGTAGAACATTATCCAGATAGAGACATGACAACCAATTGGTTTATAGTTGATAAAAAATCTACCACACTTTATGAGCAATTTATGGATGACGAAATGCATAGAAATATCATCCCACTCACAGCTTCTCAAAAAAAATCTTTGAAAGCTGTTTGTCATTAATTATCAGACTTATCCACAACAAAAAACCAGCAACAAAGCGGTCAAAAAAAGCTTAGCCAAACAATTTGTGAACAACTTCATTTCTTGGGATTCTTAAAAGCTGTATCTTTGTAGAATGGCACAAAAAGAAACATTATCTTCATTGATACAAGGTAATTTTGCTCAAGAACTTTCTATCGCAGATGGCAAAATGCCACCCAACGCTGTTGATTTTGAGAAACTTGTAATCGGTACTTTTCTAATAGATAGAAAAGGACTAGATCATTCTATAGACCTTCTAACACCCGATGTTTTCTACGATCCTAGACATCAGGTCATCTTTACAGCCATCCTAAAATTATACGAAAACAACTCACCGATCGACCTTATGACCGTCATCCAAGAGTTGAAAAGAACAGAGAAACTTAGCAGCGGTGGTGGCGATCATTATATTATTGATCTTACCATGGGTGTGAGTTCTTCTGCGCATATTGAGTACCACGTAAGAGTTATTCTAGAGAAATTTATCCTAAGATCATTAATCAATGTTTCTGCTAATGTGATTGACAGTTCTTATAAAGAAACAACTGATGTATTCGAGTTGTTGGATAAGGCAGAACAATCGTTTTTTGAAATCACCAACGGAACCATCAAGAAAGGATTTGACACAGCTAATTCTTTGGTTAAAGAAGCCATCGAAAAAATTAAATCTCTTAAGGATAAAGAAGGACTTTCTGGTGTACCATCAGGATTTACGGCTTTGGATAAAGAAACTGGAGGTTGGCAAAACTCTGACCTTATTATTATAGCCGCTCGTCCAGCGATGGGTAAGACCGCTTTTATCTTATCTATGGCGAGAAATATCACCGTTGATAACAATATTCCTTTGGCGTTATTCTCTTTGGAGATGGCATCTGTACAGTTAATTACAAGGATGATTGCATCAGAAACGGGAATTTCTTCAGAAAATTTGAGAAAAGGAACAATGTCTGATCAAGAATGGCAAAGCCTATTCACCAATGTTTCTGCTTTAGAAAATGCACCACTTTATATTGATGAAACGCCTTCGCTTTCTATCTTTGACTTCCGTGCAAAATGCCGAAGACTTGTAATGCAACATGGCGTTAAAGTCATCATGGTAGATTACCTTCAGCTAATGACGGCAAGCTCTGGAAAAGGTGCCGGGAACCGTGAGCAAGAGATTGCGATGATTTCTCGATCTCTTAAAGCAATTGCTAAAGAACTAAATGTCCCTGTTATTGCATTGTCTCAGCTGTCAAGAACTGTAGAGACAAGACCGGGGAAACGCCCGATGTTGTCTGATCTTAGAGAATCTGGAGCGATTGAGCAAGATGCAGATATTGTATCTTTTATTTTCCGTCCAGAATATTATAAAATTGCCGTTTGGGATAATGACGAAGAAGGCGCCGAATCTCCAACTGAAAACCAAGCCGAAATCATCATTGCAAAACACCGTAACGGTGCAACAGCTGACGTAAGATTAGCCTTCCATAAGAACATTGGTAAGTTTGCAGATCTAGATACTTTAGGCGGAAGTTATTACTCTGGCAGCAATTTCGGAGGGGCAAGTCCATCTTCTGGTTTTGGAGGAAGCCCTCAAGAAACACCAGATTTTGGCAAAATTACCGTGACAGGAACTCCGGATTCTGCATTTGGTAATCCTACTTCTCCTTCTAGAGGACAGGTTTCTGGCTCTGCTATGAATGACAACGAAGATGACGACATGCCTTTTTAACGACTTCTACTTTAAGATTTGAAAATTAACATCTATACTGACGGCGCTTGTAGTGGTAACCCTGGCAAAGGAGGCTTTGGCATTTTGATGCGCGTCCCAGAAAAAAAATATCAGAAAACCTTTTCTACAGGCTTCAAATTAACCACTAATAACCGAATGGAGCTTATGGCGGTTGTGGTTGCTTTGTCTAAAATCAAAGAAGAAGGTCACGACGTTCATATCTTTACCGATAGCAAATATGTGTCGGATGCTATTAATAAAAGCTGGATTGCTGGCTGGATAAAACGAGGCTGGAAAAATGTTAAAAATCCAGATCTTTGGCAAGCTTTGTTACCATTAATTAAATTACATCAACCGCAATTTCATTGGATTAAAGGTCATGCCGGCCACACCGAAAATGAGTTATGCGATCAATTAGCCGTTAACGCATCCAAATCTACTAATCTACAAAGCGACGATTATTTTGAACAACAACAAAACGGCGGATTATTCTAAATTAAATACCTTCTTCTCTTTTTTTCGCCACACTCATAGCCCGGATTGAACGGCCTATTGGAGATCATTGTATAGATATTGCAAGGATTAAAGCTTGGGATATCTATAAAATAGCGACTAGTGAAAGCCGGATTAGCTTCTAAATAAGACTAGTTTTATAATTATTGAAATTGATATGCTATCTTTGTTATATGAATTATCTGGAAGCATTGCAATGGCGCTATTCTGTAAAGAAATTTAGCGGCGAAATGATAGACCCTCAAGCTCTGAAAAATATCTTAGAAGCTGCGAGATTATCCGTGAGTTCTCTAGGACTACAACCTTACAAGTTAGTGGTTGTAGAAAACGACGTAGAAAAGCAGAAATTAATCCCCGCATTCTACAATCCATCGCAAATTAGCACTTGCTCTCATCTGATTGCCATCATTGCAAAAACCAAAATTGATGCGCATTATGTGGATGCCTACTTTTCTCATATTGCCAAAGAACGAGGTATTGATATAGAGCAACTACAAGCGTTCCGGAAAAACATAGACTCTTTTGTACAGCATCACGACACAGAAAAATTATCTAACTGGTCAGAAAAACAAGCTTATATTGTATTAGGATCTATCATTATGGCAGCCGCACAAGAAACTGTAGACACCTGCCCAATGGAAGGTTACCGCCATGATATATTGGCAGAAATGCTAGATCTAGACCTTGGCGAAGAAAAGATTGCCGTGGTTGTAACATTGGGGAAAAGAGCGGAAGATGATGACTTTCAGAACTTCAAAAAAATTAGAAAACCAGAGGATAAATTCATTAAATTGATCTAAGCAAGTTATAAAATATGATAAAAACTGATGTTTTGGTAATAGGTTCGGGGATTTCCGGTCTGTCATACGCCATAAAAATTTCGGAACAACTACCAGACACTAAGATCATCATCGTAACCAAAGCAGATGAAGACGAAAGTAATACCAAATATGCTCAAGGCGGACTCGCCGTAGTAACGGACTTTTCTAAAGATAATTTTCAAAAACATATCGACGATACCATCCGTGCTGGCGATGGCGAAAACAATCCTGAAGTGGTAAAAATGGTCGTAGAAGAAGCACCTATCCGCTTTAAAGAAATTGTAGAATGGGGTGCGAAGTTTGACCAAGAAAATGGTAAGCTCGCTCTTGGACGAGAAGGTGGCCACACAGAAAACAGAATTGTTCATCATAAAGATATTACGGGATTCGAGATAGAGCGTGCTTTATTAGAAACCGTGAGAAACTCTCCTAACATCGAGATTTTACCCTATCATTATGTCATAGACCTCATCACACAGCACCATGTTCCTGGTAAAGAATTAGATCCTAACAATATTCACTGTTATGGCGCTTATGTCTTAGATGAAACTCAAAAACATATCAAAAAAATTACGTCCAAAATTACATTAGTAGCAACAGGCGGTGCTGGTCATGTGTATAAAAACACCACCAATCCTATTATTGCAACGGGCGACGGTATTGCCTTTGTAGCGCGTGCGCATGGCAAAGTGAGCAATATGCAATATTATCAGTTTCATCCAACGGCACTTTACAGCAAACTAGACGGGATGTTATTTCTTATTTCTGAGGCGGTAAGAGGAGATGGCGCAAAGCTTAGAACCAAAAACGGAAAGCCCTTCATGCAAAAGTATGATGAGCGAGAAGAGCTAGCATCTCGTGATATCGTAGCTAGAGCGATTGACAACGAAATGAAAACTACTGGTGACGAGTATGTTGGACTAGATTGCCGAGAGATGGATCATGACAAATTCCGAAACCATTTTCCTAATATATATAGTAAATGTCTTAGTGAGGGCGTAGATCCTTTCACGCAGTTAATCCCCGTTGTGCCTGCAGCACATTATCTCATGGGCGGTATTGATATTGATAGAGATGGACAATCTTCTATTAAAAATCTTTTTGCTGTTGGAGAATGTACTAATTCTGGACTTCACGGTGCTAATAGATTAGCGTCTAATTCTTTGTTAGAAGGTTTGGTTTTCGGTCATAATGCCGCGATAAAAACTGCTGAATTGCTTACAGAAAACTATTTTAATTTTGATGATCTTAAAGCCATCCCAGAGTGGGACGAAGAAGGCATGAAAATTATCGACGAAATGGTTCTTGTTACTTACCTCAGAAAACAATTACAAGAAATGATGAGCGATCTCGTAAGTATTGTTAGAAGTAATGAACGCCTTAAAATTGCTCAGAAAAAACATCAAGACATCACAGAAGCAGTTAATGAGTTGTACAACTACTCTATCCTTTCTCCTCAGTTGTCAGAGTTAAGAAATCTCGTAAGCGTTTCAGGATTAATCATCCAACAGTCTTTGGAAATGAAACAAAATAAAGGCGCTTTCTTTAATAAAGATTTTTCTAAAAATTAATATTAAACTTTTAAATTAAATCCTATTACTCCTCTTAAAATCAATACATAAAATGAAAAAACCATCATACGTAACCGACAAAGCCCTTAAGACGTTTATAAAAACGGCTATCGAAGAGGATGTTCACACTGGAGATCATTCTACTTTGGCAACCATTCCTAAAAATCTAGAACAAAAAGCTAAATTATTAGTGAAAGAAAACTGTATTTTGGCAGGCGTTGATATGGCGAAAGAAATTTTCAATTTTATTGATAAAGATCTAAAGCTCGAAGTTTTTATTAAAGATGGAGAACAAGCACAAGTCGGCGACGTCGCATTTCATGTTACAGGAAAAGCACAATCTATCTTATCAGCAGAGCGATTAGTTCTCAATTGTATGCAACGCATGAGTGGCATCGCAACTCTAACCCACGAATGGGATCAAAGATTAGTTGGTACTAAAACTAAATTACTAGACACCCGCAAAACAACACCTAACTTTAGAATCTGCGAAAAATGGGCGGTCGCCATTGGAGGAGGAACCAATCATCGTTATGGATTATATGACATGATTATGCTAAAAGATAATCACATAGATTATAACGGAAGTATCACCAATGCTGTTAAAATGGCAAAAGATTACATCGAAAAAAATAAATTATCCTTAAAAATAGAAGTAGAAACACGCAACCTTGATGAAGTTGAAGAAGCTATAAAAGCTCAAGTAGATAGGATTATGCTAGATAATATGAATATTGCAAGCATGACAGAAGCTGTGAAAATGATTAATGGACAATGCGAAACAGAAGCTTCTGGAGGAATAACAAGAGACCAACTAAAAGATGTTGCCAAAACTGGGGTTACTTATATTTCTGCAGGCGCGTTAACACATTCTGCAAACAATATAGACCTAAGCCTTAAAGCTTTAAAGTAAAACAACTAAGAAGAAAAATCTTAACATAATGTTAAAAAGTTAACATTCCGTTAAAATACAACTGCTTTTATTTGTCGAATTTTGCGGCATCAATAAAAAGTAAAAATGAAAAGTAATTTCAGAAAAAGATCATTAGCGGTAGTTATGACCCTAACCACTGCAAGCATCTATTTTGCACAGAATACTCAAGACACGGTTAAAACAAACCAAATTGAGGAAGTTATTTTAAAAGGAGTAACTGATATAGCTAAGGACAGAAAAACACCTGTTGCTGTATCAACTATAAAAGCTGCTCAAATTATCGAAAGAGTTGGTAACCAAGAATTAGTTGAAATTCTAAACACTACACCATCTGTCTATGCGACTAAAGGTGGAGGTGGATTTGGAGACTCTGGAATCACTTTACGTGGTTTCGAATCAAGAAACATTGCCGTAATGGTTAATGGTATGCCTGTTAACGATATGGAAGGTGGCACAGTATATATGTCAAACTGGACAGGATTATCAGACGTAACAAGCACTATGCAAGTACAAAGAGGTCTTGGATCTTCTAAATTAGCGATTGCTTCAGTTGGTGGTACCATGAACTTTATTACTCGTTCTGCAGATATGAAGCAAGGAGGGGTTGTAAGATTAGGTGTTGGTAATAATGATTACTTAAAGTCTTCTTTTGCATACAATACTGGTAAATCAGAAAAAGGTTGGTCTTCATCAATTTTAATGAGTAGACAAGCAGGTTCTACTTATATTCAGAATACCGATTATGAATCTTACGCATACTTTTTCGCATTAGGTTATCAGCCAAATCAAAAGCATAACTTACAATTCATGATGACTTCTGCACCGCAGTGGCATGATCAAAGAACTTTTGCTCCAACTATTGATGCTTATATCAAGTACAATCCTGATCATGATGGTACTCCAGATAGAACCTATAATTCAGACTTTGGATACTATACTAATCAAAATGGTAAAAGAGTTGCATTAGCTAATAGAGCTAATTATTATAGCAAGCCTGTAATGATGTTAAACTGGGATTGGACTATTAGTGAAAAATCTACATTAAGTACAGTTGCATACATGTCTAACGGCCGTGGTGGTGGTACAGGAGACCTTGGAAGAGTCGGTGGAAAAGGGATGACCAATTTTATTGATAATGAAGGTCATTTTGATTATGACAAAATTTTTGCTGCAAATGCTGCTGTAAATGTTAATACTGCTGCTGCAGGAAATACTCTAATAAGAAGATCTAGTATTAACTCTCATAACTGGTATGGGATTTTAGCTAACTTCCAGCATAAAATTAATGATAACTGGAACTTCTCTGTTGGTACAGATAACAGATATTATTATGGATACCATTATCAAGTTGTATCAGATCTTTATGGAGCATCTGGTTACAAAGATACTAACAACAAAAATATTCCTGCCAACATAGTAAGTAATTCATATGATTACAAAAAGTTATCTTGGAATCCTTTTGGAGGAAGCGCTGCGCCAATGCAAGATAGAGTTGCCTTCAGTAATGATGGAGAAGTATTATGGTATAGTGGATTTGGACAAATCGAATATTCTAAGAACAATCTATCTGCATTTTTACAAGGATCTGTCTCTAACCAAGGTTACCAAAGAATTGATAGCTTTGTAAATGATGGTGTAACAATACAACAAGGACAGACTGTCAATACAAAAACTGGATTTAAAAATCTATTCGGTTACACTGTTAAAGGGGGTGTTAATTACAATATCGATGAACACCATAATGTATTTGGTAATTTAGGATATTATAGCAAGCAGCCATTTATGAACTCTGTATATCCAAGTAACTTTCAGGTTCTAAATCCTACATTAACTAATGAAAAGATTTTTGGTGCAGAATTAGGTTACGGCTTCAAGTCTGCTAAATTTAACGCCAAAGTTAATTTATACAGAACTGAATGGAAAGACAGATGGTTCAGAAGATCAAACATTGATTTCGGAAATAGTATTAAAGGATATTCAGAAATCAGTGGTATCTCACAGCTTCACCAAGGTGTTGAGGTTGAGGCAACTTACAAAGTGAACAAATATTTGGAATTCGAAGGAATGTTCTCTTATGGAGATTACAAATACAAAGGAAATGCGACAGGATCTAACTTCCAAGAAGACAATACTCCAATCGAAACTAATGGTGCAACAACTTCTACTCTATATCTAGACAAAGTTAAAGTTGGTGGTACTAACAACAGTATTCCTCAGACAACAGCTTCATTAGGAGCAACAATTACTCCAGTTAAAGATTTCAGACTTTATGGTACTTGGCAATATGTTGGAAGAATCTATTCTTCTATGAATGTTGGAGATTTCTTAAAACCAGGAAACACAGCGTTACAATTACCTAACTTCAATCTTTTTAATGTAGGAGCATCTTATAAGATTAAGCTTAACGATAAGTCTCAATACTTTACAATCGGAGCAAACGTTTATAATTTACTTGACACAACATACATCCAAGATGGTGCAACAAATATCAAGACAAAGAAATTAGAAGACTTTAAAGATGTAAAAAACACTGGAGGTGTTGTAACATCTACTGCACAACAGCAATATGATGCTTATCAATCAACCTTATATAAAGGTATTGATCCATCTAACAGAGTATATTTTGGATTTGGAAGAACTTGGTCTGCAAACATTTCTTTCAACTTTTAATCTAATAAAACCACAAGTTTTAATAATACCTAATCCCGGCGTAAAGTCGGGATTTTTGTTATCTTTGCCTCAAATAAAAAGGATATGGATTTTTACAAAATTTTATTAAGTGCGCACAAAGGATTTGCGTATTTAGAATTAGCTTTAACAGCTTTATTTATCATTTCTTTATTAATAACTATGTTTAGTTACAGTGGGAAAACTAGCAAACTTCTAAAGAAATCAACCTTATTCACTATGATTTTCTTCCACGTTCAATTTTTGATTGGGATTATCATGTTAGCAGTAACTTTTACAAAAGGTCTAGATATGAGTGCTGTTATGAAAAACTCTGATTTGAGATTTCAATATGTAGAACATCCATTCTCTATGTTAATTGCAGCCGTATTAATGACCATCGTTAATAGAAAAGTAAAATCAAGCGATACAATTACACTTAAAGTTGTTATTATGGCTATCTTAGCTGTTGCATTATTTGCTTTCGCTTTCCCGTGGACAAAAGTATTTGGCGCTTAATTAAGTAATTATATTAATTTTAAAAACCTATAAAATCAATGAAAATAGCCGTTGTTGGCGCCACCGGAATGGTGGGTCAAGTCATGCTTAGACTGTTGGAAGAACGCAACTTCCCTTTTACCGATCTTATCCCTGTAGCTTCTGAAAAATCCGTTGGAAAGAAGGTCAAATGCAAGGGACAAGACTATACTATTGTAAGCATGCAAGACGCTATTGATGCCAAACCTGAGATTGCGATTTTCTCTGCTGGCGGCGATACTTCTCTAGAGTTTGCACCATTGTTTGCAAAAGCGGGAAGTGTTGTTATTGATAATTCTTCGGCTTGGAGGATGGATCCTACTAAGAAATTAGTCGTACCAGAAATCAACGCCAATATTTTAACTAAAGAGGACAAAATCATTGCTAATCCTAATTGTTCTACAATCCAATTGGTAATGGTATTACAACCTCTTAATCAGAAATACGATATTAGAAGAGTTATTGTATCTACTTACCAGTCTGTAACAGGAACGGGCAAAAATGCTGTAGACCAACTCAACTCTGAAATAGAAAACTCTGTAACTGGAGCAGATAATGCAACCGCAAAAGTATATCCGCATCAGATCTTTAAAAATGCATTGCCACATTGTGATGTATTTTCTGATGATGATTACACAAAAGAGGAAATTAAGTTGATGAAAGAGCCTAAGAAAATCATGGGCGATGATACATTTAATCTAACTGCGACAGCCGTAAGAGTGCCTGTACAAGGCGGTCACTCAGAAAGTGTTAATATAGAATTCGAGAATGAATTTGACTTAGCGGATGTAAAACAGCTTCTTGCTGATATGCCTGGCGTAGTAGTATTAGATGATATTAAAAACAATCAATACCCAATGCCATTACATGCAGAAGGTAAGGATGATGTTTTTGTCGGTAGAATAAGACGAGATCTTTCTCAACCCAAGACGCTTAATCTTTGGATTGTGTCAGACAACCTCAGAAAAGGTGCTGCAACTAATACCATACAGATTGCAGAATATCTTTTAGAAAACAAACTTGTATAACATAAAATGCTCACTAAGTGGGCATTTTTTTATTATTAGATTTATCAAACTTTAGAATTTCGGTTCTCAAATTTTATGACAACTTCCAATCAAACAATAGAAAAAAGAAACTTTGCTTTCCAACGTAATATTGCCATCGTTGGTATTGTTCTTTTTGTTGCAAAGCTTATTGCTTGGCGATTAACCAACTCAGATGCTGTATTTTCTGATGCGATGGAAAGTATTGTTAACATCATCGCTGCTTTCATGGGATTGTATGCCTTATATCTTGCTGCAAAACCAAAAGATGACAATCATCCTTATGGCCACGGCAAAGCAGAATTTATCACTTCTGGTATAGAAGGCGCTCTCATTATTTTTGCTGGGATTATCATCATTGTACAAGCGATTAATTCTTTACTTAGTAAAAATATTCCGGGTCAATTAGATTGGGGAATGGCGATTATTGCCGCTACTGCTGTCATTAATTATATCATGGGATATATTTCTTATCAAAAAGGAGTTAAAGAGAATTCTCTTGTCTTACAAAGCTCTGGGAAACATCTACAAAGCGACACTATTACAACAGCAGGTGTTGTATTAAGTCTAATCATTGTATATTTTACAAAACTATATTGGTTAGATGCAGTCGTTGCGGCCTTTTTCGGATTGTATATTATTGTAGTTGGCTATAAGATTACTAGAAAATCCTTGAGTGGGATTATGGACGAACAAGATACAGAGATTGTTTCTGCAATAATCAAGGTTTTAGAAGATAACAGAGAGATAGACTGGATAGACATACATAATATGAAAGTGCAGCAATTCGGGGCTAATTTACATATTGACGCCCACATAACACTTCCCTATTATTACTCTCTGAGAGAAGCACATCAAGAAATGGAAAAGGTCATTATATTATTGGTAGGTCATACCGAAAGACAAGTAGAATTTAACTTCCACATGGACGACTGTAAGCCTATCTCATGTGAGATTTGCCAAGTTAAAGATTGCCCTGTAAGAGAAAGACCTTTCCAGAAAAAGGTAGTCTGGGATGTTACATCGGTCACACAACCAGATAAGCATACGACTGATAATTAATTGTTTTCTAGATGCTTCCTATAATAAAACAACGGTACAATTAATAACAATGTTAAAGGCTGAATGACAAATCTTCTGATATAAAACACAAACATTTCGCCGATTTCAAAGTGATTATGAATACAAATCAAATAGATAGGAAATACAATCAAAAACACAAGCAGAATCAGCACAGCAGCCTGTAAAGTCCATGCTTTCTTTTGAAATAAAAACTGAACAATGACCAAAGAAAATATAAAATTAAGCAAAAACCGAAATAGATAACCCGCCGTCATTGGCCACCAATTAACCTCAGGGAAAATCTTACCATTACCGCTATGTTTAAAATACTCCAAAAAAGGATCATAAAATAATTGACTTTCAAGAATCCTTACCCCAATCAGCCCACTAATTCCTATTAAAATAAAAATCCAATTAATTGCTTTCATCTGACTTTTTTAAGGCAAAAAATTTAATCCAAACAACCCAAAGCGTCACAACCGTTCCATATATAACCGCAGGGAAAACATAATCATGAAATATCTTTCCATATTCCTGATGATCTCTAAGGACGATATTAAGCCCCATAATTCTGAGAACGTTCATAATATGCAGTATCAGAAGCCCTACAAAGACAAATAAAAATGTCTTATAGCCTTTATAGAAGGCAAAAACAAATGAAACAAACATAATCATAACAGAAATCGCATTGCAACCTTCTACCATCCTAGAAACGTACTGTTCTTTGACGTAAAAATATACACCAACTCCTTTTTCTCCATCTATCATAATAGTCGGATAATTAATCTGATTTTGGAGCCAAGAAGCCTGTTCTCCAACCCATCTAGAGATAGGATCCAACACAGGATCACCTGCAGAACTAAGATACCATTGATATAGCAACACCAGCACTAAGTATATTCCCACAAAGCGAAGTAGTATTTTTAGGACTGGATAAAAATCTTTGAACATAAAAACAAAATTAATCAATTCTGAAATAGAAAGCTTATTTTAGAAAGCTTTTATTAAGCTAAATCAATTTCATACTTTTGCTATCATGAAGAATAAAGCACAATTTTTTTTCGAAACCTTTATTGGTGAGACTGCTCAGCAATTTAGCACATTAGCACAAAGTGGCTCTCAGCGGGCTAATTATCTTGCAGTAGCTCATGATAAAAAATATATTATTACCCAAAATAATGATATTAGAGAGAATGAAGCTTTTTTTTATTTTTCAACTATTTTCGAAACATTAAAGCTTAACACACCGATAGTTTTTGCAATTAATGAGGCTAGAGATCTTTACGTCCAAGAGTTTTTGGGAGAAAGAACTTTATCAGAGATTATCACAGAAGAAGGTCTATCAGAAAATGTACGACAATTGGTAAAGCAAAGCCTAGAACAATTATATCATGTACAGCATCTCACGCAAAACAAGATAGATTACAATAACTCTTTTGAGTATCAAGCCTATGATAATCTGCCAATCTTACATGATTTATATTATTTTAAAAACTTTTTAGTTGATGTTCTGGAGTTGCCTTACCACAAGTCGACTTTACTTAAAGAGTTTAAAAGCATTACAACTTTAGTAGAAAATCTATCTCCAAAAGGCATTATGATACGTGATTTTCAAGCTAGAAATATTATGGTAGATCATGAGAACAATGTACATTTTATAGATTATCAAGCTGCCATGCACGGTCCGTTAATGTATGATGTTATTTCCTTTTTGTATCAAGCTAAAGCTAATTTCCCTGAAGACTTTAAAATCGAAATGCTAAATTATTACTATCAATTCTGGGATAATAGCTTAGAAGTCGAACGTCTGAAACAATCATTAGAGCCTTTATTAATGATGCGTTATCTACAAGTACTGGGTGCATACGGATTCCGAGGGATTATACAGCGAAAAAAACATTTTTTACAAAGTCTAGAGCAAGGCATTAAAAACATCGAGAAACTTGCTGTAATAGGCGATATAACTAAAAATTATCCTGAGCTCCATCAATTAATTTTAAAATTAAACTCAGAAGAAACAAAACTGAAAATTATAGAGTTAACAGCATAAAAAAATCCTCAAGTCATAAGACTTGAGGATTTTTTTATATTTAGATCAATTAGTTGTTTAATCCATTTTCTTTAACAACTCTTTTCGCAAATTTATATTTTGGTCCCCAGTATTTATCATTAAGAGAAGATACCATAACACCTCTAGAGGTTGCAGCATGGATAAATTTGATTTCTCCTTCAGCGGTTACTTCTTCTACGATACCTACGTGAGAGATACGACCTCTTCCGTGTGCAAAGAAAACAAGATCACCTCTTTTCAGCTCTGTTTTATCGATAGAATCTCCTTCTTGCGATTGCTCTGCAGCAACTCTAGGAAGATTCATCCCAACAGCTGCTCCAAAAACAGAAAGTACAAAAGCAGAACAATCTATTCCGTTTCTTGTTGTACCACCGTAACGGTATGGAGTACCTAGATATGTACTAGCTTCATTAAGGATATTGTCGATTGTTCTTTCATGCTTTATTGCATCTTCGATAATACTGTTCTTAAGTGCTGCTTGTCCATTATTAAGAGAAACCATTGCTTCTCCTATTTTGTTGGCATCTTTTGTAATAGTTGGTTTTTTTATATCTAAAGATGCTAATTTGGCATCTGTTTTGTATATATTAGGTTGTGAAACAACGTAGTTAGATACACATGATTGTAACGAGAATGTCGAAATAACAGCAACGGCGTAAAACAGAATTCTTATCTTCATATATATTAATTTAGACGTGTTAGATTAGGTATTTTTAATTTCAAACGCAGAGCAAATTTAGAGAATACCATCGGAAGGGGTTTTCATTTTAAAACACTACCTCTCCTATTTAACACATTTTAACATTTATTTTAAGAATGTTAAACAAAAACAAATCGCAAAGCCCTATTAATGGACTTTGCGATTTAATTTTAATTAAGGTTTTTTAACACTTATCTAACTTGCCTATCTCGTAAATAGAAGTTCTCTATATTTAGTCATTGGCCAAAGTTCATCATCTACCATCATTTCTAGATCATCAGAAGCGGATCTAATTACATCGAACAATGGTTTTACTTTATTGCAATAAGCATCAGCTTGAAGATGTGTATCTTGAGTTGTTTTAGCTTTTTCTTTCTCTGTCAAAAGATCATCTACACCAATTTTCATTTTTGAGACATTTTCAGAAATTTGAGTGATAAGGCTGATTTGTTCTTTAGCCAAATTCTTAAATTCTCCTTCTCCAAAAATTTCCTTAAGTCCTTTTACATTTTCTATCAATCTATTTTGATAATTAAGCGCTGCAGGAATAATATGATTTCTTGCGATATCTGCTAACACACGCGCCTCAATGTCAATAACGGTAGAATATTTCTCAAATTTAATTTCATTTCGAGCCTCAAATTCTCTGTGAGAATAGATACCAAGACTTTCATAAAGGTCAGAGAATTTCTTGTTCAATTCTTGTTTTAGAGCTTCTGGCGTAGTTTTAAGATTATTAAGACCTCTTTTTTTAGCTTCTACTTCCCATTCTTCAGAATAACCATCACCTTCGAACAAAATATTTTTAGATTCCTTAATATACTCTCTCAAAACATTGAAGATAGCTTCATCTTTCTTAAGACCAGTTTCAATCAAAGCATCTACTTCTTTCTTGAAAATCTTAAGCTGATTAGCCGCAATAACATTCATAACCGTCATTACCTCAGCACAGTTAGCAGAAGAACCAACAGCACGAATCTCGAATTTATTTCCTGTAAAGGCAAATGGTGATGTTCTGTTTCTATCCGTATTATCTAACAAGATTTCAGGGATCTTACCAACAACATTTAACTTTAATTCAGTTTTTTCTTCAGGTGATAATTTACCATCTGTCACTTTTTCTAATTCTTCTAAAACTGAGAATAATTGACTTCCGATAAATGCTGAAATAATCGCTGGTGGCGCTTCATTGGCGCCTAATCTATGATCATTACTTGCTGATGCAATACTTGCTCTTAGTAGATCTGCATAATCATTAAGCGCCTTAATTGTGTTCACGAAGAATGTCAAAAACTGTAAGTTTTTCTTAGGATTTTTACCTGGGCTTAATAAGTTTTCGCCTGTATCAGTTGCTAAAGACCAGTTGTTGTGCTTGCCGCTCCCGTTAACTCCTGCAAATGGTTTTTCATGGAATAAAATATGGAAATGGTGCTTATGTGCAATTCTCGCCATAACATCCATTAATAAAGAGTTATGATCTACAGCAACATTACATTCTTCGAACATTGGAGCCAACTCGAATTGGTTAGGCGCAACCTCATTATGACGTGTGGTAACAGGAATCCCGAGTTTCATACACTCGATTTCCAATTCTTTCATAAAATTCATAACTCTGGTCGGAATAGACCCAAAATAATGATCGTCCAACTGCTGGCCTTTTGCTGGAGAATGTCCTAACAACGTCTTTCCCGTCAGTACCAAATCTGGACGAGACATATATAAAGCTGAATCTACCAAGAAATATTCTTGCTCCCAACCTAAAGTAGGTGTTACCTTTGTTACGTTTTTATCAAAATAAGACTTACAAACATCAGTCGCTGCTTCGTCAACCGCATTAAGCGCTCTTAGCAAAGGCGTTTTATAATCTAAAGTTTCGCCTGTGTAAGAAATAAAGATAGAAGGAATGCACAATGTCGTTCCCATAATAAATGCTGGAGATGTAGGATCCCAAGCTGTGTAACCTCTTGCTTCAAATGTATTTCTGATCCCACCATTAGGAAAAGAAGACGCATCTGGCTCTTGCTGAATTAGCATTCCACCATTAAAACGCTCAATCGCGCGATCGCCTTCAATTGGCGTAAAAAACGAATCATGTTTTTCTGCCGTAGTTCCCGTCAATGGTTGAAACCAGTGTGTATAATGCGTAACGCCTTTTGACATCGACCAATCTTTCATCGCTACAGCAACTTGATCTGCAATATGTCTTGGGATTTTACTTCCTTTTTTAATAGCATCCATAATAGATTGGAATGCTTCTTTAGTTAAATATTCTCTCATCGTGTATTCTGAAAATACATTTTGGCAGAATAATTCTGATAACTTGGTAGGAACTTCAATGAAATTGTCTTTTCTATAATTTCTAAAAGGAAGTTCTCCTAAGGCTTTAAATCGTAATGTTGACATTGGCGTATATTTTTATAGGGCAAATTTATAAAAAAAGTAAAAACAAAATCAAAACACCCCTATTTTTTAATGTTAAATTTTAATAAATATGATTTTAAACTAAAACAACCCCTGAAAAATCAACGCAACTAGAACAAAAATTAAAATATGAGACTTAGATCTGTTAACTTATTATGAACTTTATTAAAACTCAATTTGAAATAGTACAATATGATTTGAAATAACATCCGTAAGTCCTATCTTTACACAGAATTAGCAATATCCAATAAAACTTCGTAACTTAGCGAACTTTTCTAAATTCAAAAAAACATTATGGTAAATTCTAGAGCAAGAGAGACTACAGAAGCTATTGAAAGATTATACGTTTCTATGAGGCACTTATTTTATAGAGGATTTTTTAAACCTGGAGGGGTTTCTGGAGAATCATTAAGAAAACTTTTAATGATCATTCAGCCAGAGATTTATGGCACAATGGGCAACCCTCACAAAATAGAGCTAAGCGGTCTTCTTTATGTACTAGATCGTTTGCCAGAAGGTATAGAAGAATGTGCTTTTATCCATCTAACGTCTGACGAAGGTTTCGAAAAAGGAAGTTTTGAGCCTATCGTTCCTAAAAAACGTCGCAGAAACTGTTATCGTATTGATGATCACCAGATGAACATCGAAGTTCTACTAGGCCGTTCTGAAATCTATGATATCCTAACCCACTTAACTTTCCTTTACTTAGAGGCTGATAAAATTCGTGATATCGGATTTGACATGCAAAACGGAGGAAGACCAAGACGCGTTTGGAAAATCATTGAAGAAGTAGCTTTGGGCGAAAAGAAATTTAGCCGTAAAGAAAAAGAAGTGGCAATTATCCACCTTTCTTCTTTATTAGGAAGAACTTTTGATGAGACGCTAGATGCTTATAATGACTTCGGTGATGATGCTAATCCAGACAGATTGTTCAAGATTATCTATTGGTTAGGTCAGGTAAGTTTAGAGGATTATAAGGAAACTAGACAGCGTGAGATCTACTTCTCTTCTATCCTACAAGAGCGTGTTGGTCACCATTTATTTGGCGAAAAATGGGCAAATAAAATAAAGGCGGTTCTTTACGAAAATAACCTACACATGAGACCTTTACACATCATTAGTGCCAATATGCACAGTGTAAAAAACATGTTGTACGCCAATGACGCTTTAGGAAAAAAAGCTAAAAAAGAGATTGACTACAAACTTTTCGAAGAGATTAGTAATAAAAAAGCGCTTCAAGATAAGATTTTACATACGTCTCAAGAGCAAGGTTTAATTTATATCAAAGATCAGAGCGGTAGTAATATCGATGTTCAGATTATTGATGTTGCTAAAACTAACCTAAAAAACTCCGCTTTTGCAGATCTTAATCCTGCGGGCGACGAGGTGATTTTAGTTTTCGATTATGCTTTCGGAGAACAAGCTTATGAGGTTATGGATGAGTTATTGAGACCATACGATGCCCACGGCGAAGTCTATACTATGAAGGTAAAATCTATCTCTATCATGGGGAAAGCAGGTATCTTAGAAGGACAGAAAGGTGACATTATGATCCCAACGTCTCACATCTTTGAAGGTACTGCAGATAATTATCCTTTCGAGAATGCTTTGACATTGGAGGATTTCCAAGATGATGAGCTTAAGGCTTTTGAAGGACCAATGATTACCGTACTTGGTACATCACTTCAGAATAAAGACATTCTTTCTTATTTTATGAACACATCATGGAAAGCTATTGGTCTAGAAATGGAAGGTGCTCACTATCAAAAAGCGATACAAGTGGCTAGCAAAATCCGTCATCACATTAGTGAAGATCTTTTTGTGTGTTATGCGTATTATGCGTCTGATAACCCACTAGAAACAGGAAGTACACTTTCTTCTGGAGGATTAGGATTAACTGGTGTAAAACCAACATATCTTATTACATTAAAAATTCTTGAGAAAATCCTTACTCAAAAATAATTTTGAAGTACATTTAAAATAGAAAATCCCAACGTTATTTACAACGTTGGGATTTTTGTTTTTAGATATTTTAAAGAATCCTAAAGCCCTACTACAAAACCAATATTAGGAACTAATCCGCTGGAGAAAATACTGCTATTATTCTTCCATAGTACATTATACATCACACCAATCTGAAAATAGGCACCATTACTAATTCTCTGCATATAACCGCCACCTAGATAAAGTGCGCTTTCGTCTTTATCATATTTATAATCCGTGTGTTTCTCTTTATAATTGATAAAATATTGCTGAAAAGAAGTCCCGATAAAAAAACTTCTCCCTAAATAATAATTGGCAAAAGGACCAACTCCAAACATGGTCGATTGATAATAACGAGAAGACTGAAAACTCACACTTCCCATTACACCAGCCTCCAAATCCTCTGTTAAGCGATAGCCTACTCTCGGTGAAACCTGAACATTAAAATAATTATTGCTCCCAAAACCCAAGCCAACATTACCACCATAAGTCCACCGATTTTCTTGTGTCATTGCAGATGTAGAAATCTGTGCTGTCGCTGATAATCCTATCAATAAACCGAAAAGAATAAAATGCTTTTTCATATTATCGTTTTTTTCAATGTCTAAAATTAATACTTTTTTTGAGAATCAATTAATCGTACTTTTGCATAATCAAACTAAGAACTCCCGTGAAGAGTTTCGTAAAATTGAAATAACATGAAAATAGTTGTAGGCCTCTCTGGAGGTGTAGATTCTAGCGTTGCTGCCTATCTGTTGCAGCAACAAGGTCACGAAGTGATCGCCCTTTTTATGCGTAACTGGAACGATGCTTCCGTAACTCTAGAAGACGAGTGTCCATGGATAGAAGACAGTAATGACGCACTAATGGTGGCACAAAAATTAGGTATTCCTTTCCAAGTAATCGATATGAGCGAGCTTTACAAAGAGCGCATTGTAGATTATATGTTTAACGAATATGCCAAAGGCAGAACGCCTAATCCTGATGTCTTGTGTAACCGCGAAGTAAAATTTGATGTTTTTATGAAAACCGCTATGTCATTAGGTGCTGATAAAGTAGCTACTGGACATTATGCGCGCGTGGATTCTACCAAGGACGATAATGGTAAAGAGATTTTCCATCTGTTGGCAGGGAAAGACAATAACAAGGATCAATCTTACTTTTTGTGTCAGCTTAATCAAGATCAATTATCTAAAGCCTTATTCCCGATTGGTGAGTTAACAAAGCCAGAGGTAAGAGAAATTGCAAAAGAAATAGGACTAGTTACCGCTGATAAAAAGGATTCTCAAGGACTTTGCTTTATCGGAAAAGTAAGCTTGCCAACCTTCTTGCAACAACAATTAGAAACCAAAGAAGGCGAAATTGTAGAGATCTTCCGAGATTCTCCTTTATTCCAAAAAGAGCTGCCAAGCTTTAATTCGAAATTAGAAGAACTGGATTATTTATCTCAAAATATAAAATATAAAAAAGAGGACGGAAAAGTAATTGGCAAGCATCTTGGCGCCCATTATTTCACGACGGGACAGAGCAAAGGACTTGGTATTGGCGGTCACAAAGAAAGCTGTTTTGTAATCTCCAGAGATATGGAAAACAATATCATCTTTGTAGGAGAAAGTCACAGTTTCCCTGGTCTTCATAAAAAGGTTATTAAAATCGATAACTCAGAAGTGCATTGGGTACGTGAGGATCTTAAGCTGAAAAATGGTGAAAGCATGAGAGTGCAAGCCCGTTATCGCTATAGACAGACTTTGCAAGAAGCAACAATTTACCAATTCGAGAGTGCATTTTATGTAGAATTTGATGACACACAATCTGCCATTGCAGAGGGACAATTCGCGTCTTGGTATCTTGGCGAAGAACTGTTCGGCAGCGGCGTTATTTCTTAATTTCTAGGATTTAATTGAAACAAAATATGAAAGCTTTCTCGTAGATGAGAAAGCTTTTTTCATTTTTAATCAAAATTGATATTTTATAAATCTGGTTTCTATTAGCTCGACAACCAACTTTTAAAATCTTTAACACGATCTCTACTGACCGTGATTTCTTCTTCTGGTTGAGATTCTAATTCGACTTTATAATATGGCGACGTATGGATGTTTTTAATATATTTTGATTGAATAATAAACTGACGATTGACTCTAAAAAAGTCCTTATCATCCAAAACTTCTTCCAACTCATCTAAGGTAAAATCCGTTGGATAATTTCTTTCCTGAGTTTGTAAATAAACCATTTTATTCTGACTGAAAAAACAACTGATTTCTTGAGTCTGTATGACCTTCAGGTTATAACCAATTTTGACTAAAATCCTAGATAGTTTTGGCTTATCCAACTTAACAATCTGCCTTATTTCTTGCGCATTAACTCGACCTTCTTCTGGTAAAAACGATTGAAATTTCTTAATTGCATTATCTAAGTCATCTTTGATAATTGGTTTTAAAAGATAATCGATACTATTGAGTTTAAAAGCCTTGAGCGTATATTGATCAAACGCCGTAGTGTAAATGATAAATGCTTTGGTAGAGATACTTTCGAAGATGTCGAACGACAATCCATCACCCAATACAATATCAGAAAAAATAAGTTGTGGATGCTCATTATCAGAAAACCAATCTACAGCTTCTTGCACAGAATTAAGACTTGCAACCAACTCTAAATCATCAAACTCACTCAGCATCCTTTCTAATTTTCTTGCTGCTGGTTTTTCGTCTTCTATAATAATCGTTCTTATCTTCATATTTTATTAATAAATAAAAGGAATTAGTTTGTATGTCGTTTTTCTATAATCCAAATAGTCTTGACCAAATTGCTGTATCAATGCTTTTTCTTCGATTAAAATCCGATAAGAAAATGCAAAAAAAACAGGTAAAAAAGCAACAATCAAAGAAAGCCAATTATTAAGATATAATCCAAAACCTAAAAAAGTTAATAATGATGCTGCATAAGACGGATGTCTAATAATCTTATAAAATCCATCTTTTTTAATCTGATGATTTTCTCTAATGGTAACATCTACAGTAAAATATTTGCCCAAATCTCTAATAATAAAAAATCGAAGTAAGATCCCTAAAACAACTAAAAAAGCACCAATATAATAGATAAAAATCGAATTTGTTATTGGAAAAATCAAATTAAAACGGACTACATTAGCCATAATAATCGATAATATAATAACCACCCAAAGCATATTAAGCGTTGATTGATCTTTATCTTTTTGATCCGTTTTCCCCGATGCCAAAAGTCTTTTGTAGAGAATCTCAGACACAAACCAAATGGTCATAATTGCGTAGAAAAATAGATTAATATTTTCCATAATTGCTTTTATTTTCTTTGTCCATCAATTCTTTAATTTTCTTCTGTTCCCAATTCTTCCCAATCCCGAAAGTTTGTATCGCATGAGAGGCTAATCCTAATCCCCAACCTAGCAACGGCCACCAAAACCAATAATAGCCTGGCGATGTTCTAAGATTTATAAAAATCAAAAATGGTATTACCATGCAATAAGATATAAGATTACCATAGAATCCTTTAAGTTCTTTGACGCGTTTTGCAGCTCTATCATAAGCCTGGCTGTCTGTTGCTGTTGTTGTATTAATATTCATTGTTGTAGAGTTTTTATCGTGGTTTAATAATGGTATTTTTACTTTAAAATAATCTTCTGATTTTTCTATATAGACATTTTCATCCGCTAATAAGGCGTAGCGCTGGACAATGTTAGACAAGCCAATACCATCCCTATCTCGCAATTGTTCTCTTGCTTGCAGGTTATTCTCGATGCATAAAAATTGTCCTTCTTGGTACATCTTCATTAACAATGGTCTAGAGGACGTTGCATAATTATGTTTGATGCAATTTTCTAGCAGTAACTGCAATGACAAAGGTACTACCAAAAGCTTTTGGGCAGATTCTGAAACATTAAAATCAAATTCCACACTATCTTCAAATCTTGTCTTAAGAAGCTGACTGTATGTTTTTGCAAAATCTAATTCGTCTTCTACGCTCACCAATTCTTTATCTTTTTGATCCAAAACATAACGGTATATTTTAGACATATCTGCCGTAAATTTTTGGGCTTGATTTTGATTTTCGTCAATCAAAGCACTCAAGACATTAAGAGAATTGAATAAAAAATGTGGGTCTAACTGATTTTTAAGACTTTCAAATTGCGCATTGGCAGATTTTGCAATTAATTTCTGCTCTACAACTTCTTTGCGTGTTGTTTTTTTGAGCTCATCCATAAAACCTTTGGCATGAAGAAAAGCCGTTATCATCAACGCAAAATTGATCATAAACCAATTGGAAAAATTATATCGACCCGAGAAAAATTCTGCTGTTGTAGAAGCTTTTTGGATCCATACAAAATTGACATAATTACAGAAATAAACCAAAATAGTATTAAGTACAACTGTAGAAATAACACCTAAAATAGCTCTCGTCCTAGTCTGATCTACCCAAGAATACCTTTTGTCCAAGACATCATTAAGCAAGCCATTACCAATCCCCATAGAAAAAGTATACAACATTGCAATTGCCGTGCTGTACAACAAGCTGTAGATTGATTTTTCTCCTGAGAAAAAGACAAAGAAAAACAATCCCGAGCCTAGAGCGATATAAAGTAATATTTTGAGACCTTTCAGATTCATTATCAATAATTATAAAACAAATGTATACGGAAATTAATGGACTCGAAAGAAAAAATAGCCCAATTGTAAATTTTGTCTACTGAATCGTTAATTATACAGCCTAAAAATTTTAATTAATTTTAACACATAAAAAAACTCTTGTTTTGGTAAAAAGGAACACATTTTGTATCTTACAGTAAAATTAATGTTTATGAAAAATAACGTAGAAGTATTTTTGGCTGGGACTTTAGGATTATTTGCAATAGTAGGTGTTATTGCTATTAGAAAGGTTTTGAAAAATAAATCTTACTCTTGCGATTATACAGATACACATAGACTTTTTGGCAAAAAATCGGCAGCAAAATCTACTGAACATGGAGACGGGATAGAGATTAATGCCTTAATGTAAAAGACACTATTTAATATTTACAATAAAGAAAACCAGTTTCATTAGAAATTGGTTTTTTTCATGCTAATTTTTAGCTTAAATAACTAACTTTATACAAGAATTACAATCATGTCAACACTAAAAATCATAGGACTTAATCTTGATATTTCTTGGAAAAACAAATCTCAAAATTTTTCTAAGATCGAACAAGAATTTCAAACTATGGAAGCCGATATTTTCTTACTTCCAGAGATGTTCTCTATGGGATTCTGTATGGATGCAGAAGAAATAGCAGACCAAAATGAAGAAACCTTGTCATGGATGCAACAGTTTGCAAAACAATACAATACAGCAGTTGCAGGAAGTGTTTCTGTAGAAGAAAACGACAAATTTTATAATCGTTTTTACTTTGTAAAACCAGACGGAACCTTCGATTATTACGATAAACGCCATCTTTTTTCTTACTCAGGCGAAGATAAAATCTATTATCCTGGCACTGTCAGAAAAATAATTGAATACAAAGGATTCAGAATTCTATTGCAAGTTTGTTACGATCTTAGATTCCCCGTGTTCCAGCGGAATATTGATGATTATGATATCATGCTTAATGTTGCCAATTGGCCCAAAACAAGAGTTGATGCCTGGCGTACTTTACTTAAGGCAAGAGCCATAGAAAACCAAAGCTATACTTTTGGACTTAACAGAATTGGTACAGACGGAAATGGTCTAGAATACGAAGAAAGTTCTTTGGTCTATTCTCCTGATGGACAAGAAATTTCTGAGAAAAAAGGAAATCTTGTGATGGCTAATTTTGATTTAAATACTTTGAAAGCTTTCCGAGAAAAATTCCCTTTCTTGAAGGATGCTGATCAATTTGATATAAAATAATAAAAGCCGAAAATTAACTTAATTTTCGGCTTTCTATTTTATTTGTAACTCTCCAAAAGTTGTGTTAATGTATTGACATCATGCACGCCACTTTGCTTATAAAGCAATTCTCCATGCTTAAAAACGGCTAAAGTTGGTACGCCTCGCACACCATATTCTGCGGCAATTGCAGGATATTGATCTACATCTATTTTTATGATTCTCGCGGCTTCTCCAACCTTGTCTTTAACACTTGTCAGCACCGAAGATTGCACCTTACAAGGTTGACACCATGTTGCAAAAAAATCGATTAATACAGGTCTTTCTGAGTTAATAATTTCTTGAAATTTCTGTGACATAATTACTTTATGTTTTTATGTTTGCTCTATTTTCCTTGAATATTATTTCAAGTTAAAGAGTTTTAGTTTGACATATAAAATCAGACGTATTTGCTTTCCCAGTCTTCTTAATACCATTGTAACCGCCTTCAACTTCGGTAAAATTTCTGATACCATGAGCGTTAAGGATACTAGCGGCAATCATACTTCTATAACCACCAGCGCAATGTAAGAAAAAATGCTTAGAATCATCCACAGACTTTACCCAATCACTGATAACATCTAATGGTCTATTGTAAGCCTGATCAAGATGTTCTGCGGTATATTCTGTAATTTTTCTTACATCAATAACTTTAGCATCTTCTGTATAATCTTCCACAAATTGAAGTGGTGTAATTCTCTTAATTTCATCAGTTTCTTTTCCTGAGCTTTTCCAAGAGTCAAAACTGCCGTCCAAATAGCCTAATACATTATCGAATCCTACTCTACTCAATCTTGTAATCACTTCTTCTTCTGTCCCAATATCTGTCACCAATAACAATGGCTGGTTAACATCTACAATCATAGCACCAACCCAAGGTGCAAAATCACCTTTTAGTCCAATATTTATAGCATTAGGTACAAATCCTTTATGGAAGTCTGCCGCACCACGCGTATCCAGAATCAACGCACCAGATTCTTCAGCAAGATGTTCAAAATCTTCAACGGACAATGGGTTTTTACCTTTTGCCATAACTTGATCAAAACTTTGGTAACCGCCTTTATTAAGAGCAACATTCATCCCGAAATATTTCGGCGGAGCTGTTAACCCATCTAAAACTTCACGTATAAAGGATTCTCTATCTGGCTGATTAAGTGCGTAATTGGTTTTTCTTTGGTTACCTAAAGTATCTACTGTTTCCTTCTGCATATTCTTGCCACAAGCAGATCCTGCACCATGTGCTGGATAAACTGTAATATCGTCTGCCAAAGGCAATATCTTAGCATACAAACTATCGTATAAAATCCCAGCCAAATCCTCTTGCGTCATATTAGCCGATTTTTGAGCCAGATCAGGACGTCCCACATCTCCTAAAAATAAAGTATCTCCAGAGAAAATGGCTGTTTCTTTTCCGTTTTCGTCTATGAGAAGATAAGTTGTACTTTCCATAGTGTGACCTGGTGTATGCAGTACTTTAATCTTAATTTTTCCGATTTCGAAAATCTGATTGTCTTCTGCAATTATAGCCTCAAATTCTGGTTTTGCCGTTGGTCCATACACAATAGAAGCATCGGTTTTTTTGCTTAAATCCAAATGTCCCGATACAAAATCTGCATGAAAATGTGTTTCGAAAATATATTTTAGCTTAACTTCATCTTTTTCTAACCTAGCAATATAAGGAGATACTTCTCTTAGAGGATCAATAATTGCCGCTTCATTTTCTGACACAATGTAATAAGCACCTTGCGCAAGACAACCTGTGTATATTTGTTCTACTTTCATTTTTTTTCTAAAATTTAATCATTAGCATTAAGCAAATATCATACTTCTTTAGTATAAATTCACTGAAATTTTGTTAAATAATTATACCTAATCAATTGAAAAATTGTAGGTTCTAAAATTTACAAAACACCACTATCACAAAATTACTAAAAAAATTATTGAAAAAAAATTGTGGATAAAAGATCGTAATCCCTTATATAAGTTCCTTTTATATGAGATAAAAATAATTATCTTTAACCTTTTAATTAAAGTTAAAACCATGGCGGATAAAGAAAAATTTATTACCGAATTAAATACAAAATATACCCCAAAAGGGGATCATATCATACTAGGAAAAGCCATGCTAGATGGTGAAGTTATCCCTGAAGTTAACGTCACTATCCCTCTGAAAACCATCAACAGACATGGATTAATTGCTGGAGCAACAGGAACAGGAAAGACCAAAACATTACAGGTTTTTGCAGAGCAGTTATCTCATGCTGGCATCCCTTCTTTGGTGCTTGATATTAAGGGGGATTTCTCGGGCATTGCAGAAGCTGGGAGCAGAAATACCATTATTGATGAGCGTTATGCCAAAACTGGATTGCCTTATGAGCCACAAGCTTTCCCTGTAGAATTAATGTCTATTTCTGGCGAAAAAGGTGTTAAACTAAGATCTACTGTCAAGGAATTTGGCCCTATATTATTAAGTAAAATTTTAGGCTTAAATGACACACAACAAAGTATCATTTCTATTATCTTCAAATATTGTGATGATCAAGATATACCTCTGTTGGTTCTTGCAGATCTGAAGAATACTTTACAATATCTCACCAATAATCCTCAAGGCAAATCAGAACTAGCCGCAGATTACGGCTCTATTGCGCCAGCCTCTTTAGGCGCAATATTACGATCTATTGTAGCGTTAGAGCAGCAAGGTGCCAATACTTTTTTTGGAGAACCAAGCTTTGATGTTAATGATCTTGTAAAAACGAGAGATGGCAAAGGCGTAGTTAATATCTTGAGGGTTGCCAATATCCAAAATCAGCCACAACTATTCTCTAGCTTCATGTTGTCATTATTTGCAGAAATATACACGACATTTCCAGAAGAAGGCGACAGCGGGCGACCGAAGTTTGTAATGTTTATAGACGAAGCACATTTAATTTTTAATGAAGCTTCTAAAACCTTGCTTTCTCAGATTGAAACGATGGTAAAATTAATCCGCTCAAAAGGAGTCGGCATTTATTTTATCACTCAGATTCCTGGTGATGTACCAGAAAATGTGTTATCTCAATTAGGATTAAAAATCCAGCATGCTCTAAGAGGATTTACCGCAAAAGATAAAAAAGAAATATCAAAAGCTGTTGAAAATTATCCAACTACAGAATATTATAACGCGTCTAATTTAATTCAAAATTTAGGAATTGGCGAGGCTTTTGTTACAGCTTTAGATGAGAAAGGTATTCCCACGCCGTTGGTGCAGACTTACCTTATTTCGCCAGAATCAAGAATGGATGTTTTGACAGATTCTGAAGTGACAGAGCTGACGAGCAAATCTGCTCTGGTAGCTAAATATCAGCAAGATGTAACCAATAGATCTGCTGCTGACGCGCTCAACCGCAAAACGGAACAAACGCCTGCCGCAACACCAACACAGAAAGCCAAACCTATAAAAGAAGAGCCCGGCGTGCTAGAACAAGTCATAAAATCCAGTGCCGGAAAAACTTTCCTTAATACATTGATGAGAGAACTATCAAAATTGCTTATAGGCATGTTTAAGGCTAGTAACAAAAAAAGATAAATATTATAACCCAACGTTTTTTAGCATTTTAATTAATAAACTTTAATTTTGCAAAAATCGTAGAACGCAGAATGTAGATGTATTCCGTAGTAGATATAGAAAGCAATGGCGGGCCTTACCGTCAAGAAAACATAATAGAAATAGCCATCTATAGATATGATGGTCATGAGATTGTGGACCAATTTATCTCACTGGTTAATCCAGAATCTGAGATTTCTAATTTTGTCCAAAAACTAACTGGCATCTCACCTAACATGGTGAAAACCGCGCCAAAATTTCAGGAAATTGCCAAAAGGATTGTAGAAATCACACAAGATTCTACCCTAGTTGGTCACAATATAGAATTCGATTATAGAATGTTGCGTCAATCTTTCAAAAGATTGGGTTATGACTTCAAAATCAATACGCTGGACACAATTCCTTTGGCTAAAAAGTTAATCCCGGACGAGAAAAGTTACTCTTTAAGCAAACTTTGCAAATCGATTGGAATCCCATTGACAGAAGCACACCGTGCGAGTGGTGATGCGAGAGCGACTTTGGACTTGCTAAAACTTTTGATTATCAAGGACAAAGATTTTGAGATCATTCAGTCGCAATTTGATGAGAGCAAAGCCACGACTTATGTCAATAAAATTAAAGAATTAACAGAGGATCTGCCCGCTGAGAAAGGGATATTGTATTTTCAAAATGCTGAGGGGAAAATTATTTTCTACAACTTGGTGGATGATCTGTACAAAACGGCTAAAAAAATCTTTAATTCTAATATTAAAAAGTACGTTAAATTACAAAATGAGGTAGAACAAATCCATTACGAGTTGGCTGGAAATGAAATTATTGCGCAGCTTTTAATGAAAACTAAAAATCTGTCAAAACCTCAAAAATTAAGCTACGGTCTGTTTTATAGAAATGAAAAATATGTGGTGGACAAATTCGACAAACAGACGGATCCACAACCTTATTTAAAATTCAAAAGCTTTACACAAGGTCTTAAAGCAGTTAATTATATCAATTCTAGCGAAAAATTATCTGATTTCGAAAGCTTTAAAAATACAATCAATCTTAAAGACAGAACCGAAATCTGGAGCGGCAAAGGCAGACACTTGGGAGAAAAATCATTTTTAGTCTTCGAAAAAGGGAGATTAAAAGCCTATGGTTTCTATGAATTATATAATCAAATTGAAAGCATAGCTAAAATTGATAAGTTAAAAATCCCAATACACTCGACATCTCCAAGCTTACAAAATGAGTTGCAGTTGTCATTGTTGCGAGGAGAATTTGACACTTCGCCATTGCCAAAATAATCTATTCTATTAAATGTTAAAGTGCTAAATCTTAACAAAAATAGGATCTCCGCAGCCCGACTTGAGTGGAGCTCATTTTTTTTGGAAGGACGTAAGCCTCGGAAAAAAATAGCGGGAACGGAAGGCGGAAAGGCTGCCCCAATAAAAAATAATACAAAACATTGCAAGATCTATAGATAAACTCTAATTTTGCATAAATTTTTAACAAAACGTCATGCAATATTTTCTACAAAGCAAAATCGGTAAAAAGGGAGCTGTAAGGTTCTCTAAGGTTTGGAATGTGTAAAGAGTTGCGGGCATAAGATATCTATTGCGGCAGGCTCTTTTTATAAGAATCTGCCTTTTTATTTCTAAATAATTAAGATTATGACCAATCAGGATTTATTAAAAATCGCAGACGAATACGGTACACCAGTGTATGTGTACGATGTAGAATCGATTAAAACACAGTATGAAAAGTTGACCGGTTCTTTCTCTGAGAACACTCGATTTTTCTATGCTGCCAAGGCATTAACCAACATTAATATTTTAAAATATGTTGAAAAGCTAGGCGCTAATCTAGACTGTGTTTCTATCAACGAGGTCAAATTAGGATTGAAGGCAGGCTTTACCAATGATAGAATACTTTTTACGCCTAATTGCGTAGACATCAGTGAGATAGAAGAAGCAATGAGCCACAATGTTCATATTAACATTGATAATATTTCGATGTTAGAACAATTCGGGAACAAGCACGGAGATGCTTATCCTATTTTTATCAGAATCAATCCGCATATTTTTGCTGGTGGAAATTATAAAATTTCTACGGGACATATCGATAGTAAATTCGGGATTTCTATCCACCAAATGCGACATATTGAGCGTATTGTAAAATCTACTAATATCAATGTAGAAGGACTTCATATCCATACAGGAAGCGAGATTAAGGATCCTGACGTTTTCTTACAAAGCTTAGAAATTATGTTTGATCTGGCACATCATTTTCCTAATCTTAAGTATCTAGATATGGGAAGTGGTTTCAAGGTACCTTTCCAGGATGGAGACATGGAAACTGATGTTAAATCTCTGGGAAAGAAAGTTGACAAAGCGATGAAAGACTTTGCTAAAGAATCTGGAAAAGAGTTTCAGCTTTGGTTTGAACCAGGGAAATATCTTGTCAGTCAATCTGGACATTTTGTAGTGAAATCCAATGTTATAAAACATACCACAGCAACGGTTTTTGTTGGAGTTAATTCGGGTTTTAATCATCTTATTAGACCTATGTTTTATGATGCTTATCACAAAATCGAAAATCTATCTAACCCTAATGGTGCAGAGAGAATCTATACTGTTGTAGGAAACATCTGCGAAACGGATACTTTTGCCTGGGACAGAAAGCTTAATGAAGTAAGAGAAGGCGATATCATCGTTTTTAGAAATGCTGGCGCTTATGGATTTGAGATGAGTTCTAATTTCAATTCTAGGTTAAAGCCTGCTGAAGTGTTATTCTTAGACGGCAAAGCTCATTTGATTAGAAAAAGAGATGAATTTGAAGATTTATTAAGAAATCAAATAGAAATTCTGTAAATTAGTTTTTATGAAATATATAGCATTATTATTAACAATATTATCAAGTGTAGTCTACGCACAAGTTGATGTAGAAGAGCAACAACAAGACAGTTCTGTAAGCTTAGACGCTTCTAGAAATGTGATGACTTTTGATGTAAAAGGAGTATATCAATTAGCTGATAATAAATGCTTACCCAAAGATGGACATCAATTTTCGTCTGTAAAATATGCAACTGGCGAAGCTGATTTCTTACAAAATCTAAGAAAAAGAATTAATCAATCCATTAATGCTGACTTGTATGCTGCAGATGGCAGTTTTTATATTGACGTAACCATTAATAGATTAGGCAATGTTACAGATATTGTCTCTGGACCTGCTATTCCTAATACTCGCTACCTCTATGAAGATCTTAAATCTGCTGTAAAAAAGGTTAAAGGAAAATGGATCCCTGCAACTTGTGACGGTATTGCAATAGATTCTAAAATTAGAGTAAAACTAGCATTTGATTCTTTAATCATTGATAATCCACAATAACATAAAAGCCGCTAATTAGCGGCTTTTTTCTTTTTCATCTTAGCAAGATATTGATCTTGATGATCTTGATATATGATTTCTAAATCCCAATTTTCTTCTTGGGCGATTTCTTTTAATTTTTTTTGATCGATATACAACCAATTAAAAGCAGTGTCAATCTTTCCCTTATACTCATAACAGACTCTTGCCTGACCGTAATAATATGCATCGGGAAACTCTGATTCTTCATACATATAAGCAATATCAGAAGAGTCAAAGATAATTGCACCTTCTTCTTCCAACAAACTTTCTGATTGTTTTAAAAAGGTTCTTAAGCCATCGATATCAGCACAAAGTCCGATGCCATTCATCAATAATAAAAGCGTATCATACTTCTCACCAGAATAAGCAAAGAAATCCTCGCAAACAACTTGTTTTACGCCTCTTTCTGTCATAACCTCACAAGAAGCTGGCGATATTTCTAAAGCCGTTACATCGATCTTATTCTCTTGTAATATTAACGCATGAGATCCTGCGCCAGCACCAATTTCTAACACTTTTCCTTTACAATGACCTAATGCCAACGATTCTAACTTTGGTAATTGTTTTTCATTTCTGAAATAAAGGGAAATAGGCATCTCTACTTTTGGCCCGAATTGATCGTGAACATAGAGTTTTCCTTTATTGGTCTTCTGGTAAAAATCCTTAATGGCGAGTCCTGGTAAATCCATAATTATTAAAGAAAGTGATTATACAAAAAAAATCCCAAACATTTCTGCTTGGGATTTGCTCCTCCTGCTGGGCTCGAACCAGCGACCCTCTGATTAACAGTCAGATGCTCTAACCAACTGAGCTAAGGAGGAATGTTCCTCTTTTAAGGTGATGCAAAGATAATTATTTTATTTATAATACCAAACCTTATTTTAGAAATAAATATTAAAAAACTACTTTCTATAAGCGGTTTCGGCGTATCTATCTGATTATTAATTAGAAAAAATTTAATAATTCTTATAAATTTAAACAAAAAAAAATCCCAAACATTTCTGCTTGGGATTTGCTCCTCCTGCTGGGCTCGAACCAGCGACCCTCTGATTAACAGTCAGATGCTCTAACCAACTGAGCTAAGGAGGAATGTCCTTATTTTTAAGTGGTGCAAATATAATAAGTATAATTAATATACACCAAATTTTTGAAGAACTTTTTTATATTTTTTATTAAAATCTACTACTAATAGCTTTAACAATGTCATTTCCAAAGATTAATACCATTAATCCTAATAAGAAAATTACACCAATCATCTGTGCGTTTTCTAATACTTTCTGCGGAACAGGCTTTCCTGTAATCATTTCCCATAGAGTAAATACTACGTGACCGCCGTCTAATCCAGGAATTGGAATTAAGTTAAGGAACGCTAACCAAACAGAAAACATTGCTGTAAAGCCCCAGAAAAACTCCCAATTGATAGAAAGCCCTCCATCTGCCGCTTTGTCAACGTGCATAGAGTTAACAATGCCAATTGGCCCTGATACTTTCTTATAACCTTGAGTCTTGCTATTGAATATAATCTTAAACTGTTTTACTTGCATCACCAATACATCGATAGTTCTCGTGAATCCTCTTGGGATAGACTCTAAGAATGTATAACTTTTTACAACTTTAGTTTTTTCTAATTCTTTTTGCGCAACTTCCATATTAGATGCAAAACCTAACTTTCCGTCTGCGCCAATGGTGGCGTTTAGAACAACAGGTTTCTCATTTCTGATGACTTCAATATCAACTTGCTTACCAGCATTACTTTTAAGCGCTGAGATAACTTGATCTTGGAATAAAGTTTTAGTCCCATTAATCCCAACAATTTTATCTCCTCTTTCTAGACCTGCTTTCTGAGCTGCCATATTAGGAGCAATGCTGTCAACCACAGAAGGATATCTATTGCTAAAATACAGTCTCGCTTCATTAGCTTTAAGAACGTCTGCTACGCCATCTTCATTAATAGGAACTGTCACTTCTTTACCATCTCTTAATACAGTAACGTTGTTAGCGAATAACATATTAATTGTGGCTGTCTCTAGACGTTCTGCTGGTTTACCATCAATTTTTAGGATTTTATCTCCTGTTTCTAATCCCATTTTGCGGGCTTCGTCAGAAACAGATATTCCGTTTTCGAACTTAGAATTATCGTGGTATGTTTCTCCATTAAAGAAAGATAAACAAGAATATATTAACCATGCTAAGAAAAAGTTAACCGTAACACCGCCCATCATGATGATAAGACGTTGCCAAGCTGGTTTTGCGCGAAATTCCCACGGCTCAGCTGGTTTCTTAAGCTGTTCTGTATCCATACTTTCGTCTACCATACCAGCAATTTTCACATAACCACCGAAAGGCAACCATCCGATACCATATTCGGTCTCTCCGATTTTCTTTTTAGCAATAGAAAACCAAGGATCGAAAAATAGATAGAATTTTTCAACTTTTGTTTTAAACCATTTGGCAGGCAAGAAGTGCCCTAACTCATGTAAAATTACTAATATCGAAATACTAAGAATGAACTGAAATATTTTAAGTGTTAATTCCATTAAAATGTTTTAAAAATTTTAGATTAAGCAAAGATAATGATTTAGCATAAGACTATGTCAAATAAAAAAGGTCTTACCGAGAGATAAGACCTTTTTATTATGTTTATAATGATTATTTCAAAGTATATTTAAACCCTAAGGTAAATCTTCCTGCTTCAAAGTTAGAATCATTGGATAAATTCCACCAAGGTTTCCAATCAAAGCTCATCGCGATAGGAGCTGTTGGAATTTTATATTCTAAACCAGCTTGTGGTCTTATGGCAAAAAAAGAATCACTGTGGTTACCAAATTTTACAAATGAAACCTGTGGTCCTACTCCTATATACCAACCAAGTCCTTTGGCACCAGCAATCTTTTCGTTATAAGTATAATCTGCACCAACTGTCGTAATATGATCTCCGAATAAGACTTGTACGTTACCAGCATTTCTTCCATCAAAAGAGTGTTTATACTGAGGTCCAAATAAGCTTGTTCCGTCTCCTAAATCTATAGATAAACCTACGGCATCTTTATAAGATTGTGCTTGTACATATTGCCCACTAAAAGCCAATATTCCTAGAACTGACAAAGATTTTAAAATATTTTTCATATTTCTTAATTTTATTGTTTACAAATTAATAACAACGCCTAATCCGCCTCTATTACCAACTTCTACAAAACCTCCAATTTTGTCTGTGAAGAAATATCTTACACCGACATGGGCTCCAAAATCGAAAGAATCACCCAAAACACCTAAGGTAACTCCTGGATAGATATCTAACTTAGAGTCCAAACTTAATAGTTCTTGCAAGTGATAGTTAAAACGTCCATGGATAGAGAAATCTGACTTTGCATCATTCTTACCAAAATATAATCCCAAGCCAGCACCTATAGAAATCGCATCTGCAATACCATAATCATAACTTCCTTTAAGTCCTAGACCTTCATTTCCGTAGAAATTAAGTCCAGCTTGTACCTTTTGGTCTCCAACGCCTCTCCAAGCTTGAGAATATACAAAACTTCCCAACATACAGCACATAGCTGTTAAAAATAATCTCTTCATATTGATTGTTAATTAAAAAGCATTCAAAATTAATACCAACTTACACAATAAGCAAATATTAACAGGCTCATCGATAAAAATTTGCTTAAAAAGTATCTTAATATTAAGACTTATAACTTATTTTTCTCTTTTTTATTACTAAAAGAAAACATCAAATAAAACAAAAATGGCAAAATAAATAAACTCCCTAACATTAATGCCCAAGCTAAACTAGCTATGGCTTTAGGAGCCGCTGCAGCATCAAAGAGAGATAAATGACTCCCATTACCCAACACAATTACATTAGGATTATGTTGATACGTTGCCGCAACCAAAATCATAATAATCTGGAAAGCCGCAAAAACTCTAATAATTTTAAACCTTTTATTCTTAATCCCAAGAATTGTAAAGTACAAACTTATCGTAGACAAACTTATGGCGGCAATGCCCAATGGTTTAGAAAAAATCCATTCTAACAAAGGAATTCCAGAAAAATATGATGTCACAAAAACCAAAGCTCCTGTGATAACAACCGTCCACATTGTTTTATAAGTCGTGTCTTGCATTAATCTAACATCCGAAGCTTCTGAAACTTCGTTTAAAGAATAAATTGAAGCCAGATAAGAACAAATTGAAACTGTAAATAATCCCACCGATACCCCAAACCAATTAAACCAACTAAAAATATAAAGGTCTAAAAAATTATTAGCATCAGGATTAATACTTCCCGATACTGTTGAGGCGCCAATGATTCCTAGAAAAAAAGGCGTTAGTAAACTTGAATAATAAAAAATATGTGTGTAAACCTTTTGCCAATCATCCTCAACAACGTCATAATGCCTAAAGGTAAATGCTGTACCTCTCGCAATAATACCAATTAACATCAACACCAAAGGAATATGAAGATACACGGAAGCTGTCGTATATATGGTCGGAAATCCCACAAACAAAATCACAATCGCAATAATCAGCCACATATGATTAGCCTCCCAGATCGGCGCAATAGACTCGTACATAATCTTGTTGGTCTTCTCACGATGCTTTCTATGGCTAAATAATTCTACAATTCCCGCTCCAAAATCTGCACCACCCAAAATGAGATAAAGACAAATAGAAACCCACAAAAAAATAATAACTACATAAATCATGATTTCTTCTTTTTAGGATTATATTGAGGATCTGTAGGATCATAAAGTTTGGGCACCATTTTTATCTGACGACTTAACAACAATGCTAAAATCAATGCCAAAGACATAAAAACCAAACTGAAAAAGTAAAATGAATATTGTATTCCTGGCATAGGCGTAACAGCATCAATAGTTTTCATCACGCCATAAATAATCCAAGGTTGTCGCCCAACTTCTGTCACCGTCCAGCCCGCTTCTAGGGCAATATAACCAAAAGGCGTTGCGATAACAAACAACTTCAATAACCAGCTTTTCTGCAGCCAATCTTTCTTAAAATATAAAGCAATAAGATAAAGAGCACCAATCCCCATCATCACCATGCCAAAGAAAATCATAATCTGAAACGCATAATGTACAATCGCTACTGGTGGCCAAAGATCTCTCGGGAAATCTTTAAGACCTTTTACCTCAGAGTTAAAATCAGAATCAACCAAAAAACTCAATACTTTCGGGATTTTTATGGCATATTTTATTTGTTCATTTTCTACATCTGGTACGCCACCTACAACAAAACTAGCACCTTTTTCGGTTTCGAAATGCGCTTCCATAGCAGCTAACTTTATCGGTTGTCGTTTTGCCACAGATTTTGCTGCAACATCTCCACTAATTGGAGCAAGAAACGCTGCAATAATGGCAAAAATAGCTGCAATCCTAAAAGCTTTGGTATGAAATTCTATATTCTTTTTCTTCAAAATTAAATAAGCATGCACCCCAGCCACAGCAAATCCCGTGGCACAAAAAGCTGCTACCGTCATATGAAAAGCTTGCGGAAACCAAGCTTCATTAAGCATCGCTTTTACAGGGTCTATATTGATATATTCTCCATTTACAAAATCGAAACCGCTAGGACTGTTCATCCAAGCATTAGCCGCTACAACTAATATCCCTGATGCTAATCCGCTGATACCAACCAATAATCCACAAAACCAATGAAACCATTTATTAAACTTATCCCATCCGTACAAGAAAAAACCTAACGCAATAGCTTCTATAAAAAAAGCTGTCCCTTCTAATGAAAAAGGCATCCCAAAAATAGGACCTGCATGCTCCATAAATTTTGGCCACAATAATCCTAACTCAAAAGACAACATTGTCCCAGACACTGCACCTGTCGCAAACAATATGGCAACACCTTTGCTCCAAGCTTTGGTGAGTCCTTTATAGACTTCATTATTGGTTTTTAAGTATTTATAATGAGAAAATGCCATAAGAAAAGGCATTACCATCCCCACACAAGAAAATATAATGTGGAAACCAAGCGACAGGGCCATCTGAGACCTTGCAGCAATAAAATCATCCATAATCCAAATTTTGTCAAAGTAAAGTTAGCTATTTCTTTAACATAAATGATAAGAGATATATCACCAAAAAAAGGCTTAACATTTTTTTTATTTGCTGTAATTTTACTCCTTTATTTTCAATCCTAGATATAAGGCTTTAGCAAACAATTCTTTTTGATTAGCTTTGCAAGTTAGAGTGGTATTTTACCACATTTAATAAATTTCCCAAAGAATGAAACAATACTCATCTAAACGAAGCATTCAGATTTTAGGTCATGTCTTACAACAATATGGCATTAATAAAATCGTGGTATCTCCAGGATCTCGTAATGCGCCTTTGGCAATACATTTTTCTGAACTAGATGATTTTCAATGTTATAGCATTGTAGATGAGCGTGCGGCAGCTTTTGTGGGAATGGGAATGGCAAAATCGTTAAAACAGCCTGTAGCAATAACATGTACAAGTGGATCTGCGGCAACCAATTACTATCCTGCGATTGTGGAGTCTTTTTATCAAAATATTCCTTTGCTGATTTTAACGGCAGATAGACCTGTAGATTATGTTGACTTATTTGATGGTCAAACGATTAGACAGAAAGATCTTTACCATCAACATTCTTACGGTGATTTCGAAATGATGGAAGATGACAAAGATGGCTCTTACGATTATAATCTAGATATTGTTAAAAAAGCTGTAGAACTTTGCATCGAAAAAAGTGGACCTGTCCATATCAATATTCCTTTAGCAGAACCATTATATCAATTAATATCTGAGTTACCCGTTTTCCCAAGTATAGAAAAGACTATCGAGATTAAAAATTATGAACTTACATCATCATTAAGTGCAGAATGGAATACTTCTAAAAGAATTATGATCCTTACCGGGACGCTAGATCCTAATCCAGAGCTACAAGCACAGCTTAATCAGTTGGTTAAAAATCATAGCGTTGTGGTATTAACAGAAGTAAATTCTAACCTTAATCATGACAAATTTTTTCAACATATAGATCGTTATATAACAGGTTTTACAGAGGAAGATTATAAAACTTACGCGCCAGATCTACTCATCACTATTGGACAAAATGTAGTCTCAAAAAGAGTAAAACAATTCTTAAGACAAGCAAAACCAAAAGCACATTGGCATATCGATGAGTACTGGCAACCAGATACTTATCATAGTCTCACTCAAAAAATTGAAACAAAGCCAGAATTATTCTTTCCTAAATTATTAAAATTCATTAATCTAGAACCTTCTCCATTCTATAATCTTTGGGATGTCTTGAGAGATAAAATAGATGTAAAACATGAGGCTTATCTTCCATTGGCAGATTACTCAGATTTTGGTTTATTCCGACAGTTATCAGATGCAATACCAGAAGGTTATAACGTTCATTTTTCTAATAGCTCTGCGATAAGATATGCACAATTATTCAATTTCAATCGTTATAACTGCTATTGTAATCGTGGCACAAGTGGTATAGATGGTTGTACATCTACCGCAATGGGATTTGCAATGATGCAAGATCAACCTACCCTATTAATCACGGGAGAACTAAGTTTTTTCTATGATATTAATGGTCTTTGGAATCAATATATCCCACCATATACAAGAATTATCATCTTCAATAATGGCGAAGGTAATATTTTCCGGATTATCCCTGGACCAAGCGGTACCAATGCTATTGATGAGCTAATCGCTACCAAGCATCATAGAAATGCAGAGTTAATCGCGAAAAGTTTTGGTTTTAACTATTCTAAAGTAACGGATGAAATATCATTATCTAGAGTATTGGATAATTTCTTTAAACCGGAAGATAAACCGAAAATCTTAGAAGTCTTTACCCAAGAAAGCAATAATGCTGATATTTTAAAGTCTTATTTTGAATTTTTAAAACAATAAATTAAAAATGTTCTGAAACTTCTGGTTTTGGCAAATTAATGATTTTTTCTATTGGATAAATAAACATATCGTCAAAATTATTCATCGCGTTAATCAACTGAAAATGAGAATATTCTTTAATATTATCTAAGGTAATATCAGCTGTTTTAATCTTCTTAGACTCAAGAAGTTGTTGTCTTTGTACACCATTTAACAGGTAAGAACTTGGTGTGTACCATTGTTTATTTTTAAGAAAAAGAATATTACTGAAAGATGTATCCGTAATCGAATTATTTTTAACGATAATAATCTCACTAGCATTAGATTTTGACTTGATACTATCTAACATTTTTCTATCAAGATACTTAAAGCTATAATCTAAGTCATCATTAGTAACCAACTCAAAATCATCTAATTTTGATATAGCATAAGGTAACATTTGAGCTTTATAGACATTATTAAGATCATAGACAATTCGCCATTTGTAAAGTCCATTCTCATCATGTTGCAATTCCTTAAAAAGTTCTTGCAAATTAATCTCACACACTTTACCAAAATGTAGAAAAGTCTCTGTCATTCTCTGCTGATGCCTATTAAGGAGAAAAACCTTTTGGTCTTCTACCTTGATACTTTCAATAAATTGGAGCATAAATTTTATTTTTCATTTCTTCGTATTCGTCATCTAGAAGGCTTTGATGTGTTATGCCGCCACCACTTTTATAGAATAGTTTACCATTAATATTTTCGATAAAACGGATCATCACGCAACTATCTAAGTTTTCCCCATCATAATAGCCCGCAATACCTGTGTAAAAGCCACGATCATACTCTTCTGCTGCCAGAATAATATCCAAAGTTTTCTGCTTAGGCGCTCCAAGAATAGACCCTGCAGGTAGCAACATTTTCATGATACTTCCTACTTTATTTTGAAATCCCGGCTTCAGCGTGCCAGAAATCTCAGAACTCATTGCCAGCAGATCTTTTTGTTTGGTTTTAATAAAATCAATTCTTCTAAATTGATCTACTCTAACCTCATCTGCAACCATGCTAAGGTCATTTCTTAATAAATCTACAACCGTATAATGCTCTGCTTTCTCTTTGGGAGAATCTAACAGTTTCTTTTCCGCATTTTCTATACTAGCATCAATCGTGCCTTTCATGGGATGCGTAACAATTTTATTATCAATTATTTCCACGAAAGTTTCTGGAGAAAAAAAAACGAACTGATCTCGAGCCAACATTTTATACTTAGCTTTAGATCTATAAAAAATTTCTTCTAAACTTAGATTGGTTTCTAGAGCTGTACTTCTCGTGTAATTAACCAAATAAGAGTTACCGTAATTAATATTTTTTTGAACAAAATCAAATCCCTTTTGATAAGATTCTAGACTTTCTGGATAAGATTGCCAATGGATATTTTCTGATATTGTGTAAGATTTATTTAATTTTTTAAACATCGGAAAATCAACCAACAAACTATCATTACTCAGTTGTTCTTTGCTCCATATTTCTATATTTTCCATCAAGAAATCTATGGTAAAAAAAAACGGAATTTTCTGCTGAGAAAGCTGATCCATTTTGTCAAATTGTGCAGTGTTTATCTTAAACATAGGATAAAGTCCTTATTGATACGTATTTTTGTAGCTCAAATATAACTGAAATATGACTAAATCCCCGAATAAACTTGATCTTTCCCAACTTTTTAAAAGTGCTTTTGCCTATTGGAGTGCGACGCTTAGATATCAATTGCTTTTCACTATTTTTTATTTTTCTGTGATGATAATTTTTTTAGTTTTTGTCTATAACTATTTAGGATTATATGAAAAGGTTAATTCTTTTGCACCTCTTCTAACAACAGATTTCCCAGCTTATCAGAAGAAATTAGAAGAATTGGGAAGAACTGAAGAGTTTAAGTTATTTACGATGGCTTTTGTCTTAATCAAAGCATTAGTTTTCCCTTTAAATATTGGACTTTTACAGATATATAGAAAAATAGATCTTCAAGAAGAAGTAAGCATTAATGATCTTTTTACGGGTTATTTGGGTTTTAATTTCTTAAAATTTGCCGGCTATGGGTTGTTTGCATCAAGTATCTACCTTATAGCTTTTTCATTATTCCCATTAAATTTTATATGGATTCTTTTGAGCTTTTTTGTTAGTCCATTAATGCTGTTTGCCAACCAAGGGATTTTCCCGGCACTCCAGCTTAACTTTGCAGCATTAAGAAAGAATTTCAGCACCATTCTACTTTGCACCATTGTAAGCATTCTATTTTCTTACAGCGGAATATTGATGTTTGGTATAGGAATCGTATTGACATTTCCTTTTTGGAATGCAATGATATATGCCTTATACCAACAACTTTTTAATGAAATTAAATAAATTTTCATTAACATTTCAATAAAAAAGAAAAAAAATTGTAAGTTTGAGAAACTCTAAACAAAAAATTATGGACAATTTTAATGAATTTGATCAACAAGGCAAGGTGCCTGCCCGTAGTACAGGCGATATTATTTCTCACGCTTTTGATACCTATAAAGGTGTGGTGCTTTATGCCATAGCTGCAATGGTTTTATATATGATAGCTTCTTTTGTAATACAATCTGTTAGTGGTTTTAATACCCAAGGTATGCTAGAAGAAATGCAATCTAATCCAGGCGCTCGTCTTGATTATCTTGCTATTCCTGGGATTAAAACTTATTATGGTCTATCTGGATTGTTAGGACTTCTATTATCGCCTTTATTTGTAGGATTAGTTTATATTTCTCATAAAGCAAATACTAATCAGGCTATTTCTTTTTCAGATTTATTTTATGCGTACAAGAATAACTTCGTTAATATTTTAATTTATGGACTAATTAGTAACATCATTATAACAATTGGATTTGCACTTTGTGTTCTTCCTGGATTACTAATTTTACCTTTATTTTTAATAGGTTATCCAGTTATTTTATTTGAAAACGCATCTGCTACAGAAGCATTATCTAAATCTTTCAATATTGCTAAAGAAAACTACGGGACTTTTATAGGCGTTGCGCTCTTAGCATTTTTAATAGGCATTGCAGGGATTGTATTATGTGGTATCGGCCTTATTGCAACAGTACCATTCTATCTAACGGCGGCCTACTCTGCTTACATCGCTTTTGCAGGTTTACCAAAACAAATTACTTATAAAGGTTAATTAAAACTATAATTAAAATGCCTAATAACGAAAAACAAATCAGTGGAAATATTATAAAACAGATTGCGCTAATTCTGATAATTTTGATATTAGCAGGATTAATTTGTTATAATCTTGCCTTGTTTATTCCTTCGTTATTAGGTGCTTTAACTTTATATATTATTTCTAGAAAATATCTTTTTTATCTTCTAGAAACCAAAAAATGGAATGCTAATCTGGTAGCTTTTATTATTATCATTGCTACAATATTAATCTTGATTCTTCCGGTCTATTGGATTGTAGATCTATTGATAGAAAAATTAGGCAATGCTCAAGCTTATATGGGCAAGTTTAATTCATTTTTAGATAAAATCCGTGCCTATATTTATTCTGAACTTAATTTTGACATCTTAAGTAATGACAACCTTGATGCACTAAAAGCCACTGCAGGAAAGTTATCTACGACTCTACTCAATACAACATTTAATACATTAACAGTTATCATGTCTATGTATTTTATTTTGTACTTTATGTTGGTTAATCCAAGAAAATTCGAAAAAATTATAAGCAACGCAGCTCCTCTTAAAAGAGCTAATATCAATCTATTAGGCGAAAAAATAAGAAAAATGGTTATTGCCAATGCTATCGGGATTCCTGTTGTAGCACTTGGTCAGGGCTTGGTAGGACTTATTGGTTATTTTATCTTTGGTGCACCCGCTCCGATATTATTATTCGCATTAACATTTATCACCTCCATGATCCCGATAGTAGGTGCAGCAATTGTCTGGGTACCTGTCTGTATTTTTATGATTGCAGAAGGACATACCGGTCCAGGATTAGCTTTAGCAGCATATTGTCTTATTATTGTAGGCTTTACAGATAATTTATTAAGATTTACACTTCTCAAAAAACTAGAAGATATCCACCCTCTTAATACCGTATTTGGAATTATTGCTGGGATGAATATTTTTGGCTTTTTAGGCTTGATATTTGGACCGATATTAGTTTCTGTAACACTTCTATTAATACAAGTCTACAGAGACGAATTTAATGATGATGATAATCATAATTCCAAAGAGATTATCATCTCTGATAACAACGAATTAGAACAAAAAATAGATCTAAGCATCTAATGACTCCCGAAATACTACAAGAACTTTGCAAGGCAAAAATGCCCTTTGGCAAACATAAAGATCAATTTCTTATCGACATGCCTATTTCTTACCTAGAGTGGTTTAACAGAAAAGGATTTCCTCAAAACAAATTAGGCTCACAATTAGCAACTGTTTATGAAATTAAGTTAAATGGTTTAGACCATCTTTTATTACCATTGCGCGCTGCTCCAAAGCCCGAAATTATAAAGAAAAAAGTCTGGAAATTATAGAAATTCCAGACTTTTTTATTCTTCTTTAATATTTTAAAAATACCGTAAGTTATATTATTAAGCCTTGAGTGCTACAATCTCATCCCGAAGTTTTGCCGCAGCAATAAAGTCAAGTTTTCTCGCAGCCTCTTCCATTTCTTTTTGTTTTTGATCAATTAGTTTTTGGATCTCTTCTGTTCCATAGTTAGATTTAACTTCCGCAACTTCCTGCAAAATGGATTTCTGCGTGTATTTTTGATCCGGAAAATCCTTACTTCTGCCAACAAGATTTTCGCTGATTTTCTTATTAAGCGCCATTGGCACTTTGCCATTAATCTCGTTATATCTTATTTGCTTTTCTCTTCTGTAAGCAGTTTCGTCAATTGTTGCTTGCATAGATTTCGTCATTTTATCGGCGTACAAAATCGCTTTTCCATTAAGATTTCTCGCCGCACGACCAACCGTCTGGATCATCGATCTACGGCTTCTTAACATGCCTTCTTTATCAGCATCAAGAATCGCCACCAAAGATACTTCTGGCAAGTCCAAACCTTCTCTTAACAAGTTAACACCAATTAAAACATCAAATAAACCTAACCTAAGATCTTGCATGATTTGGATTCTTTCCAAAGTCTCAACATCACTGTGTATATAACGGGTTCTAATCCCGAAATTAATGAAATATTTGGTTAATTCTTCCGCCATTTTCTTGGTTAAAGTCGTCACCAAAACACGCTCGTCTAACTCCGCTCTTTTATGGATTTCTTCAATTAAATCATCAATCTGATTAAGCGTTGGTCTGACTTCAATGATTGGATCCAAAAGTCCTGTTGGACGGATAATCTGCTCAATATATTCTCCACCAGTTTTTTCTAATTCATAATCCGCTGGCGTTGCAGAAACGTAGATCACTTGATTCTGCATCAACTCAAATTCTGGGAACTTTAGTGGTCTGTTATCCATAGCTGCAGGCAATCTAAAACCATACTCCACCAAAGCTTCTTTTCTGCTTCTATCCCCGCCATACATGGCATGGACTTGCGGAATAGTCACGTGACTTTCATCAATCACCATTAAGAAATCTTTCGGGAAATAATCCAGCAAACAGAAAGGTCTAGATCCGGGCAATCTACCGTCCATATAACGAGAATAATTTTCAATCCCAGAACAATAACCCAATTCCTTAATCATTTCTAAATCCAGCTCTGTCCGCTCTTGGATACGCTTCGCTTCTAATGGTTTTTCTATCATGTTGAAGAAATCCACTTGCTTCACCATATCATCCTGAATCTCTCTAATAGCGCCTTGCATTGTGTCTGGCGAGGTCACAAATAAATTGGCTGGATAAATATTAATATCGTCAAACTGCGCCTCTACATTGCCTGAAACAGGATCAAAACTTTGAATATTTTCAATTTCGTCGCCAAAAAACTGAATTCTTATCGCATTATCGGCATAAGCGGGATAAATATCGATAACATCACCTTTAACACGGAATGTCCCTCTTTGGAAATCATTAAGCGCTCTAGAATATAACGCATTAACTAAAGAATGAAGTAACTTAGTTCTGGATAATTTTTCGTTTTTCTTAATGACAATTAATGACTTGTGAAATTCGGTTGGATTACCAACACCATAAATACAAGACACCGACGCAACAATAAGTACATCTCGCCTACCAGACAACAAACTCGCAATCGCAGAAAGTCTCAACTTTTCTACCTCTTCATTAATGCTTAGATCTTTTTCTATATAAGTGTTGGTCGATGCGATAAAAGCTTCTGGCTGGTAATAGTCGTAATAACTTACAAAATATTCTACTGCATTCTCAGGGAAAAATTCCTTAAACTCCATAAATAACTGCGCAGCCAAAGTCTTGTTATGTGCCAAGACAATGGTTGGTCGCTGGATATCATTAACGACATTAGCAATCGTAAAGGTTTTCCCAGAGCCGGTAACCCCAAGAAGCGTTTGATATTTTTCGCCGTTATCAATGCCGTTAACCAGTTTTTCTATAGCTTGCGGTTGATCTCCGGTTGGTTGATAGTCCGATTGAAGTTTAAAATTCATACTTCAAAATTACGAAAGATTTCACTAATTTATTCATCAAATAAATCTTTAAAATTCTTCTTTAAATAATCTAAATCATACTGAGGTGCACCTTTAGAAATAATAAAACTATAGGCTTCATGTTTAAAAGTTTCTTCTTTTACGATAAAGTTATTTGGTGCAATTACTTTTCCTTTGACGATATAAACGTCGTAAAAAGGTTTGACATTAGTTTTAGCATAAAGAACTATATTCTTAAACAGAGGTTTTGAATTGGGATTTAACTTTCTAAAATCTTTCATATTATTCGCGAATACAAAATCTCCAAAAAAAGTCGCTTGCAATCCCGCTTTCTTATTCGTGATCAAAAATCCGTCTTCATCACTCTTATTATTGTCTTTACTCAATGGACTAAAGCTATTACAAGAGAAAATTATAAGGCTAAAACTCGTCAAAAAAGCAAGCTTTAGAAATTGTTTAAATATATCATTCATACTTAATATTATTTAACCTTCAGAAAATAAAGATATGAAAATCAACCAAAACACAAGATTTATTGGATTAATCACATTGCTATTTTCTCGTGACTCTTAAATATAAACAACGAATTCCCGACAAGCAAAAAGCCTGAAAATATCAGGCTTTCTTAATACGATCGGCTCTCTTTACACCATGAAAATCTTTGAGATAAAATGGTTCGAAATAAGCAATATCTTCAAATTCTTTATGATTACATTTAGCCAAAGCTTTATTGACTAAATGCTTTGCAGATGGATAAATATCAGCTCTATATGTCGCGTCATTAAGTTGTATAATCTCTTGTGCCTTGGTGCAACCATCTCCCACAAACAAGACTTTGGCATCCTTCAGTTCTTGAAAAGAATTCTCGTCCAAAACCATCGCTTCTGTCGATTGAATTTCTTCTCCTGATTTACCATCATATTTAGCGGTGTAAACTTCCATTCTGCGGGCATCAATCAATGGAATAATATAATCAAAACCTTGATTAACAAAAGGTTCTACCATCGTTTCTAAAGAATTAATTGCTATCAAAGGAATATTTAATCCAAAACAAAAACCTTTGGCAGACGCTGCCGCAATTCTCAATCCTGTGTAAGAACCTGGACCTTTCCCAAGAGAAATAGCGTCTAAGTCTTTTAACTCTATTTCTGCTCCTTCCAAAGCCCATTCTACAAAGCTGTGCAGGCTTTCTGACTGTTTATAATTTTCTGAAACTTCTTCGCAAAGACACAGTAACTTTTCTTGATCAGAAATGGCTACCGAACAGTTTTTAGAAGAGGTTTCTATATGTAATATTTTCATTTTAAATTTTAAATTTTGACCGATTAACGCAAGAATCCGTTTTGTCTTATCTCTTTATGAATGTCTATAATATTGGACGGAATTTCGTTTCTCAGGAGCCAATTAACATCCAATCCATTATTAATAGCTGTTTTCATCATATAAGGATTGTCTGCAATAAGATTTCCTAATGTTTCTAATCCATCAGAGAATTCATACTGAAAATCCTCGTGTAACTTATTGATAATTAGCAATATCTTAAACGTTCTCGAAATAACGCCGACAAAAAACTTATCATCATTCTTATTTCTTTGATATAAAAGATTCTTTTTATTAAGTTCTAAAATCTCATTAAGCATCCATAAATTAAGCCAAGCCTCACCGAATTTGTCCTTTGTCACCGCAACATGATGGCTAATAATGCCGCTCATTGTCCGTATATCTAGATGAAGATAACCCGCCGAATAAAAGTTCTTGTTGGATACAAAAAGATGCCCTTCTAGAACCTTTTGTACGTCGTCTCTTCTCTCGTCAACGGTTTTTTCTCCGAGCAGCTCAAAGGCCAATCGCTCAGTTAAAATCGCATCTTTCTTCAACAAACGAAAAATCAGTCTATCCTTTTCTATAGACGAAAGATGGCTAATCGCTTCTTTTAATTCTTTTGAGATGATCATTAACAATGGATTTTTATTGAATACTAAATGCTCAAGCAAAAATATAACAAAAAAAAGATTTTGGTTGCTAGATTGTCTATTTTAATTCGATGCTTTGGCGGCTCCACAATTTCCAGATGCCTTTTTTCTTAATCCAAATTTCTAATAGAGAAAGATTCATTTCAAAATCAAAAGTCTTATATAATCCTTTGACATGAACCAATCTACGTACCGAAGCTAAGTTTTTATACTTCTTGTATTCCTTAATTTCAGTTTGCTTAATAGATTGATAGTTAACCTTTTTATCGATTATATCTTTTTTAAAATCATTAAAATTCTGAATCCATCCATTAGAATGACCAAACGAAACTTCTGAATCCAAAATCTCTACAATATTAGGATCATTATATTGCATCAATTGATCCAACTTGGATAATTGCGCTTTAAGATTAGAATCAACTTTAACGTCTAAAGATTGAGATTTAGCTAAAAAAATACCTAAACAAAAAATTAAACTAAACGTTAATAAGAACCTATTAATCATTACTTTCTATAAATTGTTCTTGGCTCTGCTTGCGCTTTGGGATAAATAGTAAACTCGGCAATAGAAACTCTTTCTGGTACATTAATACAATAGGCAATAGCGTCTGCAATGTCTTCGGCTAAAAGCGGCTCGTAACCTGCATAGACTGTAGCAGCGCGATCTGTATCCCCTTTGAATCTTACTTTAGAAAAATCAGTTTCTACAGCGCCTGGTTGGATATTAGTCACTCTAATCCCAAATTCTGTAAGCTCAATTCTCATCCCTTCAGAAATAGTATCAACGGCTTTTTTGGAAGCGCAGTAGACCACGCCATTGGCATAAGTTTGTCTTGCTGCGACAGAACTTATATTAATAATCTGACCAGAATTAGCACTTTTCATGGTTGGAATAACTTGTTTTGACACATATAAAAGTCCTTTGACATTGCCATCCAACATAGCATCCCAATCGTTAATATCACCCTCTTCTAAAGAGGCTAAACCGTGCGCATTACCCGCATTATTAATCAAAACATCAATCGCTTGAAACTCCTGAGGAAGTGATCTAAAAGCCTCTTCTACTTCGTTGATATTTCTCACATCAAATTGCAAAGTATGCACCTTAGTCTGTGTAGATAATTCTGATTTTAACTGTGCTAAAACTTCTTGATTTCTGCCACAAAGAATTAAAGAATGTCCTTGTGAAGCCAAAAGATATGCGGTAGCTTTTCCTATGCCGGAGGTTGCGCCAGTAATGAGAATATTTTTCATTGGATTATTATTACGGTTGTAAAATTACGTTGTTAAAATATTTTAGAACAAAAAAAGACTGCAATCACGCAGTCTTTTTCTTTATTATTTCGCTTTAATTTGATTTAAAGCATTAAGAGTTTCTTCTAGATAGAAATCTCTTTTCAGGTTCTTTACCCAGTTTTCAGATTTTTTAGCAAAAACTTCGTCTTTCTTTTCTCTGGCAACTTCGTCTGGATGAAGCGTGAATTTCAATCCATTGTTATATTTATCAATGCCTTTGAATTTTTCGATTTGTGCTTTACGTTCTTTCATCAATGCTGAAAACTTGGCTTGATTAAGCGTTATCTTTTCTTCTTTAGATAATTTTTCTCTCCATTTTGCAGATTCTATCAGCTTTCTATAATTGTCATTATTGCTGACTTTAGAATCTATAACTTTTTGGATTTCCTCAACATTAAAGTTATTAAATCTAGTAAATTTGGCTGCAGCAATCTTATCCCAAGGCAAAGCAAATTGGTCATATCGTTCTCCAATCTCTGCAAAAGTGTAAAGATCTTGCATTTTGACATCAGATTCTACGCCTTTTCTTTGTACAGATTCTCCTGTAATTCTATAATATTTCTGAATGGTTAATTTTAAATCACCAAAGTCATCATTAGTATTAAGGAAACGGTTAAGCGATACAAAAGTCTGTACCGTACCTTTACCAAACGATTGTGGAGATCCAACAATTGCAGCTCTACCATAATCTTGCATTGCTCCCGTCATAATCTCAGACGCTGAGGCAGATAATTCGTTTTGCATAACCACCAAAGGTCCTGTCCAAACGGGTGCATTAGACTTGTTACTAAGAACATTAATCTTACCGTTACCATCTTTAACTTGTACTACAGGCCCTTGGTTAACAAAAAGTCCCATAATGTCCTGAACTTCTGTTAGAGATCCTCCCCCATTATTTCTAACATCGAAAATAATGCCTTCTACATTTTGCGCTTTAAGCTTAATGAGTTCTTTTTTAACATCTTCAGAAGCTCTTCTACCACCTTTCACATCATCGAAATCTGCATAAAAACCAGGTAGATATACGTAACCATATTTTTTACCATTCTGAGAGTTGATGATTAAACTTCTTGCAAATGTATCTTCTATCGCAACTTCTTCTCTAATCATTGTAACATCTATAATGCTACCATCTTTTTTCTCAACCGTTAAGGTAACCGGCGTCCCTTTTTCTCCACGGATTAGTCTTACTGCTTCGTCAGACAGCATACCAACAAGGCTTACAGGATCTTCTTTGGGTTTCGATCTCACTTTAAGAATCTTATCACCTTCTGCTAATTGCTTAGACTTCCATGCGGGTGCACCAATTGTTAAAGCGCCTAAGAAAAGATTACCTTTTCTTTCTTGTATCAAAGCACCAATACCAATAATTTTCCCTGCAAATTGAGTATCAAAATCTTCTTTATCTTTTGGTGAAAAATAAGTTGTATGCGGGTCAAATACTTCTGTGTAGGCATTCATATAAATGCTAAACATATCACTTTTCTTTCTCTTCTTAAAACGACGGAACATATCGCTCATAAGATCTTTGACCTCAGACTGCGCTTTATCCAACTTTTGATCTGCAGTAAGAATTTTGATATTAACCGTATCTTTTAATTTATTAGCAACAAGAGAATCTTTTCTTTTCTTTTGTGCTTCTTCTTTATTATTAATCGTTTCTAACTCCTGAAGAATATTATACTTTATATTTCTTCTCCATTCTGTAGCCAATTCTTTTTGATTAGTAGGATTTTTTCTCAATTTGGTTTCCAAAATCAACTCATCATCCTCATCCAAGTTAACAGGTTTACTCAAGATATCTTGCGTAATCTTATCAACTTCGTCCATTCTTTGGTACAGCCTATCTATGGTTAATTTGTAAAAAACCAGATCACCATTATTAAGATAATCATCTAACTTAGTTTTATGTTTACTAAATTCATCCATATCAGATTGAAGAAAGAATCTTTTGGAATTATCAATCGACTCAAAATACTTGTTGTAAACATCTAAGGAATAAGCATCATTAATAGGCTTAGGGCTATAATGAAGATAAGACAATGTATTCTTAACACTTACCATAATGGTTTGCATCTTTTCATCGTCATTTTTGGGGGAGTTAAAACAAAACATAAGCGTCATAAGTGGCGCAAACATTAGGATTTTATTCAATTTAAAATTTTTGAACATGCTTATTTTAAAATATAAAAGATTGGTAATAGTTATTTTTATTTTGTTACAATTTCTTTTAAAAAATTTGCTATAATTTTTTGACAACAAAAATCAAATTTAATACCTATTTTGAACTTTCCTACTATTAATTGGCTATTTTTGTTAATTATTTTGAGTTATTAACTTTTTTATTATTTAATTCAATCTTAAAATCAAAAAAATATATGGAAAGACCTTTGATACTGGTAACTAATGATGACGGAATTACGGCGCCTGGCATTAGAAAATTAATAGAAATAATGAACAAAATAGGTGATGTTGTAGTGGTTGCTCCAGACTCGCCACAAAGCGGAAAAGGTCATGCCATTACCATAAACCAGACATTAAGTTTTGAAGAATTACATCTTGATGGTCCTCAGAAAGATTTTTCTTGTAGTGGGACACCTGTAGATTGTGTAAAAATTGCGTTAGATAAAGTATTAACTCGTAAGCCCAATATTGTTGTTTCTGGCATTAATCATGGCTCTAATTCTTCTATTAATGTTATCTACTCTGGGACAATGAGCGCCGCTGTAGAAGCTGGTGTAGAAGGTCTACAAGCTATTGGATTTTCTTTATCAGATTTTAGTTGGGAGGCTGATTTTGAGCAAGCCAGAGATTATATCAAAAGCATTGTTCTAAAAACTCTAGAAAACCCAATGCCAAAAGGAATTGTTCTTAATGTCAACATCCCAAAACTTAACAAGGAAGAGATAAAAGGTATTAAAGTTTGTAAGCAAGCCAATGCCAAATGGGAAGAATCTTTTGATGAACGAGTGAATCCTCATGGTAAAAAATATTATTGGTTAAGCGGCTATTTTAATAATATGGATGATTCTGAAGATGCTGATGAAACTGCATTATCACAAGGTTATATTAGTGTTGTTCCTGTAAAATTTGACTTAACAGCTTATGAGTATATTGAGAATCTTTATAAAGTATTAAGCTAATCATTATAATAGCTATTACTAAAGTGTGAGATATTTTAATATTCTTTCTTACAAAACATATTTACAACAAATAGAAAAAGGCAAATCATAAGACTTGCCTTTTTTGTATTTTTAAAATAAATGTTAAATCTAAGTTAGCATTCCGCCATCTACATTAAGAACTTGTCCTGTGATATAAGAAGACAACTCGCTTCCTAAGAATACACAAGCATTAGCCACATCTTCTGGCTGTCCACCGCGTTTTAATGGGATACCTTCTCTCCATCCTTGTACAGTTTTTTCGTCCAAAACAGCAGTCATTTCAGTTTCGATAAAACCTGGTGCTACAACATTGCAACGGATATTACGAGAACCTAATTCTAACGCTATAGACTTAGAGAATCCAATAACACCAGCTTTAGAAGCAGCATAATTAGCTTGTCCTGCATTACCTTTAACACCAACTACAGAACTCATATTGATAATAGAACCTGATTTTGCCTTCATCATTGGCTTGATAACCGCTTTTGTCAAGTTAAATACAGAATCCAAATTAACTTTAATAATCGTATCCCAATCGTCTTTTGACATTCTAAGCATTAGATTATCCTTAGTAATTCCGGCATTGTTAATCAAGATATCAATCTGTCCAAACTCTGCCATAACATCGTCTACCAGCTTCTGTGCTGCATCAAAATCCGAAGCATCCGATTGGTATGACTTAGCTGTTGTTATCTTAGATAATTCTTCTTCTAAGGCTTTAGCTTTGTCCACAGAACCAGCATAAGTAAAGGCAACTTTAGCACCTTGCGCTGCAAAAACTTCTGCGATTCCTTTTCCGATTCCTCGTGTTGCTCCTGTTATAAGCGCAACTTTTCCTTGTAGTAATCCCATATATTTATTGACTATTGTTTAATAATTTTTTTATTAATGATTGTATTATTAATAATTCGTAATGTATATACCCCTTTTGGTAAATTTTCAATATTTAATTTATAATTTTTATCAGAAATCATATGTTCTATGATTAACCTTCCTTCCATATCAATGACCTGAATTCTTTCTATTTCTCTTCCAGTCTCTATATTAATAAAATCTGATGCTGGATTTGGAAAAATCTTATATTGCTTCGATACATCCACAACTGAAAGAACATGATCATTCAGAATTCTGGCTATACCTCTTCTTGCTTTATGATCGTAGGTCAAAAATTCTCCACCTAAAAGAATTTTCCCATCATGTTGTAATCCTATGGTATTAATGACTTTATCTGAACCTATACCCGTATCAAAAGTAAAGTCTAATAGTCCATTATTTAATAATTTCGCCAGATAAGGTCTCGCGCGTCCTTCAATTTTAGAGATTTCACCAGCAATAAGAATATTTCCATCGGGTTCTATTATAACTTTTTTCAAAAAAGCAGCCGTCTCATGGTTAACATTATTACTGTCTAAAATATGAAAAGATAAATCAAGTTCTCCATTGGGCAATAACCTAGCAAGATATTTATTGGGTTGATTAAAATCTTCATCTGTAAATCTAAACAATCCTGCCATTAATATTTTCCCATCATCTTGAACAGCAATGCTTTCTACACGAGGCCCAATGTTAGAATTTAAAAGGTCTGTTTTAAAAGAGAAATCTTTAGTACCATTTGGGTTTAATCTTACAACGCCGTACGAAGGTTCACTTCCAAAAATATCTGCTGCTGCCAGAATTTGATTATTATCTAATAATTTTATATCATAAAAAATAGAATTTGTAGATACAAATACATCGGCATTAAAATCCTCGTCTAAAGAACCATCCGAATTTAAACGAGCTATCGAAGAACGTACATTATTGTCATAATTCCAAAATCCTCCGCAGATAAGAATCTTGCCATCAGGTTGTACAAGGACTTTCTTAATAGGTGCATCACTTCCTGTACCGATATTAAATGTATTGTCCAATGATCCATCCGTATTTAATCTGCACAAAAATCTCTGAGAAGATCCTGATATAAAAAATGCACCAACAACTATAATTTTTCCATCTGATTGAACCGCAATATCAGAAACTCCACCTCCATAAATTGGAGCAATAAAGCTAGCGTCTGTTGTGCCGTTAAGATTAAGGCGTTTCAAGCAATATGTTCCGCCAAAATAACCGCCAACTAATATTTTACCATCATCTTGTTGCTCGATGGACAGAATGCGTATTGGCTCAATATAATCTGCTGCTAAATTGGGTGTAAATTCAATATCAAGTTTCTGGCTTTTTACTAATAGTGATAGTATAGAAACAAAAATAATAAATATTCTTTTCATCATGTCGTATTTTTATAATTGATTAAGAGGCATTATTTACGATCAGAACGATTTCTCCTTTTAATGTTTTACTTTTAGAAAAATCAATTAACTCATTGATTGTACCTCGCTTAGTCTCCTCAAATTTCTTAGAAATCTCACGGCTAAGACTCACTCTGGTTTCTTCTCCAAAAAATTCTTTAATCTGTTCCAATGTGGTATTAATCTTATGTGGACTTTCGTAGAAAACAATGGTCTTTTTTTCTTCTGCCAATTGTTTTAATCTTGTCTGGCGTCCTTTTTTAGGTGGTAAAAAACCTGCAAAAAGAAACTCGTTATTAGGCAATCCTGAAACTACCAAAGCTGGCACAAAAGCCGTTGCTCCTGGCAAACAAATCATTTCTATATTATTATCTGCTGCCGCTTTTGCTAAAAGATACCCTGGATCAGAAATCCCTGGTGTCCCAGCATCCGTGATAATTGCTACATTTTGACCATTTTCTAAGTCTAAAATTACTTTTTCTGTGGCTTGATGCTCATTATGCAAGTGATAAGATCGCAAAGGTTTTGAGATTTCGTAATGCTTTAACAAAACTCCAGATGTCCTTGTGTCTTCACATAAAATATAGTCTACTTCTTTCAAGACTTTTACAGCTCGGAAAGTCATATCTTCCAAGTTACCAACTGGCGTTGGTACAAAATATAGTATTCCGTTCATTTATAAAAATTTATTTTCTACCAAAATCCATAATCTTTGTGCAAATCGGTCTACTTTTTCCCAATTTCTTTCATAATATAAATCGCTCAAAAATTCTTTAGCTTCTTCTAGATTATCAAAACTATTAAGCCTATTAATAACATGATTAAGATCCATCTGACTATTATTAAATAGATGCTGCGTAAAGGCAATTTTATCATTAAGGTCTAATCGAAATTCTTGTTTTGGTTTAGCAGCTTCCATATAATTGGTAGGTCTGTTGTTGCTAAGAAGACTGCCTGAATCTGGTTTTTTTTCTTCTTCTTGCAGATTGCCTAGAAGTTCTTCATCAAATAATGATTTATGAATACCTTTTATATTAGCCAATTTTATTTTCTTCTCTGCAGCGCTAGCATCGTCTATAATTTTTGAATCTGATTCTTCAATTGGTGAGTCGATGTCAGAAATTGTAGCTTTTTTATTATCTTCAATAATTTGCAATCTTCGTGATTCTGACTCTAAAAATGCTTTTTCTTTTTCACTAATTCTATCCTCAGCAGTAGAATTATTATGTTCTGAAATAGAAATTTCTGAGATAAATTGTTCTTTAGTTACTTCTACAACTTCTGATTCAGTGGGTTGCTTTTCCATAGCGAAAGAAAATTGACTTTCTTCATTCTTCTCAAAAGAATGCGTTATCAATTGTTCTTCTTGTAAGATTTCTTGTGTCTCTTGTGTTAATTCTGTGATAGAAGAATGGCTTTCTACAATGATTTCTTCTTCTGTATCATCTTTAAACATTTCGTTATCGGACAAATCAAGATTATCATTTTCGCTAGCTAATTCTTCTTCTTCATTTTCTAATCCGTCTTCAGTAAGATTTTCTATTGAAGAAATTTCTTCATAAGATTCTGTTGTAGCTTCAGTTTCTTCTATAATTATAGGCTCTGATTCTGTATCAATATTAAGATTATCTACACTACTATCCTCTACTATCGGCAAAATTTCTTCTTCTAAAATTACTGCCGGTTGAGTTTCTATTTCTTTAATATTGATTAAATTTTTAAGGTCAAAAGTTTGACTTAATTTAAGAAAAGCTGTTTTTTCTGCCAATTCTTTAATAAGATGATCATCTTGTAATAATCTATCTAACGAATTAATATCGCTTAAATCTTGAATAATATTTTGAATATCAAGAAATAATTTATCTTGTAGATCTTGTAGTTCATTCATAACAATCTTATTAACTTTTTCGTAAATTTGACTTTCACTAATATTGATAGTTTAAAAAAAATTGGTTTTAAAAATACCCAACTATTTTTAAGTTATCATGAGGCTATATGAACTGCTAAATTAAACAATGTTTTTAGAAAATACAATAAATCATTCTAAACAGAGTGGTTGGATGGAAGTTATCTGCGGATCTATGTTTTCTGGTAAGACCGAAGAACTCATACGCAGATTGAGACGCGCCGAAATGGCGGGACAAAATGTAGAAATTTTTAAACCAAAAGTAGATACGCGCTACTCTAACGATGATGTAGTATCTCATAATTACAATAAAATTAGAAGTACTGCTGTAGATACTTCTACCGAAATATTATTGTTGGGTTCTCAATGCGATGTGGTTGGTATAGATGAGGCACAATTTTTTGATGAAGGTATTGTAGAAATAGCCAATCAATTAGCAAATAATGGTATAAGAGTCGTTATTGCAGGATTAGATATGGATTTTCTTGGTCGTCCCTTCGGGCCTATGCCTAATCTTATGGCGACAGCAGAATATGTTACAAAAGTGCACGCTATTTGTAAAAGAACTGGTAACCTAGCTAATTACTCTATGAGAACATCGCATGGACAAAACCTTGTAGAGTTAGGAGAAACAGATAGTTATGAAGCAGTAAGCAGACGTGTTTTTATAGACGAAATGCGATCCAAAACTAGCACGAATCAAGATGATTCTATTTGATATATGGAATATACAATTAAAGAAATCGCTTTTATTACCAATACGCAAGTCATTGGAAATAATCAACTTATTATCAAAAATATAGCTTTTGATAGTAGGACGATATATTCTACAAAATATACGGCATTTATCGCCATTAATTCTCCCAATAATTCTGGAGACAAATATATTTCGGCAGCAATAGAGCGAGGAATTAATATCATTATTGCAGAAAAGAAAACATTAGATAACCCTTCTATTAGTTGGATTATAGTAGATAATGTTATGAGATTTTTACATCAACTAGCTCATTATCATTTTCAAAATGCTAATATAAAATCCATTGGTATCACAGGAAGTAATGGTAAAACTGTTCTTAAAGAATGGCTATATCAAAGTGTTTCTGATGAGATATCAACGGTAAAAAGCCCTAAAAGTTTCAACTCTCAATTAGGCTTACCATTATCTCTTCTTCAGATTAATCCTAATCATGATCTAGGAATATTTGAAGTAGGAATCTCCAAACCTGGAGAAATGTGCCTACAAGAAGAGTTATTTCAACCTAATATTGGTGTATTAACTCATATAGGCTCTGCCCATTCTGCCAATTTTAAATCAGAAGATCAATTAATTGATGAAAAAATAAAACTATTTCATCATTCTAAAACCATCATCTATAACAATGATAACAATCTGATTTATAATAAAATAAACAATATTTATTCAAGTAAAAAATTAATAAGTTTTGGATTGAATAAAAATTCTGATGTCTATATTGACAGTGATTATAATGATAGAAGTCAAGCTATTATTGTAAAATATTTTGAAGAAGATATCAAATTTGAAGCCCAAAAAAGAGATGAAGCAACATTAAGCAATGTCTTGGCTTTAATCTGTGTTTTAAAGGAATTAAACTTCAGCAATACTAAAATTGTAGAAAAAATCAATGCTCTAAAATCTGTAGAAATGCGATTGGAAAGCATTGAAGGAAGCAAAAATAATCTCATTATTAATGATTCTTATAATTTGGATTGGGATTCTCTGACCATCGCATTTCAATTTATTAAAGAATATAATAAGGATAAGAAAACCTTGATTTTAACGGACTTTATTGACGTTAATGAGATCTCAGATCATTTTTATAAAAATGTTGCATCCTTGGTTAATGAACAGAATTTTGAGAACGTATTTTTAATTGGTGAAAAAATTACTAAGCACTTTTCAGAATTCAAATCTAAAACTTTCACTTTCAATAATACAAAAGAACTTATTGATAGTAAAGAACTTAACAAATTAGAAAATCAGCTTATTCTTCTCAAAGGTGCTAGAAAATTCGAAATAGAAACGATTAAAGAAATTCTAGAACTCAGAAAACATGAGACCAGATTAGAAATTAACCTCAATGCATTAATTCATAACATTAATATTCATAAATCTTTATTGAAACCAGATACCAAAATAATGGCAATGGTAAAAGCTAATGCTTATGGACTAGGAAGCTATGAGATTTCTGAGTTTCTACAACATCATCATATCGATTATCTTGGTGTTGCTGTTGCAGATGAAGGTGCAGAACTACGCAAGAAAGGTATAACCACGCCAATCATTGTGATGAATCCCGAGCAGCATAGTTATAAGACGATTATAGAATATAATCTTGAACCAGAAATCTACAGTATTAGAGTATTAGAACTCTTCTCTACAGAATTAAAAAATTCTAATGTAGAGAAAGATTTTCCTATACACATCAAGTTAGAAACGGGTATGCATCGTCTTGGTTTTAAGACTTCAGAATTGGATCAACTTATACAGACTTTAGAGCATTATCCTGTAAAAGTACAGAGTATATTCAGTCATTTATCTTCGGCTGACGTTCCATCAGAAAGAGATTATACCCTAGAGCAATTATCTACTTTTGAGCTTAATTCTACTTATCTAATTAATGCTTTGGGATATCAACCGATAAGACATATTCTTAATTCTTCTGGCACCGTTAACTATCCCGATTATCAATACGACATGATAAGAATAGGAATAGGAATGATGGGAATAGCTTACAATGAAAACATCCAGAAAAAGCTTCAATCTGTCGTTAGTTTTAAAACGGTAATATCTCAAATTTCAGAAATAAAACAAGGCGAATCTGTTGGGTATGGCAGACGTTTTGTTGCCGAAAATAAAACTAAAATTGCAACAATCCCTGTTGGTTATGCAGACGGAATCCCTAGATTAATAGGAAATAAAAAGGGGAAAATGTCCCTTAATCACCAATTAGTATCTATTGTAGGAAATGTTTGTATGGATCTATTAATGCTGGATATTGGCGATATTTCTGCTAAAGAGGGTGATAATGTAACTATCTTTAATACCAAGCCAAGCTTATCAGACTTTGCAGACTATTGCCAGACAATTCCTTATGAAGTCCTTACTTCTATATCTCCAAGAGTTAAAAGAATTTATATAAAAGACTGAAAATGAAAAAAATAGTTTACCTTCTTATATTCTTTAGTTTAATCCTAAAAGCACAAGTTAGGCAAGGTTTTACTATTCCTCCAAATCCTAAAATAGGTTTATCCCTTAGTGGCGGAGGTGCTAAAGGTTTTTCGCATGTTGGCGTACTCAAGGTATTAGACTCTTTAGGCGTCAAGGTAGATTATGTTTCTGGGACAAGTATGGGTGCAATTGTTGGTGGTCTATATGCTTCTGGATATACAGGAAAAGATATAGAAAAGATTGTGATGGATACCGACTTCTACTCTCTTATTACTGATCCTAAATCACGACAAGAATCCAGCTTTTTTAATAAATCAGTAGACAAATACCTTCTAAGTATTCCTCTTAAAAACGGAAAAGCTACATTTCCTTCTTCCATAAGTACAGGGCAGCGCAATGTTTATTTACTAAAAGAACTTCTGAAAAATGTTTCTGCTGTAGATGATTTTTCAAAACTTCCTATCCCTTTTATGTGCGTGGCAACAAATCTAGAAAGTGGCAGTGCAAAAATATTTGAAAATGGAGATCTTGTACAAGCAATCATGGCAAGCTCTGCCTATCCATCATTATTAGAACCTGTAAAAATTGGCGATAGCCTCTACGTAGATGGTGCAATGACGATCAATTATCCATCAAAACAATTAAAGGATAAAGGTATTGATATTGTTATTGGCGTAGATCTCAATCAAGGCTTATCTAAGAAAGAAGATTTATTAAGTATGATTTCTATTCTTAATCAAGTCATAGATTTCGGGATACAAAGGGACACAAAAATACAGTATAAATTTACAGATATCAATATTAAACCTAATCTAATAGGCATGACTGCCACAAGCTATGATAGTAAAAAAAACATACTAGATAGTGGCTACTCAGAAGCTAAAAAATATATAACCCTCTTAGACCAACTACCCAAAAGAAATTATGAAAGACTTAGGATACCTATTAACCCCGTTTACAGCAACGTTTATAAGATAGACAGCCTCGTGGTAGAAAATGGCAAAATCTTTGGAAAAAACTACGTTTTAGGAAAATTAGGGCTACATACTCCTTCTATGCAAACTTATGGTAGCATCAACAAGATGATTGATAAATTATATGCGACCAATAACTACAAATTAATTAATTACGATATCATCCAGGATTCTAATAATAATTATCTAAAATTATATGTCACAGAAGACGATACCAGACATTTTTTGAAAGTAGGATTACATTATGATGAGATTTTCAAAACAGGATTACTACTTAATTATTCTGGTAAAAGATTATTATTTCGTAATTCTAATCTGTCCTTAGATGTAATAGTAGGTGACCAACCACGTTATTACTTTAATTACTTTATAGATAATGGATACATTCCTGGTGTTGGCATATACTCTTCTGGGATGACCTTCGAGACTAGAAATAAAGATAATAATACTTCAGAATCTTGGAAATGGTTCAGAAACGAAATTTACATACAATCCGTCTGGAAAGATAGATATGCTATTGGCGGTGGTATCAGTTATGATTACTTTGACAAAAAGGATGCAGTTGGAGAGAATTTTATAGCTGAGAGATACATCAATCCTTATATATTCTTAAAGAGTGATACACAGAATGACAAAGACTTTCCTACAAGAGGTTTTTATCTCAATACAGAAGCAAAGGTTATTAATGATTTCAATTCTTCTTTGGAGAAAAAGCCCGTTCAAGTAAAAGCTGACATCCGGATGAATTTTCCAATATCCAATGCTTTTACATATAGACTAAGTTTATACGGAGGCATAAGTTTCAACGATAATATTCCTCATTTTTACAAATATAGAATTGGCGGAATATTTGAACAGAATCTTCCTAATATGAGATCTTTTGCAGGCTACCACTTTGCACAATTAGAAGACATCAATGTTGTAATGGCATCCAATGATATTCAATATAAATTCAACAAAAACTATTTCCTGATAGGTAACTTTAGCATAGCCAATCTTTTCGATAGTATTGAGCTAGATGACTCCGTAAAAATCAACTATAGTTCTATAGGACTTACAGCGGGATACAAGTCACCATTTGGACAAATAAAACTTAACGTTAGCAAATCACTTAACAAACATAAAGGCGTATTCAGTGTTATTTTAGGACACTGGTTTTAATATTATGATACAATTCTTTTTCGAAAACATAGAAGAAAACATCAACTCTAATTACACAATTTGGCTAGAGGAGATCATCCACAAAGAATCAAAAAAACTTGGAGAAATCAATTATATCCTTTGCGATGACGCATATCTTTTAAAGGTAAATCAGGACTATCTTCAGCATGATTATTACACAGACATTATCACTTTTGACAAAGTACGAGGCACTACAATTAACGCAGACATTTTTGTATCTTTGCAGCGCATTTCGGACAACGCCTCTACCCTATCAAGAGATTATCAAGAAGAATTACGTCGCGTATTAGCCCATGGTATTTTGCACCTTTGCGGTTATAAAGACAAATCCGAAGCAGAAGAAAAAATGATGCGAAGTAAAGAAGATCATTACTTAGCCTTATATAAAGAACAGCAGAATTAGGAGCTATTTCCCGCTTTCCGCTGTATCTTTTATAGATAATCCCACAGCCTAAGCTCAACCATTATCTAAAAAGGATGCCGCTACAATCGGGGCTAATGAACCAATTCGAGATTAGATGTTTCACGTGAAACATTGCTAAGATTTACAACAAATAATAAAGCTGAAAAGCATAATAAAATGATATCAGAAACATATGATGTAATTGTCGTTGGAGCAGGACATGCCGGTTGCGAAGCTGCTGCTGCTGCTGCCAATTTGGGATCCAAAACCCTATTGGTTACAATGAATATGCAAACCATCGGACAAATGAGTTGCAACCCAGCAATGGGTGGTATTGCAAAAGGTCAAATCGTTAGAGAAATAGATGCGCTTGGTGGTTACTCTGGGATAGTATCCGATAAATCTGCCATACAATTCAAAATGCTTAACCTATCAAAAGGTCCAGCAATGTGGTCTCCAAGAACACAAAATGATCGTATGTTATTTGCTGAAGAATGGAGATACGCATTAGAGAATACACCTAACTTAGACTTTTTCCAGGATATGGTAAAAAGCCTTATTATAGAAAATAATAAAGTAGTCGGTGTAGTAACATCACTAGGAATATCTATAAAAAGTAAATCTGTTGTGTTAACTAATGGGACATTTCTTAACGGATTAATCCATGTTGGTGATAAGCAATTAGGTGGTGGTCGTATGGGAGAACCAAGAGCCTTTGGTATCACAGAACAGTTAGTTTCTCTAGGATTTGTAGCTGGAAGAATGAAGACTGGTACCCCACCCCGCGTAGATGGAAGAAGCTTAGATTATTCTAAAATGGAGGAACAAAAAGGCGACGAAAATCCGCAAAAGTTCAGCTACTTAGATACACCTAAATTAACCAAACAATTAAGTTGTCACATCGTTTATACTAACGAGACTGTACATGATATTCTAAGAGAAGGCTTTGACAGAAGTCCAATGTTTAATGGGACAATTCAGAGTTTAGGACCAAGATATTGTCCAAGTATAGAAGACAAGATTAATCGTTTTGCAGAGCGTACAAGACATCAACTTTTTGTAGAACCAGAAGGTTGGAAAACCGTAGAAATATACGTTAACGGATTCAGTTCTTCTTTACCAGAAGATGTACAAATAAAAGCAATGCGTCACATCCCAGGTTTCGAAAATGTAAAAGTATTCCGTCCTGGTTACGCTATAGAATATGACTACTTCCCTCCTACCCAATTGTATCATACACTAGAAACAAAGCTGATAGAGAATTTATATTTTGCAGGTCAAATTAATGGTACAACAGGTTATGAAGAAGCTGGTGGCCAAGGACTAATTGCTGGTATTAATGCAGCGTTAAAAGTACAAGAAAAACCAGAATTTACTTTAAGTAGAGATGAAGCTTATATCGGTGTTCTTATAGATGATCTGATAACTAAAGGCACAGAAGAACCTTACAGAATGTTTACTTCTAGAGCAGAATATAGACTTCTTTTAAGACAAGATAATGCTGATATTAGACTTACAGAAAAGTCTTATAATATAGGTTTAGCAAAAAAAGAAAGATTGATAAAAGTAGAACAAAAAATATCTGATAGTCAACAACTTGAAGGCTTTCTTAGAGAAACTTCTTTAAAGCCTGGCATCATCAATCCAATTTTAGAAAGTATCGATTCATCTCCTGTAGATCAAGCTTATCGTGCTGCACAGATCTTAACAAGACCTAATATGAATCTCGAAAAACTAGAAGAAATCCCTACTATTAAAGAATTTGCAAGTCAATATAATGACGAAGCAAGAGAGCAAGCAGAGATTAATATTAAGTATAAAGGTTATATAGAAAAGGAAAGAGATAATGTTGCTAAGCTTAATAGATTAGAAACTATTAAAATTCCGGAAGATTTTGACTACAACAAAATACTAAGTCTATCCGCGGAAGCTAAGCAAAAAATGACGAAAGTTAGACCAAAAACTATAGCTCAAGCAGGTAGAATAAGTGGTGTTTCGCCAGCGGATATTAACGTGCTTTTAATCTATTTAGGAAGATAAAATCAAATGTTTCACGTGAAACATCATCAGAATTAAAAGATTGATATAATGTCTTGTATGAGCTTATTTGCAATGAAGGATTATCAATCTTTTAATTTTTATTAATCTATATTTATGAAAATTAAAGACCATTTTCTTAGCCAAGAAGAATTTGAAATTATAGAAACAGAAGTTAAGGGAATATGGAAAACCTCCCCTACTCCATCCAATATTTCTAAATATTATGAAAGTGAAGATTATATTTCTCATCACCAAGATAATGGATCAGCTAAAGAAAAATTATATAAATTTTTACAAGGCTTCAATTTAAAGTATAAAAAAAATATACTACAAAATAATATTAATCAAGAAACAAAAGCTAGTGTTTTAGATTATGGTTGTGGCGCAGGAGAATTTATTAAGTTTTTAGAAAACGATTTCACCACTTTTGGTTATGAACCTAATCAAGATGCAAGAGCTGCAGCAAAAAAGAAAACTTCTAGCACAAAAATAATTAGCGATCTTTCTGAGGTAGAAAATAATTCTTTAGATGTTATTACACTTTGGCATGTTTTCGAGCATATTGAAAATCAAGAAGAAATCCTTTCCTTATTTTATTCAAAATTAAAAGAAAAAGGAATTCTTATTATTGCTGTACCTAATCCTACTTCTTATGATGCAAAACATTATAAAGAATATTGGGCAGCTTATGATGTACCAAGACATATTTTTCATTTTTCAAAAAAAGGAATGATGAATCTGATGAACAACAAAAATTGGTCAATAAGAAAAATTAAACCTCTCCTACTCGATTCTTATTACATCTCAATGTTAAGCGAAAAATATAAGAAATCTCCACTAATTTGGTTAAAATCTTTGATTCACGGATCGATTTCTAATATAAAGGCTATTTTTAACAACGAATTTTCAAGTTTGATATACATTATCGAAAAAAAATAGAAAATGGATTTTTAATACCTTTAAAGAGGTTTTTTTTAAGCCTAATTGTGAATATTTTGTTAACAAGTATTCAATTTTCAAGATTGGAAGAAAATATTCTAAATAGATTCTATAGGCTGAGAATCGCTTAAAAAATTATCTACGCTACTTAGTTAAGTAGAAAACATAAAAAAAACCGTCAAATCTATTTGACGGTTTTAATTTTTATAAAATTGACATACTAATCGTTATTGATAGCAGACACTCCTGGTAATTCTAATCCTTCTAAACTTTCTAGCATAGCACCACCGCCAGTAGAAACATAGCTAACTTTATCTTCATAACCAAATTGCTTTACAAAAGCAACACTATCACCACCTCCTACTAATGAAAATGCACCAAGCTTAGTCGCTTCTTCGATACTGTCTCCAAGAGAAATCGTTCCTCCAGAAAAATTAGGCATTTCGAAAACGCCAATCGGGCCGTTCCACAGAATAGTTCTAGAGTTAAGAATTACATCATTGATCTTATCACGAGTTTTAGATCCTGCATCTAATCCCATCCAACCTTCAGGAATTTCGTAAATGCTAACTTCATCTCTGTTCGCATCATTATTAAAATCATCCGCGATTACGACATCTATTGGTAGATAGACTTGTACATTATGTTCTTTAGCCTTTGCTAAAATTTCTAATGCCAATTGCAATTTATCGTCTTCTACTAGAGAAGTTCCGATTTTTCCTCCCAAAGCTTTTATAAAGGTGAATCCCATACCGCCACCAATAATTAAATTATCAATAGCTGGTAAAATATTTTCTATAATTGTAATTTTTGTAGAAACTTTAGATCCTCCAAGAATTGCAGTTACCGGACGCTCTCCTTTCTTAAGAACTTTGTCAATAGCTTCTAATTCTTTAGCCATTAATAAACCGAAAAATTTAGTTGATGGATAGAATTTAGCTATAACAGATGTAGATGCATGTGCTCTATGAGCTGTTCCGAAAGCGTCATTTACGTATGTATCAGCAAGTTGTGATAACTCTTTAGCAAAATTTTCATCACCTTCTTCCTCTTCTTTATGGAATCTAAGATTCTCCAATAAAAGAATTTCGCCGGCTTGTAATTCTTTAGCTGCTAATACTGCAGCATCACCTGTACTGCTCTCTACAAATTTAACTTCTTTACCGAAAACTTTAGTTACTTCATTTACAATATGTTTTAAAGAAAACTGATCATTAACTTCACCTTTAGGTCTTCCTAGATGCGTCATAAGGATTACAGATCCGCCATCATTAAGTATTTTTTCTACAGTTGGCTTAACAGCAACAATTCTTGTATTATCTGTTACATTAAGTTGATCGTCTTGCGGAACATTAAAATCAACTCTAACCAAAGCTTTTTTGCCTTGGAAATTAAAATCATTAATTGTTTTCATTCTATACGCTATATAAATTGTGATTCGGTTTAATGAGAAATATCTCTTTCTCAACGATTACAAATTTAAGGCTTCTAACAATGAGTTTAATTTTTTTTTTTTGAAAAAATTCCACAATCCACAAACAGCAATAACAAACATATTGTTCTTCTTAAAAAAAGGAAATAATGTTACTGTTGTTGTAGATGTGAGTTTTGGGGAAAAGTTTATTATTTTTTTTTGGTAACATTTAGTTTAAGCTTAATTCACATGTTATTAACATTTTTAATAATTGAAAACTAGATAGTTGTAAATGTTTCCCACAATTGGGGATAATTTTCTAACTTTGCTAAAGTCTCATAAATGTTTTGCGGAAAAACTAACGATGGCATTGTTAAAACTTTTTTGTAATTGATGATTGTTTTTTAAAAGGAGTTTGGCATTACAATTTTTTTCTGAGAAAATAAAACACATTTTAAAAACACTTTTCCACAAGAAATTTGAGAGTTATCCACAAGTTACTCCTACGATTTTGGAATTTTCTGGATTAATAGATTTTTCAAAAATTAAAATAACGTCGTGAGAATGCTTTATTTCTGCATTAATCTTAAATTTGTGAATACAACTAATCTTATAAAATTTAAAAAATGAAAAAAATAGCTATTGCTGCTGATCATGCTGGTTTTGAGTACAAAGAATATCTTAAAGAACAATTAAAGGATATATTTGATATTCAGGACTTTGGCACACTTTCTTTAGATAGTGTAGATTATCCAGATTTTGTACACCCTGCTGCAACGTCTGTAGAAAAGGGAGATAATGAGTTTGGTATATTAATATGTGGTAGTGGTCAAGGTGTACAGATTACGGCTAACAAGCATCAGCAGATTAGATGTGCTTTGGCTTGGATGCCTGAGATTGCAGAATTATCCAGACAACATAATAATGCTAATATGATTGCAATTCCTGCGAGATTTATTGCAAAAGAATTAGCTTTAGAAATTGTAAATAAATTTTTAGCTACAGATTTTGAAGGTGGAAGACACCAGACAAGAGTTGATAAAATTTCTTGTTAAGTAATTGATACAAAGCTTGTAATTTTTATAATTGCAAGCTTTATTTTTAAATGATTATATTTGCAACGCATTTCACAGAGAACTTCTTTCTCAAGCAACCATAATTTAATACAAAGGTTTCCTTAACTCTCCTATTTTATTTTATCTTTATTGATGATTAATAATTGATAGCTTTGATAAAGCTTTGAGTATATATTATAATAATAGTATTGATTATAATTTTAATCAATATTATGAATTAGTTGTAAAATATTCTTATATACTATGTTTTTAAGGTTAAAAATAATCTAAAATTACAATTAAACATATATTGAATATTTGTAAAAAAAATAAATTAAATGAATAACAGAAAAAATACAAGTCATAAAAACGAACAAAAACTTCTGGATTTAGGAAGAACGATACTTCGTTTTATGAACCAAAATACCAATAAAATCTATAATTATAAGCAGATTTCTAATGGTATAGATTATAAAAATCCAAGACAACGCGAGCTGGTTATACAAGCTTTGCATCGCCTCTTGGCAAGTGAAAAAATTAAAGAAACAGAAAAAGGAAAATACATCCTTAACCTAAAAATTGAAGGAGCGCTTACAGGTACTATAGATTTTAACCAATCAGGAAATGCTTACGTAAGAGTAGATGGCGTAGAAAATGATATTTTTATCCATCAGAAAAATGTAAAAGATGCCCTGCAAGGTGATAAAGTTATGATTGTAACCTATCATTTTAAAGGTAAAAAAATTGAAGGGTCAGTTCTTAATGTTTTAGAACGGGCGAAAGATACTTTCGTTGGCACATTTGAAGTGATTAAAGATAAGGATTTCGGCTTTGTGGTTTTTAATAAAAAACAAATGAATACCGATATGTTTATCCCAAGAGGTAAATTTAACGAGGCTAAAGATGGTGATAGAGTTATTGCTAAAATGACTAAATGGGAACCGGGAAGCAAAAATCCAGAAGGAGAAATTATTCAAGTTTTAGGATTACCTGGAGAACACGAGACAGAGATCCACTCTATTTTGGCAGAATATGGTTTGCCTTATAGTTTCCCTCCAGAAATTGAAGAAGAAGCCAATCGCATTGACAAGACAATTAACCCAGAAGAAGTGGCTAAGCGTTGGGATATGCGTGATATCTGTACTTTTACGATAGACCCAAAAGATGCCAAAGATTTTGATGATGCCTTATCAATTCATAAATTAGAAAACGGAAATTGGCAAATTGGAGTTCATATCGCGGACGTTTCGCATTACGTAAAACCAGGCACTTTATTGGATGACGAAGCTTATGAACGTGCAACTTCGGTATATTTAGTTGATCGTGTGGTACCAATGCTTCCAGAAGTGTTAAGTAATAATCTATGTTCTCTACGTCCTAATGAAGACAAATTTACTTTTTCTGCAGTCTTCGAGTTGGATGACAATGCAACGCTTAAAAAACAATGGTTTGGTAGAACGGTAATCCATTCAGACAGACGATTTTCTTATGAAGAAGCACAAGAACGTATAGAAACTAAAGAAGGAGATTATTCTACAGAGATTAATAAATTAGATGATCTTGCTAAAATCTTGAGAGATCAAAGGATAAAAGATGGCGCAATTACATTTGACAGAAGCGAAGTGAGATTTAACCTAGATGCCGATGGTAATCCAATTGGTGTTTATTTTAAAATCAGCAAAGATTCTAATCATTTAATTGAAGAATTTATGCTAATGGCGAATAGAAAAGTGTCAGAATTTGTTTCTCTCAATAAAAGAAATGAACCTTCTAATAATACCTTTATTTACCGTGTTCACGAAGATCCAGATCCTACAAAACTAAATGCTTTAAGAGATTTCGTCGGTAATTTTGGTTACAAAATGAATTTGGCAAACACCAAAACGACAACTGAATCTATGAATCAGCTTTTGAAAGATGTTAAAGGTAAAGCCGAAGAAAATATGATAGAAACTCTTGCCATGCGAAGCATGAGTAAGGCAAAATATACCACAGAAAGTCTAGGACATTACGGATTAGGTTTTGAGTATTATTCTCACTTTACCTCACCAATTAGACGTTATCCTGATGTAATTGCCCATAGATTATTACAACATTATTTGGACGGCGGAAAGTCACCTGAAATTAACGAAGTCGAAGAAAAAGCTAAACATTGTAGCTCGATGGAGCGTCTAGCGTCTGAGGCAGAAAGAGACTCCATAAAGTATATGCAAGTTAAGTTTATGGAGAAACATGTTGGCGAGTTTTTCAATGGTGTTGTATCTGGTGTTTCGGACTTTGGTTTTTGGGTAGAAATCCCAGAAAATGGCGCAGAAGGCATGATAAAATTACGTGATCTGACGGATGATTCTTACAGTTTTGATGCTAAGAGTTATTCTATCATTGGCGCTAGAACTGGTAATACTTATCAATTAGGAGATCAGGTTAAGATAAAAGTTGTTAAAGCTAATTTAATTGCTAAACAATTGGACTTCAAGATTATAGATTAATATTTTGTCAAAGAATTTTTAATAAACAAAATCCAAAACAAATGTTTATTAAAAATTCTTTTTCTTTGTAGCATAATGTAAGATATGTTAGAACTTATTTTATACGCCATCGGGCTTGGTATTATGTTAAGTTTGGTTTTTATTGGACCAATCTTTTTCTTACTGATAGAAACCAGTTTTTCTCGTGGACCTAAGCACGCTTTGGCGTTAGATTGTGGCGTAATTACGGCAGATTTATTGTGTATTATTGCATCTTATTATGCCAGTGCAGACTTGGTAAATCTTATTGATAAACATCCTTCTTTTTATCGGGTTTCGGCGCTTCTCATATTTATATATGGGATTATAATGATTATGTCACGAGCCAAAATGCATATTAAAGGTGAAGAAAAATTGATTGGTAGAAACTATTTTAAGACTTTTGCCAACGGTTTTTTACTTAATATTCTTAACGTAGGCGTTATATTATTTTGGTTAGTTACAGTAGTTTCGGTAAGAAATCAATATCCCGATACTAGTGATTTTATCCTTTATATTGTTATAGTTATTGGGACATATCTTGCCATAGATCTTACTAAAATATTCTTGGCAAAGCAATTTCATGATAAACTAACTGAGAAAGTTGCCGGAAAAATTAGAAAAATAGTTGGCGTGATTTTAGTGTTATTCAGTTTTTTTATATTCTTACAGAGTTTCAAAAAATTTAATCAATTTGATAAAAAATTAGAAGAAGCAGAGAAGAAAGAAATTAGACATAAACGCAACAATGACTAACAATATATTTCCAAAACCTTTAAAGAAAGGTGATAAGATTGCTATTATTTCTCCAGCAGGATCTGTAGAAGAATCTCAGTTAACAAGCACATTAGAGCTGATAAAAAGCCACTCTTACGAGCCTATTTTTGGTAAGAATACTCTAGAATTATATCAAAATGGATATAATTATGCAGGGACAGAAAGCCAAAGAATACAAGATATTAATTGGGCACTTAACGATGAGACAATTTCTGCTGTTTGGGCTACCAGAGGCGGTTACGGCTGTCAGCATTTATTAGAACATATCAAGTTAACGGGATATAACAAAAAACCAAAATGGTATATTGGGTATTCTGATAATACCGTCATCCAAAGCTTTTTATTGAAGAAAGGATTTGCAAGCATCCATGGGCAGACGATTAAAACATCTTCTTTTGGCGTGACTGATGAGAGTTATCAATTAATTTTTGATGTTCTTAGCGGTAAAAAACTGAAGTACAGCCTAGAAGCTAATGATATTAATAGAAAAGGTAAAGCCGAAGGCGAATTGGTTGGTGGTAATTTAGCATTAATTTACGCACTTTTAGGCACCAAATATTCTTTTAATTTTAAAGATAAAATCTTGTTTATAGAAGATATTGGCGAGAATTTTTATGCTTTAGACAGAATGTTGATGAGCTTGGATTTAGCAGGTGTTTTTAGCTTGATTAAGGGCCTTATCGTTGGTGGGATGACCAATATGGGCAATGAGAAAGATAATGTCATGTACGAAGAGCCTTTTGATGATTTTGCGTATCATATTATCCAAGAAAGAGTTAAAAAATTCGATTTTCCGGTTTTGTATGCTTTTTCTAATGGACATATCAGAGACAATAGACCACTCGTTATTGGTTCTAAAATAAAACTGAACATTACCAAAACACTTTCAGAGGTTATTTTTCAAAAGTAATGGCGCAACACAATGATTTTGGCAAAGAAGCAGAGTTGGCTGCCACAGATTTCCTTGTAAAAAATGGATATAAAATCATTGCTCAGAATTATCGCTACTTAAAGGCAGAAGTTGACATCATTGCAAGAATTGATAATACTATCGTCATTGTAGAAGTCAAAGCAAGATCTACAGATATTTTTATCAATCCGGAAGAAGCGGTGACTAAGGCTAAAATTAAATTGCTAATCTCCGCCGCAGATCATTTTGTACAAGATATTAAAGAAGATTTAGAAGTAAGATTTGATGTCATTTCGGTGTTGTTAGAAAAGGATAAAAGCTTAAAAATAAACCATATTCCCGATGCTTTCCATAGTTTTGACGGAAATTAAAACTGCTTATTAAGTTTCTCATTTAAAGACTTCGACGAGCTCCGTCTGACAGGGCTAAAAATCAAAGAATGATTATGCAAGTTGTCGTGCAGAGCCTGTCGAAGCGTTTTTTGTAAACCTATTTTATCTCTACACAACCTACTCTACCACCAGCATTTCCGGTTGGCTGGGTATGAAAATCATCTTTTGCAGCATGGATAATAATGCCTTTTCCGATAATATTTTTGCTATCATCGCTACATCCAACACACCATTTATCAGTTTTGAATACTAATTCTGCCGTACCATCTTTATCAGCTTTTAAGTTGCCAATATCGCCCATATGGAAATGTTCTGCGCCCCATTTTCCATGGTCAGAGCCACCAGGATTCCAATGTCCGCCAGTTGACATAGCATCTGTTGCAGAGCAATCTGCCTTCTCATGAAGGTGAATGGCATGTTCTCCAGGTGTCAATTTATAAACATGTACAGACATGGTAACCTCTTTTCCTTTTTGTACAAAATCTACATAGCCTTGAGTATTAGTACCACTTTTTGGATAAATAGTATAGTGCTTTTTGGTTGCACAAGATGCTGCGATAAGCCCCAAAGAACAAACTCCTAATAAAAGTATATTTTTCATAATTTTCTAAAATTAATTATATCAAATGTAATCAATTTTCGATTCTCAATTAAGTTTTTAAGGTTAATATATTTTAAGTTTTCTAGACATAATTTAATTTATTTTTTTGTTTAAAATTCTTAATTTAAAATCAAATAAAGTAAATATTTAGATTCTAATACTATTGTTTAATTATCTGTAAATCAGCTTATTTATGTGGTAATTTGATTGGTTTTCAACTTAAACTAAATCTTTCGGTAATATGAAGTTCTATTTATCTCTAAAGTTTCTGTATTTTTGGATAAATAAAAGTAATATGAACTTAAAATTTGCTGCTCTTAGCATTAGTCTGTTGTTCTTTACCAATAGTTATGCTCAAAAAATGAACGAATTAACCTATCCAAAAGCCGAAAAAGGTAATCAAGTTGATATTTATTTTGGTGATAAATTAGCCGATCCTTATCGTGATTTAGAAAATGATTCTAAAGCAACTCAGAAATGGGTGGATGATGAAGTGGCTTTCAGTCAAAATTATTTGGCAAAAATTCCTTTCAGAAATGAATTGAAAGATCAACTAAAACAAATCTGGAACTACGAGAAAATTTCTGCACCTTTTAAAGAAGGTAACTATACTTACTTCTATAAAAATGATGGATTGCAAGCGCAATCTGTATTATATAGAACAAAGAAAGACCAGAAAACACCAGAGATTTTCCTTAATCCTAATCAATTCTCAGAAAAAGGAACGACCTCCCTTTCTAATTTGTCTTTTAACAAAAAAGGTAATTTAGCAGCTTACTCAATTTCTGAAGGGGGTAGCGACTGGAACAAAATCATCATTATCGATACCGAAACCAAAAAACAATTAGACGATACTTTGGTTGATGTCAAATTCAGTGGGATTGCTTGGCAAGGTGACGAGGGCTTCTACTACTCTAGTTATGACAAACCAAAAGAAGGAACTGTCTTGTCTGGCATGACCGATAAACACAAAGTTTATTTCCATAAGTTAGGTACTAAGCAATCAGAAGATCAGTTGATTTTTGGAGGTGATAAGACACCGAGAAGGTATCTTGGAGCTGGTTTGTCAGATGACCAACGATTTCTGATTATTTCTGCAGCTAATGCAACTAACGGTAATGAGTTGTATATTAAGGATTTGCAGAAAGGCGGTGATTTTGTTCGGATTAACAAAGGATTTGATATCAATGCTAATATTGTAGAAACGCAAGGTGATGAGTTGTTTATTTTTACAGATAAGAATGCGCCTAATATGAGATTGGTAAAGGTTAACATCAAGAATCCTTCGCCAGAAAATTGGACAGATGTTATCCCAGAAACACAGAATGTCTTAGGTATCACGACTGCTGGAGGTTATTTCTTCGCGACTTACATGATAGATGCTATTGATCAGGTTAAACAATATGATAAAGCAGGAAAATTAGTAAGAAATATTACATTACCAGGAAAAGGTAATATCTCGGGATTTGGTGGTAAGGAAAAAGAAACAGAAGTTTATTTCTCTTTTACTAATTATGTAACGCCTTCTTCTATCTATAAATTTGATATTAAATCAGGAAAATCTGTATTATATCAACGTCCAAAAGTTAATTTTAACCCAGATAACTTTATATCAGAGCAGGTTTTTTATACCTCAAAAGACGGGACCAAAATCCCAATGATGATTAACTATAAAAAAGGAACCAAATTAGACGGTAAAAATCCTACTATTTTATATTCTTACGGTGGTTTTAATATCAGTCTTCAGCCTGCATTTTCTGTAGTTAATGCAATCTGGATGGAGAATGGTGGTATCTACGCCGTGCCTAACATCCGTGGTGGTGGAGAATATGGTAAAAAATGGCATGATGCGGGAACTAAGTTGCAGAAGAAAAACGTTTTTGATGACTTCATTGCTGCTGGAGAATACCTTCAAAATAAAGGCTATACCTCTAAAGAATATATGGCATTATCAGGTCGTTCTAACGGAGGACTTTTGGTGGGTGCAACGATGACGATTCGTCCAGATTTGGCAAAAGTAGCTTTCCCAGGCGTGGGTGTTTTGGATATGTTGAGATATAACAAGTTTACAGCTGGTGCGGGTTGGTCTTACGATTATGGTACTGCAGAAGATTCTAAGGAAATGTATGAATATCTTAAGTCTTACTCTCCGGTACATAACGTTAAGAATAATGTGTGCTACCCTTCTACTATGATTATTACGAGTGATCATGATGATAGAGTTGTCCCGGCACATTCTTTTAAATTTGGGGCAGAATTGCAAGAGAAACAAGCTTGTAAAAACCCAATTTTGGTTAGAATAGAAAAAAATGCAGGACACGGAGCGGGACGTTCTACCGATCAAGTTATTGGAGAAAATGCCGATCTAATGTCATTTGCTTTATTCGAAATGGGTATCAAATCTTTAAAGAAGTAAATCTAAATTACTTTAATTAAATAAAAAAAATAATTCCTCGGAGCGTAAAACTTTCGAGGAATTTTTGTTGCTTTGGAAAGCTAATTGTAGTTAATAATAATCAAATTGAAACCAAACAAAATAATCTAATTTATGAGAAAAGAATTTTTAGTAGTATTTTCTGCCCTTACAATGATTGTCGCATGTAAAAAATCTGATGAAGGCAATAAAGGGGTTTTAGAATTAACAACTTCTGAGACCAAAGTGGTAACAGAAAACGGAAAAAGCGATACGATAACGACCTCTTCTACTAATCAGAACATAGATGGTAGAAATATGAATACAGAATCTATCCCTTATAAAGCATTGGACGGAAGCCGTGCCAGAGCCATTTTTGTTAATACAGAAAAATCTAATACGGTTATGATTGAAGCTAATAATAATAAGTTTCAATTGGATAGAAAAGAGCTTACATCTACTGGTGCTAAATATGAAAGAAACGGTATCTCTGCCGAAGTTAAAGGCGACTCTCTATTGATCTCTCAGGGGACAACAATAATCCCTTTGATTAAAGTTAAATAAAAAAAAAGGATTCGAAAACTATAGCTTCGAATCCTTTTTTTATGATTTTTTTAAATTAGAAATTAACCTGAAATCCAGCTTTAATCCCGAATTTTCTGACATCTGGATTATTAAGATAATTACCTCTCCAGTTGAAATCTACTCGGAAAATTCTCAAATTCCCGAAGCCTAGATTCTCAAACCCAAACCCATATTCTACATACATCTGTTGATCAGGAGCGCTGTATCGTGCACCATCAACATTTATAGATTTGGCAGCATCGCTTAAGGTTCCGTAAGCTGTTCTAATAAATCCAACTTCTCTTATCTTTAGTTTTTTAATTAAAGGAATATAAGACAATATTTTGCCGTTAAAATGATGTTCTAATTGCAAGGTTGTATACGTATCTGCAACAAATTCATAATAGTCCATGAGCGCAAATGAGTTGGGAGATAAGCTATAGGATTGATTACCTGGTATTATAGTTTGTAATCCTAAAGGAACAGTATCGAAGTTTTTCCCAGCCTCAAAATTGATAACCGTTCTCCCATAAGTACCCAATAATAAGGGTTGCTGATAAAGGAATTGCAATTTATTATAATTAAAATCAGCATTAAAAAGACCTTCTATGCCTCGCGTGTATTTTAGTACAAAAGTTGGTGCCAAGGCTCTATGTTGCCTTCTATCTACGCCTGTCTGAGAAAATATAGCTCCAGGTTTTGCAATAAGGCTTAATGTAAGATGTGAATCATTAATTGTTTTTCTCAGTTGTCCATTGTGATAATAATCTAGATTAAATTCTGATGGATTGGCAGACTTAATGCTTTTCAGAGTTCCGTCTAGTCTAATCTGAAAGTTTTTCCATGGTTCTACAGAGGTGAAAAAATTGGTTTGATTAACGTTACTCAGAGATTTATTACTTCCGGATGAGAATACATTAGAAGACGCAAAAGAACGACTCATGATACCGTCATCATTCATCAATTCAGATCCTAGCTGCAAGATATCTCTACGTGTGCCTATTCCTACAATAAAACGACTGTTTCTATCAAACATAAAACGCGCTTCGAAGCCATATTTTACCTGATGATCTTTAAAACCGTAAGCACCATAACCTTCTATTCTCCATGGATCATTTTGTGTAAAATAAGTCCTAGCGCCAAGTCTAATTCTGCTACCTTCTACATCATTATTACCATAAATAGAATAGATATTTCCTAGATCTATAACCTGGCCAACGTTGTAATATCCGGAAGAAAAAGTTTCAAACGACTTTATTATATTATTGAATTTGGGAACCTTTTGCAGGTCATTCCACATGGTATATATACCTTGTTCAGAGCGATTTAACGTATCTTTTCTAGCGTTTTTCCAATAACTATCGTCTTTGACGTAATTCTCCTCAAGTTGTACTTTTGGTTTTTTATCAAAAATGCTGACATCCTTCATTTGATTAAATACATAATCAGAATAGATTACGGTTTTCTTTGCTGTAATACCTTTTGCATTTTTCTTTTTACTCATTACAGAAAAATCTATCTCAGAGAATATTTTGGAAGGCAGAAATGTTTTGTCATCAGGATTATCAAATTCTAATTCGGTTATTAATCCATTAACAAAGTTCACATTCATACTTTTCGGGGCAATAAGTGTGGCACGGACAATGGCATAAGTATCTTTAGAAATATATAAATCTCCTCTAAATGCTAGAACGTCTGTTCTTTTTGGGAAATATTTTATATGATAAGACTCTTGCCCCTTTACAGAAAGCGTATCTATTAGATTGTAATCATAATTACTGAAGCCTTCTGTGGAAGCTGGACTAGGAAAACCAATATTAAAAAAATTAAGTGTATTGTCATAGATATTAATCTCTTTGTAGAGGTTTTTTACTAATTGTGACATGATTTCATTATTTTGAAAGCCAGAGGTTTTGTTGGCGATCATCTCACGACGGGTTTTGTTGGCAGGATCATTAATACCATAATTTTTATAGATAGCCTCGTTCAAAAACATAGGGAGAGCCAACTTTCCGTTTGCTGTAGAGTCTGTATAGTTGAATATAAACTCCATTTTTTCAAACATTTTTTTCTTCATAAATGCGCTGTCTATACTATTGAGCGCAAATTCTAACTTTTCGTACTCTTCAAATTCATAGTTTTTATACTGAGAAAGTGCATTATCTCTTCTGCGTTTCCAAAGTTCTTGCATAATGGCATAAGCAGGATTTTCCTTTTTATTTTTATACTTTTTGACCTTGGCTTGTATAACAACTTCGTTAATGTTGTTAAGATGTTCTGGCTTTAACTTAATATTTAATTGATGTACAGCGTCTTTATTAAGATCAAGACTATGCGTCTGATAATTAGATTTTTGAAATCTTATCTTAGAAATAGCAGAATCTGATTGGATAGAAAACATTGTATCTACCGTATGCAAAATTGGCTTATTAGAATTATTAATAAATATGTCCACGCCTGATAGTGATTGCAAATTTTTAGAATCTACAACTTGACCTTTTACCGTAGTCTGAGCTTTAATTAAGTAAAAACAACAAAATAAAAAAGAAAAGGATATTTTAAAACTGAGAGTATATTTATTCAAAATCATTAGTGTTTTCTGGAGTAATCATCCTTCTATAACAAAAGTTTTACAAGAATAGTATTTATAAAAATATAAAAAAAGATACTAAGCTACAATTTTAAGTATTAATAATTCACTAGTTTTTAAAAAATTTTATGATATTAATACAAAATAGAAAAGTATCCTTGTAAAAAGATGCTTTAATCTTGCATCAGAGTTAGAAATTTCTGATATTAGAGCTCTAATATTTCTAAAAAAAGCCATGAATTTTTTTTATTTCTTATTATTCTTAATCCTTTCTAATTTTAGTTATGCTCAAAATACGGTAAAAAATGACACAGCAGATTACCTAAAAAGAAAGTCGTTTTTAATTGATTACAAAGAAAAATCTAAAGCCTTCAATAAAAATATTAATAAACAGTATAGTGGAGAGGTTTTAAGAGGGATTAATAGGACTTTTTCGGCATTGCAAAAAAGTTTAGAAGAAGATGTTAAGGATAAAATGTTTTATTTCGATAATCGTTTTATAAGTTTTGTAAAAACTAAAATTGATGTTTTGATACAAAATAATCCTGAAATCAATTCTGATTTTAATATTTTAATCGCTAAGAATAATGAGCCTAATGCATATAATTTTGGAGAGAATACATTGGTTGTTAATCTCGGGATGTTTTATTTTTTGGATAATGAAGATCAATTTGTGAGTGTCTTAGCACACGAAATTGCTCATGCTCAAAAAAAACATGCAATAAAAAAAGTAATATATAATGTTAATAATCTTAGCAGTAAAAAAGAAGAAATTTATACATTAAAAAAAAATAAAAATCAGTCAGGAAAAGCCTTTGATCTTTATAAAAGCATGCTGTATTCTAACAAGAAAATACAGAGAAATAACGAGATAGAAGCAGATTCTTTAGGCTACGAATATTATAAAAAAACAAGTTTCCAAAAAACGGGATTTGTATCTACACTTCAGAAATTAAAAGATTATGATGATCAAAAGGCTGATAGTTTGTCCATTGATATTTATAAAAAAATATTTGATTTGCCTCAGCAGAAATTTAAAGAAGAATGGCTAATTATGGAAGACTTTTCAAAATATAATTATAGTCTTTATAATAAGAAAATATCAGAAGATTCTCTTAAAACTCATCCAGATATCACCTTTAGAATTAATCAGCTAAAAATGAGTTATCCTGAATTAAATAAGGAGATTAAAGATAATGAAGCCTCTCCAGAATTTCTAATTTTATCTGAGATAGCCAAAGACAGAATAATACCTAATTATTATGAAACTGAGAAATATGGATTGGGTATCTATTATTGTCTAGCTACCCTACAAGAGCAGCCAGACAATAATATGGCTAAATATTACCTGGGAAAATTATTTGCAAAAATCTATGAAGCAAGAAAAAACTATAATCTTAACCGATATCTTGATATGATAGATCCCAAAACACAAAGCCAAAGCTACCAGCAATTTCTCTCTCTAATGTGGAATTTTGATATACAAGAGATAAAAATAATTGCAGATTTCTATGAAAAAAGTGTAAGCTAGAGATTTCTTTTTTTTATTAATAATTCAGTTTTTCTAATCTAACTTGGTTATATTTTGCTTTTTTATTGGTCTCATTCAGTAGGATGTAACCTTCTTTTGCAACATAAGGACTGATTATATTTTCCTTAGTTCCTATAGGGATAACTTCTTGCTTAAATTGGTTATTAATTAATGTGTTGATATAAAGATTCATCACTTTTTTATTATTGGCATCCTTTTCTAAGTCCTTGTAGAAGAAGACAACATCATCACCATTTTTGATATTTTGAGCAAAAAGATAATCGGTAGAAGAAAATTTTGAGACTTCTTTCGGGATTAATCTGGCACCAATTAATTTGAAATTTTCATCAGTATAGAGGTAATAAAAATCTTTATTTTTACTGGCACTGTATGCTCCTTCATCCTTATACATCTCGGTCAAAATGCCTACACCACCGCTTTTCATAAGATAAAATGCACGTGGTGCGAGATAATAACTACCACTTATTTTTCCTCTAGACTTAATTGTCGGAATAAATTTACTAAGATCATTTTCATAATCAAATGTATCAAAAGTAACGTCCAAAGTCTTCTTATCCACGATCATACGGACGTAACCATTACCGTTAAGATTATAATAATTAACCTCAGAATCCTCATAGATCCTACCAACAAGAACAAATTTATCATCAAAACTTTTACTATTATTTATATCTCCAGTTTGGGTATACATCGTAGAAATATATTGCAGAGTGGTCTGCTTAGCCTTCTTGTCTATAATTTTATCCAAAAGAGGCTCTAATTCTTGTTTTTTAAGAACTTCTCCTGTTTTAATATCCAAGACTATCAAAGTGAATTTTGACTCCTTATTTTCGGTTCTATTTAAGACTGAGATAATTTTGTTCTCATCTATAGATAATATTTTAAGTGATTCTTCAATTTTTTTTGCACCATCATTATTGTAAGAAAAACTCCATATTTCTTTAGCTTCTGGCGTATAAAGTATTAATTTGTCATTTTTAGAAAACTTGTTGTAATCATCATATTTCATAACGAGATAGTTATCATATTTGGTTTCCCAGACGTATGAGCGCTCTACAAAGCCTTTCTGTTTTCTCTCATCTTTTAATTTTTGTCTTTCTTCTTTCAATGTTTTATCAGATGGACAATCTACTAATTTTCCTTCCTCATAGCACTTTTCACTGCGGTCTTTCATTTCGTTGGTAGAAAGATCGACTTCTTTATCCAAAGGCGGAATAAAAGCTTTGGCACCACCAGAAAGTTGCAAATAATTATAAACTAAACGCGGCGTAAGCGTTAATTTTCCTCTAACATTAGTATAAGCTAGATAATTGGCTACGGTTTTGTCTGCTACAAATTCTTTATTAGCGACTTTATTAAGGTTTTTATCTAAGATAATATACTCAAATTTCTTTTTATCATCTGCTGTTTTTCCTTGGTCATACAATGTAAAATAGCCTTCTACTTTTTCTCCTTTTTTATCGTAAATGGCATTAAAACGGACATTATCGCCAGATGCCAATTGGGTTAAATCTTGAGATTGCGCTTGTAAAATAGTCGAAGATCCTAATAAGAAAAGCAGAGAAAGTTTTTTCATGAGTAGTGTATTTTGTTTCGACTTTAAAAATAAAAAAAACCTTTTGTGAAAGAAAGGTTTTTAGGAAATATTTTATTTCTATTTATTGTCTAGTCCTGAAATAGCGATACATACAAAAAAAGCATCCTTATAAAAGATGCTTTAATATTTTTTTTGAAGGAATTTATATCTTGCTTAGAAGTGTTCTGAAGTTCACTTTTTCATCAATAATTCTTCTCAGATCAGCAACTGGTACACGTACTTGTTGCATCGTATCACGATCTCTTAACGTTACCGTGTCATCTACTAAAGAATCGTGATCTATCGTAATACAGAAAGGCGTACCAAGCGCATCATTTCTTCTGTAACGCTTACCAATACTATCTTTTTCTTCATAGATAAGATTGAAGTCGTACTTAAGATCATTAAAGATTTTTTCTGCGTACTCTCCTAGCCCATCCTTTTTCATCAATGGTAAAATAGCCGCTTTTACAGGAGCTAATGCAGGAGGTAAACTAAGAACTGTTCTTTCTGACCCATCTTCTAAGACTTCATCTTTAAGACAATTAGAGAAAATAGCTAAAAATAATCGGTCTAGTCCAACAGAAGTTTCCACCACGTAAGGCACGTAGCTTTCATTTCTTTCATTATCGAAATATTGTAATTTCTTGCCAGAATGTTTTTCGTGTGCAGTAAGATCAAAATCAGTTCTACTGTGGATGCCTTCTAATTCTTTAAATCCAAATGGAAACTTAAACTCAATATCAGCCGCCGCATTAGCATAATGTGCTAACTTTTCGTGGTCATGAAATTTATAATTTTCACTACCCAAGCCTAGAGCCAAGTGCCAGTTAAGACGTTTCGTTTTCCATTCTTCGTAGAATTCTAACTCAGTTCCTGGAGGTACAAAGAATTGCATTTCCATTTGTTCAAATTCTCTCATTCTGAAGATAAACTGTCTCGCAACAATCTCATTACGGAAAGCTTTACCAATCTGTGCAATCCCGAAAGGTAACTTATGTCTAGACGTTTTTTGTACGTTAAGATAATTAACAAAAATACCTTGCGCCGTCTCTGGTCTTAGGTAAAGATCCATTGCAGAATCTGCCGAAGCACCCAACTTAGTCCCGAACATCAAGTTGAATTGTCTTACTTCTGTCCAGTTTTTAGACCCTGTATCAGGATCAGCAATTTCTAACTCTTCAATTAGAGATTTTACGTCGGCTAGATCGTTATTTTCTAGAGATCTTGCCAATCTTTTTAGCGCAACGCTTTGCTTCTCACGGTATTCTAATACGCGTGGATTAGTCGCTTCAAATTGTGCTTTATCAAAAGATTCTCCAAAACGCTTTGCTGCCTTTTCAATTTCTTTTTGTGTTTTTTCTTCTAACTTAGCCGCCCAATCTTCTACCAAAACATCAGCACGGAAACGTTTTTTGCTATCTTTATTATCAATCAATGGATCATTAAAAGCATCCACGTGACCAGAAGCCTTCCAGATACTTGGATGCATAAAAATTGCAGAATCTATCCCAACGATATTTTCATTAAGTTGCACCATCGCTTTCCACCAATATTGCTTGATGTTGTTCTTAAGCTCTGCCCCGTTTTGTCCATAATCATAGATTGCAGAAAGCCCGTCATACACTTCGCTAGAAGGGAAAATGAAACCATATTCTTTCGCGTGAGACACCACTTTCTTAAAAACGTCTTCCTGTTTTGCCATAATAATTTTGATTGAGTTGCAAAAATAGCAATTTTTAGACAATACAATCACCTTACTCCCCTAGCCTTTTCGGGATAATTTGTATTTATAATTTTTTTTGGCGGACAATTCGCGCTATCCGCTGTATCTTTTTCTAAAAATCCAAGTTTCCAGTTATTTATATAAATCTTTGCCAATTTTTTTTAGAAAAAGGATGCCACTTCTATCGCGGCCGCAGTTGTGTGTTTATTAAGAATTATTATTATTTTTATAAAAAAAATTAATGAGAAGAAGATTTGAGTATAAGACGATCATCATAAAACCAGCTAGTGTATGGGGCAAGACTTACGATACCAACGAGATAGACAAAACACTTAACCAATTAGGTAGTGAAGGTTGGGAGCTTGTTGCATTAGAGAGTAGAGATTCTACAGGGACTTCTTATGATTTTTATTATACCTTTAAAAGAGAACTCTAATCTTTCATTATTAGAAGTAATATTTACTTATTTCTTTACTTTTGCCAGATGTTAGACATTCTTTATCGTGACCAATATCTTATTGCGATTAACAAACCTAGTGGACTATTGGTACATAAGTCCTATTATGCAGGAGAAGCAGATACTTATGCAACGGAAGAACTCAGTGCTCAGGTTGGACAATATGTTCATCTTGTTCATCGTCTTGACCGAAAAACTTCGGGGGTTTTATTATTTACTTTTGATAAAGAAACGCTTCGTATAATGAGCGATCAATTTGCAGATAGAAAAGTCGAGAAAAGATACTTGGCAATTCTTCGCGGTTGGACAGATGAGGAAGAAACGATAGATTATGACTTAACTAATGATAATCAGATTACCCAAAATGCAATTACTTATTATCATCGGTTACAGACTTCAGAAATAGATTTAGCTTTTGGAGCACATTCTACCTCTAGATATTCTTTGGTAGAAGCCATCCCAGAAACTGGAAGAATGCATCAATTGAGGAAGCATTTCAAGCATATTCTCCACCCTATTTTAGGCTGTCGTTCTTATGGTTGTAATAAGCAAAATAAGCTTTGGCTAGAAACCTATGATATGAACAAATTAATGCTTCATGCACATCAGTTGGCTTTTGATCATCCAATAACTCAAGAAAGGATTATCATTAATGCTAGCTTAAGTGTCAATGAGGAGTTTATAAGAACGGGACAGATTCTTAACTTTGACTTGAAAGATTATATTTAAAATTTATAAAATATTTCAGGTTAGTATAAGGTTAGTTTAAAATGATTATTTTTGTAAAACTTTTCTCCAATGTACAAAAGCATCATTCGACCTTTATTCTTTAAATTTGATCCAGAAGATATCCATCATTTTACATTTTCTTTACTTAAGAATTTTGGATTTGTTTCAAAACTATTTTTACCAAAACCAATTGTAGACCAACGTTTAGAAAGAGAAGTGTTTGGACTAAAATTCAAAAATCCAGTAGGATTGGCCGCTGGTTTTGATAAAGATGCCAAACTCTTTAATGAGTTATCAGATCTTGGATTTGGTTTTATAGAAATCGGAACCTTAACGCCTAAAGCTCAGGACGGAAACCCCAAGAAAAGATTATTTAGACTAAAAGAAGACTCTGCGATAATTAACAGAATGGGTTTTAACAACGGAGGTGTAGATGCCGCTGTAGAACGATTGAAAACCAATAAAAACGTATTGATTGGTGGTAACATCGGCAAGAATAAAAATACCGCAAACGATGATGCTATAGATGATTACACAATCTGCTTTGATGCATTATTTCCTTATGTAGATTATTTTGTGGTTAATGTGAGTTCTCCTAATACACCTAACTTACGAGCTTTGCAAGATAAAGAGCCATTAACAAAGTTATTGGGAACACTGCAACAACGCAATATTAAAAAAGAAAAACCCAAACCTATTTTACTAAAAATAGCACCGGATCTTACCGACGATCAGTTGTTGGATATTATTGATATCGTAAAAGAAACTCAGATTGCTGGCGTTATTGCTACTAATACAACATTGTCCAGAGAAGGATTGGTTTCGGAGAATAAATCTGAAATGGGTGGACTTTCTGGAAAACCATTATCTAAACGCTCTACCGAAATAATTAGGTTTATTGCTGAACGAAGTAATAATGCTTTTCCTGTGATTGGCGTTGGTGGCATACATTCTGCAGAAGATGCTTTAGAGAAGTTAGATGCTGGTGCAAGTTTGGTACAACTTTATACAGGATTTATATATGAAGGTCCTAAGCTAATTAACGATATTAATAAAGCAATTCTTAACCAAAAATCTTAATATTATGGAACTAGTTATCCTTAAAGTATTTAATACTGAAGTAGAAGCAGAAATGATAAAAGCATTTTTAGAAGCCAATAATGTAGAATCTTTTATTTTTGGAAATGTATTGGCTAATACATACAATCTCTTTAATACAACAAGCGGAGGTGTTAAACTAAAAGTTTCGGTTTCTTGTTTTGAGAGAGCTAACGAACTTTTGAGTCAGTATTACGCTGAAGAAAAATAGCTGTCATTTTATTTTTATCTAGTAAATAGCTTTAACAAATATTATTTCTTTTAAAAAGCTTATTTTTACGATGATAAATCCTTAACAATGCGAAAGTTAATTATAGCGCAGAAGCCTGATTTCAAAATAAATTATTCTGAAAATGAAATTTATCATTTTGATAAAGACGGACTGCCTTTAAAATCTTCATATTCATCTAATGATGCTAGTGAGCTAAAATCTAAGTATTTCTCTGCCGGAATTGTACCTTATCTCAGAGGTCCATATTCTACAATGTATGTACAGAAACCTTGGACAATTAGACAATATGCAGGATTTTCTACCGCCGAAGAATCTAATGCTTTCTACAGAAGAAATCTTGCTGCAGGACAGAAAGGTTTGTCGGTAGCTTTTGATTTGGCAACGCACAGAGGTTATGATTCTGATCATCCAAGAGTAGTTGGTGATGTCGGTAAAGCCGGTGTAGCAATAGATTCTGTGGAGGATATGAAGATATTATTTGACCAGATTCCGTTGGATCAGATTTCTGTTTCTATGACGATGAATGGTGCTGTTTTACCAATTTTGTCATTTTACATCGTTGCAGCAGAAGAGCAGGGCGTTACACAAGATTTGTTATCAGGAACAATCCAGAATGATATTCTTAAGGAGTTTATGGTGCGTAATACCTATATCTATCCACCAACACCATCAATGAAAATCATCGCCGATATCTTCGAATATACGGCAAGAAATATCCCCAAATTTAATTCTATTTCTATATCTGGCTATCACATGCAAGAAGCTGGAGCAACACCTGTTTTAGAAATGGCTTATACCTTGGCAGATGGTTTAGAGTATGTTAAAACCGGTATAAAAGCAGGTATGAACATCGATGATTTTGCACCGCGTTTGTCATTCTTTTGGGCAATTGGGATGAATCATTTTATGGAAATCGCCAAGATGCGTGCCGCACGATATATTTGGGCGAATTTGCTAACGCAATTCAATCCTCAGAATCAGAAAACATTAGCCTTAAGAACACACTCGCAGACATCAGGATGGAGTCTTACAGAGCAAGAACCTTTCAATAATATTACAAGAACAGCTATAGAGGCTTTGTCTTCGGCTTTAGGTGGGACTCAATCTTTGCATACCAACGCACTGGATGAGGCTATCGCTTTGCCAACAGATTATTCTGCCAAAATTGCAAGAAATACACAGATTATTCTGCAACAAGAAAGCGGTATTTGTAATGTCGTAGATCCTATGGGTGGTTCTAATCTCGTAGAAGCGCTTACACAGCAGATGATAGATGAGGCCATGCGATATATTGACGAAGTAGAGAAGGAGGGCGGTATGACCAAAGCCATCGAAGCGGGTATTCCTAAGATGAGAATTGAAGAAGCTGCAGCTATCAAACAAGCTAAAATTGACAGTGGAGAAGAGTTTATTATTGGGGTTAATAGCTTTAAATCTCAGCTAAAACAAGATGAAATAGAGATTCTAGATATTGATAACTCTATCGTTAGACAAAAACAAATTGATAGACTCAATCATATTAAGGCAACTCGTGATAATGATTTGGTTGAAGATAGCTTAAATCAAATCCGAGAATCTGCTAAAACAGGACAAGGAAATCTATTGGCGCTTTGCATACAAGCCGCACGTCGTCGTGTAACTTTAGGCGAAATGTCAGATGCCATGGAAGAAAGCTTTGGACGATATAGAGCTAATATTAAAACTATTTCTGGTGTATATGCTATGAATGCTACAAAAAACGAATACTTTGAAAAAGCGATTGCTTTAGCACAAAAATTTGAGGATGAAGAGGGTAGAAGACCTCGTATTATGGTGGCAAAAATGGGACAAGATGGTCATGATCGTGGTGCAAAAGTTGTAGCAACGGCCTTTGCAGACATGGGATTTGATGTCGATGTAGCGCCTTTATTTCAGACACCAGAAGAAGTTGCCAAGCAGGCGGTAGAGAATGATATTCATATTTTGGGTGTATCATCTTTAGCAGCTGGTCATAAGACCTTGGTACCTCAGGTTGTAGAAGAGCTTAAAAAACTAGGTGCAGACGATATTACAATTGTTGTGGGAGGTGTTATTCCGCAACAGGATTATGAATTTTTGTATGCCAATGGTGCAGATCATATTTTCGGACCAGGGACTAATTTACCAAAATGTGCTGTAGAAATATTAGATAAAATGTTGTTGTAAATTATGATAGAGTGACTAAAAACAAAAACGCGCTTGTCAAATAATGAGTTGCGCGTTTCTTATAAAAATTGTGATTGGTCGGGTTATTTTTTTGCATTCGAGCTTACATAAGCAAGAACCCAATTTTTTTCTTCGTCAGTTAACTTCGCTTTTGGAGCCATTCTATCCATAATTGCTTGCCATTCTTTTGCGGAAAAATCAGTTATTGTAGGTAAATCATGACATTTTCCGCATCTTGCGCTGTATAATTCTGCGCCGGTTGCTAGTTGTTCTTTAGAAACACCAAGATTATTAACCTTAGCCGCATTTTTACTTGTAGATTGTGACGTACAAGAATATACTAATGCAAGAACAAAAGCGGTTGTGAATAGGTATTTTTTCATTAATTTTGAACATTGATGTTATTTCAAAAGTAAACATTAAAACCCAGTTTTACAGCGGTTTTATTTAATTTATAAACATTCCAAATTCTGAAAATGAACGTTGATATATCCATAGAAACTTTAGTTAACGGTATAAGATCGGGAGATAAAAGGCTTCTGGGAAAAGCAATTACTTTGGTAGAAAGCAAAAAACCAGAGCATAGAGAAAAAGCAGAATTACTCCTAAAAACAATCATGCCTTTTACAGGGAAATCTCTGAGAATAGGAATAACGGGCGTGCCTGGTGCTGGTAAATCAACGTTTATAGAAAGCTTTGGACAATTGGCTATCAAGAATAATCATAGAGTTGCTGTATTGGCAATAGATCCAAGTTCTACAAGAAATAAAGGCAGTATTCTGGGTGATAAAACAAGGATGGAAGACTTAGCAAAAGAAGCTAATGCTTTTATCAGGCCAAGTCCAAGTTCTGGATTTTTAGGCGGTGTTGCCAATGCTACTTTTGAGACCATGTTAATTTGCGAAGCAGCTGGTTACGATTATATATTAATAGAAACTGTTGGAGTAGGACAAAGCGAAGTGCTGGTAGCTGATATTTCCGATGTTTTTTTATTTTTGAAGATCATTGGAGGTGGTGATGAGTTACAGGGTATTAAACGCGGAATTATGGAGATGGTAGATCTTATCTTTATTAATAAAGTCAATAGCGAAAATCTTCAAAAAGCTAAGAATACAAAATTAGAATTAAACCGAGCTCTGCAGTTTTTGCCTTCTAAAGAAGCTAATTGGAAAGTACCTGTATTATTGGGATCAGCATTAGAACGTGAGGGTCTAGAAGCTATTTACGATAAGATTAATAGTTTTGTTGATCTGAAAAAGAGTAGTGGTAGATTTTCTGAAGTCCGACAGCAACAAGCAGAAAAAAGATTTCAGTATTGGGTACAGACTTACATTCTGGAGCAAGCAAAGAAGGATCAGAATCTAGATGATGCCTTTAATTTACATAAAAAAAATGCTTCAGATTTATTGGCTAATCCAAGTTCTGAAGCACGAGATTTTGTGAAAAAATTACTTAGTAATTCTAATCAATCTTTCTAAATTCTGAGATATAACCATCATAACTTATAGGTTGTCTATCATTAGCATTGATTGATAAAAACGCACTTCCATTTTTATAAATTTCTAGAATATAAGTTGGCTTATTGTATTGATCGTTAGCTGTAATCTTATATATCCACTTGCCTTTGCTACCCTGAGATTTAGTAAAAGTTGCATCTTTTGAGGCAAAAGTAAAGCCTGCTTTATCATTATTACCATACGATGATGGATTGTATAATCTGCCAAAATAGGGTAGTGCAGAGTTCATTTCGTTGTTTTTTATTTGAAATCCATAACCTTCGTCCAAGTTGGTAACTCTAGAAGCGCCGCCACCGCCAGGCATACTATTTAGGACATTAATGACATCCATATTGTTAACCATTGCCTTTTTTGCATGAAAGCTAAACTCTGATTTTTCTACTAACTGATTAACAGTATCTGTACTTAGATAATTCTGTGTTGTACAAGCAGTCATTGTAAAAAGAAAAATGCTCGATAGGATATATATATAATTTTTCATAAGTTTTTAATTTAACTTTATACAACAAATTTAGTGCTAATAATGATTAGATAATTACGATATTTGGAATAATAATTGTTTTAAGGAAATTATAAAAGTATTAAAAACTTATAATAAGAAAATGAAATTAACAAAATATGCAGTAGTAAGCTTATTAGGCCTTGTAATGATAAGCTGTGTTACCAATCCAGTAACAGGAAGATCATCGGTGCAGATAGCTAATAACTCTGAGATTTCTTCAATGGCAGCTCAAGAATATAAGACTACACTTTCTAAATCTAAAGTAATTGTAGGAACTGCTGATGCCAACCGAGTGAAAAATGTTGGAAATAGAATAAAAATGGCTGCCGAAAAATACTATGCAAGCATCGGTAGAGAAGCAGATCTGGCTAATTATAGTTGGGAATTTAATCTGATACAAGAAAATCAACTTAACGCGTGGTGTATGCCAGGCGGTAAAGTTGCAGTATATACGGGCATTTTGCCAATAACTAAAGATGATGATGGTCTAGCAGTTGTAATGGGACATGAGGTTTCTCACGCATTAGCAGGTCATGGTAATGAGAGAATTTCTCAAGCGATGTTGGCACAATATGGAGGATCACTTCTAGGTACTGTAGGTAATTCTCAATTATTAAATGTTATTAAAGATGTCTATCCTTATGCATCACAAGGAGTACTTTTAAAATACGGACGTAATCAAGAGTTAGAAGCAGACCAGATGGGGCTTTATCTTATGGCAATTGCAGGATATAATCCACAGACAGCGCCAAGCTTCTGGCAACGCATGCAAGCGGCGTCTACAGGTAACAGAACACCAGAATTTTTGTCTACGCACCCCAATCCAGAAAACAGAATTGCAGATATAGAAAAAGCAATGCCAAAAGCATTAGAATTTTATAGAGCATCTGGTAAAAAATAAATGTAAGATACATTATTTTCCTTTTTTTGAAATGTTAATAGCTAAGAAAAATTAAAATTTTATAATAACATGAAAAGTTTAACTTTTGTAGGATTTCTTTTATTTGGGATTGGTGCTTTATTGTTTTATATGAATAACAAAGCAATAGATCTTAATTCTATCTATGGGATGCTTTGTGGTATCGGTATAGGATTAATTTCTGGAGGTATTGTTGGCTATGTCAGCAAAGGTTCTGCCATAAAAAGAGAAGAAAAACAAGCCGCCTTTAAGCAACTAGAAAAAGAGAAAAAAGCTTACGAAAAACAACAAGCTTTATTAGCATCAAAAGGAGAAAGTTATAATAACGATCAACAAGGATAAACAAAAAATCTGAACTTTATAAAAGTTCAGATTTTTTTTATTTCTATTAATTAATTTTTACTCTAGAAGTTATAACCTACACCTAGAATAAAGAAGCTAGGTCTGTTGTCATATCTTACTTCTGTGCCAGAAACATAATTGATAAATTTTCTTTCGTCTTTAGAAAAAGCACCTTCATATCTAGCATTTACTACAAAATTAGAAATAGTTGCATTAGCACCTAATTGGTAACCTGCTGTAAAGTTTTTACTTGAATTTTCTTTAAAATCATTGAAGGTATTATCCTTAGATAGATTATAAGAGAAAACTGGGCCTACAAAAGCACTTAGTGTTTTTCCTAGTATGTTGGTCCCAACCATTACAGGAACGTCAATTCTATTATTTTTAGCTTCTAATTCTACTTTACTATTAGCATCCGTAATTTCTAATGTGTTCTTAATAGATGTGTAATAGATCTCAGGCATAACAAAAACTGAAGTTACTGGTAAATCTATCTTAGCAGAAAAACCAACGTTAAAACCAGTATTGCTTTTCCCTGAACTTTCCCATGCATTGTTGGCAGTACTCTTAATATCACTCCATTTTGCAGATGATGTGTTAAAAAGTAAGTTAGCTCTCATCCCAAATTGTACTTGAGAAAAAGCTGTTATACTTGCGAACATTACTAAAGAACTTATTAATTTTTTCATATTATAATCTTTTTTACGTTAAACTTTTTTGATCCTTCTCTAGCATAAATTGTCTTAATTGCTTAAAGAGCTGTGATGAATAAACGAAATCTATTAGGTTTTTATTTTGAGCCGTTGATAATTGGTCTTTATTTCCTTCCCATTCTTTAACACCCAAGCGGAGATATAATATTTTTTCTCCAATGGTCATTACAGAGTTCATATCATGGGTATTGATAATCGTTGTAGTATTATATTCTTTAGTAATCTCCATCAATAGATCATCTATCACATTAGAAGTATAAGGATCTAGTCCAGAGTTAGGCTCGTCACAGAAGAGATATTTAGGATTATTAACAATAGCGCGGGCTATTGCAACACGCTTTTGCATACCTCCAGAGATTTCTGAAGGAAATTTTTTATTGGCATTTTCTAGATTAACACGCCCTATTACTTCAAAAACTTTTCTTTTTTTCTCTCTAAAAGTAAGATTAGTAAACATGTCTAGAGGAAACTGAATATTTTCTTCGACGGTCATAGAATCAAATAAAGCACTCCCTTGGAAAACAGTTCCAATTTCTGTTCTTAGGCTTTGTTTGTCTTCTCGGGACATATTGACAATATTTCTTTCATCAAATAAAATGGCACCAGCTGTGGGCTCATAAACATTTAATAAGCTCTTAAGGAATACCGTTTTTCCTGATCCACTTTGCCCAATTATCAAATTGACTTTACCTGTCTCGAAGGTTGTAGAAATACCCTTTAAGACTTCCGTACCGTCAAAACTCTTTTTTAAGTCTTTTACCTCAATCATTAGCTTAGTAGCATTTGGGTTAATAATAAATCACAAATAATGACAGATACAATAGTCCATACGACCGCTTGTGTGCTGGCACGTCCTACTTCTAAAGAACCACCTTTTACATTGTATCCAAAATAAGCAGGTATTGTTGCTATTAATACTGCAAATACAGCCGTTTTTAAGAATGCATACCAAATAAAAAATGATGGCATAAACATTTGGATTCCTGTGATATAGTCCGCTTTTGACCAGTTATCTGTAACAATACCAGCTACATAACCTCCAAAAATCCCTACAAAAATACTTATGGCAATTAATATTGGATTAAAGATAACGCTGGCAATAACTTTGGGCATAATAAGAAAACTAGGAGAGTTAACTCCCATAATATCCAGAGCATCTATCTGCTCTGTTACGCGCATTGTGCCAATACTAGAGGCTATATAAGAGCCTACTTTTCCTGCAAGAACTACCGAAATAATAGTAGGAGAAAATTCTAATATCAATACTACTTTTGTAGCGTAACCAATGAAAGATAAAGGAATTGGAAAACTAGAAGCTGAAAAGTTATTAAACATCTGTATCGCAACAACAGCACCTACAAAGAAAGAGGTGAACAATACTAATCCAAACGAATTAACGCCAAGGTCATAAATCTCCCTCATGAGAAGCTTCATAAAGACCTGTATTTTTTGCGGTTTTTGAAACACTTTACTCATCAGAATAAAGTATTCTCCTGTCGCTTTTAAAAATCTTTTTAACATTCTGCTAAATTAATCTATTTTATTTTTACAAAAAGAGATTATCTTGCTTTTTTGTCGCCAACAATTACTAAGAAAATTGTTTTCAGGATAATTACAATATCCAAACTAGTTGACCAATTTTTGACATAGAAATTATCAGCAAGAATTCTTTTTTTCATCCCGAGATCCATATTGCCCTCATCTCCACGAAGTCCATTTACTTGTGCAAGACCAGTAATGCCAGGTTTTACCATACTTCTAATGCTATATCTACTGATTTTTGGTTTGTAATAATCATCTACTTTTAGCATATGAGGTCTTGGGCCTACAATAGACATATCTCCTAAGAATACATTCATAAACTGAGGAAATTCGTCTATGCTAGATTTACGTAGAAACTTTCCTAAGTTAGTAATTCTTTTATCATTTACTTCAGTAGTTTTAGATGTACAATCGTCATTAACCACCATTGTCCGGAATTTATAACAATTAAAAACTTCGTCATGATAGCCATATCTTTTTTGTAGAAAAAATACGGGGCCTTTGCTGTCTAATCTTATAAGCAAGGCAATAATTGGAAATAACCAACTGCATATCCCAACTAAAACAATTACAGAAAAGAGAAAGTCAAAGCTTCTCTTTATAATAGAATTAGTGTAAAAACCTAGAGGATATTTAGCTTGAGATAATATAGGTAAAGCTTCTATATAATTAAGATCATACTCGAAAAAGTTATTTTGAACCATGTTAGGCACAATTGATATTTTAACTTTATGAATTTCAGTTTCTATAAAAATTTGTTTTTCTAAATCTATATTAATACAACTTTCCGAAGGCATATAAAGTGTATGTATGCCATTCTTTTTCCAAAAATTAACCAATTCTGATATTACAATCTCTTGATGCGGATAATCAAAAATTTTATATCCATAATCTTTTCTTTGATTAAGAATATTTTGTAAAATATCAATAGAGACACTTCTCCCAATAAACATAACGTTTCTATGATTTTTACCTAAAGTTCTTATATACTTTAATAAAAAGAAAATAAAACTCTTTATTGGGATAAGCACCAGAATCATCATGGTTGCTAGGTAGAAACGTTCTGTTTTCAGAAAGTCATTATTGCTAACTTTTCCCAATAAGATGACACCAATAAAGAAAATGAAAATATGGGTAAAAATTCTTTCGATATAAATGGTAAATGTTAGATTTCTCGGGATATGATATAGCTTGGTCCTACCGCTTAACAAAAGCCAAAATAGCGACAGTAAGCCTATTGATAAAAGATTTTGTTCTACAATATAACTATCATATTTAACATCAAAGTTTCGATAATAAAAAACCAAAAATACAGATGATACCATGATAGTATCAAGTGTTACTGCGAGACTTTTAAAATATCGAGAATATCGAAGTTTTTGCATACCGTTTAATTAAATTAAACGTAAAGTTAATTATTTTAAGGAATATTCAAATATTTATGTGTTTGTACTGACGCTTGCCATCTAGGATTGTCTAAAATGTAATCTGTGATTTTAGGATACATTTCATCTCGCTTGCTCCATTCTGACTGCATGTAAAGCTTACAATTTTCAGAAACTCTGGATGCTTGCTCCTCAGCAAATTTAAAATCATTATTATTAAATATAATGGTTTTCAGTTCATTAGCCTTTTTATAAATTTCGTCTAAAGGAAGACCAGTTTTTTTAGGTGATAATGTGATCCAATCTAGATGTCCAGACATTGGGTAAGCGCCAGAAGTTTCTATGTGAACGGTACATCCTAATTCTTTTAATTTTGAAGTTAAGATTTCTAGATTCCACATAAGAGGTTCTCCTCCAGTTAGTACAACGGTTTTACAATAGCTTGCAGCAGTTTCTGCAATAGTTTCTGCATTCATTAAAGGATGAAGTGTAGGATCCCAACTTTCTTTAACATCACACCAATGACAACCGACATCACAACCGCCAAGACGGATGAAATAAGCGGCTTTGCCAGTATGTGCACCTTCTCCTTGTAAAGTGTAAAAATGCTCCATGACAGGGAGCATTTTACCATCTTTTAATAAAATATCTTCTTCTTTATTCATTTTCATTTAGTCGTTATAGACTGATGTTTTGTAGGCGATGAGCGTATTTTTCATCAGCATGGCTCTGGTCATTGGTCCTACACCACCTGGTACGGGTGTTATCCAACTAGCCTTCTCTGTACAACTATCAAAATCTACGTCGCCAGCAAGATGATAACCTTTTTCTGTGTTATCGTCTACTCTTGTGATACCAACGTCGATAATAACAGCACCTTTTTTAATCATGTCACCTTTTAAAAAATGTGGATCTCCCAATGCTGTGATAACGATATCTGCCTGTTTTGTATATTCTTCTATATGTTCTGTATAAGAGTGCGTAAGGGTTACTGTAGAGTTACCAGGGAAATCTTTTCTTCCCATTAAGATACTCATTGGTTTTCCTACAATACGACTTCTTCCTATGATGACACAGTTTTTTCCTTTAGTCTCGATATTGTATCGTTCTAAAAGTGTTAAAATCCCAAACGGTGTGGCTGGTAAAAATGTATCCATCTCTAACGCCATTTTCCCGAAGTTTTCTGGATGAAAACCATCGACATCTTTTCTTGGATCAATTGCCATAATGATTTTCTCTTGATCAATCTGCTTTGGCAAAGGTAACTGAACAATAAAACCATCAATCTGCTTGGATCTGTTAAGCTCATCAATTTTTTCTAACAATTCTGCCTCAGATACTGTGGCCGGAAATTTTACTAATGATGAGGTAAAGCCAACTTCTTCGCAGTCTTTTACTTTACTGTTGACGTAGGCTTTACTAGCGCCGTTATTCCCTACTAAGATAGCAACCAGATGTGGTGCTCTTCTCTTGGAGGAAAGGATTTTTGTTACTTCTTCTTTGATTTCTAATTTTACCTCTTTAGAAACCTTGAGTCCGTCTAAGATCTGTGCCATTTTTCTTTCTTTTTACTTTTTTATTAGATTGCCGAAATCAAAAGTTAGATTTTAGATAAAAGAGCTTACTTTCATGATCACTCGATTATCATCAGATTCTTTTGATTGATATTTTTACTTATTCCCTTTATAATAATTGATTAATCCATTAGTGGAAGAATCGTGTGATGTAATATTATTGTTATTTTCTAACTCAGGTAAAATTTTATTAGCTAAAACTTTTCCTAATTCTACACCAAATTGATCAAAGCTAAAGACATTCCAGATGACGCCTTGTACAAAAATTTTGTTCTCATATAGTGCAATTAATTGACCTAAAGAAAAAGGTGTTAATTCCTTAATTAATAAAGAATTAGTTGGGGTATTACCATGGAAAACTTTATAATTGGTTAATCTCTCTATGGTATCTTCTGACTTACCTTCCGATGTTAATTCGGTGATAACTTCTTCTTCTGTTTTTCCGAATGCTAAAGCTTCTGTCTGTGCAAAAAAGTTAGCCAACAATTTTGGTTGATGATCAGATACTGCATTACAAGATTTGGCGTAAGCAATAAAATCAGCTGGGATTAACTCAGTTCCTTGATGGATTAATTGATAAAAAGCGTGTTGTCCATTAGTGCCTGGTTCTCCCCAGATAATTGGTCCAGTTTCGTACTCTACAAAGTCACCATTTCTGTCCACACATTTGCCATTACTTTCCATATCACCTTGTTGCAGATAAGCTGCAAAACGTTCTAGATATTGAGAATAAGGTAAAATAGCATAAGATGTTGCTGCATAAAAATTACGGTACCAAATGCCAAGCAATGCCATAAGAACAGGTACGTTTTCTGCAAAATCTGCCGTTTGGAAATGAATATCAGTCTCGTGAGCTCCTTTTAATAATTGCTCAAAATTATCGTATCCAACTGCCAATACAATGCTTAATCCAATCGCGCTCCATAGAGAATAACGACCGCCAACCCAATCCCAGAATTCGAAAATATTATCTTCTGCAATCCCGAAGTTTTTCACAGCTTCTACATTGGTAGATAACGCCACAAAATGCTTTGCAACATCTTCTTGACTGGCTCCAGATTGTAAAAACCAATCCTTCGCAGATAGTGCGTTGGTCATGGTTTCTTGTGTGGTAAAAGTTTTAGAAGCAATAATAAATAATGTTGTTTCTGGATTAAGATTTTTAACCACTTCAGCAATATGATTGCCATCAACATTAGACACAAAATGAACATCTAATCTTGTCTTAAAATGCTTAAGCGCCGACACGACCATTACTGGCCCAAGGTCAGAACCACCAATGCCGATATTAACAACATCAGTAATCTCTTTTCCGCTAAAGCCTTTGTGAGAGCCAGAAATAAGCTTTTCAGAAAAGGTCTTCATATGATTAAGAACTTTTCTGATCTGAGGTTTTATATTGTCGCCATCTACTAAAATTTCTTTATCAGAAAAATCACGCAATGCCGTATGAAGAACAGCTCTGTTTTCGGTTTCGTTGATTTTATCACCAGAAAACATCTTCTCAATAGCATCCTTTAACTCACATTCTTCGGCAAGATTAATTAGTAATTCTTTGGTTTTTGCATCGATTAAATTTTTAGAATAATCAAAAAGATAATCAGGTCTTTGGATAGAAAACTCTGCAAAACGATTAGGATTATATTGAAACAAGCTTCGCATTTCGAAATCGTTTTGAGAAAAGTGCTCGTCCAAAGCCTTCCAAGCCTTGGTTTGTAATGGATTTATTCTAGATAGCATGTTTCTTATAGTTTAAGCTACAAATTTAAGGAAAATAGATGGATGAAAGAGATGCTTTTTGATATGAGTTTTTGATAATTATTTTATAAAAAATGTTAAAAAAACCTTCACAAATACTTTGCAAAGGTTGATATTTATAATGATTTAGATTTTTTATTTTGAAGATTTAGAATGATTGAAATTTAACTTTTTTCGTTTGAAAATGTATAAAACTAGGCTACTAATTAATACTATTGGCCAAATAGAAATGAAGAAAACAATAATTTCTTTAATAAGGTAAAAGCCTTCTACCAAAGCATTTTTGACCTCGAAAAAAAAGTTACTTTTATACTTGTTATCGATGTTTTTGATATTGGTAATTGGGATTTCTGCAACACTTGTTTTTGGTTCTTTTATAGAAATATCTACAGTGCTGTATTTTAGCTGATCGGTGAGGTTAATGTCCGATATTTTCTGTTGATTAGCGAGATCCATGTTGGTGTCGGCAAGATTTACTTTGTCTTTTGTGGCTTTGAGCTGAGCAATATTTTCGCTAGTTTTTTCTAATCTTTTTTGGTCTAATTCAGCCATTTTTATGTTAGCAGTGACGTCAGAAGCAGTGATTACTCTGGCGTTAAGAAATAGTTTTTTATCATTAATAATAGTCAAAAACTCACCTAATTTTTCGGTTGGGACTCTCACTTGCATTTGGTTTTCATTTTGATATTTTCTAACCAAAACTGCGGACTCGTCTGAGGTATTATACGTGTTTTCTGATAAAGTATGTGCGACCAATCGGCTGTTAGTGACAAATCCACCGAGTTCCTTCAGACTTTTTTCAATAGAAATTGTAGCGTCATAGACATTTTTGACTTCCATATCGACTTCGGCTGTTTTTACAAATTTTTTACCTTCGATTTCTTGATTTGCCGCAATAGATACACTGTCCGTTGTTATCATTTTTTCTTCAGAAATAGAAGATGAAGACGCATAATCATTAGATTCGCCTTTTTTACAAGCAATTAGGCTAAAACTAATTAAGGTAAAGCCAGTTAGTGTTTTTAGTATTGATTTCATAATTGATATTTTTAGTTATTTCAAATCTCAAAATAAAATGAATCTAAGTTTTGTAATCTCCTTGTGATATCTTTGTAAAGATTGTTTTACAATTTTAAATTAATGAAAATCAATTGTTTGTAAATTTTGTTTAATGGTTTTATATATAAATTGTAATGATTAATCTTTTTTCACATTTAGGAATAATCTTTGTAGTTTTTATCTAACACCAAAAAAATACAATTATGTCAACATTTTCTAAATTCAGGAATATAGTAGAACTTTTTAAAAATATTGATTTCGAACAACTTAGTGCAATCTCTCAAAAAGTAGATTTGCCTAAGTTAATGAGCGGATTCTCTAAGTTGGATGATAAGCAATTAAGCGGATTAATGAAAATGCTTGATCCCAAAAAAACTAAAAAAGAATTACCTCCAATAGATGGAGATTTTTACGATATCTATCATACTTTATCGCCAGAACACAGAGAAATCCAGCTTAAGGTGAGAGCTTTTATGGAGAAAGAAGTAAAGCCTATTGTCAATAATTATTGGCTTCATGATGAGTTTCCTTTTGAGTTAATCGCTAAGTTTAGAGAGCTCAATATCTGCGGTGTTACCTATGAAGGCTATGGTTGTCCCAATTTACCATTCTTGATGGAAGGCATACTTGCGATGGAAATGGCAAGGATTGATGCGTCTATTGCAACATTTTTTGGCGTTCAGTCAGGGCTTGCGATGGGATCTATCTATATGTGTGGCTCAGAAGAACAAAAACAAAAATGGCTACCACCAATGCAGAAATTCGAGAAAATTGGCGCCTTTGGTCTAACTGAGCCAGAAGTAGGATCGGGCGCTGCTGGAGGATTAACCATGACTTGTAAAAAGACAGAAGAAGGTTGGATTCTTAATGGTCAAAAAAAATGGATAGGTAATGCCACTTTTGCAGATGTCATTATCATCTGGGCAAGAAACGTAGAGGATGGTGAAGTCAAAGGTTTTATTGTAGAGAAAGATAATCCAGGATTTTCGGTAGAAAAAATTAAAGGTAAAATGGCGCTAAGAATTGTCCAAAATGGATTAATTACTTTAAAAGATTGTATCGTTACAGAAGAAAATAGATTACAACATGCCAATTCTTTTAAAGACACTTCTAAAGTATTGAGAATGACAAGAGCAGGCGTTGCTTGGATGGCTACAGGTTGCGCTAGAGGCGCTTATGAAAGCGCATTAGATTATACCAGAACGAGAGAACAATTTGGGAAACCTATTGCTTCTTTCCAGATGATACAAGGTCATCTTGTGGAGATGTTATCCAATCTAACGGCAATGCAAACCATGGTTTTCCGATTGTCAGAGATGCAGGATGAAGGTATATTAAAAGATGAACATGCGTCTTTGGCTAAAGTTTTTTGTACCTTAAGAACGCGTGATATTGTCTCTAGAGCGAGAGAAGTTATGGGTGGAAATGGTATTTTATTAGAATATGATGTTGCACGATTTGTAGCCGATGCAGAGGCCATTTATTCTTATGAAGGGACTAAAGAGATTAACTCTTTAATTGTTGGACGATCTATCACAGGATTCAGTGCTTTTGTGTAATTTTGAATTTTAAAAAAATGAAATTTCTGATTTCAATATTCTCAATTTTTATACTGCAACAATGTTCGCAGGTGCAACAACCTATTAAAAAAGAAAAAATGGAAGAGCATACCAATCCTTACTATTCTAGGACAGATAAAACTAAATTGACCGTTTCTAATGAAGAATGGAAAAAAATATTAGCACCAGATCTTTATGCAGTCGCTAGAGAAGCGGCGACAGAAAGAGCTTTTACTGGGAAATATAATGAGTACGACGAGATTGGAGAGTATTATTGTGCGGTCTGTGGTAATCATCTTTTTAGATCAAGTTCTAAGTTTGCAAGTTCTTGCGGGTGGCCAAGTTTTTTTGAAGCTGATAAAGAAGGTGTCATCTACAAGCGAGATTCTTCTTACGGAATGGAGAGAATTGAGGTTCTCTGCAAACGTTGTGATTCTCATTTAGGTCATGTTTTTAATGACGGACCGCCGCCAACAGGCACAAGATATTGCATGAACTCTGTTAGCTTAGAGTTTCAAAAAGATTAAAAATTAGTACTAAATAAAAAAAAGGTTTCGAAGTATATTCGAAACCTTTTTTGTTTACTTTTCATCTTCTCCGAGAAGTTTTCCCCAAGGTTTGAGAGGTTCTATCCGTTCAAAAATAATTTTAAAAATTGCCATAGCAGGGATACAAAGAAACATACCAGAAATCCCCCAAAGGTGCTCTCCAACTAATATACCGATAAAAGAGAATAAAGCATTAATTTTTACCTTAGAGCCTACAACAAAAGGTAAGACTAGATTTCCATCTATAGCATGTACTGCAATGTAACCTATAGCGACATAAAGACAGGTAATGGGTTCTCCCGTTGCAAAAGCAATAAACATAGATATGACTAGAGATATTAGTACCCCAATGTAGGGGATGACATTAAGAAGGCCCGTTAATACACCAAGAAGTATCGCATATTTTACACCCAAAATGGTCAACATAAGAGAGCTTAATATGGAGACAATAACAACCTGAATTAATAATCCTGTAATATATTTTTTGGTCATCATTTGGATCTCTGTAACAATTTCTTGGACTTTTAGTTCATGTTTAGCATCAAAAACATTAATGATAAAAGTATTAAGAACTCGTCTATAATTAAGGATAAATATAAAGAACAAAAGACAGAAAAATAGAAATCCTATTCCTGAAGAAAATATACTAAAAGTGAAACCTAATATAAGACCTGTGGAAGAAAGTAACTTGTTAAATGCTTCATTAATATACTCAAATTGTTTGTTAATCTGAAGGTTAAAAGTCTTAGAAACCCAGACTTGTATGTTGTGAAATACAGTCTCAAATTGTTGGCTCAACTTAGGGATATCCTCACTGAAGTTAGCTAATTGAGAAGTGAAAAAATACCCCAAACCACATATGATAAGTACCATAATAAGGACTGAAAATATAGAAGATAATCCGCGAGAAAACCTGAACTTTTTCTCCATAAAATTAGAAATAGGCACGAAAAGCATGGCGAGCAAAAAGGCAAGAAAAAAAGGCGCCAATATGCTTTGACCAAGTTTTATGAGGTAGCCAATGCCAATAATACTGACAACAACTAAGGATAGTTTTACAATAAAAGGTAGTTTAATAGCGTTCATCATGTTTTTTTGAAGTATAAAAGTAGTGAATGTATTTGTTATTCATACCTCATAGCAAATTATTTACCATAAAAAAATCCGAACCTTTTACAGATCGGATTTTATACGTATTAAAAAATAATTTTAGAATTTGAAATCCACACCAACATAAGTGTTAATTCCCATAATTGGTGCATAGACCATACCACCATCAAAATAATTCCCGAATGGATTTTTAGCATCCATAATTGCATTATTTTGTTTGTAATTAGTTAAGTTTTCGCCACCAGCATAGAGTCTAATTTTATCAGTAAAATTCTTAGATACTTGAGCATTAACCGTAGAATAAGGCTTAGAATAATCTGCTAGCCTAAACTCAGAAGGGTTGTCATAAGTATGCGGAATTCTTTGTTGCCCGATCCAATTATAGGTAGCATCAAAACTCCAGAAACCTCCTTTTTCTGTTTTGTTGGTAGAATATGCAATGTTAAAAAATCCTCTGTGCGTTGGCATAAAAGGGATTTTCTTTTTCCCAGATAAGTAATCAGCCTCCACATTATAATATTTATAAGCCAATCTAACATCCAAATTCCTTACCGGAATAAAGTCCCACTGCGTCTGGATACTGTTGGCAAAAGATTTTCCGTCTAGGTTATAAAATAATATTTTTCTAGAAGAAGCATCAAGATCTACTAAAACTTGATTTTGGAAATCCGTTCTGAAAACATCTGCAACAATTGAAGATTTTCTATTAAATAGTTTAAATTCTTGTTGTAAGCTTATGCCATAATTCCAAGCGATTTCGGGTTTTAGACCATAGATATCGCCACCATTTTTAAGAATTTCAATTTGACGATTAGAAGCAAAATATTGTTGACTTTCTGCAAAGATATTCGCCGTACGGAATCCTTTTCCTGCTGATAATCGCAAAATTGTTTTTGGTGCCAAATCATATTTAAAATTAAGTCTTGGCGTAAACTGTGTCCCCGCCAAATTATGAAAATCGACTCTACCACCAGCGACCAAAGTATATTTGGTTCCAGTCAAAGTATATTCTGCAAACAATCCAGGCACTCTTTCTGTGCGCTTATATTGGTCTAGGAGATATAATTCATTATAATCATCATACAAGAAACTTGCGCCAACTTTATACTTATGATTGGTATTGCCAAGGATACTTTCGAAGATTAAATTAGAGTAAAAGCTTCTCTGCTCGCCATAGTAATTTCTAAGCCCGAAGAAGCTATCTTGCTGATGATAGGTAAACTGATTCATCCAACCGATGCTCTGATAAGGTTTTCCTTTAAAAACATAGCCGGTCTTGTTCCAAGCTTGGAATCTAGAAATGTCAATCCCAACGCCGTAAAGATTTTGATCTTTTTGCGGAATTCTTTTGTTGAAGCCAATCTGACCCGCTGTTCTTTGATCCTGGACAAAATTAATCCCGAAATGCGTCCCTAATCCTGTATGATCTAGGTCATTGTAATTCAATAAATAAGTTGCATTAAGCTGTGTCCCTTTTGGACGATCTAAGAAACCATCATGGTTCATATCAGTATCTCCGAAAGTGCCGTTTCCGTGTAATAAAATACTCTGGGTCCAATGTTCTGACAGTGGCGATGTATGTGTAATATTAGCTTCTGTACGTGACTCAAAATCAGCGAATAAGTTAATCTCCGTGGATGGCTTATCATCATGAGATTTTAGTAATTCGGTATTAATTTGTCCAGTAATGCTTTCATAACCGTTGGTTACAGTACTTCCTCCTTTAGTTAGTTGGATGCTTCCAATCCATTTTCCAGGGATAAAATTAAGTCCATAAGGAGAAGCGAGACCTCTAATTTCTGGTAATAATTCTTTGGTAAGACTGGTATATTTTTGATCAAGGCCTAACATTTTTAATTGTTTAGTTCCCGTCACAGCATTACTGAAAGACACATCTACTGTCGCATTGGTTTCGAAACTTTCTGATAAATTACAACAAGCTGCTTTCAATAATTCTTTAGAATCGATGTTGAAGGTTAGTCCAACTTCTTTTCTGCTAAGTGCTGTTGCTTCTTTAGCTTTGATGATAGATACACCGTCAATCTGGGTGTTTTTCTGATCACTATGGTCGTCTCCATCTTGATGTTGATGTCCGTGATCTGTAGTTTTCGGTGTTTTTTTATCAGTATGAACTTTAGGATTAGCTTGCCCGAAAGCTAGATCTCTGTCGTATATACAACATTTAGGAAGTTTACTAAAAGTAGCATCAGATGATTGGTACTTTTCGTTATCGTGACCTACATCAGCAACTTTTTTTAAGATTTTGTCTGCGTCTGTTTTAGAGGTATCAAAGTCAATATAAAGCATTTGCTCTTCGCCAATCCAATTAGCGGTAGTTGCACCAGCTTCTTTGGCAGCCTTTTCTATTCTGGCTTTACACATATCGCAATTTCCTTTTACAGAATAATGCTCTTTTTGGATGATAGATTGTGCCCATGTATTGATAGAAAACAACAGCACAAATAAAGTCATAAGACTTTTATGGATAAATTTCATTGGTTTGTAAATTAATAGGATCATAATCATCTCAATGAACTTCAAGACACGATAACGCATTGAAATTCAATTTAAAAAAGATGAATTTTAAAGTTTAAAAATGACTTTATGGATTAAATAAAGTCTACAAAGAAATTATCCAAGCTTGGGCGGTTGCCAGATATTAGCGGATTGATTGAGGAAATTAGGAAAAGTATAACCAAAATTTTTGTACCCTAAAAAAATAGGCTTTGTAATATTGGTTTCGAAGTTTTTGATGAAAAAACCAGTAAAGAATCCAGCACAAGTATGACAACTTGCACACTTATCATTACATTTTTCGTCACCTGACTTATGGCTGTTTTTTTCGCAGTTGTGCTGTTTTTTGGTAGCATCAGTACCGCAATGATCTTCTTTGGTAGAAGCTTCGCAACAAGACATCTTAGCAACTTCTACACTGAAATTCTGCTTAGGATAAATCATAATTCCTAAACAGAACAACATTATTAGAAGGTAAATGCGTCTTGCCATATTGTGCAAAATTAATTATTTATTTTGAATAACGATATGATTTATATTATGTTAGAAATCAATCATTTATTTAATTTCTTAAAATTTTCACAAAAAATAAGTTTTGCGTTAAAGTTTATTAAAATAAAGTTAAACTTTGGTTGATATAATCTGCTGGTTTTGATATAATTGTAATTTTGCCAAGCTAAAATAAGTTTAACATAAAGGTAAAGCATGAAGAAATTCCCATTAACATTGGTTTTAGTCTATCTTTTAAGCACATCTTTCTACACGAGCAAAGCGGTAAAAGAAGATGCTATAAAGAAAGAAAAAATCGAGTTAATCTCTCTAAGTCCTTCGGAAAAGACTAAGTCCACACGTATTGCAACGACAGATGAGCTTTATAAAAGCATTATTTTTGACGCTGAAAGTTCTTTAAGTTTTGATGTTTTTGATAAAGCCTATCAGGGATTTCAAAACTTAAAAAAAGCAGGTAAGTTAGAAGATAACGCCCATTTATTAAGCATTTGTGACTTTAGTTTGTCATCCAATAAGAAAAGACTTTGGGTGATTGATCTTAACGAAAAGAAAGTATTATTCAACTCTTTAGTGGCGCATGGCAAAGGAACTGGAGAAGAATTTGCCACCGCATTTTCTAACATAGAAAGTTCTCACAAATCGAGCCTTGGTTTTTACGTTACAGAAACGACGTATAACGGCAGCAATGGCTATTCTCTTAAATTAATCGGCATGGACAAAGGTTACAATGATGCGGCAATGCAACGCGCTATTGTAATGCATGGTGCAGATTATGTAAGTGAAGATTTTATAAAATCCGAAAAAAGATTGGGTAGAAGTTGGGGTTGTCCTGCGGTACCAAGAACACTTGCAGAACCAATTATTAACACAATTAAAGACAAAACATTATTGTTTATCTATTATCCGGACCAACAATATTTAAGTCAATCAGAATGGCTAAAACCCGCCAATCAAGACAATGAAAGCTTGCATCTCGCGAGTAAATAGTATAAAGCCATCAAGATTTGATGGCTTCTTTTTTTGTTTTTACTGATTGAAATTGTTCGCCGTCCCAAGAATAGGTTGTGGTCACTTTTTCGCCAGTGCTTTTATCATTTTCATCAGTTTCGGCTTCTTCCAAAACATAAAGAAATTGCTCTTTCAGCTTATTACTTTTAGATGGAAATTGTATTGATTCTGAATGATGAAACACGCCAGCATCTGATACAGAAACGGTTTTAGGAAGACTAATTAAACCATCGTTGGTTACAAAATAATTTTGTTCGTACGTTGGGATGGCGCAAGCTTCGCCAGCTACGGAAGCATTAATCGTATAATTAACGTTTTTTAGACGTACTGCTTTTTCTACCGTAAAAGATTGTCCGTTGAGGTTTTCAGAAATTCCTGCATCAAATTTCTTTTCATCAATAAGATTTCCGTTTTTAAAATATTTGACACTTGCCGATAATCTATTGTAAGGTGTATTGAATTCATCATACAATTTTTCTGTACTTGGTACCCCGAAAACGAACTCAGATTCGCCCGCTTTATGATAACCAATGGCAAGATTTCCGCCCCATATAAAACCTGTTTTTCCGTCATACGACACACGAAACCAATTGGCAGAGCGTTCTCCTAATGTGGTAACTGCTCCCGTAACTTCTATAATTTTAACCGATTTATTCTGGGGAAGAACATCTACGGTTACAGAAGCGGTAAGGTTGGGAAGATCTCTAACTTTGGTTTCGTCCACAAAAATTTTGACATCATCACCTTTTTCATGTTTGAAAACCCAGTTTCCTATTTCGCCTTCATCTACATAAGCATAAGCCACGTCTTGCTGGGCATTAACCGATAATGATATTAATAAAATTGAAAATATAATAAATCGCGTCATAAATTTAATTTTGAAAAAAGCCTGCTAAAAAACAGGCTTTAATTTTTATAAAAGAGGCTCTCCAACCTGGATGTCACAATTGTGATAAGGCTCACCATGTGGCGGATTAAGAGCTGGCTTACCAACTTGTCCAGAATTATTGGGTGCTGCTATTGGTTGTGCATTAGGATTGGTATTAAAACCTAAACCTTGCGTGGCAACAGGTGCGGGAGCTTGTTGTGGCGCCGAGTTAAGAGGCTGTCCAACTTGCAAGTCACAACGATGGCCTGGCTGTCCATGTTCTGGATTAAGCGCTACAGCATTAGTTGTTGGACTGTTTTCTGTTGTTACATCCGTCACTTTGTTATCTTGAGAAGATGTTGCCGCAGATTGTTCTGGCTTGTTGTTATTATCATCTTGCTTTTTAGAACAAGATGTAATAATTAGTCCAAGAAATAAGAGGCTATAAATCTGTAATTTCATGATTTCTATTTTCTCAAAGATACAAAAGATTTTAGTTTTTTACCAGCAGTCTAAAGCCTTCACCGTGAACGTTGATAATCTCTAAACCGTCGTCTTCCTTAAGTAATTTTCTAAGTTTTGCGATGTAAACATCCATACTTCTTGCGGTAAAGTAATTTTCTTTTTTCCAGATTTTTCTTAAGGCAAGATCTCTTGGCATAAAGTCGTTTCTGTGGATGCAAAGCAGCTTTAATAATTCGTTTTCTTTAGGAGATAATTTATACTCATTATCACCAACTCTTAGTTGTCTCAACATTGAGTCAAAGAAAATATTACTGATCTTGAACTGCTCTTGATCTTCATTCTCTAACACTGCACTTCTCTGAAGAATCGCTTTAATTTTATATAAAAGCAACTCTGTATCAAAAGGTTTTGTGATATAATCATCTGCTCCAAGCTGATAACCTTTAAGAATATCTTCGCGCATATTTCTTGCAGTTAAGAAAATAATAGGCGTATTTTTATCTATTTTTTTAACATCTTCAGCTAAAGAAAATCCATCTTTTTTTGGCATCATTACATCGAAAATACAGATGTCAAATTCTTTTTCTGTAAACTCTTTTAAGCCCATTTCTCCGTCAGTCGCTAGTGTCACATCGAAGTTGTTAATGCTTAAATAATCTTTTAGTACGGCGCCAAAACTCTGATCGTCTTCTACTAATAATATTCTGTTGCTCATATCTTTTTTTGTTTTACGATTTATTTTTAATTCTTCTTTATAATTGTGATTAACTCATTGGTAATTTTAGAGTAAATACACTTCCTTTTCCTTTCTCTGACTCTACAGTTATAACGCCTTTATGGATTTCTACAATCTTTTTGACGTATGATAAACCAAGTCCTTGTCCTTTTACATTATGAATATTTCCGGTTTCTTCTCGGAAGAATTTCTCGAAAATTTTAGATTTATTTTCAGTATCCATTCCCATGCCATTATCAGAAATATCAATCACGTACCAATTGCCTTCGTTGCTTGTTTTCAGGTTGATAATTGGTGTGTCGGGAGAATATTTATTGGCATTATCTAACAAATTAATTAAGGCATTAGAAATATGGAATTCATCAATTTTAAAATTATATTTTTCCGCCGTAAAGTTGGTCGTTAATTGTCCTTTTCTTTCTTCTACGATTAATCGGAAAGATTCTGTAATTTTCTTGATAAACTCTCTAACATTGGTCTCTTTAAGGAATAATTGCATCTCGTTACGCTCTAATTTTGACATATTAAGAACGTTTTCTACTTGCTTTTTCATCCTAAGATTTTCTTGCTTTATTAATCCCGAATAATACTTGACCTTCTCAGGATTGGTTGCAATTTTATCATTAGATAAAGAGTCTGTTGCCACAGAAATCGTTGCCAACGGCGTCTTGAATTCATGCGACATATTGTTGATGAAATCCGTCTTGATATCTGCAATTTTTTTCTGACGCATCATATAATTAATCGAGATAATATAAATCCCCAAAATCGTCAACAATGAGATAAAAGTACCGAGCAACATTGGCAAATTGTGCTTTGCTAAAGAATAATCTTTCCTCGGAAAAACTAAAGCCAATGTATATAAAGTCCTGTCTTTGCTATCTGTAAAAAGTGGATAGGTGTAATTGGATTTATCTTTTTGATCCAGATACGTATTATTAGTTATGGATGATAATTTATTAGTTTTATCGATAATCCCGAATCCAAATTTAGTATCAATTCCTTTTAATTTTAATTCTTTAGTCAGTACAGAATCTATGATTTTAGCATCCACACGCTTCTCAAGTGGTAAGTTGGACGCGTTAAGCTTTGCAAACTCATTAAGCGTATAGGTGCTGTTATCTAAGTCTTTGCTAATCTGCGTTGTTAATAATTCTGGCGTTCGTTTTTTCATACGATACAAGCCTTCATCTTTATAAAGCTTAGTGATATCCAAAGAATCTCCTTGCTTAGAAATCGGAATTTTTTGTTTCTCAATAATACTTTTTTGAAATAAAATTGAAGATCTATTGGCAGAATCTGAGGATTGCTGAATGTAAGTCTGCGTTGGCTTATTACTATTGCTGACAATTTCTTTCCCTAAGTTCTTATATTCTCCGTTGATATATTTGTCAACTTCTAGCTTGTTGACCTTCTCTGTAGAAGTTTCTAAAGCCGAATAAACTTTGTTAGAAAAATCTTGCTCTAGCGCGCCGTATAATTCTTTAATCCAATATAGCTGTAAAGAGACGAACACTATTAAAGAGATCGTCATGAAAACAGAAATAATTGGGATGAATTTATTGTTCATTAAAATAAGTTTGGAAAAGTTAAAATTAAACATTTCGATGTTGCTTAAACAAAAATTGTGCTAAAAAATTGTATTGATTGTCTTAAAACTCTTTTTTTTAACATTTTTTTCAGAAACATAATAGAAATGATGCTTTTAGGATACTAACAAATTGTATCTATAATTGATATTTTAAAAAATAAGACCGAACAATCGGTCTTATGCTAATGCTATTTCTTCATCCTGAAAATATTGTATGATGGCTTTCTTCATCAAGATTGCTTGCTCGTTAGGTCTAAGCTCTGGCAAAGCTTCTAAGGTCTCATAATGAGGCCAGCCTTCTACATAATGAGAGAATTTATAGTAACCAAAAGGTTCTAGCAATCTGCAAACCGCAATGTGGATGAGATTAACTTTGTCATCTTTAGTAAATTTCTGCGTGCCGCTTCCTAATTCTTGGATGCCAATCAGAAATAATAAAGTCTCTATAGGAGGATTTTTTTCTGTTTCGAAGTTATCTTCGAAAAATTGTTCTATTTTTTTCCAATATTCTGCGTCGTTCATTTTACTTGATTTTCTAATTTTAATAAAAAGCCATATTCTAAAGCAATTTCTTTTAAGCTTTCGAATCTACCACTCGCGCCACCGTGACCAGAACTCATATCTGTTTTGAAGATCAAAAGATTATTATCTGTTTTTATATCACGTAATTTTGCAGTCCACTTTGCCGGTTCCCAATATTGTACCTGAGAATCATGAAATCCTGTAGTTATTAAGGTATTAGGATAATCTTTAGCCTCGATATTATCGTATGGCGAGTAAGATTTCATATAATCATAATACTCTTTTTCGTTGGGATTTCCCCATTCATCATATTCTCCAGTCGTTAACGGAATCGTATCGTCCAACATGGTGGTCACCACATCCACAAACGGAACTTGCGCCACAATACCATTAAATAATTCTGGATTATAATTCATCACCGCGCCCATTAACAGCCCGCCAGCACTGCCTCCCATCGCATAAAGATGTTGAGAAGATGTGTAATTGCTATCAATAAGATGTTTGGCAGCATCAATAAAATCAAAGAAAGTATTCTTTTTCTGAAGCATTTTTCCATCCTCATACCATTCTCTACCCAGATATTCGCCTCCTCTAATGTGTGCAATCGCATGGATAAAACCTCTGTCCAAAATAGATAATCTCACACTAGAAAACGTTGCATCTACTGTGTGGCCGTAACTTCCGTAGCCGTAGAGTAAAAGTGGCGTGTCGCTAGATTTTACGGTATCTTTATGATAAACCAAAGAAATTGGTACTTTTTTGCCATCTCTAGCCGTTGCCCAAATTCTTTCAGAAATATAATTATCTGGAGAAAACTTACCGCCCAAAACTTCTTGTTGTCTTAGAAGCTTAGTGGTTTTATCCGTCATATTATACTCATAGGTAGAACTTGGTTGCGTAAGCGAGGTGTAGCCGTAACGTAATATTTCGGTGTCAAATTCTAAATTAAGTCCAATATAAGCCGTATACGTTGGATCATTAAAAGGTAAATAATAAGATTCTCCTTTTTGTTGATCCATGATTTTAATCTGAAGAAGACCTTGCTCACGCTCTTCGATCACGAAATAATTTTTGAAAATCTCGAAACCTTCTAATAAAACATGATCGCGATGAGGAATGTAATCTTGCCAGTTTTCTAGGTTAGGCGTGGCAACTTTTGTTTTAATAATTTTAAAATTAGTTGCATCATCGGCGTTGGTAATGATATAAAAATCATCTTCGTAATGCTCCACAGAATATTCTAAATCTTCGGTTCTGGGTTGTACAATCGTCCAATCAGCATTAACATCATTAGCAGGAATAAAGCGTTGCTCATCCTCATTAGTGCTAGATGCCGCGATAAAAATATATTCTAAAGATTTAGTTTTGAAAACACTTACATCAAAGGTGTCATCTTCTTCATGATACACCAAGACATCATTGCTACTTTCTGTCCCCAATTGATGGCGAAGAATCTGATATGCTCTAAGACTTTCGTCTTTTCTGATATAAAAAATATGCTGATTATCATTAGCCCAAACTGCTTTCCCTGTGTTGTTTTCTATTGAATTAGGAAAAATCTCTTGGGTTGTCAGATCCTTGAAAAAGATTTTATAAATCCTTCTCCCAACATTATCCGCAGAAAAAGCCAACGTCTTATTGTCAGGACTTACAGACAGACTTCCAATCTCGAAGAAATCTTCGCCTTCAGCTAAAATATTTACGTCCAAAAGGATTTCTTCTGCATTATCAAGAGTCTGATATTTTCTAGAAAAAATAGGATATTCTTTACCATCTTCATACCGGACAATATACCAATACTGATTAAAGAAATAAGGCAAAGACTCGTCGTCTTTTTTGTAGCGCGCTTTCATTTCTTCAAATAAAACTTCCTGGAAACCTTCTGTATCCTTCATGACATGTTCTGCATAAGCATTTTCGTCATTAAGATATTGGATAACATCGGGATTTTCTCTTTGGTTAAGCCAATAATAAGGATCATAACGGTTATCATTATGCGTATTAATATAGTGTTCTATTTTTCTTGCTTTAGGAGCGTTCATTCTTTTTAAGATTATTTAGATTAAATCTAAGGTTAAGCAAAACTAATAAAAAAACCACCTTCCTAAAAGGATAAGTGGTTTGTATAGTTTGTAGATAAAAAATATCTATTTATTAATATTACGGATGTATTTTTCTACAGCCATAGTCATAGATGGCGTTTCTTTAGTTGGTGCCATCATATCTACACGAAGGTTATTTTCTTGCGCTGCAGCTTGAGTAGTTGGTCCAAAAACAGCAATCTTGCGATCTTCTTGCTTATAGTTAGGGAAATTAAGACCTAGAGATTTAATCCCTTGTGGACTAAAAAATACAAGCATGTCGTAAGAATCGATGTCAATATCTGTAAGATCACTACATACTGTTCTATACATAATTGCTCTTGTCCATTCTACACCAGAGGCATTCATAGTTCTGGTAATATCATCGTTCATCATATCCGAAGATGGTAATATATATTTTTCGGTGTGATGCTTCTTAAGAATTGGCAAAAGGTCAGCAAAGGTCTTCTCACCAAAGCTAATTTTTCGTTTTCTATAGACGATATGTTTTTGTAAATAGTTAGCAATAGCTTCTGATTGACATATGTATCGCATAGCATCTGGCACTGCAAAACGCATTTCTTCTGCTAGACGAAAATAGTGATCAATAGCATTTTTGCTAGTAAAAATAACGCCAGTATACTGGGCTAGGTCAATTTTCTGTGTTCTTAGTTCTTTGGCATCTGCCCCTTCGACATGAATAAATGGTCTGAAATCAATTTTGATTTTTTCCTTTTTTGCAATCTCCAAATATGGTGAAGATTCATTAGGAGCAGGTTGCGAAACTAAAATAGATTTAATTTTCATCTCAGTTTTTGGTGTGTCTAGTTATGATTAAAATAACAACTTTATCAGTACCAATAAGGGTACTATTTGAAGCGTGCAAATATACAAAAATTTATAATACCATTCTTTAGGCAATATTGGTTGATTGTTAAAAAGATAAATGAATATCTTTAAAATAAATGTTAATCCACCAATAATCATGAGGATATATAAGAATTGTATCTCATCAATTGGGAAATAAAAAATTGCTAAACTTGCCCCAATTAATACCAAACTCACTAAAAAATAAAATTTATTGGCCGTCAAATATAGATTAATAAGGTTACGATTACACCCCAAACTTGAGTAATAAAAGTAACTTAACAACGATTTTGTAAGATAAAATCCAGAGATACACATAAAAGTGTAACCAAATTTGTTAAGCTCGTAACCCAACCAAGATACATCTGACACAATCTTAGGAACAACTGGCACAAACTGAGAAAGCAATACAGAAAGCATCACGCAGACTACAACAGAAGTAAGCATCCAAGATAAGATGATATTGCTGCTGTCATCTTTTTGTAAGGTCATGAAATCTTTTAGATTGGCATCGCGATGCAGCACTCTGAAGCTGAAGATGTATACAAAAACACATCCCAAGATACAGAAGATAACCCAATCATGATATTCTGGTATTCTTACCAATTCTTTTTTTTGCAAAAATAAGCAAATAATCTACAGGTTTTTTTTCTTGGAATTAAATTTGATGCAACTCTATAATTTTATAATTCGTACAACTGACAAAAATATTATCTTTGCACATTGATTTATAAGATGAAGAAGCTCGTAATTATCCCTACCTACAACGAAAAAGAAAATATCCGTAAGATTATCACGGCAGTATTTTCTTTAGAAGACGACTATGAAGTCTTGGTAGTAGATGATTCTTCGCCCGATGGCACCGCAACAATTGTTGCAGAAATGCAGACAATCTATCCCAAAAAATTGCACCTTACCATTAGAAAGGTGAAAGACGGATTGGGGAAAGCTTACATCCATGGTTTTAGATGGGCTCTGGAGAATGATTACGACTATATTTTTGAGATGGATGCTGATTTTTCTCACAATCCAGAAGACCTTCCTAAACTTTATGAAGCCTGCAAAAATGCTGATATGGCGATAGGATCACGTTACAGCAAAGGCGTTAATGTCGTTAACTGGCCTATGTCTAGAGTACTATTGTCTTATTTCGCGTCAAAGTATGTGAGATTTGTTTTAGGTATTCCTGTTCATGATACAACGGCAGGTTTTGTTTGTTTTGCAAAAAAGACTTTAGAAGGTATCGGTCTCGATAATGTGAAATTAAAAGGCTACGGTTTTCAGGTTGAAATGAAATATCGCGCCTTTAAAAAAGGTTTTAAAATCGTAGAAGTTCCGATAATCTTTACCGATAGAACGGAAGGCGAAAGCAAAATGAATGGCGGTATTATAAAAGAAGCCATCTTTGGAGTTCTTAATTTGAAACGCAAAAGCCTAATGAATAAATTATAATGTATCGTTATTTAATCATCATAGTGTTAATTTTAGCATCTTGCTCCAAGTTTATAGAAAAGCCAAAAAATCTATTAACAGAAGATCAGATGGCAGAGATTATTGCAGAATTTGCGATAGCAGATCAAAGCTTTGTTATCGATGCTAATATCACGCAACAAGAAAGCTCGAGATTTATTCTGAAAAAATTTAAAATTAAAGGTCAGACTTTTACAGATAGTTATCAATATTATCTTGTAGAAAGTAAGTTAGATGATATTTTTGATAAAGCTCAAAAAGTTATCCTAACTAAAGACCCGAAATTAGAAGCTTATATAAAGAAGAAAACACAGGAAAATTTACCTAAACCTGAACAAAAGACGCCGTAAAATGTCAGAATTTTTTAAAATTGAAAAAACATCCCAAAGTAAAGCAAGAGCTGGGATTATTAATACCGATCACGGGCAGATTCAGACGCCTATTTTTATGCCAGTTGGTACAGTTGCCAGCGTAAAAACCGTCCATCAACGTGAGCTGAAAGACGATATCAAAGCACAGATTATCTTAGGGAATACTTATCACCTTATGCTGCGTCCTGGTATGGATGTTATGCAACAAGCTGGCGGTCTTCATAAATTTATGAATTGGGATGGCCCAATATTAACAGATAGTGGAGGTTATCAGGTTTTTTCTTTATCTAAAAGTAGAAAGATGAACGAAGAAGGTGTGAAGTTTAAATCTCATATCGACGGAAGTTATCATTTTATTTCACCAGAAAAATCAATGGAAATTCAGCGTCAGATTGGTGCAGATATTTTTATGGCTTTTGACGAATGTACACCTTATCCGTGCGAGTATAATCAAGCCAAATTGTCCATGGAGCTTACGCACCGTTGGCTGAAAAGATGTATCGATTGGACTAAAGAAAATAAGGAATTATATGGATTTAAACAAAATTTATTCCCTATTGTACAAGGTTCTACCTATTCGGATCTAAGAAGGATTTCTGCAGAAGTTATTTCTGAGGCAGATGCAATTGGTAACGCTATCGGCGGTTTATCTGTTGGAGAACCAGAAGAAGAAATGTACAGAATTACCAATGAAGTTACAGATATTTTACCAAAAGAAAAACCGCGTTATCTAATGGGCGTTGGTACACCTTGGAATATCTTAGAAAGCATTGGGCTTGGTGTTGATATGATGGATTGTGTAATGCCAACCAGAAATGCCAGAAACGCAATGCTATTCACTTGGCAAGGTGTTATTAATATGAAAAACGAAAAATGGAAGAATGATTTTTCTGTTTTAGACGAGTTCGGGACAAGTTTTGTAGATCAAGAATACAGCAAGGCTTATGTAAGACATTTATTTGTAGCAAAAGAATATTTGGCAAAGCAGATTGCATCCATTCATAATTTAGCTTTTTATCTGGACTTAGTAAAAGTGGCGAGAGAGCATATCTTAGCTGGTGACTTTTATGAGTGGAAGGATAGTATTGTCCCTCAATTGAGACAAAGGCTTTAAAGAATTAATAAAATTGTTAATGGTTAATTCCAGTTAGAATTTAGCCATTAACAATTGATATTTAACAATATAAAAGAATTACATTGAAAATAATAGACGCTTATATCATCAAAAAATACTTAGGAACATTGTTCTTTATGTTAGCTTTGTTGACTATAATTGTCTTGGTTATTGATGTACAAAGTAAAACCCCAAGAATTGAAAGTAATGGCTTTACGGTAAGTTACTTTTTATTAAATTTTTATCCATTCTGGATTCTTAATTTGATAATTACCTTTATGTCTATTTTGGTTTTCATATCGGTAATCTTCTTTACATCTAGACTCGCCAATAATACAGAAATTGTAGCTATTATAAGTAGTGGTGCTAGTTTTCATCGGTTTGCCAAGCCTTACCTTGTAGCCTCATTAGTTATTGCTGGTTTTGCATTGGCTACCAATCACTTTATTTTGCCTTGGGCTAATATCAAAAAAAATAAGCTAGAACCATACACGTATAATCAGGTTAATAAAGAACAATTGTTAGGCAATACTATTATTGCTACTAATATCAACCCTAACGAGTATATCTTTATTAATACCTATAATCGTGAGCAGAAGAGAGGTTCTGGCTATATTTATCAAAAATTTGATAAAAATAAAAAGTTAATTCATCAGATCATTGGTAATGATATCTACTGGGATGAAGTGAAGAAAAACTTTGTTGTTACCAATTATATGGAGCGTATCGCTGGGAAAAATGACACAGAAAAATTGAATAATGGAGAGACTAAAACTCAAAATTTTGGACATCCTCCAGAAGAACTATTTCCGGATAAATTAGTAGGGCAGAATAAAACAACACCAGAACTTTTAAAATTAATCGAGCGAGAACAATTAAAAGGAAATAGCAATGTTAATACCTTTTATAACGAGTTGCATCAGAGAACATCTATGCCGGTGTCGATCATTATTTTGACGTTTTTGGCATTGTCATTATCCTCTCAAAAAAAGCGAGGTGGCTTAGGTCTTAATTTGGCATTAGGTATTGCATTAGCTTTTGTTTTCGTATTTTCATTTCAGATGTTATCCGTGGTTTCTGAGAACAAAACTATATCTCCCTTATTGGCGATGTGGCTTCCTAATTTAATTTTTGGCCCAGTGGCATTGTATCTTTATTTTAAAAGAGCTAATCAGTAGAGAAGTTCTATTTCTTTATGATAAAATTTTTGCAAACCATCTTTTTCTAATTCAATCCATAGAAAACCATTTTCGTCAGCCTTTTTGATTATGCCATTTTGGCGCAATTCGTTTTTTTGAAACACAGAGATTTCATTTTTTCTAAAAAGTTGGTCGTTGTAATTCTTTAAAATTAAATTCTCTGAAGAGCTTTCTTTAATTTTATTTGATATCAATTCATGAAATTGTTCTGTGAAACTTTTTAGATCAAAAACCTTTCCTGTAAGGCTGTAGATAGATCCCGCCTTAGGGAGTTGAGAGTAATCTGACTGTAAAACATTAATGCCAATCCCAATAATATAATAAAGCTCCTGATTGATTTTCTTCTTTTCTATGAGGATGCCACAGATTTTCTTTTGGTTAAGAATAATATCATTGGGCCATTTGATCTGAGTTTTTTCTTGGGTCAAAATGTCAATAATATCAATTACAATTAAGGCGGTATGATAATTGAAGAAAACATCAGAGAGATTAATCAACCTTGCAGGGATTGCTAGAGAGTAAGCGATATTTTGATTTTCGTTACTATTCCAGCTATTTCCGTATTGTCCTTTACCTTGTGTTTGGTTAAAAGTACATAAGGCGACTTCTTTAGTTTCATCATTAATGACAGAAAATATTTCGTCATTGGTCGAAGAACATTGGTTTTTATAGATAATTTTGGTCATTTAAGAAAACTTTAAGACATTAGAAGCTTTTATACAAGGGATAAATAGATTAAAATCAATAAATTTGCAAGATATACATTTTTTGAATGAGTAATATTACAGAAAAACAATTATTAGTAGACAAAATCGTAGAAGCGATTCAAGATACCAAAGGGGAGGAGGTTATGATTTTTGATCTCTCCAACATAGAAAATTCAGTTGCAGAAACTTTCATTATCTGCAGTGCCAACTCTAATACACAAGTTTCTGCTATCTCTGGTAACATCCAGAAAAAAGTTAGAAACGATCTTCAGGATAGACCTTGGCATGTAGAAGGGACAGAAAATGCAACCTGGGTACTTCTAGATTATGTATCTGTTGTTGTACACGTTTTCCAAAAAGAAGTTAGAGAGTTTTATGATATCGAAACCCTTTGGGGCGATGCTAAAATTACCAAAATAGAAGATTTGGATACGAAGTACTAGACACATTGCTTCCAAAATAACATTCAATTACAAAACAATAATGAATAACAATAAAGGATTTAATTGGTTTATCCCCATTATGATCGGGGTTATTTTGCTATTTATCGTCCCAGGAATGCTGGGAGACTCTGGTGGAAAAACTATCGATGAAAATGATTTTTATAAATTAGTACAAAACGGAAAAGTAGAAGAGGTAATGGTCTATAGAGACACTTACAAAGCTGATGTTTTCCTTAATAAAGCTGCAAAAGCGGAGTTACAAAAACAAAGCAAGCCAGAGAGCAATCCTCTATCTGCTTTGAATATGAAACCTGTACCTGATTATAGCCTTTCTTACGGAGATCTTCGTTATTTTCAGGAGCGTTTTAATCAAGTTAATACAGAAGCAGCAAAACCTAATCAAGCCAAAATTGACTTCGGAAATGGTAAAAGTGCATTTTCTGAGTTGATTTTTACTGCTTTATTCTGGATTGGTATTATGGCATTATTCTATTTTTTCTTATTCAGAAAAATGGGAGGTGGCGCTGGCGGTCCTGGTGGACAGATTTTCTCAATCGGAAAATCAAAAGCCAAATTGTTTGATGAGAAGGATAAAATTAATGTGACATTTAAAGATGTTGCAGGATTAGAGGGAGCAAAAGAAGAAGTACAAGAAGTAGTAGATTTCCTTAAAAATTCAGAAAAATACACCAAGCTAGGAGGTAAAATCCCGAAAGGCGTATTATTAGTTGGTCCTCCAGGAACAGGTAAGACTTTATTAGCAAAAGCTGTTGCAGGAGAAGCTCAAGTGCCATTTTTCTCATTATCAGGTTCTGATTTTGTAGAGATGTTTGTGGGTGTTGGAGCATCTAGAGTAAGAGATCTTTTTGCTCAAGCTAAAGCAAAATCTCCAGCAATTATCTTTATCGATGAGATTGATGCTATTGGTAGAGCAAGAGGAAAAAATAATTTCTCTGGCGGTAACGATGAGCGTGAAAATACATTGAACCAATTACTTACAGAAATGGACGGTTTTGGGACAGATACTAACGTTATAGTTATGGCGGCAACCAACCGTGCTGACATTCTAGATAAAGCATTAATGAGAGCAGGTCGTTTTGACCGATCTATTTATGTTGATCTACCAGAACTTCATGAGAGAAAACAAATTTTTGATGTTCATTTATCTAAAATTAAATTAGATCCTAATATTGACCGCGAATTTTTGGCTAAACAAACGCCAGGTTTTAGTGGTGCTGATATTGCTAATGTTTGTAACGAAGCAGCTCTAATTGCCGCAAGAAATGGACATGAATCAGTTTTCAAACAAGATTTCTTAGATGCCGTTGATAGAATTATCGGTGGACTTGAGAAGAAAAATATGGCGATAAAACCATCTGAGAAAAGACGTGTTGCTTATCATGAAGCTGGACACGCAACGATATCTTGGTTGGTAGAGCATGCTTCTCCATTACTAAAAGTAACAATTGTACCAAGAGGTAGATCTCTAGGTGCAGCGTGGTATCTTCCAGAAGAAAGACAATTGACAACTACAGAGCAGATGTTGGATGAGATGTGTGCTACTTTGGGAGGACGTGCTGCAGAGCAAGTTATCTTCAATAATATATCAACAGGTGCATTATCAGATCTAGAAAAAGTGACTAAGCGCGCTCAAGCAATGGTAACTATCTATGGACTTAGTGACAAATTAGGAAATATATCTTATTATGATAGTTCTGGACAGCAAGAGTATAACTTTGGGAAACCTTATTCTGAGCAAACTGCACAATTGGTAGACGAAGAAATTTCTATGCTTATCGAGACTCAATACAAAAGAGCAATTTCTATTTTAGATAACAATAGAGATAAGTTAGAAGCTCTGGCTCAGAAATTATTGGAGAAAGAAGTGATTTTCCGTGAGGATCTAGAAGAGATTTTCGGGAAAAGAGCTTGGGATCCAGAATTAACAGAGAGACCAGTTTCTGGCTTAGATACTCCAGTTGATAACGAAAGTGTTTTAAAACCAGAGGCTTAAGACATAATTAAAATATTAAAAGCCCCAGCTTTGTGTAACAATGCAAAGTTTGGGGCTTTTTTATTTAAATTTATATAGATAATTTTATGAATTTCATAAAAATTTTATACTTTTGTACTAATTCATTAATTTCTGACGAAGTTGAGTTTGTTTAAAAAAATTGTAAGTAAAATATTTAATCAAGAAGAGGAGGAAACAGATCCAAATGTGACCAAGCTTTCTGATAAATTACGTGATGCTGACTTAGATTATAAGTTTGCACAACTTTTTACGCACTCAGGTGGATTTTTTAATTATTGTGCAGATGAGTCAGAAGCCTTACAAACTCTTAATCAAATTCTAAAGTTAGAGCAGATACAATCTGTTTTTTGTTGGGATAAAGAATTACAGAATTTCTTAGATGTAATAAAAACACCACATTTTAATGATCTCTTAGAGACTAATGATGCTGCTTTTATTACTGCAGAATATCTAATCGCATTTGATGGTAGAATTATGCTGTCTGATAATAATATTTTGCATTATCATTCTTCTGTTCTTCCTAGTAAAATTATTATACTAGCGAGTGTTTCTCAGATTGTTGCTAACCTTTCAGAAGCTATGATGCGTGTAAAACGTGAAGGCAATCCTAGAAAAAATCTTACCTCTATCAGTGGTGGACACTCAAAATTAGATCCACAAAACAAAGACAATACTAAACTTTTCTTACTTTTGCTGGAAGATTAACATTAAACTTAAGTTTTGGATAAAAATCTCATTCAGCGTCTTATTTCCGGATTAGTTTACGGATTACTAATTGTTATTTGTACAACACCTTTGGGAGAAAGTTGGCTAAGTCCTATATTCCCAATGGTAAAACAGCAATATTTGTTTTATGCACTGATTACTTTCTTTATGATTGTTGGTGTGTGGGAGTGTATTAGAATAATGAAATTCGATAATAGCATTTACAAATGGTTGGTTTATCCACTGGTGGCATTTATCTATTATCAGTTTTCTAAACGATTTTTCTACCATGGTTTTTATTTCCAATTTGACTTAACGGAGATGCTAGCCCTTTCTTTAATTCTTATTGCTTGCATCACATTATTTAGATTTAAAAAAGAACTATATTTCGAGAACGGAAAATTTATTTTCACGGTAATATATACTGTTTTACCTTTTGGATTTGCCTTAGGATTACCAAAATTCAGTACTTTAGATCCATACAATAAGCCTTTCACATTAGAAGTGATGATGTTGTTTATTTTGATCTGGAGCAGTGATAGTTTTGCATATTTTACAGGAAAGTTTTTTGGAAAACATAAAATGGCACCTAAAATTAGCCCCAAAAAAACTTGGGAAGGTTTTGCAGGCGGTGTATTTTTTACGGTAATATTAGGTTTTTTTGTAGAAATGTATCTTCCGGATCTTAGAGGGAATTGGATGATTGTAGGATTATTGGTGTCAATTTTCGCTCCATTAGGCGATTTGGTAGAAAGCCAATTGAAGCGTACTTTTGCAGTTAAAGACAGCGGCAATATTATGCCAGGACATGGTGGTGTATTAGATAGACTAGATAGTTTTATTATTTGCGCACCTGTTGTATATTTGTATTTTATATTAGAAAAATTATTTTAAATAGACTTTAGACCATTACTATGACACTTCATAAAGAATCGAAGGGCACTTTAACAGTCGCTATTATTGCAATTTTAATTATAGGAGGATTATCTATTACGTTCCTTAAAATATGGTCATTATTAATTATTGTGCCTTTATTAGTTGTTTTAGGATTAATATTTTGGTTTTTCCGAGTTCCTAATAGAGAGATATTGGATCATGTAGATAATGTTATAGCACCTGTTGATGGGAAAGTTGTAATGATCAAAGAAGTTTTTGAAGACGAATTTTTGAAAGAAAAGTGTCTACAGGTTTCTATTTTCATGTCTCCTCTTAATGTACATATTTGCCGTTATCCAGTTTCTGGTGAGGTGATTTATAAAAAATACCATGAGGGCAAATATCTTGTCGCTTGGCATGAGAAATCCTCTACAGAAAACGAAAGAACGACTGTTGCTGTAAAAAGTGCATATAATCACAATGTTGTATTCCGTCAGATTGCTGGTTATGTTGCTAGACGTATTGTTTACTATTGTAATACCCAAGATCAAGCAAAAGCGGGACACGAGTTTGGATTTATAAAATTCGGGTCTAGAATGGATGTTTTCTTGCCTCTAAATACAGAAATCCTTTGCAAAATAGGTGATGTAACGACAGGAGGTATCGATGTTATCGCGAAGCTAAAGAATTAATTCTCTTTTTAACGGATATATTTCGGAAGATAGTTTTTATTCTAATGCTTTCTTGAAAACGGCTAAGATTCTTTGTTCTTCATTTTCCCAACATAATTCTTCTGCAGCTTTGTTAAGATTGTCGTTGTAATAAGATTTTCCGTTGTTTAAAACGGAATTAATTTTTTCAGCCAAATGTTTTGGATCATGGTTGTCAATGGTTTCGCCTACATGGTAACCTTTGGCAATCTTACTCAATTCTGGAAAGTTAGAAACTACAACAGGAACTTTTGCCTGTACATAATCCGAAATTTTGTTTGGTAAAGAATAATAATAACTGAGTCCTTTATTCTCCTCAATGCTCAATCCAACATCTGCTGTAGGTGTAATAGCGCGTAATTCTTTAGGATGTAGTTTTCCTAAAAATTGGACTTTATCTAGCACTTCATATTGCTCTGCAATCGCACGAAACTCATGTTCCATAGGTCCACCGCCAGCAATTTTGAGTACGGCATTATCAATATATTGCATCGCCATAATCGCTTTGTCAATGCCGCGAGAATAATTAAGCCAACCTTGATACAGGATAATCTTTTGTTCTTGAGAATCTATTTGTTTTAGATTTTGCCTTTTAGGCAGATTTCTCACCACAACAGGTCTATTAATTTGATATTCTTTTACAAACCAATCAGCATAAGAATCGCTCGCAGTCATCATATTGCTAAGCTTAGGAAAATAGGTTCTCTCAATCCACCGCCATACTTTTTGCGATAATTTTCCTTGGACAGCCGGCATCTCACTGAACATTTCGTGGCTATCAAAAATCAAAGGGATGTCAAGTGTCTTAGAAATCTTATAATTGGGGATAATCGTCTCTAAATCATTGGATAATAAAACGGAATTTTTGTCAGCCCTTTTCTTTAAATCAGAATAAAGTTTTAGCATAAACTCTGGATAGGCAGTTTTCAGAGTTTTTGATTTTAACGGAATTCTATAGAAATCATAAGGCCTAGACATTGGCTCTGCACCGCCCCAATCGTTACCAATCAATATAATTTCGAAATTATTTTCCAAAAGACTTTGACAAACTTTCTCTACACGTTGATCGGTATACAAATTACTGAAAACACTGACTATGACTTTCTTTTTCAAGGAATTAAATTTTGATTGGCTAAAAATTAAGTAAGCCTACAAACCTAATTAAAAGCCTTAACATAAACAAAAAATAATGTCAGAAAGTCCATTTTTTTAGAATGGTAACAAATTTGCAAAACAAAAAGTATAAAATTCAATATTTTTTGTTGTAATTTTATTTAATCTTTTTTATTAACACAGAGACACATCACAATGGATTATAAATTTTCAGACGGTTTGAACGGCGTGTTCAAACAAAGCAAAAATGAAGCAAGACGTTTGCAGAGCGAGTTTCTGAATACAGAGCATTTTCTCTTGGGAATTATCAAGACCGAAAACTCTGCCAAAGAAATCCTTGAATTACTTAATGCCGATCTTACACAAATCCGTAGAAAAATAGAAACCATAAGCACCGCAAACTCTAACCCGTTTGTGACTAACATGGGAAGTATTTCTTTAACTAAAATGGCGGATCAAGCTGTAAAACGTGCAGAGCTAGAATGTAGACAATATCAAGCTTCAGAAATCAATACGGTTCATCTATTATTGGGTATTCTTTATAAACAAGAAGATCCTACAGCTAATATTTAACAAGCTTACGATGTTGATTATGAAGGTGTGCAAAGAGAATATCGCAAAATGCTAAAAAATACCGATCAATTACCACAAAATAGTGCCTACGACGATGACGAAGAGCGTGAGGATTTTGGTCAAATGAAAAAACCAACTGGTAATCTTGGCTCTGGTAAAAGCAAGACGCCGACTTTAGATAATTTCGGTAGAGATCTTACAACTTTAGCTAAAGATGGCAAATTGGATCCTGTTATCGGGCGCGAAAAAGAAATAGAACGTGTTTCTCAGATTTTATCTAGAAGAAAGAAAAACAATCCACTTCTTATTGGTGAGCCTGGCGTTGGTAAGTCTGCTATTGCAGAAGGTCTAGCGTTGAGAATTCATCAGAAAAAAGTATCGCGCGTCTTGTACGGAAAAAGAGTGATCACTTTAGACTTGGCAAGTTTAGTTGCTGGGACTAAGTACCGTGGTCAGTTTGAAGAACGTATGAAAGCCATCATGACAGAATTGGAGAAAAACCGAGATGTCATCTTGTTTATTGATGAGTTACACACTATTGTTGGTGCAGGAAGTTCTACAGGAAGTTTGGATGCATCTAATATGTTCAAGCCAGCTTTGGCAAGAGGCGAAATCCAAGTAATTGGAGCAACAACTCTTGACGAATACAGACAATATATTGAGAAAGATGGTGCGTTAGAAAGACGTTTCCAAAAGGTAATGGTAGAGCCAACTTCGGTTGAAGAAACCATCCAGATTCTTCATCAGATTAAAGATAAATATGAAGAACATCACAACGTAAAATATACCGATGAAGCAATTAATGCTTGTGTTAATTTGACAGCGAGATATATTACCGATCGTTTCTTACCGGACAAAGCGATTGATGCGATGGACGAAGCAGGATCTAGAGTGTATATCAAAAACATGAAAGTACCTTCTGAGATCATTGATTTCGAAACAAAAATCGAAGATGTTAAAGTACACAAACAAAGTGCTGTTAATGCGCAAGACTATCTTGAAGCCCGTAAGCTTAAAGACGAAGAAGAGCGCTTGCAGTTAGAACTTAACCTCGCTCAAGAGCAATGGGACAAAGATGTTAAAGAGAAAAAAGAAGAAGTTACCGAAGAAAGCGTTGCCGAAGTTGTCTCTATGATGAGTGGCGTGCCTGTAACCAAAGTAGGCAAGAATGAGCTAGACAAATTATCTGCGATGGATGATAAATTGAATGGCAAAGTGATCGGTCAAGAAGAAGCTGTTAAAAAGGTGGTGAAAGCTATCCAAAGAAACAGAGCTGGTCTTAAAGATCCTAACCGTCCTATCGGAACTTTCATTTTCTTAGGAACAACAGGTGTTGGTAAAACCGAATTGGCTAAAGTTATGGCGCGTGAACTGTTTGATTCTGATGATGCTTTAATCAGAATTGACATGAGCGAATATATGGAGAAGTTTGCAGTATCAAGATTAGTTGGTGCGCCTCCAGGATACGTTGGTTATGAAGAAGGAGGACAATTAACGGAAGCCATCAGACGTAAGCCTTACGCGGTTCTTCTCTTAGACGAAATCGAGAAAGCACATCCAGATGTATTCAATATTTTGTTACAGATTTTAGATGAAGGTCACGTTACTGACAGTTTAGGAAGAAAAATTGATTTCAGAAATACGATTATCATCTTGACGTCTAACATTGGGACAAGAGATCTTAAAGATTTCGGTGATGGTGTAGGATTCGGGACTAATGCTAAGAAAACTAATACGGATGCAAGAGCAAGAAGCACGATAGAAAGCGCTTTGAAGAAAGCATTTGCGCCAGAGTTTCTTAACCGTATAGATGATATTATTATTTTCAATTCTTTAGAAAAAGAAGATATCAAGAAAATCATCGATCTTGAATTGAACAAATTATATTCTCGATTAGACAAATTGGGTTATAAAGTTCAGTTAACAGATGAGGCTAAAGATTTTATTGCAGAAAAAGGTTGGGACAAAGATTTCGGGGCAAGACCACTGAAACGTGCCATCCAAAAGTACATCGAAGATCTATTAGCAGAGATGTTGGTTAACAAACAGATGAAAGAAGGTCAATCTATCACCTTAAAGCTTAACGAAGCTAAAGATGGCTTAGAAAGTGAAACGCTTGCTAAGAAAGAAAAAGAAAAGATCAAATAATTTTAAATAGAAAGCCGCTCAATTTTGAGCGGCTTTTTTTGTATATTTTTCTATTTAAAATCAAATAAAATGAGCAATCGTATAGATGATTAATCCTACCAATCCACCTACAATAGTCCCATTGATACGGATAAATTGAAGATCTTTCCCGACTTCTAATTCTAGTTTTCGGCTGAGTTCTTTGCCTTCCCAATTACCTACGGTATTACTAATTAAAAGGCCAGCTTCTTTGGTGTTTTTCAAGATATATTTGTACGCTGTCACTCTAATCCAAGAATCAATTTTGTGTTGTAATTTCTCATTAGATTTAAGGTTAGTGGCCAGTTCTGTAAGATTTTTTTTGATGTAAATTTTCAATGCAGATTGTTCTTCGGTAAGTTCATTAATCACGGATTTCTTAATTGAAAACCAAATATCCTCGGCATATTGCGTAAGCTTTTCGGTTTTAAGAAAGTCATCTTTAATGGACTGAAACTCATTCTCCCATTTGGTTTCAGTTTTTATTTCATCCGCGAATAATAGAATTTTTTCGGTGATTTCTTGTCGTAATGGATGATTAATGTTTTGTTCTATTTCTTCAAAATAATGGCTTAATCCAGACACAATTTTTTCGGAAATTTTCCTATCGACAGATTTTGGTACAAAGAAATAACTTTCTTTTTCTACACGTTCTGTGACGATGGTTTCATTTTCAATAATATAGTTCTTAATCTGGGCACTGAGATTAGTAATGATTTTTTGATGATCGTTTTTCTGGATGACATAATCTATTCCGTTTCCGACTAACTTATTAATTTTAACAGAATCTGTAAGTTCTAAAGCTTTATTGGTGATAAATTTTACCACTTCCTTATCATCTAATTTTTGCAGAATATCTAATAATATTGACGAAGCTTCTCTTACAAAAACCTCTTGATTACGATCTTTTTCTATCCAATCACCCGCAAAACCGGATATTTTTAGTTTAAGAATATAAGGTCTGATATTTTCAGGTGCCAAAAAATTATCAACGACAAAATTACCAAGGTTGTCTCCAATTTTCTCTTTGCTTTGCTCTATTAGGTTGGTATGTGGTATTTTAATCCCCATTGGATGATGAAACAACGCTGTAACCGCAAACCAATCTGCCAATGCGCCAACCATCGCAGCTTCTGAGAAAGCTCTTATGTAACCAATCCAATGAGATGGGTTATGTTTCTGTAAAAAAGTCATTCCTATAAAGGTAAAAGCCATTAATAAAAATAAGCCTGTGGCTAAGGTTTTATACCTTGTAAGCTGTTGTTGCTTTTGTTGATCTGTCATTATGAATAAAATAAAAATGCTATCCTAACAAAGTTAATTTTTTACACGGAATAAGTCATCTTAATCGATAGCTTTTATTGCTTTTAACAGAAAATCTCAATGAATCTTAGCTCAGGTATTTATATAATTTGCCGTAACTTTGATGCATTCTAAATAAATAAAATGCTAGACATTCAAAATATAAGAGAACAGTTCCCTATTTTGCATCAAGAGATCAACGGAAAACCTTTAGTTTACCTAGATAATGCAGCATCTTCACAAAAACCTAATTTTGTAATAGAGACTTGGGAGAATTATTATAAAACTATTAATGCTAATGTGCATCGTGGCATCCATACGTTAAGCCAGCTCGCAACGGAAGAAATGGAATTGGCGCGTAAAAAGGTTCAAAAATTTATCAACGCACAGCATGACTATGAAGTAATTTTTACGAAAGGGACTACAGAAGGGATTAATCTTATTGCTTATGCAATGAGCAATCTTGTAAAAAAAGATGACGAAATTATCGTCTCTTATTTGGAGCATCATTCTAATATTGTGCCTTGGCAAATGTTGTGCGAAAGAACTGGCGCAAAATTAAAAGTTATCCCAATGGACGACAACGGGATTCTTCAGATTGATGTTCTAGATTCTTGGCTTAACGAGAAAACTAAAATTATTGCTGTTAATCAGGTATCTAACGCATTAGGTGTTATCAATCCAATTGACGAAATTATTGCTAAAACCAGACAATTGTCTAATGCTTTTGTATTGATAGATGGTGCGCAATCTGTACCACATTTAGCAATTGATGTTCAGTCAATGGACTGTGATTTCTTTGTATTTTCTGGACATAAGATGTATGCACCGATGGGAACCGGGATATTATACGGAAAAGAATCTTCTCTTAATCAATTACAGCCTTTTCATGGTGGTGGCGAGATGATTGCGACCTGTAGTTTTGAGAAAACAACCTACGCGGATTTACCATTCAGGTTTGAAGCGGGGACGCCTAACGTTGGCGGAAATATTGCTTTGGGCGCAGCAATTGATTTTATGAATCAAATAGGCATTAATAATATCAATCAGCACGAACATGCTTTGTTAGAATATGCTCAAAAACATCTTTTAGAAATCGAAGGCTTAAAAATATATGGCGAAAAAGCCCAAAGAACTGGTGCGATTTCTTTCAATCTAGAAGGTGTTGGGATTGCCTCTGATGTTGGGATGATCTTAGACAAAATGGGCATCGCCGTGAGAACGGGACATCATTGTGCCCAACCGATTATGGCTTATTTCGATATTGCAGGTACTGTAAGGGCAAGTTTTGCAGTTTACAATACTTTCGAAGAAATTGACAGACTGGTAGAAGGCGTTAAGAAAGCACAGAAAATGCTATCTTAATTTCCCTAAAGATAAATTAACTAATCCCTCCAATTACGGAGGGATTTTTTATTTTCTGCCAAAAAATCCGATGGCATAAGAATTGTGAAATTTACTTACTTATTTCACAATAGCTTAATTGAGCTGATTATTCGGTATTAATTAGCTTTAACCTTTAAAACAAATGACAATTTGTCATCCTAATATATTATGACAGAATTTGAAGATCTCAATTTAGATGAAATCCTAGAAGATGGCTTCGGAATTATAACTGAGGAAATTAACTTAGCAGATCAGAAAGAAACAGACGCTGGACAGATTTTGTTTCCGATTCTTCCTGTAAGAAATATGGTGATGTTTCCTAAAGTTATTACGCCAATTACAGCTGGTCGAGAAAAATCAAAAAAATTATTAGAAGATGCGATGCGTGACAATCAACTCGTTGGTATTGTTACCCAAAAAAATGCATCAGAAGATAATCCTACAGATAAAGACCTTTACCGTGTTGGGACTTTAGCTAAAGTTATCAAAATTATTAAGCTGCCGGAAGGTAATATTACGGCAATTACTCGCGGCGTAAAGAGATTTAAAATTAAAAATCTATCAGCTACAGATCCTTATTTTATTTCAGAAATTACAGAATTAAAAGATTCTAACACGCGTAATAAAGAACAGTTTGAAGCTTTGGTTGATAATATAAAAGATCTTTCACTTAAGATTATCGACTTAGATCCTAACATCCCAAGTGCTGCTAATTTTGCGATTAAAAATATAACGGAGCAAGAAGATTTGCTTAATTTCATTGCGGCAAATGGTAACTTTTCATTCGAGAAAAAGCAAAGTCTTTTGGATGAAAAATCTATCAACAAGCGCGCCGAGTTGCTTTATGAGCTAATGCACGAAGATTTCAGATTGTTAGAATTAAAAAATCAAATTCATCAGAAAACAAGCAAAGATCTAGACAAGCAACAAAGAGAATATTTTCTTAATCAGCAGATCAGAACTATCCAAGAAGAATTGGGTGGCGGACCAGACTCTGATGTTGAAGAATTTAAAAAGAAAGCCGAAAAGGTAAAATGGACTGAGGAAGTAGAAGCGCATTTCCAAAAAGAAATACAGCGTCTGCAACGCCAGCATCCTAATTCTCCAGATTACAACGTCCAGAGAAACTACTTGGATTTCTTTACAGACTTGCCTTGGTTGCATTATTCCAAAGATGTTTTTGACCTTAAAAAAGCTGAAAAAACCTTAGATAAAGACCATTTTGGCTTAGAAGATATTAAGAAAAGAATCTTAGAACATATTGCCGTTCTTAAGCTAAAAAGTGATATGAAATCGCCGATCCTTTGTCTTTCTGGGCCTCCGGGCGTTGGTAAAACATCGTTAGGAAAATCTATTGCCTCAGCTTTAGGCAGAAAATATATTAGAATTTCGTTGGGTGGTTTACACGACGAATCCGAAATCCGTGGTCACCGTAAAACTTATATTGGTGCTATGGCAGGTAGAATTTTGCAAGCTATCAAAAAATCAGGAACATCCAATCCAGTCATTGTTTTGGACGAGATTGACAAAATCGGAAAAGGCATGCACGGCGATCCGAGTTCTGCGTTATTAGAAGTTTTAGATCCTGAACAAAACAATAATTTCTATGATAATTTCTTAGAAATGGGTTATGATTTGTCCAAAATCATGTTTATCGCGACAGCTAATAATCTTGGCGAAATCCAGCGTCCACTTTTGGATCGTATGGAGATTATAAATATTGCGGGTTATACTTTAGAAGAAAAAATAGAAATCGCTAAGCGCCATTTGGTCAAGAAGCAACAATCCGAAAATGGATTAACGGCAACCGCTTTTAAACTAGGAAATCCAGAAATCAAACATATCGTCGATGCGCATACCTCAGAAAGTGGCGTAAGAACTTTAGAAAAACGCATTGCAGCAGTTGCCCGTTGGGTAGCGCTACAAATTGCGATGGAAAACGATTACGATCCTAAAATCACGATCGAAAAAATTGACCAAATTCTTGGCATCCCAAGACCGAGTACGCTCGCCGAAACCACTGATGTACCAGGCGTTGTAACAGGATTGGCTTGGACAAGTGTTGGTGGAGATATCTTGTTTATCGAGAGTATTTTGTCCAAAGGAAAAGGCACGCTAACAATGACGGGTAACCTTGGAAACGTGATGAAAGAATCTGCAACCATTGCATTAGAATACATCAAAGCGCATTACGAAGATTTCGGATTAACAGAAGCAGATATCGCAGAGAAAAACATCCACGTGCACGTCCCAGAAGGCGCTACGCCCAAAGATGGACCTTCGGCTGGGATCGCGATGTTGACCTCCATGGTGTCGAGTTATAAAAATAAAAGCATTAAGCCTAATCTAGCCATGACGGGCGAGATTACTTTGCGCGGAAAAGTATTGCCTGTTGGTGGTATTAAGGAAAAACTTCTAGCCGCTACTAGAGCTGGGATAAAAGAAGTAATCCTTTGCGAAGCCAACAGAAAAGATGTCGAAGAAATCAACAAAGATTATCTAAAAACACTAAAAGTCAATTACGTTAAGTCCATGAGTGAAGTCATAGATTTAGCCATCAAAAAATAATTTTTCATATCAGAGAAAGAGTTCAGATTTAATTTGAGCTCTTTTTTTTGGCGCCATTTCCGTCTACAACTCCCACTCTTTTATCTTGGCTTTCGCTGCGCTTCGCCATGATAAAAGGAGTTCCGTCTCCGCCGGGGCGCATGATTCTTCGCTAGACGAGTCGTTAATAGACAAATTGTCACTTTGCCCGTTATGGTATTTTTTTTGAGATTCAATCATCAGTTTTGTTAGGGTTCAAAATTCTAACAAGACACCAACAACAAATCGTAAAATCATCAATTAACAAATTAACTAATACATCAATAAATATGTCAACAGGAAAAATTAACGTATCGGTAGAAAACATCTTCCCACTGATTAAAAAATTTCTTTACAGCGACCACGAAATATTCTTAAGAGAATTAATCTCCAATGCAACGGATGCAACGACTAAACTTAAACATCTCATTAATATCGGAGAAGCGCAAGTAGATTATGGCAATCCAATCATAGAAGTTAAGATTGATAAAGATGCCAAAACCATCTCTATCAAAGATCAAGGTCTTGGGATGACTGGCGAAGAAGTAGAAAAATACATCAATCAAGTAGCTTTTTCTGGCGCTGAAGAATTTCTAGAAAAGTACAAAGATTCTGCTAAAGATGCCGGAATTATAGGACATTTCGGTCTAGGATTTTACTCCGCTTTTATGGTGGCTAACCAAGTTGAGATCATCACAAAATCTTACAAAGATGCGCCAGCCGTACATTGGACTTGTGATGGTAGCCCAGAGTTTACACTAGTAGAAAGTAACAAATCCGACAGAGGGACAGAGATTATTCTTCACGTTGCAGAAGATTCTTTGGAGTTTTTAGAAGAGTACAAAATCTCTGAGCTGTTAACTAAGTATAACAAATTCAACCAAGTTCCGATTAAATTTGGTACAAAAACCGAAACACTTCCTTTGCCAGAAGGTGCTGCAGACGATGCAAAACCAGAAACGATCGAAGTGGATAATATCATCAACAATCCTAATCCTGCTTGGACTAAAAATCCGTCTGAGTTAAAAGACGAAGATTACAAAAACTTCTACAGAGAGTTATATCCACAACAATTTGAGGATCCATTATTCCACATTCATCTTAACGTAGATTATCCGTTTAATCTTACGGGCGTTTTATTCTTCCCAAAGCTGTCTAACAGCATGAATATCGAGAAAGATAAAATCCAATTATACCAGAATCAGGTTTTCGTAACCGATGAGGTTAAGGGGATTGTACCAGATTTCTTAATGTTGTTAAGAGGCGTTATCGATTCTCCAGATATCCCATTGAATGTCTCTAGATCGTACTTGCAAGCAGACGGTGCGGTGAAGAAAATCTCATCTTATATCACCAAGAAAGTGGCCGACAAAATGGTAGAACTTATCCGTGATAACCGAGAAGATTACGAACAAAAATGGAACGATATCAAGATCGTTATCGAATACGGAATGGTTTCTGAAGACAAATTCTATGAAAAATCAGATAAATTTGCCTTATATCCAACCGTTGACAATACCTATTTTCTTTGGGATGAGTTGATTGAAAAAATCAAACCTAACCAAACCGACAAAGACGGAAAAACTGTAATCCTTTATGCGTCTAATGCCGATGCGCAAGACAGTTATATCCAATCTGCGAGAGACAAAGGTTATCAGGTTTTATTGTTAGATACGCCAATTACGCCACATCTTATTCAGAAATTAGAAACGTCTAAAGACAATATTTCATTTGCGAGAGTAGATGCCGATCACGTTAATAATTTAATTAAAAAAGACGAACCAGTTCTTTCAAAATTAAAAGAAGAAGACAAAGAAACCCTTAAAAAATCTGTTGAAGAAGCGATTAATTCTCAGACTTACACCGTGCAATTAGAAGATCTGGATAGCCAAGATGTGCCATTTACCATTACACAGCCTGAGTTTATGCGTCGTATGAAAGACATGCAACAGATGGGGGCTCCGTCTATGTTTGGCAATTTCCCAGAGATGTACAATCTTGTGGTTAACGCTAATAGCGACTTGGCAAGTGACATTCTTAACACAGAAAATACGGAGAACAAAAATACTAAAATCCAACAAGCTTTGGATCTTGCAAAACTCTCTCAAAACCTATTGAAAGGGAAAGAATTAACCGACTTTATCAAACGTAGTTTTGATCAGTTAAAGTAATTTTTTTCATTCATTGATATTCCAGAATCCGAAACATTAATTTGTTTCGGATTTTTTTATTTTTTTTTAAAATTAGCGTATTTCAAAAAAAATAATATCTTTGTATCTGAAAATCAAGTTCAACCAATTAAAAAACAACGAAGTAATGTTCAAATACAATCAACATACATCTGTAGGATTGCCTTTTGCAAAGGCGAGGCTTCGTGGTTTGGTACACTCTTAGAATAGCAGTACAATGAAATATCAAAACCCGAAGTCGTAAGATTTCGGGTTTTTTATTGCGCAATATTTCAAACTCAAAACAGTTTCCCCGAAATCATTTTATTAGGAGCTTAATCCCGCTTTCCGCTATATCTTTTTTTGCCAATGCTGTCACTCTGAGCCTGCAAAAGTCCAACAACAAAAAAAGGATGTCGCTGCAATCGGGGCTAGGAATTACAACTCCAAACAAAGCTTTGTCATAAAATTGAAGATTTTGACAAAAAACAAATCAACTAAAAATCTAGTTGAAAAGAATTGGTGTGATTTATTGAAAATCTAATATCTAATATCTCACATCTAAACTCTAAAACAAAACAATGGGAAATTTAAAACTAAAAGGAAAAGATATATTAAAATTAGGCTATCCAAATAATCAGAGCGTAAACATTGCTTTGGAAGTGATGAAGAGAAACTTCGCCACCAAAAATATTCATTATGTGAAATCTCTTCTCAAGGAAATCCAGCAAAATCCGGAGAATTTCGAGAAAGATTTAACCTTCGGACAGATTGCAGAAGCTTTGCTTTCATCCAAGAAAACAGAAAAAAGAATGCTCAATACCAACCGAGCGACTTTCAATATTTTCGGAAATAATATTTCAGATGAAGCCAAAAACCAGTTGTATACCGCTTTAAAGCTTCCTATTTCAACGCAAGGTGCCCTGATGCCCGATGCACACAGCGGTTACGGACTTCCAATCGGTGGAGTTTTGGCGGTAGAAAATGCAGTGATTCCTTACGGAGTCGGGATGGATATTGGCTGTAGAATGAGCTTAAGTATTTTGGATACGCCAATTTCATATCTGGACGGCGCAAGAGATAAATATGAAAAAGCTCTTGCCGAACATACCAAATTCGGGATGTATGAAACGCACAAATCTCACATCGATCACGAAATTTTCGACAGAGATACGTTCGGTTTAATTCCGATTTTGAAAAGATTAAAAGTAAAAGCCATCAAACAAATGGGAAGTTCCGGCGGTGGAAATCACTTTGTAGAATTCGGGGAAGTAGAAATCACAGAAGAAGACAAACAAATTGGGCTTCCAAAAGGAAAATATTTAGGCATTCTTTCACACAGCGGTTCTCGTGGTTTAGGCGCAGAAATCGCTCAATATTATTCGAGAGTGGCGATAGAACAATGTCCATTACCCAGAGAAGCCCAAAATTTCGCTTGGTTAGACTTGAATACGCATCTCGGATTAGAATATTGGACGGCGATGAATTTGGCGGGAGATTACGCTTCGGCTTGTCATGATGATATTCACAGAAGATTGGTAAAAGCCGTCGGTGGAAGAGTGAAAGCCAAAATTGAGAATCATCACAATTTCGCTTGGAAAGAAATCCATAACGGAAAAGAAGTAATCGTTCACAGAAAAGGAGCAACTCCAGCCAACGAAAATGAGTTGGGAATGATCCCAGGATCGATGACAGCAAAAGGTTTCATCGTTCGAGGAAAAGGAAATCCAGATTCGTTAAATTCTGCTTCACACGGCGCAGGAAGAGCTTTCTCTAGAGGCGAATGCAGAAGCCGTTTCACTCAAAGTGATATTAAAAAAGAATTAAATTTCAAAAATGTCACGTTGATTGGCGGAAATACCGAAGAAGCTCCAATGGCGTACAAAGACATCAATGAAGTCATGAACGCACAAAGCGAATTGGTTGATATTCTGGGAACTTTCCAGCCTAGAATTGTGAGGATGGATAAGTAAAATGGTTTTTAGTTTTTAGTTGATGGTTGTTAGAATTTTTAACGTCATCAACTATTAACCATCAACCGACAACCGACAACAAACAAAAAAACAATGGACAAAATAATACAAATAACCTCAGGAAGAGGACCTTTAGAATGTCAATGGGTAGTTGCCAAAGTTCTAAAGGTTTTTCTTGAGGAAGCAAAAGATAATAAAATAGATTACGAAATTATCCATCGTGAAAAAGGTGATGAAAATCTGACTTTGAAGTCTGTAACGTTGCTTTTAAAATCAAAAAATATAAACGAATTTTTAAAAACTTGGTTGGGAAGTATTCTTTGGACAGGGAAAAGTACGTTTAGAAAATTGCATAAAAGAAGCAATTGGTTTATCGGGATTTTTGAGTTGGAAGGTTTGGGGAAAATTCAATTTAATGAAAAAGAAATTAAGTTTCAGACGGCGAGAAGTCAGGGAAGTGGTGGGCAAAACGTGAATAAAGTTAACACCGCCGTTAGAGCAACTTATCCGAAAACCGGACAAAGTGTTTTTGTGCAAGATTCGCGTTCGCAATTGGAAAATAAGAAGCTTTCTATTATTCGCTTGAAAGAAAAAGTAATGGAATTTCACATTCAGCAATTGGAAAAAAGGATGCAAGAAACGTGGAATAATCATCTTAATGTACAACGAGGAAATCCAATAAAAACGTTTTCTGGAAGTGATTTTAAAAAGAATTATCAAGGAAAATCTTTCAAAAAAGAAAGACATCAATTGAAAACTGAACTTAAAAATTACAATAATGACCTAAACTAAAAATAGAAAAAAATAACTTTTATAAAGGAAAAATAGCGCCATCTAATACTAATGGCGCTATATTTATTAAGCTATAATTAGCTTTTCTGTTGATTTTTTAGAATAATAGTAGATTAGATAAATAAGAGGTCCTATTATTGGTAATAAAAAGAACAAAAAATAGCTAAGGACTGTAATGGCTGTCTTTTCTTTTCTAATTAAAAAACTAGCAATAATTGTTGGAATGAAAAGCGAAATTGTAAATAAAATTAAAATTACCATGTTTTTTTTTATGTAAAAGTATAAAAAAAATATAGTATTGTTTGAGTTTTAGCAAATAGTTTATTGAAAATGTAATATTTATAGTTTTTCGATAGCTTTAATAACTTGATCTTTATCCAAAACCATGGCTTGCAAATGCTCTCCAGAATATTCTATAAATTGTTTTGGCATTGGTGCATTTTGATAAATAATCTGACCATGAAAAAACGGAACTGTCGTATCGCCTTTGCTATAAATAAATAATTTCGGTAGGTCTTTTAAATTTTTAATATCTTCTTTGGCGGAGTAAGGAGATATCATATACTTCTCAATCATCTCCTTATTTTCTGGTGAGAAATGAATTGCAATATCTGTAAATGATGCCATACCGCCATCTATAATAAGACCAGATATTTTAGCCTGATTTTCTTTAGCCAGATGAGTTGCAATCTGAGAACCTAAAGATGCACCGTATATATATAATTTTGTATTTTTAATATCAGAGCGACTCAATAAATAGTCTAACATTTTTTGTCCATCACTTGCCACATTAGCATGCTTAGGCTTTCCTGTAGATTTTCCATAACCGCGGAAATCCACCATCACAACTTGGTAACCATTATCTACCAGAGGCTTTACCATGTATTGATAAGTTGTTACATTACCATTTGCACCATGAAAAAAAAGAATAGTTTTTTTAATTTCGGCTTGATTAGGTTTTAAAAATATAGCAGTTATAGTATCTTTTTTATCTACAGCTAGGCTGATATTTTCAAAGTTTTTGAATTCTAAGGCTTTCATTTCTTTACTAGGTTGATAAAATTTATCGTCCATTTGCCCTTTGTAAAGATTAGAAAATAACGCAATAACCAAAGTGAATAGTAATGTAGTTTTCATAATATTGTTTTAAATGATGTGTCAAAACTACGTTTGCATCACATCTTATGAAAAAATAAATTCCCGAATGGTTAAAATTGAATACTGATTGGTAAAAAAAATGTTCGGTACAATACCGAACATTTTGTATTAAATATATTATTAGCTTAATCTTTTAGATTTAGCATAAAATGAAGCTATTTTTATAGAAAATTAGTTATCCTTATTAAGAAAAGCATCCCAACCTTGTGCAGTTAGCGGTACCATTTGGTTAGAGCCTCTTGCGATAAGGTGATTGCCATCATTAAGATCTGTTGCGTGACCAATCACACTAAAGTCAGGATGTCCTACAATTTTATCAAAATCCTCTGGCGCAATGGTGAACAGCAATTCATAATCTTCGCCGCCGTTAAGTGCTGCCATTGCAGGATTAAGGTTGAGCTCGTCTGCTGTGCTTATGGTAAGATTGTCCAAAGGTAATTTTTCTTCATACACACGGAAACCAACCTGAGATTGATCCGAAAGATGAATCACCTCAGACGCCAGACCATCAGAAATATCAATCATAGAGGTTGGAGTAATTCCTAATTCTTTCAACATATTTTTAACATCTGTTCTCGCCTCAGGCTTTAGTTGACGCTCTAAGATATAGTCGTAGCCTTCCATTTCTGGTTGTGCGTTAGGATTAGCTAAGAAAATGGCATGCTCTCTTTCTAGGATTTGTAGACCAAGATAAGCACCGCCAAGGTCACCAGAGACAACCAAAAGATCATTAGGTTTTGCACCTTTACGGGTTACAATGTCTTCTTGATTTTCTAGTCCAATAACGGTAATGCTCATAACCAGTCCAGCATTAGAGCTTGTGGTATCGCCCCCAACAAGATCCACTTTGTAACGATTACAAGCCAATTGTATCCCTGCATACAGTTCTTCTAAAGCTTCCACCGGAAAACGATTAGAAACCGCTAGCGAAACTAAAATCTGAGTTGGTGTTGCGTTCATCGCTGCGATATCACTTAAGTTAACCACAACAGCTTTGTAACCCAAATGCTTTAACGGTACATAACCCAAATTGAAATGAACACCTTCTGCCAGTACATCTGTGCTAACAATAACTTTTTTACCATCAGGATTAATAATGGCGGCATCATCTCCCACGCCCAATTCTGAGGACTCGTTAACGAGCGGGAAATGCTCTGTTAGATGTTTTATCAACCCGAATTCTCCTAATTTAGAAATCGGCGTTAATTCTTGAGATTTATCTTCAAACATAATTTGTTAACTTAATTAAAAATTTCTGGATCAATATTATCTGGACGGAAAGGCAAAGCCTTGATATCATCTCTGGTCATCACCTTAGTGTTTTCGGTTTTGTAAGGCTCCAGTGCTTGGATAATATCATCTGGTGGCGTTGTTGCTTTTCTCAACATCATATCAATCCATACGCCTGTAGCTTCTGCTGTCGCACAATGTGTGCCGTCTGGCATATAAAATTTATGCACAAATTGATAGATTGACGCATCCTCCGATGTTCCTGCAATTTCTACACTTACAAAAACATGTTGATCTGCATATATTTCCTTAAAAAAAGAAAATCTTTCGTGCAGGATCACAGGACCAATTCCCCAACGGTTAAGCTGCGCTAATCCCATTTTTTCCTGGTTCATAAAAGCCATTCTTGCTTGTGCACAATAATTGACGTAAGACGAGTTGGCAAGGTGTCTGTTGGCGTCTATATCGCTCCAACGCACATCAAATTTATAATAAAATGTTTTCATCTTTTTTTAATTATAATGGCAATTCCCTCACCACGCAAGAGCCTGAGCTCGGGTCGGGCTGTCCGCTGTATCTTTTTCTTTTTTCGCTCGGACGGCTCCGCTACGCTCCGCCGCCTCACTCCAAAAGAAAAAGGATGCCGCTTCCATCCCTATTGCGGAGAGGCGTACAATTACCAGATTATTTTAAGAATAATAAGTTTCAAAATTACTCCAAAAAGATGGTTTATAAAAATCGTACTTTTGAAACTCAAATTTATTACATAAGGTTAATGAAGAAAGTTGTTATAATTGGTGGCGGTGCTGCAGGATTTTTCTGTGCTGCCAACTTAGATGAGAATCTATATCAAGTCAAAATATTGGAGCAAAATAAAGACGTCCTTCAGAAAGTGAAAATCTCTGGCGGAGGACGTTGCAATGTGACGCATGCGTGTTTTGATCCACAAGATTTAGTTAAGTTTTATCCACGCGGTGAGAAGGAGTTGAGAAGTGTTTTCAGCAAATTTCAGCCGGGCGATACCATGGACTGGTTTGAGCAGCGCGATGTAGAGCTCAAAATCGAAAAAGACAACCGAATTTTTCCTGTGACCAACCAATCTCAAAGCATTATTAATGCTCTAACTTCAGAGATCACGAAAAAAAATGTTGAGGTTATCACACAATGTAGCGTAACGCAAATTGAGCAGAAAGACAATCGTTTTTTAATAGAAACAAAAACGGGAAGTTTCACTGCGGATTATGTAATTTTCACGACAGGAAGCGCACCAAAATCCCTAAAATTAGTAGAGAATTTGGGGCACAAAATTGTGAGTTTGGTGCCGTCATTGTTCACATTTAACATCAAAAACCCTTTATTATCAGAACATATGGGGACGTCTTTTGAGTGGGCAGAAATCACGATTCCCCAACTAAAATTAGAAGAAAGCGGACCTTTATTAATAACACATTGGGGGCTAAGCGGTCCCGCGGTGCTTAAGTTGTCAGCTTGGGGTGCCAGGTTATTATCTGATGTTGGTTATAAATTTGAGATTTTTGTCAATTTCATCTCGAAATCCGTGCAAGAGGCTGAAGAGGATTTTTTAGATTTTAAAAATTCAAACCCTAAGAAAACCATTGGGCAAAGCAAAATTTTTAATGTGACCAATCGTTTCTGGCAAAGCCTTTTGAGTTATTCTAAGATTGATCTGGACAAACAAATATCTAATATTAACAAAAAAGAAATGCAAGTGTTGCTGGAGAATCTTTGTGTTCTGAAGTTGCAAGTTAATGGTAAAAGTACCTTCAAAGATGAGTTTGTAACGGCTGGCGGCGTAGATCTTAAAGAAATTAATTTCAAAACGATGGAGAGTAAAGTCGTTCCGCAGTTCTATTTGGCTGGTGAAGTCCTAAATATTGATGCCATAACGGGCGGATTCAATTTTCAGGCATGTTGGAGCGAGGCTTGGCTCATTGCTCAGGATCTTAATTCTAAAGGGTAAAGCAGAATGCGCATCAACCCAAAAATATCATATAAGATTTTCAACGGGATTATTCTGTTGAGTTTTTTATACTTTTTTTGGTTGATGTTGCGCATCACTTTATTGTATGTTCCTTATAGTTCTACAGCTTTATTTTTAGCCATAAAACAAACCGAAGTTACATCAAGACCAGAATATTTAACGATATTTTACACGCATGTCTACAGCAGTATTTTTGTGTTGTTAACGGGATTTATTGCCTTGTTTTTTAAATCTAAAAAAAGCAAGTGGCATCATTATTCTGGGAGGGTTTATGTGAATTTTACGCTTGTTTTTTCTTCTTTGTCGGGGATTTATATGGGCATTTTCGCTAATGGTGGATTGGTGGGGAAACTTTCGTTTGTGATACTAGGAATTCTTTGGTTTTATACCACTTACAAAGCCTATCAGGAAATCCGAAAAGGAAATGTTATAAGCCATCAACATTGGATGTGGCGCAGTTACGCTTTGTGTTTTTCTGCGGTGACATTGCGGCTGTGGAAAGTAATTTTAGTATATTTATTCCATCCTAATCCCATGGATGTCTATCAGATTATTGCGTGGCTGGGTTGGATTCCTAATTTGGTTTTAATAGAGTATTTAATAAAAAAACAAAAATGATGAAATATCAATTAATATTCTCTGCTTTGTCTTTAACATTGATTTTAGCATCGTGTAAAAAAGATAAAACAGAATTAGCTGAGAATAAAAAAACGTCTGATTCTATAAAGGTTGAGCCAGAAGTGCATCAAGAGTTGTATGGTATCTATACAGGAAATTTTGAGAAAGAATATGATCCTAACTCTGACGATTATAGTGAAGAATATAATATCAAAAAATTATCCATAAAACTTAACCGTATCACCAAAGATAGTGTCTATGGTTATAGTATTGTTAATGGTAATCAACGTCCTTTCCGTGGGGTTTATAATAAGAATTCTAAAAAATTTGTGCTAGATGAGCCAGGCGATGACAAAACAGATGGTCGCTTTCTGGTAAATCTTAGAAAAGATAGTCTTGTAGGGACTTGGGATGCTTTTGATGCAAAGGCGGTGAAGTCTCCTAAAAAAACGGTTAAGCTTTTGAAAAAACAATTTGTTTACAATTCTAACTTTATGTTGGATAAAGACAAATCTGATATTGTGGACTGGACAACCACCAAAAGAGGAGAAGCATCTTACGTGGATGATGACGGCAAAAAACAATCGTACGAAACCGAAAAACAGCGTTATGCTTCTGATGCTATCTTTACAGTTAACGCTTCCAAAAAAGTTTTAACCGAAAAAGAGATCAAGAATCTGAAAAAACTGGACTTAGAAATCATTAAGAATGCAATATTTGCAAGACATGGTTACTCTTTTAAGAAACAGACGTATCGCCAATTTTTTGATTTTCAGGATTGGTATGTCCCTGTTTCTAATAATGTCGATGCAGAATTGACACCTTTAGAGAAAGAAAACGTAGCACTTCTTAACAGATTTATAAAATATGCAGAGGATAATTACGATAACTTTGGCAGATAGCTAAGAATTACTATTTTTGAATAAAAAATTATATGAAGTCATTCTCAAAATATATGAGCGTTTTTGCGGTTCTTGTATTGCTATTATTAGGGTCTTGCCAAACGAGAATTGTGGATGTGCAAAAGCCATTGCATGATAATACATTAACGCTATATAAAACATATGTTATCCAGACTAAAGACAGCCAGAAAATCAAAATGGAAGTCATTAAAGTAGATGGCGAAAAAATCTACGGAAAACTGAAATCAGGAGAGCAAAAAGAAATTTTGAGAAGCGAAGTCCGAGAGATCAACAAAACAGATTATCTTACTTCTGCTGTAATTGCAGTTGCAGCAATAGCAGCACTAATTTTTATACCAATCTAAAAAAAATAAAATGATGAAGAATTTATTAATTTTTGCAAGTATGTTTTTTTTCACTGTGATTAATGCGCAACAGGATAATGATTTGCCCAAGCCAATAAGTTCTAAAGATGCAAAGGCACCACAGTTTCCTGGAGGGATTGATGCATTTAATAAACTTGCTCAATATAATTTTAATGCAAAAAATGTCAAATGTAAAGGTGGAACGATTTCTACAAAAATTAATTTTACGATTGATGCAAAAGGTAACTTAATAGATGCAAAAGCTATAGGTCCTAATGAAAGCCTTAATAACGAGGCAATTAGATCGGTTGAGTCTGTTAAAGAAAAATGGACGCCAGGATCGCTTAATAACGAGAATTTAAAATCTTACTTTTCTTTACCTTTTAAGATGTCTTGCGGCTAACGGCAAGGGCTTCTATAAGGTAAAGAATGATGCCACCAACCAGATAACAGATAATATCAATCCAACTAAAAGAATTACCCAATACGATCATCGCGACTTTGTTGTCTTTTAATCCCAGAAGTTCTCCAAAGTGGAAATATTGTAAAAATTCAATTATAAAAGAGAAAATAACTAACCCAATAATTAATTTTGTTGGGTTTATTATTACAAAAGCTTTAACAAAATAATACATCAGCATTACCACAAAAACATCACCAAGATAAGCTCTAACAAAGAAAATATCTTTAAAAGTTGTAGCAATTAATACTTCTACAACAAAGATGATTAGGGCTATTATTAGGTTTTTTAGACTGAATTTAAGTTTCATAAGTGCTTCAATAGTAGTAAATTTTAAAAATCAATTTCAAAAATATAATTGATAGGATGCGCGCCATTATCTGATACTTGCCAATTGTTATCGTTAATTCTCAGGAAAGTACTTTGTTTTACTTTACTATTATAAAACTGTATTTGTGGAGTAGATAGTTTTGGGTTATATTCTCCTATCTTGGCAACAATTTGTATTTCAACAACAAAGCCATTTTTCGGAAATGATACTTTTTCTTCTAACGCAATTTTGTTGTTTTTTCTAAGCAATGATGATACGGGGATAATTAAAGGATTGTCATTAATTTTAGTATTACCAGGGAGGTTATTTTGTAATTCGTAAAAATTGATGATAAGAAAACTTGTATTTTCTATTTTGGTTTTTATTGGTATTTCTATACTCTTTACAATGCCTTCTTTATTGTAATTATTATTTATAATTGTACCTAATCCTATTCCTTTTGGCAAAAAAGTGGTATTGTTATTTTTGAAATTTTTACCGACAATAATTGTTTGTCTGTGAGGAATTATAACATCATCAATAGGTATAAGCTTAGGACTTAGATAAACGTCTTTAGAATATTCACTTTTAAAAATATTTCGTTTTTCGTAACCAGACTTTTCTATTCCAAAAAACTCAGGCTTATTTTCATTCAGGTTAAAAATACCTAAAGAATCACTGTAAAATATTTCGTTATCTAAGGTTATTTTAGCATACTTTATTGGTTCGTTGTTGATGCTATCTTTTATATAAATTTTTTGAGCATTAAAAGCAACTGTAACAAAAACCAAAAGCGTTGTCAAGAAATTTGTCCAGCGATAAAAATTAAGTGTTTCCATTGCTATTAGATTTTAATTTTCAACGATAACCCTATTTCCCAATCATTTTTTTGATGGAATTAAGTTTCATTAGTGCTTCAATTGGTGTCAAAGTATTGATATCAATTTTCGTTAACTCTTCTCGGATGTTTTCTAAAACAGGATCGTCCAACTGGAAGAAGGATAATTGCATATTTTCTTCGGTCACGCGTTTTATTTTTTCGCCAGAGTTTTCTGTGGATGATCTACTTGCTTCCAAGGTTTTTAGGATTTCGCCAGCGCGATTAACGACTTTATAAGGCATACCTGCTAGTTTTGCCACATGAATACCAAAGCTATGTTCGCTTCCACCAGAAACTAATTTTCTCAAGAAAATAATGTTGCCTTTGTTCTCCTGGATTGCCACATGGAAATTTTTAATTCGGTCAAAATTAAGCGTCATCTCATTCAGTTCATGATAATGCGTCGCAAATAATGTCTTAGCCTGCGTTGGATGCTGGTGAAGATATTCTGCAATCGCCCAAGCGATAGAAACGCCGTCGTAAGTGGATGTTCCGCGACCAATCTCGTCCAGAAGAATCAAGCTTCTCTCGGAAATGTTGTTCAGTATATTAGCGGCTTCATTCATTTCAACCATAAACGTAGATTCGCCAGCAGAAATATTATCTGTAGCGCCAACTCTGGTGAAAATTTTGTCTAAAGTTCCAATTTCTGCATGTCTCGCCGGGACAAAACTTCCAATCTGAGCCAATAAAGAAATAATCGCCGTCTGTCTCAAGATCGCCGACTTACCCGCCATGTTGGGACCTGTAACCATTATAATCTGTTGAGAATCCTTATTAAGGAAAATGTCGTTCGGGATGTATTTTTCTCCCAAAGGCAAAGATTTTTCGATAATTGGATGACGACCTTCTTGGATGTTAATATCAAAACTGTCGTTAAGAATCGGTTTAGTATAATTGTCTTCTATGGCAAGATTAGACAAGCCTACGGCGCAATCTAACTCGGCAATTAATCTAGCGTTTTCTTGGATATGATCGATATAGATGAGTACTTCTTCACAAGATTGTCTGTATAATTGTAATTCTAAAGCAGAGATTTTTTCTTCTGCACCTAGAATTTGACTTTCATATTCTTTAAGCTCTTCGGTGATATAGCGCTCAGCATTAACCAGCGTTTGTTTTCTGATCCAATCTTCGGGAACTTTATCTTTATGCGTATTTCTAACTTCAATAAAATAACCGAAAACATTATTGAAATCAATTTTTAGGCTCGTAATACCCGTGCGCTCTATCTCTCTGGCGCACATATCGTCTAAGAAACCACGTCCTTTGCTCTGTAAACCGCGCAGATAATCCAATTCTTCTGAGATACCTGTCATAATCACCTTTCCTTTATTGATGTTAACAGGCAATTCTTCATTAAGGTGAGATTGGAGGTATCTGATGAGATCTTCCATATTATTGAAAGGATCTAGCCAAGCCAAAACATCCGGAAAAGCATGAAGCTTCCCTTTAATTTCCTGAATATTAATAATGGATTGACGGAGATAACCGAGTTCTTTAGGTGAGATTTTTTCAGCAGCTAATTTGCCGACCAAACGATCAAGATCAGAGATGCCTTTCAATAAATCCTGAATGTCATATTTTAAATGATCTTCGTTGTTGAGGAACTCTATTAAGCTTAATCTTCGGTTAATATCGCTAATGTTTTTAAGCGGAAGAATTAATCTTCGTCTTAACAATCGTCCGCCCATTGGCGTGTTTGTTTTATCGATAATATCCAGCAGAGATTTGCCTTGATGATTGGACGCGAAAACGATTTCTAAATTTCTCAACGTAAAATTATCCATCATCAGATAATCATCTTGAGGAATACTTTGGATTCTGGTAATATGCTGTAAAAGTGCATGATGAGTATCTTCTACCAAATAAGCAAAGATAGCTCCTGCTGCGGTAACGCCTAATTTTTGCTCGTCAATCCCGAATCCTTTTAAAGATTTAGTTTTAAAATGTGACGTTAATTTATCGTAAGCATAATTGTATTGATAGGCCCAATCTTCTAGCTTGAAAGAGTTTTTGTTGTTAAGCTGAGACGGTAATTCGGTGGTTCTTTGATAGATAATTTCGCTAGGGTCAAAGGTATGTACAATGTGCAATAGCTTTTCTAAAGGCCCTTCGCTGACCAAAAATTCTCCAGTTGAGACATCTACCAATGCCATCCCAAATTTTTCTTTCTCTCGATGGATAGACAATAAAAAGTTATTCTTCTTAGAGCTTAACACCTGGTCATTAAAGCTGACACCTGGCGTTACCAACTCTGTAACACCACGTTTTACGATGCCTTTTACGGATTTTGGATCTTCTAACTGATCACAGATTGCGACACGCATGCCAGCTCTCACTAACTTTGGCAAATAAGAATCCACCGAATGATGCGGAAAACCCGCCAATTCTATATGACCGTCGCCATTGGCTCTTTTGGTCAGAACAATACCAAGGATCTGAGACGTTTTTATGGCATCTTGCCCGAAAGTTTCGTAGAAATCACCCACTCGAAATAATAACAATGCATCAGGATATTTTGCCTTAATGGTATTGTACTGCGTCATCAACGGGGTTTCTTTCTTCGCTTTTGCCATAATTAAAAATTGGGACTCAAAAATACGAAATTCTAAAGGCTTGTAAAATTATTATTAATAAAATCTTATGCACAAAGAAACCGTATTGTTAAGAGTTTTTTTATCTTTGTTATAGCATGTACATATACAATACAAAAGACTTTCTAAAGACAGTTATTAGCTTACATAAGACAGATACCTTAAAGGTGCTTTTTCCATCGATGGTGATGGTTGGTCTGTACTCTTGTGGCATTGCTTATTTAGAATTAGAATACCTTCATCTTAATGCAAAATCTGGCGTGACCAATATTGGTATGCTGCATAGTATGTTAGGATTTGTATTATCGTTGCTGTTGGTTTTTAGGACTAATACAGCCTATGATCGCTGGTGGGAAGGTCGTAAGCTCTGGGGTAAATTGGTTAATGATACTAGAAATTTTGCTATTAAAATTAATTCTATTTTAGGAGATGATCATAAAGCAGATAAAGATCAATTTGCTAAATACTTAAAGTATTTCCCTTTATTTTTGTCAAAACACCTTTCCAAAGAATCTACACGATTGGCCTTGGATGACGAGTTTTCTAGTTTAGAAAATAATCTGAAACACCATCCACCTTTAGAATTATCGTCATTAATCTTTCATAAGGCTAAACAGTTGAACAAAGAAGGTAAAATTTCTGATACAGAAATGTTGCTTCTTAATAATGAATTGACTGGTTTTATGGATGTTTGTGGAGGTTGCGAACGCATTAAAAATACACCTATACCATATTCTTATTCGTCCTTTTTGAAAAAATTCATTATTTTTTATGTCTTAGCTCTTCCTGTGGCTTACGTAATTAGTATTGGATACTTTATGATCCCATTAACGATGTTTATTTATTATGTATTGATGAGTTTAGAAATTATTGCTGAAGAAATAGAAGATCCTTTTAATAATGATGAGAATGATATTCCTATGGATACGATTGCTCAGAATATTATAAAAAATGTGGATTTGATTTTAAAAAAATAAACTGTGACTAGAAAACTGAAATTAGAAGAACTGGGAAGGATAGATGTGGATGCTTTTAAAGAGGCAGAAAAAATACCTTTGGTAGTTATATTAGATAATGTAAGAAGCATGCATAATGTTGGAGCAACATTTCGTACTGCTGATGCTTTTTTAGTAAAAGAGATTGTGCTATGTGGTATTACGCCGCAGCCACCTCATCGCGAAATTCATAAAGCAGCCTTAGGTGCGACAGAAAGTGTAGATTGGCATTATGTAGAAAATGTTGTAGAAGCGGTTAATTCTTTAAAAGGAAAAGGCTATATTATTGTTGGTATCGAGCAAACTACACACAGTATGTATCTTACGGATTATGATATTGATCCTTCGCAGAAATATGCAGTGATTTTAGGAAACGAAGTGGATGGCATTAGTGATGAGGTATTGCCGTATTGTGATATCTTGTTAGAGATCCCGCAGTTGGGTACCAAGCATTCTCTTAATGTAAGCGTATGTGGTGGGATAGTTATGTGGGAATTTGCAAGAGAACTAAGTATCTCAAAATAAAAAAAACTGCAATAGCAAAGCCAGTGCAGTTCGAAATAAATCTAATAAAAAGTAAAAATGAAAGGCGACAAAGATAAGGTTTTTATTTTTTATTAACCAAATCTTTTTTCAAAAAAAATCAAATACCTTTATGAAACTTTGATGATATAATTTATTTAACTTAGTTATATGTTTATAAAAGATTACATTTCCAAGGATTTTCCTGCATTCAATTCTGGCGATTCTATAGAAGAAGCATCAGAGTTGGCTAAGGAATTCGGGTATTCACATGTCTTTGTTAAAAAAAAAGGCGTGTATCAAGGTGCGCTAAGTCAAGCTTTTCTAGAAGAAAGTCCAGAGGGTAATTTGGATGCATTGGCTGTACATTATGAGAGATTTGCAATAAGAGAAGATGCTAATTTGTTAGATACAGTTAAGTTATTTCATACATTTAATGCCAATATTATCCCTGTTATTAACATCAGCGAAAAGTATGTAGGTTATATTTCTTGCGATGATATTTTCAGTGAATTTTCTAAATATCCTATTTTTTCTGAAGCGGGAGCAACGTTAACGGTACAGACTAATAGCAAATATTACTCGATGGTAGAAGTTGCTAAGATTATAGAAAGCAATAATGCCAAACTTTATGGCTGTTTTATAAGTGCCATCAAAGAAGATAATATAGAACTAATACTTAAGATAAGTCATTGTAATCTAGGCTCTATTGATGAGACTTTTGAGCGATTTGGGTATAATGTAATTCATAAATTTTATGATGATCAAAAGGAAGATCTAATGAAGGATAGATTCGGGTTTTTCCAAAAATATTTGGAGTTTTAATATATGATAGCAGCGATATACACACAAAAAAAAGATCTCGATACTTTTCTTTACCTTAATAAATTTATTACGGATCTAGAAGCACGTAATATACCAGTAATCCTGCATCATAGCATGTTAGAAGGCCTTAAGTTTTCTAAAGATTATGATACTTTTCTTACCAAAGAAGATCTTAAGGAGAAAAAAGTGAATCATGTTTTTAGTTTCGGAGGCGATGGTACAATTCTTAGTGCCATGTCTTTTATTAGAGACCTTGAGATCCCTATCGTTGGGATTAATCTTGGACGTCTAGGCTTCTTGGCTAATTTTAAAAAAGAAGAAATTTTTGATGAACTTGACCATATTATTGCGGGCGACTACAATATCAGTAAACGAAGCGTTATTAAGATTAAAACCAATCAACAAGACAAAATAGATTTCCCGTATGCGCTTAATGATGTTACCTTGTCTAGGCAGGAGACAACATCCATGATTACGGTAGATTCTTATATAAATAATGATTTTCTCAATGTCTTCTGGGGTGACGGATTAATCATCTCTACACCTACAGGATCTACAGCTTACTCTTTAAGTTGTGGAGGACCTATTATATCACCGACTAATAATAACTTTGTCATCACGCCTATTGCGCCACATAATCTTAATGTACGTCCATTAATAGTTAATGACCATGCTACCATTAAGTTGATAGTCAGTAGTAGATCTGCACAATTTACATTGTCATTAGACTCTAGGTTGTATTATATGGATATTGGAGACGAGATTATCTTAGAAAAAGGTGAGTTTTATCTCAATCTTATTACACCTAAAAGTTTTAGTTTTTATGAGACTATAAGACAAAAATTACTTTGGGGAATTGATAAACGGAATTAAAACAAAAAAACCGCAATAGGGATGGAAGTGGCATCCTTTGTAGAAAAGGAAGTGATGCGTAGCTTAAGCAGAGGTTTTCTAAAAAGATATAGCGGACAGCCCGACGCTACAATTGCTTGTGAGGCTAAAGAAATGGAAAATTGTGGCGGATTGCCAAAATAATCTTATTTTTGAGCAACGAATAGTTCGTAACAAAAAAACAAAATCTAAAAAACAATAATAATATGAGTAGAAAGTTTCCGGCTGGTGTAGCCACAGGATCTTTGGTAACAGAAATTTTTGATTACGCAAAAGAGAAACAATTTGCATTGCCAGCGGTTAATGTGATTGGATCTAGTAATGTTAATGCAACTTTGGAAACTGCTGCAAAATTGAATGCACCAGTTATTATCCAATATTCTAACGGTGGTGCTATTTTTAATGCAGGGAAAAGTCTTTCTAACGAAGGTCAAAGAGCTGCTGTATTAGGTGCTATTGCCGGTGCAAAACATATTCACACCTTAGCAGAAGCTTATGGTGCGACAGTAATATTACATACAGACCATTGTGCAAAGAAATTATTGCCATGGATTGATGGATTGATGGATGCTAACGAGCTTTTTTATAAAGAAACTGGTAAGTCTTTGTACTCTTCTCATATGTTGGATCTTTCTGAAGAGCCTCTTGAAGAAAACATCGAGACTTCTGGAAAATACTTTGAGAGAATGGCAAAAATAGGCATGACTCTAGAAGTAGAAATCGGTGTAACTGGTGGCGAAGAAGATGGAGTAGATAACTCATCTGTGGATAATTCTTTATTATACACACAGCCAGAAGACGTTGCTTATACTTATGAAAAGTTGAAAGCAATCTCTGAGAACTTTACTATTGCAGCTGCTTTCGGTAATGTACATGGTGTTTATAAGCCAGGTAACGTGAAGTTAACACCTAAGATCTTGGATAACTCTCAGAAATTTGTTCAGGAGAAATTCAACACGGGAGATAAGCCAATTAATTTTGTCTTCCATGGTGGATCTGGATCTACTTTAGAAGAAATCCGTGAGGCAATTAGCTACGGCGTTATCAAGATGAACATTGATACAGATCTTCAGTTTGCTTACACAGAAGGCATCAGAGATTATATGAATGATAAGATAGAATATCTAAGAGCGCAGATTGGTAATCCAGACGGTGCAGATGTTCCTAACAAGAAGTTTTATGATCCAAGAGTATGGGTAAGAAAAGGTGAAGAAACCTTCTCTACAAGACTAACACAAGCTTTTGAAGATCTTAATAACATCAATACTCTTTAATAAATTATACAATTATAGATTGATTGTAAATTAAATAGTTTTAAATTTGCAAAATCTAAAAATCTAAATTTTCATAAATGGCATTTGATTGGTTTAAAAGAAAAAAACAAAATATAACAACTTCTACAGAAGAGAAGAAAGACGTACCAAAAGGTTTGTGGCATAAGACACCAACTGGTAAGATTATAGAAGCAGAAGAGTTAAGAGCCAATAGTTACGTGTCTCCAGAAGATGGTTTCCATGTAAGAATTGGGAGTAGAGAGTATTTTGAAGTTTTGTTTGATGACCAAAAATTCGAGGAGCTTAATGCCAATGTAGAAAGTGTTGATATTCTTAAGTTTAAAGATACTAAAGCTTATACAGATCGTCTTAAAGAAGTGAAATCAAAAACTAAATTAACAGATTCTTTGCGTAACGCAGTAGGAAAAGTTAATGGTGTGGAGATTGTTGTTTCTTGTATGGATTTTGCCTTTATTGGAGGATCTTTGGGATCGGTAATGGGAGAAAAAATCCGTAGAGCTATAGATCACGCAATTAAGCATAAGTTACCTTTTATGATTATCTGCCAATCTGGTGGTGCTCGTATGCAAGAAGCGGCTTACTCGTTAATGCAAATGGCGAAAGTACAGGCTAAATTAGCACAGCTTTCTGACGCTGGTCTACCTTATATCGCTTATCTTACGGATCCAACTTTTGGAGGTGTTACGGCATCTTTCGCAATGACTGCCGATATTATTATGGCAGAGCCAGGTGCATTAATTGGATTTGCAGGACCAAGAATTATCAGAGAAACGATTGGTAGAGATTTACCAGAAGGTTTCCAGACTGCAGAATTTTTGCAAGAAAAAGGATTTGTAGATTTTATAGTAAAAAGAACAGAGGTTAAAGAAGTGCTGTCCAAGACCGTAAGGTTGTTGACACACGTTTAATTAAGATAATAACTCTCACGAAAGTGGGAGTTTTTTGTATGAGAAAGTTTATTCAGATTTTTGTTGGCGCACTGCGATCATTGTCTTTTAATAAGATAATGACTATTCTTGGGATAGGGATAGCACATCCGTTATTCTCAATATTGTATTTTTATGCTAGTTTTAAAGCCTTTAATATTGCTAAAAAGCTTTATCCAAAGACGAGTAATACCAATGGAGAAGGCAACGCTTTCAGACATAGTTTTTGGATGTGTATGATCATGATGTATTTCTGCAAAGTATCATCACCACAAAAGTCTTTGATATGGTGCAAAAAGCTTACTGACCTGCACGAGGATCTTTTCCCTAACAAAGCTTTAGAGACGATGATGGACCTTCATAATAACAAAATAGGAATGGATTACTTCATGAGTTTATTGCCTGGTACACACCGACAATTTTTTGAAAGTTCCTTTTTTATTGAAGAATTAAAGAAGAAAACCGCTGAAGCTATTATATTAAAACATGTAGACCAAATTTTAGATGACCGACTAGTGTATTTGGAAGAATAAAAAAGTAGTTATAAGATAACATGTTTTACAATTATAAAAAAGGTCGAAATATCAATTTCGACCTTTTTAGTAAACAAATTGTTTTAATTAAAATGTATTTTAATGTCTAGCAGTTGTTTTAAGTACAGGATTTACAACTGCATCCAGGCAATTTTTAAGATTGACTTTAATATATTGTGGACTGCCGTAGTCACAACCCTGTCTTTTGGTCTGAACTTTTAAATATAAATTATCCGCATATTGGCTGTGCAAGGTTTTAAATTCATAAAAATTAAAAGTGGACGTTTCTTCAATCTTTAATAATGCCGAGTTAGCAATTTCAGTAAAGCTGGTAATGGTCTCACCAGTTTTATTAGCGTACGCAAAAGAAATATTGTAAGTTGTACACAAGTCGGATTTGGTAACTTTTAGATAATCTGCAGCACATAACGGCGTTACAATATTAGGGTCGTTAGGATTTTGTCCATCAAAGACCATTTTTGGCATGATTGATACATCATAAATATAAGTGTAATCTCCTAGTAATGAAACTTGTACCACACTGGTATAACTTATCTCTATCCGATCAAAAGGTTGATTAATACTTGATACAATTAATGCTCGTCTGTGTCCTGTGCTGCCTAAAAGACCAAGAAGATTAAGGTCTAATAGCTTGAATTGAGAACCAGGAACCTCTGGGCCAACTTTAGTATTTCCTAAATAACGTTGCACTTTGAACGCTGTTAATAGGCTAACATCTACTAGTGGGACTTCGAAACCGCCCATGACAATTCTTATTTCGTCACCTGGTCTTGCGATATGTCTTAGTTTTATATTAAGTTTTTGTCTATTAAGCGCTGCGACTGCCCTACTGAAAACAGCATAAGAATCCATATTATCATCCACCGCAAGATAGGGATGTACCACTGACGATAATGCTGTCGCTACACCTAATCCCATATCTTCTACGCCCCAAAGAACGTCATCAACAAAAGGATTAAGTTTAACAGATCCTGTGTAATCTGCAGGTTTTGCTGCGCCGTTCACTATAATTGGTGTTAATGTACAATTGCTTCCTACTGTCTGTTTCTTTTCGTAATAGTCGCCATATACTTTTGCTCTATTGGCAACTGTGAGAACAGATCCGAGATTAATACGCACACCATGGTAATCTATAGGTTTCCCATCATTTCCTCTTGGGATAAAAGAAAACTCGAAGACATTGTCTCCAACCAACAGATCAAGCAATGCGCCTTCTCCAACTCCAACAAGTGGTCCAATACGATTGTCATTTTGGTCTATTGCTGTAATGGTTATACCTCCTATTACTTGAAGCAAGCTGTAATCTTGTCCCATTTTTATTTTAACCGGTGTGCCCTTGTTCACTTTATTGGTAAACTTAAGGTTCTGCCAAGTGGTACCAAGACCTAAAAGCCCGACGTTAACTCCTATTTCAGAATGGGTAGACATATCACCATCTACAGCATTTGTAGGATTAGTGACATTTCCTAAAGGAATAAATAAAAGCCCAATTGAGTTCCAAGATTGATCGGTCGCAAATATTTTTTCAGTTGTTTCATTACAATTGCTTAGGTCGTATACATCCACGGTTATAGATGAAATATTCTCACATCTTGGCGCAGCAACCGCCTTAGCAGCAACGGTATAAGTATATGTCCCAACGGTGTTATAAGTAATGTTTTGCCCTTGTGTTACTATAGTTCCATTTTGATCTGTAATAGTAATATTACTTTCATAAGATGTAGTAATATTTGGGATATTAATAGAACTTCCTTTAGCAACTACAAAACTATTACCATTGCTAAATGAGATATGATTTTTTAGAACTTGTATGTCAATAGGAAGTGTATACATTGTATCTAGTGTTCCTCCTAATAGATTAGCAAACCTAACTTTTCTTCTAATTCTCATAGCCCCTTCATATACTGTGAATTCGAAAGCAGGAGTCCCTATTTTCTCATCTGAAGCATCTGTCCATGTTACACCATTATCATTACTTACTTGAAAAGTATAATGATAACTACCTAATCCAACACCTGTTGCTGCACCTGTACTATTGATTTTAATGATACTGCCATCACATACAATTGTCGCAGGCGTACTGATGCTTCCAGGATCATATGCTATTGCTAAATTATTTCCTCCAGATGAGAGGTTATTAAAGTCATACAGTAAGCCAAGCGTCGAGTTATCAATTTGATCTGGCGTCGAGACATATTGCATCGGAGATTCTAATATATTTTTGACAAAATTCTCTTTTGCAATAAACTGAGATTTAACAAAACTTAAGGGCAGCAAAAGTAGAATTAAGACAATATAAATGTTGTTATATTTTATAGGTTTCATTTTGATATGTTTTTAAGATTAAATAAATTTTGATAATTGATTATCAATTACCTAACTCTTAATACAATATTCATAAAAGAACCATTTCTTATAATAGCATTAGAATTAATTTTATAAGTTAATATACCATCTGCATCGATAGATACATTAGTAAAAACGTTAGAGTCTACAGAAATTACATAGTAATCGTAATCGCTGGCATTTTGTACAAATTCTGACAAATTAGCAGTAGTTGTAGAGCTTGCTGCTACAGGTGAGGTGAATTTTTTATTGAATAACTTATATGTTTTTACTTTATAAATTTGATTGGTATTATCATAAGTATAATCTGCTGCTTCACCAGTTCCTATCAATGCATCATTACTGTTAGTAGGTAATATAATGGATGGCATATAAAAATATTTAGAAGCAGCGGATGCAGAAGGAGCAGCAGTGAGTGGTATCCAAGCAGCACCACTCCAACTATAGAAGCCCTTAGGAACGTTTTGTGAACCAGTGTTGTAGATTAGTAAGGATGTTGCATTTGTCGAGCTAGAGAGCTGTTGACTTAAGGAAGTAAGTGTAATTCTAGGTAATAATACACCTTTGTTATCAGATGTAATATCTAATACAGAAGATGGATCTGGGTTTTCTGTATTAATCCCAACTTGTGCGCTAGATAAAGAAAAAATTATCAAGCATGCGAAAATAATAATTTTTGTTTTCATAATATTGATTATTGGTTTCACTAAAGTTAGGTATTTTTTTTGTCGGTTTGTTGTTTTTAATTATTAATAATTATTTAATTTGTATTTTATATTAAATATTTGTGTTTATTTCATATAAAATTATTTCATGTCTAATTTGTTTTATTTACTGATTATCAGATTGTTAAGTGTTTTATATTGATTATCAGATGTTTAGGTGTTTTTATTGCTTTGTTAATCTTGTTAAGATGAAAATTTTTTATTTGATATTCAGCTCGTTTTTTCAATATTTCAACGTTTTTATATTTGTGTAATTGATTGTTTTATAGTTGTTTATTAGAATGTTTCTATATGTAAATGCAAAAAGCTTAGGTAAAATACCTAAGCTTTGATTCAATATGATGACAATTATTATTTTTTAATGAATTTTTTATTTTCAGTTCCTCCATTTTTTAGTTCAATGGTCATAAAATAAATACCTGCAGAAAATTTCTCAACGTTAATCGTTGTAGCCTTGGTTTCTAATACAACTTGGCCGTTAGTATTAATGATTTTAATGTTAGAAATCTCTTGTGAAGATTGTACATTAATATATTTATCAGTAGGATTGGGACTTATTTTAAGATCATTAACTTTATTTACAAGATCTACACCTAAGTTTTGTGACTTATTAATACATCTTACACTATAACCATAACTTTTTGCATCACCACCAAATCCTGTTGAGCTAGTTGGTGCTATACCAAGGTATACATAGCGATAAAAATCAGGATTACTACTTGCTGTCTTTGTCCAGATATATGCACGTGTCCCTTCAAAGGCAAAAGTTTCATTTTTTCGAGAACCTGCTCCAGCTATTTTAAGATTACTATTAAAGGCTCTCGTTATACCATTATTGGTTGAGCCTTGTGGTCTGGGAAATATGTTTTCTTTTGTCATAACGTTGTTCCAATCTGCTTCGCTTGGCATTTCCCAATTTTCTCCAATTGCACTACAAGGATCCATGCCGTTATTTGCTGTTACGTCTTTAAGAGATCTAGCAGACCACGTATCATTCTGCAAAGGATTAGCAAACCAGCCTGTGTAATCTTTTGTCCATGGACTTCCGCCATTAATGTAAAATATTTTATTCCCGTTACCTAGACCTAGCGGATTGTTGGGTGTTGGGTATTCTTCGCTCATTTCTGAGTCTTTTAGTTGATGACCATCATCCCATCTACCATATTGAAAATAGTCACCTCTTGCAGCTTCATCATCTATACTTGCTGCAACTTTGCTACTTCCCAAATTTTGTTGTAACCACTCGTTACCGTCCGCCGCTCTTACAGTGGTGTAAGAAACATTTTTGTTTTGGTAAGTCAACGTGACACAACCCTTGTCACCTACGTTATTTCCTGCAATTGTTTTAGTGCAATTTTCTTGAGCATTGGCAGCACATATTACTCCTAAACTTAATACTAAAATATATTTTTTGAGCATAATTTTATTTTTCTACAAATGTATTTATTTAGAATAAATAAATATAATGAAGTTTGTCATGTTTTTTTATTTGAAAAAATGAAAAACTTTTGACAATTATTTTTTAGCTTTTTATTAAATAACTTACTTTTACCAAAATTTGATTATTCTATGGCTTTAAGTCGCATTTGGTCTGCATTTATTATCATTGCAATTGCTGTTGCAAGCATAAAATATCTTTCTTCTGATCATTATAAAGAGATTTTTAATGATATGGTTGTAGGGAAAGGTGGAGATACCATAAAAATTACTCAAAAACCGATGGCTGATTTTCCTATTAATATTCAGCAGAATTTACTTAAAAATAATAATTACGAGGAATCACATATTCATTATAAAAAAGATGCAACTACTGATAAAGTCAATGTTTATAGGATACAGACAACAGATGGCGTTATTGGGACAAGTGAGACTGCCGTTAATATCTGTCTAAAGCTTATAGGTATTATGGCTCTTTTCATGGGCTTTATGAGCATTGCAGAAAAAGCAGGCGGCATTAATTTATTAAGTAGATTAATCCAGCCATTTTTCTCTAAATTATTCCCAGAAGTCCCAAAAAATCATCCATCTTTCGGGCATATGATGCTTAATTTTAGCGCTAATCTTTTGGGTTTAGATAACGCTGCGACGCCTTTTGGACTCAAGGCGATGGAGAGTTTACAAAGTCTTAATCCTAGCAAAGATAAAGCGAGCAATGCGCAAATTATGTTTTTGTGTCTGCATGCGAGTGGCTTGACTTTAATTCCTGTTTCGATTATTGCAATCCGATCATCTATGGGCTCAGAGACACCAACAGATATATTTTTGCCGTGTATGATTGCGACATTTTTTGCAACGATGGCGGCGATGATTATTGTTTCTATCAAACAAAAAATTAATTTGTTTCAGCCGATTGTTTTAGCCTATGTTGGTGGCATTTCTGCCATTATCGCGTTGTTAGTTGTTTACTTGGTTCAATTAAGTAAAAACGAATTGGATGTTTTCAGTAAAGTATTGAGCAATGGACTAATATTGTTCATTTTTCTAGCGATTGTTTTAGGTGCGATTTATAAGAAAATCAATATTTTTGATGCTTTTATAGATGGTGCGAAAGATGGTTTTACCACTTGTGTTAAGATTATTCCTTACTTAGTAGGAATGCTAATTGCGATTTCGTTATTAAGAACAAGTGGTGTTTTCGAAGTTATTATAGACGGAATGAAATGGCTCGCAAGTGCCACACATCTTGATACAAAGTTTGTAGATGGTTTGCCAACTGCTTTAATAAAACCATTGTCGGGTTCTGGAGCGAGAGGCATGATGGTCGATACAATGACAACTTTTGGCGCAGATAGTTTCCCAGGAAGATTATCGGCGATATTGCAAGGAAGCTCAGATACTACATTTTATGTGATTGCCGTGTATTTCGGTTCTATTGGGATAAAAAATACTAGATATACAGTAGGTGCGATGTTACTTGCAGATCTAGTTGGTGTAATCACTGCCATTACGTTGGCTTATATGTTTTTTGGATAAATTATGATACAAGATAAAGATTTTACATTACGACTAATACGTCAATTGACGCAAGCTTTAGACAGGATTTTATTAGGGAAACCTGAAGAAAGCTTGATGCAAAAAGATTTGGATTTCGATTCTTTGATGAAAGATATTTTTAAAATCGATTACAAAACACTTTCTGCGCTCTCAAAAGAAGATATTGTAGCTCTTGTTGATCAGCGCGAAACCAAAGATCATGTTGATTATTATGAAATGTTAGGTAATGTTTTTCAGTTTCATTTTACTCAAAATCAAAATAAAGACGACGCTGAAAAGGCTAAATTATTCTACGAAAGCTACCTACAGAAAAGCGGAATTTTTGCTTTGCCTATTATCAATAGATTAACGGTTCTCAATCAATATCTTAATTCTTAAACGTTCCAAAAATCGCGGTCTAGACTACGGTATTGTATGGCTTCTGAGATATGATGTGTCTCAATGTTTTTTGATTGTTCTAGATCAGCAATCGTTCTGGAAACTTTTAGAATCCTGTCGTAAGCTCTCGCCGAAAGGTTTAGTTTTTCCATAGCGTGTTTCACTAAGGCCTTGGATGTTTCGTCTAGTTGGCAATGCGCTTCAATATCTTTAGGCCCCATTTGGGCATTATAATTAATATTAGAGTTGACATAACGCTCTGTCTGGATGTCTCTCGCCATGATTACACGCTCTCTGATGGCCTGGCTACTTTCACCTTTACGTTTGGCGGTTAGTTGGTCAAATTCTACTTTTTGAACTTCAATATGAATATCAATTCTGTCCAGCAGTGGTCCTGATAATTTATTCATATAACGTTGCATCTCAAAAGAAGAGGATGTGTTATTGGGATCATCCGGAAAAAATCCAGATGGGCTGGGATTCATGCTAGCGACTAACATAAAACTTGCGGGATAATTAACGGTAAACCTCGCTCTAGAGATGGTTACTTCACGATCTTCTAACGGTTGGCGCATGACTTCTAAAACGCTTCTTTTAAACTCGGGCATTTCGTCCAGAAATAAAACACCATTATGAGCCAAGGATATTTCTCCAGGTTGAGGATTACTCCCGCCACCAACTAAAGCAACATCAGAAATCGTGTGATGAGGTGACCGGAAAGGACGAATCGTCATTAATGAGGTTTCTGCTCCCATCTTTCCTGCCACAGAATGAATCTTGGTTGTTTCCAAAGCTTCTTTCATATTAAGTGGTGGTAAGATGCTTGGGACACGCTTTGCCAACATCGTTTTGCCACTTCCTGGAGGACCAATTAAGATGATGTTATGTCCACCAGCTGCGGCTACTTCCATGGCGCGTTTTGCGATGTCTTGACCTTTAACCTCAGAAAAATCAAAAGGAAACAACAATATCTTTTCTTGAAATTGTTTCCGGGTGTCCACCACAGTCGGCGTAAGTGTTATTTCTTCATTAAAAAAATCAATAACCTCTTTAATATTCTCAATGCCGTAGACTTCTAGATTGTTGACAATTGCTGCTTCGTTGGCATTTTGTTTAGGTAAAATAATTCCTTGGAAACCTTCTTCTCTTGCTTTTATCGCAATGGGCAATACGCCACGTAAAGGTTGTAATCCTCCATCCAAAGAAAGTTCTCCCATGATAATATACTTGCCTACTTTCTCGGATTTTATCATATCAGATGCGGCCAAAATCCCTATTGCAATGCTAAGATCGTAGGCCGAACCTTCTTTTCTGAGATCTGCTGGTGCTAGATTAATGGTTATTTTTTTGCCAGGAAGTTTGTATCCGACATTCTTAAGCGCTGCCGAAATACGATAACTACTTTCTTTGATAGCATTGTCAGGAAGTCCTACGAGATGATAACCAATCCCTTGGTCTACATTAACTTCTATCGTAATTGTTTGGGCAGAAACACCTTGGATGGTGCTTCCATATATTTTTACCAGCATTTGTGTTTGTTTATTATAAAGTTAAAAAAAAATCACTGATATAATATATATAAAAGAAAAATGCTTTAGAATAACTAAAGCATTGTATAATTTATGATGAAGGGTATTACATGAATCGCCCTCCTTTCTTAAGATTTTTAAGATCGAGAACGTAATCTTTTATCAATTGATCATTGTCTCTAGGGCAGATAAGCAAAGCTTTTTCTGTATCTACAACAATATAATTCTTTAGTCCATCAACGATTACAGCTTTGTTTTGGTTTTTTATTCTAATTACATTACCTTTTGTGTTGTAAGTCAAAATATTTTTAGAATTCATGGCGTTGTTGTCGTCATCCTTTTGAGCGTTGCTATAGACAGATGTCCAAGTGCCAAGATCGCTCCAGCCAAGATTGGCGGGGATAACGTAGACGTTGTCAGCTTTTTCTAATATGCCGTTGTCAATAGATATTTTAGATATTTTAGGATAAATAAGCTCTATGCACTGTTGTTCATTCTTTGCATTATAATCACAACTATCAAACAATTGCGACATATCCGGCAAGAATTTTCTAAACGCAGCAATGATACTTTTGGCACTCCACACAAAAATCCCAGCATTCCAAAGGAAATCTCCAGATTGTAAGAAGGTTTTTGCAATTTCTAAATTGGGTTTTTCTGTAAAAGTTTTCACCTTTGAGACCACTTCGCTTTTATCTTCTATAAACTGAATGTAGCCATAGCCAGTATCTGGACGCGTAGGTGTTATACCTAATGTTATAAGATAATCGTTGTTCTCTACAATATTAAAAGCAAGATTTACTTTTTCTAAAAATGTTTGTTCTTTTAATATTAAATGATCTGCAGGTAATATAATAAGTTTGGCATTAGGATTAATTTCTTCAATCTTTCTTGCCATGTATAAGTTACAAGCTGAAGTATTTTTCATCGCTGGTTCTCCAACAATATTATTAATCGGGAGATCAGGAAGTTGATGATGTACAAGATCTATATATTCTTCATTAGTTATAACGAAGATGTTGCTTTTAGGAATAATTTGGTTGATTCTGTCGTAGGTCTGTTGGATCATTGTCCTACCAGTTCCTAATATATCATGGAATTGTTTAGGATATTTTTTTGTGCTCATTGGCCAAAAGCGACTTCCAATTCCACCAGCCATTATTACGCAATAATTATTGCTCATGTTTTTAAGTTTTTAGAACTTTAGTTAGTGGTTTAAACAAATATTTTTTTCCATTTGTGAAATGAACACAAAGGTACAGTTTTTTTCTAATTTCCTCAATGGTGTAACGTTCTTGATGGTAAATAAATTGTGCGCCGACTTCTAAATTTTCTAAAAAATTTTCGTTAGAAGACAGGTCTTTAGCATGAAAAAATCTTACCAAGTCATGACTAGACATAAAATTAGCTTTCGGACTCTTGGAAAATTTTATAAGAATTAATTGTAATTCTTTTTCGTAAATATCAAGACTTTCTAGAAGCATTGTACCAAATACTAGTTTCCATTCTTTGCCATGAGCTTCAATTCTTTTATAATCATTAAAGGCTATAAGATGTGCCAGCTCGTGGGTTAATACAAAGAAAAATAATTGCGGTTCTAATGTAGAATTGATTGTAATCTGATGGCTATTGTCTTGTAATTTTCTGTAATCACCAAGCTTAGAATTGCGATTTTTAGTAATCTTGATATGGATCGTATGATTACCAAACCATTTCTTAAGCAACGGAAGGCAATTGGGAGGAAGGTATGTTTCTAAAACTGTGATAGACATTTGTGGATTGCAAATATAAGATATAAAAAGAATTGCGTTTCAATATAACTGGTATGTGATTTCAGAAATTCTATTGTTTTAAGAACTCATTATCAAAATGACGAAAAAGCTTTTGCGACTTACATTAATTAGAATGGTCTATATGTTAAATAATATCCTCAATATGGTTTTCCGTATTTTTATTGAGTGGTGAGAATTTATCTTTGGACTATAGAAATGAAAGATTTCTATTGATGTATCAGAGGTATAAATCCATGTATTATGATGTTTAATAACGTTTTAATTGCTGAAAATTATGTTAATTCTCAAGTGTCTGCTCAAGATATAGTTTCAGAATTGTCTATTTCTAAAGTCGATCATGTTTGTTATTGTGATGATGCATTCTCTAAAGTTCAAAAAGCTTTAAGTAAAGGTGATACCTACGATTTATTAATAACCGATCTTAATTTTGAAGATAATCATTATTTACAACAGTTTAGATCCGGAGAAGATCTTATAGAAGTTGTGAAAGAGGTGCAGCCAGATATTAAGGTGATCGTTTTCTCAACTGATATTAAGTCTTCCGTTATTGGTAGACTTTTTAAAGAAAGACGTATTGATGCTTATGTGAGAAAATCAAAATACGAGACGGGAGATCTTAAGCGTGCCATAACGGCATTGTCCAAAAATGGAAAATATTTAACCATAGATCTAAAAAAATCTGTCAGAAGAGTTAATTCTTATGAGTTTTCTGATTACGATATTGTATTGATTTCTCTATTGGCTCAAGGAATGTTGGTTAAGCATATTCCTTTTTACTTGAAAAATAATAATATCAAGCCTTGTGGATTGAGTAGTGTGGAAAAAAGAATTAACCAGCTTCGTGGTATCTTGAAAGTAATTAGCAACGAGCAATTAGTTGATTTTTGTAAAAAGTCGAGGTTAATTTAAAAAAAAATAACATCAGAATACGGAAAACCGTAAAAATATAGCAATACAAGTTTTTACCTTTGTCATCTAATTTTGGGAAATGTAAAGTAAAAAACACGCACTTAATCATAATAACTTATACGACCACTTTACATTTTTTGAATAAGACTCAACCTAGGTTGAGTCTTATTTATTTTCTATACATCTCTGTATGTGGTAAGTTGTCTTCTAAGTATTTTTTATCCGTCGGAATAAAGCCGAAGTCACTGTAAAAATTAATTAAATAATCTTGTGCTGATATTCTGATAGATGGCGTCTTGTAGCGATTTTCTATAACATCTATAGCATAAGCAACTAATTGACGACCAAGCTTTAGTTTTCTGTAGTCGGGATGTGTTAATACACGACCAATACTCGATTCTTGGTATTTTATGCCTTGGTCAAAAACTCTACAATATGCCACGACTTTACCGTCTTTCTCTGCCCAAATATGGATAGCTTTTTGGTCGGTATCGTCTGCATCAAGATAAGCCGCTTCTTGCTCTACAACAAAAACTTCCTGCCTTACCTTTAAGATGCCGTAAAGCTCTTTGGTTGTTAATTCTTCAAAATTTTTGACACTCCAGATGATCATTCAGAAAAATTGATTTTATTTTTAATAAGGTATTCGTTAGTTCTGGCAATGAAGCTAAGGATCTCGTCGCCTCCAGTTTTCTTTTCAGCAGAAGTAACATACATGGTAGGATAATCTTCCCAACTTTTAAGAAGTTCGTCTTGGTAAGCAATAACATTGCGGTCTGCACCACCGGGTTTCATTTTGTCCGCCTTTGTAAAGACAATAGAAAAAGGAATACCGCTTTCTCCACACCATTGCATAAACTCTAAATCAATTTTTTGTGGAGTATGTCTTACATCAACCAATACAAATAGATTAACAAGATTTTTACGATTGAGGATATAATTGGTGATTAATTTTTCAAAATCTTTTCGTAAGCTTTTAGAAACTCTAGCGTAGCCATATCCGGGTAAATCTGTTAGATACCAATTGTCATTTACGATAAAATGATTAATCAATTGTGTTTTTCCGGGTGTTTGAGATGTTTTTGCAAGATCTTTGCGGTTCATTAACGCATTGATTAATGAAGATTTTCCAACGTTGGATCTTCCTATAAATGCATATTCTGCCATTGTTGGCTCTGGGCAATCTTGCCACTTTCCGCTACTTTTTACAAATTCTGCAGTTTTTATCAGCATAGTTTTATAATTAAAAACCATTAAGAACAATTAGATTTAGAAGTCTTTTTAATTCTTAATGGTTAGATTTTTATTAGTATTAATTTTGCTTACATTACTTTCTGTAGCCAATGGTAGAGCGTGTCATTAAACTCATTTGGCTTTTCCATCATGGCAGCATGTCCGCATTCTTCTATCCAGTAAAGATCAGAATTTGGGATAAATTTATGCATATCTTCTGCAACTTCCGGAGGTGTTACATTGTCTTGTTTTCCCCAGATTAGACAAGTTGGGCAAGTTATCTTAGGCAGGTCATGCAGCATATTGTGCTTTATGGCGCTTCGCGCTAGCATAACAGTTTTTATACCTTTCATCCTGTCGTTAACTACGGCAAAAACTTCATCTACTAACTCATCTGTAGCAACATCTGGATTGTAAAAAACCTCTTGGGTTTTCTTCTTAATGTAATCTTTGTCGCTCTTACGAGGGAAGCTGTCTCCAAAAGTCCTTTCATATAAGCCAGAGCTTCCCGTTAGAACCAAGTTTTTAACAAGATCTGGTCTAGCCAATGTTAATATTAATCCAACATGGCCACCCATAGAATTACCAACAATCGTTACAGGCTCATTGATATGCTCTTCAATAAACTTGATGACATACTTTGCGATTGTAGTAAGATTGGTGTTAAGAATTGGGAGGTCGTATATAGGCAATTCTGGAACGAAAACTTTGTAGCCTCGTTCTGAAAAGTAGTTGACAGTATTATCGAAATTGCTCAGACCACCCATTAACCCATGCAAAAGGACTAAAGAATGACCATCACCAGATTCGATGTAACTGAATTTTTTATTTTTTTTCGTTTTAAAAATCATAAGAATGCTCGTAAATAAGCCATGCAAAAATACAAATAAAAGCTAAATTATCCTTTTTACAAGCCTTTTTTACATATAATTTTTTAAATATTTAACATAAAACAATGTTAAGCATACAAGATATGCTTCTTTAAGGCTTTCTTTTTTATCTTGTTTTACCTTTTAAATTTTCATTTTTGAGCTATGTATTTTGATGTGTAATTTGTGTAAAAGCTTTACTAATCTGTTTTTTCTGTGTTTGTACCTTTAATTTGTTTACAATCAAAGCATTGTATTTAAGATTTCTTTAACAATAAAGTTATAAACATTAAGTAATATTGTGGGTGAAAGTGGTAATAAGTGGAAAAATTTTCTCTAAATTTGTCCCAAATGAAACATTTTATAGGCACATATGAATGTAAGATTGACGACAAGGGTCGTGTGAAGCTTCCGACTTCGCTTATTAAGCAGATGGAGAGCTTTGCTGATGAGGCTTTTGTGGTTAAGCGTGCTGTGTTTCAAAATTGTTTAGAAGTTTATCCAATGAAGCCTTGGGATAAGCTTATGGAAAAGATTAATAGCCTTAATCGTTTCGTAAAGAAAAATGCTGACTTTATCAGACAATTTACTGCAGGTGTGAAAATAGTAGAACTAGATTCCGCAGGTAGATTGCAAATTTCTAAAGATCTCGTTCTATTTTCTGGTCTTTCCAAAGATTTGGTAATAACTAGTGCGGGAGAATTATTTGAGATTTGGGATAAAGACGCATATGAGAAAGTTATAACGGCAGATGCTGTAGACTTTGCTAGTTTGGCAGAAGAAATAATGGGCACAAATATCCTTGATGATGTATCATAATCCTGTATTATTAAAACAAAGCGTGGATGCTTTGGTTGTGAATCCTGATGGCATCTATGTGGATGTAACATTTGGTGGTGGTGGGCACTCTAGAGAGATTCTTTCTAGATTGTCAGAGAAAGGTAGGTTGTATTCTTTTGATCAAGATACAGATGCACTTCAGAATAGTATTGATGATGAGAGGTTTACTTTGATTAATCAGAATTTCAGATTTCTAGAGAACTCTTTGTTGATGTATGGGGTAACTCAAGTTGATGGTGTTTTAGGTGATTTGGGAGTATCTTCACATCAGTTTGACGAAGCAGAAAGAGGTTTTTCTATAAGAAATAGTGCGCCGTTAGATATGAGGATGAATGTGATGCAAGGTCTAGATGCAAAGCGTGTCATTAATAATTTTGAAGAAGAACAACTAGCTGATATTTTCTATCATTATGGAGAGTTGAGAGAAGCGAGAAAGTTGGCGAGAGAAATTGTGCATCATCGTAAAAATAAAACGATAGAAACGACACAAGATCTTAAAGATGTGTTTTTCTATATGCCATCTCATAAGAGTAATAAGTTTTTTGCACAATTGTTTCAGGCGGTTCGTATAGAGGTTAATCAAGAATTAGAAGTTTTGAAGGAGATGCTTCTTCAGTCTTATAATATATTGAAGTCAGAAGGGCGTTTGGTTGTGATTTCTTACCATTCATTAGAAGATAGATTGGTAAAGCGTTTTATGAAAAACGGTATGTTTGAGGGAGAGCCTCAGCGTGATATTTACGGGAATTACAAAAAAACATTTGATTTGATAAAAACCAAAGCGATTGTTCCTGATGATATCGAGATAGAAGAAAATTCTAGAGCGAGAAGCGCTAAGATGAGAATCGCTAGTAAAATATAAATAAATTAACATTGGCTAAAAGAAACTTTAACCGTCCCCAGAAAAAATTAACCCTTATGGATATCATCAAGGGTAATTTCCTTAATCGGGATGAGATTAGAGGTCACTATGCCTATTTTGCATTAATATTTGCATTGTTAATGACTATGATCTATAGCAATCACTTGGTTAATGGTAAAATAAAAAGAGTTAATCAGCTTAAAGAACAAACCGAAGAGTATAAATCTAGAAATGCCTATGCTCAAAGTAAGTTAATTAAAATAAAATTAGAATCCGAATTGGGAAAAGAAATGTTGTCAGATTCATTAATGACACTAGAAAATCACCCTATGAAAATTCTTGTAAAACTAGATAGCACAGATGTCAAACCAAAACAATGATTACGAAAAGAGACGCTCAAGAGCATTGAGATGGGGCTACCTTTTTGCATTGGTAGCTTTTGGTCTTTTTGTGATATTTTTAATTAGAATATTGATTCTTCAGAACACTAACGTTCAGGAGATTAAAGACGATTACATTAATAAAAATTACCGCGAAGCAACACTTAATGCTGCGCGAGGTAATCTTTATGCCGCCGATGGATCTATTTTGGCAACAACCGTAATGCGTTATGATGTGTATCTTGACTTCAAAACCATGAAGGATAACATTTATCAAGAAAACATTGGCGCATTGTCAGATTCCTTAGGAGCGATGTTTGACAAGCCAAGAAGTTATTTCAGAGAAAGATTAGCACAACAGAGAACCAAGAGAAATCAATACTATTCATTAGTAAAAGGACTTGATTTTGACGAATATGATAGACTTAGGAATTTTCCTATTTTTAAAGAAGGGAAAAATAAAGGCGGTTTTATTGTTGATAGAAATTACAAAAGAGAATTAGCGACGACTCAGATTGGCGCCGGTACTATCGGGATGGATAATGGTGAGTTGAAATCCGGACTAGAAGGTGCTTTCAGCAAATATTTAACCGGAACTAACGGTAAAAGATTAGAGCAACGTATTAACTCTGCACAATGGAAACCAATTGATTATTGGAAAGTACAAGAGCCAGTAGATGGAGAAGATGTGTACACAACTTTGGATCTTAGGATACAGGATATTGCGCATACCGCATTAGAAAATCAGTTGCTTAAGTTTGATGCAGATCACGGCTGTGTTGTCGTGATGGAAGTTGCTACAGGCAAGGTAAAGGCTATGGTTAATCTTAGAAGGACAGAACCAGGCATTTATGTTGATGCTTATAATTATATCATTAAAGATGCTCAAGAACCGGGTTCTATCATCAAAACAATGTCACTGTTGGCAGCTATGGATGATGGTTTTGTGGATGATAATACCAAAGTAAATATTGGTAACGGTAATTGGAACTATGCAGGACAATTAATCACAGATGGTCATGGTGGAGGTACTTATGATCTAAGTGATGTTTTGGCGAAGTCTAGTAACGTGGGTGCTGCAAAAATAATTACACAACATTACGCAGATAAGCCAGAAGTTTTTCTCAATCATTGGAAACGTTGGAAGATGTTTGACAAGATGGATATAGAATTACCAGGTATCGCTCGTCCTTCTATCCAGACTCCGCAAAGTAAAAGATGGAACAAAGCGACTTTAGCCTCTTTGGCTTATGGTTATTCTTCTAGTTTTAGTTTATTACAGCTAACAACTTTCTATAATGGTATTGCTAATCACGGTAAAATGGTAAAACCTCTTTTTATTGATAAAATCATGAAAGATGGTAAAGTTCTTTATGAAGCCAAGCCAGAAGTGATGGTTAACAAAATGGCTTCTGATAAAGCGATTAACATGATGACATCGGCATTAACCAAAGCTGTAGAAAAAGGAACCGCGAAAAGTATCTATACACCAAATCTTAAAATTGCAGGTAAAACAGGAACCGCCCGTTTCGAGTATTGGAAACCTGGACCTAGAAAATATCAAGCATCGTTTGCAGGATTTTATCCTTCCGACAACCCGAAATATACTTGTATCGTCATGATTAATCAGCCAGATACATCCAAAGGTTTTTACGGAGGATCTGTATCGGCACCAGTTTTTAAAGAAATTGCAGGTAAGACATTTCTCAAGATGCCTCTTAATATAGAGAAAGAAGTATTAGAGGATAAAAAAGTGAAGCTTGATAAAATGATTGAGCCTAATACCAAGATCGCAGTATCTGGTAATTCTATGCCTAATGTTGTTGGGCTGATCGGGAAAAATGTCATTCCGCAGTTGGAGAATTTAGGCTTTAGGGTAGAGTTTAATGGCGTTGGTAAAATCCGTGAACAGTTTCCTTCAGCAGGTGCTGTCATTGGAAAAAATCAAAAAATATATTTGACATTACAGAAATAATTTAGAATAAAATGAAGTTAGAATTATTGTTACAAAACCTTTCGGTTATAGAGATTATTGGTCATCAGGATCAGGATATTTCTCTGTTAACATTCGACAGCAGAACAGTTGTCGCTAATGCTTTGTATGTAGCAATAAAAGGTGAAGTTGCAGACGGACATTCTTATATTGATGCAGCAATTCTTAAGGGCGCTACAACAATTGTTTGTGAGACTTTACCCATTTCTTTTGCCGAAAATGTAACCTATATTTTGGTTAAAGATTCTTCTAAATCCTTAGGACATTTAGCGTCTAATTTTTACGATAATCCTTCTAAAAAACTGAAATTAATCGGCGTAACAGGTACTAACGGAAAAACTTCTGTGACGACTTTATTATTTGATATTTTTAAAAATTTAGGTTATCCATCGGCGTTAATTTCAACCGTTGAATATCGTATTGCAGACCAAATAATCCCAAGTACGCACACAACGCCAGATGTTATTAGGTTAAACGAAATGCTCGCTAAAGCCGTAGAAGTCGGTTGCGAATTTGCCTTCATGGAAGTCAGTTCTCACGGCATCTCACAAGACAGAATAGAAGGTTTGCATTTTGCAATCGCTGGATTTACCAATATCACGAGAGATCATCTTGATTATCATAAAACATTTCAAAATTATATTGAGGTTAAGAAGCGATTCTTTGATGACTTAGACGCTTCTGCCGTTGCGATTACCAATGCGGATGATAAGAATGGTAGCGTTATGTTGCAAAATACAAAAGCAAGCAAAAAAAGTTTTGCCCTAAAAACGATGGCGGATTTTCATGGTCGTCTTTTGGAAGCAGACTTTAACGGAATGTTGCTCAATTTCAACGGAAAAGAATTTTGGACAACATTGACAGGAAGATTTAATGTTTATAATTTATTATTGGCTTACGGAATAGCTTTAGAATTGAATATGAAAGAAGAGGAAGTATTACAAGCGATTTCGAAATTGCATCGTGTTAATGGTCGTTTTGAAACTATAAAATCAGACAGCGGAATTTTCTTCGTCATAGATTATGCGCACACGCCAGATGCTCTAGAAAATATCTTGGACAGCATTAACGAGATCCGTACCAAGAACGAAAGATTAATTTGTGTTTTCGGTTGTGGTGGAGATCGCGATCATGGCAAGCGCCCTCAGATGGGAAATATCGCCAGCAATAAAGCGACTGTCGCAATTATAACGTCTGACAATCCAAGAACCGAAGATCCTAATGCGATTATTAAAGAAATAGAAGCGGGTGTAGAACCTCAGAATTTTAATAAATATATATCAATTACCGACAGAAAAGATGCTATTAAAATGGCAATCAAATATGCAGAACCTAAGGATATTATCCTTGTGGCAGGCAAAGGTCATGAGACTTATCAAGAGATTAATGGTGTAAAGCATCATTTTGATGATAAGGAAGTGATTAGAGAACTTTTGAATTTGATGGGAAAGTAAAATTGAAAATTTAATATAAACCGACAATCAACATGTTATACTATCTATACGAATATCTAACCAGCCACGGCATCCATGTTCCCGGGATGAATCTTTTCCGTTACATCTCTTTTCGAGCGGCAATGGCGGTGTTATTTTCTTTAATTATCGCACTGGCTTTTGGTAAAAAAATCATCAATTACTTGCGTGCCAGACAGATGGGAGAGTTGGTAAGGGATCTAGGCTTAGATGGTCAGAAGCAAAAAGAAGGGACACCAACGATGGGTGGATTGATTATTATTTTGGCGACTATTATTCCGGTATTGTTATTCACAAGGATTACTAATATCTATATTGTTCTTTTGTTGATATCTATGTTATGGATGGGCGCAATAGGATTTTTGGATGACTACCTCAAAAAAATAAAGAAGAATAAAGATGGTCTTAAGGGCAGGTTTAAAGTCATTGGGCAAGTTGGATTAGGATTAATTGTAGGTGTTACAATGTATTTTCATCCAGATGTAGAGGTTAAACGTAAATATTCTGACGCTAGAGTTGTCAACAGAAATAACGTTGAAAAAAACTTTATGCAAGACGAGCGTATACCAGTTTCTACAGTGCCTTTCACAAAGAATAACGAGTTTGATTATAGTGGATTGTTATTCTGGATGTCTCCAGATGATGCACATGAGTGGGCTTGGGTAGTTTTTATTCCGATTGTGATTTTTATTGTTACAGCCGTGTCTAATGGTGCTAATATAACTGATGGTATCGATGGTCTGGCTGCCGGCACTAGTGTCGTCATATTGCTGACATTAGCATTCTTTGCCTATTTGTCAGGTAATATCATTTTTGCAGATTATCTCAATATTATGTTCTTACCTAATATGGGAGAAACCACCATTTTTGCGCTCGCTCTGGTGGGAGCAGTGATCGGATTTTTCTGGTATAATACATACCCAGCTCAAGTTTTTATGGGCGATACGGGAAGTCTGATGTTAGGTGGAGTTATTGCAGTTTTGGCTATTGTATTAAGAAAAGAATTATTAATCCCTGTATTGTGCGGTGTATTCTTGGTAGAGAATGTATCTGTCATTTTGCAGGTAGGTTATTTTAAATATTTAAAAAAGAAAAAAGGTTTAGAATATGCTCAGAATCATCGTTTGTTTTTGATGTCGCCCTTGCATCATCATTATCAAATGAAAGGTTATCATGAAAGCAAAATTGTAAACCGTGCCATTATTTTAGGAATGTTATTAGCAATCATTTGTTTGATAACTCTTAAGATAAGATAATTAAAAACCAAATGTAAATTATGAAAGTTGTAATTCTTGGTGGTGGAGAAAGTGGTATTGGCGCAGCTTATTTAGCTAAAGCCAAAGGATTTGATGTCTTCTTATCAGATATGGGAAACATCAAGGATCACTTTAAAAATGAACTAGACGCTCTTAAGGTTTCTTATGAAGAAGCACAACATACAGAAGAACTTATTCTTGCTGCAGATTGGGTTATAAAGAGTCCTGGTATTCCGAAAAAGGCAGAAATCGTACAGAAAATTCAGCAAAAAGGAATCCGAGTTTCTTCAGAAATAGAATTTGCTTCAGAATTTACAGAGGCTAAAATTATTGCAATTACAGGTAGTAATGGTAAGACCACTACAACATCTTTAGTTTACCATATTTTAAAAGAAGGTGGTTTTAATGTTGGATTGGGTGGTAACATTGGCAAAAGTTTTGCAAAGCAAGTGGCGGTTGATAATTTCGATTATTTTGTATTGGAGGTAAGTAGCTTTCAGTTGGATGATATTCAGAATTTTAGACCTTACATTTCTTTGTTGCTTAATTTGTCTAAAGATCATCTGGATCAATACAACTACAATTATGAAGAATATGCTTTGGCTAAATTCAGAATTGCAGAAAATCAAGATCAAGACAATTTTTTCATCTACAATAAGGATGACGAAATGAGCCAAAATATCCTAGAAAAAATAGATCTTAAGGTATGTAAAGTACCATTCTCTATGACCGAAAAGCTGACGGAAGGTGCTTATGCAACGGATGACGATATCGTGATTAAAATTAATGATGACTTTAGAATGAAAATTTCTGACTTGTCATTGGTGGGGAAACATAATGTAGCCAACAGTTTAGCCGCGAGTATTGCCGGTAAAATCCTTAAAATCAGCAACGAAAGTATCAGAAATTCGTTAATGACTTTCCAGGCGGTAGAACATCGTCTAGAGCCTGTTGCAGATATTAATGGTGTTAAATACATTAACGATAGTAAAGCTACTAATGTTAACGCGACTTATTTTGCTTTAGAAAGCATGAAAAAACCTACAATTTGGATTGTCGGTGGCAAAGATAAAGGCAACGATTATTCTGAAATAGAAGAACTCGTTAAGAAAAAAGTAAAAGCTATTGTATGTCTAGGCGTTGATAATCAAAAAATCATCGATTTCTTTAAAGAGAATAAAGAAATGATTTACGATACATCTAGCATGCAAGATGCAGTAGAAGTTTGTAAAAATATCGCCGAAGATGGAGACGTGGTTTTATTGTCGCCATGTTGCGCTAGTTTTGATTTATTTGACGGTTATGAAGACCGCGGTAATCAATTTAAAAAAGAAGTTTTAAAAAATTAACAATCAATAGTTAAAAATCTTCATTAATCATTTTTAATTATTCATTACATGATGGAAAACCAATTAACAGAAAACAAATTTGAGTGGCTAAAGGGCGACAAAGTGCTTTGGATGGTAATTATTTTGCTTTCCTTTTTGTCTGTGTTTCCTGTTTATTCTGCAAGTTCTAATTTGGAATATATTGTTAATAATGGTACCACAACAGGGCATGTTATAAAGCATATCATCTTTGTTATTGTTGGACTTGGTATTATGCGAGGCGTTGCAGGATCTGTAAAATATGAGCATATTGGCAAGCTGAGCGCAGTATTATTAGCAGTTACTGTATTGCTATTGTTGGTGACAACCTTTACAGGACAGACGATAGAAGGTGCCAGTGCATCGCGTTGGTTAAAGATTCCGGGTACGCCTATTTCTTTTCAACCTTCATCATTTGCCTACCTTATGCTAATCATTTATTTGTGTAGGTATTTAACTAAGAAAATAAGTCGCGAGAGATTACCGTTAGAAAATGTTATTTATATCTTCGGACCAATATTACTTGTTTTTATACTAGTTGCCAAAGATAATGGATCTACTGCTCTAATGATTCTGATGGTTTCTATAGGAGTTTTGCTATTTGGACAATTACATTGGAAGTATATCGCAGGTTTTATTTCTACTGCAGTAGTAGCGGTTGTTTTATTTTTACTGATAGCGCTTAATACTAATCTGATTAATAATAACCGTGTTCATACTTGGATGAGTCGTGTTGAGACTTTTACCAATTCTAAAAAGAGTACAGAAGTAGAAGACGAATCTATTAAAGCAAAAAACTACCAAGTTATGCAAGCCAAAGCGGCAATTGTACATGGTGGTTTCCAGGGGATTGGGCCTGGTAAAAGTGCTTTGAAGCAAACGTTACCTCAGTCGGTTTCGGATTTTATTTTTGCGATAATTGTAGAAGAATACGGCTGGGTTGGTGCCTTTGTACTGATTAGTCTTTATATGATTATGATTATTAGAATCGTAATGATTGCGAGTAAGATGCCAGCTTTTTTTGGCTCTTTGCTAGTGTTAGCCATTGGTTTAATGATTTTTGTACAGTTGGCAGTAAATATTGCCGTTGCTGTTAATCTTATACCAGTTACGGGACAACCGTTACCATTAATAAGTTACGGAGGTACCTCTATGTTAGTGACGTATATTCAGTTAGGAATTATATTAAATGTAAGCTCAAGAATCCAAGTTTATGACGAAGAAGGAATGGGCAAAAAACAAACAATAGAAGAGATTAATGACATCGCCTAGAGTATTATTAAGTGGAGGAGGCACAGGTGGACATATTTTTCCAGCCATCGCCATCGCGCAGGAAATCCAAAAAAGATATCCTGATGCTCAATTTCTGTTTATTGGTGCAGAGAACAAAATGGAGATGGAGAAAGTACCACAAGCAGGATTCAAAATTGTGGGACTTAATATTGCTGGCTTTAACAGAAGTAATCTTCTTAAAAATATTGGACTCCCTTTTAAGTTGATTTCAAGCTTAATGAAAGCTAGAAAAGTGATTAAGGATTTTAATCCAGATTTTGCTATTGGTACTGGTGGTTTTGCCAGCGGCCCCGCGTTATATGTGGCTTCCAAGATGAATATCCCAACCTTTATCCAAGAGCAGAATTCTTTACCGGGGAAAACCAATGTTTTTAATGGTAAAAAAGCAAAAGCCATTTTTACAGCTTATCCAGATATGGATCATTTTTTTCCAGGATCTAAGGTCATTTTTTCGGGTAATCCTATCAGACAAAATATCATCATAGACCTAATTGATACAGATCTTGCAAAAGAAAAATTAGGACTTGATAAAACTAAATTAACCATTCTTTCTGTTGGTGGATCTTTGGGATCTAGAACAATTAATAATGCTTGGAAAGCTAATCTAGCTCAACTTAAAGCCAAAGATTATCAATTGATTTGGCAAACCGGAAAGCTGGATTTTGAAACGTTGAGTAAAGATTCTCAAATCTCAAATCTCAAATTTCAAATCCATCTAAAGGAATTTATCTCAGATATGGCGTTGGCTTATTCTGCGGCAGATGTTATTGTGTCTAGAGCGGGAGCTATTGCCATATCAGAATTGTCAGTGGCAAAAAAGCCAGTATTGCTGGTTCCATTTCCTTTTGCTGCAGAAGATCATCAGACTAAAAACGCGATGAATTTAGTTGAAAAAAATGCAGCCAGAATGGTAAAAGATTCTGAAATGGACGAGAAGTTTTGGACAACATTATCTTCAATCTGCGAGGATGGAGAATTAAGAAAAGAAATGTCTCAACAATTAGAATATTTTGCAAAACCTAATGCAACAAAGGAGATTGTAGATGATATTTTTAAAATTTTAGAAACTAAATAATTAATGAAATTACATTTATACATATTTGCTTTATTAGGCTTGGTTAGTTTATCAAGCTGCAATACGGGCAGACCATATTTTAAAAATTTAGCTTCAGAACATAATACAAAAGAGCGTCAAAATCTAGCCAAAAGTTTTGCAGAACAATTTTTTGCAAAATGCGAAAAACAAGATTATTCAGAGATTCAAGGATTTAATATGGATGTTAATTTCAAACAAAAAGTCTCTAGTGAAACGATTGAAAAAATTTGTAAAAGCTTTGACAGAAAATTAGGAAAAATAACGATTGGTAATCTTTATAGCGCAAAAACAAGAACGTTCCCGAAAGATTATATGGATTTTTTCGAGTTTAATATCAAAAACGAAAAAAATGATAGCATTAAGTTTTTGAGAATAGGATTAACGCGAGATAAAGACTTTCTCAGCGCATTTTCTGTGAACAAAGAGGAATTAATTAATTATAGAAAGAAAAGTAAATCAAAATAATGAAACTGCTCAATACATATCACACGTTTTATTTTGTAGGCATCGGAGGCATCGGGATGAGTGCATTGGCGCGTTATTTCCATTCTTCGGGTCATAAGGTTTTGGGTTACGATAAGACACATACCAAGCTGACTAATGCTTTAGAAGCAGAAGGTATTGATATTATTTTTGAAGATCTAATTGATGAAAAAATCACAGGTCTGGATAAAGAAAGAACTTTGGTGATTTATACACCAGCGATTAAGAATTTGGAGATTCTTAATTACTTTAATGAGCATGAGTTCTTTGTGATGAAGCGTGCAAAAGCTTTGGGTCTAATCACTCAAGATACACAATGTATCGCGGTTGCCGGGACGCATGGTAAGACGACGACTTCTACATTAATTTCGCATTTATGTAAAGAAGCTAACTTGCCATTTTCTGCTTTTTTAGGCGGGATTTCAGAGAATTTTAAATCAAATTTCCTCTACAACGGCAACGAAATTTCTGTGGTAGAAGCCGACGAGTATGACAGAAGTTTTCTTAATCTTTCGCCAGATTGGGCAGTGGTAACTTCTATGGATGCAGATCATCTGGACATCTATGGCGATACCAATCACATCGAAGAAAGCTTTAGAGAATTTGCGGCTTTGGTGCCAAGTTCACAACAATTATTTGTTAAAAAAGGCTTAGATATTGGTAGAGATCATATCACTTATTCGGTTAATGAGAAGGCAGATTATTATGCTGATAATCTAAGAATGGATCATGATAAGATTTATTTTGATTTTCATACATCTACAAAAACCATTAAGGATTTTGTCTGGGAAATTCCCGGGATTCATAATGTCGAAAATGCCACTGTTGCCATTGCTATTCTTAATAATATGGGTGTTGATTTTGACACTTTAAAGAAAGCAATAGCTAATTTTAAAGGAATCAAAAGACGTTATACAAAGCATATTTTCGAGAACGGAAAGATTTATATTGATGATTATGCGCATCATCCAACAGAGCTTAATGCGGTAATTGGATCGATTAAAACTTTTTATCCTGAGAAAAAATTACTGATTGTTTTCCAGCCACATTTGTTTAGCAGAACAAGAGATTTCGCAGACGATTTTGCACAAAGTCTTTCTACGGGAGATGAGTTGTTATTGTTGGACATTTATCCAGCGAGAGAGTTACAGGAGAATTTTGATGGAGTAACATCGGCTTGGTTGTTGGATAAAGTGACTGCTGACAAAAAAGAAGTAGTGACATTACAAGAAAGTTTTGATAAAATTAAAGAAAAAGATTTTGATATTTTATTAACTGTTGGAGCAGGAAATATAGATACATTATATGACCCGATTATGAATTGGTTGCCTAATTTTTAATTTTGAACAAATAAGATATACAGAGTTGTTGCATCAATAGTTATAAAAAGACATTAATACATTGTACTTTTTACATAGTACAGAAGATATGAAAAATAAATACAGAATATTAAAAATATTGGTTACTGTTGGGATTTTGATTTTCCTGCTGAGTTTCTCCCTGAAGCGTTTCAGCAATAAGCCTATGGAAAATATCAAGATTTCTATGGATGATAAGCAAGCTTCTGTATATTTTGTAGACGAAAAGGATATTAAAAGTATAATTAAGCAATCTAATCCTGAGAATAAAATAGGGACTTTGGATATTCCAAAGCTAGAAAAACGACTTAATGATATAGAGTTTATAGATAGTGCTAATGTCTATCTTAATCTTAATGGGACGCTTAATTTGGACATCAAACAAAGAGTTCCTGTTTTTAGATTATTAAAAAATGGCAGAGACTTTTATGTAGATGCTAAGGGTGTAGAGTTTCCTACTTCCAAGAATTATTCTTATCCCTGCATGTTGGTCACTGGTAATGTAAAAAAAGACGAATATCAAAATCTCGCCGCACTTATCGATAAGATTGACAAAGATGATTTTAGTAAAAAATATTTTATAGGGATTTCTAAAGACAAAGGCGATTATAACTTGCTTACTAGTGATGCCAATTATAAGGTAGAAATTGGAGATCTTAATAATATAGATTTTAAAGTAAAAGGCTTTAAAACCTTTGTAGAAAAATATCTGGTTTCACAAGATCCTAATAAATATAAAAAAATATCATTAAAATATGATAATCAGATTGTAACAACGCTCAATCCTTATTTTAAAGACAATGACAGTCTATTAAGAGCTCAGAAAAAAGCCTTAGTTGTACCAATTGTAAAAAAGGAAGAAACAACATCTGTAAAAAAAGAAGAGCCTAAAAAAGAAGAAAAGAAAAAGGAAACTATAAAACAAAAATCGAAAGAAACGATAGTTAAAGAAAAACCTAAAGTTACTTCTGCTAAGCCTAAAGAAGATACAAAAGGTACAAAAAACAAAACACAGCCTCCTAAAAAAGGCGAAACGAAGAAAAAAACAAAAATAGTAATAGAATAAAAAATCAAATCGAGCATATCATGGAAACACAAGAGTATTCAGTAGGACTGGACATTGGGACAACTAAGATTGTTGCCATTGTCGGTCGTAGAAACGCTCATGGAAAAATTGAGATCCTAGGCGTTGGTAAGGCTAAAAGTCTTGGTGTACACAAAGGTATTGTTAATAATATTGCACAAACGATCAGCTCTATAAAGGCGGCCGTAGAGCAAGCAGAAAGCAGCGCTGGTGTACCTATACGTAAGGTAACCGTAGGGATTGCGGGTAAACATATCCGTTCTTTGCAACATTCCGATTATATCATGAGAGAGCATCCAGATCAGTATATTACTGATGATGATATTGATGCTTTAAAAGATCAGGTTCGTAAGTTGGTTATGTTACCAGGAGAAGAAATTATCCACGTATTACCACAAGACTACAAAGTAGACTCTGAAGGAGAAATCCAAGAGCCTATAGGTATGCATGGCAAACGTCTAGAAGCCAATTTCCATGTTGTTGTAGGACAGATGGGATCTATCAGAAACATCGTAAGATGTGTAAGAGAGGCAGGCTTAGATATGGAAGCGCTTACATTAGAGCCTTTAGCATCTTCAGAAGCCGTTCTTACAAAAGAAGAAAAAGAAGCAGGTGTAGCAATAGTAGACATTGGTGGTGGGACTACAGATATTGCGATTTTTAAAGATAATGTTATTCGTCATACGTGTGTCATTCCATACGGAGGAGGGATTATCACAGAAGATATTAAAGAAGGTTGCTCTATCATAGAAAAAAATGCAGAACAGCTTAAGGTAAAATTTGGATCCTCAGTACCAGAGCTAGAGAAGGACAGTACATTTGTTACTATTCCGGGCTTACACGGAAGACCAGATAAAGAAATTTCTTTAAAAATTCTAGCAAAAATTATCAATGCCAGAGTAGAAGAGATTTTAGAAATGGTAAATACCGAGCTTAAAGCGTATGGCGCTTTTGAGCAAAAGAAAAAATTAATTGCAGGTATCGTTTTAACAGGAGGAGGTTCTAATCTTAAGCATCTTCGTCAGTTGGCTAATTATACAACCGGTTTTGATAGCCGAATAGGATTTGCTAACGAGTATGTTTCTAATGATAAAAATCAGCAACTAAAAGGACCAGAATTTGCAACTTCTATAGGTTTATTGATGGAAAGTCTTAAGATCAGAGACAAAAAAAATACAATTTTAGCCCCTGAAATTGAAGAAAAACCAGAAGAAAAACCAGTAGATATCGTAGAAGTAAAGCCACAAGCACCAGCAGAATCCGATATTCAAAGTACTAAAGGTCAGGCAGGTAAAACAAAGGGGCTTACCTTTGGGCAAACCATTTTAGAAAAAGTTAAAAAATTCTTTGAAGAAGTAGAGTAAAATTAGTCAGATTGTGTTAAATTTAGAGATTGCACAGACTGTTGATATATTATAAAAAAAAGACAATGGAAAATAATAATAACACTCAAGGATTTTCATTTGATTTGCCGAAAGGCAACTCTTCCATTATCAAAGTAATTGGTGTAGGAGGTGGCGGTAATAACGCGCTTAAGCACATGTATGAGAAGGGGATTTATGGCGTAGATTTCGTCATTTGTAATACCGATGCGCAGACATTAGATAACAATCCTGTTGCTAATAAAGTTCAGCTAGGGATTGCGATGACAGAAGGATTAGGAGCAGGAGCAGATCCAGAAGTAGGAGAAAAAGCAGCTATCGAGAGTATTGATGAGATTAAAGCATCAATGGGACAGAATACCAAAATGGTTTTCATTACTGCTGGTATGGGAGGTGGTACCGGTACCGGTGCTGCACCAGTTATCGCAAAAGTGGCCAAAGAAATGGGGATTCTGACCGTAGGTATCGTAACTGTACCTTTTAGTTTTGAAGGCAAAAGAAGATTAGATCAAGCTCACTTAGGTCTCGAAAAACTGAGAAATAATGTAGACTCTCTAATCGTTATTAATAATGATAAATTAAGGCAACAGTTTGGTAATTTAGGATTCAAATCTGGATTTTCAAAAGCTGATGAGGTTTTAACTAATGCAGCAAAAGGCATGGCAGAGGTTATTACTGGATATTTCGATGTTAATATTGACTTCCGTGATGCCAAGTCTGTTCTTCAAAATTCAGGAACTGCATTAATGTCAACAGGTATAGCTTCTGGCGAAAACAAAGCAGAAGAAGCTGTTAAAAAAGCATTAGATTCTCCGTTATTGAATGATAACAAAATCACTGGTGCGCAAAACGTTCTATTACTTATTAGAAGTGGCGTGGCAGAAGTTACCATGGACGAGATTGGAGTAATTATGGATCATATCCAGCAAGAAGCAGGTAATACAGCAGATATTATCTTTGGTGTTGGTACAGACGAAGAATTAGGTGATTCTGTAAGCGTGCTAGTTATTGCAACAGGCTTTACTAATGAAAATAAAAAGCATGCTGGTACAACAGAAACTATCAAGTATACATTAGAGGATGATCGTTTTGGAGACAAATCTAGAAAAAGACCAGACTCACCTTTTAAAAATAGAGCAGAACTAGAAGATAGTAACCCATCAACTGAAAGAAATTTTTTCAGACTAGAAGATGACGAGGATTTTTCGACGCCCAATTTTCAAACTAACACTTTAGCAGCTGCATTAGTAGAAGATGCACCGACTGAAACTAAGTTTTTTGAAAACGAAGAATCTGAAGCTTTCAACCAAAATTGGGATACCATGAACGCGCCTCAAGATTATAACTTGTTTAATTTCGATGAGGAGGAAGATTACGGAAAAGAAGCTCTAGAAGCTGAGGCTTTTAGTTTTGACGTAGAAGATAAGCCTAAGGCAAGTCTATACACAGAAGAAGAAAAACCTGTACAAGTTAACTTTGTTGTTAACGATCCAATACAAGAAGATTCTTTTTTTGTTAAAGAAGAACCAAAACAAGACATTGTAAAGGAAGTCTTACCAGAGGTTAAAAACGAAATTATTATAGAGCAACCCGTTAGAGAAGAAGTAAGAATTCCACAGCCAGAGATGCGCTATACAGTTCCTGCAGACATCCAAAAACCGGAAGCTATAGCAGAAACACCACAGCAGCAAGTCGTAAGTGAGAAAGCTTCAGAGTTTACTTTCATAGACAAGACTGCAGAATCTAGTAAAATTCAGGAAAGAAGAAATAAATTGAAAGAATTTAATTCTCGTTATCAAAAATTAGATCAAAAAGAAATTTTCGAAAACGTACCTGCTTACAAGAGAAAGAATATTTTTATTGATGAACAAAATGCATCAGACCAAAATATTAATACTTATTTCTCAGACAATGGTGGACAGATGCAATTAAGAGAGAATAAATTTTTAAACAAAGACGTAGACTAATATGAGTCTTGAAAAAGTTATAACAGCTGCGATAATCGTCGCAATGAAAGAGAAAAACAAAGTTGCTTTGGATTCTCTACGTGCTGTAAAAGCACAAATTATTTTGTTGCAAACAGAGCAAAGAGGTGCTGAAGTTACAGAAGAACAAGAAATTGCTATACTACAACGTATGATTAAGCAACGTAAGGATTCTTATGAGCAGTTTGCGGCACAAAACCGTACTGACCTTGCAGAAGTAGAAGAAGCTCAGATGAAAATCATAGAGCAGTTTTTACCTAAGCAATTGTCGGCTGATGAGTTACAGGTAGAAATAGCACGTATTATCTCAGAAACAGGAGCAGAAAGTGCCAAAGACATAGGAAAAGTTATGGGAGCAGCCTCTAAGCAATTGGCAGGTAAGTCAGACGGAAAAAGTATTTCTGAAATGGCGAAAAAACTATTGTCTTAGCAATACCGATGTTTTTCGGTTAAGTAAGGATATCCAGAACATGCATATCGATTTGATTAATTAATCCAATTTCTTTTTAGAAGTTGGATTTTTTTTGGACATTTTGTCTTAATATAAATTTGGCATTATTTTGATAACATATCTCAATATTGATATTAGTTTATAATCAATATCTTTGCAGATAGAAAACAATAAAAATTTATAATAATATGTATCCAGCAGATTTAGTAATGCCTATGAAGGCTGAGCTTACCGATAAAGGTTTCCAAGATCTAACAACTCCAGCACAAGTTGATAGTGCTCTTAAGCAATCAGGTACTACATTGTTAATGATTAATTCAGTGTGTGGTTGTGCAGCAGGTGCAGCAAGACCAGGTGTTGTATATTCATTAACAGGTGACAAAAAACCAGATCATCTGGTAACGGCGTTCGCAGGTTTTGATGCAGAGGCAGTAGCTGAAGCTAGAAAATTATTAGCACCGTTCCCTCCATCTTCTCCATGTATCGCTTTGTTTAAGGACGGAGAGTTGGTACACATGTTAGAGCGTCACCACATAGAAGGTAATCCAGCAGGTGCTATTGCAGCTAATTTGCAGGCAGCTTATAACGAATATTGCTAATTAAATTTTTAGCAAATCATTTCAAAAGTCGGTAATCTATTTGCCGACTTTTTTATTAAATTAAATATAATGAGATGAAAGCTGATGACAGGTAGATTCTTATTTCATCAGAAAATAGAGCGTACTAAGAAAAAAATCTAAAGCTAGATTCTGGTAAGGTATTGTTTTTTAAAAAAGCTTCATACTCGGGAGATAATATCGCTCTACCATAAGTGTTTTTTCCGCTCATACTGCCGAGGCGGATTTTATCTTTACCATATTTACGATTCAGTTTGTCCATCGCTTTCATGATAGGAAGATGTTTTTCTTGTAAATCTTTCTCAAAGAGACTCGTTATTCTTGCATCTTCTGGCACAAAATCTGAAACGAAAACACCTGCTCTTTTATAAGAAAAACCATCAATATAAATTTTTTCGAAAAGCTGAGAAGCTGCCCTAGCCAATATGATGGAAGAGTTAGAAGGGTTGTCCAAAGTTACAGAACGGTAGCCATTATAAGAAGGAAGATCTTTTCTGAAACGATTAGTCCCAACAAAAATACTTAGTGTTTTGCAGCAAGAATTCTGTTTTCTAAGCTTCTCGGCACAATACAATGCAAAAGTCTCTATACGTTCTTTTAGGATTTCCTTTTCGGTGATCATATCCATAAAACTTCGGGTAACGGTAATCGATTTTTTGTCCGAGGCTTTCTCAAGTTCTAATTGTGGTATACCTTTTAGTTCATTAATAAGCCTTATACCGTGGATACCCATGATTTTTTTCACCCAGATTTCTGGCTTTTGTAAAAGGTCAAAAGCTTTGTGTACACCAGCATCTTTAAGTTTTATAGCATAGCGTCTGCCAATTCCCCATACGTCTTCTATAGGAAGCCATTTTAGGGCTTTTTCAATTTTTTCTGACGTGTTAAGAATATATATGCCTTCAAATTGTTTCGGGAATTTCTTGACGATTCTGTTGGCAACTTTACAAAGTGTTTTACTCGGTGCAATACCAATACTTACCGGGATATCCATTTCTGTCTGGATCTGTTGTAGCATCTCTTGGCAGTAATCTTCAAGGTTAAAATATTTAAAACCATGAAAATCCAAAAAAAGCTCGTCCACGCTGTAGACTTCATGTTCTGGAGCGTAAGTTTTGGCAATATTAATGACGCCTTGACTTTTAAAGTTATAAAGCTCAAATTTTGACGATAAAACCTTAACATCATATTGCTTAAATAATGCCTTGTATTGATAGGCTGGCGCACCCATTGGTATGCCAAGATCTTTGGCTTCTTGACTTCTAGAAATCACACATCCATCATTGTTAGATAACACAACCACAGGCTTTTCCTTAATAGAAAAGTCAATGGAGCGCTCACAGCTAACAAAAAAATTATTGCAATCTACCAGACCGAACATGGCTTATTTTTCATCAAAGTTAGTTAGAAATAACATACTAAATCTTTTAAGTTTTCCACAAAATGATTTTCGGTTTTTTTTAAGTATTTTTACATTTGTATTTTGATGTAATGAGCAATAAGTTACTTTATTTGTTAATTTTTCTATCTTTTGTAGGGTTATCTGCACAAGCTAATTTGGAGTTTCGGGGAGTTAAGACTAAATTTGATACACATCGTAATCTTCTTAATAAAGAATTTGATAAAATTCTAAAAGAAACTAAAGATCCTATTAGAAAAAGTGCCGTAGAGTCTCAGAAAATATTATTTCAGAAAAAATTAGATAGTATAGAAAATACCGTTTTTTTAGCGACTTTAGTAAAGGTAAAAACCTCAGAAGATCTATCTAAAATCATCCCAAAAGAAAATGGAATAAATAATGCAATGCTTGCTAATGTAAAGAAAACGGGCGAGAAATCTGCCGAGTATCCAGGAGGTTTTAATCAACTAAGGCAACAAGTCTCAGAGATTCTTTATACAGAAAATATTATAGCCGAGAGCTCCAATATTTTGAAAACTCAAGTCGTTTTTATTGTAGAGCGAGATGGTAGTATTTCTTCTGTAAAAGCAGAAGGAGATAATGATACCTTTAATCGTCAAGCAATTATTGCGATGTATCTTATTAGGGATAAATTTTCTCCAGCTTTTATAAATGATATTCCTGTAAGAAGCCATTATAAAATGCCTTTAACATTAAATTTCAAATAAAATAATGCTTTCTAAAAGAGTAAAATACGCAATAAAAACTTTATTGTTTCTGGATAATATGTTACCAGATCAGCTTTATTCTGCAAAGAAAATTTCGGAGAGCGAGAGAATTCCGTTGAAGTTTTTGGAGCAGATTCTTAGAGAGCTTAAGCAGCATAAAATCCTAAAAAGCGAACGTGGTGCAGAAGGAGGCTATACTTTTCTTAAGAAACCCGAAGATATTAAAATTATAGATATCATAAGGATTGTAGATGGTCCTATCGCCATGTTGCCTTGTGCGTCTATTAACTTTTATGAACCGTGTGCAGATTGCATAGACGAGGCGACTTGCAGTATTAGGAAGCTTCTCGTTAGAGTAAGGGATGAGATGCTACCGATATTAGACACAAGTATTGCAGAGCTTAAAAATAAATAAAAAGTTTTTTTTCTTGCTTCTAAACAACACAAAACATGTTTACAGACGATTATTTTATGAAAATGGCTTATCAAGAAGCCGAAGCGGCAATGGAGCGTGATGAAGTCCCAATAGGCTGTATTATTGTATCTAATAATAGAATTATTGCCAAGGCGCATAACTTAACGGAAGCGCTTAATGACGTTACTGCTCATGCAGAAATGCAGGCTATTACTTCTGCTGCTAATTTCTTGGGCGGAAAGTATTTGCAAAATTGTACACTTTATGTAACGTTAGAACCATGTGTAATGTGCGCGGGCGCATTGAGCTGGTCACAGATATCTAAAGTAGTAATTGGTGCGCGAGATGAGCAACGCGGTTACATTAACAAAGGCCTTTCTCTTCATCCAAAAACGGAAGTTGTTACTGGTATTATGGAGCAACAATGTTCGGCGATTGTTAAAGATTTTTTTAAGAGTAAACGCTAACAAAGAAGCCTTTTGTATGATAATCAATCCCGTATAAACGGACTTTAAATTTTTAATGTTTTTATGAAGTTGAAGGTTGTGAAAGGCTTAGCTGGGTTGTGTAATCATCCTATTTTATATTTATTACATGAATAAGTTTGTCATTTAGATGCGTAAAATCACCATCACATGTAATTAATGGACAATCTAAAACTAATGAAGTTGCAGCGATCCACAAATCATTTTTTCCCATGTTTTTTGCTGAGCCGTTAAGTTTTTCACCATTTTTATCAAATGACTTACCTTGTGAATATGAGTCTATTGATACATATGCATTAATTAATTCAGAATCAGAACTATTTATATCTATACAAGTTGTTGAGTTAATGAAATCGTCTAATACTTTCGTTTTTGATGTTCCCCAACCCAACTTTATTTTAATAGAGTTTAACTCTGCTTTAGTAACAACAGAAATAACTAAAACTGGACTTTTAATTGAATCTATTTCTTGGATGATTTTTTCACCTAAATAATTTCCTCTCAATATATGTAATATTGAACATGTGTCTAAAACTATATAATTCATAATTTTAGACTATCTATTAAATTACTAAATTCGTCGTCGTTTTCTTCACCTGGCCATTGACCCAATAACTCAGAAATTGAATTGGTTAATTTACGCTTTTCGACACTAAACATTAATTGTTGATTAGTGCTATGTGTAGAAGGTTTTTTATTAAAATATTTATCTCTAGATTTATATTTATCGAATGATAAAATATCAACAAAATTTATACCTCCATTTGCTTTATAATGAGCAATTCCATGAATTGTCAAATCATGCCCCATAAATTCCTTAATATTTGAAATTATTTCGGAATTATTAGTGTAGATGTAAACTATTCCATCGTTTGTTTCTAATCCTAATCTACCTTTAGAAACTTTCATCTCGTCTAATTTCCCACTTATGATAACTCTTTGTGGATTAGGAATACTGTCTTCAAGTTTAATAATTCTTTGAAAATCTTCGTGTTTTATTTCAATTTCTGGAATTGAACCACGATTTGATAATAAGAATATTTCATCCTTATTTATGAAGTTTTTTTTGAACTTCAGCAAAGATTTTAACAATGGTTTATCTAATTCTATTCCTGATGATTCATCATTTAATGCTTGTCTAAATGAATCAATTACTAAAGCCATAGGTGTCATTGATAACAAAGGTTCTTTATCATCAAATACATCAAGTTGTAAAGTTTTGATAGTTTCAGAAAATTTTGAGCATTCTAGTGTCAGCTTTGTTCCTTCAGTTGCACTACCAGTAATTTTCTCTAAATTAATCTTCAACGCATCTTTAATATTTTTTGATGGATTAATTTCGCTAAAACCTTTAAACCTAAACATAAGTGATTTAGTAGCAATATCTTTTGTTGATTTTGCTAAAAGAGATAAACGATCAAATTCTATTTTCCCATTATCTTCTTCGTTGCCTATTATGTTTATGTCATAGTTCATTTGGTAAAACTACTAATTATTTTGATACGATGCTTTTTAGGATGGAATATATATATATATAATTTTGCGATATCACAGATTTGGCATATCCAGTTGTAGGCTTTCCTACAAATTTAGTTCTTGGAAATATTCTAGCCTAGCCGATGCTTTTCTGTGGAAACACAAATATAAAAAATGTTTGAAATAAAAGCCATCGCTGGATTAAAAAGTAAAATATTTTGTGAATTGCTAATAGATTTTTTTAAAGTAAAAAGATAAAAAAATGCTTCCTTTTTGGGGAAGCATTTTGTGTATTATTGATCTTTGCCAAGATAGTATAATCCCTTCAAAGTATGTAATCTGTCTGCAATATGGATTTTGTCAGTCAATGGTTTGTAGACATGACTTACGCCTCCTGTGGCAATCACAAAACAATCATCGTTAACCTCATCATTAATACGATCTATAAAGCCTTCTACCATACCTAGAAAACCATAAACCATTCCGCTTTGCATGCAGCTTACGGTATCTAAACCAAGTACGGATTTTGGTTTTTTCAGTTCTATTTCTGGGAGTTGCGCTGTCTGATTAATTAGAGAATTAAGAGAGGTTACAATGCCTGGAGCGATAATTACACCTAGTGACTCACCAGTTTCTGAGATGCAACTTGCTGTTAATGCTGTCCCAAAATCAAAGATTATTTTCTTTTTGTCAGGATACATTATATGAGCAGCCACCATATTGGCATAGATGTCTGTGCCACGTTGCTTTGACTTAGCTTCTACGCTAGACGGTGTACTACCATTAACCAATATGGCTTTCTTGAGGTGGATTTTTTCTATAGCACTAACAACATCACTCGTTAATTGAGGCACAACAGATCCTATGATGATTTTGTCTATATTTTCCGGGCTTATTTTGTATGTCTGATAGAGCATCATAAACTGTACATACAGCTCATCTCTTGTGCGATAAGGTTTGGTGTTAATAACCCAAGAAATATCGCAGTTATCATCGTCAAATAAGCCGAAACGGATATTAGTGTTACCGATATTAATTACAATTGAATTCATTTTATTATTTATCAATGATGAAATGTAGCAATTTATCTATTTTTGAAATACCAACTGAAAACTATTGTTTCAAATTGATACATTTTTAGATGTTGATAATTTTATATTATTTTACTTCTAGGTAATTATCTTCTGGGTTAACGTCTGCTAAACGATGACTGAAATCTATACCCAAAGCCGAAATTTGATCTTTATTATAAGGAATTGTAAAGCTATATTCTTGCTGTGTCCATGGCCAATATGGGAGATTGTTGATAGGGCCGTAGATGTCAGCAGTTTTCCAAGTATGGGTAAGGCTAAGCGGAATGTTATAGTTAATAACCTTCTTATCTTTAGTCAAAATACTGAAATCAATAGGCATCGGCACGCCACCTTTGTTAACCAAAGTAATGGTTGTGGACGTCGTGTCATATTTTACGTTTTTGATACCATAATCAATGGTTTTGGTAGTGTTAATCCAGTAATGTAAAAACCACTTAAGATCCATGCCAGATATCTGTTGTGCAATATGTAAGAAATCTCTTTCTGTAGAATGTTTCATCGCCCAATCATCATAATAACGGAGCATAACTTTTTTAAGGTTGTCTTCGCCAATAATGTAGCCCAATTGTACCAAGAAAAGTTCTCCTTTTACATACGAAGCAAAAGAATAAGCGGTACCGTTGTCATGGTGATCTGCTAACCAAACGGCAGGTTCTTCTTTTCCGGTTTTGGTAAAGCTAGCATATCTGGAGATAGATCCTACAAAAGGATTAGGCTGAGCTTCTTTTGGCGGAAATAATTGGTACATCACATAACTTTCAGCATAACTTGTAAAACCTTCATCCATCCAAGGTCTAACGCTTTCGTTGGTCGCAAACATCTGCTGGAACCAAGAGTGAGCACCTTCGTGTACCATTAATCCCATTAATCCTTCTAGAGAACTTGCTTCTCCTAAGATCATGGTAGTCATCCCATATTCCATACCGCCATCACCACCTTGTACAAAAGAGTATGAAGGCCACTTGTAACGCCCAAATTTAGAATTCATAATTTGAAAAAATTGCGTTAGGTAAGGCTTGGTCTCTGCCCAGAATTTAGTTTTTTCTGATTTTTGATAGACCAAATAGACTTTAGGACCATCTAAAATTGGGAAACTCTCTACCGAATAATCTCGGTCTGCTGCCCAAGCAAAATCCAAGATATTTTTGGCTGTCCATTTCCAAGTAACTTTATTATCGGCATCAGCTTTTATGGTAGGGTTATCGGTGTAACCTTTTACATCATTTAGGTTTTCTAAAGTTCCGCCTGCACCAATCACATAATCTTTATCTATTTTTATGTTGATATCGTAATCAGAAAATGGAGCATGAAATTCTCTTCCTATGTAATCAAAAGTTGCCCAACCATCATAATCATATTCGGCGATTTTAGGATACCATTGCGTCATGGTCATGTCTACGCCTTCTCTGTTGTTACGTCCAGCTCTACGGATTTGCATCGGAATGTTGGCGTCCCAAGCCATGCTAAAGGTAACGTTAGATTTTGGTTTTATCTTTTCGGTAAGATAGACTTTCATAATCGTCCCTTGGATCTCGAATTTCAGGTCTTTGCCATTCATTTTTATCCAATGGATATTTTGGTGGCCTTCTTCTTCGGTAGGGATAGATGCTAGTCTGCTTACTGCACCATTGGTTGTTTTTGCGGACAATCTACCATCTGCATTAATACCTTGTCCTGCTACGCGCTGATCCATCATAGATCCAGCTTTAAAGGCGTTCCAATACAAATGAAAATAGACAACATCCAACTCATCCGGTGAGTTATTAGTGTATTGCAAAGTCTGTTGACCTTTGTAGGTGAAGTTAACAGCATCGACATCAATATCCATTTTATACTTGGCATATTGTTGATAATAAGCATCTTTCTGCGCTGTTAATAGAAGAGAACAAAGAATGAATAATAAAGAAAAATTCAGTTTTTTCATAGGTTGACTTTTTGGGCGTGTCCCTTCGCTCGGTAACATCCGCCGCTCGCTGCGCTCGCACTTCTGTTCCTCGCTCGGGTCGCTACGTCCGCTTCAATCTTTTTTACAATGCCATAGAGCTTCGCGCCATGTGTTGTAAAAAAGGATTTCCGCTCACATCGCTCACGCGAGAGTTAGCTTTGATTCAAATTTTCTCAAAAATACTAAGTTTTTATGGATTAGCAAGTAGGAAAGGTCTTGATTACACAAAACTACAAGCGTAGAAATGTTTACAGAATAATCGTTGTATTGATTTTTTTATTAAATTGCTTATTAATTTCCGTCAAATGAAAGTTATAGCATTCTTATCGGTTTTACTTCTGTTGCCTTCTTGTACAACAAGATCTTTTTATGAAACACAGAAATCTGAGATTCAGAATAACGTCGATGTTTTAGTAAAAAAACAAAGTGAAAGTACGCCAACAATCGATTACTATAATAACTGGGGAAAACCGAATGGTCAGAAATAATATTTAATTAGATATACAGCCATCGCAGCCCGACTTGAGAGAAAAGATTGACTTCGTCGAACCACTTTGTTAGGTTTGGGAGCAGAAGGCGGATAAGTCTGCACAATTAATTTTATTATTAAGACTTACCATAAATTTCGACAATTAAAATCAATTCAAGTTCAACTTTAACAGACTTCAACTCAAAAATTAATTAGTTGATTAGGATGATTTTTGGAACTTTGAAAATATTCGATAAATTTTCATGCAACTTCAACAGGTTGTTTATCAGTAAGATTAACTATTTAGCTCAATGAAATAAATGTCCATTTTACGTTTATTTTATTTTTCTATATTTAGATAAATCAATCTCTGAGTTTATGAAACAATGCCTTATCATATTTAGTGTTTTAATTTCCTCCGTTAGTTTTTCTCAGAATGTGAAGTTCAAAGATGCGTATTCCAAAGCGTTTCTAATCGGAACGGCGGTGAATGACGACATCGTGACTGGGAAAGATAAAAAACAACAAGATATTGTCCTTCAGCATTTCAACACCATAACGCCGGAAAACTGTATGAAAGCCGAAGTAGTGAATCCTCTTCCCGGGAAATTCGATTTTTCGCAGGCGGATGCTTTTGTTGAGTTTGGTTTGAAGAATAAAATGTTTATCGTTGGTCATACTTTGGTCTGGAAAAATCAAACGCCTGACTGGTTTTTTAAAAATGAAGATGGAACTCAAAAAACCAAAGAGCAAACCAAAGAGCGTCTGCACGAGCATATAAAACTCGTAGCAAGTCGATACGCAGGGAAAATACAAGCTTGGGATGTTGTGAATGAAGTGATTGATGATGATGGCAGCTACCGAAACGAAGGCTGGGTAAAAGGTGTAGGTGACGGCGATGAACTGATGAGATTGTCTTTCCAATACGCCGCGAAATATGCTCCCAATACAGAATTATATTACAACGACTTCAACGCATGGCGTCCAGAAAAGGTGAAAGGAATAGTCCGAATGGTAAAAATGTTGCAGGCTGCCGGAATCCGAATTGATGGCATCGGAATCCAAGGTCATTGGGGATTGGATTATCCGAAAAATCAATACATAGAAGATGCCATCGACGCTTACGCTGCCTGCGGAATCAAAGTGATGATTACGGAAATTGACGTGGATGTTTTGCCCGTAACAAAGGAAGGTCAAATCATCGGTCAGGCTTTTACGCACAAACAGTTTCAGAATGAGGAATTTAAAACTTTTCTTGACCCTTACATCAATGGACTTCCAAAAGATGTGGATGAGCAATTAGCCAATCGATATGCGGAATTGTTCCGGATTTTCTACAAAAAAAGAGATAAACTGGACCGCGTTACTACATGGGGAATGAAGGACGAAATGTCCTGGAAAAACGATTACCCAATCCCTGGCAGAACCAATTATCCGCTGCTTTGGGACAGAAATGGAAATCCGAAAAAAGCGTTGCAAAAAGTGATTGAAGTCCCGACTGCGAAATAAAATTATTTTAGATTTAATTAATTCTGAATATTGGATATAGCCGATGCGTTTTTTCGTAGTATTCCGAGTGTTTATAAACCCAATCCAATTGTGCTTGTCCGTCTTCTGCAAATTTTGGATCGATGGCTATTTCCATTTCGAAAGCGGTTTTCAAAGCCTTGTTGTCTTTCAGAAGTTTGGCGGCTGTATCTTCGAAAACATAAGCTGAATAATATTCTTTCTGACCCAAAATCGCATCGAAGAAATTCCAGTTGAAATATGAATCTACAGCTTCGGGCTCCAAAGTTTCTAAAAGAAATTTAACACCATCTTGATCTAGCGGCACTAGAAAATCGCCCGCCCGGAACTTCATTTTGCCAGAATCTTTGGTCACAAATGTGTCGTAATGCAGATAATGACCTTCGTAAGGATTCGGAACGGTTTTGAAATCTTTGATTCGGTATTGTTCCACCGCAATTGTAGAATCCTGTTTAATTGGAATCATTTTGATTTGGTTAAGTTTCAGCAAATCAATCACTTTCCATTCATGTTGTGGGATGACATAATATTTCGGAATCGTGATTTCTTTTGTCGGAACGTACGTATTGTAGAATTTTATAGGCTTTGAAAACTTAAAGTTTCTGTCATACCAAAGTCTGGTTTTTCCGGAAACCTCGCTTGGTTTATATTTCGCTTCAAAACCTTTAAAATCAATCGTTTCATATTTTGTAGAATCGAGTTTCCACGCCAAAGCGTATTGGTTTCCTACTTTGTACTGGTTCAGATTTTCGGCTCTTTTCTGCTGAATAGTTTTGTAATTTTCATCGATATAATTTAGGTTATCAACCATATAATCGTAAGTCACTTTCACACGGTCTTTGTACGGCTTCAGCATATGCGTTTCCACAACAGTTCCGATGGCATTGAACAAAGTTGTGTAGCCAGTCGCATATCTTGGAGAGTCCATGAAAGCTGGGAAACCGCCGTCCGGAACGTCGCCATGAATATTGACATAAGGAACAGAAATCACGCCTTTTTTTGCCATATTTCTAAGAAGCGCTTTCTGCATTTCGTCGTTAAAATAATTGCCGAGAACATTTCCCAACCGTTCTTTATTCGTTGAAATATAAGTGAAAGTGTATTGATAATCTGCGCCGTTGCTCACATGATTATCTATGAAGACATCAGGTTTCAACCACTGAAAAATCTGCTGAAAACTTCTGGAATTTTTTGAATCTGTTTTGATGAAATCTCTGTTCAAATCGTAATTTCTCGCATTGCCCCGAAAACCATATTCTTCAGGGCCATTTTGGTTGGCTCTGGAAAAACTTCCTCGGTTCATCATTCCGCTGATGTTGTAACTTGCAATGGCTGTGAAAATTACATTTTTTTGTGTTTTAACTTTTCCCGTTGCTAAATTTCGCATCAACATCATTGTTGCATCGATTCCGTCTGGTTCGCCTGGATGAATGCCGTTATTAACAAATAAAATAGCTTTTCCTTTTCTCGCATCTTCGAAACTCTGTTTTGTCGGGTTGAAAATCACAACATCGATTGGAGCGCCGTTGTCATCTTCGCCTTTCGTTTCATAACTAATTGATGGATATTGTTTTGCTAAATCCTGATAGAATTTTCGCATCTCTTCAAACGTTGTGGTTTGATTGGCATTGCCTTTTTCGAAAGGGGTTTGGATTTGGGAGTGGGCGAAGGTGGAAATGAGGATGAAGAGAATGGAGAGGTTTTTCATTTTTATTAAAGCAAAGAACAAATCTACAATTTTGAAACATATTTAGCCTCGACAAAATCCGTCAGCCAAACATTATTTTCTGAAAGGTAAAACATAATTCCGTCTTCGAACATTTTCCCAGTTTGGATGATGAGAATAATCGGTTTTCCGTGGCGCATTCCGACTTTGGTTGCTGTTTCTTTGTCTTGGCTTAAGTGAACGTGTTGTCTGTTTCTTTTTTCAATTCCTTTTTTTAAAATAGACTCGACATTGTTTTGAGCAGTTCCGTGGTAAAGAAATTCTGGCGGTTGTTGTGGTTTCAAAGCCAAATCTACAGCAATCGAATGTCCTTGATTGGCTCTGATTTTCGATTTATCTTCATTGAAAATGAAACGTTTTTTATCGTTAGTTTCTACAATTTCATTCAATTCTTCTACTGTAAAATCTACATTATGTTTGGAACATTTTGCTTTTAATTCATCAACATTTGCCCAACCATTCTCATCCAAAGTTAAATCAATGGTTTCTGGTTGGTGTCGAAGAATCAGGCTTAGGAATTTGCTGATTTTTTTCTTTTGTGGTTCGGTCATTTACTTTTATTTTTCACTAATATAAAAAATCCACAGAAAAATTCCGTGGATTATATTTATAAAAATTGAATTAAATTTTAATCGTTAAGTTTCAAAACAGCCATAAACGCTGACTGCGGAACTTCTACTCTACCAATTTGTTTCATCTTTTTCTTACCTTCTTTTTGCTTCTCAAGAAGTTTACGTTTTCTGGAAATATCACCACCGTAACATTTGGCGGTAACGTCTTTTCTCAAAGCTTTGATGGTTTCTCTGGCGATAACTTTCGCCCCCAAAGCCGCCTGAACAGCGATATCAAATTGTTGTCTCGGGATCAGTTCACGTAACTTTTCACACATTCTTTTACCAATGTAAAAAGCGTTAGAGTCATGAATTAATGAAGATAAAGCATCCACCATATCACCATTGATCAAAATATCCATTTTTACCAACTTCGATGCACGCATGCCGATTGGCGAATAATCGAACGAAGCGTAACCTTTAGAAATAGATTTCAGACGGTCATAAAAATCGAAAACAACTTCTGCCAATGGCATGTTGAAAGTTAATTCTACTCTGTCTGCTGTCAAATAACTTTGGTTGACGATTTCTCCTCTTTTCTCTATACAAAGTGTCATTACCCCACCTACGAAATCAGATTTTGTAATGATCGTTGCTTTAATATAAGGCTCTTCAACTCTGTCAAGTAGATTGGGATCAATCATTTCTGACGGGTTGTTAATTAGTATTGGAGTGTCTGGTTCTTTTTTAGAATAACCATTGTAAGATACGTTGGGAACTGTTGTGATAACATCCATATTGAATTCTCTATCCAAACGTTCTTGTACGATTTCCATGTGAAGCATTCCTAAGAATCCGCAACGGAAACCGAAACCTAATGCAGCAGAACTTTCTGGCTCAAATACCAAAGAAGCATCATTAAGTCTAAGCTTTTCTAATGAGAATCTTAATTCTTCAAAATCCTCAGATTCTATTGGGTAAATCCCTGCAAAAACCATTGGTTTCACTTCTTCGAAACCATCGATAGCGGCAGCGGCAGGATTCACGAAAGAGGTAATGGTGTCACCAACTTTTACTTCGCGAGCATCTTTGATCCCAGAAATAATGTAGCCTACATCACCACATTCTATTTTCTTTTTAGGAACTTGTTTTAATTTTAAAGTTCCAACTTCGTCAGCACCATATTCTTTACCTGTGGCAAAGAATTTAATTTTTTCGTTTTTAGAAATGCTACCATTTACTACTTTGAAATAAGCTTCAATTCCTCTAAATGGATTATAAACAGAATCAAAGATCAATGCTTGAAGCGGTGCTTCAGGATCTCCAACAGGAGCTGGCACTCTTGCAACAATCTGCTCTAACAAGTCGTGAACACCTTCACCTGTTTTACCAGAAACTCTAAGGACATCTTCGTACTTACAGCCTAAAAGTCCCATAATTTCATCGGTAACTTCTTCTGGATTGGCAGATGGAAGATCGATCTTATTAAGAATAGGAATAATTTCTAAATCGTTTTCTAATGCTAAATATAAGTTACTAATTGTCTGTGCTTGGATACTTTGTGCAGCATCTACAATTAATAATGCACCTTCGCAAGCTGCGATAGAACGAGAGACTTCGTAAGAGAAATCTACGTGTCCTGGGGTGTCAATTAAGTTAAGAATGTATTTTTCACCATTCAACTCATAATCCATTTGGATCGCGTGAGACTTGATGGTAATACCACGTTCTTTTTCTAAGTCCATGTCATCCAAAGTCTGAGATTGTAGCTCTCTTTGGGTAACAGTATTGGTATATTCTAAAAGACGATCTGCTAATGTACTTTTACCGTGATCGATATGTGCAATGATGCAGAAGTTTCTTATGTTTTTCATGTATAATTCTTGTAATTTGCAAAAATACATTTTTTTTGTGAAGTTGTTGTTTTTATGGAATGGCTAAATTGAAAAACTGTTTAACTGTAACTTTAGGCATTATTGAATTGTCAAATAACCAAATCATCGCAATTCATTATAACAATGTTAAAGATTTATAAAATTATAGGCTTGATGCTAGGCTTGGACTAATAATTGATTAAATTTGGTAACACAAAACGATTACTAACGTAAAAATAAATAGTTATGTCATTTGAATTACCAAAGTTAGCTTACGCTTACGACGCATTGGAGCCTACTATTGATGCAAAAACAATGGAGATCCATCATTCTAAACATCATCAAGCTTATGTAGATAACTTGAATAATGCTATCAAAGGAACTGAATTAGAAGGAAAATCTATCGAAGAAATTTGTGAAGTAGGTACGGATAAGCCAGCAGTTAGAAATAATGGCGGAGGACATTTTAACCATACTTTATTTTGGGAGATTTTAACACCAGGAGGAAGTAAAGAGCCTGTAGGAAATGTAAAGGCAGAAATCGAAAAAATCGGTGGATTTGAGAAATTTAAAGAAGATTTTTCTAATGCTGCTAAGACTAGATTTGGCTCAGGTTGGGCTTGGTTGGTGAAAAATTCTGATGGTTCTGTAGTTGTTTCTTCTACGCCTAATCAAGATAATCCATTAATGCCAGTTGCAGATGTAAAGGGTACACCAGTTCTTGGATTGGACGTTTGGGAGCATGCCTACTATCTTAATTATCAGAATAGAAGACCTGATTATGTAGGTTCTTTCTTTGATGTAATTAATTGGGATAAAGTAGAAGAACTTTACAATAAATAATACAATCTCTATTATTATAAAAGCGCCGATTAGTACTCTTGCTAATCGGCGCTTTGTTTTTTTAGGCAAAAAAAATTGTGTCAAGATTATCTTGACACAATTTTTATATTTTATAAATCCTAATTAAGGTTCTTTTTGTAAAATAACAAATGCTGGGAAGTGGTCGCTATAACCACCAGTGAATTTGTCCCCATTCCAAGAACGGAAAGGATAACCTTTGTAATTACCTTCTTTGGTAACAAGATAGCCTGGTGCATACACTTCAGTTTTAAAAACAGTATAATCTTTTCTAAGCTCGTTGCTTGGTGCATAAAGATTGCTAGATACAATAATCTGATCAAACAAGTTAGGAGCATCTTGATAAGCTAATGATGCAATACCTTTTTTGTAAAGAGGATACATTAAGTTAAGATATGGTGTACTTTCTGAAAGATCTTTCGGAGAAGCAGCGGCTTTTAATGTATTTCTAAGACTAGAGCTTACAGGGTCATCGTTAAAATCTCCCATTGCAATTAGTTTTGTGCTTGGATCCATTGCGCGGATACTGTCCATTTGTTGTTTTAATACAGCAGCAGCAGCATTACGTTTTGGAAGAGAAGCAGCTTCTCCACCTCTTCTAGATGGCCAGTGGTTAAGGAATAATGCAACTTTCTCATTGTCTAACATTCCTGTTAATACTAAGATATCTCTACTATATTCTCTCTTACCTCCGTCTCCAAAAATAACAATCTCCTTCTTAAGAGAGTTGGTTGGAGTAAATCTTCTTTTCTGATAGATAAAAGCCACGTCTACACCACGGTAGTCATAAGAGTTGTAATGCACAACACCATAATCATACTTTGCTAAAGATGGCTGCTTTACTAGATCTTGTACAACCTGACGGTTTTCTACTTCTAATAAACCTACAATAACTGGAGCAGTACCTGTTACAGATGCGCCTAATTCTGAGATTACTTTAGCTTGATTGGTTAATTTTGCATTATAGATTTTATGATCATAATTTTTTGAACTTTTAGGCGTAAATTCTTCTGAACTACCTTGGTATTTTACAACTCTTTTTCCTTTAAGAGCATCGTCATTCCAGATTCCTTTGTAGTCTTCGTCTACCATAAGATATTTGATAGAGTCAATAGGAATGCTTCTATGGAAAGCTGGATTTGATTTATCCTTAGTTCCATCTATATAATCTGCTGATTGTATAGTATCGAAAAGGTTTTCGACATTCATAAGGCCTAAGGTCGCTACTTTACGCATTTGTCCTTTTTGCTGAGAAAAGACCATGCATCCTACTGCTAAGGCAAAAAAGCTTAAATATTTTTTCATGAAATAAAGTTATTTAACAATTATGGGACGACAAATGTAATTCTTTTAAAATTATTGACGAAAAAAACTGTGTTTTATATGATTAGATAAATGTAAATTAAAATTAAAACAGAAAATTATGTTAAAGAGTTCTTAATTTATTTTTTTTAAGTACATTTGTGCCCCTTGCATTATAACGCATTGACAGTAAGATTAAAAAGAGATTAAAATAGTTTAAACTTATGATTAAAAAGTTATCATTAGTCTCCTTATTTACGCTACTTCCAGCATCATTTTATTTTGCGCAGACCACTGTGTTTGCGTATCTTAAGGATGCAGATGGCAAGCCCATCGAGAGAGCGAGTGTAGATCTAAAAGGAGAAGGAAATGATGTAACGGCAGACAAAATTGGGTATTTCCAGTTTGTAGATCTTAAGCCGGGTCATTATCAGATTGTAGTAACAAAATCAAATTTCGAAACCAAAGTGTTAGAATTTGACGTTGCAACTGAAAAGAAAAAGGATTTGGGTGTTATTACCCTATATTCTAATTTAACTGGTGCAGACCAGGGGCTTGCAATTATTGACAATTCAGGCGATGAAGAAAACTCTAGTCAGAGTTCTACAGTAGGCTTATTGCAATCTTCGCAAGATGTTTTCAGCAGAATTGCAAGTTTTGATCTAGGTTTTTACTGGTTCCGTCCAAGAGGTATCGATGGAAGAACTGGTGATACAATGCTTAACGGCGTTTCTATGGTTAAAGCTGATAATGGTAATGTAGATTTCTCCAACTGGGGTGGTCTTAACGAAATTACACGTTATCCAGAGATTGCAAGCAACCACTCTCCATCAGAATACGCTTTCGGTGGTGCAAGTTCTGTTATCTACAAAAATACTAATGCTAGCGAGTATCGTAAAGGTTTCCAAGCGACTTACTCTTTGACTAATCGTAATTATCGTAATAGAGCATCTTTAAGATATACCTCTGGAATGTCTAAAAGCGGTTGGGCTATTACAGCTATGGCAGCAAGACGTTGGGCACAAGAAGGTATCCAAGAAGGTACTTTTTATGATGCTTGGGGAGGCTATTTAGGTATTGAGAAGAAATTATCTGATAATCACACAATTACTTTTAATGCTATTGGTGCGCCTTACAGAAGATCTACGGCAAGTCCAAGTACACAAGAGGTTTTTGACCTTAGAGGAGTACATTATAACTCATATTGGGGATGGCAAGATGGTAGAAAACGTAGCGAAAGAGTTCGTGAAGGTTTCCAGCCAATATTGCAATTGAACGATATTTGGAAAATCAATAAAAAATCTACTTTACAGACAAGTTTATCTTATCAATTCGGGAAAGATAAAAGTGCAAGATTAGATTGGCAGAATGTAACTAACCCGTCACCTACTTATTATAGAAGATTACCAAGTTACTTTATGGGACAGATAGAAGCAACACTTCTTAAAGATCCTACTTATGATGTATCTAACTTAAGAGATGCTTATAATACTTCTAGAGAATTGTGGGCTAATGGAGATCCTAGCGTAACACAGCTTAACTGGGACGCTCTGTACAGAGCTAACATGGGGCAAGCGCCAACAACTCAATATGGTGTAACGGGTAAGAGAGCTTTGTTCTATCAAGTTAATGATATTAGCGATGATAAAATCTGGAATGCTGCTACACATTACACTTACAACTTTGATGATAGAACGAAATTTATCATGAACCTTTCTTATCAGAACTATAGATCAGAACTTTACAGAGAATTGAAAGATCTTTTAGGTGCTGATTTTGCTTGGAACAGAGATCCTTTTGCAGGGACTAATCAGCCCGGGAAATCAGGCTTATTTAATGAAGGTGAAGAAAATGTTGCTAAAAGAGTAGGCGATAGAATAGGGTATAACTTTATCTTTAGAAGACAAGAGGTTAAAGTTAATCCAGGATTGAAATTCTCAACAGGGAAATTCGATGCGTTTGTATCGGCTTTTGCAGGATATAGTACTTCTAATAGAGAAGGCATATTTAAGCATTATTTATACCAAGATTCTGCTGGTAAGAGTGGAGATAAGAACTTCTGGAACTTTGGTATGAAGGGTCAGTTAGTTTATAAAATTGACGGTAGAAACTTCCTTGTTTATAATGGAGCATATTTCTCTCAAGCACCTTTCTTAGAGGATTTATACATCAATCCAAGGCTTAACGCATCTATAGCACCTAACATTAAGAATACAATTGTTAATGCTAATGATCTTAGTTACGTGATGTCTACGCCATTCCTTAAGTTAAGAGCTACTGCTTACCTAATTGATACACAAAATGAAACTAATGTTCAGCGATTTTTTGCTGATGGATTATCTTTCAGTGAAGAAGATTCTAGCAAGCCTATCCAAAGTGCTTTTGTAACGCAAGTTATGTCTAACGTGGAGAAGCGAAATATGGGTGTAGAATTAGGTCTTGATTATAAAATCTTACCAACATTATCATTACAAGGTCTAGCAAGTTTAGGACAATATACTTATAAAAATGATCCTAATATTTACTTTGCTTCAGATGTTGTTGGAGAATTTGCTAATGGTAAGCCGTATACTAATTTTGGTAAAGCTAATTTAACAAATTATAAATTAGGAGGTACGCCACAACGTGCATTCTCATTAGGATTCCGTTATAGCTCACCTAAGTATTGGTGGTTAGGCGCTAACTGGAATTATCTAGATCAAAACTTCATAGATCCATCGGCTATCCTAAGATCAGAGAATTTTGTACAAAACGGAAATACACATACGCCGCATGCTAATGTTACGCCAGAAGAGCTTAGAAAATTGATGGCTCCTACACAATTACCTTCATCATTTTTCTTGAATGCTAATGTTGGTAAATCTTGGATTGTTGGTAAGTATTATGTACTAATATCTGGATCTATTAATAATATCTTAGATAATACAAAATATATTACAGGAGGTTTTGAACAAAGTAGAAACATTAAGTATGAAGGCTTTGTTGAAGATAACCAGACAAGAAGTCAAAGCCAGTTTGGGCCTAAATATTGGCACACACAAGGACGTTCATATTTTGTAAATTTACAAGTGAGATTCTAATCTACAAAAACAACTACAATGAAAATTAATACATATTTTAAAACAGTAATTTTTTCTGTTGCGATAGCAACAACCATTACTTCATGTGTGAAAAACGATGACTGGGAAACTCCACCAATCGTTTGTAATAATAGGTTTGATGCGCCTACAATTAGCATGGCTGATTTTGCAAAATTAGCACCAGCTACAGGAACTTATAAGATCCCAGCTGATGGCGCTGCAGTTATTATTGATGCTTACATAGTGTCTTCTGATGAGGCAGGTAACTTCTATAAAACTATTTCTATCCAAGATAAGCCAGAAAACCCAACTGTTGGTCTTTCTATAGAAATTGATAAAGGATCTAACTATGTAGATTTCCCTGCAGGATCACATGTTAGACTTAAGCTAAACGGATTAGTATTAGGATGGGACAGAGGAACTAGAAAAATTGGTTCTGTAGATCCTCAATATGCAATTGGACGTATCCCAAGTATTTTGTTCCCAAGATACATCGCTGGTGTATGTAATGGTAACGGGATGGAGATTGTCAAGCTTGTTCCTACAAAAGTGAACAATCTTACTGATGCTAAAAATGAAAAGTATCTTAATACATTGGTAACTGTTCCTAATGTTCAGTTTTCTAATGATGAGGTTACACCAACTCCAAAAGCATTTGTTGATTATATCGCAGGTGTAGGACAAGATTCAGATAGAGGAATTGTAAGTAAAGCTGGAGGAACTGCTGTTCTTAGAAGCTCAGGATTCTCTACATATGGTTCTCAATTATTGCCAACGAAGAGTGGTGATTTAACCTTTGTGGTAAGCCGTTACAATGCAAACTTCCAGATGTATATCAGAAATCTTAGCGATATCAATTTCACTCAAGATCGTTTCACGACAGGTGGCGGGACTAATCCAGGTACTGGGACAGAAGCTGCTAACCTATTCTTTAAAGGTTCTGATTTTGAAAACTGGAATACATTCTTAGCCTCTCTTAACAGATTTGGATTAACAGCAGGATTAGCCGTGCAGAGTCCAGGCAATGGTAAAGATGGGTCTAACTCGTTCTACTTAAACGGAACACCTTCTACTAATGCCTTTGTATTCACAACGACCGCTGAGGCTTCTACAATTCCTGCCGCGCCTAAGAAGATCACTTTCTGGGTAAAAGGTAGTGCAGGCAAGTCTTTATCCATGAACTTAGAGACGACAGATGGTCGTATATTCTTTAACTTAGGGAATTTCGGAGATAATGATGTAACATTAGCACCACAAGAAAACAACCAATATTTAGGTGTTGTTGATACTAAAGGTCAATGGAAATTAGTAACTCTAGACCTTACAGGAAAAACACTTAAAACTACTGGAGATTTATTTGCTATCAAAGCAGGATCTAATACAAAATTTGATTTGCATATTGACAATATCAAGATTGAATAATAATCTTCTTATAAATAACTCCTGACAATCCTTTAGATTGAAAGGCAATAATAAAAAAGCCAAAGCAAATATATTTTTGCTTTGGCTTTTTTATTATAATTTTTTGATCAAAAAACAAAAAGAGAATAAGTGAAATCAGTATTAATTTTAACCTCTTGAAATTATAAATAATTCTAAGTTAGAATACCATTTTCACAGTGTTAGTTAACCCTATTTATAAAGAAAATAATTGTATTATCTAATCACTAAAGGATCAACTTATTTCTTTTTTGAAGAAGATTTAAGAAGGCAAATATCTTTGAAAAAAATCTCCACCTCGTTATAATGAGTGGGGATGTTTTTAGAAACCCAAAAGAGCATATTATGAGTGTTGCTGCCAAAAGCTTCTACAAAAAGAGCCTTGTTAAGGCGATAAGCTTCGCGGAGTAATCTTTTTATTCTATTGCGATGTACAGCTTTTTTAAAGAATTTTTTAGACACAGAAACGCCAACTTTTGGATAAAGTGATTCGGTATCTTCGGTTTTAATAGAAATAATTCGGAGAGAACCACAAGTCATCCATTTGCCTTTAGCAAAAAGCAAATCGAGGTCTTTTTTTTGTTTTAATTTTTCTGTTTTTGGAAACCCGAATTCTTTCATTTGTTTATTTTCTTCCAGTTAAGCTGTTAATCACTTCTGCAGCAGCATATAGACCAAATAATGCAGGAATAAAGCTTATCGTACCGTAGAAGGATTTTTTAAAGTTGGTACCGTCCGTTAGTTTTAGGCTTTTTTCGTCTTGTATTTCTGTAGAAAACACACATCTGAAGCCTTTGGTTATGCTTTCTTTTTTTAGTCTTTTTCGGACTTGTTTTGCCAATAAGCAATTGTTGGTTTTGCTAATATCGCGCACTATAACTTTACTTGGGTCTGTCTTGCCACCTGCGCCCATTGCAGAGATTACTTTTATCTTGTTACGACGGCAGGTTTTTATCAAAGTTAACTTTGGAGTGAGTGAGTCTATGCAATCCAAAACGTAATCAAATTTCTCAGAAAGGATAACTTCTTCCATGCGTTCTGGACTTAGAAATTCATTCATTTTAACCAGATTTAATCTAGGGTTGATGTCCAATAATCTTGCAGCAACTAGCTCTACTTTGTGCTGTCCAATGGTAGAATACAGCGCGGGAAGTTGTCTGTTAATATTGGTAATATCTACAATGTCGCCATCTACGATATGCATATTTCCTACACCTGCTCTTGCCAAAAATTCTGCTGCAAAAGATCCAACGCCACCTAATCCTATGACTAATATCCGAGCGTTAGATAATTTTTCTAAACCATCGTGTTTCAATAAAAGTTCGGTGCGTTCTAACCAGATGTCAGTCATTTTTTTGGATTTCAGTTAAGTTAATTTTTATCTGTTGAGCTAAGTTTTCGATAGAAATATTCTTGATTACAGAAGCCCGATTATAAAGGTCTTCTATATTAAAATTTCTATCGTCTGTTTCTAAAAAGATCTTATCAATCGGAAAATCTTTAAAAACAGTTTGCAAAGATAAGTTATCTAGTAAAGATTTTCCAAAACTTAAATAAAAACCTGCATCTTGCACGCTATCTGCAATGCTTTTCTTTTTGTTAAATCCATGGATGATCATCGGGACTTTGGCAATTTTTTTATATCTAATCATGTCTGAGAAACGTCTTACACAATGGATGATTAATGGTTTTTTAATTTCATTAGCCCATTTTATCTGCTGTACAAAAATGTCACTTTGCGCTTTCTCAGAGATATTAATCAATCCATCTAATCCGCATTCTCCAATGGCTACGCATAATGGATTTTGAGATGCAGATATGAGCCAATCCATAGCTTCTTTTGGTTGAGTTAAAACATCTTGCGGATGTATCCCAACAGAAAAAGGATATGGAGGTGCTGTCTCTAACAACTTTAAATTATAAATGCCGTTTTCTACATGAGAATGGTGATGATGAAAATCAAAAAATTGCATTGTCAAAGATAATCTAAACTCTCTTTTTAATTAAAAATAAAAAGCTAATTTTACTCCATGAAAATGTGGTTATGAAGAAAAAGTTTTCAGATAAACAAATCCAGATCTTAGACGTTGCCGAAGAACTGATTGCTTTAAAAGGTTTTGACGGTACTTCTGTACGAGAAATATGTGCCAAAGCTAAGATTAATGTGGCTATGATTTCTTATTACTTTGGATCCAAAGAAAAGATGATGTCTTATCTTTATCAATATCGTGTGCAGAGAACCAAGGAGAGCTTTTCAGAGTTTGCACAGACTATTAATGAAGGTAGAGCAGAAATGCAGATGAAGGCTATTATTAATTATATAGTAGGATTATTATTTCAATATAACTATTTTCATGGCTTTGTGACGCAAGAAATACGGGCAACGGATAGCGTAAAAGAAGATTTGTTAGAGTTCTATCAGATCTGTGTAACAAGAATAGACGAAATTATAAAAAAAGGCATTGTAAGCGGTGTTTTTCATCATGCTCCAAAATCTGAAGATGTGCTAACTAATATCCTAGGATCTACGATTTTTGTAATTAGAAATCGTAATTTTTATGAATTATATCTGCCAGGCACTAGCGATAGTCAATACTTAAGTAATGCAGAAAAAAAGGTAAAATCTAACCTTTTACATAGTATTTTTGCATTGTTAGGATATGATGCAGATTAATAATTCTTCGGGGTTTGTCTTTTGAAATCCATTTATAACACAACCAAAATAGATAAAAACGTTAATATTATCATAAAATAAATGCGGTTGCTAAAAAAGTTTTATTTTTGCAAATCGCAAGGACAGACTTATGGCTCTGCCTCACAATAATTAGTATGAAAAAATATATCATCATTGCACTCACAGCATCCGTTATTTTATCGTGTAACTCACAGATGGATAGGGCTATGAAAAGTGCGGATAAAAACCATATCTTACAAGTTGCAAACGAAAAATTTGCAAAGAAAAAGTGGAGCGATGCTTTAGCGCTTTACGGGAGATTGGATAAGTTAGTAGCGGGGACAGATGACGCACCTAATGTTGTTTTCAACTCAGCATTTGCTAATTATTATGATAAACAATATAAGCTAGCAGCGCACCAATTTAAAAATTTCTCTAATAGCTTTCCTCAAGATCCAAGAAAAGAAGAAGCAGCATATATGTCTGCATTATGTTATTATGAGGGATCTTTGGACTATAACTTAGACCAGAGTAATACAGAATCTGCGATTAATGAGCTTCAGGATTTCCTTAACAATTATGGACAATCAGAAAGAGCTAAAAATATTACGCAATTAATAGACGAGTTAACGTATAAGTTAGAATATAAAGCTTACGAGAACGCACGTCAGTATTACAAGATGGGCGAGTTTTTAGCAGCTGATGTAGCTTTTGATAACGTGTTGGATGATTTCCCAGCAACCAAGCTTCGACCAAAAATTGTAGATTATATCATGAGATCAAAATACGAATTGGCTCTTAACTCAATCTATGATAGAAAGAAAGATCGTATAGAGAATGCATTAGCTTACACCAAAACGGTTGAAAAAGATCTACCTAATTCAGAATATTCTAAGACCGCTTTAGAATTCAGATCAAAATTAGAAGAAGAAAAAATTAAATTTGCTAAAGTTCAAGAAGATTTTGAAAAAAGAAAAGCAGAGATAGAAGCTAAGATAAAATCTGAACAAGACAAAGAAGAAAACAAGGACAAAACCAAGCAACAAGAGAAAGAACAAGAGAAGATTCTAAGAAATGTTGAGAAGACAAGACGGGATAGCGCAAAGATAAGTTCTCCTGATCCAAATGCGACTTTCAGAATCCGAAGATAATTCATATATTTGCAAACTAAATAATTTCCCGCAATGAGTGTAAAAGATACTAAAGCAGAGGTAAATACCGTTACCTATGACAGAAATAAAATCGAAGAGAAAGTTGGCAACATCTATGAAGCTATCGTTATCATGGGAAAAAGAGCGGAGCAGATTAATGCTGAGATTCGCACAGAGCTTCATGGTAAGTTAGACGAATTTGCTGTTCACAACTCTACACTAGAAGAAGTTTTTGAAAATAGAGAACAGATTGAAATCTCTAAACATTATGAAAAATTACCGAAACCAACTTCTATTGCGATACAAGAATGGACGGATGATGAGATCTATTTTAGAGAAACAGGAGAAAGAAACTAATTAATCCTGATAGAAATATAAAAACCACAGATTGTTCTGTGGTTTTTTTCTTGCAAAAAAAATGATACTTTTGTCCTACAAAACATCTAATCTATGAGCTTGCAAGGAAAAAAAATCATCTTAGGAATTACAGGTGGCATCGCTGCCTATAAAATGAATTACCTTGTAAGAGATTTCATAAAGCAGGGCGCTATCGTTAGAGTTGTTATGACGCCATCTGCAAAAGATTTTGTTGCGCCATTAACACTTTCTACTTTATCTAAAAATCCTGTCCTAATAGACTTCTATAACCAAGATCATAGCTGGAATAATCATGTCGATTTGGCATTATGGGCAGATCTCATTGTTATAGCACCTTGTACCGCAAATACTTTAGGTAAAATGGTCAACGGCTTATGCGATAACTTGTTGATGGCAGTTTATATGTCTGCAAAATGCCCAGTCTTTATCGCACCTGCTATGGATTTGGATATGTATCAGCATCCTTCAACCATTAAGAATCTAACGAGTTTAGAATCTTTTGGTCACTATATTATCCCTGCAGAATCTGGCGAATTAGCTAGCGGATTAGTTGGCGTAGGTCGACTTGCAGAAGTAGAAACAATTTTGAAGTATATCCAGAATTATATTGATACCAAAGAAACTAAACAAAGTTTTGCGCAAAAAACAATCCTAATTACTGCGGGGCCAACTTATGAAAATATTGATCCCGTAAGATTTATTGGGAATCATTCTTCTGGTAAAATGGGATTCTCTATAGCTGAGGAAGCTGCAAAACGTGGTGCCAAAGTTATTCTTGTTTCTGGACCGACTTCTCTTAATTCTGAACATCCCAATATAGAAATCCATCTTGTAACTTCTGCGAAAGAGATGTACGAAGAAGTTTTTAAGTCTTATCATAACGTAGATATTGCTGTTGCAAGTGCTGCTGTTGCAGATTATGCTCCTAAAACAATCGCCACAGAAAAGATTAAGAAAAACGATAGCGAGCTAAGTATTGAGCTAATTAAAAATAAAGATATTCTTAAAGAAATGGGTGCACAGAAGACGCATCAATTTTTAGTAGGATTTGCTTTAGAAACACAAAATGAAGAAGAGAATGCTAAGGCAAAACTAGAGAAGAAAAATCTAGATTTAATCGTTCTTAACTCTTTGAGAGATGCTGGTGCTGGGTTTCAAAAAGATACTAATAAAGTTAAAATTATAAGCAAAACGGATATGGTTAGTTATGATCTAAAATCAAAAGATGATGTTGCTTCTGATATTCTTAATCGTATTGAAGAAAAATTAGGATTATAGATAATAATTCTTCAAGATATAAGATTAAGCATAATCTAACGTTTTTATTTCAAGTTAAAAAGTGTATTTTTACAAAACAATCCTTTATTAGAGATATGAAAAAGCTATACAGCATATTTATTTTTTTATTAATAAGTCAATTGTCTTTTGGACAAGAATTATTAGCTAATGTCCAGGTTAACGCCCAGCAATTAAGCGGTAGTAATACACAAGTTTATTTGACTCTAGAAAAATCCTTGAGAGATTTTATTAATAAAACGAGTTGGACAGGTAAAAGGATGCAGAACTTTGAGAAGATCAAAGCTAATTTTGCAATCGTTATCGCAGAGCGACCAAGTAATAATACCTTTAAAGGAAGTATTGTTGTGCAGGCATCTCGTCCTGTATTCAATTCGCAATACGACTCACCTTTGCTTAATATCAATGACACGACATTCTCTTTTGAGTATAATGAGAATGAGAATTTAATTTTTAATGAGCGTCAGTTCTCAGGTAAGAATCTTACGGATGTTATTAGTTTTTATATCTATTTGATTCTAGGTTATGATGGCGATAGTTACCAACTAAAAGGCGGACAGCAATGGCTAGATAAAGCTTTGAAAATTTCTCAAAATGCAATGAATAATAACTACGCTGGCTGGTCACAAGTAGAAAGCCAAAGAACAAAAGGAGCTTTGATAGATGCTTTGCAAAATGAAAACTCAAATACCTTGAGAACCGTTTTTTATAACTATCATAGACAAGGCTTAGATAATTTAGCAAGAACAGATCAATCTCAGGCTAAGCGTAGTATTGCAGAAGCGCTAATGCAACTGAAATTTTACGAGAATAGCTTCCAGATGAATTATCCATTCAATCTATTTATCGATACCAAAAAAGCAGAGATTTTTAATATTTTTGATTCCAATAATAATGGATCTGTTAATATGAATGATCTAAAACAATTAATGAGTACATTTTCTCCAAAAGATATTGACAGTAAGTGGAATAAGTGGAAATAAAATCCATTAGACCTTAATAATATATTATGCTTTCTAGAATTAACATTCAGAATTTTGCGCTTATTGATCATCTTGATATTAATTTGCATCAAGGATTGCAAGTTATTACAGGAGAAACTGGCGCAGGAAAATCAATCATATTGGGTGCATTGCGCCTTATTTTGGGAGAAAGAGCCGACCTTAAGGCTATTGCATCATCTGAGCAAAAAAGTATTGTAGAAACGGAGTTTCAGTTAGATGATTCTTATCGTCTCTTTTTTGAGGAGAACGATTTGGATTACGACGCACACAGTATTATCCGCAGAGAAATCTTGCCAAGTGGTAAGTCTCGTGCTTTTATTAACGATGTTCCTGTGACTTTGGATGTGCTAAAATCGCTTACATCGCAGTTAATTGATATCCATTCTCAATTCGAAACATCGCAACTTTTTCAGGCACAATATCAGTTTCAGATCGTTGATGCTTTATCGGATAACAAAACTAAGATTAAAACGTACCAAAAAGAGTTTTCTTCTTATCAGAATCTAAAAAAGCAATTGTCAGACCTTAACGAGCAGTTTTCTAATGCTAACAAAGAATCTGATTATAAGAATTTTTTATTAACAGAGTTAGAAGATGCACAATTAGATGATCTGGATTTTGTCCAACTGCAAGAGCAACTTTCTACGCAGGAAAATTCAGGTTTTATATCTGAGAATTTGGCTGTTATTCTTCAACAATTTTCTCAAGAAGAAGTAGGAGTTTCTACTAATCTGCTAGATGCGAAACAGAAACTACAAAAGATATCTGACGTTGCGCCTCAGTTTTCTACCTTACAAAAAAGATTGGACGAAGCTTATTTTGAATTAAAGGATATTTTCTCAGAAATAGAAAATGAAGCTGAAAAAATAGAACTTGATCCTGAAACGTTACAAATACTTCTTCAAAAAATAAATACGATTAATGCACTGTTTTTAAAACATCAAGTTGCAGATATTTCAGCATTAATTGATATTAGAAATCAACTTTCTGGTGATCAGAATTTATTTTCGGATCTAGAAGCACAAATTAACGAAGTAGAGAATCAGATAATTAATCTAGAGAAACAATTAGAAAAACTATCACAAGAACTTTCTTCTAATAGAAAAAAAGTTGTGCCTCAGGTTGTCTTAAAGATTGAAACTTTATTAAAACAATTAGGGTTAGAAAAAGCAAAAATCGAAATTAATCTTGATGATGCTTTGAGTTTTAATAACTTTGGGAAGGATAATATAGAAATGCTTTTCCAAGCGAATTCTGGCTTTCCTATGAAGCCAATACAATCTGCAATTTCTGGTGGAGAAAGATCACGCGTCATGCTAAGTATTAAGAAAATACTGGCAGAAAGTAGTGACTTACCAACTTTAATTTTGGACGAAATTGATACAGGAGTTTCTGGCCGTGTTGCCGAAGAAATAGGAAATGTCATGCAGGTTATGGCGAAAGATATGCAGCTCATTGTTATAACACATCTAGCACAAGTTGCTGCCAAAGGTGATTATAATTATAAAGTTACCAAGCAAGATATTGATGGTAAGACTCGGTCTACTATTATTGCTCTGGATAGGGAAGAAAAGCTACAAGAGATTGCCCAGCTTCTCTCAGGAAATAAAGTGACAGATGCCGCTATCCTCCAAGCAAAAGAACTGATGAAATAGAAAAAGCTACCAAATAATGGTAGCTTTTTTACTTATTGTAAGCTGTTTAATAATTTTTGAGTGTCTTCGTAGTCATCTCCGGATTTCTTAGCTAATTCGATGGCTTTTGCCGCCCATATCTTGGCATTAGCTTTGTCTCCTACCTTGTGATACAGATTAGCTAGGGTATCTGTATAAGCGTAGTTTTCTTCTTTCTTTACGGCTTCTTGTGTCCAGCGTATTGCTTCTTGTAAGCTACTTTTAGTATCAATTTTTTCGAAGAAATTCCAAGCTGCTGAGTTGAGTTCGTTAGCGGTTACATTGGTGTAATCTTTATATATCTCAAGGCTTAGCTTTTCATAGGTAGCTATGTCTTTGTTTCTCAGTGCTGTTTTTGCTTTTTGTTTAAGGAGAAGTGTTGTTGCTTTTTCTTTTCCAATAAGCTTTTCTGCTTCGGTTAGAAAGTATTGCTCATCAATTTTTTTTGTGTCTTTATTGTAAGCTTTTTCTATGATAGAATTTATTTCAAAACTTTTATTAATTGCATCGTATTGTTCTAATGGTAATACTTTAATAATATCTTGTTTTCTATTTTTAAAAATTTGGTAAGATTCTCCATCAGCTTTATTAACGGAAGATAATAGGATGTTGATATCATCTTTGTCTAGAGCTTGTCCTTCTTTAGTTTGGAAATATCTTATAATTACTTTTTCAGCATAAGCCGGCTCTGTATAAAAAGTAAGGCTAATTAAGTTTTTCAGGAAATCTGCATCTTTTTCTCCGGCATCAAATTTACTTTTTAAAGCACCAATTTGTCTTGAAGGATCTTCTGCATCTTTTGCAAACTTAATAAAATCAGCTTCTTCTACATATCCTAATGTACGGTGCACAACTTCGCCATCACCATTTATGAAGAGATAAGTAGGGTAGGCATTGACTTTAAATTTTTTAGCTAAAGCAACACCTTCGCCTTTTTCCATGTCTAATTTTGCATTGATAAAGTGGCTGTTGTAGTACTCACCAACAGTTGGTAGCGTAAATATATTTTTTGCCATCAACTTACATGGACCGCACCAGCTGGCATATGCATCTAGAAAAATGAGCTTTTTCTCTTTTTTTGCTTTGGCTTGGATTTCTTTAAAGCTTGTATTTTCAAATTTTATTCCTTGTGCAAATGTTATTGTACACCAAGAAATTAGTACTAGAATAATGGATTTTTTCATAAATTATTTAATGGTAAACAAATGTAGAAAATCCAATAGCACTTGCAAGCATTTTTATGATAAATTTTATCTAAGAAAAAGACTGGCTGTTAAGAACTAAAAGAGGATCGATATATTCTCGGTCATTGCTCAATCTAGGTACTTTATTCTGACCACCTAGTTTCCCGCGGTTAGCCATCCATTGATAGAATAGCTTATGCTGTGCTACGTGGACTATAGGCCTCTTAAGTGTCATGTTATTATAACGCTTGGCCTCGTAATCCGAATTTAGTTTTTTAAGACAATTGTCAAAAATATCGGTAAAGTTCTCTAGTGATTCTGGATGTTTTGTAAACTCAAAAATCCACTCATGAGAGCCAGATTCCCCATTTTGCATAAAAATAGGCGCGCCTGTAAAATCCGAAACATTAGATGATGTTTGCAGGCAAGCTTCTGTAATCGCAGTTTCTACATTATCAATCATTAGCTCTTCTCCAAAAGCATTGATATAATGTTTTGTGCGTCCAGATATCTTGATTCTAAATGGATTAATAGAAGTGAATTTAACCGTATCACCAATAAGATATCGCCAAAGTCCGCCGTTAGTTGTAATGACTAAAGCGTAGTTTTTATGAAGCTCTACATCTTCTAAAGAAATGACTTTCTGTTGGCTCGTCCCGAATGTTTCCATTGGGATAAATTCATAGAAAATACCGTAGTCCAACATTAGTAACATTTCGTCGCTATCAGATCTATCTTGTATCCCAAAAAAGCCTTCGGATGCATTATAAATCTCGTAATAACGGATTGGTTTACCCATTATTTGCTGGTATTGTTCTCGGTAAGGTTTAAAGCTGATACCTCCATGAAAAAATACTTCGAGGTTAGGCCATAATTCTGAAATAGAAGCATCGTTGGATTCCTTGAGGACGCGTTGTAATAAAATCATCATCCAGCTTGGCACACCAGTTATGCTACCAACATCTTGTTTAATAACTTCTGTAACAATAGCTTTTAACTTAGTCTCCCATTCTGTCATTAAGGAAACTTTTTTACTTGGAGTATTAATGATCTCTACCCAGAAAGGAAGATTTTCAATTAAAATTGCAGATAAGTCTCCAAATTTAGTATTGAAATTCTGATACATTTCTGAACTTCCACCCAAGCGTAAATTTTTATGTTGAAATAATCCACTTTCAGGATGATTATTAACGTAAATGGAAATCAAGTCTTTACCCGCTTTATAGTGACATTCTTCTAAGCTTTCGTCCGTTATGGGTATAAATTTGCTTTTGGCATTGGTTGTCCCAGAAGACTTTGCAAAATGTCTAATCTGACCAGGCCAAATAATATCGCGTAAGCCTTGTCTTGCTTTTTCGATATAAGGTTCATAGTCTTCGTAGGTTACAATGGGAACGTTATTTTGAAAATCTCTATAATTAGAGATGTCTTTAAAACCGTAGCATTTTCCATAGGCTGTATCTTCTGCATGGAAAAGTTGAGAGAATAAAACGCCTTTTTGAGTTTCTGTAGGATGGTCTATAAAATTATGAATTTGATCTATCCTCTGTCGGATAAACCAATTAACCATTGTATTGAAAAGCGCTTTTGTTGCCATTACAACAAATATAACAATTTTAAGAATATTAATTGCTAATCTTTTGGTTGTTATAATAAAAAAAACCTGCAGCATTGCTACAGGTTTATATGTTTGCTTGTGCTAATATTATTCAGCAGCAGCTTCTACAACTTCAGTTTCTTCATCGTCATCATCATCCTGAACGCTAGCTCCACCTTTCATTGCATTTCTAGACATCTTAACAGCTACAACAACTGCGTTATCTGGGTGCATAAAAGTGTAAGTTTCGTTTTTCAAAGATTCTACATAAAGTTTGTTACCGATTTTAAGAGGTGTAACGTCAACAACGATTTCGTCAGGTAAGTTAGCAGGGATTGCTTTAACTTTTAACTTACGGAAAGATTGTCTTAACACACCACCAGAAACAACACCTTTAGAACGACCTGTAATTCTTACAGGAACTTCCATAACAACTGGCTTGTCATCAGATAATCTGTAGAAGTCAGCGTGAAGAATCTGATCTGTTAATGGGTGAAATTGGATGTCCTGAAGAACAGCTGCAATTGTCTGACCATCAACTTCAATAGATACCGTGTGCGCTTCTGGAGTGTAAACAAGACCTTTGAAAGCTCTCTCTTCTGCAGAGAAATTTAAAGGTGCTTCACCTCCATAAACAACACAAGGAACTAATTCAGCATCACGTAAAGCTTTTGTAGATTTCTTACCCACGCTTTCTCTTTTTGTACCTTGGATTGTAATAGATTTCATTTTATAAAAATTTAATAAAAATTGTTTTATTTTTAAGTTTGCAAATATACAATAAATATTTATAAAATATTATTGAAGTTATTGCTTTGATATTTAGATGATAAATTTATCACTAATAGATTGGTGCTCGTGGACGCTTTTCATTACATCAGCAAATAATGCTGCACAAGACAATACTTTTATTTTTGTTGATAATTCTGTTTTAACAGGAATGGTATCTGTAACAATTACTTCTGATAATTGAGATTTTTCTATATTGTCATAAGCTTTTCCAGAAAGAACGCCGTGTGTTGCCATTGCTCTTACAGATTTAGCTCCTTTTTCCATCAATATATCTGCTGCTTTGCAAAGTGTGCCTGCAGTATCAATCATGTCATCAATTAAAATTACATTTTTCCCTACAACATCGCCAATAAGAAACATTTCTTCTATTACATTAGCTTTCTTTCTTTCTTTATAAGCAATAACAACTTCGGCACTTAAGTGACCTGCGTAATTTTTAGCTCTTTTTGCACCACCCATATCAGGAGAAGCAATGGTTAGATCCTCTAATTCTAAAGATTGAATGTAATCAATGAAAATGGTTGAAGCATAAAGGTGATCTACAGGAATTTCGAAGAAACCTTGGATTTGATCAGCATGAAGATCCATAGTCATGATTCTTGTAGCGCCAGCAGCTGTCAATAGATTTGCGACAAGTTTTGCGCCAATTGGTGCTCTAGGCTTGTCTTTTCTGTCTTGTCTTGCTAGTCCGAAATAAGGGATTACCACAGTTATACTCTTTGCAGAGGCTCTTTTTGCGGCGTCAATCATTAATAATAGCTCTAAGAGGTTGTCCGCTGGCGGAAAAGTAGAGCCAATAAGAAATACTCTTCCTCCTCTTACAGATTGATCTAGAGAAGGTTCGAATTCTCCGTCGCTAAACTCTTGAAAATTAATTTTTCCTAACTCTTCGCCGTAATGACGAGCAATGTTTTCTGCTAGGACTTTGCTAGTTCTCGTTGAAAATAGATAACTTAATTGTGAAGCCATTTTTACTTTTTAGATGTGCAAATTTACAAAAAAATAACCCACTTGAAAAATATCAAGTGGGTTAAAATTTATTCAGTTGTTAATCATATCTATGGAAAAGTTACTCCAGAGTAGTTGTTAGGGTTAACTAATGGTAAGCTTGACTTGTAAGTGCTATTAATCGCTTTGATAAATTCGTTAGCAACAATACCATAGCCTCTACCTGTAAGGTGTACACCATCTAACGAGAATGCTCCACCAGTTACAAATGTGGCTGTGTATCTTACTCCATCCCATTGTATACCAGAAGCAGAGTTAAGTTCTACCATTTTCTTATTGGCATCTACAAAAGCTAATCCTTTAGCATCTGCTAAACTCTTGATAACATTGTTATATGCTGCAGTTGCTGTTAATACTTTGCTAGTTTCTAATTCTGTCAGAACGTATTTGTCATCCAAAGGTACTGATGTTCCTCCACCAGCTTTAGGTGTTAATAATGAAGATGCTGTTAATAATATATAATCTTTAGCCGTTGTTTGTCTGTAAGAAGGAAGACCAATTGATGAAAGGTCTTTCAGGTCTTTGTCTTTAATTACAGCGCCATTGGCAACCGCGCCGGCTGTAAATTTAATAAGGCGCTTTTTGTATTCTGCGTCATCTATTGCGCCTAAAGCTTTTGCTTGTGCAAGTCCTGCATTGTAAGCTGCGTATCCACTATTTAATTGATTTGCTTGTGCTGCTGCTAATCCTGCTATTGGCATAGAAGGAACTCTTGTAAAGAATGGGACAGAAGTAACGCTTGGGATATTTGCTATAACACCTTTTGCTCCAGCTGATGTAAGGGTGTTGACAAGAGCGGTCTGAGCTTGTGTAAATAATGCGACATCTGTAATAAGATTAGAGCCATCGCCGCCCGATGATGCATAGCCTAATACATCATTGTTTCCAATCCAAAGAGAGAAAAAAGTTGGTTTTTGAACCATCGCATCTTTTATTACACTTGTTGTCGGAGATGTCGCGAATCTCACGAAATAAGGATTTGCTAGGCCTACTGGTAATCCTGCAGGATTACCATATCCATCAGCAACTAAATGGAAAGATTTAGCTCCAGGAACTCCCATGTTCTGATATGGTCCGCCAGCGGTAACGTTATCTAAAGCAGCTGCTGGTGCACTTGGAGTTGGTGATAGGCTTCCTTCTTCTACTTTAAGTGTAAGTTTTCCAGGGAATCCTGGTAGACCAATAAATCCACCAATGTTATTTGGCATCAGGGGTTGCTTAAAGTCTCCACCGCCAGCAAGCTTCATTTGTTGAGCTAGCATATTGGGATAAGATTCTTGTTGCCCATCAGAATAAAGCGCATTATCTCTATATCCTGAAGTTAATGAGTTGCCAAGAGCGATATATTTTGAGAAATCTGCCTCTCCTTTTGTGACTACTACATCCTTCACATCTGTATCAAAATCAGTTTTACAACTTATGGTAAATGCTAAAGCTGATAATGCTAAAGTTGAAATTAATATTTTTTTCATAATTAGATTACTTTTTAAAATGCATTGTAAGAGAATCCTAATCCAAGATAAAATGCCTTGGCTTTTGCTTGTCCTACAAAATTACTATAAGTGTTATTTACATTTCTGCTTTGTGGCATTGCATAAGCACCAGCAACATCTACCCCTAATTTATTGAATTTAAATCCTAAACCAGCAGTTAGTACATAAGAATTGAAAGATGGAGTCTCCGGGATGAAATTTTCGTTCGAGTAAGGTGATTCGTCATAGTAAGCTCCAATTCTAGCTGCAATCATATCTGTTACCAAATATTGCGTACCTAGTCTAAAGGTTTTTGCGTTTTTGAAATTCTTAGGCGTTACAAGGATTGTTCGATCTGCTTGGTTGCCAATAGGCGCATTTTCAAAATCCAATGTTAATTTATTATATTTTTCCCAGCCATGGTAGTTGAAGTCTGCTGATAGTGACCATTTTGGAGTGATTTTATAGGTTGCACCTAGGGTGTATTCTTCAACTAGAGGAAGAGTTGCTGTAAAATTATCCTGTCCTGTTGCAGAAAGCCCTAATAATGGGAAAGTTGAGTTAGGTATATTAAATGTTGCTTTACCATTTTTGGCCTTCATATCTATGGCAGAACGGTATGCGACACTTAGGTCTAAGTTAGAATTAGGTTGGAAGTAAAAACCAAACCCGAAACCATGTCCGCTTGCTTTTTCATCTTTAATATTAAGCGTGCCACTAAATTGCGTTACAGCTTTTGTCCAGTCTACTTTTCCTTTTGCGTAGATATAGCTTGCTCCAAAAGATGCCCAAGGTGCTAATTTGACAGAAATCATAGGTTGAAAATAATAACTTTTCAATTCCATTTTTTGAACCAATTCTCTGCCTTCCCAATCAGAAGGCCATTCTATTGTGCTGCCAAAAGGTGTTGAAAAACTGAATCCTAATGATACATCGTCTGTAACTTTATAGGCAACAGCTGCATAAACAGGTGTTCCTGTAGGGTTGTTAGTTACAGCGCTTTGTAAAGTATTCATGTTTTGGAATGTCACTTTATTAGTTGCTCCAAAACCACCTGCTGCAATGCTTAACTTAGCTGGGATAAAAGAAATCCCTGCTGGGTTAAAGAATGCAACACTGGCATCTTCTGCGTGTGCACTAGTATGTGCCATAGCTAATTGCTTTACACCTTGCAAAGAAACTCGGAAGCCTCCTGCGTAAGATAGTACACCTGCAGCCAAAGCAGTTGTTATTAATACTCTTTTCATAAACATTGATATTATTGTATAGGCCAAATATATAATTATTTTAATAACAAATGTTAAATTTCCGTAATAAAATCAAACAGTAGTTAATTATTTCAATCTGTTTAATTATTTTATATTCATTTATTCGCCTGTTTTAAAGTGTTTTTAAGGTTTTTATGATGATATTTTTGTTGATTGTTTAATGCTAAACATTGCAATGCTAGCCATAATATATGATATAAATCACATTGTTGAATTTGTAATTTTTATGCTGTAATTTAAGTTATTAGATAATTTTTAAGTAGTAAAGATAATGTTTTTGTAATCTTGTGTAGCTTTGTAAAAATCCTTAGGATTAAGAGGTGTTAAATAAAATTTATATTAAATTTGCAAGAATTAAATAAAAACATATGAGTTGTGGATGTAAAACATCCGGCGATTCTTCCCACTCGTGCGGTACAAAATCCGCCAGTGGTTGTAGCAGTGTAGATACTTGCGGTAATAGTTATAAATTAAGTGTTTTTGATTGGCTGTCAGATATACAAAATCCTAAAGGCGCTAATGCTTGCGATTTTGTAGAAGTGCGTTTCAAAAACGATAGAAAATATTTCTTCAAAAATACCCATAACCTACCGTTGAACATCGGTAGCATTGTTACATTAGAAGCGAGTCCCGGACATGATATAGGCGTTGTAAGCCTTACAGGTGAGTTGGTGAGAATCCAAATGAAAAAGAAAAGAACGCAAGAAGATGCAGTTCTTAAAGTTTATAGATTGGCGACTCAAAAAGATATTGAGATTTGGCAAGATCTTCGTTTGAAAGAAAACGATATCAAGGTACAAGCAAGAAAAATTGCTTATGCGCTTAATCTAGAAATGAAAATTACGGATGTAGAATATCAAGGTGATGGATCAAAAGTTACCATTTATTATACAGCTGACGCTCGTGTAGACTTTAGACAATTGATAAAAGAGTATGCTTCATTATTCCGTACAAAAATTGATATGAAGCAAATTGGATTTCGACAAGAATCTGCTAAAGTTGGCGGTATAGGATCTTGCGGAAGAGAATTGTGTTGCTCTACTTGGTTAACGGATTTCCGATCAGTAAATACTAATGCAGCAAGATATCAGCAATTAAGCATCAATCCTCAGAAATTAGCAGGACAATGTGGGAAATTGAAATGTTGTCTTAATTTTGAATTGGATACTTATATGGATGTTCTGAAAGACTTCCCTTCGTCCAATACCGTATTGAATACTGAGAAAGGCAAAGCTTTTTGTATAAAAATTGATGTTTTCAAAAAGAAGATGTGGTTTGCTTATGTAGATAACTCAATGGCTTGGTATGATCTTGACACTAAAGATGTTAAAACGTTTATTAAATTAAACAAAGAAGGAAAGCCTTCTCCAGCTCTTGAGGATGTTAAAGTTCCGGATATTCAGGTTATGAAAGTTGATTTGATTCAAGAGAATAGTCTTGATCGTTTTGAAAAGAAAAACAGACCAAAATCTAACAACAATAATAACCAACGTAATAAGCCAAGAACAGAGCGCCCACAGAATACAGATAGAACTAGCCAGAAGCCAATTGTTAATCAAGGTGATAAGCCGGTGCAATCTGAGAAACCCGCTCAGAATCGTCCAAGTAATTCTAACCCTAATCAAAAAGGAACAAGACCTCAAGCGCCTAGGGCAAAAGGACCAAGACCAGATCAAGCCTCTCAGAAACCAGTTGTAAAAGCGGATAGCTCTACTGATGCTAAGGTTGTTGCGCCACAAGGGCAAGAGAGTAATCAGCCTGCGAAAAAGAATTTTAATAAAAAATATAAAAAGAAACCATCTAACAATCCTAACCCAAATCAAAATAAAAATAATGATGCGTAAGATTTTGGGACTATTTTCCGTTTTATGGTTACTTGTCTCATGTTCTAATCCCAACGAAAAGGTTTACATGACTGCAGTTGGAGAAGCTTGGAGCAAAAAGGATAGTCAAAAAATAGATATTGATATAACTGACTCTCAGAATGCTAAAAATATTATATTTGTTATAAGAAATAATAATGAATATCCTTATAGCAATCTTAGGCTAATCTCCTCTGTGCAAGATAATCAACAGAAAGTGATGTCAAAGGATACGCTTAATTATATCTTAGCCAAGCCCAATGGAGAATGGTTGGGGAGTGGTTTTGGAGATACTAAAGAGATTTTGGTTCAATATAAATTGAATTATAAATTTCCTAAAAATGGAAAATATACCATCGATGTCATTCAGGCAATGAGAAAAGACAAACTTAATGGTATTGAGGATATTGGTGTAAAAATTGAAAATGTAAAGCCATAAGTTAGTCTATGGAAAACAATAAAAATAATAAAGGAAATTCTGGGGCTAAGTTTCCCTTACCTCCTAAAAAAAAGACGAGCAAATCTGGTATCAGAAGATGGATTACTATCATCTGGATTAGTTTTGTTGCTGTTGTATTAGGGATTACAGCGTTATTCTTCGCAGTCTCTCAAGGATTTATTGGAGAAATGCCAGATGTTAAAGAATTAGATGATCCGGATATCTATGTTGCTTCTCAGATTATTTCTTCTGATGGACAAATTCTAGGTCAATTTGAGAAAGAAAAAACGAAGCCAATTACTTACAAGGATCTTCCTCCGTATTTAGTATACGCTTTACAGGCAAAAGAAGATGAGCGTTTTAAAGAACATTCTGGTATAGATCTTAAGTCTGTCGCTAGAGCAATCTCTTATGGCGGAAAACGAGGTGGTGGATCTACGATCTCGCAGCAGTTGGCTAAACTTTTGTTTACAGGAAGCGCTTCTCAGAATAAGTTTCAAAGAAGTTTTCAGAAACTTAGAGAATGGTGCGTTGCTGTAAGTCTAGAAAAAAGATATACCAAAGAAGAAATCATTGCTTTGTATTTTAACAAAATGGACTTTCTTTTTAATGCAAAAGGTATAGAAATGGCCTCTAAGGTTTATTTCAATAAAAGCACAAAAGATTTAACGCTTCCAGAAGCGGCTACTTTTGTCGCGATGCTAGAAGCACCAAGAAGAAATAACCCATATAGAAACCCAGAAAGGTCTAAAGAAAGACGTAATGTTGTTCTTAAGCAGATGTTAGAGACGGGTTATCTAGATGAGCCTACTTATGAGAAAGCTGTTGCAGAGCCTGTTGTTGTTAGCTTCCAGACTGTAGAAAAAGTAGACGAAGGTTATTCTGCTTATTATAAATATTTCTTAAGAAAAGAAATACAGACTTACTTAGATGAGTATGAAAAGTCAACAGGTAAAGAACTTAATCTTTATAAAAATGGCCTTAAAATATATGTGACGCTTGACTCTAAAATGCAAAAATATGCTGAAGATGCAATTAGAGAGCATATGGTAAATCTTCAAAAGAATTTTGATAATGAAATGAAGAGAAATCCTAACCGTCCTTATTATCACCTTAACAAAAAGCAGATTAATGACATTATGATGCAGGCTGTTAGAAGAACAGGTCGTTATAAGCAGATGAAGGCAGAAGGTATGCCAGAGGATTCTATCATGATCGATTTTAACACGCCTACCAAGATGACTAGGTTTACTTGGAATGGAGAAGAAGAAGTAGAGATGACACCTTGGGATTCTATCCGTTATCATAAACAAATTGCGCAAGCAGGCCTTATGGCGATGGATCCTAACTCTGGAGATATCAAAGCTTGGGTTGGTGGTATTAATTGGCAACATTTCCAATATGATCACGTAAAACAAGGGAAACGTCAGGTAGGTTCTACTTTCAAGCCATTTGTGTATGCTACGGCAATCATGCATCTGGGACTTACACCTTGCTCTACAATTTCTAATGGTACTTATACTAAAGGAAGTTGGTCTGTGCCTGGTTCTGGCGGAAATATTACAATAAAGAATGCTTTAGCATATTCTAAAAACCCTGTCGCTATTAGATTAGCGGAGATGGTTGGTACAAAGAATGTGATCCAGACCGCTCGTGATCTAGGAGTTACCGGACATATAGATACCAGTTTGCCAATGGCTTTAGGAACCTCTGATATTACTATATATGAAATGGTTGGAGCCTTAAGTACATTTGCTAATTTTGGAAATTATACCAAGCCAGAAATGATTTGGCGTATTCAAGATGCTAATGATAGGGTTATAAAAGAAGTAAAGCCAGTCGTAAAAGAAGTCATGAATGAAAGGTATGCTTACACCATGATTGATCTTATGAAGGGCGTTGCAGAGTTTGGTACAGCTTCTGGAGAATTAAGAAGAATGGGTATTAATGCAGAAATTGCTGGTAAAACAGGTACAACACAGAAAAACTCCGACGGTTGGTTTATGGGGATTACTCCAAAACTCGCAACAGGCGTCTGGGTAGGCTGGGAAGATCGTGCAACTCACTTCTGGAGTACAGGAGAAGGACAAGGTGCAAAAATGGCATTGCCTATTTGGGGATATTTTATGAAGAAAGTTTATGCAGATAAATCCCTTGGTATAAAACCCGAAGACAAATTTGTGAAACCTGCAGATTGGACAGGAGGATGTAATGATCTTAATGGATTGAAAGGTGGTTATGGTGACGAAGATGGCCTCCGTACTATTGATGAGATTAAAAATCCATCTCCTCCGCCTAGTTCTCATAATAATGGACAAAAAAAGGACGATAATGTTAATGACAACCTCCATTCTGGAGATGATATAGATTTTAACAAATAAGAATTATAGCCCACATTATTGTGGGTTTTTTTGATATGGATTTCAATAAAATTAGTGCTGGCTTTACAAAAGTATTTCCCGGAGACTTTAGTGGTAACCTTTTGCAACGTCAGACGCCGGGTTTTATCTTTGCAACAGTAGAGCCAGAGCAGTTTAGTAAGATTAAAGTAATTTCTTTTAACCAAAAACTTTCTACGGAAATAGGACTAGGAGAATTAGAGACAGAACAAGATATAGATTTTCTAGGTGCACAGCATTTAGATCAATCTATTATTACTTATGCTACAGCTTATGCAGGACATCAATTCGGGAATTGGGCAGGGCAGTTAGGTGATGGGCGTGCTATTTTGGCAGGCAAAATTACCAATGAAGATAATCAATCATTTGAGCTACAATGGAAGGGCGCAGGAGCAACACCTTACTCTCGCTTTGCAGATGGCAGAGCCGTGCTGAGGTCATCCGTTAGAGAATATCTTATGAGCGAAGCGATGTATCATTTGAGAGTTCCTACGACGCGAGCGTTAAGCTTGGTAGAAACTGGTGAGTTGGTAACGCGTGATATGGCTTATAATGGTAATCCAGAACAAGAAAAAGGAGCAGTGGTCTTGCGTGTGGCAGAGTCATTTTTGCGCTTTGGTCATTTTGAATTGTTGGCATCTAGAAATGAGCTGGATACTTTACAACAACTTGCAGACTATAGTATTGAGAATTATTTTTCTGAAGTTAATATTAAGTCAGAATCTAAATATTTGGACTGGTTTCAGGCAATTTGTGATCGTACAGCGACCATGATTATTGATTGGTATAGAGTGGGCTTTGTGCACGGTGTGATGAATACTGATAATATGTCTATACTAGGACTAACAATAGATTACGGGCCATATTCTATGTTGGATGCCTATGACCTAGATTTTACCCCTAATACAACTGATCTTCCTGGGAAGCGTTATGCCTTTGGTAAGCAAGCTCAGATTTCACATTGGAATTTAATTCAATTAGCTAATGCACTTATGCCTTTAGTTAAAGATGAAAATGCTTTGCAAAAAATCCTCGAAGATTATTCTAAAAACTTCTGGACTTTGCATGATGAAATGCTTTGCAAGAAATTCGGTTTTGATAAATTAAAGCAAGGTGACGAAAAACTATTTACTGACTGGCAACAGATGATGCAGGATTTTGGCTTGGATTACACTTTATTCTTTACAGCTATAGAGCAATGGCGAAAAGATTCTGATTTAATAATTTTCGAGGCAGCTTGTTATTCTCAGTTTTCTGATGAGGTTAGAACCCGACTTTCAGGTTTTCTTAATAATTATAATTCTAGATTACAAGAAAATGTGATGAGCCAAGAAGAATCATTACAGCTTATGTCTGCTAATAATCCGAAGTTTATCTTGAGGAATTATTTGTTGTATGAAGCCATTCAAGATTTAGAAAATGACGATGCTACTAAGTTTAATCAACTTTTACAAGCACTTCAGAAACCTTATGAAGCTTTGTATCCTGACCTTCAACTAAAGAAACCAAGCTTGTATGATAATGTTTTAGGATGTTCTCAATTGTCTTGTAGTTCTTAATTTTTATTATAAATCCTACTTTTTATACTTTTGCAAAAAAATTTTTAGATTGAAACTAAAACTTAAAATTAAAGAAATCATGAAATTAATCTTTCCATCGACTTGGCAAGAATTGATTTTATTTTTAATATTCCTCGGTGCGTACGGAAGTTTTGCATATTATTTGGCGGTTAACTTTAGAATTGTTTACGATGAGAGAATTCCTTGGGATGCTTATTTTAGCTTTGATAACCGTTCTATTGTGACTTCTGGTGGCGGTTTTGAGAGACATCCGTTATCTAATTATTTCTTTTCTTGGATTCAGGATTTTGCGTTGTGGATCTCAGATGGTAAAAAAGATGCTCAATTTAGAATTGTGTTAGCATTGCTTTCATCTTTAACAGTTAGTTTGTCTTTGATTCAAATATTCAAATATTTAAAAAACATTATTCAGCTTCCTAATATCATCAGTTATTCTATATTAGGATTATTTTCTTTGTTTACGACTAATATATTGCTGTCTTTTACGCCAGAAACTTACACTTATACCTTGTTGTTATTGTGTTTATTCAATTATTATGTGGCAAAACAATTTAAAAATAACAAAGCACTGTCTTTTGTTGCAATTACGCTTGCTGGTGTTAGTATTGGAGGATTGACGATTACTAATATTGTTAAAGTCTACTTGCCGCAATTGTTTCAAAAAAATCTGTATTGGAATTGGAGAAAAATAGGAATTGAAATTTCTAAAGTAGCCGTTTCTGTTGCTGTCTTCTTGTTGTTGTTTTTGTACAGATTGGATTTTAATTTCATGAATTTTTTCAATAAAACAGGAGAACAGTACGAGAAGTTTTCTAAGCCCAAAGTTACGCCGTTATGGGATATGATTTATTCTTGGTTTTTCGGAGGAAATATGTTGTTTTCTAGCTTTGTTGTGCGTGATTATCATAATGCCAAGGGTTTTGAGTATAAAGCGATTTTCATGGATGTCTTTAGCAATTGGAGTTCTTATCTTGTTGTAGGCATCATCGTTTTTCTAATACTTTGGAGCTTCTTTCGAAATTTTAAAAATAGATTAGTTCAGATTTTATTCTGGTCTTTTTGTTTTGATATATTAATCCATTGTATATTAAAATTCGGTCTTCATACCTCGTATATTTATGGTGGGCACTTTGTTTTTGTTTACCCGTTGTTGCTAGGATGGCTGTTTTATAGTTATAAAGATTCGCCAAAGATGTTGAGCGGGTTATTGTCACTTATAATGGTCTTGATTGTATATTTTGGAGTTAATAATTATCTTAGATTACAAGAGTTTATAGATTTTCTAAACGTTTATTACACATAAAAAAAGACCGAAATTATTCGGTCTTTTTTATTTATCGTCGGATGTGAGTTTATTTTGCTTCTACACAAAATACTCTGTATTGTACAGCTACAGCGTTACCATACATTGATTTTACACGGTTTAGATCTGCAGAAGCACTTTGTTTTGTAAAATAACTTCCGGCCAATATTTTATAATTAGGACGCAAAGAAGCATCTTTTTCAACTTTAAGAGATGGGAAGCTTTGTCTAAATTCTAATGCTATTTTTGAGGCTTCTTCATTACTTTTTACAACAGCAACTTGTATTTTGTAACCCATTATTTTAGGGTTTTTACGACATATTTCGTCGTTGCTTAACTCTCTATTGGGCACCACGATTTTTGGTGTTGTAGACTTAGGTGTATCAATATTAGTGTTAGATACATTGTTTCTGTTGCAATTATCTTCTTGTTTAGATAAAAGCTGATCTACTCGAGAATCCATTGTAATGCTAACTTGCGTGCCAGAGATTGTATCTTTTTTAACAACGTATTGCGCATCAATTGTATAGGAGATAAATAGAGTAAATATCGATAAAGCTTTAAGTAGATTTTTCATCTAGTATATTTTTAGCAAATTTAAGATAAAAATGAAAAATGCCAAACAATCTTATTTAGAACGGTTACAAATTGTTCGTAAATGAGAAAAAGCATTGTTATCGTCCTCCTAAATTTATGTTAAAGTCTTATTTTTGCTGAATTGAATGAGAACTCAATATTTTTTACTAACCCAAGATTAATTAAATGATTAGTTGGAGAAAGCATTATAAAAAAAGTCTGATAGCATTAGGATTATTGTTGTCAACTAGCGCTTCGATTTATGCACAAGGCGACCCAAAGAAGGGTCAAGACCTTTTTAAAGCCAATTGTACGGCATGTCACGCTTTAGATAAAAAAGTGATAGGTCCACAACTTGGTGGCATTGTTGAGAAGTTGAAAAAGGAGGAAAATCTTGATACAGATTGGTTACACAAGTGGATCAAGGATAATAAAGCTCTTAGAGCTTCCGGAGACAAATACGCTAACAAGATTTTTGAAGAGTATAACAAAACTGAAATGTTGGCTTTCCCAAATCTTTCTGACCAGGATATAGACGATATCTTGGCTTATACGACAGATCCACCGAAAGAGGAGCCAAAAGCGGATGCAGCCGTAGCGACTGATGCAGTTTCTGCTGGTCCTTCAGCTCAGGATCAATTAAATTCTAAAGCTATTATTGCTGGATTTATTGTTATTGCAGGTCTATTGTTTTGGTTGTTGTTAAAACTAAGACAATTAGTAAAGCTACAACAGACACCAGATTTATTAGATTTAGACTCTACAAGAATTCAATCTTTCTCAGAGCTTTATGCTAAATATCAAGTTGTAGGTAAAGGGCTTATTGCAATATTAGCAGTCTTTGCATTATATGGTGTATGGAATTCTTTAATGTGGATTGGTGTTTATAAAGGCTATAAACCTGAGCAACCTATTCATTTCTCTCACAAAATTCACGCTGGAGAAAACAAAATTGACTGTCAATTATGTCACTCTAGTGCAAAATATGGTAAGGTGTCCGAAATCCCTTCTATGAATGTTTGTATGAACTGTCACCGTACTATTTCTGAATATAACGGAAAATATATGGAGCCAGGAAAAGATAAAGCATTCTATGATGGAGAGATCCAGAAGATTTATGCATCTGTTGGTTGGGATCCTGCTAAAGGACAATATACAGGTAAGACCTCTCCAATTGAGTGGACGAGAATCCATAACATGCCAGACTTTGTTTACTTTAATCACTCTCAACACGTTGTGGCTGGTGAGAAAGCAATTATCTCTTCTTTCAATAAGAAAAACCCTACTAATCAGATTGATGTAGTTTGTAAAGCGTGTCATGGTAAAGTCGATACAATGAATGTTGTACAGATGGCCAACAACTTTACAATGGGATGGTGTATCGATTGTCACCGTACTACAGAAGTTGATATGACTAACGGATATAATCAAGAGTATTTTAAAAACCTACACGATAAGTTGAAAAAACAATACGGAGAAGGTGCTAAAATTACTGTAGATGCTATCGGTGGTCTAGAGTGTGGTAAATGTCATTATTAATAACAAAAATTAGAAGTATCAATGGCTTCAAATAAAATACAATTCAGAAGTATTCACGAACTAAAAGACCAATCGCTTAATGCGAAGTTGGCTCAAAAGGAGTTTCAGAACGAGATTCCGGTAGATGAATTCTTAGGAGATGCTGATAAGATGAATAATTCTGGAACTTCCAGAAGAGATTTCTTAAAGCTTTTAGGTTTTTCTACAGCGGCAGTAACACTTGCAGCTTGTGAGGCGCCGGTTATTAAAACGATTCCTTATGTTGTGAAACCTCACGATATTATCCCAGGAATTCCTAATTATTACGCATCTTCATATTTCGATGGATTTGACTTTGCTAGCGTTTTAGTAAAAACTAGAGAAGGTCGTCCTATTAAAATCGAACCTAACCCAACAGCAGGTAGCTTAGGTAAAACTAATGCTAGAGCTCAGGCAAGTGTTTTGTCTCTTTATGATAATGATAAAGTGAAAAAACCAAGTCTTAATGGTACAGAAGAAGAAAACTTTGATAAAGTTGATGATTTTGTAATCAAAGGACTTACTGAAGCTCAAGCTTCTGGTAAAAAGATTGTGGTATTATCTCACACTTTACCAAGTCCAACTTTCAAAAAGTTATTTGGAGAATTTAAAGCCAAATATCCTTCAGCTGAGTTAGTGACTTACGAAGCATATCCTCATGCAGCAGCATTGGATGCAGCGGTAGAAGTTTTCGGACAAAGAGCATTGCCTGTTTATGATCTTTCTAAAACAGAATTAGTCGTTTCTTTCCGTGCAGATTTCTTAGCAGATTATAACGCAGGAAGTTTAGAAACTTCTTACGCAGAAGCTAGAAAACCAGGTGCTAATATGCTTAGACACATCCAAGTGGAGTCTAACATGTCATTAACTGGAGCTAATGCTGATACAAGAGTTAAGTTAAAACCAAGTGCTGTTAATAAATTATTGGTAGAAGTATATAATGCTGTAGTAAGCGGTAGTTCTTCTGATAAAGCAGCTAACGAGATCGCTAAAGAATTATTAGCTAAAGGCAACAAAGCTGTTGTTTTCGGTGATGGTTCTAAAGCAGCTTATGTTTTAGCACATTTAATTAATCAAAAATTAGGTTCTGTAGCTTTCACTGGTAAAGCTAACATGCTTAAAGATTTTGATAATGCAAAATATAACGAGTTATTAGCGTCTATGAATGCTGGACAAGTTGGCGTATTGATTACCAATAACGTTAACCCAATCTATTCTCATGCTAATGGTGAAGCTTTCAAAACTGCATTGTCTAAAGTAGCTTATAGCGTAGCAATTACAGATAAGAAAAACGAATTATATAAAGCTTCTAAAGCGGTTATTCCTTTTGCACACTGGTTAGAATCTTGGGGAGATATTTCTCCTGAGACAGGTTCTTACTCTTTAATGCAGCCTACTATCCAGAAGGTTTACAAATCAAGACAGATTGAAGAATCTCTTTTAGTTTGGATTAACGGAAAAGGGAGTCCAGCTAATGATTTTTATCCTTACCTTAAAGCTAATGCAGCGACACTATTAGGTGGAACTTCATTTAACAAAGCTTTATATAATGGATTTATTGCTGCTAATGTAGGATCAACACTATCTTATTCTGGTGGTAATGCATCTCAAGCAGTTTCAGAATTGAGTGCTTTTAGAGCATCAGATTTAGAATTACAATTATATCTTAATACAGCGATTGGAGATGGTACACAGGCTAATAACCCTTGGTTACAAGAATTACCTGATCCAATTACAAGATTGTCTTGGGATAACTATTTGACAATTTCTCCAAAAGATGCAGAGCGTTTCAAATTAGAAAACGATCTTAACGGAAGAATGCAGTTGGATGGTTCTATCGTTGACCTTACAGTTAATGGTAAAGAATTAAAGAATGTTCCTGTGTTTATTCAACCAGGACAGGCAGAAGGTTCTGTAGGTCTAGCTTTAGGATATGGTAAAAAAGACTCTGGTAAAGTAGCAGAGACAGGTATTAATGCTTATGGATTATTTGACGGATTCAATACAGTCGTTTCTAACGTAACATTAAAGAGTACTGGAGAAGAGCATCCATTTGCAGGTATGCAGCTTCAGAATACCTTAATGGGTCGTTATGAAATTGCTAAAGAAGTTCCTTTGGCTGATTTCATCGGAAAACCTGTTGAAGAATGGAACAAACCATTAGCAATGCATACCATTGGAGGAGAACTTCCAATAGGTAAGATTGACCTTTGGGATGCTTTTGATGATACAGATGGTCCTCACTTTAACCTATCAGTAGATCTTAACTCTTGTACTGGTTGTGGTGCTTGTGTTATTGCTTGTCAAGCTGAGAACAACGTTCCTGTTGTTGGTAAAGACGAAATCAGAATGTCTCGTGATATGTTCTGGTTAAGAATTGACCGTTACTATTCTGCTAAAGAAAAAATCGAGAATAAAGAGGCTGTAGATAGAGGATTGAATGTACCTAATTTGTACGAAATCCTTATCCAACCAAGTGAAAGTCCAGATGTGATTTTCCAACCGGTAATGTGTCAGCACTGTAACCATGCGCCTTGTGAGACTGTATGTCCTGTTGCGGCAACATCACATGGTAAGCAAGGTCAAAACCAAATGGCTTACAACAGATGTATTGGTACTAGATATTGTGCTAACAACTGTCCTTATAAAGTAAGACGTTTCAACTGGTTTACATATAACCTTAATGATAAATTTGATTTTAATCAAAATAACGATTTAGGTAGAATGGTTCTTAACCCAGATGTTGTTGTAAGAACAAGAGGGGTGATGGAAAAATGTTCTATGTGTATCCAGATGACTCAAAATGTTATTCTTGAAGCTAAAAAAGATGGTAGAAGAGTTGTTGATGGAGAATTCCAAACGGCTTGTTCTAAAGCTTGTTCTACTGGATCAATGAAATTTGGTGATATGAATGATAAGAGCTCTGAGGTGAGAACATTATTCTCGGACAAAAGAAAGTATATTTTGCTAGAAGAGATTGGTACTAAGCCAAACGTATTCTACCATACTAAAGTTAGAAATAGAAAAGAAAACAACGTTTAAATAATAAATAGGTAAAAAATGTCAGGACATTACGAAGCTCCGATAAGGGAACCTTTAATTATTGGTCATAAGACTTATCACGATATTACGGAAGATATTGCAAGACCTATCGAGGAACGTGCAGGCAAATTATGGTGGGCATCACTATACGCAGCATTAGTACTTTTCATCTACGGATTTGGTTGTATAGCTTATACAATTGGTACCGGGATAGGCGCATGGGGATTAAATAGAACCATTAACTGGGGTTGGGATATTACCAACTTCGTATGGTGGGTAGGTATCGGTCACGCTGGTACACTAATCTCTGCTGTACTATTATTATTTAGACAAAGATGGAGAATGTCTGTTAACCGTTCTGCAGAAGCGATGACGATCTTCGCAGTTTGCCAGGCTGCTATTTTCCCAGTAATCCACATGGGTAGAGTATGGGTAGGATATTGGGTTTTCCCTTTGCCTAACCAGTTTGGGTCTCTTTGGCCTAACTTTAACTCTCCTCTACTTTGGGATGTATTTGCAATTTCTACATATTTCTCAGTATCAGTAGTATTCTGGTTTATGGGACTTATTCCTGACTTTGCAATGATTAGAGATAGAGCAAAAACACCTTTCAACAAAAAGATTTATACAATTCTTGCATTTGGATGGGGTGGTAAAGCAAAACATTGGCAAAGATTCGAAGAACTATCTTTAGTTCTTGCAGGTCTAGCTACACCACTAGTATTCTCGGTACACACGACGGTATCATTTGACTTTGCAACGTCAGTAATTAAAGGATGGCACTCCACGATCTATCCTCCTTACTTCGTAGCAGGTGCAATCTTCTCAGGATTTGCAATGGTACAGACACTATTGTTAGTAGCAAGAAAAGTATGTCACTTAGAAGATTATATTACTATGTATCATATTGAGATTATGAACATTGTAATTGTTCTAACAGGTGGTATGGTAACTGTAGCTTATGGTTGTGAGTATTTTATCGCTTGGTATTCAGGATCAAGATTCGAAGATTTCGTATATCTTTCTCCAGGTGCAGCAACTGGACCTTACTGGTGGGCTTTCTGGGCATTGATTATCTGTAACCTTGTAGTGCCTGCGGCATTCTGGTTCAAGAAAGTAAGAACTAATATTTTTGCAACATTCTTTATTGCATTAATTATTAACATAGGGATGTGGTTTGAGCGTTTTGACATTATTGTAATCAACTTGTCAAGAGATTATTTACCATCATCATGGACCATGTTTATGCCAACTATTATTGATGTTGGTGTATATCTAGGTACATTTGGATTCTTCTCAGTATTGTTCTTATTGTATGCAAGAACATTCCCTGTAATCGCACAGGCTGAATTGAAATCTATTTTGAAAATTTCAGGTGAAACTTATAAAGCAAAAGAAGGAGATGAGCACCACTAAAATTATATACGGACTTTACGGCGACGACGATGATTTAATGCACGGCGTTAAAGCCTTCAACGATAAAGGGATCAAAATTCACGAAGTTTATACGCCCTTCCCAGTACACGGTCTAGATAAAGCTTTAGGTCTTAAGAAAACAAGAATTTCTGATGCCGCTTTCTTCTATGCTCTTTATGGAGTTTCTATTGGTGCATTAACAACGTACTATATGATGAATCATGATTGGCCTCAGAATATTGGTGGTAAGCCATCATTTGATTGGGGACATAACATGCCTGCATTTGTAGTACCAATGTTTGAGTTGATGGTTTTCTGTGCAGCACACTTAATGTCTCTAACTTATTTAGTTAGAAATAAAATGTATCCAGGTGCAGCACCTCAGAATCCTGACCCAAGAACAACAGATGATAAGTTCTTAATGGAATTTATCACAGACGATGTAGAAACAGTTAAACAAGTTTTAATTGATACAGGTGTTGAAGAAATAACTGTTAAAGATGCTTAAGATGAACAAGAATATTTTAAAAATTACAGCAGTCCTTGGATTAGCAACTGTTCTATTGAATTCTTGCAGTAAAGAAAATCCACCATTAGTATATTTCCCAGATATGTACTTCCCGGTGGCTTATGATCCATTGATGAAGGCAGAAGATGCTTATTCTAAACATGAAAACGAAATTCCTTTGTTTGTTGCCAATAATGGTGCAACGGGTCTTATTCCTGTTTCAGGAACAGTATCTCAAAACAAAGATGGCGTTATTGATGAAGAAGGAGCTCCTAAAAATATGGACGAATATAACGCAGGTTATGAGGCATCCAAGTCCAATACTGTTTCTCCTCTTAAACCTGAAAATCTTCAAAAAGATTTAGAAAGAGGGAAAATATTATTTGACCATACATGTGCAGCGTGTCACGGTGTAGGTGGAGATGGACAAGGACCAATTGTACAAAGCGGTGCTTATTCTGGTGTTCCTAATTATAAAGATAGAGAGGTTACAATTGGATCTGTACATTATGTATTGACTAACGGTAGAAATGCCATGGGATCTTATGCAGGACAATTAAATCCTGGAGACCGTTGGAGAGTTGCTCTATATGTTATGAATGCTTTTAAAGCTTCTGGTGCTACTCCAGCTACAGCAGCAGAGCCAGCTAAAGAAGATAAAGCTTCAACAGAAAATAATACTAACACTAAAAAATAAATAGTAAGAACATGTATAGTTTTTCCCCTAAGTTAAGATTATATTCCATTATACTGATTGTTGTAGGATTAGTGTTATTTGGTATTGGTTTCGGTCTCAACAAAAGTTTAGACGAAACAACAATAAGCCATTGGATGGAAGCCGTACATTCTGGCGGCCATGAGACTCCTTCTCACTCTAGTGAGTTAGTTGGACCTCAAGATCATGCAGCTCACCTAGAGCATGCAACGATGCAAGTTCATAATCAGCCATTGGCTGCTTTACATATTGCAGCTGTATTCCTTTTTGGAGTAAGTTGCGCAGCATTGTTTTTCTATAGCATACAACATGCAGCTCATGCAGGTTGGTCTATAATTGTGACAAGAGTAATGGAGGCTGTTGCTTCTTTCATCCCATATGGTGGTGCTATTCTTATCATTATTGTTTTGTTAAATGCTTTTCATGCAGGACATTTATTCCATTGGATGGATGGTAGCTTGACAGATCCAGAATCTGTAAACTTTGATGTTATTTTATACGAAAAGAAATTATTCCTTAATATTCCTTTCTATATCATAAGAACTTTTATCTACGTAATTGGAGCTTCTTTCTTTGTATGGAAAATTAAGAAAGTATCTAAGAATGTTGATGATAAAAAAGGAGACAGAAAAGCTTATGCTAACTTATACAATTGGAGTGTTGGTTATATCGCATTCTTTGGATTTGCTTCAGCTGCTTGGGCTTGGGACTGGTTAATGTCTATTGATCCTCACTGGTATTCTACATTGTACATTTGGTATTCTATGGTAAGCTGTTTATCAACTGCTGTTGCTATGATTATCTTAGTGAGTGTTTATTTAAAGAAAAAAGGTGTTTATCCTCAATTTAATGATAACCACTTGCATGATCTAGGTAAGTTTTTATTTGCAACAAGTATGCTTTGGTCTTACCTTTGGTTCTGTCAGTTTATGCTATATTGGTATGCTAACGTACCAGAAGAGGTTAATTACTTCTTTGGAAGATTTGAATATTATTCTCCAACATTCTTACCAATGTTAATTCTTAATTTCATAATTCCATTATTTGCATTAGTAAGTAGTAGAATTAAGAGAAATTACAAAATGGTAACAACTATTGCTGTTGTTGTAATTTTAGGACACTGGTTAGATTATTTTAATATGGTAATGCCAGGTACAGTTGGACCTTATTGGAATAACTTGCCAACATTATTACTAACAGTTGGTTCTTTTGCTGCTGTTATGGGATTATTTGTATTTGTAACGATGACAGCATTAACTAAGCTGAAGTTAATACCAACAGGTAACCCTTACCTTCATGAATCTGAAATTTACGAATATCCTTTCTAAGCATATCGTTAATTATAATATTGAAACCCGGCAATTTGTCGGGTTTCTTTTTTATCTTTATTTTATAATTAAAAACACATTGCTATGATACAGAATATTCCTATTAATAAAATTCTTTTTTTAGATATAGAAACAGTACCGCAAGCCGAAGATTGGTCTCATCTAGATGAACAAACGCAATACCTTTGGGATAAGAAAACCAAAAATCAACGGAAAGATGATGTGACAGCAGAAGGGTTTTTTGTAGACAGAGGCGGGATTATGGCAGAATTTGGAAAGATTATTTGTATCTCTATTGGGATGTTAGAAAAGAATAACGAGCTTAAAATTAAATCCTTTTATGGAGACAATGAGAAAGATTTACTGTTGGAGTTCTGTGAGATATTTAATACCCCAAGATTACGAGATGTGATATTATGTGCACATAATGGTAAAGAATTTGACTTTCCGTATATCGCAAGACGCTTGTTGATTAATGGCATTCAGCCACCTGTTATTTTTCAAATGTTTGGGAAAAAGCCTTGGGAGATTCCACATCTTGATACCTTAGAGTTATGGAAATTTGGGGATTGGAAATCTTTTGCATCATTAGAATTATTAGCTCATATATTTGATGTACCGACACCTAAGGACGATATAGATGGCTCTCAAGTTGCATCAGTTTATTATCAAGATAAAGACTTATTAAGAATAGTTAAATATTGTGAAAAAGATGTCTTAACTTTGTGCAATGTTTTCAGACGGATGCGTCAAGAAGATATTATTAAAAGATTTGATTAAAAATGAATTATACAGACGACCAAATAGCGGATATTGGAGAAGAGATTATTAAAGAACTTAAAACTATTTTTGATCCAGAAATCCCGGTTGATATTTATGAGTTAGGGCTAGTGTACGATGTACAGATTTCTGATGAAGGAGATGTCATGGTACTTATGACGTTAACATCTCCTAATTGTCCTGTGGCAGAGACTTTGCCAGTAGAGGTAGAAGATAAAGTACGTGGTGTAGAGGGTGTAAAATCTGCCAAAATAGAGCTAACCTTCGAGCCGACTTGGACGAAGGAAATGATGAGCGAAGAAGCAAAATTCGAGTTAGGAATGCTTTAAGATTAGCCGTTTTTTAATCTGCATATTCAAAAAGAACCATCTTTTTAATATCAGGATGAAGGCTAAGATATACCGGAGAGTTGGCTGCAGTTTCTTCAATAAATAGGCGGTCTTCTTCGGTATATTTTTTTGGAAATTTTACAACAGCAAAGATTTCACCAATTCTTCGTGGATTAAAGTACATCGTTTTCTTAAGCTCGCAAGTTGCACCAATAATGTCAATACCGCGAGTCTCACCTTGTATGGCGATATTAGCAAACATACTTTGTGCAAAAGATGTTGCAAAGAGATCTGTTGGTGAGAAGTTTTCTCTTTTGTTATAATTATCAGCAGGGATTACAAGGTCCATCTCATTGCCTGAGTCTAAGTGAACAGAATGTATCTTGTACTCTCCTAAATAAGTAGTTTTTGAAGTCATAGTTTTTTGGTTTTTAATGTTTTACTAAAGTTACTCAAAAAACCAATTCATCAATACTAATAATTAATTATTTTTTTATTCTCTTTAAAAATGAAAAATATCTTTGGCTCTGTTATAAGCACTTTCAAAATTGAGTAGGTTCTGTCTAATATCAATTTTCTCGGATGACATAAAATTGAAAACCTGTTCTGTAGGCATATTTCCTACTAGATCATCTTTTGCCATAGGACATCCACCAATACCTTTTATCGCACTATCAAACCTTCTGCAGCCTTCGTCATAAGCCGCTTTCAGTTTTTTGTAAGAATCCTCGTAACGGTTATGTAAGTGCGCCCCAAATTTTATGTTGGGATATTTAGCTGGGATTTTATTAAAAAGCAAACTTATTTTCTCCACATCTCCAACACCTGTCGTATCAGAAAGTAAAACATTTTCTATACCAACCTCAGAGAATCTTTGCGCCCAGAAATCTACATCTTCCCACTTCCAGTTTTCGCCATAAGGATTCCCAAAAGCCATCGAGAAGTACAGGTTAAGTTGTTTATTTTCTGCTTTTGTTAAGGCATTCATTTTCACAATTTCTTCAAAAGCATCTTCTCTACTTTTATTAGTATTACGATGCTGGAAGGTTTCTGATATAGAAAAAGGAAACCCAACAATATCCACATTATCATGCTTCAGTGCTTTCTCTGCACCACGATAATTAGCAACAATTACAGAGATTTTAGTATTAGACAGAGACTTATCAATCTCATCTACTACCGTTCCAGAATCTGCCATCTGTGGGATCGTCCTAGGACTTACAAAGCTTGCACAATCTAACACATCAAAACCCACTTCCATTAGAGCATTAATGTAATCTATTTTTTTATCCGTTGGGATCATCTCTCCCCAACCTTGCATGGCATCACGTGGACATTCTGTTAGAAACATGTTTTTCTTTTTACGTTTTATTTAATTTGGGCGTGCCCTTCAGTTTCGTTTTAGGACTCAACTTCAGGTCGCGCTATCCGTTACAATCTTTCGCCCCTTGGCTTATCCATAGCTTGCAAAAGGATTTTCACTGCTATCGCTCACGCAGACAATTCGACTGTTTATAACGCTCGCTTCGCTCGCGTTACTTAAGTTTTCTATAGACCAATAAAAGCCCAGAAAGCATTTGTCATTAATTGCATAAATATATAACTTTGCCCTAATATACCAAAAAAGATGACAACAATAGATTTTAACAAAGAATGGAGAGAAAAACTTCTTAACCGATTCATCACTTATGTCAAAATATATTCTACCAGCGACCCAGAAAGTGAGACTACACCGTCCACACCACAACAATGGGACATGGCAAAATTACTTTTCCAAGAGTTGCAGACCTTAGGTCTAGAAGATGTTACGATGAATGAGCACGGTTATGTTTTTGGATTTATTCCGTCCAATATAGATACCAAGGTTCCTCAAGTTGGATTTATTGCACATTATGATAGCACGCCAGATTTTAATGGTATTGGCGTTAATCCTCAGATTTGGGAAAATTACGATGGATCTAATCTATTGCTGAACAAAGAGACGGGATTTACTCTATCTTCAGAAAAATTTACAGATCTTAAAAAATATATCGGTCAGACCATTATCACAACAGATGGTACGACACTTCTAAGTGCAGACGATAAAGCGGGCGTTGCAGAAATTGTAACGGCAGCAGAATTCTTATTAGCACATCCAGAGATAAAACATGGTAGAATTTCTATCGGTTTTAACCCAGATGAAGAAATTGGTCGTGGCGCACATAAATTTGATGTAGAAAAATTTGGTGCAGAATGGGCTTATACCATGGATGGTGGAGAAATAGGAGAGTTGGAGTATGAGAACTTTAATGCAGCTGGCGCAGTGATTAATATCCATGGCTTGTCTGTGCATCCTGGTTATTCTTTCGGGAAAATGCTTAATGCAGGATTGGTTGCAGCAGAATTTATACAATCGCTTCCTGCTAACGAAACGCCAGCTACAACTAGAGGATTTGATGGGTTTTTCCATTTGACAGACTTTAAAGGGGATGTTTCTGATGCTAAATTGCAATATATTATCAGAGATCATGATGATGCAAAATTCGAGGCTAGAAAGCAATTGATGCAAGAAAAAGTAGATGCTATCAATGCAAAATACGGCGAGAATACTGCAGACTTAGAAATTAAAGCGCAGTATCTTAACATGAAAAAACAATTCGAAGGGAAAATGCATATTATCGACATTGCAGAGCAAGCAATGAAGGATGCTGGTATAGAACCGAAAATTAGAGCAATCCGTGGTGGGACAGATGGTGCACAGCTATCTTATATGGGATTACCTTGTCCTAACATTTTTGCGGGTGGACATAATTTCCATGGTCCGTATGAATTTGTACCTTTAGAAAATATGGAAGCAGCGATTAAAGTGATTGTTAATATCGCTCAATCTGTAAAATAAAAGACTCTCATAGCCCCGATAGTAGCGGTTACCCCGCAATATGCGGTGGCAACGGTGGGGCATGAGGAGTAGAAGCGGATAGCGGGAATTGCTCCAAAAAAATATATATTAAGTCATAAAATTAATTGAGGATGACTATTAAGGAAAAACAAAATGAGTTGATAGAAGAGTTTTCTTTTCTGGATGATTGGGAGCAGAAATATGAGTATATCATAGACCTAGGCAAAGAACTGAAAGGGATCTCCGAGGATAAAAAAATAGACGAAAACTTGATTAGAGGTTGCCAGTCTAAAGTATGGATTGATGCTCGTTTTGAGGAAGGGAAATTGTTTTTTGATGCAGATTCTGATGGGATTTTGCCAAAGGGAATTGTTGCATTATTAGTCCAAATATATAGTGGACATGGGACGCAAGAGATTTTGGATTCTGATTTTGACTTTATAGGAGATATTGGATTGCAGGAGTTCTTGTCGCCTTCTCGCGCTAATGGATTAATGGCAATGACCAAGCAGATTAAGTTTTACGCTGTAGCTTATCAATTAAAAAAGTGAAAAGAATATTAGCATATCGTTTTTCTGCTTTTGGAGATGTTGCGATGACAGTTCCTGTGTTTCGAGAATTTTTGGAACAAAATAAGGATGTGGAAGTTGTTTTTGTAAGCCGGAAAAACTTTAAAGATTTGTTTGATGATGTTCCTAATCTTAAGTTTCACGGAATTAATTTTGACGATTACAAAGGAATTCTCGGTATCAGAAGATTAGCCAAAGAACTTTTAAAAACGTATAAGCCAGATTATGTTGCAGATTTTCATGACGTAATTAGAACCAAGATGATAGATTCTATCTTCAAAAGGCATGGTCAGAAAGTTTATAAAATTAATAAAGGAAAAGAAGATAAGGAAGCCTTAACCAACATCTGGAATCTCGATAAAAAGCAATTAAAACGTACCGTAGAACGTTACGCAGATATTCTTAGAAGTATGGGTTTTTCTGTAAAGTTATCGCAAAAATTACGTACCACAGATACTCCAAAATCAGGCATTGGCTTTGCCCCTTTTGCACAGCATAAAGGGAAATTAATGCCTCATGATAAGTCCTATGAATTGATTAAAGTTCTTGCAAAGCACCATAAGATTTATTTTTTTGGTGGCGGTAAAGAAGAATCTGAAATACTTCTAAAATGGGAAACCGAAATCCCTAATACTTACAGTCTTGCAGGAAAATTAAGTCTTAAAGAAGAATTGAAACATATTTCTGATTTAGAATTAATGATTTCTATGGATTCTGCCAATATGCACCTTGCGAGTTTGGTCGGGACGAGATGTATATCTGTCTGGGGAGAGACGCATCATTTTGCTGGATTTTTGGGTTATGGACAGTCTTTAGATGATATTGTACATGTTAAAGATTTAAGTTGTAGACCATGTTCGGTTTTTGGTGACAAAGAGTGTTTTAGAGGTGATTATGCATGCCTCGAAGAACTGAATATTCAGCATATTATTGATAAGATATGAAACTGTCTATCTGTATTCCTATTTATAATTTTGATGTAAGGCAATTGGTTGGCGACTTGGCACATCAAATGTCTAATCTTCCTTATGATATAGAAATTGTTCTGATTGATGATGGATCAACAAATGATTTTAATATTTTGAATCAACAAATTGAGTCTAAAGTGGCTCAATTTGTTTTTTTACCGAAGAATATAGGTAGAAGTAAAATCAGGAATCTTTTTCTAGATTATGCTACCGGCGATTATTTTTTGTTTTTGGATTGTGATGGGAAACTGTTAACAGATGATTTTCTTAAAAGCTATATAGAATCAATAATTAAGGTTAATCCAGATGTTATCTATGGTGGTCGTGTTGTTGCTAAAGAAAAACCTTCTGATGATTATTTATTACGATGGAATTTTTCTCAACAACGCGAGAATCTTCCATTAAAGAAAAGATTATTTGTGCCATATCTTAGTTTCCAAACTAATAATTTCGTTGTCAAGAAATATATTTTTAAACAGTTTCAATTCAATGAAAATCTTAATCAATATGGTTATGAGGATTTGTTGTTTGCGATGGATCTAAAACAAGCTCATATCCCTATTTTCCATCTCGATAACCCAATCTTGAATGATGATGTAGAAACTAATGTTATTTTCATCGAAAAGTCTAGACAAGCTGCAGAAAGTCTTTCTAAAATTTTATCCGATAAAAACTCGTCATTTAAGGTTAATGATTTAAAATTAAGTAGAGCTTATCTATTCCTGAAGAAATATAAATTGATTTTTATATTCAGATTGTTTTTTAATATGATGCAAGGCTTAATCGTTAAGCAATTAAAAAGAGGAGATGTAAGTCTTAGGTATCTTGATATCTTTAAGCTAGGTACTCTTATTAACTCTTTGCGATAGACTTTAATCTTAATTCCTATATTTTCTCAACTTTTCCTTCTTAGTCTTTTTTTTGTATTTAATTTCCTTATTTGTTGAGAAACTGAGACTGTCTTTTCAATAAAAAATGAAGGTAACCTAAAAGTATGCCTATTATTTCAAAATTGAGGCTAAAAAGCAATATTTTCAATTTGAATGAATTAATTCAAAATCTCTGTCAACTACTATAAACACTAGGGAAGTATAAAGCAAAAAAAATCCTAAGACTAATCTTAGGATTTCTGGGTGGGCCCTGAGGGATTCGAACCCCCGACCCTCTCGGTGTAAACGAGATGCTCTGAACCAACTGAGCTAAGAGCCCGAAATTTTTTAAAGGATTTTCGAACCTTTTGTGGGCCCTGAGGGATTCGAACCCCCGACCCTCTCGGTGTAAACGAGATGCTCTGAACCAACTGAGCTAAGAGCCCTTACTTAGAGAAATATGTTTCTCCGTTTAGAGTGGTGCAAAGATACGATTTATCTTTTATTATCCAAATTTTTTTCTAAAAAATCTCCCACTACAAAGTTACTTCCACCAATAAAAATCATTTCTTCTTTTGTACAATATTGTTTTGCAGAGAGATAGCCTTCTTGTACACTGTCAAAAATTTTATAAAAAATTTTCGAAATTTTTAGTAGATCTTCGTATTCATGAGGATGGCGACCTCTTTCTATGTTTGGTTTAACAAAATAGTAGCTCGCATTACCAGGTAAAATTTGTAATACTTCATCTATTTTTTTATCATTAACAAAGCCTAGAACTATATGTTTATGCTCTGGTAATTGTTTTAGTTGGTCAAAAACCATTGATAATCCAGCGTGATTGTGTCCAGTATCGCAAATTGTTAAAGGCATGTCAGAGAAAACAAACCAACGACCTATAAACCCTGTGTTTTTATGGACGTTTAATAATCCATTTATAATTGCATTGTTATCAATGATAAAGCCTTGTTTTCTGAGAGCTTCGATTAGGCTGATGACAACTTTTATATTATTTTTTTGATAATTACCTTTGAGGTCAGAATCGTAAGACTGCGAAAGTAGAGTAGCATCTATAAAAAGAGCATTAAGCTCTTTTGCCCGATCTTCTATGATATTTTTAACAATCGGATTATTATCTCCGTTAATGATTGGGATGTTATTTTTGATAATTCCTGCTTTTTCAAAAGCAATTTCTTCAATCGTATTACCGAGAATATTCTGGTGATCTAACGCAATATTGGTAATCGCTGTAACTAATGGCGAAATAATATTGGTAGCGTCTAATCTACCGCCCAATCCAACTTCTATGATGGCAATGTCTACCTTTTCCCTTGCGAAATATTCAAAAGCCATTATGGTTGTGAATTCAAAAAAAGAAGGCTGAATGTCTTCAGGGATATTCTGAAGTTTCAAGATCATATCGTAAACAAATTGTTGGTCACAATTTTTACCATTAACCTTTATTCTTTCTGTAAAATCTATGAGGTGTGGAGAGTTGTATAAACCAATTTTGTAGCCAGATTCTTGTAAAACCGAAGCTAGCATATTGCTTGTAGAGCCTTTGCCATTGGTACCACCAATATGAATGCATTTTAGCTTTTCTTGAGGATTTCCAAAATGAGCACACAATTTCGTGATGTTTTGCAAGCCTGGCTTGTAAGCAGATTGTCCGTCTCGTTGATAATTAGGAATCTGAGCAAAAAGCCAATCTATAGCTTCTTTATAGTTGCTTTCTGAGAAGTTTTCGGGGGATTTGAAGTTCATATCATCAATTATCTATTGCAAAAATAAATGCTATTATTTTTACAATATTTATTTTAACAAAGTTTAATATGATTCTAGAACTTTATGGTATAAGTTCCTTTAGAATTGGTTGTTGATTTTTTGGCTTTAACATATTGTTTTAGCCAGATTACAGCCGCAGTTATGGTGCATTTGTCATTAATGCCGCTGCTTCTTCCTGCAGAGGTTACGATGCCGTTTTTGTCAACCATAAAGGACATGACCAATTCTCCTTTTGTGGTACAATTGTGAGAAGGTAATTTTCCTGCTTTTCCCATCGTTCCGGGTATAAAAGCGATTAAATTTCGGTCTTTGCCAATGGTTGTTATTTTTTCTTTTTCGTCTTGTTTAGCTTCATTTTTTGCTAGTTCTTCAGCTTTTTTCTTATCGATTTTTGGCGTTTCTTTTTCGATAATTTCTTTTTCTGGTTTGGTTTCAGAAACAGCAATTTTTTCCTTTTTAACAGTATCGATAGGGATTACTGTAGCTTCGGGAATGTAAATGTCGGGTTTTGATAAACTATCTTGTTCTTCAATAATTTCTTCTTTTAGTAAAACATTGTCCGTGGTAAAGTAATCTTCTTGTTTAAAAGAATATGAAAATGCAAAATATGCCATCGCTAGCAGAAGGAAAAATGCAAAATAAACCGTAATCGGAACTTTGGAAAGTGCTTTAGTTTTTCGACGAAATTCCATTTTACGATGGTTTATTGATGATGTCTAAAAATTCGTTAGAATGGTATTGGATTTTCATCAACATATAATCTACTTTGGCTACTAGATAGTTGTGGAAAATATAGGCGAAAAAACCAATAAAAAGACCAACAGCAGCTGGTGATAGTGCTTTGTAGAATTGAGCTGCCAAGATCTGTTGTGTTTCTGTATTAGATGATCCTGCTAGCCCTGAGAAGATACTCCCAAAAGCAATAACGCTCCCGAAGATCCCTAATATTGGGGCAATGCCAGAAATGGTTGCCAGATAATTAATGTTTTTTTCAGCTTTGTTTAGTTCTATTTGAGCTTGAGTTTCCATTGCGTTAGAGATTTCGCTAATGGGACGCCCCAATCTGTACAATCCTTTTTCTATACTTCTTGCCTCCGGAGAGTTATCTCTTCTACAGAAGTCTATGGCTGCTTGTACACGAGTCTCGCTTAAGAGATCATTAATGTTTTTTAAAAGATAAGGATCTACGCGGTTTTCTCTATTGAGTTTTAAAAATTTTTCTACAAAAAAATATAATGCTGTTAATCCTAGAAAAATTAATAAAATAACGATAATAGTGCCTGTTAATCCACTACCGAAAAGAAATTCCAAAAAAGAAATACCTTGTTTTGCCATAATTTTGATCTGAAAAATATTTATGATTCAAATTTAATGAATCTGTATTGGGAAAAAAAATTAGAATACGATTTTATACGTGCCTTTAGAAGAAACTTTAGCTTTTTCTGCTTTAACATATTGTTTTACCCATTGGATTGCTGTGGATGATACGCAAGGATCTGATATACCAGATGATCTATTGGCAGATACGACATTTCCGGCTTTGTCAACAGTATAACTAATACTGATACTACCTGATGCTTCACAGTTTTGTTTTGGTTGTGCGCCACCTCGTCCCATTGTTCCAGGGATAAAGCCAACTAGCTTTCTATCAATTCCGATTTTGCTGTCGCCATCGCTGTCACCGCCAACAGGATCGCCATAATTTCCTGCTCCCGTGCCTGTGCCTTGTGATCCAGAATTGGTGCCACGTCCTTTTAGTAAGTTTCCAATAGCTGCATTGCCACGTCCGTCACCCGTTGCACCTTCTTTTTTGATATTTCCTTTAGCAATAGTCTTGGATTCTGTTTTTTTATCACTTGTAGAAGTGGATGTTGTTTTAGCTTTTTCTACTTTTTTAGCTGTAGCAACTTTGGTTTCGCTTCTTGTTGGTGTAGGAACAACATTGTCAGGAATTGGTTTCTCAATAACGTCCTTAGTGATTTTTGGTAATTCTATAGGAGGTTCTTCTTTGACGATTTTTTCTTCTATTAATGGCGCTGGGCTTCCTTCTTCTGCTTTTGGTTCTTCAATGCCTTTCCCATTGGTATTATCTCCGAAGTTAATCAACATATTGGAGACATCCAATTCTACCATGTCTTCTTTAACATTCGTTTTTTTAGTCGCTAAAGTTTTAGATGAAACAAAAAAGAAGAAAAATAGAATAGTACATATTGACACGCCTATTAAGAATGCTTTGGTTAAAGTATTATCGTAATGCTTCCGGAATGCATAAGCGCCGTAAGCTTTGTGTCTGTCTTCAAAAATTATGTCGTCTAAATCCTGATACATATATCTATCTGCTAATATTATATAAAAGCCTATCTGTACGTTACAAATCACTTTTATAACGTATAGATAGGTTTTATAGTATTTGGTTAAATTAGATTAATCTTCTACCTCAATGTCATCATGCTTAAAGTGACATTTTAGTTTGAAAACAATTGGCTCATCGGACCCTGTATAAAAGTCGCTGATCTCGCCTGTCCAAAATAATTGTAAGTTTTGATCTTCGTCTAGGTTAAATTTCAGATCATTTTGATAAAGAAAAGCGTCTTCGTCATCATAAAGATCAACTTCTGTATAGCTCTCGTCGTCGTTATCCTCTATCGTGAAACTTTGGTTCTGAAGTTCATCAGAATTAATCGGGAAATCCGAAATTTTAAAAGAAAGCTGTGGGAAATTGTACTGTAATGAGTCGTCATCTACATGGTCTAGAGAATCATCGGTTATAATTTCTACTTCCAAAATATTCTGTGCATTAATATAGACCGCTTTGCAATAAGTGTTTCGGATGTGGTACTTAAGTGTTTCATCCGGATGATAAATTTTTAATAGCCCTTTCATTGTAAGGTTAACAAGTTGTTATAATTATTTGGTTTTAATTGTCTGAAAACAAAGATAAAAAATAGATTTATTTTGAGGGGATTTTGTTTTAAAAATTTTATTATCATTTGTTTTAATCATATTTAGCTCATAATTAATTAATTTTGTTAGCGATATAACAACCATTTGATATGAAATATTCTATACCCAAAGTTTTTTTACTGTTTATTTTAACTATTTCTTTATTTTCTTGTAAGAAAGAAGATGCGCCGGTTAATAAAAATGCAAAAGAAGTTGTTTCTCAAAGCGTTGATATTGATAGTCTTGCTCATAATTATTATGAACAGTATCTTAGATTTTATCCTTTAGAAGCTACATCTCAGGGAGATACCAGATATAATGATCAGTTACCAATTAATATAAGTAAGGCTTTTATTTCTGAAGAGATTGCATTTTATGATTCTGTCCAAAAAGAGCTTAAACAGGTAGATTATGATAATCTGACGGATGATAAAAAAGTAATTTATGATGTTTTGGATTACACACTTAAGGATAAACAAGAGCATTATGCTTATCATCCAGAATATATTCCGTTTACGCAGTTTTCTGGTTTGCCGCTGGATTTTCCATTGTTGGGAAGCGGGCAGGGAAGTCAACCTTTTGCCACCGAAAAAGATTATGAAAATTGGGCAAGGCGTATGGATCAATTCCCAATTTGGATAGATGCTGCGATTGCTAATTTTAGAGAAGGAATGGCTGCTGGTGTTGTATTACCTAAGTCTTTGGTCATTAAAATGATTCCTCAGATGGATGCCGAAGAAATAGTATCTTTAGACTTTAACAAGAATATTTTTTATGGACCGATAAAGAATTTACCTAAAGATTTTAAACCTGTAATTGCTAACAAATACACTAAATTATATCAAGATGCTATAAAAAGTAAAATTGTGCCTGCATATACCAAGATGCACTATTTTTTATTGAAAGAATATTTGCCTAAGTCTAGATTAACAGATGGTTACAATGCTTTGCCAGAAGGTGCTAATGCCTATAATTTTTATGTTAAAAGTTGGACAACTACTAATAAATCACCAGACGAAATCCACAAAACAGGACTTGCAGAAGTTGCCAGAATAAGATCCGAAATGGAAAAAGTGCAAAAGAAAGTCGGCTTTAAAGGTTCTTTAGATGAGTTTTTAACCCATGTCAAAAATGACCCAAAAGCTATGCCTTATTCAACGTCAAAAGAAATTTTGGACGGATTTCAATCGATTTTGACTAAAATAACACCAAAGCTGGAAACGATGTTTAATGTAACACCAAAAACGCCGTTCGAGATTCGTCAAACCGAAAAATTTAGAGAAGCCAGCGCAAGCGCAGAGTATATGCAAGGTACGCCAGATGGCAAGCGTCCTGGGATTTTTTACATTCCGATTCCTGATCCTAAGAAATTTAATGTGACGTCTGGCATGGAGTCTCTTTTCTTGCACGAAGCCATACCTGGGCATCATTACCAAGTGTCGCTTCAACAAGAAAATACTAAGCTTCCTAAGTTTATGAGATTTGGTTGGTTAGGTGCTTATGGCGAAGGTTGGGCGCTGTATTGCGAGTCTTTAGGTTCAGAATTTGGTTTATATACAGATCCTTATCAGAAGCTTGGTTCATTAAGTGATGAGATGTTGCGCGCGGTGAGATTAGTGATTGATACAGGACTCCATACCGGAACAATGACGAGGGAAGAAGCGATAAAATATTTCTTAAGCAATGTTGCTTATGATGAAGCTGGAGCAACCGCTGAGGTAGAGCGTTATATGGCGATGCCTGGGCAAGCATTAAGTTATAAAACTGGTGCGATGAAAATTAGAGAACTCAGAAATTTATATCAAAAGCAATTAGGAAAGAAGTTTAATCTTGCTAATTTCCATGATGAAGTTTTGAGTCAAGGTTGTTTACCACTTGACGTTTTAGATCGAAAAATGAAACTTTGGGCTAAAAATCAAAAGTAATTTTAAAGTTTAGTCTAAATAATATAAATGTCGCCAAAAGTAAAATTAGGCGACATTTTCGTTTATTTTTCGAATAACATTTTCGTAATAAAATCCTTTTCGCCTTTTCCACGAGCGGGAGAATATTCTCTTCCATAGAAAATAATCTGAAGATGAAGCTTGTTCCAAAGTTCTTTTTTCCAAAGCTTTTTAGCATCATTTTCGGTTTGGACAACATTTTTGCCTTCTGTTAATTTCCAAAGTTTCATCAAGCGATGGATGTGCGTATCCACAGGAAAAGCAGGAACCCCGAAAGCCTGACTCATTACCACAGATGCCGTCTTATGACCAACGCCAGGTAAGGCTTCTAATTCTTCGAAAGTCTGCGGAACTTCACCATTATGACGTTCTAAGAGAAGTTCTGACATTCTCTTGAGGTTTTTAGCTTTGGTGTTGCTTAGACCAATTTCTTTAATCAATTCTTTAATCTCGAAGACTTCTAATTTTGCCATTCTTTGCGGTGTTCCCGCCACCTCAAATAAATTCGGTGATATTTCGTTCACTTTTTTATCCGTCGTCTGCGCAGATAGTGCTACAGCGACTAATAAGGTAAAAGCGTCGGTATGATGTAGTGGGATAGGTTGTACGGGATATAGTTTTTCGAGTTCTATATGTACAATCTCTGCTCTTTGTTTTTTCGTCATAATGGTTGTAAATTTACAAAAAAAGATATGTTAAAAGTAGGAGATCAATTACCGTCATTCGAAGGAATTAATCAAGACGAAGCCACGATAAAAAGTTCTGATTTTAAAGGTAAAAAACTAGTGGTTTTCTTTTATCCAAAGGCTAGTACGCCAGGTTGTACAGCGGAAGTATGTAACCTTAGAGATAATTATTCTGTGTTACAAGAGCAAGGTTTTCAGTTGTTGGGCGTGAGCGCTGATAATGCGAAAAGACAGAAGAATTTTATAGAGAAGAACAATTTACCTTTTGATCTGATTGCGGATACAGAGCAAGATGTCATCAACAAATTTGGGGTTTGGCAGCTGAAAAAATTTATGGGACGTGAGTTTATGGGGATTGTCCGTACGACTTTTGTGTTTGACGAAAACGGAATTTGTATTGATATTATCGACAAGGTGAAAACCAAAGATCATGCAGCTCAGTTGTTAGAAAAGTAGCACTCCCAACTTGCGTGAGCCTTCCTACAATTGCATGAGGTTAGAAACATTGTTGTTTTAGACAAAATGCAACTGTAGGAGGGTTCCCACAGATTGTGTACGCCTTTTTTCTATTGCATGAAGTCACAAACGGAGTTGTTTTAAACAAAATGCAATCGCATGAAGTTGCAAATAGGTTTGTTTTAAATAAAATGCAGTCGTGTTTTATATGCAATCTGGTAAGGCCTTATAATATTGTTGGTAATCATTATTTCCTTTTGTGGAGGCTATAAGGTAGCTTCATAATACATTAATTCATCGTCGTCATCAGGTAGTCTAATCATTCTTTGATAAGTTAGACCTAGCTTTTCAATTAACTTTTGAGAAGCAATATTAGTTTCAAGAGTGATGGCAGATACTTTTTTTAATTTAAAATCAATTTTAGCAGCGTCCAATATTCTTTTAGATGCTTCATAGCCGTAGCCTTTGCCTTCATATTGTTCTAAGAAAGCAAAGCCTATATCGGCAATATCCAGACCTTCTCTGGTAAAGAGTCCGCTAGAGCCAATTTTGTCACCAGAATCTTTTAAGACAATCGTGTAACTCCCGAATCCATTGCGCTCAAAATTAGGAAGATGTCGATTGATGATATATTGTCGTGCGTCTTCTTTAGACTTGATATTTCTGTCACCGATGTATTGTAGCCATTTCGGCATGGTCATCAAGTCAAAAATCAAATCTACATCTTCTAGATCTGTTGGTTTTAGAAGTAATCTTTCGGTTTCAAAACTTTTGTAAGCCATCATTAAGGGACGATTACGGTGAAGATATAGGCTAATAAATTTACTAATAATACCACGCCGTATAATACGTTTGTTTTTCCTCTGTTAAGCGACAACATTACGATGTATATGGATAATGACATCAATACCATAGATTTTATATCCAATCCTAACACTAATGGAATATCATAGACTAAACATACTACAGCTACTGCAGGAATCGTCAAGCCAATACTTGCTAATGCAGATCCTAATGCTAGATTAAGACTGGTCTGTAGATGGTTTCTCCTTGCTGCTTTTATGGCTGCTAGACCTTCTGGTAAAAGAACAACTGCTGCAATGATAACTCCGACTAAAGATTTTGGTGCACCCATGTTTTCTACAACGCTTTCTATGGTTGGAGATAATGCTTTTGCTAAAAGGACAACCACACCAAGACATATTAAAAGATAAGTAATACTAATGATTGTATTGGCATTAGTTGGTGGTTTGGTATCGTCATTTTCTCCTTCTCCTTCTGCTAAGAAATAATTTCTGTGACGCACAGTCTGTACCATTAAGAATGTTCCGTAGATGACTAAAGATGCAAATGCAAAAAATATTAACTGTGCATTATTGAAAATTGGTGCATTAATACTTGTAGTATAATTGGGAAGTATTAATGTTAATACTAAAATAGCAACTAAACTTATCAACGCTGTATTAGCTGAGGTTCTGGCAAAGTACTGCTCATGAAATTTAGCTCCGCCAACTAATAGACAGGCACCCAAGATTCCGTTCAGGATTAACATGATGGCTGCGAAAACAGTGTCTCTCGCTAGGGTTACTGCGCTTTCTCCACCTGCTATCATTAATGATATAATTAGAGCAACTTCTATAATGGTAATGGCTATGGCTAGGATGATAGTACCAAAAGGTTCTCCTACTTTTAATGCAACTATCTCCGCGTGATGTACGGCAGATAAAACACTTGCAATTAATAGAATGGCACCAATCATAATAAACCAAGTATTGTTATCAGTCACTCCACTGAAATAATATATCCAAGCTAAAATAGGGAAGATGTGTGTCCAGTGTAATTTGAATTTCATTTGATTTCGATTTTTTACAAAATACAATTTTTCAGGTTAAAACACAAGAAAAAGGGAGCCGAATTTCGGCTCCCTTGTATTAATTATCTGTAATAAGGAAATTATTGTGCTAGTTCCATCTCGCTGATTAAGTGTCCAGCTCCTGAGAATTTGTCAATAATCCAAAGTACAAAACGTGCATCTACGTTAATGGTTCTTTGTAATTCTGGCTCGAAAACAATATCACCACTTAGAGCTTCGCTGTTACCATCAAAAGCTAATCCTATTAGGTGTCCGTTAGCATCCAAAATTGGAGATCCAGAGTTACCACCTGTAATATCGTTATTAGATAGGAAGTTAACGTAAAGGTTGCCGTCTTTGTCAGCATATTTACCGAAGTCTTTTTTCTTACCCATAGAAATTAATTTTGTAGGTAGGTCAAATTCTTCGTCGCCTTTTTTGTATTTTGCTACCATACCATCTATTGTTGTATAGTAGTTTTCTTTGATTCCTTTGTAGTTTCTATCTGCTCTTTTAGGTAGAGTGTCAATGCTTCCGTATGTTAATCTCATAGTAGAGTTAGCATCTGGATAGAAACTTTTGTTAGGTTGTGATTTTCTTAAACCATCCAAAAATAGTCTTGTGTTGTTGGCAAAAGCATTATCTACTTTTTCGTACTTTTCGCTAGAGTTTTTTTGCTCTGCAACAATACCATCGGCGATTTTCTTAAGAGGATCAGTGTTTAACTTAGATTTATCAGGATTGTTAAGAAATGCCGTAGCAGATTCTTTAGTCGCAAAAATCGAAGAGAAAGCGATGTTAGATACTTTAGAAGCGTCAGTGCTTAAGATTGTAGGTGATCCAACTTCCTTGCTTACTCTTTGTTGATACAATGAGAACATTGAGCTAATCATTTCGCCCTCTAATTTATAACTGAAAGTTTCATATACTCTATTGATAGCATCAGTAACCTTTGGTTTCATATCTGCTCTTCCTTTCTCATCCTGATCTGTGTAAGTCTTAAGCAAGCCACCTAGAGAAGCAGCAATGCTGATATACTTAGCATTTCTTGATAATTGAGACATGTAGTTTCTCTCAGCATTTCTGCTAGAGATCTGCTTGTAATATGAGTCTATATTAGGAAGAACATCATAATATGTCTCGTTGTTTTCTGGCATAGCTGCCCACTGCGTATAAGATTGTTCTATCTTTTGTTTGTCTGCGATAGTTCCGTTTTTAACAACAGCATCTATAGTACCTTGTCTGTTTTTCCAATAATTAGCAACAGAAGCATATTGAGACGCATAACCTAGCTTAACCGCTTGGTCTTTGTCCATGTATTTCTTCATTACATCCATAGCTACTTTAGAAGATTCTACCCAAGCTGGATAATCTTTTTCTATCATCTGCTTAATCCCGAAAGATGTTAAGTAACGGTTGGTTCTACCTGGATATCCCATAATCATTGCAAAATCGCCAGGCTTATAACCTTTAAGAGAGACTGGCAAAGAGTGCTTAGGTTTCATAGGAACGTTGTTGATAGAATATTCTGCTGGATTACCGTTAGTGTCAGAATAAATTCTAAATACTGAGAAATCTGCAGTGTGTCTTGGCCACTCCCAGTTATCTGTATCACCACCAAATTTTCCTAATGAGTTAGGAGGCGTACCTACTAATCTAACATCTTTGTAATCTTGATAAACGAAATAGTAAAACTCGTTACCGTTAAAGAAATCTCTTACAACAACTGTATATTTTCCGTTTTCGCTATTTTCTGTTTGGATCGCTTTGTATTCTGTATCAATCACTTTTTTTCTATCTTCAGAAGACATAGAGTTATTAAGTTTAGACGTGATACGTTGTGTAACATCATCCATTCTTACCATAAATCTTACAGAAAGTCCTTTTGCAGGAAGTTCTTCTCCTCTTTTCATAGCCCAAAAACCATTGGTTAGATAGTCTTTTTCTGGGGTAGACAAAGCTGCGATATTACCGTACCCACAATGGTGGTTGGTAAATAATAAACCTTCTTTAGAAACAACTTCTGCAGTACATCCACCACCGAATTGTACAATTGCATCTTTTAAGCTAGAGTTATTAACAGAGTAGATTTCTTCAGGAGTCAGTCTAAGACCTTCCTTTTTCATATCTACACCATTAAGCCTTTTAACAAGCATTAGAAGCCACATTCCTTCATCTGCTCTCATCTGAGCAAAACTCAGTAAGAAAGTAAGCGCTAAAAATATTCTTTTCATTAAGTTAAATTTGTTCGCTAATTTACTGCTTTTATTCCGTTTTTTCTAAAATTGTGGAACGAAATTGGCTGTGGGTATAATATTAAATTAAATATAGTATGAAATACCTTAGTTTTATCTCGAAAATTTCACCTCTTTTTTTACTCATTATTATGGCTTGTAGTACGAAACCAACCATAACAGTTAGTAATACGGAGCTCAAGAGACAATGGATGATGATTGAGTTTCGGGATTATAAGAAGGAAGAATTAATAAAGAAAAAGGCGTCATTAGACTTAACTAATTCTCAATATTCTGCTAATATGGGATGTAACAGCATTGGTTTTGATGTCGATATAAAAGATACTTCTAATGTTGTTTTTTTCAAAAATACGAAGTACAAAAAAATTGTGCTTAGATAATAATCAGTTGGAGGAACGCTTCATAAAAGCTTTATCAGAAGTTAATCATTATAATATTAATGGTCATTTTTTAACATTAACCAATTCTAAAGGAGAGATCATACGATTTGTTGCAGCAGATTGGGATTAATATAATAACACTTTAACAAAAATATTATGAAAAGACAAGCTATCGCCGTATGGAACGGTACAGTAAAAGAAGGTGCAGGACATTTGACGACCGCCAGCCGTGTGTTAGACAATACACAATATTCTTTCAAAAGTAGATTCGAAGACGGTATTGGTACCAATCCAGAAGAGCTTTTGGCAGCGGCTCATGCAGGTTGCTTTACGATGAAAACCAGTGCAGACTTAACAGAAGCAGGCTACACGCCAGAGAACTTGGAGACAACTTCTGTTATTGTTTTTGAAAATGGAAAAGTTGCAAAATCAGAGTTGACATTAGTAGCAAAAGTACCAGGAATTACAGAAGATGAGTTTCAGAAAATTGCACAAAAAGCAAAAGATACTTGCCCTGTAAGTGTAGCCTTCAGTTTTGAAAAAACGTTGGTAGCGACTTTGGTTTCGTAAAATTTACAGGATTTAATTTTTTAAGAATTCCAGGATATTTCTTCTAATTGACGAAGTTATATTCTGGAATTTTTTTTGATTAATATCTTTTAAGCTTTAAATAAAATAAAAAAATAACATCCATTTTTTGTAATTTTTAAATTAAAAAACTAACTTGTGAAACTTACAAGTAATTGACAAATTTAAATGCTAGATAAAAAAGAACATCAGTACGAAAAGGCAGTTTTGGTAGGTGTTGTAACACAACAACAAGACGAAGAAAAGCTTAAAGAGTATATGGACGAGTTGGAGTTTTTAGCTTACACAGCGGGAGCGTCAGTAGAACATAGATTTACTCAGAAGCTAACACAACCAGATTCTAAAACCTTTGTTGGAAGTGGTAAAGCTTTAGAAATTAAAGAATACGTTAAGGAACACGATATAAAAACAATTATTTTTGATGACGAATTATCTCCTTCTCAATTAAAAAATTTAGAGAGAGAAATAGAAGTCAAAATCCTGGATAGAACCAATCTTATCCTTGATATTTTTGCACAAAGAGCTCAGACTTCTTATGCGAGAACTCAGGTAGAATTGGCACAATATCAATATTTATTACCACGATTGACAAGAATGTGGACCCACCTCGAGAGACAGAAAGGTGGTATCGGGATGCGTGGTCCTGGAGAAACCGAAATAGAAACCGATAGAAGGATTATCCGTGACAGGATTACCTTGCTTAAAGATAAACTGAAAACCATAGATCGCCAGATGGCAACCCAACGAAATAATCGTGGTAAGGTTGTGAGAGCAGCTTTGGTTGGTTATACCAACGTTGGTAAGTCAACGCTAATGAATGCTATCTCTAAGTCTGATGTATTTGCCGAGAACAAATTGTTTGCAACATTAGACACAACGGTGAGAAAGGTCGTTATCGGGAATCTTCCGTTCTTATTAACGGATACAGTTGGGTTTATTAGAAAACTACCTACACAATTGGTAGAGTCTTTCAAGTCTACTTTGGATGAGGTGCGAGAAGCCGATTTGTTGATTCATGTTGTGGATATTTCGCATAAAAGTTTTGAAGATCATATTGATTCTGTTAATCAAATTTTAATGGAAATCAATGCACATCAAAAACCAATGATTATGGTTTTTAATAAAATTGATGATTTCTCTTACAGCAAAAAAGATGAAGATGACTTAACGCCAGGAACTAAAGAAAATATCTCGTTGGAAGAATGGGAGAAAACTTGGATGGCAAAAGCCAAGTATCCTACGGTCTTTATATCAGCTCTAACCAAAGAAAATTTCTCAGAAATGAAAAAAATGATTTACGATGAGGTAATGAAAATTCATATTTCACGTTTTCCTTATAATGACTTCTTGTTTGAGTTTTTTGAGGATGAAGAGTAATTTTTATCATACCTTTAGTTGTAAAGTTGGACAATTGCTAATGCTATTGTGCGCTGTTTTTTTATTTTCTCAAGATGCGCCTAATCTCAAAGAAATAAAAAAGCAAGTTAATAGTATTAGCTCTATTTATAATTACGACAAGTTAGTTTTCAAGCTTCGTGGCATGCCACAATCTTTGGATAGCCTAGAGGCAAAACACCTTTATTACGGTAAAATGTTTACCGATTATAGCATCAATCCAACAGATCAAGATTACAAAGATTTTACTAAAGCTTTCCAGGAGAGAGATTATACTAAAGCAATTCCGTTTGGAGAGAATTTAACCTTTAAGGATCCTTCTAATATAGAAATTTTGTTCTTGTTATTGCAATGTTATGAGCAGGTGCAAGATCAGAAAAAATTTGTCTATACTTTGCAAAAATTCCGTGCAATGACTGCTACAGTAATGACTTCTGGTAATGGTGAGACAGAGAATTCTGCTTATATCGTCAACTCAGTTGGAGAAGAGTATGTCTTGTTAAATGTCTTGAAAATCCCTTTCCAAAGTTACCAGAGATCGTCCAAAACGGTTAAAGATGGTACTTTTGATGTTTGGGTAAAGGATAAAGACAAAATTTATATCAAAGTTCTCAACAGCTTTGATTAGATTATCATTAAATAACACTTATTAAAATATGGAATTATATTATTCATTCTCGGTCTTAATTGTTTTGGCATCGATATTTGCTTACATCAACTATCGATTTTTAAAACTACCGAGTACAATTGGCATCATGGTTATCGCCATTGTTGTTTCTACCTTTCTTGTTCTTTTTGGAGAAAGCGTATTACCTAAAACTTTTGGTCATCTTCATGACCTTATGACCAGCATTGATTTTACCGAAGTTCTTATGGGAGCAATGCTTAATTTCTTACTTTTTGCAGGAGGTATCCATATTAACATCAATGATCTTAAAGAAGAATTCTGGCCAGTGGTCATTTTTTCTACGGTAGGTGTTGTCATTTCTACTTTTATTGTTGGTTTTGGTGTTTATTATCTTTTACCTCTTGTAGGGATAGATATGCCATTAATTTATTGTTTGGTATTTGGAGCATTAATTTCTCCAACAGACCCTGTAGCTGTATTGAGTATATTGAAACAAGCTAATGTAACTACGGCTTTAAAAACAAAAGTTGCTGGAGAATCCCTCTTTAATGATGGTATGGCGGTTGTTGTTTTTGCGGTTTTATTGCAGTTAGCTATTGGGACAGATATAGAAATTACAGGAGAAAGTATTGGTCTTTTGTTGCTTAAAGAAGCTGGCGGTGGATTGTTGTTAGGTGTTTTGTTAGGATATTCTACATCAAAATTAATGCGTGAAGTAGATGATTATATTTTATCTGTTTTAGTTACGCTTTCCGTTGTGATGGGAGGTTATCTTATTGCGCATCAGATGCATATTTCTGGGCCATTAACAATGGTTGCAGCTGGATTATTTATGGGTAATTTTAATAAAGGTTTTAAAATGAAATCTGTGACTCAAGATTATTTGATTAAATTTTGGGAGCTTATAGATGAGATTCTTAATGCCGTTTTATTCTTATTCATTGGTTTCGAATTATTGATGATTAAAGATCTTCAGCATTATATGATTCCTGGATTAATTGCAATTGTTGTGGTTTTAATAGCACGATTTATTTCAATCTGGGGACCAACGCAATTTATGTCCTTTAAGACTAGATTTACACCACAGACGGTTAAAGTTTTAGTTTGGGGAGGTATTAGAGGTGGTGTATCTATTGCGTTAGCAATGTCTATCCCTAAGAGTGATTACAGCGAAATTATCTTAAGTATCACTTATTGCGTTGTTGTATTCTCTATCATTGTACAAGGTCTAAGTATTGGTAAAGTTGCCAACCCGAAAAAGATTGCGTCAGAAGAAAAAGAATTAGAAGAAGAGCTAGATGTAGAAGAATCTATATAATAATGAAAACAGAGATTAACCTCAATTCTTGGAACAGAAAAGAACATTATGAGTTCTTTTCTAAGATGGATCAGCCGTCCTTTGGTATTGTAGCCGAAGTAGATTGTACAGCCATCTATCAATTGTCAAAAGATAAAAATCAATCTTTTTTTGCGCATTATCTGCACCGTTCTATGGTTGCGGTTAATCAGGTTGATGCTTTCAAACTTAGAATTGTTGATGACAAAGTATATCAATATGATATTATCCATGCAGGATCTACAATTGCCAGAGAAGATGGGACGTTTGGATTCGCTTTTATAGAGTTTTCTGAGGACTTTGATACTTTTAATAATAATCTTCAAAATGAAATTCTTGCTGTGCAAAATTCTACGGGATTAAGATTAAGTAACGAAGATTTGGATGTTAATTTGATTAGACATTCTACATTTCCTTGGCATCATTTTTCTGCGATTTTGCATCCTTCTAATGTTAATAACAAAGAATGTATTCCGCGAATTGTCTTTGGTAAATTTACCGAAAAAAATGGGCGAAAAATGTTACCCGTTTCTATAGAAGCACATCACGCCTTAATGGACGGACATCATATTGCCTTGTATCTTGACGCTTTTCAAAAAGAACTCAATCGTTAATGACCGTTGTAAAAGATATTAAAGAAGCTTTGGCTGTATTATCCATTCCTGAGAAAGCAGAATTTTACCCAAGATTCTTCAAGACAGGGAAAGGAGAATACGGCGAAGGCGACTTATTTCTAGGTGTTACCGTGCCAGATCAGAGACAAGTAGCTAAAGATTTTATGTTAAAAATAACTTTAGCAGAGTTATCGCAGTTAATCAATTCTCCTTATCATGAAGAGCGATCGACAGCACTTTTTATTTTAGTTTCTAAATTTGAAAAAGCTAAAAAAGAACCTTTAATTCAGCAAGAGATTGTAGATTTCTATTTGGCGCATTTACAATTTATCAATAATTGGGATTTGGTAGATAGTTCTTGTTACAAGATTTTAGGAAGGTTTGCTTATGAGAATCAACAAGATCAATTATTGCGAGATCTATCTCTGTCAGAGGATATGTGGCATAAGAGAATTGCGGTGGTCGGGACGATGTTTTATATTAAGAAAGGTCAATTAGGATTAACTAAAGAATTTGTCGAAAGAAATCTGCATCATCCGCATGATTTGATGCATAAAGCTAATGGCTGGCTACTCCGCGAAATGGGCAAAAAAAATGAATCCGAATTATTGAGTTTCCTCAATCATCATTATCATAATATACCAAGAACTTGCCTAAGATATTCTATCGAAAAGTTGGAAGAAAGCGTACGCCAAGATTATCTAAAAGGGACAATTTAATATGGAGTTTTTTAGAGTTATTGTTCATTATTTTTTACATTTTGGGTTTCCGTTGGTGTTGGCATTTGCTTTCTTCAGAAAAGACTGGAAAAAGGCATATTTCTTAATGCTGATGACCATGCTGGTAGATCTGGATCACCTTTTTGCAACGCCAATTTTTGATCCCAATAGGTGTAGTATTAATTACCACTATTTGCACAGTTACTGGGCGATTGCAATTTATATTTGTTTATTATTCTTCAAAGGAAATCTTAGGATTATCGCCGTAGGATTACTGTTCCATATGCTGACAGATTATATGGATTGTTGGCTTGGTCATCATCTTTAGGACCGCGCCATTTTCATTTTGTGTGCCATAATTCTGGCAATATTTTGAGCACGTTGTAGTGCAATTTCTGCGTTGTCCCCAATAAAATGAGTGCTGATACTTTCTTCCCAAAGTTGTAGCCAGCGTTGGAAATGTTGTTCTTCTAAAGCTGCTACTTGATTAATAGGAAAATGTACGCGCATAGGATTGCCTTCATATACAGGATTACCTATCAAAATACTTTCCCAGAAATTATACATTTTGGGTAGATGTTTTGACAGATCTATTTTGGCAATTTTGGTGAAAAAAAATCCTATTTCTTCGTCTTTAATAATTTTACTATAAAAATCATTCACGAGAAATTCTATGTCATCGCGGGTTTCTATCGTTTTCATATTTACAAAGTTAGGATTTGTATGTTAGTGTAACAATGAATCAATGCAATAATTTATCAATATGGAATCATAATTCTAAAATCCTAGATCTGTTATCTAAAATTAAATTGGAAACACGACTCTGCGCCCCAGATTGAGCGGTCTGTCTAAGCTCGTTATATTGTTCTTGCGGAGGTTACGAAGCAATAACAATATAACAGCGAGTAGCGAAAGCTGGAAATGGCGCCCAAAAAATGAGTAAATTTGTAGCCTTAAAAATAGACTTTGGATTTAGAATTTTATAGACAATCAGCGCAGCAAAAGCATAAAGAACACAAAAAGTTTTTGGAATCTTTGAAGAAAAAACCACCAAAAAATCTGGATTATTTGGTAGAAGATCAGCATGAAGAAACTTTCCAAGAGATCGATTGTTTGTCTTGTGCTAACTGTTGTAAGACTACGGGACCGCTTTTTACAGAGAAAGATAAGGAGAGAATTGCCAAGCATCTAAGGATGAAGATTTCGGAATTTGAGGCAAAATTCCTGCGTATAGATGAGGATCAGGATTGGGTATTGCAATCTACGCCTTGCTTTTTCTTGGACGAAAATGATAACAAATGTAATATCTATGATGTGCGCCCCAAAGCTTGCAGAGAGTATCCACACACGGATAGAAAGAAAATCTATCAGATTAATCACCTTACTCTAAAGAATACAGAAATCTGCCCAGCTACCTATGTTTTTGTAGAAAAATTAAGAAAAATTTTAGATAAATAAAAAAAAGCTTAAAAGCTCATAAAGTTTAATAATTTGCGTTAAAGTTGGTTTTTGCTTATACAATTGGACTGAATCTTGTCGTTTATAGAATTGTAAACACTTAAAAATAAAGTCTTATGAAAAAGGTAATTTTCACAGCTGTATTATTAACAGCAGGAGTAGCATTTGCAAGCGCGCAAACTACAGAAACGAAAAACAATGATGCAACAACAGAGAAAGCTGCAGTAGCAGTGGACTCAGCAGCAGCGGATACAACATTAAAATCTGAAGTTGTCCTAGAGGACAATCAAGTGAAAATGAGCGATCCTAATGCAAACCAAGAACAGCAAGCTGATCAGGAGAAAAAAGCTAATGAGCAACCAATTGATCAAGCTAAGAAAGCTGAGGAAGAGTAAATCGTTTTCTTCTAAATAGTAAATCCCTGAAGCATTATGTTTCAGGGATTTATTTTTTTTATAAGAATGTTGTTTATTTTAAGCTTTCCACTCAACAACAGCGCGGATAAAGGCTTCTGCGTTTTCTACCGGAATATTAGGTAAAATACCATGACCTAGATTCGCAATATATTTATCTTTCCCGAAACGGTCAATCATCTCGTGAACCATTTTTCTAATCACTTCTGGTGAAGAATGTAATCTCGCAGGATCAAAGTTACCTTGCAGCGTGATATTATTATTGGTGAATTGTCTAGCTAACTCTGGTGTTATTGTCCAATCTACTCCTAATGCAGAAACTTTAGATTTCGACATTTCTTCTAGAGCAAACCAACAGCCTTTCCCAAAGACTACAACTGGAGATACAACGCTCAATGCTTCTACAATCTGATTAATATATTGCCAAGAAAATTCTTGATAATCAGCCGGAGATAACATCCCGCCCCAAGAATCAAAAATCTGTACGGCAGATACGCCTTTTTCTACTTTTCTCTTAAGATAAGCAATGGTTGTATCTGTAATTTTTTGTAACAATTTGTGAGCGGCTTCTGGCTGTAGAAAACAAAATGATTTCGCAATATTGAAATCCTTAGAACCCTTACCTTCGATACAATAGCAAAGAATTGTCCACGGACTTCCCGCAAATCCAATTAACGGAATATTATTATCAAGCTTCTGCAATGTCAATTCTATCGCATCAAAAACGTAGCCCAAAGTATCATTAACATCAGGTACAACCACGGCGTCTACTTGTTCTTTGGTTCTGATAGGATTATCTAACCAAGGACCAACAGATTCTTTCATTTTAAAATCGATGCCCATTGCTTGCGGAACAACCAAGATATCAGAAAATAAAATTGCCGCATCCAACGGAAATCTTCTGATAGGTTGTACAGTAATTTCTGCTGCTAATTCTGGCGTCTGACAACGTGTGAAAAAATCATATTGATTGCGAAGTTCTATGAACTCAGGAAGATATCTTCCCGCTTGTCTCATCATCCACACTGGAGGTCTTTCTACAGTTTCGCCACGTAAAGCTCTTAGGTATAAATCGTTTTTAATCATAATATTAATGCTTTGCCGATGCGTAATCACGAATCAGCTTTAATAAATCGTCGGTTGTATTATCTGGACTTGTCATCACAATAAGATCTGTCCAATTGTTTATTTCTTTAGTTGTTGTATCTCCAATAGAAAACAAAGCTTTACCTTCTAAGGAATTATTTTTGACAAAGCTTCTTACGCCACTTGGACTAAAAAATGCTACCGCATCATAATCACTTTCAACTTTAGGCGATAATAATTCTGTCGTGTAAGCCGTGACTTTTTGATAACTAATGTTATGCTCGGTCAATATTTTGCCAATCGTTTCTAAGGCTAAATTTCCGCAAAAATGAACAAATTGCTCTTCTTCGAAATTTAAAACTATAAATTGAGAAAGATCTTCTGCATTTTTTTCAGTTTTAATAACCTTAAAACCTTTGTTCTTTAAAAAGTTTTCGGATTGTAAACCTACGCAAAATATTTTTTGAGTTTGGGTTAAATTTTTCGAAAGCGGATTCTCAAAAAAACTTTTCACTGCATTAATGCTCGTGAAAATTAAAGCTTTGTTGTCTATATCAATTGCTGAAAAATTGATTGTTTTAATTTCTATAACATCAATGATATCAACCAAAAAATCCTTTTCCAATTCGGAAATTAGTGCAGGTTTTAGATGTTTGGTCAATAGTAATTTCATTTTGAAATATATTATCTTATTTAAGCCTTTAACAAGCTCAGAGTAACAGTTTGAGAAAAATAGTGACTAATCACAACGCTTTTATATTGAGCTTGTTAAGATAGTTTTAAATTAAAACTTTTAAGCTTTAATTTGAGTTTTAATCAAGGCCATCATTTCGCGACCACCGTTGTCAAGAACTTGCTCTGCCAATTCTTTCCCGAAGTTTTGTTCAGGATTCCAGTTAATGGTTTCATCAACGTTGATGCTGTTTTTTCCATCCAAAGAACAAAGGCGTCCAAGAAATCTAATTTGATTCCCTATTAATTCTGCTTTTGCGCCAATTGGTGCAGTACAGCCACCTTCTAAGGTTTGTAAAAATTGACGTTCGATCTCAACACAGATTTTGGTTTCTTCGTGATTGATTTTAGATAGAATAGTCGTTAATTCTTCGTTGTCAGAAAGATGAGCAATGCCAATAACGCCTTGCGACGGTGCTTGTAACATAAAGTCTAGATGCTCAAAAGTGATATTGAGATTCATTCTTTCTAATCCAGCCAGAGAGAATAATGTAGCATCTGCTACGCCATCTTCTAGTTTTTTTAATCTTGTCTGTACGTTGCCTCTAATGTCAGCAAATTCTGTTTCTGGGAAAAGTTGTGACCAAAAAGCACGTCTTCTCAAGCTGCTTGTTGCTATTTTTAGATCTTTGAGCTCTTTATGTTTGGCACTTTCTTTTCTGACTAAAACATCTTGCGGAAAGTCGCGTGCTAGCACTGCGCTTATCTGTACGCCTTGCGGTAACTGTGTCGGTACATCTTTAAGAGAATGTACTGCAATATCTATTTCTTTATTAAGAAGTGCAATGTCTAGATCTTTGGTAAAAACACCAGTAATGCCCATTGCATATAACGGAAGATTTAGATTCTTGTCGCCAGAAGATAAGATAGGAGCAATGGTAGTCTCATATCCTAATTGCTGAAGTTGATCTGCAACTTCGTGGGCTTGCCATAAGGCTAAAGGACTATTTCTGGTGCCAATTTTAATGGTCTTCATTATTATTGTTTTTTTTGATTCTGAAGAACCAAAATGTCCTCCAAAAGTTTTGAAACTTCATCTGCTTTCCAAGGGTTTTCTAAGATATACTTAGCGAACCGATTGGTTATTTTTTGTACCAACTTATTAGATAATTCCATGTCTTCAATCTTGGCATATTGATGACGTTTGTGGATGTTATGAAGCTCGTTGGCTTCAATGTTTTTTAATGAATTTTTGAAGCTGTTAATTGTTGGAGCATATTTTCTTTTGTGCTCCCAATCTGTAAATTCCTTGCTCATTTCTTTAATAATGCCTTCTGCTTTAGGAATTTCTTTTTTGCGTTGCTCCATTGTATCAGAAATCTGTTGGGACAATTGATCAACATCTATTAAGGTTACATCTTCTAAATTACCAATTTCCTTTGCCACGTTATTTGGTATTGATAAGTCTATGACAAGCATTTCTTTATTCTTAGGAAAGTTGTCAGGATTTACAATATACTTCTGTGCGCCAGTAGCAACTATCAAGATATCTGTTTTTACTAATTCTTCAGAAAAATCCTCAAAGTTAATCTGAGAGATATTGTACTTTTCTGCAATCTTTTCTGCCTTTTCAAAAGATCTGTTGGCAATTTTTATTTTGGGTTGGTCAACATGTTTTACTAAGTTTTCTATCGTATTTTGGCCTATCTCACCAACGCCAAGAAGCAGGATATTTTTCTCAGAAACATTAATGTTTTTATTAAGAATATAATGTACAGCAGCGTAAGATACAGAGGCTGCACCATTGCTAATACCAGTTTCTGTTTTAATTCTTTTAGAAATTTGAATTGCAGAATTAATTGCTCTTTCTAAGAAAGGATTAGAGCTGCCTTTGTATCTTTTGAATCTATTGTAGGCATTCTTAATTTGAGATACAATTTCGAAATCGCCTATAATTTGGCTTTCTAGTCCAGCTGCCACACGAAACAAATGCAACATCGCATCTTCTCGTTGTAAAATGTTAACATATTGCAAAAACTCGGTAAGGCTTACGCCAATTGTCTTGCAGTATTGTTCGGCAATTAATAGATAGTTTTGAGTTGTTGTATAGATCTCTGTACGATTACAGGTAGAAACAACAAAGGCGTCACCATATTCTTGCTCGTGAATTTGGTTGACAAAGGACTTTATATGCTCATCAAAAAAGGCAAATTTACCTCTAGTTTCGGCGTCAGCTTTTTCATAACTGACACTCAAAACGGCAAAATTGGCTGTTTTGTGGATGTGATTTTTATGATTCATTTTGCAGACGCAAAGTTACGCTTTTAAAATGATAAATTTAAAGTGATATTATCTATATTAGCTATGATAAAGGTCATTTATAATAGGTCTAAATACTTAGCTTATAGAGTGTAAACTTAGAGCATTTTTACTAAAACGATGATTGTGGATAAGTTTTTTAATTTTAATAAAATTTTAACCATTTTGACGATAGATAAAATCTTTAGACTCATGTTAAATTTATATCTTTGTGAATTAATATAGACAGAGAAAAATGGGTTTATTAGATATGTTTACGCAAGAAATTGCCATAGACTTAGGAACAGCGAATACACTTATCATACATAACAATAAAATAGTTATAGACCAGCCATCTATCGTTGCGATAGAAAGACAGACTGGTAAGCCAATCGCTGTAGGCGAGCAGGCGAAGCATATGCAAGGGAAAACACACGAGGATATCAAGACGGTCCGTCCATTGAAAGATGGTGTTATCGCTGATTTTCATGCGTCTGAGCATATGATTAAGGAGTTTATTAAGCAGATTCCTGGGATTAAAGGAAAATTATTTCAGCCAGCTTTGAGAATTGTAATTTGTATTCCTTCTGGGATTACAGAGGTTGAAAAACGTGCTGTAAGAGATTCTGCACAGAAAGTTAATGCCAAAGAAGTACGTCTTATTTATGAGCCAATGGCTGCGGCTATCGGTGTTGGGATTGATGTGCAAAAGCCAGAAGGTAACATGGTTATCGATATAGGTGGTGGTACAACGGAGATTGCTGTTGTAGCGTTAGGCGGGATTGTGTGTGATAAGTCGGTTAAGATTGCTGGTGACGTTTTTACCGGTGATATTGCTTACTATCTAAGAACGCATCATAATTTATACATCGGCGAAAGAACAGCAGAACGTGTGAAAATTGAAGTAGGATCTGCTGTAGAAGAGTTAGATGTTGATATAGAGGATATCCCGGTACAAGGTCGTGATCTTATTACAGGTAAGCCTAAGGAAATTATGGTTAATTATAAAGAAATAGCTAAAGCGTTAGACAAGTCTATTATTAGAATTGAAGATGCTGTAATGGAAACTTTATCATTAACGCCTCCAGAATTAGCTGCTGATATTTATAAAACGGGTATCTATCTTGCCGGTGGTGGAGCATTATTAAGAGGTTTGTCAGATCGTATCCATAGAAAAACAGGATTGCCAGTATTTGTTGCAGAAGATCCATTAAGAGCAGTTGTACGTGGTACAGGTATTGCCCTTAAGAATATGGATAAATTCAATTTCTTGATTAAATAATTTTTTTTCTAATATTTACGACACACATTACGGATGGGATTTTTGCTGAGATTATTTTCGAAGAACGCTTTGTTTGTCTTCTTTATTGTCCTGCAAATCCTTGCTGTAATATTAATATTTTCTAAAAATGCCATGCAACAGTCGTATTTAGCGGCTAAAACTGCAGCATTTAATTCGTGGATGTCTGGTTATATTGATGAAGGTGCTTCTTATTTGAAATTAAAACAAACTAATGAAGATCTTGTCAAGCAAAATAAGCAACTTCTTCTAGAACTTTATGGAAAGGAAGGCGCTGCTGCACCACAATTTAGAAAAGTACATGATACTATTGGTGGTGGGCAGATTTATACTTTTGTAGATGGTGAAGTTGTTTATAATAGTATTAACAGACAGAATAATTACTTTACCATAAATAGAGGGAAGGATGCGGGCGTCTATCCAAAAATGGGCGTTATTGCGCCTAATGGTATTGCTGGTATTGTAATTAATACAACCGATAATTATGCTTTAGTACAATCAGTGCTAAGTGTTAATAAAATTAAAATTAGTGCAGCGCTTAAGAACTCGGGCTACTTCGGGACCTTAACATGGAAGGGCGAAGATCCTAGGACGATGCACCTTTCTGAAATACCAAAATATGTCCCTCTTAAAGTTGGCGATACTGTTGTTACCGATGGGCGATCTTCGATTTTTCCTAAGGGAATTATGATTGGTAAAGTAGCTGGTTATGAGGTTGATAGTAAGACGGGATTTTGGGATGTAGCTGTAGAGCTTAACGAAAAAATGGGACCTATGAAAAAAGTCTATGTTGTACGTAATCTAAAAAAGATGGAAGTGCAGAAAATACAAGATTCTTTGCAAGTTCAAATAAAGAAAGATGATAAGTAGAAACGTTTTTTCTGATGTTATAGTCATCGCGGTTTTAGTTGCTGTGCAGGTTTTTTTACTGAATAGGATTACTTTATTTGGAAAATATATTCCGGTTTTGTATCCCGTTTTTGTCATGTTTTACCCTTTTTTCAGAAATAAGTTTCAGTTTTTAGGATTAAGTTTTCTTTTGGGACTTAGTATTGATGCTTTTCTAGGAACGTGGGGGATTAATGCTTTGGCAACCACTTTTGTAGCTTACTTTAGAACGGTTATATTTAGGACTTCTACGGATACTTCCACAGATTTTTTTTCGTTTCAATCCTTACAATGGCTTCAGTTTGTAGTATTTATATTAAGTAGTATTTTTATTCACCAATTGGTCGTTCAATATGTTGAATTTTTTAAATTATCTCGTTTTTTCGAAATTTTAATGAATGTCATCATAACAAGTTTAATATCATTCGTATTTATAATCGCTTACGCATTAGCTTTTAAAATCAAACAAAGAATTTGAAACCACAGTATCTCAAACTTATTGTCGTTTTATCATTAGTGGCGGTTATTTTTATCGCTAGGCTTTCTTATTTACAATTATTTACAGACCGATATGCGCTTAATGCGGCTAATACTTCTATTAAAAAAGAATATGACATCCCACAACGTGGTGTTATTTTCGATCGTAATGGGAAGATTTTAGTAGGTAATCAACCGTCTTTTGAGATTTCTTATACAGGTGCGCTGATGCGACCAGATTTTGATACAATAGGTTTTTGTAATTTAGTGAAAATTAATAAACCTCAATTTGTAGGAATTATAAAATCCATCGAAAAAGAAAAGTATTATTCTCGTCTAACTCCGATGACTTTTATGAAAAACCTTAGCCGAGAAGATATGGCGAGGATTCAGGAGATTTTGTTTAAGTATCCAGCATTTAGCATCGTTTCTAGACCACAACGCCAATACGAAGTTACTACTTCTGGCAACCTTTTGGGCTATACCAATCAGGTTAATGATAATTATATTAAAAAAGATTCTCTCTATTATTTGCCTGGAGATATTGCTGGGATGAGTGGTGTAGAAAGATCTTATGAAAAAGAATTACGCGGCGAAAAAGGGATTAGATATATCCAGAAAGATATTCGTCAGAGAAATATAGGCTCTTATAAAAACGGAGAACTAGATAAAGAGGTTGTTACGGGTAAAGATTTAACCCTGACAATTGATTATGATCTGCAACGCATTGCCGAAGAAATGTTGGTTAATAAGCGTGGCGCTGTTGTAGCAATAGATCCTAATAATGGTGAGATTCTAACCTTGGCAACAGGCCCAGATATTGATCCTAATCTTTTTACAGGTCCAGATAAGATGAGAAATATCTATCGATTGGTTAATGATAGCATTAATATGCCAATGTTTGATAGATCTGTCCAAGCGGCATATCCTCCAGGATCTACTTTTAAATTATTAACGGCACTTTCTGCAATGGAAATGGGCGTGATGAATCCCGGAACGATCTATCCATGTGGTGGAGGTTTTAATTATATGGGTGTTAGGATCAAAGGTCACGGAGGTGCAGATCCTTTAATTCCGTCAATACAAGTGTCTAGTAACTGTTATTTCTCTTATGCTTACTTAGCAATCCTTAATAAATATCCGGGTAACCCTTCTAAAGGTATGCACGAGTGGAAAGATATTATGGCAAGCTTTGGTCTTGGTGTTTATATGAACAACGATATCGCCACAGGAAGTAAAGGTTATATGCCCGACGAAAATACTTACCTTAAAAGAAACGGCAAAAACTGGAAGCCTATTAATGCGGTTTTTAACGGTATGGGACAGGGCGATATATTAATGACGCCTTTACAATTGGCTAATGCTACTGCTGCTGTTGCTAATAAAGGTTGGTATATTACACCGCATATTGTGAAAAATATAGACGGAAAACCTAATCCTAACCCACTATTTAGAGAAAAGAAAAAAACAAAGGTTGATCCTAAGCATTTCGATTCTGTATTAGAAGGTATGGAAGCTGTTATGCTTCGTGGGACAGGTAGAAGTCTTAAGTCTAATGATTTTACACAACTTGCCAAAACGGGTACGGCACAGGTTCCTCAGGGTAAGGATAACTCTATTTTTGTATTAATTGCACCAGCTAAAAACCCGAAAATTGTTGTGGCAGCCGTAATGGAGCACGCAGGTTTTGGAGCCACTTGGGCAGGGCCAGCTTGTACAGTTATTGCGGAGCGTTATCTTTTAGGTGAAATCAAAAGAGAGCACCTTTATAAAAAGATGATTACATCTAGCTTCCAAGGAGAGTATAAGCGACAATGGACCGAGCATCTTAAGAAAATAGGAAAGTATGTCCCGCCTAAACCAGATTCTATACAACTAAAGAAATTTCAGGATAGCCTTAGAGCCATTAATGATAAAAACCTGAAATTAGAAAACGATAAGAAGAAGTCTAACAAGCAAAACACTACGCAAAGATGAAATGGGCAGAAGGTATTGATAAGTTTGGCTTAGGCTTGTATTTTGTGATTTGTATTTTTGCAATACTCAATATTAGTAGTGTAGACCCAGCCAGTGGCACAAGACAGCTTACTTGGTTTGGTGTTTCTTTGTTTGTTGGGATGATTATCTTCTTTATGAGAACTAAGTTCTTTGAGAATATGTCGGTCGTTTTTTATGTCGTTGGCGTATTGTTATTGATTGGTCTATTTCCTTTTGGGAAAGAAATTATGGGGCAGAAAAACTGGTACAAGTTCGGTCCAGTCAGTTTACAACCGGTAGAATTTGCAAAAATTGCTGTGTCCTTAATGTTGGCTAACTATATCTCGAGTCCAGACTTTGACATGAAAAATACAAGATGCGTTTTAACCTGTCTTGCAATCATGGGAGTACCTGGTTTTGTGGTATTGTTAATTCCCGATGTAGGATCATTAATGGTATTTTTAGCCTTTCTAATCGCTATTTATAGAGAAGGATTTAGTGGTAGGTTTTTCACCGTTATGTTTGTATTTATAGGTGTTTTTCTAGCATCTATCGGGATTGATCCAATTTTTGTAATAGGCGGAATTTTAGTTTGTGCCGCGGGATTTGTTATTTTTAATCTTAACAGAATTCATTGGAATGTGATGAGCATTTCTATGGTTGCGCTTACCGTTATCATTTTATCAGCTTTTTCTTTCGTAACGCCTACTGTTTTAGAAAAATTACCAAAGCACCAACGAGAAAGAATCGAAGTTTTATATAAAGGCGAACGTGCCTTCCGAGATACATCAGGTTATAACTTATTATATTCTAAGACCGCTATTGGATCAGGTGGATTTTGGGGAAAAGGCTACAAAGAAGGCTCTGTCACACAAGGTAAATTTGTCCCAGAACAAAGTACTGATTACATCTTTTGTACCGTGGGAGAAGAGTGGGGATTTGCAGGAAGTTCACTTTTAGTATTGTGTTACGCATTATTTATAGGGAGGATTTATTACCTCTCCGAAAAACAAAAATCAACCTTTAACCGAGTCTTTGGTTACTGTTTTGCCTCAATTTTATTAATGCACTTTTGCATGAATATCGGCATGGTGATGGGCTTGTTCCCTACGGTTGGTATTCCGTTGCCGTATTTTAGTTACGGCGGCAGCTCTTTATTGGCATTCTCTACGATGACTTTTATATTTTTCAAGCTTAATCACGCCGATAAGAATAGTTTGGTGTAATTTTTTTGGAGCCGAGAACCTGCTTTCCGTTTCAATCTTTTTTGCTCGGCATAGCCTCTCGCAAAAAAGGATTTCCACTACAATCAGGGCTAGCCAACTTTATGTATATTAGCGCGTGAAATATAGGCTATTAATTTATGAAAAGACTTCTCTTAGTTTTTGCTCTAGCAATAAGCAGTTACATTATTGCTCAGGCACAACAATCCAACAATCCAATAACCATTACACAGCAAGCCGAATTCCCAGGTGGCAATAGTGCTTTTACCAAAGAATTTATGAAAATGGTTCATGGTTATATCGATTTAGACACTTACAAAGTAAATGGTGTATTTTCATTTGTATTTACCATAGATAAGAAGGGAAAGATATCCAACTTAGTCATCCATCCCAAAGTGAAAAATAGCGAGATGTTTATCGAAGATATGCAATTTGCCATGCGAAAAGTAAAACAAAAATGGAAGCCAGCAATGGCACAAAATACTCCCGTAGAATCCCGATATATATTACAAATAAACTTTGATAGAAATGATTATGACCATGATGATTAAACATTTTATTCTTTTTACTTTTTTACTGGCGTTTAATTTTAATCAAGCACAAACAGAAACTTTAGAACGGTTTCCATTAGGGCAGGATTTTTATGTAAGAGGACGCTTAGGGATATTACAAGATATGAGTAAGATTGCCAAAGACCTTAATCTAGAAGCATGTGAAAATACTGATGCTAATATACAGATTGATATTTTAGTGTATCCAGATGCTACTATAAAATACGTCAAGATGCCTGATGAGGATTATATTGAAAAAAATAGATGTGCCTATGATTTTGGGAAAAAAACAATTCCGCATCTTACAAGATGGTTGCCTGCAAAATTGAACGGAGAATCGGTTTTGGCAATGACCAAAGTCATCGTAGATCCTTTTATGATTGTACATTCTAAAGAAAATGTCAGCGAGAATATTGTGGTAGAGCCGCAATTTAAAGGTGGTCTTTCTTTGTTTCAGAAACAAATACAAGGCTTATTTTATAAAGCAAAATTTTCAGATGCTAAACAAGTTCGTTCCATTAATTTTACCGTGAACCAAAACGGCGAAATGGAAAATTTTGAAATTGATGGCGATTATGATGCTCAAAAGAAAGATCTTTTGATGGCTGAACTTTTAAAAATAAAAGGCACATGGGAGCCAGGAACTTTTAATGGCATTCCAAAATCCTTTAAATTCAATCAAAAAATCACATTCGAAAAATTAGAAAAAGACAATCTCTTATCCCAAGATGATTTTCATTCGGTTATTAGATCCTGGTAATTTTTCACTGTCATTCTGTCATCATTTTTTGTATCTTTGGCGATTAATTAAGACTTTAGAATTGAGTTTAATATCTGCATTCTAAAATCTAAAATTCATTTTTTAAAAGTGCAAGAAAAATATATAGACGAAACCAAACAAGGAGAAGCATTTGCAATTGCCGAAAAACCAGAAAACGGAAAAAAACTGTTTTTAGAAAGTTACGGTTGCCAGATGAATTTTTCGGATTCTGAGATTGTAGCCTCTATCCTTAACGATCAAGGTTACAATACCACACTTAAGATAGAAGAGGCAGATCTTATCCTGCTCAATACCTGTTCTATCAGAGAAAAGGCAGAGCAGACTGTCCGCATGAGATTGTCTCAATTCAAAAATCTTAAAGCAGAAAAACCCAATCTTACCGTTGGCGTTCTCGGCTGTATGGCAGAGCGTCTTAAAACTAAATTCTTAGAAGAAGAACAATTGGTAGATCTTGTCGTAGGACCAGATGCCTACCGTGATCTTCCTAATCTTCTGAAAGAAACAGAGGATGGTAGAGATGCCATCAATGTTATTTTGTCAAAAGAAGAAACTTATGCAGATATCAATCCTGTGAGATTAGGTGGCAATGGCGTAACTGCTTTTGTGACCATTACGAGAGGTTGTGATAATATGTGTACTTTTTGTGTGGTTCCTTTTACCAGAGGTCGTGAGAGAAGTCGCGATCCGCATTCTATTTTGCAAGAATGTCAAGAATTATGGAACAACGGTTACAAAGAAATTACCTTACTAGGGCAGAATGTTGATTCTTATCTTTGGTACGGTGGTGGTCCCAAAAAAGATTTTGCTAAAGCCAGCGAAATGCAAAAAGCTACGGCGGTTGATTTTGCAAAGTTATTAGATTTGGTGGCGAAAGCAATTCCGAGTATGAGAATTAGATTTTCTACGTCTAATCCTCAGGATATGAGCTTGGATGTTTTCCATGTGATTGCGAAGCATGACAATGTTTGTGATTATGTACATCTTCCGGTACAGAGTGGTAGCAACAGAATTTTAGATTTGATGAATCGTCAACATACAAGAGAAGAATATTTAGATTTAATAAGAGAAGCTAAAAAAATTGTTCCGGGTATTTCTTTTTCACAAGATATGATTATTGGTTTTTGTTCAGAAACAGAAGAAGACCATCAGGATACATTAAGTCTTATGCGCGAGGTAGAATATGATTACGGTTATATGTTCTCGTATTCTGAAAGGCCAGGCACGCCAGCACATAAGAAGATGGAAGACGATATCCCTGCGGATGTTAAGCAAAGACGTCTAGCAGAAGTTATTGCTTTGCAAGGAGAACTATCCCGAAAAAGAATGGAGGGGTATGTTGGCAGAATACATGAAGTTTTAATTGAAGGGATTTCTCGAAAAAATAAAAACCAATGGAAAGGCAGAAACTCGCAAAATGCGGTCTGTGTTTTCGATATGATAGAAGGTCAAAAAATAGGAGATGTCGTTTCTGTTTTTGTACATGGTAACACCCAAGGTACATTGTTGGCAGAGACGGTTTTGTAATTAGATTATGAGAAGTCTTTCCTACATTATTATATTAATGTCTTTGATTGCAAATTGCCAATCAGAAAAGTCTTCTTGTGGCCAAGATTCATTTGGAAAGATATGTGAGAATAATCAAAATAATCAATTTCCGGCCAAACAATCATCTAATTATTTCAAAGAATATAATCGATTTTTTTCTAACAGTTTATTCAAGTTTAAACAAGATAATTTATTTAACTGTAAGGTTATTCCATCAGAGGATTTGCACACTTTGAAAGTTTTTGCTTTCGAGAGAAATTTTGATTTAAAATATTTAAATTCAGCATTATTCATAAAGTATAAAATATCGAAAATTAGAAATAAAGATTATTTGGAATTAAGCGTTTGAAACTAAACTCTTAATAATTATATCAGATGTTGTAAAATCTGAAATCACTTAATCTTATTTAAAATGAACGAACTACAAAATATAAAAAACCGTTTTGCTATCATCGGGAATTATCCCGCTCTTAATCGTGCTTTAGAAAAATCTATCCAAGTGGCACCTACCGACATTTCTGTATTGGTAATGGGTGAAAGTGGTGTTGGGAAAGAATTTATCCCGAAAATTATCCACTCAGAATCCCGAAGAAAACATCAACCTTATATCGTTGTTAACTGTGGTGCAATCCCAGAAGGCACGATAGATTCTGAGTTGTTTGGACACGAGAAAGGCGCATTTACAGGCGCAACAAGTACCAGAAAAGGCTATTTTGAAGTTGCCGATGGTGGCACTATTTTCTTGGATGAGGTAGGTGAGTTGCCCTTGCAGACTCAGGTTAGATTGCTGCGTGTGTTAGAAAGTGGCGAGTTTATGAAAGTAGGATCTTCTCAAATCCAAAAAACTAATGTGAGAATTGTTGCTGCAACCAATGTTAATATGATGAATGCCATCCATGATGGACGTTTTAGAGAAGATTTATACTATCGACTTAACACGGTTCAGATTGATATGCCAGCGTTGAGAGAGCGCAAGGGCGATATTCATTTATTATTTAGAAAATTTGCTATAGATTTTGCAGAAAAATACAGAATGCCAGAGTTGGAGTTAGAAGCTGGTGCTGTTAATTATTTAGAAAATTATTCGTTTCCGGGTAATGTTCGTCAGTTAAGAAATCTAGTAGAACAATTAACTGTAGTAGAAAGAAACCGAAATATTACCGCAGAAAAGTTATCAGAATATATCCCAATGGAAGCACATCTTCCTGCTGTAACCAACCAGAATAAATCATCTTCTCAAGGAGATTTCGGGTCAGAAAGAGAGATTATGTACAAAGTGCTTTTTGATATGAGAAATGATATTAATGATTTAAAATCCTTAACTTCGGAGTTAATAAAAAGTAAGGGTAATAATGATCTTAGTCATCAAGAAAAAAATCTGATTAATAGAATTTATACCCCAGAGGCACCGGTTACGGCAAGTCCTAATTCTTTACTCTATTTTGAAAACGCTAACCAAAATGTAGCGCCCACTTTTGTAGATTCTACCTATAATGAGGACGATAATATAGAAGATATAGAAATTGAAGAAGCTACGCCAGAATCTCTGTCATTGCAAAATAATGAGAAAGATCTTATCATAAAAGCTTTAGAAAAACACCGTGGAAGAAGAAATAAAGCCGCTGACGAATTGGGGATCTCTCAGAGAACTTTATACAGAAAAATTAAACAATATAATCTAGAGGATTAATGCAAATTAAATCATTTAATATATTTTACCGAAAGAAGCTAATAGGTTTTATAGCTTCTCTTTTCATCTTGCTGAGCTTGGCAAGTTGCTCGGTATATTCATTTACAGGATCATCATTAAGTCCAGAGACTAAGACGATAATGATTAAGACATTTCCTAATAATGCAGCCAATAATAATCCTAATCTTAGTCAGGATTTTACAGTAGCTTTACAGAATAAGTTTTTGAGAACTAGCCTAAAAGGTGCTGTAGAAAAGCCAGATTTGTTAATAGAAGGTGAGATTGTGAGCTATACAGTTACACCTACAACTATTTCTTCTCCAGTGACTAGTAATAGTACGCAAAATGTCATACAAGCTGCTCAGAATAAATTGACCATTACAGTAAAAGTTCATTATGAAAATCATGTGCCGAATGATGAGCACAAAAGTTTTGATAGGACTTACACAGATGAAGCCGTTTTTAATAGTGACTTAGATCTAAATCAAATAGATGTAACACAGGCAAAAATAGCGACAGATAGGATTATTAATAAAATTTTTAATGATATAGTAGCAGATTGGTAATGATGAATACTAGAATTATTGAGCTGTTGCAACAGCCAAAACTTATTACGTCACAGGATTTGACTCTTTTGGAAGGTCAAATTCAGCAATATCCTTATATTCAGAACATAAGAGCGCTTTATTTATATGGTATCAACCAATATCAGCCAAATCGTTATAAAGAAATTTTAACAAAAACGGCAGCTTATACAACCGACAAAAAGATTTTATATCAATTTGTTAATCAAAAAAGCTTTCAAAAATCTGTTGAGAAAATTAAGGAGTCTTCTGATCAAAAATCTGCAGAACTTCAATCTGATACTAAAATTGTTGAAGCTGCTAAAGTTGAAGAAACTCCAATTATCAATACTGAAGCTAAAAAGAATGATGAAGAGGAAGTAGTTTTGGATAAGGTATCCTTGGATTTACCAGTCGTAGAAGAGCTTGCAGAAGAGCTTATAAGCGAAGAAATCTCTAAAGAAGAAACTATTGAAGTCGTAGAAGAATTGGTTGTTGAAGAACCAGAATTGATTATTAGCAATGATGATGAAGAAACTACGGAAGTAATAGCAGATCAAGAAGAGCAAGTAGTTTTAGAGGATAATATAGAAGTACAATCACAAGCAATAGAAGAAGCTATAAGCTTTGATGCGATAGATGATTTCCTTCCAAATGTAAAATTTTCTGTTCCAAAAAATCACAGTACTTTTCTTAATCCTCCAAAATTTGATCAAACTAAAGAAGATACAATTAACACAGCTAAGTTGGATGATACAATAGAAGAACAATCTGTTGATGAGACTATTGTAACAGAACCAGCTATTCCGGTTTTAGAATCTAAAGACAATTTAGGTTTAGAATCTAAAAATGAAGAAACTGCTCAAGACTTAGAACAAAAACAAGCTGCTGTGGAGTTGTCTAGCCAGAAAGTTTGGCAACCTATGCAATTTGATAATAACCTTCCTGATGCTTTAATTGGAAAGTCTATTGTTGATACTCCAGTAGAAGAAACTAATATTGCAGAAAATATTGTCGTTGAAGAAGAAAATCTTGTAGATAACAAAACGGAAGAGCTTAATGTAGAAGAATCATCGCAAGAAGGTCCTGTAGAAATTACGCAAGAAGCATCTCGCCCAATAATAAATGCTTCTTTTTTCTCAGACGAATTATCCATCATTTCAGAAAACAATAAGCCAAAGCCCACTACAGAAAAAACTATTGTTAAAGAAGAGAAAACAATACCTGCAAGTAACGTAGGTAAGTTTATCAACACTTGGCAAAGTTGGCTGAAAATTGACCGTTCTGATGATACTGATAAAGAAACAGAAAAGGAAATTCAGAAAAATAGAGTAATTGAACAGTTTATAGAAAACCAACCAAAAATTTCTCAATTAAAAGACGAAGTTAATTTTGTTATAAAGGAAAAGAAAGAAGATATCTCTCACCTGATGACCGAGACGTTGGCTAACCTTTATTTAGAGCAACGACTTTATACAAAAGCCATCAAAGCATTTGAGATTTTAATTACCAAACATCCAGACAAGAAGAAACACTTCTTGGCAAGAATAGAAGAGATTAAAGATATAAGAAAACCTTTTTAACGGATATTAATTAATAATTGAGTTAATTTTTGGGTTTATACGCAATAAAAAATGCTGTCAACTGACAGCATTTTTTTATTGCGTATAATTCGATTTAGTTATTTGTAAAGTTCGATAGGATTATTTTGGCTTTTTATTTCTGCTTCCATTCGCTTTTGCACTTCTTGTATTTGCTTAGGATCCATCTGGAAGCTTGCTCGCGGTCCACCAGAAATTGGTCCACCAGTAAAATTAATAAAGCTGGATGGATCTTTTCGGAATTTTTTGTTGAGATCTGTATATTTCTCTTTAGTCAAATTAATCATTTGTCCTCTATTTTGTAATTCTTGTAAGGCAGCGACTTTTTTGGTCTGCATTAGATCAAAGCTGTATTGTCCTTTAGAATCTTCAGCCTTAACGATTAATCCAGGAAGTCCAGAGAATTTATAAGGGCCATCTTGCAAAGGTACATCTTGTGTAAACCAAGCATACCAAGTTCTTCCTCCATATTGTGTTTCTGCTTTTTGGGTATTGTAATCGCCAATTTTTATGGTTTCAGGTAATATTTTCCAAGAAAAATTTGGCTTCTCGTTATAAGAATATTGATCTCGACCAATTCTATCTTTATACAATAGACTTTGATTGGCAATATCTTTTTCTATAACATAGTTAATATTGGATCTCAATTCTTGTAACTGTGTACGGTCAAAACTTCTCGTAGTACGCATCCTCTCCATTATAGAGTCCCGTTTTATACGGTTTTCAGAGTAGAAAATAGATTTTTGTCCGTCTACATCAAGATAGGCAGATTCTATTTTTTTATCATCCAATTTTGTAGAGTCAGGAGATTGAGAAACTTGATAGACAAATCGTGTCACCTGCGAGAAGATTAATTGTGATATAATCAATGCTGTAGCTAAAGCTAGTTTTTTCATGTTGTAGAAATTTAGATCTTAGATTTTGTTTTATTAGTGAAGTTAAATATTAAAATCATTAAAATAGAATCTATCAATTTGAGATTGCGGAAATTAGTTCGTATTTTTGCACAATAAAAAATCAGTCTAAATAAAAACAATGGTAAAAGTTAGTGATCAGGCAAAAGCAAAAGCTGCACAATTAATGACAGAAGAAGGCTTTAACCCTGTGACAGATTATATAAGAGTTGGCGTAAAGAGCGGAGGATGTTCTGGCTTAGAGTACGTCCTAAAGTTTGATAACGCAGTATCAGAGGCCGATCAGGTTTTTGAAGACAATGATGTGAAAATCATCATTGATAAAAAATCTATCCTTTATTTAGCAGGCACCGTATTAGAATATTCTGGCGGGCTTAACGGGAAAGGATTTATTTTCAACAATCCCAACGCATCTAGAACTTGCGGTTGTGGAGAAAGTTTTAGTTTATAATTAGAGAATAGAAGATAGACTTAAGGTATGAAAATCATCCAAAATCTAAAATCTAAAATCTAAAATCTTTTTAAATGTCAAAATATACAGAAGACGACCTAAGAGTCGATTTAGAAAATAAAAAATATGAGTTTGGTTGGGAGACCAAAATCGATTACGAAGATTTCCCAATAGGACTTAACGAAGATATCGTACGTGCTATTTCTGCTAAAAAAGAAGAGCCCGAATGGATGACGGAATGGCGATTAGAGTCATACAGAATTTGGTTGAAAATGGAAGAGCCTTCTTGGGCTAATATCAAATATGAAAAACCAGATTTTCAGGCTATACGTTATTACGCAGCTCCCAAAGTTAAGCCAGAGCTATCTAGCTTAGATGAGGTAGATCCAGAATTACTGAAAACCTTTGCTAAGCTTGGCATCAACATAGAAGAGCAAAAACGTCTCTCTGGTGTTGCTGTTGATATTGTGATGGATTCTGTTTCTGTAAAAACTACTTTCAGAGAAACCTTGATGGAAAAAGGAATTATCTTTTGTTCTATCTCAGAAGCGATTAAAGAATATCCAGATTTAGTTAAAAAATATTTGGGTAAAGTTGTCCCTAGAGGAGATAACTTTTATGCAGCGCTTAACTCTGCCGTTTTTTCTGATGGAAGTTTTTGTTACATCCCAAAAGGCGTAAGATGCCCGATGGAATTGTCAACTTATTTCCGTATCAATCAAGCAGGCACAGGACAGTTTGAGAGAACCTTATTAGTTGCTGACGAAGGAAGTTATGTTTCTTATTTAGAAGGCTGTACAGCTCCATCAAGAGACGAAAATCAATTGCACGCCGCTGTTGTAGAATTAATTGCAATGGACGATGCGGAGATTAAATATTCTACCGTACAGAACTGGTATCCAGGAAATGAAGAAGGTAAAGGAGGGGTTTTCAATTTTGTGACCAAAAGAGGTATTTGTGAGAAAAATGCCAAAATATCTTGGACTCAGGTAGAGACAGGATCTGCAGTAACTTGGAAGTATCCATCTTGCATCTTGAAAGGTGATAATTCTGTTGGAGAGTTTTATTCTATCGCAGTAACCAATAACCATCAATATGCTGATACAGGCACTAAGATGGTGCATATTGGCAAAAATACAAGATCAACAATTATATCTAAAGGTATCTCTGCTGGTAAATCTCAAAACTCTTATAGAGGTTTGGTCAAAGTAATGCCGACTGCAAAAGGCGCAAGAAACTTTTCTCAATGTGATTCTTTATTGATGGGGAATGAATGTGGTGCACACACTTTTCCTTATATAGAAATCAAAGATCCAACCGCACAGTTGGAGCACGAGGCAACGACTTCTAAAATTGGTGAAGATCAGATTTTCTACTGTAACCAAAGAGGTATAGATACCGAGAGAGCAATTGCCTTAATCGTGAACGGCTTCAGTAAAGAAGTTCTTAATAAATTACCAATGGAATTTGCCATCGAAGCTCAGAAATTATTAGAGATTTCTTTGGAAGGTTCTGTAGGATAAAAAACTTTGGATTCGATTGACTATATTTTGTCATTCAGAACGATACAAAGTGGCATCAAGAATCTAGCTTTTAGAGATTTCTTTGCCGAAAATAATAAACAATAAATTATAAAGTTTTAAACATATATAATGCTTAATATTAAAAACTTACACGCCAAAATTGAAGATGGCGCAGAAATTTTAAAAGGAATTAATCTCGAAATAAAACCAGGCGAAGTTCATGCAATCATGGGGCCTAACGGTGCTGGGAAATCTACACTTTCTTCTGTAATTGCAGGGAAAGAAGACTACGAAGTAACAGACGGCGAAATCCTTTTTCAAGGAGAGAACATCAACGAAGACGCACCAGAAGAAAGAGCACATAAGGGTATTTTCTTATCGTTCCAATATCCGGTAGAGATACCAGGTGTTTCTGTGACTAACTTTATAAAGGCTGCACTTAACGAGACCAGAAAAGCTAATGGATTATCAGAGATGTCGGCTAAAGAGATGCTGGCGCTAATCCGTGAAAAATCAGAATTACTAGAAATCAAAAAAGATTTCTTATCTCGTTCTCTTAACGAAGGTTTCTCAGGAGGTGAGAAAAAAAGAAACGAAATTTTCCAGATGATGATGCTTAATCCTAAGTTAGCAATCTTGGATGAGACCGATTCTGGATTAGATATCGATGCTCTTAGAATTGTTGCAGATGGTGTTAACAAGTTCAGAAACGAAGGCAATGCAGTTCTTTTAATTACGCATTACCAGAGATTGCTTAATTATATCCAGCCAGATTATGTACATGTTTTAGCAGACGGAAAAATTATCAAAACAGGAGACAAATCTTTAGCTTTAGAATTAGAAGATAGAGGATACGATTGGCTTCTTAATTAGGTTGAAGTTTTATAGTAATAAAAACTTTAGACTCTTTAACCTTAACTTTAATTATTAGTAATGGCTTTATTTGATCAAATAAAACAACAACAATCTTCACTTTCGGGTGCGCAATCAGAAGCTTTAACATCGTTTTTAGCACAAGGATTTCCTACCAAAAAAGACGAGGAATATAAATATACCAACTTGGCAGAAATTGTAAAGAAAGATTACAATTTTACAGCTAAGCAATCGCATAACATCACCGCCGAAAAGCTTGCTGAGCTACACTTGGGCGAAGAAAACTTTGACTGGATTGTTTTTGTTAATGGGACTTACCGTGCAGAACTTTCTAAGCTAACCAATACAGAGGTAGATTTTCAGCCATTAACCAAAGTGTTGGGTAATGCAGATTATGCGGCGTTAGAGAAAAAGTACTTCTCTCAGATTTCTGGAGATACTGCTTTTGTTCAGCTCAACAGAGCCTTTGTTAACGACGGATTCTTTTTACACGTTCCTAAAAATGTGGTGGTAGAAAAACCAATTCATGTTTTTTACTTGTCTCAAGGTCAGCAAGACAACACAATTTACAATACCAGAAACCTTCTTATTGCAGAAACAGGTTCTAAAGTAGAAGTTATAGAAAGCCATCATAACTTAGATGCTTCTTATACATTTACCAACTCTGTTACTGAGATTTATGCCTATCCTAATGCAAAAGCAGATTGGCACAAATTACAAAATGATTCTGAAGCGACTTATTTGGTAGACAGTACTTTTGCAAAGCAAGAAAGAGATAGTTTGGCAACCGTTAATACATTTACTTTTGGCGGAAAACTGGTAAGAAATAACCTGGATTTTATCCACAATGGAGAGAACATCAATTCCTTTATGAACGGTATTACCATTATTGGCGGCGATCAGCTGGTGGATCATCATACGGCGGTACATCACAAGACGCCTAATTGTCAATCTTATCAAAACTACAAAGGGATTTTCAGTGATAAGTCGCATGGCGTGTTCAACGGAAAAGTTTTCGTAGATAAAATCGCACAGAAAACCAATGCTTATCAGCAGAATAACAACGTATTGTTGTCAGAAGGCGCTAGCATAGACACTAAGCCACAGTTAGAGATTTTTGCAGATGATGTAAAGTGTTCTCACGGATGTACCGTTGGGCAGCTTAATGACGAAGCTTTATTTTATCTAAGAGCACGCGGAATTTCTAAGAAAGAAGCACAAGCCTTATTGTTATATGCCTTTGCGAATGATGCGATGCAGAATATCGATATAGAACCTCTAAAAGTAAAAATATCAACCCTATTAGCTGAGAAATTAGGCGTAGACATGGTTCTTTAGAATTATTTGGGCGCCTTTATCCGTCTTCCGCTCCCAATCTTTTTATAACAGTCCTTCACTCCGTTTGGACTATTAAAAAAAGGATTTCCGCTCAAGCCGGGGCGCAACCCACATAATATATAATTTAATCCTGAAATTCTTTATTGAGTTTCAGGATTTTTTTTATTTTAGATTACAAATTACAAACGATGACCTACGACCAATTGCTCTTTAATATTAATGCTTATAAAGAAAATAATCAGATCTTAGATTTGGCACAATTCATCATTCGAGAATTTGGCTTAGAAGATGATAATTTAGAAGGATTTGGCTTTCGGGATGAGCTAGAAAAAAACTCTATACTGTTAACGGCTAATGGTGATTTAGGAGAACGTCAGATGGTTATGATTCCTAAGAATTTATTTGATTTTGATCTTAATCTTGTGCTGAATATGCTGGCGCATGAGATGTTACACGTCAGACAAAAATCATCTAAAATTATGATAACAGATAAAAACGAAAGAGAATGGCAAGCCTATTATGAGATGCTGTTTCATACCCATTTTCCGCAGATCCCAGATGTTAGCAATTACCATAAAAAGTTCTTTGGAGAGAAAGCACTGATTTATTATGATAGAATGGGAGTTGGATCGGATCTTCAACTAAAATATGCTACACAAAAGCAACAAGTTCTGCAACTGATAGAAAATATTTAATTAAAGCTATAAAAGAAAAAAGAGCGATAATCTCGCTCTTTTCTATGCTAATCTTTACTCGAAGTTTTGTAATTCTACTAACTTTCTATAGACATTATTGTTTTCCATTAATTGTTGGTGGCTACCTTGCTCAACAATTTCGCCACGCTCCATGACAACAATGTGATCTGCTTTTTGGATGGTTGATAATCTGTGAGCGATAACCAAAGATGTTCGGTTTTTCATCATCTTTTCTAGCGCATCTTGTACAAAACGTTCTGACTCCGTATCTAGTGCAGATGTTGCCTCGTCCAAAATCATAATTGGAGGATTTTTTAGTACAGCTCGCGCAATAGAAACTCTCTGTTTTTGTCCACCAGATAACTTGCCACCATCATCACCAATATTAGTATCATAACCTTGCGGTAGGCTTTCTATAAAGGTGTGTGCATTGGCTATTTTTGCGGCTTCTATAATTTCTTCGCGTGTGGCATTTTCTTTTCCCATCGCGATATTATTATATACAGAATCGTTGAAAAGAACAGACTCTTGGGTAACCATACCTAATAGAGAACGGTAATCTTTGAGGTTAAGGTTTTTAATATTTTCGCCATCAATTTCTATAATACCTTCTGTTACGTCGTAAAATCGGGTTAGTAAATTGGCGATGGTTGTTTTACCGCTTCCACTTTGTCCAACTAAGGCAATAGTTTGTCCTTTTTTAATCTCAAGGTTAAAGTTCTTTAGAATCGTACGGTCTTGATTGTAATAAAAGCCTACATTTTTAAAAATAATACTACTTTGTAAATCACTAATAGCAATAGGATTTGGGATTTCGTCTACTTTAACATCGGCATCTAATATTTCCATCACTCTAACTAAAGATGCTTCTCCTTTTTGTACGTTAGAGATGGATGAAGAAAGACTTTTGATAGGAGGTAAAATCTGGAAGAAAATACCTAAGAAAACCAAGAAATCTTCTGGGCTGATACTTTTATTAACAATGATCTCTTTACCACCGTACCAAGTAATAATTAAGAAGGTTAATGCACCTAAGAATTCACTGGTTGGGGAGGCAAGTTCTTTTTTTCTGCCAAGGCTTACAGAGTTACTAATCCATTTTGTCATAGAATTACTGAATCTGTTGCTCAATAATTTATCGGCATTAAAGATTTTAATAATTTTGGTAGACTTTAGAGTTTCATCTACAATAGAGAATATATTTCCTAATTCATTTTGAGCAGCGTGAGAGTCTTTTTTCAAGCTTTTTCCGATTAAAGAAATTAAAGTTCCCATGATTGGTAATACAATTAAACTAAACAATGTTAATTGCGGACTTAGATAAAAAAGTGTTACCAAAGTACTGATAAGCATAAAAGGCGAGTTGATAAGATCCACTAAGCTACCTAATATATTATTTTCTACCTCGCCAACGTCATTGGACATTCTGGACATCATATCGCCCTTTCTTTGTTCTGTGAAAAAAGATACCGGTAATGCTAATACTTTATTATACATCGCACTTCGTAAGTCTTTCGTAACGCCTACACGATAAAATATCAACGTAAAAGCACCGAGATAACGGAAGATATTTCTCAATAAAAACATAAATGCTGTGATGATACATAACCAAAATAAAACATTAAGAGCTCCATTTTCTTGGACTTCATGTTGGATATAGTAATAAGAATATTCTTTTAAATAACTAAAGTAATCCGAGATATGTCCATCATAAACTGGTTTTACAAGAGTTTCTTCCATTTTTATGGTCCCAAATAACATTCCTAAAACGGGTAGTATGGTTCCTAATGAAGCAATCTGAAATAAAGAATAAAGAATATTGAAAAATAAACTAGCGTAGATATATTTTTGATGCGGCGCCGCAAATTTTAGAATTCGACGATATTGATTCATTTTAAATTAAATTAAGCTACAAATGTAATGCATTAAGCATAACAAAAAAACAGCTTCTTAATAAAAAGAAGCTGCTCTTAACTCAAAAAAAATCATTGTAAGGTTTATCGAAGTCGGTCTACAGATTTTACGAGCCTCTCATCTCTACGGATGTATAAATTGCCCATAAGCAGAAATACAATCGCAAGAAGAGGGAAAATCGGCTCAATACCCTTCTCAGGAAAATCAATTCCTCCGGATAATTTTAGTAACCAATACGTCAATATACCAATCAACAAAGCGTTTATAATAATGCTGATATTGTTCAGCAAGATTTGTCTTTTTCTATTTTTATAACTAAAAACACTTAATAAACCAATTAATACTAATATGATACAAGCAATATTAATAATTGGGAAATTCTCTACAATAATAACGTCTTGTGCTGTTGTAAAAAGGAAAACAGCGGCAATTACTGCGAAAAAAATCATTATAGTCTGTATTCTTTGTATCATTTAATAACGTGTTTAGGCTTTATTTTAAGCTTATCATTACATAATATATTTGCAAAAGTAAAATAATTTTTGCATTTTTCAAAAATTAATGTAGATTTGCATGGTAAACATCCAGTAAAGGAAAAACCGCCTGGTTTAACTTTCTTACTTACAAAGCTTTATAATACAATTTTTTACAACATTTATGTTTAACATTGATACGCTGAAGTCAAAGTCCCAAGAGGAGTTGGCTCAAATTTCTAAAGATTTAGGTGTTAAAATTGGAAGAAAACCAAGTCACGAAGACACTGTTTTTGCGATTTTGGATTATCAATCAACCCATGCGTCAGAAATCAAAGAGTATCTGGAAGCTAACAAAAGCCCTATGAATGCAGAAGAACCCAAAGTAGATCAGAATACAGAACCAGCTATTCCTAAAAAACCAGGTAGGAAACCAAAAGCTAAGCCTGTAACTAATACAGAAGAATTATCTGTTGAAAAGCCAATAGAGCCTGTAGCAGCAACTGTCGAAGTGCCAGCAGTTGAGCAAAAAACTACCGAGAACAAGCCTGCTACAACAAGACAACCTAGAAAGCGAGCGCCGAAAGCAATGGACTCACAATCTGATCCAGAGCAAGCAGCAAAAGAAAAAGAGGAAGGTGCTAAAGTAGAAGAGCAACAATTGCCACCAACGACTACTCACCAACAAAACAATCCTCCCAAAAATCCAAGACCGCAGAAGAATAATCCTCAACATTCTCACAATAATCCTAATCAGAATCGCGGTAACCAACAGAATCATAACAATCCTAACCAGAATAAAGAGCAAAATGCCGCTCAAGAAGAACCAGCTAAGAAAGAATTCAATTTCGATGGATTGGTGACGATAGAAGGTGTTTTAGAGATTTTACCTGATAACTATGGTTTCTTACGTTCTTCGGATTTTAGTTATATTTCTTCGCCAGATGATGTATATGTTTCTACCAATCAGATTAGAAACTACGGATTAAAAACAGGAGATACCGTAAAAGGAATTGTACGTCTTCCAAAAGAAGGAGAAAAATATTTTTCTTTACAGAAACCAACTGAGGTTAACGGTAGAGATTTAGAATTTATAAAAGATAGAGTAGCTTTCGAATATCTAACACCACTTTTCCCGCAAGAGAAATTTAATTTAGCTGGACGAAACTCTACGTTATCAACAAGAATCGTTGATCTTTTTGCGCCAATTGGTAAAGGGCAACGTGCAATGATTGTTGCGCAGCCTAAAACGGGTAAAACTATTTTGCTTAAAGAGATTGCCAACGCAATATCTGCCAATCATCCAGAAGCTTATATGATGGTTCTTTTGATAGACGAGCGTCCGGAAGAAGTTACCGATATGCAACGCAGTGTTAATGCAGAAGTTATTGCTTCTACCTTTGACGAAGCAGCAGATAAGCACGTAAAAGTTGCTAATCTAGTATTGTCTAAAGCGCAAAGAATGGTAGAATGTGGTCACGATGTGGTTATTCTATTAGATTCTATCACGCGTTTGGCAAGAGCATATAATACGGTAACGCCAGCATCTGGAAAAATCCTTTCTGGTGGTGTAGATGCCAATGCACTTCATAAGCCTAAGCGTTTTTTCGGGGCAGCTCGTAAGATAGAAGGCGGTGGATCTTTAACGATTATCGCTACAGCTTTGATAGACACAGGTTCTAAGATGGACGAAGTAATCTTCGAAGAATTTAAAGGAACTGGTAATATGGAGCTTCAATTGGATCGTAAGATTGCTAACAAGCGTATCTATCCAGCGGTAGATCTAATTGCTTCTAGCACACGTCGTGACGACTTGCTTCTAGACGAAGTTACACAGCAACGTATGTGGATTATGAGAAAATATTTGTCTGATATGAATCCTATGGAAGCAATGGATTTTGTACAGAAACATATGAAAGCCACAAGAAACAACGAAGAATTCTTAATGTCAATGAACAAGTAAGATTTTAATTTAAAATATAAACAGCCTCAAGAAATTGAGGCTGTTTTTTTTGGTTAAAATTAAAATGTTTCAATTGAAAAAAATGCGTAATTTTACCAACGTAAAAAATTACAAAAATGCAAAACATTCCTAGTGTTGACTTGCGTGATTTCCTATCGGATGACCCGGTACGTAAACAAAAATTTGTAAATGAAATCGGAAAAGCCTACGAAGAAATTGGTTTCGTAGCATTAAAAGGTCACTTTCTTGATGACCAATTGGTTGAGGATTTGTACTCAGAAGTACGACAGTTTTTCACCCTTCCATTAGAAACTAAAGCAAAATACGAAATTCCCGGTATCGGTGGACAACGTGGTTACGTTTCTTTTGGTAAAGAATCTGCAAAAGGTCGTACTACAGGCGATCTTAAAGAATTTTGGCACTTCGGACAATATGTGGAAGATGATGCCAAGTTAGAAGCACAATATCCCGATAATGTTATCGTAGATGAGCTTCCGAAATTCAACACTGTTGGAAAGGAGGCGTATCAGATGTTAGAAAAAACGGGTGTTTATGTATTGAGAGCTTTGGCGATTTATCTAGGATTAGACGAGTTCTACTTTGATAAATATGCTAAAAATGGAAATTCTATCCTTAGACCAATCCATTATCCGCCAATCCAAGATGAACCAAAAGATGCAGTGAGAGCTGCAGCACATGGTGATATCAACTTGATTACCTTGTTAATGGGTGCACAAGGAAAAGGATTACAAGTACAGAATCACAACGGCGAGTGGATTGATGCGATTGCTCAAGATGACGAGTTGGTGATTAATGTAGGAGATATGTTGTCTAGACATTCTAATAACAAATTGAAATCTACCATCCACCAAGTTGTTAATCCGCCAAGAGAATTATGGGGAACATCACGTTTTTCGATTCCGTTTTTTATGCATCCAGTTAGCGAAATGCCATTAGATGTTTTAGAAAATACGATTGACGAAGATCATCCTAAAGCTTTTGAAGATATCACAGCAGGTGAGTTTTTAACAGAACGATTGATTGAGTTAGGCTTAATCAAAAAATAAAACTAAAAAGAAAGTCAGCATAATTGCTGACTTTTTTCTTTATCTAAATATTTCGGTGAAGAAGATTAATTCACCTTTTCTCCGTTGACAAAAACCTCATAACTTACTTCTACATTAGGTTCTAAAGTTTTAGAAACCGAACAGTATTTATCAAAAGATAATTCAGCCGCTTTTTGAGCTTTTTTAGGATCAATTTCTCCTTCTAGTTTAAAGATAACTTTAATATGTTTAAAAGGTTTTGCCTCATCTACTTGCACACGATCACCTTCTACTTCAGCTTTAAAATCGCTTACCGTCTGACGTTGTTTTTGTAAGATAGAAATCATATCGATGCCGCTACAACCAGCAACAGCCATTAATACAGTTTCCATTGGTGACACGCCTTTCGGGTTTTCTTTTGATGTATTGTCAATTAAAATCGAATGACCATTTTGATTGGTGCATTCAAAAAGATAATCGTCGTTAATTCTATTAAGGTTTATTTTCATTAGATTGATTTTTAAAATATAAATTTACAAAATTCCGCGCGCTTTAATCTCTAAATATTTATTGATGACATCTATGTTTAGATTTTCTGGTAAGGTATAAAGCGAATAAATACCGTACTTTTTCAGTTCTTGGGTAATTAACTTTTTTTCATACTCAAATTTCTCCGCGATAATCTTATCGTAGATATCCTGTGTGCTTTCTGGATTAGTATGAATGAGGTTTTGTATTTCAGAATTTTTGAAGAAAACAACGACTAAAAGGTGGTTTTTGGCAATACCTCGTAGATATTTAATTTGACGGTTTAAGCCATCCAACGTTTCAAAATTAGTAAATAACAAGATGAGACTTCTTTGGTTGAGATTGAATTTTACATCCTGATACAATCTGTTATAATCGCTCTCGAAAAAGTCAGTTTTTATATTATAAAGTGCCTCAGATATTTTTCTTAACTGCCCTGATTTATTATCTGCAGCGACTTTATTCTCGGTTTTTTTAGAAAAAGTCATCATTCCGGCGCGATCTCCTTTTTTCAGAATAATATGCGCCAGTGCCATGCTTGCATTAATAGAATAATCCAGAAGACTTAAGCCATTAAAGGGCATTTTCATCGTTCTGCCTTTATCGATGAGCATATAGATGCGTTGTGATTTTTCGTCTTGATATTGGTTAATCATCAAGCGATTACTCTTGGAAGTGGCTTTCCAGTTGATGCTACGGATGTCGTCACCTTGGACATATTCTCGGATTTGCTCAAACTCCATCGTGTGACCTAATTTCCTAATTTTCTTGATGCCTCCAAGTAAGAAATCGCTTTTTATTGCCATCAATTCATAAGTTCTTAGATGGACAAAAGACGGATAACTCGGCAATATTGCATCCTTCTGAAATGTATATCTTCTGGACGCAAAAGCAATGGGAGAACTAACGTAGATATTGAGGTTCCCGAAGCTGTATTCTCCACGTTCTTTAGGTTGAAGAATATATTGTAGTAAAATATTTTTTTTGGACTTAATCGTTCTGTCAATCAAAAAATCTCGCTTTTGAAACTGAACCGGAATTTCGTCGATAATTTTAGTTTTGATATTAAAGCTGTATTCATTTTTAATATCTAATTGTACTGGATTATCATCGCCGTTGGATAGTTTTTCGGGTAAGATTCTTTGCGCTTTGACGCCTGATTTATTTTGAAATAAAACAAAAATTTCGGCAACAAGCAATAATAAAATAAAAACCAAAAGTGCATTGGCAATCCACATCATGACCGGAAAGAAATATGCCAAAACATAGCTGATTCCCACTGCAAAAAGTGAGAAAAAGAATCGGTTATTGAGGTGTAATTGCTTCATTTAGTCTAATGTTTTATCTTGGAATTTCTATGTTTTCTAAAATCTGACGGATAATTTCGTCGGCAGAAAGACCTTCCATTTCTCGTTCTGGAGAGACAATTACACGATGTCTTAAGACAGCATAAGATGCTTCTTTGATATCTTCTGGCGTTACAAAATCTCGTCCTCGTATTGCGGCAAAAGCCTTGCTAGCCGTTAACAAAGCCAAGCTTGCTCTCGGTGATGCGCCAAGATATAAAAATTGATTTTCTCTGGTATTGACGATAATTTTTGCAATATATTCTAACAAGTTTTCTTCAACAATAACCTCTCTAACTAATTGTTGATAGCGCTTAAGCTGATCGCCGCTAACAACTGCTTGTACGGCATCTGTCTTATCATTCAATTTATTATGATGTTGATTTTTGATGATTTCAATTTCTTGATTAAGGTTAGGGTATTTAACTTCAATTTTAAATAGAAAACGGTCTAATTGTGCTTCTGGCAGGCGATAAGTTCCTTCATGCTCAATAGGGTTTTGTGTGGCAATAACCAAGAAAGGCTGTTCCATAATATACTGCGTACCATCCATTGTAATTTGGCGTTCTTCCATCACTTCAAATAAGGCTGATTGCGTCTTTGCGGGAGAACGGTTGATCTCATCAATTAAAATAAAATTAGAGAAAATTGGGCCTTTTTTAAAATTGAAATCACCATCTTTCACATTAAAAACCGAAGTTCCTAAAATATCAGACGGCATAAGATCTGGCGTAAATTGTATTCTGCTAAAATCTACAGAGATTGTCTTAGCCAATAATTTTGCTGTAATCGTTTTGGCAACACCAGGCACACCTTCTATCAATACGTGTCCGTTAGACAATAAAGCTGCGAGAAGATGTTCTATCATATTATCCTGACCAACGATAACTTTAGAAATCTCATTTTTTATTTTGTCTAAGCTGGCACGAAGCTCAGTCATATCAAGGCGTGACTGAAATTCTGGTTGGTTATTTTCTTCTGTATATTCCATAATTGTTGTGTTATGTTAAAATATGGTCTAATAATGTATTTATTTTAGCTAGATCGTCGCTCATCACATTAGCATAAGGATCTTGAGCCTTTTTAATTAATACAATAGCTTCTTTTATTTGATCTTGACTTTTGCCTGTTTTATGATGAAGTTTAGTGATAAAATCATCATCTAATTTTGAGGTGTCAATTAAGTAATCCATTCTTACTTTATTCAGGAAATATTGCGCTTTCTTCGCCATCATATCATGGAAATCACCTTCTTGGAGATAGAGATTCCCGATGCTTCTGACAAAATCTAGTGACGTATTTTTTAGCGGTTCTATGATTGGGACGATACGTTGTTTTCTTTTAATATTAAAAATTACAAAAACCAATAATCCGCTTATTAATAGATACCAAGCATATCTTAACGGCGGATTATCTAAGATAAATCGTATTGGAGATGATGATATTTTTTCTTCTTTTTCTATAAACCACATGGTTTTGCGCTTAGGTAAATAAGAGAAAACGTCTTCTATATACTTTGTATTGCCTTTAAGAAGGTAATAATTAGTTGTTATTAATGGCTCTGAATGTAAGAAAAGATGTCCTTTTCCGTAATTGATTTTGATAAAATTAGCATGAGGTTTTTCTGTTGGTTTCACTTTAGAAAATCCTAAAATCTCATGGTTTTTGTCTATATCGGTAAAGGTCACGTGATCAGGAAGTCGGTTTAATAAGATATTGTCATTCTTAAATTTGACATCCGTTAATTGAGAATAATAAGTGTCGCTTCCAAAGAAATTCCCAGTACTGAATTTTAAAGAATCCTGCATTTTGTTGGGCAAATTTGTGCTGAAAATCAAAGCGTCTGATCCATTTTTTACTTGCGTTAAAATTTTGGTCCAAGATTCTCTATCCCAATTTTTTTCAATGATAATTATGTTATGACTCTCTTGTTGTGGATGGTCAGTATAGTATTTGTAAGGCGATACAAAAATTTTGTCTAGTTTATTATCTAATAACTCCGCGGCTTCTTGACTGAAAATAAATAACCCGAAAGGAGATTTTTTGTCGACATCAAAGTTCTTTCTCCAATCTAAAATTGGTTTTTTATTAACCTGAAAAAGCCCCATCACTATTAATATAATGACGAATAATACTAAGTATATTTTGAAAGTTTTACTCACAATTTATAGGCTTTAAACTGGTTTTTAAACGTATTATAACTAAGCTCATCTAAGAAGAATTCTCCATACCATACATAATCGTAGATGTAAGCCATTTTTATAAAATCCTGCTTTTGTGATTGGTTTTTAAATTCTAGGCTATAATCTTTATTGGTTTTTTCTGGATTCCAATCGATGATTTTTTTATCAGTTAATTGTTTTAATAAATATAAAAAATGATACCGAATAGCTTGGCGATATTCTGCTTGGTTTTCGTGTTGGGTAATGCGATCTGGGAAATTAATCTCGTGGATATTCTCGTCTAGATCTTCTGCATTAATCTTTACTTTTCGGTTTTTTCTACTGAAGAATAAATTGCCTTGTTTGCCCAATAAGAAATTGATAAGAAAATATAATACAACAGCGATAACGATTATTCCTAATGTACGCAAGATGTTTGCTGTGTAGCTCACGGCTTTGTTAGGATCGGTCTTGCCTAATATTTTTGATAATATTTCGTCTAGCTTGTTGATGATTTTTTCCCACAAAGATTTTTTAGGTTTTGTAAGTTCGTAGTTATAATCGTTGGTTTGGTATTTTGATTTAAATTTAGATTCAAAAGTTTTTGGATAGATTGCATTATCTGTTTTATAGTCTATTGTTAAAACAGAATCTGTAGCAATCCAATTTTTTTTGTCTTGATAATTATTGATTTCTACAGTATCAATTTCAGTTTCCTGAGAAAAAGACAATGTAGAAATACTTAGGGATAATATGAAGAAAAATTTATTGTTAATCATTACCAATTGTGTCAATTTCTGATAGTTCTACATTTCTGTGTAGGTCAGATCTGCTATCGTAGTACATTAATCCGGCATTTACCGCAAGTAGATTATATAAAATAGAAGATAATAAAATCGAGATCCCATATATAACGAATAGCAATACTCCCATGCTTCCTGAGAAAGAGTCAGAATCTATGTTGTTGTCTAGATTAGGATTAGTAAATAGTCCAAACATAAGTATGAAATAAGGGATCATTGTAAAAACCATACTTATCGCATAGATTATAATGTACATGATGATTGTAGAGCCCCAGTATTTCCAAAACTTGGCTTTTCTTGTGTCGAACATATTGCCTAATTGTGTTCTCATAGAGTAGCTTAATGCTCCGAAGAATCCTCGATTGCTATTGAGATAATCGTACAACGTCATAGACATTATATTGATAAAGGCTGGCATTAATAATATCATCAAGAAGAATCCAATAATGATAATCATCAAAAAAGAAGAAATAACCATTGCTACTATAAAAAGAGGCAAAAGAATAAAGGTTAATCCTAATAAGTAGATAATGAATTTTCCTATATTTTTTTTGATATCAGAAAGAATTTCGTCAGCTTTAATTTGTGTTTGTCCCTCTGCTGCACGTTTCATATAAAAAACAGGGAAGGTGTACATCACGAGACATAAAGCCAGAAATAAAATAAATAATAGAATTGTAGTCACTGATAATAGCGCCCAATTTTCGTTAAAGTAGCTCTCGAAAAAGAAAGAATCTCCACCGGAACCAGAAGTCATAAGTTGCAAGAAAATCTCTCTGTAACCTATTATAAATACCAAAGTTGTTATTAGTAATAAGACGCTATTAAGAACAAAATAATTTTTAAAATAATTTTTGCCGTAATTTTTGAAAAACGAAAATGTATCACTTATTAGAAACGAAAAATTTCTCTCCTTGTAAAATTGCATCAGATGTGTGTTTTTTATAGACAATTCTTGGGTAAACAATATAGTAATAACAAATAATAAATAAACTAGAAAGTATAATAATTATATTCAGTATCAGAGGCATTGTCTGCGCATGTCTTGTGATATAACCTTCTATAATCCCAGCAGCAATAGTAAACGGAACGGTGCTGATGTAGATTTTAAAGCTATTTTGAAATCCTATTTTAAGAGAATTAAGTCTAGATAGTGTCTTCGGGAATAATATAGAAGCGCCTAAGATTAATCCAGCACAAGCCTCTACAACCATAGAAAATATCTCAAATGTCCCATGTAGCCAGATGCCTTTTGCGCTATCTAATAATTCGTTCTGTTGGTGAAAAAAATACTGAAAAGATCCCAGCATAATAGAGTTACTCATGAGCGCATATAAAGTGCCAAGTCCGCCAAAAACACCGTATACATATAATTTTGCACCTACCATGAGGTTATTAAAGGTAATTGCAACTGTAGACCCGAAGGTAGATCCCGAAGCATATACAGCCGTTGGGTCACCTTTTTTTATGTTTTCTAATGTGCTATTAACATAATCATCACCAAGGATTAGACGTACGAAATCCTTGTCGTAATGTGCCGAAATAACACCAATGGCTGTAAATAAAAAGAAAAAAACAAAGGCGTACAAAAGATATCTTCGATAATGATACATCGTTAAAGGAACATCTGTAGTAAAAAAATGCTTGATTCTATTCTCCTCAACCCTTTTCGTTTTATAGATTCTTTGGTAGATCTGAGATGATAGAAAATTAAGATAAATCGTTGTCTTGCTTTTTGGATAAAAACTTTGTGCGTATGACAAATCATTAATGAGATTAATGTACAATGAGGACAGCTCATCCGGATTTTTTTTAATTTTTCCTTGGATAACCTGCTCTATTCCCAACCATTTTTCTTTATTTTGTTTTATAAAAGCGACTTCTCTCATCGTTTTGCTAAAATATAAAAAATATGAATTTGATTGCTATAAATACCTCACAAAATGTCAATATAGATTTTACAATAGCTGGGATTGGAGAGCGTTTTGTAGCTTTTATTATAGATTTGATTATTAAAGTCGCATATCTAGCTACTATTTTTTACATTTTTATAAAGCTTATGGATATAGGTCAATTTACGCAGAATTGGGACTCTTGGACTATCTATGCTTTTGTAATTATAGTAAGTTCTCCAGTTATATTTTATACATTATTACTAGAAAGCTTGATGGAAGGACAGACTTTCGGAAAAAAAATAATGAAAATTAAAGTGGTCAAAATTGATGGTTATCAAGCTAGTTTTATCGATTATCTCATGAGATGGATGTTTCGATTAGTGGATATATGGAGCAATTTTGCCGCTGTTGGCTTACTTACAAGTATTGCCAGTGCTAATAATCAGCGATTGGGCGGTATTGCATCTGGTACAGCGGTCATATCTTTAAAGAGTAAAGTTAATATTTCGCACACTATTTTAGAAGAGTTAAAAGAAGATTATATTCCAGTCTTTCCGCAAGTTGTGTTGTTGTCCGATAATGATATGAGAATTATCAAAGAAAATTATCAACGTGCAATTAATGCCCGAGATGGCGCTATTATTTCAAAATTATCTCATAAGATTAAAGAAACTATAAAACTGGATAAAAATATAGATTATACAGATTCTCAATTTGTCAATATCGTTATCAAAGATTATAATTATTATACAGGGAAAGATGTTTAATGTAATTTCTTGTTGTTCAAATTTATTATTTTGTTTTAAATTTAAAGAAAAATATAAATTATGAAAAAGTACTTAATTACAATGTCAATTCTAGGAGCTATCAATTTTTCTCAGGCTCAGATTAACCTTGGTAAAGCTATGGATATTGGAGGTAAAGGTTTGAAAGCTTTAACATTTACCAATGCCGATGCAGCTAAGTTAGCTAAAGAAGGTGTAGATTGGATGGATAAGAATAATCCAGTTGCTGGTGCCAAAGATCCTTATACTGTTAGATTGAATAAATTATTCGCTAAACATAAATCTCAGGATGGACTTAATCTCAATTATAAAGTTTATAATGTAAAAGATATTAATGCCTTTGCTTGTGCTGATGGTAGTGTTAGAGTTTTTTCTTCATTGATGGATATCATGACGGATAACGAATTGTTGGCTATTATTGGACATGAGATTGGGCATGTTAAGAATGAAGATACCAAAGACGCTATAAAAAGTGCTTATCTTAAAGCGGCTGCTATGGATGCAGCATCTGCAAGTTCTAAAACAGTTGCCACACTTAATGATAGCCAGCTAGGAGAGATGGCTACTGCAATGATTGATGCGTCACACAGCAAAAAACAAGAGTCTGAGGCAGATACTTACTCTTACGATTTTATGAAGGCTAATGGTTACGATGTAGTGGGAGCGTATACCGCCTTCAAAAAACTTGCACTATTATCAGAAGGTGGAGATAAGCAAAGTGGATTCCAGAAAATGTTTAATTCTCATCCAGATAGTAACAAGAGAGCAGATGCTATAAAGAAAAAAGCAGAGAAAGACGGACTTTGGAAAGATCCAGGAGTTGTAGCGCTTCCCAAGGCAAAGCTTACTAAATAGATTTATAAAAGAATAGTAACACATATTATTGTGTTCTTCATAAAGTTCGGTTATTGCCGGACTTTTTTTGTTATAATAATTAAAATATTGAATTATTTCTAAATTAAACCATACTTGCGACTGAATTTTATCAGTCTAAAATCTCAGAATTTTTTTGAAATTAAATTTAAACTAACGCTTGTTAGTTTTTTGTGTTTTAGATTGAATGTTTCGATTTGTTTTGTTGCGAATTTTAATATTAAATGCTTTTTTGTTTAATTTATTCGTAATTGTTTTTATTGCTAAGATTTTTATCATGCGTATTAATTATGTTAAAATTTTATTTGTATATACATTTGTAACACAGAAAAGATAATTAATATATAATAATAACAATTAAAAATTAAGGATATGGAAATTATAAATAATAAGTCTAATTTATTTATGTCGTTGTTTGTTTTAGCAATTAGTACAATTGGTGTCAATGCTCAAAAACTTGGTGTAACTCAGTCTACTGTTACCGTTAATGGTACTTCTACGCTTCATTCTTGGGATATGACCTCTAAAGAAGCAGCTTTTACAGGAACGGTTAATGGTAATAAAATAGATAATGTTGTATTTACCATAAAAGCTACAAGTCTTAAAAGTAAAGATTCTTCTCTGGACAAGAATGCTTACAAAGCGCTAGATACTAGTAAATATCCTGATATTACTTTCAATGCGGTTTCTATACCTGCAAGCGGTACTTCTAATGTATCTGGTAAGTTGACAATTGCCAACTCTACCAAAGAGATTAGCTTGCCTGTAACAGTTGCAAAAAATGGTGCAACGTACACTTTATCAGGAAAAGTGAAATTGAAAATGACAACTTTCGGGATTAAGCCACCAAGCGTTATGATGGGAACTATTAAGTCAGGAGACGAAATCACTATTAGCTACAACGTAAGTGCTAAGTAATTCAATAAAAATTTTAACCAATAAAATAATAAACCTATGAAATCAAATGCCATTAAAGCTTACTTGTTAGGCGCTTTAGTATTAAGTCCCTTAGCAATTGCACAGAAAAAACAATTAGATAATTATAATCCTACAGATAAAAGATCTATCAACGCCTTCGAAGCGGTGAAAGATTCAACTTCAACCTTTGAGAATCTTCATGTTAAAGTTGGTGGTGCATTTGCACTTCAGTTTCAGGGGATTAAGCATTTTAGCGATGCAGATCAATCAGTTGCTGCAACAACACTTTACCCAATCGGGAATAACTTTAACCTAGCAACAGCTAACTTGGATATTGATGTCGCTTTGTACGACGGAATTAACTTGCACTTAAGGACATTCTTATCTTCTCGTCACCATAACGAAGCTTACGTAAAAGGTGGTTATTTGCAGATTGACAAGTTAGATTTTATCAAAAAAGATTTCTTAAAAGATGTCATGCAGCATGCAACAATTAAGATTGGTCACGATGAGATTAATTATGGTGATGCACATTTCAGAAGAAGTGATAATGCTTACACAATAACCAATCCATTTGTAGGTAATCTTTTGCTAGATGCTTATTCTACTCAGGTATTTTTAGAAGTTTATTATAGACAAAAAGATTGGTTTGGGATGGCTGGTGTCTCTAACGGAAAGCTTAATCAGAATGCCACAGCAGGTGCTGCAAGCCCATCTACTTACGCTAAGATTGGCTATGACAAAAAAGTTTCTGATGATCTAAGATTGAGACTTACAGGATCTGTGTATCATACAGCGCAGACTCAACGTACAGATTTCTATGATGGTGATAGAGCGGGAGCTAGATATTATTATGTGATGGAAAATGCTGCGGCAACATCTTCTGGTAACTTCAGATCTGGACAAGTGATCCCTGGATTTGCTAATAAGCTAACAGCGGTTATGATTAATCCATTTGTTAGATATAAAGGATTAGAATTCTTCGGAACTTATGAGAATGCTTCTGGTAGAAGTTTCCCAGAAGAGACTAATAGAAAATTTAATCAATATGCAGCTGAGGTTCTTTATAGATTTGGCAATAATGATAATTTCTATATTGGTGGAAAATACAATAAAGTAGATGGCAAATTAGCGCCTAAAGCCAGCGGAAATGATATTAATGTGACAAGATTCAACTTTGGAGGTGGTTGGTTTATGACCAAAAATATCTTGGCAAAGATTGAGTATGTTAATCAAAAATATAAAGGATATCCAGAGGCTAGTATGTTGTACGGCGGTAAATTTAACGGCTATATTTTAGAAGCGGCAATTGCCTTCTAGTTTATATTTTATTTGGTAATGAGGGAGATTGTAAAAGTTTCCCTCTAACAAAAACTTGAAATCATGAAAACTCTCTACATACTTACAATTTTTGTTTTAGGCTTTGTTAAAACTTTTGCGCAAGCTAATCTCATCGAAATTAACGGAAGTACTAACATTAATCAATTTAAATGTGAAAATAAAATTGATGATGGTAAGAATGAAGTATATTCTTTTGTAGGTAATGGTTTGCCAATATTAAAGATCGAGGTTAATCGTTTTGATTGTCGTCATAAGATTATGACTAATGATCTCAAGAAGACTTTGGAGTCTAATGTATTTCCTGAGATGTTAATTCGATTTTTAAGTTTTACTAAGACGGCTAATAATAGCTATGCTGCTAATGTTGAGGTAAAGATTATGGATAAAATCCAGAAGTATCAGATTTGTTTTATCTACAATAATGGGAAGCTAACGGGGCGAAAAAATGTTAAATTCAGTGACTTTAATATTATTCCACCTAGAAAACTTGGCGGTACAATTAGTGTAAAAGATGATCTAGGTTTATACTTTAGTCTCAATGGCAGGTTATAAAAAGTTCATATTAATTTTTTCATATTTGTGTTTTTAGAAAGGATTGTTTTGGTAGGACAATCCTTTTATTTTAATTAAATAAATAAAGCCAAACTTTAAGAAAAGTCTGGCTTTATTGTTTTATGAAAACTTGCTTGTACTTATGAGTACATTTGGTCTCTTAATTCTTTAACTTTTTTGTCATCAAGATATTCATCGTAAGTCATTTCTCTATCGATAATACCTTTTGGCGTTAATTCTATCACACGATTACAGACAGTTTCTAGCATTTCGTGGTCATGAGAAGATAGTAGAATATTTCCTTTGAAGTTAGATAAAGAGTTGTTAAGTGTTGTGATACTTTCTAGATCTAAGTGGTTGGTTGGTTCGTCCAATACAAGAACATTTGCTTTTTGTAGCATCATTCTTGAGAACATACAACGCATTTTTTCTCCTCCAGAAAGGACTTTACAAGATTTAAGCGCTTCGTCACCTGAGAAAAGCATTCTTCCTAAAAAGCCACGTACATATTCTTCGTGTCTTTCTTCGTCGGTTAGTACAAATTGTCTTAACCAATCTACTAGGCTCATGTCTTCTGCAAAGAAAGTAGAGTTATCTAGTGGCATATAACTTTGTTTAGTTGTTACACCCCATTGGAAATTGCCTTTGTCGGCTTCTGCATTGCCTGTAATAATTTGGAAAAATTCTGTAATAGCTAAAGAGTTTTTAGAAATTACGGCAACTTTATCACCTTTTTTAAGGTTAAGGTTGATGTTAGAGAATAATAATTCTCCGTCTTTAGTTTTTTCTAAGTCTTTGATTTCTAAAATCTGATCTCCAACTTCACGATCTTGATCAAAAATAATAGCAGGATAACGACGAGAAGATGGCTTGATGTCTTCAATGTTCAATTTGTCGATCATCTTTTTACGCGCTGTAGCTTGTTTTGCTTTTGCAACGTTAGAGCTAAATCTCGCGATAAAGTCTTGTAATTCTTTTTTCTTTTCTTCTGCCTTTTTATTAGCTTGTGCTCTTTGTCTAGTTGCTAACTGTGACGCTTGATACCAGAAGCTGTAGTTACCAGTATAAAGATTAAGTTTTGAGTAATCTAGATCGGCAATGTGTGTACAGACAGTGTCTAAGAAGTGACGGTCGTGAGAAACAACAATAACTGTGTTTTCGTACATAGATAAGAAATCTTCTAACCAAGCAATGGTGTCGATATCCAAGTCATTGGTAGGCTCATCTAAGATCAAAACATCTGGATTTCCAAATAATGCTTGTGCTAAAAGAGCTCTTACTTTGTCCTTGTTTTCTAACTCAGACATCATTTGGTAGTGCATATCATCCTTAATACCTACGTTAGATAACATAGTTTGAGCATCAGACTCAGAGTTCCAACCACCCATTTCGTCATAGATAACACCTAGTTCTCCGGCTTTAATCCCATCTTCGTCAGAAAAATCTTCTTTAGCATAAAGGGCATCCATCTCTTCTTTAATCTCGAAAAGTTTTTGGTTACCTCTCATGACAGTTTCTAAAACTGTAAAGTTGTCGTAAGCAAAGTGATCTTGCTCTAGTACGGACATTCTTTTTCCTGTTTCTAGCGATACACTACCAGTTGTAGCATCCTGCTCTCCACTTAATATTTTTAGAAACGTAGATTTACCAGCTCCGTTAGCGCCAATAACGCCATAGCAATTGCCTTTGGTAAATTTTATATTGACTTCATCAAAAAGTACTCTTTTCCCGAACTGTAATGATAAATTAGATACTGTTAACATATTGTTTTGTAAATTTGTGCAAAAATACGAAAATAAGTTGGCATAACATAGACACCTTATAATAGTTATAATTAATACAGATGAAAATAGAGAAAACTGTTAATATATTTAATAAACGTGCACGCTTTGAGTACGAGATTTTAGATGAATATGAGGCAGGACTTGTCCTTACAGGAACAGAAATTAAGTCCTTACGCTCCTCTAGAGCGTCTATTACAGAAAGTTTTTGCGAATTTCTAAATGGAGAGCTTTATGCCATTAATATCCAAATAGAAGAATATAAATTAGGAACTTTTTATAACCATAGAACAAAAAGGGAACGGAAATTGCTACTGCATAAATACGAGTTGCAAAAACTTAATAAAAAGTTAAAAGACGTTGGTAATACTATCGTACCTTTGAAGTTATATATTAATGATAAAGGGAAAGCAAAATTGCTAATAGCTTTAGCCAAAGGGAAAAAGCTATTCGATAAAAGAGAGGCAATTAAGGATAGAGAAAATAAGGTTAACCTCCAACGACTATTAAAGAAAAGTTAAAAAAACTTTGTTTATAAAGAAAAATTATATTTATTTTGCATTATCAATTATTTAATCATTTAATTCTATGAAAAATCTAAAATTAGGAATTTCAGCATTGGCACTTACTGTTGCCTCTACTGTTTTCGCTCAGACTACTTCTAACCCTTGGGTTATCGGAGTAGGTATGCACGGAGTGAATCACGTAGCGCAAAGAAGTACTTTTGGTGGAACATTCTCTGCTTGGAATGTTAAGGAAAACCTTATGGGTGTTTCTAAATATTCTATCACTCCGCCACTTTCAAAATTAACAGTGGCTAGAAACTTAAACAAATATTTAGTTCTTGACTGGCAAACAACAGTTGGAAATGTAGACAACAAAAGATTTGGTCTTGATAAAGAGTTTTTCTTACAGACAGGTCTTGGTTTGCAATTCAAGTTCAACGGTCTTTGGAACGAAGAGTCTTGGTTTGATCCATATTTAAGAGTAGGTGCTAACTACCTTAGACATGATTATTCAGGAGTTAATTTTCCTTTAAAAGATGGTAGAGATGGTTCTACTTACAGTTCTTGGGACGGTGAAGGAGCTACTGGTAAAGCTAATCACTTTACAGTTGCAACTGGTGCAGGTGTTAACCTTTGGGTGACTAAAAACTTCGGTATTGGTGCGCAAGGTGATTATGTATCTACTCCAACAGATAAGTCAAGTATTGCTAACTTCTGGCAAGCCTCTGCTTCATTGTTATTCAGATTTGGTAACACTGATAGAGATAAAGATGGTATTCCTGATAAGGATGATAGATGTCCAGATACTTGGGGCTTACCAGAATTCCAAGGGTGTCCTGATACAGATGGTGACGGTATCCCTGATATCGATGATAAATGTCCAGACGTAGCAGGTCCTAAAGAAAATGACGGATGCCCTTGGCCAGATACTGATGGTGATGGAGTATTAGATAAAGATGATGCTTGTCCTACAGTAGCAGGTCCAGTAGAAAACAACGGTTGCCCTTGGCCAGATAGAGATGGAGATGGTATCTTCGATAAAGATGATGCTTGTCCAGATGTACCAGGTCTTCCTGAGTACAACGGATGTCCAGCTCCTAAAGCAACAGCAGTAGCAGTAACTGAAGCGCTTAAAGATATCTTGTTTGATTTCAATAAATCTACAGTTAACGCTCAATCTAATGCTAAATTAGATGAAGCTGCTAAAATCATCAAAGGTGCAAATGTTGAAAACTTTGTAGTTGTAGGTGCAACTGATAAAAAAGGTAGCGAACTTTATAACTTAAACTTATCTAAGCAAAGAGCAGCAGCAGTTGTTAAAGCTTTAGAAGCTAGAGGTGTAAATCCAGCTAACTTGAAATCTATCGGTATTGGTTCACAAGAGGCTACAGTTCCTGCAACAGCTTCTGATGCAGAGAGACAAGCTGACAGAAAAGTTATCGTAAGAGCTATTTCTGGTGCAGAATGGGATACATACAAAAAGCATGATATCACAGTAGCTAAACCAGCTAAGAAAGCTCCAGCTAAAAAGGCTCCAGCTAAAAAGAAAAAATAATTAACTTATTTTTCTAAATATTAACACCCTCAATTTTGAGGGTGTTTTTTTGTATAATTATTTTCGTAATTCAGTAATAGAAAGTATTTTTGTACTCTAATTTACTTACAATCACATGGGAAGAGCATTTGAATATAGAAAAGCTTCTAAAATGGCACGTTGGGATAAAATGGCCAAAACATTTTCTAAAATAGGAAAAGATATTGCACTAGCAATTAAGGCAGGTGGTACAGATCCAGAAGCCAATCCAGCATTGAGACGATGCATTCAAAATGCTAAAGGTGCCAATATGCCTAAAGATAATGTAGAACGTGCTATTAAAAAAGCATCTGGTACAGATGCGGAAAACTATGAAGAAATTACCTATGAAGGATACGGACAAGGTGGTGTAGCATTTTTTATAGAATGTACGACTAATAACACAACGAGAACTGTAGCTAATGTTAGAGCTATTTTTAATAAATTTGATGGTAACCTTGGCAAAAATGGAGAGTTGTCTTTTATTTTTGACAGAAAAGGTATTTTTACCATTGATAAAAGTCAAATCAAACTAGAATGGGATGATTTTGAAATGGAATTAATTGATGGTGGGGCAGAAGATATTGACCAAGATGATAATGAGGTGTTGGTAACAACTGCTTTCGAGGATTTTGGGACGTTATCTCATAAGTTAGATGATCTTGGTATTGAGGTGAAAAGTGCAGAACTACAAAGAATTCCTAATATGACAAAGGAAGTTTCTGCAGAGCAATTTGCAATTAATATGAAGATGTTGGAGCGCTTTGAAGATGATGACGATGTACAGAATGTTTTCCATAATATGGAAATTACAGATGAACATCTGGATAGTATTTAATACAAAGAATAAAAAAAAAGGAATTCCAATTAAGGAATTCCTTTTTTATGTTTTTATGATTGTAATAAAATATCTTTTACATCTGTCATGCGCGTCATAACTATCCTTGCGTAGGAGCAATGTGGATAGATTTTCCAGTTATTTTCTCTAGCGAAATCTATGGCGAATTGCACCAGTTGCTTGCCGTAACCATTGCCTTCATATTTTGGGAAAATATTAACAAATGAAATGATTAATTTTTGGTCTTGTGGCATTATTGTATACGTTAATCTACCAATTTCTTCCGTGTTTTGGTGCATTGTTATAAATCCGCCATTACCAGATTGGTTATTTTGATAAGTGAAACTCATAGTAATTATTTTAGGTTTTTAACTTCAAAAAACATTCCATTATTTATGGTTACTGATCCGCGATAGGGATAGAAGCGGTTATCCTTTTTTTCTAAATATAAACTATTCTTCTTAAGGTCATTTCTATAACAACGTTAAAAACCGACTTGACAGAAGACTACTTAATAAAAAAAGATAAAAGCGAATAGCCCGGTCCCGAAAATGCGTTGGATGATGTTTTGGATTTTCGGGAATTGCAAAAAAAATTATCTTACTGGCGTCCGAAATTCTCCATAACCAATGAGTCCATCGTAGTTTCTGCCGAAAGGTTTGTAATATAAAAATCCCTGATAGAGATTTTCTGTTTGCCAAAAGTTACCGTTTATTTCCCCAAAATTAAGAGAGCCGTCTGCATTTTTAGTCACTAAGGCGTAGTTGTAAAATCCTTGTTTTAGATAGATGCTTCCTACGTACATTTTGTTGGCTTCGTCATAGGTCATTTTGCTTTTCTCGTCTGCTTTGTAATCATTAAAAAGCCCTAAAACATATAACTCTTTATCCATCTTGTGACTTTCTAATGCGAAATGTACCCAAGAGTAATCTGCTTCTGTATCGGCAGTGCGCTCAATTCCTAAGTCATTTCTTCTGAAATAAAATGCACCATTAACGTCGGGTTGATATTGATAACTTCCTGGATATGCCCAAACGGGATAAAGCCAAGTTTGATTTTGACCATCTTGTGTATCGACATTGGCAACCATGTCATAAGCTTGATTGATGATTTTGTTATCAAAATAATAGAACTCATTGTTACCAGGAAATGCCAAATTAAGCTGTTGAAATAACATTTTGTTCCCTAAAGTAGAGCTTGGACGTTGGTTATAGATGCCAAGATCCCAATTGTTATTTTGAATGATATTAAGACTTATAGACGATGCATTATTAATAAGATTAGAGCCAGAGCCAATAACCTGAGCTTCTACACGTTGATTAAGATCAGGTTTTCTAGCGTCAGAATATCTAGTGATATTAAGGCCAACTGTTGCACCTTCTTCTACCACACAAAAACGTTTTGTAAACAATGGTTTGTCTGCAGAATCTTTATAAACAATCAGCTCAAAATTCCCAGATATTTTAGGTTGCATTTTATCATTGGGAAAGGTCAAACTATAATGGGTATAAGCTTGAGTGGTGTTGAATGAATATTTGAAATTATCAATTAATCCATTAAGTCCGCCATTAGCATATTCTGTGAAAAATAAGCCATCATCTTGCCAGTTTCTATCATAATGTTTAATCGTATAACGATAGACTTGACTGGAGTTGGTAAGATCATCAAACCTTAGAATCAATTGTTGATTAAAGCTTATGACAGGCGTTTCGTCATTAGTCGCTGGATTGAAAAGCTGTACACTTGAGATTTTCTGAGCACTCATGTAAGTCACAGAAAATAAAAGGATAAATTTTAAAATCTTCATATCACGAATATAACGAAATTAAAGCTTAATTGGTATTTTTGTGAAATAAAGAAATCTATCATGTTACATATTCAATCTTTTGCTTTTAATCCGTTTTCCGAAAATACTTATGTTGTGTATAATGACGATAAGAAAGCCTTTATTATTGATCCAGGAAATCTACAGACTTTCGAAAGTGAGAAATTGCAGAGTTTTATTTCTGAGAATGGGTTAACAGTCCAAAATATTTTGTTAACGCATGCACATATCGATCATGTTTTAGGTTTGCAATGGGCGCACGATACTTATAACGTACCAGTTATAATTCATCTGACGGATAAAGAGTTGTTGGATAGAGCGCCGTTATCTGCGATGCAATTTGGATTTGCTTTCACGCCGTTTGTTGGTAATATAGAGTATATCAACGAAGGTGATGCTTTACAATTAGGTGATGATTTTTTTGATATTTTGTTTGTGCCAGGACATTCTCCAGGAAGTATTGCGTTTTATAATAAAGCACAGAAGTTTGTGATTTCGGGAGATGTTTTGTTTTATGGAAGCATTGGGAGAACAGATCTTTACAAAGCAGATTATGATCAACTGATTAATAGTATAAAAACGAAATTGTTGGTTTTAGAAGATGACACAGAAGTTTTTAGCGGTCATGGTAATTCTACAACAATTGGATTTGAAAGACAAGCTAATCCTTTTCTAAAATAAAAAAAGACAGAGAAATCTGTCTTTTTTGTGTTATATAGTTGGGAAGTTATTTCCATTTGATATTACAACCAAGGCTTGGTCTTTGTAATTCTTCTTGAGGTTGCTCTGCCAATAGATTTTCGAAGGCAATGATAAGATCTTCACCTGTAATTTCTTTTTGATTGCCTGGTCTAGACTCGTCCATTTGACCTCTGTAGATTAATTTTAAATCTGCATCAAAAAAGAAGAAATCTGGCGTGCAAGCTGCTTGGTAAGCTTTGGCAACATCTTGGCTTTCGTCATATAAATATGGGAAACCAATTGCTTTTTCGTCTGCGAATTCTGCCATTAATTCTGGAGAATCTGCCGGATATCTTAGAGCATCATTAGAGCTTATTGCAATAAACTGAATGCCTTCTGGTTGGTAATCTTCATACAATTCTGCCAATTTATCAATTACATGTAATACAAATGGACAATGATTACAGATGAACATTACCAAAGTTCCTTTGGATCCTTTTAAATCTTGAAGTGACTCCAAAGCATTATTTTTAGACGGATTCGGAAGTTTAAAATCTGGTGCAATGGTTCCCAAAGCCAACATATTAGAAGCTGTATCAGACATAATATTTTTATTTTATTGAATAATCTTTTAGCAAAGATAAACTTTCTTCTACAGAATTGTCATAATTTACCCAATGTGTATCGTGTAATTTTTTGTTCCAAGTGGTTTGTCTTTTGGCATATCGTCTAGAATTTTTCTTTATCTCTTCAGTGGCGAAATCTAACGTCCACTCGTTATCGAGATATTTAAAAAGTTCTGTATAGCCTACAGTTTGTAAGGCAATTTTATCTTTGTCATTAATTAAAGTTTTTACCTCGTCTAACAAGCCATTTTCCATCATTATATCAACCCGAAGGTTAATCCTTTCATATAAGATTTCTCTAGGTGCATCAATTCCGATTCTGAAAGTTTCAAAATCTCTTTTGTTTTTTGGCGAACTAATATTTTCGGTATAACTTTTACCCGTTTGCCAAATGATATCTATAGCTCTAAAAAGTCGACGAGCATTATCAATATCTACATTTTGATAATAAATTGGATCTAAAATATTTAATAATTTTTGAAGAGATTCTATACCTTCATGGTCTAAGATGTGTTGCAGTAATTTCTGATGATCGTCATTAGCTTCTGGTAAATCGTTAAGACCTTCTACAACAGCTTTTTCATACATGCCACTTCCGCCAACCATTACTACAAAGTCTTTTTCGTTAAACAACTCTGTTAGTAATTGGGTTGCCTCTCTCTCGTATTGTCCAATAGAGTAGTCATCGTTAATGCTAAGATTACCGATAAAATGGTGCTTTACTTCTGCTAATTCTTCATTAGACGGAACAGCGGTGCCAATGGTCATATCTTTATAAAACTGTCGAGAATCACAAGAAATAATCTCGGTGTCAAGATATTTTGCGACTTCTATGGCAAGTTTTGTTTTGCCGATTCCTGTTGGTCCGATGATGGAGATAAGACGTTTCAAATATTTTTTTGACGAATTTACGAAAAGCTACGATTTTATAGTTAATTTTATCATTCATTCAAGATTTTATGACACCAAAAATCATATCTAAACTGCCTAAAGTAGGGACAACAATTTTCACAGAAATGAGCATGTTGGCAGCTAAAGAAAATGCCGTTAACTTATCGCAAGGTTTCCCTGATTTCCCCGCAGACGATAGGCTTGTATCTTATTTAGGAGAAGCTTCTAAAAGTGGTTTTAACCAATATTCGTCACTTTCTGGTGTTTTAAAACTTAGAGAAGAAATTGCAAAAAAAATCGAAAGCAGTCATCAGTCAATTTATCATGTCGATGAAGAAATTACTGTAACCGCTGGTGCGACGCAAGCTATTTTTACGGCAATCGCAGCAATCATAAGCCAAGGAGACGAAGTGATTATCGTAGAACCGGCGTATGATTGTTATGAGCCGACTATCGAATTATTTGGAGGTATTACCAAAAGATTGACCTTGCATTATCCAGATTATCAAATTAATTGGAATGAGATGAAAGCATTGGTCACAGATAAGACCAAGATGATAATTCTTAACAATCCCAATAATCCGTCGGGTAAGATTTTTACAGATCAAGATATCAAAGCGTTAATAGATTTGGTAAAAGATACCAATATTATATTATTGAGTGACGAAGTGTATGAGAATCTAACCTTTGATGACAATCAACACCTTAGCTTTGCCCGTTTTCCAGAATTGAAAGAAAGAAGTTACATTGTCGCATCTTTTGGGAAATTATTCCACATTACAGGTTGGAAGGTTGGTTATGTTGTCGCACCAAAGGAGCTCATGCAAGAATTCAGAAAAGTACATCAATACAATGTCTTTTGTGTTAATGCACCAGCGCAATATGCCTTGGCAAATTATATGAGTGAGCAAAATGACTACTCAGAAGTAGCAAAATTTTTTCAGCAGAAGAGAGATTATTTTAGAAAAGGATTAGAGCAGACGCCTTTTAAGATTTTAGATTGTGAGGCAACTTATTTTCTTTCTGTTAGTTTTAATACTATTTCAGAGCTTGGTGATAAGGCTTTTTGTTATTATTTAACACAAAATTATAAGGTTGCGAGCATACCATTTTCAGCCTTTTATCATAATTTAGCAGACGAGAAAGTTATCCGCTTCTGTTTTGCCAAAAAACAAGATACATTGGATGCTGCGATAGAAAATCTTTTAAAAATCAAAATATGAAAAAAATAGTAGCTTTAGGCTTACTATGTGCAGGGTTAATGATTAATGCACAGACCAAACAAGATCCTACACAACTTAACTTTGCTAAAATAGATGCAAGTCCTTTGGACGTTGTTTATTATCCTGTGGCAGCGCCTATGAGCAAAGGTGTAGATCCAATTGCCAAAGTAATTTACTCAAGACCTCAAAGTAAAGGAAGAGCTATTTTCGGAAATTTGGTAAAATATAACGATGTTTGGCGTTTTGGTGCTAACGAAAGCACAGAAATAAAATTCTTTAAACCTGTAAAAATTGATGGAAAAGAGATTCCTGCAGGTTCTTACAGTGTCTACGCTATTCCTAATGAAAACGAGTGGATCGTTATTCTTAACTCTGTGACAGACGTTTGGGGATCTTACACTTATGATGCTTTCAAGGATGTTATTCGTGTAAAAGTGCCGGTTAAGAAGTTATCAACTCCAGTAGAATATTTCTCTATCAGCTTTGTGCAGACGGATAAAGGTGCAGATATGGTTGCCGCTTGGGATACTACGCAAATTGCTTTACCAATCAGTTTATAAAATTTTTGGGCGTGCCCCTCTTATAACAACAGAAGATCAATTCTTTAAGAAACCAATATCGTCACGGTTGTTATAAGACGGTCGGTCTTCTGCGGACTTCACTTCGTTGCGGTCCGTTACTATAAAAGGTTTGGCATTTGCCAAACCTTTTATAGTAACGGACTTAGCCTTTCAGGCTAATCCTACGTCCACCTCACGCAATGTGGTGGGTTATATCATAAACCACTCATTAATAAGGCAAGCTGCCAATCTAGCGGTTCTGTCTTGGATATCATATTGAGGATTAACCTCGGCAACATCTAGAGCTTTCAACTTATGAGAAGCCAAAATATGTTTGTACAAGTGCATAAAAGTAGCATCTGCCATAATGCCATTGTAGGCTTGTGCACTTACACCAGGAGCGATAGAAGCATTAAAAACATCCATGCAGATCGTAACATATAAGACGTCTACAGTTTCTATAAAACGATTAATTTCAATATAAAGTCGCGGTAAATTCTCGAAAAACAGTTCGTCTGCTAGGATATATTTCATCCCGAATTGATGTGCGACATCAAATAATTGTAGCGTGTTGCTATTGCGCTGGATACCGATGTGTAGGCTGTTGATGGAGCCTTCTTGGGCGATTTGCCAAAATCCAGTTCCTGACGTTGCCAGACCGTTTTCTGGCTCTCTATTATCAAAATGAGCATCGAAATTTATAATCCCGATTTTAGCATCTGGAAAAGCATTCTTAACACCAGAATAATGAGCATAAGTCACTTCGTGTCCGCCGCCCAAGACAATAGATTTTCCTTTTTTTTGTAAAATGATAGAAACATTGTTGGCTAGATTTTGCTGTGTGCTTTCTAGATCCTCGTCTTCACAAGTAATATTACCAAGATCTAATAATCTAAAGTCTGCTTCTACAACAGGAAAATTACAAAGATTTTTTCTAATAATATTTGGTGCTTCTGCGGCACCAACTCTTCCTTTATTTCTTTTGACGCCTTCATCTACAGCAAATCCTTGTAAAACAAAATTATTCTCAGATATAGCATCAAAGCTTTTATCCGTCTCAACCCGTTGAAAAACTCTGTGATGCAAAGCATCTTCTCCATCAAAACGACCTGTCCAATTATAGCTCATTATTATATTTTTTCGCCGTTAATGTAAGTGTTTTTTGCTGCGAGCCTTCCTTGATAATATAACACATTTTGGAAATTATCAGTTTCGTAGCTTACAAAATCTGCTTTCATGCCTTTGATAATTCTGCCACGATCTTCTAATCCTAGGGCGTACGCCGCGCGGAAAGTGATGGCAGATAAGATTTCTGCAGTAGTTAACTTTTGGAAAGTTGCCAATATTGAAGCTTGCGTGATGAGATTTCCCATGGGTGCAGAACCTGGATTCCAATCGCTGGCAATCGCGAATATTGCGCCTGCATCCAATAATTTTCTTGCTGGCGAAAAATTGTCTCCCAATCCAATGCTTGCACCAGGCAGTGCAATGGCAACCGTATTAGATTCTGCGAGAAAAGCAATGTCTTCATCTGCTGTGGCTTCTAGATGATCTGCAGATTGTGCGCCAACTTCTACAGCAACTCTAGAGCTTCCTGCTGTAAATTGATCGGCATGAACAGTTAACAAAAAGCCCATTGCTTTTGCTTTTTCTAAAAATGCTTTACTTTCTTCTGGTAAAAAAGCGGATTTTTCTATAAAAATATCAACGTGTTTTGCAAGGTTTTCTTCTTTTACTTTTGGTAATATTTCATCCAAAATATATTGTAAGTAAGCTTGATTATCACCATCGAAATCTTTTGGTTTCAGATGAGCAGCAAGGCAAGTCGGGATTAATGTTGCTTTGGTCAACGATTGTGCTTGCTTTATGACCCTTAGCATTTTTAGTTCTTCGGTTACATTAAGACCATAACCACTTTTTACTTCTATTGTTGTGATGCCTAATGATAACAAGTAATTGATTCTTTCTAATAATGTAGAAAGTAATTCTTGTTCTGACGCTTTACGAGTGTGTTGCACGCTGCTCCATATGCCGCCGCCTGCTTCTGCAATTTCTAAGTAGGTTTTGCCTGCATTACGCATAGCGAAATCATTGGCCCGATTGCCTCCAAAACAAATATGCGTGTGTGCATCTACAAAAGCAGGAAGCAATACTTGGGAGCCTTCTATAATTTCTAAAGTTGCGCTAGGATATTTTTCTTTTAGTTGGGTGTAATCTCCTGTTTCTAGGATGGTATTATTGTCTACTACAACGCCTGATTGCGAGAGTATTTCTAGGTTTTCGTCTTGTAGTTTTCCCCGAAGTGAAAGCTGATCTAGTGTGATGAGTTGATGAAAAGGGCCTATAAGTTTCATTTGGAAAATTTTTCTGGGTTAAATTTAGTGATAAACTTTTAGAACACCCAAGGAAACTAGCCCTGATAGAAGCGGCATCCTTTTCTGTGCGAATGAGGCGGCGCAGCGTAGCGGAGCCGTCCGAGTGAGCATAGAAAAGATATAGCGGATAGCAGGTTAAGGCTCCTAAAGAAAGAAGCAACTCCAGGATAACCTGAAGCTGCTTCTCATTATATATGAAAAAAGTCTAATTATTTGCCGTGGCTCATCACGTTGGCATCAATATTAATATTAAGGCCTTGCGCAACACGCATACCTAACTCTATATTAGCTCGGAAGAAATGACATAATTGTCTATTAATAATTTCTTCACGTTTAGGACCTTCTATACCGCTCATGGCACCAACAATATTATTAATCAGAGCATTTCTGTCTTCTTGATTCATTGCTTTGGTGTATAATAGTCCAGGTTGGGTATAATGATCATCGTCATTTTCGTTTCTGTTATAATTAGCAACGTGTGTGTTGTCTAGATCATACTCGAAGCTTTTATAAGACTCGTCAGGATGGATATTATCGAAACTGTTAGGGTAATAGTTTGGTTTATCTTGATAATGGCTAGAGTCTGCCATGGCGCCGTCACGCTGGAAGTTATTAACCATAAATGGACAACGGTTAACTTCTAAGAGATGAGAGTTGACACCTACTCTGTAACGGTGTGCATCTGGATAAGAAAATAATCTGCCTTGTAACATCTTGTCTGGTGAAAAGCTAATGCCGTTAACTAAATTACTAGGCGAAAAGGTAGATTGTTCTACGTGAGCAAAATAATTAACAGGAATCTCATTAAGTTCCATCACGCCAACTTCTATTAACGGATATTCTGATTGAGGCCAAACTTTGGTCACATCAAAAGGATTCCAACGGAAATCATTGGCTTGTTCTTCAGTCATCGTTTGGATATACATAGTCCATTTTGGGAAATCACCAGCTTCGATAGCGTTAACTAAATCTTCTTGAGCAAAATCCGGATTTTCACCTTTCATTTTTACAGCATCGTCATTGGCAAAATTCTTAACGCCTTGCTGGGTTTTGAAATGAAACTTAACCCAAGTTCTTTCATTCTGAGCATTAATCATAGAAAAGGTATGAGAGCCAAAACCATGCATGTGTCTATAGCCGTGTGGCGTCCCACGATCTGACATTAATATTAAAACTTGATGTAGAGATTCTGGATTAAGACTCCAAAAATCCCACATCATTGTTGCACTTTTTAGGTTGGTTTTAGGAACTCTTTTTTGGGTGTGTATAAAATCAGGAAACTTCTTAGCATCCTTGATGAAAAATACAGGCGTATTATTACCAACAACATCCCAATTGCCATCTTCTGTATAGAATTTTAAGGCAAATCCTCTAGGATCACGCTCTGTATCTGCACTTCCTTTTTCTCCACCAACAGTAGAAAAACGGGCAAACATCTTACAGGTATTACCTACTTGAGAGAAAATTTTTGCTTTGGTATATTTTGAAATGTCATGGGTTATCGTAAGCTTGCCATAAGCTCCTGTCCCTTTGGCATGGACAATGCGCTCTGGGATTCTTTCTCGTACGAAATGGGCTAGGTTTTCTTGTAAAATAAAGTCTTGCAATAAAACTGGTCCTCTTGATCCCACAGTCTGAGAATCTTGGTGCTCATAGTAAGGAGCTCCCGTGGCATTTGTAAGTTTTGTAGAATCCATATCTGTCTTTTTTGTGTTATAAAAATACGTATTATTATATAATAAATGTGATAGTGAAGATATAATTATAAGTTAAAATATTTATCTTCGCCCTTTGTTATTGACGACAAAATTCTCAAAATATATTGATATACCAAACATATTAATAATTATATTTGTAATAGATAAAATTAATTAAAGTGAATATCCAGCAACTAGAATATCTTATCGCAGTCGATAAATACAAGCATTTTGGCAGAGCAGCACAAGCGTGTTTTATAACACAGCCAACTTTGAGTGCGATGATCCAGAAATTTGAAGATGAATTAGATGTCAGGATATTTGACCGTACCACACATCCAATTAGGACAACAGATGCTGGGTCAGAAATTATTGCTCATGCACAGAAAGTTGTAGACTCTGTAATGGAGCTCAAGAATAAAGCTAATCTTCTTAATAATATCCTGGCAGGTAAGATTAATCTGGGCATTATCCCAACAGTTTCTAGCTACATTTTGCCAACAGAGATTTTTAGTTTTTTGCAAAAGAATCCTCAGATAGAGCTTAATATCAAAGAGATGACAACCGAGAGTATTATCAAGGCTCTAAAATCTGGAGAGTTGGATGCGGGTATTATCTCTACACCTTATGATGCTGCCAACGAGTTTTATCATGATTTCTTATTTAATGAAGAGTTATTGATATATGCAACAGATGAAGACTGTCAGAAAAAAGCAGATCGTTTTGTTGTACCAGAAGAAATAGATGTAGATAAAGTCTGGCTATTAGAAGAAGGTAATTGTCTGAGAACTCAATTCGAAAATATATGCCATCTAAAAGAAAATAAATTAAAACCTAAAAATTTAGATTTCTTAGCCTCTAACATTAATACTTTAGTACAAATGGTAGATAAGTTAGGTGGGATTAGTATTCTTCCAGAAATGGCTGTAGAGCAATTGTCAGATGTGCAGAAGTGTAAGGTTTCTAGATTTAGAAAACCGTTTCCGTATAGAGAGGTGAGTATGATTTATTATAAGCCGACCTACAAACAAAGAATTATAAGCGAATTGATTAACGAAGTAAAGACTTCATTAGAACAACGTCTTAATTATTATAAAGAGCCAAAAGAATTTGTGAGTATAAAACCTCAATAACTGATATTTATCTTATAAATAAGATATATTTTGTAGATTGAGAAATACTTTTTAATTTTGCGGCATTATTAAAAGAGGAAAAATTTGAACTGATTGCAACCTCCATAAAAAATGCTAAAACGGATTTTCTTTTTTAGTTCCTTTTTTGTGATTTTCAAATTTTCGTCATAAATTTTAAAGGAATATTATGCCATATTTATTTACGTCCGAATCAGTTTCTGAAGGACATCCAGACAAAGTCGCAGATCAGATTTCTGATGCGCTTATCGATAATTTTTTAGCTTACGATAGAAGCTCAAAGGTTGCTTGTGAAACACTCGTGACAACAGGACAGGTTGTTTTAGCAGGTGAGGTAAAGTCAGAGGCTTATCTTGATGTGCAAAGCATTGCTAGAAATGTCATCAATAAAATTGGTTATACTAAGAGTGAGTATATGTTTAATGGAGATTCTTGCGGTGTTATCTCTGCAATCCATGAGCAGTCACCAGATATCAACCAAGGTGTAGATCGCTTGTCTGACGAATCTGATTTCGAAACTAAAGCCAACTCTCAAGGTGCAGGAGATCAAGGTATGATGTTCGGTTATGCAACCAATGAAACCGAAAACTACATGCCATTAGCATTAGATCTTGCACATCAATTATTGAGAGAATTAGCAGATCTAAGAAGAGATGGTCATGCCATTAGTTATCTTCGTCCAGATGCAAAAAGTCAAGTAACGATTGAGTATTCTGACGATCATAAGCCAGTTAGAATAGACAGCATTGTAATCTCTACACAACACGATGATTTCGGGAGTGAAGAAGCAATGTTAGCTAAAATCAAAAAAGATATCATCGAGATTTTGATCCCAAAAGTTAAAGCAGCTCAGAAGCCAGAGATTCAAGCTTTATTTAATGGTCAAATAAAATATCATATTAATCCAACAGGGAAATTTGTAATCGGTGGTCCTCATGGTGATACAGGTCTTACAGGTCGTAAGATTATTGTAGATACTTACGGTGGTAAAGGAGCTCACGGTGGTGGTGCTTTCTCTGGGAAAGATCCATCTAAGGTGGATAGAAGTGCAGCTTATGCAACACGTCATATCGCAAAAAACCTTGTTGCAGCAGGTATTGCAGATGAGGTCTTGGTTCAGGTTTCTTATGCGATTGGTGTAGCAGAACCTTGTGGTCTTTACATCAACACTTATGGGACGGCTAAAGTTAATTTAAACGACGGAGATATTGCTAGAAAAGTTCAGGAGCTATTTGATCTTAGACCTTATGCGATAGAACAAAATCTTAAATTAAGAAACCCTATATATCTAGAAACTGCGGCTTACGGTCACATGGGAAAAGATTATTATGTTGGTAGCAAAACCTTTAACAAAGGTCATAAAAACGAATTAACTATTGATAATCTTGAGTTTTTTACTTGGGAGAAATTAGATCGTGTAGAAGACATCAAAAAAACATTTGGTCTTTAACATATAATTTAAAAATCTTTTTAGCTGCTTTGTCCTCTCGGATGAAGCAGTTTTTTTATCTTTGAAATATGAATAAAAAAATTGCATTTCTACTCATTATATTAAGTTTTGCATTACCGGCAAAAGCACAATTAACAACGCATAAACTTCTTAATGTTGGTTATGTTTATCAGAATCAAAGCTTTGCGGAGGTTGGTGGCAAGTTACTATTTCTTAGTAACGATAATGTCATTTATAGGCTGGGAGGTTCTGCGCTATTGGGAGAGACTAATGGGAAATTTGCCATAATGCCTAAGTTACAAGGTGATATTTTGCTTAATTTTCAGGATCATGTGGATATTTATCATTCTCATTATTTCTTGGCTGGAGCAGAGCTTACATCAAAATATGTAGCACCAAAAGTAGGAGTCAGTATTCTTGGCATGATAGATCTTACCGCAGGTTATGCCTTTGACTTGCCTAATCAGACACTACAAGGAAAAACGATGAAAGGATTTAATTTTAATTTCGGAATTAATCTTCCTCTTGTATTATTGCATGATTTATTGAAATAATATCTCAACTAATCTTAATGTTTTATAATAAATTAACAATGTGTTAACTTTTTTTTTATTAAATTTACCAAATCATAAAAAAATGACATCTATTTAGAAAACTTTACTTTTTACAATTACGAGAAAAAAAATATGTAAAATTAATACGTCTATACGTGTTTGTTTAACAATTGTGGAAAGCATAGTTATGAAGTTAAAAACAGATAGTCAACTTATATCCTTGTACCAGGAAGGATGCGAAAAAGCCCTAGCAACTTTAATAGATAGGTATCAGAAAGATTTATATTCATTCATTTATTATAAAATGTTGGATACAGAATTAGCTAATGATATTTTTCAGGATACTTTTATAAAAATCATCGTTACACTTAAGGATAGACGCTATAAGGAGGAGAATAAATTTATTCTCTGGGCAAAACGTATTGCTCATAATCTTATGATAGATTATTTTAGACTGAAATCAAAATACATTAAAGTTTCTGAAACAACATACCACGACGAAGAATATTCTATTTTTGATACCATAAAAGAACCAGACGAAAACATAGAAGATTTATTAGTGTCTTTACAGATTAACGAAGACCTTTTCAAGATGCTTACAATGTTGCCAGATAACCAGCAAGAAGTTATAAAATTAAGATATTTTGATAACTTAAGTTTCAAAGAAATTGCCGAGCATACAGAGACGAGTATCAATACCACATTGGGACGAGTGAGATATGCGCTGATTAATCTGAGAAAAATTATGGAGGAAAATAATATTATTTTAACCAAATAAATAATAAATCAATATTATTTCCGTTTCAATTGCAAAGAGATTGGCCTATGAAAAATAACGATACTTTAACAATAAAAACGATGAAACCTAAAAAAGAAACCATTGATTTTTTATTGTCATACTCTAAAAATCTTAAAAGTATGAAGCTAGCAGATGATAAGATTGTTTTGATTACTAAAAATTAAAAAGCACCTAATTTTATTAAATAGTTTTATGATTGAACTTTACTAGTTATGTTAAAAATGATTAGTTTTGTGCCTTATGAAAATAAGGCACATTTTTTTTGACTTAGACAATACACTTTGGGATCATCGTAAAAACGCGTATTTGACGATAAAAGATTTATTCCAAAAATTAGAAATAGGGGAGAAATATCCAATAGATTTTGAGCCATTTCATGTTAAATATAATGAAGTTAATGAGAAACTTTGGGAAGATATCCGAGATGGATTAATTGACAAAGATTACCTAAGAAAACATCGTTTTTATGATACCTTCTTACATTTTGGCGTTGATGATGAAGCATTAGCCTCTTATTTCGAAAATCATTTTTTAGATCAAATCCTCAGTTATAACGAGTTAATAAATGGCGCTGAAGATCTATTGATTTATCTTAAAAACAAAGACTATCAATTATATATAATCTCTAATGGTTTCCAAGAAGTGACGGAGAGAAAGTGCCAATTGTCAGGTATTGCTCAATATTTTGAGACGATAACCAGTGCTGATTCTGTTGGAGTTAGAAAACCTAATCCTAAGATTTTCGAGTATTCTTTGGGACTTGTAGATGCAAAAAAAGAAGAAAGCATCCTGATTGGAGATGATTGGATTGCTGATGTAAAAGGCGCTCAGAATTTTGGGATAGACGTAATTTTCTTTGATGCTTTAAAAGAACATAAATCCGAAGAAGGCTTAAAAACAGTTTTAGAGCTTTCTGAGATCAAACAATATTTATAATTAAAAAAACGCTTTTCAGAAATTCCTGAAAAGCGTTTGTATTTTTTATGGTTTTATTTTTTTAAACTCCAAGACTTTCTCGTACTCTAGTAATCGTTTCTTTAGCAATCACTTTAGTTTTTGCAGCGCCTTCTTGTAATTTTGCTTCCAATTCGTCTAGGTTGTTGAGGTAGTAGCTAAACAATTCTCTTTCCTTAGAAAATCGCTCTAATATCAAGGCTAACAGCGCATTTTTTGCATGACCATAACCGAAGTTTCCAGCAAGATATTTTGCGCGTAGATCTTCTGTCTGTTCTGGTGTTGCAATCAATTCATAAATTGCAAATACTTTGTCTGTTTCTGGATCTTTAGGATCTTCCAAAGCTTTAGAGTCTGTTTCTATGCTCATAACTTGCTTTTTCAGTTCTTTCTCAGGAAGGAAAATATTAATGATATTTCCCATAGATTTTGACATTTTTCTGCCGTCCGTTCCTGGTACATATTTGGTGTCTTCTTGCAATTCTGCCTGAGGCAATACAAAAACATCTCCCATCTGATTGTTAAATCTACTTGCAACATCTCTCGCAATTTCTAAATGCTGAAGCTGATCTTTCCCAACAGGGACAACTTCTGCATCGTACAACAAGATATCTGCCGCCATTAGAATTGGATAATTAAACAATCCAGCGTTAACATCCGCAAGACGATCTGCTTTATCCTTAAAAGAATGTGCTAATGTCAATCTCTGAAAAGGGAAAAAACAATCCAAATACCACGTTAACTCGCAAGTTTCTGGGATGTCGCTTTGTCTATAAAAATAAGTTTTCTCAGTATCTAATCCGCAAGCCAGCCAAGCCGCAGCAATCTCATAGGTATTTTGTTTTAACTCTTTAGCATCTTTAATTTGAGTTAAAGAGTGCAGGTTAGCGATAAACAAAAAGGATTCATTATTTGCTTTTTTTGATAGCTCGATTGCAGGAATAATGGCTCCTAAAAGATTTCCAAGATGTGGAGTTCCGGTGGCTTGTATGCCGGTTAAGATTCTTGACATTGTTATTAATTACTAAGTTTTGATTGAAAAGTGAACGTAAAAAACATGGGCAAAATCGCAGATTGACTATTGCCAATTATGGGCTTTAGAAGAACTTATAGTTCTGAGAAAAACCAAGAAGAGCCAATGCTTTTTAGTGGAAACGAAATTACAAAAAATGTTGTAACAATAAGCACTCGTTGAGTAAAAAAGTAGTTGAACTCATCTCAAGTCTTAATCTCGTATTGCGTCAATACTCGCTGTATCAGATAATTTTATAGTAATTGTATAAGAATATAAGTTACCCACGTAAGAATATAACTCTTTGTCGGAAGAATTGAATTTTAGGTTATGGATTCTTGCGATGAATCTCTAATTATTATAAAAAAGTCCATTTAATAAGAATTAAATAGACTTTGGGTTTTCATGTTTTCAAAAGATGGATTGTATAAGGTTTACAGTTTTTGTTCTTATATTTCCACTTGTTCGCAATATTGTATAGCTTCAGGACAATTTATTACTACTCCTTCTTTTACCTCTCTATCTGTTTGCCATAAAATTCGATATTCAGATTGATGTTGATAATTTTTTAATTTTAAAAAAAGAGAATCGAAACCTTGAACATAACTGTTAGCCGCCATTAGTTTTTCTCCTGAAATTCCACCATTTTCACTTTTAAAAAAGTCTAAGCCATTTCCCTGTATATTTTTATTCAATACTCTGTCGTCTACATATAGGCAATGACCATGTACGACTTGTCTGACTCTTTGTAAACTTCGAGTAACTTCTATCATAAAATTTAGAGGGTCTTTAATTCTAAAAACACCAGTCCTAGAAAATGTTTTTAATAAATTTTTATCTAAGTTTGTCGATGTACAAAATGAGTAATCGTTCATTCCAGTAGATACAACTGAAGTCATAACTAGATTATTACCTAAGTTAAGATTGTTCATTGACGTCCCCTCGTCAGAATCACCAAGTTCATTGTCTTTATATTTTTTGTAGTTATGAAAGGAACTAATAAACAAGTCGCCATTTTCAAAAAAAGTATCAATGTAATTTTGATCTTCATATCTATACAAGAAAGGAATTACAGAGATATAATTTATTGCATCACCTGCTGCAGAATAAGAGTTTCTCATTGGTAGGAAGTTTTTTTAATTTTAAATAATATTAAATTTGATTATTGAAATGCCAGTTGCTTCTATTAATGACTTTATTTTTGAGTCATAAAAACTCTGACTTCTATCAAAAATAACGAAATTAAAACTAAAATGCAAAAACATACAATTGACCAATCACCACATCATCAAATACCGTAGATTTCCTTGAAAAGAACAGCTTGTCTACGAGAAATTTCGACTTGGTTGTCGTTAGGAAGTTTTACCATGAGGTTTCCGCTGAACCAATTCTCGATGTTCTGGATATAATTAATGTTGAAAATCGTATTTCTGTTGGCTCGGAAATATTTTTCTTGTGGTAATTTTTTTTCGATCACATTAAGAGAACGCATTAAAGTGGCTTTTTCGTTCCTGAAAAAAACTTTGGTGTAATTGCCTTCAACTTCGAAAAGATAGATTTCTGAGATTTTTACCATCCAACATTTTTCGCCTTCTTTGATAAAGATTTGATCTTCGATGTCTAGTTTTTTATCTTGCTTTTCTGCTTTTTCTGCGAGTTTTTCTTTGACTTTATCAATGGATTGTAAAAGTCTTTTTGGGTTGATTGGTTTTAATAGGTAATCCAAAGCATTGTACTCAAAGGATTTAATAGCAAATTCATCAAAAGCTGTGGTGAAAATTACAATCGGGATATTATCCAACATTTCTAATAATTGAAAGCCATCTTTGCCTGGTAATTGGATGTCTAGAAATAATAAATCAAACTGCTGATTACTTATGTACTCATAGGCTACATCTACGTTTTCTGCCTCTGCGAGAATATTAATCTCAGGAAAATCTTGCAGGAGATCCTTAAGTTCGTTTCTGGCAAGGCGAGAATCTTCTACGATAATAGCGTTAATTTTTTTCATCTTGTGCTTTTAGAATTGACTTTTATTGATCCTGATTTGCGCGATCACATCGCTTTCGTTTTCTGTTAGATTAAAAGAAGCTTGGTTGTCGTAGAGCAATCTTAGACGTTCTTCGATGTTCTTGATTCCGATTTTGGTGCCGCTTTCTTGTTGGTTAATTTGTCCTGTATTTTTGACTAAAAGGTTGAAGTAATCGTCTTCTAAAAAGGTTTTAATAACAATACTGCCGCCGTTTTTTAATCTAGAAATACCGTGTTTTACAGCGTTTTCTACTAACATTTGTAAGATCATAGGCGGGACTTGGAAATCTCTTGTTTCGGGTGAAATGTCCATGCTGAATTGCAGTCGCTCTTCATACTGAATTTTGGATATTTCTAGAAAATTATCTACCGTTTCTATTTCCTGTTCTAACGAGACGGTATTGGTCTTGTCAGACAAAAGTGATGACCGTAATAACTCTGACAATCGGGTTATCATTTCTTTAGATTTTATTGGGTCTTCTTGCACCAATCCTCTGATATTATTAAGACTATTGAAGATGAAATGTGGATTGATCTGACCTTTCAGTGTATTAAGGTTGGCTTCTTTAAGGTTTTTTTCGATGGTTAATTTTTGTTCTAATTCTTGTTGATTGCTTTGATAGATTTTATAGGCATAAATAAATATCAACCAATTAAAGGTCATAAACAAAAAGTAGAAAAAATTGACTATTTGCTTATCCAAAGTCTGCCTTGGTGTGAAGACAAAAAGATCACTTTTGGCCGAGAAAAATTGTTGTGCATACATTAATGAAGGCCAAAGTATAATCTGGAAAATGATGTGTAATACAACCGTAATCAATATTACCAAAATAATATTTCTAAAAGTAAGAATCTGAGTAGGGCAAACTAACTCAATAAAATAAATGATGATATTAGAAATAATATAAAGCAATGCCGAAACATAGAAAAGTTCAAAAATATAAAAGTTGATATATATATCTGAGTAGATTTCTGTATAAATTAATTTTCTGAATGTTAAAAAAAAGAAAATAATGCTTACAAAAAAAACATAGGTGAAAAGGTGATATTTCCAGTTTTTGAGAAGATTCAAGATGGTTTTATTTTAATGTTTTTTGAAAAATAGAGCATAAATAACTCCTGCCACAAAAGTGAGTATAATAAAGCTTAAAAGGACAGTAATAAAGATAGTGATAACTTTTAATAAGATTTTACCAATAGACATTTTGGGATAAAAACCTTTGTAAAACCAGATGCTTAATAGTGGCGTGATGAGAAACAGTCCATTTAGAATTAAAGAAAAAGCAGTCACATTCTCTTTAAATATATAAAGCAATGGATAGATTAAAATATAAATTATGGTATAAAAGCATTGAAAAAAAGCATTCATTATGACGTGCTCATAATAATTTTGACCTTCTTTTCTAAACATTAATCGGGTGAAAATCGCAAAAATAGGAATCAGTAATAATGATAAAAATGATATGTAGTTAGATACCTTCGCTATCACTTGATTAGAAGTTGTTACAGGTAGTCCCATATCTGCATAATATTTTACAATCATGCTGTTGAAGTCAATAATATTGTAAGCGATAAATGTAGAAAGTCCGCTTAGAAGAAAAGCCAAATAAATTGGCTTATAATGATTAACCCGATTGCCCTCTATAAAGTCGCGTGCCGTCTGACCTGGATTTTTCAGGATCTTTTTAATAGAATAGAAAAAACCTTTGTTGGTGTGTATGGCGATATATTGTATCTCATCAATAAGATATTTTCTATCTATACGTTTGTATTTTTTTTGACCACAATGGCTACAGAAATTCTGTTCTATATCATTGGTGCAGTTTTTACAGGCGTGATCCATTAATATAAATTAAAAAAGATTATTGTTGTCTAGATTTCAACTCTTCGTTCAATTGGTTAATGATTATCCCAAAAGGTAATAGTACTATAGGAAGCGTGAAAATAGGAATCATCGATGCAAAAGGAATTTTACCAAAACCTTGAGAAATAATAATCCCAATAAAAACTAAAATCAATATTACCCAGACGATTCCTATCCCGATGAGTGATGATTTCAGCATGTTTCTTTTTTTAAGAAGTTCTTCGTTGCTTAGTTTTTTGTAAGCTTGCTCTGCTTTTGATTTTGGTTTAGAATTCATATTAATTTTAAAATAGTTGTGAACAAAATTCAACAATCTTAAAGGCGATTTCGATGATAAGAGTAATCATAATAATTTGTTTTGATAATTCGACATAACAAATATATAGTGATCATTACATTATCCTCAAAAAAAAATGATGAACGGTAGATATATGATGCTGAATGGATTTTTTAAGGAATTATAATTTTATCGCCACCAAATTTAGGCTCCACGCCAAACCAAGAATCCCAAAATACTTTGGCTCTCGCTAGCTTTTCTCTAAGATTAGTTTTGAAACCAGCATATCGGTTAACATCTTTTGCGTTGTAGCCATAAGCATTAATGCCTTTTTGTTTTGCTAAAAAAACAGCACGTTCATTATGGAATTGTTGTGAGATGATAATGTAAGAATTTTGACCAAATACTTCTTTGGCTCTAACTACAGAATCCAAAGTCCTGAATCCAGCAAAATCCTCAAAAATATTATTCTCAGGGATGCCTTTCGCGATAAGATCAAGCTTCATGTCTTCTGGCTCGTTGTAGTTTTCTTGAGAATTGTCTCCGCTAACGATAAAATATTTTACTTTCCCAGCGTGATAAAGCTCTGCTGCAGCATCTATCCTGTAACTGAAGTACAAGTTGGCTTGTCCATTGGCAAGAAGCTTACTTGTACCTAATATCACACCTACTTTTTCGTTAGGTAATGTATTGATATTGCTTGTTACGTAATCTTCGGTATCGCTTTCTATTTTCCAATTGCTCCACCATATAAAAAGAACTGATAATCCTAAGAAAATCAGTCCTGCTAATATTATTTTTTTGAATAAATTCATTTTTAAAAATCTAATCCGTTAGGGAAAGCTTTCTTCCTAAAAATATATAAAAACAAAGCACCAACGGTAATTGCGCTGTCTGCAATATTAAAAATATATTTGAAAAACTCAATCTGCTTACCTCCCAAAATAGGTACCCAATCTGGCCAAGTTGTATCTACCAGCGGGAAATGGAGCATATCTACCACGCAACCTTTCATAAAATGAGAGTAGCCATGCCCAAATTGTGTGAGTTGAGAAATGTTGTCGTAATCTATCCAGCGATTAATGCTTTCTTCATAGACTGTTCCGGTATCGAATATCATCCCGTAAAACATCCCATCGATAATATTACCAATAGCACCTGCAAAAATGAAAGACATCGGTATTAGTAGATAATTAGAAGCGCCTTCTTTTAACCATTTTTTAAACATGAAAATCATCCCGATGATTAAAGCGAGGCGTAAAACAACCAAACTGTATTTGCCAATTAATCCACCAAATTGTAGACCATATGCCATGCCTGGGTTTTCTACAAAAGTTAATCGGAACCAGCTTAATCCCATCACTTCTACACTTTCTCCAAGATGAAAATGAGTTTTGATATAGATCTTAGAGGCTTGATCGATTAATAAAATCAAAAATGTAACTAAAGCAATCTTTTTCATTATGATCCTTTTGGTTTATATGATTTTATGATTTTTTCAGTTTTTTTATCGTTGATTTTTTTTATCGTTTTTTGATTGTGAAAATTATTCTTGGTATGAAATTTTTCAAATTCAATATTCATGTCTTTTAGCACGCTTTTCAGAGCGGTAAGCTCCATAGAGTTTTTCGTATGTACGATAATAGATTCCATAATTTATTTTTTTAATTCTCATTATTTTGAGAGTTCGTCTAATCTTTTTTTGTCTTTTTCGCTAAGATCTGCTAATCCATTTTTGCCTATTTTGCTAAGAAGTTGATCTATTTCTATCTGCTTTTCTCTTCTTCGCGCATTAAAACGATCATCTATACTGACGTATTTTTCTTCTTTAGTAGATCGTTTAACATTCAGTTTTTTTCTGAAAACAAATGCAAAAATAACGATAATAATGAGAAGTATAACAACTGCGGTCATGATTAGTATTCAAAAAATAGGTTTACAATAATATTGTAAACCTAAGTTAATTTTAATTAGTATAAAAATAGTAGAATTGGTTTTGGACAATTTCTAGCTAATATTTATTTTATCGTTGCATATTTTTAGCTTCAATACTCAAGGTTGCATGTGGCACAGCTCTTAGTCGCTCTTTAGCAATTAATTTGCCGGTTACTCTGCATACACCGTAAGTTTTGTTTTGGATGCGGATTAATGCATTCTTAAGATCACGGATAAATTTTTCTTGTCTTGATGCCAATATTGCATTTTGTTCTTTACTCAAAGTTTCTGCACCTTCTTCAAAGGCTTTGAAGGTTGGCGAAGTATCATCTGTCCCATTATTTTGGTCATTGATGAAACTTTCTTTAAGTAGACCAAGGTCTTTTTCTGCTTTATCTATTTTATCTTGAATTAGTTGTTTAAATTCTTGTAATTCTGCATCATTATAGCGTAATTTTTCTTCTGCCATATTCATAACTTGTATTGTTTAATAATTTGGATTTTCATAATTTAAATTAAAGATACGAAAATAATTAATAATTCAATTGAATAATAAACAACTAATATTAATATTTATTTAAGCTTTTTCAATCTTTATATTAAATTTAATTTCATCTATTTCAATTTCGTCTACCGAATTATTGTTGTTCTCAATTTTGATTTCGTTGGCTAATACTTCTTCAGAAATATAAACCTTATTTTTCTCTAAATCAGTTAAGAAAGGATTGTCAGTGTCTACAGAAATAATAATTTTATCTGTTAGATCAAAGTTTTTATCTTTTCTTAAATTCTGGATTCGATTGATAAATTCTCTTGCAATTCCTTCGGATTTCAACTCGTCCGTAATTAGCAAATCTAGTGCCACAGTTATTTTACCATCACTTGCTACGGTCCATCCAGGGATATCTTTAGTAGAAATCTCTACATCATCCATAGTAATGTCATAGTTAGCAACTATAATCTTACCTTCTTTTTCTAAGGTTGATATGTCATCAGATGTAAGCTTAGAAATCTCATTAGCCACGACTTTCATATCCTTGCCTAATCTTGCGCCTAGAGCCTTGAAGTTAGGCTTTATTTGTTTGATGATAAGATGCGATGCTTCTTCGGCATTAATTAAGTCTAACTCTTTAACGTTAACCTCTTGTTTTATCAGCTCAGAAACTGCTAAAATCTGTTCTTCCGTTTTCTTATCCAACACAGGAATCATTACTTTCTGCAATGGCTGACGGACTTTTACATTTTCTTTCTTTCTTAGAGAGAATACCATAGAAGTGATGCTCTGCGCTAGATGAGTTTTCTCTACAAGATCTAGATCTATTAAGCTCTCATTAACTACAGGGAAATCTGTAAGGTGGATAGATTCTGCCTTGTCTTTTCCTGTTACAGCATTAAGATCTTGGTATAATTGATCCATAAAGAATGGCGCAATTGGTGCAGAAAGCTTAGCTACAGTCTCTAGACAAGTATATAATGTCTGATAAGCAGAAATTTTATCATTGCTGTAATCACCTTTCCAGAAACGTCTTCTGCATAATCTTACATACCAGTTAGATAGATTATCGTTAACAAAAGTATTGATAGCTCTTGCTACTTTAGTTGGTTCATAATCTTCATAGAAGGCTTTTACTTCTTTAATTAAAAGATTAAGTTCTGATAAAATCCAACGGTCTATTTCTGGGCGGTTTTCTACCTCTTTTTCAGAATAATTGAAACCATCAACATTGGCATATAATGCAAAGAACGAATACGTATTATATAATGTACCGAAGAATTTTCTTCTGGTTTCATCAATACCTTCAATATCGAATTTCAGATTCTCCCACGGATTAGCGTTAGAAATCATGTACCAACGTGTTGCATCTGGTCCATAGACAGAAAGCGTCTCAAAAGGATCTACGGCATTGCCCAAACGTTTTGACATTTTTTGTCCGTTTTTATCTAAAACCAAACCGTTAGACATAACGTTTTTATAAGCCACCGAATCAAAAATTGCCGTAGAAATAGCATGAAGTGTATAGAACCAACCACGAGTCTGATCCACGCCTTCTGCGATAAAATCTGCAGGGAAGGCTTTGTTCTCATCAATCATCGCCTTATTCTCGAAAGGATAATGCAATTGTGCATAAGGCATTGAGCCTGAGTCAAACCAAACATCGATTAAGTCGCTTTCGCGTTTCATAGATTTTCCTGATTCTGAAACCAAAACAATCTTATCCACCACATTTTTATGAAGATCAATTAATGCATAGTTTTCTTCGGACATATTACCGATTTCAAAGCCTTTGAAAGGATTGTCATGCATTAATCCAGCCTTAATTGACTGTTCTATTTCGTTATATAATTCTTCTACAGAACCAATGATTTTTTCTTCCTTCATGTCCTCCGTTCTCCAGATAGGAAGCGGGATGCCCCAATAACGAGAGCGAGAAAGATTCCAATCATTAACGTTTTCTAACCAATTGCCAAAACGTCCTTCTCCAGTAGATTTTGGTTTCCAATTGATAGTTTCGTTTAGTTCTACCAAGCGATTTTTAACTTGAGACATTTTTACAAACCAAGAATCCAATGGATAATATAATACGGGCTTGTCTGTTCTCCAACAATGTGGATAACTGTGGACATATTTTTCTACCTTAAAGGCTCTGTTTTCTTCCTTTAGTTGAATTGCCAAATGCACATCCCAAGATTTCTCTGGGGCTTTGCCATCGTCGTAGTATTCGTTTTTAATATATTTCCCTGAGAAAATTTCTGGGACATTTTCGCCATGGATAAATTTCCCTTGCAGGTCTACTAAAGGCACTAAGTTGTCATGTGCATCTTTTACCAACATTGGTGGTACGCCAGCATCTTTTGCCACTTTAGCATCGTCAGCACCAAAAGTTGGCGCGGTGTGTACGATTCCTGTTCCGTCTTCTGTTGTTACAAAATCTCCAGGAATAACACGGAAAGCCGCTTCTGGATTTTCTGCCGGCAAAAACCAAGGAACGAGTTGCTCGTAAGTGGTATCAACCAAGTCAGAACCTTTAAACTCTGCTAATAATTGATAAGGAATCGTCTTAGATTCTGACGTGTAATTTGCGAAATCTTCATCCGTCCCTTCTACAAATTTCTTCCCAAATTGTTTTGTCATCAAAGCTTTTGCCAAGATGATATTAATAGGCTCGAAAGTGTATTGATTAAAGGTTTTAACCAAAACATAATCTATATTATTACCAACTGTCAACGCTGTGTTAGACGGCAAAGTCCAAGGCGTAGTCGTCCAAGCTAGGATGTAGATTGGTTGATTGTTGCTTGCTAATTGTTGGTTTAGTTTTTCAGAGAAGTTCTTTACTTTAAACTGAGCGACAATCGTTGTGTCAGACACATCTCTGTAAGTCCCAGGTTGATTAAGCTCGTGAGAAGATAATCCTGTACCTGCTTTTGGAGAGTAAGGCTGGATGGTGTAACCTTTATATAATAGCTCTTTGCTGTATAATTGTTTTAGCAACCACCATACCGTTTCCATGTATTTTGGTTTGTAGGTAATGTATGGGTCTTCTAGATCTACCCAGTATCCGATTCTTTCGGTAAGGTCATTCCATACATCAGTGTAGCGCATCACGGCTTCGCGACAAGCTTTGTTATAATCTTCAATAGAGATTTTTTTACCGATATCTTCTTTAGTAATTCCTAATTCTTTTTCTACACCTAGTTCTACAGGAAGTCCGTGTGTATCCCAGCCAGCTTTACGGAAAACTTGCTTTCCGTTTTGAGTCTGGTAACGGCAAAAAATATCCTTAAGCGCTCTCGCCATAACGTGGTGAATACCTGGCATTCCGTTAGCGGAAGGAGGTCCTTCGTAAAACACATATTCTGGTTGTCCATCACGAATTTCAACACTTTTCTTGAAGGTGTTATTCTGTTTCCAGTATTCGGAAACTTGTTCTGCGATGTTGGTAAGGCTTAGGTTTTTATATTCTTTGAATTGGCTCATCTTTAAATAATTCAATATCGTTGGTGGATTAAGTGAGCAAATTTAGTGAAAAAAATAGGAAAAGCTTATCTATATCTACAATTGAAAATGGAATGTGATGAATATATTAATCTTTTCTGTTAAGATTGATGTAACATAATTAATATAATGTAAACTTTAATTGATTCTAAATTATATTATTAATAATAGAAAAGCTAATTATACAGTCTATTTTAGGACTTTATACAGGCTCTATGAAGAACATTAGAATACAGTAATTATTGAAATGTAAATGTTTTTATAAAAAAACGTCTATTTTTGCAAAAAAATTCTGAATGTCAAAGAATCTAGTTATCGTCGAGTCACCAGCAAAAGCAAAAACCATCCAAAAGTATCTAGGGAAAGATTTCGAAGTAAAATCAAGCTTCGGTCACATCCGTGATTTACCTAAAAAAGGAATGGGTATAGATCTCTCGACTTTTACACCAGATTACGAAGTTTCTGCAGACAAGAAGAAATTAGTAACTGAGCTTAAAGCCGCTGTCAAAAAAGCAGATATGATTTGGTTAGCGTCCGATGAGGACCGCGAAGGAGAAGCTATTGCTTGGCATCTTGCTCAAGAATTAAAATTGAAAGAAGACAATACCAAGCGTATTGTTTTTCATGAAATTACCAAAAATGCGATTCTTAAAGCCATAGAAAATCCTAGACAGATCGACCAGAATCTTGTTAACGCACAACAGGCAAGACGAGTTTTGGATAGAATTGTAGGTTTTGAGATGTCGCCAGTTCTTTGGAAAAAAGTAAAGACTGGATTATCAGCTGGTCGTGTGCAATCCGTTGCAGTGCGATTAGTGGTAGAGAAAGAACATGAGATTAGAGCCTTCCAACCAACGGCTTCTTATAAGGTTGAAGGTGTTTTTCAGAATAAAGACGGACAAGATATTGCCGCAAAGCTTAAGAAAGATTTTGACAAAGAATTAGATGCAGAACAGTTTTTAATTCAAGCTCAGAAAACAGATTTCAAAGTCCTTAATGTTGAGAAAAAACCAGGGACAAGAAGTGCTTCTGCGCCCTTTACAACCTCTACTTTGCAACAAGAAGCTTCTAATAAGTTAGGTTACGGTGTGACTTCTACCATGCGTGTAGCACAACGTCTATACGAGGAAGGTTACATTACTTATATGAGAACCGACTCTGTTAATCTATCGCAAGAAGCTATTAATAACGCGAAAGATTATATTATTAAAGAATTTGGTGATGTTTACTCTAAACCAAGAAATTATACAACCAAATCATCTTCTGCACAAGAAGCCCACGAGGCGATAAGACCAACGGATTTCTCTGTTAAATCTATTGCTGATGCGCAGTTGAATAAATTATACCAATTAATCTACAAAAGAACATTAGCCTCTCAGATGGAGAATGCTAAAATCGAAAAAACAGTTGTAGAAATTGGCAACGCTTCTCTGCCACATCATTTTGAAGCGCAAGGAGAAGTGATTGTTTTTGATGGTTTTTTAAGGGTTTATGGTTTTACTTCTGCCGAAGAGGACGAAGAAGACAACAACGAAAAATTACTTCCAAAAGTAGATAAAGGCGAAGCTTTAGACTATAAAAAAATTATTGCAGTTGAGAAGTTTACACGACCTTCTGCAAGATATACCGAAGCTGGATTGGTGAAAAAGTTAGAAGAATTAGGCATTGGACGACCTTCTACTTATGCGCCAACTATCCAGACTATTCAGAATCGTGAGTATGTTGATAAGCGCGAGATCTTACCTCAAGAACGAGAAATTGTCAAAATGACTTTAGCCAAAACAGGCATCAAAAAAGAAGTGTTGACGGAGAAATTTGGCGGTGATAAAAATAAATTTGTCCCAACAGATATCGGAGAAGTGGTTAATGATTTCTTGACGTCTAACTTTGCTGAGGTTTTAGATTTTGGATTTACCGCGAGAGTAGAGCAAGAATTTGATGATGTCGCTAATGGTGGTAAAGAATGGAAAACTCTTATGACCGACTTCTACAATGTCTTCCATCCGAGGATTGCCGATGTTGAAGAAAATGCAGAACGTGCTAATGGAGAGCGCCTATTAGGTGTTGATCCTAAGTCTGGTAAAAATGTACATGCAAGAATTGGGCGTTTTGGGCCTATGATTCAGATTGGTGAGCAAGACGATGAAGAAAAGCCAACTTTTGCCTCGCTAATGGCTGGACAGAATATCGCGACTATCGCTTTAGAAGAAGCTTTAGAATTATTCAGATTACCGTTTGAACTAAATGAAGTTGATGGACATCCTGTTGCCGTTGGTGTTGGTCGTTTTGGTCCTTATGTTAAGTGGGGAGAAACGTATATCTCTATCCCGAAAGGCGAAGATCCTTTATCTGTTAATCAAGATCGAGCAGAAGAAATTATCAATGAAAAAAAGTTGGCTGACGCGCCAATTGCTAATTATAAAGGAGAACCAGTAACCAAAGGCGTTGGCCGTTTTGGACCTTTCCTTAAGTATAAAAGTATCTTTGTTAACGTTCCTAAGAAATATGATTTCGATAATTTATCAGCGTCTGATATTAATGAATTAATAGATGCTAAATTAGATAAAGAAGCCAATCGTTATATTCAACAATGGGAAAAAGAAAAGATTGCTATTGAAAATGGACGTTGGGGACCTTTTATCAAATTCGGGAAGTCCAACCTTAAAATCCCGAAAAAAACAGATGATACCAAGTATGATGCTGAAGAGCTTAAAGAACTGGATCTAGACACTGTAAAAGCTTGGATTAAAGAGCAAGATCCTAAAGCTTTCGAAGAGAAGAAAAAAGCACCTGCTAAGAAGCCTGCAGCTAAAAAACCAGCAGTTAAAAAAACAACAGTAGCTAAGAAACCTGTTGCTAAGAAAAAGTAGCATTAAGTTATAAAAAGAGCCATCATTCAACAAGAATGGTGGTTTTTTTACTGTATTTAATTGGTTTTTAGTTTTTATTCATTTTTTGGTGATGAATAAATAAATCTATTTTAATACATTTGCTTTTCACACCAAATGACTGAAAATACCCAATGGCTATACTGCACCCTGTTTTTACTTTACTTGTAATTTTTGTTATCATTGGTAGTTTTATGGAGGTGTATAGTGATTCTTATAAAAAGTATCCTTTGGCACTTGGGATTATTGGTTTTTTCATGATTGTTTTTATTGGATTAAGGGGTTTTGTAGGGGCGGATTACGGTGTGTACAGGATTTTATATAATATCTATTTCCCAACGATTGAGTTTTCAGAATTAATGAATAAAGCTACTTTTGGTCGCTCTAAGGTTGAGGAAGAATGGCTTTATATATTCCTTAATAAGTTAGTTTTTTTTACGGGAAGTCCATTTTATATTTTTACTCTAGTTAGTGCTATTATAACTTTGGGTATTAAGTTTTTGAGTTATTCTAAAAATTCTGTTTATCCTATTTTTTCGGTAATGTTGTTCATTTTTCCGAGTTATTTTATAGCAGATAGCGGACACATGAGGCAAGCTTTGGGGATGGTTTTTTGTTTGGCGGCTTTTAAGTTTATCAAAGAAAGAAATTTGTGGTTGTACTTGCTTTGTATGTATGTCGCGATAGGATTTCATAAATCTGCTATTATTTTTTTACCGATGTTTTGGTTGGTTAAAGTCCCGCTTAACTCGTATCGTATTTTTTTATTAATTGGTGTGAGTATACTTTTGTCTCCGTTTCAGATTTATAATTTTGCATCAGTTTTTCTTAATTCTTTATCTGTACAAGATCTTTCTAATGGTATTAATGGTTATATAGATTATGAAGCAAGGACATCTACGTTTATGGATGGCTATATTGTTGTATTTTGTATTTTAGTTATTGTTTTTAACAAAGTAGCGTGTGAGAGGATTTTATATTATGAATATATGCGGAATATTGTTGTAATGGGTCTGTGTATGTACTTCATTATGCGAGATAATCCTGTGTTTTCTACCAGGTTGGTAGGAAGTTTCATGTGTTATATTCCCTTAGTTATACCTAATATTGTTGCTTCTATTAGAGAAGAAAGCCGAAAGAAACTACTACATCTTTATTTTGTAATATTTACGGTGTTCTATTATTTTGTTTTTGCTTCTTTCCAAGGGGATAAAGGGAGATTTACTCCAAGTACTTACGAGAATGTACTGTGGCGTACGTGATAAATGCAAATTATGAAAAAAAACTATATACTTTTATTAATGATTTTACTATTAAGCCTTTTGGTTCTTTATAGTATTACATCAGTTAGCGGTTATGCTGGGCGTTATATTTATCCACTAGATGATACTTATATACATCTTTCTATGGCTAAAAATTTCGCACAATTTGGGACTTGGGGTATTACACAGTATGAATTTTCGTCTACCACATCTTCTCCTTTTTTTACATTTTTATTGTCCGTTTTCATTAAGATATTTGGGACTTGGGATTATATTCCGATTGTTATTAATACTATTGCGGGATTGCTTATTCTTATTATTTGTAACCAATATCTTAGACGTTTTTCTACTCTTTCTCAAGTTATTATTCTACTTGCGATAATACTGTTGATGCCTATGCATCTTATGATAATAGTTGGGATGGAACATGTTTTTCATGCGTTGACTATGCTGTTGACATTTATTTATTTTGAGAAATATATAAATGTAAAATCTAATAAAAACTTTTCTTTATTAGTTCTTTATGCTTTATTGGCAACAGGGTTTAGGTATGAAAGTTTATTCTTTATCTTAATCATGTGTATGTTTTTATTTTTCATCAAGAAGGATTTTGCAAAAAGCATTTTGTTAGGGATTTTCGCATTGTTGCCCGTTATCATATACGGTTGGATTTCTGTAGAGAAAGGTTCTTATTTTCTGCCCAATTCTTTAGTCTTAAAAGGAAATACTAATGATGGTATACAAGGCTTTATTATGCGCGTTGCTGGTAATGGTTATAGAGGTTTATCAGTATTGATGTTGGTAATAATTGTATTGACTCAATTATTTTGGAATATAAAAAATGAAAAAGGCTTTATTAATAAACTTACAAAAAAAGCTTTACCAGTAGTTGTTTTAGCCGGATTTGGATTACATCTTATGTTCGCTAATTTTGGGTGGCTTATCCGCTATGAAGCTTATATGATTGTTTTGTTGTTATTTGTAATTGCACCTTTTTTTAACGAGATATTCTCTTATTCAAAACCTAAAATAATACTAAGATCCCTTGTCGTTATTCTATTAGTATGCACGCTTTGGATGAGATTTGTTAACATGTTGAAATACCAAACTCTTGCCTCAAAAAATATCTACGATCAACAGATACAATTGGCAGATTTCCTACATCAATATTATAGAGATTCTTGGATTGTCGCTAATGATATCGGAGCTATTACTTATTATAATAATATACATCTATTAGATACCTATGGACTAGGAAATATAGAAATTGCTAAGCTGAGAAAAGACGATCATGCTAAATTTAAAGATAACAAGCCACTACAAAAATACATTGCTGATGTCACAAAAAATGGTGAATATAAAGTAGCAATTGTTTTTGAAGATTGGGTGAAAATGCCAGATTTTTATACTAAAGTTGGAGCGTTAACCCTTCATGATAATTATATGAACGGCGGCTCTACCGTATCTTTCTTTGCTATAAAAGAAGAGCAAGTAGCAATTCTTAAAAATCAACTCAAAGAGTTTTCTCAAAAAGTACCAAAAGACGTTACCATAACTATTGTAAATTAACCCATGAATTTCGAGGACTTTATTATTGCGCCTAAGCCAAGACGAACAGAAAATTGGCAGATTGGAAACAGTATTGAAAATGATATTATTGATGATAGCATTGTATTGCTATTTTTATCAGATTATCGCGGTGCAGGAGGCGGTGCAGTGGTTGAAGATTTTAACCTAATCAGAAAAGAATTTTATAAATTATCTAAGTTAGACTTTCATGTTCCTATTGTTGATCTAGGAGATCTTGTCTCTGGCAAAACTCAGGAAGATTCTCACTATATATTGCAAGAGGTTTTGGAGATTTGTCATCAGAAAAAAGCCATTCCTGTAATTGTTGGCGGAAGTAATGATTTTGCATTTTCGTTGTTTTCTGCGCTTAATTTTCATCAAAAAGACATTAATTATACTCAAGTTAGTAATGTTATTTCGCTAAAACAAAGTGAAGGAATTAATGAAAGTAACTTTCTGGGGAAAATACTTGGATCCAGAAATTTCTCAATAAAGAATTACCATCATCTTGCCTATCAAAAACATCTTAATGAGATGGATTCTATTAAAATGATAAAAGAAGTGCAATTCGATATTGTACGTCTAGCAGAAATGATGAATTCTACAGAAAGAACAGAACCTTACTTTAGAAAAGCCAATCTTGTAACCATTAATTGTGATGCCATAGAGAGTTTTACCGATGCTTTCTCTATTAATCCTCAGGTTAATGGGCTTAACAGAAGAGAGATCTGCGCTTATATGAAAGAAGTAGGACTTAGCGAAAAGTTAATGTCTGTAGGTCTATTTAATTATAATATTTATTCTGAAAATCAACTAAATCATCAACTGTTAGCACAGATGATTTGGTATTTGATAGAAGGTATTAATATTCAAAAATCGCATCCTAAAGAAAGACAATACGAGACATTTTATATATTAATTAAAGATGAAAAATATGCCTTTAAAAGAGATGTCTTCAGAGATCTTTGGTATTTTGGAGAAGATGAAGATATTGATAATTGCATCCCTTGCTCTCGATTAGATTTTGAAGATAGCAAAAGAGGTTTTCTTAATCCGCGGTTTACCAGAAATTAAGACTTGATAATCAACATCATTATAAGTGCTAAATATTCTTCTGTATTTAGTCATCTCAAATGTGTTGTCGTATAATAACAAAGCAAAGTAAATTATGAAAGTATCAATCATAGTGCCTGTATATAATGTAGAAGAATATTTGGAAAAATGTTTAGATTCTTTAGTCTTACAGACATTAGATGATATTGAGATTATAGCAGTTAATGATGGGTCTAAAGATGGTTCTCAGCAAATATTAGAACGTTATCAAGAGAACTATCCAAGCAGATTAAAAGTTTATAGTAAAATTAATGGAGGTCTTAGTGATGCCAGAAATTTCGGTATAGATAGAGCTTCTGGGGATTATATTGGTTTTGTAGATAGTGATGACTTTGTGACGCATAATATGTTTCTTGATATGTGGCAGCTTGCCGATAAACATAAAGCCGAAATTGTAGTATGTAATCTTCAAAAAGTTAACGAAAAGGGAGAGGTTACAAGAGAGATTCCGCAAATCCCTAATATGCCAGAAAAGATCTTGTTAAAAGATAATTTGTCTATTTTCTCTGATTTGGGATGCTTCGCTTGTAATAAGCTCTTTAGGAAAGAATTATTTAATAATCATCGTTTCAAGAAAGGCGTTCATTTTGAAGATATTCAATTAATTCCGCAATTAATATTAGAAAGTACTGTCGTTGCACAGACACAATCGTGTCATTATCAATACTTTGAAAGAAGTGCTTCCATAAGTAAAGCCTTTACTGTAAAAGGTTTGGATATGTTAGATGCGGTACGAGATGTTGAGGTGTTTTACGATCACTCAAGATATAGTGACAATAAGTTAGTGCTTAAGAATTTTCAAATTTTAGAAGGGGTTTATTCTTTTTTGGCCTACTTAGCGTATGTCGATGATAAGAAATCTTATAAAATGATGAAGTCTCAATTCTTAGAATTTTGTAAAGAAAGATCTATCACAACAAAAGATATTCTTAATTATAAAAGATTTGGTAAAAACTACTTGTTAGGGCTGTCTTTAAAGAAAATTATCTATTATATTTTGGTTTTTAGTGGGTTTGATTTATCAATATTTAAAAAATAGTGCAATTTACAGAATTGTAATTATTTATATGGAAAATATAAATTTTTCAATGAATTTTATGGTTTGTTTTGGTTTGTAAATTGGGAAAAACTTTATTTTATTGAAAATTATATATTACCTTTGCAATGATGAAAATGAAACGTGCCTTCTTTTAGTTCTATGTATTAAAAGGTCTTTTATAGTAGTCATAAAAACTAATCAAATTTTGGATGAAAAATATAGAACTTTACATTGAAAGTCTTGGCATATCCTTTTTTTACTTTAAGATAGTATTGGGATTTTCCCTTTCATTTTTAATTACCTTTACTAGTATCCCTATAATTGTAAGAATATCTCGCCGTAAAAACCTTATGGATGAGCCGGGTTCTAGGAGCTCTCATCTTAGTAAAGTTCCTAATTTGGGAGGTGTGGCTATATTTTTTTCTTTAGGGGTTTGTGCTCCTATTTTTGCATATCAGTTATTTGAAAGTTATAAGTTTCTATTTCCATCCTTAGTTATTCTTTTTTATGTAGGTATTTGCGATGATATAACAGTGATGAGGGCTTATAAGAAATTATTAATACAGATTCTGGTTTCTGTTCTCATTGTGATTGGATCTGATGTAAGAATTAGAAGTCTTTTTGGGTTATTTGGGATTTATGAGCTTAATTATTTTGTGAGTGTAATCTTTAGTATATTAACATTTGTAATCCTTATTAATGCTTTTAACCTTATAGATGGTATTGATGGCTTGGCGGGAGGCTATAGTATATTGTCTAGTTTGTTATTTTCTGTAAGTTTTTTCTGGTTAGGAGAATATAATTATCCATTAGTTATTTTTTGTGCTATAATTATAGGGTCTGTCTTGGCTTTTCTGTATTATAATCTATCGCTTGTTAGGATAAGAAAAATTTTTATGGGTGATACAGGATCTATGATATTAGGGTTTCTTTTAGCATTTACTGCTATGACATTTATAGATTTATTTATCGCGGTCAAAGATGTAGGTGTCCCATTTTATCATCTCCAGACGGCTCCTGTTATTGCAGTTGCAATACTTATATTACCTATTATAGACACCTTGACTGTTATTATTGTAAGATTACTACGAGGTAAGTCTGTTCTAGAAGCTGATAAAAATCATATCCATCATAGGATTTTAGAATTAGGCTTAGGTCATCGTAGAGCGACGTTTTACATCTGTATATATTATCTTATGATTGTATTAGTTGCCTATTTTATGAGACATCAGAATATTAATGTTTTACTATTGACTATATTTGTGCTTGGATTTATAGGTTCGTTATTGCCTAATATTGTGAAAAAATATTCTAGAGCATAACCTGTAAAGGCATAATTAAAATTAAATTACACAGTTTCGATGAAAAAAATTTTATATATCTTATTCATTTTAGTTCTTACAATTTCTTGCGTATCAAAAAAAGACGTACGCTATTTACAACCTAGCGAGAGTCTTACAATTAATGAAGAAGGATTAATCCCCTATAATATACAAGAGTATCGAGTAACAAAGAGCGATATTTTAGCGCTTAATATTATTACACCACCTAAGGGAGATGCCGCTCAATTTTATTCTACATATAATACATCTTCAGGAGAGGGTGGCGGTGGACAAAGTCCTAGTGCACAAGGAGGAGGCGCTGGTGTGGGCGGGAATAGGCTTTTCTATTTTAATGGCTTAAAATTAGACTCTAAAGGTGATATTTATGTTTTCGGTATTGGCTATGTTAAAGCCGAAGGAAGAACTTTAGAAGATATTAGTGCAGAAATACAAAGTAAAGTTAACGAGAATTTTCTAGAAGGAAAATCAGAAGTTAGATTAAATACAGATGGACTTACTTATTATATATTAGGAGATATAGAAAGTACAGGTATTACAGGTGCTAAAACATCTCATGTACAAAGACTTAATATATTAGAAGCTCTATCTACAGAAGGAGGTCTTAACCGTACGATTGATAGAAAAAACATTGTATTACAGCGTCAGTACCCAGAAGGTATAAAAAGAGTTCAGCTAGATCTTACAAGAGAAGATGTAATGAATTCGCCTTATTTTTGGTTGCAAAATGGTGATATGATTTTGTTAAATACGAATGGTAAAAGTATCTCTGGCTTTGGAAAAGAACCATTACAAAGTTTGACAACTGGTGTCTCATTGCTTACCACAGTGTTATCAATCTATCTCATCATCACAAAGCTTTAATCTATGATTCCTGATACAAAAAATAATGATTCTAGTCCTAAAGAGGGAGATGTAGTTGTTAATTCATTTAGCTTTTTTGATCCTCTTCATTTTCTTAATAGAATTTTAAGAAATTGGTACTGGTTTGCTATAATGGCAGTTATTGGCTATTCTATTTCGTATGTTTATAGTAAATATTATGCACAAAGAGTCTATGCCTCTAGTTTGTCATTAAGTGTTTCTAATAATACGGCAAGTTATTTTACCCCTAATCAATCCATTAATTTTATTTGGGGTCAGACGGGTAACCAAGACGGAATTTATATTAAAAAGATTTTGACATCCCGTAGCTTAAATGAATATATTGTTGATAAGCTCAGTCTGTACACCAATTATACCACTAAGGGATTTATTAAAGAAACATTCTTAGATGAAGATGATTCTCCAGTTATCATGGAGATTGACAAAACACACCTTCAACAAGTTAATTATCCAATTACACTATTGCCGAAAGCTAATGGTAAGTATCAAGTAGTATTACCAGAAGAAGGAGAAAGCACCAGTCTTTATAGTTATATCGCTGAGTCCTATGAGTCTGTTAAAGACTATAGTAGACCAGAAGATAAGATCATTGCTATTGATGAATGGTATGAATCTCCTAATCTTAAATTCAAACTTAAAAAAAATCCTAATGCGTCTCCTATTAAATTTGACAATATCAGAATTCAATTAGTTCCTATTAACCAGGCGGTTAATGATATAATAGGAAGCCTGAGTGTAGATTTTGACAAAGAATTACCTTCCATAATGATTATTAGTAAAAAAGGTTATAATCTTAACGGAACTGTGCGTTTTCTTAATTTGTCTGTAGACGAATTGATAAAGAAAAGACTTAATGATCAGAATAAAGTTGACCAAAATACTATCGTTTATCTTAAAAAAAGTATGGACGATGTACGTGTAAAGTTAGACTCTAGCGCAAGTGTTCTTAATGGTATTAAGATAGAAAATAGATTGTATGATCTTAAAAATCTAGATCAAAAAACGTTTGACAAACTTACAGAATTAGAGAAAAATAGATCCGATTTATTAACTAAGTTAAAATCCTTAGACCAAGTAAGAAACGCTGTTGTTAGTAATAACATAGATAATATTATCAATATTAATTCTGCTGGGATAGAAGATGGAGCTTTCTCAGCATCTGTTTCTGAGCTCAAAGCTTTGTATGCTAAGAGAAGAGAGATGGCGTTAATTTACACACCTAATTCTGAACCCATGAGAGAAATTAATCGTCTGATTAATGAAGCTAAAACCAATTCTCAAGGTGGTCTTAAGAAATATTACTCAGGCTTTGATGAGCAATTGAAAGCTCTTAATACAGAGATTGCAACCATTGATAACAGTCTGACTTCTCTTCCAGAAAAAGAAAGAAAATATTTAGATGCAGAAAGAGGCTACGCTATTATAGAAGCTGCTTATAACACTTTACTAGCAGAGCAATCTAAGTCTCAGATGAGAATTGTTTCTAACACAAGTAACCTTACAGTTATTGATAAAGCTAAGAACTTAGGGCAAGGGCCAATTGCACCTAATGTTAGCGCTACCAAAACTGCTATTATGGGGAGTTTGTTGCTTATTCCGTTGTTGTTTCTTACTCTTGTAGAACTTTTAGATAATAAAATTAGAAATATCAAAGAAGTTGCAAAAGTGACTAAGATGCCAGTTTTAGGAATTATTGGTAAAAATACAGAAGAAGGTAATTTAGTGGTCTTAAGTAAGCCTAAAGCCTCAATAGCAGAAGCTTTCCGTGGTATAAGAGCTAATCTGAAATTTCTATCCAGTGATGTTAAAAATAGCAAAGTTATATTAGTTACTTCCTCTATTGGAGGAGAAGGGAAAACCTTTGTTTCTATGAACCTTGCTTCTGTGATTGCGCTAAGTGGGAAAAGAACGATACTTTTGGGTATGGATCTTCGTAAGCCAAAAATTTTCGGAGATTTTATGATTAATAACCAAAACGGAATTTCTAACTATCTAACAGGTGATGTTAATTTAGAATCAATTATTAATAAAACAAGTCTTGATAGTCTGGATGTTATAATGTCTGGGCCAATTCCGCCAAATCCTTCTGAGTTATTGCTGAGTGATCGTAATGCTCAATTAATAGCAGACCTTAAAGAAAGATATGATTTTGTTATTATAGATTCTCCACCATTGGGATTAGTGGCAGATTCTTTTGAGCTTATAAAACAAGCTGATTCTACTATCTATGTTGTACGACATGAATATACAGAAAAGTATATGTTAAAGATGATAACGGAGAAATATGCCAAAAAAGAAGTAGAAAATATAGGGATTATTTATAACGATTTCGAAGCTAAACAAGGTTATGGCTACGGCTATGGCTACGGTTATGGCTATGGCTACGGCTACGGCTATGGTTATTTTGAAGAAGATCAGAATTTTAAAGAACCATGGCTGATTAAAATTAGAAATAAAGTGAAAAATCTACTCAATAAGAAATAGAAAACCGCCCTCATTATTTGAGGGTTTTTATTAGATCTGAAAAATAATTAAAGCATACTTTCGTTTTTTAGATTAACCTTATGATTTTTTGAGCTTATTTAACTAAAATTTAAGAATATCTCTAACATAAAAAAGTTTTATATTTGCAGCAACTTTGAGAATTGGGATATGTCTAATAGATGTATATGAAGAGATTAATTTTTTATTGTATTGTTTTAATATGTTCTTTTGCAGTAACTACTTCTGTAAAAGCACAGCGTCATGAGATTGGTGTACAATTTGGCATTAGCAATCTTGTGGGAGATATTGGTAGGACTAATTATTTTTTACAAAAACCCATACTTAATAATCTTAGCGAGATGGGCATACCGGCTAATGTAGGTGTCTTATATAGAATGAATCTTAACCCTTATCAGACTGTTAGGCTTAACTTGGGTTATCATAATGTACAATTTGATGATAGGGTAGCCAAAGAAAATTATAGAAGATACAGGCAGCTTCATGGTAGTAACTCTATTTATGAAGCAGATGTAATTTTCGAATATAACTTCTTTCCTGTTAATGAAGAGCACCAATCCATGTTAAGTCCTTATGTTTTTGGCGGACTTGGTGGGATGTATGCTAGTGTTTCGCAGGCAATATTAAAGAATGATTTTAACAGAGATTTTACAACAGGCGATGCTATTACACCTGCTAATAGTTCTGACTTTGTAACAACTGCTAAATATCAAAGCGCTAAGAAATTTACAATGGCAATTCCTTTTGGGGTTGGATTAAAATATAAATTCAATTATAATTGGGCTCTATCGGGAGAAGTAACATTTCGTCCAACTTTTTCAGATGCTTTAGATTATAGTGTGATTGATAATAAAGATGTTAAGATGACTTTTAATAAAGATATTTTGGCATCCGGTACTGGTAAAAAATCTTTATTAGAGACTGGTGCTTTTTTAGATGAAGCTAATCGACGCAAAGAAGATTTTATAAAGGATAGACAAATCGGAAATACTAATTCTAAGGATTGGATTAACTCTGTATCACTTATCTTATCGTATTCATTTGGTAGACCTCCTTGTTATTGTGATTAATTGATATGTCAGAAATAAAATTAAAAATAGACAGTAATGTCCTCCCTCAACATGTTGCCATCATTATGGATGGTAATGGTAGATGGGCGCAGACTCGCGGAAAAGAAAGATCTTATGGACATCAATGTGCGGTTGATGCAGTTAGAAATGCTATTAATGCATGTAACGAAATCCATATTCCTTATCTGACGCTTTACGCATTTTCTACAGAAAACTGGAGTCGTCCTGCGGATGAAGTTTCTGCGTTAATGACTTTATTGTCAGAAACATTGCTTAAGGAAGGTGATGATATTTTTACTAAAGGTCTTAGATTGCACGTCATTGGTGACATATCTGAGTTACCGGATTTTGTAAGTGAGCAACTTCTTAATCTGATAGACCTTACGAAGGAAAATGATAAAGGAAACCTCATATTGGCGCTTAACTATGGCTCTCAAAAAGAAATAGTGAAGGCTGTAAAAGAAATAAGCCAAGATGTAAAAGATGGAAAGATTAATAAAGATGATATAGACGAAAACTTATTAGGACAACATCTTTATACAAAAGATTTCCCTAATGTCGACTTAATGATAAGAACAAGCGGAGAAGTTCGTATTAGCAATTTTTTGTTATGGCAGATTGCCTATGCAGAATTGCAATTTTTAGATATTCTTTGGCCAGATTTTACCAAGGATACTTTTTTCCAATGTATTCTGGATTATCAAAATAAAGAAAGAAGGTTCGGTAAGACTAGCCAACAAGTTCAACAATAATATTTAAAGCATAGAGAGAACATCTCGATTATATAGAGACAATGAAATTAAAATTTGTACCCATAATTCTTTTTGTAGCGTCAACCTATCTACATGCTCAGGTAACGCCACAGACTAATACTGCACAAGGAACTGTACAGTCAGAGCCACAAGAGCAAGAATATATCCTTAAGGATGTTGTGATAGATGGCGTTAAGAAATTTTCTTCTGCACAAGTTCTGCGTATGGCAGGTCTTGTTAAAGGCGAAAAAATCGAAATTCCGGGTCAGCGTGTAAGCTCTGCAATTAAGAAACTATGGGAAACTCAGTCCTTTTCTAAGGTTGAAGTTTATGTAGAAAACTATGAAGGCGATCAGGTTGTATTGAAATTCTCACTTCAAGATTTGAAAGAACTTGGTGAGATCAAATTTACAGGTAAAGGCATCGGAAAGTCTAAAAATGAAAAATTCATTAAAGATAATAACCTTAAACCAGGAACTAAGATTAACGATAATCTTATGTCTAGCTTAAGTAACAAAATTCCACAAGATTTTATTAATAAAGGTTTTGCAGATGCAAAAATCAAAATTAATGAAAAGCCTAATGCAACAGATCCTAATTTGGTAGACTGGAGTATTGAGGTGGACAAAGGTAAAAAAGTAAAGATTGACGAGATTACATTTACCGGTAATGAGAGCGTAACTAGCAAAAAACTTAGAAAAAACGGTTTTAAAGATACCAAGCAGAAACGCTTTTTAATAGGTATTATAAAACCATCTAAATTTATTCAGGAGAAATACGACGAAGACAAGAAAAAACTAGTTAGTTATTACAACTCATTAGGTTTTAGAGATGCTGCTATTGTTTCAGATTCTGTTACAAGAGACAAGAAAGGTTTTCATATTAATGTTAATGTTAAAGAAGGGAAAAAATACTACATTGGAGATATTAACTTCGTAGGAAATACTACATTTACTACAGAATATCTACAAAGAGTTTTAGGATATAAAACGGGAGATATTTATGATGCAGTAGGATTTAACAAAAAAGTTGGAGAAGATGGCGGAAAAGAGGATGACTCAGATCTTAAGTCTAATTATATGAACAATGGTTTCTTGTTCTCGCAAGTTACCCCAATAGAAAAATCTGTAAAAGGCGATTCTATAAACTTAGAAATTCGTATTAACGAAGGCGAAAAAGCAACTTGGAACCGTGTAACTTGGTCTGGTAACACAACTACGCATGACCACGTTATTCTTAGATCTTTAAGGACTAAACCAGGAGCATTATTCGCAAAGTCTGATATCAAAAGAACTTATTTTGAATTGGCAGGAATGCAGTTTTTCGATCCTCAACAGATCGGTACAGATGTAAAGCCTAATCCTCAGGATAATACCGTTAATATGCACTGGAGTCTTGTAGAGAAAGGATCTTCTCAGGTACAGTTGCAAGCCGGTTATGGTGGTAACTCTTTTATCGGTACTTTAGGATTAACCTTTAATAATTTCTCATTAAGAAATTTCTTGAAATTCAAAGACTTCAAGCCAGTACCTCAGGGTGATGGACAGACTTTAGGACTTCAAGCTCAGGCAGGACAATATTTCACCAATTACGGAATTAATTTTGTAGAACCTTGGGTATTTGGTACAAGACCTACATCATTAAGTATTGGACTTAATTATTCTCGTGTTAACTATAATTATTCTAACGCAGAAAATCAGACGCTTAATATTTTCTCTGCTACAGCAGGTCTTACAAGGATGCTTAAGTGGCCAGATGATTATTTTGCATTATATACAGGGATACAATTCCAGAGTTATAATTTTAAAAATTATCCATTCCAATTTGGAGATAGACAAGAGATGAATGGGACAACCAAATCTTTTACCTTCAATGTTGGATTAAGCCGTAACTCTGCGGGTCTGGATCCAGTATTTCCAACTTATGGATCTAATTTAGAATTATCGGCTAAGTTTACACCACCATTTTCTTTATTTGAGAATAAGGACTATGCTAGTATGAGTCCTTTGGATAAGTATAAGTGGATGGAGTTTTTCAAAGTTAAATTTAAGGCAGATTTCTATAACGAAGTAGTTGGTAAGTTAGTTCTTAGAACAACAGCTGAGATGGGTTATCTTAATGGTTACAACAAAGAACTTGGTGCACCGCCATTTGAGAGATTCTATGTTGGAGGTGTTGGTCTGTATAATGGTAGATTTGATGGTAGAGAAATTGTACCTTTAAGAGGATATGAGAATTCATCATCAACAGGATTTACAAGCAGTACACCTTATGATATCACGCCTTATGGAGGAGCAACTATATACAATAGATTTGCAGCAGAGCTTAGATATCCAATTTCTATGAACCAGACTGCGAAGATTTTTGCTTTAACATTTGTAGAAGGAGGTAATGCTTGGAACAGTTTTGGGAGCTACAACCCATTCCAATTAAAAAGATCAATTGGATTAGGGATTAGAGTATCCATGTCTGCATTTGGATTAATTGGGTTTGACTTCGCGTACGGATTTGATAAAACATTAGGAGGTTCAGAACCGTCTGGATGGCGTCAGCATTTCTTGATGAATCAGCCATTGTAATTTTTATATATTTGTAATATGAAAAAAATCTTGCTCGCTTTAAGCGTATTTTCAATATCAATAGCTTTTGTAAAAGCTCAAAAAATTGGGGTAATTGATACCAATTATATTTTGGCAAAATTGCCACAATATAAAGATGCAGAGAATAGACTTAATTCTCAAATCTCTCAATGGCAAGGTGATTTGCAACGTTTACAAAGCGAATATGAAAATAGAAAAGCTGCTTTTGATAGTGAGAAAATTCTTTTGGTTGGAGATCAACTAAAATTAAGAGAAAAAGAAGTCACGGATCTAGAAACTAATATTAGAAATACCATCAACGGAAGATTTGGGACCAATGGTGAGATTGATCAATTAAGAGCAAGTCTTACAAAACCATTTCAGGATCAAATTTGGACGAGCATCAAAACGATCTCTGAGAAAAATAACTTGGGCATAGTTCTTGATAAAAGCAATGGTGCAAGTGTACTATTTTTAGACAAGAAGTATGATTATACAGATAATGTATTAGATTTGTTGGGGAAAAATTTATCAAAAGTTAATACAACTTCTCAACAAGATACCAAGGTTGGTGCTCCTGTTAACGATGGGAAAAAGAATAAAATTAATGCGGTAAAGCAAAATGACAGTAAGTCATCTATGCAAAGATCTTCTAAGTAGAAATAAGAAAAAGTAATTAAATAACAATAAATATTATAGAATCATCAATTATGAAAAAACTAAGTGTATTATTTGCAGCTGTAGCAATGTTTATGGCAGTGGGAATAGCAAAAGCTCAAAAAATAGCATCTTTAGACGTTACTGCAGTACTTAACGTAATGCCAGAAAAAATTAAGTTAGAGCAACAAATGAAAACTTTGTCTGATGCGAAAAAAACAGAATTAGATAAAAAAAGAAAGACTGCAGAAGAACTTTTTGAAAAATATCAAAAAGAAGCTGCTACGCAAACACCTGCAATCAACGAAACAAGAAATGCAGAATTGCAAAAGCTTCAAAGTAACTTGCAAGCAGAAGCTGCTGCAGGAGAAAAAGATCTTCGTGATAAATATGAGACAGGATTAGATCCAATCGAAAAGAAAATCCAAGATGCAATCTCTAAAGTTGCTAAAGCTAAAGGATACGATTTTATCGTAGATGCTTCAGTTTTTGTTTACAAAGGAGGTCCAGATGCAACTACAGATGTTAAAACTGAATTAGGAATTAAATAATTTCCTTAATTAACATAAATTAACCACTCTCTTTAGGGTGGTTTTTTTATTTTTGTAATATGGAAAAAGAACTGAAAAGCCTTGCCAGAATTAGATTCGGAGATTGTGATCCTATAGGACACCTTAATAATGTAAAATATCTAGAATATATGCTCAATGCTCGTGAAGATCATGTAGAGCAAGGTTTCGGATTTACCTATGAAGAATACACCAAAAAAACAGGATGTACGTGGGTAAGTATTCAAAATGAAATCGCATATCTTAAAGAAGTAAAATATAATGCAAAAGTAGTTTTAACCAGCAAGACGATAGAGATACAAGATCGTGTTGCAAAAGTTGAAATACTTATGAAAAGTGAAGACGAAAAAAGTATCCATGCCGTGCTTTGGATGACTGTCATTTACTTTAATATGAAAACCAGAGCCAGTGAAGTACACCCGAAAGAAACAATGGATCTTTTCCGTGAGTCTTTAGTTGTGTTAGAGCAAAAAGACTTTTCTGATCGCGCGCGCATTCTTCGTCAACAAAATAAAAAAGCTTAATCATGAAAAAAATTCTCGTAATAGGTGCTAACGGTCAATTAGGACATTGTTTACAAAAACAGGCACACAAATATCATGACATCTATGATTTCAATTTTACGGGATCATCAGTATTAGACATCACAAAGCGCGCAGATATTTTTCGGGAATTTCAAAATTATCGTCCAGACATTTGTATTAATGCTTCTGCTTATACCGCTGTAGATTTAGCAGAAACAGAAGCCGAAAGAGCTTATGCCGTTAATGCCTATGCTGTTGCAGATCTAGCAGAGATTTGTGGAGATTTTGATAGTACATTAATTCATGTTTCCACAGATTATGTATTTGAAGGAAGTACCAATGTAGATTACGACGAGGATAATTTTACCAATCCAACAGGTGTCTATGGCGCTAGTAAAAGAAAAGGAGAAGAGCTGGCATTGGATAATAACCACAGAACAATCATTTTGAGAACATCTTGGTTATATTCTGAGTTTAATAAAAACTTTGTCAAAACAATGCTTCATTTATTTAATACTAAAGAAGAATTAGGTATCGTAGATGATCAGTACGGGCAACCTACTAATGCTAATGATCTTGCAGAAACAATAATGACCATTATTGATAAAGAAGCAAGACACTACGGGATATTTCATTTCTCTAATTATCCTGAGACGACTTGGTATAAGTTTGCTGAGAAAATCAAAGAGTTTTCTGGATCGGATATTAAGCTTAACCCTATCACAACAGATCAATTTCCTACACCAGCAAAACGTCCAATGCGAAGCACAATGTGTCTCGATAAAATCGAAAAAACCTATGGCATAGAGCCTCGTCGTTGGGAGAATAGTTTAGAAGAATGTATGGAAATTATCAAAGCACTTTAAGATGAAAAAAATATTTTCGCTACTAACTTTATTCTTGGTAATCCTTACATTTTCTCAAAATGTAATTCTGAGCAAGGTTGATAAAATCAATGATAACAAAGACAAGATTTTCTATAAAATTAATCCAGATCAGACCAAAGGAGATTATCTTGGAGAGATTCTGGTTAACGGATTTAACAATGATGATGTTGCCGTTTTTGGTGCTATTTACAAAAAAGCAAAAGAAATTGGCGCCAATACATTTGCTGTAAAAAAAGTTGAAGGATTAGAAGACGAAGCTTTCAATCCTAATCATTATTTTTTGAGTTTGTATTATGTGCCATCGGAGTCAATTCCGCAAGAATACAATACGCTTTACATTATTGCCTCGGCTGGTAAAGACCAAAAATTAAGCATTAATGGCGAAAAAACAGTATTGTTGGAGCGACATTTTATAAAGAAAAGCTTTGCACCTGGCGAAGTTGTTAATGTTTCTACAAGGCAATTTTTAGGAAGTGGCATTAAAGTAAAGGGCAAAGATCAACATCCCGCACAATATATGCAGATTTCTAATTTTAAAGTTAAAGAAAACCAAAGCATCTATGGCGGAATTAACATCAAATCCAGCGACATTATTGGTGTAGAGCGATCTTACGCAGATTTTCTCACAACCATCTATGAAGAACAAAAATAATAAAAAACCTTCCTATCATTGGAAGGTTTTGTTTTTTTTAGAAGCAATTCCCGCTATCCGCTATATCTTTTCTGGCCTCACTCGGACGGCTCCGCTACGCTCCTCCGCCTCATTCGCCCAGAAAAGGATGCCGCTTCTATCGGGGCTAGGAAGTTGGCGTATACATTAAAATTCTAAGCTTTACGATTAGCGTAATAATTCCAAAGTAATCTAATCTCATTATACTCGAAATCGTTTGGCAATGCAGCTTTCCAATCATTAAGGTTTTCCTGAGGATTCTCTTTATATACTTTCTCGAAAGCTTCAATTTTTTCTTTAGGATAGATTCTTAGAAGATCTTTTTTATCTAGGACGCCCTGCTCGGCAAATTTCCCTAGGTGTCCAAACACTGTGGAGATAACCAAGCCACGTTCTTTTGCAATCTCTCCCATTGTTTTCCCCTCCTGGAAAAGCTGAAAACTAACAATATGTGTTGGTATTTTCTTCACTGTTGCTGTAAGTTCTACATCGTTAGCTTTATCAAAGAGATCAGTGTCCAGAAGTTGAGCACTTTTAATATCAGACAAATATTCTTGCAGATCATCAATCCAAAGTTTAAAATCTTCATTGTAAGCCTTAAGCCCTTTTACGCCTTTAGTTGTGGCATAAAAATCCTTTAAAGGGATAAAGATCTTATCATTAACATTCTTGAAAAAGAAATTAACTGCGCCTTTCGCTTTCTCTTCAACTTGAGGCCATTCAATCTCTTGTAGAATAAATTTCTGGGTTAATTGTTTCAGTATCTTTTCGAACTTTACAAAAATAAGTTGAAGATTATTAATCTCGGGTTTTAGGCTTAGATAAAGATTTTTCTTCTGCTCTCTATCCAAGAACTTGCTGTCTTTACCACTATTATACCATATTTCTAAAGTCTGCGGAAACCAAGTGCAATCTAATCTTCTGATGACTTTTTCTATGCTGTAATCATATTTTTCTGCGTGCAAAATATCTTCCATTTTGTCATTGGCATTGGTTGCCACCTGGAAACTTTCTACACGATGATCTTTGTAGATGACATCTGGCGTAATCCTAGATTTCAGGATAATACCTTCTAAAGTTCTACATCTAGAAAGTGCGACATAGACTTGTCCAGAGGCAAAACTTTTCCCTGCATCAATAATTAGTCGATCAAAGGTAAGACCTTGACTTTTATGGATGGTCACCGCCCAAGCTAATCTTATTGGATATTGCTTAAAACTTCCTAAGACTTCTTCTTTAATATTTTTTTCGTTGTCTAGGCTGTATTTTTTTTGTTCCCAAGTTTCTGGGATAATTTTTATTTCTTCTTCGCTGCCGTCTAATACGACGCTTATTTCGTCACCATTAATGTAGGATACTTCACCAAGTTTTCCGTTGTAATATTTTTTATCAGGCGAAGTGTCATTTCTGATAAACATAACCTGAGAACCAATTTTAAGCTCTAAAGTCTGTTCATTAGGATATTGATTTTCCTTAAAATCTCCAACAATTTCCGCATCAAAAAAGTGAGAACGATGTCCTAATTCTTTTAGCTTTTGTTGATTGATATTATCTGCCATCTTGTTATGAGAACAGAGATAGACGTAGGATTCTTCCTTTGGGTCAAAATCCGGGTCGTAACGAGAATTAAGTTCATTAAAATCAATATTGGCTGTGTCTCCGTTTCGGATCGCATTAAGAATTTCGAGAAACTTTTCATCCGTCTGTCGATATACTTTTTGAAGTTCAATCGTGATAAGTGGATAGTCTTCTAGAGCTTTAGCATTAAAAAAGAAAGGCGAAGCATAATACTGATTGAGTAGATATTCGTCTCTAACAACGGGTGGCAACTGATAAAGATCACCGATAAATAGCATCTGTACACCACCAAATTTCAACGGATTTCTTCGGATATGACGCAGTGCAAAATCCATCATGTCTAAGACGTCGGCGCGCAACATAGAAACCTCGTCTATAATGATGATTTCTATCTCGCGGAGAAGTTTCAGTTTATCTTTTCGGTATTTAAAATGCGGCATAAGATCCGCAATATTATTGGCGATATTTTGGTCTATTCTTTCTGTCGTTGGTATAAAAGTCCGCAACGGTAGCCCGAACATGGAGTGGATGGTTACACCGCCAGCATTAATGGCTGCAATACCCGTTGGGGCAATGATGACGTGTTTCTTTTTGGTCTTTTTCACCAAGTTATTAAGGAAGGTGGTTTTCCCAGTTCCTGCTTTCCCGGTAAGAAAAATACTACGATTGGTATGTTCTATGAGATCAAAAAGTGCGTCGTTCATTATATTAATTTGCGGATGTTTTATTTAATTTGGCTTTTACAAAATAACGAAATTTATTATTTCAGTCTTTTAGGATTTTGTTTTAAAAAACTTTCCCAGCCGGTGTAAGATTTGTCTTGAGATAAAGTCCCTGAGTTAAAGTGATGACAGACCGCGACGGCTAGTCCATCTGTGGCATCCAGATATTTGGTCGGGAATTCTTTCAGGTGGAGGAGGTTTTTTAGCATGCCCGCCACTTGCTCTTTGCTGGCATTTCCGTTACCTGTTATCGCCATTTTAACTGATTTAGGAGAATATTCTGTAATGGGAATATCTCGATGCAAGCTTGCCGCCATAGCAACACCTTGCGCACGACCTAACTTAAGCATACTTTGTACATTTTTTCCAAAGAAAGGCGCTTCTAGAGCAACTTCATCAGGATGATACTCGTCAATTAAAGACAATGTACGGTCAAAGATATGTTTCAGTTTTGTTTCGTGGTTATCGTATTTTTTAAGAATTAATTCGTGGATGGCAATGAGTGACATTTTACCCGCTTTAATTGTGATAATCCCGAATCCCATAACAGCAGTGCCGGGATCAATTCCTAAAATAATTTTCTCAGTTTGCATTAACGCAAATTTACGTTAACATTTTTAAAAAGTTTAATCAATTTTAATTTGATGTCAAATAATAGTTTAATTTTATACCTCACATTAAATCATCGATATTTATGAAAAAATTAATACTTATTTCTGCAATGAGTGCGACATTCGGAATGGCTCCAATTGCCATTTATGCTCAGAAAGCAGATGCTCCTATCTTTGTTAGTAATACCGAAGGTATTAAAGAATATACCCTGAAAAATGGGATGAAAGTCCTATTAATCCCGGATGCTTCTCAGAGTAATATGGTTGTAAACATCGTTTATAATGTAGGATCTCGTCACGAAGGCTATGGCGAAAAAGGAATGGCTCACTTGTTGGAGCACATGCTTTTTAAAAGTACTAAAAAATTAGGCGATATCAAGAAGCAATTATCTGATAAAGGTGGACAGGCCAACGGGACAACTTGGTATGATAGGACTAATTATTATGAAGTCTTCCCAAGTAATGATGAGAATCTTCGTTGGGCGTTGGATATGGAGGCAGATCGTATGATTAATGCTACCATTCTTCAATCTGATCTTGATAAAGAGTTTTCTGTGGTAAGAAATGAATTCGAGATTGGAGAAAACAATCCAGGTGAAGTATTGCAAGAGAGAATTGTTTCTACAGCTTACCTGTGGCACAATTACGGAAATTCTACCATCGGAAGCAAGGAAGATATAGAAAGAGTGAAAGCACCTACGCTAAGAAAGTTTTATGAAAAATTCTATCAACCAGATAATGCAACATTAATTGTAGCAGGAAAATTTGATGAGAAAAAAGCTTTAGAATATATTACTCAATATTTTGCATCAATTCCTAAGCCGACAAGAGTTATTGATCCTACTTATACCGTAGAACCTGCTCAAGATGGAGAACGTTTTATAGAGCTAAAACGTACCGGAGATAGTAAAGTTGTTGGAGCATTATACCACACTACGCCTTATGCGGATAAGGATTATGCAGCGTTGGATGCGCTATCTGAAATTTTAACGTCTGATCCGTCAGGTTATCTATACAAAGCATTTGTTGATACACACAAAGCGGCTTCTGTCTATGCTTGGCAACCAACGGTGAGAGATGCAAGTTATATGTATTTTGGGTTAGACGTTCCGGCAGATAAAGATGTTAAAGCAACACAGGGAGAATTCCGTACAGAGTTGGATAAGATTGCTTCTATTAAATTTACGGATGATGATGTAAAAAGAGCAAAAGCTAAAATATTAAAACAACTAGAAAACACTAAAAATAACACGATTGGCTATGCTATTAATTTAACAGAAATTATTGGCGCTGGTAATTATAAACTTCAAATGTTATACCGCGATAATATCGAAAAGTTAACTAAAGAAGATATCCAACGTGTTGCGACCAAATATTTTAATAACAACAACAGAACGATTGGAGTCTTTATCCCAACTAAAGACGAAGTCAGAGTCAAAAATGTAGAATATACAGATCCTCAGATTGTAAGCCTAACCAAAGATTATAAAGGTCGTGCAATAGAGAAAGAAGCTGCACCTTTTGAAGCAAGTATCAAAAATCTTAAGGCTAATCTTACAGAATCTAAGCTAAGCAATGGTCTGAAGTATGGCGTGATCAAAAAAGAAATTAAGGGTGGCAAAGTACTAGCAAGTTTCCGTTTTCCTGTTGGTAATCAGAGTGATCTTAAAGGAAAATCAGATGTAGCGTCATTAATGGCTCAGGTTCTTAAAACTGGTACAAAAACGCATACTAAAGAACAAATTCAAGATTTATTGGATGAGTGGAAGTCCAGTTTAGGTTTCAGCTTTAGCGGTCAGACATTATTTGTTAACGTCAATACTTACAAAGAAAATTTAACCAAAGTAATGGGCTTGTTAAAAGAGATTTTGACAGAATCTACTTTCCCAGAAGCAGAATTGGTTAAGACTGTTACAGAATATAATACTTACCTAGAAAGTTCGTTAAATGATCCGCAGACTTTGGCTTTCACAGAAATAGAAAGACAGACGCAATCTTATCCTAAAGAAAGTATCTATTACACAGCGTCCATTAAAGAACAAATTGACAACAACAAAAATGTTAAAAGAGATCAATTAGTAGCATTTTATAATTCTATTTTAGGAAGTAATAATGGCGTTGGTAGCATCATTGGTGATGTCGATCCTAAAGCGGCTGGTGATCTTATAGAGTCTACTTTCGGGAAATGGAATTCTAAATCAAAATATGAATACATTAAGCCAGAATTATTTTCAACTAAAAAGTTAGATAAAGATATTGTCACTCCGGATAAAGAAAATGCAGCGGTTGTTGGTAAAGTAAGTTTTGCAATGGACAGAAACAGCCCAGATTATCCAGCATTAATTATGGCTAATGAGATCTTAGGAAGCGGTGGTTTCTTATCTGCAAGAATCCCAATGCGTCTTCGTGAGAAAGAAGGTATCAGTTATGGTGCAGGATCTTACATTAGTGTACCAGTTAATAACAATGTTGCATCTTGGGCATATTATGCATTTTTTAATCCAACTAAAAAAGATGCCGTTAACAAGGCTGTAAAAGAAGAAGTTGCTAAAGCAGTGAAAGATGGTTTTACACCAGAAGAAATGAAATCTAATCTAACCTCTTGGCTTAACTCTCGTAAGACAGGATTAGGTAATGATGGGACATTAATGAGTTTAGTTAATGCCAAATTACAGTACGATGTTCCTTTAGAAGATTACGATAGCTTAGAAGCAAAAGTATCTGCGCTTAAGCTAGATCAAGTTAATGCAGCGTTAAGAAAGTATATTTCAGAAAATCAATTAACGTCAATCTTTGTAGGAGATTTTAACAAAAAATAATTAATTAGTAATTATTAATGAAAAGTCTGGGTATTATTGCTCAGACTTTTCTATTTTTATAAGAGCACAATTTATTTAGTATGGTAAAGAATATTTACGCGTTTATAGCTTTGATGTTAAGTTTTCTGTCGATGGCGCAAGTCGGGAATTTAGAAATTCTTAATGAAAAAGGGAATGTCAAGAAAAATAATCCGGTTAGGTTAGAAAAATTAGAGGTTACGACGAAGATTGTTGGCAACTTGTCTAATACCATTGTTACGATGGAGTTTCTTAATTCGTCCAATAACATTCTGGAAGGGAGATTAACTTTTCCTTTGCCGGAAGGCGTGACAATAAGTGGCTATGCGTTAGATATTAATGGGAAACTGAGAACTGCCGTTCCTGTAGAGAAGGAGAAAGCTAAAGAAGTTTTCGAAAGTATCGTTCGCAAGAAGGTTGATCCAGGTATTATTGAGAAAGTTGAAGGCAATAATTTCAGAACACGCATCTATCCAATTCCTGCCAAAGGAAAAAGAATTGTGCAGATCTCTTATAATCAGAATTTGAAAACCTCTAATGGCCAATTGTATTACAATTTCGTGTTTAACAAAGATTTGACAATCCCAGAATTTAATCTTAATGTTCAGGTTTTTGATGAGGTTAACATTCCAAAATTAGAACAAAGACCAGACGGTGATTTTAATTTTGTAAAACAAGGCAATGTCTGGACTGCGAAAATGTCGCAAAAAGATTTTAAGTCTAAAACTAACCTTAGAGTATATCTAGAGCCATCCTTACAACCCAAGTTAATTAGTCAAGCTGCTTCTGGCAACTATTATTTTTTGTTGAATGATCCAATTGTGGGGAAAACTAAAGCTAGAGTTCTTCCTAAAACAATCGGACTCATTTGGGATGCTTCTCTGAGTATGATTAATAGAGATCTTAAAAAGGAATTACAACTTTTAGAAGATTATTTTAAGTTAAATAAAAATGTTACAGTTAGAGTGGTGCTGCTTAATAATCGATGGGGTGATGAGAAACAATTTAATATTTCTAACTCTAACTTTGCGGAGCTAAAACAATATTTATCCAATATCAATTACGATGGCGGGACAGATTATAGTCAATTGAAAAACATGGATGTTGATGAGTATTTGTTTTTCACAGATGGTATTTCTGGCTTCGGAGATTTGAAACTTAATCTTAAAAAACCAGTTTTCTGTATTACTTCTAATGTGACGTCCAACTTTAGTCAATTGCAATATATCAGTTCTAAGACGGGTGGTGAAGTGATTAATATTGCATCTAATGATCTTAAATCTGAGATTAAAAAACTCTTGTTTAGTAATTTGAAATTTCTAGGAATAAAGCCTAATTCTGCGATAACTGAAGTGTACCCGAAAACAGGAAAAACCATTGATAATGCCATTAATATAGCCGGAATATCTAGTGCAAAATCTACAGAAATCACCTTATTGTTTGGTTTTGATAATCAAGTTACAGAAGAGAGAAAAGTTAATCTTGATTTTGAAAAAAATACGTCTAACAACTGGAATATTGCGCAAGTCTGGGCTCAGAATAAAATTGAAGAACTAGAACTTCAGCCTAAAGAATATCAAAAGGAAATAAAAGCTATTGGAAAACAATTCGGGATTGTGACATCTAACACAAGTTTAATTGTTTTAGAAAACCTAGATGATTATGTTAAGCACAACATTATTCCACCAGACGAGCTACGAGCAGATTATGATAAATCCATGAAATCCAGACAAGACAATGCAACTTCTGCACGAAAAAATATTATGAGCCGTGCAGAGAATATGACAGAAGAGCTTAAGACGTGGTGGAACACAGATTTTTCTAATATTAAAAAATATCCAAAAGTTGACCAAGTTGCAGCCCAAGCAGATAGACCTAATAACAACCCAAGATCTAGAAGTGATACGACCAACGCCAATCAACAAATAGAAGAAGTTGTTGTCGTAGGATATGCTACACAATCAACTATTAATAGAAGCTCTTCTTCTGTGGTTACTATAGAAAATGCTTTAGCTGGGAGCGTTGCAGGTATAAGAATAAATACAGTGATCGATGAGATCAAAGCCAATGTTAGAACTTTAGACATAAAATCTACAGAAGCTTATATGACACATTTTGAAGCCTTAAAATCTGCAGATTCTATCTATAGAAAATATCTTAAACAAAGACCAGAATATAAGGACACGCCAAGTTATTACTTTGATATTGCCAATCTGTTATTCAATCTTAATGAGAACGAACTGGGCTTGAGAGTGCTGAGCTCTATCACAGATTTGGATTTAGAAAATGAAGAACTTTATAAGTTGGTTCTATATCAATTAAAGAAACAAGGCGTTAATGATAAGTCTGTTTTTATAGCCAAGAAAATTCTGGATTGGCGACCAATGGATCCACAAAGTTATAGAGATTATGCTTTGGCTTTAGAAGATAATGGCGAATATCAGGAAGCATTAACTCAACTTTATAAGATTTTTATAAGAGATTACACTGAAGAAATTGCGGCGAGAGATTTTATGATTGAAGAAACTGTTTTAATGGAGCTTAATCAGTTAATTAACTACAGAAAAGCTAGTCCAACCGATATTAACCCTAAACTTCTGGCAGAGCTTCCTGTTAACATAAGAGTGGTTCTTAATTGGAACAAAGACAATACGGATATTGATCTTTGGGTGACAGATCCTAATGACGAAAAGTGCATGTATTCTCATGAAAAAACAGAAATAGGCGGGAGGATCAGTCAGGATTTTACGGGAGGATTTGGGCCAGAACAATTCCTCTTGAAAAAAGCTATTAAAGGAAAATATAAAATCGAAACCAACTTTTACGGTGATGATCAAGTTTCAATTTCTGGACCGACAGCCTTGATGGCAGAAGTATTTCTTAACTATGCTTCTGGTAAGCAAGAACGGAAAATAGTAGTTTTCCAAAGTGCTAAAAAAGACAATGGCGGAGATAATAATGGTGTATTAATCGCCGAATTTGATTACTAAATATATAATAACAAACGCCTAAGAAATTTCTGAGGCGTTTGTTATATATTAATAAGAAGTTTTTTTAAACAAAATAAAATTCATTCAGTTTTTCCTCGCATAAAGTTTTCACAACATCAATCCATCGGTCTTCGTCATTAAGACAAGGAATGTAATGGAAGTTTTCTCCGCCTCCGTGCAAGAACTGTTCTTTTCCTTCTACAGAAATTTCTTCCAAGGTTTCTAAGCAGTCTGATACAAAAGCCGGACAGACAATCGCTAAGTTTTTTATGCCTTTTTTGCCAATGCTTTCAAGGGTTTCGTCGGTATAAGGTTCCATCCATTTATCTTTTCCCAACCTCGACTGGAAGGTGACCATTACTTTTTCTTTAGGCAATCCTAGTTTTTTAATAACAGAATTGGTAACATCAAAACATTGATGACGATAACAAAACTGATGACTCGGATTGTTTTCTCGTGAGCAGCAATCGTTTAGATTACATGTGTTGGTAGGATCGGTTTTATAAATATGTCTTTCTGGAACGCCGTGGTAAGAAAACTGCAACGCATCGAAGTTCTCGGGAAGCTTTTCCTTTATACTTTCTGCTAGACAATCGATATAAATATCTCTGTTGTAAAAAGGCTGAATGTAATTGATCCTTACCTGCGGAAATTTCTTCTTTCTAACTTCTTCTGCTTTCTCAATCACCGTTTCTGTGGTGCTCATTGCATATTGTGGATAGAGCGGGAACAACACAATTTCTGTTATGCCTTGGTCTACCAGTTTTTTGATGCCCGTTTCTATGCTCGGTTCTGAGTAGCGCATGCCTATTTCTACAGGGACATCTACTATTTTTTGTAACTTTTCTTGGATCTGTTGCGTGATGACAATTAGCGGAGAACCTTTATCAGTCCAGACTGTTTTATAGGCTTCTGCCGATTTTGCGGGTCTGGTTTTTAAGATAATGCCTTGTACTAATAGTGCGCGCCCTATCCAACGGTAATCTATAACGCGCTCGTCCATCAAAAACTCATCCAAATAATCTCTAACATCATTAACTGATGTAGATTTTGGAGAACCTAGATTAACTAATAAAATTCCTTTCTTTGAGTTTGATTCTTGCAAGATTTTAGATTTTAATTAAACAAAAATTATCCGTTAACGGCTTCTACAGATTCTACCAGTTCTGGTACAAATTGTTTTAAGATATTTTCGATACCATTTTTAAGCGTCGCTGTTGACGAAGGACAACCGCTACAAGCACCTTGTAAAAGCATCTTGGCAACTTTACTGTCTTCATCATATTCCATTAGGGAGATTTTGCCACCATCATTTTCTACAGCTGGTGCCACATATTCCATCAAGATGTCGCTGATTTTCTGCTCATTATCTGTATAATCTCTGTTAAGGATTTTCTGTACAGGATTCTCGTGTTGCTGTGCTTCTACGTTAGAAATAGGATTACCCGCTTGCAGATAATCGGCAACTTTGGATCGTACTTGCGTCATGATCTGGTGCCACTCGTACTGATGATCTTTGGTCACAGCGACAAAATTATCACTGATAAAAACTTCTGTTACAAAATCGAATTCGTCAAACAATGCTTTAGCCAAAGGAACGCCTTCTGACTCTTCAACATTTTTGCACTCGATAAAGCCGTCTAATAACATCTTGCTTGCCACAAACTTCATGACATTAGGATTAGGTGTCATCTCAGAATAAACTTGGTAGAGTTCTTTCTTTTTCTGAAGATAGATTCTCGGGTTAGCGAGTAACTCGTCTTCGATGACATTTTTTAGACTTTCCGAAATATGTTCCCATTCTACAGTGTCTTCTTTGGCCACTGCGATAAAATTGGCTGTGATAAATATTCTGCTAACGAATGGATAGTTAAATAATTCCTGAGCTAAAGGAATCTCTGAAATATCAGATTCTCTATCCAATTCTAAAGATCCCGGAATTAAGTTGTAATCTGCTACAAACTTAAGGACTTTCGGGTTTTCTGTAGGCTCTATTAAAATTTGTCTCATTGACTGATTTTTTCTAATGCAAAATTATCGTAATTTGGTGGAAGAAAAAAATGTTGTTCTTCAAGAAATAGTGTATAACACGTGATGATTAACGTCTTAACGGTTTTTGATTCTTTCTATCATGATCATTGGATATGGTCTGGATTTTGAAAGCTTAGAATTATACCTAATTAAAGACAAATTTTATTTTAAAAACTAAATTTAATTAGCCCCGATAGAAGCGGCATCCTTTACTGGGCGAGTGAGGTGGCGGAGCGTAGCGGAGCCGTCCGAGCGAGCTAAGGAAAGATATAGCTGAAAGCGTGATGAAGCTACTAATAACAAAAACAATGGCAATAGTAAAAGAACTTTTAGGGAAAACACCAGTAATGGGTGAAAACGTATTTTTGGCTGAGACAGCAACGGTTATCGGTGATGTAACGATGGGTAACGATTGTAGCATTTGGTATAATGCTGTGCTGAGAGGCGATGTGCATTATATAAAAATGGGTGACAAGGTTAATATTCAGGATAACGCAATGATCCATTGTACGTATCAAAAGAGTCCAACAATCATCGGAAATAACGTCTCTATCGGTCATAACGCCATAGTGCACGGTTGTCTCATAAAGGATAATGTATTGATAGGGATGGGAGCCATTGTGATGGACGATTGTATTGTAGAGAGTAACTCTATTGTAGCGGCAGGTGCTGTTGTAACGGCTAATACACACATCCAAGAAGGCGAAATCTGGGCAGGTGTACCCGCCAAAAAAGTGAAAGATATTTCGCAACAATTAATTGAGGGTGAGATTAAAAGAATAGCAGATAATTATGTAAAATATTCTAGCTGGTATAAATAATGAAATTTCTTACTAATATTTGGAGTTTGTTGAAGGATACCTTTAATGAATTTATGAATTCTTCTGCTAGTAAAGACAGCGCTAGTATTGCTTACTATGCTATTTTTTCGCTGCCCGGATTATTGATTATCGTGATTTGGGTAGCGGGAAATTTCTTTGGAGAAGATGCCATCCAAGGTGAGATTACCAACCAATTTCGGGGATTGATGGGCAAAGATGTTGCTCAGACTGTCCAGAGTATATTGACAAGTGCGGTGCTAGATAAACAAAATATCTGGATGAAAATTTTAGGAATAGGGACTTTGATTTTCGGGGCAACCACCTTATTCTTTCAGATGCAAAGTGCTCTCAATAACCTTTGGGATATAGAATCTGCACCCAAAAAAGCTTGGCAAAAATTTCTTCTCGATCGCGCCAATTCCTTAGGCATGATTCTCATTATTACATTTCTCCTGTTGGTAAGTATGGTGCTGTCCTCCATGTTAGGATTAGCTAATAATCTTATCACGAGTTATTTTGGATTTAAAACTTATGTCCTTATGCAAGCGACTAATTTTGTATTAGGATTTGCGGTGGTCACTTTGTTATTCGCATTTATGTTTAAGGTTTTACCAGATATAGAAATCTCTTGGAGATCTTTGTGGATGGGCGCTATTGTAACGGCTTTGTTATTTAATATCGGGAAAATGTTGTTGAGTTTTTATTTTGAATATTCTAAACCGACGACTGTTTTTGGAGCGGCAGGGACTATTATTCTGTTGATGATGTGGATTAATTATAGTTGCCAATTGATATTTTTCGGGGCCGAATTTACCAAAGTCTATGCCTACAAATACGGCTATAAAATAAAACCATCGAAGTTTGCCAAATGGACTGCGGCGAAAATATTGAAAGATCAACAATCCGAAAAGTCTACTCAGTATCCATCTTAACTTTTAGTGTTATTTAGATAAAAAATGAAATTTGTTTCAAATTAAGCTTCAGGATTTTTATGCTGAGATCGCTATGTTAATTATTTGAGATCAATAAAATTTGGCATATTTTTAGTTATTAGGTTTTACCTACTACCATTTGTAACAAAATAATGATTAGTAGGACAAATTGAAATATAAAAACCTCATATAACATGAATTGGTTACAACATTTTTTAATATTATGCTCTGGAGGAAATATTCATTTACTCAAAAAATCCCCTTCAGAATGGAATAAATTTTCCGGAATAGGAGGGATTGTCCTCTTTACGGCAATCTTTGCAACATTGTCGGCAGGTTATGCAATTTACACAGTTTTCGATAATGTATGGACGTCAGTCGGTTTCGGAATATTGTGGGGATTAATGATTTTTAATCTTGATAGATATATTGTTTCGTCCATTAAGAAAACAGGAAGTTGGTGGCATCAATTGTTAATGACTTTGCCAAGGTTAGCGCTCGCGACGTTCTTAGGAATTATTATTGCAAAACCTTTAGAATTAAAAATCTTTGAGAAAGAAGTTAACAAACAACTTAATACGATTATCCAGCGGAATAAAAAGCAACTTCAAACCGAAATGAATGCCAGGATTCTACAACAATCTGGTCCTTTTGATACAGAGAAAAAACAGATTGCGAGTAAAACTTTAGAATATCAAAAAGCCTATGATTCTGCAGCGGTAGAATTAGAAAAAGAAATTTTAGGAACTAAAACAGGACTTACAAGTGGTAAAGAAGGTTATGGTTCTAACGCAAAACGAAAAGCTGAGCTTAAAAAACAACGCAAGCAAGACCTTGAAAATTATCAAAAACAAGTGGCTTCTCGACAAGATTATTTGGATAAAGAAATTTCTAAAGTCTATACCAGCTTAGAAAGTGAAAGAAAAAATACGGACGTTTTCGAGGATAAATTCAATGGTTTTGCAGCGCGATTACAGGCATTGGATGAGTTGGGACAAAACTCTGCCATTATAGCTTTGGCGGCATCTTTTATCATGGGATTGTTTATTTGTCTTGAGATTTCTCCTGTGTTAATCAAGTTGATATCATCTGTTGGGCCTTATGATTATCTTTTAGAAAAAACCGAAAATGAATTCAGGCTTTATGCTAAAGAAAAAATTGAAAAAGCAAACTTTGCTACTGATCATAGGATTGAAACTTTTAAAGATGACCTGAACCGAAAAACGTAATATTATTAATCTTTAGAAGAAATCTCATTGGATTAGTCTGAGATGAGAAAATAGTTTTGATACGATAAACATCAATAAAAAAGTGCCTGATATTTCGGGCACTTTTTCGTTTTTTGAAAAATTAAATAGTGATAAAAGTATTTATTTTTTGATGAATTTATAATTAGTTTTTAGTTCTTCTAAAGTGAATTTTGCAGGGACAATTTCTTTCCCATTTTTTGTAATATAACCGTACTGGCCAGATCTATTTTTGACCATTGCCCAATCTTTATGTTGCTCCCCAAAAGGCCATATTTTTTCATAAATGACGGGAGTAACTTCTTTACCAGATTTATCCAATAATCCGTAAGCATCGGACACATTTTTCACTAATATAAAATCACCATTTTTTTCGATTTTAGAATAGATTGGTTGCACCACAATTTTTTTGTCCTTGTTGATAAAACCGAAAGTCCCCGCATTGGTTTTTACCATTGCCCAACCTTTATTGTAATCATCATAGGCATAGACTTTAGCATATTCTGATTGTGCCAATGCAAGACTACTAATCCAGACAAAAGCGCAAATTATTAATTTAGTTTTCATAGTTTTTAGATTTAATTAAATTTGACTTTAATGTTAGATTTTTCTGTGGCGTTAATTAATTTTGAAATATCATCCGCTGTAAATTTACCCCTAACATCTACAAAAACAGCATTGTTGTCTTTAGAGTTGATGGTTATCATTAGGTTTTTTATCATGTCATCATTTTGTAAAGCATTAATTTTTATGATATTACCATCATTTTTGATCGATGCCCATTCTTCAAATTTTTGATCTTTAAGATGTTGGTTGAAATCTGTAATGATATTTGCATTAATATGATCGGACATCATTAACTTTACTTTAGATACTTTCTTTACTAGATCGATAACTTCCTGACTTTCTCCGTCATTTCTTAATTGGGTTTTAAGATAATTTTTTGCCAGAAAAGTTGGGACATTAATGCTCGTGAAGTTGGCTTGTTCTCTATAGTAGCTTGTGTTGAAAAAATCAATAGAAGGTTTACTAGAAACGACACAAGAGCTCAGACTTGCTAGTAATATTGCGACAATACCTAGATGTAAAACTTTTTTCATGGCTTTGATATTAATTAATTTGAGTAATGCTTGCTCCTGTTATTTTTTTAGCGTCTGTCACAATACTCGTAGGATTACCTTTATATTGAATAGATGACGCTGATGACGCCGAAGCCGTTAATGCGTCACTCACTGCCAATTTTACATTACTTCCAGAAGAGGCACTTACTGTAGCTCTCTTGGTTGAGAAGTTAACAGCATCACATGATGCGCCACTAGATACGCTGTAGGCAACTGTATCTGCATTGCCGGTTAATTTTATAAAAGATCCACTAGAAATGTCTAATGCTAAGTTACTTGTTTGTAAGTTCATTTTTACTGTAGATCCAGAGCTTAATTGAAGAGCAGAGGCAGATGATATTTTGAAATCACCCTCTACTCTTGATCCAGATGAGGTCTCTATGGCTAAAGCACGATCTGTAATAGTGTTAGTAGCTTCGAAAATAGCGCCTGATTTGGTTACAATTTTATTCATTTTTGGTGAAGAAACTGTTACAGAAAGATTTCTAATATTAAGATTTCTGACTCCGTTATTTCTGATAAATATTTTTAAAATACCGTTTTCTACTTCGGTAATAATATGTTGTTGTTTTTCAGGATCTACATTAACAACAACAGAGTAGTCGTTAGCTTGTGTGTACTTTACCAATACACCCGAAGATAGCTCGATACCATCAAAATTACTTAACTTTCTTACGCTACTGACATTAGTATTAGTAGAATTGATGCTTGATATTGGGCTAAGCGCAGTAACATTCTTAGTTTCCTCAATCATTTTAGAAACGTCGTCCATAGAGATTTTTCCGTCTAACATCATGAGAACACTGGCATCTTCGGAGACAATATTTAAGATTAAATTATCAAGCACACCGTTGCTGGCTTCCTGGGAAATAAATTTGATTTTATTATCCTTGCTATTAACTGTGATAAGCTCTTCGTATTTCAAAGCTTTGAGAGATGTATTAATCTCATTTTGAATACGTGTTGTCTGATCTAATATTTTTTGATCTGCTTTGTCAGGATTCATTGAGCTGCGAGGCTTCTCTAGGACTAACATTTTTAGACCATTTACTTTTCCTAAAAGCGGTTGGATGCGGTTAAGATCTTCATCATTTATTTTTAAACTACCAAGAAGACGAAACATTGGTTTTGCTATTTTGATAGACGTGACACCTTCTACATCTTGATATTGGTCAAAAAGTTGATTTAGTTTTTCAGATTGACCAAAAATGTTGGTGGATAAGAAAAAAAGGACGAATAATATTGATAACTTTTTCATGATTTATTTATTTAAAATCAAGTGATAAATTTTTTACACTTTGGGCGTGATCTACGGTTTTGCTTACGTTACTTGCAAGATAATTGACTGCATCTTCTGTTAATGAGATTGCTTCTTGCTCGTTATAGACTGGTTTTCCGTTAATAATCACATAATTAGGGTTGTAGGCATAATCAGTTGTTTGTGATTTGCTTGTATATTTTGTTTTATTCGTTGCCGGGTTGGTTACTTTCTGCTTGGACGCCGGCGTCGTTGCAGTTTTCTCCATAATGATCTTTTCTGGTGATTTCTTATTAGGATTAGAAATCTGTTGTTCTTGAGTAGGATTTTCTACTACGTTGTGTTGTTGTGTTGTTTCTGTATGAATGATAGCTTCTGGCTCAGTATCTTGTTTTACAACTGTTTTTAGAGGTTTTGTAACCTCTCCAGATTCTTCATTAATAAAGAGATAACCTCCCAGAACTCCCATAAACATGACAAGACTTGCTGCCATCCAATAATTCTTAAGACCATGTCCGAAACTAGGTCTAGCCTTAGTTATAGGAATAACAGGTGTCGCATTGTTTTGGTCAGGGCTTATGCCTTCTGCTTTCGATAAAAAATCATCGAAACTCATCTCTAATCTTCCTTCTTTCTCATCTTTAAGAAAAGAAAAATAAGGATTGTCGCTTTGTTCTTTTAAGAGTTGCTCTTCTTCTGGTGATAGCGCTTCACCTTCAAAAAAGTTATACTCCAAGTCCTTGTATCTGTCGATTTTCATACGCGTAAAGTTTGTTAATGGCTTCTCTCACCTTCTGACGGGCCCGCATCAGGTTTATTCTAACTGCATTTTCTTCCATCTCGAGAATCCCGGCTATCTCAGAAATGTCATGTTCTTCTACATCTTTAAGGTGGATCACCATCTTTTGTTTTTCGGGCAGATCATTGATAAATTTCAAGATATGCTCTTTTAGATTATTGGTTTCTATCTGATAAAGGTCTGATCGTCCGTATTCTAATTGTGCAAAATTCTGTTTGACATCATGGTGCTTCAGCCGGTTGAGGCACTCATTTTTCACACATCTTAATACGTACGATTTTAGATTATCTATAGAAATTAATTCTTCTTTTTTTTGCCAAAATTTCATCATTAAATCCATTGTTACATCTTCGGCTTCATCACCGCTGGTTACAAAACGTTTCGCAAAGCGATACATCTCATCCTTGAGTGTATATATCGATTCTTGAAACTGTTCTTTAGTCATATAATCAGCGTTGTTATAATAAAGACATTTAGAATTGCAAAAGTATTACATTTAAAAATAAAAAAGATTAGATTAAAAACTAAAGTATTGATATTCAGGATAAAAAAATGAGCAATAGAAAAGTCTATTGCTCATTTTTAATTGATATGAAAGTGAAATTAATTTTTATCCCAGAAAAGCTTTGTCGTTACTGCATCACCACCAATTTTTGCAGCGGCAGCATTAACATTTTTTTTATTAAGTGTATATTCTTGGTCAGAGTATATCATTCTTACAGGGACTCCTGCAACATTTGAGTTAGGTGGATTAACCAAAGAAGGTGTGTCCAATCTTCTTACAAAATTCCACGCTGCAAATGCTCTATTATACATGGCTACCCAAGCTTCTTCTCCTATAGATTTTTTCCAGTTAGCAGCGTTGTAAGGGTTAGCAATAAGGTATTTTGTAGCAGCTTCTGTTGGTAATCCATATTCTGACATAGACTCCGTTATAGCAGTACCATACAAAGTTTCGGCTGTATTACCCATGTTAAATCCTCTTGCAGCAGCTTCTGCTTTCATGAATAAAACTTCTGAATAGCTCAATAAGTTAGATGGTGTTGTCGTTTTTTTAAAGCTATCAGCAACGTGAGAATAGTTAGCATAGGTATTAAGAGAACCGTAGATACCTCCTACATATTGTCCATTAACCTTTGTGAACCAAGCATCTCTACGAGGATCTGCTTTGGTGTTCATCATGTTAACTAAAACATTTGATGGAACAAAATCATCTCTGTTAGATGCTACTAAGTTGTCAAACAATGGGTTGGTAAATGTCACTCCGTCATACACAAAAGTATAAGAGTCTGATGTTGTAGTCATTACGCCTGAGGCAATTGCTTCCTCTGCTAATTGTTTCGCTTTTGCAGGATCTACATCAGATAAATTAAGTGCTAGTCTTAATTTAATAGAATTGGCCAGTTTTTTCCATTTATTCATATCGCCTTTGTAAGCAATATCGTTGGTCTCATAGCCTTTTGAAGATGTTTTAATCTTTGTAATTGCGAAATCAATTCGTTTAATAAGATCATTATAAATGGTTCTCGCATCATCATATTTAGGTGCGAAACCATTGTCATAAGCCTTTAATGCTTCAGAATAAGGAACATCTCCCCATGTATCTACTACGTTTTCCCAAACAAAAATTTGAGAAATTTCATTGGTCGCCCATTTATTGTCTGCAACAGCAGGATCATTGGTTTCCTTTGCTAATGCATCTTGTGCTTTACTGAAATTATTGAGGCTATATACATACATTCTTTGGAAATGACCTCTTGGCTGTGATCGAGTGATGAGGTTATAATTCATCTCATCAACGTAAGTTGTCTCAGACCATTGTTGTGTAAAGAATCTATAATTATTAAAGTTAACACTTGGATTATCTATATAATAAAATTCTTGATATTGCCCCATTGACAACAATACGCCAGAAGTTAAGTTAGATGGATGCTTTTCGTCATTATTTAAAAGTGTTGTATCCCTCTCGCAAGAAGAAAGTGCAGTCACTGCTATTGCTAAACCTAGAAAGGCCTTATATATTTTTTTCATTATAAATTTGATTTAGAATTTGAATGTTACATTAACTCCGACATCTCTTGTTGTTGGCAAAGAACCAATAGAGTAGCCATAGCCTCTTACACCACCACCAAGAGTTGATTCTGGATCAGCATAAGGTAAGTTTTTGTGTATTATCCATAGGTTTCTTCCAACGATAGATACTTTGGCTTCGTTAACAAATGTTCCTTGTAATAATTTTTTTGGTATAGCGTAGCTGATACTTGCTTCTCTAAGTTTTACAAATGATCCATCATATACATAATCTTTGGTTGGTCTTTTCTGATAGCCCTGGTTGCCATAGATTGACCCATCAAACGCAGTTGTGTTAACCTGACCTGTCTGTGTAACACCAGGTAAAATAACTTGACCTGTTCTATAGTCACCTTGTGCCGTATTAGTATATAGACCAGTAGAAGATGCATAGTACATATCTGTTGAGAAAATATCTCCACCTTTTCTCACATCAATTAAGAATGATAGAGTTAGTCCCTTATAAGAGAAAGAGTTTCTCACACCTCCAATCCAATCGGGTGTTGTATTACCAATAATTTGGTTACCGTTAAGCTTATAGAAGCCTTTAGCATCAACAATTTTATTCCCATTAGCATCGTAAGTATAGTCGGTACCTCTAATCGTTCCCCACTTTTCTCCTTCGGTTGCATTAACAGAAGCACCTCCTTGTATGCTTGTTAATAGATAGTTACTAACATCACTTGTTTCATTATGAAGTAATTCTACAACTTTGTTTTCATTTTTAGACCAGTTGATGTCCATATTCCAAGTGAAGGTATTAGTTTTTATAGGAACTAAACCTAATTGGAATTCTATCCCTTTATTGTCAATTTGCCCTGCGTTAACCATAGCAAAATTAAGTCCTCCCCCTGCTGAAATAGGCAATTGAAGAATTTGATCAAAGGTTTTGGTCTTATAAAATGCCGCATCAAAATTTATTCTACCTTTCAAGAATTGGAACTCTGTCCCGAATTCATATTCTTTAGATCGTTGTGGTTTTAAGCCTTTATTAGGCAAGATAGTCTGGCTATTTTGCATAACGATGGAATTGTTAAACAAACCAGCATAAGAATAATAGAACTGTAACTGATAAGGGTCTGCTGTACCGCCCACTTCAGCATAATTCGCTCTTACTTTCCAGAAACTTAACCATGAAGGTTTGATAAATTCGGATAGGATGAATGATCCTGTAAATGAAGGGTATCTGAATGTGTTATCGCCCTTAGGAAGCGTTGATGTATTATCTACTCTAAAAGTAGCATCTAAATAAAAGAATTTATAAAAATCGAAAGAAGTAGTTGCATAGGCACTAGACGTCACAGTTGTATAGACATTTTCATCCGGAGGCAGTATTGGCAATTTAGAATTAGCCAATGCGTATATGCCTGGTGTCTCAAGTCCTCCTTCAGTAGATGCATAGATTGAGTTAGAATAATTACGACGTACGTTAGCTCCAACAATTCCACTAACATTAATATCTTTTGTGATATCAAACTTATAATTAAAGAATAAATCATAATTAGCTTCAGAAGTCACTAAGTTTTGTCTACTAAATCCAGAACTTACATTTTTTTGAGACGCTCCAAAAGTTTTTGGAATAGAGTTAGGTGCTAATCTATTCTCGAATAAAGTGGTAGCGTTATCATAAGAAACCTTTCCTGTTAAAGAGAATTTTTTATTAAAATCATAAGTAACCTGAGCATAAGAGAAGCTTCTCGTTCTGTCATCCGTACCGTAACTTTGATAACGTTGATAATATGGGTTATTCCAATATGCTGCTACAGGGTTAGTTGCACTTTTTAAATTCCAAGTTCTGTTAAGTTCTCCACTATTATAGTATGCATCTCTAACGTCTGCAATATCTACGTTGGTTTGCCACCATTGTCTAAAACCACCAACGAGGTTACCAGAATAGTTAGCATCATTACGTCCTTTAGTTTGTTGCATTACTAATGTAGAATATACTGTAGCATGCAATTTATCAGTTAGATCATAATTAATTTTGGTAGTTATGGTGTTTTTTCTTAGATCTGAGTTAGGTAATAATCCGTTAGACAGCATATTGTCATATGACAACATAAAATTATTACCTTTTTTACCTTTCTCTAAAGTGATACCATTGACATAGCTAATCGGAGTTTCGAAGAAATGAATTGGTCCACGCTTAGCAGCAACATATGGCGTTGCTTTCTTATAATTTTTAGAATTAGGATCAAAAGAATCCCATTGATAAACTAAAAGATTCGGGTCGTATGCAGGGCCCCAAGAAGCATCATCACCTAGGTTAAGATAGGGTTTTCCATCAACAGCTGTTTCTTTAAATTTCAGTGCATATCCAGCACCATATCTAGTTTGATATTCTGGAAATGTAGATTTATCTATAAAACCAGCTTGTATAGAGCTAGAAAGTGTTACGCCCCAGCTATCATCATTACCACTTTTTCCATTTTTAGTTGTGATGACGATAACACCATTAAGTCCTCTTTCTCCATATAGAGCAGATGCTGCTGCACCCTTCAAAACATTAACAGAAGCAATATCGTCTTGGTTGATATCGGAAAGTAAATTTCCCATATCCTGATTGGATTTTGTATCGTAAGTAGAAGAGTTATTAACAGGTGAGCCATCAATTACGATGAGCGGGCTTGCACCTCCTAAACTTTTGATTCCTCTAATAACTAAGTTTGAAGATCCTCCAAAATTACTATTAGTATTAACTTGTAATCCAGCAACTTTACCAGATAGTTGAGAAGCAATATTCCCAGTATTAGTTGTTCCTTCAAAAAGCTTATCAGCCTTTACCTCTTGAGATGCGTAGCCTAAAGATTTTTTTTCTCTTTTAATACCAAGTGCTGTTACTACGACCCCGTCAATATTAGTTAACTTAGTGCTATCTTGTTTTTTTACTTGTGCATTGAGCATAGCAAAAGAAGAGGATAAAACAATTGCCAAAGCCGTACTTGTCAATTTCTTCATATTAGTTATTTTTTTATGATCTCACAAATATGTGAAACTTTATTAAAAAAACAACAATAAATGTTAATTTTTGTTAATTTATATTTAATGAAAATAATTTTTTATTGTAAGTATTGGTAAATCAGCTAGTTGTGATTTTTTTTAATGATATGATAATTTAATATTTAATAAAAATTAATACGAAAAACGAAATAATATATTCAATTAAGCTTCATAAAATCACCAAAATAAGAAGCTAAGTGCGTTTTTAATAATTATTAAAAATATATTTCAATATATTTTTGTCCTCGTCAGTTAAAGTGACTTTACGACGTTCCATAACTTTTGCAGATACTTCGTAGGCTTTTTCTAGTTTAAATTTTTCATCACATTTCATGCCGCCCCAAGAGAAGTTTTCTACAAGATTAGGCGGGAAGTTTGGTTTGAAAATATTAGCAGCAATACCAACAATTGTCCCAGTGTTTAGCTGAGTATTAATCGCAGTTTTAGCATGGTCACCCATGATTAATCCGCAAAACTGAAGTCCTGTATCTTCGAATCTTTTACTCTTATAGCTCCAGAGTTTTACCGAGGCATAATTGTTTTTAAGGTTAGAAGAGTTGGTATTTGCGCCAAGATTACACCACTCTCCAATAACCGAATTACCGACAAAACCGTCGTGTCCTTTATTGGTAAATCCAAAAATCACAATATTATTCACCTCGCCGCCTACTTTGGAGTGTGGACCAACGGTTGTAGCGCCGTAGATTTTTGCTCCTAGATTAAATTTAGAACCTTCACACAAAGCAATTGGCCCACGTAGATTACAGCCTTCCATAACTTCTGCATCTTTTCCGATGTAGATTTTACCAGTTTTGCAATTAATCGTTGCCAATTCTACCGAAGCACCTTCTTCTATAAAGAGATCTTTCTTATCGCCAAGAAATCCGCAAGTTAAAGATAATGGCTGAGAAGTTCTGCCTTTTGTTAATAAATCAAAATCAAAATCAATGGCTTTATCGTTAAAACTGAAAAGATCTGTCGGTTTTTTAAAGAACAATAATTCCTCCGTAATATCGGTCATTTTTTCAATCTGATTAAGAGAGAAATTGTCCATGTTGATATTGGCGGCAAGAAGTTCGTTGTCGTATACAAGAGCTTCTCCGGGTTTTAGGTTTTTAATTTGAGTTAAAACCTCATCGCTTGGTAAAAAGTTGGGAACCAAAAAAAGGCTTTGTTCGTCTGCTGGTTTTTTATATTTCTCTTGTAAAAAATCCTCGGTAATGTAGGATGTTTTTTGGATATCAAGAAGTTTTTGCCAACGTTCTGTAAAGGTCAAAATCCCTACACGCATTTCTGCAATAGGTCTTGTGAAGGAAAGCGGAAGAAAGTCTTCCCAATATTGTGCGTCTGAAAATACGAGTTGCATTTTTAGTTTAGATGTTAGATGTTAGACTTTAGAAATTAGACAAGAGTATATTAGATTTAATTTCTAGCTTCTGTTGTATAATTTCTACCCTTACAAAAATAACAAAAAAACCTCTCGGAAATCCGAAAGGTTTTTAGTATTTCAATAAATTTCTAAAATTATTTAGAGAATTTTTTGTATTTGTTCATGAATTTGTCAACACGTCCTGCAGTATCAACTAACTTCACTTTACCAGTGTAGAAAGGGTGAGACGTAGAAGAGATTTCCATTTTGATTAATGGGTACTCAGCACCTTCATATTCGATGGTGTCTTTAGTGTCAGCAGTAGATTTACAAAGGAACATTTCTTCGTTACTCATATCTTTGAAAACTACTAATCTATAGTTACTTGGGTGGATATCTTTTTTCATTTCCAGAAATTTTTAAATTTTTAATTAAATATGAGTAGAGAAGTAATGGCTTCAATAACTCTGGTTTTGAGACGGCAAAAATAAGAATATATTTTTTATTCTGCAAATTATTCTATGTAGTTTCTCGCTGATATTTTAAAAATTAAAGCATTGTTGTAATTCTCAAAATTCAAATTGTTTAAATTACATCGTATTAATCGAACAATTTTTAATTGCCTTTTTTAGAGGTGGAGGTGTTATTCTTATGAAAAAAGTTGCCCTTTGCAGGACAACTTCCGTTTAATTAGTTTTAATAAAATCTATTCCCAATCATAGGTTTTTTCAAGCGAAGACCTTTCTTTAGATGCGGTTCTTATGCCGCCTGGAGAGCCTTGTGTCGGTAAACCTTTAAAGAATTGTTGCCTTTTCCTATCATATAATCTCACATATTCTTGTATATCGATGATGTTGATATTATCCAATGGTGGATGATAACTAACATTGTCTTTATTCTTAAGATCTATAGATACGGCTTTCCACATATAATAACCTAGACCAACAACTTTAGCTTCGAGAATGAGACCTGGCAATCCATAAAATTTAAAAGGACCAGCACTGTAAGGGAGATCTTTTGTAAAATAAACTTCTATCATGCGTCCTCTAAAATTAGTAGTTGCTTTGAAACATAGATAATTTAATATTTTTTTTTGACTCTTCTCATCAACCTCCCAAACTATTTTCACTAAAGGATCTTCAACTAGAAATATATTTTGTTTATCCCTACCAATAGATTCTGTGAAAATGAAGGTTTTCCCTTTTTCATTGTTGCTTAAGTCTGAATAAAATGTTGGAGAGAACTGATTATCAAAAATACGATGCACTTTTTCATCAGGCATTTTAATATTACTTAACGAGTCTTGTATAGATATTGACTTGTTTTTATTACTACTGATATACAGCGTTTCTTTGCTACTTGCAATATCAGATGGTATAAATAAATATTCTACCTTGATTTGTTGGGCTAATAACAATTGTTGAAAAAGGAAAAAGAAAATAGAATAAAATTTCATGCATTTGGTTTTTAAGCTTTAATATTCTCAAATGTACAAAAAAGCCACTAAAATTTTAACAATAGTGGCTTTTGTTTTGTGATCTAAAGTTTTACTACTTTGATTTGAATTGATTAATTGCATTAACTGTAAAGTCAGAAAGCACCAATTGTCCGCTAACGGCGGCGCGTTCTGTTAAGAGATCATCCCAATGTTCGGTGCCTTTCCAGAAGATTTCTTTAAGATGGAACATGGCTTCAGGGTTAGAACTCGCTAATTTTTCTGCTAAAACTTGAATCTCGGCGTCCATTTCTTCTGTGGTTTCATAGACGTCCTGGTACAGATTTTTTTCGCGTGCCCAATCTGCCGAATAAAACTCAGTCGCATTAATTGCTAATTGTGCAAAAGCTGCCGTTCCGATCTTTTTTTCGACAACTGGGCCGATGACGAAAGGTCCAATGCCTACGGCCAATTCGCTGAGTTTAACAGCAGCATTTTCTGTGGCAAAGGTGTAATCTGCAGCACAAGCAATGCCAACACCACCGCCAACAGCTTTGCCGTGAATTCTGGCAATAATTAATTTGGGTGACTTTCGCATGGCGTTAATCACATTAGCAAAACCTGAGAAAAAACTTTTCCCAGTTTCAAAATCTTGAATTGAAATCAATTCATCGAAAGATGCGCCAGCACAAAAGGCTTTTTCGCCACCACTTTTTAGGACGATGACTTTGGCGTCTTTGTTTTTGCCCAACGCTTCAATTTCGTTAGCGAGGTTTTTTAGTTGGCTTCCCGGCATCGAGTTGCTCTGCGGATGGAAAAATTCGATAGTTCCGATTCCGTTTTCTATGGTTGATGTTACGTAGGCTTCCATTTCTTTTTTATGTTGAATATTAAATCTTGGCACTCATCTCGCAGCCCGACTTGAGCGGAGCTCATTTTTATTTTTTGTCCTTCGACGCACTCAGGCTGACAAAAATGAAAATAGCGGGAGCGGAAGGCGGATTAAGCTGCCCAAATCTATAAATTAATCTTGATTAAGTTTCTTTACCATTGTTAGAATTGTCGCGATAGCAACGGTTTCTCCGGTTTCGTCATAGACATCTACCAGCCATTTTACGATGCCACGTGCGGCTTCGTCCTCGCGTTTTTCTTGTTCTATTTTTTCTTTACAGGTAAACTTAACGCCAATGGTCATCCCTGGATAAACAGGTTTTACAAAACGACATTCGTCTAAGCCGTAATTGAGTAAAACAGGGCCTTTTCTTGGGTCAACAAATAATCCTGCAGCTTTACTCAAAATGAAATAGCCGTGCGCCACAGTTCTCTCGAAAATGGTGCCTTCCAAGGATGTGGCATCCATGTGAGCATAAAAATTATCTCCCGAAACATTAGCGAAATTAGTGATGTCAGCTTCTGTAACAGTATGTTTTGCTGTGATATAAGTTTCGCCAACTTTAAGTTCTTCAAAATGTTTTCTGAATGGATGGATCCCATCATCAAACTGCTTACCACCGTACTGATATTGTTGTGTAATATGCGTTAAAGTCGTTGGAGAACCTTGGATCGCTGTACGTTGCATGTAATGAAGAACGCCACGTTTGCCACCCATTTCTTCGCCACCACCAGCGCGCCCTGGACCACCGTGAACCAACATTGGTAATGGAGAACCGTGCCCCGTACTTTCTTTGGCACAATCCGAATTGAGAATTAAAATCCTACCGTGCATAGACGCTGCGCCGATGACAAATTCTCTCGCAAAATCATCATCTGCCGTCACGACAGAGCAACAAAGTGAGCCTTTGCCCATTCTTGCCAAGTCAATCGCTTCGTCGATATTGTTGTAAGGCATAATCGTACTTACAGGGCCAAAAGCCTCGATGTTGTGGACATCTGTATTTCTAAAAGGATCTGAATTGACGAATAATATTGGTGAGATAAATGCTCCTTTGTTTTTGTCAGCACCTTTCACTTCGAAATTGTCTAAACTCCCAAAAACAATTTCTTGAGTTTTGGATAATTCCTGAACTTTCTCAGAAACTTCCTTCACTTGATCTTTATTAGCCAAAGATCCCATTCTAACCCCTTCTACATTAGGATCGCCAATAACCACTGTTGATAATCTGTGACCTAAAGCGATCTGTACATCTTCTACAAGGTTTTTCGGGACAAGCAATCGTCTCACTGCTGTACATTTTTGACCGGCTTTAGTAGTCATTTCGCGAGAAGCTTCTTTAATAAACAAATCAAATTCTGCCGTGCCAGGTTTTGCATCTTCGCCTAAAACCATCGCGTTAAGAGAATCGGCTTCCAAATTAAATGGTACAGATTCTTCGGTGATTTTTGGATGAGATTTAAGCATTTTCCCTGTTGAGGCTGATCCTGTGAAAGTGACAACGTCTTCAGAAGTGACATGGTCTAAAATTCCGTTAGCAGAACCGCAGATTAATTGTAAGCTTCCTTCTGGTAAAATCCCTGAAGCGATAATTTCTTTAACGACAACTTCCGTTAAGAAACTAGTTGCTGTTGCTGGTTTCACGATGGCAGGAACGCCAGCCAAAAGGTTGACCGCAATTTTTTCCAACATTCCCCAAACGGGAAAATTAAATGCATTGATATGAATGGCTACACCACGTTTGGGCGTGCAAATATGATGTCCGATAAAAGTACCTTCTTTGGATAACTTCACCGCATCACCATCCACGTAATATGGTAAATCAGGAAACTGCCTTCTAAGCGACGCATTGGAAAATAAATTGCCAATGCCACCCTCGATGTCTACCCATGAATCTGCTCTAGTAGCACCAGTTGCCCAGCTTACTTTGTAGAATATATCTTTCTTATCCATTAAGTGAAACGCTAATTTCTTAAGCATTAAACCTCTTTCTTGGAAAGTCATTTTTCTCAGTAATGGCCCACCAACTCGTCTGGCGTAATCCATCATTTCTGCAAAGTCCAAGCCTTTGGAAGTTGCTGTCGCCATCAAATCACCGTTGATGGAATTGTATAAAGCTTGGCCTTCTCCTTCTCCTTTTATCCAACGTCCTAAAGCATAATTTTCTAGTTGCATCATTTTTTTTAGATTTTAGAAATTAGATTTTAGAAGTTAGATGAGAATAGTTCTAAACTCTAACTTCTTTCTTCTAACCTCTGATTATTAAACTTTCTCAATAATCACGGCGTAACCTTGTCCAAGGCCTACACACATGGTTGCTAAAGCGTATCTTTTATTTTGGTTATGAAGTTCATACATTGCAGAATTAAGGATTCTTGCGCCACTCATCCCCAATGGATGTCCGAGTGCAATAGCGCCGCCATTTGGGTTGATTCTAGGATCGTTGTCCTCTAATCCCCAAGCTCTGATACATGCTAAACTCTGTGCCGCAAATGCTTCATTCAATTCGATAATATCAATATCATTGAAAGTCAGTCCTGCTTTTTTAAGGGCCAATTCTGCGGCTTTTACAGGGCCTATTCCCATTAATCTAGGTTCTACACCAACAACGGCGCTAGAAACAATTCTTGCTTTTGGCGTTAAATTAAATTTTTTAGTAGCTTGTTCTGATGCTAAAAGATTAACCGCCGCGCCATCATTTAAGCCCGAAGCATTACCTGCGGTTACCGTTCCATCTTTTTTGAAAGCCGTTCTTAATTTAGCAAGACCTTCTAGAGTGGTGTCATTTTTAGCAAACTCATCTCGATTAAAAATTAAATCATCGCCTTTTCTTTGAGGTAAATTAACCGCTACAATTTCTTGAGCTAATCTTCCGTTGTCTTGTGCGGCTTTGGTTTTCATTTGAGAATTCAACGCAAATAAATCCTGATCTTCACGAGAGATATTATCACGTTCTGCAACATTTTCTGCCGTTTCTCCCATAGCATCTACACCGTACATTTCTTTCATTTTCGGGTTGATAAAACGCCAACCGAAAGTCGTGTCAAAAATCTTAGCGTCGCCACCAAAGGGCGTTTCGGATTTTGAAATAACCAATGGACCGCGCGTCATATTCTCGACTCCACCAGAAATCATTAAGTCTGCATCGCCCACTTGGATTGCTCTGGACGCGCTGATAGCAGCCGATAAGCCAGAGGCGCAGAGTCTATTAACGGTTTCTCCTGGTACGCGGTAATCCAGGCCAGAAAGAAGACCAGCCATTCTTGCGATGTTTCTGTTGTCTTCTCCTGCTTGATTGGCACAACCTAAAATCACATCAGCGATTTGAGATTGATCGATATTTTTGTTTCTTTCTAATAATGTTTTGATGACAAATGCCGCCATGTCATCAGGACGAATGTTGGCTAGGCTTCCTTTGAGTTTTCCGATGGGTGTGCGGACGCCGTCTATTAGGTATGTTTGGTTCATTATTTAGTTTATAGTTGTTGGTATTTGGTTTTTAGAATTATGAATAGAATTTCTTATTCTGGGTTGCTAAATTTCTGATGATTGGACTGCATCTATAGCGGTCTTCATGATAGAAATGATAGAGTTTATCCAATTCTTTCTCTAGTTTATCTAAGCCGAATTCATCTGCCCATTGCAATAATCCTTTGGGGTAATTAACACCTTTGGTCATTGCCAGATCAATGTCTTCTACCGAGGCAATATTTAAGAAATAAGCATCTGCAGCTTCATTCATCAACATTATTAAGATTCTGGTAAAGATTTGATTTAATAATTCTGGGTTTTCATTGGGTTTGATTAGTTCTGCAGCTTCGGTATAATCGTAAAATCCTCGTCCTGATTTTCGTCCGAAGTAACCCGCTTCAAATAATCGCTTTTGAGTAAATGAAGGTTTGAATTTAGGATCATAGAAAAACTCTTTGAAAACACTTTCCGTTACGCGATAATTAACATCATGACCAATAAAATCCATCAGTTGGAAAGGTCCCATTCTAAAGCCTCCAAGACTCGTCATGGCAAAATCTATCGTCGCACAATCTGCTATCCCTTCCTCTAAAATCCTAACCGCTTCTCCATAAAAAGGTCTCGCCACACGATTGACAATAAAGCCTGGTGTGTCTTTGGCAATAACGGGAAGTTTGCCCCAAGAATCAACCAGAGATTTGGTTTTAGCGATTAACGCTTCGTCCGTTTGTACTGCAGGGATAATCTCTACCAAAGCCATTAATGGCGCTGGATTAAAGAAATGAATCCCAATCACACGGTTAGGCTTTTGACAAGCCGACGCAATGGATGCAATGGATAATGATGAGGTATTGGTTGCCAAAATACAATCGTCAGAAACAAGGTTTTCTAGTTTTTGAAACAAGTCTTTTTTGATTTCTAAATCCTCGATAATGGCTTCTATGATTAATTCGGAATTAGACAGCGCTTCTAATTTGGTAATCAGTTTTATATTATTGAAATAGGTTTCTGCATTCTCGTAAGAAATTTTGCCTTTTTCGGCTAGCTTTTGAAAGGTTGCTTCTAAGTTTTTTTCTGCTTTTTCTAAAGCTAAAGGATTGCTGTCGTAGAGCGAAACATCGTTGCCTGCTGTTGCAAGAACTTGTGCTATGCCGCTTCCCATTGCGCCACTACCTATGATTGCTATTTTCATTTATTTAAAGATATTAGACATCAGATGTTAGACATTAGACGTCAGAAATTAGATTTTTAATTTCAAATTAACTCACCACCACATTATCACATCATTATATCACTTTAGTGGCATTTAAAATAATCAAATGGTTCTTGGCAAGCATCGCATTGATATAAGGCTTTGCAGGCTGTTGACCCGAATTGACTAACCAGATGTGTGTGCGTAGAGCCACATTGTGGACATTCTACAGCGTCTGACTCTGCGAACAAATCATTGTGATTCGATTTTGAATAGACAGGTGGTGCTATGCCGTACGCTTTTAGTTTGGCTTTGGCTTCATCTGTCATCCATTCTGTTGTCCATGCTGGGCTCAATCTGTTGGTGACTTTAACATTTTTAAATCCTTTTTCGATGAGTTTTAACTTGATGGACATATTAATCATGGAAGTCGCTGGACAACCCGAATAAGTGGGTGTTGCAACAACCTCAATATGGTCACCATCCAAAATTACCTCTCGTACAATTCCTAAATCCAAGATGTTGAGAACGGGTACTTCAGGATCCTGAACTTCCTTTAATATTTGCCAGATATGTTCTTCTGTTATGGTCATTTTTTTATTACAAAGACGCTAATTATTTTACCATTCCATTCCGGGGTAGGTGCGTTGCATATATTGCATTTCTGCTAATAAGTAGCCTAAAGCTTCGGTATGTTGTCCGTCTTTGCCACCTACTAATTGTCTGGATTTAGCAAAGTCGACACTTAATGTTGCTTCGTCTAAAACTTGAGTAACTACCGTTAACCATTGGTTCTTGAATGTTGTAATGTCAGGCATCATACCTTCATTAATCAATTCTTTTTCCCAAAGAGTAGGGATGAAAAACTCGTCCGTATAATCCACCAATTGGTTAATAGACTCTTGGATTTTGTCATGACTCTCTGCAGTGCCATCACCTAGGCGGATGACCCACTCTGAGCTCCATCGTTGATGATAAGTCGCTTCTTTAAGAGATTTTTCTGCAATGGCTGCTAGTTTTTCATGATTAGATTTTGCTAATTCTGTTAAGAGCAAAACATGATAAACATCAAAGAAAAACTGTCTGGCAATGGTATCTCCGAAGTGTCCATTAGGACGTTCTACCAACAATAGATTCTTATAATCTCTCTCGTTACGGAGAAAGGCTAGATCATCTTCGGTTTTGCCTTCACCTTGTGCTTCTGCTGCTAACTCGTAATAATGGGTAGCTTCTCCCAAGATGTCCAAAGCAATATTAGACATCGCGATGTCTTGCTCCAGAACGGGGCCTTTACCACACCACTCGGACAGGCGTTGCCCTAAGACCATACTGGTATCAGCAAGATGTAAAAGATAGTTGAGTTTATTATTTGTAGTCATTTTAATTTAGTTTTCTTATCCTATTAGATTGATTAGGATTTGATATTAATTGAGCTTGAAATAAAAGCAAGCTTGTTAGTTGTAAAAAGCAGGCTTGCTATTAGTCCATGACAAGCTTGTCGTGAGGTCGTGACAAGCTTGTTGTATGCTCGTGGCAAGCTTGTCTCTGTAAAGGCTCTATCCATAGCTGTTGGCGAGGGCTAGTTTTTACATATTTTTCACTTCCTCAGGAACGTGATAGAAGGTCGGGTGTCTGTACACTTTGTCCTCCGATGGCTCATAAAAAGCACCTGCGTCATCTGGGCTAGATGCCGTGATAAACTGAGACTCTACGACCCAGATGCTCACGCCTTCTGTCCTTCTGGTGTAGACGTCACGCGCATTTTGTATTGCCATTTCTGCGTCTGCTGCGTGAAGACTGCCAACGTGCTTATGATCTAGACCTTGACGGCTTCTGATGAAAACCTCCCAAAGTGGCCATTCTGTATTTTGCATAATATTTTAGATTAGAGACAAAAAGATTAGAGATGATGGGCTTTAATCTTCGTACTTATTTTATACTGTTTTTCTTAATTCTTCTGTTCTTAGTTTTCTTTTTTCGTGGTAGGCTGTTGCGGCTTCTCTTACCCAAGCACCATCTTCGAAGGCTTTTTTTCTAACGCTTACACGCTCTTTATTGCACATTCCGTTGCCTTTAACCACCTTCCAGAACTCATCCCAATTGATCTCGCCGAATTCATAATGACCTGTTTCTTCATTAAATTTCAGATCAGGGTCAGGAATGGTTAATCCTAAATATTCTGCCTGAGGAATGGAAACGTCCACAAAACGCTGTCTTAGCTCATCGTTGGTAAATCGCTTGATTCTCCACTTCATAGACATTTCTGTATTGCCAGATTCCGAATCTTTAGGCCCGAACATCATTAAGGTTGGCCACCACCAACGGTTGAAGGCATCTTGTGCCATGGCTTTTTGCTCTGGTGTACCTTGGCAAAGCTTCATCATAAGCTCATAACCTTGACGTTGATGGAAACTTTCTTCTTTACAAATCCTAACCATTGCTCTCGCATAAGGACCGTAAGATGCTCTGCATAATGGGACCTGATTAAGAATTGCAGCGCCATCTACCAGCCAGCCAATAGCGCCCATATCTGCCCAAGTCAAAGTCGGATAATTGAAAATGCTTGAGTATTTGGCTTTCCCAGAATGTAGGTCATTAATGGTTTCGTCTCTTGTAACGCCAAGCGTTTCGGCAGCACAATAGAGATACAAGCCGTGACCCGCCTCATCTTGGACTTTGGCCAGAAGGATTTTTTTACGATTGAGGCTTGGTGCTCTGGTAATCCAATTGGCTTCTGGTAACATGCCTACAATCTCAGAATGGGCGTGTTGAGAAATCTGACGAATCAGAGTTTTGCGATATGCATCTGGCATCCAATCTTTTGGTTCGATACGGATTTCGTTGTCTATTTTGTTTTGGAAATGATCTTCCAAGTTGATTTCTGTTGTTTCCATACTGTGTTGTTTTAATGGAATTTCTTTACTTATTTTTTCTTTAACGTAAATAGCCTAAGGTTTTTTTTCATTCTGTTGAGATTCCTACGGAATGACAAATTTGGTGCTTATGGCTTCTCTTGTTTTATGCTAAATCTATTTGATATCAAAATTAACTACAACCTCTGCAGAACGTGGATGCGCCTGACATGACAAGATAAATCCTGCGTCTAGCTCATCTTGCTCTAAGGAGTAATTAATATCCATTTCTACTTCGCCTTTTTCTAGTTTACACTTGCAAGTCGCACAAACCCCACCTTTGCAAGCATAGGGTAAATCTGCTCCATTCTGTAATGCGGCATCCAAAATGGTCTGTCCGTGATATGCCAAATCCATGTTAAGAGCTGATGCATCTAGCTTAACCACAACTTTGCTGTATTGGTCATCTGCACGATTAACGGCTTCTTTGTGTTCCTTTTTCTTTTGGGCAGATGCCGCACTGTAAAATAACTCAAAGTGTATCTTTTTAGCATCCAATCCTGCGTTAACCAAAGTATCGCGAACGCCTAAAATCATATCTTCTGGGCCACAAAGAAAAACCTCATCTATCTTATCAGCGGGAATAATGTGATTAAGGAAGAATTGAGCTTTGTCAGCGTTAATTCTGCCACTTAAGATGTCTGCATCTGCCATTTCGCGGCTTAAGATGTGATACACGCTAAGACGTTGCATATATCTATTTTTAAGTGCTTCTACTTCTTCTTTGAAAATAATACTGGCTTTATTACGGTTGCCATAGATCAAAATGAATTGACTGTTGGGCTCGTTTTTCAAGACAGATTTAATGATAGAAATGACAGGTGTAATCCCGCTTCCTGCAACAAAAGCCACATAAGTTTTCTGGTGGTCTTGGTGAAGTTCTGTAAAGAAAGTGCCTTGTGGTGGCATTACTTCTAGCACGTCGCCTTCTTTGGCAAGATCATTAATATAAGAGGAGAATACGCCTTCTGATATTTTTTTGACCGCCACTTTAAGTTCGTCTTCGCAAGGGCTGGCACAAATGGAGTAGGAGCGGCGAATTTCTTCTTGTCCGTCTTTACTTTTAAATGTCAAATATTGACCTTGTTTAAATTGAAATAATTCCTTTAAGTCTTCTGGTACGTCAAAGCTTACCGAAACGCAATCGTTGGTTTCTCGATTGATGCGTTTGATTTTTAAAGGATGAAATGAGGTTGACATTATAGTATTAAAAGTTTAATCCGTTAAGTAATATGGTAGAAAGTTCGTGTTCTAATTCTTCGGGTGATATGTCTCGGCTTGGCTTGTACCAAAGCTCGATCCAACGCAATGAAGATAAGATGGTGAAAAGTGCCACGGAGACATTCATAGTTTTGAATTCTCCAGCTTGCATGCCTTGTTCTAAGATATTGGCAAAGCTTTTCTCGTAGGACTTTCTGATGGCTTTGTATTCTGTTTTTTTCTCTTCTCGGAGGTATTTCCAGTCATTGTTAGCGACAGAAACCGATGCTGCATCATTAATCATTAAGTCGATATGAAGCTTGATAACCAAACTTAATTTCTCCTGAAAGCTGAGTTGCATGATTTCTATCTCCGACAATTGTGAAATGTACGCTGCTGCAATTTTGAAACAAATCAATTCTAGAATTTCGTCCTTAGATTTGATATGATTATACATGCTGGCGGCTTCCATGCCTACTTTTTCTGCCAAGTCACGCATGCTTGTACCTCCGAAGCCTTTTTCTCTAAATAGTTTGGCCGCTTCGAATAAAATCAATTCTTTTTTATTGACTTTGGCTTTTTTCTCTATGTTAATCGCTTGTGTCATCTTAATATTTCAAAAGATTTTCAATACTGATTTTCAACTTTTCTGCGTTAGGTAACATGGTTTCTTCTAAAACAGAATTAAGCGGAATAGCAGGCATATTCTCTGCGCCAATCACTTTAACTGGGGCGTCCAGATCGCGGAAACATTGGTCAGAAATTCTTGCGGCAATGCTCTGTGCAAAAGAATTGTTAACCGGTTCTTCTGTTAAAACAATGCAACGATTATGTTTTCTCACACTTTCGAAGATTCTGTTCTCGTCCAATGGCGCTAAAGTTCTTAAGTCTATAATTTCTACTTGATTATCGAAATGTTTCGCCGCATTAGATGCCCAATAAACACCCATTCCGTAAGTGATAATGGTTAATGTAGGTTTGTCTTTTCTGCTGTCACAAAGAATCACTTCTCTGGCTTTCCCTAATGGAATGATATAATCCTCGTCTGGCTCTATGGTTTTAGCATCTTCAGTACCTTCAATTTTTGACCAATACAAGCCTTTATGTTCTAGCATCACAACAGGATTAGGGTCGTAGTAAGCTGCTTTCATTAGACCTTTAAGATCTGCACCAGTTGATGGATAAACAATTTTAATTCCTCGGATATTGGTTAAGACACTTTCTACCGAGCTAGAGTGGTAAGGACCTCCGCTTCCGTAGGCTCCAATCGGAACTCTAAGAATCATAGACACAGGCCATTTGCCATCTGATAAATAACAACTTCTCGCCACTTCTGTAAATAACTGATTGAGGCCTGGCCAGATGTAATCAGCAAACTGAACTTCAACAATCGGCTTTAGTCCAACAGCGCTCATCCCAACGGTAGATCCAATGATAAAAGCTTCTTGGATAGGTGTGTTGAAGACTCTCTTGTCGCCAAATTGTCCAGCCAAAGTAATCGCTTCTCGGAAAACTCCGCCTAATCTTGCGCCTACATCTTGTCCATATAATAAAGCTTCTGGATGTTTTGCCATTAATTCTCTAATTGCAAACAATGCGCAATCTACCATTACGGTTGGGATTTTGCCTTCTGGTGCGCGGATTCCTTTTTCTTCTGTGATAGGCGTTGGAGCAAAATCGTGGGTGAAAAGATCTTCTGGTTTAGGATCTTCTGCCAACAGCGCTTTTTCGTAATCTGCCTTTACAAGGGCAATAGCATCTTGTTCTATCTGATGAATTTCGGCATCATCAATCCCGAATTCTGATAATTTTTCTTTTAATTTTGGTAAAGGATCTCTAGTTGCTGCTTCTTCCAGATCATCGCGGTACCATTCTTTTCTTACGCCAGAAGTGTGATGATTAAGTAACGGAACTTTAGCATGAATCAGCATCGGACGTCTTTCATCACGAATGATTTTAATACATTCTTTAACGGTTTCATAAGATTTAATAAAATCTGTTCCGTCTATGGTTCTGGCTTCGATACCTTCAAAACCTTGTATGTATTTCGATATATCTTGCGCTCTGATTTCTGAAGCGTGCGCAGAGATATCCCACTCATTATCTTGAACTAAATATAAAATAGGTAATTGCTTAAGCGCAGCCATCTGGAAAGCTTCTGCGACTTCTCCCTCTGTGCAACTTGCATCTCCTAGAGAACATACCGCAATTGGTTTTTGGTCAAAATCTTCTGATAATTCTAGTTCTTCCAGGTACTTAAGCCCCATTGCAACACCAGTTGTTGGGATAGCTTGCATACCAGTTGCACTACTTTGATGAGGTATTTTTGGCATGTCATCACGGCGCAAACTTGGGTGAGAATAGTAAGTTCTTCCTCCCGAAAAAGGATCATCTTTTTTTGCTAATAACTGTAACATTAGCTCGTAAGGTTTCAATCCAATGGATAGCAAGACGCTGTCGTCTCTATAATAAGCACTTAAAAAATCTTGAGGTAAAAGTTGTAATCCTAACGCAATCTGAATGGCTTCGTGGCCACGAGATGTTGCATGAACGTATTTTGAAGCAATACGCTTTTCTTCTTCAAAAAGTTCTGTCATGCTCTTAGCGGTGAACATGAGTCGGTAGGCTTTTTTCAAAAAATGTTCTAGATTAGTTTCTAAGGTGATATTCTGTGATTTTGTGATTTCCATAGATTTTTATAAATTAAATATCCTCAGTGTTTTCATTTTCAATTATTATTTGATTAAATAAAACAAGAGGAAATTATTGTTGCTACTTTTAATTGAAGTAACAATAACATAAACAAATATAACAAAAAACCCGAAACTAACAAATGTTAGTTAGTGAATTTTATCAGTAATTGGGATTCTGTTGGTTTTTGGTTGATAGAGAAAAAAAAATATTGTAGTTTTGGACATCTAATTATAATTGAATGAAATTAAGAGTATTATTAGGATTTGGTTTTTGGGTAGCATTATTAATGGTGTCATGTAATAATGATGACATTAGCTTTGAAAAACCTTCACAAATGTTACGATTTTCAACGGATACCGTATTTTGTGATACCGTTTATAACCAGATGAGATCCGAAACTTATGCTGTTAAAGTTTATAATAAGGATAATAAAAATGTGCAGATTCCTAAGATCTATCTAGAGTCTGGCGCGAGTTCTCTTTACCGTATTAATGTGGACGGAAAAGCGGGTACTAGCTTTAATAATGTATCATTAAGAAAAAATGATAGTCTTTATATTTTTGTAGAGATTGCGCCTCTTGCTAATGCTCCAGAAGCTATTGCTGAGGATAAAATTGTTTTTGAGTCACCAGCGGGACAGCAGAAAGTTACTTTGTTTTCTGTAGTGCAGGATGCAGAATATTTTATAAAAACGGATTCTAATCCTAACATTTTAAGCCAAAATACAACTTGGACTAATAATAAAGCTAAAATTATTTTCGGGGATTTAACCGTTGCTGAAGGAAAATCATTAAACATCGAAAAAGGAACTAAAGTCTATTTTCATAAAAAAAGTGGACTTAATATTTCTAAAAATGCAACACTTAATATTAGAGGAGAATTAAATCAAGAAGTCATCTTACGTGGCGACAGAAATGACACGCGTTATGATACTTTGCCGGCTAATTGGAATGGTATAAAGATGGAGCAAGCCTCTTTGCTTAATATGAACTACGGAAAATTATTCGGGGGGAATATTGGACTTCAGCTTAAAGATAATAAAGCGGTTATCAATAACTCTATTATTCATACGTTTCAGAATTTTGGTATCTATGCTATCGGCGCAGATCTGAAAACTAATAACGTTGTGATGAACAATTGTGGAGAAGCGGATCTTGCTATTTTTAAAGGAGGTAAATATGATCTTACACATACAACTTTTGCCAATTATTGGAATCTTAATTCAGCGTTATTAAGTTACAGCATTTTTGCCACTAATTCTTGGAGTGACAATGGATCAACAGTTAATGGGGCACTAGATTTTAATATGAAAAATTCTATCGTGTATGGTGATCGTCCTAATACCATGCTTTTTGCGCCGGTCACAGGACAGACTTTCGCGTATAAAATCCAAAATTCTTTGTTAAAAGTTGGAGATAAAGCAGGATTTGTATTTGATAATAACAGTAATATTATTAACTCGATTAAGAATGTGGATCCAAAATTCATGAATTTCTACACGCAGAAAATGAACATGAGAGTTAAAAATGATTCTCCAGCAAAAGCAAAAGGTAATCTAAATTTCACAACATTACCAACCGATATTACAGGTGTTGCCAGAGGTTCTCAACCAACAATGGGCGCTTATCAATAAAATATGGAAATCATAAAGCTGCAACGAGAGGTTGATAATTGGATAAAAACCATAGGTGTTAGATATTTTAATGAACTAACCAATATGGCGATGTTGACGGAAGAGGTGGGCGAAGTTGCCAGGATTATTGCCAGACGTTATGGCGAGCAATCCGAAAAAGAATCGGATAAAACCAAAGATCTTGGAGAAGAGTTGGCTGATGTTTTGTTTGTGACTTTATGCTTAGCTAACCAGACGGGTGTGGATCTCCAAGCTGCTTTTGACAATAAAATGAAAGTTAAAACAGATAGAGATAAAGATCGACATCAGAATAATGAAAAATTAAAATAGTAAGAAACGAGATGTAAGCATTTTGATAATTCTCTCACATCTTGAATCCGAAATCTTAAATCTTAAAAAAATGATTATAAAACAGTCTGAACTTATAGACGGAAAAAATATACAAATTACCGGTTCGAAAAGTATTTCGAACCGTCTTTTGATTTTAGCGCACTTATTCGGGAATATCGATATGATTAATTTATCCAATTCTCAGGATACAACTTTATTAAAAAAAGCTATCGAAAGCGATGCTGACGTTATCGATATTCATCATGCAGGTACGGCGATGCGTTTTCTAGCATCTTACCTTGCGATACAAGAAGGAAGAAGGACTGTATTAACGGGTTCTGATCGTATGAAGCAACGCCCTATAAAAGCTTTGGTAGATGCGCTTAGAGATCTTGGTGCAGATATTACTTATCTAGAAAATGAAGGTTATCCGCCTCTTAAAATTGTTGGTAAAAAGCTAACTAAAAACGAGGTAAATATCCCAGCAGATGTTTCTAGTCAATTTATCACATCTTTGGTATTAATTGGAGGGAAATTAGAAAATGGATTAACCATTCATCTGGATAATGAAGTAACCTCAAAGCCTTATCTAGAAATGACTTTAACCATGTTGGGTAGTATTGGGATTAATGCTAAATACCAAGATAATAGTATTTTTATAGAATCACATTCTGGCTCGTTGCGCACTAATCATTATGAGGTAGAAAGCGATTGGTCATCTGCATCTTACTTTTATTCTTTAGCAGCAATTGGTAGAAAAATTGTTAGCCTGAAAAGCTACAAAACGCTTTCGCTACAAGGCGATAGCGTGATTAAAGAAATCTATTGGAAATACTTCGGAATTAACACATTGTCTGATTTTGCGGATAATAGCATTACATTAATGCCAGAAAATAACTTTGAGAGCCCAGAAAAAATAATTTTGGACATGAATGATTGTCCAGATATTGCCCAAACGCTTTGTGTGACGGCATCTGTCTTGAAATTTCCGTTTGAGATTTCTGGATTAAAAACCTTGAAGGTTAAAGAAACAGATCGATTGGTTGCTTTGCAAAATGAACTAAAAAAAATGGGCGTAGCAACAATTATCACCAATGATACAATAGAATCAGTAAGTTTTGGGGAAGCAGATCAGCATATCCAAATCGAAACTTATAACGATCACCGTATGGCAATGGCTTTTGCGCCAGTTGCTTTGGTTAGTGATATCGAAATTTTAGATGAAAATGTAGTCGAAAAATCTTATCCCGAATTTTGGGATGATTTTGATAGTGTTACAGAAATCAAATCGTAGAACAAAAGTAGAAATCTAGCAATAGTAGCCCCGATGGAAGCGGCATCCTTTTTTTAGCTGGGCTCCTTGACAAGCTCAAAGTGAAAGCGTTGGCAGAAAAAGATACAGCGGACAGCGGGACTTATTGTCTTAGAATACATAATTTTTATTGCTCCTTAAAAAAGAAATGTCAAAAGTATATATCATCACAGGCAGCTCAACGGGCATTGGTTGGGCACTAGCAGAATATTTTGGTAAGCAAGGTCATAAAGTCTATGGGCTGAGCAGAAAGTTAACAGAAAGCTCTTTCTTTACTTGTATACCGACGGATGTTACCAAGAAAGAACACGTAGATAAAGCAATTGCAGAGATTTTGGCGAAAGAAAGTAGAATTGATGTTCTTATCAACAATGCCGGAATGGGAATGGTTGGCGCTGTAGAAGATTCTACGCAAGAAGATATTCTTAACCTTTTTAATCTTAATCTGGTAGGAACGGTGCAGATGATGAGTGGCGTTTTGCCAACGATGAGAGGGCAAAAGATGGGTCAGATAATCAATATTTCTAGTATTGGTAGTGAGATGGGTTTACCGTTCCGAGGCTTTTATTCGGCGTCAAAATCCGCGGTAGATAAAGTGACAGAAGCCATGCGTTATGAGGTTGATCAATGGAATATTGAGGTGTGCAGCCTCCATCTTGGTGATATCAAAACTAATATCGCAGATAACAGAATTAAAACTGAAGTATCTGCGCCATACAAAAGTATTTTTGAGAAAGTCTATGCTTTGATGAACGCCCATGTGGATAAAGGTAACGATCCGCAAGAGGTTGTGGATTATATAGAAAAGCTACTTCTCAAGAAAAAATGGAAAGCGCATTATTATTTTGGGGCATTCGGGCAGAAGATTGGTGTACCTCTCAAGTGGATCTTGCCACAGAAAGTCTATGAGAATCTAATGAAGAAATATAATAATCTTAAGTGATTTCTGTTATTCTAATGTCTGGAAAATGCACTATTGAAGAAGTTTTGGTACATATTTTTAATTTTAATCTCTGTTGTAGTTAATGCTCAGAAACATGAGTATTGGCTTATTGACAAAGATTCTAAAGAGAAAAATGTCGTCCAGGATTCTGTTAAAGCGGTTAAGTTTTTAGATAGTTTATCTCAATCATCTTATTTCTATGCCAGCTTAAAATCAGTTAACAAACTTAATAATCATACCGAAATTATCTATGATAAAGGGCCTAACTTTAATCAAGCTCGGGTAAGATTTTCGGATTCTTTGGTTAAAGATCTCGGATTGCCTAAAGAAATTTTTGTAAAAAATCTTGATTCTCTTCGGCAAAAAATTAATCAGAAATACCGTGATAAAGGTTTTGCCTTTAACAGAGTGAAAACCAAATTTATCAAAATGAATGATAAAGTGCCGGAGATTAATATCTCTGTTGTGCCAGCATCCCAAAGAAAAATTAATGGTTTTGTACTGAAAGGTTATGATAATGTGCCAAGAAAATTTGTGAAAAACTTGGAGAAAGCCTACCTCGGAAAGACTTATGATGATAAAAATTTGGTAGCTATTAATAACAGTTTGGTAGGTCATCCTTTTATCACTTTAGAAAATCCTCCTCAGACTTTGTTCACCAAAGATTCTACACAAGTTTACCTATTTATGCAAAAGCGAAAAACCAATAGTTTTGACGGTATGGTTGGCTTTGGGAATGATAAAACAGAAAAATTTACGGTTAACGGTACGCTTAATGTGGCGCTGAGAAACATGTTTAATAGTTTCGAAAGTATTGCCCTCTATTGGCAACGTAATCCAGATAAAGGACAGACTTTTGACCTTCAGGCGGATGTTCCTTATACTTTTAATAGCAATGTTGGGGTTAATCTTAATGTTAATATTTATCGACAAGATTCTACTTTCGCTAACGTAAAATTCCGTCCGTCTTTGTATTATCATCTTTCTGAAAAGCAAAAAATTGGTCTTCGTGGTACTTTTGAAACCTCGGCAGTTTTGGACTCTTTATATTCACAAGCTGTAGACTTTCGTAAGCAAGGTGTTGGATTATGGTATCAATATCAGAGCGGAAGTGATGTCGCCTTGTTTCTTCATAAGACTAACATCCGCGTAGAAGCTGACTTTCTTAAAACGACTTATGACAAGACTAATGAGAATGTTAATCAACTGAAATATTTTATTTCTGGCGAACATAATTTTCATATTAATGGCAATCATTACCTTAATATAAGGGGAGAATCTGCTTTAATGAGCTCCAAAAAAGAATTATCCATTAATGAGCTTTTGCGCTTCGGTGGGTGGAATTCTTTTCGGGGTTTTAACGAGTTGAGTTTGATAAGTGACTTTTATGCTTATGGCGGTGCAGAATACCGTTACCTTGTCAACGATCAGGCATTTTTTGATATTTTTGCGCAGTATGGACATATGAGCAATAAGTCTCTTAATATTAATCCAAGCTTGTACAGTTTGGGTTTAGGTTTCAATTTCTTTTTACCAATTGGGCTTATGAGTTTCCAGATTTCTAATGGAAATCAATTTGGAAATCCGTTTAAATTTAACGAAACCAAAATCCATTGGGGTATTGTTAGTCGGTTCTAAAAAATAAAAAACCTGCAAAATTTCTTCCGCAGGCATTACCAAAATTCTAGACTACAAAATGACGTCTAATGGTTATTAGTTTTGGGTTTTTGGTTATTAGTTTTATTTTTAATCATATTTAATTTATACAAGATCAATTTTATCTATAATATTTTAATAACGGTATATTAATGATATATTTTTCGCTTTGTCATTTTATTTATATTACTGAGGGTGCAAATTTGGGCTAATTATTATATTTTTCCTATTTTTGCGCGAGTAGTATTTGGGTAGTTTATGATACTACCTAGCGGGTAGTTGGTTAATTATCTGTAAATAAATAGATTAGTATTTTTTTATTCTTGAAAAGTTGAATATGAGTAAATCATTATTATTTTTTTTTGGTCTATTATTTCAGTTTAGTTTTTGTCAAACTATTAATTCTGAAAGGCTCAATACAGAGATTGCTAACTTTAATGACAATTACCAATATCAAAAATCTATTATAAGGCTAGAAGAGATTATTAATAATAAAAGATCTACAGCTTATGATCGCTATAATGCATACTTACAAAAGTCTTTAACCTATAAAAGATTATTTAATTATCCAGAGGTTTTAGAGAATCTTAATTTGGCATTAGAAGTGTCCGAAAATCAAAATTTTCACGAGGAAGCAGAAGTTAGAGTTCTTACAGAGCAGATGTTTGTAGAATTTGACTCTAGAAAATATGAAGAAGCTAGAAAATTAATTAGCATTTTACAGCTTAAGAACACCAATCTTTTGCGCGGAGAGACGCAGGCTTTCTATCTTGGAGCCATAGCGGTGATGGATATTTTTGACAAAAAATATGACCAAGCACAATTAACGCTTGACGATGCTATTGCTATTTTGAAAAGTGAAAATCCCAAACACCTACCGTTGATCTACAGTAAAATGATTGGGATTGCAGAGCATCTTCGGGATGAGGAATTGGCGATTAAAGCTTTCGAAGAAGGTATTTTTTATGCTAATAAATATAAGTTAGATCTCTATCGTATTTCTCTCTATTTTACAATGAGTCATTTTTATTTTACAATAGAAGATTATAAGAATGCTTACATATATCAGAGCAAAGGGAGTGATGTTTCCTCCAGATATAATGCTGCTTTTCGCAATGGTCAATTAACGGTTTTAGAAAAAAGTATCATACAGAAAAGAAATAATGTAGAGATAGATTACCAACGAAAGTTAAAATATGCACTCGGATTTTCTAGTTTTATTCTATTGGCATTTTTAATTGTGGTCATCAAGCTTTACAAAGCTAATCGTCAGAAAGGCCTCCTTATCGAAAGAGAAAATGTCAGAATGAGGATAGAGTTAGAAACATTAGCCAAAGAAATAGATGATACAGGAGAAGAAAAACTTCAGACCGAAGATTTCGATTTAACAGAAAGACAATTAGAAATTATAAAGTTGGTAAGAGAAGGCAAGACTAATAAGGAAATAGGAACAGAACTTTTTATTTCAGAAAACACCGTAAAATACCATCTTAAGATCATTTATAATGTTCTGGGCATAGAAAACCGCTGGGATCTCAAACCTTAATTATAGGAGCTATTTAACCCAATTAATTTTTTTGGAGCAATTCCTGCTGTCCACTATATCTTTTTTGCCAACGCTTTCACTCTGAGCCTGTCCAAGAGTCCAGCCACAAAAAAAGGATGCCGTTTCCATCAGGGCTATGAGATTGATTTTGTAAAGCGATTGAGTATTAATAAATTAATTTTAGTTAATATCAATCAGATAATTTTTAATTTTCCGTAAAAAGTTATAATTTTGCCAAGAAAGTAAAAATGTCTATTCATAACAAAATTGTAGAAACGGCTATCACTTTCGATGACGTTCTTCTCGTCCCTTCTTACTCAGAAGTTTTACCTAATCAGGTTTCTCTCAAATCAAGACTTACCGACAAAATTACGCTTAATACACCCATTGTTTCCGCAGCGATGGATACTGTGACAGAAGCAGATTTGGCAATTGCTATTGCAAGAGTTGGTGGTTTGGGATTCATCCATAAAAACATGACTATTGCAGAGCAAGCCTCGCAAGTTAACCGTGTAAAAAGATCAGAAAACGGAATGATTTCTGATCCCGTAACTTTATCTAAAGACCATACTTTAGAACAAGCCAAAGATCTAATGGCTAGATATAAGATATCAGGTCTGCCAGTTGTAGACGCTGATAATGTATTGATTGGGATTATCACTAATCGTGATGTAAAATATCAGGAGAATCTAGGATTAAAGGTAGAAGATCTTATGACCAAAGATAATCTTATCACTTCTGATAAAGATACTAATCTAGAAAAAGCTAAAGAAATTCTTCTTAAAAGCCGTGTAGAAAAATTGCCAATCGTTGATAAAAAGAACAAATTAGTTGGACTAATTACTATTAAAGATATCGACAATCAATTAGAATATCCTAATGCTAATAAAGATGCTAAAGGAAGACTTATTGTAGGTGCAGGAGTAGGTGTTGGAGAAGATACTATGGACAGGATTAAAGCATTGGTTGCTGCTGGTGTAGATATCGTTGCAATAGATTCTGCACATGGACATTCTAAAGGTGTATTGGATAAAATTTCAGAAATCAGATCAACATACCCAGAGTTAGATATCGTTGGTGGTAATATCGTTACAGCAGATGCCGCTAAAGATCTTATTAAAGCCGGCGCTAATGTATTAAAAGTAGGTGTTGGTCCAGGATCTATCTGTACTACAAGAGTAGTTGCAGGTGTTGGTGTGCCTCAGCTTTCTGCTATCTATAATGTTTATGAATATGCCAAAAAGAAAAATGTGGCTGTTATTGCAGATGGTGGGATTAAGCTGTCTGGTGATATTGTAAAAGCTATTGCTAGTGGTGCTGGAGCAGTTATGTTGGGTTCACTTTTAGCAGGAACTGAAGAAGCGCCTGGGGAAGAAATTATTTTCCAAGGAAGAACTTTTAAGTCTTATCAAGGTATGGGAAGTCTTTCTGCGATGAAACGTGGCGGTAAAGAGCGTTATTTCCAAAGTGAAGCTAAGAAATTTGTCCCAGAAGGTATCGAAGGACGTGTACCTTACAAAGGGAAATTGGAAGATGTGATTTTCCAGTTAACGGGAGGTCTTAGAGCTGGGATGGGCTATTGCGGCGCAAAAGACATCGAGGCTTTACAGAAAGATACTAAAATGGTAATGATTACTGGCAGCGGCTTGAAAGAATCTCATCCACACGATGTGATTATCACGCAAGAAGCACCTAATTATTCTTTATAAAAACTCAAAGAAGCTGTTCTATTAGAACAGCTTCTTTTTTTTTTGCTATAAACAATTTAAACAAAAAAGGAATTTATTTTTTAATAAACTTGAACTCTCTTTTACCTTCATCTTTCGATGTGATATACAAGATGTAAGTTCCGGGATTTAATTGAGAAACATTAATTTTAGAACTAAAGTTTTCGGATTGGATAAGTTGCCCAGACATGGTGTAAATCATAATTTTTTCTCCATTTTGGATGCCAGAAATATTAATAATGCTAGTCACGGGATTAGGAAAAAGCTGAATTTTACCTTTGTCAAGATCATTAACTGCTAAAGTTGTGGTATGTACATCACCGGTCATATTGGTATTTGTAGGGCTTAGGTTACCACCACATTTAGATTCTGTAATGCTTTTGTTTTCTTCCCAAATTCCGATAGCAGGACTTGGGGGATTGCTGGCATTATTATTTCCCTTGGAGTTATAAAAAACGAGATAAGGATTGATGAAATCTCCATTTCCAGAATCTGCTAAAAATTCCCATCTCTTTAGAGTATTATTCCATTGGATTTTGAACTCGCAAGTGCCAAGACCACTACAACTTTGTTCTCCATCCACAGGTGTAGTGATATAGACTCCTTTGCCTTGTGCATCTGTCTCGGTTTTGGTAAAGATATAATTGTTGTCGTCAAATAGATTAGGACAACCATTAAAGTTAATCGTTTGCGCATTGGTATTAATTAACATTAATGATAATGCGAAAATTGAATATAATTTTTTCATAATCTTGGTTGTTAGTTTCGTGATGGGTATCTGCCTTCTAATGCTATAATACACTTAAAGGTAATGTAGGGCTGTATATTATTGTGCGATTGATTTCCTCCAGTTGGATTAACAACGTTAGGATTCATAGTTACTAGGTTTTCCGTAGTAAAATTTGCATACTCCTTGTCCAATACTTTGGTGTCAGCAGGTAAGTTGCCTGTTGGAGAGTTTTTGTTTCCAACCGAAGATACGGCATTAACAGTGTGGGTATGAGCTGGCATTTCATTAGTTGTTAATGTATGGGATTCTGTTCCACCAATTACTCCTCGTTTATAGGTGGCATCATCATCTCCAATTAAAACTCTATTTTGGATATTAGGTAATGCAAAAGTTGTTAAGCCATTACCACCATAAGTTGTTCCTAATAGAGAAAATAATGCTTGATTTTGATTTATTGATAATTCTTGACCATTGCAATCTGCCCATCCTTTTGGAGCAAAGGTGAAAGAAACATAAAGCATCTGTCCTAAATATGGTTCGAAAGCTTGTCCCTTAATTTTCAGAGAACTCATTCCCAAAATCATAAAGAGTAATAATGTATAATTTTTCATTTTTTTTAATTTTATGTTTAATTTTTTGGAGGAAAATTCCCGTGTAGTGAGATAATACACTTGAGAGCGGCGTACGGCTGCATGTTATTGTGTGGTATATCACTTCCTGTTACTCCAATCATGTTTTGACTCATAGTGGTATTAGTAGGTGCGTCAGAGTATTCAGGATCTTGTACTTTAGTATCTGCGTAAAAATTATTGGTTGGCAGATGATCATTTCCTTCTATTTTAACGGCATTCACGGTGTGGGTATGCGTAGGTAATTCTGAGGGTTTGAGAGTCACACTAGATTCACCATTCTTATTTCCTATTGGATATTTTTGGCTAGCACCTATTATAGTTCTGCCTTGCATATCAGGTAATGCAAATGTAGTCGTGCCGTTACCCCCAAACTGAGTACCTAGTAAAGAAAATAAATTGGAGTTTTGAGCTATGGATAACAATTGTCCATTACACTGTGCCCAACCATAAGGAGCAAAATCATAGGGTACCCACATAATTTGACCTAGATAAGGATTATACGCTTGTGCTGATGTTTTAATAAATAATGTAAGGAAGAGAGCTGCTGATAGTATTTTTAATTTTTGCATAATTTTATCTTTATTTACTTATGGGTGGCTAGGATATATTCCAGACATAGAAATAATACATCTCAGTGCTAATGTTGGCATCATATTATTATGCGGGGAGTTACCACCAGCCATATTAAGCATTGTAGGTTTCATCGTTGTTTTAGACGCTGTATCTGTTGTATTAGAGTATTCTTTGTCTAAGGCTTTGGTATTAGCAGGTATACCGTTGGTTGGAGAATTCTGAGTGCCTACAGATGTCGTAGCTCTTACAGGGTGGGTATGAGATGGCATTTGATTAGTTGTTAAAGTAACACTTTCTGTACCTCCAGTTTGTCCTAGTTGATATGTGCTTAGGTTTTTGCTTGTGCCGTCATCTATAATCACTCTGCCTTGGGCATTAGGTAGTGCAAATGTTGTCTGTCCGTCACCGCCGTAAGTGGTGCCAATTAAGGAGTATAGAGCCTCGTTTCCAGAAATTTTTATTAATGACCCGTCACAATCATGCCAGGTAGATGGTGTAAAATTGTAAGGGACAAACATAATCTGACCAAGAAATTGATCCTGAGCAATGGCGAGGCTCGGGAAAAAAAATAAAAGAGAAAGCAGTTTTATTGTTTTCATAAACATAATGATATTATAATATCAAAATTAGATTAATATAACCTTTTGTAAAGAAAAATAGGGGTGGACAAATGGGGGACAAATGATTTTACAAATAAGTAATGCTGATAATCAAAGTGTTGAATTTTTATAAAATAAGTTGAAACTAAATATCAAATATTTTAAGTAAAATATGCTAAAGTTTAGGCTTATATTTTAACTAAATAAATGATAATAAAAAGCAAAAAAAATCTCCAAACTCATTGTTATAAATGAATTTGGAGATTTATAATTTTAAAATCTATAAAATTATAATCGCTTATTATCCTTCAATAAGTTCTTGTAATTCCATCCAACGCATCTCATAATTTTCTAGTTTGTTAGATAGTTGCTCTAGCTCAGCAGAGAGCACGGCAATTTTTTCGTAATCCGCTTCGTTGTTGAGTTGTTCTAGGATTTTGTTCCTTTTTTGCTCTAGATCGGGCATTTCTTTTTCTAAATTTTCTAGCTCGCGTTGCTCTTTGTAAGAGATTTTTTTCTTGGCAATTGTTGGTTTTGGCGCTTCTACTTTTGGCGTTTCGGTAATGATAGGTTTAGCAACTTCTTTTTGTTGGTTTTTTTCATCTTTGGATTTCTTTTCGTATTCTCTATACTCAGTGAAATTACCTACAAAGTTTTTAATTTTTCCTTCACCTTCAAAAGCCAAAATATGATCCACAATACGATCCATAAAATAACGGTCGTGAGAAACGATGATTAACGTCCCTTGGAACTGTTGCAGGAAGTTTTCCAGAACTGTTAGAGTAGGAAGGTCAAGATCATTGGTTGGTTCATCAAATATCAAAAAGTTAGGGTTTTTGTACAAAACATACATCAAGTGAAGTCGTCTTTTTTCGCCGCCCGATAATTTTGAAATTGGAGAATATTGCGTCTGATCATCAAACAAGAATAATCTTAAAAACTGTGATGCAGAAAGGCTTCTACCGTTAGCTAACGGATAATGTTCTGCAATATCTTTAATAAAATCAATCACGCGTTCGTTCTCTTTATAGACTAATCCTTTTTGAGAAAAATACCCGAAAGAGATGGTTTCTCCCGTTTCTATTTCGCCACCGTCATATTTCTCTAAGCCTTGGATAATATTAAGAAGGGTAGATTTTCCGGCGCCATTTTTTCCAACAATACCGACTTTCTCACCACGCTGAAATTGATAACTAAAATCCTTTAATAATAACTTATCGCCGTAGCTTTTGCTAATGTTTTTTAACTCTAAAATTTTATTCCCAAGACGTTTCATCTCAAATTCTAGTTCTAGAGCTTGCTTGCGAGTATCAGTTTTTGCAACTTTTTCAGTTTCGTAGAAGTCATCAATTCTACTTTTAGATTTGGTTGTTCTTGCTTTGGGTTGTCTGCGCATCCACTCCAATTCTTTGCGATAAAGGTTGTTAGCCTTGTCTATGGTAGAGTTGAGGTTGTCTTCTCTAATCATCTTATTTTCTAGATAAGTGGCGTAAGAACCGCTGTGCAGAAAGAGTTTTTGGTCTTCCATTTCCCAGATAATGTCACAGACGCTGTCTAAGAAATAACGGTCGTGCGTTACGAGAAGCAAGGTGATTTTGGCTTTGCTGAGGTAGTTTTCTAACCATTCCACCATTTCTACATCAAGGTGATTGGTAGGCTCATCCATAATGAGAAGTGTGTGGCGATGTTCTGCTCTGGTTTCTGTTAATAATTTTGCTAATGCAACACGTTTTATTTGTCCGCCAGAAAGCGTACCCATTTTGGCTTCTAAGTCAGTAATTTTAAGCTGAGATAAGATCTGTCTCATTTCATTTTCTAGATCCCAAGCTTTGTGTACTTCCATGTCTATCAATGCTTTTTCTATAAAATCATTGTCTGTAGAAAGTAGTGATAGATGATAATTTTTTAATGCTAAAATCGGTGCCGAATCTAAGGTCATCATAAATTCTTCGATATTGATATTAGGATCAAAATCTATTTCTTGGTCAAAAAGAACTACTTGGATATCTTTATTAATGATTGCGTTGCCGCTGTCCGCGATTTCTTTGCCCATCAATATTTTTAGAAGAGTAGATTTTCCGCTTCCGTTTTTGGCAACAATAGCGATCTTATCGCCCTCGTTAATATGGAAGGTAATATCTTGAAACAAAACCTTTATGCCATAAGATTTGGTTAGGTTTTCTGCGGTAACGTAATTCATTAGAGAATTTTTAGGTTAAATTTTATCCCGCGAAAATACGAAAATTAAACGGTTGTCTTAAGTGATGCTTTATGACATATTTATAAAAGCCGTGTTATGTTATAGGGTTCTAAAAAAAGATAAAAAGTATAATAAGTGAAAAGCGGGTTAATACTTGCTAATTTATGTTAATAGTAAGTTAATCATTGTGGCTCGTCTCAAGAATTTACTATCTTAGAATTATCAAATCTGATGTTATGAGAAAGATGATCTGTTATGGGGAAGTTCTGTGGGATATTTTTCCGAATAATAAAATAGCTGGAGGTGCCCCTTTGAATGTAGCTGCTCGCTTATCTTCTTTTGGGGTATCAAGTAGGATTATTTCTAAAATAGGAAATGATGCCTCTGGTAGAGAGTTATTAAGATGTATTCAGAATAGTAATCTGACGGGTGTTTTTGTTGAGATAGATGCTAATTATGCAACTGGTGAAGCTAGAATTATTACTGATGTAGAAGATGACATTATTTATGATATAGCTTATCCTGCCGCATGGGATAAGATTCTTCCTAATCCAGTGACAGAAGAAGCTGTGAAGAATGCCGATGTCTTTATTTTTGGGTCTTTGGCGACTCGCGATGAAGTAACGAGAAATACTTTATTTCATTTTCTTGACATGGCAAAATATAAAGTATTTGATGCTAATGTCAGAAAGCCTTATTGCGACATAGATATGGTTTTTTCTTTGATGAAAAAAGCAGATTTTATAAAAATGAACGATGAAGAATTACTTTATATTACCAAAGCTTTGGGCTCAGAAGCTGATGCTTTAGAGATTAATATATTGTTTTTATCGGAGATTACAGAGACCGAGGATATTTGTATTACGAGAGGTCATGATGGAGCTGTATTACTAACAGGAGAAAATTTTTATTCTCATCCAGGTTTCTCTGTAGATGTTGTAGATGCTGTAGGCTCGGGCGATAGTTTTTTGGCAGCCTTGCTTTCTAAGTTTTTCGAGACAGATAATTATGAGCAATTGTTAGAATTTGCTTGTGCTGTTGGTGCAATAGTTTCTACTAAGAAAGGAGCTGTTGGGAAAATAGAGTTTCATGAAATAGAAAATTTAATCCAAGGTCAACTGCTTTAATGACCAATAACTGCCGTTGTAGATATTAAGGTCAACTTTGACGTTAATGCCATATGCTATTCCTTTTTCTGAAAATTGCCAAAATAACCAATTCTCTTCTGGGGAAGGAGCAGGGACGTCATTGTAGTTGGCAAGCCACAAAGGATATTCTGAAAAGTCATCTTTTAGCACATCTTTATAATAATGATAGTAGGTGTAGATAATAGGTTTAGTGCCGTAGGTTGCTTCCATTATTTTTAGCCAGACTTTAAGATCTTCTACCAATTGTTTTTTTGATTTTAGACGAGGAAGTTTTTCTATATCCAAAACAGGCGGTAGATCTCCGGACTCTAACTTTACAGTTGCCAGAAAAGAGTTGGCTTGTTTTATAGGATCTTCATCTGGGCGAAAGAAGTGATAAGCGCCTCTAAGTAAGCCATGTTGCTTTGAAGTTGTCCAAAAATGATCAAAATTTTTGTCCGTTTTCTTGTTTCCCATAGTTGCTCGCAATAAAACAAATTTTAGAGGAATTGCTCTATTGCCAATACTTAGACTATCCCATTTTATATCTTCTTTGTTTTGATAATGAGAAATGTCAAAGCCAAATGTTTTAGTCGCATAACCTCCAATAATTCTATTAATTCTTGCCTCCTCGTCTTCAGTGTTTTTAAGCTTTTTATGCTCGAAGCGATCGAAGTATGATGCATAATAAAAAATAATTGTCTCTTTGAGATAATAACCTGTTCCCAATAAACCAAGCACTAAAATACCCAACAATATCCATCTTTTTTTGAGATAGTTTTTCTTTCTTTGTTGATGTCTTTTATGAGTTGTTTTTTTTCTAACAGGTTTTCTGGGCATAGTTGCAAAATTACGAAAAGACTTTTTGTTGATAAGCTTTAATTATTGAAAATCAATTAACAGAAAGTATTTTTTGAGAGGACTGATTAATTAGGAAATGGTCACCAGAAGTTTTACTCCATAACGCTTTAGCTAAGGGGCTTTGCTCTGAAATGATAAAGATTTTTTGATTGTCAAATGTGATTTCTCCCAGCGAAGTTGCAATAAAGAAAATAGCTTTTTCTGTTGTAACAATAGTACCTAGAGAGACGTTTTTCTTAAGGAGGGTTGGTACTTTTTTCAAGACTTGTAATTGATTATTAACTTCATTAAGTTGCTTTTGGAGATTGTTGATTTCTTGTTGTAACATTTCTCTTCCAGTTTCATATTTGTCGCCCATGCTACTTTTAGTATCATTATTAGAGGCTCTAGTTTCTTCAATTAGGTTGTGGAAAGCATTGGCTTTTTCTTCTAATTTTAGTTGGATGAAGTTTATAAGTTTTGATTTGTCAATATCGATCATCATAATCAGAAAACGCCCTTTCGGGCGCTTATTTTTTTAAGAATTAAACTCTTTATCCCATTCTGTTGCGGCATCGCATAGCGTTTCATAAAACTCAGCACCATATTTTCTGGTCAAAGGTTCTTTCAAGAATTTATAAACTGGTACTTGCAGCTCTTTTCCTAGAGTACAAGCGTCGTCACAGATAGGCCACTCGTGATAATTGAGTGCAGAAAAAGTACGATATTCTGTTACTCGGATAGGGTATAGGTGACAAGAGATAGGCTTTTTCCAGTCGATAACGCCATCTTCGTAGGCTTTTTCTATGCCACATTTTGTCCAGCCTTTTTCGTCAAAGATAACATAAGCACATTCAGAATTATCTACCAATGGCGTAACAAGATCTCCCTCGAAATCTGTGATGTGCGTGCCTTGCTCTTCTATAGCTAATACGCCTTCTGGACGTAAGTAAGATTTTATTTTCGGGAAAATCTCTTCCAAAATAGGAAGCTCGCTTTTATCAAGTGGTGCGCCAGTGTCTCCGTCTACACAACATACGCCTTTACATTTTGAAAGGTTACATACAAATTCTTCAGAGAAAATATCTTCAGAAATTAGTTTATCATCAATCTGGATCATTATAAATTGAAATTAAAATAAGGTGAAATTTTATAAATTAAAAGGCAAAAGAAAATGAGCCATACGCCAGATTCTTGCATCCAATATTTAGGAAAAAACTTTAGCATCCTACTAAGAATTATACTTGCCGGAAGTGCTAAGAGTAATATATATTCGTGGTTTTTCCCCATATAAAGGACTATGCTTGTTAATTGTGCTATACTAAACATTAATAAGAAAGTGTACTTATATTTGCTACTAGGACTTTTTTCGTTAAAATGATTAAAGTGATCTATTATAGCATAGATTAGTAATAATACAATTGGAATCAAAAAATACAACGGAAAATAGTCTGTCAAGATTTTGAAATCTCTATTAAAAGGTAGATAATAAGGATTCCAGCTTCTGTAGTCAATAATATACATCAGTCCAAAATAGCTTAAACTGATTAATAAAGCTCCAAATATAAATCTAAAAAAATTAAGAGCAGCATTTCCTGATGTCACAAAAATATGTATCCCAACAAAAATAATCATTGGCCAACATTCTGGAGCAAAAAGAAAGTTAGTCGTTAACAAGGCGCCAACCAATAAGTAAGAACCTTTCCTTAATCTATCACTATTATCAGTTAATATAAACAACAAAAAAGAGTTGATAAGCAAGGTGACAGATAGCCCTAAGCCAATATTACCGGGATAAAAGGCAAAAACTAAAAATGTATATAAAAATAAAGGAAGATGTGTCTGATAATTAAGCGCAATTCTGTTAAACAAAAAATAGCCCAATGCAAATCCTGCAAAGGTAATTATAGTATTTCCTATGTCTAATGTATTGATGTCTAGTGTGTTGAATCCAATTATAATCAACAGTAGAAAACCAATATACACTGGAATCGAAAAAATATTGCTTTCTTTAGAAAGTAATCGAAACATTTTTTATAAATTTGTGCAAAGTTAATTTAAAAAAGGAAAAGCAATGACATCTTTTTGGTTGTTCTTAGGTAGTGTTTTCAAAGGGACCTTTGGTTTTTTTGATTTTGCAGGTAATTTTCTTAACTGGATACTATTTTTTGTAGCTAGTGGATTTTTCTGCTATTGGTGTTATATCTTGATTGTAACACTTGGAGGTGATAAGGATAAAAAATATCATTCTGAAACAGAAGGTAAATTCCCTTACTACGATCCTAAAATTTATAAAAACGAAGGTTAAATAAATTGATTATATAAAAAAGAAAAACCCGATTCTTTAGAGAGTCGGGTTTAACTTTTTATATAAAATTATTTATGACAAGGCACTACTAGGACAGGTATGTGTGATTTTTTGGTTAGATCTTTAGTTAAGCTCCCAATAAAAACATCATACATTCCACTTCGTCCGTGAGATCCCATTACAATGTAATCTGCATTTTTTTCTGTCGCGTACTCTAATATAACATCCGCTGCAATACCTTGCTTCAGGAGGTGATCAGCCTCAACACCTTGAGAAATAACGCGCTGTTCTAGGCGATTAAGCTCCTGTAACTCAAACTTAATTTCACTCTTTTCAAGCTCTGGGAAATATTGAAATCCCATATCGCCAACTATAAATCCTACGTCAGAAGGCGTTACATGGATCAAAGAAATTTTAGCATTAAGGTCTTTAGCAAAATTAACAGCATAATCTAGCAATGCATCTGTTTTGTCAGAAAAATCCAAAGGCAAAATAATCGTTTTCATAGCGTAACATTTTTTGAAATTAATAAATCACTTAGCGTGTATTAAAGATACAACAAAAATCTAGCCTTTCCATTAATTTGAGATTAATAATCATTAGGGCGGCATTTCGGGCTGTGCAGGGGTTTCGTCCCAAAAAAAGCCAGACACCATAATGTCCAGCTTCTATTTTTTTGTGACCGCTCGCTTCGCTCGCGCCCTTACCATCCCGGCCGCGCTGCGCAAAGAAGACCTATTACTGTATCCTTAGAGAGAATAGTTTTTTATCTTCGATATAAGCATCTAAGACATCGTTTTCTTTTACCTTTCCCACACCTTTTGGTGTTCCTGTAAAAATAATGTCGCCAATTCTCAAACTGAAATATTGAGAAGCAAACACAATAATATCATCAATATTGAAAATCATATCCTTAGTATTACCATCTTGTACAACTTGTTGATTAAGTTGCAGAGAGAAGCCAAGGTTTTCCAAATCAAATTGAGCCTTCGGGAAAAAGTCGCTGATTACTGCGGAGCCATCAAAACCTTTTGCTAATTCCCAAGGGAGACCTTTCGATTTCAATTCGGATTGTAGATCACGCGCCGTAAAGTCTATACCAAGTCCTATTTCTTCGTAATGTTTAGCGGCGTTTTCTTTTTGGATATACTTGCCACCTTTTGATATTTTAACCGCAACTTCCAGTTCATAATGGATGTCGTTAGAAAATTCGGGGATATAAAAATCAGTGTCACGCTTGAGTATTGCCGTATCAGGTTTTATAAAAATAACCGGATTTTCTGGGATTTCGTTACCTAATTCTTTGGCATGTTCGCTATAATTACGACCGATACATATAATTTTCATCTTTAGTTTTATTTAAAAATGGGTAGTTAGAATTTACTTAACAATTGGATTTTGGTCCAGATTTTTTTTGTGTACAGCGGGAAATCAGCATTCTGAAGCCATCCGTAATAACCAAGATCTTTCTGGAAAACGCTTTTTACCGTCTGACCTTTATATTTCCCAAAGTTGAATGTTTCTTCTTGCTTGTCATTATAACCGATAAAACCTGCAAGATCTGCATTTTTCTGATGGAAAGAATATTCGCTAAGTCCAGCAATATCGTTAGGTAGATCTTCATATTTGCCAACTTGAGCGTCTAATACTTCAAAGGTTGCTAAAGTATCCGCTTCTGCAGAGTGAGCGTTTTCTAAAGCTTTGTCGCAATAAAATTGATAAGCAGCGCTCAAAGTTCTTGGTTCTTTTTTGAAGAAAATCGTCTGTGCATCCACAAAACGATGCTTGCTAAGATCGAAATCTATCCCAGCTCTCAACATTTCTTCTGCCAAAACAGGAACGTCAAATCTGTTAGAGTTGAATCCTCCAAGGTCAGAATCCTTTATCATTTCCAAAACTTTAGAAGCAATTTCTTTAAAGCTTGGCGCATTCATCACGTCTTTGTCGTAGATGCCGTGCACAAGGCTAGATGCTTCTGGGATTGGCATTCCTGGGTTAACCAACCAAGTTTTGCTTTCTCTGGATGCGTCTGGGTTAACTTTTAAGATACAGATTTCTACAATCCTGTCAGACGAAACGTTAACGCCAGTGGTTTCTAAATCGAAAATACAAAGCGGTTTGTGAAGTTTAAGGTTCATTATTTTAATTTGATAATTTGAAAAATGGGGTAATGGGATAATTTTCTTCTGACTTCTTACTTTAGTTGCTTTTGAAAGATTAAAGAAATCAACATGTAATATAAAATCACAAGCGGAATGCCTGTTGTTTTTAAAACAACTAATATTAGAATTGCGCCAATTAATAAAGCAACTTTTGGATAATTGTCTTTTAGTTGCATGGATTTGAATTTCATTGCAATCATTTTTATGGGAGAAATTAGCAACCATGATGAGATAATTGTTACAAGAATAATCATCCACTCATTGGAAAATAATTGATTAAAATGTCCCATTTCTAAAAATGAATAATACAACCCGAAAATTAAAATAGTGTTACTTGGTGTGTTTAATCCTTTAAAATAATATTTCTGATCTTCGTCTAGATTAAAAATAGCGAGTCTAAGACAAGAGAATAAAGTAATTAATAATCCAAAATATTTAATTTCAAAAGGAAAATCAATGCCTAGGAAAGTATTGCCAAACGGTTCTAAAGCTTTTAACATTACCATTCCTGGTAAAACCCCGAAGCTCACCATGTCTGCCAAAGAGTCTAATTGTACACCGAGATCACTATTAGCCTTAAGCGCTCTTGCTATAAAACCATCAAAAAAATCTAATACTAGAGAGATGATGATGCATAAAGCGGTAATTTGATAATTTCCAGAGAGCAGATGGATGACACCAATACAACCAGAGAATAGATTGCCTAATGTAAAAGCGTTCGCAAGATTATTCTTTATAAAATTCATAGTACAAAAATAAGAAAACTATTCTTGAGAACTTCTTTCTATCGAGAGATTATCATAAAGTCATCAAGCAACTCATAAAATACTTATTTTTGCATCATGAAAAACTTTAGATGGCAAGAGTTGCTTGTCTTATTATATAGATTGTTTTTGGCTTATTTCTTTTATCAGATTGCAAGGTTATTGTTTTGGATATTTAATAAAGATTTAATAAAAATAGATTCGGTGTCGGATTATTTTTCTTTGTCTTATTATGGGATTGCTTTTGATACTACGGCGATATTGTATGTTAATTCTGCTTTTATATTGTTGAGTCTTATTCCGATTGTTATTAATTCTAAAAAATCATATCAGAAATTCTTAATGTATTGGTATTTTGTGACCAATGCGATTGCATTTTCTTTTAATTTCGGAGATTTTATTTATTATAGATTCAGTCAGAGTAGATTAACGTCTGCTGTATTGTCCGTTGGAGAGAATGAGAGCAATTTGGGCAAAGTGTTTTTACAATCGGTGATCGATCATCCTATGGTGATTATTTGGTTTGTAGTTTGTCTTTTAGTTTGGGCTTTATTGTATAAAAAAGTGAAGGTTACAGAGCGCAAACCAGATAATCTATATATTTATTTTGCATCCGGAGTTTTAGTTTTATGTGCTGTGGCAACCTTGGTTGTTGGTGGTATTAGAGGTGATTTTAAACATAGCACGCGCCCGATAAACTTGGTAGATGCTAATAAACATGTCAAAAATCCTTTACAAGCCAATATCGTTCTTAATAGTGTTTTTTCATTTTTTAGAACGATTGATACTAATGGTTTTAAGCTGGTTCACTTTGTGGATGATTCTTTTATAGAACAAAATATCCATCCTTATAAAGAATATAACAGAACGGTTGATGAAAAACCAAATGTTGTTATTTTTATCATGGAAAGTTTTGGGAAAGAATATTCAGGTGCGTTTAACAGAGATACGAAGATTAAAGATTTTGTCTCTTACACGCCATTTTTGGATAGTTTAGCTCAAGAAAGCTTAATTTTCACTAATGCTTTTGCTAACGGAAGACAATCCATTCATGGGATGAGTTCTGTGTTGGCGGGGATTCCGAGTTTGGCAGATGCCTTTACATCGAGTCCATATTCTAACCAAAAAATACAATCTATTGTGTCTGTGGCTAACGATTTGGGTTATGATACCAGTTTTTATCACGGAGCGCCCAATGGTTCTATGGGATTTCAAGGATTTGGGAATATATTGGGCTTCAAACATTATTTTGGTAAAACCGAATATAATAATGATGACGATTTTGATGGAATGTGGGCAATTTGGGACGAACCTTTTTTTCAATATTATGCTAAAAATGTTGGGAAGAAGCAACCTTTTCTAAGTACGATGTTTTCGGCATCATCACATCATCCATTTAAAATTCCGGAGCAATATCAAGACAAGTTTAAAAAAGGACCGTTAGAAATCCACATTCCGATACAATACACGGATTTTGCCTTGAAAAAATATTTTGAAATAGCCAGTAAGCAAGCTTGGTTCCATAATACTATTTTTGTGATTACAGCAGATCATACCAATCAAATCTATTATCCAGAATATCAAAAAGTAATGAACCGTTTTGCGATTCCGTTATTGTTTTATTCTCCCAATCCTAAGTTTAACCTAAAAGGCGTAGATGATCGTCTGGCACAACAGACAGATATCTATCCAACGTTGGCAGATCTTATGGGTTATCACAAAAAGATTAGAAGTTGGGGTAGAAGTCTAGTTTCTGACAAAAATGAAGATCCTATCATTGTTAATTCTAACGCCATCGAAGAACAAATGATAATTGACAATTACATCTATGTCTTTAATGGTAAAGATGTGACGGCTATTTATGACAAAAATGATTTAGGTTTTTCTAAAAATCTTATCAATCAACCAAAAAATAAAGAGCAAGAGTTAGGCATATTAAAGGTGAAAGCGTGGTATCAAGACTATATGGATCGTGTTATTAACAGAAAATTATATTAATGGCATAAGAATTTCTAAGTACTTTATAGAAAAAAGATTGCAGTTAACGATTATTTAATTATTTTTAGCCAATGTTAAATTAAGTTTAAATATAGAATCAAATTACAATTAATCAATAAAAATCGATACAATGAAAAAATTAATGTATGCCTTTGTAGCCATTTTCTTTAGTGTATTATCTTACGCTCAAATTGAGGGAAAATGGAAGACGATAGATGACGAATCAGGAAAAGAAAAATCTTACGTAGAAATTTTTAAAAAAGCAGATGGGAAATACTATGGTAAAGTAATACAACTATTAATTAAGCCAGAAGATCCTAACTGTAGCAAGTGTAAAGACGACAGAAAAGGAAAACCAATCGTAGGGATGGAGGTAATTAGAGGATTGTCTAAAGACGGTAATGAGTTCACAGGAGGGACTATTACCAACCCTAAAGACGGTAAATCTTATAAGACAGAAGTCGTAAGAGATGGTAATACTATTAAGGTCAAAGCTATTGTTTTTGGTATAGCAGTAAAGACTCAGGTTTGGCATAAAGTAGATTAATAACAATCCATTTTATATAAGACAAAGCAAGCTTTTTTCAAGCTTGCTTTTTTTATGTGATGCGAATAATAAAAAATTCTCTATTTTTGTACTCTAATTTTTCGATATATATGAAAGAATATACATTTCGTGAAGTCATTGCTCAAGCTATGAGCGAAGAAATGCGCAAAGACGAATCCATATTTCTTGTAGGAGAAGAAGTGGCAGAATATAATGGAGCCTACAAAGCATCTAAAGGTATGTTAGATGAATTTGGTGAAAAAAGAATCATTGATGCTCCTATTGCAGAACTAGGTTTTACAGGTATTGCTGTAGGCGCTGCTATGAATGGTAACCGTCCAATTGTGGAGTTCATGACCTTCAACTTTTCTATGGTTGCCATAGATCAGATCATCAATAATGCTGCTAAAATGTTCCAGATGAGCGGTGGACAATGGAATGTGCCAATCGTTTTCCGTGGGCCAACAGCATCAGCAGGACAATTAGGAGCAACACACTCGCAAGCTTTTGAAAGTTGGTATGCCAACTGTCCAGGGCTTAAAGTAGTTGTACCTTCTAACCCTTATGACGCAAAAGGATTGTTGAAAACAGCAATTCAGGATAACGATCCAGTTATTTTCATGGAGTCAGAGCAGATGTATGGCGATAAGATGGAGATTCCAGAAGAAGAATATTACATCCCAATCGGTAAAGCAGACATCAAGAAAGAAGGAAAAGACGTAACCTTAGTATCTTTCGGTAAAATAGTGAAGTTGGCAATGCAAGCAGCCGAAGATCTAGAAAAAGAAGGAATCTCTGTAGAAGTTATCGATCTTAGAACTGTTCGTCCATTAGATTACGATGCGATTTTAACATCAGTTAAAAAGACCAATCGTTTAGTTGTTTTAGAAGAAGCTTGGCCATTCGCTTCAGTTGCTTCTGAGATCACTTATATGGTACAACAGCAAGCATTTGATTATTTAGATGCTCCAATCAAGAGAATTACCACGCCAGATGCACCAGCGCCATATTCGGCAGCATTATTTGCAGAATGGTTTCCAAAACTTGAAAAAGTTAAAGAAGAGATTAAAAAAGCAATGTATATCAAAGCTTAATTCATATAAAACTCCTGAGCAATCAGGAGTTTTTTTGTTTCTAGGAGCTTAATCCCGCTTTCCGTTGCAATCTTTTTTGCTCGGCAATTTTGTAATTAATAAGAACTCAACAAAACGCAAAAAAGGATTTTCACTATAATCGGGGCTAGGAGATTTGTCATCCAATCAACATTCATTATAAACACAATATTGCCATTACGTAAGAAGCCTAACAAAGTGTTTCGACTTAGTCAATCGATTTCTACGGAATGACAAACTTACTTTTTGATTTTGTTTTTGCTTAGTATAAGCGCCTTTGCCAATCTTAAAATATTTTCAATACTGACAAAAAATCTTATCGGTCTTTGCGTTATAAATATTTAGATGAAAAAAACTTCTTGATAATTTTAAAAATAACTCTGTAAAAATTTGCATATCCAAAAAATAGTTATACTTTTGCAACTCAAAATGAGATGTAAAATATGTTAATAATTCCAGTAAAAGACGGAGAGTCTATCGACAGAGCGTTAAAAAAGTACAAAAGAAAATTTGATAAAACAGGTGTTGTTCGTAAACTAAGAGCAAGACAGCAGTTTAACAAGCCTTCAGTTGTAGGAAGACAAGCACTTCAAAAAGCAGCTCATAAGCAAAGATTGCAAAGCAAAGAAGAGCAGGCATAAGCCAAAGTTCTACTTTAAAACTTATAAAAAACACTTTCAAATTCTTATATTTGGAAGTGTTTTTGCGTTTATACACTTTATATATAAACTATGCTAGAGAAATTCTTGGATTATATTACCATAGAGAAACGGTATTCTCCCCATACCATAACATCTTATAAAAAAGATTTGCAAGACTTTGCAGACTTTGTATTAAAGACCGAAGCCTCGGACAATCTGAAAACTGTAGATAAAAAAGTAATTCGTAATTTTATTGTTCATCTTAGCGAACGTGAAATAGCCAAAAGAAGCATTAACAGGAAACTTTCTTCACTAAGGAGCTTTTATCTTTATCTATTAAGAATAGGCGATGTAGAAAGCACGCCAATGGAGACTGTTGCTTCGCTTAAATTTTTTGTAGAAAAACAAATTCCGTTCTCTCAAGAAGAAATGCAACAGTTAGAAGTAGAGGTGGAGCGTAAAGCTGATATGACACTTTTAGAAAAGTTGATTATAGAAACGCTTTACCAGACGGGTATGAGAAAGTCAGAATTATGTAATCTCCAATACCAGAATGTTGATTTTTCTAACATGGAGCTTAAGCTACAAGGCAAAGGTAACAAAGAAAGAGTGGTGCCAGTATCTCAGAAGCTAATTGAAGAATTTTGTAATTATTTGGCAATCAGAGTTGCGCAGGCTGATTTTGAAGATTATTTTTTTGTTAATCAAAAAGGTAAAAAACTCACAGAAAAATTTGTCTATTTAGTGGTAAATAAGTACCTTAGTTATGTTACTACAAAGACTAAGAGAAGTCCACATATTTTAAGACATAGCTTTGCAACACATATTTTAAATAATGGTGCGGAGATTTCTAAGGTTAAGAAATTATTAGGTCATGCTAGCTTAGCATCCACGCAAGTGTATACATCTGCTAATATAGAAGAGTTGAGAAAAGTAATAGAAAATGCTCATCCAAGAGCAAAAAAGAAAATGGATGGCTAGACACCAGGCATCCAAAATATTAATTTTAAAAAATGTATTGTTATGAAAATTACAGTTCAGGCAATGGGGTTGACTCCTCACGAACCACTTGAAGAAAGAATTGAAAAAAAATTAAGCAAGTTAGAAACCTTTTATGATAAAATTATCGAGTGCCAGGTCTTTCTAAAAGTGGAAAATACATCGGATAAAGAAAATAAAACGACAGAGCTAATTGTTAATGTTCCGGGTGAAGATATAGTAGTAAAGAAGACTTGTGCGACTTTTGAAGAAAGTTTAGACCAATGCGCTGAAGCAGCTAAAAAATTGTTAATCAAGAAGAAAGAATTAGCTTAGAAAAAAAGTTTAAAAAACTTTCTAAAATAATTTGTGGATTTCAAAAAAAGTATCTTATATTTGCACTCGCAAAAAGGGAACAGTTTTTGAGATCCACTTTAGTTAAAAGCCTTGTAGCAAAAGAATGTTAAAAGCTTAAGACGAAAAAAAATCAAAAAAAGTTTTGGAAGTTTAAAAAAAACTTCATACATTTGCAACCGCTTAACAGAAGCAAGAAATTAGTTCTTAAATATAAAATGCCTCCATAGCTCAGTTGGCCAGAGCACGTGATTTGTAATCTCGGGGTCGTGGGTTCGAATCCCTCTGGAGGCTCAAAATAAAAACAATGGGGAGATTCCAGAGTGGCCAAATGGATCAGACTGTAACTCTGCTGTCTTACGACTTCGTAGGTTCGAATCCTACTCTCCCCACTATTTTATTTTAAAACAATGTTGTAGATTATAAAATTTATTTTTAAATTTGCAACGCGTTTACCAACATTTTTTGGAAACAAAAATTGCGGAAGTAGCTCAGTTGGTAGAGCGTCAGCCTTCCAAGCTGAATGTCGCGGGTTCGACCCCCGTCTTCCGCTCAATTTGCTGCCGATGTAGCTCAGGGGTAGAGTGCTTCCTTGGTAAGGAAGAGGTCACGGGTTCAAATCCCGTCATTGGCTCTACAACTTTAACAAATTTAATCTCTCTTATTGAGGGATTTTTTTTTGAACCAGTTGTCAGATTTTTTCAATATTTTTTTGTAAATTTGCCAACTAAATTAGGTGTCTGATTTTTTTTTGAAAATGATAGATGTTAACAGTATTTTAAAAACTGTATGTCAATTAATTAAAAAAATATAAAAATATTTTTAATATTCAAAAAATCATTATATTTGCACACCGAAAAAAACAATAGTTAATAATTAAATATTAAAATCATGGCAAAGGAAACGTTTAATCGTAACAAACCCCACTTGAACATTGGTACTATTGGTCACGTTGACCATGGTAAAACAACACTTACTGCAGCTATTTCTGCTGTATTAGCGAGCAAAGGTCTTGCTGAGAAAAAAGACTTCTCTGCAATTGATTCTGCTCCAGAAGAAAAAGAAAGAGGTATCACTATTAATACTGCTCACATCGAGTACGAAACTGCTAACAGACACTATGCACACGTTGACTGTCCTGGTCACGCGGATTATGTTAAGAACATGGTAACAGGTGCTGCTCAGATGGATGGAGCTATCGTAGTATGTGCTGCAACTGACGGACCAATGCCTCAGACTAGAGAGCACATCTTGCTTTGTCGTCAGGTAAACGTACCTAGAATCGTTGTTTTCATGAACAAGGTTGATATGGTAGATGATCCAGAATTGTTAGAGCTAGTTGAAATGGAATTAAGAGACTTATTGTCTACTTATGAATTCGACGGAGATAACTCTCCAGTAATTCAAGGTTCTGCGTTAGGTGCTCTTACAGCAGCTACAGCAGCTACTCCAGATAGCGAAGATAAATGGTTCAAGTCTGTTGAAGAGTTAATGGATGCAGTTGATAACTGGATCGAGCAACCACCAAGAGATACTGATAAGCCATTCTTGATGCCAATTGAAGATGTATTCTCTATTACAGGTAGAGGTACTGTTGCAACTGGTAGAATCGAAGCTGGTATTATCAACACAGGTGATCCTGTTGATATCATCGGTATGGGTGAAGAAAAATTAACTTCTACTATTACAGGAGTTGAGATGTTCAGAAAAATCCTTGATAGAGGTGAAGCTGGAGATAACGTAGGTCTATTGTTGAGAGGTATTGAAAAAACTGACATCAAGAGAGGTATGGTTATCGCTAAGAAAGATTCTGTGAAACCTCACAAAAAATTCAAAGCATCAGTTTATATCTTGTCTAAAGAAGAAGGTGGACGTCACACTCCATTCCATAACAAATACCGTCCTCAGTTCTACGTAAGAACAACTGACGTTACAGGTGAGATCTTCTTACCAGAAGGTGTAGAAATGGTAATGCCAGGAGATAACTTAGAGATTACTGTAGAATTATTACAACCAATCGCTCTTAACGTAGGTCTTAGATTTGCAATTAGAGAAGGAGGTAGAACAGTAGGTTCTGGTCAGGTTACTGAAATCCTAGACTAATCATCTTAAAATAAATTAAGCTTCCGAGAGGAAACAATCGGAAGCTTTTAATCTACGGGCATCGTCCAATGGTAGGATACCGGTCTCCAAAACCGTTGATCTGGGTTCGAATCCTAGTGCCCGTGCTAATAATAAAGTTTATGAGCTCACTAGTTAATTTTTTAAAAGGTTCTTATACTGAATTTAAAGATAAAGTTGAATGGCCAAAGTGGCCAGATCTACAATCTTCTACGATTGTAGTGGCTGTTTCGACAGTAATTTTAGCTATTTTTACTTTCGGAGTAGACACTTTATTTAGTACAACTATTAAAAACTTTATTGCAACATTTATTAATCTTTTCAATTAAAATATTTTCCAACAATGAGTGACTTAAAATGGTATGTTCTAAAATCCATTAGCGGACAGGAAAATAAAGTAAAAAACTACATTGAGAATGAAATGAAGCACCATAATATGGAAGCTTTTGTTACTCAGGTAGTAATTCCTATGGAGAAGGTTATCCAAATTCGTAATGGTAAAAAAGTAGCTAAAGAAAAGCCTTATTATCCTGGCTATCTTATGGTAGAAGCTAATCTTGTAGGAGAAATTCCTCACATTATTAAGAATATACCAGGGGTTATTTCTTTCTTAAGCTTAACAAAAGGTGGTGATCCTGTACCGATGAGAAAATCTGAGGTTAACAGAATGCTAGGTAGAATGGATGAGTTATCCGAGTTTGCTACAGATCTAGAAATTCCTTTTGTTGTAGGAGAAAATGTGAAAGTTGTAGATGGTCCTTTTAACGGATTTAATGGTACAATTGAAAAAATTCTTGATGACAAGAAAAAATTAGAGGTATCTGTTATGATTTTCGGTAGAAAAACACCAATGGAACTTAGCTTTACGCAAGTAGAAAAAAATTAAAAGAAATTAAATTCTTATATTTGAAACCACTCATAACGAGTGGTTTTTTTTATGTTGATATAATGCGCTATCGTTTCAGTTTTCACGCAATCATTTTTTTATTGTCCTTTTGTATTTATGGTGCAATTGGTTTTTTGTTTGCTTATAATACTAAGTTAGTCTATAATCCAGATTATATTTGTGACTTGTCTTATGGATTCGATAATGCATATTTAGCAACGAGTTTTGTAAGACATCCATTACTAAAGGTTTTTTCTTTACTTTTAAATTTTCTTTTTGGAAGTTACGATTCAACGACTATTTCATTTTTATTAGTTAGTATTTGCTCTGTTTTATTGAGTGTACAGAATCTCTTTCTTTTCAAGATTTTTGATCAGATTTTATTATTCTCAAGGAAAAAAGCGCTTTTATTTACCTCTGTTTTTTCAGTTTTTGGAGGTAATTTATTATTGAGTTTCACATTCGATTCGTATGTTTTTAGCGGATGTTTTATGATGATGTTTCTTTTCTATTTTCTCAAAGCAGAGAAAGAAAAAGAAAGAATGTCTCTAAGTAGACTATTTCTTTTTTCAATGATAATCGGAGGTATTACCGTGACTAATTATATTAAAGTTGCCCTAATATCGTTATTTTCTGTATTTCGTAGGAGTTATTATAAAATAATTTTGTTGGCCTTTAGTAGTCTTATGATATTATATTTGACTTTCTATAATCAAGTAAAGGCTTCGTTATTATTCATTTCTCAGCATACCAATGTAAAAGGTCTTTTTTTTAGGAATGTTACAGATTATTTTCTTGCCAGTCCTTTTTTGATCCCTAAGGCTAAGATTTCACAGATTGATTATATTGATGGTACTAAAATGTATGCTGTTGTAGGTGAATATTTCTCATTTCCAGAATTGTTAGTTTTAGTAGTTTTAGGCATTGCTATATTCTTGATAATTTGTGTAAATATTAAAAAAAAGATTGTTCAAATTTTGTTACTGTGCTTTTTGGTTGATATTTTTATTCATGTTATTTGGGGATTAGGAATTAGTGAAGCTTATATTTTCTTTGGTAATTTCAGTTTTATTTTACCCATAATAATAGGGATTGGTTACCAGTCTATAGATGATGAATTTTATAGAAAGGTTTATGTAATAGGTCTATTAATTATGAGTGGTGTTTGTTTATTTCTCAATATTAGGACACTAACTACTTTGTATAATTTTGGACTCAATTATTATTAGGGATAAAAACTTGTTGATTTTTAGTAAATTAATGTTTGTTAATTGAAAAATATTTTATAATTTTGCAATCCGAAATATCATCTTGTTATGTGAGATTCCAAGATGGTGTTAAATAATTAATGCTTCCACATTCATTATTTTTAATTTTAAACAAAAAGAAATGGCTAAGAAAGTCTTTAAAATGGTTAAACTTCAGGTTAAAGGAGGGGCAGCAAACCCTTCTCCACCAGTAGGTCCAGCATTGGGTTCTGCAGGTGTTAACATTATGGAGTTTTGTAAGCAATTTAACGGAAGAACTCAGGATAAGCCAGGACAGGTTTTACCAGTAGTAATTACAGTTTATGAAGATAAATCTTTTGAATTCGTAATTAAAACGCCTCCAGCTGCAATACAGCTTATGGAAGCTTCTAAGGTAAAAAAAGGTTCTGGAGAACCTAACAGAGTAAAAGTAGGCTCTGTGTCTTGGGATCAAGTTAAAAAAATTGCCGAAGATAAAATGGTAGACCTTAACTGCTTTACAATGGATTCAGCATTGACTATGGTTGCAGGTACTGCAAGATCTATGGGATTGAAAGTAACAGGAACTAAACCAACTAACGCATAAGAATTATGGCAACATTAACAAAAAAGCAAAAGGAAGCTTTAGCAAAAGTAGAAAAGAACAAAATCTATTCTTTAGAGGAAGGTTCTGCTTTAGTAAAAGAAGTAAATACTGCAAAGTTTGATGCTTCTGTAGATATCGCTGTAAGATTAGGCGTAGACCCAAGAAAAGCTAACCAGATGGTAAGAGGTGTTGTATCTCTTCCTCATGGTACAGGTAAGGATGTTAAAGTTCTTGCTCTTGTAACTCCAGATAAAGAAGCAGAAGCTAAAGCTGCTGGTGCAGACTATGTAGGTCTTGATGAATATTTACAAAAGATTAAAGAAGGTTGGACAGATGTTGACGTTATCGTTACAATGCCAGCTGTTATGGGTAAATTAGGTCCATTAGGACGTGTATTAGGACCAAGAGGTCTTATGCCAAACCCAAAATCTGGTACGGTAACTATGGAAGTTGGTAAAGCTGTTGCAGAAGTAAAAGCTGGTAAAATCGACTTCAAAGTTGATAAATATGGTATCATTCATGCTGCAATTGGTAAAGTATCTTTCGATGCTGATAAAATCAAAGAAAATGCACAAGAATTAATCCAAACTCTATTGAAATTAAAGCCAACTGCGGCTAAAGGGGTATACGTTAAGTCTATCTACCTTTCTTCAACTATGAGTCCAGGTATTGCCATTGACACGAAATCTGTAAACTAAAATCGAGAAGAAATGACAAAAGAAGAAAAAGTATTAGTAATACAAGAATTAAAAGATTTACTACAAGACGCAAAAGTAGTTTATGTAGCTGATCTTGAAGGATTGAATGCTGGTCAGACTTCAGATTTTAGAAGACAAGCTTTCAAACAGAATATCCAAGTAAAAGTTGTGAAAAACACACTTTTGCAAAAAGCTATGGAGCAGACTGAAGGTGTAGACTTCTCAGAAATGTTCCCTACTTTTAAAGGAAACTCTGTAGTTTTAATCTCTGAAACTGCTAATGCACCTGCAAAATTAATCCAAGGATTCAGAAAAAAAGCTGAAAAACCAGCTCTTAAGTCTGCTTACTTGCAAGAAACTGTTTACGTTGGTGATAACAACCTAGACGCTCTTGCTAACATCAAGTCTAGAGAAGAGATGATCGGAGAAATCATTGGATTACTTCAATCTCCAATCCAAAGATTGGTGTCTGCTTTACAAAACAAATCTGAAGCATCAGAAGTAACTGAAGAAGTTGCTGCTCCTGCTGTAGAAGAAGTAAAAGTAGAAGACGCTCCAGCTACTGAAACTCCAGAAGCTAGCGCAGAATAATTAAACTCAAGAAAATTAAATAAAAGTTCAACAAAAAAACATTAATACAATGTCAGATTTAAAAAACTTAGCGGAAACGCTTGTAAACCTTACTGTTAAAGACGTTAACGAATTAGCTACTATCCTTAAGGACGAGTACGGAATCGAGCCTGCTGCTGCTGCTGTAGTTGTAGCTGCTGGTGGTGCTGGTGATGCTGCAGAAGAAAAAACAGAATTCGATGTAATTCTTAAGTCTGCTGGTGCATCTAAGTTAGCTGTTGTTAAATTGGTTAAAGATTTAACTGGTGCTGGTCTTAAAGAAGCTAAAGATATCGTAGACGGAGCTCCTTCTCCAATTAAAGAAGGTGTATCTAAAGACGAAGCTGAAGCGCTTAAGAAGCAATTAGAAGAAGCTGGTGCTGAAGTTGAAGTAAAATAATTTTACTCCAATACCATATATGAGACCGTCAATTATTGACGGTCTTTTTTTTGTTTGTATATGTGATTAAATGTTAAATTTTATTTATTTATAGTGATTGTGTATTAGTAGTTGTTTTTTTTTATGTTTTTATTGGTTATTTTCAATTATATTTGATTAAAATAAAATCCATGTATCATGAAACTCAATTTGTTAATCTTCGTATTGTTCTATGCTATTGTTAATTCTCAAGTAGGTATTAATACTAATAATCCTTTAGTTACTTTAGATGTTGTTGGTAAACCTGATATTGCGGCTAGTATTGATGGGGTTGCTCCACCAAGAATTACGGGAGATCAATTAAAAGCAAAAACTTATCAAGCCATTCACGATGGTACATTGGTATATGTTACAGTTGCTGCTTTATCCTCTAATCAAACGGGACAGACTATTAATGTTAATATGCCAGGTACTTATGTTTTTGATGGCTCTACTTTAACCTGGGCGTATCTAGGGACTAATCCTGCTATGACTAATTTTAGATCTTCTATTGCACAGCCTCTTACAACAAATACTACTGCAGATCAAATTATTACTTTTTCAGGAGGAGATAATCTAGTTAATTATGCAACAGCCTTTGATCAAGTTGATAATACCTTTACTGTTTTATATGATGGTTATTACCAAATGTCTGCATTTATCGGGTTTAATGCTAATCGTCCGGATCTGACTGCTCTTCAGTTTGTTGCTGTTAACTTAAAAATACAATTGTCAACTAATGGAGGTGCTCTTTGGACTACAGCAACAGGTATTAGATCTGTTTTTCCTGGTATTGCTGCTGGGACAGGTACAGCTATTCAGGTGCCAAATACAATTTTAGCGCTTAAAAAAGGTAATAAACTAAGATTGGTTATAGAGCGACCTTCTCTAAATATTGGGGGGCAAACTAATCAAGAGTATGGTCCTTATCCAGATGGGAGTAATAATGGACATGTTAATTTACCCAATGGGCAATCGTTTACTAAATCATTTATCTTACTTAAAATTAAATAATAGAATATATTTTTAATATCAATAAATAATAAAAACTACTTTGCATTAATTGTGAGGTAGTTTTTATTTTAGCATTTGTACTTTTGTTTATTATTTAGAAGAAGAAATGACAAAAACTCAATATATTCAGAGGTTAGAAAATATTTTAGATATCAACATTAACGCAACTTTGCAATTATTATCAGAAGATTGTACAATCCCTTTTATAGCGCGTTATAGAAAAGATAAAACTGGTAATCTAGACGAAGTTCAGATAGAGCAAATTGCTAAATTGTCTAAGCAGTTTGATGAGATTATAAAACGTAAGGATTCAATTTTAAAATCTATTGAAGAGCAAGGTGCATTAACAGATGATTTTAGGCAAAAGATTGTTAACTCTTTTAACCTTCAAGAGTTAGAAGATCTTTATTTGCCTTATAAGAAAAAACGTAAGACCAAAGCGGATACAGCAAGAGCATTGGGGCTTGAGCCTTTGGCTAAAATTATCATGTCACAGAACTCTAATGATATAGAAAATTCGGCGACAAGATTTGTTAATTCTGAGGTTCCTTCCATAGAAGATGCCTTACAAGGTGCTCGTGATATTATTGCAGAATGGCTTAATGAGCATTTTTTTATCAGAAAACAATTGCGTTATTTATATCAAAGAAAAGCATTAATTGTATCGAAAGTTATTAAAACTAAAAAAGACGAAGAAGCGGCACAAAAGTTTTCTCAATATTTTGATTGGGAAGAGAATTTAGCTAAAATTCCATCACATCGATTGCTTGCGATGTTACGGGCAGAAACAGAAAGTTTTGTTAAAGTCAATATTTCGATAGATAAAGATGAAGCTTTACAGATTATAGAAAAAGCAATCATTCGATCTAATAATGACTCTTCTGACCAGATTAAATTAGCGGCGAAGGACTCTTATAAAAGATTATTAGAGCCTGCTATTTCTAATGAAGTTTTGCAAGAGGCTAAGTTGAAAGCGGATCAAAAAGCAATTTCTGTTTTTGCCGAAAATCTTAAACAACTTTTGCTGGATTCTCCTCTTGGTGAAAAAAGGATTCTAGCCATAGATCCTGGTTATAGAACGGGTTGTAAAGTCGTTTGTTTGGATGAGAAAGGAGATCTATTGCATAACGAAACCATCTATCCGCACGCGCCACAAAACGAATCTGGTATGGCGATGAAGAAGATCAGATCCATGGTTAATGCTTATAATATCGAAGCAATTTCTATCGGAAATGGTACTGCCTCTCGCGAAACCGAATTTTTCATTAAGAAAATAGCTTTTGATAAACCAATTCAGGTTTTTGTCGTGTCAGAGGCGGGCGCCTCGGTGTATTCTGCGTCTAAGATTGCAAGGGAAGAATTCGGGAATTATGATGTGACAGTTCGTGGAGCGGTTTCCATTGGTCGTAGATTATCAGATCCGTTGGCAGAATTAGTGAAAATTGATGCCAAGTCCATCGGTGTTGGGCAGTATCAACATGATGTGGATCAAACGTTATTGAAGGAAGAATTAGATTCTACGGTGATAAGATGTGTTAATTCTGTTGGGATTAATCTTAATACAGCGAGTAAGTCGTTGCTGAGCTATGTCTCTGGTATTGGCGAAAAAATGGCGGAGAATATTGTCGCTTATCGCAGTGAGAATGGTGCGTTCGCTTCTCGTAAGGATCTTAAGAAAGTCCCACGTTTGGGTGAAAAAGCATACCAGCAAGCGGCTGGATTTTTGAGGATTAAATCTGCTGTTAATCCTTTAGATAATTCTTCGGTGCATCCAGAGGCTTATAGTTTAGTCGAAAAAATAGCAAAAGACCTAAAGATTTCGGTTAATGATTTAATTTCGAATAAAGATCAAATTTCTAAAATTAAAGCAGTTGATTATGTTAATGATAGTTTTGGAATTTTGCTGATTCAAGATATTTTAAAAGAATTAGAAAAGCCAGGTTTGGATCCTAGAAAAGCCTCTAAAGTTTTTGAATTTGATAATTCGATTAGAAAGCTACAAGATGTCAAAGTTGGAATGGTGCTTCCCGGCATTGTCAATAATATTACGGCTTTTGGCTGTTTTGTAGATATTGGGATTAAAGAAAGTGGGCTTGTGCATATTTCTCAGCTTAAAGAGGGTTTTGTGTCCGATGTTAATGAGGTGGTAAAGCTTAATCAGCCGGTAAAAGTTAAGATTTTAGAAATCGACGAACAACGAAAAAGATTGCAATTAAGCATGATTTTATAATAACGATAAGCTTGGTGAATTTGCCGAGCTTTTTTTTTTTGAAATTAAATAACTGTTTGTTTTTCAGAATAAAAGTTGTAACTTTGCAATTCGTTTTGGGCTTATTATATACACGTAAATAATCAATTTTTATAAAAAGATCTCTTATGCTTTGGTATGAGGGCTTTTATTGTTTTTGCGTGTTCTGATATTTCCAAGATTATTAACATAGAAAAAAGTATTTTGCACTACACTGTGAAAAGATATACCAGTGTTGCAGTTAGGAATAAGACGCTAGAAGTTAGAAAAAGAGAAAAGATTCCCTTGATAAGCCCAAAAAATCAACATCTTTTGTCTTCTGTATTTCATCTTTCGTTTTTTGTTTCTGATATTTTTGAGATAAACAAAATATTTTTTAACCTTTTCTTGTAATTTTATGAGTAAAACACAGGCAACTCCGAAGATTAAAGGGACTGAGAGAATCAACTTTTCCACTGCGAAAGGTAGAATCGAAACCCCAGATTTCTTGGATATCCAAATCCAGTCTTTCAAGGAATTTTTCCAGTTAGACACGCTTCCTGAGCAAAGATTGAATGAATCACTTCACAAGACTTTCCAGGAGAATTTTCCAATTACAGACTCTAGAAACCAGTTTGTTTTAGAGTTCTTAGACTATCTAGTGGACTCACCACGTTACTCTATAGACGAGTGTGTGGAGAGAGGATTAACGTACAACGTTCCATTAAAAGCTAGATTGAAGTTGTATTGTACAGATCCAGAACATGAAGATTTTCAAACTGTTGTTCAGGACGTTTATTTAGGGCCAGTGCCTTATATGACGCCAAGTGGATCTTTCATCATCAATGGTGCAGAGCGTGTTATTGTAACACAATTACACAGATCACCAGGTGTATTCTTCGGTCAGACTTACCACGCTAACGGTACTAAGTTGTATTATTCTAGAATTATTCCTTTTAAGGGATCTTGGATGGAATTTACAACCGATATCAACAGCGTAATGTATGCGTATATCGACCGTAAGAAAAAATTACCTTTAACAACTTTACTTCGTGCAATTGGTTACGAGTCTGATAAAGAGATTCTTCAGATTTTCGACTTAGCAGAAGAAGTGAAAGTTAATAAGGCTAACTTGAAGAAAGTTCAGGGTAGAACTTTGGCTGCGAGAGTATTGAACACTTGGTTCGAGGATTTCGTAGACGAAGATACAGGTGAAGTTGTTTCTATCGAAAGAAACGAAATTATCCTAGATCGTGAGACGGTTCTTGAGAAAGAGCATCTTGATATTATTTTGGAGTCAGGCGTTAAGACTATCTTAATCCACAACGAAAACTCTAATGAGTTCTCTATCATCCAAAATACATTACAAAAAGATCCAACTAACTCTGAGAAAGAAGCTGTAGAGTATATCTACCGTCAGCTTCGTAACGCAGATGCGCCAGATGAGGAAACTGCAAGAGGAATTATTGAGAAATTATTCTTCTCTGAGCAACGTTACTCTTTAGGTGAAGTTGGTCGTTACAGATTAAATAAAAAATTGAATCTTAACATTGCAGAAGATATCCAAGTTTTAACTAAGGAAGATATCATCTCTATCGTTAAGCACCTTATTGAGTTAGTTAACTCTAAAGCAGAGGTTGATGATATCGATCACCTTTCTAACAGAAGAATTAAAACTGTTGGTGAGCAATTATCAGGACAATTTGGTGTAGGTCTATCAAGAATTGCAAGAACTATTAAAGAAAGAATGAACGTTAGAGATAACGAAATCTTTACGCCAATAGATCTTGTTAATGCTAAGACTTTAACATCAGTTATTAACTCATTCTTTGGCACCAACCAGCTTTCTCAGTTCATGGACCAGACTAACCCTCTATCAGAGATCACTCACAAGAGAAGATTATCTGCACTAGGGCCTGGTGGTTTATCAAGAGAAAGAGCAGGTTTCGAGGTTCGTGACGTTCACCATACTCACTATGGTCGTATCTGTCCAATCGAAACTCCTGAAGGACCAAACATTGGTTTGATCTCTTCATTAGGTATCTATGCTAAAATCAATACACTTGGTTTTATAGAAACACCTTATAGAAAAGTAGAAGATGGTAAAGTAGATCTAGATACAGCGCCAATTTTCCTTAATGCAGAAGACGAAGAAGATAAAGTAATTGCACAGGCTAACGTTGAGTTGGCAGATGATGGTAAATTTATCACGGACCGTATTATTGCGCGTCTAGATGGAGATTATCCTGTTGTAGAGCCTAACCAAGTTAACTTAATAGATGTTGCGCCTAACCAGATCTCTGGTATTTCTGCTTCATTAATTCCGTTCTTGGAGCATGATGATGCTAACCGTGCCTTGATGGGATCTAACATGATGCGTCAGGCAGTTCCTCTTCTTAAGCCAGAAGCACCAGTTGTTGGTACAGGTTTAGAAAAACAAGTAGCAAGAGATTCTAGAATCTTAATTAATGCAGAAGGTGCAGGTACTGTAGAGTATGTTGATGCTAACAAAATTGTTATCAATTACGAAAGAAGTGCAGACGAAGATTTAGTACATTTCGATACTTCAGTTAAGACATATAAGTTAACTAAGTTTAGAAAAACTAACCAAAGTACAACCATTACACTAAGACCTAACGTAAGAGTTGGTGACAGAGTAGAGAAAGGACAAGTTCTTTGTGATGGTTATGCAACCGAAAATGGAGAATTAGCATTAGGTAGAAACTTAGTTGTTGCCTTCATGCCTTGGAAGGGTTATAACTTCGAGGATGCGATTGTAATTAATGAGAGAGTAGTTCGTGAGGACTGGTTTACATCAATCCACGTTGATGAGTATTCATTAGAAGTTAGAGATACCAAATTAGGTATGGAAGAACTTACAGCAGATATTCCTAACGTATCAGAAGAAGCAACTAAAGATCTAGACGAAAACGGTATGATCCGTATTGGAGCAGAAGTTAAGCCTGGAGATATCTTAATTGGTAAGATTACACCAAAAGGAGAGTCAGATCCAACACCAGAAGAAAAATTACTTAGAGCAATCTTTGGTGATAAAGCTGGTGATGTAAAAGACGCTTCTCTTAAGGCAGATTCTTCTCTAAGAGGTGTTGTTATCAACAAGAAGTTGTTCGCTAGAAACATCAAAGACAAAAAGAAAAGATCTGAAGAAAAACTTAAGCTTGAAGAAATCGAAAATACTTACAAAGATAAATTCGATACTTTAAGAAATACTTTGATCGAGAAACTTAACATTCTAGTATCAGGAAAAACATCTCAAGGTGTTAAGAATGACCTAGACGAAGAAATGATCGGTAAAGGTGTTAAGTTCACTCAGAAATTATTGACAAGCGTTGAGGATTATGTTAACATTAGCGGTTCTGACTGGACAGTAGATTCAGAAAAGAATGAGTTAATTAAGCAATTAATCCACAACTATAAGATTAAATATAACGACCTTCAAGGTGTTAAAAATCGTGAGAAATTTGCACTATCTATCGGAGACGAGTTACCAGCAGGTATTATCAAGCTAGCAAAAGTATACATCGCTAAAAAGCGTAAACTTAACGTTGGTGATAAGATGGCAGGACGTCACGGTAACAAAGGTATTGTATCAAGAATTGTACGTCAAGAAGATATGCCATTCTTAGAAGATGGGACACCAGTAGATATCGTATTGAATCCACTTGGGGTACCTTCTCGTATGAACATTGGTCAGATCTACGAAACCGTTCTTGGATGGGCAGGTCAGAAATTAGGATTGAAATTTGCAACACCAATCTTTGATGGTGCAGAGCTAGATCAGATTACTGAGTACACAGAAAAAGCTAACCTTCCAATTTACGGTAGTACATATCTTTATGATGGTGGTACAGGAGAAAGATTCTCTCAACCAGCAACAGTTGGTGTGATCTATATGTTGAAACTAGGACACATGGTAGATGATAAGATGCACGCGCGTTCTATCGGACCATACTCATTAATTACGCAGCAGCCATTAGGAGGTAAAGCGCAATTTGGAGGTCAGCGTTTCGGAGAGATGGAGGTTTGGGCATTAGAAGCATTTGGTGCATCTAATATCCTTAGAGAGATCTTAACTGTGAAGTCGGATGACGTAATTGGTAGAGCAAAAACTTATGAAGCGATTGCGAAAGGAGAAGCAATGCCAGAGCCTGGTATTCCAGAATCTTTCAACGTATTACTTCATGAGCTACAAGGTCTTGGACTTGATGTAAGACTTGAAGAATAATTTTAAATTTTAAATTATAAATTTTGAATCTAAGCATTCAAAACAATTAATCTAAAATCAAAAATTTAAAATCAAAAATCTAACAAATGTCAAATAAAAATAAAACTAGTCGATTTAATAAAATCACTATTGGTTTAGCTTCACCAGAATCTATTCTTCAAGAATCTAGAGGTGAAATCCTAAAACCAGAAACGATTAACTATCGTACACACAAACCAGAAAGAGATGGTTTATTCTGCGAGAAAATCTTTGGTCCTATTAAGGATTATGAGTGTGCTTGTGGAAAATACAAACGTATCCGTTATAAAGGGATCGTATGTGACCGTTGTGGGGTAGAAGTGACAGAGAAAAAAGTAAGACGTGAGCGTATTGGGCATATCAATTTGGTAGTTCCTATTGCACACATCTGGTATTTCCGTTCTTTACCTAACAAAATCGGTTACCTTCTAGGGATTCCTTCTAAGAAATTAGACATGATTATCTACTACGAAAGATATGTAGTAATCCAGCAAGGTATCGCTAAGAAAGCAGACGGTTCTGATTTCGATGATAAAGAATTCTTAACAGAAGAAGAATATCTAGACGTATTAGAAACTCTTCCTATCGAAAATCAATATCTTGATGATGCTGACCCTAACAAATTCGTTGCGAAGATGGGAGCAGAAGCTATCGAAGAATTATTGAAAAGAATCGATCTTGATGCATTGTCTTTCGACTTAAGACATAAAGCACACAACGAAGGTTCTAAGCAAAGAAGAACAGAAGCTCTTAAAAGATTAAATGTTGTAGAAGCATTAAGAGGTGCTAATACAAGAATGATCAACCGTCCAGAGTGGATGGTAATGAGAGTTTTACCAGTTATACCACCAGAATTAAGACCATTAGTTCCGTTGGATGGTGGACGTTTTGCAACTTCCGATCTTAATGATCTTTACCGTCGTGTAATCATCAGAAACAACCGTCTTAAGAGATTATTGGAGATCAAAGCTCCAGAAGTAATCTTAAGAAACGAGAAGCGTATGCTTCAAGAATCTGTAGATTCATTATTTGACAACACAAGAAAATCTTCTGCTGTTAAGTCAGAATCTAACAGACCTCTTAAGTCACTTTCAGATTCATTGAAAGGTAAGCAAGGTCGTTTCCGTCAGAACTTACTAGGTAAGCGTGTTGACTACTCTGCTCGTTCTGTAATTGTTGTAGGACCTAGTCTTCAACTACACGAGTGTGGTCTTCCAAAAGATATGGCTGCAGAGCTTTACAAACCATTTATTATTAGAAAATTAATAGAAAGAGGTATTGTAAAAACTGTAAAATCAGCTAAGAGAATCATCGACAGAAAAGAACCTGTAGTATATGATATCCTAGAAGGTGTGATGAAGGGTCACCCTGTTCTATTGAACAGAGCACCTACGCTTCACAGACTAGGTATCCAGGCTTTCCAACCTAAGATGATCGAAGGTAAAGCAATCCAACTTCACCCATTGGTAACAACGGCTTTCAACGCCGATTTCGATGGTGACCAGATGGCGGTACACTTACCTTTGGGTCCAGAAGCAATTTTGGAAGCTCAATTGTTGATGTTAGGTTCACAAAATATCCTTAACCCTGCCAATGGTTCTCCAATTACGGTACCATCTCAGGATATGGTTTTGGGTCTATATTTTATGACCAAACAATTAGATTCTACAGAAACAATGAAAGTAAAAGGCGAAGGTCTTGCTTTCTATTCTCCAGAAGAAGTAGAGATCGCTTATGCAGAAGGACAAGTGTCTCTTAATGCAAAAGTAAGATGTCGTCTTCCCGTTAAAGAAGATGGAGAATTGGTAACAAGATTAATCCCTACGACTGTTGGTAGAATTTTGTTTAACCAAATTGTTCCTAAACAAGTAGGATATATCGATGAATTATTGACTAAGAAATCTCTTAGAAATGTTATCGGTAAGATCTTAGATGATACGGATTTCCCTACAACGGTTAAGTTCTTGGATGATATGAAAGACTTAGGTTATTCTAACGCATTCAAAGGAGGATTATCGTTCTCACTAGGAGATATCGTAGTTCCTGTAGAGAAGAAAACAATGATTGCTACGGCAATTGAGTCTGTTGACGAAATTAAGGCTAACTATAACATGGGTCTTATTACAGATACAGAACGTTATAATCAGGTAATTGACGTTTGGACTAATACCAACGCAGGATTAACTGAAATGATCATGAGCAGAATGAAAACCGACCAAGGTGGTTTCAACTCTGTATACATGATGCTTGATTCTGGTGCAAGGGGTTCTAAGGAGCAGATTCGTCAGTTATCAGGTATGAGAGGATTGATGGCAAAACCACAAAAAGCAGGTTCTGTAGGTGCTGAGATTATCGAAAACCCAATTATCGCAAACTTTAAAGAAGGTCTTTCGATTTTGGAGTACTTTATCTCAACCCACGGTGCTCGTAAAGGTCTTGCGGATACCGCTCTTAAGACTGCCGATGCAGGTTACTTAACACGTCGTTTGGTAGATGTTGCTCAGGACGTTATCGTTACACAAGAAGATTGTGGTACATTAAGAGGTACAGAAATTACAGCTCTTAAGAAAAATGATGATATCGTAGAGAGAATTTCAGAAAGAGTATTAGGTAGAGTTTCTTTACATAATATTTATGATCCAGAGACAGATGAGTTAATTGCTAACGCAGATGACTTGGTAGATGAAGTGATTGCTAAGAAAATCGAAGCTGCAGGTATCGAGGCCGTAGAAGTACGTTCTCCATTAACTTGTGAGGCTAAGAAAGGTATCTGTGCTAAGTGTTACGGACGTAATTTGGCAACAGGTAAAGGCATCCATATGGGAGAAGCTGTTGGTGTAATTGCTGCACAATCTATTGGTGAGCCAGGTACTCAGTTAACATTGAGAACTTTCCACCAAGGGGGTACTGCAGGTAACATCTCAGAAAATCCATCTATCGTAGCTAAGAGAGACGGTATTGTAGAAATGGACGAAATCAGAACTATTAAGTCTGAAGACGAAAATGGTAACACTGCAGACATCGTTGTATCTCGTTCTACAGAATTCCGTTTGGTAATGGATAATGAAGCACGTACACCTATCATGGTGGCTAACGTACCTTATGGTTCATCATTATTCGTGAAGCCAGGAGACAAAGTAAGCAAAGGTGATATGATCGCGAAATGGGATCCATATAACGCCGTAATTATTGCAGAAACTTCTGGTAAAGTAGAGTACGAAGATATTATCCAAGGTATTTCATTCCAATTAGAGATTGATGAGCAGACAGGTTTCGAAGAGAAAGTAATCTCTGAATCTAGAAACAAAAAAGCTGTACCAACACTTAAAGTGGTTGACTCTAAAGGTATCGAGCAAAAAGCATATAACTTACCAGTTGGTGCCCACCTTATGGTTAACGACGGAGAAAAAATTAAGGCTGGTAAAGTCTTGGTTAAAATCCCTAGAAAATCTGCTAAGGCAGGGGATATCACCGGTGGTCTACCGAGAGTTACAGAATTGTTCGAAGCTCGTAACCCTTCCAACCCGGCAGTTGTTACAGAGATCGACGGTGTAGTATCTTACGGTAAGATCAAGAGAGGTAACAGAGAATTAGTTGTAGAAGCTAAAACTGGTGAAATCAAGAAATATTTGGTTAAATTATCTAACCAGATCTTGGTACAGGAAAATGACTTCGTAACAGCAGGTTCACCATTATCAGATGGATCAGTTACGCCAGACGATATCCTTCACATCAAAGGACCAACTGCAGTACAAGAATACCTTGTTAATGAGATCCAAGAGGTTTACCGTCTACAAGGGGTGAAAATTGATGACAAACACTTCGAGATTATCGTTCGTCAGATGATGACCAAAGTTTCGATTGTGGATGGCGGAGATACACAATTCTTGGAAGGAGCACTAGAACACAAGTATGATTTCTTAGAAGAGAACAACCGTGTATTCGGTCTTAAAGTAGTAGTTGACGCTGGAGATTCTAAAGAATTGAAAGCAGGTCAGATGATTACTGCAAGAGAACTTCGTGACGAGAACTCTAAGCTAAAACGTGAAGATCAAGCTTTAGTACAAGTAAGAGAAGCACTTCCAGCAACAGCAACGCCAGTATTACAAGGTATTACAAGAGCAGCGTTACAGACTAAGTCATTTATGTCTGCAGCATCGTTCCAGGAAACTACCAAAGTACTTAACGAAGCAGCTGTATCAGGTAAGATAGACTTCTTGAGCGGACTGAAAGAAAATGTAATTGTAGGACACAGAATCCCTGCAGGTACAGGACTTAAAGAGTATCAGAATGTTATCGTAGGTTCTAAAAAAGAATTCGAAGATATTAACTAAAATAAGATGATAGAGGTTAGATTTAAGATATTAGATTTGTATATTTGCAATGAAAGTTATCTAAAATCTAACTTCTAAAATCAAACATCTAAAAAATAAAATTTTAAAATGGACAACAATCAAAACCAAGATCCAAACAACATCAACATCAACCTTAACGAGATGATCGCTGCAGGAGTATACTGTAACCTAGCTTTGGTTAACCATTCTCCTTCAGAATTTGTAGTAGATTTCATCCAGTTAATGCCAGGTGTACAACAAGCTAACGTGCGTTCTAGAGTAATTCTTGCGCCACTTCACGCTAAGAGAGTACTTACTGCATTACAACAGAATGTTGCTAACTATGAGCAGCAATTCGGAGAGATCAAAGAAGTAGAGCCTTTCGTATTAGGAGGTAACAACGTACAAGCTTAAGATTTTTCTTAACAACATATTAATCCCGATTCTATTAAGAGTCGGGATTTTTTTATTTTGGGCGCCTATATCCGTCTTCCGTTCCCGCTTTTTTTCTGCGTGAGGCAATAATTTCGCTTGCGCTTCATCATCGCCTCACGCAGAAAAAAGAGCTCCGCTCAAGCCGGGGCGCAGATGGGCGTAACAATTAACAAAACCTTACCACAATTAAGTTCTCTATATTGTAGAAGAGCTATAATTTTGCAATCGTAAAAAGTAAATCTTTAAAACAATGAAAAAGTTCTTCGTCATTCTGCAGCTATCTTTATTCAGTTGGAGCTATGCGCAAGCAGACACCGCACAGGTTGTGGTTCCTAATCGGGTTAATACCGCCGTAGATTTCAATGATAAGCCTTACGTTATCATGATTTCTGCCGATGGATTTCGATACGACTATGCCAATAAATATAACGCCGAAAATCTTAACCGATTATCCACAGAAGGCGTAAGAGCAGATTATATGACGCCCAGTTATCCATCGATTACATTCCCCAACCATTATACATTGGTAACAGGATTATATCCGTCGCATCATGGATTGATAGACAATTTCTTCTACGATTATACTCGGAAAGAAAACTATAAGATGAACGATGATAAGATCGTGAGTGACGGCTCTTGGTACGGTGGAAAACCATTATGGAGTCTTGCCGAAGAACAAGGACTGTTGGCAGCATCTTTATTTTGGGTAAGCTCTCAGAGCGATGCTGGCAAAACCAGACCAACCTATTATTATAACTATCATGAGAAATTCAATAATGATACAAAAATTAATATTGTCCTCAATTGGTTGAAGTTACCAGAAGCACAGCGTCCACATTTTATCACGATGTATTTCCCAGAAGTAGATGGCAACGGACATCGTTACGGACCTGATACACTAGAAACCGAAAAAGCAGTAAAATCTGTAGATCAAAGCATCGGTGAGTTAGTTCAAAAAGTAAATGCTTTAGGACTAAAGAATGTTAATTTCATCTTTGTGTCAGATCATGGGATGATCAAGGTAGATAAAGAAAATGCGATGGACATCCCGGAAGTGCTTAAGGATAAAGAACGTTTCGATTATTACAACAGCCAGACTTTGCTTAGAGTAAAGGTCAAAAATCCTGATGTGATCCAGTCGGTTTATAAATCACTTAAGAAAAACCAACATGGAGATTATAAAGTTTACACCGCAGACAATCTCCCTGATAGATTGCATTATGGGAAATCGGATGATCGTTATAACAGAATTGGTGAGTTATTACTTTTACCAAAAGCGCCTAAGATTTTCTTAGAAAAAGGTAAAAAAACAAGCGTAGGAAAACATGGTTACGACCCTCGAAAAGTCCCAGAAATGCGAGCGACTTTTATGGCTTGGGGACCAGCTTTCAAACAAAATTTAGACATCAAAGCTTTTGATAACGTTAATGTTTATCCCATTGTTACTAAGATTTTAGGTTTGGATATTACATCACCTATCGATGGTACAGAGAAAGTTTCTAACAAAATCTTGAAATAGAATCTTAATCATCTTAACATAAAAAAGTCTCAACATGATGAATGCTGAGACTTTTTGTTTAATATTGTTTCTTTGTTATTTACTTATTAACACATACGACTTTAAACTCGGTTCTTCTGTTTTTTTGATGTTGAGATTCTGTGCAATTAACATCATTTTTACAGTCGTTAAGGAGCATTGTTTCGCCGTAACCTTTGGCGGTAATTCTGGTTTTATTAATGTTTTTTGAAACTAAATAATTAACGACGGCGTCAGCTCTTTCTTGTGAAAGTTTTAGATTATAAGCGTCAGAACCGCGAGAATCTGTGTGAGATGACAACTCTAGTTTTATGGTTGGATTATCAATTAAAAATTGATAGAGCTTGTCCAATTCGGTTTTTGCATCATCTCGTATGGTAGATTTATCTAGGTCATAATGGATGTTTTTTAGGTTAATAGCTTTGTTACAAACCGTTTCTTCCATGCAAACTTGAAGGTTGATAAAGAGTTTTTTCTTGCGATCGTTAGATGATGCGTTGAGGTTTTCGGTTTGAGAAAAATAATTGCCTTTTTTGCCATAGATGCTTAAGATATCGTCTTTAGAAGCCATAAAACTGAATGTTCCATCTTCGTTGGTTTTGATATTTGTAACCTCCTTGGTTGTTTCGTTTTTTAGAGTAACGGTAGAGAATTTCAATGGTTTTTGGGAGTTGCAATCTGTTACTTTTCCTTCGATAACAAAACGCTCATCTTGGTTCTCGATGTCTATTTTCATCGGAATTAATATCAACATTGTCTTCTTTTCGACTTTAGTATTGACCAAAGTAATCTCTCGGAACTTTCCTTTAACTTCATAATCGTCAGGTTTCACATTTTTAAAGGTAATTTCGCCTTTGTTATTGGTTGTTCCGTAGTAAGAACGTTGTCCTTGACTATTATAGACTGCAACTTCAGAATACGGCAATATTTCTCCTGTGTAAGCATCTTTAGCGGTAATCTGGAGTTGATACGGATGCGGTGAGTTACTCTTTTTTTTATGTTTTGGTGTGTCAGAGAATTTGTAAGTGAACCCCACAAAAGCGCCGTAAGAATGGGCTTCGTGGTTGTTGGTATTACGAAATTGACTTCCGGAGATTATATCCAGATTGTTATTGTTATTATTGGCTATAAAAGGAAAATAGGAAGAAGCAATTGACGATTGGTCATTGTCTTTAACCTTAAAATGTTCTATGAAATAAGCACCGAAATTTAACCCAAAATTATCGCTAAAGAAATAATTGAATTCTAATTGCGCTTTAGCAGAAAGTATATTTTTCGCATCATAATTATTATGATAATTTAGAATTGAAGTTTGATTAGAATTAAATGTTGAGGTTAATGACAAATCGCCACCTTTTACTGTACTTATGCCACCTCTCAATTTAAGAATTGCAGAAAAATCATCGTTGATCTGATGTTTAAAATTAGGCCCAATACCAATGAAAAGCCTTTTTATGTTATTTTCGGATAAAGAAAAATTGGTTAATCGCGTTGTCCCAAAATACAAATTGTCCGTAGGGAAAGTGCTTTTGCTAGCATTAGAAAAATAATCAATATCAGCACCTGCACCAATCCGATCCCAATAATAATCAGCAGAAATGCCAAGATTGACGCCTAATTTATAATCTATATAAGGCGTTTTGTTATCTAGAGAAGGGACGTCTAACCCGCCTTTAATACCTAGTCTAAAGCCAGAATCCTCCCAATATTGTGCATTGTAAAATGTAAAAAAGAAAATAAGTAGAGAAAATTGATAGAATTTTTTCACGAAAATAAGTTTGAAACAAATTTAACAATATTTTCTGGTTAAAGATTTTATATACAGAGACTTAATTCTCAAACTCTTCGAAAGGGATTTTTAGTTGTATAGATACTTGTTTCTTATCGTCCGTGTTAAGATTAGATAATGATAAACCGAGTAATCTTACCGCTCTGTCGTAAGGGCGTTGTTGCCATAGACTTTTGGCGGTAACATAATAATCTTCGGTAGATTGATAATAATCGTTCCTGGTAAAGCTCCTTGTGTAAAGAGAAAAATCCTTGTATTTGATTTTTAAAGTTAAAGATTTACCTAATATTTGATGTCTAGATAATCTGTTATAAAGTTCTTCGCTCAGGCTTTTTAGTTTGTCATTAATCTGTTGTTCGTCAGAAAGATCATCGGAGAAAGTCCGCTCTACAGCAACACTTTTTTGGATTCTGTTAGGTTTTACTTCACTGTTATGGATGCCTCGTACAACATTATAATAATATTGTCCTGACTTCCCGAACAGTTGTGTGAGCTGTTGCAGTGTTTTTTTCTTAAGATCTGCACCTTTATAGATAGAAAGGCTGTACATTTTATTAGCGGTAACCTTGCCTACACCATAAAATTTTTCCACGGGAAGCTCTTCTAAAAAAGGTTCTATATGTTGTGGATGTATGGTTTTTTGACCATTCGGTTTATTAATATCAGAGGCTACTTTTGCTAAAAATTTGTTGACAGAAATTCCTGCCGAAGCTGTTAATCCTGTTTCCTCAAAAATCCGTTTTCTTATTTCGCGAGCAATTTGATTCGCAGATTCTATGCCTTTTTTATTTTCGGTGACATCTAAGTAAGCTTCGTCTAAAGAAAGTGGCTCTACAAGATCGGTATAATCATAAAAGATATTTCTTATCGTCCTAGAAATCTCTTTGTACCGCTGAAATCTATGCGGGACAAAAATGAGATGCGGACATTTTTCTCTAGCTGTTTTACTTGGCATTGCGGATCTTACGCCGTATTTTCTGGCTTCATAACTTGCCGCAGAAACTACACCTCTGTGCCCACCGCCAACAGCGATAGGTTTACCTCTCAAGTCTGGATTATCCAACTGCTCTACGGACGCATAGAAAGCGTCCATATCAACATGAATAATTTTTCTTTGAGATGATGGCATTGCACAAATTTATAAATAAAAAACTCAAAGCTTTTGCCTTGAGTCTATTTTAAAAGATTATCAATCGTTTTCTGGATATCTGGATCTTCTGGGGAGATAGCATAATATTTTGCAATGCCCGATTTTTGGTTAATTACCATATATCTTGGGATCCAATTGAGGTCGATGTAATTATTGAAATCGTTTTTCCAGCCGTTAGAAAACCAATAATTTTCTTTTTCTTTCATGCTGAATCTTGCTAAACTTTTGTCAAAGCCTTCTTTGGATCGTTCTAATGACAAGAAAACGAAATTGATATTAGGATTGTTCTTTTCTAATTCTTCTGCTTTGGGCAATGCCAAAAGACAATCTCTGCACCAACTTGCCCAGAAATCAATGACCAAAACTTTGCCTTTATGTTGGTCTAGAATATTTTGAATACTTATTTTCTTGCCGTCTTTGTCTTCTAATTTTTGAGCTAATGCTGCTTTAGAAAATTCGGTTTTTAAGACGCTAGGGATTTTTTGAGAATAGCTGATGCTAAATATTCCTATAGCAAGTATGCTGATGATCTTCTTCATTGTTATATTAACTTACTGCAAATCTAAGAAATGAATTTCTATTGTTTTGTTGATAAATGATAATATTTTGATGTGGCGATTGAGTATATGTGATTGGGTTGGGTACGATTGCCTGCGCCCCAGCTTGAGCGGAGCTCTTTCTGTAATGTGAGGTGGACGCTGAGCGAAGCGAAAGTGTCCGCCTTACTTTACTTGAAAAGCGGGAGCGGAAGATGGATATAGGCGCCCAAAAATAAAAAATGCACTCAGATATGATTCTAAGTGCATTTTTATATTGATTGAAAAATAGATTAGTTATAATTCTTAACCAATCCTTTAACGATTTTTATAACGTTTGGCATCGCTTTGTTAGCGGCATTAAGAACTTCTTCGTGAGAAACTGCAAAAGCAATCTCTGGGCCACCAAGATCGGTAATAATAGAGATACAGAAACAATCCATACCCATATGCTTAGCCACGATCACTTCTGGCACAGTGCTCATCCCAACGGCATCACCACCGATAAATCTTACTAAACCGTACTCTGATGGTGTCTCAAAAGTAGGACCTTGCAAACCAACATATACACCTTCGTGAACTAAAATGTTACTTTCTGAAGCAACATCTTTAGCCGTTTGTAACATCGTTCTGTTATAAGGTTCGCTCATATCAACGAAACGTGGACCTAACTCGTCTATGTTTTTGCCTCTCAACGGATGCTCAGGCATCATGTTGATATGGTCTTTTACAAGCATGATATCACCAACGCTGAAGTTAGGATTAACACCTCCAGATGCATTAGATAAAAGTAAATTTTTAATTCCTAATAAATGAAATACTCGGAAAGGGAACGTAACAGTTTCCATCGGATAACCTTCGTAATAATGAAAACGTCCGCTCATCATTAATACTTTTTTGCCTTCTAGGATACCATAGATTAACTTGCCTCCGTGACCAACAACGGTAACTTCTGGGAAATTAGGGATGTCGCCATATTCGATGGTGCGGATAGGTTGCAATTCGTCTTGTAATTTTCCTAGCCCAGACCCTAAAACAATAGCAAAATCAGGCGTATCCTGAATGATATTTTTGATAAACGCTGCGGTCTCTTTAATTTTTTCTAACATAATCGATAATGATTTGGTTGAATTCTTCTTGTTTGTCTATTTCTACATTTATAGGCCAATAATAAACTTTTTCTCGTAGATAATCAAAAGTCTTAAGGCGTACATAATCTTTCTCTGTGGTTAGGATGAGTTTATATTCTCCTAATTTTTTATATTCAGCTACAATTTTTTTGATGTCGTCATCGGTAAAATTGTGATGGTCTTTATATTTAAGATGTTTAATTTTCTTGGTGTATTTTCCGACTTCTTTTAGGATTTGTGTCGGATTAGCAATACCAGTTATCAGTAGAACATCATAATAGTCCAAATTTTTAACGGGCATATATTTGTCCAGACTCATAATGTTTTCGTCATAGGCAATTGCTGAGAAAAAAACTTTTTGGTAATGTTGAGGTCTTATTCTGGAGATGTAATATTGCTTTTTCTCTTCTGTAAGGTCATCAGGACACTTAGTAACCATAATGATGTCGGCTCTTTTGGCACCTCTTCTGCTTTCTCGTAAGTCACCTGCTGGGAGAATATAATCTTTAAAATAAGGGTCATTATAATCTGTCAACAGAAGATTAAGTCCTGGTTTTATAGCGCGGTGTTGATAGCTGTCATCCAAAACCAAGGCATTAAGATCCATGTCTTCTATCAGCTTTTTGGCTCCGAAAACACGGTCTTCACAGACACCAATAACGAAACGATTTTTGAATCTTTCGAAGAGTTGCATAGGCTCATCACCAACTACTTTATAATTGCTATCATAGTTAACAACGCCATAACCTTTGGTTACTCTGCCATAACCTCTTGATAATACGCCTGTACGGTAATATTTTGATAAAAAATCAGCCAGATACATGACCATAGGAGATTTTCCGCTACCGCCAACAGACAAGTTACCCACACCAATGATGGAGGTTTTAAATTGTTTTGAAGAAAAAATTCCCCAGTCATACATTCGGTTTCTAATGGAAGTTCCTAAATGATAACCTAAGGAAAAAGGGTAGAGATACCATCTTTTCATAGCCGACAAAAATACAATATTTAAAATTTTTTATCAAGGTTTAATTTAATAAAAATGTTAATTTATGGCTTCATGTGATGTTTTTAATAAAAAGTTATGGTGTTGGTTTTAGTAAAAAATGCAAGTTTTGGCTGATTATTTCTTTTTAATAATTACAAAATAGCTTCCTGATAAGCATTAAAAGTTGATTAACTCTCATTTTTCGTTCAACATCATTATATTTGCATCTATAAAATAGAACTATGGTATTATCTATGACGGGATTCGGACGCGCAGAAGCGGTGTACGAAGGCAAGAAAATTTCTGTTGATATAAAATCGCTTAACAGCAAGACTTTTGACCTTAACATCAAAACTCCGATGCGTTACAGAGAAAAAGAATACGATATCCGTAAGATTTTGAATGATAAATTATTGCGTGGTAAAGTTGATTGTTATGTTAATTGCGAGAATCTTGACGATAATAATGACATCAACATCAATCAAGAGATTGTAAAAAATTATATCAATCAACTTAGAGAGATCTCTCCAAGTTCTGACGAGATAGAATATCTTAAAATGGCTGTGCGTATGCCAGAAGCCATCACCAATAAAAGTGCAGATATCGAAGATGCAGAATGGAAGTTTCTATTCTCAGTGGTTAATGAGGCCGTTGTAAAGTTTTTAGAATTTAGAAAAACTGAAGGTCAAAACTTACAAATAGAACTAGATAAAAATATCAAAAGTATTGAGGCTAAGTTAACTGAAGTTCCTCAATATGAAGAAGAAAGAATAACAGTAATCAAAGAACGTTATCAAAATACACTGAAGGAATTCGATAATCTGGATGAGACGCGTTTTTACCAAGAAATGGCATATTACACAGAGAAGCTGGATGTTTCTGAAGAAAAAGTAAGACTAGCGCAACATCTCAAATATTATCAGGAAGTTATGGTCAAAGAAGATTTTAACGGAAAGAAATTAGGCTTTATTTCTCAAGAAATGGGTCGTGAGATTAATACTTTAGGATCAAAAGCTAATCATGCAGCGATTCAAAAATTAGTAGTCGAAATGAAAGACGACTTAGAAAAGATTAAAGAACAAACTCTTAACGTCCTGTAATCGTCTTTAAATTTCTAAAATCTAAAATCCAACTTCTAATCTCTTATCTAACTTCTATCAATAATGAACAAAGTCATCATATTTTCTGCGCCATCAGGCAGTGGCAAAACAACTTTAGTTAAGCATAGCTTGGGACAATTTTCTGAGTTACAATTTTCGATTTCTGCAACAACAAGAAGTCCGCGAGGCGAGGAAAAACACGGCGAAGATTATTATTTCTTAACGCCGGATGAGTTTCGGGATAGGATTTCAAAAGAACATTTTGTAGAATTTGAAGAAGTCTACACCGACAAATTTTATGGTACTTTAAAAGAAGAAATAGAAAGAATCTGGAAAAGTAATAAAATTGTAATCTTTGATGTGGATGTCAAAGGAGGCGTTGCTCTTAAGAAGATATTTGGTGAGCAGGCATTATCTATTTTTATTGCGCCACCTAATATAGAAGAGTTGGAGAGACGATTAATCTCGCGCGCAACAGATTCAGCAGAAACTATAAAAACCCGTGTAGAAAAAGCGGAAGAAGAAATGGCTTTTCAGAGTCAATTCGACAAAATAGTAATTAATGACGATTTAGATATTGCTAAACAAAATTTGGAAAGCATTTTGCAATCATTCATTAATTCTTAATTTAAGGAGATAAAAAGGATATGGAACAAACATTAGAAAAAGCAACGTCTAACCTTCCGGTAAGAGGGTTTTTGGACATTAAAGATATAGCAATTCCGCAAGGCGAAGATTTGGTAAAAGCCATTCTTAAGCTTAAAGAAGAAAAAAATGCGGTAATTTTAGCACATTACTATCAGCCAGGAGAGATCCAGGATATCGCAGATTTCTTGGGAGATTCTTTGCAATTGGCACGTCAGGCAAAAGATACAGATGCAGATATGATTGTATTTTGTGGCGTTCATTTTATGGCAGAAGCTGCTAAAATCCTTAACCCTACCAAGAAAGTTGTGTTGCCAGATACATTGGCTGGATGCTCATTGGCAGACGGATGCAGTGGAGAAGGACTTAGAAAGATGAGAGCAGAACATCCCAATGCTTTAATTGCGACTTACATCAATTGTAATGCTGAAACTAAAGCAGAAAGTGATATCATCGTAACCAGCTCTAATGCCGAAACTATTATAGAAGCTTTGCCAACCGATCGACCAATTATCTTCGCGCCAGACAAAAATTTGGGTAGATATTTATCTCAGAAAACAGGAAGAGATATGATTTTGTGGGATGGTAGTTGCATCGTTCACGAGGCGTTTTCTATGGAGCGTATCGCACAGCAATTGGTAGATCATCCAGAAGCCAAACTTATTGCGCATCCAGAAAGCGAAGAATCTGTGCTTAAGCTAGCGCATTTTATTGGCTCTACATCGGCTTTGCTTGACTATGTTGAGACAAGTGATGCACAACAATTTATCATTGCGACAGAAGAAGGTATTTTGCATGAGATGAAGAAGCGCGCTCCGCATAAAGAATTGATTCCTGCTTTGGTATTTGACGAAAGTTGCAATTGCAGTGAGTGCTTTTACATGAAGCGTAATACGATGGAGAAACTTTATCTATGCATGAAGTATGAGTTGCCGGAGATCTTAATCGATGAAGAACTTCGCCTAAAAGCTTTGAAGCCCATCGAAGCCATGTTAGACTTATCCAAAAGCATCAAGTAATCTTTGGGCAATCCCGCGCCATGACTTTCCTAAGTTAGCGGTCGGGCTATCCGCTGTATCTTGGAGTGCTTCGCTCGGACGACTCCGCTTACGCTCCGTCGCCTCGCTCCGCTCCCAAGGATGCCGCTTCTATCCCTATTGCAGATGGAGGTTACTCAAGAAAATAAAAAATAATTAGAAAAGTTTTGTCTTAATATTGACAAAACTTTTTTAGTTTTAGAAATAGAAAAATCAAAATTAAAAATCCAAAATAATGACATCCAAAATAATTTTAGAAAACGTAAAAATATACGCTTACCATGGCGTCCTTCCCGAAGAAACAAAAATCGGAACTTATTATATCGTCAATGTAGAATTACATGCTGATCTAGAGAAAGCAACTGAGTCAGATGATTTGACAGACACGATTAATTATGCTGAGGTTAATGCAATTATTCATGAAGAAATGGCAATTCCGTCGCAGTTGTTGGAGCATGTTATTGGTAGAATAATTATTAGGCTAGAAGAACAATTTCCACAATTGACAAACATCAAAATAAAACTTACCAAAACTCGTCCACCAATGCAGGGCGAAATGTATGGCGTAAGCATAGAAATAGAAAAAGTACTAAATAACTAAAACTTGTAAATGAAAAAAAATCACCAACTTGTTGACGTTCATCAAGCAGAAAAAATATTAAGATTTTTCAATTTTATTATAGACTTTACATTAACTTATATTATGGTTATTTTGTTTTATAGTTTTAGCGTATTTATTTATTCCATAGTTAAAGGAGGAGATTATATAGCTAATGCAGAATCTTTCGGAGAGATTAATCCTCTTTTAGACAGGCTTATCACTGCGGTGATGTTTGCTTTGATTATGTTTTTTGTGGAGAAAATTACAAAAGGAAGAAGTCTTGGCAAATTTATTACTGGCACCAAAGTTATTATGGTTGATGGTAGAATACCGACTAATGATGATTTGTTAAAAAGGAATTTCTCTAGGGTTATTCCGTTTGATGTTTTTTCTTTTATTGGACGTATTGGCTGGCATGATAAGTGGAGTGATACACGCGTTGTCAATTGGAAAAAATATGAAGAAGCTCTAAGACGAGAAACAGAATTAGACCAATTAGGAAATAAAGAAGAAGCTAATTTCTAGAGATTAAAAAAATAGAAGCAAAGTTCTATTCACTTATTATACTTTAAAGTCGCCAATTTATTTGCGACTTTTTTATGATTTATGCTTTAAAATGTTAACAAAGTCTTCATCCTTTTGGAATACCTTTTGATGGGAATTAAATAATCAAAATACAAAAACTTAAGATGAAACAATATATTACCGTTGGGATTGCAGCATTAGGGCTTATTATTGCGGCTGCTTTTTTAGGAAATGCTATAAAAAATAGAAATAAAACTAACAATACGATTTCGGTGACTGGATTAGGCGCTAAGAAATTTACCTCAGATCTAATTACTTGGTCGGGAAGTTTTTCTAAAAATAATACAGATCTTAAATCTGCTTATGATCAATTGGCTAATGATAGAAATGTCATTTCAGGCTATCTAAAATCAAAAGGAATTAAAGATAATGAAATGGTTTTTTCTGCCGTAGATATTCAGAAGAATTTTAGAAGCTATACCGATTCTAATGGTAATTATGTGCAAGGTGAGTTTTCTGGTTATAACTTAACACAAACTGTAAGCATAGAATCCAAAGAAGTTGCAAAAGTTGAAAACATTTCTAGAAATATTACCGAGATTATCAATCGTGGTATTGAGTTTACATCTTCTACGCCACAATATTTTTACACAAAACTAGCTGAGGTTAAGCAACAGATGATTGCAGATGCGACAAAAGATGCTAAGGAGCGTGCTCAGAAAATTGCAGATAATGCAGGGAGCAGCTTAGGGAACCTTAAGAAGGCAAGCATGGGTGTGATTCAGATTACGGCGCCTAATTCTGGTGAAGATTACTCTTGGGGTGGTGCTTTCAATACGTCTTCTAAAGAGAAAGAAGCGAGTATTACCATTAAGTTAGATTATCAAGTTGATTAATGGTTTAGCGTTTTAACCACTTTAAGCTTTAGTTTTGCTGTCCATTACGATTGTAACAGGGCCGTCGTTAATGAGCGAAACTTTCATATCTGCGCCAAAGATTCCACTTTCAATTTTTAGTCCTGATTTTTTTAGTTCATCTTTAAAATAATCGAATAACGGAATGGCTTTGTCGGGTTTTGCAGCTTTGATAAAAGATGGTCGATTTCCCTTTTTGTAATCGGCAATTAAAGTGAATTGGCTAATGCAAAGTATTTCTCCGTTAATATCTTTGATAGAAAGATTGAGTTTATCATTCTCATCACCGAAAATTCTAAGGTCAAGTATTTTTTTTACAAGCCAGTTAGCATCTTCCGTTTCGTCCGTTTCGTCAATACCAATCAGAAGCATGTATCCTTTTTGGATTTGACCAACAATAATGTTGTCTACTTTTACACAAGATTCTGATACACGTTGTATAACTACTTTCATAATTAATAATATATAGAGATGGTCCCTGCAGCAGGGTCGAAAGAATAAGGATAAGTTTTAGGAGGGACAGAGGTTTTTTCTTTGCCATCAACTTTTAAGGGTTGTCCTGTAAGTAGCATCCATTCTGCGCCATCTTTAGGACAGTAGATTTTGGTCTCGCTTTTTACTTCCAAAGTTGTGTTGTTATCTGGGCAAATATGAGGTGCGTTACGATCATAAACTTTAAAACCAGAAGACGTTCTCACAATGATTAATCCTCTTGTGCCTGAGCCAACCTCGTTAACATAAACCCAGCCGCCATCATATTGTAATTTCTGATAGAGAGGCAAGCTAATGTTAACCAGTACATTAATCTGAACTCTTGGGAAGCAACTTACAGTATCTGCTCTCTCACTACAGTTGTTAAATATTAATTGACTGAAAATCAGAAAAATAAAAGCGGTGATAAATCTTGAAGTTCTTTTCATATCAAAATAAAATTTATATATTTGTAGAACGAATCAACAAACAAAAATAATATCCGGCAAAGGTCGGATAATTTTTTTATACCAACGTTAAAAATTATTGACATGAATTACGTAACTAAAGAAGGTTTGGATAAAATGAAGTCTGAGTTAGAACAGCTGGAGACTATTGAAAGACCAAAAGTAACACAACAGATTGCTGAAGCACGTGATAAAGGAGATTTATCAGAAAATGCTGAGTATGATGCTGCTAAAGAGGCTCAAGGTCTTTTAGAAATGCGTATTTCCAAATTAAAAGATATTGTATCGACTTCCAAAATCATAGACGAGAGCCAGTTAGATACTTCTAAGGTTTCTATACTTACTACAGTTAGATTAAAAAATAACGGGACTAATGCAGAGCAAAAATTCACATTAGTGCCTGATAACGAAAGCGATCTTAAGGCTGGTAAAATATCAGTGAATACGCCTATAGCAAAAGGGTTACTAGGTAAAGTAGTGGGAGATATGGCAGATATTACATTGCCTAATGGTAATAAGCTTTCTTTTGAAGTTTTAGAAATTTCTTTATAAATTTGCATTATTAATTCTATTGGTGTAATTTTTGCATTAGTTAATTTAAGTTAAAATCAAAAATGAGTAGTGTTTTTACAAAAATTATAAAAGGAGAAATCCCAAGTTATAAAATTGCAGAAAATGATAATTTTATAGCTTTTTTGGATGCTTTACCTTTAGTGAAAGGACATACTTTGGTTATTCCAAAACAGGAAGTAGATCTAATATTTGATTTAGATTCTGAGAGTTTTAAAGAATTATGGGCGTTTGCACAGAATATTGCTAAGAAAATTGAAAAAGCGATTCCGTGTAAAAGAGTAGGTGTTGCGGTAGTTGGCTTAGAAGTGCCACATGCACACATCCATCTCGTTCCTATTAATAAAGTGGAAGATCTTAATTTTAAAAATGAACGACTCGCCTTTACGCCAGAAGAATATAAGATCATCCAACAACAAATTATCAATTCATAAAAGAAGTTTACACTTCTTTTTTTTATAAATAACGACAAGATTTATATGAACCCCAATCAATGTTCCTTCTGTGGAAGAAAGAAAAGCGAAGTTCAAATATTAATATCAGGGCAAAACGGATTTATCTGTGAGAACTGTATAGAGCAGGCACATGCTATTGTTAAAGATAGTCCGCAAAAGTCAGGAGAGCCTGCTTCTCAATTAGAAGATTTAAAAAAACCAAAAGAGATTAAGGCTTTTTTGGATGAGTATATTATAGGTCAGGATCAAGCTAAGAAGCAATTGTCTATTGCGGTATACAATCACTACAAGAGACTTCTGCATAAGCAAGATGAAAATCGTGAAGTAGAGATTGAAAAATCTAATATCTTAATGGTTGGCGAGACAGGTACTGGTAAGACTTTATTGGCTAAAACTATTGCCAAGCAGCTTAATGTTCCGTTTTGTATTGTAGATGCGACAATTCTTACAGAAGCAGGTTATGTAGGAGAGGATGTAGAAAGTATCTTATCTAGATTGTTGATGGTAGCGGATTATGATGTAGAAAAAGCCGAACGAGGAATTGTTTTTATCGACGAGATTGATAAGATTGCAAGAAAATCTGATAATCCTAGCATAACAAGAGATGTTTCTGGAGAAGGAGTGCAACAAGGTTTGTTGAAATTACTGGAAGGAAGTATTGTTAATGTTCCGCCACAAGGAGGTAGAAAGCATCCAGATCAGAAATATATTCAGGTTAATACTCAGAATATTCTATTTATTGCTGGCGGTGCTTTTGATGGGATTAAAGAAATTATTGAAAGAAGACTCAATAAGCAAGCTATTGGTTTTAGTGCTGAGAAGTTAAATAATGTAGAGGAAGAAGATTATATTTTAAGCAAAATAAATGCGATAGATCTTAAAAGTTTTGGGTTAATTCCGGAGCTTTTAGGTAGATTTCCTATTATTACTTATTTAGATAAACTCACTAAGGAAACTTTGGTGAGAATTATGAAAGAACCTAAGAATTCTATTATTAACCAATTTGTAGAATTGTTTAAGATGGATGAAGTTAAGTTAGAATTTAGTAATGAGGCAATAGAGAAAATTGTAGAAGAGACTATTAATAAAGGGTTAGGAGCTAGAGGATTACGCGGAACCACAGAAAAGGTGTTAGAAGACTATATGTATGATATAGACGCCTACACGCAGCTTAAGGTGGAGTTTGACGATGTGGTAAGTAAAGTTTTATAATCATTTAATAATTTTTAATGTTATTACGATTTTTTTGTTTTAAAAAAAAAAGCTAATTTTGCACTTTAATGACTTTAAATTAAAATACACAAAACATAAAATGCTATGAAGAAAAATTTATTAACGATTGGTATTTTAGGCATGTCTATATCAGCCACTGCGCAGCTTACAGTTAGCATTGGAGACAAAGCCTTAGTAACGGTCAAATCTGAAACCTAGTTGTATAACGGAGGTAGCCTTAAGACAAAAGGAAGTGGAGTCTTAGACATCTATGGTAATGTTATTGTTAATGGAACAGGAAATAGTAATAGTGTCTTAGAAACATTGAAAGCAGACGGTATTACTAAAAATACTGATGGAGGTAATATTATACTAAGAATAACAGAGGCGGATAATTCTAAATATGGGCAACTTGCTATTATAGGATTGTCTCAGTCTAATATCACAGGTATTGTAGATAAAGAATATAGAGATAGAAGCCACGGTAGTTACCAACAGCTTGCAATCCCATTTAATAATAAAGCTATAAAGTCTCTTTCTAGCGAGTTTCATAAGACTTTTACAGATGTACGTCGTTCTAGAAATGAGGTATTAATCTATAATAATAGTGTTGTGAGATCTGAACCAGCTAAAGTAGAAACTTTAACATCATATGACAAAGCTACAGGTTATTACATGTTGGGGTCTTTATTATCGGGAAATAGCAATTTAGATTATTCTAATAATAATACAGTTGAGACTAACCCCAATAAGGTGAATAACCCACAAGTGCCTGCTTATACTTCTAAAGCTTACGTTTTAAGAGGTGTGCCTTTTGATGATAACAATAAAGCTTTGATCTTAGCAGACGCAGGAAAAAATATTTATTTTGGTAATAGTGGCGAAGAAAGAAATTACTACCAAGAGAGGTATAACACTTACTTGCAAGATGCATGGGATTTTCCTAATGGTGCTTGGAAAGGTACGTATGGTAAAAATATTTACCAGTTCGGAAATCCATTTTTAACTAACCTTGATCTTAAGTATATAGGAAAAGATGAAGGTACTGGTGGAGATGGTAATAATTTAGCAAAAATAAAAGGTATTAGGATAGATCCAGGAACTGTGGCATCAGGATCTAAAGGTAGTACTTATTCTACTAATGCAAAGTTTATTACTTTTGCTAGTGGTCTTCCTACAGGAGATGTAGGAGTTATTATAAAACCAATGCAAACTTTTGTTGTTAAGCTTACTGATAATACAAGTACGACACAACAGGCTACACTTAATTTTAATACACTAAGAAGATTTAAGTATGAGCCAAGAGGAGGCGATACTTATTCAGGGCCTACTTCTGCAAAGGTTGCTAGTGCTAGTGCTACCGTAAAGCAATTAGGAGTTATTGCTCTTGATGCTGATGGTAACGAAATGGGTAGATGTTATTATGTTGTTTATCCTGATGCTACAACAGGAAAACCTACAGAAGGTCTTAATACGACACAAGTTATAAATGCTTCAACTGATGTTATAGGTACATTTGAAGAGGATGCAATTAATGGAGGTTATGATAATAATTTAACGGGTGCATATTGGCTTTATATTAATGAGGCTAATGAGGTTGATTTTAAAGGAAAGTCTATACCAATGATGCTTTATAATGATGATATTAAGTCTCTTAAGTTTGAGATTCGTGAAAATGCGGAGTTAATAGAAGAAGGAGAGCAAGTATTGTCAACAGGTAAAGAGTTTTACTATAAAGTTGGTCAAAATGACATTAAGGTTATTAAAAATGGGCAGACAGTTCCTGTTAACTCAAAATCATATGGATTGTTTTATGATAAACCAGAAGTATCCTTAACTACTAATAATGATTTGAAACCATCAAGAACTAAAGTCGTTTATAACTCTAATATTGATGATTTCTTAGTTTTCTTTGATCCTGATTGGAAACAAGCTGATATTAAAGTTTATGATGCTAGTGGTAAACTAGTCATTTCTAAAAATAACGTTTCAGCTAAAAGTGAATATGTTTTAAATGTTCAGAAAACAAAAGGAGTATATGTTGTGATAGCCACTTCAGATAGAGGAGATGTTGTTAACACAAAAATTATCAGATAAAACAAATTATGATGAAAACATTTTTAAAAATTTTTACAGTATTTTTCTTCGCAGTTAGTAATTTATTACTAGCGGGTGACCCTCCTGTGCCTAATGGGCCTATAAATAATGGAACAGGAACTGGAGGTGGTACTACTGGTACTGGTTCAGCACCGGATAATCCTATAGATATGTATCTTGTTTGGTTGGGTATAATAGCGATAATATCGATTTTTTATCTAGCAAAAAAGAATAGTAAAAGAATAGCATAATTAGCTAATCAATACGTATAAACTCACTTATTAATAAGTGAGTTTTTTTATATTTGTATTATGAAAAAAATAATATTAAGTCTTGCAATTGTAAGTTTTGGGATTGTGAAGTCACAATTTACGGTCTCAGTAGAACTACCAACAAATTATAAAGCAACAGAAGCATATCTTTACTCTTATGATGGGTCTAAAGATGTTTTGGCAGCCAAGGGAAGTATCAAGTCTAATGTAGAATTTAAAGTCCCTAAAAGCTACAAAGGCATGTTGAGAGTTGCCTTGTATCCAGGAAATAATTCTATCAATATTATCTCAGAAAACAAGAATATTGAGATTATAGCAGGTAAATCCGACAATAATTCTTTGAGGGAAATTAGCTATAGAGATGAGGCTAATAAGCTCTTAGAGTCTGAGCAGGCTGTACAAAGAAAGAGGACATCTATTTATCCTGCTTTGCTCCAGATTAAAGAATATTATAAAAGTAATGACGAGTTTTACACAGCATTAAACAAAGAGATTACGCTTTTATCTTCTTCTTCGGATAAGATTCAAAACAATGATTATCCGACTGTAAAGTTCTATTTGGATATGATGGGCAAGTATGTATCTAATCCTAATATAAAGAGCGTATCTAATGATGATTTTATTAATTTGTTTGTTAAAACTGATAATAAATTAGAGACTTCCTCTTTGATGAAGCCAATTTTGATTTCATTTTTAAATACTTCTAATCGAGAAAATCCTAGTATTGATATTGATAAGTTATTAGATGCTGTAGATCTGGAGTCGCCAAGAGGTCAGACTATTTTATCAGAACTAATAGAGATTTTTGATACCTACGATATGAAAGATCTTAAGGAAAAATATCTTGCTAAAGCTAAAGGACTAAAATGTACAATTAATGATCGATTAGCTGGCACTATTAAGACTAATGATAATGTTGCGCTAGGAGCTGTATTTCCTAATAATGTATTCCAGAATTCTATCAATACGAAAGCAAAGTCTATCTATGATGTAAAAGCTAACCATAAGGTAGTGATATTCTGGTCTTCTACATGTTCTCATTGTGTAACAGAGTTACCAAAGATTTTAGAGAAATATTCTACACTCAAATCAAAAAATATTGAAGTAATTGCTTTGTCAGTAGATCAAGATATTAACTCTTTTAAAGATATGGCGAGCAAGTATCCTTGGATTAGCGCATCAGAAGGAAAGGGGTGGAGTAGTTCTTATACGGATACTTATAATGTACACGCTACGCCTACATTTTTTATTTTAGATGCTAACAATAAGATAATCAATAAACCAGACCATGTTCAGGATGTTTTAACGTATTTTAATGTAAAATAATTTTGGAGGGTTGTAAATATTTTATATATTTGCACCACCAAAAAGGCGAGGTAGCTCAGTTGGTTAGAGCGCAGGATTCATAACCCTGAGGTCACGGGTTCAATTCCCGTCTTCGCTACAAAAAAACCCAATAGATTTTCTATTGGGTTTTCTTTTTTTTATATCTGTTAATATCGATTGAGGTGCTTTTGCTGAGTTTATTAGTTAGAATATCAACACGTTAATGTATATAAAAGTAATTGTTGAAAATTTCCCATAAAAAGATTGTTTATTAAAAAATAAATCGTACTTTTACATCGCTTTGAAAGGGCAGCAATGCTTAACAAAGCATAAATTTTTTTTCATCATTTGTGTTTTTAGAATCGTATCTTTTGGTACGATTCTTTTTTATATCTATAACTCTTGTTCGTGTTTTATTAATAATTCTGTAAAATAACTGTAACTGATGCTGCCATCTTGGCGGTTAGTTTTTAAGAATAAATCGTTAGTCCAAGAAAAAAAATCACTCCATTTACCATAATAACGATTAGAAAACTGCTTTTCGTGCAATCTATCTCGTTTCATTCCATCAGAATATTGTAATAATATATATTTTGACAAGTTAGGATTAGTTGATTGTAATGCAGAAATAAGACTCTTTAGTGCATAAAGGCTACTGCTATATTGTAAACCAATGTTGCCAGACTGTTGACAGGATAAATAACCTATAAAGCTGGCTTCTTGTTCTCTTGCGTAGCCAAGTTGATGCGCCATTTCATGAGAGATCGTAAAGCCTAAGTTAGTGTCTGGTAGATTGGGATTATATTGAGCTTCTGCAGTAAAAGGATTATAATAACCAGAAATTCCGGTGTAGCTTAATAATTGATTGAGTAAGCTTGGTTTTACGCTTTTTATAAGGCTTGTTGTTTTTGAAGAGAATTGTTTTGGTAACTTCTGTTGAGCGGACAATAGATTGTCGGTAAGTGTTGTAATCTCGTTTAATTGAAAAACGCCATTTTGGTCTTCGTTAACTTGTTGTCTTAATATTTTACAACGATCTAAAAACTTGAAAGCTAATTTTTCTACTTCCTTATTTTCAATTTTATTATTAGGAAATTGATTTCTGATAGGTTCTTGAAAATATAATAATCCCCAGAAAATTTGATATAAAAAGTAAAGACCATTACTTAAGATTAAAATTCTTTTCAAGCTTTTATTTAATCCTTTTTTAAAACATAGATAAACTTCAAAGCCTAAATAAATTATTAGTATTCCATAAAAAATATCTCCCACAGAAAATGGGAAAGTAGAAAATAATAATTGATGTCCATTTTTTTGATAATCAAAAAAGCGAGCATTAAAGCTAACTATACTATCAATTTTTGATATAATGTAAAATAAAAAAAATTGGGCAAGCAATAGGCTTACCCAAAATTTATTAATGTTTAATATGTTTTTTTTAGTGTCCACCTTCTACAGTTTCTAGATAATCTACGTCTATATTTTGTTTCTTAAGCGATTGCTTAGCAATGTAGGCAAAAAGCGCAATGTAAGCAAAGCAAATTGCTGGGATGATATAAGAGTAGTGGATCCCAATGATGTCAGCTAATTTCCCTTGTAATGGTGGGATAATACCGCCACCAAGAATCATCATGACTAAGAATGCAGAACCTTGTGCGGTATACTTGCCTAGGCCTGTAATGGCTAATGTGAAGATGCATGGCCACATAATGCTACATGCTAGCCCTCCAGAAAGAAAAGCATAGATTGCAATATTTCCTGTTGTTACTAATCCTATAATCATTGCTAACACTCCGAAGATTCCAAAATAAATTAATGTTCTGGCAGGTTTGTCACCACTAATTAAGAAAACGATTACTTGCAGTGCAATACATATTGCATAATAGTATAGATGAGACATGTCTTTCTGAGCAATACTATTAAGTCCTATAATTACAAGAAATGCAATAAACGGAACAACAATTATGGCAATAAGATGGTTTCTTTTACTTAGATTAAAAACACTAATTGCTCCTGTCCATCTACCAATCATAAGACTTCCCCAGTACATAGAAATATATGGTGCAAGATCAGAGGATTGATGTCCTCCGAATTCTGGTAAATTCAATAATTCTCCAAGATTACTTCCGATTGCTACTTCTACTCCTACGTAGGCTAATATCCCAATCATACCGAGTACTAACTGTGGATATCTCATAGCGCCCCAACCTTCAGATTTCTTTTTTGCTCTTTGGTTAGCATATAATAGAGATGATAAAACAACAACTAATACAGCAGTTAGATATATCATTCTAGTTTTTTCTAATGGATGTCTTATCTCTTCTATTTGATTCGTTTTTGTTTCATTAGAAGAGTTGTAACTCGCAATAATAGCAGGATCTTTTTCTGTTTTAATTTTTTCTTTAAGTAATTCTATTTCTGATTTTAAAACTTCAATTTTCTTAGCTTCTGGTGAATTGTAGCTCTTGAATACTGGCGCAAATAAAACAATAATTAAGATTGACATTATAATCAAAACATTCCTTGCTTTTACTGCTTTTTCCATTGGTTCTAAATTGGTACCTGCAGGTAATTTTTTAGAAAAATGAAAAATAGCTGCAGCGATTAAAAATAGAATGCCAACCGCTATATAAAGTAGTATGACCTTGTCTAAAGCCAAATGTTTTATTTGTTCGTCACTTACAGAAGCTGTTGTGCCAAATAGTGCAAAACCTACTATAATTGGGCCGATAGAGGTTCCTAAAGAATTAATACCGCCAGCTAGATTTTGACGGCTAGCACCAGTTTTTGGGTCACCTAATGATACGGCAAAAGGATTGGCGGCAGTTTGCTGGATAGAGAATCCTAATGCAACTACAAATAATCCAGCGAGCATACCATAATACTGATTGCTTTTTACAGCAATAATCATTAATCCGGCACCAACTGCTGATAATAAAAGACCGTAAACGATACTTTTCTTGTAGCCCCATTTTCCAATGATGTCTACACCTTTTATGGTACTAAATATAAATAGCAATAATGCACCAATAAAGTAGGCGGTGTAAAAGGCAAAGTCAATTAATTGGGATTGAAATTGATCTAATGAGAAATAATTTTTACAAAAAGGTATAAATATACTATTTCCGGCAGCGATAAATCCCCAGAAGAAAAACACTAAAACCAGTGTGTATAGCGCTGGATAATTAGTCGGTTGTTGTTTTGTTGGCATTTATAAAGTTTATATTTAAAGCAAAAGTAATTAAAAATTTACACCAACAGTGCAATTCTTTTACGTTAAATTTTTCTCCAAGGTTTGTTTTATTTCATCAAAGGCGATGGATTTCTGCTCAGAGATTGTTAAGTTTTGGTCTAGAATAGTATTGAAAACAACCTTTACTTTTCCTGGATAGCCTTTTTTATTATCAAAAGGAAACATCTCTTTTAGTCCAATAAAAGTAAATATAACAATAGGAAATTGATGCTTTGTAGATAGGATAAAAGCACCGTCTTTAAATTGGTCTAATATAACAGAAGTGTCGTCTGGTACGCCGCCCTCCGGAAAGATCACAATGCTGTTGCCTTCTTCCATTTTTTCTGCACAACGACGATAAACATCCGCGCGGCTTCTAGCACTATTTCTGTCAACCATGACGCAGACTCTTTTATAAATGGTACCGAAAATTGGAATCTTTACCAACTCTTTTTTACCAACAAAACACAATGGGTGATTAGGAAAGAGTATGCAGATTAGCATAATGTCCATTATCGAAGTATGATTAGCGATGATGACATATTGTTGGTCACTAAGGATTTTTTGATCAGTTAGAGATTTTAGATTAAAGCTAAATCCCATTCCGTAGAAAAGACCTTTTGCCCAAATTCTTATAAATTGATAGCAATACTTATAATGGCTTTTTCGGAAAGAAAGAGCATAGACTATTGCTCCGATTGTAATAGTAAGCACAAGACCTAAGATTACCATCCACAATCGCCAAAGATAGACGAGTAAAACCCTCATTATGACAAATTTTATTAAAAATTGAATGCCAAAAATAAGGTTTTATCCATTAAAAATAATTTTTTTCTTTATCGTATAATTTAAAATAGAAACCACAACAATTGCGGCGATTTTGCTTATGACTTCTGAAGAAAAAGTAAATAACCCAATCTTTATGTGACTCAAGAAAACATAATGATAAAATAATTGAAATAAAATAAGACTTACGATAGTAGAGAAAAAAGACACAATCATAAAGTACATAAATTCTTTCTTTTTAGAATGTTTTCCTCTTTCGAAAACAAACCAAATACTCAGGAAATAATTAAAGACAATCCCACAAGTGGTGGAGAAAATATTGCTTAAAGGATATTTTATGCCATGAAAGCTGTATTCTGATGTGATAATGCTTGGTAGATAAGTACTAAATAGTTTAAAACTTCCTATCTCAACAATAGCGCTTAGGCCTCCTGCAATTATAAAAAATATAATCTGTTTTTGTTGTAGTAATTTCTGTAGCATATCGCGCAAAGTTATGATTTTAAAGTTAAAAAGAGATCAAAAAAAGAGTCCTATTTTCTCTGCCTTTCCATAATTATTTTTAACAATATATTAAGTAATTGTTAAGTAAAAAATATGATAATAGACAAGATATGAAGGCTTATATGGTAGTTTCTATTTTTTACAATATGGATTGTTTTAATTATAAGTGGTTGTTTTGTAATATATTATGATTGTAAGTGGTGGTGTTTGTAGATTTTAATACTTATTAAGACAGATTGTTATAAATAATGTTATTTTTTATTTTTTAATTCAAAAAAATATTTACATTTATTATTCAAATTAATGCTAATTTTTCAGAGCCATTTTCGTCTAAATAAGAATTTGGTTTTTATAAATTATTATTATTTGAATTTATAATATGTTTTTATGTAATAACTAATAACAATGAAAAACCGTAATTCTTACCGAAAATTCCAGCCACAAATAAAAAAAATTGAGGCATTGGAGAAGAGTAATTCTCGTTTTAAAAGAATATATGACGAGTACGAGCATATGTCTGATGAGCTATGGGAGCTAGAGAGTAATGTAGGCCCTTCTTTGCCAGACGATTTTATTAGCGCCATACAACTGCAGGCTAATTATCTAGAAGATGAGATAGATCAGTGGCTAGAAGATAATCCTCAGCCAGATTAAGCATTGGTTTTAGGCGTGTTTCAATAATTATTTCCTAATTTAGCATTCTTAAATTTGTTTGAAAATATGATTGCGATTGTCGATGGTGGATCTACCAAATGCGATTGGGTAATTCTTGAAAATGACGGCACAGAAGTCTTTAAAACTGAGACCATTGGCTTTAATCCCAATATTACATCTCCAGAATTAATTTCCCCAGAAATAGAAAAAAACAAAGACCTTTTGTTTGTTAAAGATAACATCAGAAATGTGTTTTTTTATGGTTCTGGTTGTGGAGTACAGGCAAATAAGGATCTTGTGAAAAAAGAATTTTTAAAAGTTTTTCCCCATGCTGATGTCATTGTCAAAGAGGATCTTACTGCGGCAGCATTTGCAGCCTATAGAGGAACTCCAGAGATAGTTTGTATCCTTGGGACAGGTTCTAATGCTTGTTATTTTGATGGAGAAACCGTTAAGGTAGAGTTGCCTTCTTTAGGATTTTTAATTGGTGATGAAGGTAGTGGTAGCTCTCTAGGAAAACAATTGGTACGTCATTTTTTCATGAAAAAGTTACCGGTAGATCTTCACAAAGAGTTTGAAGAAATCTATCAACTTAATATTGATATATTAATGGATAAGATGTATCACAATCCACGTGTTAACGCTTATATGGCAGACTTTACAAGATTTATTGTCGATAGAAAATCTCATCCTTATTTTCAACAATTTGTATATAAAGAACTAAAGAACTTTTTAGAATATCAGGTGCTTCCTTATAAAGAATGTCGAGAAAGCGAACTTAACTTTATAGGATCTGTTGCCTATTATTTTGAAGATATATTGCGAGCAGTTGCTGCCGAATATCATTTTAAAGTAGGCAGAGTTGTCCAAAAACCAATAGAAAGTTTGGTAGATTATCATAAAGAGTATATTTTACCTGCTTTAAGCGTAGCAAAATAAAATTATCACATATATAATACACAGGAATTTACCTGTATTAAAATTGAATTAAATGTCGAAGAACAATCAAAGAGATCAGAATGCATTCAATAAGGCTGCTTTAGATTATCACAGAGCAGAGCCGAAAGGTAAGATCGAAGTTATACCGTCCAAGCCGCACTCCTCGCAAAGAGATCTTACTTTGGCGTATTCGCCAGGTGTAGCAGTACCTTGTATGGAGATTTATCATAATCCAAGTACGGTGTATGATTATACAGCAAAAGGAAATTTGGTAGCTGTTATTTCTAATGGTACAGCTGTTTTAGGATTAGGAGATATCGGTCCAGAAGCATCAAAACCTGTAATGGAGGGTAAAGGACTTTTGTTTAAAATATTTGCCGATATTAATGTTTTTGATATAGAAATTAACGAGAAAGATCCTGATAAATTTATTGATATTGTTAAAGGTATTGCACCAACATTCGGAGGGATTAACCTAGAAGATATCAAAGCACCAGAAGCTTTCTATATAGAACAAAGACTTAAGGAAGAGCTTAATATCCCATTAATGCATGACGATCAGCATGGGACGGCAATTATTTCTGCAGCAGCTTTGCTTAATGCTTTAGAGTTGGCTGGTAAAAAAATTGACGAAGTTAAAGTTGTTGTTAATGGAGCTGGAGCTGCAGCAGTAGCTTGTACCAAATTATATATCAGCTTAGGTCTAACAAAAGAAAATGTCTTGATGTGTGACTCCAAGGGGGTTATTAATCATAAAAGAACCAATCTTACTCCAGAGAAACTAGATTTTATTATCAATACAGATATTGATACTTTAGAAGATGCGCTAAAAGGTGCTGATGTATTTATCGGTTTGTCTAAAGGTGATGTGATGTCTGCAGCAATGCTAAGCAGTATGGCAGATAATCCTATCGTTTTTGCATTAGCTAATCCAGATCCAGAAATAGATTACAACCTTGCTGTAGAAACCAGAAAAGATGTTATTATGGCAACAGGCCGTAGTGATTATCCTAATCAGGTTAATAATGTACTAGGTTTTCCATATATTTTCCGTGGAGCATTAGATGTACAGGCAACAGGTATTAATGAGGCGATGAAGTTAGCTGCAGTTCGTGCATTGGCTGATTTGGCAAAAGAAGCAGTTCCAGAAATGGTAAAGCTTGCTTACAATCTTAAGAATCTTAATTTCGGAAGAGAGTATTTTATCCCAAAACCTTTTGATAATAGATTAATTACAAGAGTTTCTATTGCAGTAGCAAAAGCAGCGATGGAAAGTGGTGTAGCACAGAAAAATATCGAAGATTTTGAAGCTTATGAAAATCAACTTCTTGATAGAATGGGGCGTGATGAGAAACTGATAAGAATGATGCAAAATCGTGCTAAAGCTAACCCAAAAAGAGTCACTTTAGGCAATGCAGAAGAGTACAACATCTTGAAAGCTGCGCAGATTTTATCAGAAGAAGGGATTGCTTATCCTACATTGTTAGGTGATAAAAAATTGATTCTTGAAGAAATGGCAAAACATGGCATGGAGCTGGATTTGCCAATCGTAGATCCTAATGACGATGATCAAGAAGAAAATAGAAAAAAATATAGAGAAACCTTCTGGCAACTCAGAAATCGTAAAGGTATTAATGAGTACAAAGCTAAGCGTTACATTAGACAACGTGATTACTATGGACCATTAATGCTAAGACACGGAGATACAGACGCATTAATTGTTGGTTTCTCAAAGAGCTATGCATCGGTACTTAAGCCTGTTTTGGAGGTTATTGACAAAGCACCTGGAGTAGAGAAAGTAGCTTCTATGATGATGGTTTTAACAGAGAAAAAACCAATTTTCTTTGCAGATACATCCGTTAATATAGAGCCAAGTGTAGAAGATCTAGTCAATATTGCAAAAATGTCAGAAATGACGGTTAGATCATTTGCCATAGAACCAAGAATTGCAATGCTTGGATTTGAGAATTTCTCTGCAAGAGCTGAAACTTCTAAAAAGGTAGCGGCGGCTGTAAAAATATTACATGAGAAGTATCCTAAAATGATTGTGGATGGAGAAATTCAGCCGGACTTTGCAATGAATAGTGATCATCTTAGTGATTATCCTTTCTCAAAATTAGAGACGACGCCAGCTAACGTATTTGTTTTCCCTAACTTGGCTTCTGCCAATTTATCATACAAGATCATTAGAGGTATGAAGGTTGCACAAACCATAGGCCCAATCCTTATGGGGATGAAACAACCGGTACATGTTTTACAGATGAGATCTAGTGTAGACGAAATCGTAAACCTTGCTACGGTAGCAGTTCTAGATGCTCAGATGAGAGAAGAAAAGTAGATTAACATCAACGTTAATATTTTAAAAAAATCGAAACCTTAATTAGGTTTCGATTTTTTTTATGTTATAAAAATTAAAATTTATAGCCTTTCAAGCCTTATTATAACGATTTCATAATTAATTATTCGTTGCTTATTAATATATTAGCAACTTTAATAAAAGTTATGATTTATTCCCTAAAAGGAACTGTAGAAGAATTATCTCCAACTTATGCCGTTATTAATGTTAATGGAGTGGGATATTATGTCGGGATCAGTCTTCAAAGCTCGCAGCATTTGTCTGTTGGTAAGTCGGTTCATATTTTTACACAACATATTGTTAGAGAAGATGCTAATCTTCTTTATGGATTTATCACAAAAGATGAAAAAGAAATGTTTAATCTGTTAATAAGTGTTAACGGTGTAGGAGCTGCTTCGGCTCTAATTTTATTATCATCTCTTAGCCTTTCTGAGATTGCTAGTTCTATCTTATCTGGTAGTGGTGTTAGCCTTCAAAAAGCTAAAGGTATTGGAGCAAAAACTGCTGAAAGAATTATCGTAGACCTAAAGGATAAGGTAGATAAATACGGGATTTCTGCAGAAAATATTTCTAATAGTCTGAATAATAAAGTGAAAGAAGAATCGTTATCTGCTTTAGAGGTATTAGGTATTCCTAAAAGAACCAGTGATAAGATTGCGGATAGAATTTTAAAACAAAATCCAGATCTTTCTGTTGAAGAATTAGTGAAACAAATTTTAAAGAATATTTAACACATTAGAGAGAAGAACGTTTTTTTTGCGTTTGAAATTTTCTTCTCTCGGATGTCATTAAAAAACATATAAGTGAAGAGAGAAATTTACCTTAATAAAATATTAGTACTACTAGTATTTTTGGTAGGATGGAGTAGTGTCAATGCACAGATAACACCTACAGATAGTACATCAATACGACATAATTTTAACATCCCTAGTCCAATCAAGTATGAAGCATTTTATGATGTGAAAGATGGACTTTACTATCTGTATCCCAAATTAGGAAATACAGTAGTGGGGACGCCTATTGCTATGACTTTTGAGCAGTATCGACAATATATGCTTAAAAATCAGCTTCAGAAGTACTTTCAAGAAAAATCAGACAATCATAACCTCGGAAACAGAAAAGACAAAAGTGACATTGTCAAAAAAGGTCTTTTACCTACAGTTACCGTAAAGAATAAGATGTTCGAAAATATCTTCGGGAGTAATAAAATTGAATTAATTCCTCAGGGTTTTGCTTCATTTGATCTAGGAGTATTAATGCAGAAGATTGATAATCCAATGATTCTTCCGCAAAATCGTAGCAGTTTTGCCATTAATATCCAGCAAAGAATGCAGTTGGGATTAACTGGGAAAGTAGGAGATAATCTACAGCTTAAAGCCAATTATGATACCCAAAGTGGATTTGCCTTCGAAAACAGAATGAACCTTGTTTGGCAATCTAAAGGAACTTGGAAAGACTTACAATCCAAAGGACTTAATACAGACCCTAATAAAACTGATCCAGAAGATCGTATCATAAAGAAAGTAGAATTCGGGAATGTTAATATGCCTCTTTCTACCAGCTTGATAAGAGGGTCGGAGTCTTTATTTGGTTTAAAAACAGAGTTTCAGTTGGGTAAGACAACGGGGACTTTTGTGCTTTCTCAGCAACAAGGTGAAGCTAGAAATATTGTTGTACAAGGAGGTGGTGCAGTGTCTACCTTTAAGGTAAATGCCTATGATTATGAAGATAACCAACACTACTTTGTAGGACATTATTTTACAGGGAAATATGATGATGCTCTAATTAACTATCCATTAATTAATTCTAGAATTAATATTACAAGGATGGAAGTCTGGGTGTCTGATCAGGGCGCAGGTAACTTACAAGAACAAAAAAGTATTGTTGGGATAAGGGATCTCGGTGAGGGAGCTGCTGGTTACCCAGGCAATGCACAGAATGGAATTTATCAAGCCATAACGAAAGCTTTAGGAACTACAAGGGATGTTGCTACAGATTATACTAATAGCATTAACGGACAGCCTTTTCCTACTGGAGATGGGACTTCTAGTCCATACAATAACGGAGAAGAATTTATATACAACAGAAAAGCAAGACGTCTTAGCGCTAATGAATATAAATTCAGTCCGCAATTAGGTTACATATCTTTAAATCAAAGATTGAACGATAACCAGTTTCTAGCAGTGTCTTATTCATATACGATTACGGGATCTGATCAAGTCTATAAAGTTGGAGAATTTTCTGAAGAAAGTCCAGTGTTAGTTACCAAGCTTTTGAAATCCAATCTTAAGAATACGCCAACTTCTCCAATGTGGAAGTTGATGATGAAAAACATCTACCCGATGAATGCTAATCAAATCCAAAAACAGGATTTCTTGCTTAACGTATTCTACAGAGATCAAATTTCTGGTGGTAAACTTAATTATTTACCAATAACAACTAAGACAACAAATGTTACTAATCCTAACTTATTGAAATTATTAAACTGGGATAGGCTTAATGTTAATAATGACATTCAATCTGATAATGGTGTTCTTGGAGATGGTATTTTTGACTTTGTTCCTAATATCACAATAGAGCCAGAAAACGGTAAATTAATTTTCACAAAAGTAGAACCTTTTGGTAGCTTTATAAAGTCTCAACTTAAGGATGGCGAGGATGAGTCTAAGTATGTCTATAAAGAATTATATAATGTACAAAAAGAGACCGCCAAAGGAAGTAATCTATCTCAACGTTATGTTATAGAAGGACGTTATAAAGGTAGCCAAGGACAAGGTATTTCTCTAGGAGCTATTAACGTACCACAAGGATCGGTTAAAGTTACAGCTAATGGCGTACAGTTAGTAGAAGGTGTAGATTATACTGTAGACTATATGCTTGGTGCGGTAACGATTATTAATGAGGCTGTAAAACAATCTGGACAGGCAATTAATATTTCTCTGGAAAACCAAATGATGTTTAATACCCAAAGAAAAAGCTTCTTAGGATTAAATTTAGAAAGAAAATTCAATGACCACTTGACGCTTGGAGCAACGGTTGTTAATTATGCAGAAAGACCATTAACGCAAAAGGTTAATTATGGTCAAGAAGCTGTTAACAATACGATGGCAGGCTTCAATATTATGTATAATAATGAGTTGCCATTCTTGACGAGGTTAACAGATAAGATTCCTTTTATTAATACAGAGGCGCCTTCTAATCTTAATTTCCGTGCAGAAGCAGCTTATCTAATGCCGGGACAAAATAACAGTACCAACAATCAATCTTATATTGATGATTTCGAACAAACTACTTCTAAAATTTCTCTAAAAGAACCAGGTCTTTGGAGCATTGCTTCTAAGCCAGAAAAAAGTGGTACACAATTCGGTAGTTTTGCAGATAATGATTTAAAATCAGGATATCTCAGAGGTCTAACGTCTTGGTATAATATTGATCCAAGATTTTATGGTGTTGGAGGTAAAGCTCCTAATGGTATTAATCCTCAAGTTATTTCTAATCACAGATCGAGAAGAGTGCATATGTCTGAACTTTTTAACGAAAGAGATTTTGTTGCAGGAGAGCAGACTTTGCTTAATACCTTTGATGTGACTTTCTATCCTAACTTAAGAGGACCTTATAATGTTAATAGTTTGGAAGAAAATCCAGAGCAACGTTGGGGTGGATTAATGCGACCTATTAATGTCTCTAATTTTATTAATTCTAACATCGAGTATGTAGAATTCTGGATGATGGATCCTTATGCAGATGGTAATAACTTAGGCCCAAATCCTAAATTATTACTTCAATTAGGTAACGTTTCTGAAGATGTTCTTAAAGATGGTAAACTTAATTATGAAAACGGAATGCCAACTGCATCTACACCATCTCAAACGACGACATCTAATTGGGGAGATCAACCAAAGCAATTCCCGATTTTGTATGCATTTTCTACAGAAGGAGAAGAGAGAGCGCAACAAGATTTAGGTTATGATGGACTTAATGACGAATTTGAAGCAGCGAAGTATAACGTTAACTTTATCAATCCAATTACTAATGAGCTAGATCCAGCGTCTGATAACTTCTTGTTTTATATGTCAGACAAATTCCAGGGAGAGTTGGCGTCTTCACTAGTTGATCGTTATAGATACTTCCGTAATCCACAAGGTAACTCTAATGCTAATAGCTTACAAGTTGCATCACAAACACCAGATGCAGAAGATATCAATAGAGATTATAACTTAGATACAAGTGAAGATTATAATCAATATACAATTGACTTGGCTAAAGACAAAATGGTATTGAACGGAACTAACAAAATTGTTGATATCAAAGAAGTTAACGTAAAGTTCGAAAATGGACAAAACTCAAAAGTAAAATGGTATCTTTTCCGTGTGCCAGTGTCTCAATATGATATTGGTGCAGGAGTAGGTAATGCAGATCCTACAATCCTTAATAATGTGAGATTTGCCAGAATGATTGTTAATGGTTTTAATCAGACTTCGACTTTAAGATTTGGATCATTAGATTTAGTAAGATCAGATTGGAGAAAATATACTAATAAATTGGCAGCTGGTGATGTTACTGCTCCTGATGAAGGCCAGGCAAGTATTGATACTTCTGTAGGTTTTGATGTCGGAAGTGTAAACTTAGAAGAAAATGCACTGGGGAAACCACCATATGTTATTCCTCCAGGGATAGACAGACAGATCTTAAGTGGTAATGCAGGCGCACAAAGACAAAATGAATCTTCACTTTACATGAAGGTGACTAAACTAGAAGACAAAGCTAGAGGTGTTTTCAAAAATACCAACTTGGATATGCGTCGTTACAAGAAACTTGAGTTATTTGTACATGCAGAAAACCTGAAAAACACGATCGACAAAGAAGTTGATGAAAATTCCAAATTCTTTATTCGTTTTGGGACTGATGCTACAGATAACTACTATGAATATGAAGCTTCTTTAAAATATACAGCGCAGAATGCTATCTCGCCATTAGATATTTGGCCAACAGAAAATCAGGTTAACTTGGCAATTCAAGAGTTTGTTAATGCAAAGCAAGCGCGTGATGAGGCAGAAAGAGCTGGCGGAAATAATAATTTGTTCAATACCCGTTATTCTTATACGGAATATAATTCTCAAGATCCTAACAAGCAGATTTATATTAAAGGACGCCCGAGCCTAGGTAACGTAACAACCATTATGCTTGGTGTCCGTGGTAAGAATAAAGATCCTAGAGATATAGTACTTTGGGTTAATGAGATTAGATTATCAGAGATAGAAAACAAAGGCGGTTATGCAGGTAATGCGAGTCTTAACTTTAATCTTGCAGATTTTGCTTTGGTTAATGCTAATGTTTCTCACTCGTCAGTTGGTTTTGGGGCAATAGACCAGAAGCCAGCAGAGCGTGCGCAGTCTGCTCACACAGCATTTAGTATTAATACGACGGTTAACGTGGATAAGTTTATTCCAGAAAAAATAGGATTAAAAATCCCGCTTAACTATTCTTATTCTCAGACCATGGAAGATCCTAAGTATAATCCATTAGATAATGATATTCAGCTAAAAGGAGCACCTAATGAATCTGAACTGAAAAAAGTAGTAAGTACCTTTACACAACAGCGTAGTATTGGAGTGGTTAACATGCGTAAAGACCGTATGAACCCTAATAAAAAACCGAAATTTTATGATGTAGAAAACTTATCATTAACAACAGTTTATAATGATGATTATTTCCGTGATATCTATACAAAACGTAATTACAGACAATATCTTAAAGGATCGTTGGAGTACAACTTTACCTTTAAGCCATATGTTTTAAGACCGTTTAATAAAATGATTAGCGACACTGCAAAATCATATAAATATTTGAAATGGGTAAAAGAAGTTAACTTTAACCCGATACCAACGAGATTATCATTCAGAACTATTTTGGATCGTAATTATAACGAGTTAGAATTTAGAAATGTAGAAGCAATTCTTAGTGGTAACTCTAATAATAACTTTGATGTTCTTAGAAATAGGATGTTCTATTTCGGGTGGCAATATAGCTTAGGATTTAATTTTACTAAGTCTTTAAAGATGGAAATTAACTCGGAGACGAGAACGCTTAATGATAATCTTAACGTTAATGATATGTCAACATCAAGCATTTTTGGCAATCCTTTCCGTGCGGGACGTCCTGTGCAATATAATCATAGAGTTCAGCTTAATTATAGATTACCTTTTGAGAATTTACCTTACTTAGATTTTATCAATGCTGAGGTGGGTTACGGTTTCCAGTATAATTGGAATGCTAGATCAACAGCTTTGAGAAGTTTTGTAGATCCGGAAAACCCTAATGTTGTACATGATCTGGGTAATATAGGACAAAATACCAATACAATTGTTGCTACTTCTACTGTAGATATACCTAAGTTTTTTGGTAAGTTTAAATATTTCCAGACTATAAATGACAAGATGCAAAAACGTAGACAAGAAATTGACTCTCTTAATAATGCTTATAGTCAAAATTTCTTGAAGAAGAATAGAAAGTCTGCTTTCAAATCTTATAAATTTAAAAATAAGTTAAATCCAATCCAGGCGGTGGCTTATGCCTTAACTTCCTTTAAGCAATTGGATATTAATTATAATGAAAATAATGGTATTGTATTACCAGGATTATTGTCTGCACCTAACTTCTATGGTATAGGCCAGACTTTAGGAGGTCCTACAACAGGATTCTTGTTAGGCTCACAAGCTGATATTAGAAGAATAGCCTTAGAGAATGGTTGGCTATCTAACTCTTATCTGATGACAGACCCTTACATGGAAACTAACACAAGAAGTCTTACTGCTAACTTGCAAGTGATGCCAGTTAATGATCTAAGAATTGATTTTAAGGTATTACAAAACTATAATCGTAATTATATGCAGACAGGGTTTAATATTAATCCAGATCCTAAGTTTTCTTTCGGATCAGAGTTAGTCACTTACTCTACGACATCTTGGACTATGGGGACTTCTTTTAAAGATGGATCATACTTATACAATACGATTAAGGATAACGCAAAAATTATATCTCAACAATCCTTGTCAAGAGAGGTCGGACCAGATCAGTTTGATACAGAAGGTTATAAAGTAGGATACAGTAAGTCTAATGCCTATGTATTGATACCAGCCTTTAAAGCTGCGATAGAAGGAAAATCACCAAAGCAATTAGGAGATCCTAAAAAAGCAGGTTTCCCTTTACCAAATTGGAACATCACTTACTCTGGACTGAAAAATATCCCTATTGTTAACAGTCAGTTTTCTAAGTTTGATGTCTTGCACTCGTACGCATCTACTTATACAATGACGGGTATGCAGTCTAATGTAGATTATTTTGCAAGCAATGATAATTCTAGAAAAGATGTTAATGGCAATTATATTAACCCTTACACTTTTACACAAGTTGGTTATGTAGAGTCATATGCACCATTGTTAGGTGTAGATGTAACAATGCGTAATAATATGCAGTTCAGAGTTCAATATAATAGAGATCGTACCTTTATGTTAGGATTAGTTAACCATACTTTAACAGAAGATTCTGGTAATGAGTATGTCATTGGATACGGTTATATTCTTAAGGATCTTAAGCTGAGAATTAACTTTAAAGGAAAACCGAGAGATATAAAGAGTGATCTTAATATCCGTGCAGATCTAGCCATTAGAGATAATCGTACAAGAATTACCAATATCTTGGTGGATGATTCTCAGGTAACAGGTGGACAAAGATTAATGACGGTTAAATTCTCTGCGGATTATAACATGTCACAGAATTTTAACTTAAAATTCTTCTACGATCAGATGATGACTAAGTATAAGATTTCTACCGCCTTCCCGTTGTCAACGGTAAGAGCTGGTATAACGGCAACCTTTACATTTGGAGGAGCTGGTGGATCAGGATTCTAGATCTCAATTGATATACATAAAAAAGGACTCTTGATAATTCAAGAGTCCTTTCTGTTTAATTTGACGAAGTTAAAATGGTCTATGATTAGTTTTTGTTTTTTTTCATCACTTGTGTTATTCTTGAGTTCAAATTTCAAGTTTTTAGATCATTTTAGAAATACCTATTTCTCGGTATATTTTGTACGCTACTATAGATTAATTCCAAATCATCAGAAACTCATCTTTATTATTGGAGCATAAAGAAAATTCTGTTAAATTTGCTTCTATCTAAAATAAGAAAATGAATACACCATCAGAATTAAAGTACACCAAAGATCACGAGTGGATTAAGATCGAAGATAACGTTGCAACAATAGGTATTACAGACTTTGCACAAAGCGAGTTGGGCGATATCGTTTTTGTAGATGTAGATACTGTAGATGATGCTTTAGCATCTGGAGACGTTTTCGGTAGCGTAGAAGCAGTAAAAACTGTATCAGATCTTTTCTTGCCAGTAGCAGGTACTGTTATTGAGTTTAATGCGGCTCTAGAAGATCAACCAGAACTTCTTAACTCAGATCCATATGGAGAAGGTTGGATCATAAAATTGCAATTAGAAGAAGGTACAGATGTTTCTGTTTTACTTTCTGCTCAAGAATATCAAGAAAGTCTTGGATAGATATTCGCCAACTTTTCGTAAGATTATATTGCCCATTTATTGGGCATTTCTTACTTATATGCTCTTACGTCCAGGTGTAGAGAATCAAGAATATTCCTTTATGTTTCCAGGTATAGACAAGGTTTTACATTTTGGGATCTTTGGAGCGCTAGGTTTTTTTATTTGTATAAGTTTTCCTAAAATACGCTATGTCTTGTACCTCCAATTAATGTTAGCTTATGCTTTGTTAACAGAGATTTTGCAAGAAACAATGGGCTTTGGACGCTCATTAGAAATTTTAGATGTTGTAGCGGATATGGCGGGAGCAGTTTTAGCTTACTATATATATAGATACATCGATAAGGTATTTTTTCAAAATTGATACTTCTCGGGATATAACCAATTCTCATAATATTGTCGAGTATTTCCATTCCTCAAATTATATCTGCTCATTATCACATTTGCTCATCACCATATTGTCAAATCATCGCATCAATTTTGGCAATACCCTTGCCTTGGCGCAAGCCTTTGCTATAGGGTCGGGCTGTCCGCTGTATCTTTTACTTTTGTCACTCAGGTGTCTCCGCTTCGCTGCGCCGCCTCATTCCACAAGAAAAAGGATGTCGCTTCCATCCCTATTGCGAGCAAAGAGGGCAACTAGAAGCTTACTTTCATTATTTAAAATCGAATCCTTCCCGTTAAAAAAGATGCGCCTGACTAATTAGATAGGTTTATTTTATATAGCCTCTCGCTGTATTGTATCATCGTTGCATTTTCCAATCTTCGAATCCCATATCCATGTCTGAAGACTAAGATTAAAAAAATAGCATTGAATTTCAGTGTGTTTAAGGATGCGTTAATAAATAGTTCACAATAAGTTTGCGGGAGATATGTAAAGGGCTTACCTTTGCAGTCGCAATTAGAGATAAGAGCGGCGCAGAAGACAGTAAAGATGACATAAACTATAAAGATTCTCAAAAAATAAATACAAATTTTATTTGCGAGTATTGATAAAAAGTTTTACTTTTGCAAACGCAAATCGAGATAGATTAGCAAGCGTAGGAGTAGAGTATAAGATGTGTGATGATGATTATTATGGCTAAGAAAAATAGTAATAATAAGAGTTGTGTATATCGGAAAAAGTTTTTACTTTTGCACTCGCAAATCAGGGACGACTGACAGAGAAGATTCCTGATAGAAAAGCGAGAAGAATATAGATCATTGAAATAACATATAACAACCAAGTAAGGAAAAAAAACCAAAGCGTCAATTTTAGGATTGAGTAGAGTTTAAGGACAAACCAACATACAATGGAGAGTTTGATCCTGGCTCAGGATGAACGCTAGCGGGAGGCCTAACACATGCAAGCCGAGCGGTAGATGTCCTTCGGGACATTGAGAGCGGCGCACGGGTGCGTAACACGTGTGCAACCTACCTTTATCAGGGGGATAGCCCGAAGAAATTCGGATTAATACTCCATAATATGAGTCAAGGCATCTTGATTTATTGAAAACTCCGGTGGATAAAGATGGGCACGCGCAAGATTAGATAGTTGGTGAGGTAACGGCTCACCAAGTCTACGATCTTTAGGGGGCCTGAGAGGGTGATCCCCCACACTGGTACTGAGACACGGACCAGACTCCTACCTGGAGGCAGCAGTGAGGAATATTGGACAATGGGTGAGAGCCTGATCCAGCCATCCCGCGTGAAGGACGACGGTTCTATGGATTGTAAACTTCTTTTATATAGGGATAAACCTACTTACGTGTAAGTAGCTGAAGGTACTATATGAATAAGCACCGGCTAACTCCGTGCCAGCAGCCGCGGTAATACGGAGGGTGCAAGCGTTATCCGGATTTATTGGGTTTAAAGGGTCCGTAGGCGGGCTTGTAAGTCAGTGGTGAAATCCGGCAGCTTAACTGTCGAACTGCCATTGATACTGCAAGTCTTGAGTAAAGTAGAAGTGGCTGGAATAAGTAGTGTAGCGGTGAAATGCATAGATATTACTTAGAACACCAATTGCGAAGGCAGGTCACTATGTTTTAACTGACGCTGATGGACGAAAGCGTGGGGAGCGAACAGGATTAGATACCCTGGTAGTCCACGCCGTAAACGATGCTAACTCGTTTTTGGGATTTAGGTTTCAGAGACTAAGCGAAAGTGATAAGTTAGCCACCTGGGGAGTACGTTCGCAAGAATGAAACTCAAAGGAATTGACGGTGGCCGCACAAGCGGTGGAGCATGTGGTTTAATTCGATGATACGCGAGGTAACCTTACCAAGGCTTAAATGGGAATTGACAGGTTTAGAAATAGACTTTTCTTCGGACAATTTTCAAGGTGCTGCATGGTTGTCGTCAGCTCGTGCCGTGAGGTGTTAGGTTAAGTCCTGCAACGAGCGCAACCCCTGTCACTAGTTGCTAACATTAAGTTGAGGACTCTAGTGAGACTGCCTACGCAAGTAGAGAGGAAGGTGGGGATGACGTCAAATCATCACGGCCCTTACGCCTTGGGCCACACACGTGCTACAATGGACGGTACAGAGGGACGCTACCAGGCGACTGGATGCAAATCTCGAAAGCCGTTCTCAGTTCGGATTGGAGTCTGCAACTCGACTCTATGAAGCTGGAATCGCTAGTAATCGCGCATCAGCCATGGCGCGGTGAATACGTTCCCGGGCCTTGTACACACCGCCCGTCAAGCCATGGAAGTCTGGGGTACCTGAAGTCGGTGACCGTAACAGGAGCTGCCTAGGGTAAAACAGGTAACTAGGGCTAAGTCGTAACAAGGTAGCCGTACCGGAAGGTGCGGCTGGAACATCTCATTTTAGAGCGTCTTTAAGACGAAAAACGTACAAGTCATTAAATTGACAACAACTCCTTAGACAAAACTACAAGTTTTGGTTTTTTTACTCGGTTGGATATATAAAAAAGATAAACCCACTAGAAATTAGTATAGGGAAGAGATTTGGAAAAAGAAGTTAGGAATTAGAAGTTAGAAATTAGTCTAACCTTTATTATCTAAAATCTAACATCTAAAACGAAGTCTCGTAGCTCAGCTGGTTAGAGCGCTACACTGATAATGTAGAGGTCGGCAGTTCGAGCCTGCCCGAGACTACTAATTGGAATAGAGGTTAGAGGTCAGAATTTAGAAGTTAGATATATGCGTGAGCAAAAGTCTAAGATCTAAATCTAGTATCTAACATCTTAACTAGAGGGGGAATTAGCTCAGCTGGCTAGAGCGCCTGCCTTGCACGCAGGAGGTCAAGGGTTCGACTCCCTTATTCTCCACAGTTTTAGGAGTTTGATTTAAAAGTTACGATTGGAGCCAAAAACAACAATTGTTCATCAGACAAATAAGAAGAAAACAAAGATCATTGACATTAACGGTAAAGACATCACAAAGAGAAAACCGAGCGCAAACAAGCGCTTGAGTAACCAATAGGAAAGAAATCGTTAAGGGCGTATGGCGGATGCCTAGGCTTTCAGAGGCGAAGAAGGACGTGGTAAGCTGCGAAAAGCTGCGGGGATCGGCACACACGAATTGATCCGCAGATGTCCGAATGGGGCAACCCGTCTGGTTGAAGACCAGTCATCTTGATGTTTACATTGAGAAGCAAACCCGGAGAACTGAAACATCTAAGTACCCGGAGGAAAAGAAATCGAAGAGATTCCGTAAGTAGTGGCGAGCGAACGCGGATTAGCCCAAAAGTCTTTATATATTTAGAAGAATGTTCTGGAAAGAACAGCCGTAGACGGTGATAGCCCGGTATTCGAAAGGTATATTTAGATGATAAATGAGTATGGCGGGACACGTGAAATCCTGTCTGAATATGGGGGGACGATCCTCCAAGGCTAAATACTCCTGAAAGACCGATAGTGAACAAGTACTGTGAAGGAAAGGTGAAAAGCACTTCGAATAGAAGGGTGAAATAGAACCTGAAACCGTACGCCTACAAGCGGTCGGAGCTCACAAGTTGAGTGACGGCGTGCCTTTTGCATAATGAGCCTACGAGTTAATGTTACTAGCGAGGTTAAGGACTTCAGGTCCGGAGCCGGAGCGAAAGCGAGTCTGAATAGGGCGCTTAGTTAGTAGTATTAGACGCGAAACCTTGTGATCTACCCATGGGCAGGTTGAAGCTTTGGTAACACAAAGTGGAGGACCGAACCGGTTGACGTTGAAAAGTCTTCGGATGACTTGTGGGTAGGGGTGAAAGGCCAATCAAACTGGGAGATAGCTCGTACTCTCCGAAATGCATTTAGGTGCAGCGTCGTATATAAGTTTATTAGAGGTAGAGCTACTGATTGGATGCGGGGGAGTCAAATCCTACCAATTCCTGACAAACTCCGAATGCTAATAAATGTTCTACGGCAGTGAGGGCATGGGTGCTAAGGTCCATGTCCGAGAGGGAAAGAACCCAGACCAACAGCTAAGGTCCCAAATATATGTTAAGTTGAAATAACGCGGTTGGACTGCATTGACAGCTAGGATGTTGGCTTGGAAGCAGCCATTCATTTAAAGAGTGCGTAACAGCTCACTAGTCGAGCGGTCCGGCATGGATAATAATCGGGCATAAACATATTACCGAAGCTATGGATTTATACCTTAGGGGTATATCTGGTAGGAGAGCATTCTATTTGCGCCGAAGCAGTATCGTGAGGTATTGTGGAGCGGATAGAAAAGAAAATGTAGGCATAAGTAACGATAAAGGGGGCGAGAAACCCCCTCACCGAAAGACTAAGGTTTCCTCAGCCATGCTAATCAGCTGAGGGTTAGTCTGGACCTAACGCGAACCCGAACGTGGAAGTGGATGGACAATGGGTTAATATTCCCATACTTGCTCACACTAAAAAGGGGACGGAGTGCCGTACTTACTGGAGACTGACGGAATAGTCAAGACCTAGCCTTCGGGCGAAGTTGTTGTAAGGAAAGCGCTTCCAAGAAAAGCCGAAGTGAAGCAACCCGTACCAAAACCGACACAGGTAGTCGAGGAGAGAATCCTAAGGTGCTCGAGTGAGTCGTGGCTAAGGAACTAGGCAAAATAGTCTCGTAACTTCGGAAGAAGAGACGCCAACAGCAATGTTGGCCGCAGTGAAGAGGCCCAGGCGACTGTTTATCAAAAACACAGGACTCTGCTAAATCGAAAGATGCTGTATAGGGTCTGACACCTGCCCGGTGCTGGAAGGTTAAGGAAGGGCGTTAGCGTAAGCGAAGCGTTTGACTGAAGCCCCAGTAAACGGCGGCCGTAACTATAACGGTCCTAAGGTAGCGAAATTCCTTGTCGGGTAAGTTCCGACCTGCACGAATGGTGTAACGATCTGGGCACTGTCTCAGCCACGAGCTCGGTGAAATTGTAGTATCGGTGAAGATGCCGATTACCCGCAATGGGACGAAAAGACCCTGTGAACCTTTACTATAACTTCGTATTGACTTTGAGTAAGTAATGTGTAGGATAGGTGGGAGACTTTGAAGCAGGCACGCTAGTGTTTGTGGAGTCAACGTTGAAATACCACCCTTTACTTACTTGGAGCCTAACTTCTTTTAGAAGGACATTGCGTGGTGGGTAGTTTGACTGGGGTGGTCGCCTCCAAAAGAGTAACGGAGGCTTTCAAAGGTACCCTCAGCACGCTTGGTAACCGTGCGTAGAGTGTAATGGCATAAGGGTGCTTGACTGTGAGACCAACAAGTCGATCAGGTGCGAAAGCAGGACATAGTGATCCGGTGGTTCCGTATGGAAGGGCCATCGCTCATAGGATAAAAGGTACTCCGGGGATAACAGGCTAGTCTCCCCCAAGAGCTCACATCGACGGGGAGGTTCGGCACCTCGATGTCGGCTCGTCACATCCTGGGGCTGGAGAAGGTCCAAGGGTTGGGCTGTTCGCCCATTAAAGTGGCACGCGAGCTGGGTTCAGAACGTCGTGAGACAGTTCGGTCTCTATCTATTGCGGGCGTTAGAAGTTTGAGCGGACTTGACTCTAGTACGAGAGGACCGTGTTGAACAAACCTCTGGTGTATCAGTTGTACCGCCAGGTGCACCGCTGAGTAGCTACGTTTGGAAGAGATAAGCACTGAAAGCATATAAGTGCGAAACTCGCCGCAAGATTAGACTTCTTTTAAGGGTCGTGGGAGATGACCACGTTGATAGGCTATAGGTGTAAAGGCAGTAATGTCATAGCCAAGTAGTACTAATTACCCGTAGATTTATAGCCTATTGTAAAGCGCAAGTTTGCGCGCCAAAGGTTTTGTCTTTGTGAACGTTTTTATCGATAAACATAGTTTTTAGTGTATTGTTTTTAGTATGAATGCTAAATAGCCAACACTAAATACCCAAAACTAAAATATACCTTATTTAGGGTGGTTTTAGCAGAGGGGCTCACCTGTTCCCATTCCGAACACAGAAGTTAAGCCCTCTAGCGCCGATGGTACTGCTAACGCGGGAGAGTAGGTCGCCGCCAGTTTTTTTTAAAGCTCAATCATTTAGTTGATTGAGCTTTTTTTTGGTCTATACTTTTGAAAAAAGACGAAAGATATTAAACTTTAGAAGTTAGATATTAGAAATGTGATGAAAAGACATGAGAAACGAAATGGCATATCACCGTATCTCGACATCCTCGAATTGTCGCATCGTCCTCGCGCTAGGGATAGAAGCGGTTATCCTTTTTCTTTTGGCTTCTGGTGATTATTGTAATAGATTTTGAGGTGATGAAGTTCTAAACAACGAAATATAGACACTGAAATAAGAAAAAGATAGTAGCGGATAGCCCGGTGACATAGCCTAAGCCTGGACCTAAGCAAGGAAGGATAGGGCAAGCGCCATAGAAAAGATTGGAATGTAATTATTGTAGAGTTGTATATTATTTAGTACTAAATAATAAGAGAGGTTATTATTTTTCCATTTTAGATTGGATTAATAAAAGAACAATTACATGCTCCTCAGTAGGGTATATTAGTAATAATTATCTGTTGCATATTTTATTTTAAGAAAATTTTATCATTTGTTTTATTTTTGGTAAGAGTTTTATTATTACTTTTGATAGAATATAAAATATTATTTTACTATGAAAAAAACACTTAAAATGACAGCATTAGCCTTAATGGTATCTTTTGCTGCAGTTTCTTGTAAGAAAAAAGTTTCCGATGCAGATTTGACGACCAAAGCAACAACTGTAGTAGTAGCGTATCCTGGTGTATCGGTTGAAGTTAAAGATGGACAAGCTCACTTAAGCGGTAGTTTTGCAACACCAGCTGAAAAAGAAGCAGCAATTGCTGATCTTAAAAAAGTTGAAGGTATTAAAGATGTACATGATATGGCAACTATTGCAGCACCTCCTGCTCCGGTAGAAGTTAATGTTGTAGATCCTGCAATTTTACAAAAAGTTAATGATGCCGTTAAGGATATCAAAACTGTTAAAGCTGAAAATGTTAATGGTGTCCTTACTTTGACAGGAACTGCTTCTTCTGCTGATGCTAGAAAAGTAAAAGAGTCTGTAGATGCTCTTAAAATCGGTAAATATGATAATAAAATTGTAGTTAAATAAAAGATTATGAGTTTACAAGAGAAATATGCAAACGTTGTATCTGCGGCTCAGTCTGCAGGTATTTCAGGTCTTAGCGTTCAGGAGCAAGACGGTATTTTATATATTACTGGATCTGCAAGTAATAGTGCGGCAAAAGATACAGTATGGAATGCCTTAGGAACAATTGATCCTAATTATACTGCTACAGATATTAATATAGATGTGCAAGTTTCTGGCTTGTCAGCTGGAGCAAGTTTGACTGTTGCTACAGATGAGTCTAATCTTAACATAAGACAGAATCCATCTACTGATGCGAGTGTACTAGGTAAAGCTGCAAAAGGCTCCACAGTGACATTAGTAGAACAAAGTTCTGACGAATGGTGGAAAGTAAAGACAGCTGATGGCGTAGAAGGATATGCCTATGCAAGATATCTTAAAGCCTAAAATATATTAATTACAATATATAATAATAACCTCTGATTATTTTCAGAGGTTTTTTTGTTTAAGGTGAAGTCATTAACAGAAGTGATTTAGTTCATTATCTAAATTTTAATACTTCCTTTAATAAAATCTGCTCTATGTTATTAGGATAATCGATTGTTAAATCTTCTTTTTTATGAATCCATTCTTTTAATAATTCGGGATTAAGTTCTGTAGAAGTCGATATGCCAATTTCTTTTAGTGCTAAGGCATTGCAAAGTTGTTCATATTGATTATGAATAGGGATAACAAATAACTTTTTGTTAAGATACAGAGCTTCTGCTGGTGCTTCGAAGCCTGCGTTACATAAGATACCTTTGCAGTTAGAAAATTGTGTTAGAAAATTTTTTTGATCTATGGGGAATATTTCAACATTATTGATTTTGCGATAATAAGTGGCATAGCGTGAAAATATTTTCCAGGAAACATCTACTTTTGATAATGTTTTGATTAAAATATCGTCCGAAAAACTAGGAAGGTAAACCAAGAAGAAGTTGTCTTGCTTAGGCTCTAATTCTCGGATATTTTTTCTAATTACTGGTGTTTTTATATCAGGATGATAAGATTGAAAATGAAACCCAATTTTGTTTTTGCACGGGGCGTAATATTTCAATATTTTTTCTCCGAGCCAATTTTTAGACGGAGGTTTTGGTACGCCATCAAAAGATAAGGCTGCTTGATGGCTTAATGCCAAGATGGGTAAGTTTTTCAATTTTGCTGCCCAAGCTGTTAAAGGCTCAAAATCATTAATGATGAGATCGTAACCTTTTAGATCTAGTGATTGTATAACTTTAATGGCTTTGCAATAATTATTTTCTAGCAAGGTTTTTTTATAAGACAATCCGCCATGGCTATTGTACAATAAAGATAGTCCACTAAATTGATAATCTATTTCTAATGATGGTTTTAGTTGGCTTTGATGTCCACTGATGAGAACATCTACCAAAGCATGTTTTTTCAGGATGGGGATTATCTCTTGAGCTCTTGCGATATGTCCATTTCCTGTCCCTTGTATGGCGTATAACAGTTTCATGTTAAGTGAGTTTTGAACTGTATAATGTCTTCAATATTAAGAAGTGGGAAGTCGTCTTCTTTATCATCTACGGTAGTTATTTTATCTTTTATATCCTCATAAAGAACGATATTCCATTCGCCATTTTGGTACTCCAAAGCGCTTAGGTTTTCTATCCAATCACCAGAATTTAGGTAGATACATTCTCCTTTTTTATTTTTAACGAGTCTTTTTTGAGGTTGATGGATATGGCCACATATGACATAATCATAATGATTTTCTATTGCTAATTCTGATGCGGTTATTTCAAAATCTCCTATGTATTTTACAGCTTTTTTGACATTATTTTTAATTTTTTTAGAAAGAGAATATTTTTCTTTTCCCATTTTCAACAAAAACCAGTTCAGTACATTATTAATTTGGATAAGTAGGTCATAACCTTTTCCTCCTAATTTTGCAATCCATTTAGAATGTTGGACAGAAGCATCAAAAACATCACCATGAAAAATCCATACTTTTTTACCATCAAGGTCAAAGGTCGCTTTGTTGCATAACTTTAATTTGCCTAACTCTAGATCTGCAAATTTTCGGAAACTCTCATCATGATTTCCTGTAATGTAGTAGACTTCTGTACCTTTTGTTGCAAAGCTTATCAGTTTTTTGATTACTTTAAGATGTGCTTTCGGAAAATATGATTTCTTAAATTGCCAGATATCAATAATGTCACCATTTAGTATTAATATCTTTGGCTGAATGGATTGCAGATAGCGCAACAATTCTTTGGCTTTGCAACCATAAGTTCCTAGATGAACGTCAGAAATTACTACGATTTCCGGATGTCGCTGCATAATCTTTTATTTATACAAAAAAAGTGTTTTAATTTGAACTGAATATTAATTGAATTTTACCTTTATAAGAAATTAACTAGCAGAGACTTAAGCGTAATTTATGGTTTGATTATCGAGTTAATTTCAAAACTTTATATTTGCAGTATTAGAAATTATTATGAAAGGACAAAATAAACTTTTTATTGCCATTATTGTTGCGCTAGTTATTGGTGTGATATTGGGCGGTGTTGTTAATAAATTCCAAAGAGGAACGGAGATTAGAATTAACACAGATCTTGTGGATGCAAAACATGCTCCTTTGGATGAAGTCAAATTTGTAACCAGCGATGGGAAGGCACTTTCTCAGAAAATTTACATCGCAGTTAATCCAGAAAAAAAGGACTCATTAACTAAGGTTTTCCAAGGACAAGATATTTTGGTTGTTGATAAAGAAGTGAAAGCCGTTTTTGAACCCACTGCATTAAAAGGAAAAAAGGATGTTCAAATAGAAAAGGTTGAAAAAAAATCGAAAAACGGCAGAGCTTCTGTTGTAGATGATATCACGTCTTTCTCAGAAATGATAAAGCTATTGGGGACTATTTTTATCCGACTAGTACAGATGATTATTGCACCTTTGGTATTTACAACTTTGGTTGTGGGTATTGCAAAGATGAGTGATATTAGTATGGTAGGGCGTGTTGGTAGTAAGGCTATGGCTTGGTTTCTTACCGCATCGTTTGTATCATTATTAATAGGTTTAGCACTTGTTAATTGGTTAGAACCCGGGAAAATGATGCATCTTGAAAAGCCTGCTTCTGATGCGGCAGGTGACTTAATGAAGAGTGCACATGATGGTTTATCATTAGAACAGTTTGTATCTCATGTTGTACCAAAAAGTGTGTTTGAAGCTTTTGCAACCAATGAAGTATTGCAGATTGTAATCTTTGCCGTGATGTTTGGTATTGCTTTGTCTGCATTGGGAGAAGAATATACTAAGCCTGTTGTAAAAGCATTAGATATCTGTGCACACGGGATTCTTAAGATGGTAGGTTATATTATGTGGGTAGCACCTCTAGGAGTATTAGGAGCTATTGCAGCCGTTGTTGCAACCAATGGGTTTGAGATTTTTAAAGTCTATGCTATTTATTTAAGAGACTTTTTCTTCGCATTAGGTATTCTTTGGTTGGTTTTGTTGCTTGTAGGATATATAATTTTAGGTAATCGTTTATTTGATTTGATTAAAAGAATAAAAGCACCATTGCTAATTGCGTTTTCTACAACCAGCTCAGAAGCTGTATTCCCGAAATTAGTAGAAGAATTAGAAAATTTTGGTTGTAATAAAAAAATTGTATCATTTATCTTACCCTTAGGTTATTCCTTTAACCTAGATGGAAGTATGATGTATATGACATTTGCATCAATATTTATAGCTCAGATTTATGGAATTGAGATGTCATTAGGGCAGCAGATAGTGATGTTATTAGTACTTATGTTAACGAGTAAGGGTATTGCAGGTGTACCGCGTGCAAGTTTGGTAATTATTGTTGCAACATGCTCTATGTTTGGGATTCCGCCAGAAGGTATTGCTTTGATATTACCGATAGATCACTTCTGTGACATGGGAAGAAGTATGACCAACGCATTAGGTAATGCATTAGCAACTTCTGCCGTTAGCAAGTGGGAAGGAGAGCTGGGAGAACCATTAGAGAGTTAATTTCTATAAGACTTATAGTTAGCAATGATTACTAAGATGGGATAATTGTTTTTATTTCCGTATTTTTGTAAGATATTTTTGAAGTAAATTTTTATGTTGACGAAAGATAAAGTTCAGGCCTTTTTAAAGGAAATAGAAGTTGATGATCTAGTGACCAATCTGCATATGATGGGCAATGATGTTTATATTGATATGACTGCGCATTCTCCTGCTATGCACGAGAAAAAGAAGTTAGAAGTTGCGATGAAGCAAGCTTTCGCATCCGAGTTTGGAGAAGAAATTAATCTTAAATTAAAAATTGCTTCGCCAGAACTTCCTCCTCAAAACGAAATCAAAGGGAAAGAACTTCCTGGGATAAAAAATATTATTGCCGTTGCCTCTGGTAAAGGTGGTGTGGGTAAGTCTACCGTTTCTGCTAACTTGGCAGTTACTTTGGCAAAGATGGGTTTCAAGGTTGGTATTTTAGATGCTGATATCTATGGACCATCCGTACCAACTATGTTTGATACCGAAGGTCAAAAACCAATCTCTGTAGATGTTAATGGCAAAAGCCTAATGCAACCAATAGAAAATTACGGTGTTAAAATGTTGTCTATCGGATATTTCTCTGGTGCCAACCAAGCTGTAGTATGGAGAGGCCCAATGGCAAGCAAAGCGCTTAATCAGATGTTGAGAGATGCCAATTGGGGAGAGTTAGATTTCTTACTAATAGATCTTCCTCCAGGTACAGGAGATATTCATTTATCTATTATCCAAGAAGTGCCAGTTACGGGTGCTGTTATTGTAAGTACACCACAGCATATTGCGTTAGCAGATGTAAGAAAAGGTATTGCAATGTTTAATATGGAAAGTATTAACATCCCAGTTCTTGGATTAGTAGAAAATATGGCGTATTTTACACCAGAAGAATTACCAGAGAATAAATATTATATATTCGGTAAGCAAGGCGCTCAATATATGGCAGAAGACTTAGGAATTCCTGTATTAGGCGAGATTCCTTTGATCCAAAGTATAAGAGAAGCGGGAGATGTAGGTCGTCCTGCAGCATTGCAAGAAAATTCTATAATAGCAGATATATATACAAAAACTGCTCAGAATATGATAGAAAGCTTGGTAGAACGTAATAAGAGCTTACCACCTACAGAAGCTGTAAAAATTACAACCATGGCAGGTTGTTCACCTAAAAAATAACAAAAGATGCATACAGAACAAGTACATGAAGAATTGGTAACCAAAGTGATGGACGCTTTGGAGAGTATTCGCCCATTTCTTAACAAAGATGGTGGAGATATAGAATTGATTGATGTCAAAGACAGTAAAGTTTTTGTAAAACTATTAGGAACTTGTTCTAACTGCCATATTAGTCATTCTACAATGAAATTGGGTGTAGAAACTACTATAAAACAATACGCTCCAGAAATATTAGAAGTAATTAATATCGAAGAAGCATAGACATTATGTCAATCTAATTCATTAGACATAAAAAAACCTTTCAATTAATTTGAAAGGTTTTTTTATGAATATTATTCTACAATTTCTGCATCAATAATGGTAGGACTTTTATGAGAAGAAGCTCTTTGGAATTCCCACATCAGAAACTTATCAACCTCTTTTAATAACATAGGGATAGCAAAAGCGAGAATTGCTAGATCATCTATTACACCAACTACAGGGATAAAATCCGGAATTAAATCTATTGGTGATATAACATAAATTAATGCTATTGCGGGTAACAGAATATCAATAATTTTTATTTTGTAAATACCATTTTTCCATGCTTTTAACATACGGAAAACAGCAGGAATTTTTTGTAAAAAGCCTTTATGTCTTAAAGCTTCTTGTGCTAATTTCATTTTGGAATATTTCATTATTGTGTGTTTTATTTTTTTTCATCATATATCTACAAATAGCATTCCATTACGGTCTTAACAATTTATAAATTATTGTGTTACGTTATCTACAAAGTTACGGTTTTCGTTAGAATTCCAGTCGGCAACATTTTCTTCCTTTTTCAAAATCTGAAGATTTTTCCCCACAATAAAAGTAGAAGGGAAAACATTAGGCAACATTTTGGGAGTCAGCGGACTTTGAGCGATATATACAGGTGCAGAATAGCTATTTTCAGATAAAAACTTCTTAACATCCTCTTCTTTATCCTGCATAGCAATAAGAACAAATTTTATTCTCTCACTTTTATCCTTATGCAAAGCCTCTATACTAGGCCATTCTTTACGGCAAGGCGGACACCAAGTTCCCCAGAAATTAAGGAAAATAACCTGTCCTTTAAAGTCCTTAAGGTTAGCATCAGGAACATTAATACCTTTAAGTTCTATATCAATATCAGCATCGCTAAAACTACTTTCTGCAACAACTTTGTCCACAGTTGCTGTCATCCCAAATTGTGACGAGACAAATTCTCTCAACGGTTTTATCACCACAAAAGCAGCAATAATACCGAGTAAAATAAGGTAAACTATATTTTTTTTAACAAAGTTCATACGATTAATTTATATTTTGGCGTGACCCAAGTTGTCGATCATTACGGCGCTCGCTTCGCTCGCGCCTCCAATCTCTCCAACTTTGGTCGGTCTCCGTGCAGTCGCTGTCTATGGTGGAGACTTCGCTGTGCTCAGCCACCACAATAGACGAGCTCCAACAATGCACTTTGCCCTCACGCAGATTGGTGTGTAAAATTAACTTCAGTCTTACAAAAGCTGAAGCAGTTCTTCTATTGTATCTTTGCCTCTGTTCTTAGCATAATAAGTCTGAAGCTCTACATAAAAATCCTCTCTCGGGAAAGTTTCTGGATTAGCTTTATGCTTTTCTAGAAGCTCTGCGCCAAATTTCGGTCTCGGTCCCCAATGATTAATGTAGTTAAGATTTTCATCTAAAAATATAACAACTGGGATAGACTTTCCGCCATTAGTTAAGAAATTATCAATTAAAGATGGCTCTTGGTCTCGATAAGTAATTTTAACTTCAAATTGTTCAAAAAACTTAACCACGACAGGCACAACCTGACTGGCGTCACCACACCAAGCTTCTGAGATAATCAATATTTTTCCGCGGAAGTTTTTATTAGCCAAAGTTTCTACTTGCTCTTCTAGCGGGATATATTTCTCCTGCATTCTGCTCATTCTTTGGATGCCTAATTTGTAATACTCTGCAAATTCTGCGTCTTGTGGAGTTTTAGGATTTCCTAATCGTTCTCCTGCTTCACGAAGATATTCGGTATAAGATACCGCTTCTTCCCAATATTTTTTAAAATCTATAATCATTATATCTTTCTAATTTTGTTAATTAAATACATATCTGCCAACACAAAAGCAGCCAGACTTTCTACGATAGGCACAGCTCTAGGGACAACACAAGGATCGTGTCTACCTTTGCCTTCTACAATAACCATTTCTCCATCTTTGTTAATGCTATCTTGTGGTCTAAGAATAGTTGCCACAGGCTTAAAAGCTACTCGGAAATAAATATCCATTCCGTTAGAAATCCCACCTTGGATTCCTCCAGAAAGATTGCTTTTGGTAGAGCCATCTTCATTAAAAAGATCATTGTGCTCACTTCCCAACATCTTGGCACCACAGAAACCGCTTCCATATTCGAAGCCTTTACAAGCATTAATATTAAGCATTGCTTTCCCCAATTCTGCATGCAACTTATTAAAAATAGGTTCTCCCCAACCAGCAGGTACATTCTTAATCACACAAGTCACGGTACCGCCAATCGTGTTGCCTTCTTTTTTAATTTCTTTGATTTTATCAATCATTCGTTCTGCGGTTTCTGTATCAGGACAGCGGACGATATTGCTTTCAGTTTTAGAAAAATCTAAAGCTTGATAAGGTTTTTCACAGAAAATATCCCCAACCGAAGAAACGTAAGCGTTAATTTCGACATTAGGAATTAATTGCTTAGCAATGCTTCCCGCAACAACCCAGTTAAGTGTCTCACGTGCAGAAGACTTGCCACCACCGCGGTAATCACGGATGCCATATTTTTGATCATAAGTGTAATCTGCATGGCTTGGACGATAGGCTTGTGCAATATGATCGTAATCTTTCGATCTTTGATTTTCGTTTTCTACCAAAAATCCGATAGGAGTTCCTGTCGTTTTACCATCAAAAATCCCGGATAAAAATCTTACAGTATCAGATTCTTTTCTTTGTGTTACAATAGCCGATTGACCAGGTTTTCTGCGATCCAATGCTTCTTGAATCAACTCTAGATTTACTTCTAAACCTGCCGGAAAATTAGTAATTGTCCCACCATAAGCTTCGCCATGACTTTCTCCGTACGAAGCCAAAGTCATGAAATTTCCTAGTACATTAAACATACATAAAAGTTAGATGTTAGAAATCAAATATTAAACTTTAGAATAGATATTTTTCTAAAGACAATGATTTCTTTAATAACTACAAATTTACGAATTTTAGAACGGACTAATATCTAAAATTTAACTTCTAATATCTATTTTTACAAAATGAATATTCGTAAAACTGTTTTGATTCTTGGCGCCAATTCTGATGTTGCCAAACAAGCCATAAAACTCTATCTAGAAAAAGGATTTTCTGTGATTGCCGCTTCTCGAAATCTAGAGTCTCTAGAAAATTTTGTCAAAGAGAATCAATTGCAAAAAGATTATATTGAGTTAGTATATTTTGATTCTGAAGATTTTGAAAGTCAACAAAAATTCTATGATAATCTGACCACAAAACCTAATATTGTGGTTTATGCAGCTGGATTTTTAGTTCAAAACGAAAAAGCTTTTGTAGATTTTGATGCGACTTTCAAAATGATGAAGGTTAACTACATCGGCGCCGTTTCTATCCTGAATATCATTGCGATGGATACAACCAATACAGCTTTAGAAAGAATTATTGGATTGTCATCACTTTCTGGTGTGAGAGGGCGCAAAAGTAATTTTGTCTATGGTAGTACAAAATCTGCTTTTACCCAATATTTAGCAGGATTAAGACAAGAATTAGCATCAAGAAAAATTGCTGTCAATGTTCTTGTTATTGGTTATATCAACACGAAAATTAATGCGGGATTAGAACTTAATGAAAACTTAATGATGGAACCTGACTATGTTGCAAAACATATCATTAATGCAGGAAATTCTTTCTCAATTGTTCCTAATTTTAAATGGAAAATCATCTATTGGATTGTAAAACTATTACCAGAAAGTCTTGTGGCAAAGTTGCCATAGATTAATAGTATAAAGCCAAAAAAAGCGAGATCTAGTCTCGCTTTTTTGGCTTTAATTAAATTATTGTGCTTTAATTTCTAATGTACTGCCTTTAGAATGACTGTTCATCTGAGGCGCATAATAATTTTGCAAAGTAGAAATTCCGTTAGAGAAAGTTCCTGATGCATTGGCTACTAAGTCATACTCGAAGACATATTTTCCTTTCGGCATATATTCTATGTAGAAATTGTTAGAAGCATCTTTTGTTGATTGATAATACCCCAAATTGTTTTTCCACTGATAACCAGAAATAACATCCAAAGGCTCTAATCCTGCAGCGCGCATATCTTTAAGATGAATATATTCCATATTTCTGTCAGTGTTAAGAATCATTCTTACGGTAATCTTGTCGCCAACTTTTATGGGAACATTAGCCGAAATAGGTTTTAATTCTTCACCATTTTCGGTTTTAACTTTTCTGTAATATTCTTTGGTAATCGAGATATAATTTTCAGAAGATTTAATCTTATCAAGATCCTCATAATATTGCCAGAATAATCCACCTTGCACAATGCCAGCACCAGGTTTGGTCACGGTAACTGTTCCTAATTTTGAGTCAATTTGTTCTCCACGTAAGGTTGATTTTACATAACCTGTCGCTTTGGTATCAGGATTGGTTAATTCTTTTCTGCCCCAGACAATCGTTACTTTATCACTATCTGCAGACGTCCAAGATTTCCCAGAATTAAGAATGGTAAAAATCACTTCTGCGGTACTTCTAGAACTTCCCCAAGCGTTAACTTCTTTCTGAGTAATGAGCCAGATTTTCATTTCTTCAATCAATTGAGTGTCAGTTGGTGTTAATAGGTTGAAAGCTTCCAAAGCACCAGCCTGATTAACAACATTAGAATTGTACCAACCCCAATTGTTAAGATTTTGTTTCCAATAGATGCCTTGTGTTTTAGACTCTGTAGAAGTTTCTTTAAGATAAGTCAATAATTTTTTAGACACATCTTTTAATCCATATTGATCAAAAAGTAACGCCGATCTGTGTAATCCAAAGAAGGTAAAATCTGTGATTTTAGCCGATTTCGCTTTTTTAATCACCATATCTTTCAAAGCTTTTGGGTTGGCGGTTAATGGATGATCTTTTTCCCAATAACGACGTACATCCAAAAATTCTAAAGACGCATTGCTCCAAGGGTTTTCTTTGCGGGCATCCCAATATTTGTTGATGTTGCTGTCCACATAATTAACGAGATTTTTCACCATTGTTTTTTGATCTTCGGATTGGTAATCTTTAGCATTTCCTTTTAGCCAAACATTAATTTTCCCGAGGTTTTTAAGAATATACAATGACGTGTAATAAGAACTCGGATAACCTTGATACCAGCTAAATCCACCATCCGGATTCTGAAGTTTTGACAACTCGCTCCAATCTGCTTGGATAGAATTACGCATGGTGTTAGCATCAAACAATCTTGCCAATTTCTGCATTTGTTCTTCTTCATTTTTACTGTCTAAAACCCAGGGTGTTTCGTCTAACAATAATTGTTTTAGTTCTTGATTTTTTTCTAGGTTAGAGGTTAATAAGCCTTTGCTTTGGTAGTCGTCAAAAACGGTTTTCAGTTTTGGATTAGATTTAAAAATTTCCGAAGCCAAAACATCCGCAAACCATTTGTTGAAAATAACATCCGCAGAATTGTTAACATCATTCTTTAGACTTGGTAATGCAAACATAATTTCCCAAATCGGATTGGTTGTTAATTCTAAAGTATTGCTAACATTAGTCGCTGTCTTAGATGTATTATTAATTAAATTATCAATTGTGAAAGTTTTAGTTTCGCCTTCTTTTACAAAAATTGGTGTAGCATCAGTTACGAGCATTCGGTTAGGTAAAACAGCAATTGCTTTTTGCTCGCCGTCAGAAAATTCGCCCGCTTTTGCAACGACTTTAATGATAATTGACGAAATATCTTTAGGCACTTTTACCGTCCAACCTAAAGCTGTGCTTGAGTTAGAATCTAGTTTAAAACTTTGTTCAACATTATAACCAGACACTGCAGTGAGTTGGCTTAATCCGAATTTGTCACTAATATCTTCATTGGTAAAGGCATCGAGAATCTGTAGTTTTGCCGATCCTGTTAAAGCTTTATCAACTAAACTTGAGACTTTGGTTTGAAAATTAAGAACATCGCCTTCACGTAAAAATCTTGGATAATTAGGTGTTACAGAAAAGTCTTTCTGCGTCACCACAGTTTTCTCTAGATAAGCAGATTGTGCATCTTTGGTGTGTGCCAATAACATTAATTTCCATTGGGTTAAAGCTTCTGGCGAGGTAAACTCAAAACTCACATTGCCGTCTTTATCCGTTAATAATTGAGGATAGAAAAATGCCGTTTCGTTAAGGTTTTCTCGGACTTTTACATCGTCGAAGTTTTCGACACCTGGAGGTGCATAATCAACTTTAGGGTTTCTTTTAGGTTCTGGAACTACATTTTGGACAATTTCAATTTTTTCTTCTTTAATTGAATCAGAATCATAACCTTTTGCTCTCATGCTCGGTGCAGGAGCCATTGCACTGGCTTTAACTTTAACACCAGCTACACTTCCTTGTAATGACATTGTACTTCCATACAAAGCAGTATAGACGATATTTCCATCAAACCAGCTAAATCTCGGTACTACAACTTCGCTATGATCTTTATAAGCTAAATTTTTAGAATAATATAATTGTTGCAATCTGCTCGACATATTATAACTGCTAATGATATCTCGTCTGTAATACAACGGCTGAAAAGAATAAGAATTGGACGCAAACTGATCCAAAGATTTGTCGTACATACTTGCCAAAACTTCTGCGGTCATGCTGAGCGCCGTCGAAGCATCTTTGCCGCCTTTCACCTTGAAGCTCCATTTTTCTTTTGTACCAGGTTGTAACTTGTCTCGGAAGGTTACCGTTTCTATAGTCAAAGATTTTTTGTCGGTCACAATAGGCACATAGATAGAACTAGATTGTACATCGTTGTACGCCGCTAAATTAACCTGAACATTAAGCGTTTTTTGTGTTGGACCAATTTTAGTTTCATAAATGTAAAGTCCATTAGTCAACGATTTCGTTTCATATTTGGTTTTGCCATCGCCCAATTGTGTGTAAATATGTAAAGTCGCATCCGGAATGGCAGAGTAGATGTACAATTTAACTTGCTCACCTGCTTTGTATTCTTTTTGATTCAATTTAAGAGTCAGGAAGTTTTTTTGATCCGAAGCCAATCCTGATTTGTTCCAAATTCTGAAATCCTGAGAGGTTTTAATCGTATCTTTTCCTTCGATGTTATAAAGGTCTAATCGGTAATAACCAGCGTCTAATTTTCCTAAACTTAACTTGCTGTCAGTTGCCGTTTTTTCAATAATCGTTTTCTGGATATTCCAGTTGGTTTCTAGATCTTTTTTGTCAAATCTATCATGCGGAAATAACTTTTCAAATTCTTCTTTAGAATAATTAGGTAAATCCTGAATCTGTGTTTTAAACTGATTTCTGAAAATCCGTTGCGGTTCTTCTAGTTTTGATAATTTGACTTGATAATTTTTCTTTAAACTTTGCCCGTTGTAATTTTTAGTTTCAACATTAAGGTCAATATTATCGTCAGAAAATGTAGAATTAACCGTATCAGCTGTAATATAATGCGTTACTGACGATACCGTAAGACTGGTATTGGCTGTCTGAGTTTCTCCACTGATGTCCGTTACAGAAGCATTAATGGCATAATTGTCAATCTGTATGCCGTCTATTTTTTCATCTTTCTTAAGATCTAAAATAATCGTGAATTCTCCTTTGTCATTGGTTTTTACTTCGCCAAGAATGGAGTTCTCGTTATCGAAACTTCTCGGATACCAAGAGAAATATCGCCAACGGATATTTTGTTTTTTGATATCATAGTTAACTGTTGCATTACTAAGTGCAATCCCTGAAAATGTCGTGGCTTTACCTTTAAGCTCAACTTTTTCGCCGTATTTGTACTCGCCTTTTATCGGCTCAAAAGTCACCTCAAAATTAGGACGCTTGTATTCTTCTACCAAGAAATCTTTGGACTCATCAATATCATTGGCATCGTCTTCTATGTTGATTGTGAAACGACCATTTAATTTCCCTTTCGGCAAAGTGAAGCTTCCGTTATAAGAACCGAATTGGTTAGTTTTGAATATCTGGTTAGAAATTTCTTGTCCATTAGCATCTTCCAGAATCACTTTTTGAGAAGCGCTAGACAATACAGATTCTTTATTATCAATCAACTTTGTGCTGATGACTTTAAAATAAACAATCTGTCCAGGTCTGTAGATGGCTCTATCTAAGAAAATCTGTGCTTTATATTCGTTTTCTGCTTTCTTGCTGCCAGATGTAGAAACTCTACTGCCGTAATTTTGTTTTAGCTCTACATCGCCAGTTTCTGTATTTTGGATTAAATAATATCTGTAATAAGAATCACTAGAGAAAGTTGGTAATTGATAGTTTCCGTCCGCCGAAAGTTTTAGGTTAGATATTGAGATGTCTTTTTTGCCTGCCAGATATTCTGTAATCTTTAAAGTTTTATTAGCAATTGGTTTACCGTTGTCGGCATTAATCCAAACAAAACTATTTTTAGCGGTGTTATTATCTTCAACATTTTTTAAAATACTTTTAGCCTGAGATACTAAAAAATATAAGTTGTTTTCTCGTTGTGACTTGTCACCATCGACTGTATAGTCTATCATGTAAATGCCTGCTGGCAAAGCTTTCATCTCCAAAGCAGTTTTATGCAAGTCGTAATCTCCAAGCGTTTTCAACTCGAAGTTGTCTTTTCTGACCAAAGTCTTCTTAACCGTAGAAAACTTGTTGTTATAATTGTCATTAACATAAGCCAGAAAACCTTTGATATCATTATCAACCTTATAAATGTTAATCGAAAACTGTTTAACATTTTTAGCCTCTGCCAAAAGCATAATAGGTTGGTTAGGAAGCATTGTTGGCTCCATAAACAAGTTAATAATTGGCTGGACAATATTGTTTTCTAGGTTTTTGATATTGCCAATAAATCTAGATTTAGGATAGTCTTTTTGTAGATTATTAATTAATATTATCGCTTCTTTTGGCTTTTTATCAGCAATGAGTTGCTCAATAATTTGACTAGCAATCATGACTTTATAATCGCCTTTTTCGTTGGAGTTAAATAGAGAAGTATAAGCTTCTAGTTTTTTATCTTTTGGTGTGATGTTTTGCCAATCTAATTTTTGAGTTTGGAAATAAAGCTTTGCATTGCCAGAGTTATTGGTAATTAACTCATCGTAAAGAGATGTTATCTTTTTTTGATTTATGGTAAGTTCATTTTTTGTGAAAAGACCATTGTTTTTCATGAATTCTAAATATTCACTAGAAGCCCAATCCAAAATAGTCGGGAAATATTCTGCGTCATAGTCACTATCGAAAATACTTTTGTAGCTATTAGTTGATATAGTTTTTAACACGGAGCTTTGTCCGAAAATATCGCCGTAAGCTTTTGTTAAGTAGTTCTTGTAGGCGAGTTTGCTCCAAGTTTCTATTTGGGTTAAGTCTTGGGAGTCAAGATTAGTTCTTGTATTAATTTGCCAACGATTTTGCTCGTAATGATCTTTTATATAATTGGCTTTTAGAATGTCTAAAACTAATTTTTCTTGTTTAGAAAACGATTGCCCGGCAATATCAATATCCTTGAAAAATTGACTTGCGGTATTATTCTTATCATGATCTTGCGTCATTTTTACAATACTGAATTCCGCTTTGAGTGATTTGATAAGTTCTGGGAGATTTTTATCTTTCATGGCTTGTTTTTGGATGTTTTTGATGGCTGGCAAGTTAGATTTGTATTGCCCTTTCTCTGCTTGAGCTTTTATCAATTTCCATTGTTGCTCATAATAGTTCTGTCCATTAATGGGCGTTAGCCATGCGCTCATCAATATAAACCCGAAAATAAAGATCAGTTTTTTCATAAATTCGTATTTAATTTCCCATTAGCAATCAGCTTTTTTTGCTTTACTTTGTAATGAAAATGTATGTGTTAAAATTACTAAAAAAATATGTCGTAGACAGCCAAGTTTATGTTTCTTTAATGGGAACAGCCTTGGTTATTTTTTTTCTTTTGGAACAAAATGCGTTCCGTTTTCCGAAGGTTATCTTTATTTTCCTAACGTTTTTCAGTGGTTATCTTTACACAAAGTATCAAGGTCAAAAAAAAATATTTTATAAAGTTTTGATTTTTAATGCGATAACAGGCGTGATATGTGTCCTTCTAATCCTTAAGAATCATAATTATCAAGTCTTGATAAAGTGGCTCATTATTGTGATTCTCGGTTTTTTTTACAATAGTTTTTTTTTAGATTTCTTTATTCGAAAAATACCTTTGTTCAAGGCTTTTTATGTAGGAATTGTTTGGGGGCTAATGGCTGCCTTCTTGGGGATTTCTGATTTTAATTTTGCTATTTTTAGTATAGTTTTTCTATTTGTTACCGCGTTGGTTTTGCCGTTTGATATTAGAGATATGAAATATGATGAGGTCATGACCTTCCCAAAATTAATCGGAATACAAAACACCAAATATCTCGCTTATTTCTTTATTTTTCTGTCTAATATTATAAGTGTTTTTAACTTAGAAATTAACTTTGCTTTGGCTTTCTTTTTAGCGTCAATAGTTAGTTACGCGCTTATTTATTTTTCTGATGAAGAAAAGTCGGATGCTTATTTTTCTTTTGGGATTGAGACTTGTAGCGGATTGATATTGGTTTTTTATTTCGTTTTATACTTTTTGTAATGCTTTCTAATTGGCGTATCTTTGCAAAGATCTAGTCAAAAATACTTCCTTTTGAAAATTAACAAACTTCAGCTTATCAATTTTAAAAATCATGAGAGCCTTTCTCTTGATCTATCGGCGCCTATCAATTGTTTTGTAGGTAATAATGGCGTGGGAAAAACCAATGTGTTGGATGCGTTGTACTATCTTTCTGTCGGGAAAAGTTTTCTAGGAAATTCTGATCATAATAATATCCGGACAGAAGCCGATTTTTTCAGCATTGAGGCTGAGGTAGAAAATGATGATAAGGAAGATATTATTAAAATTCTTCTGCCTAAAGAAGCTAAAAAGACGATTAAGAAAAACGACAAATCTTATGATAGATTGTCAGATCACGTAGGATATTTGCCTTCTGTGATGATCTCTCCCTATGATCAAAACTTGATCTCTGATTCTGGAGAAAGCAGAAGACGATTTCTGGATGCGATGATTTGTCAGACCGATTCTGATTATCTTTTTTCGTTGATACAATATCAGAAAACTCTGCAACAAAGAAATGCTCTCCTTAAATCTTTTGCTAAGAATCGATATTTTGATATGGATAGTCTTGAGATTTATAATGAACCTTTGACTAAATTCGGGACGATCATTCATCAGAAAAGAAAGATTTTCACCCAAGAGCTTTTGCCTGTGATGCAAGAATTCTACGCAACTATTTCTGATGCTAAAGAAGAAATAATTGTCACATATCAATCTGATCTGGAAGAGGATTTCCAAACTTTATTAAAACAAAATCTAGAAAAAGATAGAGTCTTAACGTATACGTCCAAAGGTATCCACAAGGATGATTTGGTTTTTGAAATGTCTGGTTTTCCGATTAAAAAAGTAGGGTCGCAAGGACAGCAGAAGACGTTCTTAATTGCTCTTAAGTTGGCACAAATGAAACGGATTAAAGAACTGACAGGCAAAACGCCCATTCTGTTATTGGATGATATCTTTGACAAGCTGGATGACAAAAGGGTATCGCAACTGATTGTCTTGGTTAATCAGGAGAACTTTGGTCAGATTTTTATTACCGACACGCACAAAGAAAGAACAGAACAGATTGTTAAGAATATCAACGATCAAAGTTCTATTTTCGAAATCTGATAAACACTTTTTTCTAGGCAAAAAAACTCCCGAACAAAAGTGCTCATGGTCTTTGTAGCCCCGGTTGCAGCAACTGTCTGAGCTCTTTTCTTTTGTAAAAAGAAAAAGCGAGTGCGGAAAACGGGACTCAATTTCCTAAGAATAAGCTATTGTCTTGCTCCTAAAAATACTATAAAAAGCTAGAATCAAAAGAAAACGGCAACAGATCTCTAACAGATTTAGTCTTGAAAACTTCACCTTCTAGAGTCCCAAAGTAGATTTCTATCTCCTGATCTTGCTTAGCTTCGTATTCTAAAATGCTTTGACGACAAGCACCACACGGAGGAATTGCTTGTATAGCAGGCAAATCTCTAGGGCCACCAATGACAAAAAGCTTTTCTATTTTGGCATTAGGGAAATTAGCTGATGCCCAATAAATAGTGGTTCTCTCGGCACAAATACCAGAAGGGTAGGCAGCATTTTCTTGATTGCTACCTTTGATGATCTCGCCATTATCTAATAGCAATGCACATCCCACAAGGAAATTGGAGTAATTAGCATAAGCGGTTTCTCGAACTTTCTTAGCCGCTTGAAATAGTTCTTTCTCAGTATCATTCAAATCTTGGTAAGAAGAAATGACTTCGAAGCTGATCTTTAATTCTTTTTTCATTTTTAAAAATCGGGGCATAAAAGTAAGTCTTTTTATCCAACTGGCAATAGAAAAATAGGATTAAAGTAAATTTTTGTTAAAATTTGAATTTCCGATTTTCTTTTTTCTCTGAGATTTTCTTTTTATTGTCTAGGCGTTTTTGGATTTTTCCTTTAGATGGCTTAGTTGCTTTTCTAAGTTTTGGGATGTATGTGGCTTGGTCTACGATTTCTAAAATCCTTTCTGTTGCTGCTTTTTTATTTTGAAGCTGAGTTCTGCTTTCTGTCGCTGTTAGTTGTAGAATACCGTCGGAATTGATTCGGTTTTTAAGTTTGGTCATAATCATTTGTTTCTGATAATCCGAGAACAATTGACTCTCTGACACATTCCACATCACAGTAACAGCCGTCTCAACCTTGTTAACGTTTTGTCCGCCTGCACCGCTGCTACGCGAAGTTTTGTAGCTGAGTTCTGAACTGAAATTAATCACTGTTTTTGTTATTTAAAAGGTTTTTCAATTGAATACGGCTAACTTTACCATTATCCGTCCTTGGGATTTTTTCTATGTAAATGATTTCTTTGGGGCGATGCGCTTTAATGTCATAATTAACAGTTGAAAGTTGTTGATTAATCTTGTCATTGGATTCGCCTTCTACGACTAAAATTAGTTTTTGTCCCAACATATCGTCATCTAGTCCTATAAAAACGATTTCGTTAGAAATGGATTGTTTGACTAAGGCTTCCAAAGCTTCTGGGAAAATCTTAACGCCGCCAGAGTTAATCACATTGTCTGTTCTGCCTATAAATCTGAATTGATTATGACTAATAATATCAACAATATCGTTAGTCTGAAGAATTTCCTCACTAAGTTGTGGTGCGTCAATTTTCAGGCAACCTCTGTCGTCCGTAGAGATTGTGATACCATCGAAGCAAGTAAAATAATCTTCTGACTGCGGACGAATCATTTTTAGCGCAATATGAGATAAGGTCTCGCTCATACCATAAGTCTCGTAGATCTCTGTGTTAGTCGTAGATAATTTTGATTTCAAGCTTTCTGAAACTGCTGCGCCACCAATGATTAGTTTCTGGATCAAATGAAGCTTGTCCAACGAGTTTTCTACTTGTAACGGTGTCATGGCAGAAAAATCAATAGATTTATCAATGTTTGCTAAAGGATTGAGAGAAGGTTCGGTTATTGTAACACGTAATTGTCGCTCTATGGATCTTACCAACAACATTTTTCCCGAAATATATTCTACAGGAAGACAAAGTAAGGCGGTATCATGAGGTTTTAAATTCAAAAAATCACAAGTCATCTTTGCGGAATGTCTCATTTTAGATTTTTCGACGTCAAAAATTTTAGGTTTTCCTGTGGATCCCGAAGTTTTTACGGACATGAAATCCGATTGTGAGAACCAACTTTTAAAAAAATCTAAAATTTGTATTTCGAATTGATTTTTTGCTTCAATCTTATTTATCTGAATATCAGAACAGTCGACTATCATTGGATTTGTTGATGTAAATATTTGTATAAAATTATGAATTTTTTTTCAAATTTATTTGCAGGTTAACGAAAAAGTCTATACATTTGCACCAGAATAAAAGACAGACCCATGGTGTAACGGTAGCACTTCGGTTTTTGGTACCGCCTGTCGGGGTTCGAATCCCTGTGGGTCTACAATTTATTAACAAACAACTTCTTGATTTTCAAGGAGTTGTTTTTGTATGTAGTTACTTTGACCTCAGATTAAGCTTTGTATATTTATTGAAATTTATTGAAATTTCTGATGTAAGCTTTGTTTTTGGCTATTTAAAAAAAATAAGAAGAATTCAGTTATTAAAATTATTAAAGGTTAATCAAGTGATTTGAGAAGCTGAATAGCGATAAGTTGGGTTGCATATTTAAGTTGTTGTTTCTGTTTCTTTAAAATAAAAAAGCGAGGTTTTTATAAACCTCGCTTTAATGTATATCTTTTTTAGATAAAATTACCCTTTCAAGTTCAATTGTAATTCTAGCTCATCTAATTGTGCATCGGCAATACCTGCTGGCGCATCAATCATGACATCTCGTCCAGAATTATTCTTAGGGAAAGCGATGTAATCTCTGATGACTTCGTTGCCGTCCAAAATCGCCACCAATCTATCGAATCCAAATGCTAAACCTCCGTGTGGTGGTGCGCCATATTTAAAAGCGTTCATCAGGAATCCGAATTGCGCCTCCGCTTCTTCTTTTGAGAATCCTAATAAATCAAACATTTTAGATTGTAAATCTTTATCGAAAATACGGATAGAACCGCCACCAATTTCGTTTCCGTTAAGAACCAAATCGTAAGCGTTAGCTCTTGCTTTGCCTGGATCTGTTTCTAAAAGATGGAAATCTTCAGTTTTTGGAGACGTGAATGGATGGTGCATTGCGTGATAACGTCCGCTTTCTTCATCAAATTCTAATAATGGGAAATCAACCACCCAAAGTGGTGCAAATTCATTCCCTTTTCTTAGGCCAAGACGATTGCCTAATTCCATTCTCAACGCAGAAAGTTGTGCTCTAACTTTATTCTCATTCCCTGAAAGGATGAATATTAAATCGCCAGCTTTTGCGCCAAATCTCTCAACAATAGCTTTTAAGTCATCTTCGTTGTAGAATTTATTAACCGAAGACGTGATGGTTCCGTCGGCTTGATATTTTACCCAAACCATTCCGGAAGCGCCAATCTGAGGGCGTTTTACCCAATCTGTTAATTCGTCAATTTGTTTTCTGGTGTAGTCTGCGATACCTTCAACGTTAATACCAACCACCAATTCGGCTTCGTCAAAAATCTTGAAATCTTTACCTTTTACCAAATCATTTAGTTCGTTAAACTCCATTCCGAAACGGATGTCTGGTTTGTCATTTCCGTATTTTTGCATGGCGTCAGCAAAGGTTATTCTTGGGAAATTCTCGAAATCTTTTCCGGTAATGTCTTTCAGAAGCGTTTTGGTCATTCCTTCGAAAACATTCATGATATCTTCTTGCTCTACAAATGCCATTTCGCAATCGATTTGGGTAAATTCTGGCTGTCTGTCTGCACGCAAATCCTCATCACGGAAACATTTCACAATTTGGAAATATTTGTCCATTCCGCCAACCATCAACAATTGTTTGAATGTCTGTGGCGATTGAGGTAATGCATAGAATTGTCCAGGATTCATACGACTTGGTACCACAAAATCTCTTGCGCCTTCTGGTGTAGATTTTATCAAAACAGGTGTTTCTACCTCTATGAAACCTTCATCAGAAAGATAGTTTCTCACTTTCTGCGCCATCTTATGACGGAAAATAAGTTTGTCTTTTACTGGATTTCTTCTGATATCAAGGTAACGGTATTTCATTCTCAGTTCTTCGCCGCCGTCGGTCTCGTCTTCTATGGTGAAAGGAGGCAACTGAGATTCGTTAAGAATTGTTAGTTTTTCTACTAAAATTTCTATTTCTCCTGTTGGGATTTTTGGGTTTTTAGAAGATCTTTCTATGACGCGTCCTGAAACTTGAATTACAAATTCTCGACCTAATTTTTTGGCTTCTTCTAATAATTCTGCTGTAGAACGGTCTTGGTCAAACACCAATTGTGTAATGCCGTAACGATCTCGTAAGTCTATCCAAATCATAAATCCTTTGTCTCGGATGGTTTGTACCCAGCCAGAAAGTGTTACTTCTTCATTTAGATTTTGTAGCGATAGTTCGCCGTTAGTGTGTGTACGGAACATTTTTTTTAGATGTTAGATGTTAGACATGAGATTTTAGATTTTGTATCTAAAATTCCGTTACAAAGATAAGGAAATTGACTTTAAAATATTGAAGCTAGAATTTCAAATTTTAAACGAAAGGAAATTGAGTCACGATAGTCTGCGTGAGGTGGACGGAAGGAGCGCGCGAAGCGTGCTGTCTAGAAAAAAGAGGTGACTTGGATCTGGGTTTTTCTAGACCGAAACGAAGTGGAGCCTGGAGAAGACCGACCTGCTAGCTTGGAAAGGAAATGGGGCAGGACACGCCCTGAAATATAATTTTGTCAGTTGGAATATAATGGCTAACTTAGTTGTTATCAAATACTTAATTATTATGGGAAAAGGAGATAAAAAGACGGCGCGAGGGAAAATTATCCAAGGTAGTTATGGAAAGACGAGACCTAGAAAAGCTTCAAAGTCGGCTGAAGTGCCTGAGAAAGTTGAGAAGGTGAAGGCTGAGCCAAAATCGAAAGTTGAAAAAACTGAAAAAATAGAGAGTTCAAAACCTAAAAAAACGAAAAAGACCGAAGATTAACTTCGGTCTTTTTTTGTGAGTTTTTTAAAAAAATATTATTTCTTAATAAATTTCTCTGTGTGTGTTTTTTTGTCGGTAGTGATCTGAATGATATAGTTACCTTTAATTAAATTAGACACATTAATTTCGTTAGCATTAGAGTTAGATGATACTAGTTTTCCGCTAAAGTCGAAGATGTTAATTGTATCAATTTTGTCATTAGATTTAATCTTTAATACATCCGAAACAGGATTAGGATAAATGCTAAGCGATACTTTTGTAGTTTCTGTTGTCGCAAGGAAATTGGCTGTTACAGCAAGCGTTTTAGTTACAACTTTTCCGTTAGAGGTAAAGTCTATTTCTATATTGGCAACACCAGAATTAAGAGGTGTTATAACCAATTCTTGATCGTCATTAATCTCTGCTTTAACAGAAGTCTCTTTGCTGTTAGATCTAATACTTTTTACAATTGCAGCAGATAAATTGTCTTGATCTGTTGCTACATTTTTTAGATTGATTTTAGTTTCTGCATTTAATGTAATTTCTGAAGGGAAGTCACTGCTAACAACTGGTGCATAGATGTCTGGGAAAACTGTTATAGCAGGGAACCAATAATAGTCATTTAAGGTAATCGTGTTAAGTAATTCTCCGGTATTGTCGTAAGTATGTACCCAGTTTTTTTGATAATGAGAAGATCCTCCGCTTTCTGTAGTGTTAAGAATCAGGTTGTCAGTCACAGGGTCTATACGCAATGCTGCACCATAAGGAATTTGTTTAAACTGTAATGGTGTTCCGCTGGTATCAGTCTGCCCAGGAATTAGAGCGAACTTTTCGTTAAACGTTTTGGTCGTTACATCAAATTTTACAACTTGTGTGCCACCCACAAAAGAACTAATACTGTTAATCCAGAATAAAGCATTCTGCTTAGTACTGTACGTAAAGCTACCAGCACGCCAAGATCCCCAGTCTGCAATATATCTTGTTGTAGGAATTGGATACTCGGTTATTGTAAATGTTTTTTCGTTGATATTAATTAATTTTTTGTCTTGTATTGCCCAGATGCTACCATCTTTAGCTTGTATAATAGAGATGTATGCTCCTTCTAAAGTACGTGTTACTTTTTTAGTTTTAGGATCAATAACAAGAATACCTTTAGACTGTTTAACAGCGTATACATAATTTGGGGTTCTGATCATATTTCCAATTTGGCCACTATAAGTACTTCCTCCGCCAGTTCCTTCTATCATTTCTTTCACTTTTAAGTTTTCGATATCAAACTCAAAAATACCATTAGCGGCGCCAATGTAACCCGTCTTGCTATCTACTCCTAAGAAAGATCTACCATCACCACCGCCAATATTATCAAATTGTGCAATTTTTTTCATGGTTTTGGCATCAGCAATAACTAGTCTCCCGCCTGGTTTGTAAAGGAGGTCACCTCTATCTTTTTCTTGTTTTGAAATGAAATAAAACTTATCTCCGTAGATTGTTCCGTATTGCGTTGTAGCTCCAAAAGCCTCATTGTTATTAACGTTGCTGTAAACTCTGTAATTAGCATTGTTATTAGCATCTACAAAATTAACAGACCCGTTAGTGTGCCCAAACCATTCTTCATTAACCATAAAGTAACCTTTGGTAAAATCGATGTTAGAAGAGTAAGGCGTTACAGCTGTAAATGTGGTAGCGATTTCTGTCCCGCTAAGTTCTATGTCAAAATTCCAAAGATCCCAAGATCCATTTTCTAATATTCTACTAGATGCCCCTACATTAGAATATCCATAATCATCACCATAAGAATCTCTCACCCAATAAGACCAATACCCATTAGTTTTCCATCCAGATTGCCAGTGATCACTAGCGTCTATGACAGTATAGTAGTCAAAATCATAATCTACAGTGTTAATAATCCCATCCAGTGGATAGAATGGGTAGGTTAAATTGTTATCTTTATAAAGTCCAATAGACCCTTTGCCATCTAGATCAAAGCCTAGACCACCAATGGCTGTGCCAAATTGTGTCCCTTGTCTCAATAGCGTGAAAAATCTTTTATCAGTTTTTGCGATGGCTTTTATCATGTCTTCGCCAGTTGCTTCGCCGTCCCATCTAAAGCCCCATACAAGTACATCGGGATTTTTTTTGTCGTTCCATTGTACTGCAAAAGCAGCTTGATTACTACCAGTACCTACCCAATACTTAATATCGGAGAAGCTAAAGTCAGATTTTTTTTGTTTTTTGTTTTTAGGTTGTTGTTGTGTTGTAAGGTCCGTCCTAGGGAAGCCTTGTACATTGACTTGCGCATTAGTGATAAACGCAAATAAAAATAACATGGTTAAAAGATAAATCTTTTTCATTGTAATTTAATTTATTAGTATTGTTAATTGTTATTTTAATCTTAGATCATAAGCGCCAGCAACTTCAGTTGATACTTCGCCTAACCAGCCAGCTTCTTGATTAATCCCTGTATAGACTTTGACAAAATCTATCCCTGGAAGTTTTACGTATTTACCATTTTTATCAACGGCCCAAGAAATGTCAATATTAGAGGCATTGTCTGTATTAGGTGCATTGTCTGCATAGCCATAGGCATAAGACTTGCCTACCCAATAAGTCCCAGTGCCACTTTGATCATAAAAGTTGTTGGCTAACTTGGTTCCTGTAAAGCTGTAAGAAATGTCCGTAATCCATAATGGGTAATAACTTTGTGAATGAAATACATTTTTGGATTTAAAACCAGAATTACCGAGGTTGTCTTGCCACTTAATATATTCTATATCGCTTGCCCACTCATGTTCTCCTAAAACAGGTGACTTGCTCTCGTCTGGTTTATAATAGGTGATGTTATAATTTTTGACAGTTGTATTTTTGAAATACTCGCTACCCGCAATTTCGTACCACTCGTCATCGTCTGGTTTTCCGTTTTTATTTTTGTCATAGGCTACTAGGATAATCCCAGGCTCACAAGAACCAGCACGCTCTTCTAAGGCATCACTCGCCCAAAAAGCATTGCCCAAAATTTTGAAATCTTGACCATCCAGATTAGGAATAGTATGATCAAACCCAAAAGTTACATAACCTCCGAAACCACCAAGGCTAACCATAGATGTATTAGATCCTACAATAGATTGTCGGGCTTTAGTCAGCATATCGCTTGTGGAGTTTCCTTTAGTATATATTGGTATATCGTTGATAAATTGCCCTACAGCAGGCCTAAAATCGAAAACATCAGAGATGTATTTACTGTAAGTTTTTAGTTCTTTATTCACAATAATTTTAGAATGGTAGATGTCGGTTTTGCCATTAGTTTCTACCTTTAAAGTAATAGGGTAAGTTCTGACATAAGGACTGATAAAGTCTAAATTATGATTTTCTGATATCAAAGAATCATTAACGCTCCAGGTCAGCTTTGCATTGGTCGGGAAATCTGTCGCAATATTAAGAACCTTAAAACGATCTATTGAATAAGAATTTTTAAGTATGCCGTTTCCTAAGTCTTCTCCTATATCACGTTTACAAGCAACGAGACTAGCTAATATGAAAAGAGAAATAATTGATTTTAAAATAATTATTTTCATGATAATGTATTTTATTTTTTATAAAGAAAAGCAAAGTGTGCTGGGATATTTCCGGCTTCTGTTTTCCATTTAAAGGTTCCATTTTTATTAAAACAATACAAATATCCTGTGGATACATAATTGCCAGCATCAGTCAGATAGATATCTTCTGTGATAGGGTTGACTGCAATGCCATAAGGCGTTTTAATATTGGCGACATAATTAGGATCTACAATATTTTTAGAGATAATCTGTTCGGTTTTTACATCAATAATCCCAAAAGTTTTGGTGTAAGAATGGGTAATATAACTGAATTCATTTCCGTAATAATAAAGCTTATCATTAACGATTGTCATCTCGCTGACGGCAATATCAAAGGTCTTTTTGATTTTTCCTGTTTTAGAATCCAGAATAAAAAGATTAGAAGGCGTGTTGTAATAATCACCGCGAGAACTGACATAAAGATCACCGTAATTATCTTTTTTGATATGATGAAGATTGATGCCGACGTCTATTTTGCTCGTTTCTTTAAAAGTGTTGAGGTCCACAACAGAAACAGTTCTGTCATAATCAGGAAATCTATATCCACCAGAATTGGCAACATAAAGATTGTTCTCAATAATTGCCATTTCTTCGGGTTGATAACCTACGGTAACTTCACGTTTTATAGATAAAGATAAGGTGTCAATCTCTACAACTTTCCCAATTGGTGCATTAGGATCTAATACAACTGGACCCGCGTAACTGCTGGCATAAGCTTTTCCGTCTTTGAAAGCCATATAACGACAATTCTCTAGCGGAATGGTTTTAATACGTTTCGCTGTTTTCGCATCAAGTACTTCAATCTTGTTGGATACGTTAATCACTGCATAGATTTTACTACCATAGATCTGGATATCATTGCCGACGTCTCCTAATTCTTTCACGACGTTGGGATTAATTTCGGCGTAGATATTTCTGCGATACGTTCCGGTTTCGTAATCAAAAAAGTCCAAAGTCGCTTTGTTACTTCCCATATTGCCTTCATTAAGAAGATAAAAACCTTTGATGTTAGTAAACTCCGGTTCTGCAATATTATCTTGCTCTTCGCGGACAATCGTCTCGTCCGTTCGGCAAGCAGAAAATAGGCTTAAAATGATGAGTAAAAAGTATATTTTTTTCATAACGTAAAACTTAAGATGAGTTTAAATTGTCTTCCTGGCATTGGCATATTAATCACGACATCATAATATTGATTGAAAATATTATTGACTTCAAAGCTGGCTTTAGCTTGGTGAGAATTAATTTTTATTTTTTTCTGAATAGATAGATCATGTGTGTACCAAGGCTGAATATAATTGTAAGCGATATTATTTTGGTTAACATCATAGCGCTCTCCAACGTACATAAAACTATAATTGAAACCCCAATCTTTATAATCAGACATTAATGAAAAAGAGCCGCTGTGCCAAGGCGTGTATGGGATTTGGTCTCCATAAAAACTCTCATTTTTATCACTAAAATCTCTTGCTTGTTGATAAGTATAGCTTACGAGAGGTCTTAATTTTACATTACCGATTTTTAGATTAGCTTGGATGTTAACATCTGTACCGATGATTTCTACATTGCCGAGATTCATCATTAACCAGCGGAACATACTGCCGTTGGGTGCTGCGATAATTTTATTTTCGACCTTATTATAATAGGCATCTACTTTAGCATAAAAAGATTGAAGAATACCGGTGTCTAAAGATTTTTGATACGTAAACCCAACGTTATATTGATTGGTGAATTCTGGTTTCAAAAATGTATTTCCAATATTGGTATAATAAAGGTCATTGAAAGTTGGCATCCTAAAAACTCTTTTGTAGAAAGCTCTTAAGGTTAAAGAAGGATTTTCTAACGGTTGATAACTCGCAAAGAAAGCTGGCGTCCATTCGGTTTTATCTGGAGATTTGGTATTTAACGCTACATTTTCATGGACAAAAGTACCAAGGACACTTCCTAATAATTTAAGACGATTCCATTGATAAGTTGATGCAAAAGATACTAATGTTGTATAACGTTCTGGATAAGAAAATAGCTTAAGATCCGCATCTAGATTGTTATACTGGAAATCTGCAGAAGCGCTCACGTCCCAATTGGGCGTTATCGAGTAAAGATTGGATGACGATACATAGACTTCTCGTTGGATGTATTGATTTTGGATTTTAATAGAAGAAATTGTATCAATATAATGCGAATAATCGTAAGCGAACTTAGCCTTTAATTGAGTCTCTAATTTCGGGAATATTTTTTTCTTGAAGTTGGCTTGTACAAAGTAGCTGTCTTCTGTCAATCGTTGTCCACGACCGCCAAATCTTCCGTTAACAATTGCCGCAGGAATGCCTCTGTCGGACAAATAAGCGTAGCCACGTACTGCCCAATTGCCGTTGCGCAGAGCTCCGTTAAGGCTGGTTTCTATTCGTTTGAATTTTACATCGCCATCATGTCTTTTAGCAATAGTATCATAAGCCACGCCGCCGTCTGGATATTTCTTTTTGTATCTGAAACGATACACGCCATCACTTTCTAAAAATTCTGAACTTAAAGTCGCTGATATTTTATCCGAAATTTTTTGTTCTAATCTAAAGGAAGGATTGAAGAGCGCGATGCTATAATTCTTATTCCGAAGTGTAAGATTGGTCGTTCTTCCGTTTTTGAAAATAGGATTTTTTGGTTGAAGATAGATCGATCCTGATGAGCCGAAATCTTTAGCTGGCTGAAAAATCTCACTTTTTTGACCATTGTAAAGAGAGATTTCTTCTAAGTCATCCAGAGAAAATCTACCAAGATCTATCACGCCGTTTTGAGCATTACCTAATTGGATACCGTCATAGAAAACACCCACGTGTTGTGTACCCATGCTTCGGATGTTGATGGTTTTCAGCCCTGCAAAACCGCCGTAATCTTTGATTTGTATTCCGGAAAAATAGCGTAGTGCATCGGCAACATTTTGAGAATTTAAGCGTTCTAATGTTTCACCAGATAATGTCTGTGCAGGTAATATTTCTTTAAAGCTTTTTTTCTTTAATTCGATTTGATAGATGGCAATAATGGTGTCTTTACTTTGTTGAGAATAACAAAATAGGGTGGGAGTTGTCAGTAAAACTATCCACAAAAAACGCAACCGAAATAAAGTTAATTCCATAGCCAAATTATTAGTTTGGCGCTGTATGGGTAAAAGGAAATATCGAGCAAAGATAGTTTACTCTTATTGATATGTCTTGTAACTTTACTCCACGAAAGCGTCAAACGTTATTGTTCTGGCAGGTCTTCTGACTTACTTCATTTTTGATGTCCTTCCCATTTATAGAAAATAAACAGTGGATAAATAATCAAAAACTTGGGTGTGAAGCTTACAGCAGCGGGTCTGTTATGGGTTTTCACCATATTCCCTATTAAGTGCTTTTTACGGCTCACCAAAACGGGATAAAGATAAACTTTATATTTTAAATATTTTTCTTATTTTAATGCATCGTCAAGAAGCTGATTATTCCTAATGCAATTATTAAGAAAGTAAATGCAAAGAAGTTACAAGTCCAAATGATAAAGCCAACGATAATACTTGTAAAGCGCGAGGATTTGTAGACTCTGTGATGCGCAACATAAAAATAGATTGCCATATATATCAGGATGGCGATCATTATTATTGCAATTATCGGATTGAAAAATGCATAGTCTGATAGGATATTAGTAAGTCTTAATAAAACCCCGAAAAGCAGTATGCTTACCAGCAAGAAAGAAAAGTAATGTAAGGTGAAAATCCCATGATCAAAATACCACCATTTTTTTTTACGATGGAAAATCCATAAAAATAATGCGAAAACCGGTAAGTATATAAATAATGCTTTTGGTAAGTTATGAAATGCGTTTTCGGCCAGGCTTTTAAAAATTTCTCCTTTTTTTACTCCTTTTTCTTTGAGCTCGAAAAGCTTTTTGGCAAATGCTTCATCAAGCATACTAAAGAGTCCTGTCCTGTCTTTATTCCCTTTTTTGTATTCCTCAAACGTTTTATAACCTTTATATGTAGTGTCATCAGCAATTTTATTTTGCATGTCTAGCGAGTTTTCAAAACCTTTTTGGAATTCGCTGGTCTTAGGGTCATCTAATACTTTTTGTGCGTAATCAAATTTAGCAACCATTGCAGAATCTTTCTCATTTTGTTTTTGGAATTCAATTGCTTTGGATGCTTGCTTTGTAAACTGCTCTGTACCTTTAGCGTACTCTGCTTTTTCTTTGTCAGATTTTTTGTCGTAATTAATTTTAAAAGGAGGAAACACCGCAAAGATGAAGAATGTAATAAAACTTATGAAAATATACAGTTTAACAGGCGGGACAAAGGCTTGCCGCTTGCCATCAAGATAAGTGCGCGTTAACTTCCCAGGACTGAAGAGGAGATTCTTTATCGTTCCCCAGAATTGTCCATCATAATGCGTAAAGTCTTCTATAAAATGCGTGAAGAGATAATAGAAAGGCTGGCGTGGCTCAACGTTTTCTTGCCCGCAGTTAGGACAGTACTTTTCTAAAACCTGATGATTGCAATTAAGGCAATTTTTGTCTGTTCTTAGTTTTCCGTGACTCATTATAATATAGAAGATTTTGGCAAATATAATTTTTTAGGATCAAAATTAAATCAATCCTTCATGAAAAATAAAAAATTAGTATTAATTAATAAAGCTTAATTATTAATTCTTACATAATGTTGAAATTAAATAATACGCAGAAAGCTTTGATAAAGGTGTATTATAATAAGATCAGACATTGTATTTCTTAGATTAAATATAGTAATCTGATTAGTTTTTTCTAAAACGATTTTTTATTCTGAAAAAAAATCCTACCTTTGCACACCCTTATTAGGGAAAATTATGTTTAATCGTAAACGATAAATTGTGAATACATTAAGTTACAAAACAGTATCGGCAAGTAAGGCTACCGCTAATAAAGAATGGGTTGTGGTAGACGCTGCTGAGCAACCATTAGGACGTCTAGCTTCTAAAGTTGCAAAGATTTTGAGAGGTAAGCACAAAACGAATTTTACACCTCACGCAGACTGCGGAGATTATGTAATCGTTTTGAATGCAGAGAAAGTAGCACTTTCTGGAAACAAGTGGAATGATAAGACTTATATCTGGCATACAGGTTATCCTGGTGGACAGAAGTCTATGACTGCTTCTGAGTTAATGAAAAAAGACAACCTTAAAGTTGTACAGAGATCTATTAAAGGTATGCTTCCTAAAAACAGATTAGGTAGTGCTATTCTTAAGAATCTTTATGTATATGAAGGTACTGAGCACAAGCATGAGGCACAACAGCCAAAAGTAATTAACCTTAACGAATTTAAATAATAAGTATGTCTACAATACACAAAATCGGAAGAAGAAAAACTTCTGTAGCTAGAGTATACGTAAAACCAGGTACAGGTAACACTACTATCAATGGTAAAGACGTTAAAGTTTACTTTGGTACAGATGTTTTAGTATATAAAACTAACCAACCATTTTTATTAACAGAGACTGTAGGTCAATATGACGTAACAGTTAACGTTTTTGGTGGAGGTATTACAGGTCAAGCAGAAGCTATCAGACTAGGTGTTTCTAGAGCACTTTGCGAAATTAACGCAGAGTTCAGATTACTATTAAAGCCACACGGATTATTAACTCGTGATGCTAGAATGGTAGAAAGAAAGAAATTCGGTCAGAAAAAAGCAAGAAAGAGATTCCAGTTCTCAAAACGTTAATCATCAGACTTCAGATTTGGGATATCAGATATCAGATTTTTTACAATCTATTATCTTCTATCTAGAATCTATTAATCTAATTAATAATTGCCCGTTTAGTTTAGCACCCAAACATTTCTCCCATCTAAAGAAATTGTTGATTGCGTTAAGCGGAACGTAAACTAAAAAACAAAAGACATGGCAAAAGCAAATGTTAAAGACCTATTAGAGGCTGGTGTACACTTCGGTCACATGACTAGAAAGTGGAATCCAAATATGGCTCCATATATCTTCATGGAGAAAAACGGTATTCACATCGTAGATTTACATAAAACAGCTGTTAAATTGGACGAGGCTTGTGCAGCTTTGGAAAAATTAACTTCTGCAGGTAAAAAAGTTCTTTTCGTTGCAACTAAAAAGCAAGCGAAAGAAGTTGTAGCAAAACATGCTGCAGAACTTAATATGCCTTATATTACAGAAAGATGGCCAGGTGGTATGTTAACAAACTTTGTTACTATCCGTAAAGCTGTTAAGAAAATGAACTCTATCGATAAAATGAAGAAAGATGGTACTTTCGAAACTTTATCTAAAAAAGAAAGACTACAAGTTGACAGACAAAGAGCTAACTTAGAGAAGAACTTAGGATCTATCTCTGACATGGTTAGACTTCCTTCTGCAATTTTTGTAGTTGATATCATGAGAGAGCACATTGCTGTAACTGAAGCTAAGAAATTAGGTATCCCAGTTTTCGCAATCGTTGATACTAACTCTGATCCAAGAAAAGTAGACTTCGTTATCCCAGGAAACGATGATGCTTCTAAGTCTGTTGATATGCTATTAAGCGTTGTTGCAGATGCGATCAAAGAAGGTCAATCTCAAAGAAAAGCTGACAAAGAAAAATCTAAAGAAGGTGAAAAAGTAACTGCTGAAAAAGATGCAGACTTCGAAACTGAATAATTAGATATTTCTCAGAAATATAAAAGCGACTTAGAGTAATCTAAGTCGCTTTTTGTATTTATATTAATTGCAATATAAGAGCTTAATCTTATGATTTATTCAGTGCCAATAATATATTAGCTTTTACTTGTTTTTTCGAGTTGTATATGGCGTCACAGAGGTTGCTAGAGATGTTATAATCACCTTTGCTAACTACAATAGAAGTTTCTCCTTTAGAAGGAATTGCTAGGTTATAAGATTTCTTTCCTTCTATTTTTAAAATCATATCACAGTCGGATTGATTTCTAACCATAATAATAGCATCCGGACTTTCTGCAGAGTTCTCAGTAAAAAGTTCATTAAGTAAATTAATAGTCCTTGCTCTTTGATCCATTTTGGCATCTGCTAATAAACGATCGTATAATGCTTTGTCAAAATTAGATTTGCTATTATTTGTTGGGATCTCTGTAACGATAGGTCGTGCAGCCATTGGCACGCCTTGTCCGCTTTTCATCCAGGCAGCATTCTTTAGAGAAATTAATTTCCTTTTCAAAAAAACACGGTATTGATCGTCTTTGTGAGCAGTTTTTAAGTAATTCTCAATTTCCTTAATATTATTACTTTCTGTAATAAGTGGTTGGGATTTGCATTGCCAAAGAAAAGATAGACATAGCGCCATTAATACAACATTTTTCATACTATTTAACCCTGAATTTGATGTAAGTAATAGTCTTACCTTTTGCAGAAAAAAGACCTTCATAGTAGGTTTGGATTTCTCTCAATAATGGAGTTCCTGGCTCATATTCTTTAGCAGCATAGATGTCATGGTGCGCAGTGATAATCTCATGTCCAGCACCTTGTAGATAGCCTAATGTATAACCATGCAGAAACTCAGAGTCTGTTTTTAGGTGGATGATACCGTCTTTTTTCAGGATATTTTTGTAACGTGCAAGAAAATCCGGATGTGTTAATCTATGCTTAGTCCTTTTAAATTTAATTTGAGGATCAGGAAAAGTAATCCAAATCTCATCTACTTCATTTTCTGCAAAAAAAGAGTCTATTAACTCGATCTGCGTTCTTAGGAAAGCCACATTATCCATGTTGTTAAGCTGTGCTTCTTTGGCTCCGAACCAAAATCTTGCACCTTTAATATCAACACCAATAAAGTTTTTGTCAGGAAAAGCCTTTGCTAATCCAACGCTATATTCTCCTTTTCCGCAACCTAATTCTAAAACAATAGGTTTATCATTTTTAAAGTGATCTTTATGCCAATTCCCTTTTAAAGGAAAATTATTAAGTGCTTCTTCTCTCGTTGCTTGTATGACATTCGGAAGAACTTTGTTTTCTTCGAACCTCGAAATTTTATTTTTACCCATGCTAAATTAATGGGGTCAAAAATAAGAATTTTTAACGACTCGTAAATTGGTTTTAAGAGAAATTGCACAAGAATTATTTATTATCGTTATTCATATTCATTAGGTTAGAGTTTCGTAACCTTTTCATATAAATTGGCAGGTATTTTTCGATATAAATCTTGACTGGCTCATAGTTACCATTGTCTGTAAAGACGTTGAGGTTATCAGAACTATATATAAATTGAAGGAAATTTGGTATTAATTCTTTTGGGATTTTAAGACGTGTAAAATAATCATCACCAAAGTATTGCTGAATATTACTGATGGTTTTGCTCATCTTTTCGTATTCATGAAAGCGTTTCTTTTTCTTAGCCTCGCCAGATATCATATCAAAAAAACTATCAATGCTAAGACTAAGTCCGCCATTAAGCCCTAATATCGGTATTTCTGGAGGTGTGCCATCGCCTTTTGGCTCAGGAAGACCAATGATTTTTCTTAGCTCAAAAGCTTTGTCAGAAGCTTTTAACATACTGACATCTTTTCTAAGATTTCCTGAAGGTTTAAAGGCTTTTATAATAACTTCCTGTATTTCGTAATAAGCAATTTGTAGTTCTATATAATTCTTAAGATTAGTAAGCATTTGTTGAGTTACTTCTACATCTTTTCTCTCTGTTACGATAGATGTAAATCTTATGACATCGCCAACACTTGCGGGTAAAGCAAAATTCCCATTATAGTCTGCCAGTACAGTTTTGTGTAAGGTTACATTGGTTACATAGAATTGATTAAGGTAAAGATTAGACTTGTCTCTGATGTATATTTCTCCTTTAAAAGATTGCCCAAAAAGACACGAAAATATTCCTATGCTAATGAGTATTAAAAATTGCTTCATAATTGTACACAAAAGTATTGAGAATTTATTTTTATTATTGACTTTAAGATATATAAAAAGGGTTAAAGTTTTTATAAACTTTAACCCTCAATTGTTAAGATTTTTATAATTAAAAAATAGTGCTATTATTTATCTATTCTTTAGCAAGATCCATCCTGTTCTTTGGATAGGAGTTAGCACCCCGAATTCTTTCCATTCTAAAATGTACCAATACGAGGCTGTTGGTAGTATTGCACCATTATAAGTACCATCCCAGATGAAAGTTTTTTTCTCAGTAGAATCAAATATTTTCTTGCCATAACGATCTATAATTATGACTTTGGGATCTGTTTTGGTCGCTAATTCGGAGTAATCTATAACATCGTTAATGCCGTCGTGATTAGGCGTAATTGTATTAACTGGATTAATAACCGTAAAGATCATTGTAATCGGTCCACAGCTATCTCCATATTTAATATAAATCGTATGTTGCCCTAATTTAACATTACTAAAGATATTAGAATTTTGATAAGTATTGGTATCTATTGCATAAGAATATGGTTGTGTACCGCCTTCTATCTGTACAGTTACAGTACTTCCGTTGATGTCGATGGATTTTATCTGAGGTTCTTCTGAAGCTGTAATTTTTACAAATTGTCGGTAAGTACAGCCATTAGAAGAAAGGTCTACCCAATATTCTCCAACAGGAAGATTATTAACGATTGATCCTTTTTTACCATTAACAGGAGAGGATGCGTCACTGCTTCCCCAAGTGTAATCATCAAAGTTAGATTCTGCCTCAAGATATGTCGTTGTATCTTTACAGATTATCTTATCGGCTAGGATTAATGATTTTTTTGGTTGCTTGAAGATAAAAGACAATGGTGCAACATTATCACATAGTCCAGCTTGGTGATACCTTACATAAACCGTTTTGTCAGAAGTCAGTTTGTAATTAGTAGCTTCTGTTGGGCTAATTCTGTCTACGGTATTTTGATTTTTTGCACCTGATTCTGTTTTGTAGAAAAATGGCGTACCATTGATGTTGTTAATCAAAGCTGGAATATAATCATTAAGATTAATTGTTTTTGTTCCTTCTAATTTATCATCACATATTTTAATAGCAGGGATGTTATTGCTTTGACTTAAAGAATTTTTATTAAATGTTATCTTTTGCAGAATAGGTGTACATTGTCCAGGCTTTACCCAAATCCAAACGTCTTTAGACAACCCAGAGAAGGATATCATTGCAGGTAATGGTGTTTCTGTTGGTGCATTAATGTTGGTCGGGATTTGGTCAAAATATTTAATATCAAAACCAGAATCTTGGGAAATATTAGTCACAATCTGATTGATATAGCTAGAAAAATAAACATCCGTATCGCCATCTAGATTATCATCACAAACCGAAAATGTTGGATTAGTAGCTAAAACCGGAATAATCTGTTGCTCTATCATTAATTGACCTTTTAATCTACAACCGCTATTAAGTTCTATCTCAACTTCGTAGATTGCTGCGTCTGCATAGTCTACAGTATGTGTTGGGAAGTTGCCAGATTTGATCTGTACACTATCTTTGTACCAAGTGTATTTTATTGCACCTGGTGTTGTAGCATTAATAATTTTTGAACTACCAAAGCAAAGCGCATTTCCGTTTCCTAAGGTAAGGTCTTTCCCAAGATCTTTGTTACCAACAAAACTTCCTGCTTTTAAGAAAACTGCAGAATCGTAAAGTCCATTACCTTGGTCTGCAACTACTAATTTGATATGATAGACTTGCCCAGGAATAACATCTGTCGTTGCTGTTAATATTTTGGTTTCGCCGTTAAAGTTAGTTGCACTTGTATTATAGTTGTATTGCCCAAAATAAGCCTCGTTAATTGCTTCACATTTTTCGCCACCACCTCTAACGGTATTAGATTTTATCGGCGTATTAGTGCCTGGTATAACCGCTAAGTTTTTATAATTAGTATCACCTTGTTTCTTTATTAAAAATGCAAATCCATCCGTGTAATCACATCTTCCGTTATCTTTAGATCTTAGATATTGCTCTGATAAAAACATATAATCGAAAAAGATCTTGCTGCTGTTATTAGAGACAAAATCAAACTCAATATACGTTGCATCATAAGAAGAACTAGGATTTATATTAATGGCTTGTTCTAAATCTGCATCGCCTTTCCACGCACTGTTAGTTGCACTTTGCAATGAGTTATTAGGACCAATAGCATCTAGTGCATTCCCAGAAGATAAAATAATACCTTCTTTCATATCAAAAGAGCTCGTGCCTTTATCAAAAAAACCATAACTCGTATTACCGTTTCCGAAATCCCAACCGCTCATCTTTACATTGCTTACCGTAATACATGAGTTGCCAGATCCTAAGAATTTGTCCACCAATTGTTGGGCATTATAGCTTGTATCTACATTAATGTATTGTGATTTTATGTTGATACAGCTTAAGCTTAGTAATAGACTATATATTAATATTCTGAGGTTTATAGTAGAAAAAGTCATTTTCGTATCCATTATCAATTTATGATTTTGTGGGATGCAAATTTATTGATTATATATTAATAATAATTAAAAAAAGGCTACAATAGATTTATCTGTTGTAGCCTTACAATAAAAAAGATTTGGATATGAAAAGTTATATTATTCTTTAATGATTTTTTTGTTTATGGTTGTAGTGTCTTCAAAAGTTATTGTTAAAATATAAAAGCCTTTTTTGATTTCTGACATATTAATTGTTTTAGATGCCGGATAGTTTTTAATTAATTTACCACTTGCATCAAAAAGAGCAAAGCCTTTTATGGATTTGTTAGACGTTACGTTAACAATATCTTTTACCGGATTAGGATATATATCTAGTTTGGTAGAGTGTACATCTTTTGTAGAAAGTTTATTTATTTCTTTTACAACAGAAGCGTCAGAGTAACGTTTTCCTGCATCGATACTTTTTACAGACCAGTATAGTTTTTCTGGAGTATTTTCAAGTTCTAAAAACCATTGGTTAGTGGTTACTACATATTTTGCTATATCAGATTTGTTAGGGCTAGTGCCAACGCTTATCTCATAATTAAGACCTTTGGTTGGTGTTTTGTCATCTGTTGCGCCATCCCATGATAAGTTAATTCTATTACCAATTGTTGTATCTGTTAATGTTGTAGGAGGTGTCGGTTTTTCGTTGGTGTTAGTTTGATTACTGTAATATAACTTAGTTAATGTTGGTAGATTTTCTGTTTTCCAATCAAAACCAGACACCAAGATGTCCAACTGATTATCGTTGTTGAAATCTGCTAACTGCAAATTAGTTGTACCACCTAGAGGGATAATATTTTTTTCTGCTAGGTAATCAAAACCTTTAGTTTCAGGATTATAAAGATAAATTTTGTTTACAGAATTACCATCTTCATTATCGCCTGTTATAACAACATCTGGATAACCATCGTTATTAATATCGCCAGTGTCTATAGCCTTAGATCCACTCGAGTTAGAAACAGGTTCATGAGGTAAATCTGTTTCTGTAAAAATACCATCAGGATTATTTTTATAAAAACGGAAAACAGCTTCATATTCTTCATCTTGTCCTATGGCAATGATGTCTAATAATCCATCGCCATCAAAATCTTCTACTGCAAGCGAGCTATAACTTAACGGATTGAATGTTTGTTTTTCTATTAATTTTCCTCCATCATTTGTGTAAAGTGTCATAAAAGGGTTATAATTAATATCTAAACCAGACATAATAATATCTAATTGTTGGTCATTGTTAAAGTCAGCAACTTTGAAACTTCCATTTTGAGAACCAGGTATAATTCCAATTTGTTTCTCGAATTTTCCACCTATATTTTTATAAAAATCTACATCAAACAAAAATCCTTCGCCAGGTTTGTTTTCTATCCCATTAATGAAATAATCCATCTTCCCATCATGATTGTAGTCTGCAATTTCTATCGAGCTGTAGATCTTACCACCATCATCAGACGCTAGCTTGAAAGTATTATTATCATTGAGGTAAACATAAGTTTTATAATTTACAATATCTTCATAACTCAGTCCAACACTAACAATATCTAAGTCGCCGTCATTATCAATATCAATAAATCTAACATCACCAAGGTGTACAGGCATTTCTAAAACTTGATGCTCTGTCAACTTACCATTGTTATTTTTGTAAATGTAAGTTACAGAAGTATCAGCTCCTTCATTTTCATCAGTATCAAGTGCGCCAGTAACTACTAAGTCTAATTGTCCATCTCCATCAAAATCACCTACATCGCTAGAACTATAATAAAAATTTTGAAGTTGTGTTGTTTGTTCAACAAAATTTTGTGCGTGATAAAAAGCAGCAGTTCCTACAAAAAAAAGAAAGGAAATTTTTAATTTCATATTATTATTTTTAATTGTTCTAAATTAACGTTACAAATGTATTCATTTTTATTTAGAATGATTAAAAATAATAATGACTTTTGTCACAAAACAAAAAAACCTGCTTAGTAAGCAAGTTTTGATTTAACATAATAAAATAGGACAAAATTGATTTGTTTTAAGATTCAGTAGGTTTAAATAATTCCTACTTTTTGCATGCAATTTTTCATTTTTCCGTAAGTTCTTTCGATATCATGATCTAAGCCGATTGAGAATCTAATTAATCCATTAGATAGCCCCATTTCTTGTTGCTCTTCTAACGGGATTTCTGAAGAAGTAGACGTTCCGGGTGCTGAGAATAGTGTTTTGTAAAATCCAAGACTTACAGCGAGATAACCGAGATTTTCGTTTTGCATAAGTTCCATCAATTCATTAGATTTTTCTAATGTACCAACATCTAAAGTCACTAATCCTCCAAAACCATAATTGGGTTGCATCATCTCTCTGAATAAATCATGGTTTTTATGTGATTTTAGCCCAGGATATTTTACGGTAAGTCCATCTTTTTCGAACTGCTCAGCGAGATAAAGCGCGTTATAACTGTGCTGTTTCATACGGATATGCAAGGTTCTAAGATTTTTTAAAATATTAGCGGCTCTTAGACTATCCATTGTTGGACCGAGAAGCATACACGCGCCAGAATTAACGTTTTTGAGATCATTAATAAATTCGGTAGAGGCACAGATTACACCACCAACTGTATCGCTACTTCCATTGATAAATTTGGTCAAACTATGGATGATAATATCTGCACCTAATAGTTTTGGAGTCACTGATAACGGAGAAAAGGTATTGTCTACAACTAATTTTAATTGATATTTTTTAGCAAGATCTGCCAATGCTCTGATGTCAGCAACTTCTAGTAATGGATTGCTAACGGTTTCGCAAAACAAAACTTTTGTAGATGAGGTTATTGCTTTCTCTACAGATTCTATATTGGTAATGTCTACAAAGCTGGTTTTGATGTTGTAATTAGGCAGAAAATTTTTCATGAAAGCATAAGTTCCGCCATAGATTGTTCTACTGGATACGATATGGTCGCCTGCATGGCATAATTGCAACAATACGCTTGTAATAGCGCCCATTCCGGATGCTGTAACATTGGCAGATTCTGTTCCTTCCATTTGTGCCAAAGCTTCTCCTAGATAGAGATTGCTGGGTGACGAATGTCTGGAGTAAAGGTAGCAACCATCTGTATTACCTTCGAAGGTATCAAACATTGTTTTTGCGGATAAGAAGGTGTAAGTAGAGCTATCCGAAATTGATGGATTAACTCCTCCAAATTCTCCAAAGTATTGTAAATCCTGAATATTATTGGCTGCATCGAAATTTTCCATAATTATTTATCATTTTCTTTACAAATTTTGCTTTAATTGATAATAATTACAATAGATGTATTAATATATAGAAAATAAAATTATAACTTTAGATAATTGTAGATTATATTATGTTACAATTAATCTTATTTAGTTTTAATTAGAAAATATTATGTTTTGGATAGTATAGATAGAAAATTATTAAATCTCTTGCAAGAAGATTCTAAACAGACGACTAAAGAATTGGCTAATAGTCTCAATCTATCAGTGACAGCAGTCTACGAAAGGATTAGAAAATTGGAGAAAAATAAAATTATCAAAAAATATGTTGCCTTAATCGATTATGAAAAGGTAAACCGTGATTTTGTCGTGCTTTGTCATGTTAAACTACTTCAGCATAAAAAAGAATATTTAATGCAGTTCGAAAAAGAAGTTATGCAGTTAAGAGAAGTCATGGATTGTTTCCATGTAAGTGGCGATTATGATTATATTCTTAAAATTGCAGTGTCTAATATTAAAGAATATAGACAGTTTGTAGTGACCAAATTAACGAGCTTGCAACATATTGGTAGCTCTCATAGCTCTTTTGTTATCGGCGAAATAAAATCGACAACCGCGATGCATCTATAAAAAACTGTCGTAAATTAAATGCTAAATACTATTTAAATAAAAACCTCATGGACAAAAAATCTATGAGGTTTAATTTAAAAAAGCTAGTATTCAAAACTGCCAGTCTGGCTACGGACCTACATATTCCTCCTATATTTTCCACCTACTTCAAAAAGCGCATTGGTAATTTGTCCAAGAGAACAGTATTTCACGGCATCCATCATTACGGCAAATAAGTTTTGCTGATTGATGGCTGCATGTTGTAAAGTTTTCAGAGCTGCTTCAGATTTGTCTGCATTTGCATTTTGGTAAGTCAATAAAAACTCAATCTGCGCCTGTTTTTCTTCCTCCGTAGAGCGGATTACTTCTCCCGGACGAACCGTTGGCGAACCGTCTTTTCCAAGGAAAGTATTTACCCCGATGATTGGATATTCTCCGGTGTGTTTCAACCATTCGTAGTGCATCGATTCTTCCTGGATTTTCGAACGTTGATACATCGTTTCCATTGCTCCCAAAACGCCACCTCTTTCTGTGATTCTGTCGAATTCTGTATACACAGCTTCTTCCACCAAATCCGTTAATTCCTCAATAATAAATGAACCTTGAAACGGATTCTCGTTTTTCGCTAAACCTAATTCTTTATTAATGATTAATTGAATCGCCATTGCTCGTCGCACAGATTGCTCAGTTGGTGTTGTAATTGCCTCATCATAAGCATTCGTGTGAAGTGAATTACAGTTGTCATAAATGGCATAAAGTGCCTGAAGTGTCGTTCTGATATCATTGAAATCAATTTCCTGAGCGTGAAGCGAACGACCCGAAGTTTGAATGTGGTATTTCAACATCTGGCTTCTTTCATCTGCGCCGTATTTCAGTTTCATGGCTTTTGCCCAGATTCTTCTTGCTACACGCCCGATTACTGAATATTCTGGATCAATTCCATTGGAGAAGAAGAAAGATAAATTTGGTGCAAAATCATTAATGTCCATTCCTCTTGACAAATAATATTCAACATACGTGAAACCATTTGCTAAGGTAAATGCCAACTGAGAAACCGGATTCGCGCCCGCTTCTGCAATATGATATCCTGAAATAGAAACCGAGTAGAAGTTTCTCACTTTTTCTGTGATGAAATATTCCTGAACGTCACCCATCAAACGAAGGGCAAATTCAGTGGAGAAAATACACGTATTCTGAGCCTGATCTTCTTTTAAAATGTCAGCCTGAACCGTTCCACGAACGGTTGCGATGGTTTTAGCTTTAATTTCAGCATAAGCTTCTGCAGGAATTACCTCGTCTCCGGTTAAACCTAATAATTTTAAACCTAAACCATTATTGGAAGGCGGTAATTCACCGTTATATTTTGGTCTTTCTAAACCTTTGTCATCAAATTTCGCTTTTAAAGCTTTTTCAACATTCGCTTCAAGATTATGTTCTGCAATATATTTTTCAACATTTTGGTCAATCGCAGCATTCATAAAGAAAGCCAACAACATTGGCGCTGGGCCATTAATTGTCATTGAAACCGAAGTCATCGCATTTACCAAATCAAATCCGGAATACAATTTTTTAGCATCATCCAATGTTGCGATAGAAACTCCCGCATTTCCGATTTTACCATAAATATCCGGTGGTAATGCTGGATCTTGTCCGTACAAAGTTACAGAGTCAAACGCTGTAGACAAACGTTTTGCATCCATTTCCGCAGAAACGTAGTGGAATCTTCTGTTCGTTCTTTCAGGGCCGCCTTCTCCTGCAAACATTCTCGTCGGGTCTTCTCCAGTCCTTTTGAATGGATAAATTCCTGCAGTGTAAGGGAAACTTCCGGGTAGATTTTCCTGACCTTTCCATTGGATGAGGTCGCCCCAATCGTTGTATTTTGGTAAAGCAATTTTTGGAATTTTGAGATGAGATAAAGATTCTGTTGAGGTTTCTACCTTGATTTCTTTTCCACGGACGAAATAAGAGTAAAACTCTGCTTTGAAAGCTTTTTTCGTATCGTCCCAGTTTTTCAGGAAATCGATATTTTCCTGTTGAAGATCTTTTTCAGCTTTTTGATATTCGGCATCCAAAGTTTCGTTGGAAAGGAATTTTTTTACACCCTCAATATGATACATTTTCCTTGCTAATTCGGCTTGTTTTTCAACATTGGCGTCGTAAATTCTATTATTTTCTACAATTTCTGATAAATAACGAACTCTTTTTGGAGGAATAATAGTTACTTCATCTGTAATTTCCTGTTCAACAAAACCTTGAAACTTTGGCGCATTGTCACCCTGAGCCTGTCGAAGGGTTTCGTTTACTTTTTCAACCAATCTGTTATAAAGTTCTGTTGTTCCGTGATCGTTGAACTGAGATGCTTTTGTCGCATAAACCGGCATGTCATCCAAAGGACTTTCCCACAACAAATGGTTTCTCTGAAACTGTTTTCTTACGGCTTGAAGCGCATCTAAAGCACCACGTTTGTCAGATTTATTTAAAGCAACTAAATCAGCGTAATCCAACATGTCGATTTTTTCCAACTGTGTAGAAGCGCCGTATTCAGGCGTCATCACATACATAGAAACATCAGCAAAATCTGAAACTTCCGAACCAGATTGTCCGATACCCGAAGTTTCCAAAATAATCACATCTGGATGCGCCAACTTCAACACATTCAAAGCAGAATGAATAAACGGAGAAACGGAAACGTTATTTTCCCTAGTCGCCATAGAACGCATATAAACTCTTGGGTCATTGATGGCGTTCATGCGAATTCTGTCGCCCAAAAGTGCACCTCCCGTTTTCTTTTTTGAAGGGTCAATCGAGATAATAGCAATCTTTTTACCAGGATTTGAACGGATAAAACGTCTTACCAACTCGTCCGTCAATGAAGATTTTCCGGCGCCACCAGTTCCTGTAATTCCGATGATTGGAATATTTAAGTTTTTTGATTTTTCGTCAATGGCTTTAACTAAATCTGGTTTTTCTTCGGAGAAGTTTTCAACAGCAGAAATGATTTTGGCAATGCTTGTAGAATTTTCAAAACTGATATTTTCTAAATCTGCCGCAGTGACTTCTTTTCCTGTTGGAAAATCTGATCTTTTAACCAAATCGTCTATCATACCTTGCAAACCAAGCTCACGACCGTCATCAGGAGAATAGATTTTATCAATACCATAATCCATTAATTCACTGATTTCTTCAGGCAGAATTACGCCGCCTCCACCGCCAAAAATTTTGATTTGTGGTGAGTTTTTTTCTCTTAAAAGGTCGTAGATGTATTTAAAATATTCGTTGTGACCACCTTGATATGAAGTTAATGCAATCGCATTGGCGTCTTCCTGAATGGCTGTGTTTACTACTTCTTCAGCAGATTTGTCGTGACCAAGATGGATAACTTCACATCCTGTTCCTTGGATCACACGACGCATAATATTGATGGCGGCATCATGGCCGTCAAACAAAGCTGCTGCGGTGACAATTCTGACTTTATTTTTTGGTGTATATTTTTGGTTTTCCATATTTATATTGAGTGAATTCTCAAATATAATAAATTAGTACGATAGGATAATATACTAGCTGGAACCAGTGAATTTAAAGGATAAATAGTGTTTGTTGACTAAGATTATATTCGTTTTTTTTACCTTTAGCTTTTAATTGAACAAGTAGAAATAAAATTTATGAAAAAATTATTCACTTCCGTTTTATTTGCGGTTGTTATCAGTGGAAATGCCTTTTCTCAACAAAAAACTTATTTTGACGAAAATTGGGAAGTTACTAGCAAAGATAAAATGGAGTTTTACCGAGAGAGTGCGAAGCAGGGTACTTTGACTCTAGTAAAAGATTTTTACAAGAATGGAACGTTACAGATGGAAGGATTGGTGTCTGATGCAACACCTGGCGCAGAAGTCTATGAGGGTAAAGTGACTTGGTATTATCCAGATGGTAAAATTCAGAATTTTGGGACGTTTGCAAAAGGAGTTCAGAATGGAGCAGCTCAATCTTTTGATAACAAAGGTAGATTAACAGAAGATGTTGTGTACGATGCAGAAGGTTTGTTTTCTGGGAAAACAACTGTTTATAAAGATACAGAATACGGAAGTGATAGTAACACGATTAGTGAGTTTAAGAATGGAGAACTTGCGCAATCTATTGTCTATGATGATGATATAAAAGGAATTAGACAGGAAACAATAGTCGACAAAAAAGGTAATACGGAAATAAAATTTTACGGCGATAAAGGTAAATATCTTGGCAGTAAAATCTATACATCAGATTATAAAATAAAAGGAATTGATGTAGCATATTATTATAATCCAATGCAAATTTCTAAATTTGAAAAATATGGAAATGACGGCGAAGTAAAAGAAGGTACTCTCTACGCAAGAAATGGAAAAGTTCTTCAAGAAGAAAAAAGAGATAAGAAAAGCAGCTATAAAAGAACTTACGACGAAAACGGAAAAGAAATAGGAGAGCTAACTTACAAAGCATTGGATGATAGTACTTACCAAAGTCCTTACGATGGTGTTGATTATCAGTATGATTACGAAAATACTTATTTTGTTAGTATAGATACTTACAAAGAAGGATCTGTAATTAATCGCAAAGCTTATGATGATAATGGGAAATTATCTAGTGAGACTTTCTTAGAAAATGATCAAGAGCAAAAAATTAATTATTATAATGAAAATGGCTCTCTTAAAGGTTCTTTGACATACAAAGATGGTGTTGCTTATGATGGTACATTGTATGATTATAATAAAGAACAGATCTATAAAAATGGTATATTGCAGGATTCTAAAATATTTTTTGAAGAAGGGAAGTTAATGTCTCAGAAGAAATTTTTGGTTTCCAAAAATCAATATGAAACCATTAATTATGATAATGATGGCAAGATTATTTTTAAGTTAACCCAAGGATTAGATTGGGAAGAAGGCTTTACGGCAGATATTGTACAATATGTTAATGGTAAAGCGGCTAATAAATCTGTTATTAAAGATGGATTATTACAAAGCGGTAAGATAAAAGTTAAAACATACGATCAGACTAGAGAATTAGAACGTAGCGGAAAGTGGATCATTATAAAAGTATACGACGAAAATCTAAAGCTAGTCCAAGAAAATAAAATCTTGATTGGTGACAATCAAGAAGGCACTTATTATGCTGCAGATGTATATATCCAAGAGGATCAACTGTTATATAGCGAATATTATTAATGAAAAGATCAATTATATATTTATTACTAGGAACTGTAATTAGTTTTCTACTCAATTATTTTGTGTCCGGAAGTGGCAATTGGAAAATAGATTTGTATTACGCATTTGCCTTTGGTTTAGGCTGGGGGATGGCATATTTTGTAGACCGCATCGATTGGCAATTACCAAAAAAAATGGGGTTTTCCTTTATAGGAGTTGCTATTTTGGTGATTTTGGGATTAGTATTTTTCAAGTTTGAAATAGCGATTCCGTCTATTATTAGATTCTCTACAGTTTTTGTTGCTTACTATCTAATTGCTAGCTTTAAAGAAAGCAAATCACTGCGTTATTGAGAGAATATTAAAGTTTTATAGTAGCTAATTATTAATTAAAAAAAAACAATCCAAAGTATACATTATACTTTGGATTGTTATATTATAGATACTGATGACTTTCAGTATTTTAGTGAAAATAAAGTGTTACTTACCAAAAATGCTTCCTAATAAGCCTCCCAATCCACCTTCTTTTGGTTGTTGCTGATTGTTGTTGTTACCAAGAACACTTCCTAGAATATCATTAAGAGGATTGCTAGAAGATGATTGTCCGCCACCGCCTAAAACACTTCCTAAGATATCGTTAAGCGGATTAGAAGCTTGTGATTGCGCTTGATTGGATGCGTTACCCAAAATACCACCTAATAAGTCTCCTAAACCTCCTGCACCAACATTATTTTGTTGTTTTTCTTTACCAATATATCCCATAATCACTGGAGCAAGCATCGCTAAAATTGGTCCGATTTTGTCCATCGAAATTCCTGTGTTTGCAGAAAGCTGATTTTCAACATTAGATTTATTACCACCGAAAATGTGATCTAAGATAGAGCTACCTTCATCTTGTCTGTTAACAGCTTGTGCGGGATCATTCAGGATACTTCCGTCGTGATCTTTGTCTAATGCGTTATTAAGAGCTTCTGCCTCTTTGCTATCTTGGGATTTTTTTCTAAGATAAGAGATAACCAAAGGTGTTGCTACAGCTAGTAGAGCAATAATTTGATTTTTACTAATCCCGAATTTATTTTCTGCCTGTTCTGCAACTTTATTGCTGGAGTTTCCTGTTAAAAGGTCTATTAGACTCATAGTGTTTTGATTTTTATTGTGTAGCCAAATTAACAAATTTTATACCGAAAAATAGTAATCTTAATACTCTTTTCTGTTTTCCTTATTTTCCCATTTTTCAAAAGCTAATATTCCTTCTTCTCTCAATAAAGGTATCATTGGGATTTTTCTCTTTTCTATTGGCAATGCAACTTCATCATAAATTAAAGAATCATCAAAGTTTATATCTTTAGCATCTTCGCGCGTGTTAGCATAGTATATTTTGTCTATTCTGGCCCAGTAGATAGCACTAAGGCACATGGGACAAGGTTCACAAGAAGTGTAGATTTCGCATCCCGACAAGTTGAAATCATTAAGATGCTGTGCTGCATTTCTTATAGCTACAACTTCTGCATGTGCGGTAGGATCATTGTTAATAGTGACTTTATTGCTTCCTTCTGCAATGATTTTTCCATTTTTTACGATGACGGCACCAAAAGGTCCGCCTCCAAGATCAATGTTTTCACATGAGCAAGCAATAGCTCTCTTCATGAAATTCTCTTTTTGATTCATAATTATAAGTTTAGAATCTAAAGATATAAAATCTAATTCTTAAAAATAGGAACGTTGCTGCAAGCTTCGCCAAACATTAGCGTCTTTGCAATTGGCTTCAGTTGTTCTACTAACTCTATGTAAGCATTGTTGGGTATTTCTTCGTCAGAGCAACCTTTTACCAAAACACGTTTATCTTTTAACTTAGAATAATCATAAGTTTTTATAGCGTTGTGCATCAATAAAACATTAAGATCTTCTCTGCTCCCAAAAACAATTTTCTTGGTAACATCTGTTAATCTAGCTGAGATCAAAAAATAAGCCCATAATGGGATAATGGTATCTTCAGAACAAAAGACATATACAAAAGTATCGCGATACTGTTCTATATCTATATTAGCAATTTTTTCTCTGTAGTCTTTCTCGCGTAGGATAAGACCTTGGTAAAGAAAATCCTTAAGGTCTATGCCTAATTTTTGACCTTTTGGCATCAAGCTAGAAAGATCAAAGTTAACTAGACTGGTATTTTCAGCAACTTTATTACGGATCTCGAATTCGTTGGACATTTTATTATTTTTATCTTTACACAAAATTAAGTTAAATATACGGTTATTAAAATTAAAAGTCTTCGGTTAAATGCAAGATGTTAATTGATATAATCTAAAAAACCTTTACACGACGTTGAAATATTATTTGATAGCTGGCGAAGCTTCTGGAGATCTGCATGGTTCTAATCTTATGAAAGCTTTAAAATTAAAAGATCCAAACGCAGAATTCCGATTTTGGGGTGGAGATCTTATGCAAGCACAAGGCGGTAACATGGTAAAACATTATCGAGATCTTGCTTTTATGGGCTTTGTAGAGGTTGTTCAGAATCTAGGAACTATTCTTAAAAATATTAAAATTTGTAAAAAAGATATCCAAGAACATCAGCCAGATGTTTTGATTTTGATTGATTATCCCGGCTTTAATTTAAGAATTGCCAAGTTTGCAAAATCATTAGGAATAAAGGTTGTTTATTATATTTCTCCACAATTATGGGCTTGGAAAGAAGGTCGAGTAGAAACGATCAAAAAATATGTGGACGAGATGTTGGTGATCTTGCCTTTCGAAAAAGAATTCTATCAAAAACATCAAGTTAATGCTCATTTTGTAGGTCATCCGCTTTTGGATGCTATATCGGGATTACAACCTGTATCCGAGGTAGATTTCAAAAAAGAAAATCAACTTAATGACTTACCTATTATTGCATTATTGCCAGGTAGTAGAGAGCAAGAAGTTAAGAAAATGTTAGAGTTAATGCTATCTGTACGCTCTCATTTTAAAAATTATCAATTTGTAATTGCGGGTGCTCCAAGCTTACCGAAATCTTTTTATCAACAATTTGTAGATGAAGATGTACATTTTGTATCTAATAAAACATATGATTTGCTTCGGGTTTCTAAAGCAGCGTTGGTGACTTCTGGTACGGCAACTCTAGAAACGGCATTACTCAATACACCAGAAGTTGTGTGCTATCGTAGTAGTAAAATTTCTTATGAAATTGCAAAACGTCTTGTAAAACATATCAAATATATCTCACTTGTTAATCTAATTATGGATAGAGAAGTGGTGACAGAGTTGATCCAAGATGATCTTAATACGAAGAATTTAGTTTTAGAATTAAATAAAATTCTAGAGGGTGATTCTCGTGAAAAAATGTTAGCTAGTTACCAAATATTAAGAGAAAATCTTGGAGGAAGTGGTGCAAGTAATGTTGCAGCAGATATCATATTTAACATAAAATAATTTTTACGCTTCGAGTTCTGAAATTCATTATTTTTAGTTTAACACAATTAAAATAATGAAAAATGTCAAAACAACCTTTACTAATAATGTTGTTGGTCTTTTGTTTTGGGATTTTTTCTCAAGATTATTTTTCTTGGGATATTTGGGTGTCTATTTCTGTGTTAGTGGTTTCGTTTTTAGGGCTAATTCTTTTAAGATTTAAAATTGAAATTCTTGTAAGACTAAAAAATTATTTGCTTGGTTTTTTCTTTTTTGGATTAGGATTGTTTTGTCATTGGCAAAACTCCATAATTCCTGATTTGCCCAAAATTGAAAAGCCAAAACAGATGGTTGTTTTTCAATTAAAAAAGAAGCTTAATAGCAACAAAAAGAATCGCCGTTACGAGATAGAAATTCTAAAAGTACAATCTTTACCGTCTGATAATTTTACTGCTTTTCTGTCGATTGTAAATATCCCGAAAGATCAGTCATTACTAGATTTTGAGCATTATTATCAGGCTGAGGTTTATATTAATCCTGTCAAAAAAACATCAGCGGATTTTCAATTTGATTATTATAATTATCTGTCTAGGCAAGGTATTTATTTTCAAACTTATATAAAAGGCGATATTTTGAGCCAAAGTAAATTGCAGATTTCTTTGAATGATCTAATCAAGCAAAAAAGACTTGCTACGCTTATAAATATTAATCAATCTTCTCTACATCCGAGAAATAAAGAGTTCTTGAAGGGAATTATTCTTGCCGATCGTACAGAGATGGATGCTGAGATGGTTCAGGATTTTGGGAAATCTGGGTTGATGCATTTTTTAGCGATTTCTGGATCGCACATGGCAATAATTTTCTGGTTAATATTAATAATTATAAAGCCGATTTTCTCATATAAGAATAGAAAATTGCCAATAATAATTACGTTGATACTAATTTGGATGTTTGCTATTTTTATAGATTATGGCAGTTCTGTTGTGAGATCATGCATTATGGTTACAATGTATTATATGATGGTAATTTTACAAAGAAAACCAGATTTGTTACATTCTATGGCGGTATCTGCATTTATTATTTTGATAGTTGATACACAACAATTGTACGATGTAGGATTTCAGTTAAGCTATCTAGCTGTATTTGGTATTTATTGGCTAAATCCAATTATTCTTAAAAAGTTTAGAAAGCCAAAATATAAATTAGAGACCTTATTTTACAGTATTGTAAGCATCTCTTTGTCGGCGCAATTAGCAACATTACCTTTGGTTTTATACTATTTTCATCAGTTTTCGGTTGTATCTATCATCGCAAATTTGGTGGTTCTTCCTTTTTCTGAGGTTGTTATTATATTTTCAATCATAATGGTTATTATGTATTCTTTCAATATTTATTGGAGTTTTGTTGATGTTGTTTATGATTTTTTTATTGACTGGCTTCTTAAGTTAATTCATTTTTTTGCATCATCTGACTCTTTTTATCATGATAATATTAGTTTTGGATTGGTTGAAGTTTTGATTTGTTTGTTAGGATTTTATTACTTGAGAGGATTTATCCAGAAGTTTACCTATAGAAATATCATCAATTTATCCTTCGTTATTTTGCTGTTCTTTGGGGTTAGAATATTGATTAATTTCTATTATGCTAGAAAAGATGAAGTTGTTTTAGTTGAAAATTTTAAAGATAAAATCTTGATTATAAAAGAAAAAGAACAAGTTTTATTTATTATTAAGGATTCCATTAAGGAAGAATATTTGCGGAAATCAGTCATTAATCCTTATTTAACAGCAAGAAGAGTAAGTGATTATAAAGTGATTTCTACAGAAAAAGGCGTGACAACCATCATCTATAATAAGCGAAAATATAATCTTGATAACGACCGAATTCATAATTAACACAGGTTTATTTAGAAAGATTACAAACTATTGAATTGTGACATTTCTCACTCTCGTATCTATTAACATTTTTTTAACTTTGTGCGTATTCAAATAATTTAAGAATTATGGCAGGATTTTCCTCTACTATCGGTAGAAAATATGCAATGGCATTATCAGCAATGTTTTTGCTGGTTTTCTTAGTGATGCACCTTTTTACAAATATGCTTTCTGTATTTGGAGAAGATGGTCCTTTTAACGGCGCTTCGTATTTTATGGGCTATAACCCAATGATACAGTATCTTATGCAGCCGGTTTTAATTTTTGCGGTTTTTTTCCATTTTATTATGGGATTTATTTTAGAAGCAAAAAATAATAAAGCTAGACCTGTAAAGTATGCTGTTAATGGTGCTGCAGCTAATTCTTCTTGGATGTCAAGAAATATGATTATCTCTGGATTAGTTATTTTATCATTTTTGGTACTTCACATGTATGATTTTTGGTTTCATGAGATGACTTACAAGTATGTGCCTGGTAATGGTAATGCGCTTGATATGACAAGATTCTGGGGAGAGCTTCATGCTAAATTCGAGAGTCCTCTTAGAGTGGCTTTCTATGTGGTTTCATTTATTCTTTTAGGATTGCACTTATCACATGGTTTTCAGTCATCTTTTCAATCTATTGGCGCGAGACATCCAAAGTACACACCTATTATTAAAGCATTTGGAACTTGGTATTCTATCTTGATTCCATTTGGATTCATTTTTATCGCATTATTTCACTTTGTAACTCAATAATATCAATATAATTAGAATGAGTAATTTAGATTCAAAAATTCCAGGAGGTCCGCTTAAGGATAAGTGGAGTAATCATAAAGACCACATGAACCTTGTTGCGCCTAACAACCGTGATAAAATTGATATTATTGTTATTGGTACAGGTCTAGCAGGAGGTTCTGCAGCAGCAACTTTAGCTGAGCAAGGTTATAATGTAAAAGCATTTTGTTACCAAGATTCTCCAAGAAGAGCACACTCTATTGCCGCTCAAGGTGGTATTAATGCTGCTAAAAATTATCAAGGTGATGGAGATTCTACTTATAGATTATTTTATGATACTATAAAAGGTGGAGATTATCGTGCAAGAGAGGCTAATGTCTATCGTCTTGCTGAAGTTTCTGCTAATATTATTGATCAATGTGTAGCACAAGGTGTTCCTTTTGGTCGTGATTATGGTGGGCAATTAGATAACCGTTCTTTCGGTGGTGTTCAGGTAAAAAGAACATTCTATGCCAAAGGACAGACTGGTCAACAGTTATTATTAGGTGCTTATTCTGCATTGAGCCGTCAGATTGGTAAAGGTAGAGTTAAGATGTATAACCGTCACGAGATGTTAGATCTTGTGATTGTTGATGGTAAAGCAAGAGGTATTATCTCTAGAAACCTTGTAACAGGTGAGGTAGAGAGACATTCTGCTCACGCAGTTGTTATCGCTTCTGGTGGTTATGGTAACGTGTATTTCCTATCTACTAATGCAATGGGATCTAACGTTTCTGCTGCATGGAAAATTCATAAAAGAGGTGCATATTTTGCAAATCCTTGTTATGTACAGATTCACCCGACTTGTATTCCTGTTCATGGGACACAACAATCAAAATTAACTTTGATGTCAGAATCTCTTAGAAACTCAGGAAGAATTTGGGTTCCTAAAAAGATTGAAGATTCTGTAGCGATAAGAGAAGGTAAGTTAAGACCAGAAAGTATTAAAGAAGAAGATAGAGATTATTACTTAGAAAGAAGATATCCTGCATTCGGTAACTTAGTACCTAGAGACGTTGCATCTAGAGCTGGTAAAGAAAGATGTGATGCTGGATTTGGTATAGAAAATAATGATACCAAAGAAGGTGTATATCTAGATTTCTCTACAGAGATTATGAAGAAGGGTAGAGAGTCTGCTACCGAAAAACATATACACAATCCAACAGAACAACAGATCTATGATCTTGGTAAAGCTTGGATTGAAGAAAAATATGGTAACCTTTTTGTTATGTACGAAAAGATTACTGCGGATGATCCTTATAAGACTCCAATGAAAATTTACCCTGCAGTACATTACACAATGGGTGGTGTATGGGTAGACTATAATTTACAATCTACAATCCCTGGATGTTTTGTTATTGGAGAAGCTAATTTCTCTGATCATGGAGCTAATAGATTAGGAGCTTCTGCATTGATGCAAGGTCTTGCAGATGGTTATTTTGTATTACCTTATACTATTGCTGATTATCTTTCAGCAGATATTAGAACGGGTGCTATCCCTACTAATTCTGAAGAATTTAATGTAGTAGAAAAAGAAGTTAATGATAGAATCAATTTCTTTATTACTAATAATGGTACTCATTCTGTAGATCATTTCCATAAGCAATTAGGAAACATTATGTGGAATAAAGTAGGTATGGGAAGAACACCAGAAGGTCTTAGAGAAGCGATTAAAGAAATCGAAGAAGTAAGAAATGATTTCTGGAAGAATGTAAAAGTACCAGGAGATGCTAATGAAATGAACCCAGAGCTAGAAAAAGCACTTCGTGTGGCTGATTTCTTAGAACTAGGACAATTAATGGCAATAGATGCACTTAATAGAAACGAATCTTGTGGAGGTCACTTCCGCGAAGATCACTCTACGCCAGATGGAGAAGCAGAGAGAGATGATGTTAACTTTAAGTATGTAGCTGCTTGGGAATATAAAGGGACAGACATCAATAACGAAGCTATGCACAAAGAAGACTTAGTGTATGATAATATTGAAGTTAAAACCAGAAGTTACAAATAATCTCCAACCAATAAATATACAATTATGAGTGCAAAAAAAGGCTTACATCTTACGCTGAAAATTTGGAGACAAAAAAATAGTAAAACCAAAGGTCAGTTTGACACCTATAAAATATCAGATGTATCTACAGATTCTTCATTCTTAGAAATGTTAGATATCTTAAATGAAAATTTAATTAACGAAGGCAAAGAACCAGTGGCTTTTGACCACGATTGTCGTGAAGGAATTTGCGGTATGTGTTCTCTTTATATTAATGGACGTGCACATGGTCCAGACACAGGTATTACAACATGTCAGTTGCACATGCGTCATTTTAAAGATGGCGAAACTATCGTTATAGAACCTTGGAGAAGTGCCGCTTTTCCTGTAATTAAGGATTTAGTAGTAGATAGAAGTGCTTTTGATAGAGTAATGGCTGCAGGAGGATTTATTTCTGTTAATACTTCTGGTAGAACGACAGATGCTAACAATATTCCTGTGCCTAAAGAAGATGCAGACAAAGCAATGGACGCAGCTGCATGTATCGGTTGTGGTGCTTGTGTAGCAACTTGTAAAAATGGATCTGCAATGCTTTTTGTTGGTGCTAAAGTATCTCAATTTGCCTTATTACCACAAGGTAGAGTAGAAGCAACAAGAAGAGTTCTTAGCATGGTTCAGGCAATGGATGACGAAGGCTTTGGTAACTGTTCTAACACAGGAGCTTGTGAGATAGAGTGCCCTAAAGGAATTTCTCTAGAAAACATTGCAAGAATGAACAGAGAGTTTGCAGCAGCAACGCTAAGTAGTTCTAAATAAATTTTAAAATTGAATTTTAAATATAAAAATAGCCTTTCAGGATTTTCTGAAAGGCTATTTTGTATTATAAATCAAAAACGCTAGGGCGCTTTGTGACAACACAATCTTTTATCCATAAAGTAAAAGCTAAACCGAGATAAAATAAAAAGAAAATCCCAGCTGTAGCAAAGGTTGAATAAATGAAAAATACCCGCAATTTAGAAACAGGAATTCCTAGTCTACTACCCATTCTAGTTAAGACTCCAAACCATTCTCTCTCAAAGCGATGTCTTATGTTACTCATTTTGTTTTAGAATTTTTAATCCGATACCGCAATTTAAGCATTTTTTATGGTTGCAAGAATTTTTATAATGGTATAATAATGATTGCGATTCTAAAGTGTTATTAGATTTTATCCCAAGATTTTTCCAATGGTCGATAACATTATTCTTTTCAGGTTTTAACGATTTATAAAACTCAATAATATCATCATTAATGTCTTCTTTTTGTAGATCAAGCCAATATTTTAACGGCAAGATTGCATTAATAATGATTATTTCTATAAAATCAGAACTTAATTTCTTTTCTAATTTGTCTCCTGATTCTTTAGCGAAATTATAATGATTATCCCAGTAGTTGCTGGTTTTAGTATTTTCGAAAATAGATTTTAATTCTCTAATACTTTTGTCTGCTTTAATTTTAGAAAATAAATGTGGCTCGTTATAATACAATTGTGACAATTGAGATAATCTAATGGTAGGGAAATTAGGAGGTCGTAACTTAGAAAACTTAGGACTAATGGTTATAGAGGATAACTGATATTTTGACTTTAAAAAATCAAATTCTCTCTTCCATAGTAACATTTGAGCATCTGCAGGATTATCTAACCAACCAGCAATCCCGAAAAATAAAGCTTCTAAAGCGTTAGGATTTTGTCTTATTTTATTAATAATGTTAAAGTCTATACTTTCTGCAATTTGCTTAAAAATTTCTGCATTAACTTTTAACCCGAATGCATATGCCAAATTTGAAAATAAGACCGCTTCATAATTATTTTTTAGATCTGTGAGTTGTTGCTGTATTTCTGAAGACTTGTCGTTAAGTTTTTTAAGTATATTTTCTTCATGAAAAAATAATGGTATATAGCTTTTTCGTACTAATTCTTCACATGCAATAAAATGGCTCTTCTCTATGTTCAGTTTTTGATAGCGTAGTATAACGCTTTCGTCAATGTAATTTTTGAGTTCTAGAGTTGGGATGTTTTTTGATTCGATATTCTCTAGGCTGGTATCATTTTCAAAAACGACATGCAGTATTATTTTCTGGTAGTTAGAGTCTTGGTCATGTTTATGAAGAGTCCAATCGGATGTTTTTACATGTAATTCTATATTTCCGACGAAGATTATATCTTGGTATTTTATTTTTGCAATTAGAAAATCTGGACCCTGATTGTAATTCCATTGTCCAAAATCTATTATTTCTATAGGAAAGCCCTTCGTGCAGACAAAGTTGTAGTTTTTAAATAGCTTCTTATCCCATAATAATTGCAAAATACTTTCATTAACCATGATAATTATTTATAACTCTAAAATACAATTTTTTAAGAGTCGTAACTTTTTAAAGTTAATATTTTAACCACGCAACATAGCCAAGGCTCTACTTTTTACTTTGCCAATACTTCATTATAAAGGTTAATGTATTGCGGAATTATATTTTTGATATCAAAAAGTTCTGCATTTTCTTTGGCATTTTGTTTCATTGTCGCCAATAAGTTCTGATCAGAAAGAAGTTGTTTAGCATAATTTGTCATTGCTTCTACATCGCCAATATTAGCAACAAAACCTGTTTTTCCGTGGATGTTAACCTCTGGTATTCCACCTGCATTACTACTGATAACAGGTACGCCCGCAGCCATAGCTTCTAAAGCTGCAAGTCCAAAGCTTTCTTGCTCTGATGGCAATAAGAATAAGTCGGCTAATTTTAGTATTCTGTAAAGCTCATTAACTTTACCAAGAAGTCTTATTTTACTTATTAGCTCTGGGTTTTCTGTAAGGAAACAATTGATTTTTTCCATATCTGGACCTTCGCCAATTATTATTAATTTGCAATCAATATCCTTTTCTACATTTTTAAAAATTTCTAATACATCTTCAATTCTTTTTACAGAACGTAGATTAGAAACGTGTATCAGAAGTTTTTCTTCAGGCTTGGCAAATTGGTCACGACAGCACGTACTTTTATCAATAAATAAGCTGTTGTCTATAAAGTTGGTAATGACTTTAATTTCTTTTTTAATATTGAAATTTTTAAGTGTATTTTGTTTTAAACTTTCAGAGACAGAAGTAATCGCTTCAGATTGATTAATTGAGAATTCTACTGCTTTATTATAAGTAGGGTGCTGTCCTACTAATGTGATATCTGTCCCGTGAAGCGTTGTAATTAATGGGATATCTTTGCCGTCTTCTTTAAGCATTTGTTTAGCATAAAAAGCACAATAAGCAAAAGGAATAGCGTAATGCGCATGCAGAATATCTAGATCATATAAGCTAACAACTTGATAAATTGTTGATGATAATGCAATGTCATACGGAGGAAACTTGAACAAAGGATAGTTCTCTACTTGTACTTTGTGGAAGAATATATTAGATCTTGTCATATCTAATCTCGCAGGTAGATTAGAACTTATGAAATGAACTTCGTGTCCTTGCTGAGCCAGAATCATGCCTAATTCTGTCGCAACAATCCCGCTTCCTCCATAGGTTGGGTAGCATAATATTCCTATTTTCATTGTTTTATTTTCTGAGTCCAATTTATTGTTTTTTTATTGAAAAATCTATTGCTTTAACCAATCTTTATTATTGATAATAGAGATTAGATTAATGGATAAATTATAATTTTGAAAGAATTGAATTTTACTTGTGACCTAAGTCTTTTCCTGCTCCAGCTTTCCATTGATCATTTACCAAAACAGGTAATCTTCCTGAGATTTTTGATTTTCCAAAGAGAGCATTAACAGATGCTTTTTGTGAGTCTGAATTGTTTTCGTAAGATAGAACAACAGTAGATATATTGTCTGTATTAAGATCACGAAGCGCATAAGGACTGCCAAAAACATCCAAAACTATATTTTGATTTTTTGCTAATTCGGTGATTATTTTCTTTGATTCTAGAGAAATTTTATAAGGTTTGTAAGCTGTAGAATTATCTTTATGGATCCCAATAATTACTTTAGAGTTTTTAGGAATGGTATTGATCTCGGTTGGTTTAACAACTTTTATATTACCTCTAGAGGCTAATTCTGTAGAAAATGTTGTTGATGGTGCTTCTTCTAATGCTAAATAATAGGTAGTTTCTGTAGCCGTTAAAGGTAATAATTGCTTGTCATCTTTAAGAAGTGTTATCGCATTTTCATATAAATTCTGAACTAAAACTTGATGAGAATCATTGATGAGATCATTGTCAATATTAGTGGGATCTATCGGTTGATATTTTGATAAGCCCAAATAATATTTGGTTAATAGAATCTTTTTAACACTTTCTTCAACTCTTTTTGGAGAGATTTCACCTTTGATAATTGCTTCTTTAATTAATCTTTTACCTTCTTTTACACCCTGTGAAAATAGCATGATATCATTACCAGCTTTAAAGGCTAAAGCATCTAATTCTCCAGGTTTGTAACGATTAGCAACCGCGCCCATATTAAGAGCATCGGTTATTATTAATCCTTTATAACCTAGTTTTTCTTTTAATAATCCTGTGATTATTTTTTCTGAAACAGATGCCGGAATACCTTTGCCATCTTCCAGTGCCGGAACATATAAATGTGCCACCATTACACCACCAATACCTTCATGCATTAATGTTTTGAAAGGTGCTAATTCAATTTCATTTAGACGATCTAAGTTGTGAGAGACTACTGGTAAATCAAGATGAGAATCTGTGTTGGTATCACCATGACCAGGGAAGTGTTTTATAGCTGCCAATACATTATGATCTTGTAAACCTTGAGAATATGCAAGAGCTTTTTCTGTAACATTATCAACTGTAGAACCAAAAGATCTATTGCCAATAATAGGATTATTAGGATTGGTATTGACATCTACAACGGGCGCAAAATCCCAGTTAATTCCCATTCTTTTGCAATCTTCGGCAATCTTCGCTGCCATTTGGTATATTAAATTTTTATCCTGAATAGCACCTAAAGTGATTGCCCAAGGGAATTTATAGGCTTTTGCAATTCTTTGATACACGCCCCATTCTGCATCCATCCCAATCATCAAAGGTATTTTTGATTTTGATTGAAATTCATTAACAAGATTAATCTCCATAGTGGCATCATCTTGCATTAAAATTATACCGCCAATTTTTTCTGTTTCTACAAGGTTTCTTACAGTATTAATATGTGACAGGTCTTTGTTAGTATAAAGTGCTACGATAAAAAGTTGTCCCAATTTATCCTCGTCTGATAAAGATTTGTAAGTATTATTAACCCATAATTTAGCTTCTTTTTTATCTTTTTCTGATATGTTTTTTGGAATATATTGCGCTTGCGAGTATATTGCAGAAAAAAATATTAAAACCGGAATTAACCTTTTTATCATTTCTATATCTAATTTTAAATTGATGATAAAGATAAAACCTTATAATTAATAAATAAAGGTTTTATGGTACAATTTTGGTTGATTACATTTAACGATTAAAATCTGAAAATTATGAAAATTACTATGAAAAAAATGATTCCCCTTTTGTTGTTAGCTTTTGTTGGGTTATTTACATTAAGTTGTGAGAAAGATAGAGAAGATACTACAGTATATTCTACCGTGTATGATCTTAATAGGAGTTTTAAATATGATGCGGCTACAGGAAAAGGAACTATTAACGAAGCTTTTGCTAAAACTTTAGGAAATGGAGATTATGTATTGATGTTTATTAAAGCAGATGTAACAAAAGATGGATCTCCAATCTGGGCGCCAATGCCAAGAACAGAATATCCTACTGTAGAAGGTAAGCAAGAAGAAGTAGATCTAGATTTTGATTATTCTGTGCATGATTTCAGCGCCTATGTTTCTGGGACTTATGATATAAGAAAAACACCAGAATTTCTTAATAATGTAACCTTAAGAATTATCTTTGTGCCAGGGGTTAAAGGTGCAAGTGCTAAACAACAACAAGGAGATCTTAGTAAATTATCTTATGACCAGATCATCAAAAAATTTAATATCAATGATTCTAAAGTGATTAATCTTTAAGAATCATTCTTACCAACAAAAAAGAGAGTTAACTATAAGTTGACTCTCTTTTTTTGTTTTTTTATACTAAATGATTTTTATAAATCATTCTCATCTTTAAGTAAATGACCAAAGAAATCTTTTTTTGTTTTAAGATAAGAAGCACTTATTTCATTAGCTTTTATTTGCAACGGAATTCTAGAATTAAGAATAATATCGCTCTTCTCAACAAATTTTATTTTCTCAGGATTATTAGTTAATAGATTAATAGATTTAACGTTTAAGATCTTTAAAATATCAATAGCAACACCAAAATCCCTATCATCAGCAGGTAATCCCAATTGTAAGTTAGCCTCCACAGTATCATAACCTTTTTCTTGCAATGCATAAGCCTTTAGCTTATTGATAATACCAATGTTACGTCCTTCTTGTCTTAGATAGATGATAATACCACCATTTTGATCAATATATTGGAGCGATGCATCTAATTGCTGACCACATTCACATTTTTTAGAATGGAAGACTTCTCCCGTAATACACTCTGAATGGAAACGTACGTTAACCACATCATCCATATTTGTTTTATCAGATATAATGGCGAGATGTGGCATCCAATCATTTTCATTTTCAGAAATTGCCAACATCTTAAATTGCCCTAACTCAGTAGGGACATTAGCTTCAGCTTGTATTTTTAACATGATCTTTACGTAATTTATTTAGAAACAATACCATCTTTGCTCTCTTTTACATCGATAGCTTCTAAAAGGTTGATATTTGTTTTGATCTTCACAAGATATCGGTTAAGAACTTGATCATCGTCTGGATGGATGTACTTTCTCAGTTTCTGAATTTTTTTATAACTACTCTCAAAACGCTTAATAGATTGTTCTTTCTCGTTAGAGCCATACACTTGCAATGCATTAAGATAATCTGTAAGATGTTGTTTTAAGTTTTTAATTTCAGAGTTAAGTGCATCATTTTTAAACTTTGGAAAGGTAGAAATCAGATTGGAAATCGTAGAAGCATAGCTTATCTTATCTGGTGATATACTTCGTATAAAACTAGGAGAAATTTCTATAGAATTATTATCAGAAGTGATATTAGATTCTGTAGAGCACGAAAAAATAAGTATAAAACTAAAGCCTATTAACAGCTTTTTCCAATATGCTATCATTTTTGCAATTTTTGATAAAGGATTGGATTAAGAGACTCGTCGTTGTACATTTTCATTTGCTTATAAGTCTTCATCTTAACATTCCCGTTTTCAATATCTTGCAATAATTGGTTGATGGCAGTAGATAAATCTTCATGTTGTTCTAACAAAACATTTAGTTTATTACTACATTTCAGATGATGATCTTCAGAAGCATCTTTACGATTTACTTCTTGGCTCATGTGGTATATCTTTAATGCTAAAATAGAATATCTGTCTACAGCCCATGCAGGTGTTTCAGAATTAATTCTTGCATTAGAATTAGCCTTGATGTCTTTATATTGATTAAGAAACCAATCGTCGATAAACTCAACAAGATCAGTTCTTTTTTGGTTAGAAGCGTCTATTGTTCTTTTCAGTTTTAGAGCTTCTACGGGATCAATATTTTCATCACGAATAATATCTTCTAAATGCCATTGTACGGTGTCAATCCAATTCTTAGAGTACAAAATCCATTCCAATGTATCTTTTTGGAATGGATTATTCTCTATGGTTTCTACATTATCGGTAAGGTGATAATCTTCAATTGTCTTATTGAAGATAGACCAAGCTAATTCTGTGAACTTCATTTTTTATCTCAAAAACTATGCGTTAGTATTATTAGAGTCTGACTTGTTATCAGATGTTTTTTTATCATCTTCTTTAACAGCATCTTTAAATTCTTTAATACCAGATCCCATACCTTTCATTAATTCAGGGATTTTTTTTCCTCCGAATAGCAAAACTAAAATCAATGCAACAATTAGAATATGTTGCCATGATAATGATAATATAACTAGTGAATTAATCATTTTTTAAATTTTATACAAAGTTAATCTATTTTTTAATACGATACCCAACCAAGTGGATCAACTGCTGTTGTACCGTTCCAAACTTGAAAATCTAATGTGTAAGAGCCATCCAGACCTGTTGCAACATCTCCTATCTGTGTGCCTGCAGAGACCTGCTGATTGGCTTTTACATAACTTTTGGAGATGTTAGAGTAGACTGTGAAATAATTACCGTGTTTTATAATTACGGTTTTTGTATCACCATCTACTATTCTTGTAACAATACCAGGGAAGACACAACGTGCTTTTGTACCAGGACTTACCGCGATTTTTATCCCACTATTGTCTTCATATATTCCTTTGAAAACTGGGTGCTCTTGACGTCCAAATCTGTGTGTAACTTGACCTCGGTCTACTGGGAAGCCTATTTTGCCTTTATTTTCTGCAAAGTTACTGCCAGCAGCGGTGCTACCAACATCAAAAGCTCGCATGGTTTTAACTTCTGCTGCTTTCTTTTCTTCGTCTTTTTTCTTGTCCAGTGCCGCTTCTGCCGCTTTGGCATTAGCTAATCTGTCTGCCGCAATTTTTGCTTTTGCATTGGCTTCTGCAGTTTCTTTTTCTGCTGCTATTTTTCTCGCATTAGCACGAGCATCAGATTCGGCTTTAATAGCTTCATCAGCTCGTTTTTTTTCGTCTGCAGCTTTTCTTGCTGCTAATTCTATGGCACGTTTGTTCTCTTCTTCTGCTAGTCTCCGTTCTCTTTCTAGAGCATCAGCTTTAGCTTTATTTTCTGCATCAATACGAGCTTTTTCTTTTGCAGCTGCTATGAGAGCTAGTCTTTTTCTTTCTTCTTCAGCTTTACGATTGGCTTCTTCTTTGGCTTTGGCAATTCTTATTTCTTCATTAATAATAGCCTTAATCTGGCCGTCCAAAGCTTTTTGTTGCTGTTGTTTTTGTTTAAGTTCTGCAACGAGGCGAGATTCATTTTGTTTAAATTCTTCTACCAAAAGTTGTTTTTGTTTTCTTTCTGCCTCGATAGTGATAAGATCTTTCTTTTGGGTTAAAAGAAGATTGTCTTTTTCTGTCATCGATTTTTGCTTGTTAGCAATGTTTTTTAAGATTTCATTGCCTTTGGCAGTTATTTCTGCTGCTTTTTTATCTTGATAATCAGAATATTGTTTTAGATATTGCACACGACGAAGTGCTTCTCCCATATTCTTGGAAGAAAGGATAAATGTTACTTTATTCTGTACGCCTTTATTTTTATATGCCTTAATCAATATATCTGAGTAATCTTTTCTAAGTGTAGAAAGCTCTCTTTTGTTTTTATTGATTTCTAGCTGATATTTATAAATATCATCTTCTATAAAACGCTTTTCTTTAAACGTATTATTATAAGCTTTTTCGCGCAATCCTAGCTTTTGATTAACAGCATTAAGATAGCCTAATGACAGTTTTCCTTCAGTTTTTGTCTTGGATAGATCAGAATTGATGGTTGCAATCTGCTTTTTGATTTCGGCATTTTGCTTTTGTAACTGTTCTTTAGTGTTTTGGCCGAAAATGCATCCGAAAAATAAGATACTTGTAACGAGACTAATCTTCTTTATCATTTAATAACGGTCTTTTTATAATTATTAGGGACAGAATAACTTGTGTCCATTTTAGAAAAATCAAATTTCGTGTTTTCGATTAAAATTTGGTCTGTTTTATTGCCTTTTATAATTATTTTAACATTTTTTGGAAAGCGATATTTCTCCACATTTTGCCAGTTTTCGTAGTTGATATTAAGGATATCGTTAGTGCTTATGTTCTCTAACTGTACGCTGGTAAGATCTTGTTCGGGAGAATAGTTAAGGCTAATATTGTATTCGCTTGTTTTTCCATCAACAACTATTTTTTGTGTAGATTTTGATGTTAAAGTAAAGCCTTGAGCGTTTTGAGTGAGTGTGAAATCTTTTTCTTTTATAGGAATAAAAGTTTTGCCTATCAATAAATTTTGAAGGGCATTATAATCTATAAAGTCTACTTTTAATAATTGGTTGAGATAACCAAAATCAGAGTCTATGTAAGTCTTGTTATAGGATTCATAGCCTTTTACACCAGAAGTTGTTGCGATACCACGACCAACATTAAAAAAGAGGGCGGAGAGATTCATCCATACTTTTTGACCGTTTTCTATATAAATAGTTGCATTAAGCGTTGGGATGAATCGACCTGTCTGTACATCTATTTTGCTATTGATTTTAACTTGGTCAAAATCATTTTTTTTCATAATAGATCGGTAGAAGTCACTATTATTAACAGCTTCTGTTGCGCTAATAGGATTGTTACTAGCTTCTGTACTTTTTGTCTGGACCTTGCAAGATACCAATGCAATGGAAGCAAGTATTAGGATTATGTTTTTTTTCATGACTTCAACTCTTTGTAGAGGATTTATAAATTTAACGTAAAAACGTTTAAAAAATTTTGAGACTTAATATACAAAGCATTGGCCATGTTATTAAGTCTCAAAAATAATATTTTACAAAGAATAATATCTAATCTTTCGATAAGAAATCTAAAACTGAATAATCTCCTAAGGATATTTCTCTAGATACTCCATAATATTTAGCCGAGTTACCAATCATAGAATTGGATAAATTACCATGATCTATAACAGTGCTTTCTTGGATTAGAGAATTTTCTATGTTAGAATTGTTGATTTTGGTATTGTTTCCTAATGATACAAAAGGTCCAATCTTAGAATTACTAATAACTACATTTTCTCCAATAAAACATGGCGGAATAATTAGTGAGTTTTCAATTTTTGCAGATGCTGGGAAATGCGACATTTCTTCTTTTTCATAGGCTAGAATTTTACCATTAGTTTCTACAGTAGCATTCTTATTACCACAATCCATCCAATCGTCTACTTTTCCTAGGGAGAATTTTGCACCTTTTTGACGAAGGTTTTCTAGAGCCGTTGTTAGCTGATATTCTCCACCTTCTTTGATGTCATTATCCATGATATGGTTAATCTCGCTCATTAATTTCTCAGCACTATTAAAATAATAAATACCGATAATCGCTAAGTCAGAAACAAATTCTTGTGGCTTTTCTACAAAATCTGTTATAAAACCATAATCATCTAATTTTACAACTCCAAAAGCAGAAGGATCATCTACTTTTTTAACCCAAATAACACCATCAGAATTAGTATCTAATTCAAAATCTGCACGGAATAATGTGTCTGCAAAAGCCACAACAACATTACCTTGCATGGATGCTTCTGCACATTTTATAGCGTGTGCTGTACCCAATGGTTCGTCTTGTGTGTAGATGCTTCCTTTAGCGCCTAATCTTTCTGCAATTTGAACTAAAGATTCTTCTACTTCTACACCAAAATCTCCTATAATAAATGCAATTTCTTCAATTTTTTCTCCAGCAACTTTAGCAATGTCTTCTACAAGTCTTTGGACAATAGGTTTCCCGGCAATAGGGATTAATGGCTTAGGAACTGTTAATGTGTGTGGTCTCAGTCTTGAGCCACGTCCAGCCATAGGTACAATAATTTTCATTATACTAAAAGTGTTTTGTTTTTATAGTTAGTTTGTTATAAAATTTGATTCTAAAGCTTAAATGTAAATATTAATTTCTTTTCAATTTCTGTAAAATCGAATCTGGAATTAATTTTTGAGTCTTTATTAAAATCAACGCCAAAAATAGAAATATAAGATTACCAATCCAAACACTTTCCCTTAAATATTGGTAACATATTAAAGAAACGAGCATTGTGATTAAAATTATCACGCTATTTGGGTAAATATTATACGGAATTGGATATTTTATTTGTCCCCAAATGTAAGAAACGACCATCATCGTAAAGTAACTTGCAATAGTTGCCCATGTAGATGCCCAATAACCATACCTTGGAATGAAATAAAAATTAATAGCAATAGTTACCAATACACCAATTGCCGAGATATAAGCACCAACAATGGTCTGGTCATTCAATTTATACCAAATAGAAAGGTTGAGATATATGCCTAAGAATAAACTGGCAAAAAATAAGATTGGCAAGATGGCAATCCCCTCATAATACTCGGGGTTCCTTATATAATAATGAGAAATCCACTCGATGTTAACACTAAGGAACAATACTATGAGGCAATTAACAGCAATGAAAATATCCATTAATTTGACATAAGTTTGCTTTGCATTAGCACTTTTAGAATGGCTAAAGAAGAATGGCTCAATGCCCAAAGAATAAGCTTGCCTAAAAAGAATAACAAAGGTTACAACCTTAGCTACACCACCGTAGACGCCCAACTCATGTCTTGCAATTTCTTCAGGAAGTAAGAACTTAAGAAACTGTCTGTCAAAGGTTTCGTTAATAATTCCTGCTAATCCTGCAATGGTTATTGGCCAAGAATATTTGATCATTTTTTTCCATAATTCCCAAGAAAAATATTTAATTCTAGCAATTAATATTTCTTTTAGCAAAAGGATGAAAGTTACAGCACTAGCCACGAGATTGGCAATAAAAACATAGCCAACTCCTAATTCTGGATTATATTTTAATCCTAGTAATCCTTCGGGGTATTTTGGTAAATACACAATGAAAAAGAATACCAAAATAAAATTAACAATACCATTAATGATTCTTATTGATGCATATTTTAGCGGTCTTTCGTTTTTTCTTAATAATACAAAAGGCATCGCACAGAATGCATCTAAGGTTAATGTAATCGTTATTAATGTTAAAAGATTGACTTGATCTGGTGTCTTAAAAGCGTTAGCCAAATCTTGCTTAAATATTAACGAGAATACTAAATACAATAAAGCAATAACTGCTACGCTATAAAAAGAGGTAGAAATTAACTTTCTGTCATCTTTTTCGTCTAAAGCAAAACGGAAAAACGTCGTCTCCATGCCGTGCGTTAATAAAACAGCGATAACGCCTGCCACCGAATAAAAATCAACAAATGGCGAATAAGCTTCTGGCCCAAAAGTTCTTGTTATAATGGGACTTATAACAAAAGGAAACAGTCGGATAATAACCGTGGTTAATCCATAAAGTGCCGTCTGTCCTAATAATTTCTTATACAAAATTGAAATATTTATGCAAATGTAAATAATTAGAAAGTGATTTTTATTCTAGGTCTTAAAATTCATTCATAAATCTTACTTTTGTTTAAAGCGAAAAAGAAAGAATACATCTAGATTTCTAATTTCTAATAAAAAGTAAAAAAGTGAAAATCCTTATTAAAAATGCTAAAATTGTCAACGAAGGACAAACCTTTGATGGTGATGTGCTCATCGAAAATGATTTAATTTCAAAAATTTCTAATAACATATCAGATACCCAAGCGGATCAAATCATCGACGCATCAGGAAAATATCTTTTGCCAGGCGTTATAGATGACCAAGTACATTTTCGTGATCCAGGTTTAACGCACAAAGGCGATATTGCGTCTGAGTCTAAGGCGGCTATTGCTGGCGGAATTACCAGTTTTATCGACCAGCCTAACACTGTTCCTAATGCGATAACACAAGAACTTTTAGAAGAAAAGTACAGACTCGGTGCAGAGAAATCTTATGCCAACTATTCATTTTCTATGGGCGGCACTAATGATAATCTGGACGAAGTACTCAAGACCAATCCTAAAAATGTTGCGGCGATCAAGCTATTCCTTGGATCGTCTACTGGAAATATGTTAGTGGATAATCCCGAAACTTTGGAGAATATCTTTAGCAAAACCAAAATGCTTATTTGTGTGCATTGCGAAGACGAAGCAACGATAAAAGCCAATACAGAAACTTATAAAGCGGAGTATGGCGATGACATTCCTGTAAAGTTTCATCATTTGATAAGAAGTGAAGAAGCTTGTTATAAGTCGTCTTCTAAGACAGTAGAGCTGGCTGAGAAAACAGGTGCGCGCTTGCATATTTTCCATTTGTCGACGGCTAAAGAAACGGCTTTGTTCCGCAATGATATTCCATTAAAAGATAAGAAAATCACGGCTGAAGTTTGTGTGCATCATTTGACTTTTACCAATGCCGATTACGATACTCGTGGTAATCTCATCAAGTGGAATCCCGCGGTAAAAACCCAGCAGGACAAAGACGGACTTTGGGAAGCGCTCTTGGATGATCGCATAGACGTTATCGCCACCGATCACGCGCCGCACACTTGGGAAGAAAAACAAAATCCATACACAAGTTGCCCTTCTGGAGCGCCTTTGGTACAACATTCTTTACCGGTGATGCTGGAGAATTTCCATAATGGGAAGATCTCTTTGGAGAAGATTGTGGAGAAGATGAGCCATAATCCTGCTATTTTGTTCGAAATTGAGAAGCGCGGCTTTATCAAAGAAGGCTACAAAGCTGATTTGGTTTTGGTAGATTTAGCCAATCCATGGACTATAGAAAAGGACAATATCCTGTACCACTGCGGTTGGAGTCCTTTGGAGGGTACACTTTTGCATAGTAAGATCACACACACCTTTGTCAATGGACATTTGGCTTATGATAATGGTAATTTTTCAGAAGAGAAGAAGGGCGAGCGATTGTTGTTTGATAGAGATTAATAGGATTTGGGCGCCTTATCCGCCTTCCGCTCTCAATCTTTTTGATCGTCGTTCCTCCTTTCAAAAAGGATTTCCGCTCAAGTCGGGGCGCAGGCTAGCGTTACCAAAGCACTATTTGCCGAATAACAGATATTGAGATTAATTGCATAAATAGTTTTATATTTAAGCATAAAACCAAACGTCAGATTATGAATTATAAACAACCGATGCTTCGAGAAGATGCATTACAAGATAAAGTAGCCATCGTAACAGGTGGCGGTAGCGGACTGGGAAAGGCAATGACCAAATATTTCCTAGAGTTAGGTGCCAAAGTTGTCATTACCTCCAGAAACTTAGAAAAGCTACAAGCAACAGCCAAAGAGTTAGAAGAGTTAACAGGAGGCAAAGTCTTAGCCGTAGCTTGTGATGTACGAAACTACGATGAGGTAGAAGCTGTAAAGGAAGCCACACTTAAAGAATTTGGTAAAATAGATATTCTGCTTAACAATGCGGCAGGCAACTTTATATCACCAACAGAACGATTGTCTGCTAATGCCTTTGACACCATTATCGACATCGTATTAAAAGGAACCAAAAACTGTACGCTATCTATCGGGAAACATTGGATAGATACCAAAACCTCAGGGACAGTTCTTAATATTGTGACTACTTATGCGTGGACAGGCTCTGCCTATGTTGTGCCATCTGCAACGGCTAAAGCTGGCGTGTTGGCTATGACGAGAAGCTTGGCAGTAGAGTGGGCTAAGTATGGTATCCGTACCAACGCTATTGCTCCGGGACCTTTTCCTACCAAAGGGGCGTGGGACAGATTGCTGCCAGGAGATTTGCAGGAGAAATTTGACATGACCAAGAAGGTACCGCTAAGAAGAGTAGGCGACCATCAGGAGTTGGCTAATCTTGCGGCGTATCTTGTGTCAGATTTTTCTGCGTATGTTAATGGAGAAGTGGTGACGATTGACGGTGGCGAATGGTTGCAGGGTGCAGGACAGTTCAATATGTTGGATCAGATCCCTAAAGAAATGTGGGATCAGTTAGAAGCCATGATAAAAGCCAAAAAAGCTAATTAATATAAATTTCAAATGAAAACTGTGCGTGACTTTAACTGAAATTATGCACAGTTTTTTTATGCCTTATAATCATGATAATTCTTTTAATATAAGAAGTTCTTAATTTTATTCATTAATTTGCTTTCATATAATACTAAAGTAACATGAATTTTAAACTCCCTCACAGATTTGCCGTCATTGCATTAGTTTCTATTGCGACCCACGGCTTTGCACAACAGACATCTAATTACGATTATAAAGAAACTTTTAAAGAAGCTTTCTATACAAAAAATGGTAATGAGTTTCGCTCCGCAAGTGGGCAGCCAGGACCACGATATTGGCAAAACTCTGCTGATTATAAAATTAATGCTTCACTTAATCCTGAAAAAAAAGAACTTACAGCATCACAAGAAGTAGATTATGTCAATAATAGTCCAGACGAGATGAGTTTTTTATGGATGCAATTGGATCAGAATCTATTCAGTAAGACATCTCGTGGTAATGCTACTATCCCAATGAGTAACTCTAGATATGGCGATAAGGGGCAGAGCTTTGATGGTGGTTATGACATTCGTTCGGTTAAGGTTAATGGACAAGTTGCTAAGTATACAATTACCGATACAAGGATGCAAATAGACCTGCCTAAAAATCTTAAAGCTAACGGCGGAAAACTGAAAATTAATATTGATTACTCTTTTGTAGCTCCAGATTATGGATCAGACAGAATGGGTATTTTGGAAACTAAAAACGGTAAGATTTTTACCATGGCGCAATGGTTCCCGAGAATGGCTGTCTATGATGATATCTTGGGTTGGAACAATGATGCTTATCTTGGTGCAGGAGAGTTTTATCTAGAATATGGTAATGTAGAAGCTAATATTACCGTGCCGTCTAACTATTATGTGATGGGTTCTGGAGAATTGCTTAATACCAAAGATGTCTATTCTGCAGAGCAACAAAAACGTTGGAACGAAGCTAAGAACAGCGATAAGACGGTGATGATTAGAACAGCTTCTGAGCTTGGGCAAGATAATACTTCTGGGACTAAAACATGGAAGTTTAAGATTAACCAAACTCGAGATTTTGCTTGGGCAGCCTCTCCCGCATTTATAATAGATGCAGCGCGTATTAATTTGCCCTCGGGGAAAAAGTCTTTAGCCATATCTGCTTATCCTGCAGAGAGCGATGGGCAAGCCGCTTGGAGCAGATCTACAGAATATACCAAAGCATCTATAGAGCATTATTCTAAACAATGGTATGAATATACTTATCCTGCAGCAACTAATGTAGCTGGTAACGAGGGCGGAATGGAATATCCAGGTATTGTTTTCTGTAAATTTACCTCAAAAGGAAAAGGACTTTGGGGAGTTACCGATCACGAATTTGGGCATAATTGGTTTCCGATGATTGTAGGCTCTAATGAAAGAAGACATGCATGGATGGATGAAGGCTTCAACACATTCATCAATAATCTATCCACTAAAGAATTTAACAAAGGCGAATATTATAGCAAGAAGCCAATTAGAGGCATGGCATTTTACCTGTTTAACGATAAGTTAGAGCCTGTAGATACACCACCTGACAATATGAAGGAAGCGAGTATTGGCGCACTGGCTTACTACAAACCTGGTGCAGCAATGACGGTTCTTAGAGAAAGTATCTTGGGACCAGAGAGATTTGATAAGGCTTTCAAGGAGTATATTAACCGTTGGGCTTTTAAGCATCCTGTTCCTGATGATTTTTTCAGAACGATGGAGAATGTGTCTGGAGAAGATTTGTCTTGGTTCTGGAGAGCTTGGATTCTTAATAATTGGAAGCTAGATCAAGCCATAACTAACGTAAAATATGTAGACAATAATCCCGCTAATGGATCTATTATTTCGGTGTCTAATTTAGAAAAAATGGTAATGCCAGTTAATTTGCAAGTGAAATATAAAGATGGTACAACTCAGGATCTTAACTTACCAGTTGATATCTGGAGACGTAATACGGATTGGACTTTTAGAGCAGATACCAAAAAAGAAATAGAATCTGTTACCCTTGATGTTAATGGAGATTTCCCTGATATTAATACGGCTAATAATACCTTTAAGATGAATAGTCCTGCAATAGAAAAAATTAATCTTAATGATTTTGTAGGTGTTTTTTCAGCTAAAGAAATACCAATTAAATTCACCTTGAAAGTTGACAATAATAAGCTTACCGCTCAGGCAACTGGTCAGCAATCTTTCCCGTTAGAGTATCAAGGAGATGGTCGTTTCAGCTTTGATATGGCTGGAATTGAGATTAAATTTGCTAAAGACAAAAAGACTTTTGATATTTTACAAGGCGGACAGACTTTCACTTTTAAGAAAGAATAATATCCAATACAATTCATGAAAAGGCAACTTCGGTTGTCTTTTTTTTATGCAGGAAAGTTAATCTCAAAGCCAATTCCTCGGATAGATTCTATCTTAATCAATGGATCTTGGCTGAGGTATTTTCTTAATCTGCTGATAAAAACGTCCATACTTCTTCCTGTAAAATAATCATTAGTTTCCCAGATTTCTTCAAGGATGGCGTCGCGTTTTATGGTCTGATGATTGTGTTTTAGAAGGTATTGAAGCAAGTCTTTTTCCTTTAATGTCAGTCGGATGTCGCCATTGCTATGTTGAAGTAAGAGTTTCTCTATGTTTAAAGTGTATTCGCCGATTTTAATAGTATTTTGAATGCTTGGTGTGCTTGTTCTTTTCAGTATATTATTGATTCTTAAGATGAGTTCTTCGGGATCACAAGGTTTTGAAATATAATCGTCGGCGCCAATTTTCAATCCCATAATTCTATCAATCTGTTGGTTTTTAGCCGTTAGAAACAAAATTGGAAATTGTGGATGCTTTGTTAAGATCATTTTGGCTAAAGAAAAACCATCAATATGAGGCATCATGATATCAAGAATCCCAATGTTGTAGGAGAAATTGTCGTCTAATTGATTGGCTATTTCTAGAGGATTGGAGAACCAAGATACCTCGAAATCACTCAACTCCAGATATTGTTGTAAGATCATCCCAAAATCTGAATCGTCTTCTACCAATAAGATTTTAGTTTTCATAAGGCAATGTTAGTTTGAAAGTTGTACCGATGTTAACCTCGCTAGTTAGTTCTATCTTTCCGTTATACTTTTCGATTATACTTTTAACAATAAAAAGCCCGAGACCTAAGCCTTTTGTGTTATGGATATTATCTGATTGGACTCTATAAAACTTCTCAAAAATATTATTAAGTTCCTTTTTTGCAATGCCAATTCCGTTGTCGGTGATGCTAATTTCTAGTTGGTTTTTGATGATCTTAACTTGGATTTTAACTTGAGTAGCACCATATTTTATGCTGTTTTCAGATAGATTCTTAATCAAGGTTTCCATGTCGGTTTTGTTAAAGGGAAGCTGTTCTGGAGTATGGTTTTCAAAATTAAATTCGATTTCTGGATGTGAGAACTTCAAATCTTCAATAAAATAATTCCAGTCAGAGAATACTATATTACGGACTTCAATAGTTGTATCGTCATCATTATGGAGTTGGTGCATGAGGCTTTCTAAGCGATTAATTTGTCTTTCTAGCAACGGAAGATTGTTTTTATTCCAGTCTTTTTTTAAAGCTTTGGTAGCAATTTTTAAAGTAGCAATGGGTGTTTTGAACTCGTGTGCAATATTGTCCACCACGGTATGCAAGACTTCTACTTGTTTCTGTTGTCTGATGAGGTTTTTGATTGTCAAAATAAATATCCACAACACCGCCGCAAGAATTAAAATACAACAAATAATCAGAATCCATAAGTCTTTGAAGACAATGGATTGGATGTTTTTTATTTCGTAATAGTTGGCAGTTTTGGTTTTGTAGCTATTCAATCTTGGTGTTGCGCTATCATTTTTGTCGTCATCAGTCGTGGATGATGATGTTTCCCAAGTTCCATCTTGTGTTTTTCCAGGCTTGGTGACTTTTCTGGAGGTCTCGAAAATCGTAATTGGTTTCGTGAACAGTAATCGGTCTTCCGGAAGATATTTAGTGCTCAACAAGTCATATCTAGTCGCGACTTCGTAATGGTCTTTACTGAAAATACTGTCTATTAAAAGGGTGTAAGATGGAATAGATTTTTTATTAAGGTGCTTGATGTTCTCTCGAAATTGCGACTCGTTAATTTTCCCTTCTCTGAATTTTACAAAATAACTTTGCACAGTATCTTCTCGCAAACCATATTCCTTTTTGAAGTCATCTCTGTAATAATCCAGTTGCCCAATAACATAATCATAAGCTTGACTTTCTTTAATTTTATAAGTTTTATACAAGAAATAAACTTGTATCCCAACCAAAATCAGGAACATTATAAAAAATATAGCAATCAGTTTTTTATGATTCTTAAGCATGAGCAAATATAAAATTTTCCTTAATCCTAAATGGACGTTAACCTCGCATTAACCTTTCATTAACCGAATTTCTTGTGGATAAAATTCAATTTTGTAGTGTTAAAATTAAACTTTAAAACATTAATCCATGAAAAATATATTTCTCGCCTTATGTTTTCCGGTTCTGGCGATGGCTCAGCAACAGAAAATTGATGTTAAGGTAACCAACGATCAGCAACAAAATATTTCGCAAGCTAAAGTTGAGGTTTTTAATACCAATAATGTTTTGATTAAAAGTTTTATGACTAATGACGAAGGCATTTTCAGCTTAGAAGGCATTACAGAAAATCAAATCAAATTAGTCATCAACGACCTAGAATACGCAACATTTGAGAAGCAATTAGATTTATCAAAATCTAGTTTGACCTTTAATATAATTCTAAAAAAAGAAAACACTTCCGAAATCGAAGAAGTAGCCATTATCAAGAAAAAACCTGTTGTAAAACGGAAAATAGATCGACTAGAATTCAATGTAGAGAATAGTAATATTTCTAGCCTTAGCGCTTGGGAGATTCTTAAAAAAACACCTGGCGTTGTGTTCTCCAATAATGATTTTAAAATCAAAGGAAGCGGCGGTATTCTTATCACCATTAATGATAAAAAAGTAATGGTATCAGGCGACGAGCTGAAAATGCTTTTGGAAAATACTCAAGGTAGCGACGTGAAATCTGTGGAAGTCATCACCAATCCGCCAGCAAAATATGAAGCCTCTGGTAATGCCGTTCTTAACATCGTGATGAAAGAAAATAAATTAGAAGGTTATCGTGGCTACCTGTCTGGGAAGTATGTCCAATCGATGTATCCTAAAGGCGTTGGCACGATTGCGCAGTATTACAAAAAAGGAAAGTTTTCTACTATGGCTAGCTATTCTCGCGGTGCTGGTGCCTACTATCGAGCAGAAGATAATTATATTTATTATGAAGAAGATCAGACCACTTGGAAGGGTATTCTTAACCGAAAAGATATCAATAATCAGCAGAATTCTGTTAATGCATCTGTAGAATTTCAACCTAATGAAAACACCTCTTTGGTATTAGGATACAGAGGTTATTATTCTCCAAAATCTTATGGGATTTACCACGTTCCTACCAAAATTTATAACGCACAAAACGTGATGGAATCTTACTATAACACAATTAACGATCATCACAGCAGTTCTATCAATAACAATCTGAGCTTGCAGTTGGATCACAAATTCGGGAAGAATAAATTGTCTTTTACCTCTTATTTTATCGCCAATAACAGTAAGGATTTTCAACATATTTTTACCGATCTTAACTTTGTTAATCAACAACCTACTTCTCAAACATTAATAAGTGACAGCGGTCAAGATGTTAAATTGTTCTCGCAACAAGCGGATTATAATTGGAAAAATGAAAAGTGGGAGCTGGATGCAGGTGCAAAATACAGCATTGTAAAAACCAACAGTATTCTTAATTTTTCGGATGACGAAAACGGAGCTATAGTTTATAGACCAGAGAAAAGCAATGTTTTCGATTATAAAGAAGGCAATGCAGCGGCTTATGTTTCCTTAGCGCTTAATTTGGATAAATGGAGTTTTAAAGGTGGATTACGTGCAGAAAATACGGATTTGACTGGCATCGTTTCTGAGCCTCATGAGGTTAATGATAATCAATATCTTAAATTATTTCCAACGGCTTACATTCAATATACGACAGAGAATAAGCATCAATTCGGGTTTTCTTATGGTAAACGAATTACAAGACCCAGCTATTCTTGGTTGAATCCCGCCAAATCGTACTACAACTTATTCTCATATTTTCAAGGAGATCCAAGGTTAAGAGCAACGATACGTCATGATTTTAATTTTACTTATAACTTTAAAAACTGGAATTTCGAGGCGTTTTATAGTAAAAACATTGATCCATCAATGGAGATTAATTTCCAAATGCCAGATACTAAAACATTGGTCTATCGTTACACAAATATTGAAAAAGCAACGTCTTACGGATTCAGTCTTGCGCGCGATTTCCAAGTAAAACCTTGGTGGACGATTAGCGTTTCGGAAGATCTTTACCATGACGAAAATTATTTTTTCGGGATGGATAAGCAATTGTATAAGAATCAGGTTTGGGTGTTTAATTCCAGTATTTCTACGAGTTTTACATTGGATAAAGCGTCGGATTGGACATTAGAAGTTGGTCATCAATATGGTTCTCCTGGTATACAAGGGACTTTTAGATATTCCGGAAATTGGACGGCTTATATGGTGATGAACAGAAAATTCTTTAATAAAAAACTAGAAGCAAGCCTTTTCTTTGATGATATTTTTAAAACCTCAAAAGAGAAATTAACCACCAAGTATGCCAATCAAAACAGTTATTTTTATGATTACCGCGATACTCAGTTGGTATCTTTAGCTCTTAAATATAATTTCGGAAATCAATCGGTAAAAGCAGCGAAATCTATCCAAAAAGCAGATGAGCAAAGCCGATTATAATTAAGTTTTTTTCAATAAAATATTGCGTAATTTTGAGTCGAAATTTTCACTCATTATTACGCAATTTCTTTTTAATCTGTAATGAATATTATTGACCTTTTAATTTTTGATCGAGAAAAAGTAGAGTGGGACGATGTTGTCCTTAACGAGTCTAACAAAAAAGCCTTGGATACTTTGCTTAAAGAATTTTCTTACATCGAAGAATTAAAAAAATATAATCTTCCTGTTAATAATAAAATCTTGCTGTATGGACATTCTGGTTGTGGAAAAACGATGACGGCAAAAGCCATTGCTTCTAAGCTTAATAAACCTTTGTTGGTGCTTGATCTGAGCAGTTTTGTATCCTCAAGAATTGGCGAAACGGCTAAGAATATCAAAATGGTTTTTGATAAAGCAGAACGTGAGAGAGCCGTTTTATTCTTGGATGAATTCGATCATTTGGGGAAAATGCGCGGTAATGACGATCATGATGTGGGCGAAATGAGACGCTTGGTAAATGCCTTAATCCAGCTGATAGATCAGTTTTCTGAGAAGTCATTGTTAATTGCGGCGACCAATCATGCAGAGATTTTGGATGTTGCTTTGATGCGGCGATTCCAAGTGAGAATTGGCTACGAAATGCCTAGCCAGAAGGTATTAGATGATTATTATGATCAAATTTTAAAAGCTTTTCCGGATCATCTCAAGAATACCAATCGACAATATAATATATCATTTGCTGAAGCTAAAGATCATGCATTAACTCAGGTTAAAGCACTTTTGATTGAAACTTTAGAAAATCTTAATTACGATTAGTGAAATCATAATGAAGTTGAATTAATAATTTGACATTTTAATTTTGAGTAAATATTTCGTTTCTTTAACCTAAATTTTGAAATTTATTATAACTATTAACTATGAAGAAGATATTTTTTAGCCTTGCATTTTGCGCTCTATTTTCACACGCATTTTCGCAAGAATTATATATGCCCAGAAATGTTAAAAAAGCTTATGCTAAAGGGACACGTGATATTTCTGGAAAACCCGGAAAAAATTACTGGCAGAATAAAGGAGTTTATGATGTCAAGGTAAAAGTAGATGCAGAAACTAAAATGGTTTCTGGATCAGAGGTTATTCAGTATTCTAATAATAGCCCTGATGATCTTAAGAATATCGCAATCAGATTTGTTAATAATTTGCACAAGCCACAATCGCCAAGATCTGGTTATGTTGGCAAAGATTTTTTGAGCGACGGTTTAACGATAAAATCTTTAACCATAAATGGAGAAGCTTATCAAGTTAATAATGACTTTGGAACGGTAACTTCGGTTAAATTGAAATCGCCTTTAGCTTCAAAATCAAATTCAGAGATTAAAATAGAATGGCAATATCCATTATCTGTACAGAGCGGAAGAGAAGGGCAAATTGATCCCAATACTTTTTTTGTAGCCTATTCTTTCCCGAGAGTTTCTGTGTATGACGATTACAATGGTTGGGATATGTTGGCACATTCTGACAGACAGGAGTTTTACAATGATTTTAACGATTATAATTTTGAGATTTCAGCGCCCAAGAATTATGTCGTTTGGTCAACGGGCGATTTTCTTAATCCGAGTGATGTCCTTCAACCTGAATATCTAAAGCGTTTTAAAGAATCTTTGAAATCTGACAAAATCATTTCTATCGCCAACGAATCTGAAATGAAATCAGGTAAAGTGACCAAACAAAACGATTGGAATATCTGGAAATTCAAAGCGAATCATATCACTGATTTTACCTTTGCACTGAGCAATCATTATGTTTGGGATGCGTCTAGCGTACAATTAAAATCAAAACGAGTTAGCGTACAGTCTGCTTATAAAGTCGGCGCCAAAGATTTTGAACAATATACCGGTTGGATGCGTTACAACATCGATTGGTTTTCTAAAAACTGGCCAGGTGTAGAATATCCGTATCCTGTGATGACCGCCATCCAAGGTTACGCCGATATGGAATACCCAATGATGATCAACGATACGAGCGTTCCTGATGATTTCCAAGATGCAAGATTAACCGCAGATCATGAGATTGCACACACGTATTTTCCGTTTTATATGGGAATTAACGAGACGCGTTATGCCTTTATGGATGAAGGTTGGGCAACCACTTTTGAATATCTGATTGGCATTGGACATTCTGGTAAAGAAGCGGCGGACAAGTTTTATAAAAATTTTCGTGTAAAGCGTTGGATTAACGATCCTTCGGCAGAACAAGATCAACCGATTATTACAATGAGTACGCAGGTGTCTGGCGCTGGATACGGTAATAATTCTTATGTGAAGTCTTCTTTATCTTATTTGGCAATTAAGGATTATCTGGGTGATGATTTGTTCAAAAAAACCTTACATCATTATATGGATAATTGGAATGGAAAGCATCCAATTCCGTGGGATTATTTTAATTCATTCAATACTGGATCTGGGAAAAATCTTAATTGGTTTTGGAACAATTGGTTCTACAGTAATTATTATATCGATCTAAAAGTGGATAATATTTCTCAACAAAATAATCAACTTAATGTCAATGTGAAAAATGTTGGAGGATTTGCGATTCCATTTGATGTGGTGGTAACTTATCAAGATGGATCTGTGGAGAATACGCATTATACACCAGAAGTTTGGGAGAAAAATCAAAAGGAAACAATTTTAAATATTCCAACAAAAAAAGCAGTGAAATCAGTCAACTTAGATGGTGGATTATTTATGGATTATACGCCAGACGATAATACTAAGTCGTTATAAATTTGATTTCAAATATCAAGAGAAAGCCTTCGGTACATTAATACTGAAGGCTTTTTTTTGTTTAATTTTAGAAAAAAAATAGATGCTTTTGCTGTTGATATTTTATGATGAAGTATTTTTTTAGATTATTTATTCAATGAAAATTGTTGTCAAAAATCATAATCAAAAAAGTTTGTCGTAGAAAAATGCTTTACAGCAGGGCAGTTCTTGTAATAAATGATAAATTTGCGGTCAATATTTAATCATATCAATATAAAATTATCATATGAAAAGACAGACTATCGCATTATTGTGCATAGCAGCATTTAGTTTTTCTTGTACTGAGAAAAGCGATAAGCAAGATGACAGCAAATATACTGATGACCAAAAAGCATCTTATTATATAGGCTTAAATATTGCTCAAAATATGAAGCAGGAAGGTATTAAAGTCGATGCAGATCTTTTGGCACAGGCTATTAAAGAAGAAATGGACGGGAAAAAGAAGTTATTACCAGCTGAGGACATGAATAACTTTATGCAGAGCTTTATGCAGAAACAACACGAAAAAAAGCAGTCTGAAGCATTGGGAAAGACAGACGAAAATAAGAAAAAAGGCGTTGAATTTCTTACCAAGAACGGTACTAACCCTAAAGTGAAAACTACAGCTTCTGGCTTGCAATATGAAGTTTTGCAGGAAGGTGATGGTAAAACTAAGCCTAAAGCATCTGATGTTGTAGAGGTTAAGTATACAGGGAAACTTTTAGACGGAACGGTTTTCGACTCTACAGATAAAAATGGAGGCGCACCGATGGATATTAATTTAGGCAGCGTGATCAAAGGTTGGACAGAAGGCATTCAACTCATGAGTAAAGGATCTAAATATAGATTTTACATTCCTGCAGATTTGGCTTACGGAGATCAGGGCGCTGGAGGAGCAATTCCTGGAGGTTCTACCATTATTTTTGATGTAGAATTAGTGAATATAAAATAAAAGATATTTCTCAATTGTTGAAGTATATCATCAAAAAGCCTTCAGTATTAATTTACTGAAGGCTTTTTTTAGTGTAATATGATATGAAAATTTAACGCTATTTATTCGGTTGGTCTAAAAACCAAACCAGTTTCTGAAAAGAAATCCATCGTAATTCTGTCGCCATCATTTACATTTCCGGCTAAGATTTCTTTAGATAATTTATTTAAAACATCTTGCTGAATGACTCTTTTTAGTGGTCTTGCCCCGAAAACTGGATCGTAACCTTTATTCATTAGATAATCCAATGCATCTTGAGTTGACGTCAAGATAATATTTCGTTGTGCCAAAAGTTCGTTAAGACCTCGCAATTGATACTGTACGATTTTTCCAATATTCTTTTTGGTTAAAGGTTGGAAAAGTACAATCTCATCAATTCTGTTCAAAAATTCTGGACGAAGACTTTGCTTTAACAAATCGAAAACTTCGGTTTTGGCTTGTTCTAATGTTTCCAAATCGATATTATCGTCTTTGTCACGCTGAGCGGAATCGAAGCGCTCTTGAATTAAATGTGAACCCAAATTAGACGTCATAATTATAATCGAATTCTTGAAATTAACCACTCTGCCTTTATTATCCGTCAATCTTCCGTCATCCAAAACTTGCAATAACGTATTGAAAACGTCAGGATGTGCTTTTTCTACTTCGTCTAAAAGTACCACAGAATAAGGTCTTCTTCGCACTGCTTCCGTCAACTGTCCACCTTCATCATAACCAACGTATCCAGGAGGCGCGCCGACTAATCGAGAAACGCTGTGACGTTCCTGATATTCGCTCATATCGATTCTCGTCATATTGTTTTCATCATCGAAAAGCAGTTCTGCCAAAGCCTTTGCCAGTTCGGTTTTTCCAACACCTGTCGTTCCTAAAAATAAGAACGAACCAATGGGTTTTTTATCATCACTTAATCCCGCTCTATTTCTTCTAATCGCGTTGGCAACAGCTTCTATTGCTTCTTCTTGACCAACCACTCGTTTATGAAGCTCGTCTTCTAGATGCAATAATTTTTCTCTTTCGGATTGGATTAATTTCGTAACCGGAATGCCCGTCCATTTGCCAATCACTTCGGCGATATTATCGGACGTTACTTCTTCTTTTATCAATTCATTTTGATGATTTTGCATTTCCAACTCTAAGGTTTGCAGCGCATCTTCTTTTTCCTTGATTTTGCCGTATTGTATTTCTGCAACTTTGGCGTAATCACCAGCTCTGGAAGCACGTTCGGCTTCTAGTTTTAAGGCTTCAATATCTTTTTTAATTGAAGTTAAATCCTCTGATTTTTGTTTTTCTTTAAGCCATTTGGCGTTAATGCCGTTTCGTTGCTCTGTAATTTTAGATAGATCTTCTTTTAGATGATCTATCTTGGTCTGATTGCCTTCTCTTGCAATGGCAGCCAATTCTATCTCCATCTGCATGATTTTTCTATCGAGAACATCCAGTTCTTCAGGCTTAGAATTAATTTCCATTCTGAGTTTTGCCGATGCTTCATCAATCAAATCAATCGCTTTGTCCGGTAAAAATCGATCCGAAATATAACGCTGAGACATCTCAACAGCTGCAATAATCGCTTCGTCTTTGATTCTTACTTTGTGGTGTGCTTCGTATTTATCTTTAATCCCTCTAAGGATAGAAATCGCAGATTCTGTATCTGGTTCTTCCACCATGACCTTTTGGAAACGTCTTTCGAGAGCTTTATCTTTCTCAAAGTATTTTTGATATTCGTTCAAAGTCGTTGCGCCAATTGCTCTTAACTCGCCTCTTGCCAAAGCGGGTTTTAATATATTAGCGGCATCCATTGCACCTTCGCCGCCACCAGCGCCAACTAATGTGTGAATTTCGTCGATGAACAAAATAATTTGTCCATCGGATTTTGTCACTTCATTAACCACAGATTTTAGACGTTCTTCAAACTCGCCTTTATATTTGGCACCAGCGATTAGCGCGCCCATATCCAAAGAATACAAGGTTTTGTCTTGTAGATTTTCAGGAACGTCGCCATTGATAATTCTATGAGCAATACCTTCTGCAATTGCCGTCTTACCAACACCAGGCTCACCAATAAGAATGGGATTATTTTTGGTTCTTCTTGATAAAATTTGTAGAACTCTACGGATCTCTTCATCACGACCGATAACAGGATCTAATTTTCCTTCAGCAGCCAGCTCATTAAAGTTTTTAGCGTATTTATTTAAGGATTGGTAAGTCTCTTCAGAACTTGCAGAAGTCGCTTTACTACCTTTTCTAAGTTCATTAATGCCGCCTTCCAATAGTTTTTTGGTAACGCCCATGTCTTTCAATAATTGAGAAACCGGCGAATTAACATCGATTAGCGATAACCAAAGATGCTCGATGGTCACGAATTCGTCGCCCATTTTTTTAGCAATATTCGGGGCGTCTAATAAAACTTTATTCGCGTTTTGCGAAAGATAAATTTGGCCACCTTCTACTTTCGGAAGTTTTTCTAACAGTTCGCGGTTTCTTTCTCTAACCAAAACAGCATCTGCTTCGGATTTTTTTAAGAGGAAAGGCGATATATTTTCATCCACTTGGAAGATGCCTTCCAAAAGATGTTGAGGTTCTATTTGTTGATTACCAAACTCCAATGCGACTTGTTGTGCAGCTTGGATGGCTTCTTGTGATTTTACAGTATATTGATTAAGATTCATTTTTAGGTTTTTAGTATGTTATAATTGGTGTTTAGTTTTCTGTTGTAGTATTTAGATTTTAGATCAAAAATTTAACGATGTAATATTTCATTTACTAAAGTTAAAGTATAATTTCTTAGTTCTAAAATCTAAACTCTACGTATCAATCATTTAATTCTGAGAACAATTTCGCAAAAACCGTACTTTTTTGAATTTAATAAAAAATTAAGCCAAAATTTCCGAATTTTTAAATTTGAAGCTTTTTCAATTGGACATAATTTCCGATTGTGTGTTATTTTATGCATTTTATCTTCATTTTATAGTTTGCATTTTATATCTTATCTTTGGGAAAACCATGTAGATATGTACACACAATTTGAAATAGAATCCCATTTTGAAGGTAAACTTCAAATTATTTTCCTTAATCAACCAGAAGTTTTCAATAGCTTAAATAAAGTGATGTTGCACGAACTGAAAACCGCAATTCATACTTTTAGCCATGATGATTCTGTACGTTGTATTGCAATTTCTGGCCGTGGAAAAGCTTTCTGTGCTGGACAAAATCTTAAAGATGCGATGTCTGCAGAACAAGATGATAATGATGACGACAGATTTATCCAGAGAATTGTCATTGATTATTATAACCCTTTTGTAGAAGAAGTGACGAAGTGCAGAAAACCAATTGTAGCCTTAGTTAATGGTCCTGCAGTAGGTGCAGGCGCAATGTTAGCCTTAATCACAGATTTTACATTGGCGACAGAAAGTTCTTATTTTTCGTTGGCGTTTGCTAATATTGGATTAATACCAGATACGGCGGGTACTTATTATTTGCCAAGATTAGTAGGTAGACAATTGGCTAGTTATCTATCATTTACCGGCAAAAAAGTCCCTGCGATGGAAGCCAAAAAATTAGGGATGATTGCCGATGTTTTTCCTGATGGAGAATTTGTACAAAAATCTATGGAAATCTTAGGGCATTTGTCTAATGCAGCTACTAAAGCTATAAGTTTAACAAAGAAAGCATTCTTAGAATCTGAGAATAACAGTCTTACAGAACAGTTAGATTTAGAGTCTATTTTGCAACAAGAAGCGGCAGAATCTCATGATTTTAAAGAAGGTATTACGGCATTTTTAGAAAAAAGAAAACCTAATTATATCGGGAAATAAGGATTATGGCAGAAAATATTTATTTAGAAACAGCAAAAAAAATCTATTCTCAGGATGCTTTTTCGCAGTGGTTGGGCATTAAAATTCTAGATGTTAAAGACAATTATTGCTTAATCGAGATGCCTATAAAAGCAGAAATGATTAATGGTCTGAAAACCGTACATGGTGGTGTGACTTTTTCTTTGGCAGATTCTGCTTTGGCATTTTCTTCTAATAATAAGGGTGAGGTCGCTGTGGCACTTAATTGTTATATTAATTTTGTGAAGGCGGTGCGCTTGGGCGATACTTTACGTGCCGAAAGTACATTAATGACTGAAACCCGAAAAACGGCGGTCTATGATATTAATGTGAAAAATCAAGATGATGTACTGGTGGCGGGCTTTAGAGGAACAGTTTATAAAATAGGCAAAAAGCTAGAAGAATTATAAGCTAAAAACTCCGGAATTTATTTTGGAGTTTCAATTTTATTTTTAACTTTGTAATTCAAAGTTCTTTTTTATGGAGCAAAATAATATCAAAGAAGATCTATTACACATCCGCCAAATGATGGAGCGGAGTTCTAGATTTATTTCATTAAGTGGATTATCTGGAGTTTTCGCGGGATTGTCTGCTCTAATTGGCGCTGTCTACGTCTATTTTGTATTTATAAGAGAAGGTATTTCTTATTTTGAAGAAAAAAAATATTTTTACAAACCAGCTCTGGTACAAGAATTATTCTTGACTGGAGTAGCTGTTCTTATTGTCGCTTTACTTAGTGGATATTTTTTTACAGCGCGGAAAAGTAAACAGCAAAATCTCAAAATTTGGGATTCTACCACCAGACGACTCATTTTTAATTTTTCTATTCCTTTGGTTGCTGGCGGTATATTTTGTTTGTCTTTATTGCAACATCATTTGTTTGTCTTTATTGCACCTGTTACTCTAATTTTTTATGGTTTGGCTTTAATTAATGCAGAGCGATATACCTTATCAGATGTTAAGTATTTAGGTTTTTGTGAACTTGGCTTAGGCTTGATTTCTTTATTCTTCTTAGGCTGGGGCTTGTTGTTCTGGGCAATTGGATTTGGGATCTTGCATATTGTGTATGGATTAGTGATGTATAAAAAATATAAATAAGTTAGTGTTACAATATTTCTGTAACGATAATAATAATGGATATTAATCAACTCAATAAAGAATTTGAAAGTCGTGTCAGGCTAGGCATTATGTCTGTGCTGATGGTGAACGATTGGGTTGATTTTAACGAAATGAAACGTCTGCTGAGTGTTACAGATGGCAACCTGGCGAGTCACAGTAGTTCGTTAGAAAAGTCTGATTATATTGAAATTAAAAAAGAATTTGTAGGTAAAAAAACAAGAACGTCGTACAGAGTAACTCAGCTTGGTAGACAGGCTTTTAAGACGCATTTAGACGGTCTTGAAAAAATGTTGAGATTATAAACTCTTTTTTTTAAGTTTTGACTTTGAAACACAAAGTGCTTTATAATATGAATCAATCGCTTTTTCTTTATTTTAAATTCAGTTGGATTTGCGGGCTTACCACGCTGGTATTATTTCGTTTTCAGCTAGTTAACATTGATCTTCTTGTCTGTGTATTTTTTTGGATATTCAATTTTATTATCAACTGCATTTTTATTGTATTTCAGTCGATTATGCTTTATTTCTTTCCGGAAAATAAGGAAGAATTTCTCAAGACCATATTGCTTCTCATGGTTAATTTTCCTTTTATAATAGTCTATTACTTTCTCATTTGTATAATTTTTTAAAACTTAAAAACATGAAAAAACACCATTTAATTATTTTATCATCAGTTGTATTTTTAATACTATTTTATAACGAAACGGCTGGGCTTAATCTTGGCATATTAGGAGTTTTCTACGCTGTATTTACTTTTTATAAAACTCCAAAATCTAATAAGACAAGAACATTTTTTGCATTGTTAATAACATCAATATTGTCAAGCTTTGCGTTTGCTTGGTTCGGTGACTTGTCGTCTTTTTTAGCTTTGGCAGTTTCTGTAATTTTATTGGGTTTTAAATCAAAATCTAAAGAATTGAAATCACTTTTGATTATTCCAGTTTTGATTACCAATTTTTTCACCTTTGTTTGTCGCTTTTTTAATTTTAAAGATTGGTTTCCTATGAGCCAATCAGAAGGAAAGCTTCAAAAATTGATTGCAATTATTATCATTCCAGTTGTTCTGCTATTTATTTTCTTTGCAATTTATACACACGGCAGCGATTATTTTGCTCAGTTCTTCTCTAACTTTGAATGGAATTTTGACCTGATTCAGTTTTTGATGTCGGCAATTTTGGGCTTTTTCATCGCTTTCAATTATTGGAATTTTAATATAGAACGGTTTATCTATAAAGTAAATCATCATTTTAAAAATGAATTTCTTAATGAAGACAAACAACAAAAACCTACTTTTAGTTTTTTGGACTTAAATCTTGAAAGGTTAAGTGGTGTTATTTCGTTAATGGCGCTTAATACGATGTTGGTATTTTTTATTATATCGTATAATTACGAACAGTTCTTTGACGTAAAAAGTATGAAAACTGATCTTTCTGCCGAAACACATGAGCGTGTAAACGCTGTAATATTGAGCATTGTTATGGCAATTGTGGTGATTTTGTTTTATTTCAAATCTAATTTTAACTTCGATTCAAAATCTCATCTATTGAAGTTGGTAGCCAAAATTTGGATTATACTTAATATTGTGTTGGTTTGTTCTGCGATTCTTAAAAATACAGAATACATTATTGGTTTTGGTATGACTTACAAAAGATTGGGCGTTTATGCTTTTCTAATATTGAGCATGATAGGCTTAATCGTGACATTAGTGAAAATTCAGAAACAAAAAACTAATATTTATCTTGTTAATCAGATGTTTTGGTATTTCTATGGAACAATTTTGGTATGTAGTTTTGTCAATTGGGGTGGATTGGCTACGCAGTACAATATTGATCATAATAAAGGTGAGTTTAATTTTTTAATTAGCCTTAACTTTAACGATCAACTAATAGAACAACATTTTCCTAATGAAGCTAAAAATAGATATAATTATGAAGAGCAGAATCAAAAAGATGTTGGAATATTATCAAAAATTTTATATTATGAATGGATTAAAAATGAATAAAACTTTGTTAAAATACGGTATCTTATTGCCATTAATTCTTGTGGCTTGTAAAAAAGAAAGTCCTAATATAGATCTAGTGGTTAAAAAAGATTCGATGTCATTAGTAAGACCAATGGATTCTTTATCTACAATTTTAAGCACCGAAAAAGAATCGAATCAAATTATATTAAGTGTTGATGCTTCTAAGTTACCGATTAGATTGATACAAGAAATTACCGATCCAGAGCAGCAAATTGTTTTGAAACTAGAAAACTATAATCATTCTCGTCTCAAAGCTTATATAAAACCAGAGAAACCAATGAATGTTAGAATTAACCAAATTAGGATGCCAGACAATACTTTTGATGGACCTTTCGGGGAAACTATCGATTATGAAACCCAACAAAAAGGAGAGTATTGGTTGATTATCTCTAAAAACTTAATGGCTTCTGGAGAAGCAAAAGGTCGGTTTTTTATTAAAATTGAATAGTAAACAGAAAAGAATCTCAATTGAGATTCTTTTTTTATTTTAGACTTAGTAGAGCGAGTTCATAACCTTTCATCCCAAATCCTGATATTACTGCATTGCAGCTTTCTGCAGTAACAGATTTTTTCCGGAATTCTTCTCGCTGATATATATTACTAATATGAACTTCTATTTTCGGTTTGTTGATGTTTTTTAGACAATCCGCGATAGCATAAGAATAATGTGTATAAGCGCCAGGATTAATTATCACAGCTTCAAAATTATCTTCTTGTAAACGATTAATTAGCTCGCCTTCTATATTAGACTGGTAATATAATATCTCATCATTAAGAAAGCTTGCTTTAAGCTTCTCTAGGTAATTCTCCATAGATTGAGTGCCGTATATCTCAGGTTCTCTTGTACCAAGGAGATTAAGGTTGGGGCCGTTAACAATGAGTATTTTCATAAAGTATAATTACTAGTGTAAAGATAATAAAGAATGCTTATTTAAAAACAAAAAAGCTTCAGAAAAAATCTGAAGCTTTAAGTAGCCCGTAGGGGAATCGAACCCCTCTTACCAGGATGAAAACCTGAGGTCCTAACCGATAGACGAACGGGCCATTTTTATTGTCTTAAGCTAATTTGTTAACGTGTTTTGTTAACTTGCTTTTTAAGTTAGCTGCTTTGTTTTTGTGGATAATGTTTTTCTTAACCAACTTGTCTAACAAAGAAATTACTTTTGGTAATTGCTCAGTAGCAACAGACTTTTCCGTTTCATTACGTAATACTTTCAAAGCTGTTCTAGCAGTCTTGTGATAGTATCTGTTTCTTAATTTTCTTTTTTCGTTCTGTCTGATTCTTTTCAGAGCTGATTTATGATTTGCCATAATTTCCTAAAACTTGGGTGCAAAGATATGATTATTTTTTAATATTCAAAATCTTTTTGCGATTTTTTTTAAAAATTTATTTTTTTGTAGCCTATAGGGGAATCGAACCCCTGTTGCCAGGATGAAAACCTGAAGTCCTAACCACTAGACGAATAGGCCATATTCGTTGTTGTTTTGTGGTTGCAAAAGTAGAGACTTTTTTTAATTCCTGCAAATGTTTTTTTAGTTTTTTAACACTTTTTCTATCACTGTATTCTTAATGCCTTTATTATCAATATCTTTTTGTGCAATTATGGCTTCTTCTAATGTTGAATATTTTCCAAAAGTGTAATAAAAAACTCCTTTTTCTTTAGTTCTTACGACATCTTTTAGACTTTTTAGGATATAATTGTTGCTATCTAATTTTTTATCTGTTGCGATTACTTCTATTGTGTAGTATCCGAAGCCTAAAGATTGATTAGGGAGGAAGCTTATTGCCATCGCGTTTCTAAAGCCAGAATCTTTAGCAGTTTTCAAGTTGTTATCTCTTGCCGATGCCATATTGGTCACGGCATAGTAGTATTTGTAATTTCCGTTTTCCTTGATGGGCAAAATGTAATTAAGCCCTTTTAATTCTGGAGAACTACTTTCGTATTTGGTAGGTGAGCTCATTAGCAATATCCTGAAGTCGTTTTTCAGCGCTATTTCAATAGGTTTTTCTGGTTCGCGGGGTTTTTCTGCAATTTTACCAGAAACGCCCCTATAGCTGCTAATTGCATTAAATATACTTTCTGCAATCTGCTGTTGACCTTCTTCGGTAGCAATATATCTAGCGTCATCATAATTGTTAACAAAGCCAGTTTCTATTAATACAGATGGCATGGCGTTCATTCTTAGAACATGGAGATCGGCTTGTTTTACGCCTCGAGAAAATCGTTTGTCTTTTTTTACGAAATTTTCTTCAACGTAGCCACCTAGGGTTAGGCTGGCTTCTAAATATTTACTTTGCTGGATTTTTAATGCAATTAAAGATTCTGGAGAGGTTGGATCATAGGATGCAAATTTCTGTTTGTCATTCTCATCCAAGAATATTACTTCATTTTCTGACTTTGCCACTTCTAGATTGGCTTTGTTTTGATTAGGACCTTGTACAAAAGTTTCTGTACCCTGGGCAGTAGAAGATGTGCTTTTAGAAGAATTAACATGCACGGAGACAAAAAAATCTGCTTTGCTTTTATTGGCAAGTGTCGTTCTAGATGTTAGAGAAGGATATTCGTCAATCTTTCTTGTGTAGATTACTTTATAATCTTTATTTTTTTCTAGCATCTTTCCTAGCTTTAAGACTATAGCTAGTGTCACATCTTTTTCTCTTACTGTACCTATATCACTATATGTTCTATTGGCGCCAACATCAGAACCACCATGTCCTGCGTCTAATACAATTGTGAATTTTTTTTGTGAAAAACCTAACACAAAAAGCATTAAAAACAAGGCTGTAAAATATTTTTTAGAATAAAATCTTAGAGTAATCATCTTAATTTTTAAAAATTAATTAATTTTGACCCAAATTTCCAGAAGTACTGATTTGAGTAAACGTGTTTTCAAAAATATACCACTAATTTTAATTATCCTAATTTTTAACAATTTTTTAGCACAGACAACGCCGAAAAATTTAAAAGAAATTGAGGTTAATCCAATTAGTAAAAGCAAACAAGATACCATATTGCCAAAAGAGCAATTGGATGATGTTGTGCATACAAAAGCTGACAAGGAGAGTAACTCGGTGTCGGGTAAGTTGACATTCTTAGAGCGCAAGGCGCAGATTGTTTATCAAGATTTACAAATTGATGCAGATTACATCCGTATCGATTGGTCTACGGGTAAGATCTATGCTAGAGGTGAGCTAGATAAGAATGGTAAAATGATAAAGCCAGCTGTTGCCACACAAGCTGGTAAAAAGTATGAGTATAACGAGGTTATCTTTAACTATAAAACTAAGCAGGCGGTCGCTTTTAATGCAAGGACAGAGGAAAGCGAAGGTGTTATAGTGGCAGAAAGAACCAAAAAATATAACGACTCTGTTTTTGCTATCAGAAGAGGAAAATATACGACTGATGAGTATTTTTTAGCTAAAAAAGATACGCTTGCGGATTACTATCTTCTAGCACCCAACATGAAGTTGATTAAAGGTAAGAATGGTTCTCAGGTTATCACAGGTCCTATACAGATGTATGTAGAAGAGGTGCCTACGCCGCTGGTGATGCCATTTGCAATTTTGCCTTTTTCTGATAAAAGGTCTGCGGGAATCTTAATTCCGAGTTTTGGAGAAAGACAAAATGATGGATTTTTCTTAAACGGATTAGGTTATTATCAGCCAATTGGTAAACATTTTGACCTTAAAATTTTGTCGGATCTATATACCAAAGGAAGCTGGAATCTTCGTCCAGAACTTAACTATCTTAAAAAATACCGTTACAGTGGACGTTTTGCTGCCGAGGTTGGTACGATGGTAAGAGGTATAAAAGGACTTGATGATTACAGCAAAAGTAGCGTTTATAAAATAGCATGGAGTCATCAGCAAGATAGTAAGGCAGATCCTTTTTTAACTTTTTCTGCTTCGGTAGATATTACGAGTCAGAAGTTTTATAATAATATCCTTAATAATAACTTTATATATAATCAGGATAACCTAAAAACGAGTCAGACCTCTAGAGTTTCTTTAACCAAAAGATTCCTGAATTTGCCAGTTACAATTAATGCTAACGCAACTTATTCTCAGAATTTTGCAACAGGAAATACCGATATTTATTTGCCAACAATGACGGTGGCGATTAATCAATTTTATCTTTTTAAACCCAAAACTGGGATTAGATCCGGATTGTTAGAGAATATTAATGTTAATACAGGATTAGCATTAAATAATTATGTCCAGACTAAAGAAGAAGATCTTTTTAAAGATAAAATGTGGAAAGACATGAAAACAGGTATTAAAAATAATATCGGATTGTCTACCAACACGACTTTGGCTAAGTTTTTTACGTTCTCATTAGCAGCTAATATTGATAATGTAATGACTACCAAAGTGCTTAATAGAGAGTATAATCCTATATCTAATAAGACAGAGGATACTTACCAAGGTAAGTTTACGGGGTTTTCTACTTTTTCTACCAGCGCAAGTTTGCAAACGATGTTGTACGGTTTTCTTAATTTCAAAAAAGGATCTGTTGTAGAGGCTGTTAGACATATGGTAACTCCAAGTTTTAGCTTTACTTATGCGCCAGATTTTGGAGAAAAAAATTGGGGTTATTATAAAGAATTTTATGGTTCGCGTGGCGAAATTACAAAGTATTCTATTTTTGAAGGAGGAGTTTTTGGATCGCCATCAACAGGTTTGACACAAAGTATAGGTTTTAATATTGCTAATAACGTGGAGATGAAGGTTAGATCCAAATCAGATTCTACAGGTGTTAAAAAGTTTAAAATATTCGAAAACCTTAATGTATCTGGTAATTATAATTTTGCGGCAGAGAAATATAAATGGTCGGTTTTTAACATCAGTTCTCAATCATCATTCTTTAACAATAAACTGAGTGTTAATACCAGTTTGACTTTAGAGCCTTATGAGATACGTTATGATGAAAACGGAAATAATGGCATCAGAACGGAAAATTTTGGACACTTTAGTCTGCAAGGATTTAATTTACAAATGTCTTTCCCGCTAAGTGATGCTATTTTTGGAGAGAAAGAAGATTTAGCAAAAACCTATAAGAAGAAAGGCGAAATCCGAAATGAAAATTATTATTTTGATGATAATAATTATGCCCACTTTAAGCAAGCTTGGACTTTAAATGTTAATGCGAATTACTCTTATAGTAAGACTGTGAGTAGATTTGGGAATAAACTTGCCACAGTTGGACTTGACGGAAGCCTTAAGTTGACACCTTTTTGGAATATTACAGCGAGAACCTCGTATGATGTTGTATCTAAGGAGTTAGCGCAGACTACAATTGGTTTCTCTAGAGATCAGCGTAGTTTTACCATTAATTTTAACTGGGTACCATTTGGGCAATATAAGGTTTATGATTTCTTTATTGGGATCAAAGCCAATATATTAAGTGATGCTGTGAAATATAAAGATCGTAGCTTTACTCAGCCTAATAGTAGCTTTTAGGATAGTTCATAAATTTTATTAGATTTGCACCAATAAAAATATTAAGTTTCAATATGAAAAAGATAGTTAACACTAGCAATGCACCTTCTGCAATAGGACCTTATTCTCAGGCTAATTATGCTAATGGAATTTTATATATTTCTGGGCAGATACCTGCAGATCCTGTGACAGGAAAGTTAGTAGAAGGTATTGAGAAAGAAACGCATCAAGTAATGAAAAACCTACAGGCGATATTAACAGAAGCAGGCTTAACTTTTCGTCACGTTGTCAAAGCAACTATCTTTCTCAAGAGTATGGATGATTTTGCAGTTATGAATGAGATCTACGCTTCTTATCTAGATCCAGAAGCTTATCCTGCGAGAGAAACGGTACAAGTATCTTGCCTTCCTAAGAATGTGGATATAGAAATCTCTATGATAGCGCACGCAGACTAATGAATTTTTGTAGAAATTTAATTGGTGTTTTAGCCGGCCTTTTTGTGGCTGCTATTATTATAAGTCTTGGAGTTAGGATTAACTCTGATTGGATTACTTATGAGGAATATGCACCTTTTAAACATTGGGGGCAATTGCTATACAGTGTCCAAAATAAAGATTATTTTTTTATAGCATTATTATTTTTCGGAGGATTAGGAGTTACTGTTGGCGGTGTTGTAACGGCGCTAATTGTAAAGTATGCAAAGGTTGCTTATGCGATTTTAATTGGATTTATTATCCTGTTTATCGCCATGTTGGATATTATTATTTATCCATATCATCCTACTTTTTATAAGATATCTATATTTTTAATATTTTTTCCTTTTTCTTGGATAGGCGGAAAAATTGTAGAAGTCATATACGAAAGAAAAAAAAGGCTCAAAGCAAAAAAATAATATAACGATAAAACAAAAAACCGTCTAAAGACGGTTTTTTTGTTTTCATTCAAATGATAATTAAGGCATTTTGAATCCTCTGGTAATAATTCTTCCAGATTCGTCAACATATTTTACTTGGACATTTCCTGAGAAACCGTCAAGTATTTTTTCAACATCTTTTTGGCTGTTGATTGGTTTACCATTGATTTCTATAACAATGTAGTTGTCTACAACGCCAATCTTGTCCATTTCGCCGCCATCTACTACATTCTTGGCAATAACTCCACTATTAAGACCATAATTTACTTTAAAACGATCACTTAGTTGTTCAAAATCGCTACCTATTTTTTCTGTAACGCTTAGGTCTGCTTTACTACGGAAAGATGTGTTGCCTTTTTGATCTTTTAAGGTAACATTAGTTGTATTGGCTTTTCCGTTTCTTGTATAAGTTACAGCAACTTTGTCACCAGGTCTTTTACTTCCTACAATTACAGAAAGATCAGAGAATCCTCCAATGTCACTTCCGTCAATTTTTGTAATAATATCACCGACTTTAAGCCCTGCGTCACTTGCGCCACTGCTATCTGTGATTTCTGTAACGTAGATGCCGTTTCCAGATTTTAAATTGGTTTTCTTTTGTTGATTGTATCCAGCAACTTGCATTTCGTTAGATAAGTCTAAACTGCCAACGCCTAAGAAACCTCTTTGTACCAAACCAAATTTCTTAATGTCTTCTATAATCTTTCTCGCTAGATTAGAAGGTACTGCAAAGCCGTAGCCCTCGTAATATCCAGTTTTAGACTGGATTGCAGAGTTAATACCTATTAGATCTCCATTAACATTAACTAGAGCGCCACCGCTATTTCCTGGGTTAATAGCAGCATCCGTTTGTATAAAACTTTCTATCGGTGTTCTAGATTGTTGGTTAAGAAGGTCAATGCTTCTACCTTTTGCAGAAACAATACCAGCAGTTACCGTAGAGTTAAGCCCTAATGGATTACCAACAGCTAATACCCATTGTCCGACTTCTACTACATCAGAGTTAGCAAAGTTAAGATATGGTAAGCCTTTTTCTTCAATTTTTAAAAGTGCAATATCTGTACTTGGATCTGATCCTACTAAAGTTGCGATATATGTCTTTTTGTTGCTTAATACAACCTCTAATTTATTAGCACCTGCAACAACGTGATTGTTTGATATAATATATCCGTCAGGCGATATAATTACGCCAGAACCTAATCCTGATGGCATATTTTTAGGAGGTTGTTGCTGCTGTCTTTGTTGCCCGCCACCTCCAAATGGATTTCCGAAGAAAAAGTCCATCATGTCCATGTCATTACTACGTTGCGTTGTGCGATTCTGATAATTTTTAATACTTACCACTGCCGGAACAGTCATTTTGGATGCTTTTACAAAATCATCGCCAACAGCACCAGAATTGATGCCTGCAAATCTAGAATTGTTACTGCTTTTTGTGAAATAAGAAAAATCTTCACTGCTATTTTTTGGACTAAAATAATGAATGGCTCCAAAAGTTGTTGCGCCTGACATTACGCCGACTACAGCGAAGGGCATTAGTTTTTTAATTGTATTCTTCATTTTAAAATCGTTTCTTTTTATGTTTTTATAACTAAACAAATTTAATGCTAAAAGACCGTAAACTAAAAATATAGTGTTATAGATTTAACTAAGTTTAACCAATCTTAAAAATATCTTAATATATAGCGTTTTATTTTAACTAAAATTTCACATATTTTTAGAATTATTAATACTAATTTGATAATGACTAATTGTCAAAGTTTATAATATCAATCTTTTTATTAATGACTTTGTGTCATTGTAGTTTAATAAGACTAAAGATAAGTTCTTGTATTCAGTCTGATAAGTATTAATACAATATTTATTATCTTTGCAGAAATATTATTCTCACTTAAAACCCGTTTATAGCATGCAACTGTATAACACTTTAAGCGCAGAAGAAAGAGCTCAACTTATTGATGAAGCTGGTAAGGAACGTCTTACTTTGTCTTTCTATGCGTATGCCAATCTTCAAGACCCTAAAAAATTTCGCGATGACTTATTTATAGCCTGGAACGCCCTAGATGCATTAGGTCGTATCTATGTAGCGAACGAAGGTATTAATGCTCAGATGAGTATTCCTGCGGAAAATTTTGAAGCTTTTCGTGATACGCTAGAAGTTTATGATTTCATGAAAGGCATTAGATTGAATGTTGCCGTGGAGCAAGACAATCATTCATTTTTAAAGTTAACGATTAAAGTTAGAAACAAAATTGTTGCAGATGGACTCAATGATGAGACCTTTGATGTAACTAATAAAGGAATTCATCTTAAAGCTCAAGAATTCAATAATATGTTGGATAATCCCAATACGATTGTAGTAGATTTTAGAAATCATTATGAGAGTGAAGTGGGACATTTTGAAGGGGCAATTACGCCAGATGTAGAAAATTTCAGAGAAAGCTTACCGATTATTAATGAACAATTGCAAGATTTTAAAGAAGATAAAAATCTCTTGATGTATTGTACTGGCGGTATCCGTTGCGAAAAAGCAAGTGCTTATTTCAAACATCAAGGTTTTAAAAATGTTTACCAATTAGAAGGCGGAATTATTGAATATACACGTCAAATAAAGGAAGAGAACATCGAAAGTAAATTCATTGGTAAAAACTTTGTGTTCGACCATAGATTGGGAGAAAGAATTACGGATGATATTATTTCTCAATGTCACCAATGTGGTAAACCTTGTGATAATCATACCAATTGTGCTAATGATGCTTGTCATCTGTTATTTATACAATGTGATGAGTGTAAAGAAGCTATGGAGAATACGTGTTCTACAGAATGTCTTGAAACAATTCATTTGCCTTGGGAAGAGCAAGTTGCAAAAAGAAAAGGTTTGCAAGTTGGGAATAAAGTCTTCCGAAAAGGTAAGTCTGATGCTTTGAAATTTAAAAATTCTGGAGATTTGTCTACACAAACTTTGGCTAAAGCTAAACCTGAAACAAAAGATATTCGTCAGAAACTGAAAGTTAAAAAAGTCTTGATTGGAAAAGGTGAACATTATTATTCAAAGTCAAAAATTGGACAGTTTCTAATCGAAAATAAAGACCTTTCTGTAGGAGATAAAGTTTTGATTTCTGGACCAACAACTGGTGAGCAAGAGTTTTTGATAAAAAAAATTTTTGCAAATGGTGCTTCTGCCGTAACTGCGAAAGTTGGAGATCAGATTACTTTTGAGATTCCTTTCAGAGTTAGAATGTCAGATAAATTATATAAAATACTAGAAGATTAAGAGTTTTTAATCATGAAATTAAGTTTCACAAAAAAAGAACTTAGAGTTATTTATAAAGAAAAAAGAAATGCCTTGTCGTCTGATGAGGTTATTTTTTTATCCAAAAAGATATTCGATAATTTTATAAACAACTTTGATCTAAAACAGAATGACAAAGTTCATTGTTTTATAACGATTCCGGGAAAAAAAGAGATTGATACATCATTCTTCTTCAATTATTTTTTTGAGCATAATATAAGAGTTTTTGTCCCGAAGATGATTGGCGATAATTTGGTTGCGATAGAGTTATTTCCTGATACAATACTTAATTCTAATAGTTGGGGCGTAATTGAGCCTGTAAATGATGATTTTTCGGTTATTAAAGATTTTGATATCTGCATAACGCCATTGTTATATTCTGATGATTATGGTCGTAGAATTGGTTATGGTAAAGGGTTTTATGATAAATTTTTTAGTGTTGTGAATGTTAAAAAGAAGGTAGGTATTAATTTTTTCGAGACTAAAGAAGTTATTGCTGATTTTGATAAATATGATATTTCTGTAGATTACTTAGTAACTCCATTTTCTGTAAAAAAGTTTAAATGATGTTTTTTAGTATTTTAAGTCGCTGATTTACAGGTGTTAATAATTGTAAAATCATTTACAAATAAGTTACAAGGTATTTGTTGAAAATGTAATGATTCTTGCAATACATTTGCAGTGTTCTATTAGAATGAACAACACGAATCTATTATATATTTAATTTAAAACAAATCATTATTATGAAAAAATCATTGTTCGTTGCAGCTTTAGCAACATTGTCATTAGTAGCTTGTAAGAAAGCAGATAAAGTAGAAACTTCATTAGATTCAGCTGCTGCTAAGGTAGATTCAGCTGCTGCAAAAGTAGACTCACTTGCTGCAAAAGTAGATTCAGCTGCTGTAGCTACTGATAAGAAAATTGATGCCGTAGCAGATGCTGCGAAATCAGAAGTTAAAGATGCTAAAAATTCTGCTAAAGAAGCTGTAAGTTCTGCAAAAGAACTAGCTAAAGATGCAAAAGATGCTGCAAAAGAAGTTAAAAAATAATTGAGATCATCTCTTATTATAATTACTGAAACCGCTTATTTAAGCGGTTTTTTTTATTTTTTAGCTTTCTTAGGTTTTGCTATTTCGGTAACTTTATTGATAGATGGTTTTGCTAAAGAATCTGCTTTTTTTGTTTCATAAAAATTAACAAAGTAAAACTTGAACTCTTTCTGAAGCTGATTGGTTGAGGCTTTTAAAATGTATTGAGCTTGGCGGTTATAGCTACCAATGAAGGCTTTCTTGTCATTATAGTATTCTACATTAAACTGTGCGTAATCTATTGTATCATGACCATTCGAGATTTTAGAAATGTCTAACTTGTTTATTTTAGCATAGCGTACTTTCAAAGAATCTAAGTCTTTTAGAAGGGGGGTTATATGGGTAGAATCTCCTTCTAAGAAGTAACCTCGCATTTGTGCATATATGACAGAATCTATTTCTGTGTCTTTATTCCCAGATGTATATAGGGTAGAAAGGTCTAATAAATCTTGAATTTTTTGTTTCGTGATGACATTAATAGCTTGTATGCTATCCATTTTGACAGAAGGAATGGTTTTTTTATTAGTTTTATACTTTACGTCCTCCAGCGATGTATCTCCTTCGTATTTTTTATTACAAGAATAGATGATAAAGCTTACTATAATGGCTATTATCGAAAGTTTAATTAGATTTTTCATCAGTTGTAATTTTAAATTTAATCATTACTATTTTACCATTCTTCATCTGAGTATCAATCACATTAAGGTTTTCCAGAGAAGTTGTAGGCAATGTTACCAATGATATATATTTTTGTTTGTCTAAAGTTTCTACACCATAAATTTCGTTATCAAAAACCTGAGTAATAACCGCATTATCACTAATGAGATTATTCAGTTGCTCTCTTTTTTTCTTGAAATCTTTTATGGATTTAGAATAATAGAAAAGCTGAATGGCGTAATCATTAGGTTTTAACTCTATATTTTCGCTTTCAGGAGCATTCTCTAAGTTTCGTTTAATAGTATCCGGTCTATAAAAAGGCGAAGATACAATCATTGTTAAATTCTTGCTTTTTGTAGTGTAGATAAAGCTTTCGTTAGGTTTTACACGAAAAAGAATAGGCGACTCATCCTTTTTTACAATCTTCACATCCAATTCATCTTTAATAGGAGTGTTTCTGTCAGCATCAATAAAACTATAGCGATATTCTTTAATCATCCAGTTATCTCTGAAAACAAGAAAAATTACAGTAATTGCTAAAATACTACTTATAACTAACCAGAAATATTTCTTTCCAAATAATTTATTATTATTGTTATTTGGTTGATTTTCAGTTTCTTTTAATTGTAAATTAGGGTTTTCTGTATTGTGGTCGCTTAGAGTTTGAGTGTTTTTATCATTAGACTCAACAACTTCTACTATTTCTGTTGTATTAGGTTGAAGTTCTTGTTCTGTATTATTATTATTAATTTCTGTTGGATTATTTTCTTCCAGACTAGTATTTGTAGTTTCTGCATCAGGTAAAGGAGAATTCTCTACTTCCTCTGGGGCTGTATCCACTTTAGAACTGTCCGAAGTAGAAAGATCTATAGGATTATATTTTTTATACTCAAACCAAGAATTATAACTAATATAACCCGCAAGAAGATTTAGCATATCAATCCTAGGTAACTTGCTTACAGGACTTGTTTTGAAGTAAGTATAAAATGTCTTTTCACTAATACTTCCTTTTACATTTTTTAAAAGTTCTTCTTGAAAATAAACAATATCTATACCTTTCCACTTACTAATATCATTGTTAGATGGGGTATGTGTTTCAAGATATTTATCCTGAACTTTCAGTTTTAATTGTTCGAATTGGAGTATTTCTAAATTTGTCAAAATTGGATATTAATATCTAAGTTGTTGATTTTCAATAGTGTCTATTTGTAAATCTATTTTACAAATATATTACAATTAATTTTCTAACGCAAGTTTTTTTATCATCATACCTTTGTCATGTTCAATTAGAGAACGAGAATATTTTTTAAAATATATATAAACAAAAATTAAATTTAATTATTATGAAAAAGTCATTATTTGTAGCTGCTATCGCTGCTGTTGCTCTTGTAGCTTGTAAGAAAACTGAAACTGTAGACGCTAACACTGATTCTGCTGCTGCTCACGTTGACTCAGCTGCTGCTGGTGTTGATTCTGCTGCTGCTAAAGTTGATTCTGCTGCTGCTAAAGTTGACTCTGCTGCTGCTAAAGTAGAAGGTGCTGCAACTGAAGTTAAAAAAGAAGCTACTAAATAATTCGAAATTATTTAAAGATCTTTAAACCGTTTCACTTTGTGAAGCGGTTTTTTTTTATGCCTTCTTTTGTCTTAATAACTCGTAACAACTTATAGCCACAGCATTGCTAAGGTTGAGAGAATCTATACTACCAACCATCGGGATCAATATATTTTCTGCCTTGCCTAACCAAAAATCACTTAAGCCAGAATGTTCCGTACCGAATAATATCGCAGAGTTTCCAGTTAAGTCAGCAGTTTGTATCTCTTTTGCACTTTCATCCATAAAGGTTGTGAAGAGGCGATAAGATTTTTGTTGTAAAAACTCATAAGTTTCGTCATTAGAAGCGGCAAAAATAGGCATCCCAAAAATACAACCTACACTAGAGCGGATGACATTAGGATTATAAAAATCTATTTTTGGATCTGTAATAATTAATGCATCAACCCCAAAAGCCTCACAACTACGTAAGATTGCACCAAGATTGCCAGGTTTTTCCACACTTTCTAAGATAATTACCGAGGAGTTTTCTTTCGGAGCAAAGTCCTTTATATCATGATTAGGGGTTTTGTATATCCCGATAATACCTTCTGTGGTACCTCTGTAAGCTAGTTTTTCATAGACTTTTGCGCTTATCAGATTAGTGATAGCTTCGGCAGGTTTCTTGGATGAGAAAATTTCGTCACAGATAAAAAACTCAATCGCTTCATAGCCATAATGTTGTGCGCGCTCATTTTCTTGTACGCCTTCAACAATAATAACATTCGCTTTTTTTCTATCGCTATTTTTTGTTAACCAACGGTTTACGCGTTTTATCTTTTCATTCTGAAGACTCTCAATTAATGACATTGTGGAAAATTTTAACAAAGAAAAACAATCTTTAGTCATGTTTCCAAATCTTATCTCAATTTTAGACAATTTTAGATAGTGTTAATTATTACTTAGTAGCTATTTCCCGCTTTCACTACTCGCTATCCTCGCTATCCTCGCTTTGCTAAGTCCAATGTGAGGATGAGCTCAGACAGACCGTTCAATCGGGGCTATGAGAACTGTTATTCTACAAGATTAATTGTTATAAGATATCAACCGAAATATTTATCTTTGCTCTATGATTTTACGAGGAGAAAATTTAATCAAAGAATACGGACCCAAAAAAGTAGTAAAAGGTGTCTCTGTAGAAGTTAGACAAGGCGAAATTGTTGGATTACTTGGACCTAATGGTGCTGGTAAGACGACATCTTTTTATATGATCGTAGGTTTGGTTAAGCCAACTTCGGGTAAGATCTTTCTAGATAATCAGGAGATTACGACAGATGCGATGTATCGCCGTGCTCAGAAAGGTATTGGTTATCTGGCACAAGAAGCTTCGGTTTTTAGAAAGTTGTCTGTAGAAGATAATATATTAGGCGTATTGCAATTAACGAAGTTGTCCAAGAAAGAACAGCAGATGAAATGCGACGAGCTTATCGAAGAATTTTCTCTGCAACATGTCCGCAAAAATCGTGGTGATCTATTATCTGGAGGAGAAAGACGACGTACGGAGATTGCGAGATGTCTTGCGACTAATCCTAGCTTTATATTATTAGATGAGCCTTTTGCAGGTGTAGATCCAATTGCTGTAGAAGATATCCAGAAGATTGTTAGAAGTTTGGTTGATAAGAATATCGGGATTTTGATTACCGATCATAACGTGCAACAGACTTTAGCGATTACGCATAAGACTTATATTATGTTCGAAGGGAGAATTCTAAAAGAAGGTCTACCAGAAGATCTTGCTAATGATCCTTTGGTACGAGAAGCTTATCTTGGAGAGAATTTTGTCTATCAAAGTATTGCAGATAAACCGAAAAAGAAAGTCACAGCGTATAATATTTGGGCAGGTAATTTTGATACAAAATCTGAATTTCAAAGTTTTGTAGATCAAAATTTTGCACAAGAAGATGGACTCAAATTAATGTATGGTTTCGAGGATATAAGTTTTGCGTCGCTGGCCAATTCAGAAATCGAGTTTATTTTTAATGATGTGATAGATAAAAATGCTAATAATGCCTTTGTGTTCCAGAAGAAAGATATCAATTTGCAATATACTTTGGAGCAAGCAGAAACAGAGTCACAAGCGCTAAGCCGCCCAGAACTTCATTATCTCACAACTTATCTTAATGAAAATTAATCAAAAAAAATATTGTTAAAGACAGATCTAATTTAGGTCTGTCTTTTTGTTTTTGTGAGGATGTCAGTTGGCTTAAAATCTTTACATTTATAGAACACAAAAATCTATGAAAAATCCATTTAACAGAACTGTCACAATTTTTGGTATTTTCAAACAACTGAAACCCTTTATCCAACCTTATCGTTTGATGATTTTTTGGACTTTGCTTCTAACATTGCTTGGAGCATTGGCAGCGCAAGTCAATCCTATTGTGTTAAAATATACGGTAGACGAAGTACAAAAATTGCTGACTTTGCCACATCCCATGCAAGAAGGTGTGCAGGTTTTGATCATTATTTCTATTATTTTGTTGGTGAAAGAGATTGCGAATATTTTCATCAATTTTGGACAAAAATTTTATGGTGAAAAAATCAGAATTAATGTCAGTTCAGAATTAGCTCAGAAAGCCATTGATAAAATTTTGACTTATAAAGTAGCTTATTTTAATGATGAAAACCATGAATCAGGAAAACTCCAGACCCGTATTGACAGAGGTATAGAAAGCTTAACTAAGCTCGTTCAGAATTTTTTTATTGATATTTTACCATTATTTACAACCTCCATTATTGCATTAATTGTAATGTATATGCAGAATATCTATGTTGGGTTGGTTTCTACGATTATTGTTCCGATATATTTTTGGGTGAGCAATGTGCAAGCTAAAAAATTGTCTGGTGTTAGACGGCAATTAAGAAATCAAAGAGAAGAGAAAACCTCTGGACTTTTAAATTTGATTAATTCGATTTTAGTTATTAAGAGTTTTGTCAGAGAACAATTTGAAGGAAAGAAACAATATGACCTTCAGATGCAACTCATGGAAAGCCAACTTTACACCCGTAGAACCAACTTTATTTATGATGGATTAAAAACTTTTATAGAACAGATTGGTGTTGTATTAATCATACTTCTGACCGTTTATCTGGTGTTGGACCAGCAGATGACCATTGGCGCGATCATGCTTCATATCATGTTGTTTAATAATGTATCGTCGCCTATTCGCCAACTTCATAGGATTTATGATGATATGAACGACGCGATGATTTATGCCGAAGGCTATTTTGATATTTTAAATGCTGATACAGAAAAAGAAGCAACAGGAACCTTCATCAAAAAAGATATTAAAGGTAAATTTGAATTAAAGAATATCAACTTCTCTTATCCCAATGGCACACAAGCTTTGCACAATGTTGATATGTGTATAGAAAATGGTAAAACTACAGCTTTGGTGGGATTGTCTGGTGCAGGAAAGTCCACGATTATCAATTTATTATGTAAGTTTTATTTGCCTAATTCTGGGAAAATATTACTGGACGGTGTTGACCTTAATGATTATGATAATAATTTTCTTAGAAATGACATTGGATTGGTGCTTCAGAAAAATCATATTTTTAAAGGAAGTATAGAAGATAATATTAGATATGGCGACATGACCGCTACTTTGGAAACCGTACAATTAGCTGCAAAACAAGCTTATCTACATGACCAGATTATGGATCTACCACAGGCTTATCAACATGATGCCACACAACTTTCTGGTGGACAGCAACAACGGATTGCTATTGCTAGACTATTTTTAAAAGATCCACCAATTATTTTTTTGGATGAGCCTACAGCAAGCTTAGATGCTATTGCAACAGAGCAAATAAAAAATTCTTTGGATGCCATAAAAAAAGGAAGAACAGTAATTATTATTTCGCATTCTTTATCGCAGATTTTGGATTCTGACACCATTTATGTCATGAAAAAAGGTCGTGTGGTAGAGAGCGGCACACATGAAGAATTATACCAAATAGAAGGAACTTACCGAGAGATTTTTGACGCTTCAGCGAGAAGTCTTAATCTTGATCGCCTGGTAAAAACCCTTAAAGATGAAGAATGAACGAGCATTACCTGAAAAAGATTGATAGAGTTACAGCAATTTTAACACAATTGCAGAGCAAACCTCTAGTGCGTGCGCTGGATTTAGCCAATAAATTTGACGTGAGCATTAGGACAATTTATCGTGATATTAAAACTTTGGAAAACGCAGGGATTCCTATTATTGGAGAATCAGGAAATGGATATTCTCTGATGGATGGTTATAAGTTGCCTCCTGTGATGTTTACTAAAGAAGAAGTATTAAGTTTTATCACGGCAGAAAAACTGATGCAAAAGTTTTCTCACAAAAGTCTCGGTAATCATTATCAATCCGCCATGGAAAAGCTGAAATCCGTATTAAGACATTCTGATAAAAACATGATTCTTAATATCGAAAACCAAATCGATGTTTATGGTTACCAACCGAAAGAAGAAGATTTAGTTAAAAATTCGATTCCTATTATTTTGCAAAGTATTTCGGAGAAAAAACAACTAAAGATTAATTATCAAGATGTTGTTGGAGAAATTACAGAACGGATTATAGAAGCTGTTGGCGTTTTCTATGAGTTTAATTATTGGTATGTTATGGCATTTTGTACAATGAGGAAAGATTTTAGACAATTTCGGATGGATCGTATTATGGAGCTTCAACAATTGGACATTATTTTCCAAAAAGAATACGGGAAGATTGATAATTATCGAGAAGTATCTAAGAACCCAAAAGTCGAAATTCAGCTTTTGGTCAATAAAAAAATCATGCCTTATATTGTAAATTCTAAAAAATATTATGGCTTAACAAACGAAGAAGAAACAGAAAACGGAATCTTACTAACCTTCGAAAGTAATTGGCTGAAAGATGGCTTTACCCGATGGATTATCAGCTTTGCAGACTGCCTAGAAATTGTAAAGCCTAATGAGCTGAAGATATACTTAAAGCAACTGATACTTGATGTCAACGAAAAACAATACTGAAAAAGTTTCGATGTATGATTACACCGAAACTTTACTAAATGTTTTATAAGATTATCTTTCCCAGAAAAAAGGAGGCTCTATGCCCAGCGCTCTTAGATAGACATAACCTTGTCCACGATGATGGATTTCGTTATCAATAAAATATAAGATATTTTCATAAATTGGAAATTTATATTCGCCAAATAAATTAAAACTTTCTTGGAATCGTTCTTCAGAAATTAGATTAAAATAATCATGAATTAAGACCGTTTCTTCATCCCAACGATCCAGGATTTCTTGCTTGGTTGTTGGTGCAAAACCTTCTTCATTGTAAGCTTCTTCGGATGCGTTAACAATACTTTTTAGAGCAGGACTTCCGATGTTAATCATCTCGGCACTTAGTTTTGCAAAAGATCTCATCCCACCTATAGAAAACTCGAATAAATCTTTCTCAGGAAAAGCTTTAATTACCCTTTTAGTAAGGTTTCTGTGACCTTGCCAATGGTTAAGTAATTGATCTTTGGACATAAATTGTGCGGTTGTTGTCATCATATTTTTATTTAAAGTTGATTCGTAAATAGTACCAAAAAGTAGAGCTATCATCTCTGTTTTTATTTCTTAGATAAAGTTAAGCCGGGATTATGACAACAGTTTGTCAGCATGGATTTGTGATGTTTTTTTTCTTTTTTAGGTGTGTCCGCTTTCTGCTTTGGCGCTCGCTTCGCTCGCGCTCCTTGGCAGGCGGTCGGTCTGCGCCTACAATCTTTTGGCTTCACATTGTTTCGCAAAAAGGATTTCCGGCTTCGCCCTCACACGGAGAAAGTGACTAAAATCAAATTTTGCCATCCAAAACCAAAAATAAAACCTTAATTTTAAACCATAAAACAAGAGTTATGACTTTTAAAGTTTATACAAAAACAGGTGACAAAGGCGAGACAGGACTTTACGGAGGTACAAGAATCTCCAAAGCCAGCGCAAGAGTAGACTCTTACGGTAATATAGATGAGCTCAACGCCTTTATTGGTGTGGCAAAATCTTATGTTAACGATACCGAAGTGTTAGAGCAGCTTAAGAGCATTCAGTTTGATTTATTTACGGTTGGATCAGAAGCCGCAACGCCGATAGACAAGTTGTTTTTAGCCAACGGAAAAGCGCGTCTTCCATTGGTTATTTCAGAAGCAGAAATAGAAGCGATGGAGCATTGGATTGATGCTTTCGAGGAGAAGTTAGAGCCGTTACAATATTTTATATTGCCAGGCGGCGGTAAGGCAGCCACTCATTTTCATGTGGCGAGAACTGTGTGTAGACGCGCGGAGAGAAGTTTAGTTTTCCTTAACGAAACCGAAGAAGTACGTCCAGAATTAATTAAATATCTTAATAGATTATCAGATTATCTTTTTGTATTATCACGTTATGTCTCAAAATTAGATAACGAAGCAGAAGAATACTGGAACCCCAACGATAGATCCCAAAAATGACAGAGCTTGAGCAGTTTTATGAAAAACAACCGGCAGAGTTAAGAGAGGTCTATTTGGCACTTAAGAAATTAATTTTGTCCCAGGATAATGACATCACTCCAGAATGGCGGTATAAATTGCCATTCTTTTATTATAAAGGAAAAATGTTATGCTATTTTTGGTTTCACAAAAAGTTGAAACAACCCTATATTTCGTTTATGGACGCTAATCTATTATTAGATCAGAGGTTATTAATGGAAGATAGAAAACGAGCTGGGATATTATTAATTAATACTCAAGAGGATTTGCCTGTAGAAACTATTTCGGAAATTGTCAATAATGCTATGAAAATAATTACAAAATCTATGCTTAAAACAAAAAAATGAAAAAGGCCCTTCTTTTTATCAATGGAGAACCTCCAAAGGTTTTAACAGATTTTTCTAAGTATGATTTGGTTGCTTGTACGGATGGAGCGCTCAATTATTTGTTGAGATTTGATGCGGATATAGTTTTAAGGCTTCATTTTATTTCAGGTGATTTTGATTCTCATCAAAGGATAGATTTGCTGGACGAAAAATTTATAGAAACGCCTGATCAGAACAAAACAGATTTCCAAAAAGCGCTCGAAATTATTCTAGAAAAAGGAATTACACATGTTGATGTCTACGGCGCAAGTGGAGGAGAGCAGGATCATTTCCTTGGTAATCTTAGCGTTGCCGCTTTTATGAAAGATAAGATGGCCATTACGTTTTTTGATGAATTTTCGAGTTATTATTTTATCCCGAAAAACGCCGTAATTAATACTGAAAAAGGAAAAACAGTGTCGTTGTTTCCGTTTCCTAAGGCAGAAAGTATCATCACAAAAGGTCTGAAATGGCCACTCTATAAAGAGAATCTCAAAATGGGAGAACGCATCGGGACCAGAAACATCGCCGAAAAAGACCAGATTAGCATACAATATAAGAAAGGAGATTTACTGATATTTATTAGCTTATAGATTAATATAAATTTTTAGCAAATAACGATTTTGCATTGCTTTTTAATTTAATTTTGCATTCGTAAAATACTTAAACCCATTTATAAGAAATGAAAATAAAATATTCGGAGTTAATTGATCAGACTTTATATTTTCCGACTCAAGAATTTAATGTAGAAGAAAATAAGCTGAGGTTTCATGATATCCCATTGATGGATGTTGTTGAGAAATACGGAACACCTTTGAAAATCAATTATCTACCGAAAATTTCTCAAAATATCGAAAGGGCAAAAGCCTGGTTTAAAGAATCATTTGAGAAAAATGATTACAGAAAAAACTACCGTTATTGTTATTGTACTAAGTCTAGTCACTTTGCATTCGTTTTAGAAGAAGCGCTTAAGAATGATATCAGCATTGAGACGTCATCTGCTTTTGATATGAATATCGTGAAAAGTCTTTACGAAAAAGGTAAAGTTGATAAAAAGGTAGAGGTAATCTGTAATGGTTTTAAAACTGATGATTATCTAGATCGTATCTCAGAGCTTATTAACAATGGTTTTGAGAATATTATGCCGATTTTGGATAATTATCGCGAGTTAGATAAGTTAACAGAAAGCATAGATTCTACCTTCAATATCGGGATTAGAATTGCATCTGAGGAAGAACCAAAATTCGAGTTTTATACCTCTAGATTAGGGATTGGTTATCGTGATATTATCCCTTATTACAGCCAAAAGATAGCAGAACATCCTCATGCAAGACTTAAGATGTTACACTTTTTCATTAATACTGGTATTAAGGATACTGCTTATTATTGGAATGAGTTATACAAATGTCTTCGCGTGTATGCAAGACTTAAGAAAATTGCACCAGAGGTAGATTCATTAAATATTGGTGGTGGTTTCCCGATTAAAACGTCACTTAATTTCGATTATGATTATCAATATATGATTGATGAAATCGTATCTCAGATTAAGAAATTCTGTGAAGAAGAAGGCGTAGAAGAACCTAATATCTATACAGAATTCGGGAGTTTTACAGTAGGAGAAAGTGGTGCCACATTATATGGTATTGTATCACAAAAACGTCAGAATGATAGAGAAAAATGGAATATGATTGACTCTTCTTTCATGACCACTTTGCCAGATACATGGGCAATTTCTCGTCACTTCATCATGTTGCCACTTAACCGATGGGACGATACTTATGAGAGAGTTTTTCTTGGTGGATTAACGTGTGACTCTGACGATTATTACAACTCAGAACAACATACCAACGCAATTTATCTTCCGGTTTATAATGATACCAAACCTTTGTATATTGGTTTTTTCCATACGGGAGCTTATCAGGATACGATTAGTGGTTACGGCGGCGTGCATCATTGCCTAATTCCGCAGCCTAAACATATCTTGATCGATCAAGACGAAGAAGGAAACTTTACGTATAAGGTTTTCCAAGAGGCACAACAACCGCAAGATGTGTTGAAGCTTTTAGGATATTAATCTTAAAATATATTAGATAATAAAAAATTCCAAAGTTGTAAAGCTTTGGAATTTTTTATGTTTAAAAGTGAAATTTTATAAAACCACTTCAACAGACTTTGAGTGACAACTCGGATAATTTCTCTTTTATTATTAGCGATGTCAGACTGAGCTTGTCGAAGTCATTAGGAGATAAAGTTGATAATCAATAATTTTTTTAAATTGAAAACCAATTTTTACTTGTTTCAAAATAAATTTCTGAATAGTCAGAAATTACATAATTAGCTTTAGAATAATCTTGATTTTTAGAATGTTCGCTTTTATAAGCTACACAAAAAATATGAGCATTATGTGCCGCAAGAATTCCGTTGGTAGAATCTTCTATAACGATGCAATTTTCTTTATCTTCTCCAGATATCTTAGCCGCTAATTCAAAAATTTCGGGATGAGGTTTTGATGCTTTAAGATCTGTACCGCTAATTTTTCCCATGAAATAGGGATTCAAATTAAATTTCTCAAAAACCATATCAATCGTAACATTGCTTGCCGAAGATGCTAAAACTAGCTTAATACCATTGTCATAATAATTTTGAATTAAAGCTTTAACGCCCGGAATTAAATCAAAATCTATATCGTTATAAAAAAGATGTTTGAAACGTTCTCTCTTCTTTAATATCAACTCTTCTGAAGTTATTTTTGAAGGAAAAGTTTCTGCCAATTGGTCGCAGACACTCTGTGTTGTACGTCCTGTAAAGGTGTTGAAAAGAGCTTCGCTAACATCCATGTCGTAATGAGAAAACATCTCGAAATAGGCTTTTCTGTGCAGCGGCTCTGTGTCTACAATAACGCCGTCCATGTCAAACAATACAGCTTTTAATTCCATTGTTTAATTTTTTTTGTAAAAATAAAGTTATTTTGATAATAAGAAGACACTCATTAGTTGAGATTGCAATAGGTTTTATTTTAAAGTATTTTGCCAATGATTAGCTTAGAGAGAAATTCGCAGATAATTAATACCAAAACAAACCCAAAATAATGTTGCCATTTTGTAGGTTTTGATGCATGCCGAAAGCCATTAAGCATAATCACTACAGAATAAACTAGAAGTCCAATGCTCAAACTTGCAAATAAAGTTAATGATAATAGCTCCGTAGTTGTAAAATTAAGTTTAGTAAGGTCATTAAGATGATTTTGAATTTTAAATTCCAGGCTTTTTATATTGGGGAGATTCATCAATAGTACAATGAAGTATATCGGAATTCTGTAATAAAATGATGTGTTAAGAATATCAATCATTTGAGTTTTTGGATTAATGCTTTTTCCAAGGATAAAGAGTAGCGTACAAGGTATGATGATATTAATAATATTGGCAGTTATGGCTTGAGAATAGGTGATAAACATATAGGTGTGAGCGTCCAAAATACCATCGAAAATAGTCTTGTTGAAGTATGATATAAAAGCACCTATTACTGCTATTATAATCCCAATCATCATCATGGGTTTTGCAGAAAATTTAGAAAAAGGATTAAAGATGTATTGCCACATTTTGTACTTATATTTTGATTAGATAAAGCTAGAAAAAGTCTTCAACTTGTGAAGACTTTTTTATGATTTTGTTTTAGTTCCAAAAATCTGTGCTGTAGGTTTTATTGTTTATTTTCACACATTTTCTTGTAGAAATAGTCAATTGAATTTTGTCAATTAACCTTTCTTTATCATAGTAAAATTGAGAAATTCTATCCTTAGATTCTGTTCTTGTATCATCATTATAGGTGACCATCCAATTGTATTTGAAGTTAATATTTTGACTATCTGGTAAGACTAATACTTTGCCATTATCATATTTTACTTCAGAAAACTTCATGCTAGGAATGTCACAATTTTCTTCTTCGTTGAGGTGATTTTCTTCCGTAATTTCTGTTAAAGCTTCTATGGTTTTGTTACATTCTTCTATCCCATTAGACGTAAGGACTAATAAGGATAATGTTGAGTTACCATCAGAAAAGGTTTTTATTTTTACGGAGTTTTTTGTATTGTTTCCTTCAATTTTGGCCGAGTTACTTAATAGTGTCCATTGATAACAATCTGGACATTGTGCATTGTTTTTTTCTACTCGGAAGGTTGTAGTTTCTGACGCTTTTACAGGTTTTACTTCTATAATATTACATTGAGAAAATAATTGAATGCTAATGGTTAAAACTAAAATTTGTGTTATTTTTTTCATCATTTGTATTATGTTAAACTTGGATCACACCTAGATTAAATTTTTCTGTTATTGGTGAGTGATCTGCGGCTTCTATCCCCATGCTAATCCATTTTCTGGTATCCAGAGGATTGATAATAGCATCCGTCCAGAGGCGAGCTGCTGCATATTTTGGGTCAATTTGTTTATTGTAATCGGCAAGGATTTTATCCAGAATTTCTTTACGTTCTTCTTCTGTAATTTCTTTACCTTGCTTTTTGAGCGAAGATTCTTGGATCTGAAGCAATACCTTGCCTGCCTGGCTTCCGCCCATTACGGCTAGTTCTGCCCACGGCCATGCAACAATTAATCTTGGGTCATAGGCTTTGCCACACATTGCATAATTTCCGGCACCGTAAGAATTTCCTGTGATAATAGTGAATTTTGGTACAACGGAATTAGAAACGGCATTTACCATTTTAGCTCCATCTTTTATGATGCCACCTTGTTCTGATTTTGAGCCTACCATAAAGCCTGTAACATCTTGCAAGAAGACCAAAGGAATTTTACGTTGGTTACAGTTAGCAATAAAACGTGTTGCCTTGTCTGCTGAGTCAGAATAAATGACACCTCCAAATTGTGCTTCGCCTTTGCCACTTTTTACTAATTTTCTTTGATTGGCTACGATACCAACGCTCCAGCCATCAACTCTTGCTGTACAGCAGATGATACTTTTACCGTAATCTGCTTTATATTCTTCAAATTCTGAGTTATCAACAAGTCGTTTAATAATTTCAAATGTATCATATTGATCTGCTCTAGACGATGGCATCACCCCAAATATCTCTTCTGGATTGTCTTTTGGAGGAAAGCTTTCTATTCTGTCAAACCCAGCTTTATCGTAAGACCCAATAGATTTCATGATATTTTTTATACGATCCAAAGCATCTTTGTCATCTTTTGCTTTATAATCGGTAACACCAGAGATAGAGCAGTGCGTGGTTGCACCGCCTAGAGTTTCGTTGTCTATGGATTCTCCAATAGCAGCTTTCACGAGATAACTTCCTGCTAAGAAAATACTTCCTGTACCTTCAACAATCATGGCTTCGTCGCTCATAATTGGTAGGTAAGCACCTCCTGCAACACAACTTCCCATGATGGCAGAAATCTGTACAATACCGGCAGAACTCATCTTGGCATTATTACGGAAAATACGTCCAAACATTTCTTTATCCGGAAATATCTCATCTTGCATTGGTAAAAAAACACCTGCAGAATCTACCAAATAGATGATTGGCAATCTATTCTCCATGGCGATTTCTTGTGCTCGTAAGTTTTTCTTTCCTGTTATAGGGAACCAAGCGCCAGCTTTTACAGTGGCATCATTAGCCACTACCAAACATTGTTTACCAGACACATATCCCATAACAACGACAACGCCAGCAGATGGGCAACCACCATGTTCTTCATACATATCGAAGCCAGCAAAAGCACCAATCTCAATGCTTTCAGAATTTTTGTCCAAAAGATATTCTATGCGCTCCCTTACGGTTAACTTGCCTTGATCGTGTTGTTTTTGAAGGGCTTTTTCGCCACCACCTTTTTTAATTTGATTGTAAAGACGATTAATTTCTGAAAGTTTCAGTTTATTTTGATCTTCTCTTTTATTGAATTCTAAATCCATTGTTTTATTAGTGCTTCTTAATCTCTAAAAATACTTGTTTTTGTAGAGATACACAAAATCTGATGAGAATAATCACAATTAATAGTAGTTAACTTTTTTATAATCTAATAAGTACTTGTTTTTTTAAGAGAAAAAATTCCGAATGAAAAGTCTATTTTTACAAAAAATTAAAAATAAAAGTTGCGCTATAATTTTTAATTTTGCAATAATATATTAGCGCCATAGTTTCTTATAATGTTAAAATCACATCTTTTCCGACTTCATTTAATTGTTTTTCTTTGGGGATTTACCGCAATTTTAGGAAAACTCATTCATGCAGAAGCCAATCTTTTGGTCTTTTACAGAATGTTGTTTGCCGCTATTTTTCTATATATCTTCCTAAGATTTATTAAAAAGGAAAATTTATCAGTTAGCAGATCTATGTTGTTAAAGTTAATAGGTATAGGAAGTATCATGGCGTTACATTGGTATTTCTTTTTTGAATCTATTAAAGTATCCAATGTTTCCATAGCCTTGTCTTGCTTATCATTGTCCACTTTATTTGCTGCTGTGTTAGAGCCTTTAGTTTTCAGACGAAAAGTAGATTGGGTAGAGATTATAATAGGATTGGTTATTGTGGGTTGTATTTCTTTGATTTTTAATGCAGAACTAGATTATAAATTGGGTATTATCTATGGTGTTTTATGTGCTTTTTGTGGTACTGTATTTTCTGTTTTTAATGGTGAAATTTATGGTAAAACATCTTCTGGTAATATTATTTTTTACGAAATACTGGGAGGATGGGCAGTTTTGAGTTTGGTATTTTTGTCTACCGGACAATTATCTAATCTTCATGAAATAAGTTATCGGGATTTATCGTTAATTATACTGTTGGCGAGTTTGTTTACAGCATATCCAATGTTCGAAAGTGTTAAGTTAATGAAGTACATCTCACCATTTACGTTAATATTAACCGTAAATCTTGAACCAGTGTATGGGATTATTTTAGCTTTTTTTATCTTTGGAGCTTCGGAGCATATGAGTCCCATTTTTTATATAGCATCTTTTGTAATGATTTTGGCTATTATCGTTAATGGAATAATTAAGACGAAACGAAAAAAAACAACCGCACAACAAGAACAAATAATTGATTTGCCTTAGATTAATGAAAAAAAATATACTTTTTATACTCGTGTTTTTTAGCTGGACTTTGCAGGCGCAGATTGTGAGAAAATATTCTAATGAATTTCTTAACATCGGTGCGGGTGCTAGAGCCTTAGGTATGGGTGGCGCGGTTATGACTAATCAAACTGATGTCTATGCACCAATGTGGAATCCCGCAGGATTAACAGGTGTAGAAAGTGATTGGCAAGGTGCAGCAATGCACGCTGAGTACTTTGAGTCTATCGCCAAGTATGACTACTTGGGATATGCGAAAGCTTTGGATAACGGTAATGGAGTCTTTGGATTTTCTTTGGTACGTCTTGGTGTGGATAATATCCTTAATACCACTCAGATGATAGATTCTGAAGGTAATATTGATTATGATAAAATTTCATCATTTTCTACTGCGGATTATGCTGCAATCTTATCCTACGCTTTTCATCCCAATGGTAATCATAAGTTAGATCTAGGGGTTAATGCAAAGATGGTATATCGTAATGTTGGTAAGTTTGCTAGCGGTTATGGCTTTGGGTTTGATATCGGAGCTAATTATCGTGCAGACAACGGTTGGACTTATGGCGCGATGCTAAGAGATGCAACAACTACGGTTAACTTCTGGACAATTAATCAAAAGGAATTATCGACAGTCGTTAACGGAGAAGAATTTAACCCTGCACCAACAGACAAATTAGAAATTACAATGCCGAAACTTAATGTAGGAGCAAGTCGTAGTTTTGAGTTTAATAGAGATCTTACTCTAATCTCTGAAGCAGGTCTTAATGTAGATTTTGCAAAAACAGCCGCATTAGTTTCTACAGATTTTGCAAGTATTACACCTTATGCAGGCGCAGAATTGGCTTTTCAGGATTTGATTTTTGTGAGACTTGGTGTTAATAGATTTCAAAATATTACAGATATAGAAAGCCTGAAACGTAAAATGTCCTTCCAACCAAGTGGTGGTATTGGTATTAAATATAAAGGCTTAACCTTAGATTACGCAATTACAAATTCTGGTATTGGTGGATCTAATTTTTATTCTAATTTCTTTTCTTTAAAGCTTGATATGAGGGCATTTAGGAATTAAAATCAACTTTATTACATCTCAATTTTTCTAACATCTAATACTGCATGATTTCTGTCATGTAAAATTTATTTTGCTGTTTATAAGTCAATTAATTTGATTTAATGCCTTGAGACAAAAAAAAGTATTGCGTGAGAATTACATATTCTTAAATTTGCGCAATTATTTTAAATAAGTCTAAATAAGCATTATGAGAAAGAGAATAATCTCAGTAGGTTTTTTGGTTGCGATAATTTCGGTTAATGCACAAACAGGTAATAAATCAGTTAATGATACAATAAAAATACAACAGATTGAAGATGTCAATCTTCATAAAAGTGGTAATCCTAATAAAGCTAAAATATTGACGTCTAAGTCTAATCTTACAGCTATGGAGACGCCTCAAGCAGTTGCCATCGTTACCCACGAAATTATAGAGCAACAACAAGCAAAGCAATTGAGCGATGTTTTACAAAACGTTAACGGTGTTTACATCACATCATCTAGAGGTAACGGACAGGATAGTTTTGGTGGGCGTGGATTTATTTTAGGAAATGATAATATTTTCAAAAATGGAGTAAGAGTTAATAGTGGCGTTTTCCCAGAAGTTAGTGGTCTAGAGCGTGTTGAGGCGCTTAAAGGAGCTAATGCTATGATGTTCGGTAATACTGCTGCTGGAGGTATTATTAATATGGTTACTAAGAAACCGAGATTTAATTTTGGCGGAAGTGTAGCACTTAATGGCGGAAGTTGGAATACGTATAAGCCGACTGTCGATTTCTACGGTCCACTTTCTAAAAACGTAGCATTTCGTGTTAACGGCGCTTATGAATATGCAGAAAGTTACCGCGATGTTGTAAAGTCTGATAAGTATTATTTCAATCCTTCATTCTTATTTAATTTAGGCGAAAAATCACAATTAATCATAGAAGGTGATTATCTTAAAAATCACTCTACGCCAGACTTTGGTATTGGTACAATAACTAATAAAGATCTTAGCTACAGCTTGAATAAAAATGTTGGTAGAAACACTTTCTTCGGAACAGATTGGCAATACCAAGATGTACAACAAGCAACTACAGATGCTATTTTTAACCATCAGATTAATGACAAATGGACATTAAATGCCGTGGCATCTTATCAAAATTATACCAAAGATTACTTTTCTACAGAAAGAGTAGCTTGGATATATGACAAAGATGTTGATATTAATAGATTGTCATATAAAAGACCTTTTACTAAGACTTATAATGAGCAAAATTATACTTCGGCACAAGTTAACTTGAACGGAGAATTCAATACAGGGAAGATTAATCACAAAGTGCTGTTAGGTGCAGATGCAGATTATAACCAAGCAGATTCTTATACTTATAATGTAAAGGCGCCTAATAATATTTTATTTTTAGATGATTCTTCTACGTGGGGAAGTGTAGCAATGCCTGATGCAACAATTAATATTAAAAATAGAGCTAGAGCAAGAAGAATTGGTGCGTATGCTCAGGATTTTATTAGTCTGACTAAAGAGTTAAAAGTAATTGCAGGTCTACGTTGGTCTTATATCCAGAATATGCCAACTCTTAGCACAGCTTTTACTAAGAATACTAAAAATATTGTTAATAATTCTTCTACTTCTGATCATGCACTATCACCTAAGTTAGGATTGGTATATATGCCAAATGATAATCTATCAGTTTTTGCAACTTATACTAATTCTTTTGTTGCTAATGTGGGTTATACTTCGGATAAATTCAATACAATTAATACGACTTTACCTTCCAAAGATGTACAATCTCAACTAGATAATCTTGATAAAAAAGCATTATCGCCTACCAATGTAGATCAATATGAAGTTGGTGCTAAGAAGAGTTTTTGGAATAATGCAGTTGCTGTTAACTTATCATTATATCAGATTAATTATAATAACTATTATCAGACTTTTTTATATTTTGATCCTAAAGGCAATACAATAGCTTCGTCAGATACTAACCTAAAAGATTTTGTAGGAAAAATGAGAAGCCGCGGCGTAGAATTGGATATTACTGGTAATCCAATGCCTAATCTATCTATTATTGGTGGTGTGTCTTATAATAATGCAGTCTATCTGGATACACCTGATACAGTAGGCTATGTAGAAAATCAAAGATTAGTAAGAACACCTGCTACTACAGCTAATTTATCAGCATTCTATACATTTACAGATTTTGCAAAAGGTCTTAAAGTAGGCGCAGGGTTTTATTATATGGGAGAACGTTTTGCTGGCTGGAACGATACCAAAGCTGGTAATAACAGCTTATTAGCAAGAAAAGGAGTTAGCAGAACTTTCGAGGTTAAAGATTATACTACAGTTTCTTTCTCTCTAGGTTATGAATGGAAGAAGTTTATGATCCAAGCTAAGGTTAACAATTTGTTTGATACGATTAACTATAATATTCATGAGAATTACTCTGTTAATCCTATTGCACCAAGAAATTACTATTTTACATTAACGTATAAACTATAATTTTTTACAAATAAGATTTTTCAATAAAGAAAGTGGGAATTAATATTTCCACTTTTTTTTGTTTTTACATATCAATTTCTGTTAAAGAATATACCAATGATAATACTAAAGTAAGTTGTAAAATAAGCTTATTATTAATTTTTGGCACAGAACTTGTAATTATTATTTCGTAAAATAAATAATAAACTATTATAAATTATTGAATTATGAAAAAAATATTTATAGGTGCTGTCCTTTTAACAGCTGGTCTTTTTACAACTGCTAATGCTCAAATCCAAAAAGGTAACTGGATGGTTGGTGGTAACCTTGCAGGTGCTAATTTTGGTCTTAATAAAGGTGCAGGTTATGATTTTTCTATCCAACCAAAAGGTGCTTATTTTATCGATGATAATTTAGCAGTTGGTGGATATGTAGATCTAGGTTTTGCAGGTAAAAAAGATGCTGCCACTACCTTTACATACAATGTAGGTGCTCTAGGGCGTTATTATGTATCTCCAGGAGAGGCAGGTGTTGATAATTTATTGAAGCACGGTAGATTCTTTGTAGAAGGTAATCTAGGTGTTGGTGGTACTTCTATCTCTAAAGGAGGATCTTCTTCTAATGGTCTTAACTTTGGTTTCGGACCTGGTTATTCTTACTTCATTACGCCTAATATTGGTCTAGAAGGTTTGGTAAAATATGATGCTAATGCAGGATTTGGTAGTGGAGGCCTTAACAGCAAAATTGTTTTTGGTTTAGGTTTTCAAGTTTATTTGCCAACATCTAAAGCAAAAGATATTATCAATAACGTAAAATAATTTACTTTTTATAATAATTATACCATCTGGATTTCTGGATGGTATTTTTTTTGAATACTTTTGAAAAAATAATTTAAAATGGATGAAACATTAAGCTACATACAGCTTGTTTACAAAGTTCTCAACAGCTGGTACGTAAAGTTAGCAGAGATCACACCAAGTCTAATTGTCGGAATTTTGGTTTTTGTCTTTTTTTTGACATTTAGCAAATATCTCAGTAAAGTTTCTGTCGACATATTTCATAGAGTTTTTCCTAACAGCAGACAAGAATCCGTAACGACATTAATAGGAGTTTTTCGATTTTTGATTATGATCATGGGGACATTTATCTCTTTGGAGATAATGGGCTTTAGTGGATTTTTCATTAAATTTTTAGGAAGTCTTGGGGTTGCCGGTGTTATTGCCGGTGTCGCTTTGAAAGATTTGGTATCTAGTATATTCTCCGGAATGCTTATTGGCATAGACAAAGCCTTTAAGGTTGGAGACTATGTCACAATTGGTGGTAACTCTGGAAATGTTTTAGAGATTGGTCTTCTAACGACTAAGATTATTACGGATGATGGTAGAAAAGTATATATTCCTAATCAGGTGATTTTTAATCAGCCATTTTTTAATGTAACCGCATCACCACAACGCAGGATTATTTTAGACTTTGAAATTCCTGCTGATGAAGATATTTATAAAGCGAAGGAAAGTGCCTTCGAAGTTATAAAAAAATTAGATAATGTTGATAGATTAGATACTGCTGATGTCGTTTTCACAAGTCTTAAGCAAGGTGCGTTTACATTGCAAGTTAAATTTTGGATTAAAATTGGATCTAATATTACAACTGCAAAAAGTCAAGCACTAATGGAAATCAAAAAACAATTTGATATTGACGGTATTCATCTAGTGACGCCTACAAGCATCAGTATTGCAAATCCAGGGTCATAAAATATATTATAAAATCATAGTGCTAGATTAGTGTTGCTATTTCAAGACTAGACAATATTTCAACTAAAAAAACCGTTTCAAAAATGAAACGGTTTTTATTTTATATTAAAATTTTAGACTATGCTAAAACTTCTTTTACTTTGTTTGCAGCTTCTTCTAGAGTAATTGCAGAGTGAACGTTAAGTCCAGACTCGTCAATAATCTTTTTAGCTTCAACAGCATTAGTACCTTGTAATCTTACGATAATAGGAACTGGGATATTACCCATTGCTTTGTAAGCATCTACAACACCTTGAGCAACTCTGTCGCATCTAACGATACCACCAAAGATGTTAATCAAGATTGCTTTTACGTTAGGATCTCTCAAGATAATCCCGAAAGCAGTCTGTACTCTTGCAGCATCTGCAGTACCACCAACGTCCAAGAAGTTAGCTGGGTTACCACCAGATAATTTAATAATATCCATTGTTGCCATTGCAAGACCAGCACCGTTTACCATACAAGCAACGTTACCATCTAACTTTACAAAGTTAAGACCAGCTTCGCCAGCTTCTACATCCGTAGGATCTTCTTCTCTTGTATCTCTAAGAGCTGCAAGATCTTTGTGACGGAACAATGCGTTGTCATCCAAAGATACTTTAGCATCTACAGCGATAATTCTGTTATCAGAAGTCTTAAGAACTGGGTTGATCTCGAACAAAGATGCATCAATACCAACATAAGCGTTGTAAAGTGCAGAGATAAATTTAACAAAATCCTTAAAAGCAGCACCTTCTAACCCTAAGTTGAAAGCGATTTTTCTAGCCTGGAAACCTTGTAATCCAACCGCTGGATCTACTACTTCGTTGTGGATAAGATGAGGTGTTACTTCTGCAACGTGCTCAATATCCATACCACCTTCTGTAGAATAAACGATCATGTTTTTACCTTGTGCTCTATCCAATAATACAGAAACATAAAACTCTTTAGTTTCTGTTTCTCCAGGATAATATACATCTTCAGCAACCAATACAGAATGTACTTTTTTACCTTCAGCAGAAGTCTGAGGTGTTACCAATTGCATACCAAGAATGTTACCAGCGTTTTCTTTAAGCTTGTCCATGTTAGGAGAAAACTTAACACCTCCACCTTTACCACGACCACCAGCGTGTATTTGAGCCTTTACAACCCAAGCTTGTGCGCCTGTATCAGCAGTTAATTTTTCGGCAGCAGCTACAGCTTCATCAACATTATTAGCAACAATACCACGTTGGATTGCAACGCCGTATTTCGATAAAATCTCTTTAGATTGATATTCGTGAAGATTCATAATATTTTTATTGTTTTATTTTCTAATATTTAAGATTTACAAATTTAATAAAATTGAAGCAAGTAAAATAATTTAAGCTCAACTTTTTAAACTCCTGATTTTTTTGATCTTTAATAAAAATGAATTTTATGGATTTTCTTTGAAAGAATTAGCCATTGTTCTAAATTCTGGTAACAACTTATCTTTTAGTTTTACTGGTGACCAAGACAGAATTTGATAATAATAATCAGGTGTTTCTACAACAGTAAAAACGTAATTGATTTTTACAATTTCTTTGGTTTCCTCATCTATTAGGTCACCTTCAAAAATCTTCTCAGTGGATGGATAACCATTAATATCGCGATAGGTAACCTTAGAAATCTTCTTGTTATTGTTATCGGTGAGATTACTAATTAATGTACGTGAGTAGAAATCAACAGCTTCTTCAAGGTTAGAGAACAAAACGTCAACAGATTTCAGAGATGCTTTTTCATCTTGAATAATAATAGAATATTTTTCTAATGCCGCATTAGATAATTGTAGAGAAGCATCTGTATTAAGCGTGTAAGTTCTCAGATAATTAGAAGGATATGCAAATTGAAAGGTTTTCCCAACTTTTACTTCTTTGATCTCTTGACCAAAACTTAGATTGACCAAAATCAAACCGAAAATAAGAGTAATTTTTTTCATTATTTTGTGATTAAGAAAGTTTTGCTTTTGCAAAATACAAGATTAGCATTCCCCAACTGAGAATCATTAATAATCCTCCCAATGGCGTAATTGGTCCTAGAAACTTTAGATTAACGCCCCAATAATCTTGGAAACTTAAGAAATAAATACTGAAAGAAAATAATACAGTCCCAAAAATCATTAATAGAGAAATCCATTTTTGACTAGAAGTATCAAATTTTAAAATATAACCTACTATCAATAAAAAGAAAGCAGCATACATCTGATATCTAACGCCAGTTTCGAAGCTTTCTAATCTTTCTAAAGATAATATTTTCTTAAAAGCATGTGCGCCAAATGCACCCAAAACAACGGATAAAAGTCCGTATAATGCACCGACGATAAGGGTAATTGTTTTCATATTTTTTTATAATTAATTTTTTAGATACATATTAACGATTCTTCCTATAAGTGTGACCACACCCAAAGCTATAAAAAGCCAAGCATATTTTTTAGAAGTTGCAAAACCTGGATTGTTGGAGATTTTAAGATAAATTCCAAAAGCTGTCATAAGAATGGATAAAATAATTCCGAACATTTTTTTATTTTAAATATTTAACATCCAAAGTCCCAAATAGTTTGTCCCAAATTAATGTGTAAAAACCAAAATTAGACTGGATATGTTGATGATGAAGGTTGTGAAACTCTGCCATGCCCAAAGATTTGATTAGAAATTTGTCCATATATCTCTTTGGTAATACTTCGACATTAAGATGTCCAATAGTTCCCCAGATAAGATTGGCAGAAAGATAAATAATCACGCTTTCTGGAGGGAAATTAAAGATGTAAAGAACCAAGATGATTAAAAAACCAAATCCCAAAGCTTCGGCGGGATGGAGTACAAATAAGCTGATGGCGTTGGTAGCGTCATGCTCGTGATGTCTTTTGTGAATCAGCGGATACAACTTTTCTGAGTGTACCATGCGATGGAAAAAATACATTAAGAAATCCATAGAAACTAATAACAAAATAGACTTCAAGATAATTTCTAAGATGCCAGCATTTAAGTTGATTTGTATGATTTGGTTTCGCCAAAGAAAAACACCCAAAACAAAAATTACAACGTTACAGATTAAAGTTACAACTGACAACAAAATGTCTTTTTTGTAGATCGGCTGAGATTGGATCCTAAATTGTCTTTTAACTAAAATTTTCGATAATAAAACATAAATAATGATAGAAAATAAAAGCAAAAAACCATTCAGAATAAAACTGAAAAGCGTTATGTTTAAATAGTTATTTTGCTTTAAAAATTCTAACATTAATATTTTATTTTGCTCTCAGTTTTTCTAATTCAGAAATAACTTCGTGATGGCTCACCGTTTTGTCTTTAAAGTAAGTCACAAAATGTTGCTTCTCTTCTTCCGTCGCTTTATATTGATTAAGAATATTGAATAAGTGCATCTTCATATGACCTTTCTGGATGCCCGTTGTTACCAAAGAACGAAGCGCACCAAAGTTTTGTGCCAGTCCAGAAACTGCCAAGATGCTCATTAATTCTTGAGCAGATGGTTTCCCAAGTAATGCCAAAGAGAATTTTACCAAAGGATGAAGATTGGTTAATCCACCAACAACACCAACAGAAATCGGTAAATCTATCCAAAATCTGAAAATCCCATTATCTGTCGTGCAATGCGTTAACGAAGAATATTTTCCGTTGCGAGAAGCGTAAGCATGGGCACAAGCTTCTGTAGCGCGGAAGTCATTTCCGGTGGCAATGACAACAGCATCTACACCATTCATAATACCTTTGTTATGTGTTGTCGCTCTGTAAGGTTCAATCTCGGCGATGTTAACAGCTTGTTTAAATTTCCTAGCGAACTCTTCGTTAGAAATTCCGCTGTCGTCTTTTAGATCTTCAATTTTACAAGAAACTTCGGCTCTAACGATACAGTCTGGTGTAAAATTAGACAAGATATTCATCACAACTTGTAGAGATTCTTTTTCTTCGTTAGAGAAATTATCCTCTAAAGAAACTTCCTCTTTCAATGTTTTACCAAATTGCTCTAGACAAGAATTGATAAAGTTGGCGCCCATAGAATCTACGGTGTCAAAGCTCGCTTTAAGCTGGAAATAATTAGGCATTTCTGCGGTCTTGTCAATCAATTTGATGTCTAATATTCCGCCGCCACGATTTCTCATGTTTTTGGTAATATCTTCTGTTGCCTCCAGCAATCTTTTCTTTAATTTAAAATTAAAAAAATGTTGCAGCTTATGAGGTTCTATATTAATGATAAAGTGGGTGTGACCTAGCTTTTCGGTATTGATAATTGTGGTTTTGAAACCGCCTTTATCCAGCCAAAATTTTGCGGCTTTAGAAGCTGCCGCAACGACAGAACTTTCTTCAACCGCCATTGGTAACGCTAGTAATTTCCCATCAATTAGGAAGTTGGGGGCAATACCGTAAGGCATATAAAAGTTAGAAATCGTATTCTCCGAGAACTCTTCATGAAGCTTTTGGATGTCGGCATCATTGTTCCAATATTGTTGTAATATTTGCTCGTAGCTTCTGTCTTCGCTTAGATATTCTTTGATTAACCAGTTTATTTTCTGTTGTTTAGAGAGTTTAGAAAAACCTTCAACGGGTTGGTGATTCATGTCTTGATAAAATTTGAAATTCAAAGATAAGGATTTAGTATCAGCTAATGTTTAGAATTAATTAAGAGTTGGTCTGAAAAATGTCAGTCTATTAATTTTTGATAATAAAGATTCTGTTCTGATAGATTGATGTAAATTTGCACTCGATTTTTAATTTCACTTATTTATGTCTGTTTTCTCCACACAACCATCCCTTGATACTGTTACAAAAGCCCGATACCGTACTGCTGTTTTTGGGTACTTCTTTTGTCAAGGTATTTGTTTTGCATCATGGGCAAGCCGGATCCCAACTGTTAAAGGCGCACTTAATCTAAGCGAAGGACAATTGGGAACAATGCTGTTGATGCTGCCTTTGGGACAATTGTTTACGATGCCATTATCGGGAAAGGTGGTGACCAAATTTGGGAGTGGAAAAGTTATCGCAATTGTTTCTCTAATCTATGCTGCGATTTTGTGCAGTATATCTTTTGCAACTAATATATATATGTTGGCGGCAAGTCTATTTGCGTTCGGTATTGCAGGTAATATGGGAAGTATTGCTGTTAATACGCAGGCTGTTGGTGTAGAGAGATTGTATGGGAAGTCTATTATGACGGCTTTTCATGGAGGTTGGAGCTTAGCAGGATTTCTTGGAGCTTTAATAGGCTTATTAACCATTAATCTTCATATTGATATCACTGGACATTTTTTAATAATATTTGGATTGGTTGTGATTAATACAATTTGGAATGCCAGATTTCTAATCCCAATGGAGGCTGCAGAAGGTAGCCAGCAGAAGAAAGCTAAGTTTAAGCCAGATTCTATTTTGATACAATTGGGGGGGTGTTGGCTTTTTTAGCATGGCTACAGAAGGTGCAATGTTTGATTGGACGGGTGTTTATTTTAAGGATATTGTAAAGTCTCCAGCATCATTGGTGATCTTAGGTTATACTTCTTTTATGATTATGATGGCTACGGGACGTTTTTTAGGTGATTTTTTAATCACTAAGTTAGGGAAGCGAAAAGTCTTAATCACTAGCGGTATATTAATGTTTGTTGGTATGATGTTGTCAGTACTTTTTCCTTATGTTGTGACATCTACTATTGGATTTATGTTAGTAGGGTTAGGTGTTGCTTGTTGTGTGCCTACAGTGTATGGCTTAGCTGGGAAGCATCCTACAATCCCACCAGGTATGGCAATTGCATTGGTGTCTAGTATTAGCTTTTTAGGCTTTCTTATGGGGCCGCCATTAATAGGATACATCGCAGAATTATCCAGCTTACGTTGGTCTTTTACTTTGTTTTCTTTCTTTGGGTTAGGTATGGTTGTAATGATGTTTTTTAGTTCTTATTTTAAAAAGTCTTAACATAGGATAAGCTGATAAATTATCATAAATCAATGTTTGGTTTGGGTTTCTGATGTTACATTTGCAGTAGAAATTTAAACATTAAAAAAAACGAATATTATGGCAACTAAATGGTTATTAGACCCAACACACAGCGAAATTACTTTTAAAGTAAAACATATGATGATCTCTAACGTTAAAGGTCAATTTCAAAGCTTTAATGCTGAGATAGAAGCAGACGATGATACTTTTAAAAATGCTAAAACAACAGCGGTAATAGATGTAGATTCTATCTTTACTAACAATACAGATCGTGATAATCACCTGAAATCTGCAGACTTCTTTAATGTAGAATCTAACCCGAAAATTACTTTCGAAACAGATTCTCTTAATAACAATATCACGGGTAATTTAACAATTAATGATATTACCAAACCTGTTAATCTTGATGTAGATTTTGGTGGAATTAATGTTGATCCTTGGGGAAATACTAAAGCTGGTTTCTCTTTTGAAGGTAAAATTAGCCGTAAAGAATTTGGACTTAGCTGGAATGCAGCTTTAGAAACTGGAGGTGTTATGGTGAGCGATGATGTAAAAATCGCTGGCGAACTTCAGTTTGTAAAACAAGCTTAATTTTTTATAAAATATCAATGTTGCAGATTTTCAATTCTATGTTTTGAGAATCTGCAATTTTATTTACTTAACATATAATGACTCTTAACGACTTACAAAGTATCAGTAGCCACTTTGCATCAACCGACAAGATGCCTGTCCTTTTTCTGGGACATGGTACTCCGATGAATGCCATTGAGGAAAATCAATTTGTACAAGGTTTTAGAAAAGTTGCAACAGAAATCCCGAAGCCTAATGCTATTCTGTGTATTTCTGCACATTGGTTTACACAAGGGACTTTTGTAACGGCAATGTCTATGCCTAGGACAATTCATGATTTTTATGGTTTCCCGAAAGAATTGTTTGATGTAGAATATCCTGTAAAAGGTAGCCCAGAATTGGCTGCAGAAACTATCGATCTGTTATTGCCTAATTTGGTAGAAGAAGATCATAATTGGGGATTAGATCATGGCGCATGGTCGGTGATTATGCACATGTATCCCGATGCAGATATTCCTGTAATTCAGTTGAGTATAGATTATAGCAAGCCGCCACAATATCATTTTGATTTGGCGCAGCAACTTCATAAACTTCGAGAGAAAGGCATATTAATTATTGGCAGTGGTAATATTGTTCATAATCTGAGATTGCTTGATAGAAGCAATATTCAGAAGGCTGGTACAGGTTGGGACTGGGCGATAGAAGCCAGAGAGAAAACTAATAATTGGATTTTAGATGGCGATTACGATAGCTTGATAAATTACCAAAAGCAAGGTATAGCGCTACAATATGCAGTGCCTACACCAGATCATTATTTACCTTTGATTTATAGTTTGGGACTTAAGCATTCATCAGAAGATTTATCATTGTTTAATGATGAATTAGTTGGCGGAAGCCTCAGCATGACAAGTGTGAAAATCGGTTAGATTTTTTTAGATATTGAATTAATGTTATTAAAGTTTTGTCAACATTTGACAGAACTTTTTTTATACCTAAGTTTTTAGTAATATTGACTATGAAAAAAGCTTTACTTCTTTTATGTCTAACCGTTGTGATATTTTCTTTTGGTCAAATCTTACAAGGAACAGTTACTAACGATGCTTCACAGACAATTTCTGGTGTTAATATCTATCTCGATGGGACCAAAATTGCAACGACTTCTTCTCAAGATGGTAGCTTTCAATTACCGGTTTCGGAGCAGACTAAAGGCAATCTTGTCTTTCAAAAAGATGATTATGATACCTTTAGTGTGAAGGCTTCGGATTATTTTAACAAAAATCTAAAAGTTGTTCTCAACAAAGTCACAGATATACAAGAAGTTATAATTATCCCTTACACAGACGAAGCTTACCGTAATTATATCAATTACTTTTTAGATAAATTTATCGGTTACGGCAGAGATGAGGTGAAGATTAAAAACCAAAAATCGCTGAAGTTTTCTTACGATAAAAAGAATAAATTCTTAAAAGTGAAAGCGCCTCAGACTTTGATTATAGAAAATAAAAATCTAGGATACACTATTCAGTATAACTTAATTAATTTTGAAGCTGATTTTAACAATAAAAGCTCCAGCTATCTTGGGACTTCATTTTTTAAAGAAATGAAACCCAAAAATGAATACATTCAAAACCGAATTAATGCCTACAAAGGAAGCTTGATGCATTTTTTTAGAAGTATTTATCAAAACGAATTGGAGAAAGAAGGCTTTATCGTTAATCAGGCTAGGCGCATAAAAAATCCGCAATATCCATCCGAGGAAGAGATACAAGAGCTGAGTAATTATTTCAGGTTGATAAAATCTCAAAAAATAGTTAATATCTCTATGCCGTCAGACTTAGAAGAAATAGCGAAACGTAGAAATCAAAATTCAGAATTTCTCCTTGCTATTCTAAAAACAAAACTGAAAGAATCAGACTTTACAAAGCGAGAAAAAGAAAAAGTATTTCTCAAGTTTGATGATCTTCTGCAAGTTAATTACAAAAAGTATTACTACGAACTGAAAAAAGACAAGATTCTACAGTCAGAAGGTTATTCTTCGCAATCTTCTATCATACATCCAGAGGCTCAAGAGTTTGAAGTTTTCCAAGAAGGCTTTACCTCAGATCCAGATCAATTAATATTGGAAGAGAGTTTTTCTCAGCAGAATATTTCGAAAATGTTACCGCTAGATTATCAATTAGGAGATTAATTATAAAACTTTTTCAAAACAAAGACTGCTTTCTATTCCTACATATTGCCCATAATTAGGAATTGCTGTGTAACCACATTTGTAGTATAACGCAATAGCTTCGGGTTGCATTTTACTTGTTTCTAAGACTACTTTTTTGTAATTTAATTCCTTTGCCCAAGCTTCTAATTCGGTTAGGATGGCTTTTGCTAAGCCATTTCTACGGAAAATAGGATTGGTGTACATTCTTTTAATTTCCATGGTATCTTCAGAAAATGACTTGAGAGCACCACAACCTGCCGGATTGTCGTCCAGATACGCAACAATACAATGTTGGATATTATCAATTTTATTGAATTGAGAGAAAAAAGCATTCTCTTCTCCGTTTCTTATCGCAAGATCAGCGTCTAATTGTGTAACTAACTCCCGAAAATGAATATTCTGAGAAGTGGTACGATCTAGTGTTATCATATTTTAATAAAAGGCTGTCTTTAATTTTTGAGGTTAAAGACAGCTGTGTGTGTTATTTATTTTTCTTAGAATGTAAAGTTGGAGGAGGAGGTGGCGGTAAGTAATTTTCTTTTTGCAAGTCGGTAATTACTTTTTTAGAAATTTCTTGTCCCCATTTTTCGCCAATTGCCATGGCATCGCGCATTACAAAAGGCATTACTTCTATTGATTTTTTACCAATTGGAGAATTATAAAACATGATTAACCCGTCTAGATCTTCTTCAGTGTAATATTTTAAATATACAGGTGTTAATTTTTTCTGAAACTCTTTTGCATTCATTTCCTTTTGAAATCTAGTCCAATATTCTTTCGGTACGTTAGGATATTTTTGAGAATAGCTTTCGAATAATTGTGTCATCATTGCATTGATACTTTTATCAAACTGCATGGCTTCTACAAGCTTTTCAACTTTTTGCTCTTTACTCTGAGAAAAAACAATACTTGAAAAACATAAACTAGTTAGTAGTACGATTTTTTTCATATTAAACAGTTACATTAAATTTTCTATTTCTGATTAACTCAGCAATCGCTAACATATCTTGTCCAATTAATCGATCATCTTCTAGTTTTGGGACAACAGCTCTGATGATATCGAAATTTTCTTCGATGATTTTAGAACATTTTGCAGGTCTTCGGAACTCTAATCCTTGTGCAGCAAACATTAATTCGACAGAGAAAATATTAACAAGATTATCTAATACCTGATTAAATTTTCTACCAGAAATACTTCCCATAGATACATGATCTTCCTGTCCAAGACTTGTAGGGATAGAATCTGCAGATGCGGGGAAACAAAGCGTTTTGTTCTCTGTTACCAAGGCTGCACTGGTATATTGAGGAATCATAAAGCCAGAGTTAAGGCCAGAGCTTTCTGTTAATAATCTTGGTAACCCGAATTTTCCTTCTAATAAAAGATAGCTTCTTCGGTCTGATATATTTCCTAACTCTGCAGCAGCTAGCGTCGCATAATCCAGAGGTAATGCCATTAATTGACCATGAAAGTTACCGCCAGAGATAGATTCTTCGTCACTTAATATGATAGGATTGTCCGTCACAGAATTAAGCTCTGTATTGGCCATTAATGATAAATGATCAAAAGCATTACGGCTAGCACCATGTACTTGAGGTACGCAACGCATAGAGTAGGGATCTTGTACACGCCCACAGAATTCATGAGATTGTAAGTTGTCAGAATTTTTTAGAAACTTCAACATCCTAGATGCTACTTTTTTGCTCCCTGCAAATGGTCTAATCTCGTGCAACTCTTTTTTGAAAGGGCTTGCAGATCCGCGGTAAGCTTCTAGACTCATCGCAGCTGTAAGATCCGCAAGGTCTAATATATAACTGAATTTTTCTAAACCTTTTATCGCATGTGCTAAAATAAACTGTGTACCATTAATTAATCCTAAACCTTCTTTAGGTCCTAAGATTAATGGGTCTAGATTATGTTTTTTTAAAACTGCTAATGTATCCTGAGGTTGGTCATTTTCCCATACTTGACCTAAACCTAAAAGTGGTAAAACCAAATGTGATAAAGGTGCTAAGTCTCCAGAAGCACCAACAGATCCTTGCTCTGGCACCACAGGAATGATGTCTTTCTCTAACATCTCGATAAGTCGCTCGATAAGCGTTAATGATACGCCAGAATATCCTTTGGACAATGCGTGGACTTTTGCAATCATCATTATTTTTGATAATTCTTTATCGATGGGTTTTCCCACGCCCACAGCATGCGATATAATTAAGTTATGTTGTAGTTGTGCTGTTTCTTCTTCTGAAATTTTCACATCACACAATGGGCCAAATCCTGTATTAATGCCATAAACAGTTCGGTCTGATTCTACTATTTTCTGAACATTTTGTTGAGATTTTATAATTTGGTCTTTCGCTTCTTCGTTAAGTATTGCTTTTTTAGGATCTTTACAAATCTCTAAAACATCTTGAAAAGTAAAAGTATCTATTCCGTATATCATCGTTGTAAAATTTCTTTAAAAATACGATTTTTAGGTAAACCCTATGATATATTATGATGATAAAAATAAAAACAGAAACCCTTAAAGTCGATACTTTAAGGGTTTCTTTTATGTTGAGTATTTTTTTACTTAGTATGATTGCCGTGCGCGCCTTTTACATGCTCATTAATACTTAGGTCTGCGTTAACAGAATAAGCACTCCCGAATCCATTAACATAAGAACCTTTTTCGGGGATTAGATTAATCATGATAAAGTCATTCATCTCAGCAAGGAGATCAACGACTTTGCCGTGTCTGTTTTTTAACTCTATGATAGCTTGGTCATGTAAAGGATCTTCTTTTGCAACTTCCACTGCATGGCAATCTAGTGTTAGACGGTCTCTTGCGTAGATTTGTTTTACGGTAGATTCGTCATCGATAAGCATAACAGAAGCTGATTTTCTTTCTTTAAGATTTTTAGTATGTTTTGCCATGAAAGACACAAAAATCAAAAAGTTATTCTCGATCTGCACAAAAGGAGCGTAGCTAGATTGCGGCTTCCCTTCTGCATCTATTGTTGCAAGAATTAAAGATTTAGAATTTTCGATAAGTTCGCTTACTTTAGGGGCTTTCGGTTTTATTTTAGATTGGTCTAATTGTGTTGGGTTTGTATGTTCACTCATTGCTAAAAGTTTGATTATTTCAAAATTACCAAAATTAACTCTTGTTTTGTGGTAATTATATATGATTATTGTTAGTTTGTTGTAATTATTACGTAAAGATTATTTTTTTTAAGTTTAAATTAAAATAATATTAACCTTATTAATATCTTAATTTGATTTGTGGATAAGAGTAATCTAATATCATTTTATTAAAATTTGAATTAAAGGATAGAGCTATTTTTATAGAGATGAGATAATCTGTATTTTTGCACGATGAATCCTAACCTCGAACTTCAACTGAAAACCCTAGCCTCCGATCCTGGCGTGTATCGTTATTATGACAAAAACGATCAATTGCTGTATGTAGGAAAAGCTAAAAACCTGAAGAAAAGAGTGTTGTCTTATTTCAATAAAAATCTTATAAGTTCTCGTACCAGAATTATGGTTGGGAAAATTGTAAGACTAGAAACGACCATTGTTAATAGCGAGTATGAGGCGCTTTTGTTAGAAAATAATCTTATCAAAGAACATCAGCCTTTCTATAATGTGATGCTTAAGGATGATAAAACTTATCCTTGGATTTGTATTAAAAATGAAGCTTTTCCGCGGATTTTTATGACTCGAAATGTCATTAAGGATGGCTCAGAATATTTCGGTCCTTATGCCAAAATTAGACCTGCAAAGGTTTTGTTAGAAACTATAAAACATATTTATAAACTTAGGACGTGCAATCTTAACTTGTCTAAAGATAAAATTGAAGATGGCAAATATAAAGTCTGCTTAGAATATCATATCAAAAATTGCGAAGGTCCTTGCGAAGGTCTAGAATCCAAAGAAGATTATGACGAGAAAATTGATGCCATCCGAGGCATTATAAAAGGAGATTTCCGTAAGGCTAAAGAATATCTTGTTAATCAAATGATGCGATATGCGGCAGATCTTAAATACGAAAATGCCCATCTTATCAAACAAAGAATTGATGCTTTAGAAGATTATCAGACCAAAAATACGATTGTTAATCCTAATATTGATGATGTTGATGTCTTTGGGATGACCAGTGATGAAACGGCGGCTTATGTTAACTTTTTCAAAATTAGAAACGGAAATATCATCCAAAGTTTTACCACAGAAATTAAAAAAATTCTTGACGAAAGTGACGAAGATATTCTGGAAGAAGCTTTAATTGAGATTAGACAGAAATTTAGTTCGGATTCTAAAGAAATATTAATTCCGTTTCACCTAAGCGTAGAAATCCCGAATGCAAAACTTATTGTGCCTAAAGTTGGGGACAAAAAACGAATTGTAGAATTATCTGAGAAAAATGCCAAAGAATATCGCCTAGAAAAGATAAAGCAAGTCCAGATTGTAGATCCTGATCGTCACACCAATCGTGTGATGGCAGAGATGAAACAACTTCTTAGGATGCCTGTAGAACCGAGACATATCGAGGGATTCGATAACTCTAATATCCAAGGTACCAATCCTGTTTCGGCTTGTGTGGTTTTCAAAGATGGAAAACCTAGCAAGGCAGATTATCGTATTTTTCACCCGAAAACGGTGGAAGGTGCTAACGATTTTGCCACCATGGAGGAGGTAATCTATCGTAGATACAAAAGATTACTGGACGAAAACGAACCTTTGCCACAGCTAATATTAATAGATGGTGGAAAAGGCCAATTGTCATCGGCAGTAAAAAGTTTGAGATTGCTAGGACTTTATGGTAAAATAACGATTGTAGGTATTGCCAAGCGATTAGAAGAGATTTTTTTTCCAGAAGATCCTATTCCGTTGTATATTGATAAAAAGGCAGAGACGCTTAAAATCTTGCAGCGTGTACGAGATGAGGCACATAGATTTGGGGTAAAACATCATAGAGTTCGTCGGAAAAATTCTACCATCAAATCAGAATTGGAAGAAATCCCAGGCGTAGGACCAAAATCTATCGAACTTCTTTTATCAAAATTAAAATCCGTAAAACGAGTAAAAGAATCTAACATAGAAACATTAGAAGAAATCCTTGGTAAAGTCAAAGCGAAAGTCGTCTGGGAATACTTTAATGGATCAGAAAAAGCATAAAAAAAGCAGTGAATGATTTCACTGCTTTTTTAGTATTTATTTCTTTAGGAAAACTTCTTTTTTGTAAGCATCGTTAGATTGAGGGATTTCTATAACAATGTTTTCGTTTTCTATATAGGCAATTGTAGATGATCCATTTTCTAATTTAACATGATAGACGCCATGTTTAGTAGATTCTTTAAGTGTAGCAAATGGCACAGAGCTATTGGCATTAGCTAGTATAAATTGCCCCGCTCCAATATTTATTTTTTGCAAGCTTAAAGAATTGTTGCTATATGTTTCTGATTTTGAGTTAGAAACAGTATTTGTTGTAGTGGTTGTTGGACTTGGGGTGTCTGCGATAGCTTTTGTTTCGCTAGGGTTAGAAACCGGAATGGACGGGAAAGCTTGTCTTAGTGCATCTGGGTAACCAAGATCGTAATCTTTTTCGTTTGATGCGCCTTTTGATTCTGAAATTATTTTGTCATTACAATCTTTAAATTGAATTTTAATTTTATTTTTTAAAAAACTACTGTCATCTATAATATTGGCTTTGGCAACTAGGCACTTGTTTAATTGTAAATCTGTTGGCCAGTTGTCTTGACTGTCTTGAAACGTTTTGTACTTCTTAGAGTTAAGATTTTTAATAAGAAGTTGATCTAACTTATAGTTATTAATTTTTTTGTCTAACTCTTTAGGAACGTAGATATACTCGTAGTCGCTTATTTTTTGTGCAGATGCTACAGAAAAAGCAGTTATTAATATAATGGATGTTAATTTTTTCATGATGCTAATTTACAAAAAGATGTGTTATTTTTATTTTTTCAATAAAGATTCTATCCTATTCGGGTGCCGTTTTTCACAGGATGATCAAATCCCATTAATGTTACAACATCACCTTCTACAGCGCCCATAACAAGACATTGGCTCTTGGTGGTTGCAATTTGTTTTTCAGGGAAATTAATAACGGCAACAATTTGTTTCCCGATGAGGTTTTCTGGTTGGTAGAGTTTAGTAATCTGAGCGGATGATTTTCTAATCCCAAACTCCCCGAAATCTATAAGTAGTTTGTAGGCAGGCTTTCTAGCTTCTTTAAAAACTTCTGCTTCTAAGATTGTCCCTACACGCATTTCAATTTTTGAAAAGTCTGCCCAGCTAATTTGTTCTTCTTCGGTTTTCATTATTGTGCAATTATATTCTAGGTTAAATTTATAAAAATATTTAATTATAATTTTAAAATAGAAAAAGCAAAACCCGTAGATCTTGCTTTTATTGTCTTGCTATTAAGTATTTTATAGTATCAATCTTTGCTGAGCTAATGTCAACCCCAGAAAAAAAACACTACTTATAATATTGATAATAGTAGATTGCCTCATCATATTATGTTATTCAAAATAAGATAAAGTTAAATTTATTAAAATCAATCTAATGAGAAGAAACGGCTTTCAATCCAACAATAGAGCTAATCAATGTGAAAATGAAAAATAGTCTCCAAAAACTTGCTGGTTCTTTAAAGATAAAAATCCCCATTAATACTGTTCCTACAGCACCAATGCCAGTCCACACGGCATATGCGGTGCCTAATGGTAAAGATTGTGTAGCTTTTATTAATCCTAACATACTAAAAATAAGACAAGCGGCAAATCCTGCGTACCAAAAGTAAGATTCTGTACCAGTTGTTTCTTTTGCTTTTCCTAGACATGAGGTAAATCCAACTTCGAAAAGTCCAGCGATGATTAAGATAATCCAATTCATATTTTTTTATTTTGCACAAATTTCCGGCTTTTCGGACAAAATATTTTTTACATATGATAAATAATTAACGGATTTCTGCTCTAATTCTGCTAAGACTTACTTGTGTAATACCAAGGTAAGAGGCGATATGTCCCAGTTGTACACGTAATAATAAGTCTGGAGTTTGTTTCAAAAGTTGTAGATAACGCTCTGTAGCGTTCATGGATATCCTAGAGATAAAACGTTCTTCGGTTTTTATCAATTCTTCTTCTGAAAGAATACGACCCCAATTCGCGATATTTATATCTTCCTTGAAAAGACCTTTTAATACCTCAGAATTGATTTTATAAAAGTCACAATCTTCCAAAAGTTGAATGCTCTCATAGCCTTTCTCGCGATGTAGATAACTTTTCATAGACAAAATTGCTTCGCCTTCACGCCCAAACCAAAAGCTCACTTCACTGTCGTTAATAACAGAAAATGCACGGACTAAACCTTTTTTAATAAAATAAATATTATTTTCAATCCTATCGGCATGCATGAGAATATGGTTTTTCTGAAAAGAAACTTCAGAAATATGCCTTTTTAGAAGCTGTTGCGAGTCTTCTGGCATGAAAAAGTTTAAGTTTATAATTTCTTCAATTATCATTTCATTTAAAATGTTCTTCAAAATTAATATTTTTCAACGGACTTTAATGGAAAAGAATATGCGATTGTATTATATATAAGGTGTCTTTAACTTAGGCAATACCCTTGCCTTGGCATAAGCTGCTGCTATAGGGTCGGGCTGTCCGCTGTATCTTTTACTTTTGTCATTTTGACGTCTCCGCTTTGCTCCGCCGCCTCATTCCACAAGAAAAAGGATGCCGCTTCCATCCCTATTGCGAGCAAAGAGGGCAATTAGAAGCTTACTTTCATTATTTAAAATCGTATTCTTCCCGTTAAAAAAGATAGGTTTGTCTAATTCGATAGGCGTATGTTATATGGCTTATCGCTGTATTGTTTCAACCTTGCATTTTGCAATCTTCGAATCCCATATCCATGTCTGAAGACTAAGATTAAAAAAAGAGCATTGAATTTCAGTGTGTTTAAGGATGCGTTAATAAATAGTTCACAATAAGTTTGCGGGAGATATGTAAAGGGCTTACCTTTGCAGTCGCAATTAGAGATAAGAGCGGCGCAGAAGACAGTAAAGATGACATAAACTATAAAGATTCTCAAAAAATAAATACAAATTTTATTTGCGAGTATTGATAAAAAGTTTTACTTTTGCAAACGCAAATCGAGATAGATTAGCAAGCGTAGGAGTAGAGTATAAGATGTGTGATGATGATTATTATGGCTAAGAAAAATAGTAATAATAAGAGTTGTGTATATCGGAAAAAGTTTTTACTTTTGCACTCGCAAATCAGGGACGACTGACAGAGAAGATTCCTGATAGAAAAGCGAGAAGAATATAGATCATTGAAATAACATATAACAACCAAGTAAGGAAAAAAAACCAAAGCGTCAATTTTAGGATTGAGTAGAGTTTAAGGACAAACCAACATACAATGGAGAGTTTGATCCTGGCTCAGGATGAACGCTAGCGGGAGGCCTAACACATGCAAGCCGAGCGGTAGATGTCCTTCGGGACATTGAGAGCGGCGCACGGGTGCGTAACACGTGTGCAACCTACCTTTATCAGGGGGATAGCCCGAAGAAATTCGGATTAATACTCCATAATATGAGTCAAGGCATCTTGATTTATTGAAAACTCCGGTGGATAAAGATGGGCACGCGCAAGATTAGATAGTTGGTGAGGTAACGGCTCACCAAGTCTACGATCTTTAAGGGCCTGAGAGGGTGATCCCCCACACTGGTACTGAGACACGGACCAGACTCCTCCGGGAGGCAGCAGTGAGGAATATTGGACAATGGGTGAGAGCCTGATCCAGCCATCCCGCGTGAAGGACGACGGTTCTATGGATTGTAAACTTCTTTTATATAGGGATAAACCTACTTACGTGTAAGTAGCTGAAGGTACTATATGAATAAGCACCGGCTAACTCCGTGCCAGCAGCCGCGGTAATACGGAGGGTGCAAGCGTTATCCGGATTTATTGGGTTTAAAGGTCCGTAGGCGGGCTTGTAAGTCAGTGGTGAAATCCGGCAGCTTAACTGTCGAACTGCCATTGATACTGCAAGTCTTGAGTAAAGTAGAAGTGGCTGGAATAAGTAGTGTAGCGGTGAAATGCATAGATATTACTTAGAACACCAATTGCGAAGGCAGGTCACTATGTTTTAACTGACGCTGATGGACGAAAGCGTGGGGAGCGAACAGGATTAGATACCCTGGTAGTCCACGCCGTAAACGATGCTAACTCGTTTTTGGGATTTAGGTTTCAGAGACTAAGCGAAAGTGATAAGTTAGCCACCTGGGGAGTACGTTCGCAAGAATGAAACTCAAAGGAATTGACGGGGGCCCGCACAAGCGGTGGAGCATGTGGTTTAATTCGATGATACGCGAGGAACCTTACCAAGGCTTAAATGGGAATTGACAGGTTTAGAAATAGACTTTTCTTCGGACAATTTTCAAGGTGCTGCATGGTTGTCGTCAGCTCGTGCCGTGAGGTGTTAGGTTAAGTCCTGCAACGAGCGCAACCCCTGTCACTAGTTGCTAACATTAAGTTGAGGACTCTAGTGAGACTGCCTACGCAAGTAGAGAGGAAGGTGGGGATGACGTCAAATCATCACGGCCCTTACGCCTTGGGCCACACACGTGCTACAATGGACGGTACAGAGGGACGCTACCAGGCGACTGGATGCAAATCTCGAAAGCCGTTCTCAGTTCGGATTGGAGTCTGCAACTCGACTCTATGAAGCTGGAATCGCTAGTAATCGCGCATCAGCCATGGCGCGGTGAATACGTTCCCGGGCCTTGTACACACCGCCCGTCAAGCCATGGAAGTCTGGGGTACCTGAAGTCGGTGACCGTAACAGGAGCTGCCTAGGGTAAAACAGGTAACTAGGGCTAAGTCGTAACAAGGTAGCCGTACCGGAAGGTGCGGCTGGAACATCTCATTTTAGAGCGTCTTTAAGACGAAAAACGTACAAGTCATTAGATTGACAACAAGACCTTAGACAAAACTACAAGTTTTGGTTTTTTTACTCGGTTGGATATATAAAAAAGATAAACCCACTAGAAATTAGTATAGGGAAGAGATTTGGAAAAAGAAGTTAGGAATTAGAAGTTAGAAATTAGTCTAACCTCTATTATCTAACATCTAAAACGAAGTCTCGTAGCTCAGCTGGTTAGAGCGCTACACTGATAATGTAGAGGTCGGCAGTTCGAGCCTGCCCGAGACTACTAATTGGAATAGAGGTTAGAGGTCAGAATTTAGAAGTTAGATATATGCGCAAGCAAAAGTCTAATATCTAATATCTATCATCTAACATCTTAACTAGAGGGGGAATTAGCTCAGCTGGCTAGAGCGCCTGCCTTGCACGCAGGAGGTCAAGGGTTCGACTCCCTTATTCTCCACAGTTTTAGGAGTTTGATTTAAAAGTTACGATTGGAGCCAAAAACAACAATTGTTCATCAGACAAATAAGAAGAAAACAAAGATCATTGACATTAACGGTAAAGACATCACAAAGAGAAAACCGAGCGCAAACAAGCGCTTGAGTAACCAATAGGAAAGAAATCGTTAAGGGCGTATGGCGGATGCCTAGGCTTTCAGAGGCGAAGAAGGACGTGGTAAGCTGCGAAAAGCTGCGGGGATCGGCACACACGAATTGATCCGCAGATGTCCGAATGGGGCAACCCGTCTGGTTGAAGACCAGTCATCTTGATGTTTACATTGAGAAGCAAACCCGGAGAACTGAAACATCTAAGTACCCGGAGGAAAAGAAATCGAAGAGATTCCGTAAGTAGTGGCGAGCGAACGCGGATTAGCCCAAAAGTCTTTATATATTTAGAAGAATGTTCTGGAAAGAACAGCCGTAGACGGTGATAGCCCGGTATTCGAAAGGTATATTTAGATGATAAATGAGTATGGCGGGACACGTGAAATCCTGTCTGAATATGGGGGAGCAATCCTCCAAGGCTAAATACTCCTGAAAGACCGATAGTGAACAAGTACTGTGAAGGAAAGGTGAAAAGCACTTCGAATAGAAGGGTGAAATAGAACCTGAAACCGTACGCCTACAAGCGGTCGGAGCTCACAAGTTGAGTGACGGCGTGCCTTTTGCATAATGAGCCTACGAGTTAATGTTACTAGCGAGGTTAAGGACTTCAGGTCCGGAGCCGGAGCGAAAGCGAGTCTGAATAGGGCGCTTAGTTAGTAGTATTAGACGCGAAACCTTGTGATCTACCCATGGGCAGGTTGAAGCTTTGGTAACACAAAGTGGAGGACCGAACCGGTTGACGTTGAAAAGTCTTCGGATGACTTGTGGGTAGGGGTGAAAGGCCAATCAAACTGGGAGATAGCTCGTACTCTCCGAAATGCATTTAGGTGCAGCGTCGTATATAAGTTTATTAGAGGTAGAGCTACTGATTGGATGCGGGGGAGTCAAATCCTACCAATTCCTGACAAACTCCGAATGCTAATAAATGTTCTACGGCAGTGAGGGCATGGGTGCTAAGGTCCATGTCCGAGAGGGAAAGAACCCAGACCAACAGCTAAGGTCCCAAATATATGTTAAGTTGAAATAACGCGGTTGGACTGCATTGACAGCTAGGATGTTGGCTTGGAAGCAGCCATTCATTTAAAGAGTGCGTAACAGCTCACTAGTCGAGCGGTCCGGCATGGATAATAATCGGGCATAAACATATTACCGAAGCTATGGATTTATACCTTAGGGGTATATCTGGTAGGAGAGCATTCTATTTGCGCCGAAGCAGTATCGTGAGGTATTGTGGAGCGGATAGAAAAGAAAATGTAGGCATAAGTAACGATAAAGGGGGCGAGAAACCCCCTCACCGAAAGACTAAGGTTTCCTCAGCCATGCTAATCAGCTGAGGGTTAGTCTGGACCTAACGCGAACCCGAACGGGGAAGTGGATGGACAATGGGTTAATATTCCCATACTTGCTCACACTAAAAAGGGGACGGAGTGCCGTACTTACTGGAGACTGACGGAATAGTCAAGACCTAGCCTTCGGGCGAAGTTGTTGTAAGGAAAGCGCTTCCAAGAAAAGCCGAAGTGAAGCAACCCGTACCAAAACCGACACAGGTAGTCGAGGAGAGAATCCTAAGGTGCTCGAGTGAGTCGTGGCTAAGGAACTAGGCAAAATAGTCTCGTAACTTCGGAAGAGAGACGCCAACAGCAATGTTGGCCGCAGTGAAGAGGCCCAGGCGACTGTTTATCAAAAACACAGGACTCTGCTAAATCGAAAGATGCTGTATAGGGTCTGACACCTGCCCGGTGCTGGAAGGTTAAGGAAGGGCGTTAGCGTAAGCGAAGCGTTTGACTGAAGCCCCAGTAAACGGCGGCCGTAACTATAACGGTCCTAAGGTAGCGAAATTCCTTGTCGGGTAAGTTCCGACCTGCACGAATGGTGTAACGATCTGGGCACTGTCTCAGCCACGAGCTCGGTGAAATTGTAGTATCGGTGAAGATGCCGATTACCCGCAATGGGACGAAAAGACCCTGTGAACCTTTACTATAACTTCGTATTGACTTTGAGTAAGTAATGTGTAGGATAGGTGGGAGACTTTGAAGCAGGCACGCTAGTGTTTGTGGAGTCAACGTTGAAATACCACCCTTTACTTACTTGGAGCCTAACTTCTTTTAGAAGGACATTGCGTGGTGGGTAGTTTGACTGGGGTGGTCGCCTCCAAAAGAGTAACGGAGGCTTTCAAAGGTACCCTCAGCACGCTTGGTAACCGTGCGTAGAGTGTAATGGCATAAGGGTGCTTGACTGTGAGACCAACAAGTCGATCAGGTGCGAAAGCAGGACATAGTGATCCGGTGGTTCCGTATGGAAGGGCCATCGCTCATAGGATAAAAGGTACTCCGGGGATAACAGGCTAGTCTCCCCCAAGAGCTCACATCGACGGGGAGGTTCGGCACCTCGATGTCGGCTCGTCACATCCTGGGGCTGGAGAAGGTCCAAGGGTTGGGCTGTTCGCCCATTAAAGTGGCACGCGAGCTGGGTTCAGAACGTCGTGAGACAGTTCGGTCTCTATCTATTGCGGGCGTTAGAAGTTTGAGCGGACTTGACTCTAGTACGAGAGGACCGTGTTGAACAAACCTCTGGTGTATCAGTTGTACCGCCAGGTGCACCGCTGAGTAGCTACGTTTGGAAGAGATAAGCACTGAAAGCATATAAGTGCGAAACTCGCCGCAAGATTAGACTTCTTTTAAGGGTCGTGGGAGATGACCACGTTGATAGGCTATAGGTGTAAAGGCAGTAATGTCATAGCCAAGTAGTACTAATTACCCGTAGATTTATAGCCTATTGTAAAGCGCAAGTTTGCGCGCCAAAGGTTTTGTCTTTGTGAACGTTTTTATCGATAAACATAGTTTTTAGTTTTTAGTGTATTGTTTTTAGTATGAATGCTAAATAGCCAACACTAAATACCCAAAACTAAAATATACCTTATTTAGGGTGGTTTTAGCAGAGGGGCTCACCTGTTCCCATTCCGAACACAGAAGTTAAGCCCTCTAGCGCCGATGGTACTGCTAACGCGGGAGAGTAGGTCGCCGCCAGTTTTTTTAAAGCTCAATCATTTAGTTGATTGAGCTTTTTTTGGTCCATACTTTTTGAAAAAGACGAAAGAAATGTGACGATGTGACGATGAGAGGATTGGGTGATGTGATGTGTTGATGGGAGACTTTAGAATGTATGCTAAAGTTAAAGATTGGATAAATTTGATTCAATTCTTAAACTTATTGACTGCTCATTGTAAAAATCATAAATTGGTATTATTATTGTTAAGCAATCGATTAATAGACATTTATGAAAAAACACGTATCAAAAAACTATTTATTGTTGTTATTTATTCTTTTATCCTTTTGGGCTTGTAAAAAAGAAGAAGTTGATAAGTCAATAGATGATAATACATCTGCTTCAGAAGATATTATTATAAAGGATTCTATCATAAAAAAGGAGAATGATAGTGTAAAAGTTGTTATAAAGAAATCAATTCCGCCAGCTGAGCAAGAGTTTGGATTCTATAATGCTTTTATTTTCCCAAAAGATAAAAAAGATAAAGATTCTATTTTTTCTATTTTCAATAAAAAGTACAACGAGCAGGAGCAATATGCTATCTATGCACTTAATAGACTCGATGTAAAAAATAGATTAAAAGCAGATACATTAGTAGTCCCAAAGGTAATTGATACAAGTCTTATGGACTATTCTCCTTTCCCTAAGCAGCTGGATATCTTAAGCCCAGTTAATAAATTTGTTGTTTTTTCTTATCCGATACAAGCATATGGAGTATACAATAATGGAACTTTAGTCAAATGGGTCCTACAAGTATGGGGAAAAAAACTTCAAAAACTAAAACAGGACTTACCTTTGCAAATTGGAAGAAAGAATTAGCCATATCTACAGTTAAGAGTGAATGGAAATTACCCTATAATTTTAATATTTTTAATATGGATGGTATAGGATGGCACGAGTATGAATTACCAGGTTATCCAGCCTCACATTCATGTCTACGATTACTGAAAAATGATGCGATATGGTTATATTCTTATGCAGATACTTGGATTCTTAATCCAGGAGGCGCTACGACAAAGGCAAAAGGTACAGCAGTCTTAGTTTATGGCGATTATCCTTGGGGGAAGCGCAGACCATGGAAAAACCTTCTTCAAGATCCCAGCTCTAATAATGTTTCTGTAGAAGAAATGACAACGATGCTTCAACCAAAAATTGAGTTGATTATAAAAGAACAAAATAATCGTATAAAAGTTTCAGATTCTATAAAAACCGCTAGATCTATAGCATCAAAACAAAAATTAGAAAACTAAACTAATTATATTAATACTTTCTTCAGTATATAAAATAGAATCCTTCCCGTTAAAATAGATGCGCCTGTCTAATTGATAGGCTTATTTTATATAGCCTCTCGCTGTATCGTTTCATCGTTGCATTTTGCAATCTTCGAATCCCGCATCCATGTCTGAAGACTAAGATTAAAAAAAGAGCATTGAATTTCAGGGTGTTTAAGGATGCGTTAATAAATAGTTCACAATAAGTTTGCGGGGGATATGTAAAGAGCTTACCTTTGCAGTCGCAATTAGAGATAAGAGCGGCGCAGAAGCAGTAAAGATGACATAAACTATAAAGATTCTCAAAAAATAAATATAAATTTTATTTGCGAGTATTGATAAAAAGTTTTACTTTTGCAAACGCAAATCGAGATAGATTAGCAAGCGTAGGAGTAGAGTATAAGATATGTTTTGATGATTATTATGGCTAAGAAAAATAGTAATAATAAGAGTTGTGTATATCGGAAAAAGTTTTTACTTTTGCACTCGCAAATCAGGGACGACTGACAGAGAAGATTCCTGATAGAAAAGCGAGAAGAATATAGATCATTGAAATAACATATAACAACCAAGTAAGGAAAAAAAACCAAAGCGTCAATTTTAGGATTGAGTAGAGTTTAAGGACAAACCAACATACAATGGAGAGTTTGATCCTGGCTCAGGATGAACGCTAGCGGGAGGCCTAACACATGCAAGCCGAGCGGTAGATGTCCTTCGGGACATTGAGAGCGGCGCACGGGTGCGTAACACGTGTGCAACCTACCTTTATCAGGGGGATAGCCCGAAGAAATTCGGATTAATACTCCATAATATGAGTCAAGGCATCTTGATTTATTGAAAACTCCGGTGGATAAAGATGGGCACGCGCAAGATTAGATAGTTGGTGAGGTAACGGCTCACCAAGTCTACGATCTTTAGGGGGCCTGAGAGGGTGATCCCCCACACTGGTACTGAGACACGGACCAGACTCCTACGGGAGGCAGCAGTGAGGAATATTGGACAATGGGTGAGAGCCTGATCCAGCCATCCCGCGTGAAGGACGACGGTTCTATGGATTGTAAACTTCTTTTATATAGGGATAAACCTACTTACGTGTAAGTAGCTGAAGGTACTATATGAATAAGCACCGGCTAACTCCGTGCCAGCAGCCGCGGTAATACGGAGGGTGCAAGCGTTATCCGGATTTATTGGGTTTAAAGGGTCCGTAGGCGGGCTTGTAAGTCAGTGGTGAAATCCGGCAGCTTAACTGTCGAACTGCCATTGATACTGCAAGTCTTGAGTAAAGTAGAAGTGGCTGGAATAAGTAGTGTAGCGGTGAAATGCATAGATATTACTTAGAACACCAATTGCGAAGGCAGGTCACTATGTTTTAACTGACGCTGATGGACGAAAGCGTGGGGAGCGAACAGGATTAGATACCCTGGTAGTCCACGCCGTAAACGATGCTAACTCGTTTTTGGGATTTAGGTTTCAGAGACTAAGCGAAAGTGATAAGTTAGCCACCTGGGGAGTACGTTCGCAAGAATGAAACTCAAAGGAATTGACGGGGCCCGCACAAGCGGTGGAGCATGTGGTTTAATTCGATGATACGCGAGTGAGCCTTACCAAGGCTTAAATGGGAATTGACAGGTTTAGAAATAGACTTTTCTTCGGACAATTTTCAAGGTGCTGCATGGTTGTCGTCAGCTCGTGCCGTGAGGTGTTAGGTTAAGTCCTGCAACGAGCGCAACCCCTGTCACTAGTTGCTAACATTAAGTTGAGGACTCTAGTGAGACTGCCTACGCAAGTAGAGAGGAAGGTGGGGATGACGTCAAATCATCACGGCCCTTACGCCTTGGGCCACACACGTGCTACAATGGACGGTACAGAGGGACGCTACCAGGCGACTGGATGCAAATCTCGAAAGCCGTTCTCAGTTCGGATTGGAGTCTGCAACTCGACTCTATGAAGCTGGAATCGCTAGTAATCGCGCATCAGCCATGGCGCGGTGAATACGTTCCCGGGCCTTGTACACACCGCCCGTCAAGCCATGGAAGTCTGGGGTACCTGAAGTCGGTGACCGTAACAGGAGCTGCCTAGGGTAAAACAGGTAACTAGGGCTAAGTCGTAACAAGGTAGCCGTACCGGAAGGTGCGGCTGGAACATCTCATTTTAGAGCGTCTTTAAGACGAAAAACGTACAAGTCATTAAATTGACAACAACTCCTTAGACAAAACTACAAGTTTTGGTTTTTTTACTCGGTTGGATATATAAAAAAGATAAACCCACTAGAAATTAGTATAGGGAAGAGATTTGGAAAAAGAAGTTAGGAATTAGAAGTTAGAAATTAGTCTAACCTTTATTATCTAAAATCTAACATCTAAAACGAAGTCTCGTAGCTCAGCTGGTTAGAGCGCTACACTGATAATGTAGAGGTCGGCAGTTCGAGCCTGCCCGAGACTACTAATTGGAATAGAGGTTAGAGGTCAGAATTTAGAAGTTAGATATATGCGTGAGCAAAAGTCTAAGATCTAAATCTAGTATCTAACATCTTAACTAGAGGGGGAATTAGCTCAGCTGGCTAGAGCGCCTGCCTTGCACGCAGGAGGTCAAGGGTTCGACTCCCTTATTCTCCACAGTTTTAGGAGTTTGATTTAAAAGTTACGATTGGAGCCAAAAACAACAATTGTTCATCAGACAAATAAGAAGAAAACAAAGATCATTGACATTAACGGTAAAGACATCACAAAGAGAAAACCGAGCGCAAACAAGCGCTTGAGTAACCAATAGGAAAGAAATCGTTAAGGGCGTATGGCGGATGCCTAGGCTTTCAGAGGCGAAGAAGGACGTGGTAAGCTGCGAAAAGCTGCGGGGATCGGCACACACGAATTGATCCGCAGATGTCCGAATGGGGCAACCCGTCTGGTTGAAGACCAGTCATCTTGATGTTTACATTGAGAAGCAAACCCGGAGAACTGAAACATCTAAGTACCCGGAGGAAAAGAAATCGAAGAGATTCCGTAAGTAGTGGCGAGCGAACGCGGATTAGCCCAAAAGTCTTTATATATTTAGAAGAATGTTCTGGAAAGAACAGCCGTAGACGGTGATAGCCCGGTATTCGAAAGGTATATTTAGATGATAAATGAGTATGGCGGGACACGTGAAATCCTGTCTGAATATGGGGGGACCATCCTCCAAGGCTAAATACTCCTGAAAGACCGATAGTGAACAAGTACTGTGAAGGAAAGGTGAAAAGCACTTCGAATAGAAGGGTGAAATAGAACCTGAAACCGTACGCCTACAAGCGGTCGGAGCTCACAAGTTGAGTGACGGCGTGCCTTTTGCATAATGAGCCTACGAGTTAATGTTACTAGCGAGGTTAAGGACTTCAGGTCCGGAGCCGGAGCGAAAGCGAGTCTGAATAGGGCGCTTAGTTAGTAGTATTAGACGCGAAACCTTGTGATCTACCCATGGGCAGGTTGAAGCTTTGGTAACACAAAGTGGAGGACCGAACCGGTTGACGTTGAAAAGTCTTCGGATGACTTGTGGGTAGGGGTGAAAGGCCAATCAAACTGGGAGATAGCTCGTACTCTCCGAAATGCATTTAGGTGCAGCGTCGTATATAAGTTTATTAGAGGTAGAGCTACTGATTGGATGCGGGGGAGTCAAATCCTACCAATTCCTGACAAACTCCGAATGCTAATAAATGTTCTACGGCAGTGAGGGCATGGGTGCTAAGGTCCATGTCCGAGAGGGAAAGAACCCAGACCAACAGCTAAGGTCCCAAATATATGTTAAGTTGAAATAACGCGGTTGGACTGCATTGACAGCTAGGATGTTGGCTTGGAAGCAGCCATTCATTTAAAGAGTGCGTAACAGCTCACTAGTCGAGCGGTCCGGCATGGATAATAATCGGGCATAAACATATTACCGAAGCTATGGATTTATACCTTAGGGGTATATCTGGTAGGAGAGCATTCTATTTGCGCCGAAGCAGTATCGTGAGGTATTGTGGAGCGGATAGAAAAGAAAATGTAGGCATAAGTAACGATAAAGGGGGCGAGAAACCCCCTCACCGAAAGACTAAGGTTTCCTCAGCCATGCTAATCAGCTGAGGGTTAGTCTGGACCTAACGCGAACCCGAACTGGGAAGTGGATGGACAATGGGTTAATATTCCCATACTTGCTCACACTAAAAGGGGACGGAGTGCCGTACTTACTGGAGACTGACGGAATAGTCAAGACCTAGCCTTCGGGCGAAGTTGTTGTAAGGAAAGCGCTTCCAAGAAAAGCCGAAGTGAAGCAACCCGTACCAAAACCGACACAGGTAGTCGAGGAGAGAATCCTAAGGTGCTCGAGTGAGTCGTGGCTAAGGAACTAGGCAAAATAGTCTCGTAACTTCGGAAGAAGAGACGCCAACAGCAATGTTGGCCGCAGTGAAGAGGCCCAGGCGACTGTTTATCAAAAACACAGGACTCTGCTAAATCGAAAGATGCTGTATAGGGTCTGACACCTGCCCGGTGCTGGAAGGTTAAGGAAGGGCGTTAGCGTAAGCGAAGCGTTTGACTGAAGCCCCAGTAAACGGCGGCCGTAACTATAACGGTCCTAAGGTAGCGAAATTCCTTGTCGGGTAAGTTCCGACCTGCACGAATGGTGTAACGATCTGGGCACTGTCTCAGCCACGAGCTCGGTGAAATTGTAGTATCGGTGAAGATGCCGATTACCCGCAATGGGACGAAAAGACCCTGTGAACCTTTACTATAACTTCGTATTGACTTTGAGTAAGTAATGTGTAGGATAGGTGGGAGACTTTGAAGCAGGCACGCTAGTGTTTGTGGAGTCAACGTTGAAATACCACCCTTTACTTACTTGAAGCCTAACTTCTTTTAGAAGGACATTGCGTGGTGGGTAGTTTGACTGGGGTGGTCGCCTCCAAAAGAGTAACGGAGGCTTTCAAAGGTACCCTCAGCACGCTTGGTAACCGTGCGTAGAGTGTAATGGCATAAGGGTGCTTGACTGTGAGACCAACAAGTCGATCAGGTGCGAAAGCAGGACATAGTGATCCGGTGGTTCCGTATGGAAGGGCCATCGCTCATAGGATAAAAGGTACTCCGGGGATAACAGGCTAGTCTCCCCCAAGAGCTCACATCGACGGGGAGGTTCGGCACCTCGATGTCGGCTCGTCACATCCTGGGGCTGGAGAAGGTCCCAAGGGTTGGGCTGTTCGCCCATTAAAGTGGCACGCGAGCTGGGTTCAGAACGTCGTGAGACAGTTCGGTCTCTATCTATTGCGGGCGTTAGAAGTTTGAGCGGACTTGACTCTAGTACGAGAGGACCGTGTTGAACAAACCTCTGGTGTATCAGTTGTACCGCCAGGTGCACCGCTGAGTAGCTACGTTTGGAAGAGATAAGCACTGAAAGCATATAAGTGCGAAACTCGCCGCAAGATTAGACTTCTTTTAAGGGTCGTGGGAGATGACCACGTTGATAGGCTATAGGTGTAAAGGCAGTAATGTCATAGCCAAGTAGTACTAATTACCCGTAGATTTATAGCCTATTGTAAAGCGCAAGTTTGCGCGCCAAAGGTTTTGTCTTTGTGAACGTTTTTATCGATAAACATAGTTTTTAGTGTATTGTTTTTAGTATGAATGCTAAATAGCCAACACTAAATACCCAAAACTAAAATATACCTTATTTAGGGTGGTTTTAGCAGAGGGGCTCACCTGTTCCCATTCCGAACACAGAAGTTAAGCCCTCTAGCGCCGATGGTACTGCTAACGCGGGAGAGTAGGTCGCCGCCAGTTTTTTTTAAAGCTCAATCATTTAGTTGATTGAGCTTTTTTTTGGTCTATACTTTTGAAAAAAGACGAAAGATATTAAACTTTAGAAGTTAGATATTAGAAATGTGTGTTTAATAATAAGTATTTATTATTAAGCCCCTATAATTTATAATAAAAGGTTTGTTAATCACTATGTTATATTGGTGTTTTGAGATTTTATAGTATTGTGTTTATAATATGTTTTTGTGGTAATTACTAGTAAAAAATAAAAATTTGAAGTTAATTTTTATTATATTGCCATTTAATAATATTTATAATAAGAATTATGAAAAAAAGGATTAGTTTAATTTTATTTTTTATTTCAATCATTTGTTATTCGCAATTTTCTGGTGGTACGGGTACTAAAGCAGATCCTTATATTATTTCAAATTTGAATGATTTAAATTTTTTGAGTGAGAATAATGTATATTGGAATAAGAATTTTTCACAAAATTCAAATATTGATGCATCGCCTACTAATTTGAGTAATTCGGGCTTAGGTTTTTCGCCAATTGGTAATTATTCTAAACCTTTTACAGGACATTATGACGGTAATGGTTTTTATATTTCTAATTTGTTTATTAATAGGCCTACATCAGATTATATAGGATTGTTTGGAAATTGTGAAAAAGCAACATTTTCAAATATTAATTTAAGAGAAGTGTCTGTTACGGGATATAAGTATGTTGGAGGTCTAATAGGCACATTGAGCAATCCTTTGGTAGTAGGAGCTAGTCCTTTACCTGATGGAATTGTTAATTGTTCTGTTCAAGGATATATTAAAGGAAATGATGGAGTAGGTGGGATAGGTGGAACAGTTACACATTGTAATGTTAAAAGCTCATATTCTGATTCTAGTGTTAAAGGAAATAGAATGGTTGGCGGTTTATTTGGCTTAGCTGCTTGTAATATTTCTCAATCTTATGTTAAGGGAACTGTTGAAGGAACTAATTGTGGCGGATTTGTAGGTGAATTTTATGATGGTATAATTGATAACTCCTATTGTGTCTCTAATATTATCGACGGATATGGTTTTGCTGATAAAGTAGGCTTATATTCTCGTGCAACTGGTATTTTATCGTCTTGTTATTTCGCTGGAACGATTAGCAATAGCAATTCATTAAAGTTAGTAGGACAAATAGTAGGTGTAGGTAATGTAAACTTAAGCGGAGTTACTGATAGTTTTTGGGATAATGATAAAGTTAATATTATACCTGATCCTAATATTATGGCAAGTCCTAAAAGTACTTCTGAACTGAAAAACCTCTCAACCTATGTAAGCCATAATTGGAATTTTAGTAACAATGGAATTTGGAAAATGGATAATACAAATATTAATAATGGTTATCCTGTCTTAAGACATCAATTAAATAGTTTGTCCAATAATGAAGTTAGTAAAAATGAGATAAAAAAATGTTATGTAGATAAAAACTCTAATGTAGTTTTATTAAATACAAATGATATTGCCAAATCACAATTATATAGTATCGATGGAAGGCTAATTAAAGAAGATAATCGTACTTTCTTTAATTTATTGGGGTTAAAAAGCGGTCTTTATTTTGTTCAGGCTCAGGATAATAATGGTAAAAATTTCAACTGTAAATTTAGATATATTGTTAAGTAATAATATTAATAAATTATTTTTAATAGCATCAATGTTTAGAATCTACTCAATATTTCCTCATTATATATAGAAAATTATAGAGTAAGTGACAGACCGTTTTTTATGGCTCAATCATTTATTTGATTGAGTTTTTTAATTATACCCTTTAATATAGAGATTCAATGCTAGATATTAGAAATGAGATATTTATATTGAATGATTGATTTATACAATTTTTAAAAACATAAATTGTTTCTTGTTAATATATTCACAATTCTTTTGGTATAATTTTTATTTCAGCTTTTTATCTGCTATTTTTGCAATCAAATATTAATTAGTAATGAAAAAACTATGTTTATTAGTTTTGGCGAGTTTATTTATTATTTCTTGTTCAAAAACTAAGATTAACGGTAAAATTAATGGAGGATCTCCACTAGAGAGAATTGAGTTTATTGAGGCTTCTGGTGTAGCAACTTTACCATTAATCAACTTAGGCGTTAATGAAAAAGGAGAATTTAAAGGAGAGTTTAATGCTCCAAAAAGTGGTTTGTACGCAATGACTTACGGAGGACAGATGAGTTTTGTCTATGTAAAAAAAGGCCAAACGCTTAATATTATTGGTGATGCGGGAACATTTCCTACAGTATATCGTGTAGAAGGTGATGCAAAAGCTAATAATGATTTTATTAAAGAAACTCAGAATTTTATGGAAACATATCTTTCTAAGTTTGATATGAATCTATTGGCAAAAGATGAAAAAGCATTTCTTGTAGACATCAAAAAAATCAATGTAGATCTTAATAAAAACTTAGACGACGCAACAGCTAAGAATAAGCCTGATAGCGAAGTTATACAACTGAAAAAAGATGAGTTAGCAACTAATATTTTGACGTTTTTAGTACAGTATGAATCTACTCATGGGCAGGCAGTTAACAATCCTAATTTCAAGGTTTCTAAAGAATTTTTAGACTATCAAAAAACTTTTGAAGCTAATAATGATAGAATGGTTAAAGAATTGCCAACGTACAGAAACTATTTATTGAACAAAATCGGAAGAGATTTCCAAAAATTTGCTCAAGAAAAATCTGATAATAAGGCGTCTATGTCTTCTATGTTTGCGAAGTTTCTAGATACTAAAAAAGAGTTGTCTCAAGATACAAAGGACTATTTATTAGCGTTTGTTATTGCTAAGTTTGACCTTAATCCTTCAACAGAAAATATTGCAGATCTTAAGAAAGTTGCTGAAGCTAATATTAAAAATACAGAAGTAAAAAAAGACCTTAATAACGCTTTTGATGCTGTATTTGGATTAGCAAAAGGGACAGAAGCACCTAGCTCTTCTTTGGTAAAAGCTGATGGTAAGTCTGCTTCTATGGCTGATTTTAAAGGGAAACCAACTCTGGTAATGACTTATGCTTCTTGGAATCCTTATATCGCACAATCTACTATACCTGTTTTAAAAGAAGTTTTTAATTTCTATAAATCAAAAACTAACTTTGTATTTGTCAATTTAGATGATACCAAAGAGCAGTTTACAAAAACTTCTAATTCTATGATGAAAGGTATTGCGGGGACTAACTTGTATGCAGAAGGAGGCTTAGGTTCTAAATTTGCAAAAGACTATTTTATTTATGGATTCAAGGTGCCAGGATTTTTAGTTTTAGATAAGGACGGAAAAGTAGCAGGACCAACTTTTTATAATCTTGGTGATGAGAAACTTATAGAGTTACTTAATAAATTAACAGGTCTTAGTGCACCAACTGCTGCGCCTGCACAGTTAACACCTGAGTTGATGCAACAGATGCAACAAGCAGAACCTCACGCTGCAAAATAATTGATTATTCTTATTAATGAAGAAAAAAAGAAATCTAGTATTAGATAATATAAAACTCCTTTCCGCTGGTGCGAAAGGAGTTTCTGTTGGTAAAACAGAAGAAGGTAAGACCGTTTTGGTTAGCGGTGCTGTACCTGGAGATGTAGTTAATGTAAGAGTTAAGAAAGCTAAAAGCAACTATTACGAAGGCGAAGCGGTAGAAGTGTTGATACCTTCTCCTGATCGTGTTGATCCAAGGTGTGTGCACTTTGGGACTTGTGGTGGTTGTAAGTGGCAGAATCTTGCTTATGACAAACAATTGTTCCACAAGAACGAAGAAGTTTATAATAACATCAAGAGAATTGGTGGCTTTGATGATTTTGAATCTATGCCAATTCTTGGTGCAGAAGAACATTATTTCTACAGAAACAAAATGGAGTTTTCTTTCTCTAATGCAAGATGGTTAACTCATTACGAAATTAGTTCCGAAGAAAATTATGGTAACAGAGATGCTTTAGGATTTCATATTCCGGGGCAATGGAGCAAGATTTTGGATCTTAAAGAATGTTTCTTACAAGAAGATCCGTCTAATGCAATGCGTCTTTTTGTTAAGAATTTTGCTGTTAATAATGGTTTAGAATTTTTTGATGTAAGAGAGCAGAAAGGTTTGTTAAGAACTTTTATGCTTCGTCAGAATTCTAAAGGAGAATGGATGCTTTTATTTCAGTTTTTCAAAGATAATAAAGAGCAAAGAATCTCACTATTAGAAGCGGTTCTTAAAGAATTTCCACAGATTAAAACCTTACTTTTTGCTATTAATCCAAAAGGAAATGACAGCATCTACGACTTAGATATTCAGGTATATTCGGGAGAAGGTTTCTTATATGAAGAGATGGATGGACTTCGATTTAAAATTGGACCAAAATCTTTCTTCCAAACTAATTATAAGCAAGCACTTAATCTTTACAGAAAAACGCTAGAGTTTGCAGATCTTAAAGGCGACGAAGTCGTATATGACCTTTACACAGGGACAGGAACGATTGCGCAATATATTGCTAGAAATGCCAAGGAAGTTATCGGTATAGAAGCTGTACCAGAAGCAATTGAAGCAGCTAAAGAACATGCAGCGCTTAACGGTCTAGAGAACTGTACATTCTATTGCGGTGATATGAAGCAAGTATTTACCGACGAGTTTTTGGCATCACATCCTAAAGCGGACGTTCTGGTAACGGATCCTCCAAGAGATGGTATGCACCAAAAAGTGGTTGAGCAGATTTTGAAATTATCACCAGAGAAAATTGTATACGTAAGTTGTAATTCTGCAACGCAAGCAAGAGATATTGCATTGATGAAAGAACATTATGACTTGGTGAAAATTTTGCCAGTAGATATGTTCCCACAGACTCATCATGTGGAAAATATCGCTTTGTTGGTTAAAAAATAGGTTCAAATTTGTTCAGTTTTAATCATTAATTTTAAAGAATGAAATTTTGTTTTAAATATGTTTTACTCTGTTTCGCTTCCATAAGTCTAATGTCTTGTGGAGGAGATGATGATATCTGTCTAAGTGCAGAAGCAACACCAAGACTGAAAATTAAATTTAAAACAACTTCAGAAAATGGAGAGGATAAATTGACCAGATTAGATTCTTTAAGAATTGATGTGGATTATGGCAATGGTACTCTGAAGAATATGATTAAAATGAAGGATGTGGATTCTGTGACAATACCGTTGCGTGTTGATAATTCTACCTTTACAGATGTCTATGTGAGCAAGTCTTATAAAGGACCAAAATCAAAAGTTAGAGTTAATTATACAACAGAATCAATCTATGTTTCGCCGGCTTGTGGTTATAAGAAATTATACCATAATGTAACGTCAGAATTATTAGTGAAAGACCCTGTTCTTAATGTTGAATCTCCTCAAAATGTAATTGTAGATGAAAAAAAAGCTCATCTTTTTCTTAAGTTTTAGTTGTATGACTTTCGGGTTTTCTCAGAAGAAAGCCGAAGATACAATTAAAAAGAAGTGGCAGTATCAACCCAATTTTATTGTTGGAGTTGATGTTTTGAATGCTGGTTCTGGATTTTTTGGAGATAGAAAATTATACCAAGGTTTTATATCTTCTAGGATTTCTCGTAATGTACATGCTGTTTCGGATTTAGGATTTGATAAAAATAGCTATGACAAAAATGGTTACAATGCCACGGTTAATGGGATGTTCGTAAAGTTAGGGGCTTTTTATATGCTGACTTCAGATCCGGAGAATCATTTTAATGGATTTTATGGAGGCGGAAAAGTAGTAGGAAGTTTTTATAAGCAAGAATATTTTTCTGTTCCTATACGAGGTTCTGGTGGTGGTGATGCTTTTGTAGCATTAGCAGAGTCACAACAATCGTCATATTGGGTAGAAGCAGTTATTGGTGGGCGTGTACAATTATTTGATTCTAATTTTTTTATTGATGTTAATATACAGCCTAGATACTTAGCTTATACTACAAAACAAGACGAGTTATATCCAATGATTGTTGCAGGATTTGGGAAAAGTTCAGGTAAATTCGGGATGGGATTTAGCTGGAATATTGCTTACAAGTTTTAATATAAATCATTTACAAAAATAGAAAAGTCCGACACAAAATATTGTGCCGGACTTTTCATTTAACAATTATTAATTAAGTTAAGGTGGTTCTTTTATTTGATACTAATGTCGTAGGGCAGTTGCATCATAATTCCTGATTGAGCCTTAGGATCTGTTATATGTTGGAAGATTTTATAATTATCTGCACCAATTTTACTCTTGATAAGTTTAGCAGAAACTTCGTCCTCGTTCATGTTTTTGAAAAATTGCTCAAACGGTGTTGACTTTGCAGGATAAGAGCTAATGCTGTATTTGTCTAATTTGGCTTGCTTTGCAGCGTACTTAACAGCATCTGTAAGGCTACCTAACTCATCTACAAGACCTATTTTCTTAGCACTTGTACCAGACCAAACTCTACCGCCACCAACAGCGTCTATTTCTTCAAAAGATTTTTTTCTGTTTAGAGTTACAAAGTGTACAAAACGGCTATAAGTTCCTTCTACACTTCTTTGCATGATGCTTACAGTGCCAGGCGTAATACCATTGAGCATAGAGTACATGTTAGAGTTAGCGTTAGTAGAAACGACATCTGCTCTAATTCCGTTTTTATTGGCAATTTCTTTGGCGTAAGTAATTAAGCCAAATACGCCTATAGATCCAGTAATTGTATTAGGTTCAGAGTATATTTTATCAGCAGCCATAGATATGTAATAACCGCCAGAAGCTGCATAATTACCGAAAGAAACAATTAATGGTTTTTTCTTTTTCAGTTGTTGAAGCTCGAACAAGATTTCATCTGATGCATTGGCGCTTCCTCCTGGTGAGTTAACGCGGAGCACTACAGCTTTTATTTTTTCATTGTCTTTAAGTTTTTTGATTTCTTTAATTAAAGTTTCAGAATAGATATTGTTATAACCTTCTCCACTATTAATTTCTCCAGATGCATAAAGAAGACCAATCTGATTACTTTCAGAATCGGTATCAAGACTGTTGATGTATTTGTTAAAAGATACTTTGTTGAGCTTGTCGTCTGCTTTTAAATTTATTTTTTGCTTAATCAAATTATCATATTCTCCTTTTTGTATTAATTGATCTGCAAGACGATATTTTAGGCTAAGATCAGGGATTACGCCATAGAGACTGTCAACAATTGTTTTAAATTCTTCTGGGTTAATTTTTCTAGACTTAGAAATACTGCTGGAAGTTCTGTCCCAGATGTCATTAAGTAAAGTAGAAAGTTGCTCTTTATTCTCAGGAGAAATTTCGTTTCTCAAGAAAGGTTCCACGGCTGCCTTGAATTTACCATGTCTAATTACCTCTATTCCGATGCCATATTTATCAGCAAAATCTTTGAAAAAAGTAACCTCAGAAGCCATTCCTTTTAGTTCTATACCACCAGAAGGATTTAGATAATATTTGTCTGCAACAGAGCCAAGATAGTAAGCTGGTTGAGAAACAGCATTTCCGTAAGCGTATACAAATTTCCCGCTCTTTTTGAAGTCTTCCAGAGCAGTTCTTATGTTATCTAATTGCGTCATCCCAGCGTTGATATTATCAGTTTCTATACTGATACCCTTGATGTTATCATCTGTTTTTGCTTTCTTTATCGCATCTAATATATCTAATAGCATTACATTCTCGCTTTTTTTATTAAGGTTGAATATAGACTGCTCTTCTTCTGTTGGGCTATCAATAATATTAGTTTTGAAATTAAGTGTTAAGACAGAATTCTTATTAATCTTAGTTGACGTATCACTAAGAGAGCCTAATAATATCATAGCAAAAAAGCCAATCACAATAAGAAGACCAATTAGCATAAAAGCCACTATATTTGCAATAACAATTTTGAAAAAAGATTTCATATAAAATTAATTTATAATATATGTCGTTACACAATGTCGTTTTGTTACTAGGAAGTAATATTAATTTTCCGAGGCAGAATATTGAGAATGCAATAAAGAATATTGAAAATGAGGCAGGCAAAGTTGTTAATATGTCAAAAATCATGGAAACGAAACCAGTGGAATTTGATAGTGTTAATATTTTTTGTAATATTGCAATTATAATTGAAACTCAACTATCTCCAATTAATTTACTTCAAAAATTGAAATATATTGAAGTAAAAATGGGAAGGCTGAAAGATTCTAAAATGTTAGGAGGTTATCAAGATCGGATAATAGATATTGACATTGTTAGCTATGATAATGTGATGTTTTTTTCTCAGTCATTAGAACTTCCCCATTATAGACATTTGGAGCAGAGAAAGTTTTCTAGAGAACTTCTCGATCAATTATAAAATTGTAGATAAACAACACAAATATGAAAAAAACATTAATTCTTTTGGCAGCTGCATTGCCTTTTTTGTCTTTTTCGCAAACATCTAATGCGACTACGTTTTCTTCAGGTTCTGAGAAAACAGAAAAGTTCACTAACAAAAGCAGATTATTTAAAGATTGGTCTATTACTGTCGGCGGAGGTACTGCCTTTATGATTCATTCTGATCTTACTTCATTCTATGGTGGTAAAGTCAACTGGGGATGGAATGGTATTGGAAGTATCAATAAGCAGATTAATCATACTTTTGGATTAAGTCTTTTTTATCAGCAAGGTAAAACCAATCAGAAAGCTTTTATGAATGCTAAATCAGGTTTAGCACATGGTTGGACAAAATATAGACAAGTCGGTTTATTAGGAGATGTTAATTTTTCTAATCTTATGAGACGTGTCGATAATCATTCTAATTTTAAGTGGTCTTTACATGGATATGCTGGGATAGGATTTATGGGTTATGATACTTATCTTGAAGATAACAGCGAGTTCCGTACTGGTACGCCATACAGAAGACCATTAGAGATTAATCAAAAGCTTGATATTAATTCTATAGCTTACAATTTTGGTTTAGGGTTTAGATATAATGTGTCGAAACTAGTAGATTTAGAGTTAAGAACAATGTACCTAATATCAGGAGATGATACTTTTGATGGAAGTGGATATACAGATCCAGGAGATTATGATCCATCTAGACAAACTTATACTCAACTTAATGATAGAAGATCAGATAATTTACTATCTGTAAATTTAGCTGTAAATTTCAAAATTGGTAATAAAGACAAACAATTAGGTTGGTTTGATCCTCTTCAAGATATATATAACAAAACAAAAGCCTTAGAAGAAAATTCTAAAGATTTTGTAGTTTGTGAAAAGGGAGATCAAGATAATGACGGTGTATGTGATGATTGGGATAGAGAGCTCAATACACCTGCAGGTGCTAGAGTTGATGGAGCGGGAGTTGCTCTAGATATGGATCTAGATGGTGTAATTGATTTATATGACAAATGTGTAACTGTACCAGGACCTAAAGAGAATGACGGTTGTCCTCTTGTTAAATAACAGAAAATTACCCATGTTCTTCATTTTTTAAATAAAAATACTCAATATGAAACAAAATTTATTAACCTTAGTTGCAATGGCAGGATTATTACTACCTAACATTGCCTTAGCACAAAGTGCTTCATCCGAAACAGAAAGAAATTCGGGATCACAAAATGTATCGCCTTTTACGCAACAATCAAAGAGATTTAATGATTGGGCTATTTCTGCTGGTGCTGGTGTACCACTTATGCAGTCTGCAGACATGACCTCTATCAAAAACGGAAATGGTAAAAATCTTTTTGGATACTCTGCATATATTAGTGTTGACAAAGCTATAACTCACGCATTTGGACTTAACCTTCAATATGATCGTGGCGAAACTAGACAAGGATATGTTAATACAAAAGATCATACTCCAATAGATGGTAGAACTGGTGGTGCAAGAACGCAATACGATGCAATATCAATTTTAGGAGATGTTAATTTTTCTAATTTATTAAGAAGAGTAGATAATAAATCACCTTATAGATGGGCGCTTCATGGTTATGCTGGTATTGGTACTTTAGCATACAGAGCATATCGTCAAGATGCCGGGCCAGTTTACAATCAAGCATTAGTGACAGAGGTTAAACCTTTTAAACTAAATTCTTTATTTGCACAAGCAGGTGCCGGAGTGAAGTATAATGTATCCAATAGAATAGATATTGAAGCAAGAGCAATGTACGTCATGACTGGTGATGATAATTTCGATGGAGGAGGACCAGGACAGACAGGTATTAATCTTAACTCAGAGCAAATTTCTGATAATTTCTTTAATGCAACTTTAGGAGTTTCTCTTAAGCTAGGTAAGCATCAGTCACATCTAATGTGGCATGATCCATTACAAGAAATTTATTATAAACTAGATGTTCTTGCAGATAAAAGTCAAGATGTTGAAGTTTGTAAAAAAGGAGATGCAGATAATGATGGCGTTTGTGATGATTGGGATCGTCAATTAGATACACCAGCTGGTGCTAGAGTAGATGGAGCAGGTGTTGCTTTAGATACTGATCTAGACGGTGTTATCGATCTTTACGATAAATGTGTTACGGTTCCTGGACCAGTAGAAAATAACGGATGTCCTATAGAACCTGTTAAAGATGGTGGTACTGTTGTAGAGATAGAATCAGCAATTAAAGGAATAGAATTCAACCTTAATTCTGATAAAATTACTGCTGCTAATACTCCAATTTTAAATAATGCGATTAATCATATTAATGCATCTAATTCAGGATTTAAAGTAATAGGAGGTACAGATACTCGTGGAGCAGAGGCTTATAATCAAAAGCTTTCTGAAAGAAGAGCAGGTAATGTTAAAACATTCTTGATTAAAAATGGAGCAGATGCTTCTAAATTAGAAGTTATCGGGAAAGGAGAAAAAGATCTTCTTTATCCAGAATGTAACCCAGCTACTAAGTGTCCAGAATGGAAGAATAGAGCTAATAGAAGAGTTTATTTCGAAGCTAAATAAATTTTTATTTTCAATATAAAAAAACCGCTAAGTAAATCTTAGCGGTTTTTTGTTTTCTAAGCGATCTTATTTCATTATTTTTACATCATGATTTCGCAAAGCAAAACAGAAACCTTAATTTATAAAATCCTTAATGACTTTTGGGGCTTTCAGGAGTTTCGTTATGCTCAGAAAGAAATTATAGAAAGTGTAATTTCTGGTAAAGATACACTTGCTTTATTGCCTACTGGCGGAGGAAAATCTATGTGTTATCAGCTGCCTGCAATTATTTTGGAAGGGACTTGTCTAGTGATTTCACCACTTTTGGCCTTAATGCAAGATCAGCTTTTAAGTTTAGAAAAAATTGGGATAGAAGCAGACTACCTCAGTTCAGAATTAGACGAAGCAGAAACCGAAATTATTTATAATAAATGCATAGAAGGCTTTACAAAAATACTCTATGTGTCGCCAGAACGTCTTCGTAATCAAGAGTTTTTAAGAAGGATCCAAGAGATTAATTTATCTTTTATTGCAGTGGATGAGGCACATTGTATCTCAGAGTGGGGACAAGACTTTCGGCCGAGTTATCAGAATATTCAAAATTTTAGAAAAGAGTTTAAAAATGTTCCAATTTTAGCTCTTACAGCAACTGCGACCCATAAAGTAGTAGACGAAATTGCGACAAAATTAGAGCTTAAAAAACCTGTCATCTACAAGGAAAGTTTTAAGAGAGATAATATTAAAATTGTTGCTAATGATATAACAGACAAATATAAAGTTGTCAGAGATACATTATTACAGAACAGAAATTCTGGTATTGTATATACGAGGACCAGAAAGGAGGCGGAGCATCTTGCTGAGTATCTGAAACAAGATAAGTATCTTAATGTTGATTACTTTCATGCAGGATTAACAAAATCTGTTAAGAATCAAATCCAGAAGCGTTGGTTGGATAGTAATAATCATGTTTTGATTTCTACTAATGCCTTCGGGATGGGTATTGATAAGGATAATGTAAGATTTGTCATACATTTTTCTCCATCGCCATCCATTGAGAATTATTATCAAGAAATAGGAAGGGCAGGTCGAGATGGTGAGCCTTCTTTGGCATATTTGTTATGGAATGAAGTAGAGCTTAACAATATAGATTCTATTTTAAAAAATCAAAGTCCTACTAAAGAAGAATATCAGAAAATATTAACGTTTTTGTACTCAATTTTTCAAATTGCTGAGTTTGAGTTGCCCGAGAAAACTTTCGCTTTAGCGTTAAGCCGAATCCAGAATTTGACTAAAACATCAAGAGCTAAAATCATTAATGTTTTGACCTTTTTGCATAATCAAGAATTGGTTTTTTATAAAAATACCAAAAGCCTTTCTACAATAGAATCTCTTATTAATCCTCAGGATTTAGAACTATTACCGCAGAAAGATGCTTACTTTATGGAGTTGTTATTCCGTACGATTTCGGGATTGAGTAGTCATAAAGTTCATTTTAGCGAAAAGTATTTTTGTGAAAAAAATAGCTTTAGCCTACCTCTTTTTAAAGAGCGTGTTTTGGACATGCAGAAGCAAAATTATTTAGAATATCTAGACGGTAATCTTTCTAGCGTAAAGTTTCTCAAACCTCGTGATGAGCGGAGATTATTTGGGCAATATTGGAAATTATTTGAGGCTATTCAAAAGAATAAACTGCAGAAATGGGAAGAAATGAAATTCTTTATTCGCAATAAAGATTATTGTAGAATGAAATTAATCTTGCGTTATTTTGGTGAAAAAAACGCCCCTAATTGTAATAATTGTGATGTTTGCGAAAGCAAAAAACCTAATCAATCTAATGCAATTTTAAACCAAATTTTATCTCAATTACAAAAAAGACCATATACCTTGGATGAGCTAACCATCCAGCTTAGTTTTTATCCAAAAGATAAATTATTAGAAAATTTGATTTTCCTTTTAGATTTAGGGAAAATAAAAATGTTGAATTTTAAAACCTACATGATAAATCAGTAATATGAAGAATTTGAAAGTTGTTTTTCTAGGAACGCCAGAATTTGCTAAGACCGCGTTAGAGGCTATACATCAGTCTCAACACGAGGTAGTTGGAGTGGTTACTGCACCTGATAAAGCCAGTGGAAGAGGACAAAAGTTAACAGCATCTCCTGTAAAAGTCTATGCTGAGGAAGAAGGATTACAGCTTTTTCAGCCAGAAAAATTAAGAAATCCTGAGTTTCTAGAAAGTATAAAATCACTTAATGCTGATATCTTTGTGGTGGTCGCTTTTAGAATGATGCCGCAGATGTTATTTTCTATTCCTGCGATGGGTACTTTTAACCTTCATGCATCGTTATTACCTGATTATCGTGGTGCTGCACCAATTAATTTCGCGGTGATTAATGGTGAAACAACAACGGGAGCAACAACGTTTTTTATCAATGAAAAAATAGATGAAGGGCATATTTTACTTCAAGATTCGGTTGATATTTTGCCAGAAGATAATGCAGGAAGTCTTCATGATAAATTAATGTTCTTAGGTGCTAAATTAGTTGTTAAAACATTGGATCAATTGGCAGATGGACAGCTTAAAGAGCATCCTCAGCCAGAAAAAGAAAATCCTAAAACTGCTTATAAGATTTTTAAAGATGACTTGAAATTAGACTGGAATCAAGCATCCAATACCATTCATAATTTTGTAAGAGGTATGTCGCCTTACCCGACAGCTTTTACAGTTTTGAATATTGAGAATGAAGATAAATCTTTAAAATTATTTAAAGGAAATTTTCAATTAGAAGATCATAATAATAATCCAGGAACGGTTTTTATTTCTAAAAATGAATTTAAAATAGCCACAAAAGATGGGTATTATTTCCCAGAAGAATTACAACTTCAAGGCAAAAAAAGAATGGCTCTAAAAGATTTCCTGAATGGTTTTAGGAATTTTGATCAAATAAAAATGGCTTAGTTAATCACTAAGCCATTTTGGTTTTTTATAAAGAAATCATCTCGGTAACTTCTACATCATAACCAGAAATTACAGGTTTGTGTTCTGGAGTCTGTGTAATAACTTTAAATTTACTGATGCCAAGATCTTTTAAGATTTGAGTTCCTATGCCATAATCTCTGTAGTTAGCCATAATGGTAGGATATTTCTCTTGACCTCCTTGGAAATTCATGAATTGTTGAAGTTTTCTCAATGTAGTTTCTGAGTTAGAAACATTGTTGATAAACACAATAACGCCCTTGCCATCTTTGTTGATAAGATTAGTTATTTTTTCTAACAATGGTTGCTCTCCGTTGGTAATTCTGCTTAATACATCAAAATATGAGCTAGAGGATTGTACGCGTACCATAACTGGTTCGTCAGCAGTCCAAGTCCCTTTTGATAGGGCAAAATGGATCTGATCGCCAGGTTTTTCTTGGAAGGCATAGAATCTGAAATCACCATAATATGTTTTGACATCACGCTCTTCAATACGTTCTACAAGATCACCTTTTCTCAATCTGTAATGGATAAGATCCTCGATAGAAATGATTTTAAGATCGTGTTTTTTCCCAAATTCAATAAGATCTGGTATGCGTGACATGCTACCATCGTCATTCATTATCTCACAAATTACGCCACCTTCCTTAAGACCTGCTAATCTTGTTAGATCTGTTGCTGCTTCTGTATGACCAGCTCTTTTAAGAACACCACCTTCCTTAGAACGTAATGGGAAAATATGTCCAGGGCGCATAAGATCAGACGGTTTGGTCGCTGTGTCCATAATAGCTTTTATGGTTTTTGCACGGTCACCAGCAGAGATTCCTGTTGTAGCGCCATTTCCTAATAAGTCTACAGAAACTGTAAAAGCAGTTTCTTTAGGATCAGTAGATTTACTTACCATAGAGTGCAGATCTAGCTCATCACAACGTTTTTCTGGAAGTGGCATGCATATCAAGCCTCTCGCATGGATGGTCATAAAATTGACAATCTCTGTTGTTACTAATTCTGCAGCAGCAAGAAGATCACCTTCATTCTCACGGTTTTCGTCATCAACAACGATAACCATTTTTCCGTTCTTAAGGTCTTCTATAGCTTCTGCTATGGTATTGAGTTGGAATTTTTCCATTTTACTATTTTTTATGATTGCAAAGATACTCAATAGAAGATAATTACTAAAGGATTTTGATTGATAACAATCATATTAGAGATTGAAATTATTATGGTAGAAATATTTTTCTGCTTGAGAATCAGACTCTAAAATATTTTTTTGCAAGAAGTCTTTGTTTTAAAGAAAAAATACTTAAATTTGCAAACCAAGAAACGGTGCTTTGGCCGAGCGGCTAGGCAGTGGTCTGCAACACCATCTACAGCGGTTCGAATCCGCTAGGCACCTCACTGGTAAACCCTAATTCATTTATTTACAATGTTTTAGGGTTTTTTGTTTCTCAATAATTCCAACCAAATTCCAACCATTTGAAAAAAGTGTGTTTTATTTCTTTTTTATGGACTCCGAAAATTCCGAAACATATTGAAACATTATTACATCAGTTAATTGTTAGACTCGTCTAACTTTTTTTTATATTTTATTCACATGTGTACAGATAGTGGAATATAGATAATCACATCAAAAAAGACCGTTCAAAATCTTCAATACTTGTATTTTCTTTTTTCTTTATTATTTTTGACAACTTTAAAAATCTTTTTGTTGGTTTGCCATTGTAGTGACTTTTAAAATGTTTGCTATACAATTGTTGATAAACCTCGTCATTTAACATAATTCCAAACATTTTGCTCCATTCTCGCATTTTCTTTGATTCTAATTGTTTTTCGTACATCAAATTTGGATTGGCGGAACGGTGTTTAAAATAACCGTTAATCAAATGTAATTTTCTGCAAACTCTTGCGGTCTTTGGACAAACGAAAAACCATAATTTTCCATTTCCCAAATTTGATGGTCTTGTGATGAGTTGGGCGGTGTATCTTATCTTCTCTGTATCTCGATATGTATAATCAAATGTAATTGAGCCGTTATTTTCCCCCGTATGAATAGATACGGATATTGAACCGTTGTTTTCTTTGGTGTTGCGGTTCGTCCAGTTTATCGTTGTAGTTACGAAATTATCGGGTGTTAATAATTTCATTCGTTTCAAATCTGCAATTGAAATCATTTTTAATCTTTCAATCTCTGTTGGATAGGTTGCATATCTTCCCATTGTTGTATCAGTTTATATTTAAACCTAAATTATTAAGGAACTTTTATATTTAATCTTTAATGAAAATTGCACCTCTAAAATTATAAAGGTGCATTATCATTAAGTTTTTCTATAATTCAAACGCTGGTCTGAACTCGTTTTTTAATGTTTCCAATTCCGCTATTTTGAAAAGTCGTTTTTGATAGTTCAAAATTCTATCTTCAATCTGTGCCATTTCGTGGGTGGTTTCCAAATTGTATTCCTTGTAAATCATTTTCAGCGTGAAGTAGTTTTGCATTAAGTCGTCCACATATTCCCCTAATTTTTCATTGCTCAAATAATCGTCTGCGGTCTGTGGGTTTATTTCTTGAATCTCGATTATGTTTTCCCAACATAGGTGGATTAAATCAGATTCGTCAATTGTGAGCGGTTCGTGTTTTCTTACTTTGATTGTAATTTTAAATTTTTCCATTGGTTTAAGTATTAATATGATTAAAAATTAAATTGCAGTTGTTGTTTGTTGTAGTTCCGTTGTTCAAATCTTTCACGGCTGTATTTCGGGTTGTGGGTTGGGTTGGTTTTGGCGTTTCGGATATTGTGCGCTATAAAATAATTTTGGCGGTCAAAACTTTTTCCCTTTTGTTTTTCTGTCAAATATTTTTCAGTTAGTTTTTGGTAGGTTTCGGGTTGGTTTTCTTTGTAATATTTCAAACCTTTAACGCATAAAAACTTACTCCCTTTTTTCTGCATTGATATATCCAATCCTGTAACTAAACATTGAGTAAAATGTGCATATTCCAAGTTTATCAGTGTAGAGGTGTTTATTTCATTTTGTAATTTTTCCCTATTTATGGGGGTTCGCTGTGTGGAATTTGCACATTTTGAGTAAATGAAAATTTTATCTACAATTTTGGTTTTTATTTGTTGGTGGAGGTTGTTTTTTCTCCCCAACATTTTGTAATATTTTTCCTTGTTTAGTTGGAAAGTATTTCGATGTTTTTCGGATATTAATTTGCTCCAAAATTCAACGTTTTTACCCTGTTCGATAAAACTTACCTCATCGGTGTTTGAGTTGCTCAAATCGGGTTCTTTGTTGCTACATAGAATAAAATCCCATTCGTTCAATAAACTTTGCCCTAATCGGTTGTAGGTTTCTAAATTCAGCAAATCAGTAGAGATGTTTATTCCGTAGGTTGCAACGTTTTTAAATTGTTTGGTCTTGACTTCAAAACGGAATGTGTTGGGATGGATGCCGTATTGTGGATAGTCCAAAAACTGCAAACCTTTAGCGTATGCCTTTATTTTTTTATAGCTGGTTGCATCGGTTATTCTGAAATATGGAAACTCTCCAATTTTGAAAGGTGTTTTTTTATAGAAAAATAGTCCATTGATGAGGTTTTTAATATCCGTATCGGGAATGATGTTTAAACCAAATTCCAAATTAACCACTCGTAAACTTTCAAATTCATCTTTTTTAATGCCTAAATACTCGAAGATGTCATTTAGTGAGTTTATGCAATCATAAGGCGTAAAATCGTTCCCATTGTGTTGGTATTGGTTAAAATGATAGTGTGGACTTATATTTATTTCCAAATGTCCGTAACCAATTACACTTCCGTTTTCTACTGCCTTTCTGAAATCTAAACTTAGTTTGATACCATATACAGAATGTTTCAATGAATGATAATAGTTGTTTTTCGGTTTACACACCACAAAATCGGGGTGCATTTGCATCCTCTCAATTATGGTTTGATTATCCGTTAAAAACTTAGTGTTATCTATCATTATTTTTCTATCTTTGGCGTATTGTAATGGTTGCCACTATTGCAAATTTTGAACATAAAGGGACTGCGGTTTGCACTCCCTTTTTTTGTTGTTCAATTTTAAAAAGGTGTTTTTGTTTTAGTGATATTTTCTTTTGGCGTTTCGCTATTGTACCAATCCAACCAATTCCGATACTCCATAAATTGCATAACTTCCAATACTTCCCCTGTAAGGATATAATGCAAGTCTGCAAACTCTCTAAATGATTGGTTTAATATTTCTTGTTCAAATCCTGCGGTAACGCCATTTTTTAACTCATCTTTGGCGTTATCCATTGCGGTTGCTAATTTTCTAAGTTCCATTGTTAAAAGTTTTGAATTAAATGTTTTACTAATCGGGTGCGGTCAGTCGCATTGTGTGGATAGAATTGTTTACAGGCTCGTATTTCAATCGTACCAACATTGGAAAGGTATTTGATAACGCACAAAGATTTTACACCCTGTATTGGCAAATCTGAATAGTAGAAATTATCTGTTTCCGTTGGTCGCAATCCTGTTAAGGTGCATTTACTCCAATTCGTAGCGTTGCGTATTCTCAAAAGTAAGTTTGCGCCCGAAATGGAATTATAACCGTTGTTTTTTTCTAGCCTTACCAGTTCAGATAATAGCGGTTTTTCTGCGGACTGCTGTTTGAATTGCGCAAAGGTCTTTTTAACCTCATCGAGGATGTAGGTTAATTTGTAGCTGTCGGGGATGTAAGTGGTTGCCGTTTTCATTATTAACTCAATTTGTTTTGGTTAATAATTGCATCTACTTCCGAACGTTTGAAGTACACACGGTTACCCATCCCATAACTAGGGATTGTATTATCCTTTCTCCAACGGTGCAAAGTGGAAAGGTCAATTTTTAGAAGTTTGCAGACTTCGGAACGTGTGAGGTATTCCGTTGGTTCTTTAGGTTGGAATTTTGCGGAAAGGTTTTCCGAAATTTCGGGAATAAGTGATTTTTTTAACTCTGCGAAAAAGTCGGGTAAATCATAACCGATAATTTGTAATTGACTCATAGTTTCTATATTTTGAAATTTTTGAAATTCTATGAGACAAAGGTCTATTTATAACGAATTAAGGGAGTGCAAAAACACTCCCATATCGCTCCCATAAATAATTTTTTATTGTTTTATTCCATTTCTTTTAATAGTTTTTTCATCTCATCTAGATACTTGTATGAGCCATATTTGTCAATTTGATAATTGGGATTTTTAGAGTTGATATTTAATCTGTTTTTATAAACAAACTCCTGTTTATCAGCATCTAGCAAAAGTCCTATTATTTCATTTTGTTTGTCATCCGATAAGTTTTTCATAATAGGCAAATCAAAAATTCCTAATTCCTGTAATAATGCTAATTTTTTTGGATTGGATAATTTAGATTTAGGTTTTAGGTTTGTTCCCTTAATTTGCTCTTTTTGTATTTCTACATCAAAAAATAAAATTACCTCTTTGCATTTTTCTTTAATAGTCTTTTGTTGAAGTGTTACATATTTATCGCCAACACTATACTCGCAGTATTCTTTAAGTATTTCTTTTGAATGGTGGATGTTAATTTTTTCAAGTAATTCTTTAACCAAAAGAAAACTCACCATAAACCTAATTTCGGGAATGTCTTTAAAATAATCTTCCATTGTTTTTTCGATTATCTTAATTTCATCGTCCGAAAAATTCCGCTCTAATTCGTTTAATTTTTCCCATCCTTTTTCTAACATTGGGTCTAGGATGTCGTCAATAGTTTCTAAATAATTTGTAAATTTTGTTTTTTCATTATGTAGAAATGTAGGATAATCATTACCACTATCATTATAATTTTGTAGTAAATTGTTTTTGTAATCCTCATCTATTATTTTATGATATTTTTCGTAGAATTCCTCTAATGTGTCGTCTTTGCTAAACATATTTTGAACGTTTGTAATTGGTTGCCTTTGTTTTAGTTGCGTTGAAATGTTATATCGGGGAAATAGAATACGTTGCGTAAAAATAAAGTATAACACCCTCTTTGTCTAATTATATCATCTTTAAGAAAATCATTAAAATCTTGGTTTTTTTGCCAATTTTTAATATAATCTAATCTAAACGGAATATCTGATTTAATGAGAATTTTCAAATCTGTAATACTCATTTCTTTAATATCTTTGCAAATTCTTGAGTATTCATTTTCCGATTGGATAATAAACTGCTCTTCGATTTTACCTTTACACTTCGGTATAAAATATATTGGTTTAATTGGCTCTATTGCTTTCATGGTATATTATTTAATTTCCTGACACTTTCAAACTCAATCCCAATGCATTGATGATCTGGGTAAAATTAGAAATCTGCAAATCTGTTTTGCCCTGTTCTATTTTTGCAATGTAGGCACGTTCTTTTCCTATCTTGTCGGCAAGTTCCTGCTGGGTTAGTTTTTGTTCCTTTCGGGTTTCTTTTATCAGTTCTCCGTAGTAATAGGCTAGTGCCTTTGCAGAAAACTCTTCACGTTCGGGTGTGCCGTGTTTACCGTATTTTTCAGCTAAGTAGTCGTTTGCGGTTGGTAGTTCTCTTTTTATTTTTTCTATGTCTAATTTTGGTCTGTCCATTTTTCTAAAATTTTAATTGCCTTTTTTATTTCTTTGTCGTAGTCCTTTGTTGCCTTTTTCATAAATCCCGAAATCAATAAAATGGTTGTTGCCTGATTGATATTTTCGTGGTCAATGGAAAAAGTTAATATCCGATATTCGTTTTCTGTTTGGATTCTCAACTCATGCAAATTTGTATTCGTGAGTTTCTTGATTATTTTAGAATTGATGACGGTTTGTGTTTCCAAAATGTCAAAAATATAAAGGATTTTGTTTCTTAGTCTTTCATTAGAATTTTCTACAAACTCATCAAATTCGGGTGTTCTAAATAATATTCTCATATCAATTACTATGCAAATGTAACAAATTAATTACATTCTGTTTTTAAGATATTTTCTGGTTTGATAGTTTTTTGAAAGTCTTTGCGGTCTGCATTGCCCAATCGTCTGCGGTTCTGCCTATGTAGTTCAGAAACATATTTTCTGTTTTGTGTCCTGTGATACTCATCAGTTGAGGTGTTGTAAATTCTTTGTTTCCGTAAAAATTAGTCGCAAACGAACGTCTGCAAACGTGGGAACTTACCAAATTATATTTTTCCGTTTCTACAATTTCGTTTTTCTTTTTGTCCTCATTGTACACTTTGCCCTTTATCATTTCGTCAATTCCTGCGAGTTCGCAAACCTTTTTGATGTGGCGGTTAAACAGTACTGCATTGGAATCAAAATTAACGGCAAGTATTGGCGGAAAATCTCCGTTGTATTTTTGCAAAAGGGTTTCCACCTCATCGTGGATTGGTATTACTACTTTTTCCCCTGTTTTCTGCTGTTTAATCTCAATGAATCGGAATGCGTTCCCCTCGCTGTCAGTTTTGGTGTAAATCATCCGTTTGTTCATCCTCAAAAGGTCAGATACTCTCTGCCCAAGATAGCAACCAAGTACCAACCAATCTCGGGCAATGTTCCAATCTGTATTGAGTGTTGTAACGTCTTTTATTTTCTCAATCTCATCAAAGGAAAGGAAAACTTTGTACTCTGTGTTGGTTGTTCCTGTACTGAATCCTCTAATGGAATAATGGATAGATTTGCCACTTTGCTCTGCATCAAATAAAACTGTTTTCAGATTCTTAATAAATCTTACGGCTGTGGTTTCCATCAGGTTGCAATCTGTGATAAGGTAGTTTTTGAAATCAATTAAGATTTTGGAACTTACATCCTGCAATAGAAAGATTTTCTTTTTCTTCTTTTGATAAGATAGAAAACGGTCTTTCAGGTTGTTGTATTTTTTTAATGTAGATTCTGTGTAGGATGCAGTACTGCGTTTGAAGTCTGTGAAGTTTTGCAGATAGTTTATGAAAACAGAATCATCTTCTTTGACTTCGATGCGGTTGTAGAATTTATCAATCTTTTCCGCTAACCAATCTTTTGAGAAAATAACGCCTTTGGAATAATCAGAATTATATTCTTTCAAAACAAAGGTTTCCAACTCATTTAGCTCTGTGTAAAGTATTTTGAACTCTGGTTGGGTTTGGATAGGTCGAGATGTTTTTACGCTCCAGTATTTCGGATTGATGATTTTCCCTGTTTTGATTTGGAAAACATTATCTCTATCAATTGAAAAACGGATATAGATTTGAGCGTTCTCGGTTTTGTGTAAAACCCGAAATTTAACGGTTGCCATATTTGAAATTTTTGAACAATCAAATGTACAAAATCCGTTGGAATTAATTCCAACCAAATTCCAACCGTTCTGAAATTTAGTAAAACGCTATGCAACTACATGCCATTGTAAAGTACCATTAATAAAGGATTTGTGGCGTATTTTTAAGTTTTACGAAAATGCTATAAAAATCGTTTGTCGGGTACGCTAGGCACCTCAATTGTAAACCCTAATTTATTGTTAACCAATATTTTAGGGTTTTTTTTATGGGGTTATTTCTTTAATCTTAAAATGACAGGGAAATGATCGCTGTAGCCATTCATATAACGTGAGCCAGAATAAGTTCTTGACGGATATTTGTTATGTTTTCCATCTTTATTTTTCAATCGGATGTTATTGTAAATTTCTGCAGTGATATTTTTAAATTGATCTTTCAGTAATTCATTAGAAAAAATAATTTGATCAAATAATACACCTTCTTTACCATGAAATGAAGAATATACATTTTTTTGAAATAAATCTTCAAAAGGATTCGTTAAAACGCGGTGCTTATCTTTATCATACAGTAATTGCTGGATAACGTCTCCATCAGGATTTTCATTAAAATCACCCATGATAATAACGGCTTCATTTTTTTGATACAAAACTTCTAATACTTTGTAAAACTCATTAATGATATGTTTCCGTAGATCTTTTTTAGCATCCTGAAGCCTTTTGGAAGGAAGGTGGACGGTAAATGCATGGAGTTTCTGATGATTGAAAATAAACTCAGCATGCAAAATATCTCTAGTTTTATTTTCTGAATTATCATCAATATTGAAATTTAAAAATTGAGAGTGTATCAATTCTAATTTTGATTCGTCATAAAGCATTGCGACGCTTAAGCCTCTAGAATCCTGCGATTTTTGATAAATTATAGAATGTTTACTAAGCGGAGAATCGTCTTTTTTAAGATCTTCCAAGACGGATAAAGCGCCAATTTCTGCCAAACCTACAATAAGAGGCAAGCTGTTATAATCTTCATAGATAAAACGAAATACATTTTTTATTCTGTTGATTTTCAAATTGTATTTGTAAGGATTCCAGTTATAAAGTCCAGAATAAGGACGATTTTGAAATTCTGTATCTGGCGGGAAAAAGTTTTCTACATTATAAAAAAGTATTAATTCAGAATTCATAGACATCATGGAAATGTTGAAGATTTGCACAAAAATAAGGTTTCCCATAAAATAATTTGAAATAAAATTACTATTATTGCGCGATTATTAATAATGGGCGGGCAAACTAACTTTAAAAATACTTTCTATTTCGACGTCCTTAGCTTTATAATGAAGTAAATCGAGAGAGTGAAAAAACTATGAAAAAAGCTTTATATTGTGCTATGATAGCGGCTTCTGCCTTATCAATGACGAGTTGTGGTGTAATGTTTGGAGGGAGTAAGTATGCAGCAGATATATCTGTTGAAAATCATCCCAATGCAGATATTTATGTTGACGGTAACAAAATAGGAACAGGAAATGCTCATGGGCTTTTTTCTAGAAACCGCGTGTTAAACGTTCAGGTGAAAGAAAATGGTTGCGAGCCTAAAACTCAAACTTTTGATAAATCTTTCAGAACAGGTAATTTTATACTAAGTGTTATTTCTTGGGGAATTATCGGTATTGGGGTAGATTTAGGAACGGGCGCAGCTTATAAGCCAGCACATAACTCTAACCCTAATATCCAAAAAATTAGCGATAAAAATTATAAGTTTACAGTCGATTATTCAGAATGTAAGAAGCCTTAATAGTATCGTGAAATCTTTAAGGTATCATGCTTTAATAAAAAAGTCCAAAGAGAAATCTTTGGACTTTTACTATTTTATGAGAATGTTGTAATTATCCAATACTTGGGATAGTTACATTTTCGTTAGTGTCTTTTTCGTAATCAATTCCATCCATTTCAAAACCAAAAAGATTAAAGAAGTCTTTTCTATAACCTTCTATGTCGCTTATATCGGCAAGGTTTTCTGAGGTAACATTGTTCCAAAGTTTTGCAACTTCTGCTTGTACATCGTCAGCCATTTCCCAATCGTCAATACGGATTCTTCCTTTTTCGTCTAAAGGAACTTCTCCATTTTCTGTATATAATCTATCCGCGAAAAGACGTTGTATCTGCTCAATGGTTCCTTCGTGTGTTCCTTTGGCTTTCATTACTTTATACAATAAAGAAATATACAATGGTACAACAGGGATTGCCGAGCTAGACTGAGTTACCAATGCTTTGTTAACAGAAACATAAGATGTACCATTAAGCTCAGACAATAGATCGTTAAGAACAGTTACAGTCGCTTCTAAGTCATTTTTTGCTTGTCCAATTGTTCCGTTTCTATAGATTGGGAATGTAAGTTCAGGGCCAATATAAGAATAGGCAACAGTTTTTACACCATCTGCCAAAACGCCAGCATTTTTAAGATCTTCCATCCAGAATTTCCAATCTTCACCGCCCATTACAGCGATGGTGTTGTCTATATCTTCTTGATTTTCTACTGGCTGAATGCTGATGTCAGAAACAACTCCAGTGTGAAAATCTACAGTTTTATTAGTAAAGGCGTCGCCAATTGGTTTAAGAACAGAAGCGTAAGCAACACCTGTTTTAGGATGCGTACGTCTTGGAGATGCTAGGCTATAAACGACTAAGTCAATCTGACCAAGATCTTGCTTGATAAGCTCTATTGTTTGCTTTTTGATATCATCAGAAAAAGCATCACCATTAACACTTTTAGCATATAATCCAGCAGCATGAGCTTCTTTTTCGAAAGCTGCTGAGTTGTACCAACCTGCAGTTCCCATTTTTCCTTCAGAGGCAGGTTTTTCAAAAAATACACCAATAGTTGCTGCATTAGATCCAAAAGCCGCTTCGATTCTTGATGATAAACCGAATCCAGTAGAAGCACCAATGACTAATACTTTTTTAGGACCGTTTTTTAGTTCGCCTTTAGATTTAACATATTCAATTTGATTTTTAACACTTTGCAAAGCACCATCAGGATGCGCTGTTAAGCAAATAAAACCTCTTGTTCTTGGTTGGATAATCATTTTTATTATTTTTAACATCGCAAATTACGCATTTTTTAAATTATCATCAACAAGTTCTCACTTAAGTTGAAATATTGTATCTTATTTTTTTTAAAATTGAATAAATGAAAATTAAAAATAATTATGGTGACTTGGTAGAGTTTGATGTCAAAAAACTAGAAGCATCACTGTCTAATTCTGGCGCTAGGTCTGCCGATGTCAAAAAAGTTTTGGATATTATCACGCCCAAATGTTATGAAGGTATTAGGACAAGAGATCTTTATAAAATGGCTTTTGATGAACTTAAAAAGTTGCCCAATGCCGTTGCCGCTCGATATAGTTTGAAAAAAGCATTGTTAGAGTTGGGGCCTGCGGGATTTTATTTTGAACAATGGATTGCAAGAGTTTTTGAAGCTTTAGGTTATGATACCGAAACGGGCAAACATATAAAAGGTCACGCTGTTACACATGAGGCGGACGTTATCGCCAAAAAAGATGATAAAACTTATTGGATGGAGTGCAAGTTCCGGAATAGTACCGAAGCTAAAATATCTGTGACGACACCAATGTATGTCTTGTCAAGAATTAGAGATATTTCTGAGATTGATTATCAATTATTCGGTGGTAAGACGAGGTTTACAGATGGCTGGTTGGTGACTAATAGTTATTTTACATCAGATTCTGTTGACTTTGCCAATTATTATAACCTCAAATTATTATCATGGGATTATCCTCAAGATAGAGCTTTGAAGAATCTCGTAGATGCTAATGTTCTCTATCCAATAACATGTCTGACAACTCTTGATGACAAAGAAAAATCAAAGTTATTAGAGAACCAATGTCTTTTGGTAAAAGAGTTGGTGGATAATACTCAATTTCTACAGCTTCTTAACCTTAGTGTTAACCAAGAAAAAGAAACAATGCAAGAAGCAAGAGAATTACTTCAAATCAAAATTTCAGAATAAAAAAAACGAGCTTTCATTATAGAAAGCTCGTTTTATAATCGTTATTTCCCTTTTTGAGGAGGATAATTAGCCATTATGTCTGCAACAATTTCTGGGATTTGTTTTTGTTTAGATTTAGGAGAGTCTACAGAGATGCCACTTCCTATACCTTGCCAAACTAACTTGTTGGTTTTAGCATCAACAATATCGACAATAATCGTTCCGCTGTTGTAAGTGTTAGTCCAAGTTCTATTCATCCCGAAACCCCAGCCCCAAGGTCCGCCCCAACCGTACATTCCGTAAGGAGAGCTAGATTGTATATCTTGGATTTTTTTATGAGATGCTTTAACGTTAATAATTAGATCTGGTGATTGCGAAGAAGTTAATCCTTTGCTTTGCACCTGCTTAGACAATTCGTTAAGTACACGATCTTTGTCTAGGTCATTCATTTTTAAATCATCTGTACGAAACAGATAAGTTTTATACTCGTTAAAGTTAGCTGTAGCAGAGTAATCGGATCTTACCTGGAAAGGGCTACAAGATGTTATTAGTCCTGCGGTAGCCAATGCGAAAAGAAAAACATATTTTTTCATTGTTGGTCGAGATTTTTTTTATCCTTAATAAATGTGTCCGTTTTTTTATCATAACCATAAGGGCAATGTCTACAACCATTCTTGCAACAATAGCCTCTTTTAAGGTGAAACTTTGCCGTAAAAACGCGATAGCCATCTTCATTATAATAAAAGTCTTCGTTTTCTTTGATATCGATTTTGGGCATAAGTTAAAAGTTATTTCAAAAAAAAATTATCTTTGATAGATGATAATCATCTGTCAATCTTTGCTCAAAAATATGAAAATTTCGGGGATTACGCTGTTTCCGTTTATACTTCTTCAAAATCCAAAAGATCGTGATAATAAAACCTTGATTAATCATGAGAAAATCCATATCAGGCAGCAGGTAGAATTGCTCATTATTTTCTTCTATATTTTATACGTTGGAGAATTTTTGTTTTGGTATTTCATCCTCAAACATCCTTATAAAGCTTATCGCAGAATCTCTTTTGAGCGAGAATCTTATGGGAATGAAGATAATTTCGATTACCTTAAAAAAAGAAAATTATGGTCATTTCGTAGGTATTATTAATAAGCTTTGGGCGTTTCCCTCATTTCGGGTATTCCGCCGCTCGCTTCGCTCGCGCTCTATATCCTCACTCGGGTCGGTCTTCGGGCAGTCGCTGTCATAATCTTTGCGTTGCTACAGATTATAACGAGCTCCAACAATGCCCTTCGCCCTAACGCAATATTTGAGTGATAATTAAGCTAATGTGTATATTATTTAGAATTTAGTTAAGTTTTATGGCTTTTAATATTTTGACAATCAGTATTTTGTGCTGGTTATTTAGAATCGTGTTAATTTTCAAATAAAAGCATTGTCGATTTCTAAAATAATATAAATTTGCACTTTAATTTAAAATTATGTCGCAAGATCAGAAAGGTCATTTAGATGTCAGTAAGTTATCCTTTTTAGGAATCATAGTTTCCCTAGGAATTGTTTTTGGAGACATTGGTACCTCGCCATTATATGTGATGAAAGCTATTATTAGTGCAGGTAAATCTGGCGGAGTTATTTCCGAAGAATATATAGAAGGCGCATTGTCTTGTATTATCTGGACGTTAACATTGCAGACCACGATAAAATATGTAATTATTGCTCTAAGAGCTGATAACAAAGGCGAAGGCGGGATATTATCATTATATTCTTTAGTTAAGCGCTTCCGAAAAGGATGGTTATATCTTATTGCGATTATTGGTGCTGCGGCTTTGGTTGCAGATAGTATTATTACGCCATCGCTAACCGTGATGTCTGCTATAGAAGGTCTGGAGTTAGTGATTCATAAACCGCCAGTTGTACCTATTACGTTAGGTATTTTGGTGCTTATTTTTGTTGTACAGCAATTTGGTACAGCTTTTATTGGTAAGTTTTTCGGGCCAGTGATGGTATTATGGTTTCTGACATTAGGCGTATTGGGTCTTATACATTTGGTAGAAGCACCAACGGTTCTTAAGGCTTTTAATCCAATGTATGGTATCAAGCTGATATATAATTCGCCGTCTGCTATTGTTATTTTAGGAGCTGTTTTTTTGTGTACAACTGGGGCAGAAGCTTTGTATTCTGACTTAGGACATTGTGGACGATCTAATATTAGAATTAGCTGGGTGTTTGTGAAAAGTATGTTGATTCTTAATTACTTAGGGCAAGGAGCTTGGTTGCTTAATAATTATCATGAAGTTTTTAACGGTAAAAATCCATTCTTTGGGATTATGCCAGAATGGTTGATTTTACCAGGTGTAATTTTGGCTGCTGCAGCTGCAATTATTGCGAGCCAGTCAGTGATTACGGGAGCATTTACAATGTTTTCTGAAGCAATGTCTATTAACCTTTGGCCTAATCAAGAAATAGAATATCCTTCTGGAGTTAAAGGTCAGATGTACATCCCGAGAATCAATTGGGGGATTCTAGCTTTATGCGCCATTGTAGTGATGTTTTTTAAAGAATCTGGTAAAATGGAGGCTGCTTATGGATTATCCATTACGGTGACAATGTTGATGACGACGGTATTGCTTGTATTTTGGTTTTTCAAGACTAGGACTAATAAATTATTAATAGGGCTTTTTGCAGTCGTATATTTAATTATAGAAGGAGGTTTCTTTAGCGCTAACATTATCAAGTTGCATGAGGGAGGTTGGATTTCTGTTGTGTTAGCTGGTTTTATTGGGACTTGTATGTACGCTTGGTTTAATGGTCGTCAGATTAAAACTAAGTTTATAAAATATGTGAAGCTAGAGAAGTATGTATCTACTATCAAAGATATGAAGCTAGACGAAACCATACCGAAGTATGCAACTAATTTAGCATTTTTCAGCCGTGCCAAAAGAGATGATGAAGTAGAGTCTAAAATTATATATTCCATCATTAGATCTCAGCCGAAGAGAGCAGATCATTATTTTATTTTGAATATTATTAATCAGGAAGAGCCTTATACTTTTAAATATCATATTGACGAAGTCTTGCCAGGGACAATATATAAAGTTAATTTCCTGTTAGGTTTCAAAATTGATAGAAGGATTAACGATTATTTTGCTCAGATCTTAGAAGATATGATGACGGAAGGGACAATACCATCTAGAAGTAGTCATCCGTCACTTAGAGGACATAATATCCCGCCAGATCTTAAGTTTGTATTAATTGATAACGTGTATATTAACGATTATCTATTGACAATAAAAGAGAAAATCATCATGAATATCTATAACTTCGTGAGAAGAATGGGGAGTAATGATTTCAAATCTTATGGTGTAGCTTCTCATAATGTTGTTGTAGAGTCGGCGCCATTATTAGATCAGACTTATTTAATAGATAAAATACAACCCGTAAAAAATCATTCTTCGGAACTATAAAGGAAAAGTTTTAATACAAAAAAATATCGTAATTTTGTATTATCATTTCGATTATGGATACAAAACAAAAAGAGCTTAATATAGCGACTATCAAAGATGTGTTACGTCAATATCTTATGGATAAAGGATTTCGTAATACGCCAGAACGTTATACAATTTTAGAGGAGATATACAATTTAGACCATCATTTTAATGTTGATGATCTTTATTTGATCATGATGCAAAAAAAATATCATGTAAGTAAAGCGACTATTTATAATACAATAGAGATTTTCTTAGATGCAGGCTTAATAAGAAAACACCAATTTGGAGAAAAAACATTAAGTTCTTCATCTTATGAAAAATCTTATTTTGATAAGCAGCATGACCATTTGGTAATCTACAAGGAAGGAACGGATAAAGAAATTTCAGAAATTATAGAATTTTGTGATCCAAGAATCCAGGGGATTAAAGAATCTATAGAGCAAGCTTTTGGAGTATCTATCGATACACATTCTTTATATTTTTATGGCCATAAGAAGGCATAGTCAATGAGGTATTTATTTCTTGTCGTCTTTTTTTTTAATGTTTGGGTTAATGCTCAGGTATCACCTAATACATCTTCTGTAAAAGATCCTTTCTTTAGCAATCCCGCGACTACACAACAAGAAGCGTCTCAAAAAGTTCGTTATGTCCATTCTGATACAGCAGGAGTTAAGCCAGATAAATATGATGGTAACATGGTATTTTCTGGTAATGCAAAATTTGAGCATCAAGGTTCTGTATTAACAGCTGATGAGGTTGTTTGGTTTAAAGAAACAAACTTCTTAAAAGCCATTGGTAATGTTGTACTAACCAATGCGGATGGGACAAGGATTACTTCTGGCGAAATGGAGTATGATGGTAATACACAGCGCGGTATTGCCAGAAAAAATGTAGTTCTTACCGATCCTAAACAGACGATAAAGACAGAAACTCTTTATTACGACAGAGTTCCTAATACGGCTTATTTTAATACAGGTGGGACTATTACTACTGCAGATACATCGATGTACACTAATTCTGCTACCTATTATATTAATTCTAAAGACATAGATTTTGTAGGGAAATCAACGATAGATACCAAGGATTATACAATTATAAGTGATAATATTAAAAATAATCAGATCACTAAATTATCTCAGTTTTTTGGGCCAACAACAATAAGAAGTAAAAAAAACTATGGCGATTATATCTACACAGAGCAAGGCGATAGTTCTGATATAACAGGTATTTCTCACCTTAACAAAAACTCTAGGATTCATTATAACGGTAAGATTTTGACGGGTGATAAGATGGAGCACAATCGCAATACGGGATTCGGAAAGGCGATAGGAAATGTTATGCTTGATGATCCTAGAGAAAAACGTTACATAAAAGGCGGTTATGCAGAGGCGTATGAGAAAAAAGATTCTGCCGTTGTCACTGAGAAGCCTTATTTAGTTAAGATTTTAACAAAAGACTCTTTATACGTTGCTGCGGATAAATTTATAAGTTATCAAAAGCCTGATTCTACAAAAATCAAAAAAAGTTATTTTAGAGCTTTTCATAAAGTGCGTATTTTCAAAACCAATTTACAGGCACGTGCAGATTCTTTATCTGCTAATGAGACAGATGGTGAGATGCATTTTGTAGGTAAAGCAATGGCTTGGTCTGGCTTCAAGCAAATTTCTGGTGACGAAATCCGTGCCTATGCCAATGTCAAAACAGAAAAATTAGACTCTGTAAAAGTCTTGGGAAATGCTTTTGCAATCAGCAAGGCAGATTCTCTTAACATGAAAGACGAGTTCAACCAGATTAAAGGTAAGTGGATGGGCGTCTATCTAAAAGAAGGTAGCATAGACTTGGCAAAATCTGTAGGCAATGCTCAATCTATTTTGTACGCAGACGACACAGACGAAAAAACCAAAGAAGTCAAGCGTATTGGCGTCGCCATTGCAGTTAGCGGAGAGATAGAAGCTCAATTTATCGAGAAAAAATTAGAAATCATCACCTATAATATCGGTGCTCAGTCGGACATTTATCCCATGAGCAAGATTTCTAGAGAAAAGCGATTTTTCCCAGATTTTAATTGGAACACCAAAGATCGACCTCAGAAATGGACGGATATCTTTTTAGATTCGCCCAATTATGAAGACATAAAATACGAGTCCGACGACATATTTTATAATAGAGCCGAAGAAGAACGATTAAAACTCGAAGAAAAAAACAAACCTAAAACACCAGTTAGGGTTAAGCGTTAATTTTTTATTTGGGCGCCATTTCCGTCTTCGGTTCCCACTCTTTTTGGGAAGCCTTCGCTATGCTCAGCTTCTCAAAAAGGAGTTCCACCTACGCCGGGGCGCAGTATCGTGTTTCTTGTCAATAATAGACAAAAAGAAGAAATCTAAGTTTTTTTATTTCAATAATGAATTTCAATTTTATAGCAATATACAATGGACGTTAGAAAAGATTTTTTTAAATATCAAGCCAAAACTACTCAATTTGCCGCAGGCTTCGAGGTAGAAAAAGCAGTTGGTAATTATATATACGGAAAAGACGGAAAAGCCTATCTGGACTTTGTAGCTGGTGTTTCTGCCAATACATTAGGACATTCATATCCCAAGATTGTTTCGGCAATCAAGGAGCAGGCAGATCAATATCTCCATGTGATGGTTTATGGTGAATATGCTCAAGAGAAACCAGTAGCATTATGTAAGCTTTTAGCAGATGCTACACCAGAGCCTTTAGAGGTTACCTATTTGGTTAATAGCGGTGCAGAAGCTATAGATGGTGCATTGAAGTTAGCTAAGCGTTATACAGGCAGAGAAGAGATTATTTCTTTTAAAGACGCTTACCATGGTAATACACATGGGGCATTAAGCCTTGCAGGTAATGAGTATCATAAGAGAGAATTTCGTCCGTTATTACCAATGATTAACTTCATAGAGTATAACAACGAAGACGATTTTTTAAAAATTACAGAAAAAACAGCTTGTGTTGTTGTAGAAACTATCCAAGGTGCAGCAGGCTTTATAACGCCTAATTCAGACTATTTTATCAATCTTAAACATAGATGCGAGGAAGTTGGCGCTTTGTTAATTTTAGACGAAATTCAACCTGGATTTGGTAGGACAGGGAAGTTGTTTGCTTTTGAGCATTATGGTATCGTACCGGATGTTTTGGTAATGGGTAAAGGTATGGGCGGTGGAGTTCCTGTAGGAGCTTTTATGAGTTCTGCAAAGATTATGGATAGTCTTTCTCATTCTCCTAAGTTGGGACATATTACTACTTTTGGCGGTAATCCATTAATTGCTGCAGCATCTCATGCGACTTTAAAAGAAGTTTTAGAAAGTGGACTGATGGATGAAGTTGACGAAAAAGAACAGCTTTTCCGATCATTATTAGTACATCCAAAAATTAAAAACGTTAATGGTAAAGGATTAATGTTAGCAGTTAATCTTGGATCGCCAGAGGTTACATTGCGCGTAGCACAGCTTTGTATGGAAAAAGGATTGATCGTTTTTTGGCAACTTTACAGAAACGAGTACCTTCGTATTTCTCCAGCATTAACGATATCTAAAGAAGAAATAGAAATTGGTTGTCAAATAATCATTGATGTTTTAGATGGTATTGAATAAAAAATGATAGATACTATCTAATATTAACAAATAATTAAAATTATAGAAAAAGTGATAAAAAACATATTTTTTTTGTCACTTTTTTTTATTTTAGACCAAGTAAAAGATTTGCAAATAAGAAATTAATTTATATATTGCGCACACTTAAAATATATGGAATATGGCTAAAACGAAAGTTCAATATGAATATCATATGCACTGTCTATCAGAGATTTTGTACGAGTATCTAGCAAGTGCAGAAGGTCTGTCAGAATGGTTTGCCGATGAGGTTGTAGAGCGTGGCGATGACTTCTTTTTTAGCTGGGGAGGCGGCCCTGCAGAAAGAGCCACAATGATTAGATATAAACCAGAAAGTTTTGTGCGTTTTCGTTGGGAAGAAGATGAGGGGACAAAATATTTCTTCGAGATGACCATTATTATCGATGAGATTACAGATGATTTGTCACTTAACATCACAGATTTCTGCGAGCCAGGCGACGAAGAAGAAAACCGACTATATTGGGAAAATCTTGTTGAAAACTTGAAAATAAAATTAGGTGCAGCATAATGATAATGAACGATTTTATCGTTCATTATTTTTTTATAGAAGTTGAAAATCATGCAAAAGTTAATTTTTACAGAAGACAATTTACAAATTGTCAACCGTGCATTTCTTTATGGCGATGCAGTTTGGGTATCTTTTTTTGTAAGAAACGGACAATTAATCATGGCAGAAGAAAGCTATTTTTTTCTAATGGCTTCCATGAGAAAAATGAGGTTAAACATCCCGTTGACTTACACTTTAGAGTTTTTTCAGAATTTATTTCAAGAAAAAGTTTTAGATCAAGGCGTTAATCAGGCGATTATACAATTTATGGTATACCGTCAAAATGAAGATGGAGCAAGTCTTACAAAGACTAAAACCTCTTTCTATTTTGAAGTAGATCATCAAGATCCATTGGCGCTACAGTCTAATGTTGAGATGGATATGATTAAAGAAATTAATGTTAATAGTAATCTCTTAAGCAATATCAGAGTCCATAGTGCAGAGAATATCTATGCGGGTATCTATGCCAAAGAAAATGATCTGGATGATGTTATTTTGCTTAATCCTAATAAACGTATTGCGAGAACTGTTTTTGGTAATCTTTTGTTCTTACAAGGAGATGTTATCAAAATCCCAAAACAATCAGAAGGTGCTTATATTTCGCCATTAATGGAGAATTTTGTCACCTTTGTTCATAAGAATAAATTGGCAGAGATAGAAGAAGCAGAAGTTATTGCTTTCGAGTCTCAAAAGTCTGATGAGATTATCAGAATTTCTGACGAAAAAGGAATTCATCCAGTGTCAAAAATCAGAAATAAAACCTTTACAACAGAGAGATTTTCTGAGATGATTTCTCAATGGAGAGAGTCTTTTGACAAAGAAAATGTTTAGATAAGTTAAAGCATAAAAAGGAGTTTCATCTTAATTGAAACTCCTTTTTTTATATTGAATAGAAAATTAATTTTTCTGTATAAAGCTTAATATTTTTTCAGCAGCTTCAGTTTTACCAATTTCACTATTATAGTAATTACGATCATCCTCATTAGAGATAAAGCCTAGCTCTAACATAATGGCTGGAGAAGTGCTTTGTCGTAGAATATGAAGATTAAGATGCTTCGTAAGGCAATTATTGAAATTCTCAGCCAAAGATTCTGCTAATTTTTTAGAAGTGTCATTGTCTTGGTAGTAGATTTCTGATCCTTTTCTTTCCGTATTATTCTGCATACTGTTCATGTGTAACGAGATCACCATATTCGGTTTTTTGTTATTGATAAAATTAGAACGCTCTACAAGTGCAGGATATGTATCTTGATCTCTTGTTAAGATAATTTCAATATTTTTATCTTTATTCAACGCTTTAATTTTCTTTGCAATATCCAGTACAATATCTTTTTCTTGGATGCCGTTTCTCATACTGCCTTTGTCTTCGCCACCGTGACCAGCATCTATAACGATGATTCTTTTTTCGGGATTATTACTAAAAGAAAAGCTCAGAAGAATAGCCAGTAAGAAAGTAAATTTCAATAATGATTTCATAAGTTATTTTTTTGTTTAACAAATATGAAGATTTAGATTCTAAACGGCTTGTTAAAAGTTAATAAAAAAAGTTAAACAATGTGAAATTGTGATGATTATCTATTTCTAAACATAGAATCCAACTACTCTTAAGGCGCTAATCTTGTGATGATCCAATCCAGATTATTCTCTAAAGTGTAGATAATACGATCATGAAGTCGATTGGGTCTGCCTTGCCAAAATTCTATTTCGTAAGGTTTTGCGATGTATCCGCCCCAATTTTCTGGACGCGGAATTTCCTGCCCTTCCAATTCTTTTTCTAGGGATGATAATCGGTTTTCTAGAAATTCTCTATTGGGGATTTCTTGGCTTTGTGGTGACACCAGAGCACCAATTTGGCTTCCTCTTGGTCTGGAATGAAAGTAACCATCGCTCAAGTTAGGTGCTATTTTTTCCAGATTAGCCTTGATGATAATTTGACGTTCTAGACTTGGCCAAAAAAAGTGCAAGCAAGCTTTGTGATTGTTCTCTATGGCAAGTCCTTTTCGGCTATCGTAATTGGTGTAGAATATGAAACCTTCTTCGTTGTAAGCCTTTAGGAGAACCATTCTTGATCGTGGGCAACCGTCTTTTTCTACCGTAGAAATTGCCATGGCATTAGCTTCCGAAACCAATGGATTTTCTTCTGCATCCAGATACCAATTTCTGAATTGCTCTATGGGATTTTGGCGGATTGTATCTTCCGTAAGCTCGGCTTTGTCGTAGGAATGTCTTTTATCGTGCAGATTTTCCATAGTTGAAAAATATGAATTATGTTTTCTAATGTGAAATTTTTAGTGAAAGCTTTTTCCAAGATTCAAAATTTTGTTAGATTTGAGTTATGAATAGCTCTTACAAAGGTAAAATATTAATCTCAACGCCTGATATTTCGGGAGATATTTTTTCCAGATCAGTCGTGTTGATGATTGATCATAAAGAATCAGGTGCTTTTGGGTTAATTCTCAATAAGAAGCATAAGTTGATGAGTTCTCGTCTCTTAGAGATTTTTGGATTTCAGGTGGATGTATATGAGGGCGGACCGGTAGAAAATGACAAAATATTTTTTATTATTAAAGGTGAAATTTTAGTCCAAGATTACATCAAAATTTCTGATGATTATTATCTTACCGAAGATATAGAAACGGTTATCTCATTGATGATTGATAAGAATTTGGCTTTAGAAAACGTCAAAGTTTTTTCAGGATATTCTGGTTGGGGACCTATGCAATTGGACTCTGAGTTGCGCCAGAAATTATGGACGGTTGTAGAAGTCTATAACCTGGATTATACGATGCCAAATGACCAGAATCTTTGGAAAGATATCATGCAAAATCTCGGCGGCGATTTCCTTCTTTGGGCTAATGCGCCAGAAGATGTGTCTCTTAATTGATTTGTTAAGGTTGATTTAAAAAAGGGTACCTAATATATCTTTAAGTGGAATTGATAAGTCAATGAATTCAAAAGTAAGACCTTTTTCTAAACGTAAAGGCTGAATCATTTTTGGTAAAGCCTTTCTATCTTTTGTAATAAATCCGTCAATTTCTCTATTCTTTACTTGCGCAAATAGTTTAATATCGTTAATTATTACTTTCCTTTCTTCAATATTTCTTAAATCAGCATCATTTTTTAAATAAGAAAAAAAATCTCCCGAAATTTTTGCATCTTCATAATCATATTCTAAAATTTGAAATGCATTCAATGCTAATAGATTATCAGGATTATCAGCAACAGCATATTCGCTAATAACAATTGTAGAAAGATACATTATAATGTTATTATTGAGAAAGTATTCAAAATAATCAACCACATTTTGATGAAATTCGTCGTCTTTTTTTAATAGACGAGTAACAAATGAATTATCTAAAAGAATACTTTTTATATTTTTCATATTCCATCAACCTTTAATGATTCAATCCATGAATCTAAATTTTTAATTTTACTTAAATTATCAGATGCTCTTTCTATAACTTTATCTAATAATTTTCTATTAAAAACCGGCTTGTAATTAATAAATTCAACTAATTTTAGATCGCTAAATTTACCATCAGACATATTTTTCTTTCCTTTCACTTTTATTCCAAAAGGCTTATAAGTTTTTTTTTCTCCCTCAAGAATTTGTTCTCTGGTCACTGAAATAGTTAAATTACCAAATTTTGATGTACTAATATGAATATTAGGGTTTTTTCCTCCTTCCTGATATATTTCTCCATATAAATAGAATTCACTTTCATAAAATTGAGGAGCAATCATATCAAAATTAGTAGTTGAATCTATTGTTAATAAAGATTCTTTTGCAAGTGAACTATTAAATTCAATAATAAAGCCTTCTTTTAAAGCCTTTTTCTGAAATTTATCTATAATCTCTTGCCGTTTGTAATCTAAAAAATCTAGATTTTTTCTTTTACTAATCTCTGATACTAAACCATTGAACAATAATACAGCTGAAATTGGAAGAAAAAATTTATGTTTTGCAGAGCCAGATTCAATGTCGTAAGAAATTTGTGGACGAAATTTTTTATCGTCACGATTTGGATACAAAAAATTCTCGATGTCTGATATAACGTTTTTAATTTCGTTAATATCAACATCTTTCGGAGTTAAAGTATTATTATAATTATTAACTCTAATTTCTATGTAGCCTTGTTCTTCCACTTTTCAAATTTAAAAAAAAAAAATAATATCAGGACTAACATTGATATTACAAAATGTGTAAGTATATTATAAATTGTACTTTATATAATATTGTTCAGATAACCAACTAAATTTAAAATATATATATGTTATATTATCTAAAGATTTATTTAAGCTCAGTCTCTGATATAGCAAAAAAGTATTGTTTTCTAACAACTTAAACCTCTCACTAAAGAAACTTAAGCTCAAGATTTCCTGATTGATGGTAGAAAAAGCCATCTTCGTCATATTCTACATTAGGAAGTCCGCTTACGACGTCGTAGACCATTTTTTGGAGGACACCATCGCCAATTCCGTGAATAATCAGAAGTCTTTTTAGCTTGTGTTTTCGGCAAAAGTCTATCGCTTCGTTCAGTTTTTCTTTTTGGACTAATAATCGCTCAAAAGAGTCGTAATCTCTTGGGTTTCTTACCAGATTGTCGAAGTGTAAATCGATTTTGAAGGCTTCTTTATTGTGCTTTTTAGAAATGTGTTTGGAGGTTTCTTGCTTTCTGACCACTCTGATATTGTCGTACAAATCTTGATTGGCGGGGACAACTTTCGATTTTAAAAATTGATATCTAAAACCATAATCATCTTCTACCTCATACGTAAGAGGTAAAACAGAGATGATTGTCCCTCGGAAATCCTCATCAATAACGGAAACTTTATCGCCTATTTTCATCGTGCTCCTAATTCTATAACCTCTAGATCTTGTATATTTTTACCATTAATACTAAAGCGCATCATGGTTCTCACTTTATGCCAGCCTTGCGTACCACAGGCACCTGGATTAAGATGAAGCAGATTATTTTTGCTATCATTCATCGCCTTTAAAATATGAGAATGTCCAGAAATAAAAAGTTGAGGTTTTTGGGTTTCGATTTCTTTTTTTGCTAATGGAGAATATTTGCCCGGATAACCACCAATATGGATCATCAAGACCTTAACGTCCTCACACATAAAGCTAGAAACTTCTGGAAAGATCGTCCTGATTTTAGCATCGTCTATATTGCCATAAACCCCGCGAAGTGGCTTGAGTTGTTCTAAGGCTTCTATGACTTGCAAATTCCCGAAATCACCGGCATGCCAAATTTCATCGGCGTCTTCTGCGTATTTTAAAATACGGTCATCCATATAAGAGTGCGTGTCTGATAGTAGCAAAATACGTTTCATACCGCAAAGGTCTTATTTTTTTGTTGAATTAAAAACAGAAATCTTCAATTAAGTATACTCGCCCGCGTTAGGGATGGAAGCGGCATCCTTGGCGCTGGAGTGAGGCGGCGGAGCGTAGCGTAGCCGCCCGAGTGACAGCGGAAAGATACAGCGGACAGCCCGACTTTTTGGTGCCGGAATAATGAGGGCAAAAAAGGAACGCCCAAATTCTTTTTATTGGAAAAAAATCAGGAAATTTGCACCCGATGAGATATTTCATAGAGTTTTCTTACGATGGGACGCATTTCTTTGGTTATCAGATACAACCTAACCAGATTACGGTGCAAGAAGAGATGGAAAAAGCATTGTCTACTTTGCTCAGGAAGCCTATAAAGATTACGGGTGCGGGACGTACAGATACGGGCGTGCATGCTAAAAAGATTTTTGCACATTTTGATTTCGAAGAGGAGTTGAGCGATAATTTGGTATATAGACTTAATGGATTTTTGCCAGAAAGTATTGGTATCAAAAGGATTTTCAAAGTTTCGGATGACGATCATGCGAGATTTAGCGCGACTTACAGGACTTATCATTATTATATTTCTTTGGAGAAAGATCCTTTCACAGTGCAAAATGCATGGCAACATTGGCGCAAAAAGTTGGATGTCCAAGCGATGAACGAAGCCTGCAAAATTCTATTCGAATATGAGGATTTTACAAGTTTTGCAAAGTTGCATGCTGATAATAAAACCAATCTGTGCAAAATTTATCAAGCAGAATGGGAAACCCACGGCAATCAGCTGAAATTTACCATAAAAGCCAATCGTTTTCTTAGAAATATGGTGCGCGCAATTGTCGGGACAATGGTAGAAATTGGCGTTGGGAAACTGAAGCCAGCAGATCTGCATCGTATAATCCAGGAACAACAACGTAATTCTGCGGGAACTTCTGCGCCGGCGCAAGGTCTATTTTTAGCAGATGTAGGGTATGATTTTTTAGAGATATCTCCTTCTAATTAGATTAAAAAAAAATGAAACAACAAAGTACTTGGGATATTGTAAAACGTCTTTTCTTAATTGGAATGAAGTTCAGGATATGGTTTATTATCACCTTAATCATATCTATCGTTTTGGCAATTGTTTCTACTTATCGACCAATATTAACAAAGGATGTAGTCGATCACGATATTATACAACTGAAAGATAAAGCCATCTTGATGAAGCACATCTATGTGTTAATCGGATTGGTGGTTGCAGAGACAGTTCTTAACTTTTTCCTGGTTTATTTTTCTAATTTTATTTCGCAAAATGTTATCCGCGACATTAGAGAACGTTTGTACAAAAAGCTTATTTATTTCCGAACGTCTTTCTTTGATAAGACTGCCATTGGTAATCTTGTCACGCGAGCTGTTGGTGATGTAGAAACGATTGCGACAGTTTATACAGACGGTTTTTTAATGGTTTTTGGGGACATTTTAAGAATTGCAATGGTTCTTTTTGCGATGTTTCAGGTGGATAAAGAATTGAGTTTTATCGCATTGGCAATTTTACCATTAATGGTGATGATTACTCGATTTTTCCAAAAAAGATTGAAGAAGGCTTTTGGCGAAGAAAGAAGCTGGACATCGGTACAGAATAGTTTTGTGCAAGAGCGATTGGCTGGGATGCCGCTCATTCAGGTTTTTAACAGACAAGACGCAGAGTTTAAAAAATTTGATAAAATTAACATCGAACTGAAATCCGCATTGCTAAGAACGGTTTTCATTTTCTCATTATTTTTTCCTGTTGTAGAGCTTATTTCATCTTTATTTATTGGATTTATTTTGTTTTACGGTGGATTTATAAAGGCAAGTCCAGGGGTGATTATCGCATTTATTCAGTTTATTAATATGTTGATAAGACCGCTTCGTCAGATTGCAGATAGATTTAATAATATTCAAAGAGGAATTGTTGGCGCAGAGCGTGTTCTTGGGATTATGGATGAAGATTTTGCAATGCCTAACAACGGTAAAATTGTGAAGTCAGAATTTGCAGGTGAAATAGAATTTAAAGATGTTCATTTTGCGTATGATGACAAGCAAGAGGTTCTTAAAGGTATTAGTTTTAAAGTAAATCCTGGAGAAACGGTTGCGATTGTTGGAGCAACTGGTGCGGGTAAATCTACCATTATCAGCCTTATTACAAGATTATACGATATTAATTCTGGTGAAATTCTCCTAGACGATGTCGAGATTAAAAACTATGAATTATATAATCTCAGAAGTCATATTGGTGTGGTGTTGCAAGATGTATTTTTGTTTCATGGGACTATTTTCGAAAACCTGACTTTTGGGGATGAAAGTATTACTTTGGAGCAAATAAAAGAAGTTGCAAAAGCCATAGAAGTTGATGATTTTATAGAAAGCTTGCCTGGTGGTTATAATTATGTGGTGAGTGAGCGCGGTTCTTCGATTTCGTTGGGGCAAAGACAATTGTTGTCATTCTTGAGAGCTTATTTGTCTGATCCTAAGATTTTGATTTTAGATGAAGCGACGTCTTCTATAGATCCAGAAAGTGAAAAATTAATCCAACGTGCCACCGAAAAAATTACACAAGACAGAACATCCATCATTATTGCACACAGACTTTCTACCATAGAAAAAGCGGATAAGATTATCGTGATGGAAAAAGGTAAGATTGTGGAAGAGGGCAAACATCAAGATTTATTAGTACTAAATGGTTATTACGCTTTGCTCTATAACAACCAAACAAGATCTGAAAATTAGTCATAGAAATTAATTACTTTAAAAATAAAAAACCGCTTTCTGTAAAGGAAGCGGTTTCTATTTTTATTTATTAAATCTCGTGAAAGCTGCTCTTTCTAACATTTCGCGATCATCAGGATGCGAAATATCTATTAAAGCTTTTGCTCGCTGTTTCAAATTTTTTCCGTAGAGATAAGCAGTTCCGTATTCTGTACAGACATAATGCATATGTCCTCTTGTGGTTACCACTCCAGCACCTTCTTTAAGGAAAGGTACGATTCTCGGGATTCCTTTTTTTGTTCTAGAAGATAAAGCCATAATTGGTTTTCCTCCTTTGCTTAGTGCAGCACCACGCATAAAATCCATCTGACCACCAATTCCACTGAATTGATATGTCCCGATAGAATCTGCACAAACTTGACCTGTTATATCGATTTCTATTGCAGAATTAATGGCGTGCATATTTTTATTTTTCATAATGTTAATCGGGAAATTAACATGTTGTACATCTAAAAATGCTACCGAAGGATTGTCATCTACAAAATCATATAATCTCCTTGTGCCAAAACAGAAACTGGTGATACTCACATTATTATGGAATCCTTTATACTTATTAGTAATAACGTCATTTAATATAAGGTCTATAACGCCATCGCTCAACATTTCTGTATGTAATCCAAGATCTTTATGATTACCTAGTGCTTTCAGTACTGCGTCAGGAATAGTACCAATTCCCATTTGGATCGTTGCTCTATCATCGATAAGTTCTGCAACATGTTTAGCAATAAGAGCTTCTTCTGCACCAGCTTTTGCTCCATAATCTATTGTCATAAGGTCTTCTTCATGCCAGACCATTTTGTCTATTTTGCTATAATGGATCATGCCATCACCATGAGTTCTTGGCATTTTTGGGTTGACCTGAGCAATTACTAGCTTTGCACTATCTACAGCAGAACGAGCTATATCAATGGATGTCCCTAATGTTACATAACCATGTTTGTCTGGTGGAGAAACCGTAATTATCGCCACATCAATTGGTAGAATCTTATTTTTAAAAAGATTAGGTATTTCGCTTAAAAAAATTGGTACAAAATCACCATTTTCAGAATTGACAGCATTTCTTACAGGAGCAGAAACAAATAGAGAATTAATGAAAAAATTATCTTTAAACTCTGGCTGCGCAATACTAACTTCCCCTTGTTGGGTGATAGATACCATTTCTACATTTCGTAGCCTATCGCGATGGTTTGTTAATTCATTTAAAAGAAAATTAGGTGTACAGGCACTACCGTGAGAAAAAATTCTATCTCCACTTTTAATGACTGATACTGCTTCTTCAGCACTTACATAATTTATCATACTTTATAGAGTATTATTATAATAGTTTAAATTTAAGACTTTATGATGGATTTTTAGAAATGAGATTTGTCAACTAGACTCAATTTACTCTAGCCAACTTGTCACATAAGAAGGATCTTCAACTTTGATAGCTTCATCAGTAATCATCAAAGGACGGAAGGGATCTACCATAACTGCATATTCATGAGTTTCTTTCACACCGATACTTCGCTCCATGGCACCAGGATGAGGCCCATGTACAATGCCTCCTGGATGAAGTGTAAAATCCATCAAGTCGATATGATTTCTGCTCATAAAATCACCTTCTGTATAAAACAAAACCTCGTCAGAATCAATATTAGAATGATTGTAAGGCGCAGGAATAGCCAATGGATGATAATCAAATAATCTTGCGCAGAAAGAACATACCACAAAGTTATGCGCCTCAAAAGTCTGATGCACTGGTGGCGGTTGGTGGATTCTACCTGTTATCGGTTCGAAATTTTTTATGTTAAATTTAAAAGGATAAAAATAACCATCCCAACCAACAACATCAAAAGGATGCGTTGCATAGATGAAATCCCAAATGACATTTTCTTTTTTAACCTTAATTAAAAACTCTCCTTTTTCGTCTATTGGGTCAACATAAGTTGGCGTGATAATATCTCGCTCGCAGAAAGGAGAATGCTCTAATAATTGCCCAAACTCATTTCTATATCGTTTTGGTGTATAAATTGGCGATTGGCTTTCTATGAATAATAAAACATTTTTTTCTGTGTCAAATTCTATTTGATAAATCGTTCCTCGTGGGATAATCAGATAATCTCCAACAGAAAAACTAAGATTTCCGACAAAGGTTTTTAATGTTCCGCTTCCTTCATGGACAAAGAGAAGCTCGTCGTTATGAGCATTTTTATAAAAGTATTCTGTTGATTTTCTAGGTTTAGCAAGACCCATTTTTAAGTCATTGTTTAGCAATAATACTTTTCTGCTATCCAAAAAATCATCTTCAGGCGCGACATTCATCCCTTTAAACATCCTTGGCGTCACGTTTTTATCAATTGCAACTTTTGGCGTTACATCTTTATATAGCGTTACATTTTTAATCTGAGTTGGACGATGGATGTGATACAATAAAGAAGAAATACCGTGGAAACCCTCTGTACCAAAGAGTTGTTCATAATAAAATTGATCTTCTGGAGATTTGAAAATCGTATGCCTTTTCTGTGGGATATTTCCCAAAGTATGATATCTCATTTCGGTTTTGCTTTTTCTCAAATTTAATCAAATTTTACTAGTGCAACATAATTTATCAACATTTTAAATAAAAGTTTTGTAATTGGAATTTAATTGTTAGATTTGTCTAACAATTTATTTATATGAAACGAAGTTTTATAAGTTTGATATTTTTATCAATTCAAATCACAGCGCAGGAGAAAGATAGTTTGTCTTTATCATCATCATTAACAGATAGTTTGTCGTTATCAGAAAAGAAACAGATGATCTATTCTATAGATGATGTCGTGATAACCGGAACACTGAAAGCGGTAAGGAAATCTCAAAGTCCTGTTCCCGTAGAAGTCTATTCTCAGCAATTTTTTAAGAAAAACCCTACGCCCAATATTTTCGAATCGGTGGCGATGATTAACGGTGTTAAGCCCCAGCTTAATTGTTCTGTTTGTAATACTGGAGATATCCATATTAACGGATTAGAAGGGCCATACACAATGATTTTGATTGACGGAATGCCCATTGTAAGTTCTCTGTCTACAGTCTACGGACTTAGCGGAATCCCGAATGCTTTAGTCGACAGAATAGAAGTGGTGAAAGGTCCTGCATCATCGCTTTATGGCTCCGAAGCCATGGGCGGAATTATTAATATTATTACCAAAAATGCTTTAGATGCCCCTTTACTTAGTGCTGATCTAACTTCTGGCAGTCAAGGTGATGTTAATGTTGATCTATCAACTAAATTTAAAATCAATGACAAAGTCGCGTCTTTGTTAAGCCTTAATTATTTCAATTTTAGTAAAAGATGGGATGACAACAAGGATAATTTTACCGACACGGCATTGCAAGACAGAATTTCGATTTTTAATAAATGGAATTTCAAACGTCAAGACAATAGGCTGGGAAGTTTTGCACTAAGGTATTATTATGAAGACCGATTTGGCGGAGAAATGAATTGGAATAAAAACTACCGCGGCAGTGATGAGGTTTACGGAGAAAGTATTTTTACCAATAGAATAGAAGCTTTTGGTGTTTATCAATTGCCGATTAAAGAAACGATTATCACGCAGTTTTCTTATAATTTTCATGACCAGAATTCTTATTACGGAGAAAATCCTTTTTTGGCGCAGCAAGAAGTTTTTTTTAGCCAAGCTTATTGGGAAAAGACTTTGGGTAAGCATCAATTAATCTTGGGAGCAAGTTTTAAAAATTCTTATTATGATGATAATACACCAGGTACTGCTGATGAGTTGGGTAATAACCAGCCGATGCGCTCACCATTGATTGGAGTTTTTGTGCAAGATCAATGGGAAATTTCTAAGGCTAATACTTTGCTCTTAGGCTATAGATTTGATTATGATAAGATCCATCACAGCATTCATTCTCCTAGGTTAGCCTGGAAGTTTGCGCCTAATCCCTTGCATACTTTTAGATTGAGTTTTGGGACTGGTTTCCGTGTGGTTAATCTTTTTACGGAAGATCATGCTGCGCTCACAGGCTCTCGAGAAGTTGTGGTTGCTCATAATCTTCAGCCAGAAAAATCTGTTAATTCTAACTTTAATTACATCCTAAAAGCACCAATTGGAGAATCGATTTTTAATTTTGACTTTTCAGCATTTTATTCCTATTTCAGTAATAAAATTGTGGGCGATTTTGATACAGATCCTAATAAGATTATTTATGACAATTTAGAAGGTTACGCGATTTCTAAAGGTGCGTCGCTTAATTTTGATATCGCTTGGTCTTCTCCATTAAAATTGATGTTGGGCGTAACGTATCTCGATGTTTATCAGATGTATGACCGAGAAGGAATCACCGAAAAATCACAACAATTACACGCCCCCAAATGGAGCGGAACTTACAATATAAGTTATAATTTTCCTAAAAAATGGACATTAGATTTTACGGGACAATTTTATGGACCAATGCGTTTGCCAGTTTTAGAGAATGATTTTAGACCAGATTATTCGCCGTGGTTTACGTTAGCCAATATCCAGGTGTCTAAGAAATTGTCTAACGGTTTTGAGATTTATGGTGGCGTAAAAAACCTCTTCAATTTTGTACCGAAAAATCCGATTATGAGACCATTTGATCCTTTTGATAAAGATGTTGACAATCCTAATAATCCTAATGGCTATACTTTTGATACCACATACGGTTATGCGCCCATGCAAGGTATTAGGAGTTTTCTCGGTGTAAGATGGACGTTGAAATGAAAGTAATATTAACACTATTGATCCTATTGTCAGGCTTTGGGTTTTCTCAAAGTCTGCAATTTGTTTCCCTTCCTGAGTTAGAAAAATTACAAATGAATGAAAGAAAGCCCGTGATTATTCATTTTAAAACCGATTGGTGCGCCGTATGCAAAGTCGAATCTTACCAACTTAATAAAAATAAAGATTTAGTTAATAAGGTTAATCAGGAATTTTATTTGATCGAAATTAATCCAGAACAGTACAAATCAAAGATTGTTTGGCAAAACAAAACCTATGATTATCTCGTTAATGGTCAATCTGGCATTCATTCTTGGGTATATCAATTTACCGAAAACAGACCGCCAGCTTATCCGCTTTGGGTATTTTTGGATGAGAATTTAAATTTAATTTTTGTGAATGAAGGAAAGTTGGATTTAGATATTTTCAATCAAATGAAACCCGAATTATAATTAATATTAAGAAGACAAAGCATGTTTTTTTCTTAAATCTTTTTTGAATATAATCTATAGTAGAAGCTTGTAGCTTGTTATGTTTCTATAAGTCTGTATTTTGTATTTTTGCATCATGAAAGCTAGCCTTTATTTACTCATTGCAATTCTTTTTGAGATTATTGCGACCACTTACTTAAAAAAGTCCGAATCATTTTCTAAGCTTTTTCCTTCTATTATTAGTATTGTGGGTTATTTAATTGCTTTTTACTGTCTAAGTCTAAGTTTGCGCACAATTCCTGTTGGTATTGCTTATGCGATTTGGTCTGGCGTTGGGATTATTTTCATTACGTTAATTGGCATTTTAGTTTTTAAGCAGATGCCAGATCTTCCTGCTATTATTGGTTTGGTTTTTATCATAATTGGTGTTGTAATTATTAATGTTTTTTCTAAAATGGGAACCCATTAAATATTATTTTTTCTACGCTTAAAATACTTCTGATTCAGATTGTAATTTTTAGTGATGTACATGGTGATATTCCAGCTCTGGAAGTAGTGTTACATGATATTGAACAAAGAAATATTAATATTCCTTGTATCATGGGTAATCATGATGAAATAGCATATGATTTTCCTATAATCCCTTTTTTAAAGCATTCTGAGGAAGAAACGGCTGCACGATTTGTGGCAATTGATCATTCTAAAAAATATATTAGAGAAAGCAATAAGAACTATTTGGCAGAATTGCCATTTCATTTTAGGTTGAATTATAAAGTAGCTAATAAGCATTGGAATATTCAGTTCCTGCATTCTGGATTAGAAAGCAATTGTTACCATTAATGCATGGAATAGAATTGCAATTAGCACGCATTTGCAAATCCCGAAATAGATTATTATAGACCGTAAAAATGAGCTTTTTGCTTGTGAAAAGCTCATTTTTATATAATTATGTTTTATTATTTAGTCAAATCCAGATTTCCAAAATTACCAGAGCTCATCATCATAAAAACACCTTTGGTTTTGTCCAGAGTTTCCCAATATTGATGAAGGTCTTCTGCATTGGTGAAGACTTTTAGGTTTTCATTTTTAAACTTTTCTTTGATAAACTCTTTAGAAATAGGTTCCATTCTTTTAATCTTGAGAGCATCTTCGGAGTAAAAAACAATTGCTTCATCCAGCCCATCCATAGCATGATCATATTGTTCTAAAAAAATAGGATTAAGACTAGAGTAGGTGTGAAGTTCTAAAAAGCCATACTTTTTTTCATTTTTAAATTGCTCTACAAAAGCTTTTACAGCAGCTTTTACTTTACTTGGAGCATGTGCAAAATCTTTATAAAGAATACCATTATCTTCGCGATCGACTTTTTCTAGTCTTTTAGAAGCACCTTTGAAACTCATGATAGCTTCATAGAAATCTTCGTCCATAATACCTAATTGGTGGCAGATTTGTCTTGCCCCATCTAGATTAAGTAAATTATGCGCCCCGAAAACAGATAACGGAATATCGCCCATCTCTGTTTGCAAATGTACCGTTCCGTTTACAATCTTGTAATCTGGTGTTTTATAAGAGATCTTTCTAAAATAATTTTCTGCGCTTGCAACAACTTTTACCACTTCTGGATCCTCTTCATTATAAACTAAAACACCACCAGGAGTTATGCTCGCAACAAATTTTCTGAACTGTTCTATATAATCATCAAAAGTTTTGAAAACATTAATGTGATCCCAAGCAATCCCACTTAACAAAGCAATATTAGGTTGGTATAGTAAAAATTTAGATCTTAAATCTATTGGAGAAGACAAGTATTCGTCGCCTTCTAAGACCATAAAATCATTATCCTCAGTTAACTTTACCATACAATCAAATCCTTCTAACTGTGCGCCAACCATATAATCTACATCTTTATGATGAAAATTAAGGACATGCAATATCATTGATGTGATGGTCGTCTTACCATGAGAACCAGCGATAACAACTCGAGTTTTATTCTTGCTTTGCTCGTATAAAAATTCTGGATAAGAATAGATTTTTAATCCTAATTCTTTGGCTTTCGCTAATTCTGGATTGTCTTGATGGGCGTGCATACCAAGAATTACGGCATCAATGTCAGACGTTATTTTTTCTGGAAACCAACCCAATTCTGTTGGTAGAATTCCTTTTTTTTCTAACCTGGATTTTGAAGGTTCAAAAATAGCATCGTCAGAACCTGTAACCTGATAGCCTTTGTCTTTAAGCGCAATAGCAAGATTATGCATGGCGCTTCCACCAATAGCGATAAAATGAGTTTTCAAATCTAAAATTATTTCAAACAAAAATAAGCAATTTCTCTGTATTAAGAAGGTATTTCTTAGAAACAAAAAATCCATAACAAAAGCTATGGATTATATATTGAACAAAAAATAAAATTTAAGAATTAGGATTTTTACCATCTGTTTTTTGACCTTTTAGTTCTTGGTCGTAATCGTGTAATAGGTTGTGCTCTGGAGTCTGTTCTATCGCATGCATGATTTTATCAAGGATTTCTGCGGCAGACTCATTATCATAATCAATATCTAAAGCGGGCTTAAACTCCATTGTAGGTTTCACGCCGGTCACTTTTATTTTTAATCCTTTTTTGTCAAAAGCTCTACGGAAACCATTTATTTTTATAGGAATTACAATTGGTCTTTGATTTTTCACCAATCTTGCCGTTCCTTTTCTGCCTTGTGCAAAAGCTGAGGTTGTCCCTTGCGGAAAGGTAATTACCCAACCGTTATCCAAAGCTTTCATAATGTTTTCTACCTCGCCCATGTCTACCATTCGGTTAACATTCTGACCTTCGGCACGCCAAGTTCTTTTAACAGTGACGGCGCCAGCGATTTTAAAAATTCTTGCCAAGATCCCTTTATTCATGGTTTCTTCGGCAGCAACATAATAAAAATCTACTTTTGGGTTAAGGAGATAGACTGGATTTTTTATCGTATTAAGATAACCATTATTGACTGAGCAAAATGCATGGTACATTGCGGCAACATCGGCAAAATAGGTCTGATGATTAGAAACAAAAATAACGTTGGTTTTAGGAAGGTCTACGAGATTTTCTGATCCTGTGATTTTCAGTTTATTAAAACCATTAAAACGTCTGTAAGAAACCAATCCTAAGATAAATATGATGAAACGCTTTAATACATAAAGATTTCCAAAAGAATCAGTAAAGATATTTTTCTTAGCCATTTTTTACAAGTATAAAAACAATTTTTTGTCTAGCGACGAAGCGCAAATTTAAACATTTTTCAGCAACTTACTGAACTCGCTTAAAATCATTGAGGTTGCGCCCCAGATAATGTAACCATTAAAATCTATCACGGGAACTTCCATGCCGCGCGTAGAATCCAAAATCATCATTTTGGGTTCCTCAGGAAGGTTAAGCAATGAGTCTATCGGAAATTCTATAAGTTCTATCGCTTCTGCTTCTTGTAAAAAAAACTCGGGATTTTTCTTTGTAAAAGATATATAAGCATGAACATAAAAGTTGCTCGGCGGGATATATATTGGCGAAATCTCCCTAATTATCCTTACATAATGTTCTTCTATTCCTATTTCTTCTGATGTTTCTCGCTTAGCAGTTTCGGCAAAATTAAGATCACTTTCCTCACGTTTGCCGCCAGGCAAAGAGATCTGCCCACTGTGACGATCGTGCTCATTCTCGCTTCTTACCATCAATGGAAAATGCCACTCATTGTCTTTGAGATAAAGTAAAATATTAACCGCTGCAAATTTTGGATTTCTTTGCAGAACTTCGTCATAAGAAAAGATTGGACGGTATGGAGGAGAATAGATACAGTGTGCAGATTCTCCTTCTAATTCTGCATTTTTTATTTTTTTTAATAAATCTTTTCCAAACATTCGCATCTCTCAAATTTAGTAAAATTAATACAAATGTGAAAGTATAGATCTTAAACTTATGTGAATTTTAGCTTAAAGACTTAATGGTAAACCAGAGTAGAAATCTAATAACTTTTGACTAAATAAATAATTGAATTTAGCTTGTGCTACTGTACCTTGAGCATTAGCATAATTATTTCTTGCAATATTAAGGTCATAGATACTTGTGCGACCAGCTTCATAACTTTTTTCTGCAAACTCCATGGCGAGTTTTGTGCTTTTCTCAGTTTGCGTAGCAGCTAAGAAGGCTTCATAATTGACATCTGCATCAAAGGCTGCTTTCTGTACACTTTGTCTTATCTCTTGTTTCTGTAGTTCAAGATTATTTTTAGCTATGTCTTCGTTAATTTTGGATTGTTCTACCTGAAGCTTGGTAATACCTTTATTGAAAATAGGAATGCTGGCACTGAGACCTACCTGCTGACCAAAATTATCCTTGTATTGACGAAAAAAATCACGTTCTTTAATTGGTGTTCCGTCAAGATTTCTTCCTATTGTGTTGGTCGCTAGAGAATTGAAGTAGAATGACCCAACGCCAGCGCTTGCTGTAATTGTTGGCCAAAAAGCAGTTTTTGTTACTTCAGTTTGTACTTCAGAAGATTTGATTCTAGTTTCTGCCGCTTTTATCTGCGCCTGTCCTGCATAAGCGGTGTTAATAACTTGGTCTGCAGAAAAAACAGGAGCTTGTGGGTTATATTGTCCCGGTATGTCTTCTACATCAAAATCTTTAAAATCTTTTAACTGAAGTAAAAGCGCTAGAGAAAATCTGCTTCTATCTGCATTAATCTGCGCAGTTTTCAAATTTTGTTTTTCTCTTGCCAAGGCAGCATCTGCTTCTGCCAAAACGGTTTGTGCTGTAGTACCAACATTGGTTGTAATCTTTGCACGATCATATAATTTTTGAGCGTTAGTAACAGCACTTTCTGATATTTTTATGATTTCTTTGTTCAATAGAATATTAAGATACTGTTGTGCGATCTGCAAAGAGATATTATTCTTAATTGTTTCAATATCATATTGAGCAGCTTCTACGTCAAAACCAACTTTACGAATGTTCTTCTCTAAACGGCCGTGGTTATAGATTAGCATATTAGCCCCAAGATTAGCATTGTTATTGAAGTTGTCATTTCTCTGGCTATTCCCGAAAACATCTTGCCCTTGTCCAAAGCTTGCTGTATTAGATATAGTACCACTTACGCTAGGTAGATATTCTTTTTTTGCGGCTAGCAGATTCTTGTCTTGTATCTGCTTATTGTAGTTATTTTGTATTACTTGTAGGTTATTTTTAGTAGCATAATCTACACATTCTTGCAAAGACCAAACTTTTTGGGCAGAAACAGTAATGCCTAAAAATATCATCGAAATATTGAAAATCTTATGAAGTGTCATAAAAGTTGTTTATATACAATAAGACAACAAAAATGTTTTTTTGTTACGACTGATATAAAATTTTTTATTTTTTTTAAAAGATTTGTAACTTTTCAGTATTACTTATTACCAATTGATATATAAAAGTAGATCATGTCGCATCCTATTCTAAAAATAGAAGAACTTAATAAATCTTACGATATCGGAAAAAGTCAACTTCATGTCCTTAAGGGTATTAATCTTAATATTGCTCAAGGCGAATTTGTTTCCATTATGGGATCTTCTGGATCTGGAAAATCGACGTTGCTTAATATTATCGGTATCTTAGACGAGAAGGATAGCGGGATTTATCAATTAGATGGCTTTCCTATAGAGAACTTAACTGAGACACGTGCGGCTGAATATAGAAGTCGTTTTTTGGGATTTATTTTCCAGTCTTTTAATTTGATTAACTATAAGACGGCTTTAGAAAACGTAGCATTACCTCTTTATTATCAAGGTTTCTCAAGAAAAGAACGTAATAAAAAGGCTTTAGAATATTTAGAAAAAGTAGGATTAGCTAATTGGGCAGATCACTTACCAAGTGAGATGTCAGGTGGACAAAAACAGCGTGTGGCTATTGCAAGAGCATTGATTACAGAACCCAAATTAGTATTAGCCGATGAGCCTACTGGAGCCTTAGATTCTCAGACGACACATGATATTATGAAGTTACTACAAGATATTAATAACGAAGGGAAAACCATTGTGGTAGTAACGCACGAGCCTGATGTTGCTGCACAAACCAAAAGAAATGTAGTTCTTAAAGATGGTAAAATAGAGAGTGACGAGTTTATACAACAGATTGTTTTATAGATTGTATACCATTAACCATTCATCATTAATAATTAAAATAAATGTTTGATATAGATCGTTGGCAAGAGATTTTTAGTTCTATTCGCAGTAATGTATTGCGGACGATTTTGTCTGGTTTTACGGTAGCTTTGGGATTATTTATATTCATTGTATTATTTGGTATTGGTAATGGGCTTAATAACTCTTTTACCCAGGCTTTTACAAGAGATGCGGCTAATCTGATCATGATATTTACTGGTAAAACATCAGAGCCTTTTGCGGGATTGCAAGCTAACAGAACTATTACCCTTAATAATGATGATTTTGCAAGTATTGAGAAAACAGATAAAGAGAAATTAGAATATGCTTCGCCACGATATAGTGCGAATTGGATGGTAAAATATGGCTTCGAAAGTGGTAATTACCAGATTTATGGTGTTTTGCCTGATGAGAAATTTCTAGAAAACCGTGTCATGATGAGTGGTCGATATATCACAGATCTTGATATCCAAAGAAAAGCACGCGTTGTGTCTATTGGTAGAATGGTACAACGAGATTTAATAAAAAACGGAACACCAGTTGGTAAGATGCTTCAGATTAATGGGACAATGTTCCGGATAGTTGGAGTCTTTTCTGATGCTGGCGGTGACTGGGACGAGCGTCATGTGATTATGCCATTGTCTACCTTACAACAGATGAAAAAAGGCTCAGATAGTTTGAGTCATTTGATGTTATCTTACAACCCAAAAATGTCTCCAGATGAAGCCCTAAAATATGGTGATGATCTTGAGAAAAAAATAAAGTCCAGACATAATATTTCACCAACCGATCAACAAGCTGTTGTGGTAAGAAATAATGCTAAAAATAATCAAGAATCTTATATGTTTATTTTCGTGATATCGGCAGTTGTTGGTTTCATTGGACTAGGAACTTTGATTGCTGGGGTTATTGGGATAAGTAATATTATGGTTTATATCGTAAAAGAACGGACAAAAGAGATTGGTATTAGAAAAGCAATTGGTGCAAAACCCGGAGGTATCGTAGGATTAATCTTACAAGAAAGTATCGTGATTACAGTTATTTCTGGGCTAATAGGTGTAGGCGCAGGTGTTATGACGTTAAAGTTAATTGGTGATAGCTTAGAAGATTACTTTATTACCGACCCAATGGTAGGTTGGAGATTAATAAGCGTTGCTTTTTTCTGTCTGATATTTGCCGGAGCAATAGCAGGATTTATCCCAGCGTATCGCGCTTCTCGTATTAAGCCTATTGATGCTTTAAGATCAGAATAATTATTAAAATAAACTGTAGAACAAACTCCTAATCTATAAAGATTACATAATGAAGATTTTATTCAAACTTGATACTTGGCAGGAAATTTATTATTCTCTCAGTAATAATAAGCTACGTACCTTTCTGACAATGATTGGAGTGGGATGGGGTATGTTCTTATATGTAAGTCTATTGGGAGCTGCTAAGGGTATGGAAAATGGTTTTAATAAAGCTTTTTCTGGCTTTGCAACCAATTCAATTTTTCTATGGGCGCAGAATACTAATATTCCTTTTGAGGGCTTTCCTAAAGGTAGAACTATGAAGCTTCATCTTAAAGATATAGAGATGTTGCAAGCAAAAATACCACAGATTGACTATATCTCACCACAAAGTGCACGTGGTAATTTTGGAAATCCTCCAGAGCAAATTGCAAGAAATGGGAAATCTCAAACGTATATGTTGACGGGTGATTTTCCTATTGGGAATTTAATTTCGGAGAAAAAATTATTATTCGGAAGATACATCAATGAGCCAGACGTAACAAGCAGTAAAAATGTAGCTGTTATAGGAGAAGAGGTTTATAAAAACCTTTTTGATGCCAAGAAAAACGAAAATCCAATCGGGAAGTCAGTCAATATAAAAGGAGTATTTTTTACCGTAATTGGCGTTTTTAGAGTACCGAAAAATGGAGGGCCTTTATCCAGTGATCAGTCTGCGTATATTCCGTTTTCTACTTATAATAAAATGTATAACGCAGGAGATGTAGTTGATTTTTTTGCCATTGTAAGTAAAGAAAATGCCAATGTCAATGATGTGGAAGAATTGGCTAAGCTAGAGCTAAAGAAAGAATACCACGCTTCGCCAGAGGATACTAATGCTTTCGGGAGTTTTAACCTTGGTAAAGAATTCAAGAAGTTAACAGGATTCTTAACAGGGATGCAGTTTTTAACCATTGTTGTTGGGACATTAACTATTTTGGCAGGTGTTATCGCTATTTCTAATATCTTATTAATTACCGTTAAAGAAAGAACGAAAGAAATCGGAATACGACGTGCTTTGGGGGCAAAACCTAGCGAGGTAAGAAATCAGATTTTGTTAGAAAGTGTGGTCATTACATTGTCATCAGGATTAATAGGATTTTTATTCGGGATTTTCTTGTTGATGGGACTTAATGTCGCAACAGCCAATAACGATTCTTTTCCGTTTTATAATCCAACGGTAGATTACAGTAATGTCTTTACGGCACTAGGGATTATGCTGGTTTTAGGATTACTTATAGGGATGATCCCGGCACAACGAGCGGTGAGAATCCGTCCAATAGAAGCGTTAAGATCAGAATAATACATCAAAAATTTAATTAAATATAAACTAACAACATACTTTCATAATGAAAAAGAAGTTCACCTTTAAAAAGTTTCTGTACCTATTTTTAGGACTTATTGTTCTGGCAGCTTTGTTTGCAGGAATTAGTTATGTCGTAAAATCCAATTCTACCGAGAACGAAATTTTCTTGACACGTAAGCCTACTATTTCTAATCTAGAAGACAAAGTGATGGCAACAGGAAAGATAGTACCACGTGAGGAAATCGAAATTAAACCTAACATCGCAGGGATTATCCAGACTATTGATGTTAAAGAAGGGGACAAAGTGGTTGCAGGACAACTATTAGCGACCTTAAGAATTATCCCAAGTATCTCAGAGGTTAACGCGGCAACTCAGGAAATTAAAAACTCAGAAATTCAATTGAATAATACAAGAATTAATGTAGATAATCAGCAGAAGCAATTCGCGATGCAGGATAAATTGTATAAGCAAGGTGTTATTTCTAAGCAAGAATATATCACGGCAGAGCAGCAATTACAGACAACTATTCAGCAACAAAAACTAGCTGGACAACAGCTTAATGCGGCACAGAAAAGATTGCTTATTGTAAGAACTGGTGCTACGCCAGAACTACAAAATATGGCAACCACGCAGATTAGAGCTAAAGCTGCAGGTACGGTTTTAGAAATTCCTGTTAAAGTCGGAAGTCAGGTTATTGAGGCTAACTCTTTCAATGCTGGGACAACTATCTGTTCTATCGCAGATCTTGGATCTTTGATTTTTCAAGGGACAATAGATGAGGCGCAAGCTGGTAAATTGAAAATGGGTATGGACATGAATGTGGTTATTGGTGCTCTTCAAAATAAATCTTTCCCAGGTAAATTGACATTAATTGCTCCAAAAGGAAAAGAAGAAGCCGGAACTATAAAATTTGCTGTAGAAGGTGATGTATATAACAAAACCAATGAGTATATCCGTGCTGGTTTTAGTGCCAATGGTGAGATCTTAATGAGCAGTCAGAAAAATGCTTTGTTATTGGACGAATCACTAATACAATATGAGAAAGTTGGTAATCAAGACAAATCTTTTGTTGAGGTAAAACAAGCTAACGGAAGCTTTAAGAAGGCTTATGTGAAATTAGGCGCTAGCGATGGTATTAATGTTCAGATTATTTCTGGGATTGATAAAAACTCTGAAGTTAAAGTCTGGAATCCTTCTGATAAAGACAAAGAAGAATTAAAAGAAAAGAAAAAATAACTTAATCTAAAAATAATAATTTCAAAAAAATACCTTCAGAATATGAAGGTATTTTTTTTATTTAAAATAAACGTTAAGGTTTTATATTAGTTAGTTCCTGTTCGTTTCGGTTCTTTTACTTCTGGCCATTTTTGACCTGCTGGTAAAACACGTTTTTCTTTACTAGCAGTTTCTGGATCTTCTGATGCCATATATGCCATAACAGCTGCTGTGATTACGTTACTTCTCACTTCGTCAAACATAATTTTGTCATAAGTATCTCTTGTTGTATGCCAAGTATACCCAAAATATCCCCAATTAAGAGAACTTAATGAAATACCAGGTACACCTGCTGCTACAAAAGAAGCGTGATCTGATCCACCACCACCTGGCATCCCAGGGAAAGAAGTTTCTATATTTTTAGAGATGCTTTTTGGTAATGCAGACATCCATCTTCCTAGATAATCATAAGAGTTAACAAAACCTTGGCCTTGGATGTTGACAACGCGTCCTGTACCATTATCTTGGTTGAAGGCTGCTTGGGTATTTTTTATAATCTCAGGGTTGTCATATACAAAACCTCTAGATCCATTAAGACCTTGCTCTTCGCTGCCCCAAAGCCCAACTATGATTGTTCTCTTATTGTTAGGATAGTATTTTTTAAGGATTCTTGCAGCTTCCATCATCGTGATAGTTCCGGTACCATTATCCGTTGCACCTTGTCCGCCATCCCAAGAATCAAGATGTGCAGAAAGAATTACATATTCATTTGGTTTTTCTTTTCCAGGAATTGTTGCAATGGTATTAAAGGATTTTGCAGTACCAAGATTCTTAGATTGAGTATTAACTTTTATGGTTGGTTTTTTACCATTAAGCGCTAGACGATAAAGCATTCCGTAGTCTTCTACAGCAATATCAATTGTTGGGATTGTTTTAGTTTTAGCACCAAAAATACGGTTAGCGCCCATAATACCTGTCCAGTTAGAAATTGCAATTCCTGCTGCGCCTGCTTTTTCTAATGCTTCTGGCAAAGTGTTGTTGTCATATCCAGTACTTTTAACTAAAGCTCTGAAATCTTCGGCATCTTGATCTCTTTGTTTTTTGAAAGCATCATAGTTTTCTGGTAATGCAAATTCTTTTACTTGATAATCTGGTCTACCAGAACGTTGATATTGAGATAGAAGTACAAATTTTCCTTTTACAGTTTTTAGCCAGTTGGTAAATTCCTGTGGGCTGTTAACTTTTGGGAGTATAACGACTTCTGCATCAATAGGTTTTTTGGTAGCAGGTGACCATGCTAATTGCATAGATTCTAGACTTTTTACTCTTGGCGAGGTCATTTCTACCTGCGTAATGCCACGTTGCCACGATGCCCACTCTCCGAATTGTTGTTTTTTGGCATCAATTCCCCAACTTTTAAATTTGTCAATAGACCAATCATTGGCTTGTTCCATAGCTGGAGATCCTACTAATCGAGGTCCGATAACATCCAACAGTTCAAAAGCAAGTCCTTCTAATTGAGAATTGTTATTGGCTTCGTTAACAATACTTTGGACGATTGGGTTGAGTTTTTCTGCTTGGGGATTTTGTTGAGCAATCACAATTTGTGATGAAATCAACAAGGCAGAAAGGGTCATTTTCTTGTACATTTTCATAGTCATTACACTTTTTATAAATAAAGGGATGAAGATAATTATTTATTTTTAGCTTTCAAAGTGAATGTTGAATTGTTTTTAACTTTATTTTGTCAAAATGTTACTGTTTTGGTGTTAATTCAATAAAATTTTTATATTATTAACGAATAAAATTAACGCAATGTTTCCAATTATTAAAACGTCTAGATTAATTCTTAATAAGATAGAGTTAAGTGATGCAGATACTGTTTTCTTTTTAAAATCTAATCCAGAAGTTATGCGATATATCAAGCGTGATCCTTACACAGAAATAGAGCAAGCTGTAAATAATATAAAATTGATAAGCAGTCAGTTAGAGGCCGGAGAATCTGTTAATTGGGCCTTGCGAGATTCTGAAACTAAAGAAATGATGGGTTCTATAAGCTTGTGGAATTTTTCTAAAAATCGTAAAACTGCTGAAATGGGTTATGCGATGAAGCCTGATTTCCATGGGAATGGTTATATGGACGAAGCCATGAAGGCGGTTGTTAATTATGGTTTTGAAGAATTAAATCTTGACCTGATAGAAGCATTCACCAGTCGATATAATGAATCTTCTAAAAAGCTATTGTTAAAGAACCATTTTGTGCATAATCCATCAAGAGAAGATGAAGATAATCTTGATAATTTTATTTTTGAACTGAAGAAAGAGCAATAATTCGGCTTATCTTTTTAGAAATAAATTTCTACTGAATCTCCACGATATTCTATTTCTGCATTAGTTTTTAGGTTTCGATGATAGTGCTTAGGTAAAAGTTATTTTTATCCATTCAAAGTCAATGATATATCAATAAAATTTATTAATATTACGATATAGTACGGTATTTGCAATGGGTATCGCGTAATTACACAGATTTGAAAATAATAATTAATAAAAAGAAAATCCTCAGGCGTATTGTTATCACCATAATTTCTATTTTGGTGTTTTTAATAATACTTATACTAAGCCTACGACTCGCTATTGTTCAGAATTTTATTAAAGACCGAGCAATTGCTTATCTAGAAGATAAAATAAAAACAAAAGTAAGCCTAGACAAGATCTATATTGGTTTTCCGAATAGTGTGGTGATAGAAAATCTTTACTTAAAAGGTCAAGATATTGATACACTTCTAGCGGTGAAAAAATTAGACGCAGGACTTGATATGTGGCAACTTATCGATTCTAAAGCAGATATCACTTCTATAGACTTAGAAGGCGTGAGGGCTAATATGGTTAGAAAGCCAGATGGAAAATTCAATTTTGATTATATTCTTAATGCTTTTGCAACCTCTGATAAAGAGGAAAGCGCATCCAAGCCGTTTATTATTTCTCTGGATAAAATTAGATTGAAGGATATTGGCGTTACTTTTAACGATCAACAATCCAAAAATGATATTAATGTTTATTTTAAATCCTTTGATACTCGTGTAAAAACCTTTGATCTCGAAAAAAATTCTTATGCCGTTAACGATATTAATCTTGATGGATTAAAGCTAAAATTAAAACAAGATCTTATCCAAGAGGTTTCTGAAAAAGTAGAAAAAAAAGTAGATTCTCTTAACCAAAATAAGCCAATGACCTTGGGGCTTAATGGTATTAAATTAACCAATTTTGATATTGATTACGGTGATGAAAATACCAAAACTTTTGCAAAACTTATTTTTAAAGAACTAAATACCAAAGTCAATAGTATTAATCTAGAAAACAATGCTTATGATGTTGGTAAAGTCTATTTGACAGGCGCAGATATTAATGCTAATTTGTACCTTCCTACAGAGAATTCTACCTCTAAAAAAGAGCAGACAACAGAGCAGAAAAACAACTCTGCCAAAGAAAAAGCCATGACATTACTTCTGGGTAAATTACTATTAGAAGACGTCAAAGTTAATTACAATAATACCGCCATTGCACCTACAAAAAGTGGACTGGATGCTAATCATCTTAATTTTTCAAAATTAAATCTTGATGTGAGGGATTTTAAAATGGAAAATAATGGCTTTGCAGGAAGTGTAAAGTCTGCAGAAATCCAAGAGGCAAGAGGATTGGATATTCAGAAATTTAATACAGATTTTGTATATGCAGAGAAAGAAGCTTACCTCAAGAATCTTTATTTACAGACTTCCAAAACTATTCTAAGAGATGAGGTTATTGTCAATTATGATTCGGTTGAGCAGTTATCGTCCAATCTTGGAGCAGTTAAAATTTCGGCAAATATCAATAACTCAAAAATAGGATTTTCGGATATTTTAAATTTAGTTCCGAGTTTAAGAACCACTGTTCCTTTCAATAAATATCCTAATGCGGTCTTGTCAGTTAACGCCAATGCAAAAGGGACTGTCAATGATTTATTAATTAATGAATTAAAGCTATCTGGACTTGATAAATTACGTGTGTCTGCTTCTGGTAGAATAAAAAATGCGATGAATCCCGATCAATTGTACTACGATTTAAGAATTGGAGAATTCTCAGCAACTGCGCAGACTATTTTTAATTTGGTGCCAAAAAATACCATTCCATCTAACATTGCTTTGCCGTCACAATTTAATATTAAAGGAATTGCAAAAGGCACGACAAAAGTGGTAGATACCGATCTCAATCTATCTTCTACACTTGGGAATGCTTCTCTGGTAGCCAAGTTGGATATGAGAAAAAAAGATCAAGAATTGTATGATGTAAAGGCTAACTTGCAGAATTTGCAAATAGGAAAATTCATTCAGAATAAAGATGTTGGAGCTATTACAGCTCAGATTTCTGCTAAAGGTCAAAGTTTTGATTTCAAAAAAGCCAATGTCAAGTTATATGGTAACGTTCAATCTGCGGTTTACAAAGACTATCGCTATCAGAATATGAATCTTATTGGCAGCATTAATCATGGCGCTTACAATGTTATTTTGAACTCAAAAGATCCTAATGCTAACTTAGATTTAATGGCATCTGGTATTTACAGCGAAAAAAATCCAACGGTTAAAGTTAACGGTAAAATTACCAAATTAGACATACATAAACTTGGTTTCTATGATACGCCAATGATTATTGCTGGTGAGCTAGATGGTGATTTTTCTAATCTAGATCCTGATTATCTTAATGGCTATTTTAATATTAAAAACTTTGCTATTTCTGATACCAAAGAGGTTTTCCCGATACAAGAAGTTAACTTACTTGCAAGCTCTACTGCAGATTCTAAACAAATTAAACTTAACTCTCAGATTGCTGATCTAGAATTGAATGGACAGTATAAACTGACTCAGATTTTCGGTGCTTTACAACAAACGATTAATCAATATTATCAGTTTCAAAAACCGGAGAAAGCATTAAAAATTGATGCAGGACAGTTTTTCAGTTTCAACGCTAAAATTAAAAATGATGATCTGATAAGGAAGTTTGTACCAGAACTGAAAAGCTTCGAAACTATTAATGTTGATGGAACTTACAATGCAGACTCTCAGAAGATAGAATTAGATGCAAAAATCCCACAGGTTTTATACGGAAATAATACCTTAGAGAATACTTCTCTTAAGGTGACTAATGATAATCAAGCATTGCAATATAATCTTGATCTTGCTGCATTAAAAAGCGAAAGTTTTGCTATTAATAAAGTTAACGTAAACGGTGATATAGCTAATAATATTATTAATTATAACATCACAACTAAGGATGACAAAGATGTGACGCAATTTCTAATTGCCGGGCATGCAAAGTCTATTAATGATATCACAGAAATTGCACTTAATCCTGATGGATTAAAGTTAAATTATACAGATTGGGCAGTAGCAGAAGATAATAATATACAAATTGGAAGCAATGGCATTCTTGCTAATAATTTTAGATTGTCCAATGCAGGAAGCCAGATATTGCTGCAATCCGATAAAAACCTTGCCGGAAATCCGTTGGATATTTCCATTAAAGATTTTAAGATAGAGACCATTACAGAAATTATCAAGAAAGATTCTCTTCTCGCAAAGGGTATGATTAACGGAACTGCTCAGTTGAGAAACTTAACCAAAGACATGACTTTTATATCAGATATTAACGTCTCGGATTTAGCTGTTTTTGGTAGTCCAGTTGGTAATCTAGCTGTTAAAGTAGAGAATACGACGGCTAATATTATGGATGCTAATATTGCGCTGACTGGCAATAATAATGACGTTAATATTACAGGTCAATATAATACGTCAACAAGTACGTTTGACTTAGATCTAATTATGAAGCAGCTTCAGATGAAAACGCTTCAAGGTTTTTCTATGAATGCTATTACCAATACAGAAGGTTATCTTTCTGGTGATCTAAAAATTGCCGGATCGGCTGCTGCTCCTAGTATTGTTGGAGATGTAAAAATGAATAATGTAGGATTGATGATTGCCCAGACGGGAAGTGATTTTAGGAAAATAAATGACAAAATCTCCTTTACCAACAGAGGAATAGAATTTGATAATTTTAGAATTAATGATAAAGATGGCAATTCTCTAAAGATAGATGGACAAGTTCTCACAAAGACTTACAAAGATTTTACATTTAACTTAGATCTTAATGCTAAGGATTTTAAAGTTGTTAATTCTGAGAAATCTAACGATGCTATGATGTACGGAATTCTCGCTATAGATGCTGCTTTAAAAGTTAGAGGTAATCTAGATTTGCCAAAAGTAGACGGAAGATTAGCCGTTTCTGAGGCAACAGATTTTACTTTTGTTTTGCCACAATCTAGTCCGGCATTACAAGATCGAGATGGGATTGTAGAATTTATTGACCAAGATCAGATCGTATTAGATAAAACAATTGTTGCAGATTCTTTAAGCTCTCAGACTAAGTTTAAAGGGATGAATGTTAGCGTTAATATTGAAGTAAATAAAGAGGCAAAAATGTCTGTCGTTATCGATAAAGCTAACGGTGATTTTGTAAAATTACAAGGAGAAGCAGAGTTAACGGGAGGGATAGATCCATCCGGAAAGACAACTTTGGTTGGGGTTTACGAAGTAGAAAAAGGTAGCTATGATATGTCAGTAAGTTTATTAAAACGCCAATTCGAGATCCAAAAAGGAAGTACTATTACTTGGACTGGTGAGCCAACGGCTGCAATAATGGATATCACGGCAGTTTACAAGACAGAAGCGGCACCAATTGATCTTGTAGAGCAGCAGTTAAGTGGAGAAAGTGCTTCTATTCTTAATCAATTTAAACAAAGAATAGAGTTCAATACTTTATTAAAAATGAATGGCGAATTACTAAAACCTAGTATTACATTCGATATTACAACAGATGAAAAAAATAACTCGGTGTCTTCTAATGTAAAAGATATTGTAGATCAAAAATTGACGCAACTTAGGACTCAGGAAAACGAAATGAACAAGCAGGTTTTTGCTTTGCTTTTATTGAATCGTTTCATTGGCGAAAATCCATTTGAGAGTAGTGCGGGATTATCTGCAGAAGCAATGGCAAGACAAAGTGTAAGCAAGATATTGTCTCAGCAACTTAACAATTTGGCGTCAGATCTTATAAAAGGTGTAGATCTTAATTTGGGACTAGAGTCCTCAGAAGATTATAGCAGTGGCGAAAAAAATACAAGAACAGATCTTAACGTTGATATCAGTAAAAAACTTCTTAATGATCGACTAAAAGTTTCTGTCGGTAGTAATTTTGGTCTAGAAGGAGATGCACGACAAAACGAAAATATGACCAATATTGCAGGCGATATTACTGTAGATTATAGCCTTTCTAAAGACGGAAGATACATGTTGAGAGCTTATCGTAAAAACGAGTATCAAGTGGCGTTGCAAGGTCAGATTGTAGAGACTGGTGTCGGCTTTATTATCACATTAGATTATGATAAATTCCGAGAGATTTTTCAGAAATCGAAAAGACAAAAATTAAATAAAAAATCAAATAATAACCAAGTAGTAGATTTTAAATGATGAATGGTAGACTTTCTCTTTATTACAAACCAATCATTGCGCTAACTCTAGTGACAATCGTTGCCTCTTGTAGTAATATTAAATATCTGAAAGAAGGGCAAATGCTCTACACAGGTGCTGAGGTTAAAATTAAAAATGATAGTATTTCTAAAAAGCAAAAGAAAGAACTTCAGGCGACATTAGAAAGCAATCTAACCCCGAAACCTAATTCTACTTTTTTGGGGCTTCGTCCAAAATTATTTTTCTATAACATTGCCAAAGAGCCTAAAAAGCAAAAAGGCTTTAATTATTGGTTGAAGTATAAAATGGGCGAAAAACCTGTTTTACTCTCTGATGTTGATCGAGAATTTAATAAAGAAATTCTGGTTAACTATTCAGAAAATAAAGGCTATTTTAATGCCAAAGCAACAGCAGATACTATTTCTAAAAATAGAAGAGCTAAAGTTATTTATTCTCTAAATCCTGGTGCTCAATATCTTATAAGTGAAGTGAAGTTTCAAAAAGATTCTACGTTAATAAACAAAGAAATACAGAATCTTAAAGCTAAATCTTTGCTTAAAACCGGTGCTCCTTTTGATCTTGATGTTATCAAAGCTGAAAGAGAAAGAATTGATAATGCGCTCAAAGAAAGAGGTTTTTATTACTTTCATCCAGATAATATTATCGTACAGGCGGATAGTACTGTGACTAAAAATCATAAGGTAGAGCTTAATGTTAAACTAAAAGATCAGACACCAGATCTGGCTACACAACAATATAGTATTGATAAAGTAGTTGTTTTTCCTAACTATAATATTAGAGATGTCAAAGAAGGAAAGTATAACATCCCGATGGAAGCTGACTCTTTATCTAAGTATGCTTACCAGGATATTTACGTGATAGATCCAGATCATAAATTTAAACCGAAAATCTTTGATCGCGCTTTATACTTCAAAAAAGGAGATCTTTATAATCGTAAGAATCATAACCTGACTCTTAATCGATTGATTAGCTTGGGTGTTTTCAAGTTTGTGAAAAATGAGTTTGTAGTTTCTGATTCTTTAAAGCATCAATTTGATGCCTATTATCTTTTAACGCCAAGAGAAATTCAATCTCTACGATTAGAAACCTTGGGAAGAACTAACTCTGCTAATTACGTTGGTAGTGAGCTTAATCTTAACTGGACACATCGCAATATTTTTCGTGGTGCAGAACAGCTGAAAGGTTCTCTTTATGGTGCTTTTGATGTACAAATGGGTGGTCCTAAAGACGCCAATAATATTTTTAGAGCAGGTGCTAATATGCAACTTTCTATCCCGAGAATTGTAGCGCCGTTCCGTTTTAACTCTTCGAGTGCTTTTGTCCCAAGAACTAATATTAATCTGGGTTACGAATATCAAAGTCGTACACAGCTTTATACACTTCACAACTTCAATGGATCATTTGGTTATGTTTGGAAAGAAAATATAAGAAAAGAACACGACCTGAAGGTGATTGATATTACCATGGTGGCACCACAAACTGTAACAGAGAAGTATCAAGAACAAATCAACGGAAATCCTGCGGAAGGAATTCCTGCCAATCCTACTTTGCAAAGGGTTGTAGACAAGCAGTTGATCTTTGGTCCAACTTACGCTTATACTTACACCAATACGACCTCGCCACAGACCAATACCATCTATTACCGTGGTATGTTGGATCTGGCTGGTAACATAACTGGGCTAATAACGGGCGCTAATGCAAAGGATGGAAAGCAGAAAAATATCTTTGGAGTGCCATTTAGCCAATATATAAAGTTGGAAAATGATTTTAGGTTTTATCACAAATTTACAGAGAAAACTAACTTGGCAACCAGACTGATAGCTGGTGTTGCTTATCCTTACGGGAATTCTGAATTTGTACCGTACTCCAAGCAGTTTTTTGTAGGCGGTAGTAACAGTATCCGGGCTTTCCGAGCAAGAACGCTTGGGCCTGGTAGTTATGATCCGAGAGTTCAAAATGCAAGTTTCTACTTTGATCAATCTGGTGATATTAAGTTAGAATTTAATGCAGAATATCGTGCAAATTTATATAAATTTTTAAATGTTGCAGCGTTTGTAGATGCTGGGAATATCTGGTTGGTTAATGAAGATCCAATGCGTCCCGGAGGTAAATTCTCTAAAAACTTTATGCACGAATTAGCCGTTGGTGCAGGTGTAGGTCTACGCTTGGACTTTTCTATTCTGGTGCTAAGATTAGATATGGCAATGCCACTACGTATACCATATTATGAAAAAGGAGATCGTTGGGTTTTGGATAGGATTAACTTTGGTGATAGTGCTTGGCGAAAAGATAATCTAATTCTTAATATTGCTATTGGTTATCCTTTTTAATATATAGTTAAAGATAAGTTTTCTATGCTACTATTTCTAAAGAATAGAAAGTGTAGAGTTTAAAAAAAAAGAATTTTTATTTGTTTGTAAAATTGCAACTTAAGCATATTCTAATCATAAAAATACCTCCAGATTTTGGAGGTATTTTCTTATTTTAAAGTAAAAATTTATTTCAAATTAAATTGATATAATTACATTGGCCCTTGTTGGTCATCACCGCCGTTCTCGTTATTCATTTCTCTTTTTTTCTTAGGTTGATCGATCTTTTCACCTTGCTTAAAACGATACGTTAATGATAAACTAAACTGTCTTGGCTGCCATTGCATATAACTTCTTCTTGTAAAATCAGAGTTGAAACTATACACCTCTCTAGATCTTGTATTGAAAATATCTTGTATGTTAAAGTTAATGGTACCGTTGCCTTTCCAGATTGTTTTAGAAGCGCCGAGATTAATCGCGTACATATCAGATGTATTTTGATTAGCAGCTTTTTGACTTCCTCGGTAGAATCCTTGTAGCTGAACACTAAAGGTTTTATCTAACTTAAAGGTAGAATTCAACCTAGCTCTTGTAGAAAAGCCATCACCAGTAAAGTCCATGCTTCTGTTAACTTCAAGTCCGTTTTTATCTAAAGCAGAAAAGTTAGCAATTCCTGTTGTTTTGTATCCAAAGACATCTAAACTTCCCATTAATTTTAACCAAGAAAAAGGATCATAGTTGAAGTTAAGATCCAATCCATAACGATCATCATCTCCTAGATTAATCGGTTTTGTGTAGAAAACATCTAGCCTTTCGTCGTTACGATACACCAACATCTTGGTATCATCTGTTGCATGACGATAATATAATGTTGGATTAAAAGTGATTTTGCCCTTTTGTAAGCTATAACCTAACTCGAAAGAGTTAACATAAGATGGATTGAGATCCACATTACCTTCGAAGATATTCTGGTTATCAGAGTAATTAGGGAATGGTACCATGAAGAAAGATCTTGGACGATCTATCCTTTTAGAGAAATTCAATAATAACTGATTTCCTTTTGCGATATCATAGCTTAGATAGATGCTTGGAAAAAAATTATTGTAGTTCTTGGTGTTATGCGGACGTGTATCTTTTAAATTTCTGTAATCGATATCAACTTTTGATATTTCGTCTCTTAAGCCTAATTGATATGCTAATTTTTCGCCTAACTTACTCTTAAACTGTACGTAGAATGAGTTAAACATTTCTTTGTAATTCGTTACGTTATTATAGTAAGGAATCATCGGGTTGTTAGACGTACTATTAACAGTATTGTTATAATCGTTGTTGTTAATATCTAGACGATAACCAGCTTCAAGTTTAGATTTTTCACCGATTGGAAGTTCGTAATCAGCTTTACCAATAATGGTTTTGTTAAGCGTTCTTCTCCAGATATTATCTTCAAGTTGGAAAATATCATTTTTGGTTTCTTCAATATTATTTTTATTAACAGAACGGTTACGCTGCGCACTAAATGATAAGGAAATGTTCTGACCTTTATCATCAAATTTATGATCCAACCCAATATCACCTTGGAAAGCTAAGTTAACATTACGACCATCCTGATTACGATTTCTAAAAGAATCTGCCATTTGGAAGTTGGTGTAATCGTATTTTAATAATGAGGTATTATCACTTTCAAAAGTCCTAACTGTACCAGAAACATTTATTGATGTTCTGTCATCAAAATCATAAACGATACCAGTAGTTGCATTATAATTACTGCCTTTATTCTTGTTTTTAGTTCTTTGAAGGATAGATGTAGAGTTACCGACAACGTTTACATTATTAAAATAAGTATCGTTTTCATTTTTGGTTTCGCTTTCTGAGTAACCACCGCCACCGTTAAGGAAGACGGTTAGTTTGTCTTTTTTCCAGCTAAGATTAGTGTTAAGATTGGTTCTTGGGAAATAACCTAAAGATCCAGTAACGCTACCATTGAAGCCTGCTTTTTTAGACTTCTTAAGAATGATATTAAGAATACCTGATGTTCCACTTGCTTCAAATTTTGAAGAAGGATTGGTAATGACTTCAATTTTTTCAATTTGATCTGCAGGGATAGATTGTAGAGCATTAGCACCATCATCAATTCCTAGTAAAGAAGACGGTTTGCCGTTAATTAAGAATTTGACATTAGAGCTTCCTCTCATACTTACTGTACCATCCGTATCAACAGAAACCGAAGGTACATTAGATAGAACATCTTGTAAGCTTCCTCCTTTGCTTACAATATCTGCAGAAGGATCATAGGTTTTTTTGTCAAGTTCTACACGGTAAGGTTTAGCTGCTGTTGCGGTAATGATAACGCCATCTATCTGCGTAGTGTTATTAAGCTTCGCAATTTGTGCGGATTCTATTATGATTGTAGAAATAGGACCAGCTTGGCTAATGCTAAAATTTTGAGTTTTCGTTTTGTAATCTATTGCTTCTATTTTGATATCGTAGTTACCAGGGACTAGATCAATCTTGAAGTTACCATCTAGGTTGGTTAAGATCGCATCGTTAAGCTGAGAATTATTTTTATTAATGAAAGTTATAGAAGCATACCCAACGCCGTCATGATCTGAGTTTTGTACGTTTCCTGTTATGGATATTTTTTGCTGTTGCTGTTGTGCAAAAGCGAAACTAGCCGCACCAAGGACAAATACAAGCCCCAAAGTTCTTCTCTGGATAATGTTTCTGATTTCTGTTGTTATCATAAATTTTAGTTTTCTGGATTGTAATAATCCATCGGTTTTTTATTTTTTTTTGAAAAATTATTTTATTTGTTTTGTGTTAAGCCAATCCTGATATGCTTTTGCATTTTTGGCATGCTCAGCATCATTATCTGTAAATTTATGAAAGCCAAATCTCGATGGATCGGCACACATATAGATATAATTGTTGTTTTCGGCATTAAGAACTGCATCTAGTGCGTTTTTATCAACAATGCATATTGGTCCTGGAGGTATGCCTGCATTAGCATAAGTGTTATAAGGCGATGGGGCTTTTAGATCTTTGTAATAGACTCTTTTTATTTGTTTTGTAAAATTACTTGCCTTATTAATGGCGTATATAACGGTTGGGTCACTTTGTAATTTCATTCCTTTTTTATAGCGGTTGATGTACAATCCAGCAATCGTTTTTTGCTCGTCTTTTTTACCACCAGATTCTTTATATACAATAGATGCAAGAGCGTATATTTGATCTCTTGTTAAGCCAGATTTCTTTTCTTGGGCAACTCTTTCAGCGGTCCAGAATTGCTTATATTCTTCATCAAATTTGCTGAAAAACTCCTTAGGCGTCACTGTCCAAAAGAATTGGTAAGTGTCATTGAAAAAATATTTTTTAAGATCTTCGGCATTATTGTAACCTTTATCTTTGGCGATTGCATCAAGATCTTTGGCGAATCGTGCAGAATCTAATTCTGTTTTCTTAGAAACACGACCAATCATCTGGTAAACATCATCAAAATCTTTAATTCTGAAATTGTTAGGCGTTTGGTTTCCTGCTTTAATCATATTAACCAATGCCGTATTGTTGTCGCCTTTTTTAATTTCGTATCGACCAGATTTTATGTGATCTAATAAGTTTTTACTTTTAGCGACGGCAGCAAAGTTGCCTGGATTAGAAAGATATGGTGCGATAGAATCCATAACTTGTTTAAATGGAGCATTCTGAGGGATGAGCACGAAGCCATCTTTCACAACATTATTTCCGTAATATTTACTGTAAAATTTAAAACCGAAAAAACCGCCTACAATAAGGACGATAATAACAACAATGACTAATGTTTTTTTCATTTTTGAATTAATTAATGTGAAAAAGAATGATCTTAAAATTTGATAAGTCCACTAAAAACTTGTTTTGCAGGACCTTCTAACCAAATGTTACTAAAACCATCTCCATTTTTTTCGGCGTAGACCTTAAGATTCCCACCAATAACCTTAACGCGTACTGCGGTTAGATGTAAGTTTTTCATAAAAGTTAAAGCAGTTGCCGTAACTCCCGTCCCACAACTGTAAGTTTCGTCTTCAACGCCACGCTCGTATGTTCTTACAAATAATTCGTCCTCAGAAAGTTGGCTTGCAAAATTGACGTTAATGCCATCTTTTTTATAAGTGTTATTATTTCTAATTTTTTTACCATTATTGTACACATCATAGTTTTCTACATCTTCTACATATTGTACAAAGTGTGGAGATCCAGTGTTGACTACAAAATTATCTTCGTCCGAAAAGATTTTTTCAACATCTATCATTTTGAGTTTTACAATACCATCTTTAATCTCTGCTTCATGCATGCCATCAATCGCGATAAAACTTGTTTTTTCTTGGAAAATATTTAGAAAATGAGCAAATGCCACGATGCATCTTCCGCCGTTACCGCACATGGTACTTTCGTTGCCATCTGAGTTATAATACACCATTTTGAAATCATAATCTGTATCATTTTCTAATAAAATTAATCCGTCTCCGCCAACACCAAAGCGTCTGTCACAGAGGTTGCTGACCAATTGAGTGTCTTCTTTTGGGAAATCTAGCTCTCGATTATCAATAATTACAAAATCGTTGCCTGTTCCTTGATATTTATAGAATTTCATAGTTTTTATGATTAAATTTTGAATTAAATATAGACTAAGTAAAAGCTAACAAAATTAAGCAATTATAAAACGGTATAATAGACGTTGTCATTATTTAAAATCATTCTAACAAGCAGTGGCTTTTAGGGATTTTTCATTCCATTAAATATTTAGCTTTTGATAAGGGAAAATTATTTTTGTTAATTCAATTATTTTAATTCATAATTGATAAGATTTTAATTATAAAAGAGAACTAGAAGTTTCGGGATGTTGTTGTAGCAATATTCTTGTTGATAGGATGGGATTTTAGCAATATCAGAGTTGTAATTATCGTTAACTTCTATGACTAATATAGGATTTGTCTAGACTTAATATTTTGTATCTTTGCTTGTCGTTAATGAGAGAAGAGCAATTATTTTTGTTAATTCAGAAGGCTAAAGAAAAGGATCAGAAAGCCCAAACCCAATTGATTAATCTCTATTGGGTAGACGTGTTTTCGTTTGTAATGAAAAAGCTTAATGATGAAAATGATGCAGACGAGATTACCGTAAATGTTTTTTCTAAAGTCTTGTCTAAGTTAGATTTGTTTGATCCTAACTTTCAGTTCAAAACGTGGATTTTGACCATAGCCCAAAATACGATTATTGATTTTTGGCGTAAGAAAAGTAGGGAGAATGAGGATAGCAGTGATAGCTTGGATGAAGTGAAAAATGTCTATGCCAAATCGCCAGAAGAGCTTCTGATCTCCGCAGAAGAACAACAAAAAATTCTTCAGATTATTGCGACAATGGATGCGAAAAATCAAGATATTATAAGATTGAGATTTTTTGAGGAAAAAAGTATTAAAGAAATTGCAGAAGAGCTTAATCTTTCCGTGGCTAATACCAAAGTGAGGATTATGCGAGCCAAGAAAGTATTGGCAGAATTGCTTAAAGATAATGAAGCGGATTTCTAATCCCTATTTTAATTTTTTTAGATAAAATGGAAGATACAACGACACAAAAACCCAAGTGGATTCGTGTAAAATTACCAACCGGAAAAAATTACCGAGAGCTAAGAAGCTTGGTAGATAAATATAAACTGAATACCATCTGCCAAAGTGGAAGTTGTCCCAATATGGGAGAATGTTGGGGAGAAGGGACGGCAACCTTTATGATTCTGGGTAATATCTGTACCAGATCTTGTGGATTTTGCGGTGTAAAAACTGGGAAACCTCTGGATGTTAACTGGGATGAGCCTGAGAAAGTAGCCCGTTCTATCAAATTAATGAAGATTAAACATGCCGTATTAACTTCTGTAGATAGAGATGATCTTAAAGATATGGGATCTATCCTTTGGGCAGAGACGGTTAATGCTGTAAGAAGAATCTCTCCAGGAACGACGATAGAAACTCTTATTCCGGATTTTCAGGGGGTGACTAAGCATATCGATAGATTGATAGAAGTAGCACCAGAAGTTATTTCTCACAATATGGAAACCGTAAAGCGATTAACCAGAGAAGTGAGAATCCAAGCTAAATACGAGAAAAGTCTAGAAGTCTTACGTTATATGAAAGAAGCGGGACAACATCGTACCAAAACGGGATTAATGCTAGGATTGGGAGAAGAAAAAGATGAGGTTTTCCAGACGATTGAAGATATTAGAAACGCTAATGTTGATGTCATCACCATGGGACAATATCTGCAGCCAACCAAAAAACATTTGCCTGTAAAACGTTTTATTTCTCCAGAAGAATTTGATGAATATGGAGATTTTGCAAGAAGTCTAGGTTTCCGTCATGTAGAAAGTTCGCCGTTGGTAAGGAGTTCTTACCACGCAGAAAAACATATTCATTAATTATAAAGTAATGAAGAATCAAAAGCGCTCTAATCAGAGTGCTTTTTTATTGAGATAAAATGTTAATACATTCTTCTCGGATTTTCCATAATTCTTCTAAAGAGTAGGGGATTTCTGGATGTTGGTCAAGATAATCTTGCAAGAAGTTTTGATGAAATTTAACTTTAAAATCTGTGATTTGTTCTGGCTGAATTTCGATTTCCTTTAGAAGAAAAGGCTCGAAGTTCTCTTTGCGCCAAGTTGTGCTTGTGAAATCTATAATCTGATGATGCCATTTTAGATAATTGTGAGCTTCGGGGATTTCTGATAATTGATATTGATCTAATACAGATGCTACTTTAGGCGTATTATATCTGTTCATGGTGAAAATACCTAACATCAATTGGAAATCTGATTTTTGATTTTCATCTGCTAGACGTTTTAGCAAAGCATGTTTTGTGCTGCAAGTCCCGTAACCATCTTCCAAAACAGCAAGTGGATTGGTTTTGTCAGAATTTCGTTTGTAGTTTAGACTTTGTATATACGTTGCTGCTTGCCAGAAATTTTCTTTTTGAAGTTCTAAAAACACTGAAGAAATAGCTTTGTCCGATTGAATATCGAAATTCATGTTAAATATTTTCAGCTAAAATAGGCTATTACGAAGAATTATAAAATATTTAAGACTGCTAAATTGCTTATTAAGTCCGTATGTTTTAACTTTGCACAAACCTAATCTAATGAGTAAAAAAGAAACGAAGTACATCTTTGTAACAGGAGGTGTAACTTCTTCACTGGGTAAAGGAATCGTCTCCGCGTCGCTGGGACTTTTGTTAAAATCTCGCGGTTTTAACGTTACTATCCAAAAACTAGATCCTTATATCAACATAGATCCCGGGACGCTTAATCCTTATGAACATGGCGAATGTTATGTGACTGAAGATGGTGCAGAAACCGACCTTGATCTTGGACATTATGAAAGATTTTTGGACAGCCAAACTAGCCAAAACAATTCTGTAACCACAGGGAAAATTTACCAAACCGTTATCGATAAAGAACGCAAAGGCGAATTTCTAGGGAAAACCGTGCAGGTTATTCCGCATATTACCAATGAAATTAAGCGTCGTGTCAAGATTTTAGGAAAGAAAAATTATGACATTATTATTACAGAAATTGGTGGTACTGTTGGCGATATAGAGTCTTTGCCTTATATCGAAAGTGTAAGACAACTACAATGGGAGTTAGGTAAGAATAACTCTATGGTTATCCATCTTACGTTGTTGCCATATTTATCCGCAAGTGGAGAGCTGAAAACAAAACCATCTCAACATTCTGTTCGTCAATTGATGGAGAGTGGTATCCAGGCGGACGTTTTGGTTTGTAGAACCGAGCACAAGATTTCTAAAGATATCAAGTCGAAACTTGCACAATTCTGTAACGTTGCATTAGAAAATGTCATAGAATGTAAGGATATGGATACGATTTATGAAGTGCCAGTTGACTTGCAAAAACAGAACTTTGACGAAGTTGTTCTTAAAGAGCTTAATCTTCCTATTAATAAAGAAGCAGATCTTAAAGATTGGAAAAGCTTCCTTAAGAAATATAAAAACCCAAAACGAAGTGTGAATATTGCTTTGGTAGGGAAGTATGTATCGCTTCAGGATTCTTACAAATCTATTGCAGAAGCTTTTATCCATGCAGGCGCAGATCAAGAAACTGAAGTTAATGTAAAATGGGTATATAGTGGAGATCTAAACAAAGATAATCTAGCAGAAACATTTAATGATATTGACGGTATGTTGATCGCTCCAGGTTTTGGCGATCGTGGCATAGAAGGCAAAATCATTGCAGCTCAATATGCTAGAGAACATAAGATTCCTACATTAGGTATCTGTCTTGGGATGCAGATTATGACCGTAGAATTCGCGAGAACTGTTCTTGGGCATGAGAAAGCTAACAGTACAGAATTTGATACAGCAACGCCAGATCCAGTTATTTCTATCATGGAAGAACAGAAAAATGTTGTTGATAAAGGTGGAACCATGCGTCTTGGCGCTTGGAAATGTGCTCTGAAACCTAATTCTAAATTAGCAGAAATCTACGGCGCTAAAACTATTGCTGAGAGACACAGACATCGTTATGAATTTAATTCTGATTATAAAAAAGAATTCGAAGATCACGATATGATTATCTCTGGACAAAACCCGGAAACAGGTTTGGCAGAAACAATAGAATTGAAAGATCATCCTTTTTATATCGGCGTACAATATCATCCAGAATATAAGAGTACGGTTGCAACACCACATCCACTCTTTAAGGCATTGATATCTGCTGCTGCTAAAACTAAAAAGTAAAAACTAACACAATGACCTAAAGTAATTCTTTAGGTCATTCGTCTTATTATGAGGGTGATAAAGATTAGTGAAGTAAAGGTCTTTATCTGAAAAATAAATCTTATTTTTGTCATCTTAAAAATTTCAAATACTAAGTTTGATTTTGAATAATAAAATGGAGTGATATTCATTTTAAAATCCGAAATCTAAAATCTAAAATTCATATTAATGCAACAGAACAAAGGACTGGACAAAAATCAGCTTATAAGCTTCGGAGTATTGTCGATGATCTTGATTGGCTTTATGTTTTATTTTCAAAATAAGCAAGCTTCTACAGAACAAGAACAAATTGCCCAACAAGCGCATAAAACTGAACAAACTACCGCATCTAAGCCAAGTACGGCTACTAATCTTAATGATAATGTGTCGCCCAATGCGATCCAAAAAGTTAACCTTAACAATAATGAGCTTAGTCTTGAGTTTTCTAGCGTTGGAGGTCAGGTAACTTCTGTTAGACTTAATCAGTTTAACGCTTATGATAAAGTTAAAAAAGATAAACCTCTTTACCTTTTCAGTAATAATAATGCAGAATATGGTTTCGAGTTTAAAGATAAAACAGGTAAATTAATTAATACCAAAGACCTTGTTTTTACGCCAACGGTTGCAGGTAATACAGTAACATTATCTAGCCAGTTAAATGGTGCGGTTATCCAATTTATCTATACTCTGAATGCTAAATATGCTTTAGATTTTAAAGTAAGAACACAAGGTCTTGCTAATGTAACATCTGATAATAAAGCTACATTTAAGTGGAATTATAACGTTAGAGAGTCAGAAAAAGGTCGTGCACAAGAGCAGACACATACAGAGTTTGTTTATGCTTTCAATAATTATAAAAAATATGATTATGATGCACGTTCTGATATGGATGAGACTAAAGAAACGCTTAACTGGATTGGTGTAAAACAACAATTCTTTACAGCAGTGATAGAAGCGCAACATGGTTTTACGCAATCTAAAGGTTTTCAGGAAAATATTGAAGAAGGAGAATTCTTAAAGAAATTTAATTACGATGGTCAAGTTGCTTTCTCAGGCGGCGAGTTTAACCAAGATTTTACATGGTATTTTATGCCATTAGATCTTCCTTTACTTAAATCTTACAATAAGAATTTTGAAGAAATTTTACCATTAGGATGGTCATTAATAGGATCATTGAATAGACATGTTTTCATCCCGATGTATGATCTGATTTCATCTTGGGGGATTGCAGCAGGTTGGGTAATTTTCTTAATGACGATCTTTATTAAGTTGATATTGTCACCAATCATGTACAAGCAACATAAGCTAAGTGCAATGATGAAGGTGATCCGTCCAGAGATTGACGAGGTTAACAAAAAATATAAGGATGCAGATCCTATGAAAAAGCAGCAAGAAACAATGGCTGTCTACAGGAAAGCAGGTGTTAATCAATTGGCTGGATGTTTGCCGGCGTTGGTTCAGATTCCTTTATTCTATGCTTTATTCCGTTTCTTCCCGAATATGTTAGATCTTAGAGGGAAAAGCTTCTGGTTTGTAGATGATCTTACGGCTTATGATGACTTAATAAAATTACCATTTAATGTACCATTGTTGGGAGATCACTTAAGTGTTTTTGCAATTGCGTGTACGGTTGTTATTTTGATTTATACAATGATGACTGCTGGTAATATGCAGCAACCAACTCAAGAAGGGATGCCTAATATGAAGGTATTAATGTACATCTTCCCGATTACATTCTTATTCTTCTTAAATACGTCTGCTTCTGGTCTTTCTTGGTATTATTTTATCTCCAATGCAATTAACATTCTAATCATTTTGGTGATTAAATATTTTATCTTGGACGAAAAGAAAATCCATGCTCAGATCCAGGCAAATAAACAAAAGGCGCCTAAACCTGAAGGTAAATTCCAGAAACGTATGAGAGAGATGATGGAGCAAGCTCAGGAACAACAAAAGAAACAAGGTGGGAAAAAATAATTCCTAATCTTGATTATTCAAAAAATATAAAAAAGCGAAATCGAAAGGTTTCGCTTTTTTTAGTTAAGAATTTTATTTGAACTCAGATTGGATTGCTTATGGGCTAACGAAGTTATACATTGAATGAAAAGCAGAAGTCTTAAGTCAATCATTGTGTATCTAAAGTAAACTAAAAGTGAATACAAAAAAAATCCTGCGAAAAGTTTCGCAGGAATCGTTCCATCATTTGTGTTAGTAGAACCTTTATCAAGTGTTTGTGTTTTTAGAATCCGGACTAACGTATTGCTTTGTTAGACTTTTTCGATACTGCAAATTTATTAAGTTCTTGATAAAGTTTTATTATAAAACCTTTAGATAAATGTCGCGCGGTTTGTAGATATTTATCTACAATAATAAAAGGCTAATGACTGTTAGATTAGTGATGGTCTTTCATTAGATCGATAAGCTCTACAATATTATCGATATTTAATTTATCGAATATTCTTTTTTTGATGGTGCTTACCGTATTTTGTTTGATATTAAGGTTGTTTGCAATTTCTAGATTACCATAACCTTTGGCGTACATTTTCGCGATTTCTAGTTCTCTTTCTGTTAAGCTAAAAAGAGGATTTACAAGACTGCGATTTCTGATAGAATTCATGAGTAAGGATTGTACGGACGGCGAAATGTATTCTCCGTCTTCCTTCATCTTGAGAATGGCTTGCATGATTTCTTTTTCGTCGCTTAATTTACTGATAAAACCATTAGCCCCAGCATTAATATATTTAAGAGCTTGTGTGTTCTCATCAACTCCTGTAAACATCATGATTTTGATATCAGGTTTTATACGTCTAATTTCTGGTAATATGTTTAGGCTATTCCCATCCGGAAAATGGGCGTCAATAATAGCGATTTCTACGGGGTGTGTTGTTACAATTTCTAATAATTGTGATAGGTTAGAGGCGTGTAAAATATTACCTTTAAAACCAACATCTTCTATAAGAATTTCTATGCCTTGTCTTATTAGGCTGTGGTCATCAGCAAGTAAAAAAGTGGTAGTTTTATCCAAGTGACTAATTTTTAAGATTTAATTTAATAGAGAACGTTACAGTCGTTCCTTTGTTTGTTTTACTGGTTACAGATATTTTGCCAGCATATAATTCTACAATTTCTTTGCAAAGGCTTAAGCCTAATCCTGCGCCTAGATTTTCGATTTTATCAGACAATACGCCTTGATAATAAGGTTCGAAGATTTTTTCTAGATCAGACTCGGAGATTCCTACGCCTGTATCTGTGATTGTCGTATTGAGAGATATTGTAGAGGTATCAATTGTTTCGGTAGTTGTGGTGACAGAGATTTTTCCGTTTTCTGTAAATTTATTAGCATTCCCAATAATGTTCATAAAAACCTGATTAATCTTATTGTTGTCAGAAAATACAGTGATATTAGGATCTATATTGTCTATAATGATTAATTGATTATTTCTTGTTTCTATGTAAGGCTCTATGGATTTTAAAATAGATTCAATTTCATTTTTTAAATTGAATGTTACCGGAATTAATTTGTTCTCTATTTGTTGGTTTTTTGTGTATTCTAAAATTTGGTTAGCCTGTATCAGTAAGGTATTATTGGTGAAGCTAATTGACTTTAAATAATCTTTTATCGTGTTGTCTGTGGTTTTTTTATTAATTCTGTTGATGAAAATATCAATAATTTTAAGCGGTGATCTTAGCTCATGGCTTAACATACCCAAAATTCTATTTTTGAAATTAAGATTTTCTTTGATTTGTGCATTCGCTTCATCTTGGTTTTTCTCATAGATGAAAGCCATTCTGGTAAAATACATGATTAATATTGAAACAATAAACATCAATACAATCAACCCAATTGCAAGATACATTCTGATGGTATTATTAATAGAAGTCTGCTTGTTGTGTTCTTCTTCTAGATCAGATTTGGCTGTTTTAATCCCGAATTCATATAGATTCATGAGATTATTGGTGTAGAGTAGAAGGCTTATTGAGGCTTTATGAAAATTGTCGCTATTATTTTTATTTAGATTATTTAGGTTGTCTTGTTTTTGATTATTTTGTATTGTGACTTCTACTTTATTAACTTGCTTGGTATAATATTTATCAACCGAGTTAACGAGGCTATCTAGATCGCTTTTCATTTTAGAAGCATCTTTAGCTTTGTTCTGCTTCATTGTTATAACAGTACTGTCTTTTCTAACATTTTCTGTACCTGTTATAGCATCCTTCAACCTACCAAAAAGACCTTTTTTTTGTATTGTATCTTTATACGTTTCTGTTTTTATATCGTATTGATCTAGATCGTAATCAAAATGATATTTTTTTATTTTCGGTAATTGCTTCGGTTGACTTTTGGTTGTGTTTTGCGTGTAATTTTGCGTAGAATCAATAAGGTATTTAATCTGCTTTAGCCCGGAAGCATCTTTTCTTTGTACGATTAAAATTTTATTCAGCTCAGGATTTTTAAACTTAAAACTGTTAATACTATCCAAGCTTTTTGATAATTTGTTAACAGTATTAAAATAAGACTCCAGATATTTTTCGTCAGAGGTTGATAAGTATTTTTGGAAATATTCTTGAGAAATAAAAAGCTCATCTCTAGAGTTATCCGTAAGATGTTCTAAGGATTGTACATCTTTTAATTGATTTTGCAAAAAAGTTAGATTCTTTCTGCTGTCGAATTCTGTATAGATGAATCCTGCAATAGCTATTTGAATCAACAAAATACACAGTATTAGAGAATAATGTACTGTTTTTCTAATTTTGGGATCGAATAATTTAGAAACAATCATGCTTGGATTTTTCTTGATATTAAGATGGATAATTCTATTTGTAAGATTGTATTTAAGGCCAAATAATTAATCTTTTTTTATAGACGTAAATTTACAAAATCTATTATTATTATCGTGTAAAATTATAGATTTATAATAATGACTTTGATTGACTATGATGTTTTATTTTATATGAGATTTTTGTTTTCTGTTTCGCAATTATATTAAGATTTAGTTTGTTTTTTAGACTTTATTATTGATATTGATTTTGATATTTAGGCTTTAATATTTAGAGATTAAAGTCTAATCTTTATATTTGCAGTATGAATTTAGAAGCTACTTATCAGTATTTACAGCAATTTTTGACAGAAGAACGACTTACTAAGATTAATCATTTTTCATCAGAGAGTTCTGATTTTATTTTACCTGTCGTAGAAGATGTTTATCAATTTCGGAATGCTGCTGCAATTTTGAGATCTGTAGAAGCTTGTGGTTTTCATAAAGTAGTAGCTTTAGAAAAAGAAAATATTTTTGATCCTAATCTTCGCGTTACAAAAGGCGCAGACACGTGGGTGCAAGTAGAGAAAATGCCAAGAGAAATCGCATCTCTTCAAAAAGTAAGAGATAGAGGTTACAAGATTGTTGCTGTGTCGCCTGAGCGTAATGCCACGATGTTACCAGATTATCAACCTACAGAGCCACTAGCTTTGGTTTTTGGGACAGAGTGGGAAGGGACAACGGATGAATTATTGGATTTTGCAGACGAAACTTTAGCCATCCCAATGTATGGTTTTACACAAAGTTTTAATGTCTCTGTTGCGGCTGCAATTTGTATGTATGACCTCAAGCAAAAACTGATTAATTCTAATATTGATTATAAATTAAATCAAGAAAAATTACTACAAACCAGAATTAATTGGGCTGTTAATTCTATCAAAAGTGGCAAAGAAATCTTAGAACAATACCTTAAAGAGTCCTAGTTTACATCAAAGAATAATTCCATGCGGCAACAAAAACACCAGCGGTTTCTGTTCTCAATCGTTGATTGCCGAGTGACACAGCTTTGATATTTTTTTCGGCTAAAAGAGCAATTTCCTTTTCAGAAAAATCACCTTCGGGACCAATGAGAAAAGTGATGGATTTATGATTAAGATTTTTGATATCATTAAGGTTAATTCTCTCAAGATTCTCGTGGCAATGCGCTACGTAAGTGTTTTGTTGATCCAAAGAATTAATAAAATCAGAGAATTTTGTTAAATCATTAACTATGGGAAAATGAAATCTCAAGCTTTGTTTAGACGCCGCAATGCTTTGTTTTCTCAATTTGTCGATATTGATATTTTTACGTTCGGTCTTTTCTGTGTTGATTAGCGTAATCTCAGAAATACCCATTTCTGTTGCTTTTTCAATAAAAAATTCGATACGATCAATATTTTTAGTTGGCGCAATTGCAATATGAAGTTTCGGCGAAAAATCGGCTTGGTTTTCTTTAATCTCGATAACATTAAGATGGGCTTTTTTACCTTCTAATTTTAATGTTCCGAGGGCTAATTTTCCCTTTCCGTCCGTCACATAGATTTCTTCGCCGTCTTTTATACGAAGGACTTTGATGATATGTTGTTGCTCTTCATCATTGATGGTAACGGTGTTGTTGTCTATGGTTCCGAAGAAAAGTTTCATGGTTTAGAATTTATTTTTATTGAATTTTTTTAATGTTAAAAGAAGAGTAATTGAGTTTTTGACTTGGTGCAACTAATTATCAATCAAAAAGTCATCATATCAACTTTACAAATCATATTTAGACGTTGCTGTCGTTCTTAGATCTGTAAACTCGCCACGTTCGTATTTCAATTTGGCAACCATTGCGATCATTGCCGCGTTGTCGGTGGTGTATTCAAATTTCGGAATGTAGATATTCCAACCTAGCTTTTCATGATTGTCTTGCATCGCTTGTCGTAACGCCGAGTTGGCAGAAACGCCACCTGCAATCGCCACTTCTTTAATATCAAGATCTTTACTTGCTTTTTCTAACTTTAACATTAAAATTTCTATGATTGATTTTTGCACCGATGCACAAAGATCATTAAGATTTTCTTGGATGAAATCAGGATTTTTCTTCACTTCTTTTTGAATAAAATATAATACAGAAGTTTTAATCCCACTAAAAGAATAATCGTAGTTTTCTAATCTCGGTTTGTTGAATTTGAAAGCGTCAGGATTACCTTCTTTCGCTAATTTATCAATAATAGGCCCTGCAGGATAATCGAGGTCAAATATCTTTCCGATTTTGTCAAAAGCTTCTCCAGCAGCGTCGTCTATGGTTTTTCCGATGATTTCCATATCGAAATAATCTTTAACCAAAACAATCATTGTGTGACCTCCACTAACCGTCAAACATAAAAACGGAAATTGTGGAGGTACAGGATTAGCATCATCTATAAAATGTGCCAAAATATGCGCCTGAAGATGATTGACTTCTATCAAAGGAACATTAAGACTCATAGCCAAAGATTTAGCAAAGGAAGTTCCTACTAAAAGTGATCCTAATAATCCTGGTCCGCGTGTAAAACCTATGGCGCAAATGTCATTTTGTTGTATATTTGCTTTGGAAAAAGACTTTGTAACCACAGGAATTATATTTTGCTGATGCGCTCTGGATGCTAATTCTGGTACAACACCGCCATATTCATTATGAATAGATTGATTGGCAGCAATGTTGGACAAGATTTGATTTCCTTTTATAATTGCAGCAGAAGTATCGTCGCAAGATGACTCAATTCCTAAAATAATTGTTTCGCTCATAGAATGGCAAAGTTAGAAAATAAAAAAAACACTAATGAAACAAATCCTGAAAAAACGGATTTGATAGACAAAAAACATAAAAAAAGCTCATTGTGGGTAAGAATACCTTTGTACTTTATTCTTAGTATTTTGGGCTTATTGTTCTTGATTTTTATTACGCTTAATCTCCCTGTAACCAAAAAGTATATTGCCGATAAAGCTATAGAATTTCTTAATAAAGATCTCAATATGGGGCTTAAGGTAGACGATATAGAGATTAATTTCTTTGGAGATGTTGTCCTAAAGGGAGTTCATATTAAAGATTATAAGAATTTCGAATTCATTACGGCTAAAGAATTACAAGCCAATTCTGATTGGTTTGCGTTGGCTTTTAATACCAATGATCTTAAGTTTAATAAAGCCAAAATTGTTGATCCTTCTTTTAAAGTTATTACTTATAAGGGTGATAGTATTAGTAATTTCATCCGTTTTATTGATAATTTTGATGACGGAAAACCAAGAAATCCTAAGAAGAAACCTTTCCAGATGAAAATGTTTGTGGATATCATTAATGGTAAAGCAAGCATTGTTAATGAGAATCATCCCGGAGAAGAAGGGCGTTGGTTAGATGCTCACGATATTAATATCAGATCGCAAGAGATAAAAGTTGTAGGACCTAATGTTACTGCTGATATTGGTAATTTCAGTTTTGTAACAAAACGTTGGGGTAAGGAGCATATTGTAGATGCTTTTTCTACCAAGTTTGAAATCACAAAAAAACACTTGAAACTAGAGGATTTGGTTTTTCATACCGATCATTCTTTATTAATGGGACATGCTATTCTTAATCTGGATCATAAAACAGGTTTTGGAGATTTTAGCAATAAAGTTAATTGGGATGTAGATTTTAAGCAAGGAAGTTTTTTCAGCGGTTATGATCTAAGTTATTTTATGCCAACTTGGGATAATTATAAGCCGATGAGTATGTCTGGTGCTATGACTGGACCTCTTAATAAAATGGCTTTAAATAATTTTCAGGTTAAAGCTCAGGATATTAATTTACACGCTAAAAAATTAAAAATAGCAGATGTTCTTAAAGGTCAATTTTTAATTGAAAGTGAGCAATTAGATGCAGATTTTACATACAAAGCGCTGAAGGCAGTTTTGCCTAGTTTTATAGCAAAAAATTTAGGAAATGTTGCGGATGACTTTGGAAGATTAAAGTATAAAGGCGCTGTAAGGGCTCAGCCAAAAGAGATATTTGCCCATGGAGAAGCCATCACAGGTATTGGTCAAGCTAAGATTAATCAATTTTATCTTACGGATTACAGCACAAAACTTCCTAAGTATAAAGGTTATTTCGATGTTAAAGATCTTAATATAACCGCGTTTACCAAGAATAAACAAGTTGGGTTAATCACAGGGAAATTTAATGTAGAAGGTCAAAGTTTTGATCTTAATACAATGCATCTCCGTACGAAATCTGAGATCCAACGCATCCAATTACTAGGTAATGATATCGCTAATGTTGTACTAGATGGTACATTGGATAGAAAACAATATAAAGGACTTGTTAATATTAATGATCCTAATGCCAAAGCTAAGATTAATGGTTTGGTTGATTTTAGCACTAGTCGTCTAAAAGCTGATATTACAGCAGATCTTCAGTATGTAAATTTAAAGCATTTTGGAGTTTCTGCAGGTGGGATGAACAGTGTTAGTGGTTTTGTCTCGGGTAAATTTGCAATGACTAACCTTAACGATTTGGATCTTGATGCCAATCTTAAAGAGCTTACTTTGACTTCTGACGATCAAAAATTAATACTGCCTAATTCTGATATCAAAGCTTTCTTCGAAAATGGAAATCGTGTAGTTTCTGTCAATTCTCCAGGTGCTGTTACAGGACAGATGGCTGGGAAATTTAATATTGAAGATCTTGGCAAGATGTTCAGTAATAGTATTAATAAAATTATGGTAGGCAATCCGCCTAAGAAGACCTATAGCGGACAATATTTTAATTTTGATTTTGATATTAGACAAGGGTTGGTTGCTTTCTTTGTTCCGCATCTTAAAATTCCTAATGGCGCTATTGTCTCTGGTAATTATCAAGGCAGCACCAATGATCTTATACTTAATGCTGATGCACCTTATATTAAGTATATAATGACTAAGGAAAAAGAATTGTCTGAGGCAGAAAAATTCTTAGCAGATACCGACGAACATTATAAGCCAGACATGCAGAAGTCTATAGATAGCGCAATGGTGGATAGTCTAATGATTCGTGTTAATACGGCTAATCTGGAGCAGCAAGTTTTAGCAAATATAAAACGAGGAGAATACAGTAAAAATGTCTTAAGAGATGTGAGCATTAAGGCAAATAATGATAATGGTCAGGTTCTCCATGTAAAGACAGGGTTCCAATTAGGATCTCTTGATGAAGAAAAAGCTAACAAGCTGAAGGATTATGCAATTAATCTTAACCAAACAACCAACTCACAAGGTGATTATATTTTAAGATTTGAACCTACTCAGGTTAAGATTAATAATATGGCTTGGAGCATAGATACCAGTGCAGAGTTGGATCACTCCATTACTTATCGACAAAAAGAAAAGGATTTTGTTGTTCACAATCTCAAAGTTTTTTCGGATGATAGTGCTTTGTTGATAAAATCTGCCACCTTTAAGTCTGCTAAAGATTTTGAAGCGGATGCAGAGGTTACCAACTTTGATATTTCAAAATTAATAGCATTGACTTCCTCTTCAGATTCTCAGGATAACATGCAGTTGAAAGGTATCGCTAATGGGAATATTCAGATCGTTATGAATGAGAAAAACCTAGAACCTCTGGTAAATCTTGAGGTTAAGGATATCGAAATGAATGGCGAAAAAATGGGCGATCTAGTGATTAATGCGACCAAAAGTTCTCGGGCTAATGTTTTTGATATTGATATTAAAGCATTGTCGTCAGAATTATTAGGCGGCAACAAGCTTCATGTGAGTGGGACAATAGATAATAATACCAAGTCTCCTACTTTGGATATGAATGCGGAGATGTCTGATTTTGATCTTAGATTTGTTCAGGAATTTGTTAAGAGTATTTTTGGTAATTTTAGAGGAAAAGCCACGGGAGATCTTAAGATTGCTGGGACATTTGCAGATCTTGATTATAGTGGTGATATAGGATTGAAGGGATTTGGACTAAAATTATTATTCACAGGAGTAGATTATAGCTTTGCTGATACTATAATCAGTTTGTCCAAAGGTCAAGCCTTGCTTAATGGTATAGAGGTGAGCGACGGAAGAGCTAATTCTAAAGGTAGAGTTTCTGGTTCTATCCAGTTTGAGACCTTGTCGTCTATGGCGATTAACCTCCTTTTAGAATCTACCAATCTTATGGTTCTTAATAGTACCCAAGAGGATAATGATTTGTTTTGGGGCAAAGTTTATGGTAAAGGCGATTTATATGTATCTGGCCCTGTCTCTGGATTAGAGATTTCTACACCTAATATGCAAGCACTAACCAATAGTGTATTTACATTTAACAGTAACTCTACTTCTAATGTAGAAGAATTTAAAATGTTACGATTTCTTCAGAGAGATGAGACAGGACTTATCACCGTAGAAGAAAAGAAGCAACATGGTGCTAATATGATTGTCGATTTTAACCTAAAACTAGATAAAGGAACTACGGTTAATGTTTTGGTTGGTGATGGTATTGGTGATATTAATGTAAGAGGAGATTCTGATAATTTGAAGTTTAGGATGGAGCGTAACGGTAATGTCAGCATGAACGGAACTTACATCGTAGACAGCGGCATCTTTGAGTCCAAAGCAATATTAAGTCGTAAATTTCAAATCACAAGAGGAAGTGGTATCCGTTGGGGAGGTAATCCTATGACACCAGATCTGGGTATCGCTGCTACCTATTCTCGTACGGTGAGTAATGCTGGAGATTATCTTGGTATGACATTACAACCTATTAATGTATTGTTAGGAATTAAAATTTCTCAGACATTAACTAATCCCAAAATAGAATTTGATGTTACAGCACCTGATGTTTCTGCACAAGTGAGAGAGACATTAGCCACTAAGATGAGTAACGAAGATGAGAAAGTTATTCAGTTTGGGTCTATCTTGGCGCTTAATACTTTTAATGTTACGAGTGCGGGAGGATTAGATATTAATCTCGGAAAAACTGGAGAATCTATCGGTTACGGCATGTTATTTAAACAATTAGGTTCTGTGCTTAATACTATTAGTAGTGAGTTTCAGGTAGATTTAGATTATATAACAGGCGATGTAGGTTCCAATACTAGCGATAGAGCTAATACCAGTGTGAGTTTTGCAGTGTCGCCAAGAGTTAAAATTAAAACTGGTCTTGGGATTCCTATTTCTAAAAATGATGCGACGTCTCAAAATTACCTTTCGGGAGAAGGGATAATAGAATATGATTGGAGTAAAGCTAATAATGGAAGTAGACTCTTAAGAGCTTATTCTAAACCATCCAATTTGGGACTTGGTGTGACCTCTGCGGGCGCCAATCAAAGCTATGGTGTTGGAGTTGTGTATAGTAAAAGTTTTAATTCGTTTAAATCTTTGTTCGGAAAACGCAATAATTCACAAAAAATTAAGGAAGATAAAAAGAAAATTATAAAAGATTCCTTAAAGAATGATAGTGTAAAATAGTTATATTCTAAAGAAAATCGTAAATGAGTTAAAACTTGTTAAATTTTTAATAAGTTTTCGTGTTCTTGTAATTTTTCTTAAATTTGTAAAAAATATTTTATTTTTTTAGTAAAACAATAAAGTTAAGTTATTATGAACTACCAATTAGACGAAATCGATAAGAAAATACTTGATTTTCTAGTAGAAAATACAAGGATGCCTTTTACGGAAATCGCTAAACAAATGGACGTGTCAGCAGGGACCATCCATGTTAGAGTAAAAAAAATGGAAGACGCAGGGATAATCCTTGGTTCTTCTTTAAGCATTGATTATGGTAAATTAGATTACCATTTCACAGCATTTATCGGTATCTTGCTTACCAAGTCTAACAGAACTCAAGAAGTTTTGAAAGAATTGTCTCAGATCCCAAATGTTGTAGAGGCTAGTGTTATCTCTGGAAAATACAATATCTTCTGTAAAATGAAAGCAAAAAATACAGAAGATGCTAAGCGTATCATTTATCAGATTGATGATATCCAAGATGTAATGAGAACTGAAAGTATGATTTCTATGGAAGAATATATCAGTGACAAAAACAGATTGATTAACGCTGTTTCTGTATAATATTTATCAGGAAAAAACTTACATAAAGGGCTTTGATTATTCAAAAGCCCTTTTTATATTTATACCATGGAAAACCAATCAAAATCAATCGATAAAAGTTTTAAAAATAACCCGTTTTTTTATGGTGTTTTAATCTTTTTGTTGTTGCATTTTTATCTAAGTGTCAACACAGATTTGTTAGAATATAGCCAACATAAGGATATTAATATTCCGTTTTGGTATTTCTATATTATCTTTACGATAGATATATTGGTCGTTATATCATTAGCGCTCATTGCACTTTATAAAAAAGTTGGAGTGATTACAGTGCCTCTTTTTGTGATGTTACATTTTATTTGTCACAATTATTTCTTGAGTACTTTCTTATATTCAGATGTGAGTTTCTTATCTTTTTATGTCGGACTAGGATTATTAGTGGTGATCCCGAGATGGAAAGAATTTAACTAAATTTCTTCTCTATCGAATAATTTAAAGTTAAAAATTGAATACCCCAAATCCTGAATTGATGTTTTGCCCTCAATTCATCGGATGATGTTTCGTATACTTTTAGTTCTTCGTGCATGCTTCTCACGAACTTAGACCAATATTGACCTTTGTGATTGGTTAATGTGAAATAAAATCCGCTATCACCAAATTTTTTGCCTTCTGATTTTAAGATTAAAGAACCATCAGCTAGGATTTCTTTAGTCATAATAACCGATGCATTTCCGTTAGGCAAAGGAAATATTAATTTGAATAATGGTTCTTCGTAATTAGGATTTTTGCATTGCGTGTAGATGCCAGAAAAGATAACATTTTGACTTTTTTTGGCAATTCGGTACCATATTGTCCAGATGTTTTGCTTTGTTTCGTTAGATTGTAATTTTATGATTTTACTTTCGATGCCGTCAGAGAGATCACTTTTTTTTATTGGTAAATTAAGTTGTTGTAATCTATTACTGAACAACAATTGTAAAACAAATCCAAAAGGCAAAAACAAAGGATGCCAGTTGGCTTTAACATCCAGATTATAATTAGAAGTATGGAGATAGAAATCTTCAACTTTTTTGTTAAGTCCATCATTGTTGTTAATCCCGATAGACTCAAGACTTTCTAACAAACCAACATCAGGCAGGTTTTCTTGGATGCTAAGATTCTGTTCTTTGGCTAAAGTTTTGACAAATTTATTTTTAATAACATCAGTATTCCCGATAGGACCAATTAACCAATCATGCGTTTTAGGGTCAATATTCTGTCCCCAATTCTTAACCCAAAATTGCGTCAACCAATCTTGTATTGCCATTAATTTTATTTTTTACGATTAAGATAACGTCGCCCAGGAATGAAACAAATCAAAAATCCAATCATAAACATGGATATTCTAGATAAGAAATCACCACTTCTTACATAAAACGTTTCGCCATCTATCAAGTTAGCTTTTACCGTTAATGCGCCTTGAGCGCCGTAAGGTAACTCATCCAAGATGTCGCCTCGTGAGTTGATATGGGCACTTGTTCCGCTGTTGGCGGCACGGACAACTTCTTTTCTTGTTTCGATGGAGCGAAGTCTTGCATAGGCTAATAATTGCTTATGACCTTGAGAGTAACCCCACCAAGAATCGTTAGTCACAATGGCGAGAAGATTAGCTCCTTTTTTAACATAATCTCCAGTAAATTCTCCATAAATACTTTCGTAGCAAATGATAGGCGCTAGTTTTGCTTTGTTAAAAGGGTTAGAAAAAGCCAAACGTTCTTTATCGGTGCCCAAAGAACTTACAGAACCTCCCATATCTAACATTGCATCACCCAATAATGGTTTCAATACAGACATATAAGGGAAAATTTCTACACCTGGTACTAACTTTCCTTTGTGATACACTTCAACGTTTTGATTCGGAATAACTTGTACCGCAGAGTTATATTGATCTACCCAGATGTCAGCATTGGGGATAAAAGAAGCTGTTGTAGATTTTTGTTTTACCTCGTCTTCATTGGTAAAAACATAGTGGCTGGAGATTCCGCCCATCCAGAGAGATTTAGGATGTTCTGTTAGAAAAGATTTGACTTGATGGAGAAGTAAACTACTCTGGAAGCCTCTTTCGCTGATGCTTCCACGGCCAGGCAATGAAGTTTCTGGAGATAAGAAAATATCTACATTTTCGGTTTTATTTCCAACTTTTAAGGTCGAATGTTGTTTAGCAATAGTCAGTAAGTCGCCTAAAATCTGAAGGCTATCTTTTTGATATTTTTCGTTATAAGGATCAAGCTCTGGTTGTAGCATCGTTACATTAACGTTGCCAACTACTTTTGCGTTATAATTTTTATATTGAATTAAAGAAATGAGCATCGGCAAAGCAATTAAGCCCAAAACAATTGAAGAATTAATGATTAATGACCGTCTTTTTCTGCCAGCTTCCCAAACTCTGAAACCGTAAAAAACCATCACGTTAATGATTAAAATCCAAAAACTACCGCCAGTAGCGCCTAATGTATCATACCATTGTACCAATTCTGGATAATTGGCGAAGACATTGCCGAGATTAAGCCAAGGCCACGTTAACTCCCAACTGAGGTGGAATTTCTCAAAAGCCATCCATATTCCGACAAAAAATACCAATCCGAAATACGTTCCTTCTAGCTTTTTATACCAATGGAAACACATAAATGTTAATGACATCAATGCCGAATTAACAATAACAGGAAATAACACTGCCATTAAAGAATGACTTCCATCGGGATTAAGCGCATTATAAAGCCAGCCTGTTGTAATGATGTTCCAGATGATAAAAGAAAGGTAAGATAACCCGAAAACAGCAAGAGATTTTCTTTTGATCGTACTGAATTTCATTATGTCATGCTCAGCCAATAATAATGGGACAAAAGCAAAAAATATAAAAAACGGAACGCCATAAGTGGGCCAAGAAACGCAAAATAACATTGCAGAAATTAAACTCAGAATAATGTATTTCATACAGCAAAATTGTACTCAAAAATACGACTTTAAAAACTTTTAAACTTATATTTTTGTAATAGATTTAGTTTAATTAAAAAGGATTGTGATTCTGAAAAAAATATACCGTACGCTGATTATACCATATACTGTGATGTTGCTCTACTTCATGTTTCTGGGATTTGGGAGAACTCAGATGAACATCAATATTGTAAGGTTGAAACCTCTTGCCTCTACCATCGACTTTGTGTCTAAGAGTTTATTTTGGAAAGATATTATCATTAATCTCGTAGGGAATATTGTTATGTTTATTCCATTTGGATTTCTTGGATGGGTTTTCCCGAAACTTAATCATTATAAAGCTTTAATTATCAATTTTGTTTTTGTCTTGATTATTGTAGAAAGCATGCAGTATTTTACACGATTAGGGGTTTTTGATATTGATGATATTTTGCTTAACAGTATTGGCGTAAGCATTGGTTTTTATATTAAACAGAAATTAGAAAAATTATTTAAAATAGATATTTTTAAGAATTAAGTTCTTTAGCACGTGCTTCCGCAGAAAGAATACCATGTTGTAAGTGATCTTTGAGATGGTTTTCATTAAAACTCCTGAGTGCAGCCTCGGTTGTTCCGCCTTTGGATGCGACATCTTTTATAAGGTTGTCTAATGATTTTTCAGAATTATTAATAAGATGATAAGCTCCTAACATGGTTTGTTTTACAAATAATTTGGATAGATTTTCTTCAATTCCCATTTGTATTCCGGCTTTTATCATAGCGTCTACAATATAATAAAAATAAGCTGGTCCGCTCCCAGAAAGCGCTGTAACGCCATCTAATAGATTTTCATCTTCTAGATATACAGATCTTCCGGTGCTGTTTAGCAATCTTTCGATGTTGATTAATTGGTTAAACAAAATACCTTCTGCAGCCGTATAACCAGTAATTCCCATGCCTAGCAATGTAGGAGAGTTCGGCATACAACGCACAACTAAAGAATGATTAAAAGCTTTTTGTATATTTTCGATTTTGATGCCTGCCATGATAGAAAGTATCATTTGGTCAGGTTTTAATTCAAATAAAATATGTTGGGCAACAAAGTTAAAATCTTGAGGCTTTACGGCAATAATGATGAGGTCTGCGTCTAGTTGCGTGACTTCATCAAAAGTTGAAATTTTAGAACTAGGAAAGTCTAAAGTTAATTTCTCTTTAGTAGCTTGACTTCTGGTGATAAGATGAAGGTCTTCTGGCTTTAATAATTCGTATTTGAGGAAAGATCTTGAGAAAGAAATACCCATGTTGCCAGCGCCCAAAATCGCAATTTTCATAGTTTACAGAGATTAGATTAAAGATTAAAATTACTTCAATAAAATGAAACAGACTTTAATTATTTAAAATAATCTACAAGAAACATCCGAGAATTAAATTATTCTATCGGGAAATCTGGTCGTCTCATTTTGAATTTAGTTCCATTAAGCGCTTCTAGAAATAAAATTAATGCTTTTTTCTCATCAACTGTTAGATCTAATTTTTTCATTAAAGGATCAGTTACAGGATACATGGGATCTTTCAGTTTTTGCTCTGGTTTAGGATCTATCATGTGCATACCACTGTTGTAAATATTGATAATACCTTCTAGATCGTCAAACAATCCGTTATGCATCCATGGTCTGGTTAGGTTAAGATCTCTAAGTTGAGGCGTACGGAATTTCCCCACATCTTCAGCTTTTTTAGTTACGTCATATAATCCTAAATCCTGATATTGTCTTTTGTAATAGGTTAATCCAATGTTGTGGAAAGATTCGTCGGTGAGATATTGTCCGTTATGGCAGTTCATACAACGGGCTTTGGTGCGGAAAATGTGCATACCGTAGATTTCTTGATCGGTCATCGCTTTATAATTTCCTTCCAGAAACTGATCGAACCTGCTTGGTTGGCTTTTTATCGTTTTTTGAAATGCTGCAAGCGCCGTGGTAATCCTGTTAAAAGTCACAGATTCTGTCCCAAAAGCATCTTTGAAGAGTTTTTTATAATTTTTAAATTTTTCAAATTTATCAGGAAGGGTACTTGGATCCATAGCCATCTCGTGATGAGCGGCAATGGGAGAAATGGCTTGGTCTTCTAAGGTTGATGCGCGACCATCCCAGAAAAAAGATTTGCGTTCTGCAATATTAAGGATCGTAGGCGTATTGCGCGTGCCCATAAGGTGATCGTTACCTAGAGAAACACGTCTGCGATCCGTCCAACCCATTTCTGGATCATGACAAGAACTACAAGATATTTGGTCGGATTTTGATAATTTAGGATCAAAGAATAGCATTTTTCCTAAGATAACTTCTGGCTTATCTTGGTTTTTGAAAAAATCAACATCTCTTTTGATTGGTGAAAACTCTGACCATTTTGCTTCCGGATCTATGGTTGCTTTTGGCCATTGAGAAATTGCTTTTTTATAACTATTAACGATATCTTCAAAAGTTGGATCTTGGATATTCATAAGATCGCGATTGACTTTTGGGGCGAAATTTAAAAATACAAAAACAACGCTAATAGCAGCAACATAAACAGTTTTCTTCATTTTTCTAAAATGTTATTCCTAGGCTTAAAGCAACAAAGTTATTGTTTTTTTCTTGTATTTTTTGGCTTTGATATTGTGCATTAATATAAAACGCGGGTAACTTCTCTAGTTTTACGTCATATCGTAAGCTTGCACCAATTGTTGTTGCATCACTAGTCAGGAAATAATAATCCTCTAGAACCCAATCTAGAATGGAAGATCTAATGTCTTTAGAAATTGCATTAATAGCTTTATTGATTGTTTTTTTAGAAAAATAAGGGCTGAAGCTTAAGACTTGGTTGCTTGTTATTTCTTGTTTGTAATGAGCTTCTAGACCTAAGGTATAGGCATCAAACTTTTGACCTGTAAAAGGTAAACGTTTTTGCTCAGTAGTTTCTTGATAGATAAAAAAAGGAATAACAGCAAGGTTAGATTTCTCCCAATTGTATTGATAAAATCCTCTAATCTTGGTAGTGTAATCTTCTTTTTTGTAGGTTTTTCTTTTGTAGATCTGTTGTGTTAACTGTGTATTATTGGTGTAGCCATATTCGCTACCCGTTTTTGTACTGGCATTATAATTAGCGAGTATTCCGAAGCGATGATTTTTGATAGTGAAAAATTTAGCTGCTTCCAGATCGTAAGTTTTGCTTTCTAAATCTGAAGCGTCAAAATCTGTATTACCTGTATTAATACTCTTTACATTGTTAGATTGTCCAATACTACCTTGCAGATAGAAATCTTTAGATTTTTTGCTAAAGAGTTGACCGCCGATTTTATAGGCGTGTTCTTGATAAATTGCTGCAGGATTTTTGGTACTGAAAAAATAATTAGAATATCCCAAACCTGTCATGTGATAGGTAAGCGGTTGTCCTAGTAGATTAACAAAAGAGATGGATGTATTCTGGGTATATTTATTAAACTGCCCGAAAATGCCTAGCTCATAATCTCTATAAACTTTATAGTTAATCCCGAGATTGATGGATAGATCTGAGGTTGTACTGTTAACTCTAGGATCCTTAGACCTTGACCCTAATTGAGCAAGATAATTAGCTTCTAGCCCGATAGTCCAACGGTTAAAGCTTTGTGCCAATCCACCAGAAAATTGATAACGTTCTACCTTAGTTGTTCCTCCAATAGAATCTGCAATGGAGTAGGGCGCAATTCTGTCATAATCTAAAGTCTCATTCCATTTTATAGAATTAAGTTTTAGGTTTTGATAGCTTGCACTTCCCCAGATAGATCGGTTAGATTTTTGTTTTTTATAAGAACTGACATTAACGCCGAGTCCTTCGCTTCCTGATCCTAATTGTTGCCTGTAGATTTTCTGATTGCCTTTGTGATAAGAAACCCCAAAATCTGTGAAAGATAAAGAACTATAATCCGACTTGGCCGCCGGATTATAGTAATAGGATTGTTTAATATTTCTTTCTATATCAAACTGGTTATTAATAATTGGATATAGCCTAAGGCTGTCCTGAGCTTTGGCAGAGATGACTCCGAAAACTAATACTGATAATAGTGTATAGAAAGATTTATTTTGAAACATTAGATAGGTTTTAATGTTTGATTATTTTTTAATTTGAAATTAATGAATGATACCATTCTTTAAGCTTGGCTCAGAATTTTTGATAAAATCTTCTGTAGAGTTATTAGTGTCCTTATATTTATCTTTACCATTACTTAGTTTACCATCTACTTTTCTTCTTACGGATTTCCCTAGGCGATTAGCATCATTCCAAAAACTACCAACACCTGTCCAACCAGAATCTATGGAAGAAGAAGTTAGCATTTGTAATAGTTTATCTTGTACGGCATTGTTCATCCCATCAAGAATCCAAGAATTAGGAATTTGATATGTACTTCTAGTAGTTGTACCGCCAGCAGAGTTAGTATAAGAGTAAGTGTACTTATTTTTTTCTAAGAAAGATGTAGAAGTCTCACCTTCTGGGAAACGTGCTAACACATAAGATTCTACACCACTACTGTGCAAGAAGAACATATTAAAATTCATCTGAGTGTATATAATATCGGCATTAGGAACTAATGGATTATCTACCTGACCTAAAGCTGGATTAGTGGATGGAAACTCAAAATCTGCTTTACTTAAGTCAAATGCAGTACTAGAATGTTTAGTATGATCAACTGCATTGTCTGCTACAACGATAAAGTCACCTGGCTGTACCGGGTACTGATTACCACTTCCTCTAAGAACCATAACACCTTTTACAGGAAATGATTGGTCAATATTATAAGGTGTAACATTGTTATTAACTGAAGTCAAAAATTCTGACTGACCAATAATTAGATTATCAGCATACAATACTTTATTAGTATTATTTACAATTTTGAAATAACGGCTAGAGTTATAGTTTTTACCCTCTGGAGTTTTTACCCCTGTGTAGAAAGCCTCTTCTATGATAAAACTATCTGTAAATTGTTTAATAAGCATAGGAGATTCCATAGAAATTAATCCTGATTTCATATCTACAGAAATAGTTGTTCCTGTCTGTACACCATCTCCTGTATTATTAATAGCAGTACCATTTGCAGAAATTTTGTAAGATCCATAAGGTAACTCTAATTGTATAGAAGACGTATTTTGAAAAGCTTTCTTTACCACAGCACCCGTATTAATTTCTAAAGCTTCTACATCCAAAGTTTTATAAGAAACGATATTTTCGCTTTTAAAGTTTAAAGATAAAATACCTTTTTGCTGTATGGTTTCTGTGCCAAAATCATCATCTTTAGAACATGATGTAATTGTGGTAGCAACAGTTGCTGCTAATAGACTGATAATTAAGAGTCTTTTTTTCATTGGTATAAATTTTTATGATATTAATATTTAAAAGTTATAGTTAAGCTCCATCCCGAAGTAGGGTGTCGCAGAGTTTTTTCTAGTTACTCTTACACCATTAAAGTTGTAAGGATGCGCATAATTGAAAAGCCTATTCACAAACATTGATGTCTTTAAAGATTTATAAATTCTTTTCGAAATTTTTAGATTTGCGCTGATGGTGTAGGTCAGGTTAGTAGCTAGATTATCAGTGGTCGATACATCTCTAACTAACCATTGTTTGTAAAGATCTGTACGATCTGCATCTGTAAATTGATGCACAATACCATCTATTCCGTAATAAGAAATTGGTTCTGGTATTCTCTGGTCTTTAGTTCTGTCATTAAATATCACTCCCTGAATTGATGCCGAAATATTCATGTCCAGACTTGGTAGATACGTGTCGACAAAGAAGTTGTAATTAAGGTTAGAGTTAATATAGCCGTCAGCATTTTTATAAATTCCATAATAAGGGAAATTATTGCCAGCAAGCGAAATATTTGGTTTTTCTATGACAGGAACTGTGTTGCGATATTGGGTTCTAAACCAAGCACCTGTCAAAGTAAATTTGGTATTAATAGAAGGGAATCTTGGCGAGCTATAACCGAATTCTATTCCCTTTTTTAAGGTCGCACTTCCGTTTTCTGTTATGGCATAACTTCCAAATTCCGATCGTATTTCGTAAGGAACATTGGCAAGATTAGGGCCGTTATTCCAGTCGTTGAGATCAACAAAAGCAGCATTGTATCTTTTAAAGGTATGAACAGCATTCTGTAATGTACTTCTAAAACCATTGTCCATATCTTCTTGGAAAAACGTCGCAAAAAACTCGTGGTTGCGATAACTAAGATCTATACGGATTTCGTGTTTTGTGTTTTTAGCTGCGGTTAGATTTTTATTTTCAACATTTTGAACGTAAGTCATGTAGTTGACATAGCGATAACGTTCGTCATTATGGAAATAGTTAAGCTGTGTGTAATCTGTATAGCGCTGGTTAGGATATAACATAAGCAATGTTGGCTGCTTGTAGAATAATCCATAACCCATGGTAAAATCTGTTTTCAAAGGATGTCCCAGTACCATAATACTAGGCAAACTGTATTGGAAATTAAGTCGTGGTTCTAAAAATACCTTTTTGCTAATGCTGTAAGAAGCATCCATACCTAACAACTTAGACGCTCTTAATCCTGCATATAAATTAAGTTGATGACCATCGATATTATAACTCATCTGATCTCCAATAAATGTTGCAAGATTCTGATAAGCAGGGATATCATTATAAGCTCTTGGCCTGGTTGACATATTAGCCGTTGGTGGCGTAAGCATATCGTATTGTTGACCTTTTCCGTTGTTTTTAGAATATCGCCAATCTAATCCGGCTTCATATTGATGCGTTAGTCCGCCTGCTTTTTTAGTTCCATTTAATTGGAATAATGCGGATAAGTCTAACGGTTTCCCGTCTGTGGTAAATTCTGATACATATCGTAAAACTGGGAAAACACCCACGTTTTCGCCTTGTGCGGTGGCTAGAGAAATAGATCTTGGACCAGATTGTTGCATTAGTTTTACTTGTTCTATCTTTTCAAAACCTTGACGCACGGCTGTGTTTAATATAATTTTGTTGAAGAAATTATCTTTCTTTAACTGATAGATAAAATTATTGGTAAGGCTTAATCTGTTATTGCTTGATTTATAAGAGTCTATGCTTGGATAGCCATTGTCGGGATCATTTTTAATCTTATCAATATTGCTAGAAAGGTCTATGTTAGAGCGCCATTCTAAAGGATTGTTCCACAATTTAGTTTTTAATTTTGACCTTATAGAAGCGGTAATTCTTTGATAATTTTCGAAGTCGTCGGTAGGATTTTGCTTAGCGTCTAATAAGTCTGCACTAGCACTCAACTGCCAGTTTTTATTAAGGTTAAACCCTTTACTTACATAATATTGTTTGCTAAATCCATCTGCCTTAAAACGCGCTTGAAGGTTAGAATAACCAATTTTTCGTTCAATTTTAATAACACCAGATGTCAGATCACCATAAGCAGCAGACGGAATCCCGCGGATGATTTCTACTCTTTCTATATCATTGGTAGACAACGTTCTCATATCCACACCAATGCCTGCGGTAGCTCTTTTTCTTGGTCCATCTAGAAACTGAGAGTCACTAGAAGAAATTTGCATATCAGCATTGGTATTCCATACATTATCGTCAATCATAAATTGTACACCGAGAGACGATGTATTATAAGCACTAGGACCGCCAGCATTTTCGCGGATTAATGTTTTATTAGTAACAGTAAGATTGGGATTTCGAGCAAGGCCACCAGGCAGAAGTTCCATAATGTCTGCAAAGCTGGATGGTTGCAGGTGTTCCATCGCTTTCTGGTTGATGATAGATTTGCTGGTTAAGCCTTTACCTTCTTTTGCAGTTATAATAACTTCGTCTATCTTATGGTCGGTAGAGAGTTTTATGTTGAGGTTTTTAGGCATCCCCAGAAAGACAGTCACTGTTTTCTGTAGGTAAAGTGGATGCTTTATGGTAATCTTTTGTGTAGAAGAAGGAAGTGATATTTTGGATTTTCCGTCATCGTTGGTTGTTGAGAAAATCTTCTGATCGACAATGATAGAAGCGTTTTGCAAGACTTCATTGTTGTCATTAGTAACGCTAATGTTAAGAAAGATATTTCCTGATTGGGCATTGAGACCAACAGAAAAAAGACTTATTATAAAAAGAGCTAAAAATCTACCCACAGTTATTTTTTTTAATTCATTTCTCAGAAATGAGTTTGCAAAAATACAACGATGTTTTAGCTTAAAAGAATTTATTTAGAATAAATATAAATAATTGACAAAAGTCATTGATTGACAGTGGGTTTAATTTTTATTTTAATGTCAAATTAATGTTCATATTAAAAAAACTACATGATATTAACCTCGCGCTCTAGCATAATCCCGAATTTTTCTTTAACTGAATTAATAATCATCGTAGAAAAATCAAAAATTTCTTGCCCTGTTGCTTGTCCTGTTTTATTAACAATAACTAATGATTGAAGATGATGTGTTGCTACATTGCCAATTTGTTTTCCTTTCCATCCGCATTGTTCTATAAGCCAACCCGCAGGGACTTTTACCACATCGCCATTAGGATAACCTGGAATATTGTCAAATTCTTGTTGTAAAGCTTCGAACTGAGCGATAGCGATTGTAGGATTTTTGAAAAAACTTCCAGCATTACCTATTTCTTTTGGATCCGGTAACTTGCTTTGGCGGATGTTGATAACTGCTTTAGATATATCTTGGATGGTAGGATTTATAATATTGAGATTCTCTAGCTCGCTTCTAATAGCGCCATAATCGGCTTTAATGTTATGTTCTTGGGAGCTTAATCTAAAAGTAACTTCCAAAATGACATATTTTCCTTTCCCTTCTTGTTTAAAAAAAGAATCTCGGTAACCAAATTGACACTGGTATATATCAAAAGATTCTATGTTAAATGTTTCTAGATTGAGAACTTTACAACTGTGGAAAGTATCTTTAATTTCTGTGCCGTAAGCGCCAATATTTTGCATTGGAGATGTGCCGACATTACCCGGAATTAAGGATAAATTTTCTAATCCTCCATAGTTTTTGTCCAGACAATATTGCACAAATTGATGCCAGTTTTCGCCAGCTTGCGCCGTGATCAGAATTTGATTATCGCTGATAATGTCTTCCGAAATTCCTTTTAAATTTAATTTTAATGCCAATCCATCAAAATTCTTGGTGAACAAAATATTACTTCCACCACCTAAAAATAAAACCGAAAGGCTATGGCTTTTAGAAAAATTGAGAGCATCAATAAGCTCTTCTAGATTATGGATTTCGGCAAAATATTTTGCAGTAACATCAACGCCAAATGTGTTAAAAGCTTTTAAAGAAAACTGTTCCTTTATCATTAATTAATAAGATTCTTGATTATAAACTGTTAAGGAGAAAGCAATAAGTTAGAGACTTAATTTTTATATTTTGAACGTAGATTATTTAGACTGTTTCTCAATTCATTCAATTGTTTGTAGCCTTGTGTACTTTCTTTTGGATTATAGATTTCGTACTCTTTATCTCTTGTTTTGATTCTAAATATAGCATCAGGCCCATCAAAAATACCTTGTTGTCTTCCACTTTCTGTTTTTTCTAAATCAGAAATATTAATTTTAGAAACTAATTGATCCCAATCTTTAGAATTAATTTTCTTTTTAAAATTTGGGACATCCTGAAAACGACCACCCACTGCACTTGATTCTAGAGAATCTATAGTTGCTGTTATAGAAGATGAACCTCCTCTGCCAGCGGTATGCATGTAAGATACAGAAAGGATATTGGATTTCTGAGCCACAGTTTTGCAACTTATCGCAAGAAGCAAAACAGTGGACAGAAGTAGACTTATTTTAATTATTTTCATCATCGTGTTTTTTTTTATTTAGATGTTTCTAAATTATATTTTTCTATGGCATCCTTTAGGATTTCTGCGCTTCTTTTAAGATCTTCTTGCTTTAGAACATAGGCAATTCTTACTTGCTTTTTACCTAATTCTGGATTGCTGTAGAAACCTCCTGCGGGTGCAACCATGATAGTTTCGTTGTTGTTAGAGTATTTTTCTAATAACCATTGTGCAAAAACTTCTGTGTCGTCTACGGGTAATTCTGCAACACAATAGAAAGCGCCTTTTGGCTTAGGGCAAATAACACCTGGGATTTCATTTAGTAATTCAACTAAAAGGTTTCTACGTTGTGTATATTCTTCTCTAACAGAATTAATGTAAGCAGAATCATTTTGGTGTGCAGCGGTTGCGGCGATCTGACCAATTAATACTGGGCTTAATCTTGCTTGCGCGAATAACATTGCTGCATCATGGATTTTTTTAGACCTTGTAATCATACAACCAATTCTTGCGCCACACATAGAATAACGCTTAGATTCAGAATCTATGATGATACAGTTTTCTGCCAATTCTGGGAAAGCTAACATGGATATTTGCTTTTCTCCATCATAGACGTATTCTCTATATACTTCGTCAGAAATTACAACAATGTCGTGTTTTAATGCGATATCAGATAACTTTTGTAATTCTTCTTTGTTATAAAGATAACCAGTAGGATTACCAGGATTACAGATGATAATCGCTCTGGTTTTATCCGTGATTTTCTTCTCGAATTCTTCCATTGAAGGTAATGCAAAACCTGTATCAATAGTAGATGGCACAGCAACTACATTAACATTAAAAGCATTGGTAAAACCATTGTAATTAGCATAATAAGGCTCTGGGATAATGACCTCATCTCCATCATCACATAAGGTCGAAATAGCAAAGTTTAATGCTTCTGATCCACCATTGGTTACAATAAAGTTATTAGGCGTGATATCATCAAAGCCTAAAGAATTATAATAAGTAGACAATGCTGTTCTGTAGTCTAGATTACCTTCAGAAAGGGCATATTCTAGAACTTTAAGATCGATATTTTTTATAGCATTAAGAGCAGTTTCTGGCGTTTCTATATCGGGTTGCCCGATGTTAAGATGGTATACGCTGATTCCTTTTTTCTTAGCTTCTATCGAGAAAGGAACTAATTTTCTTACGGGAGAAGCAGGCATGTGCTCTGCTCTGTGAGATATTTTTGGCATGGTTTAACTATTAATATGGCAAAAATAACATTTAATTTTTCAATATTAAAACTCTACATTTGTTATTATCATAAAAATCTGAAGTGTGATTATCACGACAAGCTTTATAGTAGATTATATTTCTAAAATTATTGAAGAAAGATAAGCAGCTTTTTAGTTAACTATTTGATTAGATTAATAGAGATGAAAGTCATTGTAAAAGTTAAAAAATATATTAAAATAAGTTTCTTTTTTTATCTAGTTTTGCAGCTTATTTCTTGCAAAAGCAATATGCATAACGATTTACAAAACGGAGATTTGATATTTATAACCGCCAAGCAAGAAGGATTGTCTGGCGCGATTAATAATGTAACACAACAGCAGGATAATGCTAATTTCGATCATATTGGGATTCTAGAGAAAGAAGGTCGTCATTATCATGTTTTGCATGCTGCACCCAGAGGCGGTTCTCAGAAACAAACGCTGCAAGCTTTTATAAAAGATCAACATCAGAATCAACAACAGATGGTGATTTATCGATTGAAATCTAATTATCAAATGGCAATTCCTAAAGCTATCGTAAAGGCTAATGCAATGCTTGGTAAGCCGTATAACTTCGATTATATTTTAACGGATGATTCTTATTATTGTTCGGATTTTATAGAGAGAGCATTTCGGGAGAATCATATTTTTCAGTTAGAGCCAATGACTTTTATAGATCCAAAAACTGGCGTGACCAACACGTTTTGGAAAGATTTTTATGACAAAAAGAACATTGAAGTTCCGGAAGGAAAACCAGGTTGTAATCCTAATGGACTCGCTGCTTCTGACAAGTTAGAAAGAATAAAAATCCTTAATTAATCTACATTTCTACTTTCTCGGTAATGGTTTTTCCGGTGAAGAAATCCTTTCCTGTTAGCAATATGTAATCTGCAGTTGGTTTTATTCCACCTTTTTTAAGCTGGACATACATTTTATCCAAGAACATTTTTTTGTTGTTAATGGTCAAGAAAACTGAGGGTTTTTGACTGGTATTTAATCCTAAAAATAGGCTGAGTGTTTTGTTACCTTTTAAATTAAACTGAAAATAATTATCACTTATTTTTTTGAAATTAATGCCATAAGCCATTGAGTTTTGCATCGCGGTGAGCGGTTTTATAGCACCTCCTTCTTCATATAAAATTCTGTAGGTTTCTATAGGTTTTTTATCAGAAATATTTTTGCCATCCATATTGGCATCGTACATGAAGGTATTTTTGCTATTGCTGTGTTGGATGTAGAAAAGGTGTTCTGCATTTTTTACAGGAACAGGATAATTATCTTGACACCTGATAGAGATTATTATTAAAAAACAAAAAAGAGAAAAAAGAGTTTTCATGGTATGGTTAATAGTTTATTCTCAAAAATAAACAATTAAAATTAATTTCAAAATTCTTTTAAAGTTGTATAAAAAGCATATCTTTAATTCAAATAAATAAAATATGATTCCTTTATTAGTTGTGGTTGCCCTTGTGGTAATTGTTTTGTTTTATGGTGTTTCGGTTTATAATAAATTGGTAAGACTCAGAAACTTGGTGCAAGAAGCGTGGAGTAGTATTGATGTGATGCTTAAGAAACGTCATGATCTCATCCCTAACCTTGTAGAAACCGTAAAAGGTTATGCCACGCATGAGCGAGAAACCTTAGAAAGTGTTGTTAACGCGCGTAATTTTGCAGCTAATGCTAATTCTGTTCCTGCTACAGAAGCGGCGGAGAAGAATCTTAACCAAGCGATGATGAATCTTTTTGCAGTCGCAGAACAATATCCAGATCTTAAAGCCAATACTAATTTCCAACAACTTCAATCAGAATTGACTTCATTAGAAGGTGATATTGAGAAATCTAGACGATATTATAATGGCACAGTGCGAGAAAATAATACAACCGTAGAATCTTTCCCAAGTAATATTATTGCTAATATGTATAAGTTTGAAAAATCACCATTCTTCGAGCTTCAAAATATTGCCGAAAGAGAAGTGCCTAGCGTAAAGTTTTAGAAGAATGAAAAGACTTCTTTTATTTCTAACGGTTTTTTGTTCCTTTTTAGGATTTGCACAATTAGAAACCGCGACTTCTTCAGATTATGGCATTGATTTGACAATTGATCGCGAGCGGATTATTAATTTCCATTCGGTGATTGATGTACAAAAAGATGCCAGCATTTTTGTAACCGAATTGATTAAAGTTCACAGCGAAGGTGACGATATCAAGCGTGGGATTTTTCGTTCTTTACCAACTTCCAGAAATCTTAATGGATCTTCTCATAAAGTAAAATACGATATTGTTTCGGTTAAGAAAAATGGTGCAAAAGAAGATTATCATACAGAATCCGAAGGTGGTTTTCTCAAGATCTATGTAGGACAAAAAGATATTATTTTGTCGCCTGGTGATTACGAATATGAAATTAAATATTCTGCTAAAAATCAGGTCGGTTTTTTTGATAAATATGATGAGTTTTATTGGAATGTTAACGGTACCGAATGGGGTTTTGATATAGAAAAGATCTCTGCCAAAGTTAACCTTCCTCAAGGCGCCAATATTCTCCAAAGCTCTTGTTATACTGGTGCTGCAGGTAGTAAAGAAACCAATTGTAGTAGTAATGTTCTAGGAAATCAATCTATAGAATGGACGGGCAATTCTTTGTCTCCACATGAGAATCTCACCATAGCAGTGGGTTTTACAAAAGGAGTTGTATTGCCACCGCCACCACCAACTTTTTTAGAGAAATATGGCATCGCAATATTTCTAACTTTGGTGATGTTAGGCTTGTTTGTTAGTGGTTACAGTACATGGCGAAAATATGGTGTAGATCCTGTAAAACCGACAGTTTATCCACAGTTTAACGTTCCTGATAATATGTCTCCGGCAGCTTTAGGTTATTTAAAATTTGAGAGTTTTAAAGATTCTTATTTGACAGCAAGTTTGGTTAATTTAGCTATCAAAGGTTTTATCCAAATTGTTGAAGAAGAAGCGTCTTCGTTTTTTGGAATGTCAAAGAGTAAAACATTTAAAGTTAATAAGCTTAAAGAGCCCGATCAATCATTACCGAAAGAAGAAATCGCTGTGATGAATAATCTTTTTCAGAATAGAGATGTTGTTAATTTTGATAGTCAATATGATTCTAAAGTAGAACATACGGTGGATGATTATAAAGCCAATCTTCTTTATCAGTTTAAAGATTTTTTGACAGCAGGTAATAATTCTAAATTGGTTATTGCTCCTGCTTTGATCGTGTTTGGGGTATTTATTGCATCTTTTATTTTTTCCAATTGGATTAATGATACAATGACTTTTGCTGGTTTTGGTATGTTTGGGCTTGCGTTTATTGCTATTTTTGGAGTTATCGTTTATGCGGTTTTAAATAATGTTAAAAATGCAGGTTGCTTAATAGCCGCAATACTGATATTCTTTTTCCCGTTTATAGGAGGGATTATTTTATTTATGTTCGTGGCAGATTTGGATTTCAATTCTAAGGCGTGTATAGGATTTTTAGGAATAGGTATTATTTATTTAATCATTTTCAAAATTTTGATAAAACGTCCTTCTGAAGAAAAATTAAGAATTCAATCTTTAATAGATGGGTTTAAGATGTATATGGGCGCAGCAGAAAATGAGCAATTAAAATTCCATAACTCACCTAAAATGACTCCAGAAATTTTCGAAAAATACTTGCCTTATGCAATGGTGTTGGGCGTAGATGATATTTGGGGAAAGAAATTTGAAGCCGCATTAGCCGCAATGGCAATTGGTTATACAAGCTCTTGGTATATGGGAAGCATGCTTAATATGAACAGTTTTGGCAGTGCGCTCAATTCTAGCCTCACCAACTCTATAAGTTCAGGATCTACGGCACCATCTAGCTCAGGATCTATTTCTAGTAGCGGCTCTGGTGGTGGTGGATTCTCCGGCGGCGGCGGCGGCGGCGGCGGTGGCGGCGGTTGGTAACTTCTGCTTTCCATTTTAATTTAACGTGAGTTCGATGTAAGAAGTGATAAATTATAATAGAAAAAAGCGAAAAAATTAGTATATTTAAGCTATTGAAAGTCAAATATTTAACTAAAATTTCCGCTATGATTTCTGATGATAAAATTACAACTATTTATTACATTGTTGATGAGTTTTTTAAAGAATTTAACCATATTCTGAAAGATTACGCTCTGAAAGACCCCAAAATCAAGACCAGAAACAGAAAATCTGCGATGTCTCAAAGCGAAGTGATGACTATTATGATCCTGTTTCATTACGGTGCTTTCAAAAATCTCAAGCACTTTTATCAGGGCTACGTTCAAAGACATATGAAGAAAGAATTTCCTGTAACGGTTTCCTACAACAGGTTTGTAGAGCTCCAAAAGAAAGTGAATGTACCCATGGCAGTTTTCGTAAAAATGATGTGTCTGGGAAAGTGTACCGGCATATCTTTCATCGATTCAACACCCATCAGGGCTTGTCACATCAAAAGGGAAAAGCAGCACAAAACCTTCAAAAATATCGCTCAGAAAGGACAATGTTCTCTGGGTTGGTTTTATGGTTTTAAACTCCATTTGATTATCAATGACAGGGGTGAGATTCTGGATTTTATCCTGACAACAGGCAATGTAGACGACAGAGAACCCCTGAAAAGTATGGATCTGCACAAATGGATTTTCGGAAAACTTTTCGGCGATAAAGGCTATATTGGGAAAGATCTGTTTGAGCAACTTTTTATAGATGGAGTTCATTTAATCACAAAAATAAAGAAGAATATGAAGAATTGTTTAATGCTTCTCCAGGATAAAATTATGCTTAGAAAAAGGGCATTAATAGAATCTGTAAACGATGAGCTTAAGAATATTTGTCAGATAGAACATACCCGTCACAGAAGTTTTGACAACTTTGTTCTCAATATTTTGTCTGCTTTGGCAGCCTACTCTTTCTTTGATAAAAAACCATCAATCAATACAAATTGTGACATTATTGATCAAGATAGATTAATCGCAGCTTAACTCGAACTCACGTTAATTTAAAATGATAAAAAATCCCTAAAGCATTAACGTTTTAGGGATTTTTATATTTGAATAGGGATTTAAAAATTTTTAAACCATTCTGCATAAGCATTAATAAATTTTTGCAAATAAGCAGTCGTACGGTCGTCTATTTTACCAGATTCATCCAGAGCCTTTGATATTTGACTAAGATAGATTTCTGGTTGTTGCATAGTGTATACATTGACCGAGGTTAAACTTTGTCGCAATTGATGATGCGCTCCAAAAGCACCTATCATACCTGGAGAGTTACTAATCACACCGCCAGGTTTTTTATCCCAAACTCCTTTCCCAGAAGGACGAGAGGCAACATCTATGGCATTCTTAAGGACGGCAGGCAAGCCACGGTTATACTCAGGGGTGATAAAAATAACACCATCTAGATTTTTTACGGTTTCTCGAAATTCTAGATAAGAATTGGGTACTTCATTGTAATCATCGTAATCTTGATTATACAACTCTAATTGTCCAATCGGGATGATGGTAAACTCGAATCCTTCTGGAGCCATTGGGATTAAGCTATTAGCTACTTTTTTAGAGAAAGACTCTCGTCGCAGACTTCCGACAAAGATTCCAATTTGTTTTTTGCTCATAGTTTTGTGATTTGATAACATTAAAATTACAAGTTTTTTATGAATGTTCAATGGGATTTATAAACAAAAAAGACATCCTTCCATTTGCCTAACATTTCTGAATTTATTCTATGTTGTGGATGTCAAATTTCAACTTTTTTATGTGTTAATATGTCCCAGCTTTATAATTTTCTTAACTTGGCTTCATTGAAACTAGAAGAAGTAGAAAGGTGAAATTAAAATGGATTAATGATCTCTGAATAACCGAGGATTGCTTATATTATTTTTATTAACTAATCTATCCTGATAAAAACTCGCTAAATGAAAATATCTGAAAAATCTAACCGAAAAATTATCGAACAACTGATTGGAATTGCAAATAATTTTGATACTACTAAAGAAAACTATCTGCTTTCCTATCCTCATTTTTTGAACTATTTCAAAAACTTACCAGTCATAAAGTTGGAGAATTTAATCATAGGGATAAGTTTTACTTATTCTTGGATGCCAACAATTTTGAAATCAATAAAACTCGAAGAGTCTGAAAAAGTTCTCTCAATTTTAAATAATGTGAAAAACGGAAAGGAAATAAAGGCAGATCAACTTGCAATTTTGAAAAGTACATTTAATAATTCTCTTGTAGGAACTTCTAAATTATTACATTTTATAAATCCAGAACAATACGCAATTTGGGATAGCCGAGTTTTTCGTTTTTTAAATAATGAAGAACCTCATAAATACAAACTTGAAAAGCCAAACGCCTATATCGAATACATTAAGCTCATTGAAAGTTTAAAAAGCGAAAAGACTTTTGAAACTTTTTTCAAATTGATGAAACAAAAAGTTGGCTATGAAATTACAGAATACCGAGCTTTGGAACTTGCATTTTTTAAAGGCGAATGATATGAAAACTTATAGAGAACAGATCATTGAAAAAATTAATAATTTAATTGAAGCGCGAGAAATAATCTTTGAACAAATTGTTAATCTCACAATGTTAAATGAACTCAGTCATTTAGAAGGAGCATTTGACAAAGGCGATATTTATTCATTTTCCTTAAAGCATTTTAAGGATGTAGAAGATGTAAATGTTCAAAAAATGTTAAGACTTTGCAAAATAACAGAAGAAACAATTTTTACAATTATGGACTTAAACGGGATTAGCGAAAACGAAGTAAATTTAAGTGAGGAATAAACACTTCAACTAAGAATAGGAAATCGCTACATAACTCAATTTTTTTGTAAAAATTACAGAAAAATGATTTAGTTAATCCTGCAATCCATTACTTATATTATTTTTTAATAGCGTTCAATATTGTTTATAAACAAAAAAGACATCCTTAATAGAATGTCTTTTGTTTATTTTTTAGAACTGAATTAGATTCTTGTAATGTCTGCACCTAGAGCTTTCAGCCTGCCATCGATGTTCTCATAACCTCTGTCGATTTGTTCGATGTTATGGATGGTAGATTTTCCTTCTGCAGATAAGGCGGCAATTAATAGTGCGTTACCAGCTCTAATATCTGGAGAAACCATGGTTGTGCCACGTAATGGATTTTCTTGATTAAGACCAACTACAGTTGCACGGTGCGGATCACAAAGGATGATCTGTGCGCCCATATCAATTAACTTATCTACGAAGAATAGCCTTGATTCAAACATTTTTTGATGAACAAGAAGTGTTCCTTTAGCCTGAGTAGCAACCACCAAAATGATAGATAACAAATCTGGGGTAAAACCTGGCCAGGGCGCATCAGAAACTGTTAAGATAGATCCATCTATAAACTTCTGAATTGTATAATTCTCTTGAGCTGGGATAAAGATGTCTTCTCCGCTACGTTCTAATTGGATACCTAACTTTCTGAAGGTATCAGGGATGATACCTAGTTGATTCCAGTTAACATTTTTAATCGTGATTTCGGATTTCGTCATAGCCGCTAGACCAATCCAAGAACCGATTTCTACCATATCAGGAAGCATAGTGTGCTCTGTCCCTCCAAGATATTCTACACCTTCTATCGTTAATAAGTTAGAACCGATGCCAGAGATATTAGCACCCATTCTGTTAAGCATTTTGCAAAGCTGTTGCAGGTAAGGCTCACAAGCGGCATTGTAGATTCTTGTTTTTCCTTTTGCCAAGACTGCTGCCATTAAGATATTGGCTGTACCTGTTACAGAAGCTTCTTCTAGCAAGATGAATTTACCGTGAAGCTCTTTGGCTTTTAAAGAATAATATTGTTGTTCTTCATCGTAAGAAAACTCAGCACCCAACTCTACAAAACCTTGGAAGTGCGTGTCTAGACGTCTTCTTCCAATTTTGTCACCACCAGGTGTTGGCATATAAGCCTCACCATAACGCGCGAGCATTGGACCTAATAACATTACAGAACCACGAAGCTTAGCGCCATCTTTTTTGAACTCAGAAGATTTGATATAATCAAAATTAACTTCGTCTGCTTTAAAGGTATAATCACCGTGACCATTCTTAGTTACTTTTACATTAAAGTCGCCTAAGATCTCTATCAATCGGTTAACATCATGGATGTCTGGGATGTTATTAATTCTAACTTCCTGATCCGTTAATAATACAGCACATAAAATTTGCAATGCTTCATTTTTTGCACCTTGAGGCGTAATGTCCCCATGCAATCTTTTTCCTCCTCTGATTTCAAATGCTCCGTTCATTATTTTCTGTTTTTCTGATTATTTTGGTTGTTTTGATTATTGTTATGGTGTCTTTTCTTGGCTATATTGTTATTGCTGTTAGAATTTTGGTTTCTGTTATTTCTATTTTGGTTATTACGGTTGGTGTTGTAATAGATTTTACTTCTGTCCAGAGATTCTAGCCCTGTAAGGTCTAATCTGTTTTTAGATAGATCCTTAAGATGTCTAACAATCACATCATCTTGTACGTGCTCTTTATTATAAACATTGTAAGACTTCTTCATGTTATTAGCAATAACCTGTATTAATGCTTCCTTTTCGTCGCCTGGTTCTAGCTCTATCGCACGTTCTATCAACTGAAGAATACTTTTCCCATAGAACTTATAAGCATTATCAAAAGTAGGATAAGGCATGGTCTTAGGTTTGGTTTTCAGTTCTTCTTCAGAAAGAATCGGGTAGGGAGAGTCTACATCTAAGTCATGACTTGCTAAGATGAAAAGGTGATCCCAAAGTTTATGTTTATAGTTTTCTTCGTCGCGAAGATGTGGATTGCGTTGTCCCATAAATTCTATGATAGAAAGCGCTGCACTATTGCGTTCTTCCTTTGTAGGAAGGACTTTGCACTGTTCTACCATCTGTTGTATTAGACGACCATATTCTGGCATCTGCAACTGGGTTCTTTTGGTGTTATATTCCATAGTTTGCAAATATAGGAAATTATAGATTTTTATAATAAATCTTGATGAAATACTCTTGTTAATTAAACTTTAAATACAATCGAATATAATCTTAATCGATAAACTTTTTGCGCTCTTCTGCGGTTGGGAGAAGACATTGTCCTGTCATAAGGCTTTTCCTGCGTTTTGCAATATTATCGTAGATGCCGTCTCTTATAGAAAGGGATAAGATTTTGCCCGCGACAGAAATCTGATATATGCCACCCAATAGTTGTCCTATCTTTATTGCAGCATCGGATTTTTTAAGATAATAACTTTCTGGTTTCCAAAGATAGATGCTATCAAAATTTTTTGCTTCTAGATGTCTTTCTGATAAAAACTGCTGTCCTAGCTCTGATTGTAACGCCGAAAATAAAAATTGATCTTTGCTGTCTCTCTTCAGAATCCATTGTACCCAGAAGTTGCAAAATCCACAATCACCGTCGTAGAAGATGATATGTTTATCCTTAAAGCTTGCAGAGAGATGATCCATGCTCGTGATTGATGAATTTTTAAATTGTAAGTGACAAAGGTAGAGAATTTTAATGTGTTTTTAATTGGTTGTTTGGCAATAATAAGTGTTTGTCGTTATTAATGATTGATCGCTCGTTGTGCATTTAGGGAAAAACATTTAATTAAGTGAAATCCTCTTCTTTTGTATTGAAACAAAAGAAACAAAAATTCAAGACTTGGAAACTCAGCTAAAATTTCATTTGATTAAAGTTTTGAATGTCCTTTTTTGTGCATAATGACTTCGACAAGCTCAGTCTGACAGTACCAAACATGAGATTTTACTTGTCAAAATTGTCACGCTGGGCGGAGTCGAAGCGCCTGAGATAATTAAAGTTTTGAATGTCTGTTTTAGTACGTAATGACTTCGACAAGCTCAGTCTGACAGCGCTAACAATGAAAGAATTATTGATTATTCGAGTTGTCACGCTGAGCGAAGTCGAAGCGCTTCGTATAAAAAATGTTTGTGTGGTTTTGCGTTGCGGGTGCAATCTTGCGTGAGGGCGAAGGGCATTGTTGGAGCTCGTTGTTTTTTTAGGTTTATGTGTAGGTGAAAACAACAGCGACTGCCCGTAGACCGACCTGTTTTTTGTGGTGACCCTATGATATAGGGTCAAAATAAATGGACTTCCACAAAAACAGGTCACGCCAAAAAAATAAAAAGGTTATCTTTGCAAAAAAATTGGGCTCCAAAAGTTGGAGTAACCCATTAATAATCTAGTCCTGAGCTTGTCGAAGGATTATTAAACGTTTTTTATGTCAAATATTGTGGCTATTGTAGGCCGTCCTAACGTGGGTAAATCTACCCTGTTCAACCGATTATTAGAAAGAAGAGAAGCTATTGTAGATTCTACAGCTGGTGTAACAAGAGACCGTCATTACGGGAAATCTGACTGGAATGGTGTGGATTTTACTGTGATAGATACAGGAGGTTATGACGTCGGTACGGATGATATCTTCGAAGAAGAGATCCGTAAGCAAGTACAGCTAGCGGTAGATGAGGCGACTTCTATCATCTTTATGGTGAATGTAGAAGAAGGTCTTACTGATACAGATTATGAAATCTATCAATTACTAAGAAAAGCTAATAAACCTCTTTATCTAGTGGTTAACAAAGTAGATTCTGCTAAAGGAGAATTGCCAGCAACAGAGTTCTATCAATTAGGAGTAGAAAAATATTACACAATGTCTTCTGCAACAGGAAGTGGATCTGGAGAATTGTTGGATGATGTTGTAAAGGATTTTCCAACGACGGATTATGTAGATCCTTTCGAGGGCTTGCCTAAGATTACGATTGCAGGTCGTCCTAACGTAGGAAAGTCTACACTGACTAACGCTTTGTTAGATAACGAGAGAAATATTGTTACAGATATTGCTGGGACAACTAGAGATAGTATCCAGACATTATATAATAAATTCGGGCACGAGTTTGTATTGGTAGATACAGCAGGTATGCGTAGAAAATCTAGAGTTTCTGAAGATCTAGAATTCTATTCAGTAATGCGTTCTATTAGATCTATTGAGCATTCTGATGTTGTAATCTTGATGGTAGATGCTACTTTAGGGTGGGAATCTCAGGATATGAACATTTTTGGACTGGCTCAGAAAAACAGAAAAGGTATCGTAATCTTGGTTAACAAGTGGGATCTTGTTGAGAAAGAAACTAATACGATGCGTGATTTCGAAGAAGCTATTAGACATAAAATCGGGATGTTTAGTGATATTCCTATTTTGTTTACTTCAGCTTTAACTAAGCAAAGAATCCTTAAGGCTGTAGAAACGGCTATGGAAGTCTATGAAAACCGTAAGCAACGTATCAAAACATCTAAGCTTAACGAGCTGATGTTGCCGATATTAGAAAATACACCGCCACCAGCATTAAAGGGTAAGTATGTGAAAATCAAATATTGTGTGCAGTTGCCTACGCCATCGCCACAGTTTGTATTCTTCTGTAACTTGCCACAGTATGTGAAAGAGCCTTATAAGCGTTTTGTGGAAAATCAATTGCGTAAGCATTTCAACTTTTCTGGAATTCCTATTGAGATCTATTTCCGTCAAAAATAATAGACGATTCGTTAATTCGAAAATTAGATGAAATTAAATTAATATCTTGAAAGCTCTTATGGAAACCAAAAATGAAATATTAGCCTTGAGTATTGATTTTGCAAAGACCATCATCAGTTATACCGAGTTATTAGAATCTCATAAAAAATATGTTATCGCCAACCAACTTCTAAAATCTGGAACGTCGGTTGGCGCTAATGTTTTTGAGGTACAAAGTTCTGAGAGCAGAGTTGACTTTATTCATAAGATGAAAATCGCCGACAAAGAAGCCAAAGAAACCGAATATTGGTTGCTCTCATGTAAGGATAGCGACAGTTATCCCTTTGATGATAGCTTACCGATTAAGTTATTGAGCATTCAGAAGTTGCTTTCTAAAATAATATCGACAGCCAAAAAACATTAGCCCAGCATCACATTATCCAATCAAAACATCATCACATCAACAAATCAACAAATCATCCCATCAACTTATGATTACAGAATTATCACAACAATTTTCCCTAGTTAACTCATGGATCAATGATCTAAGAAATGTAGAAGTACAAAATGACCGTATGAAGTTCCGCAGGAATCTGGAGCGTATAGGTGAGATTGCTGCTTTTGAGATTAGCAAAGGATTGCCGCAGGTAGACGTAGAAATAACGACACCTCTAGATACCATTAAAGTTAAAGAGATTGCTGTACAACCTGTTATTACAACTATTCTGAGAGCTGGAGTACCATTGTTTCAGGGGATTCTTAACTATTTTGATAAGGCAGATTGCGGATTTGTTGCCGCTTACAGAAAGCATGATGCCAATGATTATTTCTCTATCAAACAAGATTATTTGACTTGTCCTAATCTGGATGGTAGACCGCTTATTGTTGCAGATCCTATGTTAGCAACAGGTGCATCTCTTATAGAAGCAATCAAGGATTTGCTAACCAATGGTACGCCTACAGAAATCCATATTGTTGCAGCTATTGCCAGTCAACAAGGTGTGGATACTATTGCCGAAGCTTTTCCTAATGCTAAAATCTGGACAGGTGTGATAGATCCGGACTTGACTTCTAAAGGTTATATTACCCCAGGGTTAGGCGATGCCGGAGATCTTGCCTACGGAGAAAAGCTACAACGCTAGACATCCATTGCCATCACCATGATGCTTATCTGATGTTGAGGATTGCTTTTCAGTATTTCCCAAGCGATAGTAGATAAGGTATTGCCAGTGGTGTAGACATCATCAATTAATAAGATATGAGCAGCGTCCATATTCTCGGTAACAGAGAAGATGGACGCTGTTTGGTTTCTGTGCAGTTTGTCTTTCTTCGCCTGTTCTGAGGTGTGGCTATTTCTTTTTAGGAAATTATGATTAATTGGGATGTTGTAATACTTAGACAATTGATCCCCGAAAAGATGCAGCTGGTTATAACCTCTTTTCTTTTGCTTTTTAGGATGCAGAGGCACGCTAACGATAAGGTCTGGCTTGGATGCTTCTAGCAGAACACGATCTGTTATCCATTGGGCTATAAAGTGACCAACTTTCTCTTGCTGACCATACTTAAGAAGGTGAATAATCTTTTGGGATAAACCATTTTTTTGAAAGAATAACAGCGCATAGCTATGTACACAAGGAAATAGAAGTTGCGTGCGCTCTTGCAGTATGTTATTGCTGTAAAAGTCCATTGCACTAAAGCTTATCTCATCATAACAAAGTTCACATAGTAATTCTGTAGTCTCAATAAGTCTATTGCAGTGCAGGCAATGATTAGGGAAGAGGATATCTAATAGCATGAGATTGTGTTTTTCGCTAATAAAAATACATAATAATTAGATTCCGTTGGTTGATATACAAGCTTGGAGCATACTAATTTTATTTTGTGAGCGGTAATCTCATGTAATAGTGAAGTTCTGGAGGCTAAGTTGTTGTTATAGAGTAAGAATGCTTGTAATCCTCATGGATAAAGGGTTGATGGTGATAATCGTAAGCTATGAATTTAACATAATGTAATGTTTTGATGTAATTTTTTATAATTTGTGATTCTACGTAGTTGGGATTTGTGCTGATGTTTTTATGGTTTTGTATTGATAATAGTTAAAGCTTTATGTATTGATAATAAGAGTTTAATATCGTTTATTAATTGATGTATAAAGGTGTTTTGTGTTATCGTTGATTGGTTTTACGTTGGTTTGTTAATTTTATATTAATAAGTGTAATTGATTGAAGAAAAAGTATATATTTGTGCGCATTTTATGATGAAAAACAATGAAACAATTTTTACAATCTACTAAAGTATTAGTATTAATACTTTTTTCTTTCTTCTCTAATAACACTTTTGGGCAGTATACTGGTACTGGTACTTTTACTAAGGTTACAGCTTTAGCTAATTTAACAGATGGTTATTATGTTATAGTCAATGAAACAGATGAGTTTGTAATGACTAATGGTAGGACTGGTAGTGCTACAGGTGGTTATTTTACTAGTGCTAATATTACTTTGACTTCTGGGTCAATAGTTAATCCTCCTACAACGCAAGTATGGAAGATTGAAACTAATGGTAGTGGAAAAACTATCTATAATGAAACTATTGCGAAATATGTTGGTTGGAGTTCTGGGAGTTCTGCTTCCATTGAAGATGTACCTGCTAATTCTAATAGATGGACGTTTTCATATGGAGCTTCAAAATGGACTGTTAATAATGTAGCTACTGCAGTAAGGCAGTTGTCATATAATAGTAGTGCTAATCCAAGCAGATTTGCAGCATACGGTAATACAGGTCAGGAAGAATTACAGTTATATAAGTTAGCTGGTCCTTCAGGCAAAACCGTAACTTTTAATGGGAATTCAGGGACGAGTACAATGGCGCCTCAGTCTTCTGGAGTTCCTGCTAATCTTACGCTTAATCAGTTTCTTAAGACGGGGTATTCTTTCCAAAACTGGCATACTATCATGTCTGGGACTGGGGGTATCTCTTATGCTGATGGTCAACAATATGACTTTAGTGCAGATATGATCTTGTATGCACAATGGAAGATTAATCAATATAATATTACGTATAATGCTAATGGTAGCACAGGAGGCGCTGTACCTGCAACACAGACTGCAGACTATAATACCAATGTTACCTTAGATAGTAATAGTGGCGCGTTAGTAAGAGCAGGATACACCTTTAATGGATGGAATACTAATGCAGCAGGTGGTGCTGCAACACATTATAATGCGGGAGCATCTTTTATGATTCCTGCTAATGATGTGACTTTGTTTGCGGAGTGGGTTTCTAATGCGCCATCGCTTACCACTACGGGTACTATTACAGCTATGACAACAACCTATGGTACGTTATCTACTGCAAGTAATTTTACTCTCAATGGTGTTAATCTTACGGGGGCTAATATTACTGTTACGCCGCCAACAGGTTTTGAGTTGTCTACTACCTCTGGGGGTACTTATGCTTCTGCGCTTAGTTTACCTATTGCTGCAGGAAGTGTATCTAGCCCAGTCTATGTAAGATTGACAAGTACGACTAATGCAGGTAATTATAATGGTAATATTACCTTAACAGATGGTGCTACATCTGCTACTATTGCGATACCTAGTTCTACAGTTAGTCCAAAAGCTTTGACTATAAGTGGTCTTACGGCGGCTAATAAAATCTATGACGGTGATACATCAGCTACTTTAGTTGGTAGTGCTGCATTAGTAGGTATTGTTAATAGTGATGCTGTGATACTGTCTGGTTCTGGCGTAGGTGCTTTTGCTAATAAAAATGTTAATACTGGCATAGTGGTTAGTGTTACAGGTTATACCTTATCCGGTACTAAAGCAAGTAATTATACTTTGACTCAGCCTACATCAACAGCGGATATCACAAAAGTATCAATAACAATATCAGTGCCTACTATTGCTTCTAAACCATATGACGGATTTGTAACGACAGGTACAATAACAAAAGGTATTGTGTCTGGTACGGTTGGAGGAGAAACATTAACGATAACGCCAACAGGTAATTTTACAGATGCTAATGTTGGTACAGCTAAGCCTGCAACTATTTCTTATACTGTGGAAGACGGGACTGGTTTAAAAGCTAATTATTCTGAATTGGCAGAAAGTTCTGCTGCAGGTGATATTACCGCAGTACCGCCTAAAATTACACTAACTGCCATGAACCTTAATGTTAATGGCACTGCTAATATTACCTCTAACTCTACAGGAGCCATGGTTTATACATCGGCTAATCCTGCTATTGCATCTGTTAGTACTAGTGGTGTGGTGACGGGTCTTGCTTTAGGATCTACTACCATTAGTGTTTCTCAGGCGGCTCAAGGTAACTATACTGATAAAACAGAAACGATAACAGTGATGGTGACAGATGTCACAACGGGTACTTACAGAACAACTGAAGGAGGATCATGGCCAGGTGGTACTAAGGCAGCAAAATGGGAGCGTATGACAACTACTGGATGGAGTGTGGCAACGCCTGCATCTGGTGCAACAGATTTGTTAATCATTAGACATGCGGTGACATCCAATGGTAATATAGCAGCATCGGGAGGGATAGGGACTAAAATGCAAATTGATGACCAAGGAGCTATGGCCGTATCGCAATCTTCTACATTTGCTTCTTTGTTGATTAAGAAAGGCGGGACGTTTGATGCAGCTGCAACTGGTATAACTTTTAATACGAACGCTCCGTTGGATGTAGAAGATGGAGGTAAGCTTATTATCTCTGCGGCTCTAGCGAACTCTAGTGCTTTGTGGAAGGCTAAAGAAAACTTTGCAAAAGGTTCTACAGTAGAAGTTTCCAATTATAGTGGTGCTTTCTTTGCTAATCCTCCTCAGATTGATACTAATGCTGATGGATATTATTTTGGTAATCTTACATTCTCAGGAAGTACAGCAATTACGCTTATTGGTACTAATGCTGTTACTGATTTTAAACTTACTGAAGGTGATTTGTCTGTTCTAAGTTCGGCTAATAGTATTCTCGTGACAAGTCAGAATAAAAGTGTAGATATTACTGTAAACGGGAGTGTAAATGTTAATGCTGGTTTATTAAGAATTGGTGGGGGAAATGGTAGTGCTACATTAACGGTAAATAATAATTTCAATCTTAATGGGGGTGTTTTAAATATAGGTCCTACTAATAATAATTCTCTGCAACATTACTTGAAATTAAAAGGTAATCTAACTACAGCAACAGGTACTACACTTCAAAGTACTGATATTGATAGTGATATTGACTTTATTGGTAATCATGTACAATATGTAGATGTGGCAGGGGTAACCAATACTGCTCGTTTCAGGATAAAGAAAGGTGCATCTGTAGAGTTAAAAAATAACTTAGTTCTTAATAATAACTCTGAGTTTTCTGTAGAAGATGGAGCAACTCTTAACTTTGGTTATAAAACATCAGATTCTTCTCCTTCTATTATTTCAAATAGTGGTACCGGGACTAATAAATTTGCTTTAGAAGATGGAGGTACTATAAAAATTACCCATCCAAAAGGAGTGGTCAAAAGTGTTGCTAATGATGGTAATGTACAGCTAGCAGTTAGTAACAAAACTTTTTCTAGCAATGCTACATACCATTATATTGGTAAAGTTAATCAAGAGATGGGTGATGCGCTTAGTACTTCTTCTACAAAAAATGTATTTGTAGAGTTAGCTAATAACGCATTGACGATATCTCCGTCAGCACAGTTCGGGGTTACCAATTCAGGTGTATTAGATATTAGAGTAGGGAGATTAATTGAGAATGATGTTAACTTTATTACGGGAGGCTCAACTTCTGCTAATGCTGGTATATTAAAAATGGCAACGGGAACTCAATATTATATTACCAAAGCTTCTGCTACCCCTGGAGACTCAGAGTATGTTCCAAGGTTTTACAATATTAATTTATCAGGAGGAGAGATTGTTTTGGCATCTACAGGTAATCAGACATTAAGAGGAGGGCGGACTTACAAGAACCTTACGTTTAGCAACGGTGGAGAGAAAGGGGTGTCAACGGGTACTGCATTAATAGATAATGTTTTAATTAAAGATAATACGATTGTTAATACCGGTGATTTTGAATTTGGTGGGACTTCTACAGCATTAACAATGCAAAATACAGCTTTGTTAAAAATAAGTGGTGGTGGTACTAAACCAGATATGGGTGGAGCTTATACGCTAGCACCTACAACCAAGATAGAGTTTGCGGGAGGTTCTGTTAAAAACATTAGGTTAGCTCCAACTTACGCTAACATTACGGTGTCAGGAGATAACGTAAGTGTTAATTCTACGTTAGGAGGATTAACGTTGCAGTCAGGTACTAGCTTTCATGTTGCAGATACTGGGGTTTTCAAGTTGCAAAATGAAAATGGATTTAGTGGTGCTAATAATACTGCGATTAAGAATACTAATAATCCTAGTATTGTATTGGATCCATTGTCTGTTATTGAGTATAATGGTAATAAGCAAGTGGTAAGCCATGCTATGGTTGTTTCTCCTGCAGATGCGCATTATCAAAATCTAAGAGTGTCTAACGTGGGCGTAAAGACAGCGACAGGTACCACAAAAGTAAAAGACAAAGTCTATGTTGTGGGTGGAGAGTTGAAATTACCAGGAACAGCTAATAATATAGCGCCTAATGTATTGTGGGCAACTAATGGTATTCAAAATACGGGTGGTGTTGTAACTTTTGAGAATAATGCTATATTGATGCAGGCTAATACAGCTAATAATAATGGTGATATAAAAGTACTTCGTAAGGCTCGTGTACCTGCTAAGCAATACAACTTATGGGCGTCTCCGATAGAAGGTCAAGATCTTTATGCGTTATATGCTGCGATAGCTACAGTTCCTAAAGGTAAAGTAATGGAATATATTACTAAAACTGATTTCTTTGAGCCAGTTGCTGTTGGGACAAGATCGGTAGTTGGAAAAGGTTATTCTGTTATTGGTCTTAGTGTGTCGGATGTTATTGCTAATTTTGTAGGGAAGCCTAATAATGGAACTATACAGACGGTATTGAGTACTGAAGGTAACCGTTTCAATGCAGTGGGTAATCCATATCCTTCTAATCTTGATCTTGGGGCGCTTTATACATCTAATGCGAGTGTGTTGGATTTTGGTAATGCTATTGCGCCAAGCACTTTGCTGCCAACAATGTATTTTTGGGATAATAGTAATAATACACAGTTAGTACAGCAAGGAAGTGGCTATGAAGGACAGAATTATGCCGTTTATAATGCATTACTAGATGTTGGGATTGCTGCAACAAATGGGGATTCTAGTAAAAGACCTAATGGATTAGTAAAGCCTGGTCAGGGTTTTATAGTTTCAGCAAAGGCTAATTCTGGTAATCCATCTACTTTAGTATTTGATAACACTATGAGAACAGAAAGGTTTCATAATGCGACGGATGCACCTTATTTTAAAACTGTAAATGATAATAATAAATTCTGGCTAAAATTAGAATCTTCTACAGGTATTTTTAATACCCTTGTTGTAGCCTATGATAGTAGGGCGATTAATGATTATGATTTGTTTGATAGTCTTCTTCTTAACCCTTCTGGTGATGATTTGTTTTTCACAATGAGTGACGATAATGAAGAGCTTGGGATACAAGGAAGAGGTCGTAGTTTTGATAAAGATGATGTGGTTAAGTTGGGTTTTAAGAACTTTAAGCCAGGAGTTCATACGATTTCTCTACAAGAGAGATATGGTATTTTTGATGAAAGTCAAGCAGTTTATCTTAAAGATAAACTGCTTAGTACGGTCGTTAATCTTTCTAGGGGAGGTTATAGTTTTCAAGCGAGTACAGGGACTAAGATTAGTGATCGCTTTGAGATTGTATATAAAGAAAGCTCTTTAGGTGTTTTAGACTCAGTTAAGATTGGTATTGAAGTCTATAAAACCAAAGATCACTTTACTGTAAAATCTGATCAGAAAATAACTAAACTAGAATTGTACGATATCACAGGTAGATTAATTGCTATAAACGATAGAGTTTCTAATGAAGCTATTTTATCTCATGTTGGTGTCAATAATGGTGTTTATGTTCTTAAGATTTATCAAAATAATAAAGTAATTATTAAAAAGGTAATAAAATAGTAATATTGTCTTCTTGTTGTATGGTTAGTTTTATAAATGAAAGTTTATATTTGTAATATAATTTAAGAAATTAAATGAGAAAATTAGTAATAGGAATTATAGTGTTAATTGGGTTGAGTGCTCACGCACAATATGCAAGTCAGGATAATAGGTTTGAGCAGTCTAACGCTGAAGCACCTATACAATCGCAAGTAGAGTCTAGTAATAAAGGTCCTGGTAATGTGGGTGAAAATTCTGCACCTATTAGTGACTATGTACCAATATTAATGCTTGTGGGCATTTTCTTAATCGTTGTAATTCAAAGAAAGAAAACAAATATTAATTAATCCATAAATCCGAAATGAAAATTTTGGATTTGTTATAGGTAATGAGTTATGTATCAGCGGTTTTTTAAAGTATTTTTTGATTTCTTTTTAGCGTTTATTGCGTTAGTTCTGCTAAGTCCAATCATTTTATTAGTAAGTTTTTTGTTAATGATTAGTAATAAGGGAAAGGTTTTCTTCTTACAGAAAAGACCAGGTAAGTATGAGAAGATTTTTAGCATTATCAAGTTCAAAACGATGACGGATGCTAGGGATTTTAATGGTTCTTTGTTGCCTGATGACAGAAGACTTACTAAGGTTGGTCGTTATATACGGCAATTTTCTCTGGATGAAATTCTGCAACTTATCAATGTTATAAAAGGTGATATGAGTTTGGTGGGACCTAGGCCATTATTAGTGGGGTATCTGTCTCTTTATACTTTAGAGCAGAAGAAGCGACATAAGGTAAAGCCTGGTATAACAGGATGGGCACAAGTTAATGGGAGGAATCATATTAGTTGGGAGAAAAAGTTTCTGTTAGATGTGGAGTATGTAGAGAGAGTTTCTTTTCTTTTGGATCTGAAAATTCTTTTTATGACGGTCAAAAAAGTGTTTTTACAAGAAGCTATTAACCAAGATAATCAGGTCGGTACAGAGCGTTTTAAAGGATATGAATAAGAATAAAATAGATATATTGGGGGCTGGTGGACATGCTAAAGTAGTCATAGAAATTGCAGAACTTTCACATCTAGAAATCAATAAAATATATGACTGTAATTCTGCACTTCAAAATATTTTAGATTATGAGGTGAGTGATAATTTAAAGGAAATGGCTTTATCAGAAAGTCTTTTTTTTGCTTTAGGTAATAATAAAGCAAGAAGAGATAATGCTATACTATATCCAAGGCATTTTATTAATCTTATTCATCCTGCAGCTACGTTGTCTAAAAGGGTGAAAATTGGTGCTGGTAATGTGATTATGGCAGGTGCAGTGATTAATAGTAGCGTTAGTATTGGAGATCATTGTATTGTTAATACATGTGCTAGTATTGATCATGATTGCAACATTGGAGATTACGTGCACATTTCTCCCAGAGTAGCACTTGCGGGCAATGTGCATATTGGAGAAGGGAGTCATATCGGTATTGGTGCAACGGTTAATCAGCAAGTCGTTATCGGAAAATGGTGTACAATAGGTGCAGGCTCTGTGGTTATTAATAATGTAGAAGATTATGGTGTGGTAGTTGGTAATCCTGGAAAAATGATTAAATTTAATGATGAATAAATTTGTAAAAAGATTATTTGATTTCTCATTTTCCTTATTGTTATTAATAATACTCTGGCCTTTGTTATTATTGGTATTGATTTTCTCGGCGGTAGATACAGGATCTAATGGTTTTTTTGTTCAAAAGCGAGTTGGTCAATATGGTAAACTGTTTAATATTTATAAAGTAAGAACCTATCATAAGAGGCATCATAAGGTTTCTAGATTCGGATTATTACTTAGAGGTTCCAAGTTAGATGAGTTGCCACAGCTTATCAACGTTTTAGTTGGTGATATGAGTATGGTTGGGCCACGGCCTGATATCGAAGGTTATTATGATAAGTTAGAAGGGGAAGATAGGTTAATTCTTAATTTGAAACCAGGTATTACCTCCGAAGCAAGTATTAAATATAGAAAAGAAGATCAGTTATTATCTCAACAGGGTTCCCCTTTAGAATATAATGATACAGTTATTTTTCCGGATAAAGTAAAGATAAATATGGAATATTATAGAAATCAATCTTTTATCGGAGATTTAAGAATTGTTATTAAAACGTTAACTTCTAGATAATATTGAATATAATTTATTAATATTGCAAAAATAATAAAAAATATAGTTGTTATTTGTTTGTTAAAGTCTACTTTTGTCAATCTAAAAAAGTGATGTAATTATCAGTAGTGAATCCTTCATGAGAATTAATCTAATATATCTTGAAGGTATAAGTGTATAAGAATGGGAAATAAGATTTGGCTTTCTTCGCCTCACATGGGTGGAACAGAAATGAAATATATAAAACAGGCATTTGACGAAAATTGGATTACGCCCTTAGGTCCTAATGTAGGCGGATTTGAGACAGACCTCGAAGAGTTTTTAGGAGAAAATGTCCATGTTGCAGCGCTTGTCTCTGGGACATCTGCAATACATATTGCCTTGATTCTATTAAATGTTAAACCTAATGATGATATAATTTGCCAAACTCTTACTTTTTCTGCTTCTGCTAATCCTATAATTTATATGGGAGCTAACCCTGTTTTTGTTGATAGCGAGATAGATACCTGGAATCTTTGTCCAGTCGCTTTAGAAGAAGCTATTCTAGCAGGTATTAGTAAAGGAAAGAAGCCTAAGGCTATTGTTGCTGTAAGTATCTATGGGATGTCCTATAAAGTAGATGATGTTAGGGCTATAGCAGACAAATATGATATTCCTATTATTGAAGATAGTGCAGAGGCATTAGGTAGTGCTTATAAAGGGGTTAAGTGTGGTACTTTTGGTGATTTGTCCGTACTTAGCTTTAATGGTAATAAGATTATTACAACGTCAGGAGGTGGAGCTCTTGTTGTTAAAGATAAGAAGAGTAAAGAGAAAGTAGTTTTTTTGTCTACACAGTCTAAAGATGATGCACCTCATTACGAGCATTCGGAGTTAGGCTATAATTATAGGTTGAGTAATATCTGTGCTGGTATTGGAAGGGGGCAAATGGAGGTTTTAGAAGATAGAATTGTACAAAAAAGATCTAATCATGAGTTTTATATATGTTTAAAGGTGTAGATTTTGTAAGTGTACATAAAGAGCCTAACGATGATTATTTTTCAAACTACTGGCTTACTACTATTCTTGTAGATGATAATAATGAAGAAGGTATAAGTAGAGAAGCTTTAAGGTTAGCTTTACTAGAGCGAAATATAGAATCTAGACCCTTATGGAAGCCTTTACATTTACAACCAGTATTTAGAAAATATGATTATTACGGGAGTAATATTGCAGAAAAACTATTTGAAAAAGGGCTTTGCCTTCCTTCTGGATCTAACTTAACAGAAGAAGAAAAAATGCGAATTCGAGATGTTATTGAGTTTTTTTTAATGAAAAAGAACATAGGGGTCAAATAATTAATATTTTTTTTAAAATTAGATTAATTGTCTTTAAAATTCATTAAATTTGATCCATAAATTTGTTTTCTATGCATTGTATAGTGCTAGGGGATGAATACTTTTAAGAAAAAACTCAAATGTTAAATAAAAGCACTTTCAAATCAAAAATCTATAAAGGAGATAACATAATCAATCTAACAGATATACGATATTTACCGAGATGGGTTATTTTTGTAATAGATATTTTATTTTCCATTCTTTCTATTTATGTGGCCTATTTTATCATGTTGAAGTTGACTTTAAGGCCTTATGATTCAGTAGAATTATTCAAAAAATCTTTTCTGGTTTTAGGGATTAATGTCTTTTTTATGTATGTATTTAAGACATATGCAGGTATTATAAGACACTCTACATTTATTGATTTGTTTAAAATTATGTTGGCTAGTATATGTACCTGCCTTGTAATTATAGGGTTTAATTTCTTTTTTGTCATTTTCGAAGGACAGAAATTAATTCTTAATTCATTCATAATCATTTATTTTTTATTGTCTTTTATGTTACTATTCACGTTTAGATTAGTAGTGAAAGAAATATTCCATTTTGCGAGAGAATTTACGAGAAGTAGCCTGAAGAAAAACATTATGGTTTTAGGTTTAGACGAGCAATCTGTTGCTATTGCAAGAGCAATATTGGATAATCCTAAGTTACCTTATAATGTAAAAGGATTTGTTTCTCTAAATAATAGTAGTAGTGATAAAGCAAAGTTATTAGGAAAGCCTATTCTGAGTAAAAATAAGTTTCTAAGTGATTCTTCAGATGAGTTGCTGATTGATGGTATTGTTCTTATAAAAGATTCTTTATCCAAAGAAGAAATGGATGAGTGGGTTAATATTTTATTAGAAAAAAATCTAAAAGTATATAAGGCGCCATCTGTTCAAAAGTTAAGAGGTACAGAAAATGCTAATTTTATTAAGACGGTTCAGATAGAAGACCTTCTCAACAGAAAGCCTATTAAGCTTAATAATGAGGAAGTGCAAAAAAGACATTTTGAGAAGCAAGTACTGGTAACAGGTGGAGCAGGATCTATTGGTAGCGAAATTGTTAATCAAGTTGCAAGCTATAATCCATCTTTAATTGTTATTATTGATCAAGCAGAAACACCTCTTTATACAGAAGAATTGGCTTTAAAAGAAAAGTTTCCTCATATTCAATTTAAATTCGTTTTAGCCAATATATCTAACATAGAAAGGATAGAACCTATTTTTAAAAAGTATAATTTTTCTATGGTCTATCATGCTGCTGCTTATAAGCATGTACCATTGATAGAAGAAAATCCTCACGAAGCTGTTAATGTAAATATATTAGGCTCTAAAAATCTAGCACTTTTAGCAAGTAAATATCAAGTTAATAGATTTGTAATGGTATCAACGGATAAGGCCGTAAATCCTACTAATGTTATGGGTGCTTCGAAAAGAGTAGCAGAGCTTTTTGTGCAATCACTTCAGAATTTGCCTAATAATAAAACTAAATTTATTACAACAAGATTTGGGAATGTACTAGGCTCTAATGGCTCTGTTATTCCACATTTTAAAAAATTAATAGAAAAAGGAGGTCCTATAACCATTACGCATCCTGACATTGTAAGGTATTTTATGACCATTCCAGAAGCTTGCGAGTTAGTATTACATGCTGGTACTATGGGTAATGGAGGCGAAATTTATGTCTTTGATATGGGAGAGCCAGTTAAGATATTAGATCTAGCGACAAGAATGATAAAGTTATCTGGTTTTGAACCTAATACAGATATTAAAATTATTTTCACAGGATTACGACCAGGCGAAAAACTTTATGAAGAATTGTTAAGTGATGACACCAAAACTTTACCAACTTCTCATGATAAAATATTGATTTCCAAAGATCCAACCATGGACTTTGAAGAAATAGAACAATTAGTTAACGAAATTGTAATTTCAGTATTACAACAAGATAAAGTTAAAATTGTAAAATTGCTAAAATATATTGTAAAAGATTTTAGAAGCAATAATTCTGTCTATGAGTCGTTAGATAAATAAGTTTATATTATATTTGCAATTCTACAAGAAAACGTAGCCTAATGAGAAAAATTTATTTGAGCCTAGTTCTAGGTACAATATTATCGCTTGCATCATGCACTACAAAAGATAATATTAATTATATGAGAAGTGTGGATAATGAGATTGCCTCACAAGTTGCTTCTCAATCTTCAATTAATACTATTCAGCCAGGAGATCAGTTAGTGATTACCGTAATAGCAAAAGATGATGATGTTGTAAGACCTTTCAATAAAAATTACTCATCAACTGAGGGAACTCAATATTCACAACCTAACAGTAATCAACCAACACAAGCTCAGACAAAAGCGTCTTATGAGCCTACCTATATCGTAGGTTCTGACAATAATATAGATTTTCCGGTAATTGGTACAATTGATACAAAAGGAAAAACTATAGAACAGCTTAAAGAGGATTTAAAAGCAAAAATTTCTAAATATGTTATTAACCCAACGGTTAATATTAGAAGTAATAATTTTAAAGTAACTATACTGGGAGAGGTTACTAAGCCAGGTCATATTATTATGCCAGAAGGACAGGCTGTCACATTACTAGCTGCGTTAGGTATGGCTGGCGATCTAACCATATATGGAGAGAGAGATAAAGTTATGATCATTAGAAATGTTGATGGTCAGATAACCCAACAATACGTTGACCTTAGAAGTAATGATTTTGTTAAGTCTCCATATTACTATCTTAAACAAAATGATACGATAGTTGTTAGTGCTAATAAAGCAAAGAGAAACTCTTCTTGGTTTGGCCCTCAGACTGGTATTTGGATTTCTGTCGCTTCTATTATTGTGACAATACTTGCACTAGTTCTTAAATAGAAAAAGATAATTAATATTTAAGTTTTTATATAAAATTACTTAAATAATTAATGAAACAATTTGATATTATTTTTTATAAAGTAATATAAGATTGTGGAGAATTTACAAATCATGTAATGGAGTGTTATAAATAGAATGAGGTAAAAGATGGTGTTGCTTTTTGATTTTAATACGTGAAACTATTAAAAACAATGGTCCACTAGATGTAAAATTACATAAGCCAAAAGTGTTTATTTACTAATGAAGTAATAATTGTAAAGATGATATTCCAACATTTGTCTTAGTTTATTAAAAAACACGCTTTATCATATGAAGGTTAGTAATTAATCTTTAAAGAAAACTAACTATTAAAATTATAAAAAAGAAGGGAAAAGTAATTTCTTCGTAAAAGATATATTAAAAAGAATGGAACAACAGACTAATAACCAGGAAATTAAAGTTAAAGAAATGATTACGCCCTACCTAAGGAAATGGCCTTGGTTTGTAGTTTGTGGTATATTAGCTGTATTAATTTCTTGGGCTACTTTAAAATTTGTTACTCCTATATATAAGATACAAAGTAGTGTATTGATAAAAGATTCTAAAGGCTCTAGTACATCAGGAGACTTAGGGATGTTGCAGGAGCTTAGTGGTTTAGGAGGAATGAAAACTAATAGTGTGGATAATGAAATTGAAATTTTCAGATCTAAGGAAATAATGAGAGAAGTGGTACTATCTCAAAATTTGCAGACTTCATTATTCGTTAAAAGTGGTTTTCAAACGGTAGAACTTTATAAAGAGTCATCACCTGTTACTGTAAAGGTTCTATATGAGATTCCTGATGAAGATTTTCCTAAAGAACCTATATTAATGAAAATTGATAAAAGTGGGTTTACTTTATCATCAAAAGAATTGAAAAATCCTATTAAAGGACAATATAATCAGACTATTTCTTTACCTTATGCTAAATTATTAATCACCAAAAACACTCACTTTAATCATAAAAAAGTAAAAAACGCAGATTTTAATAATCTAGAATTATATGTTTCAAGTTTCGAGGGAAAGGTAGGAGAATTACAAAATATCGTTAATGTAGGCTTGGCAAGTCGAGAAGTGACAGTGCTTAATCTTTCTATTAATTATCCACAGATTGAGAAAGCCAAAGATATTATTAATGCCTTAGTTAGTGCTTACAATCAGGACGCTATATCAGATAAAAACTCTGAGTCAAAAAAGACTTTAGATTTTATTGACGATAGAATTGGTAAAATTTCTGTTGAACTTGGCGATGTAGAGATTAGAAAAGAAGAATTTAAAAGTAAAAATAAGATTACAGATATTGCGGTAGAGACAAAAATAGATTTAGAAAGTTCTGCTGCTGCTAGGATAAAACAACTAGAAATAGATTCGCAATTAGAATTAACTAATACATTATTAGATTTTGTATCAAAACAAGATAAGTATTCATTATTACCTACTAATGTAGGTCTTAATAGTACAGAAGCTTCTAATGGTATTAATAATTATAATCAATTAGTGCTTCAACGTAATAGATTACTAGAATCTGCTACACCAGAACATCCAGCGATAGTTGAAGTTACCAAACAAGTTAACGGCTTAAGATCTACAATTGTACAAAGTTTACAACGTAATAAAGCAGGATTGGAGCTTGCAAGTGGGGAGTATGTCACTGAGCAAAACAAAGTTGCTGGTAAAATTTCTAATGTTCCTAATTTAGAAAAATTGTATCGTGTAATAGAAAGACAACTAATGATCAAGGAGAGTCTATACATGTTGTTATTGCAAAAGAGAGAAGAAACTGCAATTTCTATGGCTATTGCTGCGCAAAAAGCAAGAGTAATAGATAAGGCGTATGCTTCTGATAAACCAGTTTCTCCCAAGAAAACACTTGTATATTTAGGGTCATTATTTATAGGATTATTAGTTCCATTTGGGATAGTTTATGTTAGAGAATTATTAAATAACAAAATTACCACTAAGAGCGATCTTGTAAAATTAACCAGTACATCCGTCCTTTCTGAGTTACCTTCCTTAGAGAGAAAGTCTTCGGAGATTGTGGAGTTAAACGATGTTACTCCTATGGCAGAAGCCTTTCGTATATTGGTTACTAATCTTAAATTTATTTTGCCCAAAAAAGAAAGTGGTAAGATTATTTTTGTTACATCCACTGTTAAGGGAGAGGGTAAGACCTTTACATCAGTTAATCTAGCGCTTACATTAGCCACCCCGTCCAAAAAAGTTTTAATTGTTGGTTCTGATATTAGAAATCCACAATTACAACGTTATGTTAATGGTAGTAAAGGTTTCTTAGGATTAACAGAATATTTATTTTCTAATCAAACTTCCAAAGAAGAGATTATTAAACATAACTTCTTTAACCCTAGTTGCGATGTAATTTACTCAGGAATTATACCACCTAACCCGACAGAATTATTAAGTAATGGTAGGTTTGAACAATTGATGGATGAAGTAAAATCGGATTATGATTATATTATTATAGACACAGCACCACTATTATTAGTTACAGATACCTTCTTGATATCAGATAATGCAGATGCAACGATATATGTTACAAGATCGCAATATACAGAGAATGCACTTATAGAATTTGCAAACAATAATATTGCAGATAAAAAAATTAAAAATGTTGCATTTGTACTTAATGATGTTAGTAAAAATAATTTTGGGTATGGTAATAAATATGGTTATGGTTACGGATCCGAAGAAAAAAACTGGTTTGATAAAATAAAGGCTAAGTTTTAAATAGCAATAAATTAACTCGTTGCTTATGTAAAAATTTAGAACTGATTAATAATAAAGGATATATTGATTTAATAAATTAATATATAAAGAGAAATAAATGTTTTAGTATCTATAATTAATTGTTAATCAAAAATATAAAATTGAAAAGCAAAATAAATAATATCCTACTTTTACCGCATGTTCAGAGGTTTGTTAAGAGTGCTTCTTGGTCTTTAATTGGAACAGTTTCTGGGAAGTTTCTAATGTTAGTAGCTTTTATCATTATTGCAAGGATTATCGGTAAAGAAGAATATGGTAAGATTGGTGTACTTAGATCTACAATTACTATGTTTATGGTTTTTTCGAGTTTAGGTATGGGATTAACATCTGCTAGATATGTTGCATTTTATAGGAATAATAACAAAGAAAAAGCCTATCAGATTCATGTTGCATCTAACCTGGTTGCTATTATTTTTGGATTGGTAATTTCTTTTATTGTTTTTATTTTCAATACAACAATTACTAATTTATCCTTTGGTTCTGATGAGTTAGCATTTTCTTTAAAATTGTGTATTATAGCTTTGTTTTTTAGTACAGTTTCTAGTGCACAAAGCGGTACTTTAACTGGTTTTGAAGATTTTAAAAGATTAGGAATCAATAACTTAATATATGGTATTGTACAGTTTTTTCTAATTATTTTAGGCGCATATTTTTGGGGAACTAATGGGGTGATTGTTTTTTTGGGGATTTCTGCTTGTGTTTTTGTTATTCTTAATCAAATTTCTATTAAAAAACATTTTGGATTATCATTTAAAAATATTAGAATATTTACTCCTGATATAAAAAGCATTTTCATTAAGTTTTCTCTCCCAGCAATGCTTTCTACATTTGTTGCGTTGCCAGTATTATGGTATGGCAAAGCTATATTAGTAAGAATAGGAGGGTATGGGGAAATGGCTGTTTTTGACGTTTCAGAACAATGGTATCTCATGGTATTATTTATACCTAACTCTATTGGCGCAATTATACTACCAATGCTGTCTAATGCACTTTCTGAAGAATCAGACTCACAATATCATAAGTTATTAAAACTTAATTTATTAGTCAATTGTGGTGTTGTATTAATTCTTGCATTAATAATTATGTTATTAGCCCCTTTTATTTTGAAGTTGTATGGTAGTAACTTTACAAGCTACTTACCTTTAAGAATTTTGTTATTGGCAGCAGTATTACAAACCATTAATAGTGTATTAGGACAAGTAATAGCTAGTAAGGCGAAAATGTGGCTTGGATTTGCTGTAAATTTATTATGGGGTGTTGGTTTTCTCATTTTAGCTTATATATTCGTAGGATATCTTCATTTAGGAGCATTAGGGTTAAGTTATGCTTTTTTAATTAGTTACCTTCTACATTCGATAGTTCAGGCTTTTATAACCTATAAAATTACAATTTAGTGATGAAAACAATTCTGATAGTATTTGGTACACGTCCGGAAGCTATAAAAATGGCGCCATTAGTAAAAAAATTAGAACAATATAAAGAGCAGTTTAAGGTGTCGGTATGTGTTACTGCTCAGCATAGACAGATGCTTGATCAGGTTTTAAGGCTCTTTGAGATAGTTCCTGATTATGATCTTAATATTATGAAAGAAGGACAAGATTTATATGATGTTACATCTATAGTTCTTGTTAAGATGCGTGAAGTATTAACTCAAATAAAACCAGATATAGTTCTTGTGCATGGAGATACAACAACTTCTATGGCAGTTGCATTGGCTTCTTTTTATCAAAAAATACCTGTAGGACATATAGAAGCTGGGCTAAGAACTCACAATATATATAGTCCTTGGCCTGAAGAAGTAAATCGTCAATTAACAGGGCGTATTGCAACATATCATTTTGCACCGACTCAACTAAGTTGTCAAAATTTATTAGATGAGAAAGTTAAAGAGAGTAATATTATTATAACTGGTAATACGGTAATAGATGCATTGCATTGGGTTGTTGACAAGATAGATAATAATCAGAAAATGTCAACTGAAATTGGAGATATGCTAATTAGTCTTGGCTATGATTATTTACGACTTGATGATAATAAGCGAGTAGTATTGATAACTGGACATAGAAGAGAAAATTTTGGAGAAGGATTTCTTAATATATGTAAAGCATTGAAAGAGTTAACTAAGTTATATCCATCTGTTGATTTTATTTATCCAATGCATTTAAACCCTAATGTAAGAAAGCCTATTAATGATATCTTTGGAAGTGAGAAACCAGACAATATATTTTTTATAGAACCTCTAGATTATTTACCGTTTATTTTTTTAATGAAAAAAAGTTTCTTAGTCTTAACAGACAGCGGAGGTATTCAGGAAGAAGCACCAGGATTAGGTAAACCAGTTTTGGTAATGCGAGAAAATACAGAACGCCCAGAAGCAGTAGAGGCGGGTACTGTCCAATTAGTTGGTACCCAGTATGATAGGATTGTAGAGGGCGTGTGCTTGTTATTAGATAATGAAAATCATTATAATGCAATGGCAAGAGCAAGCAATCCTTATGGGGATGGGAAGGCTAGTGATAAAATAATACAATTTCTTATTAATAAATTAAACAATTAGTAATGACATTTGCAGGATATTTTGCAATTTTTTTTCTAATAATTATTATAGTTAAAAAAGGTTTTAAAGCAATAACAGATCCATTGTTTTGTATGAATCTGATTTTCTTATTTTTCTTCGGAATAAAAGATAAAGTTGAGCTTACAGAAACATCAGAACTACTATTATTTTTCTCTTTTATAATTTTTATGTCTGCTGCTTACTTTAGCAGTAAGAGATCACATAAAAAAATTATTGATTTTATTAATAATAAAAATAAATCCTTCCATAAGTTTGAAATAAAGCCATTAAAGCCCAGGCAACAACTTTTTCTTTTTATAATTGTTTTGTTATATGTTGTAATAGATTTTAGTTTTAATGCTTGGTTATATGGATCTTTTGAAAAGGCAGTTACGCGTTTTTACTATAGATTACCAGATAAAGAAGATATACCTTCTTTTTTAACAATAATTGTTTTTTCATTATATTCTGTTTCGTCTTTAATATTATTTGTATTAAGTTATAATAGTGCGCGTTTTAAAACAAACTCATTATTTCTTAATCTTAGTTTTTTTGCATTGGCATTGGCTGCATTCCCGAGAGGAACAAGAGGGGCAATAATATCATTATTAATTATTATTGTATTGGCTAATATTATTGTTGCTATTAGAAATGATAAATTTGGATTAAGAAAATTATTGTTTAATCCAAAATTATTATTTCCTGCTGCTATCGTTTTGTTATCTTTTTTGGCGTTGTCATCTATTAGAAATAAAGAAATAGATAATCTGGAGATGTTGCAGACAACCATTGCAGAAATGGACTTTTCTAAGTCACAGCAAGACTACAATTCTGCTGAAGGAGATTTATTATTAGTCGATTATCAAAAGTGTATTGAGAGTTTTGGTACTGCTGTTACTTTTTTACCTATAGATTATACTTTAAAAGCAGTTGTATTTAACCCTATCCCAAGAAGTATATGGAAAAATAAGCCAGTTGGTTTTGGTGTCGCATTAACAGAGGTAAAAGCAGGAGGGCAAAACTTCGATTACGAATATCTGGCAAAACACACATGGTCTAATGCCGCAGGAATAGCAGGAGAAGGTTGGGCTAATGGAGGTATTTTAGGTTTAATATTATATTCGGTCTTAATGGGGATATATGCGGGTATATTGGCTAAAGTCGTCAATACATTCTTATTGTCAGATAACTATGTGTCATTATTAATTGCTTTGTTATGTTTTCTAGCATCTCTCTTAACTGTAAGAGGAGATATATTATCGGGTATTACGCAGGGATTTTATCCAATACTTTTTTTTCTAGTAATTTTATTCTTTCTTCAACCTTTTGTAAAATATAAATACAGATTTTCATAATTTTGAAAACAAAACGTTAGGGATTAATTTTTAAGTTAAAATAATTAGTTATAGACTTTGATAGATGAAAAAAGTATTAATAATTCATAAGAATACTGTTGAAAATGAGCCTCCAACACAGATGGTTATTCAACATTTAGTTGATTTAGGAGTATCTGTTAAGTTGGTGACTTTAGGCTTAAATGATTATTGGAAAAAAAATCTTAATGATAAAGGGGTTGATGTAGTAGATTTGGGACTAAGCTCTTTCATTAGTTTAAAAAAACGATCTATAACTAAAAAAATTAAGACTTGGTTGCAATATAGAAAACAAGTTGTACTAGAATTATCAAAGGCAGAAAACAAAGATTCTTTGATCTGGTTTGTAGATGCTGATAGTATTGCGCCACTTTTATATACTAATATTTTAAATAAATTAGATTTTGTATTACATATTTTAGAAATGTATGACCACTCATCTTTTTATAAATATGTATTGAAAAAATATATTAATAAAGCCAAAAAAGTAGTAGTTTGTGAGGAGAACAGGGCGGCTATTTTTAACGTATGGTTTACTCCTTCTCTATATCCAATTGTACTTCCTAATAAACCATACCAATTATTAGATAATAAAGAATCAAAGCTTTTTTTAAAGAACAACTATCCTGATCTTTATGATGCCTTAACAAGAAGAAACAGTAAAATTGTATTGTATCAAGGTGTGATATCTCCAGAAAGAGATTTATCATTTATCTTAAAAGCGATTAGCGAGTTAGGGGAAGATTTTATCCCAGTTATCATGGGTAGAGATTTTGGGATGTTGGATCATTATAAAAAAATATGTCCAGGCTTAATACACATTTCATTTATTCCATCACCACAGCATTTATATATAACTTCATTAGCGAGAGTTGGTATATTAATCTATGATCCTATATCATTAAATCAGATTTTCTGTGCACCTAATAAAATATTTGAATATTCTGGATATGGAGTACCTATGATCGGTAATAATATCCCTGGTTTATCTATGCCTTTTCAAAAATTCGGTTGTGGTAAGATATTTGGAGCAGTTAATGATACAACAGAAATAAAACAGATGATACTGGAGATTGATAACAATTATGATCAATTTTCAGAAAAAGCGTATGCATTATATAATGCAGTAGATAATAAAAAAACAATCCAATCTATTTTAAAAGATTTATAATCTTTATTAATATATAATTCATCAAGATGAACCTAATTATCAATACAACCACATTAAGTGGAACTGGCGTTACGCAAGTTGCTGTTTCATTTATTTATGAGTGTATTGCTTTTTCAGAAAATACATACCATATCTTTTTAAGTAAAGCAGTTTCTAAAGAAATTAATGTTAATGATTTTCCTATTAATTTTAAATTTTATCAGTTCGAAAATCATCCTTTATATGGATTTAGAGGGATTTCTATAAGAAAACGATTAAGACAACTGGAGAGTTATATAAAACCCGACATTGTATTTTCTGTTTTTGGTCCAGCTTGTTGGACTCCCAAAACTAAACATTTTACAGGTTTTGCTAATTCTTATTATGTTTACCCAGAATCTCCATTTTTCAAAAAAATATCTGTTAAAGATTTTGTAAGGATTAACTTAATGAAATTGGCGCATCGTTATTTTTTAAAAAGAAATGGGAAGTATTTCTTTTGTGAAACAGAGGATATGTCCAAAAGATTAGCTAGATTTTTAAATACCGATAGTTCTAATATTTTTACAGTTAGCAATACTTATAATAAATATTTTGAAAAAGATGCTTCGACATCGGATAAGCAGTTGTTGCCAGATGTTGTTAATAAAGAATACAGATTTTTGTCATTAGCATCTTTTGATATTCATAAAAACCTTACTGTAATAAATGAAATTGTACCAATCTTAGATAAACAAGATCTAGAAAAAAATATAATGTTTATTTTAACGATTGATCCTCAAAAATATGAACTGCATTTTACGGATGAAGCCAAGTCAAGAATAATTAACCTTGGGAGAATAGATGTAAAAGATTGTCCACAATTATATTCAGAATGTCAAGCTCTTTTTTTACCAACTTTAATAGAGTCATTTTCTGCTAACTATCCAGAAGCCATGAAAATGGAGATTCCTATTCTTACATCACATTACTCATTTGCTACATCTATATGTGACAATGCTGCACTTTATTTTAACCCTTTGGATCCAGAAGATATTGTCGAAAAAATAATCCAAATTGTTAATGATCATGAGCTTTCTAACCAATTGGTTAATAATGGCAAAGAAAGACTTGTTACATTTGGAAATGCAAAAATAAGAGCCAAGAAATATCTGGATGTACTTAATTCTATTTAATATAAATTAGTCAATTAAAATGTTTGTAACCGCTAGTATTGTTTGCTATAAAAATAACAGAGAAATTCTTTTGGAAGCTATTAATAGTTTCCTTAATTCTGCAACAGATTATCCAATATTTTTATATTTAGTAGATAATTCGCCAACAGATGAGCTTAAGACAATTGTAGAACATCCTAATGTCGAATATATTTTTAATCCTTCTAATCCAGGATTTGGAGCAGCACATAATATTGCTATTAAAATGGCAATGGAGAAAAATAGTACGTATCATTTGGTTTTAAATCCAGACGCTTATTTTGATAAGGATGTCATTAGAAAGATTACCGATTATCTAACAGTTTCTCCGGAAATAGGAAACATAATGCCTAAAGTACTCTATCCTGATGGTACAATCCAGCGCTTATGTAAACTTCTCCCTACGCCATATGATTGGATTGGAAGAAGATTTAACCCATTAAAAAAAATGGTTGAAAACAGAAATGAGATTTTTGAAATGAGATTTACTGGCTATAATAAGATTATGGAAGTACCTTATCTTTCTGGCTGTTTTATGTTTTTGAAAATTGAAGCTCTACATCAAATTGGTTTTTTTGATGAGAAAATTTTCATGTATGGGGAAGAAACGGACTTGTGTAGAAGATTGATAAAAGGCGGATATAAGACAATTTATTATCCAGAAGTAAATATATATCATCATTTTGAAAAAGGATCTCATAAGTCATGGAGATTGACTAAAATAGGAATGCAATCTGCTATCTACTACTTTAATAAATGGGGATGGTTTTTTGACCGTGAGAGAACTAAGATTAATAGGAACATTCTAAAGTCTTTAGGTAGATGAAAATAGCAATTTTTGGAGCCACAGGATTTATAGGTAAAAATCTATTGAAAAACCTAGATAATAATTACGAAATAAAAGCAGTTTCGCTACGTGATAAAAATTGGAAAAGTGAAAATTACGAATATGATGTTTTTATTAACCTAGTTGGTAAAGCTCACGATCACAAAGGGACAGCTACAGAGAATGATTATTTTTTTGTTAATGTAGAATTGATCAAGCAGATTTTTGATGCTTTTCTTCGGTCAGAAGCAAAAGTTTTGATTCATATTAGTTCTTTAGCAGCCTTAGAAGAGTTTGAAAGTACTGTGGATCTAACAGAAAATCATACGCCAAACCCACAGTCTTTCTATGGTAAATCTAAAAGAGAAGGAGAAAAATGGTTATTAGAACAAGACATACCTGAGAATAAAAAAGTTATTGTTATACGTCCTCCGATGGTACACGGAGCTGGAGATAAAGGAAATTTAGGACTTTTATATAAATTGATTTCTAAGGGAATTCCTTATCCATTGTCTAGCTTTGATAATTCTCGATCATTTATTTCCATTCATAATTTTTCATTTTTTATTAATGAAATTATTAAAAATACAGATAAATTAGATACAGGTATTTATCATATTTCTGACGATGAAGCTATTTCTACAAAAAGAATTATAGACCTTATTAAAAAAATCGAAAATAAAAAAGTTATCAATCTTGCTTTGCCAAAATTTATAGTAATGTCAATTGCCAAAATCGGTGACATTATTCCTATTCCACTTAATACCAAAAGATTGAAAAAAATGACTAGTAATTTAAAAATATCCAACCAAAAAATAAAAATAGCTTTAGGTATAGAAAAACTTCCCTTAACTGCTGAAGAAGGATTAGAGATTACTATTAAAAGTTTTAAAAAATAACTATGATATACTTATTAATCATAATAGCGCTATTCGTTTTAGAGTTGGTATATTTCAAAATTGCCGATAAGTTTAATATTATTGATAAACCCAATGAGAGAAGTTCGCATACGCAGATTACCTTGCGTGGAGGAGGTATAATATTTTATATAGCAGTCTTACTTTATTTCGTAATTTCTGGTTTTCAATATCCATATTTTTTCTTGGGATTGACAATGATAACGATGGTTAGTTTTATGGATGATATCATGACTTTATCTAATAAAATTAGGTTATTGGTACAGCTTATAAGTATGTTATTAATGTTTTATCAGGTCGATATGTTCTCTTTGTCGTGGTGGATTATTCCAATAGCTTTGGTGGTTTCTATTGGGACAATTAATGCTTATAACTTTATGGATGGTATTAATGGGATAACAGTTTCTAATAGTTTGGCAGTGCTTATTTTGCTAGCAATCGTCAATTATAACATTTCTTTTGTAGATGTTGATGTTATTTATTATACCATGTTGTCATGTTTAGTATTTGGTTTTTTTAATTTTAGGAATAAAGCTAAGGCTTTCGCTGGCGATGTAGGGTCAGTGGCAATAGCTTTTATTATATTATTTCTTTTGGCAAAATTAATTGTATCTACTAATAATATAATATATATCTTATTTCTTTTGGTTTATGGCTTAGACGCGGTATGGTCAATTGTGAGACGTATTCTCAGAAAAGAAAATATCTTTGAAGCGCACAGATCACATTTATATCAATTTTACGCTAACGAAAATAAAAGCAATCGTCTATTAATTTCTTTTGTTTACGGGATTGTTCAATTATTAATAGGGATTGTAATTATATATGTTTCTCAAGAATCATTAACTTGTCAGTTGCTTTTTAGTACTGTGTTGCTGGTATTAGGAAGCTTGATTTACTTGTTTTTAAAACAAAACTTAATTAAAAAGTTTGATATTAAATAGACTATAATTTTCAAAAAAAATAAATAAATGAAAATAAAAGAAACACCACTTAAAGATTGCTACATCATAGAACCAACAATTTTTGAAGATGATAGAGGTTACTTTTTCGAAAAATATAATGAAAAAAAATTCGAAGAACTAACTGGCATTAATGGGCATTTTGTACAAGATAATATTTCGAAATCATCTTATGGTGTATTAAGAGGCATTCATTTACAAAAAGGAGAACACGCTCAAGCAAAACTAGTCTCTTGCCTTGAGGGTAAGGTCTGGGATGTTGCAGTAGATCTGCGTAGAGAGTCACCTACATTTGGACAATGGTTTGGTATAGAATTAACAGAAGAAAATAAGTTGCAGTTGTATGTTCCTCGCGGTTTTGGTCACGGTTTTGCGGTGTTGAGTGATACGGCGATATTTGCGTATAAATGTGATAATTTCTATAATAAAGAATCGGAGGGAGCTGTTGCTTGGGATGATGCTGATCTTAATATCGACTGGCGATTAGAAAAAGAAAAAGTTATTTTATCAGAAAAAGATAAAAATTCTCCTAGTTTTAAAGAAGCTAATTTTTGAATTAATACAAATAACATTATTATATAAAGAACCAATTTTAGGTTCTTTTTTTTATACCTAAATTTGCAATCTCAAAAATAATATAATGCGTACAAAATCAGTTGGTAAAAAGAAAATCAATATTGTAACACTTGGATGTTCTAAAAATGTCTATGACTCAGAAGTTCTTATGGGACAGCTTGAGGCTAACGGAAAACAAGTTGTACACGAGGAGAAAGGTGACGTTGTTGTGATTAATACCTGCGGATTTATAGATAACGCAAAAGAAGAAAGTATTAATACCATTTTAGAATATGTTGATCTTAAGAATCAAGGTATTGTTGAGAAGGTTTTTGTGACGGGATGTTTATCAGAAAGATATAAGCCAGACTTAATTAGAGAGATTCCTGATGTGGATCAATATTTTGGGACGAGGGATCTTCCTATTTTATTAAAGCATCTAGGAGCAGATTATAAACATGAGTTAGTTGGTGAGAGATTAACGACAACGCCTAAACATTACGCTTATCTTAAAATCTCGGAAGGTTGTGATAGGCCATGTTCTTTCTGTGCTATTCCGCTAATGAGGGGCGTACACACTTCTACACCTATCGAAAAGTTAGTGATAGAAACTCAAAAATTAGCAAAAAAAGGTGTCAAAGAATTGATCTTAATTGCTCAGGACTTGACATTTTATGGATTAGATATCTACAAGAAAAGAGCATTAGGCGATTTATTAAAAGAGTTAATTAAAGTTGAAGGCATAGAGTGGATTAGATTACATTATGCTTTCCCTACGGGTTTTCCAGAGGATGTACTGGATATTATAAAGTCCGAGCCTAAGATTTGTAATTATATTGATATTCCGCTACAGCATATTAATTCTGAAATTTTGAAAGCAATGAAACGCGGAACAAGCTTTGAAAAAACCAACGCTTTGTTGGATAAGTTCCGTGAGAAAGTGCCAGATATGGCCATTAGAACAACGCTTATTGTTGGTTTCCCTGGAGAAACTGAAGAGCATTTCGCAGAACTGAAACAGTGGGTTAAAGATCAGAAATTCGATAGATTAGGATGTTTTACGTATTCTCACGAAGAAAATACGACTGCCTTTGTGTTGGAAGATAATGTGCCAGATGATGTTAAACAAGCTCGTGTAGAAGAGATCATGGAAGTCCAATCACAGATTTCTTGGGAAAAGAATCAAGAGAAAATTGGTAAGGTTTTCCGTTGTATTTTTGATCGTAAAGAAGGCGAGTATTTTGTGGGACGTACAGAATATGACTCTCCTGATGTTGATAATACGGTTCTTGTATCCGCTGAGAACACGTATATCTCTATTGGAGATTTTGCTAATGTACATATTACCAGCGCAGAAGAATTTGACCTTTACGGCGAATTAGTAGATTAAAAATCATATAAATGGTAAAAAGCTCTGAGAAATCAGGGCTTTTTTTATGATGAAAATTGTCTTTTTCTTAATTTTTCTATTGTGGATGGTTAAGGTGTTGTTTATTAGTTAGTTATGTTTTCTATAATCGATTTAATTTTAATATTTTAGTGTATTTTGTCTTTTTGGTGTTTATTATTGATAATAATCTGGTTTTTTTTAAAATTTAGTTAGAATAATTTTATAATTATGATATTGTTTTGTAATATATTGTTTTTTATAAAAATTAAGTATTTTTTATAAAGTGTTTATTTATAGTTGTTTATAATGTTTTGTTGATGTTGTTTTTTAAAAAACATTGTATTTTTTTTAACAAAACTCTTTAAAATTTAACATTCATTAACATTCTTTATAGAAGCCTATGATTAAGCAGAATAGCGTAATGATTAATTTAATTTTAACATTTCATTAACGTATGTGCCCCGAAAAGTTGTCATGTAGTGGTCAATCAAAATATCTTTGCAGAGTCAAAACAAAAAAAATATGTTCAAAATGATAAAGAGATTCATTCTTGCAATCATAATGATGATTTCAACACTTGGTATTTATTCTTTCAAAAATAATACCACAGATGCCAAAACAAGTTTTGCATCATTCTACCATAGTAAGTTTGATGGTAGAAAAACGGCTAGCGGAGAAACTTTCGATAATGATGAGCTTACCGCAGCTAACAGAAGCATCCCTTTCGGGACTAAGGTTAAAATTACTAATCTTAAGAATGGGAAAAGTGTGGTTGTTAAAATTAATGATAGAGGGCCTTTTACAAAAGGAAGAGCCTTCGATATGTCACAAGCAGCCTTTAAAGCAATAGGAAGCCTAGCCGCTGGTCATCTTCCTGTTGAGTATGAAATTGTTGATTAAGAGAGAGTTTAAAGTTAGTAAGCCACCTTTGTAAAGAGGTGGTTTTTTATTTTTATGATAATCTTATTTTAGTTCAAATTAAATTGAGATGAATAATAGTATAGAAGATGAATTTATCACTTTTAAGTCAGAATTATCAAAATTAGGGATTAAGGTAATTTCAATTAGTAAAGTTGGTAATGGCAGTATGTCTTTTCATGAGGTTTTTTATAAATCTCCAAAATATGATGAAGTGAAGAGAGTATATGTACAGCGACAAGATTTAGATCTTTGGGTTGAGAAGTTTAAGAAAGCTTATTTGGATTAAAATATTTTGACTTTATAGTGTTCTAGATGTAATAGATTTTAGTTTTCGGTTGTTTTATTATTAAATCAAATCTTTTATACAGTTTTCATTGTGAGAGAGGTTTATGGTTTTAGATGATATTCAACGTTATGAAAAGAACTTTTACATTGGCTTTTGCAATTTTTGGGCTATTCGTTTTTGCACAAGAAAAAACCGTTTCTGATACATTATCTCAGATTAAAGAAATTGAGCAAATTATTATTAAGTCTCAGCGCAAAAAACAATTTGCTGATAAGTCCGTCTATACCTTTGACGAAGAAGCTCTTAAAAAGGCGCGTTACGCTAATGATTTACTTAAGACCTTACCAGAGTTACAATACGATCCTATTTCTAGGAATGTAGTCAGTATAAAAGGTGGTACAACTCTGATGTTGATTAATGGCATTGAGGCTACAGATCTGCAGATAAGAACCATTAGACCAGAGAATGTTGTGCGAGTGGAGTATTATGACAATCCGCCAACAAGATGGGCTAATAGAGCAGATCAGGTGGTTAATGTCATTACGAGAAATCCTGAGATGGGTTATGTTTTTGGTTTGGAAGCTAATTCTGCTTTAACAACTGGCTTTGTAGATGGATCTATGTATGCTGGATTTACGAAAGGAAAGAATGATCTGGGCTTAGAGTATAGTCTTAATCTGAGAGATTATGATGATAGAAGAGTTAGTAAGATTTACGATTATTCTCTCAATCAGCAGCATTATCGATCAGAAGAAAATAAAGTAGATCATTTCGGGTATACCAATCAGGATATCGCGATGCGTTATAGTAACGTCGAAATGGGGAAATATGCTTTCCAGGCGAAGTTTAACATGAATATCTTTAATAGCTTTTCTAAAGGATTAGGCAATAGTCTTTTTACGAAAGATGCCTTGTTAGAGCAGCATGGTACCTCTCAATATAACGGAGAAAATTACATGATACCAAAACTAGATCTCTATTTTTCTAAAAACTTGAGTAAAAAAGATGAGATTAGCGTCAATATTGTTGGTTCTGCTTATCATACCAAATCTTTTGAAGTTGCTAAAGAATGGATGAGTCTTACAGGAGAAAGTGTTTTTGATAATGATATGAATCTTCGTGCAAAACAAAAAAGCATTGTTGGAGAAGTGGCTTATTCTCATGATTTCAAAGTTGGAAAGTTGAGTTCTGGATATCGGATATCAAGTAATGTTGTGGATAATGTGTTAGAAAATCTAATGGGTTATTCTCAATATAGCGTCAACTACCTTACACAATATATGTACTCAGAGTTTTCTGGAAAGAAGAATAAATGGATGTATCGCCTTGGATTAGGATTGACTAATATCCATAACAAAAGTGCAGAATCGGTAGAAGACCAATGGACACTCACCCCGAAAATAATTGTCGGCTATCAGGTTTCTAATAGTCAAAGTCTAAGATTTACGAGTAGTTATACGCCGTATAGTCCAGGAAGTGCGGCGCTAAGTAGTAATATCAAACAAGTGGCTCCCAATATTGTGTCGCGCGGAAATCCTTTCCTGAAATCTCAAACACGATGGGGGAATAACTTGACTTACTCCATGAGTAACAAATATTTTGATTTTAATGTCAATGCTTTTTATTGGTACACAAAAGGAGCAATTAATCAGATGTATGCTATGGATGAGAGCTTTGGAGGTTATATGTTAACTTACGAAAACGCGCAGTATTCTCTGCAATACGGGGTACAATTGTCGGGTTCTGTAAAACCTTTTGGGACGAGCATTCTTGTTGTTAAAGCGGTTATTGCTCCAGCTTCGGAAATGTTGAAGACAACTTCTGGAGATATTATTAAGAATAATTATATTGGCAATAATTTCGTGTTATCATCAGAGTACAAATCCTTTACGCTTCAGTATCATTTCAATGTTCCTGTGTATAATTTGAGAGGTGCTTTTCTGTCTACTAACGAAAATAAAAGCTCGTTATTCGCGAGTTACAAGCATAATAATTGGACTTTTTCTTCGGGAATATATTGGCTAGGAATGCCTTCTCGATACAAAACGAAGAGCTTACCAGAAAGTATGGTTAATTATACAGCGAAAACAGAAATTATGAATAATAAATCAATGTTCCTTATTGGGGCGGCTTTCGATTTTGCTAAAGGTAAAAAGAATGATATTGATAAAAAATTGAATAATGATACTGCGCCACCAGCTACTTTTTAAGGTTTTATATTGGATTGATTTAGCTAAAATCGATCATGCTTTAACGGAATGCTAATTGATATTCTAGTTCCTGATTCTTCCGCTGTAATATTGAAAATCCCGCCAATACTCTCTGTACGGGATTTCATTGTCGTGAGTCCGTAGCCTTCTGTGCGTACATTTTGTAATCCTACGCCATTGTCTTTGATATTAATCATCAGGAGGTTGTTTTCTTCTGTTGCGCAGAAATTAACTTCTGTGGCTTTGCTGTGTTTGATAATATTGTGACAAGCTTCTTTGATAGCCAATAGAATATTTCTTCTAATTTCAGAATTGATATCATTATTTGGATTTTCTATGGCAACTTGTTGTGTAAACAGAATCGTTGTTTTAGAAAAATAATTTTCCATATAATGTCGACAATAGTCAATCATGTGGCGGATGTTGTCATTAGAAGAATTGAGCGACCACAATATCTCGCGCATTGCCAGGTTGATTTCTTCGGAAATATGGATTAACTCGTCAATTTCTGTTTTGCTTATATTTTGATTATCTATGTTTTGCTTTAAGATTTCCGATTGCAGTTTTATAGCGGATAGTCCTGCGCCAATCTCGTCGTGCATATCATGAGAAATCCTTTCTCGTTCTGTTTGAAGAGATTTTTGTTTTTCAATTTCTTTTTGAAGAATCGAATTTTGGTGTTCTACTTCTATAATTTGGTTTTCTTTAATATGATTAATTTGATTTTTGTTGTAGAGAATAATTATAAAAATTATAAAACCAACAAAAAGTAATAGAAGAGCTACGGCAAAGAAGAATGTTAATTTGACTTCGTATGCAATGGTGAGGGTCATACTTTACAAGTTGTTGCTTTTAAGAATAGTAAATACGAGATAATAATTGAGTATTGAAAGCCTTTGTTAATTAATAAAAGAAAGCTTTTGTCTGTGACTTCAAAAATGTTCATTGGGGTCATTCTGAATATAAAAATAATACCCATTAATAATAATGATGTTGATACCCAAAAACTTTGCTTTCTATAAATTGGGATTAAACTTGGATTTTTTAACTGTTTGAAAAACCAAATTAAACTGAGTAAAATATAAATAATACTCATTGTTAGAGCCATGATTATTTGACTATTATCATCAGAATTATAAAATAAAATAACACTACTAATTATAGCAAATAATGCTAATGCGTAATGACTATATTTTTTCTTATAACTGAGACTATAATAAAAAATAAAAAAAATGGTATAAATAGGCATTGCTAAGGTGTAAAAAGAGTATGGTAGTAATTTATACAAAATGCCTATTTCAAAAAGTAAAACTAACCCAAAGTATATCCATAAAAAAGTTTGCCTTGCTTTTTGATTGATTAACGACATGACAAAACAGATGATTGCTATGAATAAATAGATGTATAATAATTTCATTTAAAAACAGTTACCAGGAGGACATACTTGGAATACATCATAATACGTAGTAGATCCAAGAGGAGATGATGTTTTTTCTTCAAAATACATTACAAATGTAATCTTGTGAAGTTTGTCTTTGTCTTCCGTTTTATTATCGATTGCAGGAATTAACACGATGCCACTATATTTTTCTGGATCAAATTGATCAAAATTACTTTTATAAGGGATTGTAATTTGTCTTGTGTTTTCGTGTGTTTCCCCATCATTAAACATTTTTGTAATGCTTGCATCTAATTTGCTTTTAAGTCCTTTTTTAGGGTTATAAAAGTTCTTTCGCAATGCATCTACCGCATCTTTGGTGAGTTCTATGGATGATTCTTGATTAATTATTAATCTTTGGTTACGGTTTTCGTCTTGATACAACAGATTAAGTTCTACGTCTAATTGAGCAAACTTCAAAATAAGATCTTGTTGATTCTTGATTAATCGACTAATCAATTTGTAATCAATTCTAAAAATTTTATTAGTAATATTCTCATTACCGAATTCTTCTTGATAGGCTAGAATCATCTCTCTGGCCTTTTTATCAGAAATAGGAGTGTGTAGATTATCTGTAAGTTTTGTGCTAAGTTGGCAAATGGTAGATGTGATTTTGTCTAAATCGTTGTCTGTAATTTTACCTTCTTTATACTGTTCTGTGATTAAGTTTAGTATTTTCTCTAAGCTCATGGTTTTATGCCTTGTTAAGGTTTAGTTTGTTGATGGCTTCAACTTTATTGTTGACATCTAGTTTTTTGTATATGTTGGCAATGTGTTTTTTTACGGTTTCGGTAGAAATGTTTTTTTTAGCAGCAATTTCTTTATACTGAAGGCCATCTGCGATGCTCAAGAGGATTGTTTTTTCTGTGGGTGTTAGATCGTTAATGAGCGATAGGTCTTCTTCTTGATTTTGAAAATGCTTGAGAACTTTTTTAGCAACATGATTACTCATGGGTGTGCCGCCTGCAAAAGCATTAATAATGGCAGATGTTATGTTTTGTAAGCTTTCTCCTTTTACAAGATATCCAATAGCGCCAGAGCGCAGAGCATCAAAGATTTTATCATTATCATCATGGTTGGTACACACGATGAAAATCATTTTAGAGTTCTGAGATTTGAGTGTTCGGATGATATTTGTGCCCCAAGAGTCATAAAGCTGCAAATCCATAAGTACAATATCAGGATTAAGAGTGGGGAGATGTTCCAAGGCTGCATTGCCAGAGAAAAACTGACCTACGCAACACATGTTATCATTGTAATTAATAACTTTCTTTAATGTGTTGTTGTAGTTCTTGTCATCTTCGACAATGGCAACTTGGATTTTCATGGTTATTAGTTTATACAAAGATTGTAAAATAGTCTATATAATTAAATACCGAATTAGGGGTATATCTTTATTATTTTTTTAAAGTTAATAAAAAATAAGGATATTCTGTGATGGCTTTGTTTTATTTTTCATTAATAGCGATAATTAATGAAGTTGAGATCTGGATTAGTTATCTGTGATGATTTCAGTAATCAATAAGTTCTTTGTGAGATGACTAATTAATGAGGTATGTTGGGTTGTGAGGAATTCACGGTAAATAAGCTAAAATTAAGTTGGAGAAGCTTCTGTGTTTATTAAAATAAAAAAACCACTCTAAAAAGAGTGGTTTTAAGTGGTTTCTCCAGGAATCGAACCAGGGACACATGGATTTTCAATCCATTGCTCTACCAACTGAGCTAAGAAACCTTTGATTTCTTTTAAGTTAAAATTTAACTTTTGTGGTTTCTCCAGGAATCGAACCAGGGACACATGGATTTTCAATCCATTGCTCTACCAACTGAGCTAAGAAACCAAACAAGCTGTATCGTTTGTTTTAAGTGATGCAAAAGTAAGAAGTTTCTGCATATCACACAAGCCTAAAGTGTTTTTTTTCTTACACTTTATTGAAATCACTGATTATCAGGAGATTTTTTTTCAGTTTCATTTTTGAAAAAATCACTTAATTCTTCTAAAACTGGCTTTATTGTATCAGCCGGCAGCTCACTAATCCTAATATACATTAACCCATCTATGGCATCATTGAAGTTAGGATCTACATTAAAGGCAATAACTTTTGCATTTTGCTTAATATATTTCTTAATTAAAACAGGTAATCTTAGCTCTGGCTCTAGGTCATCAATGATTTTGTCCAGCTTATTAAGGTCAGCGTCCATATCTTCGAAAAACAATGCTCTATCTCTTTCTCTAAGGATAACTTTGTAATCATTTTTTGGATGCACGTATTGCGCTACTGCTGCATCGTAGTAATGTGATCTCATAAATTCTATCATTAGAGATTTTGAGAACTCAGAGAATTTATTACTAATACTTACGCCACCCATTAGGAATTTGTGTTCTGGATTTCTTAAGCAGACATGTACAATGCCTCGCCAAAGTAAAAATAATGGGAATGGCTTCTGTTGGTATTCTAGTGAGATGTAGGCGCGTCCCATTTCTATAACTTTTCTAAAGAAAGGTTGCAATTCTTGATCGTACTCAAATAATGAACTGGTGTAGAATCCGTCTATACCATATTTTTTCATCACCTCTGCGCCAAGTGCCATTCTGTAAGCGCCTACTAATTTATTATTAGACTTATCCCAAAGAAAAAGGTGGTGATAATGTTTGTCATACTCGTCTAGGTCAAAGGGTAGGTTAGTACCTTCTCCAATCGCACGGAAAGTCAATTCTCTTTGACGTCCAATCTCTCTCATGATATGAGGTATCTCCTCATACTTGCTAAAGAAAACATCATAATCACCATGAGAAAAAAGATGCTTGCCGTCTGTGTTTTTAAGATTTTCGATTTCTTGGATAATGTCTTCGGCTGGCGTCTCATCTATGATGTTTTGCACCACATTTTGTTGCTTTGCCAAAGGTAATTTCAAGGCTAGATTCGGGATCTTAAGTGTCTCTGCAATACTTCTTCTTTTTTCGTAATAAGACTTAAGCATATAGACTTTTTTCTTTAGATAGTCTCCTAGTTCTTCTATGTTGTCTGTATCATCAATTTGCTTAACAGATATAGGTTTGCCAATTCTTACTCTTATTGGATGGTCTCTTTTCTTCATCATTTCCGAAGGCAACATTAATGTTTGCAAATCTGGATGAAGTTTTGACATATTATAAAAAAAACGACTGTTGCGCGCATGGAAATACATTGGCACCACGGGTACTTTTGCTTTTTTAATTAGCTTAAGTGCGGGTACTTCCCATGCTTTATCTAAGACTTCGTTATATTCATTATTTTTATTAGACACTTCTCCAGCAGGGAAAATACCTACGCAGCCACCTGCTTGTAGATGCTTAAGAGTTTCTCTCATGCCAGAAGAGCTGCTGTAAGCCTCTTTTCTACCTTCGAAAGGGTTAACCGAAATTACATAAGGCGACATGGGTGCAATTTTGTCTAACAAAAAATTACCCATAATCTTGAAATCAGGTCTAATCTGAGACACAATTTTAGCCATTAATATACCATCTATCGCTCCTAGTGGATGATTAGAAACCAAAATAAATGGTCCTGTTTTTGGGATTTTTGCTAAGTCTTCTTCAAAAGCAACATATTTTAGATCTAATTCTTTTACAAAACTGTTGAAAAAATCTTGATCTTTTTTATCCTTTAATATATCGTATAAGGCATTAACCTTGTCTATTTTTGTAAGACGGATTATTGCAGATGCTACTGGATTTTTCATAAATCCTAATTTGGTAAGCCCTGCAGCTTTTATCAAATCTTCTTTAGATATTAAACTCATCTTATTGAATTACCATTTGTAATGTTTTGTTGGACAATTGCTCGAACAAGACTTTTTTATTATTATAAAATTTTTCCAAATCTTCTATGTTTGCGTTTCTAACTGTAAATAGTGAAGCTCCAGTCACTAATTTGGTTTCGAAATTAAGCTGTAAATCCTGAATTAATTCTTGGATGTGACCAAATTTATCCTCCAAACAAAGTTCCAAAGAAATTGCAGAATTCTGCATTAATGAAACCTTGATATTATATTTTAAAAGTAGTGAAAAAATCACACTCATGTGCTCTTCTGCTATAAAAGAAAAATCTCTAGTTTCTACCGTTAGATAATCCTGATTAGTCTTGAGTATAAATGATTCTACAGACTGATTATTGTCGGCATTTCCTATTTTAGTTCCAGATTGTGTAGGATCTATAAAAGACTTTACGTAAAAAGGAATGTTCTTCTGCTTAAGTGGTTGCAATGTTTTCGGGTGGATAACAGACGCTCCGTAATAGGCCATTTCTATGGCTTCTTCGTAAGAAATGTTTTTAAGCAATTCTACATTGTCAAAAACTCTTGGATCTCCCGTCATCACACCTGGCACGTCCTTCCAGATCGTCATTGCTGTAGCATCAAAAGCAAAGGCAAATATAGCCGCAGAATAATCCGAGCCTTCTCTACCTAAGGTTACTGTAAAATGATTATCATCCGAACCAATAAAACCTTGCGTGATGTAGTTATTAGAAGCGCTTAGTTTTTTAATGTTATCTTCTGTTGCTTTCCAATTAACAGCGCCCTCTCTATAAGTACTATCTGTTTTTATATAATCTCTAGCATCTAACCATTGATTAGTAAAATTGATGTCATTAAGATATTCGCTAACGATTTTAGAAGAGATCATCTCACCACAACTTACCACTTGGTCATAGACGAAGTTATAATTAGGTGATTTATTCCTTCTTAAAAACGAATCAATATCACCAAAAAACAAATTAATCTCAGCAAAAACGGGATGGTTTTCTGTAAAAAGTCCCATTGCGATATCAATATGCAACTGTTTGACCGATTGTATTTCTGCTTGGTAATCCTGTTTATCAAAGTACAACGCCACTACTTTTTCTAAAGCATTGGTCGTCTTTCCCATGGCAGAAACTACCATTAAACAATCCTGAAAGCCTTGATTTTCTAAAACCAAAGCCACATTTTTTACGCTTTCGGCATCTTTTACAGATGCTCCTCCGAATTTAAATACTTTCATCGATATGTAAATTTGTGATATTCAGTCTGTTAATTAAAAATTATGTTTTGTTAACAAACTTTGCAAATCTATTAATATTGAACGAGTTAGAAAAGGCGAGACTTCAATTTATTTATGATTAAAATTAATTTTTTAGGATACAATTCTTTCTGCATATATTTTTTAGTTATTATAATTTTAATATTGTTGTAATTTGGGTTTAATATAAGACAGTGAAAACATATTATTTGTTACATTATTGTTAATTAAAATATTGATTAATAGTATATAATGTAATCAAATTATAGTAGTTATTGACTATTGAAAAAAAATTTGGTGGGAATTAAAAAACTGTTAAGTTTGTGCTAATCTTCTAATAAAACAAAAATGAGTCAAGAACCTTTACAAACCTTAGGCGAATTTATCATCGAGAAACAAGATGATTTTAAATATTCTTCTGGGGAACTTTCAAGATTATTAAGTTGCATCCGTATGGCTTCAAAATTAGTTAACCGAGAAGTTAACAAAGCTGGGATAGCCGATATTATTGGCATTGCAGGCAAAGAAAACATACAGGGAGAACAACAACAAAAACTGGACGTGCTTGCCAACGAAATCTTTATTACGGCACTTTCGCAGAGAGAAGTAGTATGCGGTATTGCCTCCGAAGAGAATGATGATTTTATAGAAATCGTAAGCAAGGGCAACGCTCACCTCAATAAGTATATTGTATTAATAGATCCGCTAGATGGTTCTTCTAATATTGATGTTAATGTATCTGTTGGGACTATTTTTTCTATTTATAGAAGAGTGACTAACCCGGGAGAACCTGTAGAGCTGAAAGATTTTTTACAAAGAGGATCTCAACAGGTTGCCGCTGGATATGTGGTGTACGGATCATCTACTATGATTGTTTACACAACGGGTAATGGTGTTAACGGATTTACTCTGGATCCTGCAATTGGTACTTATTATCTGTCGCATAAAGATGTTAAAATCCCTACTAATGGAAAAATATATTCTATTAACGAAGGTAATTACATCAAGTTTCCTCAAGGTGTAAAAGATTATATCAAATATTGTCAAGAAGAAGAAGGTGACAGGCCATATACATCTCGATATATTGGATCGTTAGTTTCTGATTTTCATAGAAATATGTTGAAAGGAGGTATTTATATCTATCCTTCTACGTCGCAATCACCTAGTGGGAAATTGAGATTGTTGTATGAGTGTAATCCTATGGCGTTTTTGGCAGAGCAGGCAGGAGGGAAATGTAGTGATGGTTTCAAAAGAATAATGGAAATAGAGCCTACAGAATTGCACCAGCGTGTTCCTTTTTTCTGTGGTAGCGCAGCGATGGTGACTAAGGCAGAAGAATTTATGACAAAAGCTGTAGATAAAAATTAATTATAAAAACATTAAAATTCTATTAAAGACCGATTTCTTCGGTCTTTTCTTATTTTTGTAAAATGAAAACAGCAACATTCCAGCAATATATTCTTAATTTCAAACGCCCTAGCGGGACTTCGCGAGGCGTTCTTAATACCAAAGAAACTTACTTCATAGAAGTTTTTGAAGATGGTAAAAAAGGCATTGGTGAGTGTAATCTTTTTAGGGGATTAAGCTTTGATGACGATCCTGACTATGAAGAAACCTTAAGTTGGGTTTGTCAGAATATAAATCTTGGCTTAGAGAAGTTGCAGGAAGAACTGATCAATCATCCGTCTATTCTTTTTGGAGTGGAGCAGGCGTTGCTTAATTTAGAACATCAAGAAAATATTTATTTTCCTAGTGATTTTACAGATGCTAAAGATTATATCAATATTAACGGATTAATCTGGATGGGTGATGTTGATTATATGAAACAGCAGATTGAAGAAAAGTTATCTAACCAATTTCACTGTATAAAACTTAAAATAGGCGTTGATTGGGATAAAGAAAAACAAGTCATTGCAGATCTGCGTCGTCAATTCCCGAAAGATATTTTAGAGTTGCGAGTAGATGCTAATGGCGCTTTCTCTACCGAAAAAGCAAAAACAGTTTTAGAAGAATTAGCACAATTGGATATTCATTCTATAGAACAACCTATAGAAGCTGGCGACTGGAAGGCGATGTCAGAGTTATGCGCAACAACGCCCACGCCCATTGCGCTTGATGAAGAATTAATCGGAATTCTGAATCCTGGTTCTAAAAAAGAATTACTTTCAGCGATAAAACCTCAATATATTATTTTAAAACCAGCTTTGATAGGAGGGTTTTCTGGTAGTGACGAGTGGATTTCTCTAGCCGAAAAACAAAACATCGGTTGGTGGATTACTTCTGCTTTAGAAAGTAATGTTGGACTTAATGCTATTGCTCAATACACTTATCTCAAAAAAAATCCAATGCCACAAGGCTTAGGCACAGGAGGATTGTTTACCAATAATACAGATTCTTCTTTAGAGTTGAAAGGCGATAAACTTTGGTTTAAGAACTGAAATTCTGCCAAAATTTCACACTAAAGGAAAAACTCTGCCATTTTAATCTAAAATATAGAATCTAAAATCTAAAATATCAAATGGCATAATCTTGGAGACATGATAAGGAGAAAATAAATAAAAAATTATAATTATGTCAATTAACTTCAAACCATTAGCAGACAGAGTTCTTATAGAGCCAATTGCTGCAGAAACTAAGACAGCTTCAGGTATTATTATCCCAGATACTGCAAAGGAAAAACCACAAGAAGGTACTGTAGTTGCAGTTGGTCCAGGTAAAAAAGACGAGCCAACAACTGTACAAGTTGGTGACAAAGTTCTTTACGGAAAATACTCTGGTTCTGAATTGAAATTAGACGGAAAAGATTACTTAATCGTAAAAGAAGGAGATCTACTTGGAGTAATCGGGTAAGATTTGTAAAAAGTACGGGGTACAAAGTACAACGCATTTTAGCAAGGTTTAATCAAATTATTTAAAATTAAAAAAGTACATTTTACATTGTACATCATACAATAATACTATAAAAATGGCAAAAGAAATAAAATTCGATATAGAATCAAGAGACGCTCTTAAAAGAGGTGTTGACGCATTGGCTAATGCAGTAAAGGTAACTTTAGGACCAAAAGGTAGAAACGTTGTTATCGAAAAATCTTTCGGAGCTCCTCACGTAACTAAAGACGGTGTGTCTGTTGCAAAAGAAATCGAGCTAGAAGACAGAGTAGAAAACATGGGTGCTCAGATGGTGAAAGAAGTTGCTTCTAAAACCAATGATATCGCTGGAGATGGTACAACTACCGCTACAGTATTAGCACAAGCTATCGTAAGAGAAGGTCTTAAGAATGTAGCTGCTGGCGCTAACCCAATGGATCTTAAAAGAGGAATTGACAAAGCTGTAACTGCAGTTGTTGCCAACCTTAAAGAACAATCTAAAGAAGTTGGAGATTCTACAGAAATGGTAAAGCAAGTAGCTTCAGTTTCTGCTAACAACGACGAAACAATTGGTACATTAATCGCTGAGGCTTTCGGGAAAGTAGGTAAAGAAGGTGTTATCACTGTAGAAGAAGCTAAAGGTATCGATACAACTGTTGATGTTGTAGAAGGTATGCAGTTTGACAGAGGATACCAGTCGCCTTACTTTGTGACTAATCCTGAGAAAATGTTAACAGAGCTTGATAATCCTTACATTCTTTTAGTTGAGAAAAAAATCTCTTCTATGAAAGAATTACTTCCAGTTCTTGAGCCAATTGCACAAGGTGGAAAATCTTTATTAATCATTTCAGAAGAAGTAGAAGGAGAAGCTTTAGCTACTTTGGTGGTTAACAAGTTGAGAGGATCTCTTAAAATTGCTGCTGTTAAGGCACCAGGTTTTGGAGACAGAAGAAAAGCAATGTTAGAAGATATCGCAATCCTTACAGGAGGTACTGTTATTTCTGAAGAGCAAGGTTTCACAATGGAGAACATCACTTTAGAAATGTTAGGAACTGCTGAGAAAGTAACTATCGATAAAGACAACACAACAGTTGTTAACGGTGGTGGCGAAGAAAGCAAGATCAAAGGTAGAGTTAACCAGATCAAAGCTCAGATGGAGACTACAACTTCTGATTACGATAGAGAAAAACTTCAAGAAAGACTAGCTAAGTTAGCTGGTGGTGTTGCAGTACTTTACGTAGGAGCAGCTTCTGAAGTAGAAATGAAAGAGAAAAAAGACAGAGTTGACGATGCTCTTAACGCTACGAGAGCAGCTGTAGAAGAAGGTATCGTTGCTGGTGGAGGTGTTGCATTAGTAAGAGCTATCTCTGCTTTGGCTAATCTAACAGGTGAAAATGCTGACGAAACGACAGGTATCAAAATCGTAAAAAGAGCAATCGAAGAGCCATTACGTCAAATCGTTGCTAACGCAGGAGGAGAAGGTTCTGTAATCGTTGCTAAAGTTGCAGAAGGTACAGGTGACTTCGGATATAATGCAAAAACTGACGAGTATGTTAACATGCTACAAGCAGGTATTATTGACCCAACTAAAGTAACAAGAGTTGCCTTAGAAAACGCTGCATCAGTATCAGGTATGTTACTAACAACTGAGTGTGTAATCACTGAAGTGAAAAGCGCAGAACCAGCTATGCCAATGGGCGGCGGGATGCCAGGTATGATGTAACAGTCAACGACTGAAACAATATAAAATCAAACCGTTCAGATTTTCTGAGCGGTTTTTTTATTAGCTTATAGGTTTAGTAAAGTAATGGAGTTTTGTGTGCTAAGGTTTAAAGCTCAATTAACTTGTTTTTTCTTTTTTTATTGAATGGTCGTAGAAGTTTATTTACTAACTAAAAGAATGATGCCGGTTTAGTCTATGATTTACTGTAAAGCTGATTATATTTATCTTGTCAGAAATCTTTAAAAGTTTTAACTTTCCCTTTTAAAAAAAGTACGATGAGTAACTATAGAAATGAAAGTGATTTATTAGGAGAATTGCAAGTTCCAGCTAATGCTTATTATGGTGTACAGACACAAAGAGCTATTGATAATTTTAAAATTTCTGGACAGACATTGTCACAGTTTCCAGAGTTTATTAAAGCTTTAGGGTATGTTAAAAAAGCAGCTGCAAAAACTAATTATGAACTAGGCTTATTAGACGAAGAGCTTTATAAGTTGATTGCAAAGGCTTGTGACGAAATGATTGATGGCAAGTTTAACGATCAGTTTCCTATAGATATGATACAAGGTGGCGCTGGTACTTCTGTTAATATGAATGGTAACGAAGTCATAGCTAATCGCGTATTAGAGATGATGGGGAAAGAAAGAGGAGATTATCAATACTGTAGTCCTAACGATCATATTAATCTGTCACAATCTACCAATGATGCTTACCCAACGGCTATAAAAATTGCCCTTTTTAATATGAATGCACACTTAGTGCAGAAATTAATTAAAGTTATCGCTGCTTTTAGAGCAAAAGGAAAAGAATTTCACGATGTCATAAAAATGGGTCGTACACAGCTTCAGGATGCTGTACCTATGACTTTAGGTCAAGAATTCGAAGCTTTTGCAGCTAACTTAGAAGAAGATATTTCAAAATTAAATAATAACGCACTTCTTTTTGTTGAAGTTAATATGGGTGCAACAGCAATTGGGACTGGGCTTAATGCTCCTCCAATGTATGCTAAACGTTGTGCGCTTAACTTGGCAGAACTTACCGGTATGCCTATCGTATCTGCGCCGGATCTAGTAGAAGCTACGCCAGATACGGGATCTTATGTGATATATTCTTCGGCAATGAAACGTCTTGCTGTAAAATTATCCAAAATATGTAATGATCTAAGATTATTGGCGTCTGGTCCTAGAGCAGGTTTCTTTGAGATTAATTTGCCAGCAATGCAACCGGGATCTTCTATTATGCCGGGTAAGGTAAATCCAGTTATTCCAGAAGTTGTTAATCAAGTTTGTTACAAAGTAATTGGTAATGATTTGACAGTGACTTTTGCGGCAGAAGCAGGGCAGTTACAACTTAACGTAATGGAGCCAGTATTATGTCATTCTATCATGGAGAGCAATAATTTCTTAGGTAACGCAATAGATACTTTAAGAGAAAAGTGTATCGTTGGCATCACTGCTAACAAAGAAGTTTGTCTTAATATGGTAAAACACAGCATCGGGATTGTAACGGCTCTTAATCCTTATATTGGATACAAAAACTCTACAAAAATTGCCAAAGAAGCTTTAGAAACAGGTAAAAGTGTTTATGATCTGGTGATAGAACATCAACTATTGACACAAGAAAAATTAGATAAAATTCTAGATCCTGCCAATATGCTTAATCCTCATAATTTGGTGTAATTAAATTAAATATTAGATTCTGATTATCTTTGCAACAAGTTTATTAATTGTTTAATAAGCCAATTGAGAAGTTAATCAGAATTTTTTTTATTAAAAATAGCACATTGAAATTTATCATCATCATTCCCGCTCATAACGAAGCCGAAAATATTATCGATTGTCTAACATCTTTGTCTAATCAAAGTTTTCAAAATTTTGATGTCATTGTGGTTAATGACGGTTCTACCGATAAAACGCAGGTTTTGGTTGGTAGATTTTGTGATAATCATTCTCAGTTTCGAGTGGTTAATTTGGTACAGTCTTCTCACGAGCCAGGCGCAAAAGTGGTGAGGACTTTCAACAAAGGATTAGATGAAGTTAGCCTTAACGATTATGATATTATTTGTAAATATGATGCGGATATTATCTTTCCGAGTCAATATTTAGAATTGATTAATCAAGGTTTTTTAGCCAATCCAAAAATCGGAATGTTAAGTGGTTTGGTTTATATTCAAAATGAAAATGAGGATTGGATCTTCGAGAATTTATCGTCCAAAGATCATGTAAGAGGTCCTATTAAAGCTTATAAAAAAGAATGTTTTCTGGATATGAAAGGACTTAGGCCAGTCTTAGGTTGGGATAATCTTGATGTGATGTTAGCGCAGAAATCAGGTTGGGAAGTGTCTACTATTAAGGATCTTTGGGTAAAACATCTCCGTCCGACAGCTTATAAATATAAATCTCAAAAAGCAGAAAAACTAGGTCAATACTTTTATAATATTGGACTAGATATTCCGTTAGCAAGTATTTCTTCGGCCAAATCTTCTTGGAAAAACAAGTCTTTTTCTGAGTTTTTTATTACGATGAAAAGTTTTTTAAAACAAAATTCCCAAAGAGAAATATCTCAAGAAGAAATCATGTACATTAGAAAATTGCGTTGGAGCAAAATGCTTAATAAACTAGCTTGATTTCTTACATTTGCTTAATCAATTGTTATTGTTATTTTGAAGAATATCGCATACATAGAATTAGACACACACGCCGAAATTGCGCTTAATTTCTATAAATTAATCAAGGATTCTCTTCATGTAACTGTTGATTTTTTCTTTTCAGAAAGAATTTGTAAAACACTTGATTTACAATGCGATAATGTCAAAATTTCTACACCTGAGTTGATTCTCAATCAACTATCAGTGAAGCAATATGATCTCGTAATTATTGGGACGGCGCATCGTTATTTTAATGTATTTGAGAGGATTACAGAGAAATATTCTACGGCAATTATTGTTCATAATCTTAATTTTTCTCAGGCTAAATTTCCTCAAATCCTAAAAAATATTTTTAATAAAGATTGGAAATTTCGCTTAAAATTATTGTTGAAAGAGAATCTTTATAGATCTCATCAAGTTTATCAAAAAGCCAATTATCTGTTTGTTTTAGATAAAAGTTTGGCTGATGCAAGATTTCAGTTTTTACCATTACTGTTTAATGAATTTAATTCTGAAAAATCAATCAGTAGAGATCTGGCAATTGCCATTCCGGGTGCTGTTTCTCAACATCGGCGAGATTATCAATCGATCCTTATCCAGTTGAAAAATCTAAGACATTTTGATCATAATATCAATGTTGTTTTTTTAGGAAAAGCCCAAAATACTGAATTGAAATGGCTCCAAGAATCTGAAAACGAAATGCCGAGTTTTATCAATTTGGTTTATTTTAAAGAGAAAGTTTCGCAGGCGATTTTTGATGATTGGATGCAGCATGCTGATTTTCTTTGGTGCCCAATCCAGAGGCAAACAGAATTTCTCGGCATCGAAGAAACTTACACAGAGACTAAAATGACTGGTAATTTTGGAGATGCGATAAAGTATGGTAAACTCGCTATTTTTCCGTCGGATTATCAATCAGATTTTCCATTTTTATTTCCAGAACAGAAGGATTTGTTAAAGCAATTTCTAGAAATAAAAGATTTGACATTTGATTTTACAAAAGATTTTAATCAGGAAATTGTTTCCGCTCAATTGGAAAAAATTCTTTTAAGTTTATCATAAAAAAAAGAGATTGCCTTAATTGGGACAACCTCTTTTTAATGTTTATTTATTAACAATTACTTTAAATTTTTTAGAGCCTGTTTCTGTTTCGCAAAGTATATAATATGTTCCTGATGATAATGACGAGAGATCAATTGTATTGATTTTTTTGGTTGTGTTATGTGTTAAAACAATTTTGCCAGACTGGTCAGAAACAACTGTTTTCATGTTGGCTTTTTCTTCTAAAGTGATTGTGATATGGTTTTTGGCTGGATTAGGGTAATAACTGAGGTTGATTGTTTTGACGGGAGTGTTATCTACATTTAAAAATTTCCCCCAAAAAACATCTAGATAGTTTACTCTATTGGTTAACCAAGTTTTCATCTGATCTATGGCAATTTCATTTTGAGAGTAATCCCACGCTAATTCTTCTCTAGCATAGACATTATTTTTTTCTAAATATTGATAATTGGTGTCAAGAATAGATTCTATATTTTCAAGGGATAAAGTGTTTTTTCTGAGATCAAACCAGCGATTAGCTAATTTTTCTTTAAAAGAATTGTCTAATAGCCATTTGTCATACATTCCGTTTGTTAGGATATTAGGGTGTTTTTCAAGCAATGTACCGTCCCAGTTGTATCCAAAAGTAGCATCCAAGTCCCAAGGTACATAGAAGTATTTTTCGTTTGTATTATATTTGGCAATGTGTAGGTTTTTCCCTGTGTTATCTATGGCTAACGTGATATTCATGAAAATAAAATAATCAATGGCATTGTCAATTTCAAATTTGGATTCTATGTTTCCAACGAAGTTTTTTTGATTAGAATCTACCACAAAGCTTATAAAGGAGTGTAAGTTTTGCCAATTAATTTCTTTTTTAGGATGCTTATATTCGAAGTTAGACCAATTGCTGGATGTATTATCATAGATTTTATCATAGTTATACATTGTTGGTGCACCTGCCCAATGATTCCCTTTGTATAGTTCTCCTTTTATTGATCCATTGTGTTTTTTTAGTTTTAAGTTTTTACGATTTACTTTTTCGCTTAAGGCATATAAGCCAAAGTAGGTGTCATTCATAAATACTTCTACAAATCTCGTATTGATGCCATTTTTAGCTTCTGGTTCTTTGGAGTGATATGATAAAGTGCTCATTTCTAACCAAAGATCATTAGCTGTTTTACTTCTTATTCTTGAGTCTTCATTATACATGGCTTGCAAGTTGAAAGCGTCGTGATTCATCATGCCAAGAATCGGAATATCAACTGTAGAATTTCCTGTTGGATCATCCCAAAATTCTATTTCCATGGATTTTTTAGGATAGGCTTGCGAGCTTTTTCCTCTATATTCTATCCCCGCATAGGTGTTTATTTCTTCTTTATCACTTTCTATAAGTTTGAAATTAGATAGTACTTTAGGAGTATCTTTAATTTCAAGATCAGTATTAATTTTCGCAATTGGTAATTCTGTAAAGTATAAAGTAAAGTTATTGTTTTCAGTATCAGTTAATATATAAGGGTTTCCTACTTTAAGATTAGATTGAGGTGTTTCAAAGTTATATAATCTATCGAGTACAATCTGAGAAATGGGATCGCTGTTATTTTTTATATTCGTCAGATTGTAGTTAGAAAGAATAATTTTTTTGTTTTTATCTACATGATAATATTGCTCAGGGATCTCTGCAGTTATAGCTTTGCAGAATGTCAAAATAGACAAGAACAGTAATAAAAATAATTTGTTAATTATATTCATGTTTTTTCGTTTTTAGATGTAGTAAAGTTAATGATTATAATCTATTAAGTTGATTTTATTTTTTTTCTTTCTTTTTATTGTCGTTTGATAAACTCAAAACAAAAGCTTATTTTTGTTATCCGAAATTTACAATGGAAATGGATTATTTAAAGGGCTTAAACGAGTCTCAATACGAAGCAGTAGTTACTTTACAAGGACCTTTGATGGTTTTAGCAGGCGCAGGATCTGGGAAGACTAGAGTATTAACCATGCGTATCGCTCACCTAATTACTAATGGTGTAGATCCGTTCAATATTTTGTCGTTAACCTTTACTAATAAAGCAGCGCGCGAGATGAAAGAACGTATTGCAAAAGTCGTTGGCGAAAGTGATTCTAAAGCACTTTGGATGGGGACTTTCCACTCTGTTTTTGCTAGATTATTGAGAAGCGAAGCGCATTATATAGGATTTCCTTCTAATTTTACGATTTACGATACACAAGACAGTCTTAATGTCTTGAAAAAAGTCATCAAAGAAATGAGTCTTGATGCAGATCTTTACAAAGCTAAGAAGGTCATGAATCGTATTTCTCAATATAAAAATAACCTTATAACAGTTAATGCCTACTTCAATAATCCAGAGTTGATGGAAGGTGACGAGAAAGCCAATATGAAGATGATGGGCGAGATTTATCGTCGTTATGTCGATACTTGTTTCCGTTCTGGAGCGATGGATTTTGATGATTTATTGTTAAGAACTAACGAGTTGTTGACGCGGTTCCCAGAAGTGTTGATGAAATATCAAGATCGCTTCCGTTACATTTTGGTAGATGAGTACCAAGATACCAACCATTCTCAGTATTTAATTGTTAAAGCTTTGGCTTCAAAATTTGAAAATATCTGTGTTGTAGGAGACGATGCGCAGTCTATCTATTCTTTCCGTGGGGCTAATATCTATAATATTCTTAATTTCAAAAAAGATTATCCCGATGCCAAAACAGTGTCTCTGGAGCAGAATTATCGTTCTACCCAAAACATTGTAGATGCTGCTAATGTGGTTATTTCTAAAAACTTACAACAGTTTAAGAAAAATGTTTTTAGTGAAAATGAAGTCGGAGAAAAAATAAAAATTTACCGAAGTCTTTCTGACGCCGACGAAGCTAACTTTGTGGCTTCTAACATCTGGGAAATCAGAAATAGAGAGCAAAGAAAGTTCGAAGATTTTGCAATTTTATACAGAACCAATTCTCAGACAAGAGCTTTTGAAGATGCTCTGAGAAAACGAAATATTCCGTACAGAGTTTACGGAGGATTATCATTTTATCAACGTAAGGAAGTTAAAGATTTAATTGGTTACTTGAGGCTTTTGGTGAACGAAAATGACGCCGAAGCACTACTAAGAGTTGTTAATTACCCTGCGCGTGGGATAGGTGATACAACGCAAAATAAGTTAATTGTTTTTGCGGATCAAAACAATGCTTCATTGGCAGAAGTTCTTAATAATTTAGGATTTTATGCGCCAAGATTGGGGCTTAATAATGGTGTTTTGACAAAGCTGTCGGATTTTTGGTCGATGATAAAAGCTTTTCAGGTCATGTTGAAAAATGATACTGCTTACAATGTTGCTATGGAAGTAGCTAAGCGAAGTGGTTTTATCAAAATGTTGAAAGACGACCAGACACCAGAAGGTATTTCTCGTGTAGAAAACGTACAAGAATTACTTAACTCTATGCAAGGTTTTATCGAGGAGCAACAACAGATTGAAGATGGCGATCCAAGTCTTTCTAACTTCTTAGAAAATATTGCATTGTCAGCCGATACACAGACCAAAGGTGATGAAGAGGAAGATATGGTGTCATTAATGACCATTCACTTGTCAAAAGGATTAGAATTCCCGGTGGTGCATTTGGTAGGTCTAGAAGAGAATTTGTTTCCGAGCTTTATGAGCAGCTCTACGAGAGAAGAGTTAGAAGAAGAAAGACGTTTATTTTATGTCGCTTTAACAAGAGCAGAGAAGCAAGCCTTCTTTACTTACGCGATTTCTAGGTTCCAATGGGGGAAAATTACAGATGCTGAGCCTTCTCGATTTTTGAGCGAAATTGATTCTAAATATTTAGAGTTTATCAATCCAGCTTTAGAAAGACAAGCCATTAACAGATCTGGCTTAAGTTCTTCTATTTTTGATGAAAATCCATCTTCTGATGGTCGATTCTTCAAGAAAAAAGAAGCTAAAAAAAGTATAAATTCTTCACCAGCTAAAGATGATACGCCCAAAAATCTGAAACCTGTTGCTACAGCTAGGATTATTAATCCTTCTGGGCAATCTTCCCAAGATATAGAGGTTGGAGATCGTGTGCGCCATGACCGTTTCGGGATTGGGGAAGTTTTATTTTTAGATGGTACAGATCCTCAAAATATCAAAGCTAAAGTTCATTTTGCCAATGAAGGCGAGAAGAATTTGATTTTAAAATTTGCCAAATTGACCAAGATTTAATTCTTATATTGCATCTATGATTATTGCTAAAAATATCCATAAATATTACGGTAACCTAGAGGTGTTACGAGGTGTTGATATCCATGTAAAACACGGAGAAGTTGTGTCTATCGTTGGAGAATCTGGCGCGGGGAAATCTACCTTGCTTCAGATTTTAGGAACATTAGATTTACCATCAGATTCGGCTAAATATAATACGTCTATAACGATAGATGGACAGATGTTTATCAATATGAAAGATAAAGAACTGTCAAGATTTAGAAACCAGAATATAGGTTTTGTTTTTCAGCATCATCAATTGTTACCAGAGTTTACGGCATTAGAAAATGTTGTCTTACCAGCTAGAATTGCTGGGAAACCAGAGAAAGAAGCGATAGAAAAAGCTTATTCTATTTTCGAAGATCTGCATATAGAAGCAAGGCTTCATCATAAACCTGGCCAACTCTCTGGAGGAGAAGCACAGCGTGTAGCGGTGGCAAGAGCATTAATTAATTCTCCGAAAATTATCTATGCAGATGAGCCAACGGGGAATTTGGATTCTAAAAATGCGGATGATCTACATCAATTATTTTTTGATCTAAGAGATAAATACAAGCAGACTTTTGTCATTGTAACTCATAATGCTGTTTTGGCAGATTCTACAGATAGAAAGTTGGTGATGAAGGATGGATTAATTCTTTAATTTTCAAACTGATGAGATGAGTATAAAATTCCTTGCTGAAGATGATCGCCCCCGAGAAAAGTTTTTATTAAAAGGTAAAAATGCTTTGTCAGACTCGGAGTTGCTTGCTATAATTATGGGAAGTGGCAATAGGAGTGAGTCTGCTGTGGAGTTAGCAAGAAGGATTTTAGAATCTGTTAATAACAATTGGCATCAGCTGAGTTTGATTTCTGTACAAGATTTAATGAAATTTAAAGGAATTGGAGAAGCTAAAGCCATTTCTATCGCAACAGCTTTAGAAATAGGAAAAAGAAAGTCAGCACAAGAAGTACCAGAGAAAATTCAGATTGCTTCTAGTCATGATGCATACAAGGTTTTACACTTTCACTTATCAGAATTAAGAACCGAAGAGTTTTGGGTAATTTTCCTTAATCAAAGCAATAAAGTCATTCATAAAATGGGGATTTCTAGAGGGGGTATTGCACAGGCTGTAGTGGATATTAGAGTCTTGTTTAAGCAGGCTTTGGATCAATATGCAACCTCTATCATTGTCGCACATAATCATCCATCTGGAAACCTGAAACCAAGTCAAGAAGATATTAAATTAACTAAAGATATAAAAGCTGCTGGAGAGTTATTAAAAATCCCGTTGTTGGATCATCTTATTATTTCTCAAGAGTCTTACTTTAGTTTTGCAGATGAAAATTTGCTTTAGATATGATAAAGAAAATTAAGTATCAAGATTTAGATTTAGATCAATATATACGTTGCTTAGATACCTCTGATCAGAAAAAAAGCTATGCTTATCCACATTATTTGGATGTAGTGTGTGGTAATAATTGGGATGTCTTGGTATATAACGATTATGAGGCTGTGATGCCTGTACCTTTTGTTATAAAATTAGGCGTGAAGTTTGTTATTATGCCAAAGCTTACGCAGCAGTTGGGTGTGTATTCTAAGGAAGATAAGACGGAGATTAATGATCTTTTTTTAAGTTTTTTACAAAAAGAATACGCCATTTGGTATTACGCTTTCAATGATGTTAATCGCTTTTCTCAAGCACTGAAATCGCGTAAGAATTTTCTGATCCATCAAGGAGATTATGAACTCATTAGACAAAAATATTCGCCTAAGCGTAAAAGGAAATTAAGATTAGATCCCGACGTTTTACAAGGCTCTGAAAGAAAACTAGTAACAGATTTTGGCCAGATAGATGTTTTTATGCGAGACAATTATGCTGGCGTAGAAGGAAAAGATTTAGATGGATTTATTAAGATTTTCAAAGCTTTTTTTGATGATAATTATTTAAAAGTGTATGGTTTTAAATATCAAAATCAATGGGTTAATATGATTGCTTTGTACGAAGATGATCTTAATGCTATTCTTCTAGGTACTTTTAATAAAAAAGAATTTGTGAAGTTGAGCGGTGCTTGTGTGTTGATTGACGATGCTATTCGGGATAATGTGGCGATGAGAATATTTGATTTTGAAGGTAGCGAACTGTCTAATGTAGAAGAGTTTTTCAGAGGATTTCGTCCAGAATTAAAACCTTATCACTGCATAGACAACACAAGAAAACAAGCTGTATTACAAGCTTTGAAAAAGTTTTTCTTGCCATAATATTATTGTTTTTTTTGGGTTTTATAATTTAAACTTTTGTAATCTTACAAACTTTTATTGCCAATCCTATAGAATAGATGTATATTTATTAGTAGTTTTGCATCCTCAATTATTAAAAAATGCTTGATTCGGATTATCTACCTTATGCTGTTGCAATAATTATTGCTGTACCTTTTTTGGTATTTGCTAAGCAGTTTGTATATGGTTTCTTGAGTCTTAAGAAAAAAGAACTACATCTGCTGTCTGCTAAATCTAATAATGAAATCAAGTTGCAGGCTTATGAAAGGATGACTCTGTTTTTAGAAAGACTAAAACCATCTAACCTGGTTATGAAGTTTGATAAAACCTTACAACCTCATGAGTTTTTGTATTTGATAGAGAAAAGCATCAACGAGGAGTATGAATATAATGCTTCGCAACAGCTTTATATTGATGAAAATTCATGGCGAAATATCTTATCAAGTAAAAATAATATTATTCAACTTATAAGAACAACTTATGAGAAATTGAGTAATGAGGCTTCTCTAGAGGACTTTAAAACGGTGTTGTTAATGAATTATCTTAACAACGAAGATTATATATCCGACAGTATTTCAGAATTAAGAAATGATGTCAATCAATTAATTTAAATAAAAAATTATATCAAAACAATGATTCCAAATTTTAAATCGCATCCTTGGCATGGTATTCCTGCAGGACCAGATGCGCCTAATGTGGTAACTGTCTTTGTGGAAATTGTTCCATCAGACACTATAAAATATGAAGTAGATAAAGAAAGCGGTTTTCTAAAAGTAGATCGTCCACAAAAATTCTCTAATATTATACCTGCACTTTATGGTTTTATCCCAAGAACATATTGTCATGATGAGGTGAAAAGATTAGCCATAGAAAGCGGATCTGTAGATGTAACAGAAGGAGATAATGATCCTTTGGATATCTTAGTTCTTAGCTCTCACAGTATCCACTCTGGAGGTCTATTAATGAATGCTATTCCTATCGGTGGTTTCAAAATGATTGATAAAGGAGAAGCAGATGATAAGATTGTATCTGTAATGGTAGATGACCAAGTTTATGGACATATCAGAGATATTTCTGAACTTCCTAAAGCTGAAGTTGCTAGATTGCAACATTATTTCTTGACCTACAAAAATCTTCCTTTCGAAGAGCAAACTTGTAGAATTGATGAGATTTACGGAGTACAACATGCTAAAGAAGTAATTATTGCTTCTCAAAAAGATTACGCAGATCAATTCGGAGGTTAAGATTATACACATAATTTGATCCTGAAAAACTCTAATCCCAACCTTATTCATTAAGGTTGGGATTTTTTTTGGAATATTAATGGTTTTAGTTTTTTCAAAATTCATTTTAATTCATTATTTTTGACTCATGGAAAATTTCGTTGTATCTGCTAGAAAATATCGTCCACAAGAATTTGACACTGTTGTTGGGCAATCTCACATTACAGATACGCTAGAGCACGCTATTGAGGAGAATCAATTGGCGCAAGCTTTACTATTTTGTGGTCCTAGAGGTGTTGGCAAAACAACTTGTGCTAGGATTTTGGCAAGAAAAATCAACGAAAAATCTGGAGCTTCAGACGAAGATGGTTTTGCTTTTAACATTTATGAGTTAGATGCAGCATCTAATAACTCTGTGGATGACATCCGAGAATTAACCGATCAGGTAAGGTATGCACCGCAAGTAGGGAAGTATAAAGTTTATATTATAGATGAGGTTCATATGTTATCTCAAGCAGCTTTCAATGCATTTCTTAAGACTTTAGAAGAACCACCAGCGCACGCTATTTTCATATTAGCAACCACCGAAAAGCATAAGATTATTCCGACAATATTGTCGCGATGTCAGATTTATGATTTCAAGAGAATCACGATAGAAGACATCCAAGAGCATCTTAAAAAAATTGCGGAAAAAGAAAATATCAAGTACGAGGACGATGCTTTGTATCTTATTGCTCAGAAAGCAGATGGTGCATTGCGTGATGCGTTGTCTATTTTTGATAGATTGTCAACTTTTTCGCAGAAGAATATCACTTTAGAAAAAGCAGCCGAAGTTCTTAATATTTTGGATTACGATCAATATCTTAAAATTGTAGATTTAGCTAAAGATAATGACATCCCGAGTGTTTTAACAGCTTTTGATGATATCGTTAAAAAAGGTTTTGATCCGCATATTTTTATTGCTGGATTAGGTAATCATTTCCGAGATCTTATGATGGCACAAAACCCGAAAACATTATCATTGATAGAAGTTGGAGAGAAAACCAAACAAAAATTTGGCGAGCAAAGTGCCAAATGGTCTGCTCAACAATTAATAGACGGAATTGAGATTTGTAATTTTGCGGATATCAATTATAAAAATTCTAAGAATCCTAGATTAACCGTAGAAATTGCTTTGATGCAATTGTCAAGTCTTACAGCAGGCTTGGATGCGAAAAAAAAAAATTCTTAATTCTAGCACCGCTTCTTAAAGCGAACCTGAAATCTGAAGGAAAACCGGCAACGAAACCAACGCAGGCTGCTGAGGCTAAGGTAGAAAAACCAAAATCTGTTTTTGAAGAACCAAAAGCCGTCATCCAGAAAGCTTCACAACCGTTATCTAGAGGACAAAAACCGTCTGAGTTTAGCATCAAGGCTTTTATCAATAAAAAAGAAGAAGAGAAGGATTCTTTTGTTTTGCCTAACGAAGAGGCGCTTCCAGAAAGTCATTTTACACAAAGCGATCTGGATAAAGAATGGTTGATTTTCCTTAATTCTTTAGCTAAGAGTAATTCTGTAGCTTATAATGCGATTAGTAATTTCAAATTAAAAAAAGCGCAAGAAAGCCTTATTCATATTAACTTTTCTTCTACAACTGCTAAGGTAGAATTTGATAAAGTAAGTGGTGATTTCCTCAACCATTTTAAGCACAAAGTCAATAATTTTAAGATTTCATTCGAGTTTTTAAAGGATGAAACCTTGAAAGCCGAAATTCTTACCAAGAAAAAATTATTCGAAAAATTTGCTGAGATTAATCCTATTTTAAAGGATTTAGATGATTTGATGAAATTCGATTTGTCTTAATGTTTAGTTTAATTTCAATTAAATAAATTTCTTAAAGTTTGTAGAATTTTTTTTCAACCCGAAAAAAAATAAAAAAAATAAGCTTGAGTTTGTCATTAATTTATATATTTGTCCAATATTTCTACAGGACTTGTAGAAAATAATTAACTAAAAAAGCAATAAAAGCCTTCTAATAAGGACTTATAAAATGGAACCCAATCAATTTCCATATTTTTTAACTTCTAAATCTGCCATTAATTTTGGTGGATTGTTTAGCTTTTTTGGTACTTATTATAGAAATTTTACAAGCTATTACCGATATTATTGGTTTAGCTAAATAAATTTCTTTCTCAAAAAAACAATGCGAATTACTACGAACATTCGCGTCTCATTTAAAATTTTTAAACGGCATTTTTTGGTAAAGAATTATAAATTAAATTTTATAACGATTCTGCCATTGTATTAATATAAATAAATAATTAGATAAAATGAACTTAAACGAATTAACAAATGATTGGATAAAAGATTTTGCAAATCCAATGATTATTGCAGGACCTTGTAGCGCAGAAAGCGAAAGCCAAATGTTAGAAACTGCAAAAAGACTTAAAGAAAGTAACGCTCCAATTTCTGCATTCCGTGCTGGGATTTGGAAACCAAGAACCAAACCTAATGGTTTTGAAGGCGTTGGCGTAATTGGTCTTAACTGGTTGAAAAAAGTTAAAGAAGAATTTGGTTTCAAAACGGCGACAGAAGTTGCTAATGCACACCACGTTTTCGCAGCGTTAGAAGCGGATGTTGATATCCTTTGGATTGGTGCAAGATCTACCGTTAACCCGTTTACTGTACAAGAAATTGCGCAGGCTTTAAGAGGAACTAAAAAACCAATTTTGGTGAAGAATCCTGTTAATCCAGATTTAGCACTTTGGATTGGCGCTCTAGAAAGATTACTAGGACAAGGTGTTGAGAATGTTGGTGCGATCCATAGAGGGTTTTCTACTTACCAAAAAACAAAATACAGAAATATCCCAAATTGGCAGATTGCTTTAGATTTTAAAAATCAATTTCCTAATATCCCATTATTTATCGATCCATCACACATTTGTGGTAACAGAACGGGCTTGGCAGGCGTAACGCAAGAAGCTTTCAATGTTGGTTACCAAGGTGCTATTATAGAAAGTCACTGTAATCCAGACGAAGCTTGGAGTGATGCTTCTCAACAGATTACACCAGAAGTTTTGGCAGAGATGATTAATAATATTCAGATTAGAAATACGGGGATTTCTGGCTACGAAGACGAAATGGGGAAACACCGTACTTTGATTAGTGATCTGGATTTTCAATTAATTGAATTGTTATCTCAAAGAATGAAAATTTCTGAAAAAATAGGAACTTTGAAAAAAGAAAATAACATTGCAATCTTCCAACCAGAACGATGGAAAATCATTGCTGAATATGCAGCGCAAAAAGCCAACGAATCAGGAATGGGGCAGGAGTTTATAGAAAAAGTTTTTAAAGCAATTCACGAAGAATCTATTGAGGTTCAAAACGGAATTATGCTAAAGTAAATCCTGTTTTTAGTCTTTATTACAAACTTCGCTTTTGTTTGTCCGACATTGTAGAACCAATTTTAAAATGGTAACTTTGTACGAATGAACAATAGTGAAGTTTTTTTATTTTAACCAATGAAAGGGATTGTTATAAAATCTACAGGAAGTTGGTACCAAGTTTTGGAGGACGATTCTAAAACCATCTTCGAAGCACGTATCCGTGGGAAATTCAAATTGATAAAAACGCGACTTACCAATCCTTTGGCAGTAGGCGATGAGGTGGAGTTCAGCCTAGAGCAGGATGATGTTGCCTGGATTACTAAGATTAATCCAAGAAGAAATTATCTTATCAGAAAATCGGTTAATCTTTCTAAAGAAGCTCACATTATTGCATCTAATATCGATTTGGCTTGCTTTATTTTTACCTTAAAACATCCCGAAACATCTTTAGGGTTTTTGGATCGATTTTTAGCCTGTTGCGAAGCTTATAATATAGAAGTTTTAATATTGTTCAATAAAATGGACGTTTTGTCTGATGAAGAAAGAGAGATAAGTGCGTACATCGAAAGTATTTATCAAAATATTGGTTACAAAACATTAGAGATTTCATCTTATTCTCAACTCAATTTTGATGTTTTAATATCTCAAATTAAAGATAGAACCTCTGTGTTTTTTGGACATTCTGGCAGTGGAAAATCGACTTTGGTTAATGCGTTGCAACCAGATCTTAATCTTAAAACCTCTGAGATTTCTACAAGTCAACTTAAAGGGAAACATACGACAACCTTTGCACAGATGCATTTTTGGCATTTTGGAGGCGCCGTTATTGATACGCCTGGCGTGAGAGAATTTGCGATGATTGATGTTGAAAAGGAAGAAATACAACATTATTTCCCGGAAATTTTCGCCAAAAAATCTCAATGTAAATTTCATAATTGCCTTCATGTCAACGAGCCAAAATGCGCCGTTCTGGATGCTGTAGAAGCAGAAGAAATTCAGGAATCTCGATATTTCAATTATATCAAACTGATGGAAGAGTCAGAAGAAAATATTAAATAAATTTAATAATCAGCGTTATGACGAAAATGCAATATTTTATGCACTCACTCAAGAATGTTTTTAACTTCACGGGGAGAGCGAGTGTTGATGAGCTTATATCATTTATTATTGTGACAATGTATTTTGGGGTTCCTTTTATCGTAGTTAAAGTCTCACTTACGATCTTTAATCTTAATCCCAGTTTTATCCCAGCTTTTCTTAGCTCTTTTATAGCAATAGCTTATTATGCGATAGCGATCTATACTGCATTATCTTTTGTAAGCCTTATGCTTAGAAGAATGCATGATCTAGGGAAAAATTTTATATTCCTCTTAGTACCTCTTTATAATATTGTTCTTTTGCTAGAAGATGGAGAAGCTCAAGAAAATGAATATGGTAAAATTCCGGTTTAGTTTTACATAAAAAAACCCCAACCGAAGTTGGGGTAAAAACTAATAACCATGAAAACTCAAATTAAACATGAGAATCGATAACAGTTAAGCAAATGGTATGCCAAAAAATTATCGAGTTCTACAATGAGAATTTTCGATACAAATATAATAAAAAAAAGTGTTAACTTTGTAGTCTTATAAATTATTAAATTAAATGTCAGGAAAAATCACTTTTACCATGATTAAACCAGACGCTGTAGCGGATGGACACATTGGTGCAATTTTAGGAAAAATTTCAGAAGCAGGTTTTAAAGTTAAAGCTTTAAAATTAACTCAGCTTACACTTGCTGATGCGAAAAAATTCTACGAAGTACACGCAGAAAGACCTTTCTACGGAGAATTAGTAGATTTTATGTCTTCTGGACCAATCGTAGCTGCAGTTCTTGAGAAAGATAATGCTGTAGAAGATTTCAGAACTCTTATTGGTGCGACTAATCCAGCTGATGCTGCAGAAGGAACAATTAGAAAAATGTTCGCAAGAAGCGTTGGAGAAAATGCGGTACACGGTTCTGACTCTGATGAAAATGCGTTAATTGAAGCGCAATTCCATTTCTCAGGAAGAGAGATTTTCTAATCTTACTTCTTTAGATTGTAAAAATAAAAAAGATCGAAGAAATATTTCTTCGATCTTTTTGCTTTATTAGATGTATTTTTCCAGAATTATACTTTCATTAATTCTATGATTCTTTCAGGGTTTTCTGATGAGAAAACAGCGTTTCCTGCAACTAAAACATCAGCACCAGCATCAAATAGTTTTGCAGCGTTATCTATATTAACCCCGCCGTCTACTTGGATTAATGCAGTAGAGTTATTACTTAAGATTAAATCCTTTGTTTCTGCAATTTTTTTGTAGGTATTATTAATGAATTTTTGACCTCCAAATCCTGGATTAACACTCATTAATAGAACTAAATCCACATCAGCAATAATATCTTCTAGCATCAATACAGGTGTTGCAGGATTAAGAACGATACCAGCTTTTGCGCCTTTACTTTGGATGAGGTTAATTGTTCTGTGTAAGTGTGTGCAAGCTTCGTAGTGAACGGAAATTAGATCTGCTCCGTAATCTATAAATTCTTCGACATACTTCTCTGGTTCTACAATCATAAGATGTACATCAACAAATTTTTTAGAATGTTGTTGTACAGTTTTCATCACCGGAAAGCCAAAGGAAATATTAGGGACAAATCTGCCATCCATAACATCTACGTGAAGCCAATCAGCTTGAGAATTGTTGAGCATTTCTATATCTCTTTGCAGGTTTCCAAAATCTGCTGCGAGTAGTGAAGGTGCAATTAATTTAGTTTTCATTTTTACTTTTTACTTTTTAGATTAGATTTGTTATAGATGCCAAACATTAGATTTCATTTTTTTTTCTAAAATCTATTATCTGATATCAAAGTCTTCATTTAGTGGTATTTCAATTTCATGTCTGGTTTAATTTTTAGAAGAGTTTCATAAATCAACTGAATGACATTAGAAACATCTTCTTTAGAAACCATTTCTACCGTAGTATGCATATATCGCAATGGCAAAGAAATTAGAGCACTTGGTACGCCGCCGTTAGAGTGGGCAAAAGCGTCGGTGTCAGTTCCTGTAGCACGACTTGCGGCTGCACGTTGATAAGGGATTTCTTTCTCTTTAGCTGTATCGATAATCAGTTCTCTTATGGTATGATGTACACTTGGTGCAAAAAATACCACAGGACCATCACCACATTTTTGATCGCCTTCTTTTTTCTTTTCGATCATTGGCGTTGTTGTATCATGAGTAACATCTGTGACAATGGCGATGTTTGGCTTTATCGTGTCAGCAATCATATCTGCACCGTAAAGACCAACCTCTTCTTGTACAGAATTGGTAATATATAAGCCAAAAGGAAGTTTCTTTTTATTCTCTTTAAGTAATTTTGCCACTTCTGCAATCATAAAACCGCCGATTCTGTTATCCAAAGCACGACAAACAAAATATCTATTGTTCATCTCGAAAAACTCATCTGGATAAGTAATCATACAACCTACGAAGATGCCTAATTCTTCTACTTCTTTTTTGCTTGTTGCACCGCAGTCTATAAAAATATTATCGATTTTTGGCGTTGGTTCGTTTTGATTGGTACTTCTTGTGTGGATTGCTGGCCAGCCGAAAACACCTTTGACAGTGCCCTTTTCGCCGTGGATGTGTACAACTTTGGATGGAGCAATCGTTTGGTCAGACCCTCCGTTTCTAATCACATAGATTAGTCCGTCGTCTGTGATATAATTAACGTACCAAGATATCTCGTCTGCATGGGCTTCTATAACGACTTTGAAGTCAGCTTCTGGGTTAATAATGCCATAGCATGTGCCATAATGATCGACTTCAATTTTGTCTACAAATGGTTTGATATAGTCCATCCAGACTTTTTGACCTTTGTGTTCGTAACCTGTTGGTGATGATGTGTTTAAATATTCTTCTAAAAACTTTAAGGACTTCTTTTCGAATTTCATATTGCTTAGGAATGATTTTTGATAGTAAAACGAATTAGATTTATGACGTAAAAGTAATGAAATTTTATAAGTTAGTTTTAATTCTTAGTTTCTTTGTTGGTGTTAATGTTGTTGCTCAAAGTTCTCAAGATACATTGGTTCCTAAAGCATTAAGCGAAATTCCTCGTGATCGATTGCAAAAAGATGATCAGGGTAATTTTTATTACTATGATGCGCGTCAAAAAGCTAAGATATATGATATAAATGGAGAGCAGGTGATTGTTATGGATGAGTTGGTTCTTAAGGCTGGGCCTCACTTTAATAATCAACTGGATAAGAATTACTATTTTTTTCTAAATAAAAAACTTAATCGTGTTTATCCTCTTTTTTTACATGCGCTTCAGCAGTATAGAGATATCGAAAAAGACCTTAACGCATTAGATTCTAACGAAAAAAGAAAGTACATTAAGAAAAAACAAGAGTCTTTGGCGTCAGAATATGAAACTCAGTTGAGAGATCTAACTACGTCTGAGGGACAAGTTTTTGCAAAGCTTATGAACCGTGCAACTGGTAAAACCGTTTTTCAGATTATTAAAGAATTACGTGGTGGTTGGGTTGCATTCTGGTGGAATGTTAAAGGAAATATGGCTGATGTTGCTCTTAAGACACCATATGATCCTCATAAGTATAGAGATGACTTGTTTGTAGAGTCTATTCTGCAAACTAATTGGAGTTATGGTTATCTGCAACCTTATCCAGGAGCAGAAAATTATAAAGTTAGCAAGTAGTTATTATAACTGTTTTCTCACTTTTTCAAAAACTATTTTGTCGATAGGTAATTGGAATGGATTGTCGTTATCTAAGGCTAGCCAGTCTGCGCTTTCTATACAAGGATCTATAATTAAGAGATCTTCTTCATTTTCTATCTCGCAAAGATAATAGATGGTTAAAAGTTGTTCGTTATCCTTGAAACGAGATACTAAAAACTCTTCTTGGGTGTAAAAATGTTCTTTAATACTGATTTTAAGATTTAGCTCTTCCATAAATTCTCTCTTTAAGCAATCTATGGTGCTTTCTCCGTATTCTAATCCTCCGCCAGGTAATTTGGTAAGAAGTTCTCCGGCATATTCTTCATGTAGTGCAAGGATTTTTTTATCTTTAATACAAACTCCGTACACTCTAATATTAATTTTATCAATCATTTTGGATTTTAATTTGTTATAAAAGTAAGCTTTTTTATTGATTTTTAGGGCTTTTCGTTATTTTTTCCAAGCGGTAATCATTTCTCTTTTTCCTGGAGGACCAGGCACTTTTTTAACATCAAAATTAAGATCTATTAATGCTCTTTTGACACTTCCTTTAGCAGAGTAAGTTGTGAATAGACTACCAGAATCCATAGTATTGGCAACAATTTCAATCAATGGTTTTTCCCAAAGATCCGGCTGTACTTTTGCGCCAAAACAGTCAAAATATACCAAATCAATCTTTGGAAGATCCATAGATTTGATGTCAAAAAAATCAGCTTTTATTTTTTTTAGATAAAAATTAGGCATTATTTCTTCTAAAGAATCCCAGTTACTTTTATGAATTTTGAAATAAAAATCTTTTATTTCAGGATTATCAAAAGCTTTATAGTAGTCTAAATGATTAATTTCTGTTTCGGTTATTGGGTATTTTTCTATGCTAAAGTAATTAATAATATGATTTTTGTCATTTTTCAAAATCTCATTGATTGTTACCAAAACGTTAAGACCTGTTCCGAAACCGAGTTCTAAAATATTAATTTCACACTTATTTGATAATATTATTCCATTATCAATAAAGACGTGTTGAGCCTCTTGTAGTGCACCGTGTATAGAGTGGTAGGTTTCATCTAATGTATTGATGTATAGTGTTTTACTGCCGTCTTCGGTCTCTATTATTTCTCTTTTCATTTTCTTTTTTTCAAATATAAAGTTAAAATTTTGATTATAAAAAAATTATTATATATTTGTAAGACATCATAAAAATTTTAAAAAATGATAATTCAAAAGACAGAAAATTCTCGACTATCAACTTTTGATCCTAATAATTTTTCATTCGGTGATACTTTTATAGATCATATGATTATTTGCGAATATGAAAATGGAAAATGGGGCGATGTTAGATTGGTTCCTTACGGACCGCTTCCTTTTACTCCTGCAATGATGGGTGTTAATTATGGGCAAGCATGTTTTGAAGGTATGAAGGCTTATAAAGATAAAGAAGGTGATGTTTTCTTGTTCCGTCCTGAGAAGAACTTTGAGCGTATCAATAAATCTGCTAAGCGTCTAGCAATTCCAGAAGTACCTAGAGAAGCCTTTATAGATGGGCTTAATGCTTTGGTTAATCTAGATAGAGATTGGATTCCTGATGGTGAAGGTACATCTTTGTACTTAAGACCATTAGTTTTTGCAACAGAAGAGGCTTTAAAAGCTAGAGTTTCTAACAAATATATGTTTGCAATCGTTGCAACACCTGCAAAGAGTTATTATTCTGCGCCTGTATCTGTGAAAATATCTGACTATTATTCTAGATCGGCTAATGGTGGAGTAGGATTTGCGAAAGCTGCGGGTAATTATGCAGCATCTTTTTACCCAACACAGTTGGCTATAGATGAAGGTTATGATCAGGTAATCTGGACAGATGATGCTACGCACGAATATTTTGAGGAAAGTGGTACAATGAATGTTTTTGTAAGAATTAATGATGTAATCTACACGCCAAAAACGTCTGAAAAGATTTTGGATGGTGTGACTAGAGATAGCTTTATCAGTCTTGCAAAGCATAGAGGATTAGAAGTAGTTGTAGGTGATATTAAAGTAACAGATGTTATTGCAGCGATAAAGGATGGCTCTCTTAAAGAAATTTGGGGTGTTGGTACTGCTGTTGTAACAACAAGATTTGAGGCTATTGGTCACGATGGTGAAAGATTAGAATTGCCAAAATTAACTGAAGAAGAAAGTTTTGCAGGAACATTGAAAAAAGCTTTAGTAGATATCCAAACTAATAAAGTAGAAGATCCTTTTGGGTGGAGAGTTCTTGTGCCAGAAAAAGTACTTAGCTAAGCTATAGTTATTATAGAATACTAAAACCGGGTTATGCTCGGTTTTTTTGTTGGTAGATAGATGCCTAAGTTTTGCTTTAAATTTCTTATTTTCGCAAAAGATTTATGAAAAAATATCTTGTTATCATTGCGCTTATTGCAGTATCTTGTGCTAAGAAATCTCCTGTGTACGAGTCGGGGAGTGTTATTATGTCTTCAGACGAAGTAGAAATTTCTAAAAATAGAAGCAAGAATCTTAATATCCAAGAGCGACATCAGATCGAAGATTGGATAAAAGCCCAATCTCAAAATTATTATCCAATGGGCATGAATTATTGGGTAGATAAAGAAAATTTAGATAAAAATCACAAGAAAGTAGATGGTGACAAGGTCTCTTATGAGTATGATATCTATGATTTTGATATGGTGAAATTGTACGATAAGCCTAAGGTTAATAAAGATGCAGTGCTAGGGAGATTTGATGAATTGAGACCTATAGAAGATGCCTTGAGGTATTTAGATAAAAACCAATCGGTTACATTGCTTTTACCATCTATCCTTGCATTTGGGACTTATGGCGATAACCATAAGATATCCAACGATATGCCGTTGATAATTAAACTAAGAACATTTTAATCAAAAATATACATGAGAAAACTAGCATTAATACCTATATTATTAACATTAATAAATTGTAAAACATTGGAAATAGACAAAGAAACTTATAAGAGTTTATCAGACGGTTTGTATGCTAATTTGCACACGTCTAAAGGGGATATGATTGTTAAATTTGATGACAAAGATGCACCTGTGACTGTGGCTAATTTTGTAGGGCTTGCAGAAGGGAAAATCGAAAACAAATCAAAAGCAGCGAAAGTACCTTATTACGATGGGACTATTTTTCACAGAGTTATAAAGGATTTTATGATTCAGGGTGGAGATCCTCAAGGTACAGGTATGGGAGATCCAGGTTACAAATTTGATGACGAAAAGAACGGATTAAAACATACTGGTAAAGGTATTTTATCTATGGCTAACTCTGGGCCTAATACTAATGGTTCTCAGTTTTTTATCACAGAAGTTGCGACACCTTGGTTAGATGGTAGACACACTGTTTTTGGGAAAGTAGTAAAAGGATTAGAGGTAGTAGATACTATTGCTAATGTAGAAAAAGGAGCTCAAGATAAACCTAAAGAAGATATTGTATTGCAAAAAGTAAGCGTCTTTACTAAAGGTGATGCTTATAAAAAATATGATGCTGCAAAAGTTTTCAACGAAGGGAAATCTAAAATCCAGGATAATAACAAAGTTTATTTAGAAAAAGCTGAAGCTGATCGTATTAAAAAGTTGAAAGAATTTCAAGATAATCAAGACAAATTGGTTAATGATATGAAAGCAACGATGACTTCTACACCATCTGGATTATTCTATAAAATTACGAAAAAGACAGAAGGTGCTGCGCCTGTTGCTGGTGCTAATGTAGCAGTACATTATGCAGGTAAGTTGATTGATGGAGAAGAATTCGATAATTCTTTCAAGAGAGGTGAGCCTATTGAGATCCCTATCGGCGTTGGTCAGGTGATCAAAGGTTGGGACGAAGGTATCATGTTAATGAAAGAAGGCGAAACAGCGACCTTGTTAATTCCACCAACTTTAGGTTATGGAGAGAGAGGTGCTGGCGGTGTAATACCTGCAAATGCTTGGTTGATATTTGATGTAGAATTAGTAAGCGTTGGTAAATAATCCAATCTCTAATAAATAAAAAAAAAGAGTAGAAATTTTCTACTCTTTTTTTTATGCTTTAATCTGAACTGTAAATAGCTCTATGCTCATTTACTTCATGTCATACATCATCAATGCAGTCACCAATTTAGGTTCTATATAAGTGCATTTAGGAGGCATTTTTATCTTTCTATCAGATATTTTTATCAAATCACTAAAGCTTACTGGGTAAATACCAAAACCAACTTTATATTTCCCAGAATCTACCTTTTCTTTGATTTTTAAGATGCTTTCTATTTTAGAATTCCCTTTGATGAAATCTGTTTTTTCTGCACGAATTTCTTCTGTGTCAAGTTTTAATATATTATCAAAAATATATTTTTCTAGAAGATAGTGATCCATGTCATTTTGGTCTTTTGCTTCTGATCTGATATCGTATTTAACATGCAGACTGTAGAATTTACCATCAAGATACATGCTGATGTGAAATTTCTGAGAAGGAAAATAAGGCTCATTTCCTTTGTCATGAATCTGAAAATAGTCTTCTAATTTTGTTAAAAGTTCTTCTGATGACAACCCATTAAGGTCTTTTAGGAGTCTATTATAATCATGGATTTTTATAGACTGATTGGATACAATAAAACTGTATACGTAGTTGTAGTGTTCTATACCAGAGTGTCGCTTATTTTTTTCTTTCAGCTTTTTGTAATGCTCACCTACGGAGCCAATACGGTGGTGTCCATCTGCGATATAAAAAGAATCGATAGGATCTAATACTTCTTTTAATTGTTGAAGCTTTAGACGGTTGTCTATACGCCACATTTTATGTCTTACGCCTTGGTCGTCTGTGTAGTTAATGATAGGAACGTTTTTTTGTTCGTGATTCATTAATAATTCTACTTTAGAGTTGGCGTTGTAAGTTAGCAAAACTGGTTCTGCCTGTAGGTTTACTTTCTCTAGATAATGCGCCATTTTCATTTTGCGCTCTGTGATTGTAGACTCGTGTTTTTTAATTTTTCCGTTAAAAAAATCCTCAACACTTACTAGACCTAATAGACCTCTGAAACTAGATTTGTCAGGCATAATCTGCTCATAAAGATAATAAGAAGAGCTGTCTTGAAGGAGCTTTTTTTCGTCCAACATTTCTTCAAAATTAGTTCTTACTTTTCTTAAGTTTCTGTCTATGTCCTTAGATTTGCTCACAACAGCGGGCTTTATCATTTGGATGTAAGAGTTATCTTCTGTAGATTTTTGGTTAATTTCTTCCTGATTAAAATTATCCAGTGAAGGCGTAGGGAAAATCTCAATATAATCAGGATGAGGTCTTACACCTTTGAAAGATTTAAATGTAGGCATTACTCAATCTCTTTTTTGATGTTGATGATTTGATTAGCCAGTTCTAATCCGATACGTTCTTGTGCGTCTATAGTGTTTCCTCCGATATGTGGCGAAAGCGACAAGGAGGGATTCATCAAGAGTGGCAACTCTGGATTTGGTTCGTTTTCGAAAACATCTAATGCTGCGCCAGCAACCTTTCCGTTTTCTATATAATCAATTAATGTCACTTCGTTTATCACGCCACCTCTCGCTGCATTGGCTATAAATACGCCATCTTTCATCATTTCGAATTCTGGAGCGTCAATAATATACGAAGATAATTTGTTGGTATTAATACTGATGAAATCAGATTTTTTTAAAACTTCATCTAAAGTTACTGTTTTTAAGTCAAAATTCAAAGTTTGACCATCAAAAAACTGAAGTTCTACAGTTTCTATTTTGGGAGTTCTATTGTATGCTAAGACTTTCATACCAAGAGAAATTCCCATTTTTGCAATCTCGATTCCTATTTTTCCTAATCCAATAATACCTATAGTTTTTCCGGATAATTCTACGGCTTTAGAATATGATTTTTTTAAGATTTCAAATTGCGTTTCGCCTTCTAAAGGCATCATTCTGTTGGCGTCATGTAAGAATCTTGCTAAGGAAAAGAAATGTGCAAAAACTAATTCAGCAACAGATTTACATGATGCTGTTGGTGTGTTAATGACGTATAATCCTTTTTCTATGGCGTATTCTACATCGATATTATCCATCCCAATACCGCCACGTCCAATGATTTTTAGGCTTGGACATTCATCAATCAATTCGCTTCTTACTTGCGTTGCGCTTCTTACTAAAAGAACATCTACTAGATTCTCATTAATAAAGTTAGCAAGATGCTGTGCAGCAACTCTATGTTCTAGGACTTCTATGCCTGCTTGTCTAAGTGCATTGGCACCTTGTACGGAAATTCCGTCGTTTGCTAAAACTTTCATTGTTTGATTATTATTATGCTATATTGTTTGGACTTAAATAATCGTTTAATTTTAAATTTCACAAAAATACGAAAGTTTCAAAAATATTCAAAATCAAATCGTTAAGAATTTATTCTAAAAATAATGCTACCTAAATTAAATTAAGTAGCATTATTTACTTTGTATAAGAGTATGTGTTATAAATTTTTCATAACGTCTACTAAGACTTTAACACTTTCAATAGGCATTGCGTTATAAATACTCGCTCTATAACCACCAAGGCTTCTGTGACCATTAAGCCCACTTATGCCAGCAGATTTCCATGCGGTGTCAAAAGCTTCTTTCTTGCTTTCGTCAATTAATTTAAAAGAAACATTCATTAAAGAACGATCTTCTTTTGCTGCATAACCATCAAAGAGAGGATTTCTGTCGATTTCGTCATAAATTAATTTAGCTTTTGCTTCGTTTTTAGCTTCAGCAGCAGCAATGCCTCCATTCTCTTCAAGATGTTTTAATGTCAAATAAGATACATAAACAGCAAAAACAGGAGGTGTATTAAGCATAGATTCTTTATCAATATGCAAAGATAGATCCATATAAGTTGGTAAGTTACGACCTGTCTTATTAAGGATTTCTTTTTTTACAACAACCAAAACGGTACCTGCAGGTCCCATATTTTTTTGTGCACCGGCATAGATGAGATCAAATTTAGAAAAATCTAATTGTCTACTGAAAATATCCGAAGACATATCGCAGACCATTAAAGTATCTACTTCTGGGAAATCCTTCATCTGTGTTCCGTAGATGGTATTATTAGATGTACAATGGAAGTAATCATACTCTGATCCAACGCTGTAATCCTTAGGGATATAGTTGTAGTTAGTTTCTTTAGAACTGCCAACAATATCTATATTTCCTATTTTTTTAGCTTCCTTTATTGCGCCAGCTGCCCAAGTACCAGTGTCTGTATAAGCTGCTTTTCCGTTTTCGGATAGTAAGTTAAGGGCGGTCATCAAAAATTGAAGACTTGCACCACCTTGTAAATAAAGTACTTCGTAATCATCTCCAAGGTTCATTAATCTTTTGACAATTGCTCTAGCTTCGTCCATTACCTCCACAAATTCTTTACTGCGATGAGATATTTCTAATAAAGAAAGTCCCATCCCATTAAAGTCTAAGATGGCTTCTGACGCCTTCTTAAAAACTTCTTGAGGTAAGATACTTGGTCCTGCGCTGAAATTGTGCTTTTTCATTTTTTATATTTTAATTAGATTTGGTCTTAATTATAATTTTATTCAGCGTGAAGAAATGCTTTTTTCTCTAAAAGTGTTTCTTCTGATTCTACATGGTCATCATCAGGAACACAACAATCTACTGGGCATACTGCCGCACATTGAGGTTCTTCGTGGAAGCCCTTGCATTCTGTACATTTGTCAGCAACGATAAAATAAACATCGTCGCTTACTGGTTCTTGTGGTGCATCTGCATCTGTTGATAGTCCAGATGGTAAAACAATCATACCTTTTAGGCTTGTGCCTTCAGAAGCTTTCCAGTCTACTGCTCCTTCATAAATTGCGGTGTTGGGACATTCTGGTTCGCACGCTCCACAATTAATACATTCGTCTGTTATTTTGATAGCCATTGCTATATTATTTTTAATTTTGTGCAAAATTACAAAAAAAAGGGAAGTAATGGCGAACAATACCAAAATATTAGGGCTTGCTAAAGTCGGAGAATTTTTGCGAAATTATATAAAATCTACACCAGAAAACTATAACGAACAGGAAGAGCAATTTGCTGCATTAATAAGGAGATCAGAGCATGAGAATCCGTGGTTTGATAAAGCTAATATGTCTTTTGCTTTGCAAAGTTGGGCTGGTCTGCTGACGATAGAAAATATAGAAAATTGGTTGTCTAACTATCATTTTTTATCACAAGAAAAAAGAATTGGATTAATCTTGGCAGGTAATATCCCAATGGTGGGTTGGCATGATGTGATGAGTGTTATCTTGTCAGGAAATATTCCAATTATCAAATTGTCTTCTAAAGATCGTCTGATTATTCCTTTTCTATTGAATATCTGGAGTGAAAATACCGAAGGTCGTATTTCTTATGAATTGGTAGAACGATTGGATAATTTTGATGCAGTTATAGCAACTGGTAGTAATAATACGGCGCGGTATCTAGAGTTTTATTTTAAAGGTCATCAAAATATTATTCGTAAAAACAGAACATCTATTGCTGTTATAAAAGGTGATGAGACAGATGCCGAATTACAAAAATTAGCAGACGATATTTTTATTTATTACGGGTTAGGATGTAGAAATGTCACAAGACTTTTGATTCCCAAAGATTTTAAGTTAGATAGGTTATTTGAGAATTTCTTGAATTATCAAGAGGTTATTAATCATAATAAATATGTTAATAATTACGAATATAACAGAGCTGTATATCTATTAAATCAAGACGAATTTTGGGATAATAATTTTGTAATGATGAAGGAAGATGAGAAGTTGTTTAGTCCATTATCGGTAATTAATTTCACACGTTATGATAGTTTGGACGAGGTTAAAGCTTTTATTTCCGATAACGAAAATGACATCCAAGCTGTTGTTGCTAAACCAGAATTGGGATTAGACTCTGTTAATCTTGGCGAGGCACAAAAACCTGCGCTAGATACTTATGCAGATAATGTAGATGTGATGGTGTTTTTGGCAGAATTGTCATAACGTTAAGGTTACTAGAGGATACGATTTTATTTTTGTTTCAATGTAACAAATCGTGCTTTGTAATCGTCTTATTGCTAGATGGCGCGAGCGAAGCGAGCGTCGATATCCACAATCTTGGTGCGTGAGCGATGGTAGCGGATATCCTTTTTTGTTGATTAGATGCTGGTTAAGCCTAGGTGAAACAAAAAAGATAGCAGCGGACGTAGCGACAGTAGTAGAAGTGGCTATGCCAAGGAAAACGACGGACACGCCAAAAAAATACTTATATTTACAAGAGTTTAAATAATAATATGAAGAAATTAATTACATCCGTTTCAATTTTATTAATGATGACAGCTGTTAATGCACAAAAATTTGAATTGCAGCACCTTACAGATCCTAGCGGTTACCAATACGAAACCGTTAAGAATGATAATAATGGTGTTAGAATTTATACACTAAAAAATGGTTTGAAGGTATATCTGGCGAAAAATGAAGATGCGCCACGTATCCAGACTTATATCCCTGTAAGAACAGGTTCTAACCAAGATCCTGCAGATAATACGGGACTTGCTCATTATCTTGAGCATATGGTTTTTAAAGGAACGTCTAAGTTAGGAACTCAGGATTGGGCTAAAGAAAAAGTGATGATCCAGCAGATTTCTGATCTATACGAGCAACATAAAGCCGAAAAAGATCCGGAAAAGAAAAAGGCTCTTTATAAAAAGATAGATGAGGTTTCTCAAGAAGCTTCTAAATATGCTATTGCTAACGAATATGACAAAGCAATTTCGTCATTAGGCGCTACAGGAACTAATGCTCACACTTGGTTAGATGAGACAGTTTATAAAAACAATATCCCAGCTAACGAGTTAGAAAAATGGTTGAAAGTAGAGAAAGAGCGTTTTTCTGAGTTAGTACTTCGTCTTTTCCATACTGAGTTAGAGGCGGTTTATGAAGAATATAACCGTGCGCAGGATAATGATGGAAGATTGGTTAACTATGCTCTAATGGACGCTTTGTTCCCAAAACATCCTAATGGACAGCAAACGACTATCGGGACTTCTGAGCATCTTAAAAATCCATCTATGGTAGCTATTCATAAGTATTTTGATACTTATTATGTGCCTAACAATATGGCGGTAGTTTTAGTTGGAGACTTAGATTATGATAAAACGATTAAGTTGGTAGATCAATACTTTGGAACTTTCAAGTATAAAGAATTACCAGCAAAACAAATGGTTTCTGAGGAGCCAATGACGGCTGTTGTATCTAGAACTGTAAAAAGCCCTTCTGCACCAAGATTAACAATGGCTTGGAGAACGGATAGCTACGGATCCAAAGAAGCTAGATTAGCCGATATGGTCGCTACGATATTAAGCAATAATGGAGATGCGGGATTAATAGATCTTAATATTAACCAGCAACAAAAAGCTTTGGGAGCTGGTGCTTATGCGTCGCCTTTCAAGTATTATGGTACTGTTAATATGTCTATCGTACCAAAAGATGGACAATCTATGGACGAAGCGAAAAAATTATTGTTGAGCCAAATAGACTTAATTAAAAAAGGAGAATTCCCGGATTGGATGTTGTCTGCGATCATCAATGACATGAAGGTACAGCGTCTTAAAGGTTGGGAAACTGCAGACGGTCTAGCAACAACTCTTTACAGTAGTTATATCAAAAATATCCCTTGGGAAAATGAACTTAATGATATTAACGAATATGAGAAGATTACAAAAGCTGATGTTGTAAAATTCGCTAATGATTTCTTTAAAGATAATTATGTTGTTATCTACAAGGAGAAAGGAGTTAATGACAAGTTGGTTAGAGTAGAAAATCCAGGTATTACGCCAATTAAATTAAATCGTGATGCGCAGTCTCCATTCCTTAAAGATATTCTTAACTCTAAGGTAGCAGACAGCCAGCCTCAATTTATCGATTATCAAACGGCTATCAAAACTGATAAGATTAAAGATAAAAAAATTAGCTTCGTTCCTAACAAATACAATGAAGTTGCTCAGGTAACTTATGTATTCCCGATGGGATCTGATAATGACAAAGAAATGTCGTTAGCAGTATCTGTATTGCAATATTTAGGAACTTCTAAGTATACGCCAGAACAATTGAAAAGCGAGTTCTACAAATTAGGAATTTCTAACAGCTTCAGAACAGGGAATGATCAGATTTTTATCTCGTTAACTGGTCTAGAAAGTAACATGAAAAAAGGTGTAGAGCTTCTTAACCATTGGATTACTGACGTAAAAGCAGATCAAGCGATTTACAATAAGACAGTAAAAACAATCCTAGAAGGTAGAGAAGTTGCTAAGAAAGATAAAGCAAGAATTATGGGAGCGCTTAGTAATTATGCTAAGTTCGGTAAGGAAAGCCGCTTTACAGATATTCTTTCAAAAGAAACTTTAGAAAGCATCAAAGCTAACGATCTAATGAAGAAAATTAAAGATATTAACAAATATCCTTACGAAGTTTTCTTATACGGAAAAGATCAAAAAACTCTTACCAATAACGTAAAACCTTATATCCAAAATGCTAGTCTGGTTGCCGCAAAAGCAAAAGACTATCCAGAACCAGCAACAAGCGGAAATGTGTATTTTACCAATTACGACATGGTGCAGACTGAGATGTCTAGAGTAGCAAAAGGTAGCGAAGTTAACACTAAGAATTTCGGGAAGATCAATGTATTTAACGGATATTTTGGTTCAGGACTATCGTCTATCGTTTTCCAAGAAATTAGAGAAAGTAAGTCGTTAGCATATTCAGCTTATGTTAATTACTCACCTAACAGCATTCTTAAGCATCCTAACTATGTAACAACTTACATCGGGACTCAGGCTAATAAGTTGCCGTTGGCAGTTAACGCGATGAATGAGTTGATGGCAGATTTCCCACAAATCCAGACTCAATTCGATAATTCTAAGAGCTCTGCACTTAAGCAGATTGCCTCTAACAGAATTAACAGAACTAATATCTATTTCAACCAATTAGCTTTAGCTAAGTTGGGTATCAATTATGATATCAGAAAAGATACTTATGCAGAGATTCAATCTTTAACATTACCTCAATTGACTAATTTCTATAATTCAGAAATAAAACCATTGAAGTATAACACCGCAATTATCGGTAAAAAAGAAAATCTAGACATGGGTGCAATTAATAAAATGGGAGATTTCAAAGAGGTAACTCTAGAAGAAATTTTCGGATACTAATCTATTCTCACAAGATCATAAAGAACGGCTTCTATTTTTATAGAAGCCGTTTTTTTTATGCATAATTTTTTAGGAGCTTTTTCCTGCTTTTCGCTCATACGCTTCACGCCTTAGCTTTTCCCAACGCATGTTGCAGGGTATCCGCTACAATCAGGTTTATCATTGAATAATCCGTTACATTAATGTTAATTATTAATGATTAATACTTCTAATAATTATTATGGATTGGATATTTATTTTTTTTAATAAAATATATTAATGTATTCAAAATTGTTATACATTCGTTATAAAGAAAATGTAAACCATATTGTTATGAAGAAGGTCTTGAAGGAGAAAATAGCAATCTTGCTATTTGTGATGTGTTTTGGTAGTGCTTATGCACAACAGAATCCACTGTTTTCTAACGATATATATAGCGGGATTAGCTCTGCTACAACATCACCTACACAGACTTTTATTAATCCCAATCCATGGGATGTACAGTTATTTTCTGAGGATATTTCATTGTTAAATGATTACACTTACGTTTCTCAATTAAGCTTATTTGGACTTACAAGCACCAAGATAGAATCTGCATCGCCCAGAAAAGGGATTAGAGGTGATACCAAAGCTGGTGTTTTGGATTTCTATAATAAAGATTTAGCTAATCTGCATTTTAGTTCGGATATAATGGGGCCTTCTTTTTCTTTAAAAACTCATCTTGGCGATCAAGAGTTTAGTATTGGTTTGTTTTCCAGGCTTAGGACACAAGCATCTGTTAAGGATTTTGATAACTATTTAAGATTTCAAAATGAAAATATTAATAAGCCGGATAATTATTTTCTAAAACCATTTAATACCAATTTTATGAACTGGGGAGAATTAGGACTTAATTTCTCGACCAAAATTTTCCAACAATCAGATTACGATTGGTTACTAGGTTTTAACCTAAAATATGAAGTAGGTTTTGATGCCTATAATCTTAGCAATATAGATGATCTACAACTTAGTGCAAGGCAAGATAGTAATGGGAAAAGCATCGTCTCTGCACAACATTATAATATTGCAGCAAGCTATGTGACTAATTATAACTTTGATCAAAAAAAATATGAGCTCAAGCAACAAGGTAAAGGTCTTGGTTTGGATATTGGATTATCATTTATTAATAAATTCCCGAACACTGAGGGTTATGATTTTAAAGCAAGTATTAATATTTTAGATATTGGCTATGTTAATTTTAATCAAGGCGTTAATCATCAGTTTGTAGGTAATAAGAAAATCGAGCTAGATCATAATCCTGCTTTTGATAATATAAAATTCAATTCGGTAGAAGAGTTTTTACAAACTTTGAGTCAAGAAGTCTATGGCAATGCTCATGCATCTCTTGAGTCTCCGGGTTTTAGAATCGGCTTGCCTACAAGTATTAATTTGGGCTTAAGTAAGAATCTTAAGGATTATCATTATCTTAATTTTAATTGGAGTCAGCGAGCGCCAGTTTTTGATAATAGCCTAAAGAAGATGAATGCGATGTCCGTTTCTTATTCTGTCCAGAATAAAGCCATTGCCTATGGATTCTCTTCTTCTTTATATGAATATCAAAATCTACAATTTGGTGCTTATGCTAGATTAGGCCCATTTATCATAGGAAGCGAGAATGTTTTCCCATTAATTTTTAATCATAAAAAACTGCATGCAGCCAATATTTTTATTGGATTAAAGTTATATCCTTTTTGGGATGACGATCTCAAAAGGCATCGCAGAAAAGATTGTAATTGTGACTAAAACAAAAAAAGGCAATTGATATCATTGCCTTTTTTGTTTTTATTAATTTTAATGCTGATAAGTGTAATATCTAGCACCTAATGAGAGAGGATTATCTTGTTCTATAGATGTTAAGCCAAATCCTTTATAGTGAGGATTAACTGACGATTTTAACTGTTTTTTATGTAGCTTCTCATAAGTGTCAAAATCTATAGCGGTACGATTGTCTAAATTCTCAAAAAGTTGCCATTTTTCTACAACTGATTTCCAATTTGATCCAATTTTTCCTGCGAAAACTTTGGATTTCGATCCGCTGCCGTAAGCTACGAAACCAATTTTTTTCTCAGCAAGATCCTCATTGTTATCATAACTAACTTGTAATGCAGAAAGCAAAGCCATAAAGATGGAAGCAGTGTACATATTGCCAATTTCTGACGATGCGCGCTGAGACGTTTCAATTTTTTGATTAATAAAATCAATATATTGTTCAGATTTTGCTACCGCTTTTTGCTCTTCTGCGTTAGAGTAGGGCAATTGGTTTTCTATGCTGTAGATCTCCGTGAAAACTCTTTTCCCGTGGAAGGCATAAGGTAAATGGAAAATAATATGGCGCCAGTTTTCATAAGGTTTTTCTATTCCGGATAATTCTGTGTAATGCTGATAAGCTTCGCGAATGCGATCTTGATAACATTGGTTAGAATATTGACCATCAAAGATAGGTTCGTCCGTAAAGATCTCTATACGATCTGGCATCTCTTCTGTTGCATTTTTTAGATCAGACTTCAAGATGCTTCGTCTTGGTTTAAAAAAATCAAAAACGCTTTCTGTGGCAACTCCAAATGTACTTTCTATTTCCAAAAGTTCTGGATTGGCAGATATTAATAAAGCTACAGCGCCACCACCTTGTGTGTATTCTCCAGAAGAATTAAGTTCGTATTTTGCATAATCAGAAGCAATTACAACTGCCTTTTTGTCTGGGTTGCAACGGATATAATCCAGGCAATTTTGCAAAGCATCTACAGCGCCAATACAAGCAAAGGTGAGATCTACAGCGTCACAATGTTTAAAAGTGCGTGCTCCTAACTTAGGCTCTAACACTTTTTCTACCATTTGTAATGCATAAGTTGCTGTAGGTTTTGCTGCGTCTAAAGCACTTTCTGTACCTAGATATAATCTAGAAATATCTTTAGGGTTAATATTATAGTCACTGATTAACTTAAGTAGTGCTTCTGCTGCAAAAGTAGCTGCATCCTCATGAGTATCAGGTAAGGCCATTTTTTTTAGACCTAGTCCTTTTTCTAATTTTGCGGGATCGATGTTTCTTTTTTCTGCTAACTCGTTGATCTTTAAGTAAAGTGAAGGGATGTAATAGCTGGCTGCTTCTAATCCAATAGTCATAATTAATTATTTATATACGAATTTACAAAAGTTAAAAGAGAAAATAGGAAAACTGTAACGTTAAAAGTAATAAAAAAGATAATTATTTTAGATGATAAAAAAGCAAAGTTTTTTTAGAGATTATAAAATCAAGATCTAAAATAGCTTTATGATGAGCTTAGATAGGGCTATTAAAAAAATAAAACGCTCCTTATCAAAGAAGCGTTTTAGTATTAAGTATAGAAATATTTATTTTTTTACAATTTTCTGAGAAACAGTCTTACCATTAACCGTAGCTGTTACGATATAGATGCCTTTAGCAAGTTCGGATACATTAAGTCTGCTATTGTCGTTAACTTCAGCGGTTTTTACAACTTGTCCGTTCATATTAGTTATAGATACTTTTGTAGTTTGCCCGAAGATGATTTCGTTAGATACTACAGTGTTTTTCACTAAGTTAATTTTGGAAGCGTTAGCATCAACAACTGCCATGGTTTTTGTAGAATATGTTACAGAAATAGAGGTAATTCTCAATTGCGTATTAGAGGTATTCGCATTCTGAAACATAAAAGATTTTGATGCCTCAATGTCAGAGATTGTATAAGCACCATTTTTTAAAACTGCATTTTTACTTGTAGTTTCATCTACGCTATATTTTACTGTTGGTGTATTACCTGAAACTGCATTAATTGTAATGCTTTTTATTATTGCACCATCATTAGGCGTAATAGTCATACCGCCGCCGTTTCCATTAGCAATAAAGTAAAATCTTAAAGACTTGTCTGCTGCATAGTAAGCTGGATTATTAGACGAACCATTTTTAGAGGTTGTAAAATTAAGATTTTCATCTATAACTCCTGATGAGATAATTTGACTGTTATTCCAATTTTGATCTGCAAATACGAAATCAACAGTTTGTGTCTGTGCATTCATTGATAATGCGAATGCTGCAACAGCTAATAAAGAATAAAATTTTTTCATTTTTTTTAAATTTTCTGTTACAAAAATATTTGTTAATTATTGATTATCATGTATATGTAGTGTTATGTGTATGTAAATAATTATTAATATTTTTTAGATGACCACAAAAAAACCGTCTCGGTTAGGAGACGGTTTCTTATATAGTTTTTAGTATAAACTTATTTTTTTACAATTTTTTGAGAAATAGTTTTACCGTTAACTGTAGCTGTTACGATATAGATACCTTTTGCAAGTTGAGACACGTTAAGCGATCCGTTTTCTAGGACGTCAGCAGTTTTTACAACTTGTCCGTTCATGCTAATGATAGATACTTTTGCAGCTTGCCCGAAGATGATTTCGTTAGATACTACAGTGTTTTTAACTAGTGTACCTTTAGCTACATTAAGATTATCAACTGCTAAGCTTTGAGTTACTGTAAGAGTTACTTCATCAGAAGTTGTTGTACAAGTATCAGAAGAAATAACTACTCTGAATTTAGAGCCATTCATCGACATTTCTGTTTCAGAAATACTGTACGTCTTAGTTTTAGCAGAATCAATTAAGTCAATGTTTCCCCAAGTTTTAGCAGATTCGTCATAAGCTTGCCATTGGTAAGTCAAATTATTACCTGTAGCATTAACTGTAAATTCAGCTGCTGTACCTACTACAACGCTTTTGCTAGTTGGTTGATCTACAATAACTGGAGCTGTACAAGTTTCTGTTTTTTTCTCTTCATATACTATTTCAATTGAAGAAACATAAGATACACCAGAACTCTTTTTAATTGCAAAGTAAGTGTAATTAGTATCCTTAAGATCATCAGCCGTCCATCCTGTAGCAGATGCTGCACCTACCGCTGTACCACCTGTTACATTATAGTTACCGCTATTAGTGTTTACCAATCTGTCAGAAGAACCACCTTGTAATGTAAAATTATTGGCACTACCTACATAATTGATTTTTACGCAGGCAATGCTGTTGTATTGTAGATGACACCATTATTAGATTGCGCTTGTATATTGGTATTAGCCTCAGCACCTGTTGGAGTATTTTTATTATTACTCGTAATTGCTTTCCCACCGAAGTTAACCTCGTCTGTGGTCCATTTTCTTTCTGCACCATTAGCATAGGTGTTTGAACCTAATACTTGAGTTCCTCCAATGCTAGTGTTGGTAATAGTAATGGTTTTGGTTTGTCCAAAGGCTGTTAAGCTACCGAAGCTTAATACTGCTCCTAATAAAGCAGACTTTAAAGAATAAAGATTTTTCATGGTTTTGAAATATTTAATTAAGTTAATTTTTTTTTAATAAGTTTTTATAACCTTCTATTAATTACTTATAAAGATTGAATAATAGATTGAAACTATCTTACATTTGTTTTTAATAGATGGGCTACAAATATAAACTTTTATATTTAATCATAATTTTTTAGTTAAAAATGACGTTAATTAGCTGTAGATCTTTTATTCATCTGTATTATTCGTAGATTTACATCTAGATTTGATTTGAAATTGTATCGGCATATTTTTACCATTTTGTTGTGTTGTTTGGCTTGTGGATTATTACAAGCACAGGTTTTTTCATGGCAAAATCCTAATCTTCCTAAAGATTCTATTAAAAAAGATAGTATTCTATCTGCCAAAATCAACAAAGATTATTTTACTAAGGATACCTTAGATTTTGTTAAAAAATCAAACAAATTAGTATACGACGAAGAAGTCTTGGTAAAAAACACGAAATCAAAAATTCTCGGTGATCTAACCTCTAAAGGATCTATCGTACGTGGAATAACTTTCGGGAACAATCAGGGATCTTCTGTCCAGAGTACGATGGATCTTCAGATTTCTGGGAAACTGAGCGATGATGTGTCGATTTTAGCATCCATTTCGGATCATAATTTGCCAATTCAAGCAGATGGTTATACGCAGACGTTGCAAGAGTTTGATAAAATTTTCCTTCAACTTAATATCAAAAAAAGAAGTATTCTTAGAGCCGGACATCTAGATTTGGATGATGATAGGACGTATTTTGGACGTTTCCAAAGACGAAGTATGGGCATGCAATTCCTTACCAATTGGGAAGAAAACGGTAACAAAACCTCCGTGGACGTCTCAGCGGGTATTGCCAGAAGTGAGTTTAATAGGATAAAATTTCAAGGGATAGAAGGTAACCAAGGACCGTATCGATTAACCGGGAAAAATGGCGAACTGTTTATCACAATTATTTCTGGATCGGAGCAAGTCTATATCGATGGTGTGTTAATGAAGCGCGGTGAGAATCTCGACTATATTATTAATTACAACACCGGCGAAGTTACTTTTACGAGTTTTAGACCGATATATAAACAGAATTTTATCACTATTTCTTACAATTATACCAACCGAAATTACACCCGGTTTTTAGTGACAGGTAATATCCAACATCAGCGAGAACGACTAAAAGTTGGCTTAAGCTGGTTCATGGAAAATGATAATAAAAATGCACCACTTTCTCTCAATCTGAGTAAAGAAGACATGCAATATCTAGTTGATGCGGGTAACAATCGGGATCTTATGTATGCGCCTTCTGGCGAAAGAACGGATTATGATGTTAACAAAATTCTGTACAAGAAAATATATGCAGGATCAGCGTATCACTTCGAGTTTTCTACCAACAAAGAAGATGAGTTGTACCAAGTGTCTTTTACATATTTTGGTGATACCAAAGGTGATTATCGACTGACACAAACTACCAATAATGGTCGGGTTTTTGAGTATGTTGGGTTAGGATTAGGCGATTACAAAGCCGTGCGTAAGTTACCTGCTCCAGAGAAATCTCAGGTGTTTTCTACCAATGCAGAATATGCTTTAGAAGATGGTGTTGTAGGCGTAGATTTGTCATTAAGCAATCGAGATATTAATCTTTTTTCTTCTAAAGACAATCAGGAAAATATTGGTTATGCCGCAAGAATCTACGGAAACAAAATTTTCAAGAAAAATGATTGGACAGGTACGCCAATGTTCGAATATCAACATATCGAAAAAAACTTCCACGTCTTGGATCGTATCAATAATGTTGATTTTTGGAGAGATTTTAACTTGACCGAAGAGTTTAGCCAAATAACCCAAAATAGATTAATGTTAGGTTTCAATAACCAATGGAAAGATCACACTTTTCTTAATTATAAACTGAACTATCTCGACGAGAAAGACAATTATAAAGGCATTAAAAATGATCTGGCTTTCGGCTGGAAAAATCAAAAATGGATTACAACAGCCAATGCGTCTTATCTGGATACCAAGTCTACCTTAATGAACTCTACTTTTGTGCGTGGTGGTGCCTCTGCGGAGCTTCTAGGTGAAAAAGGGAGTTGGGCAGTTGGCGGATCTATGGAGCATAATCTTAAGAAATTTAATAATAATCAATTGTATGATGTCGGTAGTTTTAGTTGGAAAGAAATTTTCCTTCAAAAGAGAATATCAGACAGCACAAGGACTAAATTACTGACCAAAATCTATCTAAGAAATAACGATTCTATCAGAGATAATCGCCTTCAGAATATGAACAATATTTTGGGCATCATGGCAGAAAGTCAATTGATAAAGACCGAGGCTACACAACTTTCGACGTTAATCCATTACCGTAAGTTTTTTTATAAAGATCAGACGTTTATCAATAACCAAAACCAGGATTTTGTGGTCGGCAATATTATGTACAACCAGCAACTCTTCAAAAACGGAATGCGATTGCAGGCTTTTTATGAGCTCGGTAATGGGCAAGAAGCGCAGAGAGAATTTCAATATATTAAGGTGACAGATGGACAAGGCGTTTATAAATGGACCGATTATAATGGTGATGGTATCCAACAGTTAGACGAGTTTGAGGTGGCAGAATATGCTGATCAGGCGCAGTATATAAGGATCTACACCAACACTGTAAAATATTTGGCGTCTAATAAAAACAAACTGCAATTGGCATTATTTGTCAATCCGTCGGTGATTTTTAGCTCTGGCAATGACTTCTTAAAACGCTGGAATTTCAATGTGTCCCTATTATCGCAAAATGCTTTTACCAAAGGCGATCGCGTATTAATTTTTAATCCATTTGCCAAAGAAAAAGATCAGATTAGCAAAACGCAAAACCTCATGTTTTCGACTTTGTTTACGTCCACGGATAAGTCCGGCTGGAACGGCAATTACCGCTTCACGGCGACCAATAATTTGGTTAATGCCAATTACAGTATCGAGGAGCGTTCTCAAGATTCTCACTTCCTTAATGTTGGCTATTGGTTTAATAAAAACTTCCGTACAGATTGGGAAAGTCAATTTCAAAATATTGATAATAATTCTCAGTTATTTAGTACCAGAAACTATCTTTTACAAATCTGGGAAACGAAGCCAAAAGCCACTTATAAGCTCACAGAAAGCCTACAGACAGAATTGTATGGCGCATTGCGACAAAAGAAAAGAACCGATGGTGATGAGCTTCTCAAGGCGTACGAGCTCTCTGGGACCTTGCAATGGGATCGCCAGAAAACCTCTGTTAGAGCGAGTTTCTCATTCATCAATAACGATTTTACAGGCAACAGTTTCAGTATTGTAGGTAACCAAATGTTGGAAGGTCTTAAGTCTGGCAAAAACCAAGTTTGGACGGTGTTTTTACAGCAAAGCGTCAACTCGTTCATCCAGCTTAACGTTAATTATGAAGGGCGTAACTCGGGCGACAGGACAATTCATATTGGCAGTATGCAGGTTAAAGCTAGTTTTTAGGATTTTTATTTGGGCGGCATTTCGGGCTATTCAGGGGTTTCGTCTTCAGAAGCCTTGGTTGGTCCAGCGCTATTCTTCAGACCGCTCGCAAAGTTTATATTGAGCGAAGTCGAAATGCTCGCGCCCTTACTATCCCGGCCGCTTTTAAAGTATACAAGAAAAGCAAGCTTGCTATGGAGCAATGACAAGCTTGTCGTGAGGTGATAACAAGCTTGTTATTTTTATCAACTAGATTTATAGCTTAGAAATCAGCGATTAGAAAGTCAGAATTTAGTATTTTTAACCAATAATCAATACCTATCTTACATCAACTCTAAGATGGAATATTAATCTTATTATTGTAAAATAAATTCATAATTATGGCAGATATAAAAGTAAGCGCTGTAACAGGCAAAGAAGCCTATTTAACCAAAGTTACGGCGAGAGATCACACAATATTAATCGACGAACCTAGTGAGCAAGGTGGCAAAGATCTCGCTCCAAAGCCCACCGAATTACTTGCGGCATCATTAGCGAGTTGTACAGCAATTACCCTAAAAATGTACTTTGATAGAAAAGGTTGGGAAGTTGGTGATATTGTTGTAGATGTGGAGATAGATGTTGATAGTCCTATTACCAAGACTATTTTTTCTAGAAGCATTAGTTTTTCTAATTCTCAACTAGACGAAGCACAACTTAAGCGAGTAGATCTCATTGCTAATGCTTGTCCTATTCATAAGATGTTATCAAGTACAATAGAAATTAAAACCAAAATAAATTCATAATGGAAATAAAACACACTAACAACGAAAAAAATGGCCAATTCGAAGGAGTTATAGATGGTAATCACGCTGGCGAAATGACTTACACTTGGGCAGGAACGGACAAGTTAATTATTGACCACACAGGTGTAGAAGCCGCTTACAACGGACAAGGTGTCGGGAAGAAACTTCTTTTAGCATTGGTGGATTATGTTAGAGAGAATCATGTTAAAGTCATTCCGCTTTGTCCTTTTGCAAAAGCAACCTTTGAGAAAAATGCAGACTTGCAAGATGTATTATAATGTGATAATTCTTTAATCACTTTAAGTTATAAAAAAGGGTCAAAAATGAATTTTCATTTTTGACCCTTTTTTCGTTTTATGATTCTTTTTAAATGTCTTCAAATCCTCAAATTACCACATCAAATTATCTCAACTTTTCAGCGATATATTTAGCTGTTGCTGATTTTTTGTTTTTAGCAAGATCCTCAGGAGTTCCTGTAAAAACAACTTCGCCACCATGTTTTCCGGCATTAGGACCAATGTCAATAATATAATCGGCACATTTGATAATATCAGGTTGATGCTCTATCACAATCACAGAATGGCCTAACTCTATCAAAGCTTGCAGAGATTTCATCAACTTGTTAATATCATGAAAATGAAGTCCTGTAGAAGGTTCGTCAAAGATGAATAAAGTCTTATCCGTTGTCACTCCTTTAACCAAGAATGACGCCAGCTTTACACGCTGAGCCTCACCACCAGAAAGGGTAGAAGAGGATTGTCCCAATTGTAAATAACCAAGACCAACATCTTGTAATGGCGTTAATTTCTGTACAATCTTAGCTTCATTATTTTCTTTAAAAAACTCTAAAGCTTCATCCACAGTCATTTTCAGAATGTCAGAAATGTTTTTCTCGTCAAATTTTACTTCCAAGATTTCATTCTTGAATCTTGTGCCGTGGCAATGTTCGCATTCTAATTCAATATCCGCCATAAACTGCATGGATACAGTGATAACGCCTTCGCCTTTGCATTCGTCACATCTTCCGCCATCTACGTTAAACGAAAAATGCTTTGGTTTTAACCCTAATAATTTCGCGGCTTTTTGCTTTGTGAACAAATCCCGAATATCATCATAGGCTTTGAGATAGGTTACTGGATTGGATCTGGACGATTTCCCGATTGGATTTTGATCGATCAGTTCGATGTTTTTAATCAATTTTTCAGGAAATTCTACGCTGTCATAATCTGCCTTTTTACCACCCATTCCTAATTGGATTTGGATTGCATTGGTTAAGATTTCTTTCATCAACGTCGATTTTCCACTACCAGAAACGCCGGTTACAACCGTTAACATCTCTAGCGGAACATCAACATCTATATTTTTAAGATTGTTTTGTCTTGCGCCTTTTATTTTGATAAATTCTTTAGGCGTTCTGCGCTTTTTCGGAACTTCAATTTCTAAATCGCCGTTAAGATATTTAGACGTTAGACTATCTGATTTTTTTAATGCATCATAATCTCCCGCAAAAACCAATTCGCCACCAAGGTAACCCGCTTCTGGACCAATATCTACTATGTAATCTGCAGCGTGCATAACGTCTTCATCATGCTCTACCACAATAACCGTATTGCCAAGATCTCTGAGGTTTTTAAGCACTTCGATTAGATTTTCGGTGTCGCGAGAATGCAGTCCAATACTTGGTTCGTCCAAAATATAGATTGATCCAACCAAAGAACTTCCTAGACTTGTTGCCAAATTGATTCTCTGACTTTCTCCACCAGAAAGCGTATTAGACGTTCGGTTTAAAGTCAAGTATCCCAAACCGACTTTTAATAAAAATTCTATTCTGGAAGTGATTTCGTACATCAATCGTTTAGCCACTTCAGCGTCGTATTTTGATAGCTTGAAGCTTTGCATTAACGGTAATAATTCGTCCAACGGTAATTCTATCAATGACTGAATGTTGTGACCATCCACTTTTACCCAAGAGGTTTCTTCTCTCAGTCTAAGTCCTTCGCAGGTCTGACAATCGGTTTTCCCACGGAAACGTGACAACATCACACGATATTGGATTTTGTAAAGATTCTCCTCCAACATCTTGAAGAAGTTATCAATGCTCGGGAAATTGGCGGTTTTGTCACCTTTCCAGAGATATTGTTTTTGTTCTTTCGTTAATTGATGGTAAGGTTTGTGGATTGGGAAATCTTTAGCATTTTTGATGAAAGACTTCTTCCATTCGCTCATCGTTTCGCCTTTCCAAGAAGAAATAGCATCTTCGAAAACCGATAGATTTTTGTTAGGAATAACAAGATCTTCGTCTATGCCAATCACTTTGCCGTAACCTTCGCAGGTTGGACATGCGCCATAAGGATTATTGAAACTAAAATAATGAACATTAGGCTCGTTAAATACGATATTGTCTAACTCAAATTTATTAGAAAAATCATGGATTTCGTTGGTGTCAATATTTTTTAGGGCGCAATAGCCATGACCTTCGTAGAAAGCCATCTGGATAGAATCTGCCAAACGTTGTAAGAAGTTTTCGTCTTCTTCATAGCTAAATCTATCAATCACCAAATTGATTATTGTTCCTTTTTCTGGGACAAAACCAAAGCTTTCTAGATCTTCTATCCCAGCAAGATTGCCGCCAATTTCTAATCTTGTAAAACCAGAAACTTTTAAGGTTTTAAGCTGTTCTGCAAAATGTTCAGGATCGTAGGTTAATGGTGCTAATAATAGAAAACTCGTGTCTTTTTTAGATTCTTTAATATAATCGATAACGTCGGTAACGCTATCTTTTTTTACTTCTTCGCCTGATACTGGAGAAAATGTGTGTCCAACTCTGGCAAATAGCAACTTCAGGTAATCATAGATTTCTGTAGATGTCCCAACTGTAGATCTTGGATTAGAAGAAATAACCTTTTGTTGTATGGCGATAGATGGCGCTAGACCTTTGATATCATCTACTTTTGGTTTCTCTAATTTGCCCAAAAATTGTCTGGCATAAGAGCTAAGACTCTCAACATATCGGCGTTGACCTTCGGCGTATATCGTATCGAAAGCTAAAGATGACTTGCCACTACCGGAGACACCTGTTATCACGATGAGTTTGTTTTTTGGTAACAAAACATCAATGTGTTTCAGGTTGTTGAGGTGTGCATTCTTTACGAATAAGAATTTTTTTATATCAATATCTGCTGTTGCTGCCATGGTAAAATTAAGAGGTACAAAATTACGGATTTTTAAAAGATTTTTTGAAAATCATTTTTACTAATTATTGTTAAGGAAATACTGGGATTTTTATAATATTTCATAATAATATGATTTATAATTTTAGATTAGTTGTAATAAAGTCCTTTATTACTTAGTGAGTCTATTATTTTTAATTGTTCTTTGTTTATATAAATTTGTGCATCATAAAATTATTTAATGAAAATAGTATTAGTTTCTTTATTAATATGTGCAGGTTTTATAGCTCAAGCACAGGATAATAATATCGACGAAGTAGTTGTGCAAGGTAAATTCTTATCAACGCCAATCTCTAAAGTCAGCGAAAATATTACCGTTATTACCAAACAACAAATTGCAGAATCTCCATCTAGAAGTGTTGCAGATCTGTTACAATATTATACAGGATTGGATATTAGAAGACGCGGGATGAACGATGTACAGACGGATCTTAGCGTTAGAGGAAGTTCTTTTGAGCAAGTATTGGTATTGGTAAATGGCGTCCGTATTAACGATTCTCAGACGGGACATAACACCTTTAATTTACCAATTGATATGGTTTCTATTGATCGTATCGAGATTATAAAAGGCCCAGCAGCAAGACGATTCGGGCAGAATGCTTATGCTGGTGTTATCAATATTATTACCAAAGTAGGCAAGGATAATCAATATCAGGTTAATGCATCTGGTGGAGATTTCGAAACTTGGTCTTTGGGCGCTTCTGCGGATTTTGGGAATGAAAAATTCGGGAATTTTATTCAAGTTAATAAAGCACAATCTGAAGGTTATCGTTTTAATACCGATTATGATGTGCAAAATGTTTGGTATCAAAATCAAATCAAAATCAATAACGGATCGGTAAAAATGCAAGCCGGCTTTACCGAAAAGAAATTTGGTGCCAATGGATTTTATTCTTCCCCCAAAGCAGCAAATCAATATGAAGAAACACAAACTTCTTTGATAAGTGGAAGTTATGAGCAGACTTTTGGTAAGCTTAATCTTAACGCCAATGCATACTGGAGACGCGGGCAAGATATGTATCTTTTCGATAGATGGAAGCCAGAAATATACAGAAATATGCACATCGGTAATAATATTGGTGGAGAGGTTAATGCTAGTTATCAATCATCATTAGGGACAACGGGCGTAGGTGTAGAGTTGAGAAATGAAAAGCTAAGAAGTAATAATCTCGGAGAGAGAGAACGATTTATCACACAATTGTTTTTTGAACATCATTTCACATTTTTGGATCAGAAGCTTAATATCGTACCTGGTATTAGTTGGGCTAATTATCCTGGTAGTGGTAATTTTTTCTATCCAGGATTAGATGTTGGGTATAAGATTAATGCTAATCATAAAGTCTATGCTAATGTTGCCAAAGTTAATCGTGTACCAACTTATACGGATCTTTATTACATGAGCAAAACCGAAGAAGGAAATCCCAATCTAAGACCAGAAAATGCAGTGTCTTATGAAGCTGGTTATCAATTTCAAAAGTCGGCGACACTCTTTAAGGCAAGCGTTTTTGGTAAAGAATCAAAAAATGCAATAGATTGGACCAAGCAAAATGAAAGTGACAGATGGCGTGCAGAAAATATCTCTAATATTAAATCTTTAGGTTTCGAAACGGAGGTTACACAAGGTTTCAATTGCTTTGTTAAAAATCTCTCTGTAGGCTATACTTATCTGGATAATAAAATTAGCAAAGACGATAAAGATTTCTCCAGGTATGTTCTGGACAACTTGAAACACCAGTTTAATGCTAAACTTCAATTAAAAGTTAAGAAATTGGGCGCGGATGTTATCTACCGTTATAATGAACGTGTTGCATTGGGAAGCTATAACTTGCTAGATGCTAAGCTTAATTACCAACTCCCGAAGCTAGATCTTTATTTATTGGTTAATAATATCACCAATACCCGATATACTGAGACCAGCTTGGTTCCTATGCCGGGACGTTGGTTTATGCTAGGATTTACCTTTAAAAATAAATTTTAATTATAGAAACATCTGCCAGAATAGGCGGATGTTTTTTATTTTATCTTCTAAAAAGGTACAAATGACAAATTAATTTTTGTTAATCTTATTTCATTTAATATTTAAAATTTGCCTTTGTTTTACTTCTAAAATAGAAATAATTTCAAGCACTTGGCTAATTAATTATAAATGTTTATAAGGGATGTTTTAATTTTTGATTTTATTTTGTCTAATTTTACACAAATTATTACAATGCAAGTAGGAAAAACACAAAGCTTAACAATTAGTGAACAAATTAATTCTGGCTTTATACTAACTGATGAATCTGGTGAAAAGGCATTCTTATCCAAAATTTTTGTACTAGATGATATGATCATTGGCGAGCAGATTGAAGTTTTTGTTTTCCAAGATGATGACGCTATAAAAGCGACTACAGAGTTACCATTATGTGAAGTCGATGAGTTTGCGGTAATGACTTGTGTACAAAGTATGGCTGGTGGTGCTTTTATGGATTGGGGGATTATCAAGGATCTTTTTATTCCTTATAAACTGCAAAAAGGAAAGATGCTAGAAGGAAAACGTTATATGGTCTATGTCTATGTAGACGAAGATTCTGGCAGATTAACAGGCACAACCAAGTTTAAGCGTAATCCTCAGTACGAAAATCTAGCTTATCAGAAAGGTGATAAAGTACAGTTGATGATGATTAATGAGTCTGAGCTAGGCTGGAATGTTGTGATTGATAAAAAGTATATTGGATTAATCTATGCCTCTGATGTATACAAAAAACTCTATCCACTATCTTCTGAGATTGGTTATATCAAGACGATAAGAGAAGATGGTAAGATTGATATTTCTCTACAGCCAGAAGGTTTCGAAAATATAGATGAGTATAAGCAGATCGTTCTGGATCGATTAGAAAGTAATGCAGGATTAATTTATCTATCTGATAAGTCTTCTCCAGAAGATATTAAATATGAATTGCAGATGAGCAAAAAGAATTTCAAGAAAGCAATTGGTGGTCTTTACAAAGACAAAAAAATTGAAATCTTGGATGATAAGATTCGTTTACTATAATACATATTACAATGGCAAAAGTATTGGTGACAGGTGCAACAGGATTGGTAGGTACAGTCTTATGTGAGTTATTACAATCCAGTGGCTATGAGGTCTCCATTATTGTAAGATTCTCAGAAGAAAAAAATAATACACCTTACAAAGCCTTTTTAATAGACTATGATAATCAAAGTGTAGAAGATGGCGCTCTAGATGAGGTAGATTATATCATTCATCTTGCAGGGACGCCTATCTCTATGCGATGGACAAAGGCATATAAAAAATTAATTATTGATAGTAGAGTCGTATCGGCAGATATTCTTTTAAAAGCCATTCAGCGAAAAAATTTACGATTGAAAGCCTTTGTTTCTGCCTCCGCAGTAGGCTATTACGGTGCAATTACCTCCAAAAAAATCTTTACAGAAGAAGATGCTCCTGCCAATGACTTCTTAGGGCAAGTTTGCCAAGCTTGGGAGCAGAAAGCCCAAGATTTCAGCAATGTTGCAGATAGAGTAGTTATGCTTAGGACTTCTGGAGTGCTGTCTAATAAAGGAGGATTGTTGGCAGAAATAAAAGAACCTGTGGAGAAAAACGTAGGCTCACCTCTAGGTAGTGGCAGACAGTATGTCCCTTGGATCCATGTAGATGATATGGCAGCAATGTATCTCAAAGCTATTGAAGATCCTAATATGGAAGGCGCTTACAATGCAGCGGCGCCAGAAGAGGCAACTAATAAATATCTAATAAAGAAAATCGCTCGTCAACTGAAAAAGCATTTGTGGTTTCCCAAAGTACCCGCTTTTATGCTTAGATTGATGTTCGGGCAGATGTCTAGCCTTATCCTTAAAGGCAGTAGAGTATCGTCAGAAAAAATTATTAAGCAAGGTTTTAATTTTAAATATGAAACTCTAGAGTCTGCGCTTAAAGATCTTTTGCCTTTGGCTAAAAAGTAATACTTAGTGGTTGACAAATGAATGATTTTTTATAAGCCTAGCATGTCATCTGTTAAGATTAGGTGTACTAACAAAAAATGGCAAGCTTGCTGTCGTGTCATAACAAGCTTGCCGTGATACCATAACAAGCTTGTCGTTGAGTAATGACAAGCTTGTTATTTTTAAAGGCAAAATGTAAATAGAGTATATCACCATATATTGATATTCAAATACAAAAAAAGACTGCTCAATTGAACAGTCTTCTTTTTGTTTATACAAGGTCTTTATCAGACGTTTTTTTCTTTTTTCTGTACCAAAGTCCGAGACTTCCTATGGATAGCAATGCAAATAATCCTGCACTGGCTAAAGAAATAGACTTACCGGTCTTGATAACTTCTGGTTCGAAAACCATTTTTATCTGATGTTTTCCCGCTGGGATATGTACCGCGCGCAAGAGATAATCTGCTTTTATGTAAGGTACTTCATCATTATCGATATACATCTTCCAGCCATGTGGATAATAGATTTCTGAGAAAATAGCCAGCTGAGGAGTTTTACTTTCTGACTCGAATTCCAACGCATTAGCCTCATAATTCTTAAGCTGAATGTAAGCTGTAGAGTCTTTTTCTAGCTTTTTATCTTTAAAATAAGCTTCGTCTTCTTTACCAATAACAGCTAATTCTTTAGAATTGATATCCCCTAAAGATGCTAATTCTTCATTAGGAGAATTGGCGATTTTTATCTGTGAGACAAACCATGCATTACCATTAGCTTCGGGATTAGGGAAGCTCTGTGGTTGTTGCGTATCACCACCAACAAAATACTTAGCATTTAACATATTAAGAATTCGAGGTGTCTTCACGCTATCTGTATTGTAAAAATAAGCATTAATGAGGTCGTCATAACGTCTAAGTTTTACGGCATGATAGCCACCAATGGATGACTTGAAGTAAGACGTATTGGTTTCGCTAAAAGTCCCTAATGTGCTATTAAAAATTCTATAATGAGATTGGTCTTTTTCGGCAATTGTTTCTAGAGTTTTATTGACTTTAGCTTGTTGTAACAATGTTTGGATGTAAGGATTCTCACCAGCTTTACCGGATAAATAGTCAGAACTTTCTGTCTGGAAAGGGTTCTCAGCAAAAGTTTTATCTACAAAGTTACCTTCATTAAGATAACGCTTATCCACTGTCCAAAGATCGAAAATACTAATCAATCCAATAACAATTAATGCTACATTAACAGATAGTTTTTTCTTTAAAGAAAGGAATAATACAGCTGCTGTTATTGCTACATATATAATAGCTTTAATAGCATCTGTGCTAAACATCTTATAACGCTCATCTACCAAGTAATCTAAGAAGATAGGCTGTAGATATGTTTTTTCACTATTGGTGTAGAAGCCTAATAAAGCCTTCCCGAATACTAATAATATCAGCGTAAAACCAAGTACACCAGCGGTTACATAGGTTAATATTTTTTGTTTATATGCATCTGTTAAGATATTGTCTGTAGAAGTTTCTGTTGTTTCATTAGAGTTGAAAAATCTATATAAACCAACAATTGCAATAAAAGGGAATAGTAATTCTACAACAACCAATATAGAAGATGGCGCTCTAAATTTATTATAAAGCGGAACATAATCTATAAATAAATCTGTTAAGAAAGCAAAGTTACTTCCCCAAGCTAATAAAACTGTTAAAATAGAAGCGCCTAAAATCCAGTAACGGTATTTTTTATTAGCAAAGAAAAAGCCTAGTAAAGCCAGAAAACATACTACCGCACCTTGGTAAGCTGGACCAGATGTACCAGGCTGATCTCCCCAGTAACTAGGACTACCAAAACCTTTCATGAATTGATCATACTGTGCTTGGCTCGTAATGTTCTCTTGCGCCATTTCTTGGATGTGTGACATAATCTTATCACTACCTTCTTCTTGGCTAGCACCACCCATCAATCTCGGGATAAAAAGGTTGAGCGTCTCTAATTGTCCATAGCTCCATGCTGTAATGCTGGCTCTATCCATACCAGATTTGCCTGCTGTATGTTTGTCACTATTTAGGATTTGTTTTCCTCTTACAGTTTCTTTGACATATTCAGAATTTGCCATTAGCCTTTGTGCATTCATCCCTACGCCTAATACCATAGCTAAAGCTAAAATACCTGTAGAAAGCCCGAAGTGCTTCCAAGTGATTTTATGCTGAAAAGCACGTACAAGCTCTGATAAAAATAAAAAGCCTAATGCCAAAAATAGATAATACGTCATCTGAGGATGATTGGCACTAATCTGCAATGCCATAAACAAAGTGGTAACTATAAAACCTAAAATGTACCGCTTGCGGATGTATACTAATAAAATACCAGCTAGCAATGGCGCAAAATAAGCAATGGTGTGCGCTTTTCCGTTATGACCTGCAGCGAGAATAATATAAAAATAAGTAGACAAGCCGAAGAATGTTGCACCTAATAAAGCGTATTTCCAATTGCGTGTTGCTACAATTCCTAAAAAGAAAAATCCAGCACATAACAAGAAAATATAATTGGCTGGTTTTGGAAGAAACATAATGCGGTCATCCACTTTTTTAATAATATCACCACGAAATTGTGCTCCTGACTGATAGGTTGGCATACCGCCGAACATAGCATCGCTCCAGTAAGTTTCTTTGCCATTCTGAGCACGGTAATCTAGTAGTTCTTTGGCGCCGCCTTTATAATAAACAATATCATGCTGCATCATTTGCTTGCCAGAGATGATCGGACTAGCATATAAGACGGCCATGATAACAAAAATCACCAGGCAAATGGCGATATAAATAAAGTTTTTGTTTTTCAGCATTGTTTAAAAATGTGAGTATGGTTGTTTTTTTATTTGTATTAATTAAGAGGATTTTTTATCGTCTTTTATTTCTTCATAATCTACAGTTTCTGCGTCCCAATTAACTTTTTCTTTGACTTTTTTATCGGCTTTAGATTGTTGTTGATTATTTTGGTTGTTGGGTTTAAGTTGTGGAAAGTTTTTATAAAACGAATTAAAAAATAATCGCTTAAGGATATTCCAAACAAAGAATATTACCACAACGGAAAGGATTAATTCTAAAATATATTTCATTGTTTATTAATATTTAAAATTGAAGCCAAGATAATCTCGGCTCCAATGATGAATTATTTATAAGCAGGGTTAATAATGATGGATGAGTTAGAAGTCTGTGTCATACTTTGGCTCTTTTTACCGTCAGAAAGAGACTCTTTTTGATCAGTCTTAATGCTTACATTTTCATGCAATAGCCAGCCTGTATTAGCATCCAATATTATTTTTCCTGTTTGTGTACCTCCTACAGACATGCTGTGTGTCATGCCTTCTTGAGATCTCTTATTGGTCTTGGTAGGGATTGTACCTGTTACTGCGATTTCTGCTTTACCATCTTCAACTTTAACAAGGCTATAATTGGTAGTTAGCTTGATGTCGCCACCAGGAAGAATATCTTCTGTATCTGTCCATTTCTCACCAATTTTAACTCCTTTTGCAGGAATGAAGGTTAGGTTTTTTTGAAATTGTTCTTTCAATGTTTTTTCATTAAAAGAAGCTTTCATGCCCTCCATAACTTGTGCTTTCTGCTTTGGTTCTTTAACCAGATTAACTAGCGCTGCATCAATTTTTTTGTAAACTGCATCAAAGCCTGTAATAGAGTTGATTTTACCGTTTACGGTCATTTTCATGTTCAGTTTATTACCGACCATTGCCTTATTGATGATGTACATACCTTTAAGTTGTTCATCTTTAGGCTCAGCACCTTTGGTATCAGAGATAACTGTTTTTCCGTTGGCAGAGTTAGAGTTTCTTTTACCGATTAGATTAATAGAAATATCGTAGACATTATCTTTGAAATCATTAACCGTAATAGACATTTCGTCTGTAATCTCGTTGGTACCAGACATGGTTTTGCCTTCTGGTGTAGAAATACTTTGGATGTCTCTTTGGTAAGATGTTAATGGATAAGTTTTACCTTTTTCTAGAAGAAAAGTCTGCTTATAAATACCGCTACTGTCTGTAATAGCCATTTTGGTAGTTGCTTTTTCTTCTTCTGGTACGGTGACAGTTACAGTTTCGGTTTTTCCTGTTTCGGGATTAACTTTTGTAATTGTCTTGGTTGTTTCTTTTTTACAAGCTGCTAAGCTTATCGCAATAAGAGCAAGTGCTGTGATTTTTTTCATCAAAAAAAATTAGATCGTTTTACTTATTTTTTGTCTCATAGCTTCATACAAGAATGCGCCACAAGCAACGGAAACATTAAGAGATTGTGTTTTTCCTTCGATAGGAAGTTTTACTTTCTCATCACTATGGTGTAAAACTTCTTTAGAAATCCCCGTTTCTTCATTTCCCATTACTATAGCACAAGGCTCTGTGAAGTCTACATCGTAAAGCAATTTTTGCGCCTTTTCTGATGCTGCAAAGATACGAACGCCAGATTGCTGCAAATAATCTACAACATGTGCCAGGTTATTTTCTTTACAGATTTTGATATTATAGATGGCTCCAGCTGATGTTTTTATAGCATCAGAATTAATTGGTGCACCTCCTTTTTCTGGGATAATAACAGCGTCTACACCAACACATTCTGCTGTACGACAGATAGCGCCAAAGTTTCTTACATCTGTTAATCTATCCAAAATCAATAAGAATGGCGTACGTCCTTCTTCAAAAATCTGTGGTAAGACATCCTCTATTTTATGAAAAGGAACTTCAGAAATAAACGCAACAATTCCTTGGTGATTTTTTCTAGTAATACGGTTCAGTTTTTCTACAGGGACGTAGTTAGGGCGGATTTTATGTTTTGATAAAATATCTTTCAGTTCGGCATAGATAGGTCCTTGTAATGCATTTTGTACAAAGATCTTATCGATTGTTTTTCCAGCTTCAATGGCTTCAATAACGGGTCTTAACCCAAATATGAAATCGTCTTTCATGTATATAATTTATAGTGTGCTTAATCTATTACGAATACTAAGAATTCGTCATTTGGTGTTTTAAATCCTAAATCGTTGGTTCTTCTATAATCTTCAAATAATCTTGAAGGAAAAGTATCATCAAATTTAGTTGTTTTATAAAATTTCCCTTTTAATTCTACAGGGATTTTTTTAGTGAATTTATCTCTTATTTCTTTAGTGAAATTAAGTGAGCTTATATTTTTAGAATCTACATAAAAGCAATGCTGTATTAATTTTTCTTGATCTGCATACTTTTTATAATCTTCTAATAAAATATAATTAGGAAGATTGGTATTGCCCCAAGTAAGATACATGACGCTAATGCTTTTTTCTTTTTTATCTACTGCTTTATAATGTGTAAAACGGTCATTGCTTTGGTTCATTTTCTGGTCATTCTTCTTAAAAAACATAAGTAGAAGTAGAGTAGAGAATAACGTCAAAGTTACAAAGCCTTTTTTTATCATTACTTTAATTTTTCTCCTAAAATTGCTCTTTTTTGAGCCAGAATATATCCGTAATGCAATGACTCATGCATATTATTAAAAGTGATTGCATCTTGGATATCCTTCAGATCCATCCCGAAACTTGTAGAATACGGTGTGTAATCTGGGAAAAATTCTGCATCGTAATCTTTCATCAACACTTTAGAGGTTTCTATCAAAAGAAAAGAAAGGTCTTCTATCTCAGAATTATCCACTTCCATCTTTGCAAAAGTTCCCTTTTTATACTGTTCTACCCAATATTTATCAATTCTGAAAGGGTTACCACTCAGGTAATAATGCAACAATTGTTGAGTGGCCACACAATGCGCAATGTTCCAATAGATATTGTTATTATATCCATCAGGTATTAATAACAGGTCTTCTTTTGGTGTGTTTTGTAGGACTTCCAAAAGGTTTTTTCTGACTTGTCTATGTGCGGAAAAATGATAATTCATTTTAAATCAAGATTTAGAGTTCAAAATTAACTTAATTCTATGAATGCGACAAATGCTGATTATCCTAATAAACGTTAATTGATATTGATTTTCAATATTTTTGAAGAGAATAATGACTTTATTGTAGTAACTTTCTTTGTTTTCCTAGTTTGTAAAGTATTAATTTATAAATATTAAAGCTACTTTAACAAATATTTAACTCAAGATTGGCAATCATTATGTTGATTATTGTGGGTTTTTAGTAGAAATTTACCAATTATTTTTAAATAAAATTATGTCAGAATTGAACCACTCTGAGGATATTAAACAATTGATGGAAAAAGTAAAAGAGCAGAATTATTTCTTCTCTTTATTGAAACAAGAAATCAACCGTGCAATTATCGGACAAGAATACATGGTAGATCGATTATTGATCGGCCTTTTGGGTAATGGACACGTTCTCTTAGAAGGTGTACCTGGATTGGCAAAAACTTTAGCAATAAAGACCTTGTCAGAAGCCGTACAAGGCCAATTTTCTAGGATACAATTCACCCCAGATTTGCTGCCTGCAGATGTTGTTGGGACAATGATTTATAATGTCAAAGACAATGATTTTTCTATAAAGAAAGGGCCTGTTTTTGCCAATTTTGTTCTGGCAGATGAGATTAACCGTGCGCCGGCCAAAGTTCAATCGGCATTATTAGAAGTAATGCAAGAACGACAAGTAACAATTGGAGATGAGACGATGCCTCTTCCAAAACCATTTTTGGTGTTAGCGACTCAGAACCCGATAGATCAAGAAGGAACTTACCTCTTGCCAGAAGCGCAGACCGATCGTTTTATGCTAAAATGTAAAATTGATTACCCAGAGCTAGAAGACGAAAGGAAGATTATGAGAATGATCTCCACACAAGATATTCCGCAGATTAGACCAGTGATTACTTTGGATCAAATTGTTGAGGCCAAAAAACTGATTAATCAAATTTACCTAGACGAGAAAATCGAAAAATATATCTTAGATATGGTTTTTGCGACGCGTTATCCTCATCAATATGGATTGGATGATCTAAGTAATTATATCAGTTTTGGGGCATCTCCAAGAGCGAGTATCAACTTAGCGATTGCTTCCAGAACTTATGCTTTTCTTAAAGGTAGAGCCTTTGTTATTCCGGAAGATGTAAAAGCTATCGCAAAAGATGTATTAAGACACAGAATTGGATTAAGCTTTGAAGCGGAAGCGGAAGAAGTAACACAAGATCAAATTGTAGAACGTATTTTAACCAAAATACAAGCTCCATAATTTAATTGGTTGACAGTTGATGGTTTTTGGCTTGTGAGATTATCTCATGGCTAATGACTGTCAACCATCAACCGACAATTATAATCGTATGCAAATAAAAGATATTGTCAAAAAAGTAAAACAGATAGAAATCCGCACCAGAAAGAAGACGGAAGCTAGTCTTATGGGACAATATCAAAGTGCTTTTAAAGGGCAAGGGATGACATTTTCTGAGGTTAGACCTTATCAATTCGGGGATGATACACGCCGTATGGATTGGAATAAAACTGCGCGCTTCCGAGAACCTTTTGTTAAAGTTATGGAAGAAGAGCGGGAGTTAACCATGATGCTTTTGGTAGACATTTCTGCATCGATGGATTACGGTACACATACACAACTTAAGAGAGAATATGTTGCTGAAATAGCCGCGACATTAGGATTTTCTGCCGTGGGGAACAATGATAAAGTTGGACTAATTTTATTTGCAGATAAAGTGTATAAAGTTATTCCGCCACAGAAAGGTAGAAAACATATTTTGAGTATTATCAGTCATATTTTGACAGCCGATTATATTCCTGCAAAAACCAATATCGACGTTGCTTTTAATTATATGATGAGTGTTTTTAAAAGGAAATCTTTATTGTTTGTTTTTTCTGATTTTCAGGATGAGATAGATGATAAGATTCTTAATGTTACCGCAAGAAAACATCAGATGCTCGGGCTGAGGATCTATGACCAGAAAGATCAGGAAATTCCAGATGTTGGCTATGCCTTGCTTAATGATGCAGAAACAGGCGAAGAAATCTGGGTTAACACTTCTAATTCTAGATGGCGATACGAATATGCCGAGAATCAAAAACAAAAATTCCGACATTTAAAAGAATTATTTGAGAAAGGTTCTGGGACGCTAATGGAGATTAATACGGGACAAGATTATAGTAGATTTTTATATCAATATTTTAAAAAATAGTAATAGACTTTGATATTTTTCAGAAAAACATATGTGATTATTTTAATGTTAATCGGAGGTTGGATGATGTCTCAGACCTTATCTTCTACGCTTAACAAGTCTACTTTAGGCTTAGGCGAAGCCGCCGAATTTAAGATTAACATTAATGACATTAACGGAGAAGATGTCTTGGCGGCGCCTAAAAATGAGTTGTTACCTTTTCATTTTGAAGTCGTTAAAGACAGCATTTCTAAACAACAGAATTCTTACTCGAGAGTGATTGCTTTTGCCGTTTTTGAGGAAGGAAAATTTATTATTCCGGCTTTGGATATCAAGGTAGGAAACAAAATCATGAAAACCATTCCTTACGAAGTTGAAGTGACTAATACGGCACAGAAAACCGACCAGATTAGTGATATCATGAAGAATAAGGAAGTGAAGTTGAATATCAAAGATTATTGGGAACTTTACAAGTTTTACATTTTGGCTTCGATTGCTGTTTTGGGGATTATTTTCTTGATTATTTATTTTATTAAATTCGGTAAAAAACGAAAAGGAAGTCCAATTGTTACGACTAATCAAACCTTAAAAGAATTAGAACGTCTTAAAAAGAAAAACTACATAGACAACGGTGATTATCGTATGTTTTATGTAGAACTGATAGAGATTAGCAGAGGATTTTTAACCAAGCAATTTAAGATTCCGGCGGATGTATTGTTAACCGACGATTTGATTGATAACATGAAGCTTAATAATGTTATTTCTCTAGAAAACGAAAAAATTTTAGAAGATATTTTCCATAGAAGTGATTTGGTGAAATTTGCCAAAACGATTCCCGCAAAAGCCTTGATGGAAAAGGATTTTGAAGATATTAAAAATTTAGTAAAACGATCCACAAAAGATGTGGAAGCAGAGCAGATAAGGACTATGAATTAGGTTTTTTCGCCTTTTCTAAAGCCTCCGTTACAATGATGAATTTCGAATTTTACAGCCCTTGGTTATTATTACTTTTTGTTTTCATGATTCCCATTTTTATTCGGGATGTCAGTAAGAAAAAACAAAAAGGTATCAAAGTTCCCACCATACAATCCATGCGAAAAAGTAACGGAATTGGATTGGTGATGTTTTTTCTCAAAGTATCAAAATATATCATATTATCAGCTTTAATCATCGCTATTGCCCGACCGAGAACCTTTACGGTTTCTGATGATCGCGATGAGACCAAAGGTCTGGATATTATGTTAACGGTAGATGTGTCGCTCAGTATGCTTGCCAAAGATCTTGATCCTGATAGATTAGAAGCCCTGAAAAGAATCGCCAAAAATTTTGTTAATCAGAGACCTAATGACCGCATTGGTTTGGTGGCTTATTCTGGTGAGGCTTATACCAAAGTACCTCTGACAACCGATCATCAAGTCGTTAACGAGGAAATTAATGAGCTTAATCCGCTAGAGTTGCAACCAGGGACTGCCATTGGAGAAGGTCTAGTAGTTGCCGTTAATCACCTTAAACATAGTAAAGCCAGAAGTAAAATTATTATCTTAATGACCGATGGTGAGAACAATGTCCTTAATGCAATGGCGCCTAACGTAGCGGCAGAATTAGCAAAGAATAACGGGATTAAAGTCTATACAATTGGCATTGGTAGCAAAGGTTATGCGTTGTTCCCGACGGCAACTAACGCGTTTGGCGAAATTGTTTTTACAGAAAAAGCGACCGATCTGGACGAAGGTTTACTGAGAGACATTGCAAGCCTTACAGGTGGAGAATATTTCCGGGCAACGTCTAATGACAGTCTGCAGAATATCTACAATAATATTAATCAGTTGGAGAAATCTGATATTAAAAATACAAAACTCTATAATTATCAAGAATACTTCCGTGTATTTTTGTGGATTGCTTTAGTCGTTTTACTTTTTGATGCGCTACTGCGTTGGGTTTTATATAAAATTTTGAATTAATGATGAACTGGTATCTAGGGAATAATTCTTATCTATTACTGTTACTGCTTTTGCCATTAATAGGCTATTTTCTGGTGCATTATATCCGTTGGAAGCAGAAGAAACGTAATATCTTTGCAGAAGAATCTTTTCAATCTAATTTATTTGAGAAAGTAGGTTTCTTTACTAAACTTTTTCCTGTTTTATATTTTGTTGCTTTTTTGTTTTTAATCTTTGCAATGATTGATTTGTTGGGAGGGAAACAAGAAATTAAATCTGAACAAAAAATGAGTAATGTTATTTTTTTGTTGGATGTTTCTAATTCTATGAACGCTCAAGATATACAACCAAGTCGCCTTGAGGAAGCTAAAAATATTATTACCAATAGTCTGCAAAAGATGGCAAATGATCGTGTTGGTATCGTTGTTTTCGGTGGTGATGCTTATTCTGTAATGCCATTAACTACTGATTATTCTGCGGCGCAAAACTATATTTCTGGCATAGAAACTAATGTGATGCCCACTCAAGGTACAGATTTTTTGAAAGGGATGCAGATGGCAGTTAAGAAATTTGCAAGTATCCCAAAAGGTGCCAGAAAAGTTGTTCTCATTAGCGATGGCGAAGATAATGAAGGTAATGAAGGAGCTGCTATTAATTTGGCTAAAAAAGAAGGCATTTCTGTGATTACGATAGGTATAGGTTCTGATGAAGGCGCACCAGTTCCGGAGTATTATTATGGTCAATTAATGGGTTACAAGCTGGATAGAAATGGAGAAACCGTTGTAACCAAATTACAAAATAAATCTTTGAAAAGTATTGCTAACGCTACAGGAGGGGCTTATCTTCTTGGTAATGATCTGGATGAAGCTGTAAAAGGAGTTCTTTCTAATATTAAAAACAACAGTTCATCTAGTTCTTTGATTGTGTCTTCTCAATCTTCTGAGCATTATTATCAGTACTTTTTAGCGGTTTCTATTATTTTCTTTTTGATGATTTATCTGTTTAATCCTAAGAGAGATTTTAATATTTAGAAAATAAAATGTTTATCAATTTTCATATTCATTTATTTTTAGAAAATAATAGAGTAGAATACCGTAATTGTATTTTTATAATAGAGAATTTAAAGCCTTTATTTTAACCCAACTTTAACTTTTAATCCATTGGTTTTAACAGATAATAGAATAATTTTGTAGCATGATTTTTAGATTACGCTTGGCGCTATGTATGTTAGTTTTTTCTGGGCAACTTTTGTGGGCGCAGGAGAGATATAATACATTGATTTATGAAGGTAATAAGCTTTTCGAAAATAAAAATTATGATGCATCTTCTTCTAAATTTTTAGAAGCAATTAAGAGTAAAGAGAAAGACTTTGGAGCACACTATAACTTAGGAAATGCTTTGTACAAAAAGAAAATGTATGAAGAAGCTAAAGCAGAATTTGATAAAGCACAGCAAAATACCAATAATAAGTTAGAAAAAGCTGCAGCACTTTACAATATGGGTAATGCTTATATGCAAACTCAAAACTCTGATAAAGCAGCCGAGTTTTATAAAAAAGCCTTGAAACAAGATCCATACAACGAGAGTATTCGTAAGAATTTTGAAATTGCTAAACTCAAAGAAAAGCAAAAACAAAATCAACAAAAAGATCAAGGGAAAGGCGATAAAGACCAAAAAGATCAAAAGCAAGGTCAGGCAGGAGATCAAAATCAACAAAGCCAACAACCTAACGGAAAAGGAAATCAAGAAAAAGGTAAAGGCGAAAATGGCGAGCAAAAGAAATCTCAAAAGCCAGAACAAGAAAATAAAATACCAAAAGATATAGAAAATGCGATAATGGATCGCGTTGAAAACAAAGAGCGTGAGACTGCTAGAAGAATACTGAATAAAGATGCCAACAGTATGCCGCAGTCTAACGAGAAAGACTGGTGATGAAGCTAAAACTTTCTTACATAATTATTCTATTGTCTGCCATAATGACTTATGGTCAGGTTTTTTTGAGCACTGAAACCAATGTCAAAGAAACAACACTAAGAGATGTCGTAAGCCTTACAATAGTCATGAAAATTAGCGGAGAAGATTACGTGCAAGAGTCCCGTCTTATTCTTCCTGATCTAGAAAAATTTGATATTGTAGCTAACGGATCAGACCAAAAAACTTTTATTGATCCCGTTAATAAAGTAAGAGTTAATCAATTTATTTATCAGCTTTTATTGCAACCTAAGCAGGTTGGTAATGTGAAAATAGGCTCGGCACTAGTTAAGGTTAACGGTAAGATGTACAAGTCAGAACCCTTTGATATTCTCATTAAACCAGATGGATTAAAAAGGCAGCAAGAGAAAGCAGCTTACGCCAATGATGTCTATCTTAATGTAAAAGTAGAAGACAGAGAAATCTATAAAAATGCTCCAGTAGTAGCGGTGTTAAGAGTATACAGCAAAGACATAGATAATTTTAGGAAGATAAAAAATATTCATCCTAAAAAACAAAACAACGTCATAGTACAAGCCATTAATTATAATCGATCGGATATAGAGTCTGGCGGAAAACAAGAGTATTCTTCTCAAATTATTGGTACGTTTGTGATTTTCCCAAAAGAAGAAGGCGAGGTAGAGTTGCCCTCTTTTATAGCAGAAATAGCTAATTCTAAAGAAGGGAAATTAGTTTCTAACCGTCCCGTTGTTAATGTTAAAAAATTACCAGCTGGCGCGCCAGAAGATTTTGATAATTTTGTAGGTAATTTTAGTTTGACAATAAGCGACGTCGAGACTTTACCACAACCCATTGAAATTAATAAACCAATAGATGTCGTTCTCAAAATGGTTGGTAAAGGAAATCTATCTTCCAAAAAAATGCCTCGCATCTTAGAAACGGAAGATTATAGTGTTTTCCCTCCTAAGTTTGTGAAAAAAATTAAAACTGAAAGAGAAGGTGTTGTAGGCGAGATTGAAGCACATTATATTGTAATTCCCAAAAAAGCTGGTGATATAACGATTAAGAGTGAAAGTATGTCATTCTTTAATCCAGCTAATAAAAAATATAAAGAATTAGGTAGTCAAGCAATAGTGATAAAAGCGATGACGCAAGAGCAAATCTCTAATAACAAAACTACTCTGCAAAAGGTTAACGAGTATACCAATAATGTATTAGAAACTGTTAGTACACCTGTTATACAAACTAAAAATTTAAAAATATCTACAACTAAAAAAATTAATTGGTCGGTTATTATTGCTAATCTAACACTAGTTGTGGTATTATGTGGTGTGTTTTTGTTTATTAGAAAAAAATTAAAATCAAGACAGAATGCAATTCAAGTTGCGCAATCTATCGTTACACCTAAGATTACTAATATTGAAGAAACCGAAGCGCTTCTCAGAAATAAAAAATCTATAGATGTAGAATCTTCATTAATGTACTTGAATAAATTAGTCGATCAGAAAAAATATAAAGAATTTTTTGCGGGATTCTCAGAGTTAGATGAAGAGGTTAATGTGTATTTTGCGACCGTTAAGACCATCGATTTTAAAGATTACCTTTACCGAAAGTCTGGATTCTTAAGCGTAGAAAATTACAATAAATTATTACAAACAGTAGAGATTGAGAAGTATGCTCCATTACATTCTGATGAAGAAATGATTGAGTTAATGAAATTAATTAATACAGTCTTTTTAGAAATTGAGAATTAATTAAAAATATTTCATAATTTTGCGAAATTATTAATGTCAGCCAATGGAGTTTTTCGAGCATATTTCTTTTAAAGAAACAATGACCTGTTTTATGGTTTTATTTGCAGTTATAGATATTATAGGATCTGTTCCTATTATCGTGTCATTGCGCCAAAAATTCGGGAAGATAGAATCCGAGAAAGCAGCAATTGTAGCTGGTTCTATAATGATCGCTTTTCTTTTTATAGGGAATAAGATGCTAAAGTTTATTGGTGTCGATCTTAATTCTTTTGCCATTGCGGGAGCATTTGTTATTTTTATCATCGCTATAGAGATGATCTTAGGCATAGAAATTCAGAAATCTACTCAGTCACAAGCTGCTTCTATTGTACCAATTGCTTTTCCTTTGGTAGCAGGCGCAGGGACATTAACAACAACATTATCACTTAAGGCTGAGTTTCATGAGATTAATATTATTTTAGGGATTATTCTTAATACGATATTGGTCTATATTGTGCTCCGTGTTGCGCCTTGGATAGAGAAAAAATTGGGTGAAGGCTCGCTGCAAATATTGCAAAAAGTTTTCGGTATTATCCTGTTAGCAATCTCTATTAAATTATTTACAGCTAACTTTGCACAGCTCATACAAAATTATGTTCATTTTTAAAAAATTATAATTATGCAGATGTTTTATAAAATCTTCGTGGTCTTATTTATTATTTTCATAGGTGTTAATATCTATGGAATTAATTGGAATGATGGCTTACTAGCTGAAGAAAATTCTAAATTTGTATTTTCTATAGCGGTATCACTTTTAGGTCTTATGGTTATAGTTATTATGAATAACTGGCAGAAATTGACTGTTAAAAGATAAAAAAAGACCTTTCAAAAATTGAAAGGTCTTTTTGGTTATTATGATCTATCGTACATTTTATTGTATAGATCTAAAAAATGTTCTTTAATAATTTTTCGTTTTAGTTTTAAAGTCGGCGTTAGTAAGCCATTGTCTTCAGTCCAGATTTCTGGAGTCAACTCAAACTTCTTAATTTGCTCCCAATTTCCTAATTGTTGATTCATTTTATCCAACTCTTTATTTATAGCATTTTTCACATCATTGCTCGTAACTATTTCTTTCAGGGAGTTTCCTACATTAATATTATTGTCCTTAGCCCATTTTTTAATATAGTCAAAATCAGGTTGAATTAAAGCAGTTGGCATTTTTTCGCCTTCACCTACAATCATAATCTGTTCTATGAATAACGAAGCTTTGGCTAGATTTTCTATAACTTGTGGTGCGACATATTTTCCTCCAGAAGTCTTGAACATTTCTTTTTTACGATCAGTTATAAACAGAAAACCATCCTCGTCTATAAGTCCTATATCACCAGTTTTGAAATAGCCTTCATGATCAAAAGCTTCCTTAGTTAATTCTGGATTTTTATAATAACCTTGAGTAATGGTAGGGCCTTTTACGGTAATTTCGCCGTCTTCAGCAATTTTAACATCAATGTTTTTTAGAGGTTTTCCGATAGAACCTAATTTCATAAACTCGAAACTATTAACGGATATTACCGGTGAGGTTTCTGTCAACCCATAACCTTCTTGGATAGGGATGCCAGCTGCTTGAAACATTGTGTTTAATCTTTTAGATAAAGGAGCAGAGCCAGATACTAACGTCAATATATTACCGCCAATACCTGCACGCCATTTAGAAAATACTAATTTGTCTACAATTTTGTGCATTAATCCTTTAGGAGCGCCTAATTTATAATTTTCGGCAATGGTTAGCGACCAAAGGAATATTTTAGACTTGATACCACCAGCTTCTGTCCCTTTTTTATAGATAGAATCGTAGACTTTTTCTATTACTCTTGGGACTACAGTCATATAGTGTGGCTGTACTTCGAGCAGATTTTGGCTTAGCTTATCGGTACTCTCTGCAAAATACATGGAGAATCCGTTATAGGTAAAGAGGTAATAAACCATTCTTTCGAAAACGTGGCACATTGGTAAAAAGCTCAATGCTTTGCTATCACCGTCTCTGCGAGGGATTCTGTCTTCGCATCCTAATATATCTTGTACGATGTTACGATGGGTCAACATTACGCCTTTCGGTCTTCCAGTTGTACCAGAAGTATATATGATAGAAACTAGATCATCTTGTTGGATATTTTGTTTGATAATTTCTAATTCATTTTGATTAGAATTATCTTCTCCAAGTGCTAAGACTTCTTTCCAATTTTTAGCATTGTCAACCTTATCAAAAGTATAAATGTCTTTTAAGAAGTTAAGTTCATCTTTAATTTCATTTATTTTTTGAAATAATTTCTGATCTGAAACAAAACAAAATTGACAATCAGAATCTCCTAAGTTATAGATAAAATCATCCTTAGAAAGCGACGGATAGATAGGAACTGTGATAATGCCTAAGTGTTGCGCTGCTTGATCTACAACACACCATTCGGTTCTGTTGGTTGATGAGATTAATCCAATTTTGTCTCCTTTTTTAAGACCAAGATTCATTAAGCCTCTAGAAAGCTGATTACTAAGGTTAATAAACTCTTGCGTGGACAGAGAAGTCCAAGAGCCGGTTATTTTATCATTAATATAATCCGGTTTTGGATATTTATCTAAGGTGAAATAAGGAATGTCGAATATGCGTGTAATTGTCATGGTTGCCAAATAATTGGCTGCAAATATAAGCATTATGGGTTTTTATGATGCAAAAAAGCTATCCAATAGATAGCTTTTTTTGTTTGTAGATGTATTACGTTATTTCTTAGAAGGTTCGCTACGATCGTATAATTTTTCGTAAAGATCTATGAAGGCTTCTTTGATAACTTTTCTCTTTAATTTAAGAGTTGGAGTTAGTAAGCCGTCTTCAATGCTCCATACTTTTGGTGTAAGTTCAATTTTTTTAATTTGCTCCCATTTGCCTAATTTAGAATTGATTTGTTCCATTTCTTTCATGATACGTTCTTTAAGTTCTGGGCTATTGGCTATCTCTTTAGGCGTTGTACCAATATTTATATTTTTATGTTTAGCCCAATTCTGAGAGAAGGTAAAATCAGGCTGAATTAATGCTGTTGGCATTTTTTCTCCTTCACCAACGACCATAATTTGTTCTATAAATTTAGAGGCTTTGGCGTGATTTTCTATAATCTGCGGTGCGATAAACTTACCTCCCGAAGTCTTGAACATTTCCTTTTTACGATCTGTGATAAAGAGAAAACCATCTTCGTCTATGTGACCAATATCTCCAGTTTTAAAATATCCATCGTTATCAAAAGTTTCTTTGGTTTTTTCGTCATCCATATAATAACCACTAAAAACGGAAGGTCCTTTTACGGTAATCTCGCCATCTTCGGCTATTTTTACTTTGAGATTTTGTAGCGGAATGCCTACTGAGCCAAGTTTCATTTTTTCAAAACTATTAACAGAAATTACAGGTGATGTTTCTGTGAGGCCATAACCTTCTAATACGGGAATGCCTGCTGCCTGAAACATTCTGTTAAGCCTTGTGGATAGTGCCGCAGATCCTGATACTAAGGTGATGAGATTGCCACCAAGGCCTTCTCTCCATTTTTTAAAAACCAATTTATCCGCTATAATGTGTGCGAAAGATTTAGGGGTATTTAATTCATATTTTTCTGCAATGGTTAGCGACCAAAGGAATATTTTTGATTTTAGTCCTCCTGTTGCAGTTCCTTTGTTGTAAATAGAATCGTAAACTTTTTCTATCAATCTAGGCACTACCGTCATATAATGAGGCTTTACTTCTTTTACATTGTCTCCAATTTTCTCAATACTTTCTGCATAATAAACAGAAATACCATTATTAACAAAGATATAATACACCATTCTCTCTAAGATGTGACAGATAGGAAGAAAGCTTAAGGCTCTAAGATCTTTATAATCTATGTTTTTACCTCTTGGGATTCTGGAGTCACTTGCTAATACGTTAGAGACAATATTCTCGTGAGTGAGCATTACTCCTTTAGGGCGACCTGTAGTCCCAGAAGTATAGATTAACGTCACAATATCTTCTGCGCTAATGGCCTTTGATAGATCCTCTACTTCTTCTTGTGTGGCGTCATCTTCTCCGAGGTCAAGAATCTCTTTCCAGTTAGGTGCGCCTTCTAGATCATCAAAGCAAAATACACCGACCAGAGAGTTAACTTCTTTTTGGACGGCTTTCATTTTTTGATAAAGTTCAGCGTTAGAAACAAAGCAATATTTAATTTCAGCATTATTAAAAATGTAGATGTAATCGTCTTCAGAAATTGTAGGATAGACAGGGACAGAAATGGCACCAATTTGAGCAATACCAAGATCCATAATACTCCATTCTGTACGATTAGTATTGGTGATTAATCCAATTTTGTCACCAGGCTTAATACCAAGTTTTAGTAAGCCTCTTGATATTTTATTTCCTTGATTAACAAACTCTAGAGTTGACGTCTTTTTCCAAGAACCATTTTTTTTTGTAACAAGCGCATCATCTTTAGGAAATTGATTTAATGCCTTGTGAGCGAAATCGAATATTCTTTTAACAGACATATGTTTAGATTTTTAAGAATTTAACAATTGATTATGGTGGTTGTTAGTGTTTTAGTAAATATACTTTTTTTTATAATACTGACAAACTTCTTTTTTATTGATGGCTTTATTTTTTACTTTTATAAAAAAGTGTATTTTTACGAACAAACAATACTAAGATTAGATATGGATTTTAATTTATCAGAAGAGCAACTGATGATTCAGCAAGCTGCAAGAGATTTTGCACAAAATGAACTTCTTCCAGGTGTTATAGAGAGAGATACACATCAAAAGTTTCCTCATGATCAAGTGAAAAAAATGGGAGAACTGGGCTTCCTAGGTATGATGGTAGATCCAAAATACGGAGGTGCTGGTCTTGATAGTGTTTCTTACGTTGTCGCTATGGAAGAAATAGCAAAAGTAGATGCTTCTGCAGCCGTGGTAATGTCTGTTAACAATTCATTGGTATGTGCGGGCCTTGAGAAATTCGCAAGTGAAGAGCAAAAAATGAAATACCTGAAACCTCTAGCAAGCGGTGAAGTTATTGGTGCTTTTGCCTTGTCTGAGCCAGAAGCAGGTTCTGATGCAACTTCTCAAAGTACAACGGCTGAAGATAAAGGTGATTATTACTTGTTAAACGGAACAAAAAACTGGATAACAAATGGTGGTACAGCTTCTTATTATATTGTTATAGCACAGACTAATCCTGAGAAAAAACACAAAGGTATTAATGCTTTTATTGTAGAAAAAGGTTGGGAAGGTTTCGAAATTGGTACTAAAGAAGATAAGTTGGGTATTAGAGGAAGTGATACGCATTCTCTATTGTTTACTGATGTTAAAGTACCTAAAGAGAATAGAATTGGAGAAGATGGATTTGGTTTCAACTTTGCGATGGCTGTTCTCAATGGAGGTAGGATAGGTATTGCTTCTCAAGCTTTGGGGATTGCCTCTGGTGCTTATGAGCTAGCTTTAGCATATGCAAAGACAAGAAAAGCATTTAAAACAGAAATTATAAATCATCAGGTTATTGCTTTTAAATTAGCAGATATGCACGTTAATATTACTGCGGCAAGAATGCTTTGTTATAAAGCAGCTGTAGAAAAAGATGCAGGTAAAGATATCTCAGAAAGTGGTGCAATGGCAAAACTTTTTGCATCTCAAACTGCTATGGATACTACTGTAGAAGCAGTACAGATCCATGGAGGTTATGGTTATGTCAAAGAATATCATGTAGAGCGTATGATGCGTGATGCTAAGATTACCCAGATCTATGAAGGTACATCTGAGATACAAAAAATTGTTATTTCTAGAAGTATTGCAAAAAAATAATTAGATTTGTAAATAAACACGAGTCATTATGAAATATTTCTGGATTTTTTTATCAGTAGCTATTCTTTTTTTAGGTGGTTTTATTTGGTATAAATATTTTTTTGTTTTTGGGGAAGGAGTAAAATCTGGCTACCTTAATTATGCTGTTAACAAAGGCAATGTTTTTAAAACTTACGAAGGAAAACTAATCCAAGAAGGTTTTGGCGCAGCTAAAGGAGGCGGTATTATTGGTAGTAATCAGTTTGAGTTTTCTGTGGAAGACGAAGCCGTATTTAAGCAATTAGAACTTAATAGCGGGAAATATTTTGACTTACACTATAAAGAATATCATGGCGCATTACCTTGGCGAGGCAACACAGTCTACGTTGTAGATAAAGTTATTAGTATGAAATAAATATCAATCCCTTTCAAGAAATTTTGAAAGGGATTTTTTTTGTATTCATGACTTTATTTTTCTAACTGTAAATGAAAATTTTTATCGAAATAATTAAATATTTCCATATTGTTATTATTTGGTATTTGACTGATTTTATTCTTAGTTTTTTTTGCGATTTGTAAAAAAAATAATCAATTAAAGTTAATTTTAGCATTTTTATTTTAAGATATAAGGAAGAATACGTATGGATTATTAAGGTTTTTATAATATGTTTATTTGTTTTTATCTTGATGGTTTTCAATTATTTGCACTTATTTTTATTGATTGTGATGTTGTTATTTCTCTATGTTTGGTAAAATATTCTTATATTTATAAAAAAGAATTAATGAAATTAATATCAATAATGTTTTTGTTGTTTTTTTTAGCATCCTGCAATGTAAATTATAAAAAAAATACTATGGGTGATTTTGTAGAGGCGAGGCATAAGAATATAGAATTTTTTGAAGAGAGAAGGCTTAATAAGGATATAGAATTAAGGGATGTGCTAATTATTAATTCAATACAAGGTATTACAGAACTATATGCAAGATTAGAAAATCCCCGATATTCTAGATCGGCTCCAATTCCTATATTAGAGGATAGTAATGAAGTTTTTTTGGTTATAAAACCTATTCTTAAAGATGTTTTGTATGGTGATATAGAGATTATAAATATAGAAAGACTTAATGATAAATTAGTTGTGAATTATAAGGAGATTGAAAACAACGAATACAGAGATGAAAAACTCAGCCATCCAATAGTTATCATTAAAGTTAAGTCCAACCCCAAATCTGTCACATTAAATAAAGTAAAATAATAAATATTATATAAATCAGAAATCAATATGAAAACAAAATTATTATTTGGTATTGGTATTTCTTTGTTATCCGGAATGGCTTTTGCACAACAAAACTCATGGTCTACGATCTATGCAAAGAATATCCCTGAAGCAAGAATTAGAACTTTAAAAGTTACGGATTATAAACTTTTAAGTTTGAATCAAGATCAGTTTGTACAACAATTAACGAGTATTTCTAGTAAAAATAATTTTACTCAAGCAAAAAGTTTGATAAAATTTCCTGACGAAAATGGAACTGTTGATGTCTATGAGGTCACAGAATCATCTACAATGCATCCTGATTTACAATCAAAATACTCCGACATAAGATCTTTTGTAGGTGTTAAAGTTGGTGATCCAACTTCAAAAATAACATTTACTTATGATCCATATTTTGGACTCAACGCAACGCTTAAAAATACTAAAGGTACTTATTATATAGATTCTTATTCTCAGAATAATAAGATCTACATGATGTATAATAGAAATAATGCTTCTCCAGAGCGTAATTTCCAGTGTCTTTTTCAACAAGATGAAGCTATTGCGCAAACTTTGGAAACTGCATCTCAAGACAAAACTGTTATAGATGGCCAGATGAGAAAGTATAGATTGGCATTAGCTACTGCGGTAGAATATACAGCTTATATCTCGCAACAAGCTGGTGTTGCTGATGGAACTAATGATCAGAAAAAAGCAGCAGTTATGTCTGCTCTTAATCTTGTTGTTAATAGGCTTAATGAAGTTTTTACAAATGAATTATCTCTAAAATTAGAGCTAGTTCCTAATACGGATCTGTTAATTTTTATAGATTCTGATAATTATGATCCAGTTGATGCTGGATCAATGTTGGATATTAATCAGACTAATGTAGATAATATAATTGGAAGTGCTAATTATGATATTGGACACGTATTTTTTCAGGCTCAGGAAGGAAATGATAATGGTGTAGCATATAAGCCATCTGTATGTAATAATAGAGCTAAAGCAGGTGGTGTTACTGGATCTGCTAATCCAGTGGGAGATCCTTTTGTGATTGATTTTGTTGCACATGAAATGGGGCATCAATTTGGTGCAGATCATACGCAGAATAATCGTTGTAACAGAAATAATTCTACTTCTATAGAGCCAGGAAGTGCTAGTTCTATTATGGGTTATGCTGGGATATGTGCTCCCAATGTACAGCGTAAAAGTGATGACTACTATCATGCTGTAAGTATTAGACAAATGTATAACTATATAAGCAGAGGTAATGGTAGATGTAGCGTTAATAATCCAACAGGAAATAATGCGCCAATAGTTAATGCTGGTGTAGAAAAAACTATCCCAAAAGAGACGCCTTTTGTATTGGTGGGTGCAGCTAGCGATGCTGATGGTGATGCAATTACATACAATTGGGAACAGATTGATGCAGGTGCTGCAACCATGCCTCCAAGGCCAGTAAATGCAGTAGGTCCAATGTTTAGAACTTTACCATCAACAACTTCTCCAGAAAGATATTTTCCTAGACTTTCAACTATTGTAGAAGGTTATAATGCCACAATCATTAGTGAAAACAATTATAGATCATGGGAGAAATTATCTTCGGTTGAAAGAACTTTAAATTTTTCTTTAACTGTAAGAGATAATAATCCTGTTGGAGGGCAATCGGGTAGAGCTGATGTAAAATTAAATGTTACTGCTGATGCAGGTCCATTTTTAGTAACTTCTCAGAGTGCATCAGGAATCGTATGGAATTTAGGAGAATCTAATACAATTACATGGAATGTTGCTAATACAGATGTAGCTCCTGTAAATACTACTAATGTTAAAATTTTAATTTCTACAGATGGAGGATTAACTTTCCCTCATACTTTAGTAGAGAGTACGCCTAATAACGGTAGTTATACATTTAACGTACCTGGAGGTTTAGGCGTGACTGATAAAGCTAGATTTATGATTAAAGCAGTCGATAATGTATTTTTAAATGTTAATACGGTTAATTTTAAAATTAATTCTAACTTATCAACTAACGAAGTGTCTAGAGTAAATGAATTTACAATTTACCCTAACCCTTCCAAAGGTATATTCACTTTAGAAGCTAATGTCAGCAAAAATCTTTCGTATAGCGTTTATACAATGGATGGTAAACAGGTTAGTTCTAAAAAAGAAGTGAGTAGTAAGTCAGGTAAAGTTTCTGAAAATGTTAACTTATCTAATTTGACTTCAGGCGTTTATATTATCAAAGTTGAAAATGATGGTCAAACAGCTTCTAAGAAATTAATTATAAATAAATAATAATTTTAAGATTAAATAAAAGCCCGTTCAATTTTACTTGAACGGGCTTTTTATATATCAATAAAACCTTTAAAGTTAATCTTGATTTCTAAATTCGCTAATAAAGTGAAGCTTTATATTAGGGAATTTTTCTTGAGTCATGTGAATTGTGAAAGAAGAATCTGCCAAGAATACCAATTGATCGTATTTATCTCGCGCCAAGAATCTTTGTTTTAGCTTAGAAAACTCTTGGAATTCTGCGGACTTTTCATCGGCTTCTACCCAACAAGCTTTGTGGATGGATAACGGCTCATAAGTACATTTTGCACCATATTCGTGCTCCAGACGATATTGGATAACCTCGTATTGTAGTGCACCAACAGTACCAATAATTTTTCGGTTGTTCATTTCCATGGTGAAAAGCTGTGCTACACCTTCGTCCATTAATTGGTCTATACCTTTTGCCAACTGTTTTGCCTTAAGAGGATCATCATTATTGATATAACGGAAATGCTCTGGAGAGAAGTTAGGAATCCCCTTGAAGGACAGTTTTTCGCCAGCAGTCAAAGTATCTCCAATACGGAAACTTCCCGTGTCATGTAATCCCACAATATCACCAGGGAAACTCTCATCAACAACTTCTTTTTTGTCAGCAAAGAAGGCGTTAGGAGAGGAGAATTTCATTTTTTTACCTTCTCTAACAAGAAGATAGTTTTCATTTCTCTTAAATGTCCCCGAAACAATCTTGACAAAAGCTAATCTGTCACGGTGCTTGGGATCCATATTGGCATGAATCTTAAAGACGAATCCTGTAAAAGTTTTTTCTTCTGGATTAACAATTCTAAGATCAGATTCTTTAGCTTGAGGCATTGGAGCAATGTCTATAAAGGCATCTAGTAATTCTTTTATTCCAAAATTATTAAGCGCAGATCCAAAGAAAACGGGTTGTAGATCACCTTTCATGTAAGCTTCTCTGTCAAATTCTGGATAGACAGATTGGATCAATTCTAATTCTTCACGAAGTTGTACTGCTGCTTTTTCTCCAATGATATCATCAATTTTAGAATCATTGATGTCATCAAATTTTATTGAATCTCCAACTTTCTGTTTTTTCTCCTCTAGAAATAACTGGATATTGTCTTCCCAGATATTATAAATCCCTTGGAAATCGCTGCCCATACCAATTGGTAGAGATAACGGGACAACGGTAAGTCCTAGTTTTTGTTCTACTTCATCTAATAAATCAAAAGCGTCTTTCCCTTCTCTATCCAATTTGTTAATAAAAACAATCATTGGGATATTACGCATACGACAAACTTGTACGAGTTTTTCGGTTTGCTCCTCGACACCTTTTGCAACGTCTACCACAACAATTACAGAGTCTACAGCGGTTAATGTACGGTAAGTATCTTCTGCAAAATCCTTGTGACCAGGCGTATCTAAGATGTTAATCTTGTGATCTCTATACTCAAAGGCTAAGACGGAAGTCGCTACGGAAATCCCTCTTTGGCGTTCTATCTCCATAAAGTCGGAGGTTGCCCCTTTTTTTATTTTGTTGGATTTTACTGCGCCCGCTTCTTGGATAGCTCCTCCGAAAAGAAGAAGTTTCTCTGTCAATGTAGTTTTACCTGCATCGGGGTGGGCGATAATACCAAATGTTTTTCTTTTGCTAATTTCTTTTTCTAAAGACATAATGAAAATTGAGATTGCAAAAATCGTGATTTTTATCGAGAACAGAAAATTAGATTTTGACACCCATTTCTAGCCCCGATGGAAACGGCATCCTTTTTCTAGTGGAGTGAGGTGGTGGAGCGTAGCGGAAACATCCGAGCGGAACAAGATAAAGATACAGTGGACAGCGGGAATTGCTCCTAAAAGTAATCGACGGAGTTAAATATCTTCTAAATAAAATTTAAAAATATAGCTGAGCATAAAATTTGCTATTTTTGCGGCGTAAATTATGCCTTACATGTGGAAATTAATAAAAAAAACAGTCTTTGTAATTGTAATTGCTAATATCTTATTTATAGCATTAGGGATATTTTTTAATCCACCAATTACATGGACACAACTGAATGGAATAGTGAAATATGGTAAGCTAAAGCGTGATTATATTTCTTATGATGAAATGGGGAATAATGTTAAAAAAGCAGTGATTGCCTCAGAAGATCAATTGTTTTTTTCGCATAATGGTTTTGATGTTAAAGCGATAGAAAAAGCGCTAAAACATAACGAAAAGAAAGGCGAAATTAGAAGAGGCGGGAGTACAATCTCGCAACAAACTGCCAAAAATGTCTTTCTATGGCAGGGCAGAAGTTGGGTGAGAAAAGGGCTAGAAGCTGTTTATACTTTTATAATTGAGAAAGTCTGGGGTAAGGATATTATCTTGGAGCGTTATCTTAATTCTATAGAAATGGGACGTGGCGTTTTTGGGGTAGAAGCAGCATCTCAATATTATTTTAGTAAATCTTCTAAAGATCTTACCAAAAGCGAAGCCGCGTGGATTGCTACTGTATTGCCTAATCCACAGAAATATGATCCCAAAAATCCGTCTCCTTATCTGACTAAAAAACATAATTGGATAATGAGACAGATGAACAATATTGTTCTGAAATAGTTATATTTGTCGATAATATGGCATTTAGATTAATCAATAAGGGTAGTTTTAGTGTAATACTAAAGAAGTATTTCAGCGAAAAAAATGAAACATTTTCTCTAGATCCATTGGCAGAATTGGTTGCCAGTGTTAAGCGAGAGGATTTATCAGTTTTTGTAGCTTATCTTAAGGATAATCCTAAAGTTCTGGATCATCTTGTCTATTATATTCATAATATTTTTAGAGGGAGACCTTTTAATTTGTCTTTGACAGAGGCTGATATTTTGTCTGAGAATGCATTTTTCCCAGAGTTTAAAAAAAGACTTCTTAACAAAATCTTACCAAGCATTGAAAACGAAAAAACAATTTGGTATCTCGTAGATTTTGTATCCGTAACACCACAGAAAGATCTAGAATATTTTAGAAATTCTGATGAGCAAAAGTTAAGCGAGCTTTTCGAAATGTTGAAAATAGATCGTTTTATCGTTAACAATCACGCGAAAAACGAAATGATATTTTCTCTTAATATCTTAGCTTGGCGTGTGATAGGTAATGCTATGGATGTGGAGGTCATGAAAATGGCGCCAGAGTATCGCAATTTTGATAATCCATTTTTAGCATTACAGAATGAATTGGATATTCTGAATCAAAGTTATAAAGAGGATTCTGATTTTGTGCTTCACTCCAAAGATGTTATTTATAAGCAAATTAAAATTTATCTGGATCAATGTCAAGAATTTGTAAATATTGCTTTCAAGAATTCTTCTGTCTATGGTATTTCTAGTAAGATTAATCTTTATCTTTTAAAAATCAGACAACAACTTACAAGGATGTCTGATATTATTAATCTCTTGGTTATAGACGAAGATGGTGATTATGTAGTAAAATCTAAGCAGTTGGTTCTTAATGTTCTGCAATATAAATCTCACAAGAATAATCTGCAAGATCTGGTCTCTGATAGTACAAGATTGATGTCACATCTTATCACTAATCACACGGCAGAAGCAGGGACACATTATATCACATCATCGTTAAAGGATTATTTTAAGATGTTTTGGAAAGCATCCGGAGGAGGTGTCGTTGTAGGTGCTTTATGTGTGCTTAAGATGCTTTATAGTTATGTACCAGCAAGTGATTTTGCCCATGCTTTTTTATATTCTTTAAATTATGCAATGGGATTTGTGATGATCTATCTTATGCACTTTACTTTGGCAACCAAGCAGCCCGCAATGACTGCTGCGACAATGGCAAAAGTCTTATCAGAAGGGGAAAATACTAAGAAAAATTATGAGGATTTTGCCCATTTGGTTTCCAAGTTATTTAGGACGCAATTTATAGCATTTGTAGGTAATGTTTTGTGGGCATTTCCTGTAGCTTTGGCTATTATCTACGGACTAGAAATATTGTTTAAACAAAATTTTGCAATCGATAAGTCTGCCAAACTTTTACAAGACTTAGATCCTGTGCATTCTAAAGCGATTTTGCATGCAAGTATCGCAGGTTTCTTCTTATTTATATCAGGGATAATATCAGGGAATATTGGTAATAATTCGGTTTTTTATAAAATCCCAGAGCGGATCATGAAAAATCCATTTATCAATTATTTTTTCGGAAAAAAGTTTGCAACAAAGCTTTCTGACTATTATTCTAGAAATTGGGCTGGTATTGTTTCTAACTTTTGGTTTGGTGTGTTCTTAGGAGCGACTGCGCCAGTTGGTATCTTTTTCGGTTTAGATTTGGATATTAGACACATTACTTTTGCGGCGGGTAACTTTGCATTAGGTCTTTATGGTAAAGATTTTTCTGTAGATAATTATACTTTTTGGATAAGTTTTGGGACTGTTTTTCTGATAGGATTTTTCAACTTTATAGTAAGTTTTGGCTTGTCTATGGTATTGGCATTTAGATCTAGAAAAATTAATTACGGTGAGTTTAAGCAGATTTTTAGAGAGATTTTTAGTTATTTTTTAAAGAATCCTTTGATATTTTTTATTCCGATAAAATCTATCCTAGACTTAAGAGCCAAACAATTAATGGAGAAAACAAAATCTACAAAATCAAAAGATCTTTAATCTCATAATCTTCTTCTAAAGCAATACTGAATTTGGCTAAGAAAAAACTTTTTCTCATCCGGAAATCATTCTTGAGAAGTGGTGATTTTATTTTTATAGAGAGAACATGATTTTTTAGATTAACGCTTTCTATTTCATTAAAAAGATCAGATGTAAGGTAGTCTTCTAGAAAATCTTTAATTTCGAAAGCTCTTAGTTTATCTTCGAAACCATGGATTCTGGCAAAACTTTTAACCAATTCTGAGGATTGATATTCTCTTTTTTTTCTCATGATCAGTATTTAATTGATGAAAGGAAGATTTTAATTAACATTTTCTAAAACAAATTAGCTTCACTATATTTGCAGGGCTGTAAAATTAAGATATTCAAAATTGAAATCATTATTTTACATAAAATTATTACGAGCAATGATGAGTGTTGCTCTCAACTTTTAAATAATAGAATTAATATATGAAATGTGGTATTGTAGGCTTGCCTAACGTTGGTAAATCAACTCTTTTTAACTGTCTTAGCAACGCCAAAGCGCAGTCTGCTAATTATCCATTCTGTACGATAGAGCCTAACATAGGGACGGTTTCTGTACCAGATCCACGTCTTTTTGAGTTAGAAAAATTAGTTAATCCAGAGCGTGTTTTGCCTGCGGTTGTAGAGATTGTGGATATTGCAGGTCTAGTAAAAGGAGCAAGCAAAGGAGAAGGTCTTGGGAATCAATTTTTGGCAAACATCAGAGAGTGCGAAGCGATTATCCATGTATTAAGATGTTTTGAAAACGGAAATATTATCCACGTAGAAGGTTCTGTAGATCCACTTCGTGATAAAGAAATTATAGATATAGAGCTTCAGCTTAAGGATCTAGAAGCGATAGGAAAAGCAGCAGAAAAGGCTAAGAAATTTATTAAATCTGGTAAGAGAGAAGACGTATTAACGTATGAGACACTTGTTAACCTTCAGAAATTTGTAGAAGAAGGTAAGAATGCAAGAGAGTTTCCTACAGATGATTTTACAAAATCAATTATTGATGACGTACAGTTATTAACTAAGAAGCCTGTGCTTTACGTTTGTAATGTAGACGAAAATTCTATCAAAAATGGCAACGAATGGATTGCTAAAATTGAGGCAATGGCGACTGCAGAAAATGCTGAAATCGTTGTTCTTGCAGCTCAGATAGAAGCTGATATTAACGAGTTAGAAACTTTTGAAGAGCGTCAAATGTTCTTAGAAGAATTGGGATTAGAAGAGCCAGGTGTTAACCGATTAATCCGTAAAGCTTACGATCTATTAAAACTTCAGACGTATTTTACAGCTGGTGTTAAGGAAGTTAGAGCTTGGACAATTGGACAAGGTTGGACTGCGCCGCAAGCGGCAGGAGTTATCCATACTGATTTCGAAAAAGGTTTTATCCGTGCAGAAGTTATTAGATTTAATGATTTTGTAACGTATGGTTCTGAGGCTAAAGTTAAAGAAGCTGGTAAATTATCTGTGGAAGGTAAAGAATATATTGTACAAGATGGCGATGTAATGCACTTTAGATTTAATGTATAATCTACATCAAATTTGAATATATATTAAACTCTCGATAATTCGGGAGTTTTTTTTGCTTAAATTTGATAGCTAATTTAAAAAATGATTATATGCGTAAAAAATTACTATTTGTAACTTCTTTGGCTGTAGGTGCTTTTGTTTTTTCTCAAACGACTATTTTTAAAGAAGATTTTGAAACTGAGCAAGGCAGAAGTTCTTGGGTCAAGGCAGACTTGGATGGAGATGGAGAAACATGGGAGTTTGACGATTCTGAAGTGGATGCTTTTACAGGATATTATGCAACATCTTGGTCTTGGTTTTTTGAGGCTTTTACACCAGATAATACATTGACGAGCCCTGTTATCAAATTGCCTAAAAATCAAGGCAAGAAATTAAGTTTAAAATTTGATATTGGAGCTTATGATGATGAATTATTTCAAGAGCATTATGCGGTTTATGTAATTCCGGCCAATTCTAGTTTTACGGGAACAGAAAAACCTATTTTCGAAGAAACTTTAGATGCTGGATACATGGAGGAGGCTAAACATATTACTGTAGATATTACTGAGTACGAAGGCAAAGATGTTCAGTTAGTATTTAGACATTATGATTGTACTGATTTATTAGTTTTGATGTTAGATAACATTGAGGTTTTAGAAGAAAATAAATTATCAGTTGCGGATAGCAATTCTGTTAAATTAAAATTGTATCCTAATCCTGCAACAGATATTCTTAAAATTGATGGTATTAAGACTCTTGATAAAGTAAGGATTTTTGATATGAGCGGTAAAATGGTAAAGGAAGTTACAACTAAAGATATTGATATTAAAAGTTTGGCTCCGGGACAATATATTGTAAATGTATATTCAGGAAAAGAGGTCATCTCTAACAAGATTATAAAAAAATAAATACAGCTCCCGATTATTCGGGAGTTTTTTTTATCGATTAATTTATTATTTATTGGTAATTAAATTTCCAGTTATGGTGTGATTTCACTAATTTTGTAAAGATGAGCTTTTTCTCATTTTTTAAAGCTAATATTGCTATTAGCCGCCCATTATTATGATAGAAAATAACGCAGTTAATTATTCCGAGGATAACATTAGGACGCTGGATTGGCAGGAACATATCCGCCTGCGTCCAGGGATGTATATTGGTAAATTAGGAGACGGATCGTCAGCAGATGACGGTATTTATATTTTACTTAAAGAGATTCTGGACAACTCAATTGATGAGTTTAGGATGAAGTCTGGCAAAAGAATCGAGATAAAAGTTGACGAAGGTAAAGTAAGCATTCGAGACTTTGGTCGTGGGATTCCGCTTGGGAAAGTTGTAGATGCAGTTTCTAAAATGAATACTGGAGGTAAGTATGACAGCAAAGCGTTTAAGAAATCAGTAGGTCTTAACGGTGTTGGTACCAAAGCTGTTAATGCATTGTCTGATTATTTCCGTGTACGATCTTTCCGAGATGGTAAGATGAAAATTGCCGAATTCTCACGAGGACTTCTTACCGAAGAACACGAAGAAAAAGATACTTCGGACAGAAACGGAACTGAGATTTCTTTCGTACCAGATGGCGATATTTTTATTCATTTCAAGTACAGAAAAGAATATATAGCAAGGATGCTTCGCAATTATGCGTATCTTAATCCTGGTCTTAAAATTATTTTTAATGGCGAAACTTATTTCTCTGAAAATGGTCTTAAGGATCTTCTAGAAGAAGAATTAGAAAGCGAAACTCTGTATCCTATTATTCATCTCAAAGATGAAGATATAGAAGTGGCGATTACGCATACTGACAAATCACAAACCGAAACTTATTTCTCCTTTGTTAATGGGCAAAATACAACGCAAGGAGGGACGCATCTTAATGCCTTTAGAGAAGCTTTTGTTAAGACAATTAGAGAGTTTTATAATAAAACTTTTGAAGCTTCAGATATTAGAAAAGCCATTGTAGCAGCCGTTTCTATTAATGTCGAAGAACCCGTTTTCGAATCTCAGACTAAGACAAAGCTTGGCTCTAATGAGATTGCGCCTGGAGGGATTACTGTGAGGACTTTTATAATAGATTTTTTAAAGAACAAATTAGATAATTTCCTGCATAAAAATCCGGAAGTTGCCGAAGCAATACTGCGTAAAATCATCATTTCTGAAAGGGAAAGAAAAGAACTCTCAGGGATCCAAAAATTAGCGAGAGAACGTGCTAAAAAAGTTTCTCTTCATAATAAAAAACTAAGAGATTGTCGTCAACATTATAACGATCAAAAAGCACAAAGAAAATCCGAAAGTATGATCTTCATTACCGAGGGAGATTCTGCTTCTGGATCTATCACTAAGTCTAGAGATGTAGAAACGCAGGCTGTTTTTTCACTTAAAGGTAAACCGCTTAACTGTTATGGATTGACTAAAAAAGTGGTGTATGAGAATGAGGAATTCAACCTTTTGCAAGCGGCACTTAATATTGAAGATAGCTTAGAAGATTTACGTTACAATCATGTGATTATCGCAACCGATGCCGATGTTGATGGGATGCACATTAGATTATTGATGATAACATTTTTCCTTCAGTTTTTCCCTGATGTAATAAAGAATGGACATTTGTATATTTTGCAAACTCCGCTTTTCCGTGTTAGAAATAAAAAAGAAACAAGGTATTGTTATAATGACGAAGAACGCCTAAAAGCTTTGAACGAACTTGGGAAGAATCCTGAAATTACTCGATTTAAAGGACTTGGGGAGATTTCTCCAGATGAGTTTAAGCATTTTATAGGCAAAGATATTAGGCTAGAGCCAGTGGTTATAGGTAAAGATCAGACGATAGATCAACTGCTAGAATTCTATATGGGGAAAAATACACCAGATAGACAGACTTTTATCTTAGAAAACTTGGTGGTAGAAGAGACGGATATCGATAAAAAAGAACAATTAGACGATATTTTATAACATTATGAGGTTGACAAATAGAAGAAGAATCCCGATTTATAATTTCATATTAACGTCTTTAATTATATTCTCGATTGCTTGTGTTTCGTTATATGTAGTAGAAAAATATAAGTTGGATTTTTTAGGAAAAGAAAATATTTTATTACTTATAATTCCTGTATTATGTTTTATATTTTTTTGGATTAAAGGTAATCAGGTCTTTGAGTATGATAGCGATGGCGAGGCACTTAATTTTAATAATTTTAATGTGGTGCCGTTTTTCAAAAACGCTAAAAGAGATGAGTTTCCTAAGTATAAATTAATAAAATATGAAGTCCTTAATTTATTTTTTATTAAAAGGCTTTATATCACAATTTCGAGTAAAAAAACGCACAGTTTAATTTTAAAATATGATATTTCTTATCTTAGTGATAAAGACATCAAAGATTTGAAATTTTCTTTACAAAAAGTTGTAAAGTATAATACTGAAAACCCTAATATATCAGATTTTAATTAATGGAAGAGAATAATCAGCAGGAGGAAAGCCTGAAAAAAGTTTCCGGTCTATATAAAGAATGGTTTTTAGATTATGCATCTTATGTAATTTTAGATCGTGCTATTCCGTCTATTTTTGATGGATTCAAGCCTGTTCAGCGTCGTATCATGCACTCTATGAGAGAGCTAGAAGATGGTCGTTATAATAAAGTTGCCAATATTGTTGGTAATACTATGAAGTACCACCCACACGGGGATGCGTCTATTACAGATGCCATGGTGCAGATTGGACAGAAAGAATTATTAATCGATACACAGGGTAACTGGGGCAATATTTATACGGGAGATTCTGCGGCAGCGGCTCGTTACATAGAAGCCAGATTAACGCCTTTTGCGCTAGAAGTTGTTTTCAACCCGAAAACGACCGAGTGGAGCAAGTCTTATGATGGTAGAAATAACGAACCTATTGACCTTCCTGTAAAGTTTCCTTTGCTTTTAGCATCTGGTGTAGAAGGTATTGGAGTTGGACTTTCTACCAAGATTATGCCTCATAATTTTAACGAATTAATTAATGCTTCAATTCTTTATCTTAAAGGAAAGAAGTTCGAGTTATTTCCGGATTTTATTACCGAGGGTATGTTGGATGTGTCCAATTATAATGATGGACATCGCGGTGGGAAATTAAGAGCACGTGCAAGGATTATCCAAAAGGATAAAAATACCTTGTGCATCACACAATTGCCTTTTTCTAGAAATACCAGCGACTTGATTGATAGCATCATCAAAGCCAATGATAAGGGTAAAATTAAAATTAAAAAAATAGAGGATAATACCTCTGACAAAGTAGAGATTAATATCCATCTTCATGGTGATATTTCTCCAGATAAGACGATTGATGCTTTATACGCTTTTACAGATTGCGAAGTGGCTATTTCTCCTAATGCTTGCGTTATCGTTGGTGATAAACCGATGTTTCTTAATGTCTCAGAAATTCTGAAACAGAATACAGATCATACCGTTCATCTTCTAAAAACCGAACTAGAGATTGAGCTTAAAGAGCTTGAAGAAAAATGGCATTTTGCCTCTCTGGAAAAGATTTTCATAGAAAACGAAATCTATCAAGAAATAAAAAATAGAAGTTCTAAAGAAGAAGTTTATAATGCTGTTAATCTGGCATTGCAACCTTTTATCAAGAATCTGATGAGAGAAGTGACAACAGAAGACATTATTAGATTGACGGAGTTGCCTTTCATGAGGATTTCTCGATATGATCAGGATAAAGCTTTGGATAATATTGCTGCTCTAGAAGGAAAGATGGAGCAGGTCAAATACAATCTAGAACATCTTATTCCGTATGCAATTGAGTATTTTAATAACATTCAAAAGAAATACGGAAAAGGCAGAGAGCGTAAAACCGAACTTAGAATTTTTGATACCATTGATGCAACTAAAGTAGCTGTGGCAAACGAGAAATTCTATGTTAACAGAGAAGAAGGCTTTATCGGAACATCGCTTAAAAAAGACGAATATCTTTTCGACTGTTCGGATATTGATGACATCATTACCTTCCAAAAAGATGGTACTATGAAGGTGGTGAAAGTTGAAGCTAAAACCTTTATTGGGAAGAATCTCCTGCACGTTGGCATTTGGAAAAAGAATGACAAACGTACCGTCTATAACATGATCTATCGTGAAGGTAGAGAAGGTCCTTATTATATGAAACGTTTCTCTGTAACGGCAGTTACAAGAAATACAGATTATAAATTAGCATCTATTGCAAAAGGATCAGAAGTGCTTTATTTCTCGGCAAATCCTAACGGTGAGGCAGAAGTGGTTTCGGTATTATTAAAACCAAATGCCAGAATTAGAAAAAACAGAATGGATATTGATTTTTCAGAATTGGCAATAAAAGGTCGAGATTCTAAAGGAAACTTGGTCACCAAATATTCTGTAAAAAAAGTCGATATGAAAGAAGAAGGTGTCTCTACTTTGGCACCAAGAAAAATATGGTTTGACGAAAGTGTAAGACGACTTAATGCCGATGGAAGAGGTCAGTTTTTAGGTAATTTTAAAGGTGATGATAAGATTTTAATCATTAATATACAAGCCGAAGCCAAGTTGGTAACCTTTGATTTGATGAACCGTTTTGATGATGAATATCTAATTCTCGAAAAGTGGAAACCAGAACAAGCGGTGACTTGTATCTACTTTGATGGTGAAAAATCTATTTATTTTATCAAAAGATTCTTGTTAGAAAATACCAATAACGTACAAGGATTTATGCCGTCTGAGCATCCTAAATCTTTTATAGAATTTGTAGGTGTATCGGATGGCAGCATTGCCGATATTACTTATGCTAAAGATAGATCAGGAAAAGAAAAAGATCCCGAAACGATTAATATTGATGAGTTTATTGCGATTAAAGGGATTAAAGCAATGGGTAATCAGTTTGTAAAAGATAAAGTTAAGAGCATTAATATTACCATTCCAGAGCCTGTAGAAGAGCCTGAAGCAGATGATGATATTGATGTACATACAACTTCTAATCCTTTTATAGATCAGGAAGATGGCGGGACAATTGGTAATCTTTTTACTGAAGGTGAACCAGAAGCATAAATATTATTATAATTAGATGATGTTTTAGAATTAACTAAAACATCATCTAATTATCACATTATCACATCAACCAATCATCACATCAACCAATTAGCACATCAATATGACTCCTATACTTTTAATTATTATTGCAGCAACGTGTATCATCAGTTATTTTGGATTTCAAAATCGCGCGATGTTTGAGCAATACAAATTTAACGTTGGCGCAATTGTCAACAGAAAAGAATATATAAGGTTATTATCAGCAGGTTTTTTACATGCTGATTTTATGCACTTGTTTTTTAACATGTTTACGTTGTATTTCTTTGCACCGATTGTTATAGAAGACTTTGGTAATATAGGTTTTATTGCTATTTATTTTGGCTCTATTTTCTTAGGAAATTTATTCAGTTTATATATTTATAAGAAACAATCGTATTATTCGGCTATTGGTGCGAGTGGTGGTGTTTCTGGTATTTTATTTGCGGCAATTGCTGCTTATCCACAGATTGGTATAGGATTTTTATTTATCCCGATCCCTATTCCTGGATATATTTTTGGAGCGCTATATTTTGGCTATTCGGTATATATGATGCTTAACCCTAAACAATGGGATAATCTTGGACATGCCGCGCATTTAGGAGGTGCAGGATTTGGGTTGATATACGCATTGATTTTCCACACAGCATATGTTGTTAATAATGCTTTTTATCTAGGGATTATGGCTTTGCCACTCATTTATTTAGCTTATGAAGTTTTGGTGAAAAAGAGAATTGGATAAAAGTAATTTACTTGTAACTTCTGCTAGCTCTGTTTTGGCGCTATGCGCGTAATTTATCCAGGTTGTTTATTCAATTTTTTAAGCCACCGAATGCCTTTAATTCCAACATTTTTTGTATTTTAATTTTCATTAAAAACATTGGCTTCACGCGGTTATCAATTGAACTTTCAGTTCTTCGAAAGTCCGCACTTAGCTTCGCCGAATCTGCGATTTCGCCAAGTCTTTTTAGGTTAGCTGTAATACAAAAAAAGACGTCTATTTAAGACGTCTATATATTTTAAATTAATAATATTTTAAAAATTAATCAATTTAAGATTAATCATAAATAATGTCATTGATTAGTGTTCCTTTTTTCATTGCTGTAAGATTTTTAGTTGTTAATTATTTTAATACTGTAAATATATATTTAGTTTGTTATATAACCAAGAAATTTAACATATATCCTTGGTTTTGGAAGAAAATACCTTCATGTTTAGTTTTTAAATACTTAATTTCTTCACTAATACTACTCGTTTCAACATTTTGCCATTGGTTGTTTAATCCTAATTTGGAAAAGCGAACTCTTAATTTTTCCGGATAATAAACTGCTAATTGAAAATTATTGTAAATTTTTAAAGCTGAATGAACTCTGTTTGGATTAAGCCTTAATGAATATCTTTTCTTTTCAATACGAGAAATAGAATATTTCATAGAACCAGACAAGTCAGAATTAATTTTAGCTTTCAATATACCATCATCCTTATTAATATCTTTAATGAGGCTATCTAACTTATTTTCCCCATTAACAGTAAATTCTATTGCTTCAAAAGTCGTTCCATCTGCATTATTTTCATCATAATCAATATTACTCGAATAAGAATATTCAATTTTATCAATGTTTTCACAGATTAAATCAACTCTAGTTTTTTCTTCTATAATAATATAGTCATTATTGTTTTCATCAATTTTGATAATTATTTCCAAATCAAAATCTTGATAGTAAAAATTCTGTGAAATAGGTAAATAATTTTTCTTTATACTATTGAATAATTGGTCACTTATTTTATAAAAATTCTCACTGCAAACGGACTTTGTTACAATATTCCATATTTCATCAATGTTTTTCTGCTTAGATAAAAACTTTTCTGTATAAACAATTTTCTTAATTTCATTACTGAAAATATTTAGAAAATGTTTTGATTTTGTAATCGAACTAAAAACTCCCGAACTTAATATAACTGTAGCAATTGAAGTAGCAATATTATTAATTGTATGGGATTCAATAACATAATCTTGAAAAATACTTATGTTTTTATAATCAAAAGATGCTATTACATAAAAAAATATGGAAACTATAAAATATAAAATGAAATTGTATTTTATATATATATCCGAAATTGGTTCGAGGATTTTTTCAAAAAAGCCTACATTTTGTTTTACTTCAAAATTATTAAACTTTTTTAACTCTGCAGATAAAAACTTATTTTTTTCATATAATTTGTATATAGCTATTCCACATGTAATAACGCAAAAACAAAGTAAAATATAAATCATAGTTATTTTTTTACAAATATGAATAAAATAAATCAAATTCTACCTCTGCTAACACCGCTAAACCTTACACAACTTCAATATTCAGTAAAAGATAAAGTAAATCACCTCGCTTAAGCCTTTTTTAAGCGAGGTTTATTGTGGGAACTTCCAGAAAAATAGAATAATTTAAGAGGCTTAAATCAAGCTATCGAACGAGTATTTTGTTGCGTAATCTTAAAATGTCACTATTATTTTTGTGCATAAATCATACGATCATTATCAGAGATGTCTTTTATGAGCTTACTAATGGCGAAATTTTGATATAAATCTAAAGTTTCTTTGCCTAATTTCTGGTTAATTTCTAAGAAAACTAATCCATTTTTTGCCAAATGATTTTTACAATCTTCTGCTATTTTTCTATAAAAAATTAAAGCATCAGAAGTCGGAGAGAAGAGCGCCAAATTCGGTTCAAAACCTTTTACCGAGTTTTCTATTTCTGGATTTTCCTCAATGCCGATGTAAGGTGGGTTACTGATGATAACGTCATAGATTTCATCAAGATTTTCATTAAGGTAATCTTTTTTAATAAAATTAATTTCGGTGTTGTGATGTACAGCATTTCTTCTGGCAACATCCAGTGCTTTTGCAGAAATATCGATGCTTGTTATGTCTGCGGTTGGAAACATTATTTTCAAAATAATTGGGATTACACCGCTTCCTGTACCGATATCCAGAATCTTAATTGTAGCAGAATTATAGTTTTTTTGATATTCCGAAATATAATGTGAGGCAAGTTCTAGCAATTCTTCCGTTTCTGGTCTTGGTATTAAGACATGATCGTCTACAAAGAATTTTTTGCCATAAAATTCGGTTTCACCAATAATTTGTTGATAAGGTTTTCCGGATTTTAAAGTAGAAATAATTTGGTCAAATTGATCTTCATCTTGACTAAGTATTTCCTGATCGATTAATTTCCGAACTTGATGCTTTGAAAAACCAAATTCTCGTTCTGCAAAAATATAGAATAGCATTAGACTTTCTGCAACCGAATATTGCTCAGAAAGTTCTTCTTGAAATCTTGTTTTTAATTCTGAAATTGTCACGCAATTGTTTTAAGTAGAAGAATATTGTAAAAAATAATGATTAATTATCGGGTGAAAACCAAATTAGTTTCTGTAGAAAGATTTTCGTCCAAAAGATAATTCTCATAGTTGAAAGCTTTAACATCGTCTAATGTTTTGACATTGTTTTCTGCACAATATCTCACCATTAATCCTCTCGCATGTTTTGTGTAGACAACAATCGTTTTCAGTTTGTCATCAGCTTGTATTTGTTTAAACTCAAAATTAATAATTGTTGCTTTGATTGCCTTTTTATCAATCACTTTAAAGTATTCGTTACTCGCCAAGTTAAGGACAATATCTTTAGCTTTGAGTTCGGCATTTAGTTGCGCTGTTACTTTTTCTCTCCAAAATTCATATAGATTTTTCGCGCCGTCTACAGGAAAAGCTTTCCCCATTTCTAATCGGTATAACATCACTTTATCAGACGGTTTTAGGTAGCCATAAAGTCCTGATAACATACGGTAGTTTTTTTGCAAATAGTCTACAGCATTTTTATCTAAAGTTTTGGCATCTAAGCCGCGATATACTTCTCCAACAAAGGCGAACATCGCAGGAGCAGACTCTGTCGGTTTTGGGTTAGCTTTCCAGTTTTGGTTGCGCTCCCAATTTTCGTTGGCTAATTTGGGCGAAATCTCCATGAGTTCTGACAGATATTTAGGATCTTTTTCACGAAGTTTTGACTGTATTTCTTCAGCTTCTTTAATAAAAGTGGGCGTGCTTATTTTTAGAAAATCGGTCTGATTATTGATATTCATTAATTTGGCTGGTGAAGTCAATATTTTCATAAAGTTGTTGGGCTGATTTTAATTTGAAAATGTAAATTTAGCAAAACCTTATTTAACCAAAAGATTCTGTTACAGTAATTAAATGACTGGCATCTATTTTTATATAAAGTGGTAATATATTAGATGTCTCCTTTCCCTTGTCTGATTACTTCTGGCTCTCCTGAAGTAAGATCTACAATTGTAGAAGCAATATTATCGCCGTAACCGCTGTCTATAACGATATCAACAAGGTTATCATATTTTTCTGCAATCAATTCTGGGTCGGTAGAGTACTCTATGATTTCGTCTTCATCATGGATGGATGTTGATGCAATGGGATGACCAAGTTTTTCTACGATAAGTTGCGGAATGCTATGATCCGGAACGCGGATACCAACGGTTTTTTTTCCTTTGTATGCTAAAGGCAAATTTTTATTAGCTTCCAAAATAAATGTAAAAGGACCTGGTAAATGATTTTTTAAGAACCGAAATGTTGATGTTTCAATAGGTTTTGTAAACTCAGATAAGTGGCTTAGGTCATTACATATAATAGAAAAATGAGCTTTTTCTAGTTTAACATTTTTGATGCTCGCTAGTTTCTCCATAGCTTTTAGGTTATAGATGTCACAACCTAATGCATAAATAGTGTCGGACGGATAAATAATAAGTCCTCCATTTTGCAATGTTTTTACGATTTGATCCAGATAATTTTCTTGTGGATTGTCAGGATATATTTTTAAAATTTTTGCCATAGTACAAATTTAGTAAAAAGAAATCGGCTGTAGGTTAAGTTTTTATGTAACTAAATGATAATAATAATATTTTTATTAAAAATGTAAAGCGTTGATAGTTATATTAGTTAAAGGATTATTGTGAAATATTTGCTTTATTTTGAAATATTAGATTTGTATTTTGAGAGAAAAATCGTACATTTGCAAAACAATATCGCGGGGTAGAGCAGTAGGTAGCTCGTCGGGCTCATAACCCGGAGGTCGCACGTTCGAGTCGTGTCTCCGCTACAAAAGTCACTTGATAAGTGCAAAAATATATCGCGGGATGGAGCAGTAGGTAGCTCGTCGGGCTCATAACCCGAAGGTCATCGGTTCGAGTCCGGTTCCCGCTACTAAGTTAACGCTTTCGGTAGGCGTTTTAAAATATACCGCGGGGTAGAGCAGTAGGTAGCTCGTCGGGCTCATAACCCGGAGGTCGCACGTTCGAGTCGTGTCCCCGCTACCAATAGGAGATTCAAAAATGAGTCTCCTTTTTTTTTGCTTAATTTTCAAGTGCTTAGATTTTTGCTAAAATTCTAAATTTTCTTAATCCTTATTAAAAATCACTTTTAGAGGCATGCAATTAGGCGTACCCTAAATTTTGAAAGACACTATCTTAATTATTTATATTGAGAAATATAATGTTTTTTTTTATATACATTTAGTTTCTATTGTTTGTGCTATTCATTCTTCAATTATCATTTCATTTAAAATGTTCTTCAAAATTGATACTTCTCGGGATATAACCAATTCTCATAATATTGTCGAGTATTTCCATTCCTCAAATTATATCTGCTCATTATCACATTTGCTCATCACCATATTGTCAAATCATCGCATCAATTTTGGCAATACCCTTGCCTTGGCGCAAGCCTTTGCTATAGGGTCGGGCTGTCCGCTGTATCTTTTACTTTTGTCACTCAGGTGTCTCCGCTTCGCTGCGCCGCCTCATTCCACAAGAAAAAGGATGTCGCTTCCATCCCTATTGCGAGCAAAGAGGGCAACTAGAAGCTTACTTTCATTATTTAAAATCGAATCCTTCCCGTTAAAAAAGATGCGCCTGACTAATTAGATAGGTTTATTTTATATAGCCTCTCGCTGTATTGTATCATCGTTGCATTTTCCAATCTTCGAATCCCATATCCATGTCTGAAGACTAAGATTAAAAAAATAGCATTGAATTTCAGTGTGTTTAAGGATGCGTTAATAAATAGTTCACAATAAGTTTGCGGGAGATATGTAAAGGGCTTACCTTTGCAGTCGCAATTAGAGATAAGAGCGGCGCAGAAGACAGTAAAGATGACATAAACTATAAAGATTCTCAAAAAATAAATACAAATTTTATTTGCGAGTATTGATAAAAAGTTTTACTTTTGCAAACGCAAATCGAGATAGATTAGCAAGCGTAGGAGTAGAGTATAAGATGTGTGATGATGATTATTATGGCTAAGAAAAATAGTAATAATAAGAGTTGTGTATATCGGAAAAAGTTTTTACTTTTGCACTCGCAAATCAGGGACGACTGACAGAGAAGATTCCTGATAGAAAAGCGAGAAGAATATAGATCATTGAAATAACATATAACAACCAAGTAAGGAAAAAAAACCAAAGCGTCAATTTTAGGATTGAGTAGAGTTTAAGGACAAACCAACATACAATGGAGAGTTTGATCCTGGCTCAGGATGAACGCTAGCGGGAGGCCTAACACATGCAAGCCGAGCGGTAGATGTCCTTCGGGACATTGAGAGCGGCGCACGGGTGCGTAACACGTGTGCAACCTACCTTTATCAGGGGGATAGCCCGAAGAAATTCGGATTAATACTCCATAATATGAGTCAAGGCATCTTGATTTATTGAAAACTCCGGTGGATAAAGATGGGCACGCGCAAGATTAGATAGTTGGTGAGGTAACGGCTCACCAAGTCTACGATCTTTAAGGGCCTGAGAGGGTGATCCCCCACACTGGTACTGAGACACGGACCAGACTCCTACGGGAGGCAGCAGTGAGGAATATTGGACAATGGGTGAGAGCCTGATCCAGCCATCCCGCGTGAAGGACGACGGTTCTATGGATTGTAAACTTCTTTTATATAGGGATAAACCTACTTACGTGTAAGTAGCTGAAGGTACTATATGAATAAGCACCGGCTAACTCCGTGCCAGCAGCCGCGGTAATACGGAGGGTGCAAGCGTTATCCGGATTTATTGGGTTTAAAGGGTCCGTAGGCGGGCTTGTAAGTCAGTGGTGAAATCCGGCAGCTTAACTGTCGAACTGCCATTGATACTGCAAGTCTTGAGTAAAGTAGAAGTGGCTGGAATAAGTAGTGTAGCGGTGAAATGCATAGATATTACTTAGAACACCAATTGCGAAGGCAGGTCACTATGTTTTAACTGACGCTGATGGACGAAAGCGTGGGGAGCGAACAGGATTAGATACCCTGGTAGTCCACGCCGTAAACGATGCTAACTCGTTTTTGGGATTTAGGTTTCAGAGACTAAGCGAAAGTGATAAGTTAGCCACCTGGGGAGTACGTTCGCAAGAATGAAACTCAAAGGAATTGACGGGGGCCCGCACAAGCGGTGGAGCATGTGGTTTAATTCGATGATACGCGAGGAACCTTACCAAGGCTTAAATGGGAATTGACAGGTTTAGAAATAGACTTTTCTTTCGGACAATTTTCAAGGTGCTGCATGGTTGTCGTCAGCTCGTGCCGTGAGGTGTTAGGTTAAGTCCTGCAACGAGCGCAACCCCTGTCACTAGTTGCTAACATTAAGTTGAGGACTCTAGTGAGACTGCCTACGCAAGTAGAGAGGAAGGTGGGGATGACGTCAAATCATCACGGCCCTTACGCCTTGGGCCACACACGTGCTACAATGGACGGTACAGAGGGACGCTACCAGGCGACTGGATGCAAATCTCGAAAGCCGTTCTCAGTTCGGATTGGAGTCTGCAACTCGACTCTATGAAGCTGGAATCGCTAGTAATCGCGCATCAGCCATGGCGCGGTGAATACGTTCCCGGGCCTTGTACACACCGCCCGTCAAGCCATGGAAGTCTGGGGTACCTGAAGTCGGTGACCGTAACAGGAGCTGCCTAGGGTAAAACAGGTAACTAGGGCTAAGTCGTAACAAGGTAGCCGTACCGGAAGGTGCGGCTGGAACATCTCATTTTAGAGCGTCTTTAAGACGAAAAACGTACAAGTCATTAGATTGACAACAAGACCTTAGACAAAACTACAAGTTTTGGTTTTTTTACTCGGTTGGATATATAAAAAAGATAAACCCACTAGAAATTAGTATAGGGAAGAGATTTGGAAAAAGAAGTTAGGAATTAGAAGTTAGAAATTAGTCTAACCTCTATTATCTAACATCTAAAACGAAGTCTCGTAGCTCAGCTGGTTAGAGCGCTACACTGATAATGTAGAGGTCGGCAGTTCGAGCCTGCCCGAGACTACTAATTGGAATAGAGGTTAGAGGTCAGAATTTAGAAGTTAGATATATGCGCAAGCAAAAGTCTAATATCTAATATCTATCATCTAACATCTTAACTAGAGGGGGAATTAGCTCAGCTGGCTAGAGCGCCTGCCTTGCACGCAGGAGGTCAAGGGTTCGACTCCCTTATTCTCCACAGTTTTAGGAGTTTGATTTAAAAGTTACGATTGGAGCCAAAAACAACAATTGTTCATCAGACAAATAAGAAGAAAACAAAGATCATTGACATTAACGGTAAAGACATCACAAAGAGAAAACCGAGCGCAAACAAGCGCTTGAGTAACCAATAGGAAAGAAATCGTTAAGGGCGTATGGCGGATGCCTAGGCTTTCAGAGGCGAAGAAGGACGTGGTAAGCTGCGAAAAGCTGCGGGGATCGGCACACACGAATTGATCCGCAGATGTCCGAATGGGGCAACCCGTCTGGTTGAAGACCAGTCATCTTGATGTTTACATTGAGAAGCAAACCCGGAGAACTGAAACATCTAAGTACCCGGAGGAAAAGAAATCGAAGAGATTCCGTAAGTAGTGGCGAGCGAACGCGGATTAGCCCAAAAGTCTTTATATATTTAGAAGAATGTTCTGGAAAGAACAGCCGTAGACGGTGATAGCCCGGTATTCGAAAGGTATATTTAGATGATAAATGAGTATGGCGGGACACGTGAAATCCTGTCTGAATATGGGGGGACCATCCTCCAAGGCTAAATACTCCTGAAAGACCGATAGTGAACAAGTACTGTGAAGGAAAGGTGAAAAGCACTTCGAATAGAAGGGTGAAATAGAACCTGAAACCGTACGCCTACAAGCGGTCGGAGCTCACAAGTTGAGTGACGGCGTGCCTTTTGCATAATGAGCCTACGAGTTAATGTTACTAGCGAGGTTAAGGACTTCAGGTCCGGAGCTGGAGCGAAAGCGAGTTTGAATAGGGCGCTTAGTTAGTAGTATTAGACGCGAAACCTTGTGATCTACCCATGGGCAGGTTGAAGCTTTGGTAACACAAAGTGGAGGACCGAACCGGTTGACGTTGAAAAGTCTTCGGATGACTTGTGGGTAGGGGTGAAAGGCCAATCAAACTGGGAGATAGCTCGTACTCTCCGAAATGCATTTAGGTGCAGCGTCGTATATAAGTTTATTAGAGGTAGAGCTACTGATTGGATGCGGGGGAGTCAAATCCTACCAATTCCTGACAAACTCCGAATGCTAATAAATGTTCTACGGCAGTGAGGGCATGGGTGCTAAGGTCCATGTCCGAGAGGGAAAGAACCCAGACCAACAGCTAAGGTGCCCCAAATATATGTTAAGTTGAAATAACGCGGTTGGACTGCATTGACAGCTAGGATGTTGGCTTGGAAGCAGCCATTCATTTAAAGAGTGCGTAACAGCTCACTAGTCGAGCGGTCCGGCATGGATAATAATCGGGCATAAACATATTACCGAAGCTATGGATTTATACCTTAGGGGTATATCTGGTAGGAGAGCATTCTATTTGCGCCGAAGCAGTATCGTGAGGTATTGTGGAGCGGATAGAAAAGAAAATGTAGGCATAAGTAACGATAAAGGGGGCGAGAAACCCCCTCACCGAAAGACTAAGGTTTCCTCAGCCATGCTAATCAGCTGAGGGTTAGTCTGGACCTAACGCGAACCCGAACCTGGAAGTGGATGGACAATGGGTTAATATTCCCATACTTGCTCACACTAAAAGGGGACGGAGTGCCGTACTTACTGGAGACTGACGGAATAGTCAAGACCTAGCCTTCGGGCGAAGTTGTTGTAAGGAAAGCGCTTCCAAGAAAAGCCGAAGTGAAGCAACCCGTACCAAAACCGACACAGGTAGTCGAGGAGAGAATCCTAAGGTGCTCGAGTGAGTCGTGGCTAAGGAACTAGGCAAAATAGTCTCGTAACTTCGGAAGAAGAGACGCCAACAGCAATGTTGGCCGCAGTGAAGAGGCCCAGGCGACTGTTTATCAAAAACACAGGACTCTGCTAAATCGAAAGATGCTGTATAGGGTCTGACACCTGCCCGGTGCTGGAAGGTTAAGGAAGGGCGTTAGCGTAAGCGAAGCGTTTGACTGAAGCCCCAGTAAACGGCGGCCGTAACTATAACGGTCCTAAGGTAGCGAAATTCCTTGTCGGGTAAGTTCCGACCTGCACGAATGGTGTAACGATCTGGGCACTGTCTCAGCCACGAGCTCGGTGAAATTGTAGTATCGGTGAAGATGCCGATTACCCGCAATGGGACGAAAGACCCTGTGAACCTTTACTATAACTTCGTATTGACTTTGAGTAAGTAATGTGTAGGATAGGTGGGAGACTTTGAAGCAGGCACGCTAGTGTTTGTGGAGTCAACGTTGAAATACCACCCTTTACTTACTTGGAGCCTAACTTCTTTTAGAAGGACATTGCGTGGTGGGTAGTTTGACTGGGGTGGTCGCCTCCAAAAGAGTAACGGAGGCTTTCAAAGGTACCCTCAGCACGCTTGGTAACCGTGCGTAGAGTGTAATGGCATAAGGGTGCTTGACTGTGAGACCAACAAGTCGATCAGGTGCGAAAGCAGGACATAGTGATCCGGTGGTTCCGTATGGAAGGGCCATCGCTCATAGGATAAAAGGTACTCCGGGGATAACAGGCTAGTCTCCCCCAAGAGCTCACATCGACGGGAGGTTCGGCACCTCGATGTCGGCTCGTCACATCCTGGGGCTGGAGAAGGTCCAAGGGTTGGGCTGTTCGCCCATTAAAGTGGCACGCGAGCTGGGTTCAGAACGTCGTGAGACAGTTCGGTCTCTATCTATTGCGGGCGTTAGAAGTTTGAGCGGACTTGACTCTAGTACGAGAGGACCGTGTTGAACAAACCTCTGGTGTATCAGTTGTACCGCCAGGTGCACCGCTGAGTAGCTACGTTTGGAAGAGATAAGCACTGAAAGCATATAAGTGCGAAACTCGCCGCAAGATTAGACTTCTTTTAAGGGTCGTGGGAGATGACCACGTTGATAGGCTATAGGTGTAAAGGCAGTAATGTCATAGCCAAGTAGTACTAATTACCCGTAGATTTATAGCCTATTGTAAAGCGCAAGTTTGCGCGCCAAAGGTTTTGTCTTTGTGAACGTTTTTATCGATAAACATAGTTTTTAGTTTTTAGTGTATTGTTTTTAGTATGAATGCTAAATAGCCAACACTAAATACCCAAAACTAAAATATACCTTATTTAGGGTGGTTTTAGCAGAGGGGCTCACCTGTTCCCATTCCGAACACAGAAGTTAAGCCCTCTAGCGCCGATGGTACTGCTAACGCGGGAGAGTAGGTCGCCGCCAGTTTTTTTTAAAGCTCAATCATTTAGTTGATTGAGCTTTTTTTTGATCCATACTTTTGAAAAAAGACGAAAGAAATTAAACTTTAGAAGTTAGATATTAGAAATGTGATGAAAAGACATGAGAAACGAAATGGCATATACCGCATCAACAAATCAGCAAATCAACAAATCGTCATATCACCGTATCTCCACATCGTCCTCGCGCTAGGGATAGAAGCGGTTATCCTTTTTCTTTTGACTTCTGGTGATTATTGTAATAGATTTTGAGGTGATGAAGTTCTAAACAACAAAAGATAGACACTGGAAAAAAGAAAAAGATAGTAGCGGATAGCCCGGTGACATAGCCTAAGCCTGGACTTAAGCAAGGAAGGATAGGGCAAGTGCCATAGATATTATTATTATTTTATATCTAGTAATAATGTATTTACTACAGTCATTAATTGATATAAGTGTTAATTATTTGATTTTAACCAATTTGTTTTCAATAGTTTATAATTATTAACTTCTTTTAACTAAAAAAATAGTTGTAAGAATGGAAAATTATTCTACATTTGTATTACTAATTAATTAGTGATATAAGATTGATTGATTTTAAAAGTAATAATTATGAACAAGTTGACAAAAGCAGAGGAACAAGTAATGCAGTATCTATGGACGATAGAAAAAGGTTTTCTAAAAGATATTTTAGAACTTTTTCAAGAGCCTAAACCACATACCAATACTATTTCTACAATTCTTAAAATCTTGATGGAAAAAGGATTTGTCGAGTACAAAACCTTCGGGCGTCAACATGAATATTACCCTGTCGTTTCTAAAGAAAACTATAGTGGAAGAAGCATAAAAAGCTTGGTGAAAAATTATTTTGAAGGATCTTATACTAATGCTGTTTCTTTTTTGGTAGAAAAAAATGAGATTAGCGTAGAAGATCTAGAGATGTTGTTAGACGAACTAAAATCTAAGGACTAATGGAAACTTTATTACTCTATCTGGGCAAGATGATATTGTGTTCTGCCGTAATGTACGCATATTATATCTTGTTTTTAAAAGATAAAACATTTCATCACTATAACCGATTTTATCTTCTTCTGACGGTTATTATCAGCTTATTTTTACCATTATTGAAGGTCTCATACTTCACCATGGAAATTAATAATAAACTGCTGTTATTAATTGCTAATCTACAATCACAACCTATTAATTCTCACAACGATGGTTTCAGTATTTATACAATTTTTTCTCTATTGTTTGGATTGGTTTCAATCCTGTTTTTAGGGAAGTTAGGCTACGGAATTTTGAAAATTAACCATATCAAAAAACAATTTCCCAATGAGAAGATAGAAGGGATAAACTTTTATCATACCAATCTAGAGGAAGCACCATTCTCGTTTTTCAGACATCTTTTTTGGAAAAAATCCATCGAAATTCAGTCCTCTGTTGGACAACAGATTCTTAAGCACGAGATGGTTCATATAGAACAAAAACATACATGGGATAAGCTTTTTATGCAATTGGTAAAAGCTATATTCTGGATGAATCCTATGTTTTATATTATTAATAAAGAAATCAATCTTATTCACGAATATTTAGCGGATAATAAGGCGGTAAAACGGTCAGATACCAAAGCATTTGCGCAGATGTTATTGGCAAGTCATTTTCCCGGGAGAACTTTACCCGCAACAAGTCCATTCTTATCTTCTAACCTCAAAAAAAGATTAAAAATGCTTACAAAAAGTAAACCAAAATATAGCTATGCACGTAGAATCTTTGCGTTACCATTGCTGTTTTCTTTGTCTTTTGCGTACCTCGTTAATGCTAAAAATAAAGAGATTAAAAAAACTAATATTGCTATAGATCTTGCGGTCGAAAATTTGCAAAAAGACACATTGACTTTGCAGTCTGCTTCGTCTGAAGTTGTAGAACCTATCAAGCCTACACAAAATGCCCTGATAGAAACTAATGAACAAATTGCAAAGGATAACCAAAAAATAGCTGAGATTAACCAAAAGATTGCAGAGAAAAATAAATCAATTAGTGAGATGATCAAAGCTAAAAAGACTAAAAGCGAAGATTTTGCTCAGAAAGGAAAAGAAGTTGATTATTTGCAATCGCAAGTAGATGGTCTTGTCAACTCAGATAGATACAAGGATTTATTGAAAAAGTCTGATGAGTATAGTAAGAAGATGGAAGAATATTTCAATTCTGCTGAGTTTAATAAAAAGATAGCTGATGCAGAGAAACGTGCTGCTGAAGTTGATGCAAAATTCAATTCGCCGGAGTTTAAAAAGAGAATTGCAGATGCAGAGAAACGTGCTGCTGAAGCTGATGCAAAATTCAATTCGCCGGAGTTTAAAAAGAGAATTGCAGATGCAGAGAAACGCGCTGCTGAAGCTGATGCAAAATTTAATTCACCGGAGTTTAAAAAGAGAATAGCTGATGCAGAAAAACGCGCTAAAGATCTAGAAATCAAATTTATTTCTGCAAAATTTAAAAAGAGATCTGAAGATGGTAAGAAAAATAATAGTAATGTAATTATTTTGCCCAATAATAATTTTAGTTTTTCTAATAGTTTTGATGTCGCTGACCTAGGTAAGATTTTTGATTTAAGAGATGTCAAATTTGACAATAAAGAAGTTCAGGAACTATTGGCTAAGCTTCCGAATGGAAAAGATATGAAAGGTGGCGGAGCAATTGTTAATTTTAATGATTTTGCTTTCGGGAGAGAGCTGACAGCAAAAGAGAAGCGTCAATACGAAAAACGTCAGAAAAAAATTAAAGAACTTCAGGAAGAAATTAATAAGAAAAGAAAAGAATTAAAACAGGATTTACCATTAGTAGGTAGTCCTTGGGTATTGAATTCTAATTTTACTGATATGAAACCTGCGTCAACTAATCTTTATAAAAATAATACGAGAATTATTATTGACGGAAAAAATCTTGATGAATTAGGTCGTGCATCTGGTACTAAATTTTATCTTAATGGTGAAGAAGTGAGCAGCGAAACAATCCAATCTATCGATAACAATAATATTAAGAATATTAATATTAATAAGGCTAATGGTAAAAGCGAGTTGAGTATAGAAACCAGAAAATAACATAAAACCACTATTTAATATTTAGCCAGGAGGGATTATTTTTTAATCCCTTTTGTTTTCAAATCCTAAAACTTATGAGAAAATATTTACTTTTATTAGTTTTTTTTAGCCTACTTTTTTCGGCTCAAAATCAACGTTACATTTATGAATATAAAATTATAAAAGATTCTACTGATCGTGATAATGTCAGAAACGAAATGATGTTTCTGGACACTTCCAAAGAAGGCTCGCGATATTATAGTTACACGGCTTATCATTCTGATTCCTTAATGTTAGTTAGTCTGGAGCAACAACTTAAAGCGACAGGTATGATTAATATAAAATCAGACATGAAAAAAGAAGCTGTACGTTACAGTGTTAGTAAGACATATCCTGATTATAAAGTTAACTTGCACAATAAAATTGGCACTGATAATTACAATATTTCTGAAGACAGAAAATTCAACTGGAGCATTACTTCTGATAAACAAAAAATAGGAAAATGGAATACCCAAAAAGCCACTTTAGATTTTGCAGGAAGACAATGGACTGCGTGGTTCACTACAGAAATTCCATTGCAAGATGGACCGTATAAGTTTTCTGGTTTGCCTGGTTTGATTGTTAAAATTGAAGATAAATCCCAATCTCATATTTTAGAATTAAGAGGTATTAAGACCATTTCGGATGCAGAGTATAATGCAAAGTCAAAACCTAAGAAAGAAGTATCTCTTAACTTAAAACAATATCAAAAAATTATCACAGACTACGAGAATGACCCAACTAAAGGTCTTAAGCAAGCATCTATGGGAAATATTACTATGTTACCTGCGGAAGGCGGCGACAATCGTTGGATAAAAGAACGTGAGGAAAGTTTGAAAAAAGAATTGAAAAAAGATAATAACAAAATCGAGCTTTCATTTAAATAAAACCAAATCACGGATTATTGTGATAATTTCACACAATTAATTTTTGATCCAAAACTAAAGAATAGAATTAGATATTTTAAAGTAAAATAAAAATTCCGAAGCGATAAAGCTTCGGAATTTTTTTATGAATTGAAATTAATTGTTATTAGCTTAATTTCTTAGCATCTGCTACAAATTGAGCCAATCCGCTATCTGTCAAAGGATGATTTAACAAATTAAGAATCGAAGCTAATGGCGATGTAATAACATCAGCACCAATTTTAGCACAATTGATAATATGCATTGGGTTTCTGATAGATGCTGCTAAAATCTCTGTATCAAAAAAGTAATTATCATAGATTGTTCTAATCTCTTGGATTAACTCGATAGAATCTACAGAGATGTCGTCTAATCTTCCTAAGAAAGGCGATACATAAGTTGCACCAGCTTTAGCCGCTAATAATGCCTGACCAGCAGAGAATATTAGTGTACAATTGGTTTTTATACCTTTATCAGAAAAGTATTTTAAAGCTTTTATTCCGTCTTTAATCATTGGTATTTTTACCACGATTCTTTCGTGCAATGCAGCTAACTCGTCACCTTCTTTGATCATTTCTTCATAAGTTGTAGACAATACTTCTGCAGAAACGTCACCGTCTACGATATTACAAATATCAACATAATGTTGGTTAATAGCGGCTTTACCAGAAATACCTTCTTTAGCCATTAATGATGGATTAGTTGTTACACCATCCAAAATACCAAGATCTTGAGCTTCTTTGATTTGTGCTAGATTAGCTGTATCAATAAAAAATTTCATAAGAATGAGTTTAATTTTCGGTTTATACAAAGATACTTTATAATTCTAGTATCTCTAAAATATTTATAAAAAAAGGAAGCAAAAAGCTTCCTTTGATATTATTTTTTAAGTTGAGCTTCAATTGCTTTAAACTCGTTATACTTAGCCGTGTTTTGTGTTGACATATAGAAACTTTTTAATAAAGAGACATTGTCAATATCTTTCGGGTCTATTGCATAAAGTTTTTCTGCATAAGGTAAAGCTTTAGCAAAACGTGCACGACGTTTCTCCATTACTTTGTTAGCCTCATCAATCTTACCAGATTTTCTTAATGAGTTGTAATCATCAACAGTTTTTGGATCATCACCCATTTGGAAATAAACCATATTAACTAATGCAGATTTATTGGTTGGGTCAATCTGTATTGTCTTACTGAAGGCTTCTTCTGTTTCTTTTTGTTTGTTAGGATCTTTGCTCATGATAACTCCTAAATTGTACCAAGCAACCGCATCATTAGGGTTTTTAGCAATTTGAGCCTTTAGAGTATTAACAAATTCGTCTGTTTTACCAGCTTTGTAATATGCTAAACTTTGAGTTTGAGAAAGCTTATTATTATTAGGGAATTTTTTTAATCCTTTTTCTGTTGCGGTAATGGCATCATCAAATTTTCCCATGTCAAACAATAGAAGAGATTGTATCTCGTACATTTCTTCTTCTTTGCTTGGCGTATTTTCAATTTTAAAATCTGTGAAATCAGAAGATGCTCCCATTTTTTTATACAAATCAAATGTAGATTTATCTAAATTTTCATTTTGATTTGTTTTCTTATTTTTAGCAACATAATTAGTTTCTACGCCTGTATAACCTTCGTTAATCAATATATTGAAAACATCAGCTGCTTGACTTTTTTTATCCGTGCTTTGTGCGTAAGCTACACCAGAGTAATAAAGATAACTTTTATTATCCTGACCTCCTGCTTTTAGAAGATAATAAGATTCTCGGAATTTATCACCAGCAGAACCGTAATTTTTAGCATCATAGTCCGCAGAAGCTTGCTTGCTCACTGCTTGTAGTGTAGGATTGATGTTATTACCAATTTTAGAAGCTAGAGTAGGTGTGTATTTTTCTTCTTTTAAAGATAATCCAGCTCCTAATTTTTCTGCTTCAGTTTTTCCTACAAAATAGACTTTGTTTTTGTCAGCATTTTTACCTGTGAATACAGATTGCTTACCAAGGTCTGTGATTTTTGCTAAAATAGTTGCGCCCTCTGTAACCTTACCAGATTTTAAAAGAGCGAGACCTTTAGCATAATATAATTGTTCTTGTAAAGAAGGTTCTAAAAGATAAGTTTTATCTCCAATAATTGCTTCTGCTTTTGCAACTTCCGAAGTAGCAGTGTTATTATCACCAGCTTCTACAGCTTTTACAGCATTGGCGATTTCTTTTTTCTGTCCAAATACAATTGAGGCAGAAATTAATGTGATGCTTAAAACTATTTTTTTCATAAATAATCTTTTTATAATTTATTCTTCGTTAGATTCTGGAGTTTCTGAAGTGGTATTTTCTTCATTGTTTAGAGTGTCTTCAGATTCAGAAATTGCTTGTTCTATAATTACAGATCCTTCTTCTGTTTCTTCTACTTCTTCCTCAACTTCTCTGTCCATTTCTACTTTTGCAATGGCTGCAATTTCGTCATTAGCTTTAAGGTTGATTAGTTTTACACCTTGCGTATTTCTACCCATTACTCTAAGTTCTGCGGTATTCATACGGATGGCAACACCAGATTTATTGATAATCATTAATCCGTCTTCGTCTGTTACGCTTTGTATTGCAATAAGATTACCCGTTTTTTCTGTGATATTAAGGGTGATTACACCTTTACCACCACGATTAGTAATACGATAATCTTCTACTGCAGTACGCTTACCGTAACCTTTCTCAGAAACTACCAAAACAGTATCATTCTCTAGATCGTTCACAACAATCATACCAATAACTTCGTCACCTTCTGCAAGATCTATTCCTCTTACACCAATAGATGTTCTACCAACTGGTCTTGCTTTAGCTTCTGGGAAACGGATACATTTACCATCCTTAGACGCAATCATGATTTCAGAATTCCCATCTGTTAATTTAGCGCCAAGAAGCATATCGTTTTCACGGATTTCGATGGCGTTAACACCATTGGTTCTTGGTCTAGAGTAAGCTTCTAGAGATGTTTTCTTAATGGTACCGTTTTTAGTAATCATGACAACATTCATTTGGTTGATGTAATCTTGATTTTTAAGATCTTTGGTACGGATATAAGCTTTTACTCTATCATCAGGTTCTATGTTAATCAAATTCTGAATGGCTCTACCTTTAGCAGTTTTAGACCCTTCTGGCACTTCGAATACTCTTAACCAGAAACATTTTCCTTTTTCGGTGAAGAATAGAAGATACTCGTGATTGGTAGCGGTAACGATATATTCTAAGAAATCCTCATCACGCGTTGTTGCGCCACGATTTCCTACGCCACCTCTTGATTGTACTTTATATTCTGAAAGAAGTGTTCTTTTAATATAACCAGCGTGAGAAATGGTTAATACTACTTTTTCGTCTGGGATGATGTCTTCGATAGAGAATTCTCCACCAGAATAGTCGATCTCAGAACGTCTCTCATCACCATATTTTTCTTTAACCTCGGTTAATTCGTCTTTAATAATTTGGAATCTTCTTGGCTCATTCGCTAGTATGTCTTCTAAATCATTAATTAAAGCCATGATCTGATTGTACTCGTCACGGATTTTGTCCAACTCCATACCTGTAAGACGCGCTAGTCTAAGATCTAGGATAGCTTGTGCTTGTAGGTCTGATAATTCAAAAGCTTCTATTAAACCTTCTTTTGCTGCTTGTGGATTATTAGAGTTTCTGATGATTGCAATTGCTTTGTCCAAAGATGCTTGGGTCGCAATTACTTTCATGAAGCCTTCTAAAAGATGTGCTCTTTCTCTGGCTTTTTTTAGTTCATATCTTGTACGTCTGATGATTACTTCATGACGGTGATCTACAAAATGATGAATGATATTTTTTAAGTTAAGTTGCTCTGGTCTACCTTTTACCAATGCAATATTATTAACACTGAAAGACGTCTGTAATGATGTATACTTATACAACATGTTAAGAACAACATTAGGAATAGCGTCGTTTTTCAATTCATAAACAACACGTAGACCATTTCTGTCAGACTCATCACGGATTTCATAAATACCTTGGATTTTGTCATCTTTAACCAATTCTGCCGTTCTGGCAATCATCTCGGCTTTGTTAACTTGGTAAGGGATTTCTGTAACGATAATCGCATTACGATTTCCGATTTCTTCAAAACCAACCTTTGCACGAAGTACGATACGACCACGTCCTGTATGGAAAGCATCTCTAACACCATCATAACCATAGATGATACCACCTGTAGGGAAATCTGGCGCAATGATATGCGTCATTAACTCGTCTATTGTGATCTCGTTATTGTCAATATAGGCGCAGATAGCATTAATACTTTCTGTAAGGTTATGAGGTGCCATATTGGTTGCCATACCTACAGCAATACCAGATGTACCATTAACCAAAAGATTTGGGATTTTGGTAGGCATAACAGTAGGTTCTGTTAAGCTATCATCAAAGTTATTTTGAAAATCAACGGTTTCTTTATCAAGATCTGATAAGATATCGTCAGAGATTTTTTTTAGTCTAGCTTCGGTATAACGCATTGCTGCTGGTGGATCTCCATCCATAGACCCGAAGTTACCTTGGCCATCTACTTGTGGATAGCGTAAGCTCCAAGGTTGCGCCATACGTACCATAGCATCATAAACAGAGCTATCGCCGTGTGGGTGATATTTACCCAAAACGTCCCCAACAATTCTGGCAGATTTCAAGTATTTTCTGTTAGAAAAAACACCTAGACCGTACATACCGTATAATACTCTACGGTGTACAGGCTTTAGCCCATCTCTTACGTCTGGTAAAGCTCTTGATACAATTACCGACATCGAATAATCGATGTAAGAGGATTTCATTTCATCAACAATGTTGATAGGAATTAACTTTTCTCCTTCTGATTTCATCTATAAAATTATAAGTTAGTAAGGGAATTCCCTTTTTTAATATAAATTACTGATTAACAAACTTTTAAAATGCTTGCGCGAGTAGTTTGAAAATGCTGTGCTAAAATACGAAATTTTTACCTATTATTGCCAATTAAACCTAATTAATAATAGAAGTAATATCAAACGAATGAGTATCTTAAGCATTACTTTTCATACGACTGAAAATCAACTAGAAAAATGGGATGGTTATCTAGAATCTGACCTTCATGCAATGATCGAAAATCTAATGGATGTCGATAAATATATCCTGTCTGAGGTGCATAGTGATATGGTAAATGAGGGGAGAAATACCAATTTATTATTGATCTTTGATAGAGATGAATTGAGAGAACAATTTATCATTAACGAATTGGAAAATATTGCAGAAAGAATCCATCGAGAATTTGGTGAAGAGGTTATGATTTTTCAGACTTTTCTTAATCCAAAAAAGCACAGACTATAGAATCTGTGCTTTTTTTTATTTGTTTCAACTAAATAGAATTAGCTTCTTCTGCTCATTAATATTCTTAAGATGTACCAGAATAGTAACATAATAGAAGCAAAAAGCTGTAGCGAAGCGCCTACATATTGGTCGGTATGGTAAACATTTTTTAGCTTGCTGGTTTCGTATAAAATGCTTGCCGAAGCTAATAAAACCATGCCTACAGAAAACCATAACCCAAGATCAAAACCGAAAATTGTACCTGCAACAATTAGTCCTAATGCTACAAATCCTCCGATAACGATAGCAGATCTAAGGAAAGAAAAATCTTTATTGCTTAGGAAGGCAAAAGCCGTTAACCCACCGAAAAGTGCCAATGTTAATATGGCCGCTTGGTAGATTACATCTCCCGATGTATACATTGTTGCCATATGTAATAATGGTAAAAAAATGATGGCCTGCAGGATAACATAAAGTCCAAGTCCGAAATATTGTGTGGATCTACTTTGGGATAAAGTCCACTTGTTGGCTAGCATGGAAGCAAGCCAGACGGCGCCAATAATTAATAACCAAGAGTATTTTTGGCCAATCATCATAAAGATGTATTCTTCCGGAACGGTTTTTAATAGAAGAGTTTCTACCAAAATGAAAGCCAAAATTGCTAAGGCAACATGTGAGTAAGTTTTTTTGTAAAATTCTGATTTCTCTATCGCTGTAGAGTTGAGAACTAAAGTGTCCATATTGATGTGTGTTTGTTTTAGGATTCTAATATAATAAATTAATTGTAGTTGAGGTATAAAAAAAGAACCCACGAATAGGTTCTTTATTAAATTTATTCTTAAATCTTTTTAATCTCTATGTTTTTCTTTACCGAAGAAAAATTTCATAACAATTGGTACAGTCGTGATTAGAACGATAATAATGATAATCCACTCTAAGTGAGATTTTAAATCTATATCAAATTGATCTTTAAATAATTTGTCTAAATAATGTCCCGCAAATACTAAACTGAAAGACCATAAAACTGCTCCTACAATATTGTCAAACAAAAATCTCTTTTTGTCCATCTTTACGATACCTGCTACAATTGGCGTAAAAGTCCTTACAACTGGTAAGAATCTTGCCATGATAACTGCTAGACTACCATGTTCTTCAAAAAAGTCATGTGCCTGATTAAGATATTTTTTCTTGAAAAGAAATGTGTCTTGCTTTTTGTAAAGGGCTGGACCAGCTTTCACCCCGAAGAAATAACCTACTTCATTACCGATAATTGCAGCTAATGATATACAGCTTGCAAGGATTGTTGTGTCTAGCAAGTCATTGCCAGTACCTCCAAGAGTTTCTTTAACTATTTCTACAGCGTAGATTCCTGATACAAATAAAAGCGAATCGCCAGGTAAGAAAAAGCCTACAAATAATCCAGTTTCAGCGAAGATGATAAATAGTATTAACCAAAATCCCCCCATTTTTATGTAAAATTCTGGGTTTAAGAGATCTTTCCAAGTTTCAAAGTGTTCCATATATGTGATTGATGCGCAAATATAATAAAAACGATTAATTTTATCTATTATATATCTCGTTAATTTTAGTTAAAATATATCAGATTAAAATAGGTTTTCGTCATCCGTATTTTGTCCTTCTGCCATAAGAAATGACTTAAGGAATGGTGTTATATTACCATTCATTATGCCATCAACATCGGAGGTTTCGTGTCCAGAACGTACGTCTTTAACCAATTTATAAGGATGCATGACGTAATTTCGAATTTGGCTTCCCCATTCGATTTTCATTTTACTGGCTTCAATTTCGTTTCTAGCGCGTAATTTTTCTTCCAATTCCATTTCATAAAGACGAGATTTAAGAAGTTGCATCGCTTTTTCCTTATTCTGAAGCTGTGATCTAGATTCTGAGTTTTCGATAATAATTCCTGTTGGTGCGTGACGAAGACGGACGGCTGTTTCTACTTTATTAACATTTTGACCACCGGCTCCGGAAGATCTCATGGTTTCAAAACTGATGTCGGCAGGATTAATATTAATCTCAATGGTGTCATCTACTAAAGGATAAACGTAAACTGAAACAAAACTCGTATGGCGCTTAGCATTACTATCAAAAGGCGAAATTCTTACCAATCTATGCACGCCGTTTTCACCCTTAAGGTAACCGAAGGCAAACTCGCCTTCAATCTCTAACGTTACAGTCTTAACACCAGCAACATCACCTTCCTGGAAGTTGAGTTCTTTAATTTTATAACCTTGCTTTTCTGCCCACATGATGTACATTCTCATGAGCATGCTTGCCCAGTCACAGCTTTCTGTCCCACCAGCGCCAGCAGTAATTTGCAAGACAGCCGATAGCTCATCACCTTCGTTGGATAACATATTTTTGAATTCTATGTCATCTAGTTTTTCTAGAAGAATAGGGTAGCTGTCATCTAATTCTTTTTCGCTATCAGGATCTTCTTTGGCGAATTCTACCAAAACTTGCAAGTCATCAAAAAGTGATTGTATGTCATGATAACCTTCTACCCATTTTTTCTTAGATCGAAGTTGCTTAAGAAAAGCTTCTGCTTCTTTGGGATTGTTCCAAAATTCTGGTGAAGCGGTTTTCTCGTCATCGTTGGTAATCTCGATGGTTTTTTTTTCGATTTGAAGATATTTATAGAGATCTTCAATTCTAGACTGTAGATCTTTTATTTGGTCATTATTTAGCACGGGATGATATAATTTTTTACAAAAGTAAGGATAAGATAAGACTTTCTGTAGGACAATGTCTAATTATTCAATTGGATTATTATTGTTTTCAATGGTATTAAAGCCAATTGATCTGGATGGCTTTTCTTTAATCATATAAAATTGAAGTTCTTCTTTTAATTGCGAAATGCGACTTTCAAATTGATCCGAAGAGTTAATACTTGCATCTTGTAAGAATTGTTGTACATCATTAAGATAATCAGAAGTTAACTTGCTGGCAGCTTCTTTGTAAGCGGAGTTAAGAATATTGTCATCTATTGTAATATTTTCATCATGATTTTTCAGGAAAATAGTTCTTAGACGTTTCTTGAGGCTTTGGGTAAAATCTACAAGCATTGTGTTAGAAAATGCCCTCATTTTTAGTGCGATATCATTCCAGAAAGGAAGTTGATTAGCTTGGTTGTATTGTAATATTTTCAGCAAAGTTGCATTTTCCGTAAGACCATTTTGCATGTGATGAAGTATCATCTCTGCTCGTTCTTTTGCGTTAGGCGGAAAAATAGGAATTAAAACATCAAATCTTCCTGGCGCAATTATTTCTGGATCAATCATAGAAAAACTCTTAGCAGAGCCAATCATGGTGAGGTCTTCTTGTTGAAATTTGTCTACGCTGTGTAATATAATGTTTTTAGTTTCTTCATTTTCAGAATTAATGCTTTCTTGCTCGCTTCGTTCTTGCATGACGGTGTCGAAATTCTCCATGAAAAGAAGCATTTTGTCTTGTTTCATCATGGTTAATAGAAAATCATTGAAAGAGGTCTTCTTTCCGTTAACAAAAGATGTTTTGAGGTAAGTATGTCTGATTTCTTCAAATTTATAATTAATGATTTCTGCGATTTTTCTAGCCCAGAAAATCTTACCACTTCCCGGAGGTCCATAAAGGATGATTCCTGCTGCTTTTTCTATGCCCCAATTTTGGCTTTGATCAGGATTGATAAAAGGTTCTAGCATATCTACAATATAAAAGTAAAGATCTCTGTATCCAATAAAATCACGCTGTTCTAGAGCCGTTTTTGCACCAAAATAATCATAGATAAATTGATAATTGCCTCCTAACTTTTTATCGATCCCAAAGCTGGAGATAGATGTTTTAAAATATCCATTTTCGAAAATATTAGTTGCTTGTTGGCTAATATATTCCTGTATTTTTTCTATAGGTTGATGTGCTTTGTTGGCAACATCTTCTATAGTTTTTTTGGTAGAAAGATCATCGCTGTAATCTTTGATAAAGGATTGATGGTCTTTCGCGAAATTTTCAAAATTTATTTTTATGTCTTGATTGCAAGAGATACAGTCAGAAACTTCTAAGTCGAAATCTTGTATAAATTGCATTAAGCTTTCTACAGGTATTTTTAATTCTTTAGCAAGTGCTCTTAGGTTTTTAGACATAATATTTGATTTAGGAATTCCAAGTTTTATATTAGCAATAATTGTACAAATTTTATTAAGAATTGTAACGATTCTTAATTTTTAAGGACTATTTATTTAAATCATATAATAATGGAGAAAATACTCGAAGTTAAAAATTTAACCAAAAAATTTAAACATATTGCCGTAGATAATATTTCTTTTGAAGTAGAGCGTGGCAATGTTTATGGACTTTTGGGGCCAAATGGTAGTGGGAAATCTACCACATTCGGAATGCTGCTCTCTACCATTAATCCAACCAATGGAAGTTGGAAATGGTTCGGGAAAGAAGGTACAGATACGGATACTTTGAAAAAGATTGGCGCCATAATAGAGCAACCTAATTTTTATCCTTATCTAAGTGCAGAGAAAAATCTTAAGATTGTAGCTACGATAAAAGGTGTTTCTGAGAAAAGAATAGATGAAGTACTAGGCATTGTTGGACTTTTAGACCGTAAGAAAGATGCTTTTAAGACTTACTCTTTAGGGATGAAACAGCGTCTCTCTATTGCTTCTGCTATGTTGTGTAACCCAGATGTTTTGATTCTGGACGAGCCAACTAATGGTCTGGATCCTGAAGGAATTATCCAAATTAGAGAAATTATTAGCAATATTGCAAAGACCGGTACTACAATTATTCTGGCAAGTCACCTCTTGGACGAAGTAGAAAAAGTATGCAGCCATGTTATTGTCTTAAAGCAAGGTAAAACCATCTATTCTGGTGCTGTAGATGCTATGAGTAATACTAAAGGTTACTTTGAGCTGAAAGCAGATAACGACGATCTGTTGTTAGAAAACCTGCTTGCGATGCCTTATTTTTCTTCGGCTAAATATGAAGGTCAATTAATTGTAGCTCAAATAAAAGAAGATATTGCTGCCGCAGATCTTAATAGAAAATTAGCAGAGAAAGGCATTTTTGTATCGCATCTTGCTAAGAAAAAAGAAAGCCTCGAAAGTCAATTCCTAGAACTTGTAAAACAGAAATCATGATAAGATTATTAAAATTAGAACTACTAAAAAACCTTAATTATAAGCCATTTAAGATTTTTACTGCATTATATTTTATAGTGCTGATTTGTCTATTGTTTGTAGGATTGATTAATTTTGATTTGTTTGGTTCAGAAGTTAATCTTAAGGAGCAAGGATTTTATGATTTTCCGGGCATCTGGAATTTTATCACGTACAGCGTTGCTATTTTAAAAATATTTTTGGGCTGTATTATTGTTTTTTCAATTTGTCAAGAGTTTTCTAACCGTATGTTTAAGCAGAATTTGATTGATGGCTTAGGACGTGGCGAGTTTATACAATCCAAGTTAATTACTATTTTATTATTTACAATATTGTCAACCATAATTGTTTTTGTTTTAGGATTATATTTAGGCAAGACTTATTCTGTAACGCAAGAAAGTGATTTAGTTTTTAAAGAAATTTATTTCATCTTGTGCTACTTTATTAAGTTGCTTACTTTCTTCTCGTTGATGATGTTTTTATCAATTTTGTTCAGAAAATCAATATTTGTATTCTTAGGATTATTTATGCTTTGGTTTATAGAAGGCGTTTTGTCTGCTGTAGAAAAATTTGCATTTGCGCAGAATGTCTTAGAGTCAAAGAAAGCAAAATATGTAGAAGGCAAAATATTCTTAACAGATTATCTGCCACTATCGAGTATGTCTAACCTTATACCGTCACCGTTGATGCGTACGACGATGGCAAAAGCTTTTGGAATTAGTGATTTTAAATTTGAATTTCCAGTAGCAGGTATTTTGATTTGTTTGGTATGGAGCGCAATTTTTATCGGTGGTTCTTACTGGATTCTGAAAAAGAAAGATTGGTAAACTTACTTTAGATATAATATAAAGCTCAACTTTTTGGTTGGGCTTTTTCATTTCTGTTATCTTTGTTGGATGAATTGGACTGACGTTTTAGAACCTATAAAAAATTCTGATTATTATAAAACACTCTGGCAGAAGGTAGAAGAGCAATATCATACAGAGCAATGTTTTCCGCCGAAAGATCAGATTTTTAGAGCATTGGAGTTAACAGATTTTGATGATGTTAAAGTTGTTATTATTGGTCAAGATCCTTATCATAATTTGGGTCAGGCTAATGGACTTTGCTTCTCTGTGACGGAAGGTATAAAAGCACCGCCATCACTCAAAAATATTTTTAAAGAATTAGAATCCGACCTCGGAATTATCCGTACAAAAACCGAATTATCCGATTGGGGAAGTCAAGGTGTTTTGCTACTTAACGCAACGCTGTCTGTAAAAGCACATGAGCCTAATTCTCATAAAGATATCGGTTGGGAAGTGTTTACAGATTTTATTATTAAACAGATTTCTGATCGTAAAGAACATGTTGTGTTTGTTCTTTGGGGCGCTTTTGCACAAAAAAAGGAAGAGTTAATAGATTCTGCACAGCATTTTATTCTAAAATCTCCACATCCATCACCATTTTCTGCACGTAAAGGTTTTTTCGGAAGCCAGCCTTTTTCTCAAATTAATGACTTTCTGAAAACAAAAAGTAAGTCAACGATTAATTGGTAGTTATTTAATTTTTTTAAGGCTTATTTCGATGCCGTTTTTCACAGTTGATGGACTTCCGTCTTGGTTGCGCCAAGGAGAGACGTGATTTAGTGTTACTGCGTAGCCTTCAAATACTTTTGTTTGTCGAGCGTTGCTGCCTTCAAAATCCATTGTTGATAATTCTATAACTTGTGGTGTAGATCCTTTGCGGCTAAGCTCTAGTTCAACTTTTGCTAATCCTTGCCAGACGCATGTTACATCTTCTGGACATCGGCTATCTTCTGTTATTGTTAGGTATTTTGCAGTGATATTTGTTTTTGCAATTTTAATAGATTCGCCTTGTTTTAAAATGATACTTGTTTCAGAAATGTCAGAAGAGTTTTCGGTATTAATTTTTTGAGTTTGACAACTTGTCAGACTGATTATGCTCATTGCTAAAAAGAGAGAACGTATCATAATATATTTAGTTTAAAAAAATGCATAATAAATAACTACAAAAAACATAGCAACACCTACCATCATATTAAAGCCCGTACCATAAATAAATCCTACTAAAGCTCCTTTTGTAGAGTTAAAAGCTTTTTTATGATTGTTAATATCATGTAGTAATTCGCCTACGAAAACGCCCAATAACATTCCTATTAAAAATCCGAACGGAATAGGGATGAAGAAGAATCCTAATAATGTTCCTACAAAAGATCCAATGCTTCCCCAGCGCGTACCTCCATATTTTTTGTTGGTTTTTGCCGGAATAACATAGTTGAGAACGGCGGAAAGTAATGTTAGAAACCCAAAAATCCAGACATATAAGATAGGCATCTCAGTGTTACCCCCGAATTTAAAAATTAAAAGCCCGGCAAAGCTCAAGAATAGTCCAGGTAACACAGGGACAATTGTACCAACAATGCCGATAATGATTAATAGTATACTTATTACTAGGATAACAGTGTTGTCCATTTTTTTTTAATTGTTAAAATTAAGTATTATATCTGTACGATGAGGTTATTATTTTGTTTTAAATTTGCAAAACCTAAGCCAAATTGCATATGAAAGATGAACTGAACGATACAAAAGATTTTTTACAAAATATTAGCGATCAGATTAATGTTTTTTTTGCTCAATATTTTCGTGGTGATGCAGCGTGGATTTTTCAGGTAACGTGCAAAATATTGGTGTTATTGGCTTTTCTTTTTTTAATGGATTTCTTACTAAAGTTTTCTTTTAAATTGGTGGCTAGATATTTTTCAAATCCAGAAAAATACCCGTTTATTCATTCTTTATCCAAAGCAAAGTTTTTTGATTCTATAGCACATATTATTGCGTTAGGTCTCTGTAATTTTGCATTAGAATCTATTTTTTATGCAGGGATGCATCAGATCACCAAAGGTATATTAGACAAGATTGTTAATGTGGCTCAGGTTGTGGTGATTGCTGGTGCTGGACTTAGATTGTATAACGGTGTGGAGAATTATTATATCCTCATAAAGGATAGCTATAAGCTTATTGCATTCCGTGCCATTTCTCAGACTCTTAAGATTTTTGGTGGTGTTATATTGTTCTTTATCGCGATTAAGATTCTTTTCAATATCGGAAGCGGTGCAATATTAGGAAGTATTGGAGCCATTACGGCGGTTATGGTTTTGGTGTTTCGGGATACGATTTTAGGTTTTGTAACGGGCATCCATGTGGCGACTTCTAAAACTCTGAAAGTTGGAGATTGGATAGGGATCCCTAAGTATAATCTAGAAGGAACGGTGATAGAAATAAGTCTTCTAACCACTAAAATCATGAACTTTGACAAAACCATTTCTACAGTGCCAACTTATGATCTTATGACCACTGAGATTAGAAATTTCCAGGTGATGACAGAGGGTAATCGTCGTAGGATTAAGCGTTCTATGATTTTTAATATCAAATCTTTTCATTTTCTGACAGAACAAGATTTTGATAAATTAGCGAATATCAATCTTATTTCGGATTATCTGATTACCAAAAAAAACGAAATAGAATCAGAAAGAGTGAGTCTAAACAATGCTGATATTAATCTTAATGGACAGCAATTGACCAATATTGGTGTGTTTAGAAAATATGTGCAACACTATCTTAAGAATAATCCAGATATAGAACAAAACGAAATTATCTTAGTAAGACAATTAGAAATCACACCACAAGGTATGCCTTTGGAGGTTTATTGTTTTACAATTTATTCGGGCTTAGAGGATTATGAAAGAGTACAATCTGATATTTTCGATCATTTGCTAGTTGCGGCTCAGGATTTTGGATTGGAGATTATGCAGATTAATAAAATTTAAAAATAAAAAAGTTAAGCTTTCAAAAATATTATGACAACTAAATTAAGTGTTAATATCAATAAAATAGCTACGTTGCGTAATGCAAGAGGTGGCGATGTGCCAAGTGTAACACAGATTGCAGTAGATGCGCAGAGATTTGGTGCGCAAGGAATTACCATTCATCCCAGACCAGATGAGAGGCATATCACCCGCAAAGATGTCTATGACTTAAAACCATTGGTGACAACAGAATTTAACATCGAAGGTAATCCTCATCGTGATTTTATTGACATGGTTCTTGATGTTAAACCAGAGCAAGTGACTTTGGTGCCAGATGCTGATGATGCGATAACGTCTAATGCAGGTTGGGATTGTAAAACTCATTTTGATAAATTAACGGAGATTATTGCTGAATTTAAAAATGCAGGCATCCGTACTTCTGTTTTTCTTGATCCTAATCCAGAAATGGTGGAGTTTGCGGCAAAAACTGGTACAGATCGCATCGAGCTTTACACCGAAGCCTACGCAACTCATTATCCTATTAATAAAGAAAAAGCTATTGCAGATTATATTGCGACAGCTAAGCGTTGTCAGGATTTTAACCTCGGTGTTAATGCAGGACACGATTTGAGTCTTGATAATCTTAAATATTTCTCAGATAATATTCCTAATTTGTTAGAGGTTTCTATTGGTCATGCTTTGATCTCGGAAGCTTTATATTTAGGTTTAGAAAATACAATCCAGGCTTATCTTAAAAGATTGGCGAAATGGGCTTAAATGTCGACTGTTAGAGAGAAGTGTGCTCAATATATTTCGTTTAATCTAACAATTGATGCTTAATACTAATATTAAAATTATGGAATTATTACATTCAAAAATATACGGAGAGGATAAAGTCGGGACGCCATTATTGGTGTTTCATGGCTTGTTTGGGATGTTGGACAATTGGGGGAGTTTTGGGAAAGAATTTGGAGAAATTTTACCAACGCATCTTCTGGATCTAAGAAATCACGGACGCAGTTTTCATTCGGATTCTATGTCGCATGACGATTTGGCAGAGGATATTCTTAATTATATGGATCATCACAAAATCCCGAAAGCCTTTATTCTAGGACATTCTCTAGGCGGAAAAGCTGTGATGCAATTTGCGATTAATTATCCTGATCGTGTAGAAAAGTTAATTGTTGTAGATATTGCGCCTAAAGCGTATCCGCCGCATCATCAAGGGATAATTAAAGCTTTGCAATCTGTAGATTTTACCAAAGTTGAAAACAGACAAGATGTAGAAGCTTCGTTAAAAGAATACATCCCGGAGACTTTTGTGATTCAGTTTTTGATGAAAAATCTTTACTGGAAAGATGACAAAACTTTGGGTTGGAGATTTAACCTTGATACTTTGGCAACGCATTATGCAGAATTTGTTTCTAATGCTATAAAATTTGGTGTTTTTAATGGTCCAACGTTGTTTATTGCGGTCGCCAAATCTAATTATATCTTGCCACAAGATGACTTTGGGATAAAACAACAATTCCCTAATTCTCGTGTTATAAAAATAGCTAATGCTTCTCATTGGGTACAAGCCAATAATCCTGTAGATTTTGCAGTTGCTGTGAGAACTTTTTTGTTTGATGAATAAACTTCGTTTTCATTTATCAATTCTTATCTTTGTAGAGTTTAGAATTTTAAATCAAATATATTGGATCAACTTCCACAAGATAAAATAGTTTTAGTAACGGGCGCCACAGGAATATTGGGGCGTGTCATTGTGCTAGAATTGTTAAAGCTAGGCAAGGTAGTAAAAGCAACCAAAAGAAAGCAAAGTAATCTGGATGATGTTAAGTCGTCTTTGCGATTTTATACAGAACATCCAGAAGATTTTTTCGCAAAAATAGAATGGATAGATGTCGATTTTGATGATATCAGTTCTATAGAAGCCGCTTTGGTTGGTGTGTCAGAAGTATATCATTGTGCGGCAAAAGTTAGTTTTCATCCGGATGCTCGACATGAGATGTATCAGACCAATATCGAAGGGACTAAAAATCTACTTTATGCTTGTCAGAATAAAATAGAAAAGTTTTGTTTTGTCAGTTCTATTGCAGTTTTAGATGGTTTTAATGATGACGGTTTTCAAGATGAGGATTCTAATTATAACCCGAAACTAATGCATTCTTCTTATGCTAAGTCTAAGCATTTTTCTGAGATGGAAGTGTGGCGCGCAGCAGCAGAAGGACTTAATACTGTGATTATAAATCCAGGTATTATCGTGGGATCTGGCAACTGGAAGAGTAGTAGCGGTGAGATGTTTGGGCAATTGGCAAAATCTTCATTTTCTACCAACGGAAGCTCTGATTATGTAGATGTTAGAGATGTTGCAAAAATTGCAATTTCTTTAATGGAACAAAATGTTTTTGACCAACGTTTTATTTTGGTTTCAGGAAATGCTAAAAATGAGCACGTTGCCAACAAAGTGAGAAAAGCTGTTGGGAAATCTCAAGTTAAAATTATTTCTAAACCAGTCTTAAATATCGGTCGAGTTTTTAATTTTCTTTTAGGTTGGCTTATCCCAAGTCTCAGAATGATAAACAAAGTTAATATAGATGCGATAACGACAGATTCTAAACTTTCTAATCAAAAAATCATCAATCAGTTGAATTATCAATTTATCCCAGTAGAGGAAAGTATTGATTTTCATCTTAATCATTATTTACAAGATCATCAATAATATATGAATATTGCTAATTTCTTAATAACCAACGCAGAAAAATATCCTTTAAAACAAGCTATTGGTTTCAAAAGTGGTGCAAGCTGGTCTCATATTACGTGGAGAAAATTTAAAACAGTTGTTTTTAAAACCGCTAATGCCCTGAAAGACGCTGGAGTAGAGCAAGGAGATAAGGTCGCTATTTATTCTGAAAATTCTGCAGAGTGGATTATGATGGATCTTGCTGTACTTGCCATTGGTGCGATTACGGTTCCTATTTATTCTACCAATACAAAAGATCAAGCAAAGTATGTTCTTCAGGATTCTGGAGTAAAAATTATTTTGACTGGTAATAAAGAGCAATATGATAATGCGATTGCATTGTTGGATGATTGTCCTTTATTAGAGAAAATTATCGTTACCAAAACTTATGAAAGATTGGTTCATGAGAAGAGTTTTCATCTACAGAAATTTATACAAAAAGCATCAGATCAATTAGAGATTCTTCAGTTGACAGAAGATGACATAGCGACAATAATCTATACATCTGGTACAACAGGTACGCCAAAAGGAGTTGTATTAACTCATTCTAATTTTATAAAATGTATAGAAGCTCATTTTGAGTTTTATAAATTCAAGGATTTTGATGATGAGCATTCGTTGGCGTTCTTGCCTCTAACTCATGTTTTCGAAAGAAGCTGGACGTTATTGTCTTTAACGGGTGGTGCGAAAGTTTCTTTTTTAACTAAAACTAAAGATATTGCTGATGAGATAAAAGTGGTGCAACCTACAATGATGTGTTCTGTGCCAAGATTTTATCAGAAAATTTACATAAAGATTCAGGAGACTATTCAGAGTTCTTCACCAACTAAACAGAAAATTTTTAATTGGGCGTTAGAAGTTGGTGCAGCTTACAACGAGAGAAAAGGCTTGCAAAAAAGTATTCCTTTCGGGTTAGGCCTGAAAAATAAAATTGCCAATGCTTTAGTTTTTAAGAAAATTAAAGGTCAACTTGGTGGTGAGTTGTGGTTTATGCCATGTGGAGGCGCGTCTATTTCGCCGGAGATTGCACGTTTTTTTGATGCAATGGGCATTCATTTAACCATTGGCTATGGACTTACAGAGACAACGGCGACATTAGCACTTTATCCACTAAAACATTATAAATTCGGGACTGCAGGTAAGACTTTGCCAGGTGTAGAACTTAAGATTGGTGACCAAGATGAGATTCTTGCAAAAGGTAGTGGCGTGATGAAAGGTTATTATAATAGACCAGAAGATACTAAAGCTGTTTTTACAGAAGATGGCTGGTTTAAGACTGGAGATTGTGGTAATATAGATAAAGATGGCAATCTTACGATTACAGATCGTATCAAAGATCTCATGAAAACTTCTAATGGTAAATATGTTACGCCGCAAGCAACAGAAAACTTATTGACTAACGATGCTTTTGTACAACAAGCTGTGTTAATTGCAGAAGGTAGATCGTTTGTGACAGCGTTAATTGTTCCTAATTTTGAAGCTTTGGAAGTTAAAGCAAAGCAAGATCAAATTTCTTTTTCGTCTCATGAAGAATTAATTAAAAATCCTCAGATTATTAGCTTCTATAATCAGAAAATTAACGAACTTCAAAAAGAACTTGCTGATTATGAAAAAGTTAAAAAAATAACATTATTACCAAGAGATTTTCAAATGGATTTAGGTGAGATGACCCCAACTTTGAAAGTCAGAAGAAAAGTTGTTTTAGAAAAATATGCCGACTTAATTGATAAAATGTATTCTTAATTTTAATAGTAAGTCAATAGTTCTCAATCTTAATTTTATCAACAGTGGAAAATCAATTCTTAGGAAATTCTCAATATAATATATCTAATCAATCGGTAACAGAAAGTTGCCCGTCTAATATTGCCTTAATTAAATATTGGGGTAAATATGAAAATCAAATTCCGGCTAATCCCAGCATCAGTTATACGCTTAATCATTGCAGAACGAATACAACTATAGAGTTTTTTGCAGATGAAGAATTCTCTGTTCAGACTTTTTTGGCTGGAAATGAAGAAGTGAAATTTGCTTCGAAAATTGAAAAGTATTTTAAAAATATTGAAAAATATTTGCCTTGGATTTTAAAAGGAAAATACATTATCAAAACCGAAAATACCTTTCCTCACAGTTCCGGAATTGCAAGTTCTGCTTCAGGATTTGGCGCGATTGCAAAATGTCTGATGAGCTTGGACGATGTTTTTTCAGATAAGAATAAGGAAGGCTTCGAGAGCCTAAACCTTACAAAGGATAGAAAAGCTAGTTTTTTGGCAAGATTAGGAAGCGGAAGTGCTTGTAGAAGCCTGTACGATGGATTAGTTGTTTGGGGTGAAACCGAGGAGGTAGACGGAAGTTCCGACTTGTTTGCAGTGCAATATTCTAATGATAAAGTACATTCTGTTTTTAAGAATTTTAATGATTGGGTTTTATTAATTCATGAAGGTGAAAAATCAGTTTCGTCCACTGTTGGACACGGCTTGATGAATACTAATCCTTATGCAGAAAGACGTTTTCATGAAGCACATGAGAACTTTACTAAGCTGAAAATGATCTTAGAAAGTGGTGATATGGACGGTTTTATCCAATTGGTAGAACATGAAGCATTGACACTTCACGCGATGATGATGATGAGCGATCCTGCTTTTATCTTGATGAAAACGGGCACTTTAGAGGTTATTAATAAACTTTGGGAGTTCAGAAAAATAACGGGCTTGCCTTTATTTTTCACGTTAGATGCTGGCGCTAATGTTCATCTTCTTTTCCCGAATGATATTGATACAGATAAAATCACAGATTTCATAAAAACCGAATTAATACCATTAACGCAAAAAGGTGGCGTGGTAAAAGATGTGATGAGGTTTTAAATGAAGAATAAGAAAGCAGCTTTAAGGGAAAGACATTTAACACGTTTTTTTCAATTTAAAGGAATTGAAATTGAAGAAAAACTGGCTTTTTATGAGTCTAAACTGATGGTATTTTTACCATTTTCATAGCATTATATAAATGTTATGAAGCATATTTTACGCCGATTATAAAATTAGATTCTAAAAGAATTACATTTAGATTTGATAGATATAATTGGATTGATTTGAAGAAAATAAATATGCATTTCAAAAATAATTATTGGATTTTCGTTTTAGTCTTTTATTCTGAAAAAAAAAATAGAAAAGAAGATTCCTTATTCTAAATTAGAAAATAGTTTTCAGTTACCTTTAATTTTGAAGTCATTTAAGAAAAAATATAGAAGGAAGTTTCATTTAAAACATTAATAATTTGATTAATGAAATAAATAGATTTAGATTCCTACGGAATGACAAATATTGATGATTAATTTAATTACAAAACTTTTAACGTGAAAATCCATCACATCGCTATTATTTGTTCTGATTATAAGATTTCCAAATCGTTTTATACAGAAGTTATTGGCTTAAGTATTTTGCGTGAAGTTTACCGCGAAGAGCGTCAATCTTATAAGTTAGATTTAGCGATTGGAGATCATTATGTGATAGAGTTATTTTCTTTCCCTAATCCACCTGAGCGTCCATCAAGACCAGAAAGTTGTGGGCTTAGGCATCTCGCTTTTTCGGTTGATAATCTGGGCGATAAAAGAAGCGAACTCCTTGCTAAAGGCTTGGATTGCGAAGAGATAAGATTAGATGAGTTTACGGGTAAAAGTTTCTTTTTTACCCAAGATCCAGACGCTTTGCCTTTAGAGTTTTATGAAAGTTAAAACTATTTTAGTTAATGTGCATAACCGCTCACAAAGCTGAAAACCATAATTGCTAAGACAATAATGGATATTACAACATAGGTATAATCCTTTTCTTTAAGATAGCCAATAAGGGCAAAAATAATTCGCATTAATGGTGTGAAGATTAAGAATAGTATTCCTAATTGGATAATTCCTATTCCTTCAAAATTCTTTAGAGAAACCCAGAAAGATTGCCAGATATGATCGCTAGGAATCTGAAGATGCTCAAAGTGTTTTGGCATCTTAAAACCTTCTGTAAATAACTTTATAAAACCAACTAGTGAAGTGGTAACAGAGAATAATACGCCAAGACGAAGAAGGTTTCCTACAGAACGATTAAGGTCGATGTCAGTAAATTCTTTTCTCATTTGAAGTTATTTGTTAATCCGTTATACATCATGTAAATTGACAATATAGTAATGACAATCGCAAAGAATGTTTTTAATTTTTTAGTTTTAGAAACCATTAATGTTTTAGATCCTATTAAGCTGCCTAATACAACGCCAATAACTACAGGAGCTGCGATGACAGGGATAATTTCGCCTCTTTGGAAATAGATTAATGCACCAGCTACAGCCGTTACGCCAATCATAAAATTACTCGTTGTTGTAGATACTTTAAAAGGTAATTTCATCATATTATCCATTGCGAGTACCTTTAGTGCGCCAGATCCAATACCTAATAAACCAGACATTGCGCCCGCAAAAATCATCATGAAAAATCCTGGAATCGTGTTTCTTGCTGAGTAACTTTTAAGCTCTCCTTTATCAGGGAAAGTACCGTATAACTTTAGTCTGTCTTCTACACTTCCTTTAATGAGCGGTTCTTGATGATCTGGTTTTCCTTTAAGATTTAGGATTACAGTTAATAAGAGGATGCTTGCAAAGATAATCCCGATAGTATTAGGATTTAAAATCCCGGAGACCAATGCGCCAGCAACAGCGCCAATAGTTGTTGCAATCTCCAGAAACATACCAATTCTCATGTTGGTAAAACCTTCTTTGACAAAGGCAACTGCTGCTCCAGAAGAAGTTCCGATTACAGAAATTAATGAAGCACCAATAGCATAATGCATAGGTACACCAAAGCCTAATGTTAATAACGGTATGATAATAACACCGCCGCCTAATCCAGTTAGAGAACCAAGTAATCCAGCGCAAATAGCACCGAGAAATAAAATAATAATTTCCGACATAAGGCAAATATAGTGGTATTGAAGTTTTTACACCAAATATTTAATAGTAAAAATAAAAATTTATAATTATTCTAGCTTTTATATCCTCAATTGCACTTATTATAATTAATGTTTTATAGAGCCAAAATTACTTTTTTGGCTAAAAAAGCTGTGATTGTGGCTAATCTTCAATATCTTTGGGGAAATTTATTTAATACTAAAAAGATAACTATGAGTGATGTTGTTCTATGTCCAAAGTGTCAATCAGAATTTACCTATGAAAATGACAATTTAATGGTATGTTCACAATGTTTTTATGAGTGGAATCCAGAAGATAATGCTGTTAATGAAAACAAAATTCTAGATGCTAACGGTAATGAGTTACAAACTGGTGATTCTGTTGTAGTGGTTAAGGATCTTCCTGTAAAAGGTGCTCCAAAACCAGTAAAAGCAGGGACGAAAGTGAAAAATATCAGACTTAATTTTGATAGCGATCATAATATAGATTGTAAGATTGATGGATTTGGATCTATGGCTCTCAAGTCAGAGTTTGTTAAAAAAGCATAATTGTCTTATTCTAATAAAAAGTAATAAAAAATAATGAAAATCGGAATTCTTGGTGGAGGGCAATTAGGTAGAATGTTTATCCAAAATGCATTGAAATATGACGACGAAATCTATACTCTAGATCCTGATGCCAATGCGCCTTGTCGCAATATTTCGCATTTTACCCAAGGTAATTTTAACGATTATCAGACGGTCTTAGACTTTGGGCAAGGCAAAGATGTTATTACCATCGAGATAGAACATGTTAATGCAGATGCCTTAGAAGAATTAGAAAATCAAGGTGTAAAGGTAATTCCGAATTCTAAAATTATTAAAATAATTCAACAGAAGATTCTTCAGAAACAATTTTATGAAGACAACAGGATGCCATCTCCTGATTTTGAAGTGATGGATGGGAGCGAAGAAGAAATCCTTATTCAACTTCCTTTTGTCCAAAAGCTTAATACAGGCGGTTATGACGGGAAAGGTGTCCAGGTTTTACGTACCAATGAAGATTGGAGAAATCTTTGGACTCAAGAATCTGTTCTAGAAAATTTGGTTGATATTGATAGAGAATTATCCGTTATCATTGCTAAAAATGAGGATGATGATATTAAGACTTTTCCCGTTACAGAGATGGTTGCAGATCCTAAGCTTAATCTTCTAGACTTTAATATATGTCCCGCTGATATTTCGCAAGAAACGCAACAGCAGATAGATGTTATAGCTAATCAATTCATAAAAAATGCGGATTCTGCAGGGCTTTTTACCATCGAATTATTTTTAGACAAAGCAGGTAAAGTTTGGGTTAATGAGACAGCCCCAAGATTGCACAACTCAGGACATCAAAGCCAAGAAGGTAATGCTAATTCTCAGTTTGAGCAGATGTATCGCGTAGTAAAAAATCTTCCTTTGGCTGATACAGATTCTTTCGGTTACAGCGGTATGCTTAATCTTGTTGGCGCAGAAGGTTTCTCTGGAAAAGTAATCTATGAAGGATTAGAAGATGTTCTTAAGTTACCTAAAACCTACGTTCATCTTTATGGAAAAGCAGAAACTAAGCCTGGTAGAAAAATGGGACATATCAATGTCTTGGCAGATTCTAGAGAAGAATTAATGCGTAAGCTAGTTCTCATTAAATCTATGATTATGGTTAAAGCTTAGCAGAAATGTTAACACTTATTCTCTAACGATCGTCTATATTTTGACTTTCTTTTTAAACATTTCTGGCTTGTAATTGATAATGAAAACACCACAGATGATTAGAAATGCTGCGATAATAAACTTTTCAGAAATCTTTTCGTCCAAGATTAACCATCCAAGAATAATAGCAATAATGGTATTGAAGTAAGATAGAATGGAAACTTGGATTGGGCTTATTTTGGTTAAAGCATAATGGAATGAGAAAAATGTAATGACAGATCCGAAAATTGATAAGTATAATAAAGCGCTAATACTTTTGAAAGTCCAGTTTCTAACATTATAATCATCAACAAAAATCAATGCAAAAAGAATCTGGACGATACCAGCAAAGATGAATTGATAAAAAAGATTGAGTGATATATTTTTGCTTTGGATATTCATTTTTTTTGTAAAAATAGTTCCTGATGCCCAGCCTAATATAGCGCAAAACATTAAGATAATTCCATTTTTGAAATCGGGGTTTACAAGCTCGTGTAATGTATCCCAAAAGATAAATAAAATACCACAGAAGCACATTATTATACCAATTAATGCACGAAGGCTAAATTTTTGTAAACCAATTGCAACACTACCCAAAAATACCAAAATAGGAGCAGAAGCGGTTATTAGAGAAGCCAAGCTGCTGGTTAGGCTTTCTTCGGCAAGCGTTGTCAGTCCATTAGCCATAATAAGCATGAGAACAGAAAATACAATTTGATATTGTAGATTTTTCCAACCAATCCATTTTAATTCTTTTCTAGATAGTAAAATAACAAGCATAATTAGTCCTGCTAAAAACTGTCTAATCCCTGCAACAAACCAACCTGGTATGCTCTCTACCGCAACACGAATTCCTAAAAAAGTGGTACCCCAGACAATAGCAACAGTAAGTACGGCAAATGTTAGTTTGTAATCTTTCAAAATTTTATAAAATAGCTTACAAATATATTTATTTTACAATAGAATAAAGTGAGGTGTTGTTGTCTATTTATTATTAATATGTAATTTTTATTGATTAATTCTCATTGATATAATTGGATATTTTTTTTATTTTTTGTTTTAGAAATTATATTGCATTAATGCTGCTAAATTAAGTTTTTGTTTACCGCATTTTTAAATTCTTTATCTTTGACAATCTAATAAAATGAAATAAAATGATCGGAATAATCATGGGAAGCCAAAGCGATTTGCCTATTATGGAGCAAGCTGTAGACTTCTTAAAAAATCTAGACATACCATACGAGTTAACAGTTGTCTCTGCACACAGAACACCAGAAAGGATGTTCGATTATGCTAAAACAGCTAAAGATCGTGGCATAAAGGTAATTATTGCAGGTGCGGGTGGCGCAGCTCACTTACCAGGAATGGTGGCTAGTTGTACAACTTTACCAGTCATTGGTGTACCAATATTGTCAAGTAATTCTATTGATGGTTGGGATTCTATTTTGTCTATTTTGCAGATGCCTGGCGGAATTCCGGTAGCAACCGTAGCTCTTAATGGCGCTCTTAATGCTGGGATTTTGGCTACAAAAATATTAGCAACTGCAGACCATGCTATATCGGATAGATTGCAAGGCTATCAGGATGCACTTAAGGATAAGGTATTAGGAACGGTAGATGATATAAAACTAAAACACCCTAACAATTTCGATATTTAATAATATTATTTATTATGAAAGATGTTTTTTAAATGTTTTAATTTTAATAAATACTCATCTATAGTTATTTTTTTACTAAATGTTAATTATTGCTTAGTGAATATCTTCTTTGATAAAATGACAATAAAGTCCTTAATTATATCAATTAAGGACTTTATTATATAAGTAATAGGATAATTATTTTTTTACTATTTTGGTAGATAATGTCTTACCATTCTCGGTAGTTGCTTGTAGAATGTAAGCTCCCGTTGATAAAGATTTTATATCAATGTTTTGAGCTGATGTTCCACTTTTAACTTTTTGACCGGCCGTATTGTATATACTGTAAGTTGTAATTTTTTCTTCGGAAGTAATGGTTACAAAATCTTTTGCTGGATTGGGATATACTTTCAATGTTTTAGAAGCAGTTGCTTCATAAGTTGCTAAGTCTTCACCATTTATTTTAATATTATCAATGAAAGCTGCGCCATCAAAATTGTCATGTAAGAATTTAAAACCTAAAATCTTAGATTTAGAGTAATTGGCTCCAGTATAAATTAATGTATTGTCTACAAAATATTCGATTTCAGTTTCATTAATCTCAGCTCTTAATTTGTACCATTGGTTAGTGTCCCATTTTGTACCAGTATCTGTATATTGATAAAAATTTTCATCAACAACTTCTATAATTCCTGTGGCATTAAAAGCAAAAAAGAAAACAGGGACAAGCTTTCCGTCTTTTGTGCTCCAACTTCCAAAGTCAAAAGATGAGCCTTCTTTTTTCGTTAATCGAACATCAAATTCTACTTTTACATTCTTGAAATCCTGAGCTTGGGATAGCGTTTTGGTTGCTCCAAAAGTCGCAAACCATCCTAAATCTTCTGTCGTATCTACATCTATCTTTAGGGAGTTGGTGCCATCTGTGGATTGTTGGTTAGAGATGTTTTGATTCTTAATAGGTTGATTATTCTTGTTACGTGTGGCTTCCCAGCCGTTTTGACCATTAATATTGCCTAAAGTATAACCTTCAGAAGTTTCGAAAGAAATGTGATTTTGTGCAAATGTTATTGACGCAACTAGAATGGTTGCAAGTGTGTAAATCTTCTTCATGTTTTATTAAAGTAAAAAAAATGTTATCACTTTTGATGAGTGATAAATGTGAAATGTGAATGAAAAGTCCCTAATTTTATTGTAATTAAGGACTTTGTAATAGGATTATTAGCCTGATTAATTCTTGATTAATTTAGTAGATAATGTTTTACCATTTTCAGATTTAGCTTGTAGAATGTAATTGCCGGTTGATAAAGATTTGATATCAATATCTTGAGTTGACGTTCCGCTTTTAACTTTTTGACCAAGAGAATTATAGATAGTAAATGCTGTAATTTTTTCGTCAGAACTTATCGTTACAACATCTTTAGCCGGATTAGGATGTACTTTTAATGACTTAGAAACGGTTGCTTCGTAAGTGGCTAAGTTTTTATCGTTTATTTTAATATTATCAATATAAGCGGCGCCACTTCTATTATCATGTAAGAAATTAAGACCTAGCAGATTAGATTTAGCATAATTAGGACCTGTGAAAATTAATTGGTTATTAACATAATATTTAATTTCTTTTTCGTTGACTTCAGATTTTAACTTATACCATTTATTAACTTCCCAGGTATGTCCAGTACTTTCTGTTTCAAAATAAACATTTTTGATCACATGTAATTCGCCAGAATTCATAAAAGAAAAGAAGGTAACAGGAACGAAGTCTTCATCCTTAATTCCCCAACCTCCAAAATCATAACTAGAACCTTTAGCCTCGGTTATAAAAACATCAAATTCTAATTTTAAATTATTGAAGTTCTGACTTGTAGTAAGTGTTTTAGAAGCTCCTACAGCTGGTATCCAAGATGCGTTAGAGCCATTGTCTTTAGCTATTTTCAGAGAATAATTACCGTCTGTAGCTTTTTCATTTGTTACTGTCTGATTGTTAAAAATTTGCTTATCACTGTTAGTGCCGACTTCCCAACCATTTTGATCATGGATGTTTCCAAGAGTAAAGCCTTCTGAGGCTTCGAAAGAGGTGTTTTGTGCAAATGTAATAGATGCGACTAAAACTGTCGCAAATGTGTAAATCTTCTTCATAAATTTTTTTAATAATTCAAAAGTACTTAAATATTTTTGAATATTATATTATTCGTCTATTTTGATTATAATGAAGCATTAATTTCATTATTTTTGTAATTATGAATCTTAATCAACTTTTCACCAATCAAAGAACCGGAAATCCTCCTAATCATAAAGTTTCAAGAACTGATTTTCAGCGTGATTTTGATAGGATAATTTTTTCGTCAGCTTTCCGAAGATTACAGAATAAAACTCAAGTTTTTCCTTTACCGGGAAGTGTTTTTGTACACAATAGATTGACGCATTCTCTAGAAGTGGCTTCGGTTGGGCGTAGCTTGGGAAGTTTGATAGGAGATCATATCGGATCTGTATATGCTAAAGAGCTAGATGAGACATCTGGTAATTTTTATCAGTATCAATTGAGTGATGTAATTGCTGCGGCATGTCTCTGTCATGATATTGGCAATCCAGCTTTTGGACATTCTGGAGAAGATGCTATTGCAAGTTATTTTGAGAAAAATGAAAACGCTTTAAAACCATTTTTTAATGATAAAGAGTGGGCAGATCTTATTAATTTCGAAGGAAATGCCAATGCGATTAGAGTATTAACTAATCAACAACAAGGTAAAGATGCTGGCGGAATACAGCTTACATATTCTACATTGTCTAGTATTGCAAAATATCCTTGCGAAGCGATTGCTAGAGATAAAAAGAAAATCCATCAGAAGAAATTTGGTTTTTTTCAAAGTTCTAAAACCGAATTTTTAAAAATCGCAGATAGCACAGGTATGACAAAAGATAATAATGATCCTGTTATTTTTAGACGTCATCCTTTTGTATGGTTAGTAGAAGCGGCTGACGATATCTGCTACAGCATTATTGATATGGAAGATGCACACAGATTAGGCATTGTTAATTCTAAAGATTGTGAGGATCTTTTTATAGATCTCATTACCTCTGTTAATCCGCAAGATGTCTCTAGAGTTAAAGATAAGTTGCAAGTCATTTGGAATCCTAACGAAAGGATTTCTTACCTGAGAGCCAAAGTAATCAACTCATTAATTAATAAATCTGTAAGTATTTATAAAGATAATTTTGATAGAATAATTGATGGTACTTTAGATAAAGCTTTGCTTGATATTTTTAAAAATGAAAGCTCTTCTTTAACAGAAATTGAGCGGTTTTCTATCGATAAAATCTACAATCATAAAGCAGTCATCGAGATAGAAAATGCAGGTTATAATGTTATGTATGAGCTTCTGGATCACTTTATTCCGTCTGTAATTTTAGAAAAGTCTCAACGTAAGAACTACGATAAAATGGCCTTGAAACTTCTTCCGCAACAATTTGTCTATGAAAATGGAACAACTTATGATAAAGTTTTGGGTATTTTAGATTTCGTATCTGGCATGACGGATAATTATGCGACGGATCTTTACAGAAAAATAAAAGGAATTGACATCGGTATGACCATGTAAAAATAAAAAATCGAAGTAATTATTACTTCGATTTTTTGTTTATAAAAATGATAGAATATCAAGGTTAATTAAGCAATAGCTAATGCTTCAACACTTAATATTTCGTACTCGATTTCGCCATTGGTAGAAGGCCATTTTATTTTGTCACCTACCTTGTAACCGACAATGGCAATACCAATTTCTGATAAAATAGAATGTTTGTTTTTTTTAGGTTTTGCTTTTTGAGGACCAACAAAAGTGATGGTCTGTACATCATTAGTTGTAGAGTTTTTTACTTCTACAATTCTGTCAACCGTTACAATATCATTAGGCAGATTTCTTCTAAGAACTTGTTTAGACTGTTTTAATTCGCTTAGAAGGATTTCTTCTTCTTTTTTACTTACTTGTTTTCTTCTTAGATGATCTTTGATTAAATCATAAACTCCTGTAGTTAAAATAATGTTTTCTGACACGATAATAATTTTAATAAAAATGAATAGAATTGATACAAAACTCCAACATCTTAATTGTTAATAATTAGATGTTTGATTATCAATTCGGTAAAAATTTGTAGACTTGTGGATTAACCCTGTAGGAGTTCTTACAGGGTAGAAGTGATAAACTCTTTAGAATTTTTTAGGAAAATATCATCATGCAGATATAATAACGAACTGAAAAGTCGCACTAATTTATTATTCGAAAAATAAGAATTAGAAATGTCCATTATATACTGATGAAATACAAAGCTACGACTTAAATAGTGTAAAGCCAAATTGCATCCATATAATTGTATGCTAATTATTTATCAATAAATTATGGAAATAAAGTGTAGTGTATATCTAGACTAATTCACAATTAAAGACGTCAGCAAAATGTTTTTTAATTTTAGATTTAACCTCTTCAATATTGACTTCTCGCTCGAGTTCATTTTTAAGAGAAGTAACCTGCTTATCAGTAATACCACAAGGTACAATATAATCGAAATACTTCATGTCTGTGTTCACATTAAGTGCAAATCCATGGATGGTTACCCAACGAGAGGCTTTGACGCCCATTGCACAAATTTTACGTGCATAAGGCTTACCAACATCTAACCAAACGCCTGTTTCTCCTGTTGATCTTTCTCCAATAATACCGTATTCTGCAATTGTTCTTATGATGACTTCTTCCAGATCACGCATATAACGGTGAATATCTGTGTAGAAATTTTCTAAATCTAAAATAGGATAACCTACAATCTGACCAAATCCATGATAAGTAATATCGCCGCCACGATTAACTTTAACGTAAGTGGCATCAATCTTTTTCAAAAGATCCTCATTGGCTAATAGATTTTCTTCGTGCCCACTTTTTCCTAAAGTATAGACGTGTGGATGCTCTACAAAAAGTAAATGATTGCTGGTAATTGCTTGCTCTTCTGGAGATAAAGAGCGATTGCTTATTTTGATGTCAATATTCTCTTTCAATAGAGATTCTTGATAATCCCAAGTCGGGATGTAATCTTTGGTGCCTAGATCTTGAAACTTTACCTTATCGTTGATATGATGATTCATGTGAAAAATATTACAACAAAATTACATTTATTTTATCTAATAAAGGCAATTATAACATAACGAAAAAGCCATCCAAAATTGGATGGCCTTCTCGAAAAATAATTGGATATGGAATAATTACTTGACAATGATTTTCTTGGTTTCTGTTATACCTCCGAAAGAGATTTTAACAATATAATTACCAGTTGATAATTGACTTAGGTTAAGTTCTTTTTTATACAATCCAGATTGATTATTTAATGTAGATTCGTATACTTTTTTACCAGAAAGATCATAGATCTCTACAGATCCGGTATTGTTAGATTTTTCTTTAACATCAAAAAGGATAGTGGCTTTCTTGTCGATTACAGGGTTAGGATAGATACCAAAACTTGCTTTTTTACCAAGATCTGTAACGCCTAAGGTAGATGTGATATCTTTATATTTAAAATGCATATCACCCGTAGCACCACCGCCTACTTTGGTAAAATACATTCTGTAATATTTGCTATTTTTTTTGATATAATATACAACGTTGGGTACTAGTACGGTAGAGAAGCCTGATAGTTTTTTCCAATTGTCACCTATAGTTGTGATTTTTTTAGAATATTTAGTCGCTTCTGGTGCGTTAAAAGTATTGGTATTCTGAGCTTCTGGTTCTACTCTTGCAACTTCTATATTTGGACTTTGGATAACGCCAGATAGAGCATACATCATAATGTCGTTATAGAAAGTCCAATAACGAGTTAGCGTAATATCCCAATCATTCTTGTTAGGTTCTGCATCTTCTACTTTTTCTCCAGTCTTGAAAGAAAAATAATTGAAAAATTTGTCATCCTTTCCGTTGGCTATAGTTTTAGTAATTGTCGGATCCCAAGATGAGCCATTCCATTTAGCATATTTAAAGGTGTAACCAGCTGCATATTCTGTAAGTAAAATTTTGTAGTTTTCACCATTAGGATATTCTAATACAAAGACTACTTTGCCATCAATTTTATGAGTTGTCATATTGTAAGTTCCCCAACCAACATGGATACCAGGTCCTTTTAGCAAATTAGATGACTCAAAAGCACCGTCTTGCAATCTTTCTGTTTTATCAGGATTGTATAGAGGTTCTCCCCAATTGGATTTCTCTTTAAGATCTACAGTGTCAAAATCTGATGGATTAGCAGAAACCTGATAGACGTTAATCAATGCGCCGTCGTTAATACGTGTCCCATAATCCATTGAGGTATTTCTGTAAAATGCAATATCCCAGATGTCAGCAGGTTGGCTAATTAGGTTGTCTTTCTCGAAGCTGAAAAAGACACGATCTTTATAACTCTGACCTAGAGATGCTTCTACATTTTTGTACCCCAAATCATCAACTTGGGCAGAGGTATTGGTGAATACCAGAAGAGAAAACATTGAAGCAAATAATAGTTTTGATTTCATATATATTATATTAGTTGTACAAATTTACAACTTATTTTTAATTGTTCTAAATAAAAAGAATGAGATTTGTCATTAAAAAAAGCTACCTAAGAAATTAGATAGCTCGTTGTAAAAAGAATTGAAATATGGATTATTTTACAATAACCTTTTTGGTTTCTGTAATGCCTCCATAAGTTATTTTAACAAGATAATTACCTGTAGATAATTTGCTTAGGTTAAGCTCTTGCTTATAAAGACCAGATTGATTGGATAGAGTTGCTTCATATACTTTTTTGCCAGATAGATCGTATACTTCTACTGATCCAGTATTGTTTATTTTTTCTTTAACATCAAAAATAAGAGTTGCCTTCTTATTAACAATAGGGTTAGGGTAAATGCCAAAACTTGCTTTTTTGCCAAGATCTGTAACACCTAATTCTGAAGTAATATTTTTATATTTAAAGAACATATCACCTGTTGTAGCACCGCCATTTTTAGTAAAATACATTCTATAATATTGATTATTTTTTTTGATGTAATAGACAGCATCGGGATGGATGCCCGAAGTTGGTTTCCAACTATGACCGATTGCTGTTATTTCTTTGGAGAATGCTGCATCGGCAGGTAAGTTGTAGGTAGCTGTTTCTTGGGTTTCTGGTCTTGCTTTTGCTACAGTTATACTAGGATTTTGTATGGCACCAGTAAGCGGGTACATCATAGTATTATTATAAAAAGTCATATACTTGGTAAACATTAGATCCCAAGAACTTTTAGAAGGCTCAAGGTTAGGTACTTTCTCACCAGTAGACAGATTAACATAATTGAAGAATGCATCATCAGATCCGTTATCAATGGTTTTAGTTACAGTTGCATCCCATGATGTTCCGTTCCATTTTGCATATTTAAAAGTATAAGATTTAAAATAGTTTTGGATAAAGAATTTATAAACTGTTTTATCAGCTAATTCTAAAACGAAAACTACTTTTCCTTCAACATGATGATTAATAGCATTATAAGCTCCCCATCCGAAATTCATCCCAGTTGAAGGTAGTAAAGTAGAAGCTTCAAAGGCTCCATTTTGTAATCTATCAGTTTTGTCTGGATTGTATAAAGGATCTCCCCAAGTTGATTTTTTGCTTAGATCTACCGTATCAAAATCGTTAGGATTTTTAGAAACTTGATATACAAGAATACCTTTGGCATCATTAACTCTTGTTCCAAAATCTTTGTCCGCATTTCTATAAAATGCAATATCCCAAGTATTGGCAGGTTGAGAAACTATGTTTTTATCAGAAAATCCAAAGAAGACTCTGTTCTGATATTGAGCTCCCATGGTAAGGTCTACTTGTGTATAGCCTAGAGCATCAGTCTGTGCAATTACTGTTTGTTGTACAGATAATGCAAAAAGTGATGCAAAAAATAGTTTTGTTTTCATAATGATTTGGTATTTTATTTTTATTTAGAATTATTATACAAAAGTATAAATTAATTTTAATAGTTCTAAATAAAGATAGTGACACTTGTCATATAAAAAAGACACTGCTAATAATAACAGTGTCTAGAGAGAGTAATATAATTTATTTAAACTTATTTTTTAATGAATTTTGACTGTTTTACTACACCATTATCAGTTGTTAAAGAGATAAAGTATGTACCTGTATTTAGTCTAGAAACATCATATTTTTCATTAATAACTTTGCCTTCAGAAACTAAGCTTCCAGTAGCCGAATAGATTTTAACTGTGTTAACACCTTTTGCCCCAAAAACTATGTTATTATTAGATATTGCAAATTGCAAAGCTATATTGGTTTTGACATCATTAACCGCAAGATCAGGACCATACATTACATTATCTAGCATTGCTGCAGTATGATTAGAAGCTGGTATGTACTTGAAAACAATATACTTATCCGATGTGGAAGGAAGGTTAACAGTATAAGTATTACTACCTGAAGCTAAAGCGATATTACCAACTTTATTAAAGACTGTAAGTGGCGTACCACTAGATGCTGGAGCAGTAGTTGTACCATACTCGAAAGTTGCTGTTGTGCTTGCGCTTCCTGCGATGAATCCTGCATCAAATTTTAGTACATAAGTAGAGTTAATGCTAATAAGCTCAGGTGTTACAATATGGATAGGGACATTAGCAGACATTAATGAGTATAGCTGTACCGTTTGATTAGCTATTGATGCAAAAGGGTGCCCTTTGTCTGATGTCCAGTTATTTTGCGGAAGAGCACCATCAGAAAATTTAGGCGACGCGAAGTTTTCGTTAATCGTTGCTACTTGCGCATTAGTATAACTTATTATTACTAGAGCAATCGACGTGAGTAGTTTTTTTTTCATGACTTTTATTATATATAATGATGGTACAAAAATAGATTATTATTTTTATTAATTCTAAATAAAAGCGTACTTTTGGCAAAAATTATTTATCTAATGAATAAGAAAGTACTTTCAATACTAGCGATGTCTGCCATATATTTTGTTTATGGACAAGAAAAAGATTCATTATATACTAAGAAAATTGATGAAGTTGTAATTACAGGACAATACAGTGCACAAAGTATTAATAAGTCAATCTATAAGGTTGAAGTGATTAATGCAGAGCAAATTAAAAATATGGCAGCTACCAATGTTGCAGATGTTCTTAATCAAAGTCTTAATATATTAATCACTCCTGATCGTAACTCTGGTAACTCAACGGCCTCTATTATGGGATTAAGTGGAGAGTATACCAAAATATTGATTGATAATATACCAGTTGTTGGAGATATAGGACTTGGTAACAATATCGATCTTACTAAGCTTAATATTAACAATGTAGAAAGAGTAGAAATCGTAAGAGGTTCTATGGGCGTAGATTACGGTAGCAATGCCGTAGCTGGTGTTATTAATATCATTACCAAAAAAAATAGCCAAAAAAAATTAACTATTAATGCGGCTTTACAAGAAGAGACCGTTGGTAAAGAGTATGATTGGTATAAGAAAGGAGAAGGACGCCATATACAGACGCTTAACCTTGGTTATAATATTAATGAAAATTGGTATGTAGGAGCTAATGTTAATAGAAATGATTTCCAAGGATTTAAAGGGACTCAAAAAGGTTATAAGCATATAGAACAAGATGCTAAAAGAGGCTACTTATGGCAACCTAAAGATGTCTTGAATGTAGATGGAATTGTAAGATATAACAATAAGAATACTTCTGTTTTCTATAAATTCGGTTATGTTAATGAAAAACTTAATTATTATAATCCTGTTCTTTCAGAGTTATATTTAGGTGGAGGTAACAGAACTTATATTTCTAAAGATAGAGATTATATGACCACCAAATATATTCATCAACTTAATGTATGGAAAACATTAGGAACGGTTAATTATACAGGTGATTTTTCTTATCAGACTCAAGATAGAAAGTATAGAAATTATACCTATGATGTTCCCAATAGAAGTGTGAGCTCAACGGATGATTATCTATCTTATAATAAGGCTGATATTCTTTACTCAAGAGGTGTTTTTAGTAATTTCTTGAATAGTGATAAGGTCGACTTCCAATTAGGTTATGAGCTAGATCACTCTTCTGGATATGCAGGTTTTATAGCGGGATTTTTTGATGGTAATAATGTTAAGCGTAAAATCTTTAATTATGCTAATTTCTTAACAGCAGAGTGGAAGATTAATAATGTATTCTCTTTGCGTCCTGGCTATCGTCTTGCATTGAGTGATAAATTTAATGCACAACATAATTATTCTGTAACAGCAAGAGCAAAAATTACAGACAATGATAACTTGAGATTAGTAGCAGGAAGTGCTAATAGATTTCCTAATTTCAATGAGCTTTACACATACTTCGTAGATAGTAATCATAACCTGCAAGGTAATATGGATTTAGTTCCAGAAAGTGGTTATACAGGAACGATTAATTATGATAAAAAATTAACTAACCTTTCTGGCTGGGATTTTAATCTAGGTGCAAGCACAACTTTCCTTTATGTTAAAGACAGAATAGAAATGCTTAATGTGAAGCTTCAACCATTAATTGTAACTTATCTTAATGTGGATAAATATAGATCTGTATTATTCGAAGGTAATCTTAAAGTTAGAAAAGGTGCTTTTGCATTAGCAGCCAATGCTTCTTATTATGGTATTTCAAGAACTCTAACCGATGGACAAATTGTATCAGATAATGATTTCTTTTATACTTTCGAAGGTAATCTTAATGCCAATTATACCGTCCCGAAACTTAATACAGTGCTCTCGTTGTTCTATAAATATACAGGGAAAAAAAAGGAGTTCGTAATTTCTGCTCTAGATATAACCAAGCCAAAATATGTTCTAGGTGAAAGAGGTGATTATAGTATGATGAATTTTACTATGAGTCAACCATTCTTTAATAACCATTTCGAAATAGCTTTAGGTATTAAAAATATTTTTGATGTATCCTCTATTAGAGATAACACAAAGTCAGGAGGCGCTCATAATGGGCCGTCTGATTTTGTAGAGTTGTTTTATGGAAGAAGCTATTTTGCAAGAGTTAATTATAATTTCTAAAAATTTAAAATGAAAAAAATATTTTTACTAACCGTATTAGGATTGACTTTCATTACTCAATCTTGCATCAAAGACAACGAAGATCCTATTGCAATACCAAAGTCTGATGGTGCTGTTGTAAGCCCTAATGTGGGTGGAGCAAGTCAGCCTAACCAAGTCTGGATAGATCTAGGTACAGAAGATGTAGCTTATAATAAAAGAACCGATTGGGATTTTGGGTTTTATACAGGGACACAATTTAAGGTTATTCTTAACTCTTCTATTATGATGGCTGCAGGCAAGATTCCTAATGCAACTAATATTGATGAGGTTAAAGAAGCAGATCTTTATGACTTACAAGAAAAAGTTGTTGTTGCTAGTTTTGATCCAGCTAACGAACAATTTATTGATGACCCTAAAGGTTACATTGTGACAGGGAGAACTGCTATCTCAGAAATTACGGCCAATGATGACTCCGTTTACCTTATCAATATGGGATTTGATATATATAAAGGCGTAGAGACCCCAGGTACTGCCTATACCGGAGGAGAAAGTAGAGGTTGGAAGAAAGTACAAATAACAAGAGTTAATGACGGTTATAAAATTAAGTATGCCAATCTTAACGAAAAAACTCACCAAGAATATATTATCACCAAGAATTCAGATTTTAATTTTAACTTTTTTAGTACGATCTCAGGTAAGGAAGTTTCTGCACAGCCAGAGAAGAAAAAATGGGATATTGGCTTCACCGTTATTACCAATGTAATTGCTGGCGCAGGAAGTTATATTTATGCCGACTTTGTGGTTACTAACGTTCTTGGTGGTGCCAGTGCTTATCAAGTCACTGTAAAAGCTCCTGCGACTGGTCAGGCTAGATATGATCAATTTAAAATTGAAGATATTGATGTGACTAAATTTATTAATAATGACCAAACTGTTATTGGTGCTAACTGGAGAAATCCTATAGGTGCTAATGGATTGGAGGTATATTCTGATAGATTTTATGTCATAAGAGATGCAGATGGTTATTTCTTCAAACTTAGATTTACAAGAATGACAGATCCTAATGGTAATCGTGGTTTTCCTCAATTTGAATACAAACCATTATAATTTAATAAATACTATAAACCTATAAACAATATGAAAAAATTAGTCTTAATGGCATCTGTGATGCTAGCATTATATTCTTGTAAAAAAGAAGATGCAAAATCAGAAGGAGCAGCAACAGAACAATCTTCAGAAGCACCTAAAACCGCTAACAAAATTGTATCATTATCTGGCGGAATTACAGAAATCGTAAGTGCATTAGGTCACGAATCCGAAATTATCGGGACAGATGTTACCAGCACATATCCAGAAAGCCTTAAAGCTACAGCCAAAGATCTTGGTCACGTTAGGTCTATGACGATTGAGCCTATTATGGCGCTTAATCCAACATTAATTTTGGCGTCTGATAAAGATCTTAACCCAGAATTATTAGCTAAAATCACTTCTTCTGGTATCAAAGCAGATATTCTAAAACAAGAATTCTCTGTTGAAGGAACTAAAAAATTAATCGAAGAAGTAGCAAAAGCAGTTGGTAACAATGATTATCAAAAACTTTATGACAAAATTGATGCTGATCTTAAAGAAATACAACCATTAGCTAAAAAACCAAAAGTACTATTTATCTACGCAAGAGGTAATAACCTAATGGTAGCTGGTAAAAATACAGCAATGTCTAATCTGATTGCTTTGGCTGGTGGAGAGAATGCTTTCAATGATTTTGAAGATTTCAAACCATTAACTCCAGAAGCTGTTGTACAAGGTAATCCAGATGTATTATTTTTATTTACAAGTGGATTGCAAGGTGCAGGCGGTATAGATGCAGTTCTTAAGATGCCAGGTGTAGCACAGACTAATGCTGGTAAGAACAAAAAAGTTATCGCAATGGACGGAGGCTTAGTGTCTAGTTTTGGACCAAGATTAGGAGAAGCAGCATTAGGATTAAATAAACTTTTAATTGAAAACACAAAATAAATTATATATTCACTTGATATTAGGAGGGTTATTGCTGATAATTTTGGCAATAACTTCTCTTTATATTGGCGTTTATGACTTTGGTGATAAATCGCCTTTTTCTGTTTTGTGGCAAGTGATAACCCAAGATCCTAGCATTACATTAAGTGAGAAATATGTCATTTGGGACGTTAGATTTTCTAGAGTCATTATGGCAATATTGATAGGAAGTATGTTAGCCGTTTCTGGTACAGCATTACAAGGGATGTTCAAGAATCCATTAGCAACCAGCGACTTAATTGGATTAACATCTGGAGCAACTTTGTTGGCGGCATTTGCAATAGTTTTGGGTGGACATTTTAGAGCCTATTTACCAGAAGCTTTACAGTTTTCATTAGTAGGATTTTCGGCATTTTTGGGAGCATTATTATCGATGTTGTTGGTATACAGAATTTCTACAAGCAGCGGAAAAACCAATGTGATCATGATGCTTTTAACTGGTGTTGCGATAACAGCAATTGGATTTTCTATCACAGGTTTTTTAATTTATTTGTCAAAAGACGATCAATTAAGAGATTTAACCTTTTGGAATATGGGAAGTCTAGCAGCTGCAACTTGGACTAAAAATATTGTTCTCTTTGTGGTATTGGTAATTTCTTACTTTATATTATTACCGAAAGGAAAAGCGCTTAACGCAATGATGCTGGGAGAAAAAGACGCACAACATTTAGGCATTAACGTAGAAAAACTGAAAAAACAAATTGTCGTAATTACGGCTCTAATGGTGGGTACTTGCGTTGCGTTTTCTGGGACGATTGGTTTTGTAGGATTGATTGTACCGTATATTTTACGATTATTATTTAAGTCCAATTATCATTTTATTTTACCATTGTCAGCTGTATTTGGTGCTGTTTTGTTATTAATTGCAGACACGATTAGCCGAAGTATTGTCGCACCTAGCGAGCTTCCGATTGGTATTTTGACAGCATTAATGGGCGGACCTATTTTTATTGCCATTTTAATGAAACAAAAAAAATCTCTCTAATGATAAAAGCACATCAGATAAGCTACAAGCATAAGACGTTCCATATTTTGGATGGCGTAGATGTATCGTTAGAGTACGGAGAATTTTTGGCAATTGTTGGGCCTAATGGAGCAGGTAAATCTAGTCTTCTAAGTGTTTTGGCTAATGAAGTCAAGCAAGATAAAAAGTCAGATGTTTTATTTAAAAATAAACCAATGTACGATTGGTCAGTGCAGGATTTATCGATTCATAAAGCTAAATTTTCTCAACATAACAGCAATGATATTCCGTTGCAGGTAAAGGATGTTGTGATGATGGGACGTTATCCTTACTTTGATTCTCAGCCGAGAAAAGAAGATATGGAAGCCATGCACAATATGATGTTAGAAACAGATATTAATCATCTCAAAGAGCGGGATTATAACACACTTTCTGGCGGCGAAAAACAAAGAGTACACCTATCCAGAGTCTTGGCGCAGCTAGAAAATGATGTCGCACATAAATTGCTTTTTTTGGATGAACCTCTTAATAATTTGGATGTTAAACATCAATATCGTGCTTTGGATATTATTAAGAAATTTACTGCCAAAGCTAATTCTGCCATTGTTGTCTTACACGATCTTAATTTGGCGGCACAATTTGCAGATAAAATTTTATTGATGAAAGGCGGGAAAGTAGCCGCATTTGGTAAGCCCGATGAGGTTTTTACAGCAGAAAAAATTAGCGATACTTACAATTTTCCGTGTACAATTTGTAAGCATCCAATTAATGAAAATCCAATGATTATTTTTGGTTAAAATGAACGAAAAAGATTTAAAAATACTAGCGAAAAACCTAGCCAACCCCGAAGGCGAAAAAGGATTGGAGATTGCTGATATGATGCATGCAACCAATATTTCTATGACTTTAGAAAGTATTAAGGCTATGGCGCTGCAAGATTTGGATTCAGTTTTAGAAGTGGGGCAGGGTAATGCTGGACATTTAGAATTTGTTTTAAATGAAGCAAAAAATATTCAATATATAGGTCTGGATATTTCCGAAACTATGAGGAAAGCAGCTGTTGAAAAGAATCAAGCCTTCAAAGATCAAGCGCAATTTTTAGTTTATAACGGGCATGATATTCCGTTTCAAGATTATAAGTTTAACAAGATATTTACGGTTAATACACTTTACTTTTGGGAAAGACCGCTAGATTTTCTCAATGAAATTTTTAGAGTTTTAAAACCCGAAGGCATTTTTGTCTTGACGTTTGGTCAAAAAGAATTTATGCAAAATCTACCGTTTACCGAGTTTGGATTTAACCTTTATGATAATCAAAGTTTGATAAAAATGATAGAGAAAAGCCTGTTTTCTAATTATATCTTAACCGAAAAGGAAGAAGTAATTAAAAGTAAAACAGGAGAATTAGTCACAAGAATTTATACCATATTAACGATAAAAAAATAAGATAATGAGCGAGTTAAAAGAAAAATGGAATCAGCTAAAAGCTGAAAACGCACATTTGAGAATACGTAATGCTGCAGAGCAATTAGGCGTAAGTGAGGCAGATCTATTATTAACTAATATTGGAGAAGGTGTAACCATCCTGAAAGCAGATTTTGCAGCGATTTTGTCTGAAGTAGAAAGTCTGGGAAAAGTAATGGCATTAACAAGAAATGACGAGTGTGTGCATGAGAGAAAAGGAGTCTATCTTAATGGCGATTTTAGCAGTCCACATGCACAATTATTTGTAGGAGAGGATATTGATCTTAGGATTTTCCTTAATTCTTGGAAACATGCTTTTGCCGTTGTAGAAGGAGATAAAAAAAGCTTACAATTCTCTGGAAAAGACGGATTGGCTCTTCATAAAATATATTTGACTAAGGATAGCAACGCTGAGGCTTTTGATGTTTTAGTAGAGAAATTTAAAGCAGAAGATCAAGATCAGGTTTTTGCGTTTGAACCTATTCCTGCAAAAGCTGATGAGAAAGCAGATTCTGATATTGATGTTGAAGGTTTCAGAAAAGCTTGGTCAGAATTGAAAGATACACATGATTTCTTCATGATGTTGAGAAAATTTGGTGTGTCAAGAACTCAAGCTTTGCGATTGGGTGCAGCCGAGTTTGTGACAAAAGTTGATAATGCTAGCGTAGTGACTTTGCTAGAGAAAGCTTCTGCACAGCATTTGCCAATTATGGTTTTTGTTGGTAATCGTGGGATTATTCAGATTCATACAGGAGAAGTTAAGAAGGTAATGTGGCATGGTAGCTGGATTAACGTGATGGATCCAGACTTCAATCTTCACCTTGATACCGCTAAAATTGCCGAAACTTGGGTGGTGAAAAAACCTACCGAAGACGGATTAGTACATGCTCTAGAAGTTTTTAATAAAGATGGTGAGTTTATCGCTCAATTCTTTGGAAAGAGAAAACCTGGTATCCCAGAATTACCAGAATGGAAAGCTTTGGTTGAAGAGTTAGAAAAATAATTGGATTAACGTCCAATATTTATCATTAAAGTTTATTAATTGATTCTAAGACCGTTTTGTTAATTATTTAATTTCGAAGCGGTCTTTTATTTTATAATTTTAAAATATGAAAAAATTAGTTTTTGCGTTAATGCTTTCCGGTTTAGGGTTGGTTAATGCTCAGAATTTTACCGCTTACCAACTTTTTAATAAAAAAGGGAAAGTAGTAAAACCAGAAAATATGCTGAAAGAATTAGCGACTTATGATGTCGTTTTGTTTGGCGAAAATCATAACAGTTCTATCAATCATTGGTTGCAATTAAAGGTGACAGAAGGTCTTTTCAAAGAAAAAAAAGGACAATTAGTTCTGGCAGCAGAGATGTTTGAGAGAGATAATCAGCCTCAGGTTAACCAATATCTTGCGGGTAAGTTGGATGCTAAAGTGTTAAAAGATTCTGTAAGACTTTGGAACAATTATTCTACGGATTATAAACCGCTTTTGGATTTTGCAAAAGATAATAAACTGAAATTTATCGCCGGAAATATCCCAAGAAGATACGCTTCTCAGGTGGCAAAACAAGGTTTAGAATCCTTAAATACTTTGCCAGAATTAGATAAAACTTATATAGCGCAATTGCCGATAAAAGTGACATTGGATACACCTGGATACAAAGAAATGAAAGCCATGATGGGCGATCATGCTGATGATATGAAGGTGATGAATTTTGTCTCAGCCCAAGCGGTAAAAGATGCGACGATGGCTGAGTCTATTTTGCGAAATATCGAGGCTGGGAAGACACTTATCCATTATCATGGCAATTACCATAGCAAAGAATATGGCGGCATATATTGGTATCTGAAAGCTAAAAATCCTGAGCTGAAAATTGCGGTGATTTCTGTATTTGAGTCCGATCAACCAGAATTGAAAGTGCCAGAAAAAGATTATATTCCGACAGAATTTAACTTGGTAATTCCGTCTGATATGACAAAGACATTTTAGATTTTCAATTTTTTCATTTATAAAAGCAAACTTTACTCAGAGTTTGCTTTTTTTGTGTTTTAATTTGTGAAAAGCAGATTATTTAAAGGATAAACTTTAATTTCTTTTTGCTAATTCAAAATTAAATAAGACCTTTAATCCTTGCAAAATTATACTATGAAATTTTTTAACTTATTATGTCTTGTTCTATGTATTTCTGTATTTGGTCAAAAATTGACAAAAGAAGAATTAACAATCATCAACCAAGGTGACATATCGTTATTATTGCCAATTTATCAGACAAGCGATCAGCACCAACATGACGTCCTTCTGGGATTATCAACGGATGTTAACCCAAAAGATAAAGCCACCGAAATATTGGTTAATCGCATGAAATTATCACTGTTATCCACAGATGGCGGCGTTGGGATTGCGGCACCACAAGTCGGGATTAATAGAAATGTAATCTGGGTACAACGTTTTGACAAGGCCGGAAATCCATTAGAATATTTTCTTAATCCTAAAATCATTTGGAGATCTGAGCTTCTCAATTATGGTCCTGAGGGAGATCTTTCTATCCCAGAATTCAGAGAAATGTTTTATAGAAGCAAGGTCATTCAGTTAGAATATTACGATTTGAAAAACCAAAAACACACCGAAATTGTAGAAGGATTCAGCGCTGTTATTTTCCAACATGAGATCGACCATTTGTCAGGAATACTGATTTCTGATAAGATAGAGCAGCAAAGGCAACAGAATTATAAATCTGTTGAATCTTTTCAAAAAATAAATTAAAAATGTAGAGGATAATATAAAATTTGTAACTTTAGTTTTCGAATGAATTTTTAAACTTAAAAAAATAATAAACTATGAGATTGATTATTAGCCTTTTGATTACAGCTGTTTCGGCTTTTTTATTGAGCAAAGTACTAACTGGAGTTCATTTTGATGGTTTTGGATCGACAATTATTTTCGCAATTGTTTTAGGTATTCTTAATATGATTGTAAGACCCGTATTGTCAATTTTGTCTTTGCCTATTACCATTATTACATTAGGATTATTCTCTTTTGTAATTAATGCCATTATTATTTTGCTGTGTGATTATTTTATGGATAGTATGCAGGTTGCAAGCTTCTGGTGGGCATTATTATTCAGTATATTATTGTCTTTGGTAACATCATTTTTCAGTTCAATCTTCGAGAAAGATTAATTTTTTGATTTTAAATTTCAAAAATTAAGGAAAATGTATAAAATATATTGCCATTACTTATCAATGGGTTTGTTATGAAGATTATGTTAAATAAGTTTCTTAGCATTAAAAAGAATATTTCTATTCCATAATTGTCCTAAAAGTTAGGTTGATTCTAGCTGTTTTAATTTTTTTTGTTGGAGGAAGCCTGTGTAGCCAATGCGTCTGTGTAGTATCTTTCATTACCAATAAACTACCGTGCTCTAGAATCAACTCAACTTTTTCTTTGGATTGTTTGTGCTTAAAGGCAAACTTACGTTCTGCCCCAAAACTTAGAGAAGCAATTGCACCATTTTTCTTAAGATCTGCTTCTCCGTCGCTGTGCCACGCCATACCTTCGTCACCATTGTGATATAAATTGAGAAGACAAGAATTGAATGTTTCGCCTGTTTCTTTTTCAGCAATATCTTTAAGTTCTAGAAGTTCTTTTGACCAAGCCAAAGCGCGTTTTGTCGTGTTAGAGTAGGTGTACTCAAAAGGTTGGTCTCCATACCACGCAACTTTACGTTTGGTAAAGATTTTTTTTCCAAAAATTATGGCTTCATCATTACGCCAAGCAATGGTTTCTAACAGATTATTGAAATAGAAATCAGCTTGTTCTCTTGTTAAAAGCTTACCATGATAATTGACCGTTCCATCCTTTGGAAGCCAGTTTTTTGTTATATCTATGGTTTGATTAAATAAGTCCATTTTTTCCGTTTTTTGAAAATCTTAAATATTATCCAACATTAAATTTCAGAATTAATTTGTGCCGCTTCCCAACCAATTATTGCTGTTTTTCTTGTGTTTCCCCACATATAACCGCCGAAATTTCCGGTTGATTGAATCACACGATGACAAGGTATAAGAAAAGCCACAGGATTACTTCCGATTGCTGTCCCAACAGCTCTAGAAGCTTTTGGGTTACCAATTCTATTGGCAATATTGCCGTAAGTAGATAATTGCCCTAATGGTATTTTTAACAATGCTTCCCAAACTTTTAATTGAAAATCAGTGCCTTTAAGATGCAATTTGATTTCCGGTAATTTGTTCCAATCATTTTGAAAAATGAACAACGCATTTTGTTGGTTAATATCTGATTTTCTTTGGAAAGTAGCATTATAGAATTTCGCTCTAAGATTGGCAAGTGCTTTTTCTTCATCGTTGTCAAAGGCTATATAACAAACACCTTTTGAGGTAGAGGCAATAATTAGATTACCAAAAGGGCTTGTTGCAAAATTATAATTTATGACTAGGTTTTTACCAGCATTTTTATATTCTGCAGGCGTCATTCCTTCAATATTAATAAAAAGATCATGCAATCTTGCCGTACCAGAAAGTCCTGTCTCTAGCGCTGTGTCAAAGAGTGTAGACTGATTATTTAATACATTTTTAGCATGTTCTATACTTATGTATTGCAAGAATTTTTTGGGAGTTGTACCAGCCCATTCACTAAACATACGTTGAAAATGAAATGGACTCAGATGTACTTGCTCCGCAACTTTATCTAGATTAGGTTGTTGTTGGAAATTGTTTTTGATATAATCAATAGCATCCGCAATCCGGTTGTAATTTATAAAATCTTGCTCAGTCATTGTTCTGAATTTTTCTACTACAAATGTCGGCACAATTTTATAAACCAAAAATCCGAAACTTGCTGAATTTCCTATTTTGGTTATTTTTTTTAATAAAAGTTATAATAAAGCTAAAACTGATTATATCTAAAAAAATCCTATTGATAAAACTAGAGCTAATCTAAGGCACAAAAATTATTCTTATATATTAGAACATCGGATGGTTGTTAGCAGATTCCTTAGGAACATCTTGATGAACATCCCAATGTTCTACAATTTTATTATTAGCAATTTTAAAAATATCTATCGTAGAAACAAGTGTCCCATCTGGGTTTTTATCTTTGAGGTGTACAAATACTAAATCACCATCTGCTGCAACATGCTGAACGTCAATTTTAGTTTTAGGCTGTCCTTTAAACCAAACTGCCGCTGCTTTTTTAAAAGCTTCTGCGCCGTCAGCTACCGTAGGATTATGTTGGATGTATTCTGGTGCAATATATTGATCTACTGCGCTAAGATCTTTGTCTCCAAACATCTTTTGATAAAAGTCCAAAACTAATTTTTTATTCGCTTCATCTTGCGTGTTTTTATCGGAATATTCTTGCTTAGGAGCAATTTTTTGTTCTCTATTTTCTTTCTTTTCGCAACTGCTTAATGTTGCAACTGCAAGTCCTAAAAAAGATAATGTTAAAATTGATTTTTTCATAAAATGTAATTTATTTGTGAATAAAATATTAGAATTTCTTACTATTTGCAAATTTTAAACCATAAATTATTTGTTCATTTTTTTTAACCCAATTTTATAACTTTATTAACTTTGTAGGCCATGGTCATTATTTTAATCATAACATGTTTTAGCTTTTTTGTATTTGCATTAGATAAGTACAAGGCAATACATCATAAAAGAAGGATTTCTGAGAATGCTTTACTATTATTTTCTTTTTGTGGCGGAAGTCTTGGCGCCATATTAGCAATGATCATTTGCCGACATAAAATATCTAAAGGTTCTTTTATCTTAAAATTTATATTGGTTTTAGTGATTCAAATTATTGTAGCATTTTTTATTTATCAGAATTTTTTTACATTCAATAATTAATGATTACCAGCGTTTTCTTCTCATGTACACAAAAGTGCAGGCAACGACTAATCCCATAAAACCGAGTGTGTAAAAATAACCATGCTCAAGATGAAGCTCTGGCATCAAATCGAAATTCATTCCGTACACGCCAGCAATAAAAGTGATTGGTAAAAAATAAACCGAATAGATTGCTAACAGCTTCATAACCTGATTGGCTTTTTGGTCAGACAGCGCTAAGAACATCGAGATTAAGTTGGTTGTCTGTGTGCTTAGATGGTCAAAATCTGCCAATACATCTTTCTGTTTGTCCAACAAGTCCATTACTTCTACATCTTCTAGGTCTAAGGTTTTGAATTTTGTAATCCAATCCGTCGAGATGTACAAAATCCTGGTGTTGAGTCCAGATTTGCGTTTCAATTTATATAATCTTCGTATTTGGTTAGATTGATTAGAGTTTTTCAAGAAAATCTCGTTTTCCATCGTATCAAGAACTTCTAGAAGATAATTACTTTCGTCATCAAAAGTTTTCATCACTTTAAGAGAAAGGCGCAACGCTAGATTAGCAGGCTTTAGCTCGCTTTTATCAATTTTTTCTAAAAAAATATCATCAATAACCGCTTGTATACTTTTACTTTTTAGTCGGTGCACGGTGATGATGACATTGGGTAATATAAAAACACTCAGCTTGCTGCTTACATCACTAATGCTATTAAGTGTCTGGCGTTCTAGATCCGTATTTTCGCGCATCAAGAAGAATTTCACACCTTCCACTTCCTCATATTTCGGCAAGTGATTAGGATCAATTGTATCTTCTAGGAGAAGTTGGTTGATGAGATAACGTTGATTAAGAAAAGTCAGATCCTCTTCCGTAGCTTGTTCTACATCCACCCATTCGCAATAATCGTTCTTGAAAATAATTTCTATAGCCATAGCACAAAACTAACTAAAAAAGTCATAATCTTATCTAATTTTTTTAGGAGCCGGGAACCTGCTTTTTGTTACAATCTTTTATCTTGTCTAGCTTAGGCTTCCCACGGATAAAAGGATTTTCACGTCAATCAGGGCTAGATATTTCTGGGTGATCATTAAGTGATGACATAGAAATATCTTCACTCTATTCATCAATAAGTGATATGTAAAGAATAAAACCTTATTTTTGCACAAATTTTCAATTAGCAACTAATATGCACTCAGAAGGAAAGTATGCAGATGAGTTGGCGGTAAAATTCCCAGGAAGCAAATTCGGTTGGTCAGATCGTATTATTAATGAGCCAGATGCTATTACTGCAGAAGAAATTTACCCTCACATGAATGGTAATTTTGTCTTTAAACATGCCGTTACACGTTTCCCAGAAAGCATCATGGAAGCTCTTAATAAAGCTGGCAAAACAATTGATGATTTAGACTTATTAATTCCGCATCAAGCTAATATTAGAATTGCGCAATATGTACAACAGCTTTTAAAATTACCAGACGAAAAAGTATTTGTCAATATTCAAAAATATGGTAATACAACGGCAGCTTCTATTCCTATTGCGTTAAGCGAAGCGATCCAAGAAGGAAGAATGAAACGAGGAGATTTGGTATGTTTGTCAGCATTCGGGAGTGGTTTCACTTGGGGAAGTGTCCTTTTCGAATACTAAAATATCATACACATATAATAAGGAAAACCACTTTTTACAAGTGGTTTTTTCGTGAATTGTAATTATAAAAATATAATATTGATTTTCAGTTGTTTGATTTTTATAGATGAGTTTTTGATAATATAAATATAGTTTTGGCACGTTATTTTCAAGTAAGGTTTTTGTAAAACAAAAATTTGAAATTATGAAACTATTTAAGCAAACTGTAATAGCAGCGAGTATTTTGGGAGGAGGATTATTATTTGCTCAGAATTCTCAGATGAATAACATGGTAAAAGTTGGGGTTAATGGTGGTGTATCTACAGGAGGTAATACCTCTGCCAATGTTGGTGTAGATGTTTCTTATCAGAATCTTGTGACACCTGGTATTGGATTAGGTCTAGCGACAGGTTATAATCAATTCTTTGGAAAAGATGCAACCATTAATAATGTTAATCTTAGTAATAACAGTTTTGGAGTTGTACCAGTAGCTGCTTTAATCCGTATATATCCTAAGAAGACAGGGTTTTACTTTGGGACAGATTTAGGTTATGGTTTTATCGTAGGCAAAGATAATGTTACAGACAATTCTGTATATAATGCTGCAATGCCAGATGGAGGTTTTTACTTAAAGCCAGAGCTTGGTTACCATAATAAAGATTGGAATTTCTTTGCACATTATACGAAAGTATTTACTGGAGACAGAGGAAAAGTTGTAGATCAGAAATTTAATGCTGGTTCTGTTGGCGTTGGTGTATCTTACAACCTTCCATTAGGTAAGTAATTCTAGAAGCACATAGGTGACAAAACACAAATGATCATTTACACAATGATTGAAAGATAAATAAGAAAACCATCTTCGGATGGTTTTTTTATGTTTTAATTAATACAAACATTATCAGATTTTAATTATATTTGGTAAAAAGCAATTACTATGGTCAATCAGTTTTTTCCTATCCAAGTTCCGGGGCAATTAGAAAGTAATATCTTGACAGGCCAAGTGTTGGCTGCGGATATAGATTCTCAAAATGTCAAATTAGCATATTATTCTGTTGCTGATTCTGTTGTTAATCTTCAAAAAGAAGCATCTTATGCGATATCGGATTACCAATCATTTTCTGCAATTTATCAATCATTTTTAAAAGAACAATCAGTTGCTGTACCTACGGTATTGTGTATTGCTGTTGCCGCGCCTGTTGTTGGCGGGAGATGTGAGTCTGATAGCTGGCCTTGGGTTATAGATTCTGAAGATCTTTCTAAAGAATTAGACCTTACAAACATTTATGTTATTAATGATATAGAAGCTACAGCTTATGCATTTGGGAGTCTTAATGAAGAAGATTTAGCTATAATTTATAAGTCGAAACAATTGGTAAAAGGTAATATGGCTATTCTGGCTCCAGGAAAAGGATTAGGGGAAGCAGGATTGTTCTGGGATGGTCATTTTCTAAGACCATTTGCTAGTGAAGGTGGTCATACAGAGTTCTCTCCACGTACAGATTGGGAGGTAGAGTTTTATCAATATTTAAAGAAAATTTATGGTATTGTCAGTTGGGAGTATGTTTTATCAGAAGAAGGCTTATTTAATATCTATCGTTTCTTAAGAGATGTAAAACAACATGAAGAACCAGATTGGTTAACAGAGAGACTATCTACAGAGGATAAGGTTGATGTAATTTGTAACGTAGCTTTACAGAAAAAAGCAAGGATTTGTAATATTGCTTTGGATTTATTTGTAGAATTTATGGCAAGAGAAGCTAATAATTTAGTTTTAAAATTAAAAGCTACAGGAGGTTTACTTATTTCTGGCAGAATTCCTAATCTTATATCTGAGTTGTTAAATAAAGAAAAATTTTATAAAGATTTCATAATCAGTGACAAGATGGATAAAATACTGAAAGATGTTCCTATCTATCTAGTAAGACAAGAAGAGAGCGTTTTGCTTGGTGCAGCAGTATATGGTGCAAAAATTATGTAATACTTATCATACATCAATTTTTATTGAAAATAAATAATGCTATTTTTGCAGTATAATAATTTATTAAACAATGAAAAAATTAGCATTATTAGCTGTATTAGCTGGAGGTCTAGCATTTGGACAGACAAAAAAAGTAGTAGGATCAGACGTACACTGGTGGGGATATAAAATTGCAAAATCAGAAGCATCTTCACATGATGGTACAGTTAATGTAAAATCAGGTAGCTTAGATGTAAAAAACAACAAAGTAGTTGGAGGTACTTTTGTACTTGATATGACCACAATTAGCTCTACTGACTTAACTGGAGATTACAAAGGTAAATTAGATGGACATTTGAAAAATGGAGATTTTTTCGAAGTAGAAAAATTCCCAACAGCAACATTTGTAATTACATCAATCCAGGCTAAAAAGGATAAAGTTTTTAACTCTACAGTTAATGGTAACCTTACTGTAAAAGGAAAAACTAATGCTATTAGCTTTCCAGCAAGAGTTGTAGTAGGTAAAGATCAGACAAGTATCGTTTCTGATAAATTTACTATCGATCGTCAGAAATTTGATGTAGCTTACAAATCTGCAATGCAAGATGTTTTAGTAAAAGACGATATCGATCTTAAAGTTAAAGTAACAGCTAAATAATCTTATTTAAAAGATATAGTTTTAAAGAACAGCGTTTTGCTGTTCTTTTTTTTGTGCTTATTTTTGAAAGAATGTTTTTTTTGTACGTTAATTATGAAGGTATATCTTATCAGCGGTCTTGGGGCAGATTATAAAGTCCTAGAAAAATTGAGTTTTGGCATGTCAGTGCAACCTGTTTTTATACCGTGGCTAGTCCCCAATAATCAGGAAGACTTTTATGATTTTGTAAAAAGAATGGCAGATTCTATTGACGAAAAAGAAGATTTTTATCTTCTAGGTTATTCTTTTGGAGGGATTGTAGCACAAGAAATACATAAAATAAAACCAGCCAAGAAAGTAGTTATTTTAGGTAGTATCAGATCAGATCAAGAAAAATCAAAATTAATTAAATTAGGTGGTATCTCTAGATTACCGAGATTGTTGCCCGTTAAATTATTTAGTCCAAAATCTGCTGTTTTATACGGATTTATGAGATCATTATTTGATCCTAAAAACCCCAAAGTTTTAGAATATTTCCGGATGAAAGATCCATATTACTTAAAATGGTCTATCGAGAAAATTTCAGAATGGAAATTTGAAGCACTGCCAGATGTTGTTCAGATTTTAGCAGATAAAGATATTGTTTTTCCCATTAAAAACTCAAAACCAGACTTCGTCATACAAAATGCGACACATCTTTTCCCTGCAACAAAATCAAAAGAAGTCTCTAGAATTTTAGAAACTATATTCATCTAATTGTTTATCATTGATTTAAAATTAGCTTTAAAAAAATATTTCTTTTTTTTTAGACTCAGAAATTGATAGTATCTTTAGAGCCCTAATTTTGTATTAATGGAATCGATAAGTGTTTTTGAAATTATAAAAGTTGGAATAGGTCCATCCAGTTCTCATACCATGGGACCATGGAATGCTGCAACGTCTTTTATCAAATTGATAGAAAGAGAAAGAGCATTAACAGAGGTTGCAGAAGTCTTTGTAGAATTCTTTGGTTCTTTAGCAAAAACTGGAGTGGGGCATGGGACTGATATTGCTGGGATGCTTGGTCTAGAAGGAGAAAATTTCAGAACAATTGATACCAATAAGATAGACGAAAAAATAGATCATATTAAGTCTTCCCAATCTCTCAACTTTGCTGGGACAAAGAAGATTCCTTTTATTTATGGTCATCATTTAATTCTAAATAAAGAAAAAAGCCTAGATTTTCACCCTAATGGTATGATCTTTAAAGCTATTTTTGAGAATGGAGAAGAATTAATTCAGGATTACTATTCTGTTGGTGGAGGTTTTATTGCCACAACTGAAAAAAACTCTTTCGAAGTTGCTTGTGTAAGAACATTGTATCCTTGCCATAGCGGTAAAGATGTGACTCAGTATATTCAAAAATTAGGATTATCGCGTCTTTCGGATCTTATTTTCTTAAATGAAGAGAGTTGGAGATCCAAAGAAGAAACAGAAAAAGAAGCCCTTTATATTTGGAAACACATTAAAGAATGTATCTATAAGGGCGTTAACAAAGAAGGTATTTTACCAGGTGGACTTAACGTTGTCAGAAGAGCGGCTGGGCTTAATACCAAATTATTAGGCAATAAAGTCTATAAAAATATTGATGATTGGTTCTCTCAGGTAAGAGAATCAGACACCAACTTTACGACGATTAATAAGTGGGTGTCATGTTTTGCATTAGCTGTTAACGAAGAAAATGCGAGTTTCGGACGGATTATTACAGCACCAACCAATGGCGCGAGTGGCGTAATTCCGGCTGTGTTAATGTATGCGCAAGCATTTACAGAACATATTTCTGATGATGATATTATTCGATTTATTTTGGTAGCAGGAGAGATCGGAACTTTATTTAAAAAGAATGCTACTATTTCTGCAGCAATGGGCGGTTGTCAAGCCGAAGTTGGTGTATCTTCTGCCATGGCAGCAGCGGGATTAACAGAGATTATGGGCGGATCTCCAGGTCAGGTTTTAATGGCAGCAGAGATTGCCATGGAGCATCACCTTGGTCTTACTTGTGATCCTATTGCTGGATTGGTGCAGATTCCTTGTATCGAAAGAAATTCTATGGGAGCTATTAAAGCCATTACTGCTGCTAATATTGCCATAGAAAGTGATCCAACTAAAGCCAGAGTCTCTCTAGATGAGGTTATCCAATCGATGTGGGAAACAGCATTAAGTATGAACGAACGTTTTAAAGAAACCTCAGAAGGTGGATTAGCTATTGCAGTTAATGTAGCTGAATGTTAAAATTTTTCATGTTTATATAAAACTTGTGAGAATTGTCAGATTGCGCTTGTCAAAATCTTTGTAATTTAAAAATAGTTTTATTTCAGTTTAAATTTAAACCAAAAAAAGTGATTTCGAAATTTTGACTTTGGTTAATTTACGGGTAAGAATAAGAATAACAAAAATTGTAAAAAAACTAAATCAAAAAGACGAAATCACTAAGATTATTTATCCAGAATTCCTCTTATTTTATTGGCATTTCTGATTAATTCGTCCAAGTATTGGAAATTTTCTTTCTCCAATGCAGATTTGAATTTCCTTAACTGAGAAATATGCTCATTAAGAACATCAAGGATATTTTCTTTATTTTGTTTAAAAATCGGAACCCACATTTCTGGGTGAGATTTGGCTAATCTTACCGTACTAGAAAACCCAGAACTCGCCAACTGGAAAATAGTATCCTCTTCCTTTTCTTTCTCTAAAACCGTATTGGCAAGGGCGTAGGAGGTAATATGTGAGATATGCGAAATATAAGCCGTGTGTAGATCATGAGCTTCTGCCTCCATATTAAGGATGTTCATTTCTAAAGCTTCATAGATTTTTGTAACCAATTCTACAGCGTCTTTATCGGATTCTTCTGTATTGCAGATTACAGCTGCGCGTCCTTTAAAAGCTTCTGCAGATGCCGCTTCTGGGCCGCTGTTTTCGGTTCCCCACATGGGGTGAGCTGCTACATAACGACCACGGTTGGGGTGATTTTTTACAGCAGCAATAATACTAGATTTGGTAGAGCCTACATCCATTACCACTTGCTTATCTGTTATGCAATCCAAGACTTTTGGCAGTAATAATTTGGCACCGTCAACAGGAATTGCAATCACGATAATATCAGACTTTGCAATGCCATCTTCTAGAGTTTTAATTTCATCAATAATGCCTAATGATAATGCTTTTTCGAGATGTGGAAGGCTTACGTCCATACCAATAACGTGGCTAATAAGCTTTTTATCTTTTAGTTTTAGTGCTAGGGATCCTCCAATTAATCCTACGCCAATTAATCCTAATTTCATATTTATATTTTACATTTATTAAACAAAAAAAAACCTTGTCCGAATAGGACAAGGTCTAATATATCTACATACAGAAGCTCAATCCTATTTTAAGACTGTCATTCTATAATAATATGCGTTCATTAATATCACGGGTCAAATTTAGATAAAAAAAATGAAAATCCTAATTTTTTTAATAGAATTATTAAGGCGATAATTTAATTGCCTTATTTCATTTTACTTTAGTTTTTTGAAAGATTTTATTACAGCAGAATCTTTAGCTTTTTCAAAATAAATCTCAAAACGAGGATTTTTCTTTGGGTAATCTAATAGATATTCTGGGAAGGGCTGCTTCTGTGCTTGGCTTTTCTCGAAATTAATTTCGCCTTTTGCAATAATACTATCTTTAAGAAAAGCTTCATTAACGTTTGCTAATTGCATGCTACTTTCTACGTTATTAGCGTATACAAAAGGCTTGGTTAATGTTTCTGCTGTTACTCTATCATTAGGAAAGTAAGTGCAGCTAGCATTTTTTTTGTTTAATATAAATAGAACTATTATAAGTCCAGGAATTAATCCTACAAAATAAAATTTTAGTTTTTTTAGCATTTTAGAAAATCAATAGGTTGATATCGTGATAAGGTAAATCGAATCTGTTGCAGATTAACTGCTTGGTGTGGCGACCTTTGTACATATAAAGGCTTTGTTTCATTTCGTTTTTGTGAAGTAACATATTTTCGAAACCACCTTCTTCGTCATAGTTAAGGAGATAGCTCAAGAAAAAATTACTAATGGCCTTAGTTGTTGTTCTTGGCATTTTAGAAGTTAAGTTAGGTAGTCCACAATGCAGTACATCGTGTTTTACAAAATAAGGATTGTCTTGACTGGTTAGCTCTGATGTTTCGAAAACCTTACCGTTATCAATTGTAATATCTATAATAACGCTTCCTTTTTTCATTTTCATGACCATCTCTTCTGAGACAACAGGCGACATATTAAGTCGTGGCAAAGCACCAATCACAACATCTGCTCTTCTTATGGCTTTGGTCAGTTCTTTAGGATCGATAATTGAAGTAGGGATTCTACGATCAATTAAAGCATGAAGTCTTCTTAATTTAGATAAAGAATTATCAAAAACTCTTACGCTTGCTCCTAAGCCAACTGCGGCTTTGGTTGCAAATTCTCCCACAATACCAGCGCCAATGACAACAACTTCTGTTGGTCTTACACCAGTTATACCTCCCAACATTAATCCATTAGAAAAAGCTAATAATTCTGAGGCGTAAAGGATAGAAATATTACCTGCAATCTCACCAATTAATCTTACGAGAGATAATTGTTTATACTCATCTGTTATAAACTCGAAGGCAATAGCATTAACCTTTTTCTCAGAAAGTTTTAAGAAATAATTTTTATCCCGAAGGTTAATTTGTAACGCCGAAATAAGATAAGTACAAGGTTTGAGATAATCAATCTCTTCTAAAGTTGGAGGATTAATTTTTAAAACCAAGTCCTGAGAAAATGCTTCTCTAGGATCATCGGTAATAATAGCGCCAGCTTCAGAGTATTGCAGATCAGTAAAGTGAGAGCTATTACCAGCTCCTCTTTCTATAATCACTTCGTGACCATGTTCTACAAGAATCTGGATAGCATCAGGGATAAGACAAGTTCTTTGCTCATTAAGGCAAGTTTCTTTGGGCATCCCAATGCTGAATTTTTTTCCTTTTTTAATGATTTCTAACTTTTCTTCTTTAGGAAGTAAGTCTTCTTCCTTAAAAGGTGTAAATATGGTAGATGAGCTCATATAATTATTTCTTAATCTGCCTGATTAGCATGGTACAAAGGTAAGCAACTTTTAGTAGTTGTGAAATGGCTTAATTAAATGTAATTTCTCTAGATTCTCCGTTATTGAAAATGTCCATTTCATGGTATTCTTCTTGCAAAAGTTCGGGTTCATAGATCTCTGGCCACTCAATAATACAGAAAAAAGCGTTGTCAAGATATTCTTCAATTCCGAAATCAAATGCTTCTTCTATATTTTTTAATCTATATAAATCGAAATGAAAAATCTTTCCTTTTGGAGATTGGTATTCATTAACGATGGAGTAAGTCGGTGATGTTACCTCGTCATCGCTGCCTAAAGCTTTTACAAGATGTTGACTGAAAGTCGTTTTCCCAGCGCCAAGATTACCTCTAAGCAACAAAATCGGTTTTGTGATATTGGGGATGATTCTCTCTACAATGTCGTCCCATTCTTCAATATGTTGAATTTTAAATTCCATATTTTTTATTTGGTGCAAAAATAAAGTTTTATTGTTGATCTATAAAATGCTTGTTCTAAAACTGAAATTTAAAATTACTTCTTAACTTTGTCAAGTGATAACCAAAGATACAATAGATAAGATTTTTGCCGCAGCAAGAATCGAAGAAATCATCGGAGAATATGTACAACTAAAACGCGCTGGCTCTAACCTAAAAGGTCTGAGTCCCTTTGTGGATGAGAAATCACCAAGTTTTATTGTATCGCCAAGTAAGCAGATCTTCAAGGATTTTTCTTCCGGAAAAGGTGGCGGCGTTATTACGTTTCTTAAAGAACTCGAAGGTTTTTCTTATCCGGAAGCACTCCGATATTTAGCTAAAAAATACGGTATTTCTGTAGAAGAAGATATTGTAGAGATGTCTGTAGAACAGCAGCAACAACGTAATCAGAAAGATTTAATTTTTAAGATTCATGAAGTTGCCAATGATTATTTTATCGATCAACTTTGGGAGAAAGAAGAAGGTCGGCAGATTGGATTATCTTATTTTAAAGAGCGAGAACTTCGTCAGGATATTATTAAGAAGTTTCAGTTGGGTTATTCGCCGGAGAAGAAAGATGCTTTTACTAAGTTTTCTTTGGAGAAAGGCTATGACAAAGAAACTTTGGAGAAATCAGGCTTGTCTATTTTCCCAGAAAATGCACCTAACGGGATAGATCGTTTTCGAGAGCGTGTGATGTTTCCGATTCATAGTTTTTCGGGTAGAATATTGGGCTTTGGCGGACGTATTCTCAATAATAATCTTAAAACGGCTAAATATCTCAATTCTCCAGAAACTGAGATTTACCATAAATCAAACGTTCTATACGGATTATACCAATCAAAACAAGCGATTTCTAAACATAATCATTGCCTTTTGGTAGAAGGTTATATGGATGTTATTGCGCTGCACCAGGCAGGATTAGAGAATGTGGTGGCAAGTTCTGGCACGGCGTTAACGGTAGAGCAGATTAAGTTAATCAAGCGTCTTACGGAGAATGTCACAATTCTCTTTGATGGTGATGCTGCTGGGATCAAGGCGAGTTTTAGAAGTATTGATATGCTGTTGTCAGAAGGCATGAATATTAGGATTGCTCTTTTTCCTGACGGCGATGATCCCGATAGTTTTTCTAGAAAACATCCGCAAGACTATGTGGAGAAATTTATTAGAGAAAATGCTAAAGATTTTATCGACTTTAAAGCCGAAATTCTCTTCCGCGAAACAGGAAGTGATCCGATAAAAAAAGCCGAAGCGATCCGCGAAATTGTAAAGTCTGTCGCATTTGTCACCAATGGATTAAAACAAGAAATTTATCTAAAGCAGGTTGCAACCCAGTTTCAATTAAGTGAGCAGAATCTTTTTAATGAGCTTCAACTTCAGAAAGATTCTAAAAATCAGGATTTTAAACCGAAACTTCAAAAAGAACAATCTCAACAGATTAAGCTAGAAGTAGTTAAAGAACCAGAGTTGTCCATCAATCCTTTAATTTTATTAGAAGACAAGTTGGTGGAGTTGATGCTGAAATTCGGGGATTTTATTTTAGAAGAAAGTGATGCAGATGGCAACAAATATGAAACTACGGTGATTCAGACAATTTTACATCATTTAGAAGAAGATGACTGCGAAATCCAGACCGAGATTAATCAAAAAATCATCAGAGAAATTAGATTAGGACTTCAAGAAAATGAGTTGAGATCTGGCAATTTCTTTTTTACGTTGATGGATGATGAGATTTCTGGTAAGATGGCTGATACTATGATTAATCCTTACGATACGAGTGATTGGTCTAAGTTTAATATTTACTTTAGCAAAGAAGAAGAAGTTGTACAGAAGCTGGTCAAAGATATTGTGCTTAGACATAAGCGAGAATATATTGTAAAACTTGTTGAGGACCTCAAAAATCAATTGGATAGTTACGAGAATAAAGACGATGTCTATCAGCATATTATAAAATTAATGACATTCAAAAATCAATTGGATGCTAAGTTGTTTAGGATTTTATGACATAATGACTTATTTTAGCAAAGGAACAATTATTGCAAAAACAATACAGAAAAAATACCAATTATATGGACTTAAAGAAAGAATTTAGAGATTTCGCGGTTAAGCACCAAGGGATCAACGGTCTAGCAACCGATCAATATATGGGACATTTTAATCCAACCAATTTGACGCCTTACATTATGGAAGAACGTCGTATGAATGTTGCACAGATGGACGTTTTCTCACGTCTAATGATGGATCGTATTATCTTTTTAGGAACTGGGATAGATGACCAAGTTGCGAATATTGTGACGGCTCAGCTATTGTTTTTAGAAAGTTCTGACCCTTCTAAGGATATTCAGATTTACATCAATTCTCCAGGTGGTAGCGTGTACGCTGGTCTTGGGATTTATGATACAATGCAGATTATTAAGCCGGATGTTGCGACAATCTGTACCGGTATTGCGGCGTCTATGGGTGCGGTACTTTTGGTTGCGGGCGAAAAAGGAAAACGTTCTGCACTTAAGCATTCTCGCGTGATGATTCACCAGCCTTCTGGTGGTGCGCAAGGTGTGGCTTCAGACATGGAAATCAACCTTAGAGAGATGTTGAAACTTAAAAAAGAATTATACGATATTATTTCTCATCATTCTGGTCAAGATTATGATTGGGTAGAGAAAGCGTCTGATAGAGATTATTGGATGACTTCTTCTGAAGCTAAAGGCTTCGGGATGGTAGATGAAGTATTAGAAAGAAAAACGGATAAATAGTTTTCTTTAATTAAATATAAAATCCTCGGTAATTAGCTGAGGATTTTTTTTTGACTTGATTGTGGAAAACTTATTGTTGTAAATCAATTAGCTAACGAGTTGTTAATAGTTTACTAACAATTAATTGTGGATAACTTTTAATTTAATATTGAGTTAATTTATGTTGAGGAAATAATTTCTAAATTTACTATAGAAGAAAAGTAAACACTTGAAAACATTACTATTTTATTCTCCAAAGAACATCATTAGATTTGATATAAAATTTAAGGACAGCATACGTCGGCTGTCCTTTTTTCTTGGTCTTTAACTAAAAAATGAGATGAATTATCTATTGAAGCGGCTTCTAAAGAGTCGCTTCTTTTTATTCCAACTCCTTACTAACGCCCAATCCGAATAAGGCAAAATCATAGATGGCAGGATCTTCGGGATTGTAGAGTCTGATCTGTTGATCCAGTTCTTCGATGGCTTTCCAGTCGTTTTGTTTTCTGGTAAGAAGTCCAAGTTTTCGGGAGATATTTGCCGTATGAACATCCAACGGAATAGAGAGATGTCTCGCATCGATGTTTTTCCAAATACCAAAATCTACGCCTTTATGATCTTTTCTCACCATCCATCGCAAAAACATAATCAATCTTTTAGAAGCCGAATTTTTATAAGGCGAACTTACGTGTTTGTGCGCACGATGCGGTTCTGACAAAAATTGATTTCTAAAACGTTCTATAGCGTGATAAAAATTGACTTCGTCCTCTTTAACTAAAAATAAATGTTCTAAAGAATTTTGCTCTTTATATATTTTTTGAAATTGTCTTAGAAAATATTTAAAATCTTCAGCATGAAAAGTTCTATGCACTGCTTTGTCAGGGAATTGAGCCAAATCTTTTTCGGTAAAATTCATCATGAAATCATGTGGAGAATCATCCATCCAGCTCAGCATTTTTTCGGCATCTTGGATGATGGATTTTCGGTTTCCCCAGGCGATACTCGCTGACAAAAAAGCAGATATTTCTATATCCTGGATTTTCTCAAAACGATGCGGAATAGAGATTGGATCATTTTCTATAAAGGATTTTTGGTTGTAGAACTCCGCTTTTTCATTAAGAAGATCAATGATATTTTGATGCAGCATTTTTTTGATAAAGATTAAATGTCAGATGATTGAATTTATTTAAAATAACTTCAGATTGTAAAAATACAACTTTACATTGCTTTTCGCTTTCAATATTAAATTTTAACTTTGTAGGAAAGTAAAAAGTAAAAATGGAAAGTAAGAAAGATTTTTTTTTAGAATGCTATCAATTAGGCATTATTAAGTTTGGGCGATTTACCCTGAAAAGTGGCATCGAAAGTCCTTTTTATGTCGATCTAAGACCATTGGCATCAGAGCCTAAAATTCTTAAAAACTTAGCTAATTATCTGTTGGATATGTTGCCGTTGGATAACTTTGATGTGATCTGTGGTGTGCCTTATGCAGCATTGCCAATGGCAACGGCGATGTCTTTAGAAAGTTACATTCCGTTAATTATCAAACGAAAAGAGGCTAAAGAATATGGAACTAAAAAACTGATTGAAGGCATTTATAAAAAAGGCGATAATTGTCTGCTTGTGGAAGATGTGATTACGTCTGGCAAATCTCTTTTTGAGACCATTGCTGAGGTAGAAAATGAAGGGCTTAATGTCTCTGATATTGTTGTTGTACTAGACAGAGAGCAAGGCGGAAAAGAAAAATTAGAAGCCAAAGGTTATAGAGTTCATACTTTGTTTAAAATTTCTGAAGTTGTAGAAATCCTAAAAGATATCGACTATCTTACCGATGAAGAAGTGACGAGAATTAATGACTTTTTACAAAATAATCCGGTACAATTTGAGGAGAAAAAGAAACTATCTTACGAAGAAAAATTAGAGAAAGTAGAACACAGCGTTGGGAAAAAACTCTTAGAAATTGCCATCGAAAAGAATTCTAATCTTATTGCTTCCGCAGATATATTGACGACTCAAGAACTGTTAGATTTTGCGGATATGGTTGGACCGCATATTGTGGCGCTTAAGACGCATATTGATGTTTTAACAGATTTTGATCCTGATACAACAATTTTACCTCTAAAAGACTTGGCTCAGAAGCATAACTTCTTAATTATGGAAGATAGAAAGTTCGCGGATATCGGTAATACGCAAGAGCTGCAATTTTCATACGGAATTTACAAAATTTCTAATTGGGCAGATCTTGTGACGGCGCAGGTTATCGGCGGTAGTCAGAGTTTGGACGGCTTCCATAATGTAGGTGTTGTCGCAATTTTAGGGATGTCTTCTAAAGGCACGTTAACCGATGCGCATTACCGAGAAGAAGCGCTTAAGATTATCCAATCTCATCCTAATGCAATGGCTTGTGTGGCACAAAATGAAATTCCGGATGATCTAATTCTAATGACGCCTGGCGTTAATCTTTCTGCAAAAGGAGATGACAAAGGACAACAATATAACACGCCAGAAAAGGTAATTTCTAATTATCATACAGACTTTATTATTGTTGGGCGCGGTATTTATAAAGCAGAAAATCCAGAACAAGAAGCTTTGCGCTACAAAATGGCTGGCTGGGAAGCTTACCAAAACGCTTTATAAAATTAGCTTTTAATTTAAAATATTAACGACTTTCTGAAGGATTATTAATCTTAAAAGGAAGTCGTTTTTTGCTATAAATATCTTATTAATTCGGGGATTTTTAGTAGTTTTGACTCATATCGAATGTCCTGATGAAGAAATTTTTGACCGCCTTATTTATTCTACAATCTTTAATGTGGTGTTTTGCGCAACAAGACAGTATTTATATTGATGCAAAACTTTCTGATAACAGACGAACGCTTCTTGTAAGTCAAGAAATTATATATCATAATCCACATGATTTTCCGATTAATAAAGTGAAACTTCAAAACTGGATTGCAGCGTATAAAAATAGAAAAACACCTTTACTTAAGAGAAAACTAGAAGATAGAAAAAGAGATTTATACTTTGCTAAACCTTCTCAATTAGGGAAGTTAGACAATCTTTCTTATCAGATTTCTACTCAACAAACCGAACTTGCTGACTTAGACGATGAGAATTTTTTCATTCCTTTAAATAAAGAATTAAAACCGAATGAGTCTGTTAAAATTAAACTTAATTATCAACTAACGCTTCCGCTAAAAACCTTTACAGGTTACGGTACGTCTAATTATGAAGTTGCTCTAAAATATTTTTTCATCACGACAGATACTTTTGAAGATGAAGCGCAGACGCCCAAATATTTTTTGGATATAGAACAAAACCTCAATTCTAATACTTATTGGTTGGTAAAGTTGCAGCTTCCTAAGTTTTTTATCGCCGAATCTAATCTTAACAAAATTAATCATCAAGAATTTGAAGGCGTTTCTGTCAACGATCCGGAGTTTATTATTGCGCCACAGGATTATCCTTTTTTTAAAATTAAAATAGAAAATCAGACTGTTAATGTGCAGTTAGGTTATAATATTACGGCACAAGAACGACAGGATATGGAGTTTTATTTGATGCTTCAGCTTAAATTTATCAAAGAAAAAATAGGCATACTACCATCTAAAATTTTTATTTCAGAAAAATTTAAAGACCGAGAAAAATTTATCGGTATTGAAGATGTTAAGTTTTGGATGTTTCATTATAAACTTTTTTCAGAGGCAGAAAAGACGGATCTTAATTACTTTAGTATTTTGTCTAAAGCTTGTATTAATGATGCTTTTGTAACTAACAAACAAGAAGATCATTGGCTGAAAAACGGAATTAAAACTTATCTAGAAATGCAGTATTTGCAAAGTTTTTATCCTAATCAAAAATTGTTAGGCAACTTACCAGATAATGCGAAAGTCTTTGGAATGAAGCCATTAAAGATCTTTCATGCGTCTGATATCAAGCTGAAAGAACGTTACGGTCTGGCTTATCAATATATTTTGACTCAAAATCTAGAACAAAAAATCTTGTTGCCTTATGAGAAATTAAGTAATTTCAATACGACGGCGATTAGCCATTTTGAAACAGGTACATTATTCAATTTTATATCAGAAAAAATAGGAAAAGATCAGTTTAATCAATTTTTAAAATCCTATATTCTTGAGCATAACGGACAGAAAGTTTTAGGTGATGATTTCTTGATAGCCTTAAATAATTTTTCTCAAAAAAATACAGATTTCTTGAAACCGATGATGTCTGAGAAGTCTAGAATTAATTTCAATATCAGAAATTATAAAAAAGTAGATGACGATTTTCAGGTTAAAATTTCTAAGAAAGCAGCATTTAGTTTACCTTTTAAATTAGAAACAGAACAAGAAAATGGCGAGAAACAAACCGAATGGATGCATGCAGATAAGTCGGTAGATTTTTATCAAATTAAAGATTCTAATGCGGATAAAATAGTTGTTAACGACGAATATTCTTTCCCAGAAACTAACTTTAGGGACAATTATCTGTATACAAAAGGACTTTTCTCTAATATGAAAAGGATAAAATTTAAGCTTATAAAAGATATTCCTAACCCTGAGTATAATGAGATTTTTGTAAGTCCTAGATTTAGTTTTAACGCCTATGATGGATTGTTGCTAGGAGCTAATTTTATTAACAAAGGTATTTTTGATCAGAAATTTGTATATTCTATTTCTCCGTATTATAGTACAAAAACAGGGAGTTTGACTGGATCTAGTGGAGTTTCTTATAGCTTTATGCCTGCAGATAGTTTTTTTAGAAGTTGGCAAGTTGGGGCATCTGCTTCTTATTATCATTACGATTATAATTTAGCTTATCGTAGGATTAACCTTTTTACTAATGTTAATCTTAGTAAAGATCCTAGAAGTGCAATAGGTAGAAGTCTTTATTTCTCCTATGGCTATTTCGAAAAGGATCTTGATGCAATAAGAATTAAAAACAAAGAGTACGGGAAATATAACCTTTGGAATATTGGTTACAGTTATGCTGACAATGGGTTGATCCATGAAAAAAGTATTAATGCTAACTTTCAGTGGATGGAAGATTTCCAAAAAATATCTACGGAAGCTTATTACCGCTGGGAGTATGCGGCTCACAAAAAAGTGAGTTTTAGATTTTATGGTGGTTTTTTTATGTCAAATACCACACAGAATTCGCTTTTTAATTATGGTGTTTCTAAAGTTTCTAATTATGCTTTTTCTTATGGATTATTAGGGCAGAGTGCTACCACAGGCGTATTATCTCAGCAATTTGTATTAGCGGAAGGAGGTTTTAAATCTCGATTTAACCAAAGTGTTAATCAATGGATTGGAGCGGTTAATGTAGATGGACACGTATGGAAGATGTTTAATGTATATGCGGATTTCGGGTTGTATAAAAACAAATATCGTGACCCACATTTTATTTGGGATTCTGGTGTTAAGTTACGACTGATTCCTGATTTCTTAGAGATTTATTTTCCTGTCCAATCATCGTTGGGATTCGAGCCTTCATTTAGAGATTATGCTTCCAGAATTAGATATACTTTAGTTTTTAATCTAGGTTCTTTAGTTGGTAACCTTAGGCGAGGTGTTTATTAGTAAGGTTATTTGGAGCTTAATCCCGCTGTCCACTGTATCTTTACTGCGCTCATTCGGACGGCTCCGCTTCGCTTCGCTGCCTCATTCGCACAGAAAAGGATGTCGTTTCCATCCGGGCTAGAGTATTGCCACTACGATCTAATTTAGTTATAGAAATAAAAATTTACGTTAAAGATTGAAATAAAAAAAGGCTTCCCGAAAACGAGAAGCCTTTAGTATTTCTAAAAAATAAGATTATTTTTTGATAACTTTCTGAGAAACAGACTTACCATTAACTGTACCAGTTACGATATATGTTCCTTTAGCAAGCTCAGATACATTAAGTCTAGCATCTTTAGCAACGTCAGCAGTTTTAACAACTTGACCAGCCATGTTAGTAACAGTTACTTTAGCAGCTTCTCCAAAGATGATTTCGTTAGCAACGATAGTATTTTTAACTAAGCTAGCTTTAGCACCGTTAACATCACCTACAGCAAGTACACCATCAGCAACGATATCGTCAACTAATAAGTTAGGACTTGATGCTTTTTGTAATTTGATTGAGAATGGCCCATTAGCACCAAATGTAACACCAGTTAAATCTAAAGTGATAGTAATCCAATCTGCAGCAGCGATACTTCCTGTATAAAGGTTAGATCCTGTAGCTGATAAAGTTACATTAGATGTTACATTAGCAGGTACATTGAAGAATTTATTTCCAATATTGAAAGAAACACCTCCGGAGTTACCTTTTACTTTTAAAGAAATTGACTTGATGCCAGTTGTATTAAGACCAGAATTAACAGTCATCATATAAGCATTTTGAGTTGCATTGCTACTGTTGATAAGCAAAGCAGTTGATCCTCCAACTCCTTGTCCGTCTGCTTTTACAGCATACTTAAGGCCATTGCTATCTAGACTTCCTAAAAAAGTATCCCAATTGTTAAAATCAGAACCGTTAAATAAGCTGGTTTGAGCAGATGCAAACATTGCTGCAGATACTCCTAAAATAGTAAAAATTTGTTTCATTTTATTAAAATTTTAATTGTTTTATAAGGGTTGCTAAGATAACAAAAAAAACGAACTGGAATTATTTTTATCAAATAATTAACATTTTTTTTAATTATTATTTATTTGATGTATTAAACATAATAACTATTTCAGTTTTATTGTAATTGTTGATTTAAGCCTAATAGATGTTTTCAGCTTAAATTTTACTATTACTTATTTTTTTGTTTAACATTATCCATAAGTGATAATGGTTATTTTTTTTATTTGTTTTAAATATATTGCAAATTTAATACCTTTTATGACAATATTATATTTTTAATATTACAAATAAGTTAATAAAAATTAAAACGAAATTGCTTGCATTTATTCTAAATATTGCTACATGAAAAATGCCAAAGCATCTAGCTTTGGCATTATACTAATAATATGTCAGAATGATTACTTAATGATTTTCATTTCATTAAGAAGCCATTTAGCATCTGCAAATTTGTCTACCACAAAGAGAATATATTTGGTATCAACCATGATATTTCTACTGAATCTAGGGTCAAAGTTAATATCGCTCATTGTACCTTCCCATTGTCTATCAAAGTTAAGCCCAATTAAGTTACCGTAAGCATCCAAAGCAGGACTTCCTGAGTTACCACCAGTTGTATGATTGGTTGCTGTGAAGTTAACAGGTACGTCACCAGATTTGTCTTTGTAGATACCGTAATCCTTAGAATTGTAAAGATTGATTAATTTTTTAGGCACGTCAAATTCGTAATCACCTGGAATATATTTTTCCATAACACCAGCGAGATGTGTCTGGTAACCGTAGTTAACAGCATCTCTAGGATTAGATCCTTTTACTTTTCCGTAAGTTACACGCAGGGTAGAATTGGCATCCGGGAAGAATTTTCTGTCCTTATCAGTTTCCATTTGTTGCGCCATAAATTTCTTTTGCAAGGCATCAATATCCGCTTGTAACGCAGTAACTTTAGGTTGCGTATTGGTTGCGTAAGTATTTCTGATGTTTAACCATAGCTGGATTAATGGGTCTTTCTTTAGATTTTGAACCAAAGCATTTTGATCAGCAAATACTTTATTAATATCTGTGTAAACCGTTGCACCGTTAATGGTTCCGCGTCCTGTGATCACAGAATTTTTAGACCAATTTTCAATGGTGTTAAGATTCATGTTAGCATCTTTAAACTTATCAAAACCTGCTGGTAAGAATTGAGCTTGCGTTTTATTAGCATACAGTGCTAGAACTTTAGCGGTTACTTTAGCATCAAGATCACCTTCGTAATCTTTATATATTTCTGTAAGTCTGGATTTAAGATTTTCAAGGGATTTTTGGTTAGCCGTTCCATTTTCTACGGCTTCAACATAGCTAGAAAACAAACTACCTAAAGCCAAAGTTTCTGCATTTCTTGGCAACTCGCTGTAATAAGAACGGTTAAGTGCATAAGGAGCTTGGTCGTTATACGCTTTATTTAAGCCATCAATCGTCGATTTAATCGCTGGATTTTTAGCAATCAGACTTTGTTCATATTGTTGTTTTTTGCCAACAGCATTAGATTTTTTAAGACCTTCCACTTCGCCGATCCATTTTTTCCAAGCGTTAGCAATTCTTGCATATTTAGAAGCGTACTTAATTCTTGTTGCATCGTCTGTTCTCATTTTTTCGTCCAGAACTTTAAGAGTCACATCACGCACAGAAACCATCGCTGGATCTGTCTCATTCATGATTTTTTCTACAGCAACTGCCGGTAGATATTCTGTCGTTCTACCAGGAAATCCGAATACAAACGTAAAGTCATTTTCTTGCTTATCTTTAATAGAAATCGGTAAGAAATGCTTTGGCGTATACGGGATATTATCTTTAGAATATTCTGCAGGTTTGTTGTTTTTGTCAGCATAGATACGAAACATAGAGAAATCTCCCGTATGTCTTGGCCACACCCAGTTGTCAGTATCACTACCGAATTTCCCTATGCTTTGTGGTGGTGCGCCAACCAATCTAATATCTTTGAAAGTTTCTATGATATAAGCGTAATATTTATTACCATAATACATAGATTTAACAGTAATTTTCTGATAATTTTCTGTTTTCTGAGCGCTGATATAGGCATCTGTATTTTGTTTAATCTTAGCATCAAGATCTTTACCAGAAAGACCATTGGTACTTGCCAAAACTTCAGAAGTAACTTCTTTGATATCAACGATGAAATCTACAGTAACACCAGGATTAGGCAATTCGCCTTGTGTATTTTTTGCCCAAAAACCATTGGTCAGCAAGTCATTTTCTACTGTAGAGTGCGATTGTATATTGTCATAACCACAATGGTGATTAGTCAGTAATAGACCTTGTCCAGAAATAATCTCGGCAGTACAACCACCATCAAACTGTACCACGGCATCTTTAATACTTGGTTTCGCAGGATTGAAAATATCTTTTGCAGAGATTTTCATTCCTAAGTCTTTCATTTCCTTTTCATTAAGTTCTGTAGGGATCCACATTCCGCCGTTCTGTTGGGCAAATGCCATAACAGCAGGTAGAATAATAGCCGATAAAAGAATGTTTCTTTTCATTTCTAAAATTTAAAATTGAGCTAATTTACAAATTTTTCAGTTAACAGAATTCAACGGGTTTTGTAGGAGCTTTTTCCCGCTTTTCGTTGCAATCTACTGGCTTCGGCATAGCCTCTCAGCCAGTAGGATTTTCACTACAATCGGGGCTAGTTTTAGATTCTGTTTTGTCAATCGATTTTTGTAATTTTGTAGATCATTTAAAACAAAACAATGTCAAAAGTAAAAATTGGTACAGTACAGATGTCTTGTGTTAAGGACAAACAAGAAAACCTAGACAAAGCCATCGTTAAGATAAGAGAAGCGGCAGCCAAAGGCGCTCAGATTGTATGTTTACAAGAGTTATTTACGTCTTTGTATTTTTGTGATGTAGAAGATTATGATAATTTTGATTTGGCAGAAACTATCCCAGGACCTTCTACAGATGCATTGTCGCCAATTGCTAAAGAATTAGGTGTTGTGATTATTGCGTCATTATTCGAGAAAAGAACCGCAGGTTTATACCATAATACTACAGCTATAATAGATGCAGATGGCACTTATCTAGGGAAATATCGCAAAATGCATATTCCTGATGATCCTGCTTTCTATGAGAAATTCTACTTTACACCAGGAGATCTTGGTTATAAGATATTCAATACAAAATTCGGGAAAGTTGGTGTGCTAATTTGTTGGGATCAGTGGTATCCAGAAGCATCAAGAATTACAGCATTAATGGGCGCAGATATTCTTTTTTATCCAACAGCAATTGGTTGGGCAACGGATCAAGATGAAGAAACTAACCAAGATCAATACAATGCTTGGCAGACGATACAACGTTCTCATTCTGTTGCTAACGGATTGCCTGTTGTATCTGTTAATAGAGTAGGTTTTGAGCAAGATGGTGCTATGAAATTCTGGGGCGGAAGTTTTGTAACCAACGCACAAGGTAAATTATTGTACCTCGCATCTCACGATCAAGAAGAAGTAGTGGTAACAGAAGTGGATTTGGCAGAAACTGATTTTATGAGAAAGCATTGGCCTTTCCTTCGTGATAGAAGAATCGAAACTTATTCGCCGATTACCAAACGTTTTATTGATGAAGATTAGAACAAATAAAAAAGATATATTTATCTATATCATTTTTTTATTTTTTTCTGTTGCATCCATTTATTTATTATTTAAAAATGATTCTGAAGAAAAGTTTATTATAGGATTATTTAATCTGATTTTTTTTGGCGGCGGCGGGATTGTTTATTTTTTACTAAAAAATGATTTTGGTTCAAAGAAATTAATAGATGAGAAAACGACAATCATATACGAAAGCAAAAGGAAAATATTTTTTTATTTTTTAGGAAGTTTAGTTTTTGTAATTTCTGGTGGAATTTTATTGTTTTATAGTGGCATATTTCATTGGATAAAAATGAGTTATGAAACAGTAATAGGAATTATCTGTATCGCTTTTTTTGGATTAATTCTCATTGCATCTTTCTGGAAATTAATTACGATAAAACGAAAGCTTATAGTAGTTACATCTACTACGATAGAGATTCAAGTTGGTTTTTTACGAGATAAGAAGGTGATTTTACCAAAAGATGAAATTCAGTTAATAACCAAACATGAATTTTTGTCTAATGAATATATTCTAATATACGTTAATAACCCCGAAAAATATATAAAGAAAGGATTTTTTAAGAATGTAAATTATAGATTAGTAGGAACTCCAATTAGTATATCTGCTAAGATGACTAAATTTTCGATTGAAGAAATTTTAAATTTTTTAAAAAGGAATCTAAATATTAAAAATTAAAATGAACAACAATAATATTACTCAAAATATCAATATTTCAGATTATACCTTCCCAGCAGAATGGGAAGAGCACGAAGCAACTTGGCTGTCTTGGCCGCACAAAGAAGCGTCTTGGCCAGATAGAATTCATTTGATTTATCCTGCTTACGCGAAGTTTATTGCAGAATTAACTAAAGGCGAATTTGTATGCATCAATGTCAAGGATCAAGAAATGCAAGCTTTCGCGATGGAACATATTTCTAAAGCAGGAGCTGATATTTCTAAAGTTGAGTTTTATTTTAACGAAACCAATGATGCTTGGTGTCGTGATCATGGACCTGCTTTCTTAGTGAATAAAAATGGCGAAGAACCCAAGAAGATTATTGTAGATTGGGGCTTTAACGCTTGGGGCGGAAAATATCCTCCTTTCGAAAATGATGATGTTATTCCAACCAAAATAGCAGAAGAAAAAGGTGTTCCGGTGCTTTATCCTGGTATTATTATGGAAGGCGGTTCGGTAGAATTTAATGGTGCTGGGACGATTTTAACTTCCAAATCATGTCTTCTTAATGAAAACCGAAATCCACATCTGTCGCAAGAAGAAATCGAAGATTATATTAAAAAATATTACGGGCAACAGCAAGTGCTTTGGGTAGAAGATGGGATTGTTGGTGATGATACAGATGGTCATATAGATGATACGGTTAGATTTGTTAATGAAGATACAGTCTTAACGGTAGTTGAGGATAACGTAGAAGATGATAATTATGAATTGTTACAAGTTAACCTTCGACAATTGAAAGAAATGAAACTGTTAGATGGTCGCCCGCTTAATGTGATTGAGTTGCCAATGCCAGATCCTGTATATTGTGATGGAGAGCGTTTGCCAGCGTCTTATGCTAATTTTTATATCGCCAATGAGTCGGTGATTGTACCAACTTATAATTGTGATAAAGATCAAAAAGCTTTAGATATTATCCAAGACTGTTTCCCAACAAGACGAGTTGTTGGTATTGATTCTACGGATATTATTTGGGGACTTGGTAGTTTCCATTGTCTGAGTCAGCAAGAGCCTTTGGTGTAAAAACCAATATTTAAAATATTAGAAAGCGTCCACTATTGGGCGCTTTTCGTTTTTATAGGTCATTAATAATTCTTAATTTCGAAGAAATAAAGTTTTATGAAGAATAGATTTAGTATTTTGATGCTAGTTGCGGGATCTTTTGCTTTTGCTCAAGAAAATGTCACTTACCAAAAACCTTCTGCCGAAATATTACAATTGGCAGATTATGAGCGTCCTCCATCTATTATGATGGATAGCAAGAGAGAATGGGTTGTTTTATCATATAGACCAACTTATAAAACTCTAGATGATCTTAATCAGGATGAAATAAAATTAGGAGGTTTACGCCTTAATCCTGTTACCAATATTTCTAGCACAATTACTTATTCTGATAATCTTAAAATTAAAAAGTTTAAAGATAAATCCGAAGTTCAGGTCAAAGGTCTTCCTCAGAATGCTAAATTGTCTTACTTCAACTTTTCTCCAGATGAGAAATCTTTAGCATTCACTAACACAACAGCAAAAGGTGTGGAGTTGTGGATTGTAGACCTCGCTACGGCAACAGCTAAAAAACTTTCTGCTGATAATCTTAACGCCAATATGGGATCGCCTTATTCTTGGTTTAGAGATTCTAAAGCATTGTTGGTTAATCAATTGGTTACTAATCGACCTGCGCTGTTAGACGATAAAAAAAATCTTCCGACAGGACCAACAGTTTCTACAGGAGATGGTAAAGTGTCTCAAAACAGAACGTATCAAGATTTGTTAAAAAATCCACAAGATGAGAAAAATTTTGAAACCTTAGTCACTTCAGAATTATATAAAATTGATGTTAACGGCGGATCTACTTTATTTAAAAAAGCTGATATGTATGCTGGGCAAGGCTTTTCTCCAGACGGAAAGTATATCAATATTACCACCATAAAAAGACCATTTTCTTACATCGTACCATTATCGAGATTTCCGATGACGAGCACTGTCTATGACGAATCTGGAAAGGAAATTAAAACAGTAAACGAAATCCCTCTAACCGAAATTATGCCGAAAGGTTTTTCTGCGGTGCGCCAAGGAAAAAGAAATATGACTTGGAGAGCAGATAAGCCAGCTACTTTGTATTTCGTTCAAGCATTAGATGGTGGAGATCCTGCTAATAAAGTAGACTATAGAGATGAAGTTTTTACTTGGGAAGCGCCTTTCAGCAATGCTCCAAAATCCTTAGTTAAAGTTAAAGATCGCTACGCTGGCATAGAGTGGGCGGACGATACGCACGCTACGGTAGCAGATTCTTGGTACGATACAAGAAGTCTTAGAACACAGTTTCTTAATCCTTCTACGGGCGAAACAAAATTGATCTCTGAGAGAAATTCTCAAGATATCTACAGTAATCCGGGTAGTTTTCAAACTAAAAAAAATGAATTCGGTAGAAATGTTATTGATATAGAAAACGGAAAATCTTATCTTCTTGGCGATGGTTATACCAAAGAAGGACAATTCCCTTTTATTGATGCTTTCGATTGGAAAACACTTAAAACATCAAGACTTTATACTTCCAATGTTAAAGGAAAAAAAGAAGAGTTGATTGATATTTTGGATGTTAAAAAGAACGAAGTTTTAGTCCGTGAGCAATCCAAAAATGAGTATCCTAATTATTACGTTAAAAATTTTAAATCAGGGAAATTATCGCCAGTAACGCAATTTGTTAATCCTTTTGTGAGTATTAAAGATGTTTCTAAAGAAGTGATTCATTATAAAAGAAATGACGGCGTAGATCTTTCTGGTACACTTTATTTGCCAGCTGGTTACAATAAAAAAGATAAGCTGCCATTGTTAATTTGGGCTTATCCAGCAGAATATAAAGACAAAAATACAGCGGGACAAAATGATAAAAATCCTAACGAATTCACTTTTCCGTATTATGGATCTTTTGTCTATTGGACGGCTAAAGGTTATGCTGTATTAGATGATGCATCGTTCCCAATTATTGGCGAAGGTAAGACTGAGCCTAATGATACTTTTATCGAGCAATTGGTTGCAGATGGTAAAGCAGCAATAGATGCGGTGGATAAATTGGGTTATATTGATCGCAAGAAAGTGGCTGTTGGTGGACATTCTTATGGTGCTTTTATGACGGCTAATTTATTAACACATTCGGATTTATTTGCTTGTGGTATCGCTAGAAGTGGCGCTTATAACAGAACGTTAACGCCATTTGGTTTCCAAAGTGAGCAGCGTAATTATTGGGATGTTCCTAATATTTATAATGAAATGTCTCCTTTCATGAATGCTAATAAAATGAAAACGCCAATGCTTTTGGTACATGGAGAAGCGGATAATAATCCAGGGACTTTTACGTTGCAAACAGAACGTTATTTCCAAGCTTTGAAAAATCTTGGTGCGCCCGTGAGAATGGTATTATTACCAAAAGAATCTCATAGCTATTTTGCTAAAGAAAATATCTTACACCTTCTTTGGGAGCAAGATCAATTCTTAGAAAAATGTTTGAAGAAATAACAGATATCAATTCAACAAAAAAACCATCGAAGTTATTCGATGGTTTTTTATATTTTAATTAAAAAGAAATTAATTTTTCTCCTTTAATAGATCTCTAATTTGAGCTAATAACTCTTCTTGAGTTGGTCCAGCAGGCGCTTCTTCTACAACTGGTTCTGCTTTTTTCAATTTGTTAATCCCTTTTATCATGATAAACAATGCAAAAGCAACAACTGTAAAAGATATAGCAGCAGATAGGAAGTTACCATATTTTATGGCTGTCCCAGGTACAACTAATTCTGATAAGTTCTGAAGGTTAGCTGCTTTTAAAGCTGGTGTTAAGATTGCTGGAGTGATAATATCTTCTACCAAAGAGGTAACAATTTTACCAAAAGCACCACCGATAACTACACCGACTGCAAGATCTATAACGTTTCCTTTAACGGCAAACTCTTTAAATTCTTTAAAAAATCCCATAGTGTTTTATTTATTTATGAGGCAAAAATAGTAAAATTATCTATTGATTTGTTAATGATTTTTTAAAAGTTTATTATTAAAAAGATAAGATTGTAAATATACAGTGGAGTATTAATATTTTTTTTATAATTTCGAATACTTAAATAGCACAAAATGAAAATACTAAATATCACACAATTAAAGGAGTGTGATCAGTATACTATAAAAAATCAACCTATTTTTTCTATTAACTTAATGGAAAAATCTGCTCAAGCTTATTCAGATTGGATTTTGTTAAATACAAACTCCAGTCAAAGTTTTGTTATTTTTTGCGGTAATGGTAATAATGGTGGTGAGGGATTGGTAATAGCAAGACTTTTATCTAATGTACATCGTAAAGTGAGAGTATACATTAATAAAGATAGAAAGTTGTCAAATGATGCTGAAGTTAATTTTCAAAGGTTGCCTCATAATGTGGCTGTTAATGATTATCAAGAGTTTAATGTAAGTGATATAACTGAGCATGATATTATTATAGATGCTATTTTGAGAATCGGTATTAATAAAAAACTTAGCGGTGTCTGGGCAAGTATTGTTAATGCTGTTAATGAACTTAATAATAGAAGAATTAGCATTGATATTCCTTCTGGCATTCTTCCTGATGTAATTTCAGAAGATACTAATATATTTCATGCTGATGATACTTTAAGTTTTCAATTTTATAAAAAAAGCTTTCTTCATGCAGAAACAGGAATTTTTTGTGGTAAAATTCATGTGTTTAATACCGATTTGAGCCAAGAATATATTTCTAATGTAGATTCTCATCAAAGTATTATAAGTTTGGATCTGATTAAGTCAATATATAAAGCAAGAAAAAATTTCTCACATAAGGGGCATTATGGGAAGGCTATTTTAGTTGGTGGAAGTTACGGCAAAACAGGTGCTATTTTATTAGCTAGTAAAGCCGCTTTACGATCTGGTGCAGGATATACCTTAGCAATGGCTCCAGAAATTGTTAGTCAATCTTTATTAACATTACTTCCAGAAGCTATGTTTATATTATCTGGAGATAAGAGTGTTAATTTTATTGATTATGTAGAAAAAGGAACTTATGGTATTGGTCCAGGGTTGGGTCGTGATGAATTAGCATCTGCCGCTTTGGAGGGTTTTTTAAAGCTAATCAATCAGCCTATCGTTTTAGATGCTGATGCTATTAATATATTAGCAGAAAGAAAAAATTTAATTTCCTGGGTACCTAATAATAGTATCTTGACGCCACATCCCAAAGAATTTGATAGACTTTTTGGTAAATCTCAAAACTCATTTGACCGTTTAGAACAAGCTATAAATAAAGCTTTAAAGTATAAAATTTATATCGTTCTCAAAGAACATCATACGCAAATTATAACTCCACAAGGAGAAGTCTATTATAACAATACAGGTAATTCTGGTCTTGCAAAAGGTGGCAGTGGCGATGTATTGACAGGTATAATAACGGCATTATTAGCACAACGTTATACGCCAGAAGAAGCCGCTATTTTTGGAGTTTGGTTGCATGGTAAATCTGCAGATTTTGCATTAGAAGAACAGTCTAAAGAAAGCTTATTAGCATCTGATGTTATTGATAACTTAGGTAAAGTCTTTAAGTTTTTACAAGAGTAGATGCCACAATAGCCGCGACAATAAGAAGAATCACCCATAACCAAAAGGATTTATTAAGGCGCTCTGCTTTTTTGGTAGCTACTTTATAAATGCTGCTTTGGATGTCTATCAATAGCATTAAAATTAATATATTGATAACATAAGGAAAGCTGCTAATTAATCCTTCTTGCCAATGGGATGTGATTTTAAAATCTCTTAAGGTTAAATGCTGCAGATTATTGTCCTCGTAGGTCATCAGTATAAAAATTAACAAGCCTATCACAGGCAATAGCCAATAATAGCGTTTGCGGGCCTGTCTATCCACCTCGCCGAATAGGTTGAAGTGAATCGGTATTCGTTTTGGTAGGTCTCTATAAGTTAAACTCGTAAAAAGAAATAACCCAAATAGCACTATAAAATTCATAAGTAGGATTAATATTTCCATAGATGATTATTACAAATTAAAAATAATTTAGTTTACAAAATTATGATAAAATTAAAGAATTTAATCCCTTTGAAAAAAAGATATTCTTTACATTTGTTATATGCTAAATGATAAAAAAATAGAAACTTTTCGTCAAATTGTTGAGAATAAGTTTCAGATCTATAATTCGTTGTTCATGAGTTTGCCTTATGACAAGATGACTAATATCGGGATGTTGCTGCCCTTTTTATATGAAGGAAGCAAAGAAGGTTACGATAAAGGGAAATCACCAGAAGAAATTATCAATTCTTTTTTTGAAAAACATACTGACCTAACGACTGAGGAACAAAAAACTGAGTTGTTGTTCAAGATTGTTCAATATATAGAACGCCAAGTAGTATTATTTGATAGTATTGAGGATGCTGCTTTTCATAAGTTACATTCTGAAGCAGATGCAGGCACAATTACTAATCTGTACGAAAGAGCCACACATGCGCAGCAATTATCAGATGTTAGAAAAAAACTTAAGGATTTTGCAGTAAAAGTAGTTTTCACAGCGCATCCAACGCAGTTTTATCCCAATTCTGTTCAGCGTATTATTCATGATTTAAGAGATGCTATTCAGAGTGATTCTGTTACACAAATAGACATTTTGCTTCAGCAATTGGGCAAGACACCTTTTGTTAATAAAGAACGTCCAACGCCTTTGGATGAGGCGATGAGCATTATTTATTACCTTCGATATGTTTATTATCAGAGCATTGGTGAGTTATTTAGAAAGATTAAGGAGGTTTTTGGTACAGATCATTTTCATCCGCATCCAGATGTAATTCAATTAGGGTTTTGGCCAGGCGGTGACCGTGATGGTAATCCATTTGTAACGGCAGATGTCACTATGCAAGTGGCTAAAGAACTGCGTTCTTCTATTCTTAAATGTTATTACGGACATCTTAAGAATCTGAGAAGAAGATTGAGTTTCAGAGGTGTTTCTAGTATTTTAGAAGACTTAAGTCATGAGCTTTATAACGCTATTTTCCAAAAAGATTATACGATTTCGGATCAATTTATTTTAAACAAAATAGATGAAGCAGAAAAAATACTTGTAGAACAACATCAGGGATTATTCCGAGATTTATTAGACGATTACAGAGATCGAGTTAAGATTTTTGGGACACATTTTGCGACTTTAGATATTCGTCAAGATAGCAGAATTCATCAACAAGTTATTGATGCTTTAGTTTCAAAAATATCTACAGAAGCGGTTGAAAATCTTTCACATCAACAGAAATTTGAGTTACTCATTAATTCTGGTAAAATAGTATTGCCAGAAGATTTTGAAAATGATATCGTAAGAGATACTTTGCAGACGGTTTATAATATCAAAAAGATACAAGAAACCAACGGTGAGCGAGGATTACATCGATATATTATTTCTAATTCTGATGAGGTAAAAGATGTGATGAATGTCTATGCCTTAATGAAAGTTTGCGGTTACCAAGATGAAGATATTCACTTAGATATTGTCCCTTTGTTCGAGACGATGGAAGGTCTGGATCATGCAGAAACGGTGATGCGTGACTTGTATCAATTGCCTATTTATCAGAAACATTTGGCATTAAGAAATCAACAGCAATATATCATGCTTGGTTTTTCTGACGGAACTAAAGACGGTGGTTATCTCAAAGCGAATTGGGAAATTTACACCACAAAAGAACAACTGACTAAAGTATCAGAAGACAATGGAATTAAGGTGATTTTCTTTGATGGTCGTGGTGGTCCACCAGCAAGAGGCGGTGGGAAAACCCATGATTTCTATGCCTCGCAAGGCAAGACTATTGCTAATAATCAGATAGAACTTACCATCCAAGGACAGACGATTACGAGCGTTTTTGGTAATAAAGATCAGGCTAAATATAACTTTGAACAGCTTCTAACGGCTGGACTTGAGAACGATGTTTTCCCTAATTCTAAAAAAGAATTGAGCGATAATGAGCGAAACTTGATGTCAGAATTGGCAGAAATAAGTTATCAAAAATATTCGGATCTTAAGGCGCATCCAATGTTTGTACCTTATCTGCAAGAGATGAGCACTTTAGAATATTACGGAAAAACCAATATCGGAAGTCGCCCAAGCAAGCGTGGCGCAGATGGCGCGCTTAAGTTTGAAGATCTTAGAGCTATTCCGTTTGTGGGATCTTGGTCGCAGCTAAAGCAGAATGTTCCTGGCTTTTTTGGCTTTGGCTTTGCGTTGCAACAATTGAAGGATGCAGGACGTTTTGATGAAGTTAAACATTTGTACAGAAACTCAGATTTCTTTAAGACATTGGTGCTTAACTCTATGATGTCGATGAATAAGACTTACTTTCCGTTGACTTTTTATATGAAACAAAATCCGAAATTCGGTGCGTTTTGGAATGTTCTTTTCGATGAATATGAATTGTCAAAAGACATGATGTTAGAATTAACGGGTTTCAAAATTTTGATGCAAGAAGAACCGCTTAACAGAAAATCGGTGAAAATCAGAGAAAAGATTGTCTTGCCGTTGTTGAGCATTCAGCAATATGCTTTGATTAAAATTCAACAAAATCCGGAGAACAAAGAAATCTACGAGAAGTTGGTAATCCGATCATTATTCGGGAATATCAACGCGAGTAGAAACTCCGCGTAATGCTTTATTTTTGCATTATTCATTTTTATTTAATTCGATTTTTAAAGATGAATAATGCAACTTTATTTCAAATAAAAATATATCTTTAAAGATTAAACTCTAGCGTGAATATATTATTAATCGAAGACGACGAAAGAATCAGTAACTTTTTGGTAAAAGGTTTGTTTGAGAATGGACATACCATAAAGTTGGCACAGACGGGAGAAGAAGCTCGAGAAATTATTCAACATTATCAATTTGATATTATATTGATGGATATTATGTTGCCAGGGATTGATGGTATCCAACTGACGCAATTGATTAGATTTAAGAAAAATTTCACTCCGATTTTAGTTTTAAGCGCGCTTAACTCTCCAGAAGATAAAGTGAAAATTTTGGATATTGGCGCGGATGATTATTTGTCTAAGCCTTTTCATTTTGAAGAATTATTGTCGAGGATTAATGCGCTGACAAGAAGAACGCGACAATTTTTTAAAGAAGAAGAAAGGCAACTTCTGACGATTCATAATGTGAGTGTAGATACTGAACAGTACAAAGCTTTTCAAAATAATATAGAGCTTAATCTATCGCCAAAAGAGTATAAGTTGCTTCATTTTTTACTGATTAATAAGAATAAAGTCGTGACTAGAACGCAGATTATGCAGAATGTCTGGGGGATAGATTTTGACTCCAATACCAATGTTTTGGATGTTTATATGTCCTATGTTAGGAATAAGTTGGACGAATCCGAATATAAAATTATCCACACTGTAAAGGGTGTTGGCTATATGATTAAAGATTAATATGACGCTTAGAAACCGATTTACGTTAATATCGAGTTTGTCTTTTGGGATTGTGGCGATCATTACGTTTTTGATTGTCTTTTTAGCCTATTATGATAGTACCAAAAATTCTTACTTTAAAGAACTTAAAAACGTTTCTCTCATTGCTGCGATCTATTATCTGGAAAAAGATGAGCTTCCGCAATACAAACACACTGAAGTTAAAAAACAATATCGAAGCCTGATAGAAAGCCAGATGGTGGCTGTATATAACAAAAGTGACTCGGTTGCTTTTGGGAAATTGGTTAATGACAAGGCGATTACGCATGGTTATTTGGATTTTGCAAGAAAAAATAAAAGTGTCCAGTTTATGGCTGAAGATTATTTTTATTACGGCATTTATTATCCGGATAATCAAGGAGACTTTGTTGTCGTTGTAAAGGCTTCTGCACAAGAATTCCAAAGTCAGATTTTAAGATTATTAGTCATTGTTCTTTTGGTTTTGATTTTAGGATTGATTACTATTTTTTTCTTAAGCCGATACCTTTCAAAAATTGTTTATCAGCCGCTGTCCAACGTTGTAGAGCAAATTAATAGCGCTGATTATAATACCATTTCTAGAGCAATAACTTCTTCTAATACCAATGATGAAATAGACGAACTAATTAAGTCCTATAACAAATTATTAGGACGTATTTCTGAGAATATTTTGGTGCAACAGAATTTCATTAACTATGTTTCTCATGAGTTCAAAACGCCGTTGGCTTCCATATCAGGGAATCTTGAAGTTTTTGCACAAAAAGATAGATCGCCAGAAGAATATCACCAAGTTGTTAAACAAAGCCTAAAAGATGTTTTTTACATAGAATCTATTCTTAATAATCTCTTGATGATGTCTGGGTTACGTGATAAAGAGCATACGTTTTCTAAATTCAGGTTGGATGAAGTCATCTGGAATATCTACGAAGATCTACAGCCTAAAGCTTTGCAAAATAAAACCATGATTAAAGTTTCTTTGGAAGTACAAGATCCTTTACTTTTAGAGTTTAATGGTAACGAAACATTACTGCATTTGGCGATTTATAATTTGGTAGAAAATGCCATAAAATATTCTGCACAAAAACCAATAGAACTGATATTATCAGATGAAAAATCCTTTCTAGAAATTATCATTAAAGACAACGGAATTGGCATTAGCAAAGAAGAATTAGACAAAATAACAACAACATTCTATCGTGGCAAAAACGTTGATAATATCAAGGGAAGTGGTATTGGATTATCATTAGCTAAGAATATTTTGGACTATTATTCAATACATTTGCAGATTACTTCTGATGTCGGCGTAGGAACTGAGGTTAAACTTAGTTTTAAATAACAAAAACGTTGAAGTGTAAAATCATCAAATCTTCACATCACCACATCTTCACATTCTCAAATCCTCAAATCATTTCTCTAATCTAATTTTAAGGTTACTTTAATTGTATTTTAATCCTATTAGGAATTGGCTATAATATGTAACGAATAATTTTGTGGTCTTAAAATAATAAGACCTTGAAATCATACTATATTACACTTTTCGGGATTTTAGCTTTTACGCAATTTTCTGCTCAGACAATGGACACGATTAAGATTAGTCGCGAAGAAGCAGAAACGGTTTTTATAGCAAAAAACCTAGATTTAATAGCTCAAAAAATCGAAATTTCACAAGCGGAGGCCCAAGTTGTACAAGCTAAACTATGGCCTAATCCAACATTAAGCATCAGTGAAGTTAATCTTTGGAAAAACTCTAGCGCAGAAGAAATGCCGCCACTTTTCAGGAATTGGGGACAAACTTCGCAGATTGCAGCACAGATAGATCAAGTCATACAAACGGCTGGTAAAAGACGCAAAAATATTGAACTTCAAAAAATTGAAGTAGATGCTAAAAAGTATGAACTCCAAGAAAGCTTACGAGAGTTAAAGAAAGAATTGAGAAATGATTTGACAGAGCTTTTATTTCAGCAAGAACTGAAAAAAATGTATCAGCAACAGATTATTTCTATTCAGAAATTAACCAAAGCTTTTAAAAATCAATACCAACAATCCAATATCAGTAAAGCAGAATATATGCGACTGAAAGCTCAGGAAGTTGATTTTACAAAGAAAATTGTTGATGTTGACCAAGATATAGAAGATCTTCAGGAGAATCTTAAAGCATTCTTGATGATTCCTTCTTCAGAATTTCTTGTAATTTCTGATCCGTTGACTCGTCCAGAAAAAGATTTGCTAGAGCAGGATTTACCAATCTGGATGAACAAAGCACAGCAAAATAGACCAGACATTTTGTTATCTAGAAATGCTGAATCTTCTGCCAAAAAGAATCTAGAACTTCAGAACGCAATGAAAACGCCAGACCTTGCATTCTCCATGAATTATGATAGAGGCGGTAATATTATGCGAGATTTTATTGGTGTAGGCGTGGCGTTCGATTTACCGATTTTTGACAGAAATAAAGGGAATATCCAAGATGCTAAATTAGAAATCGAGAAAAAACAAATCGAGACCAAAAGAAATCTTCTAAAATCCGAAAACGAAATCGTTACCGCTTATAAAAACTACAAGCATTCTCAGAAAATGTATCAGAATCTCGACACAGATTTTGAAAGTAGTCTAGATGGACTTCTTGTTAATTATGAGAAAAACTTCCGAGAAAGAAATCTCAATATGTTGGAGTACCTCGATTTTGTGGATGCTTATATCAACAACAAAATTAATTTCTTAGAGACCAAAAAAGAATTGAATCAATATTTAGAAAATTTACAATATGCAATTGGAGAAGATTTATAAAAGCAAATGTTATATAAAAAGTTTAGCAACCATAGGGTTTCTAGCTGTTTTATTAGTGGGATGTAAGTCTGATACAAAAGCAGATGTTGATGGTAATACTAAATTCTGTATTGATCAAAAACTAAAAAAAGAATTACAAACCTCCAAAGTTGAGTTAATGCCGATTGAAGAAAGTATCACTTTAACTGGCGAGATAGAAACCAACTCGGATAATACCGTAAAATACGCCAGCATGGTTGATGGATTGGTGACTAATACTTATTTTTCTCTAGGAGATTATGTTAAAAAAGGTCAGCTTTTGGTAGAGATACAAAGTACGTCTCTTAACGAGATGCAGGACGATACACAATCTCTAAGAGCGCAGTTGGTCGTCGCAAAGAGAAAGCTAGAAGCTGTTAGATCTATGTATAAAGATGAGATTGTCTCGCAAAAAGATTTGATTGAGGTGCAGTCAGAAGTAGCTATCATAGAATCTAACATTGCCAAAACAGGAAAGAATATGCAGTTATATTCTGCACATAAAAATAAACTTCAGGTAAAAGCGCCGGCTAGCGGTTATGTCATTGAGAAAAATATCTCTCAAGGGATGAGTGTTAGCGCGGGTGGCGATAACCTTTTTGTAATTTCTAATCTGGATAATGTCTGGGTAATGGCTAATGTATATGCGACTAATATGCGTCACGTTTATGCTAATCAGACGGCTGTCGTTAGTACTTTGGCATATCCTGGCGAAAATTTCTTTGGGAAAGTTAATTCTATTTCGCAGGTTTTTGATGAAAACGAGAGAGTTCTAAAAGCTAAAATTGTCTTAGACAATAAAGACAAAAAACTGAAACCCGGCATGTCAGCAGATATTATGTTTCCGGTTCAGACCAGTGAGAAAAGCGCTTTGGCAATTCCTGTGAAAGCCTTGATATTTGACAATAATCAGAATTATGTGGTTGTTTATAAGGCAGATTGCGATATGGAGATAAGATTGGTGACGGAGATTTCTGCTAATTCTAATTATACTTATGTTGAAGGTAACCTAAAACCTGGCGAAAGTATTATCACAAACAATGCTTTGTTAATCTACGACGCATTAAAAGCTCAGTCTAACTAAATTTAAAGAAGTTAACATGCACAAGTTTGTACAAAACATTGTATCGTTTTCACTCAAAAATTCTTTAATAGTTATTTTTGGGACGATATTATTACTATTAGGTGGGATATATTCCTACATACATACGCCGATAGAGGCTTTTCCCGATGTTACCAATACCAGAGCCAGAATCATCACGCAATGGCCAGGACGTAGCGCAGAAGAAATAGAGAAATTTGTTACGCTTCCTATTTCCAAAGAAATGAATACAATCCCCAACAAGACGTCGGTGAGATCTATTTCATTATTTGGATTGTCTGTAGTTACCGTTATTTTTGACGATCATGTGGATGATTTTTATGCACAGCAATATGCGTCCAATAGGATGGGGAATGTTGATCTTCCCACAGGTGCAGATTTCGAAATAGAACCACCTTCGGGTGCGACTGGTGAGATTTTTAGATATATCATCAAAAGTAAAATGCCTATAAAAGATGTTACCACGATCCAGGATTGGGTAATAGAGAGAGAGTTGTTGGCTGTACCTGGCGTGGCAGATATTGTTAGTTTTGGTGGTGAAGAAAAAACCTATGAGATTAAAATTAACCCAACCGAACTTCATAATTATGACCTTTCACCATTGGATGTTTACGAGGCGGTTTCCAGAAGTAATATTAATGTTGGTGGCGATGTCGTGTCCAAAGGCGATCAGGCTTATGTAGTGCGAGGCGTTGGATTGTTAGAAAGTAAAGCAGATATCGAGAATATTCAGATTGAAGTTAAAGGATCCACGCCAATTTTGGTAAAGCACGTTGCCGAGGTTAAAATTTCTGCTAAACCAAGACTCGGACAAGTCGGTTATAACAAAGAAGATGACGTTGTAGAAGGTATTGTGATTATGCTTCGTGGCGAAAATCCAAGTGATGTTATTGCTAGAATTAAAACCAGAATAGCAGAACTTAACGATGGAGAATTACCAGCCGATGTCAAGATAGAACCAGTGATTGATCGTACAGAATTGGTCAACACGACGGTTAACACAGTTTCTAAAAACTTGGTCGAAGGGATTATCTTGGTTTCCATTATAGTTTTTATATTTCTATACAATTGGAGAACGACATTTATTGTCGCATCTGTGATTCCTTTGGCGTTTTTATTCGCGATAATCATGTTGAAAATCCAAGGCTTACCAGCCAATTTGATTTCAATGGGCGCGCTAGATTTCGGGTTACTTTTAGAAGGAACTTTGGTCATCGTTGAGCAGGTTTTTGTCGCCTTAGAAAAGAAAGCACACAAAGTCGGCATGGCGCGTTTTAATAAAATGTCTAAGCTGGGCATCATTAAGAGAAGTGCAGGAAGTGTGGCGAGTTATATTTTCTTTGCCTTATTAATTTTGATTGTTGCATTACTGCCGATTTTCTCGTTCCAAAAAGTGGAAGGCAAGATGTTTTCACCATTGGCGTTTACTTTAGGATATGCATTGTTAGGCTCTTTAATATTGAGTTTGACTTACGTGCCGGCTATGTGTAAATTATTATTGAACAAAAATATCGAAGAAAAAGAAAATATCATTTCTAGATTTTTCAGAGTCAATTTGTTTAAACTTTATAGTTTTAGTGAGAAATTCAAAAAAGAATTTATCATTGGATTTTTAGTGATTTTAGGTGCTTGCGGATTTCATTTTAGTAACTATGGATCCGAGTTTTTACCGAAGCTAAATGAAGGAGCAATCTATGTGAGAGCAACCTTACCTAATAGCGTTAATCTGGACGAATCGGTAAGATTAACCAAAGAGATGAAAACGATATTATTGAAATATGATGAGGTCAAATTTGTCATGACGCAGACGGGAAGACCTAATGATGGGACGGATCCAACAGGATTTTTTAATATTGAATTTAATATTCAGCTTAAACCTCAAAATGAATGGAAAACTAAAATTAAAAAAGACGAATTATTAGACGAAATGCGAAAAGATCTGGAGCGTTATCCAGGGATTAACTTTGGATTCAGTCAGCCCATTCAGGATAATGTAGAAGAATATGTGGCGGGTGTCAAAGCGCCTTTGGTGATTAAGATTTTCGGGGATGATTTATTCGAGCTTGAAAAAATGGCGGATAAAGTCGCAACGTCTATCAAAGGAGTTAATGGGATTTCGGATGTTAATGTGTTTAAGAATATTGGTTTGCCAGAGTTGAGAATTCAACTTCATGATTCTAAAATGGCAAAATATGCCGTTTCTACAGCAGATGCACAAGCGGTTATAGAGATGACCATTGGTGGTCAGGCAGCGACTAAGTTTTATGAAAACGAAAGAATGTTTGATGTCGTTTTACGTTACCAGAAAGATTATCGTGACACGCCAGAAAAAATCGGAAATATCTTAATTCCGGCTCAGGACGGGAAGAAAGTTCCGCTTAAAGAAATTGCAACGATTGATTATCACACGGGGCCATCTTTCATTTATCGTGAAGGGAATAGCCGATATATTGGTGTTGGTTTTAATATTGATGGTCGAGATCTTGGCAGCACAATTGAAGAAGCTAAGGCTAAAGTTGATAAAGAAGTGAAGTTATCCAAAGGTCACAAAATGGTCTGGGCAGGAGAATTTGAAAGTAAAGAAAGAGCCGCCAAGCAACTCGCAACCGTGGTTCCTATTTCTTTATTATTAATCTTGATGTTGTTGTATTTCAACTTTGGGAATTTTAAAGATACAATGATCTCAGCGATTACTTTGCCATTTGCTTTTATTGGAGGATTCATTTCTCTTTGGGCAACGGGGACGATTTTCGGAATTTCTGCAGGCATTGGATTTATCATTCTTTTTGGCGTTGCAACGATTGATGGTATTGTGTTAATCGGTGTGATGAAAGAGAATTTACTGAACAGAATGCCTCTAAAACAAGCGATTTCGGAAGGTGTAAAAAGCCGAATTAGACCAGTCGTTATGATTGCATTAATGGGATCTATGGGATTATTGCCAGCGGCATTATCCAACGGAATGGGATCAGAAATCCAAAAACCATTAGCCATTATGATTGTTGGTGGATTAATTATATGTATGTTCTTATCATTCACAGTATTGCCACACGTGTTTTACTATGCATATAAGAAGAAGGAAAAGAAAAGTTAGTTAGTTTCTTATAGTAGTAGCGCTCAATGACAATTGTTATTGAGCGCTATTTTTTTTATTTAAATAAATTTTAACCTGAAAATATACAGAATATTTAGTCTTTAATTATTTTTTCGATATAATCTTTTGATGCTGTTTTTACTTTTAGGTAATAAGTTCCTTTAGTTAATTTCGAAACATTAATTATTGACGTTTTTTCGGTTTTTATTAATCTTCCTAATTGATCATAAAGCTCAACAGAGGTAATGGTGTCATCTATTTTAATATTAACAAGATCTTTAGCAGGATTGGGATAGACGCTGATATTCTTTGACTTTGAATAATCTTGAGTACCCAAACTGGATGTGTAAGCTGCTCCGAAATTTAAAATTCCATAACCTTTTTGATAGTTATAATTAGGATAAAGAGACGCTTTGGAAGTTAATTTTGATTTCAGGTCATTAATACTAATACTTTTTGGTAAAGCCTGCATTAATGATGCTATACCACCAGCGGCCAAGGGATTGGCTAGCGATGTGCCATTAGCAAAAGTAAGGGAGTTATTATTAACCGTTGCTGTAGTAGTTCCTTTAGCAGAGGCGTCAGGTTTTATAACATTATCAGCATTAGGCCCGAAAGATGTAAATGTTGAGCTGTTTCCTGATCCATCTACAGCACCAATTGTAAAGACTTTAGCATTGTCTGCCGGTGTAGAAATATAGTGCCAAGGTAGATTGCCTTCGTTACCTGCAGCAAATGATACAAATATTCCTTTTTCTACTGCTATCTGAGCACCTCTTGCAATAAAGGATGTCTGGCCATCCATATCCGCATAAGTATAATTGTAACGACTGTCATCAAAAGTTGTATAACCCAAAGATGTAGAGATGAGATCTACGCCTTTTCGGTCTGCTTCTTCGGCAGCTTCTATCCAATATAACTCTTCTTCTGGGATTTCTTTAGCGCCGTCTTCGGAAGCATAAAGATAAAAATCGGCATCTGGCGCAGTACCTACAAATTGATTCTCAATATAGCCACCAATTACACCAAGACAAATGGCTCCATGTGAGTTAAGATTAACATTGTAGATATCCTCATTTTTTGAAACAAAATTATAACCGCCTTTTATCTGCCCATTATCACGAAGTCTCTTAAAGGCGGATCCTGTATTAACGTTAGGATATCCAGTATCTATAACGGCAATAGTAATATTTTTGCCAGTATAACCAGCAACATGTAAAGGTCGTAGATTAACTTGATCTATCTGAGAGCTTGCGGATCCATAATTAAAATTGGCTTTCTGAGATGGGTTAATGTCGTCCCATTTATTAGGCCTGTTTTCTAAGCTTTGCTTCCCGCCATTGGAGTTTTTTACAAAAGATTCTACAGAAGCAACATAATTTTGTGATTTAAGCGTTTCAATTTGAGTTTTTGTGGCATTAACAGCTACGCCATTCAACCATTTAGAATAATCTTTAACGGTAAAACCTAGATTTTTAACATTCTGAATGTAAGTTGTTTCTATTGGAGCGTCTTGATCATTAAGCGCAATGCTTTTTGCAGATCTTCGGTCAAGTGCTTTTTGAGATAATTCTGATTGAGGATTAGCATAGAATGCTGCCTTATTTGGTTTGTCTTTAAAGAAGACGAAAACCAGTTCTGTATTTTGTGCAGAAATAGAAATTATACTACAAAGGAGCAGAGGAGTAAATATTTTTTTCATAATTTTAGATTGGTACTTTTTATAAGAACGAAATTAAGCTTAAATTTACAAAATCAAACTTTTCTATATGAAAAAAATTCAAATGGTTGACCTTCAAAGTCAATACTATAAAATAAAAAATGAAGTGGATAACGCAGTGATTAATGTCATGAACTCTGCGGCATTTATAAACGGACCAGAAGTAAAGTTTTTTCAATCTGATCTAGAAGACTACCTTGGTGCTAAGCATGTTATACCATGTGGTAATGGGACTGATGCGCTTCAGATTGCATTAATGGCGTTGGATTTACAAGAAGGAGATGAGGTGATTACAGCAGATTTTACCTTTGCTGCAACCGTAGAAGTTATTCATCTTTTAAAACTGAAATCTGTTTTGGTAGATGTAGATTATGATACGTTTACAATTTCGCCAGAAGAAATTAGAAAAGCAATCACTCCAAAAACTAAGGCGATTATTCCGGTGCACCTATTCGGGCAATGTGCTAATATGGAAGAAATCCTGAAGATTGCTAAAGAACATAATCTTTATGTGATAGAAGACAATGCACAAGCTATTGGTGCAGATTATACTTTCTCAGACGGAACGGTTAAAAAGTCTGGTACAATGGGGACAATTGGTACAACATCTTTTTTCCCGTCTAAAAACCTAGGTTGTTATGGTGATGGAGGTGCTATTTTTACCAATGATGATGCACTTGCTCACAGATTGAGAGGTATTGTTAATCATGGTATGTATGAGCGTTATTATCACGAAGAAGTTGGTGTTAACTCTAGATTAGATAGTATCCAAGCGGTAGTATTGAGACAGAAATTACCTTTGCTTAATTCTTATAACGAAGCAAGAGAGTGGGCTGCAGGTATTTACAATGAAGCTTTTGCTAGCCATGCAGATATTTTGACTCCAACCAAAGCAGACAATTCTACGCATGTTTATCATCAATATACGCTAAGAATCCTTAATGGAAAACGTAATGAGCTTCAGAAGTTTTTGACAGAAAAAGATATCCCAGCGATGATTTATTATCCTGTGGCTCTTAGAAAACAAAAGGCTTATTATCAGGAAAGTAATGATGCAGATTTTATTAATACGGATAAACTTCTAGATCAAGTTATTTCTCTGCCAATGCATACAGAATTAGACGAGGAGCAACTTAATTATATTACGGAGGCTGTTTTGGAGTTTATGTCCGCCCAATAAATCTTTATCTGAAAAAACTAATATTTAACTTTAGAAATCAACTATGGCAATACTCGTAACTGGAGGGTTAGGATATATTGGATCACACACGGTGGTAGAACTTCTTAATAATAATTTTGAAGTAATTATCGTGGATGACCTTTCTAATTCAGAAAAATTTATCCTTTATAACATCGAAGAAATCACAGGAAAGAAACCTATTTTTTATCCTTTTGATCTTAGAAGAAAAGAATTATTGACGCAGGTTTTCGAGGCTCATAACATCGAAGGTTGTATTAATTTTGCCGCTTATAAAGCTGTTGGCGAAAGTCAAGAAAAACCTTTGGATTATTATGAAAACAACTTGTTTACTTTAATTAATATTCTTCAGGAGTTTAAGAATAGAAATATTTCTAATTTTATTTTCAGTTCTTCTTGTACCGTTTATGGTCAAGCAGATCAGATGCCGATTGACGAAAATACACCACTTAAAATGCCAGAAAGCGTCTATGGGAAAACCAAACAAATGGGCGAGGAAATCCTGAAAGATTTTGCTGTGGCTGATAAGAAGAAGATAAGTCTATTGAGATATTTTAATCCAATTGGTGCGCATCCATCGGCAATAATTGGAGAGTTACCTATTGGAGTTCCTAACAATCTAGTGCCTTATGTAACACAGACCGCTGCTAAGATTAGAGAAAAACTTAACATTTGGGGTAACGATTATCCTACCGAAGATGGTACTGCAGTTAGAGATTATATCTATGTTGTAGATCTGGCAAAAGCCCATGTGGCAGCGCTTAGAAAGCTGATTAATTCTACAGAAGAAACATTAATAGATGTTTATAATCTAGGTACAGGTAGAGGTTCATCAGTTTTAGAAGTTGTAAAAGCATTTGAAGTTGCTAATAATGTAGAAGTACCTTATCAGATATGTGATAGGAGAGAAGGTGATATTACGGTAGCTTATGCTAATGCTGATAAAGCCGAAAAAGAACTTAACTGGAAGTCAGAGACGACTTTGGAGCAAGCTCTTAAGACGACTTGGGATTGGCAACAATACCTGCAAAGTAACGACCGTTAATAAGTATTATATTATATAAAAGAATAAGAACTCCAATTGTTAGATGTTGGAGTTTTTTAGTTTTTTAAAGAAAGTTTTCTAAGTAAAAATTATACTTAAAACTTTTCATTTTTTACAAGAATTAATTTATTGTATTTGTAAATACCACTTTAGCTATGACAAAACTAGAAATCGCATGTTTTAATGAAGCTTCCGCAATGATGGCGGCACAAGAGAAAGTTGATAGAATCGAACTTTGTGAGGATTACTCATTAGGTGGGATTACACCTCATATTGATACGTTACAAAAATTGAAGTCTCAGTTTTCCGTGCCAATTTTTGTAATGATTAGACCTCGTGGTGGAGATTTTAATTACAATGCAAAAGAATTTGAAAAGATGAAATCTGACCTGTTGATGCTCAAAGAAGCGGGCGCTGATGGTTTTGTCTTTGGGATTTTAAATTACGATCACACTTTTGATTATAAAAGAAATTTAGATTTAATTAAGCTGGCGGGAGCAGTCCCATGTACGTTCCATAGGGCTTTTGATAGAATAGAAAGCCAGGCAAAAGCTTTAGAACAAGTGATTGATTGTGGTTTCAAAACTGTATTAACTTCTGGGGGACAGCCGACAGCGATGGAAGGTATAGTAACATTAAAGAAACTTCAAGAAAAAGCTGCCGGAAGAATCACAATTTTAGTTGGTGGTGGCGTGCGATCTTCTAATGCATCAGAGCTTAAGAAAGAATTTAACTACTTACATTCTGCTTGTATTGCTGATGATTCAGAAAGTATTGATATGGAAGAATTAAGACAATTAAAACAAATAATTTCTTAGAGTTTAGAGATTATTCTTCCTAAAGAAAAGTCATCTCAAATTTTGACTGCGAGAATTAAAGAATTAATTTTACACATTAATTCATTTACTTGCAGTACGCTCAGATTATTTTACCGCTACATCTCAAAGGGACTTTTACCTATAAAGTACCAGATGATTTATTAGAAAAAATCCAGATTGGGATGCGCGTTTTGGTGCCTTTTGGTGGAAAAAAAATATACACCGGAATTATTTTTGAGTTCCATGATACGCCTCCAGAACAATTTGTAGCCAAAGAAATCATCAATATATTAGATGAGTCTGCAATTTTGCCACTGCAACAAATTAGCTTTTGGAAATGGCTTGCTAGTTATTATTTATGTAATTTGGGAGATATTTATCGTTTTGCATTTCCTTCTTCTCTTAAGTTAGAAAGCGAAACGTATCTCAAATTAAAACCCAATGCTGTTATTGATTTTCAAAATTTGGATGTTAATGAGATGTATCTTATTCAGGCTTTAGAAGTCAGACAACTTATTAATTTGACGGATATAGAAGCTTTTATTCCGAAGAAAGAAATCATAAAAACCATCAATGGATTAATTGATCTTCAATACATAGAAATTGACGAGAAAGTTGCAGAAAAATATAAAGCTAAAGAAGTTGCTTATATAAAAATTAATGCTGATCTACTACAAAATTCTCAATTAACGGAGATTTTGTCAATGCTAAATCGTGCACCCAAGCAGAAAGATCTTTTTCTTTGTATCTTGGATAAGCAGACTAATAATCCAGATACTCTTATAAAAAAGTCAGAACTTTTTGATGATGGTTTATTTGCTCATGCACACTTGAAGCCTTTACTAGATAAGGATTTAGTCGAAGAATATTTTGTTCAAAAAGATAGAATAGATTCTTATGAAGGCACAACCGAAGAATTAGAAGTTTTATCAGAAACACAAATCGTTGCCAAAAAAGAAATTGATATTGCTTTTGCTGAAGACAAAAATGTACTCTTGCACGGTGTTACATCTTCTGGTAAAACGCACTTGTATCTTGATAAGATAGAAGAATGTATTAATGCTGGTCAAAATGTACTGTTCTTACTTCCAGAAATTGCGTTAACTAAACAAATTACGCAACGTTTAGAGAAAAAATATGGTGCTCAATTAGGATTTTATCACCAGAAATTAACCGATTTTGAAAGGGTAGAGGTCTGGAGAAAAGTCAAAAATAATCAAGTTAATATCTTAATAGGGACAAGAAATGCATTATTTCTACCTTATCAAAATATAGGATTAATCATTGTGGACGAAGAGCATGATTCTGCTTATAGACCAAGAGAAGTACAACCATTTTTCAATGCTAAAGATGCGGCACTTATGTTGGCTCATTTTTATAAAGCTAAAGTAATTTTGGGTTCTGCAACGCCTTCTGTAGAAAGTTATTATGCTGCGAAAAAAGATAAATTAAGATATGTTTTTTTAGCAGAGCGTTTTGGTAATGTTAAGTTGCCAGATTATGAGTTGATAGATTTTAAAGAAGCTCAGAGTTCTAAGAAAGTATCAGGTAATTTCTCTTTTCAGTTGATTGATGAGTTGCGGAAAAATATTGAAAAGGACAAACAGTCCATTATTCTACATAACCGCCGCGGATATGCTAGTGTGATAGAGTGCGAGAGTTGTGGCTATGTTACTTATTGTACCAACTGTGATGTGGTAATGACTTATCATAAATTTTCTAATGAGATGAAATGTCATTATTGTGGACAGCGTGCAGGCAAACCTCACTCTTGTCCTAAGTGTCACTCAGAAAATCTTAATGAGAAAGGTGTTGGAGTAGAACAAATTCATGAGGAGATTTCTAAAATTTTTCCAGAAGCAGAAATTGATAGGATGGATGTTGATAGCATGCGTCAGAAATTTGCCTACGAGAAATTGTATGAGAAAATAGAAGAACAAGAAACGGATATTATTGTTGGGACACAGATGATATCTAAAGGTTTAGATTTTGATCATATAGAATTGGTTGGGATTCCTAAGGCAGATTCTATGTTGTATGTTCAGGATTTTCGGGCAGAAGAAAGGGCTTTTCAATTAATTACGCAGGTCTCTGGTAGAGCAGGACGCGTTTCTGGTGAAGGTAAAGTTTTTATCCAGACTTATAATCCTCAACATTCTGTTTTCGAGTTAATTAAGAATAAAGACATCATTAGTATTTACAGATACTTTTTGGAAGAACGAAAAAAATTCTTGTATCCACCTTTCACCAAGCTTATCCAAATTGAGTTAAAGCATCGTAAAGATGAAAAAGTGGACAGAGCATCTCAGTTTTTAGGTTCTATTCTTAGAAAATATTTACCAGAAGAATGTATTTTGGGACCAGAGCGTGCATCAATCTCTCGATTGAATAATCTCTATCAATTTCAAATATTGTTGAAACTTCCCAAAAATAAAAATTATAAGATTTATAAAGATTTAATCCAGAAATCTTTAGAAGAATTTGAAGAAATAGCAGCCTACAAATCTATAAAAGTCAATATTTTGGTTGATTTTTAACGGATTTTAACAAAATTTGTGCACTTTTATAACAGCTAAATCCTTTGCGGATAACAATTATCTATAACTTTACTTAGTGTTGAGATTGACAGAGAATGTGATAATTTTTACTTTTTCATATTGTCAATAATTTTAACCAATCCTTTAAGAATGAATAAAATAAAAAGTTATTTGTCAGCTTTAGGTCTAGGGCTTAGTCTTACTTTGTTATCACAAACCTCTGCTGTATCTACATTACCTCAATTATATGAAGCGCCAAGTTTAGTCAAAGATGTCACGGCAGAAAAAGCCTTATTATCTCCAAAAGATCAGATTGATATTAATATTAACAGAATGATGGGTGATCCTGTATTGCGATCAGCTAACTGGGGATTTGTTGTATATGACCCAAAATCTAATAAAGTAATTACATCTTATAACGAAAATGCGCCTTTGGTACCGGCTTCTACTACCAAGTTGCTTACTACAGAAACAGCTTATTCTTTATTAGGAGGTAAGTTCCGTTGGAATACACAATTAGAAATTTCTGGTATTATTGACGAAACAGGTACATTGGATGGTAATCTTTATATTATAGGTAGTGGCGATCCTTCTCTGGGAAGTCGTAAAGGTGGCGCCGCATCTTACACGGATATCATTAACCAATTTGCAGATGCGCTTAAAGAAAAAGGTATTAAAAAAGTAAAAGGAGATATTGTCATAGAAACTGCTGTTTTTAAGGAAAATAAGTCTAATCTCCCACCTAATATCGTATGGATAGAGCATAATAATTATTATCTGCCAATAGGAACAACTAAAGATATTGATCCTAAAAATGAAAAGATGTTGGCAAAACAGAATAATCCATTCAATAGTACTAAAAACTATTATTACGTTTCGCCTTACACCAATAAGATGGTTTATGCAGATAAATTTGAAGGTGGTTGGGTAACTACAAAAATTGCAGAACCGCCAGCTTATCTGGCTAATAATCTTAAGGCTAATCTTGTTAAAAAAGGAATATCGGTAATTGGTAAAGTATCTCCAAGAACTGTCGATAAAGATCCAGAACCTAGAGAAACGATTAGCAAATATCAATCTCCAAGCTTAACGGATATTATTTTTTATACCAATCAACATAGTGATAATGCTTTAGCAGAAGCGACTCTCAAAACATTAGGATTTCAGATAAAAGGAGATCAAACGATAGAAAGTGGTAGAGAAGTAGTAACTGCTCATTTAGCAGATAAAAAATTTGATAGCAACGGGCTTAATTATTATGATGGCAGTGGATTGTCAAGAAATAATACTGTATCGCCTATTGCCCAAGTAAAATTCTTGACCAACTTGATGAAAGAATCTTATTATAAAGATTATTTTGAATCTTTACCTATCGCAGGACAAACTGGGACGCTCAAGAGGATGTTTTTATACAATTCTAACGGTCAGATTTTTGCTAAAACAGGAACCTTAAATCGTGTTAAAACACTTGCAGGCTATATTAAAACAAGAACTGGTAAGACGCTGGCTTTTTCGTTGATGATTAATAATTACAGTGGCTCAGTAGATCAGGTTAAAAATAGAATGGAGCAATTACTAGATCCTACATTAGATTTATAATATCATTGAAGATATTTTTTCAAAAAAAATAGAACTCACATTAATTTTGTGAGTTTTTTTTGTGCTTTAAAATTTAAGCTTATAAAATTTTCAGTTTTTTTTGAATAGTTAAAATTGATTCTTGTTATGAGAAATACGGCTTTAGATATTTTTATATGACTTGGTTTTTTATAATATCAATAGTTGTTTAGTCTTAAATTTAAAAATAATACATTATATTTGAGTATAATATAAATATAATATATGAAGAAAATTTTACTTTCTGCTATTTTATTAGCAAGTTACAATACTTTATCGGCACAATGTACAACTGCAGAAAATGGAGTCTACCCGGATGAGGTTTTTACTCCAAATTGCGAAAATAAAGATGAAAAGATAATCGATTGGGCTTTTATGTCTGAGTATTCTGTTGTTCAATTACGAGAAGGTGTTGATTATGATTTTTTTAATAAATCTGAAGGTGCTGTATTCGGTTATGTTACGATAACCAGTGAAGATGGCAAAACTGTGCTTGCTCATGGATCAGGTAGAGTACCTTATAAGTCTGATGGTAACAGAAAAGTAAGATATTACTCTCATAAAAATGCTTCTTGTGCATTTGATTCTTCTACTTTAATCTCTAGAAATGTTAAATGTAAGTATGACGTTAGAACAGATTACTGTAAACCAAACATGAATTGTACGGATGGTGCTGTTATAAAAAAAGTTTCTATTGCTGACTTTATTAATACTTCGGATTGCTCTCAAAGCGGATATAATGATTTTAGTTCTAAGACAATAACTTTGGTTAAAGGGACCAGTTACAATCTTAGTGTAGACATAGGTTATGGTTGGTATCAACAATCAGTATCTATGTGGATTGATTATAATAAAAACTTTTTATTTGATCAGAACGAATTTACATATCTTGGTCAACAAGATGATGGGGCTGGTACTGTTACTAAATCTATAACGATTCCTAGTTCTGTGCCAGACGGAGAATACAGAATGAGAATAAGGCTTGCAACCACGCCTCAAGCCAATGCAACATGGGGTAAGTCGTGTGATGTATCTGATGGCTCTGGTGAGACAGAAGATTATACTGTAAAAGTGGTTACTACATTGGCAACTAATGATATTAAGACATCTGATATCAAGGTTTCTCCTAATCCTGTTATTGATTATTTAAATATTTCATCTAATAATGAGATATCAGAAATTACTATTACCAATGCAAGTGGTCAAGTTGTAAGAAGATTTAAAGAAGCTTCTAAAATCAATATGAAATCGCTTTCTGCAGGCGTTTATTTTGTAAATATCAAGCAAAAAGATGGACAATCATTAGTCAAAAAAATAATCAAAAAGTAACTTTCAGATTTATAATATCATTGAAGATATTTTTTCAAAAAAATAGAACTCACATTAATTTTGTGAGTTTTTTTTATGTATTTTTGGTTAAATTTAAATTAAATGAAAACAATCTTTACTACGGTTGCGATATTAGGATTTTTTAATTCAGTTTTTTCGCAAAATCATAATGTAGATAAAAAAGAAATTATTAAGTCAGAAAGCAGATCTTATAACAATAAAATGTTATTGACAGAAAATGTTAATCCTAATACACTTAACTATGACTTGCAGTACGCAAGATTAGAAATAGATGTAGATCCAGCCGTACAATATGTTTCTGGTACTGTAACTCATCACTTTAAGATGTTATCCAACTCCAATTCTATATATTTTGATTTAGCTAATAGCCTTAATGTAAGCGAGGTAGAGTATCATGGTCAACCTCTAACCTTCCAAAAGCTTAATACCAATGAAGTGAAAATTAATTTTCCTGCTAATATTAATGCTAATGTGCTAGATTCTTTATCGATTAAATATAGTGGCGCACCAACAAGTAGGGACGCTTATGTATCTACCAAGCAAAATGGTGTGCCGATTTTAGCAACTTTATCAGAGCCTTTTGGGGCTAGAGAATGGTGGCCTACCAAGCAAAGCATGAATGACAAGATAGACAAAATGGATATTAAGGTCACTACGTCTACACAATATAATGTTGCCGCCAATGGTCGTCTAATCTCCGAAACTAACATTGGTAATAATAAAAAAACAACTTTTTGGAAGCTTTCTTATCCAGTTCCTGCATATCTAGTGGCGATAGGAGTTACCAATTATGTGAAATTGAATGATACCATGGGAAGTCCAGGTAATACATTTCCTTTTGTTAATTACATCTATCCAACTACAGCAGATAATTCTACTGTGATGTCTAATATTAATTGGACTAAAGACTGTATGGCAACTTTCGAAAATTATTTTGGAGATTATCCTTTTAGAAATGACAAATATGGTCATATGCAGTTTAATTGGGGTGGTGGTATGGAGCATACTACTATGAGTTCTATGGGAAGTTTTAGCAAAGGACTTATCGCTCATGAGTTGGCTCATCAATGGTTTGGTGATAAAGTGACTTGTGGCGCATGGAATGATATTTGGCTTAACGAAGGTTTCGCAACATTTGGAGAGCATTTGGTTAACGAAAAAATGTTAATGTCTGCGGCTTCTTTTCAAAATTATTTATCATCAGAAATATCTTCAATTACCGCTAGGGCTAATGGAAGTGTCTATGTTCCCGATAGCCAGTTGTCTTCTGATAGGATTTTTGATTCGCGATTAAGCTATTCTAAAGGCGGTTATGTCGTAAGAATGTTGAAATGGATCTTGGGTGATGCCAATTTTTATGCGATGCTAAAAGATTATCTTAATGCACCGCAGTTTGCAAATTCTTATGTGAGAACAACAGAATTTAATGCTTTTGTTAATCAATATACGGGCAAAAATTTAGATTATTTTTTCAATCAATGGATTTATGGTCAAGGTTTCCCAACATATACTATTAGATGGAAACAGGGTTCTAATAATGTGACATTTAAGGTGTCTCAAACTCAAAGTCATAATTCTGTTAGTTACTATAAAATGCCTTTGCCGGTAAGAGTTACAGGGACATCTGGGCAAGTTGCAGATTTAGTTTTAGATAATAGTGTCAATGACGAGTTCTTTACCAAGGCTGTTAATTTTCCAATTTCCTCGGTTGCATTTAATTATGAAAGACAACTTTTAACGCCTGCTGGATCGGTAATAAAAGATAATAATTTAGCAGTTGGAGACGTTAACAAGATTAATGTTCAGCTTTATCCTAATCCAGCAAAAAATGAATTAACAATTTCTGGTGTTAATGAAGTTGTACAATATGAGATCTTCTCTACTGAAGGGAAATTAATAAAGAAAGGAGAATATCAACCTAATTCTAAACTTAATATCAGTACGCTTTCAGTCGGTGTTTATGTTTTAAAATTAGGGAATCAGAATTTCAAATTTATTAAAGATTAAGAAATAATTATGTTTTTAAAAGCCTTCTATTTGAGGGCTTTTTTTTATTTTTGTTAAAATCGAAAATTCAATAATTATGATTTCTAAACAATATCTCGAAAACTTACAAAACGAGTTACAAAATATCACCAACGAAGGTCTTTTTAAAACAGAAAGAATTATCACATCGCCACAATCTGCAGAGATAGAAGCTAATGGTAAGAAGCTTCTTAATTTCTGTGCTAATAATTATTTGGGATTATCTAATAATCCAGAAGTTATAAAGGCGTCTCAGGATACCACTGCTGCTCATGGTTATGGGATGTCATCTGTAAGATTTATTTGCGGGACACAAGATATTCACAAAGAATTAGAAGCTAAAATTTCTAAATTTCTAGGTCTAGAAGATACAATTCTTTATGCAGCATGTTTTGATGCTAACGGTGGCGTTTTTGAGCCTCTGTTTTCTGACCAAGATGCAATTATTTCTGACGAGCTTAATCATGCCTCTATTATTGATGGAGTAAGATTGTGTAAAGCAGCAAGATATCGTTACAAGAATAATAATATGGCAGATCTAGAGGCTCAACTAATTGAAGCTTCTAAGCAAAACCACCGTTTCAAAATTATCGTTACAGATGGCGTCTTCTCTATGGATGGTATTGTGGCTGATCTTAAAGGAGTTTGTGACCTAGCAGATAAATATGATGCCTTGGTTATGGTAGACGATTCTCATGCAACAGGTTTTATAGGGAAAACAGGTCGTGGTACACACGAGGCTAATGAGGTGATGGGAAGAGTAGATATCATTACATCAACATTAGGCAAAGCTTTAGGTGGTGCTTTAGGTGGATTTACTTCGGGTAAAAAAGAAATTATCGATATGCTTCGTCAGAGATCTAGACCATATCTATTTTCTAACTCGTTGGCGCCAGGTATTGTTGGAGCAGCAAGCAAAGTGTTGGACATGATTTCTGATGATACATCATTGAGAGATAAAGTAATGGATAATGCAACATATTTCAGAACTGAGATGAAGTCTAAAGGTTTTGATATTCCTGATGGTGATGCAGCTATTGTACCTGTCATGTTATACGATGCACCATTGTCTCAAAAAATGGCAGAAAAACTTATGGATGAGGGGATTTATGTTATTGGATTTTTCTATCCGGTGGTACCAAAAGGTAAAGCTAGGATTAGAGTACAATTGTCTGCAGCGCATACCAGAGAACATCTAGACAAAGCTATTGCAGCATTTGAGAAAGTTGGAAAAGAACTAGGGATTATATAGTCACTCTTTTTTTCATGAAATATAAAAAGCAGGTTTATTTTTATGAACTTGCTTTTTTATTGGTATGAATTTTGAATAATTGATACTAAATATATTACTATGAAAAAATATTCGTTTATCTTCATGCTTTTAGCGGTGTCTAGTTTATTAACCAGTTGCGAAGCTATTAATACTATTTTTAAAGCCGGAATGTGGTGGGCTTTTATTCTAATGTTTTTGGTAGTCGTCGCAGTGATTTGGATTATTTCCAAAATTATGGGTGGCGGCAAAAAGTAATAAAAAAATCCGATGAATATTTTTCATCGGATTTTATTTTTTTTTTGAATTTTAATCTACATTGGTTCGTCTGCTGTAGGACCATAGATACTAGGAACAGGGATGTTTAATAATCTAAGATACACACTCAATTGCCCACGATGATGGATGAGGTGATTGGTGATAATAAAGCGATAAGCACCAATTTTTGGCATCTTTGCGATAATGTGGTCACCATGTTTAAAAGTCCATTCGTCAAACCAAAACTCTTCTGGTTTTGCATTAACAAAGTCTATGTTTTTTTGCAGACCATCTTCAAGAGTTGTGATAAGCTCTTCGAAGCTATTTTCTGTACTTTCTTTATAATCGGTTAGATAATTATAAGAATCAGTGTTAATTGCTTCGTGTAGCCATGTTTGTAGATGTACAATATGTTTTGCTAAAGCACTTGTAGACATCGATTTTTCATGTGGTTTCCAAGTCCAATGATCTTGATTAAGACGCTCTAACAATCTTTTTGTAGTCGCAGTCTCGCGTTGCATTTCTATAATGAAACTCTCCTTAATACTCATTTTAACTTTATTAGAAGCTATTTGTTAAAATTCTCAAGAGTCTGACTTAGGTCATTATATCCACCACCATTGTAGACATCCGTTAAGCCTTCGGCCTTAAAGTAATCAGTTGCCTTGCCGCTTCTGTTACCGCTTCTACAGAAAAATATTTTTGTTCCGTTAAGGTTAAGAACTTCTTGTTTACGATCTTCTAATTCTCCTAATGGGATGTTTTGTGCACCTTCAATATGTCCGTCCATTTCTAATTCCATAGGTTCTCTAACATCGATTAAGTGGTAGTTGCCTGCTAGTAATACGTCTTCTATAGCCATTTTTATTGATTTTTAAAATTTATAATAACAAAACTACAATAATAATCTTAGTTAGAAAATAAAAGAAATTTAAATTTTACCTTTGCGCTCATGTTAAATCATACAGAAAAATATACACAATTAATAAAAGATAAATCCAAGAAATTCGGGTTTCAGTCTTGTGGTATATCTAAGTCTGATTTTCTGGAAGAGGAAGCGCCACGCCTAGAAAAATGGTTGAAAAACCAAAGTCACGGCGAGATGCATTACATGGAGAATTATTTTGATAAACGCTTAGATCCAAGATTATTGGTAGAAGGCTCCAAGTCTGTTATTTCTTTAAGTTATAACTACTTTCCTAAAGAGGATATTTTTAAAGATAAAGACCTGAAAATCTCAAAATATGCTTACGGTCAGGATTATCATGAGATTATTAAGGAGATTCTTCGAGATATGGTTACCGAATTAAGAGAAGAAATAGGCGATTTTGATTGTCGAGTATTTGTCGATTCGGCACCAGTTTTAGAGCGTGCTTGGGCAAGGAAATCGGGTATTGGCTGGGTTGGTAAAAACGCGAATCTCATTACCAAACAAAGTGGTTCTTTTTACTTTTTGGCAGAGATAATTTGTGATTTGGAGTTAGAATATGATGGTCCTACGACAGATCATTGTGGCAGTTGCAGAAAATGTATTGATGCTTGCCCTACTAATGCGATTATCAGTGACAAAATTGTGGATGGAAGCAAGTGTATTTCTTATGCAACGATAGAGTTGAGAAACGAAATCCCAACTTCTTTCCAAAATAATATGGAAAACTGGATGTTTGGCTGTGATATTTGCCAAGATGTCTGCCCTTGGAATCGTTTTTCTAAACCAAATATGGAGGAAAGATTTCAGCCAAATTCTGCATTGAAAAACATGACGAAACAAGAGTGGAAAGAGATTACTCAAGAATTATTTTCTTCAGTTTTTAAGAAATCACCAGTTAAAAGGACCAAGTTAGCTGGACTTAAGCGTAACCTCGATTTTTTGTCCGACTAGAAACGTTTTTGTTGTCTTTTAGGCGCAATTTTCACTCTAACTTTTATACGCTTATAACTTTTTTGTTTTTTCTGCATAAGGTTTTGATTGTGTTTTAAAGATATTTAATTTCACAAAGAATAATTAAGGTTTTAGGTTAATTATTTTGTTTTTCAAGTTAATTTTCTGTTATCTTTAATTTTTTAAAATAAACTTTGATGAAAAAATTATTAATCACTCTTTTAAAATTGCTAGGTATCATTTTAGGACTTGTTATACTGTATGTTATTCTAGCCTTAATCGTTCCGTTGATTCCTGTAAGCGCGGAGAAAACAGAGGATCCTAAAGTTATAGAAGCCTATATTTTGACCAATGGCGTCCATACAGATATTGTTGTTCCTACGCAGTCAGAGTTTATGGATTGGAGTACTAAAATTCCTTTTTCTAATACAACTGGCAAAAAAACGGGTTACAAATTCACTTCGTTTGGTTGGGGTGACAAAGGTTTTTATCTGGACACGCCAACTTGGGCAGATCTCAAAGCTTCTACCGCCATCAAAGCGGCTTTCTGGATGGGTCAATCTGCCATGCATGTTACTTTTTATAATAATATGAAGGAAGGTGATGACTGCAAAAAAATAATGTTGACGGTTAAGCAATACCAAGATTTAATACAATTTATTGATGCTAAATTTGATAAAGATGCTAACGGAAATTATCAATTGATAAATACTGATGCCGTGTACAGCGACAATGATGCGTTTTATGATGCTACAGGAAGCTACAGTTTTCTTTATACTTGTAATACTTGGAGTAATAATGCCCTGAAAGTTGCTGGTCAAAAGGCAGCATTATGGACACCAACAGACTTTGGAATCTTCCGACATTATAAATAGTTATGAAATTTTTATTCAATATATTACTTCTGTTTTCAATAATATCTTGTTCTAGAGAGAGGCCTGCTTATAAAAGTGTTTTCCCTACAACAGATTCTGATGACTCCCAAGTAGCAAAATCAACTTTAGATGATTCTAAAACTTTACAAAAAGGAAAAGAAGCTTTAGAGTTTTCTACAGCTAAAAATTTTAATACGGACTTTTGTATTTTGGTGGATATGAGTATTCACTCTGGCCTTAAAAGATTTTTAATTTTTAATTTTTGATTTTAAAAATAATGAAATTAAGAAAAAATATCTTGTAGGCCATGGTTGCGGTGACGGTGCTTGGAGTGCAGACGAAACTAAAGATAATCCTACTTTCAGCAATATAGAAGACAGTCATCGATCTTCTCTAGGGAAATACAGAATTGGGGAAAGAGGTTACAGTAGCTGGGGTGTTAATGTTAAGTATCTTATGCACGGCTTAGAAGAAACTAATAATAATGCTGCAAAACGCGTTATCGTTTTCCATTCTTGGGAAATGATGAGTGATGATGAGGTTTATCCAGCAGGTTCTCCGGAAGGATGGGGTTGTCCAACGGTATCTAATAATGCTTTTAGAGAAATTGATGCTTTACTCAAGACTTCAGAAAAGCCAGTTTTGATGTGGATTTATGATTAATCCTACATTATTAGTTATACATTGATTTTAGATTATTTTAATTCTAAAAATATGACGAAAAAATCTCCTCAAATTTCTTATTTTTGCAAACTATATGTTAATGCTTAAGATAATTAACGATTAACCAACAACGATCAACTGATATTTAAAATGACTTCACAAGAAATAAGACAGCAATTTTTAGATTACTTTAAAAGTAAAGGTCACCTCATTGTACCTTCTGCGCCTATTGTCCTAAAAGACGATCCAACGCTTATGTTTTCCAACTCTGGGATGACACAGTTTAAAGATTATTTTTTAGGTTATAAAGAACCAAAATCTTCCAGAATTGCCGATACTCAAAAGTGTCTTAGAGTTTCTGGGAAGCATAATGATCTAGATGATGTTGGTCGTGATACGTATCACCATACGATGTTCGAGATGTTGGGCAACTGGTCTTTTGGTGATTACTTTAAGAAAGATGCGATAGGATTTGCTTGGGAATTATTGACAGAAGTCTATAAAATCCCGAAAGAAAATCTTTATGTAACGATATTCGAAGGAGATACCTCAGAAAATCTAGACCGAGATCAGGACGCTTATGATTTCTGGAAATCTCACATTGCAGAAGACCGAATTATCAACGGAAATAAGAAAGATAATTTCTGGGAAATGGGTGCTAGTGGACCTTGTGGCCCATGTTCTGAGATACATGTTGATCTTAGAAGTGAAGAAGAAAAAGCTGCTGTTTCTGGACTAGATCTTGTTAATAACGATCATCCACAAGTTGTAGAAGTTTGGAATCTCGTTTTCATGGAGTTTAACCGTAAAGCAGATGGTTCTCTAGAAAAATTACCAGCGCAGCACGTTGATACAGGGATGGGTTTTGAGCGTCTTTGTATGGCTTTACAAGATAAAAAGTCTAATTATGATACCGATGTTTTCACGCCGTTGATCGCTAAAGTTGAGGCGCTTTCTGGCAAAAAATATACTGGTGTTTTAGAAGACGAAAAAGATATCGCCATCCGTGTAGTTGTAGATCATATCCGTGCAGTTGCTTTTGCTATTGCAGACGGACAATTGCCTTCTAATGGAGGTGCAGGCTATGTGATTAGAAGGATTTTGCGTCGTGCTATTTCTTATTCTTATCGATTTTTAGATATCAAAGAACCATTCTTGTTTGAGTTGGTTTCGGTGCTTAAAAATCAAATGGGGAAATTCTTCCCAGAGCTAGAAAAGCAAGAAACGTTAATAACGGAGGTGATTAAGAGCGAAGAAGATTCTTTCCTTAAAACCATTGAGACAGGCCTTGTTAGAGTCGAAAAGCTAATCCAACAGACCATTACAGATCATAAGAAAGTATTGCCAAGCGAAGATGTTTTTGAGTTATATGATACTTTTGGTTTTCCAGATGATTTAACAAGAATTATCGCCGAAGAAAAAGGATTAACGATTGACGAAGCAGGTTTTGAAGCAGAAATGCAAAAGCAAAAGCAACGTTCTAAAAAAGATTCAGCAGCAAAAGTGCATGATTGGGTTGTTTTAGAAGAAAAGCCAGAAAATTTCGTTGGTTATGATAAAGTTGAAAACGAAGTTCTGATTACCCGTTACAGAAAAATTGAAAATAAAGACGGCGAGTTTTATCAAGTTGTTTTAGATAATACACCTTTTTATCCAGAAGGCGGTGGTCAGGTTGGTGACAAAGGCTTGTTAGAAAACGCAGAAGAATCTCTAGAAGTTCTTGAAACTAAAAAAGAAAATGGATTAATCATTTCTTTAATCCCGAATTTACCTAAAGATATTAGCGCAGTTTTTTATGCTAAAGTTAATGCTGTTGAGAGAAAAAATTCTCAAGCCAACCACTCTGGGACGCACTTGTTACACGAAGCTTTGAGAGAAGTTTTAGGCACGCACGTGGAGCAGAAAGGATCTTATGTTGGACCAGATTACCTTCGTTTTGATTTCTCTCATTTTGGGAAAATGACGGATGAAGAATTGACTTTAGTTGAAGATAAAGTCAATGCGAGAATCAAAGAAAATATCGCACTACAAGAATACCGAAATATTCCTATTCAGGAGGCTTTGGACAAAGGCGCAATGGCTTTATTTGGCGAAAAATATGGAGATAATGTAAGAATGATTGAATTTGGTTCTTCTAAGGAACTTTGTGGTGGAACGCACGTGAAATCTACCGGCGAAATTGGTCATTTCAAATTAGTGTCAGAAAGTTCTGCAGCTGCTGGTATCAGACGTATAGAAGCTATTTCTGGTGATAAATCAGAGGCTTATTTTAAAAATATTGAACATCAAATTACAGAGTTGTCTCAGTTATTAAAGTCTAAAGATATTGTAAAATCTATCGAGAAATTAATTGAGGAAAATTCAGCTTTAAAATCCGAAGTTGATGCTTTGAAAAAAGAGAAGGCTAAAGGAGAAATCGGCGATTGGAAAACTGCTTATGTACAAAGTGGTGACAAGCAATTATTGGTGAAGAAAACTTCTCTAGATGCGGCTTCTGTTAAGGATATTGTTTTCCAACTGAAGAAAGATATTGCTAATTCTGTAACGATTATTCTGTCTGATGCAGACGGAAAGCCAATGATTACAGTTGGCGTTTCTGCAGATCTAGAAGGAACTTATCAAGCTGGAACTATTGTGAAAGATCTGGCTAAAGAAATCCAAGGCGGCGGCGGAGGAAATCCAGGTTTTGCTACGGCAGGTGGTAAAAATCTTGACGGACTAGAAAATGCTTATCAAAAAGCCTTGAAACTTTAATTTTAAATTAAATACTATAAAAACAACAAACCAGCTTCTTAATGAGGCTGGTTTGTTTGGTTAACAATAAATTAAACTATAATATAGAATTAAAAATTTGGTTGCATTTTTATTTTGAACGATAAGGAAAGAAATTGGCAACTTTTTCCATCAGGTTATTCATGAGTTTGTCAGTTTCATCAATCAGTGAGTATTTAGATCCTGCATTTTCATCCATTTTCCAAACCCAATCTCCAGATTCTCCATCAAATAATGTGATTTTGATAATTCCGGATTTACTTTCTTTGTTGTTCATTTTTTGAGTATAATTCCCTGCGATGACAGCATCTACACCCAAGGCCTTGGCGATATCTTCCTTAGAAGTGGTGTATAATGTAGACATAATACCGCTGTTCTTAAGCTTAAGGTTGGTTGTGCTGATATCCTGAAACTCAATAGAATATTTGTTCTGATGTTTTAATAAGAACTTGTATAAACTTTCTTGGACTTTTTCCTCGATTTCTTTTTCGTTTCTTACTCTGTCTTTTTTGCTGGTAATTTGCTTTTTATTCTCGCCTTCGATGTCGACAGAAAAAGGAATAATGGCTACAACTTTGTGTGCTTTTGTATAATCGTCATATCTTTTAGACAGGAAAATATTTTGATTTTTGGATTTATCAATATTCTTCTGAAGATCGCTTCCTTTTAATAAATTATTGGTTAACAGACCGCTTCCAGGTAATGCAACTTCGGACACAACGGATAACGCACCTTTTAACAATTTGGAACCCATTGATTGTTTCTTCTCTTCTGTTTCGGTATTGAGAACATTGAGTGCCTGCTGAGTTGTATTTTGGTTGTAGTTATTATTATTATTATTATTATTATTATTATTATGGTTATTGTTACTTTGATTGTTATTAGCAGTAGAAAATACAATTGTGTTAATAAGTTCTGGCTTTTTAATAATACTTTTTAACAATGCAGGGTTCTCATTAAGTACATTCCCGATCTGAGGATTTAGGGTAAGTGTCATAAGTATCTCAGGCTTCTTGGTTAGTAATTTTAAGAAATCTGGACTAGAATTGATGGTGTTAAGAATTGCAGGATTGTTGCTGACCAAATTAAGAATCTGAGCATCATCCACGACAGCATCTAATAATTTGTCATTAACATTAAGAGAGTTAAGTAATTGAGGATTATTACTAATAGCATTAAGCAGCGCTGGGTTTTTCTTAATAGCTTTGGTAACATCTTTACTCGGTGCCATCATCATTTGTGCATTGGCTTGAGATAGTGATCCTAAAATAAAAGCAAATAGTATAAGTTTTTTCATGGTATGTTATTTATTTACAAAATATGGGAAATTCTTGTTAAGTCTCTTGATAACGGCTGTGATAGTTTTTGCCATGTCGTATATTCTCGTTTTGTTGTTGTCGTTAATGTATTGCCAAAGTACCTTGTCGCTATCTTTTGAGAAAATATTAATTGTGAATTTTGACTTGTCTTTCGGGTCTAAAGTTGGATCTAAAATTGAAGCTGTTGTCTGCGAAAAGGTTTTTTCTCTAAGGCTAACATTGTCGTATTTGTGAGAAATAGCATCTTTCCCGAAATCAAAAAACTGAAGGTCTATCATCTCATTAAGTAGCATCTGATTAATTTTAGAGTTGACAATCACTTCTGACACTGTTTTTTGTTCTTCTGTTAGTCCTTTAGAGATTTGCTTAAAGAGATTTTTGTCTATTCCGAGGTCATTTTTAAGATCTTCATTAGCGAAGTTGGAGAAAATTTCTTGTTCGTTGCCCTTGATAATGCCATTAAGTATGGATTTGCTGTCAGAGATTTTGTAAGCCATAACCGCTAGATCTTCAGGCGTTTTGGATAGAATTGTAAAATCCTCGTCATGTGCAATATTTAAGAGCTGATTAATTTTTGATCTATTGTTAATCAATGCTTCGGCTGTTTTGGACGCTTGCTCTCCTGTGCCTAAGTATTTTGTTAATTGCTCTTTTTCTCCTTTTAATAAAGAAGCTACAGCCTCTTTATTATTGATTAATAGGTCAGAAGTTTGTGACAAAGAGGACTTATCAACACCTAGATTAAGACCAGATAGCCACACGCCTAATGTGCCTTGGGCCGAGTTGTCATTAATTAGACTACTGATGACTTCGGTTGTATTTCCTAGGATTTGAGAAAATTCATTAATTTGGTTAAAGTTAAGATCGACACCAAATAAATTTCTATTCTGTTGTAATAAAGAGCTGATGGTATTCTGAATATTGCCGCTGTTGATATTACTTATAAAATCTTTATTATTGCTAATGAAAAGTCCTAAATGTTGGATGTCAACGCCTTGGATATTGTTTCCAAATAGTTGATTTCCATTCTGGCTAAGGTTAGAAATGATCGTTTCCTGATCTAGTTCTATAAACTTAGTGATGTTATTTTTGTCTGTTAAAATAGCAGTGTATTTTTGGATAACATCCACTGATAACTTATCACTGCCAATTGTAGTAGTGTTACTAATTGCCATAGAAACCAAACCGGAAACATCACCTTTTATAATATTGTTAATATGGTCTTTGTTTTTTAAGACAAGATTGGTGTAGAAAGATGTCGATTCGTCGCCAATACTTCCTACTAATTTGTTGACATTGTTGCTTAAGGCATCTTGCAAAGCATTGGATGTATCGCCATTGGCTAACTTTCCGATAAGCTCTGAGTTGTCCAGAAGAATATTCCCGAATTCTCCAATTTGTGATTTATCTAGTGCAGTTCCTAAAATATTGCTGTCTTTATTGAGTAAAGATGTCAACATATTTTTAGTATCACCATTCATTGCATTTCTGATGAAATCCTTATTATTTCCGATTAATTTTGCAAACTTTTGGACATCAATATTTTCTATTTGGTCACCAAATAATTCTAATCCATTTTCTGTAACAGTGCTTATGATAGCTTGTGTGTCACCAGATAATAGGTCTTGTATAGCTTGCTTATTAGCTAGTAATGATGCGTATTTATTAGCTTCTTCAGATGGTAGTATTTCACCAATCAGCACGCTGTTGCTGGCTAATAAATCCGAAGTGAAATCCGTGAAATCACCAGTAAATGCTTTAGAAACTAGATTTTTATTTTTAAGGATAATGTCAGTATAGAAAGAGGCAGATTTACTGGGCATAACGCCCGCTAGAGAAGAGATGTTTTTATCTAAAGTATCTTGTAATAGGTTAGAAGTATCGCCGGAAGCTAGTTTTACGATAATTTCAGAATTGTTATTTAGTATCTCTCCTAATTTTCCTAATTGTGCGCTGTTAAGAGCTGTACCAAGCAAGTTACTGTCTTTGCTTAGTAAAGTGTTGAGCATTTTTTTAGGATCGCCGTCTATTGTGCTTTGTAAAAAATCCTTATTGTTAGCAATGATTGTCGCAAATTTCTGTACATCGGCATTTCCTAATTTATCCCCAAAAAGTTGTACCCCGCTTTGAGTTAAGGTTTGTACAATAGATTGTGTATTGCCAGATAATAAGCCTTTTATTGCTTCTTTATTAGAAAGGAGTTCTGCGTATTTTTGAGCTTCGCCTAATGGTAGCTTTTCACCAATTAATGATATATTATTGGTTAATAGATCTGTTGTTAATGATGTAAAATCACCTTTAAGTGCTTTGCCTACGAGATCTTTGTTCTTAAGGATTAAGTTAGAATAAAAAGAGGCATTATTACCACCAATCATGCTGGTAACTTGCCCAATATTTTTGTCTAAGACATTATTTAATAGGTTAGATGTGTCACCAGTCGCTAATTTTGCGATGATACTTGCGTTGTTGCTAATTGTAGAAGTCAGAAAAGAATTCTGTTCGCCAACATATTTACTCGTGACACTCTCAACATTGCTGGATATGATATCGAACATAATACCTTTCGTATTACCATCAATGATGTTCTGAGCAACTTTGGAGTTATTCTGAATTAACTTAACAACTTGAGGATTAAGTTTTAATTCGCTTCCTAATAAAGTAGCATTGTTAGCGACAAGATCACTAAAAAGATTGGAGGTATCACCTTTTGCGACTTTAACAATTGTTTTAGAATTTTTTGCGGCAATATCTGCAACTTTTTGCCAGTTTCCTTCAGGTAGCAAAGTTCCGGCAACCGAAGTTATCGCGGCAATATCACCGGATTTTAGTTTTTCATAAAACTCACCAGGCTTGGTAATAACATCAATAAGCGCATTAGGATTTTTAATAAATTTTAAAGCTTGTAAGCCAGGTATATTTCCTTTTAGTTGAGATATTGCAAGATCTGTTACGGCTTTGGATAGATTTTGCCAACCTGTTTTTTGATTATCAACTTCTAGATCATAAGTACAGATAAGCACGGCATCTACATTAAGTAATTTAGCAAGGTACGAAGGCGGGAAATCTGCGGGATGTAGCGCATAACCAATATCCTGAAGAATTTTATTGGTAATTCTGATATCTTGCAAGTAGATTTCGGAACGGTAATTATCAAAAACGTCCCAGAATTGTTCTTGGAGAAGCTTGCCGACCATTTGTTGATTTTCAAACTGTTGCTCAGCATCTTCGGTTGAATATTCTACAGGTTTTATATAGCTAATCATTGTATTAAAAGGAATGATAGCTATTTTAACATGGTCGTTAATTTCTTCGTTTAAATTTTCATCTGCATAAATAACGTCATTTTGATTAGATTTTAAGAGTGTAGCATACTTGCTTGCAATGCTAATTACGGACGTAATCTGACCAATCTGAGCTTGTACAGATGGTGCTAGAAAAAGCCCAAATACAATTAAAATGGCCTTTGTTCTTTTGATCATTATATGGTTATTTTGTTAGTTTTTTGTTGCAAGTCATCTATGCTATTGTAGTATTAGGGAATATACCAAAGCACAAATGATGCAGTGTTGCAAAAGTCAAAATTATTATTGTCATAATCATTTTTTTTTGAGGTAGTGGAGGGGTAGTTAGTGGACTACCCATAGGGTAGTGGGTTATTAAATCATTGGCATTTAGTTATTTATGTGTGTTTTTGTTGCTATAAGAGTTTTAGGAGATGGCAGATGCATAATGCCTGATCTCGGATTGTTTTACAAGAAAAAGGGATGGTTTCTGGAGCTGAAATTATGACCTAACATAAAATCAATGGAGGAGAAATTAATGCGTTTGTTACCTAGGATATTTTGGATCAATATTAAAACTAGGCGGTAAAAAAGTCGTAAAGATGAGTTTTGTTATAGGTCTGATGATGACGAAGAATAGTCCTACTTAATGCTAAACTCCTCAAACAAACTAAGTAGGCTTTCCTTTAATTACACGAGCTTACAAAAAGCCTTGTTTGGGACAAAATACAATTTCAGGCTGTGAAGTATAGAGCTTTTTTTGATGCTGATAATCTCCATGCTTTTGAAAAGGATGCTGTATTTTATTTATTCTATAATATTGTCTCGTCCTAAAAAATCAGTTTCTTAATGAGGTAGTTTTTTTCGGTTATTTATTGCAAATTAATACATTACAGAAGATTGATTTTAGCCAAAAAATATTGTGACCATAATAGAGGGAAATATTAGATAAAAAAATATATAATAAATAGTTAAATTTTTTGTAGTATATTTGTATCATTAAATAGGTGTCTGCCTTTGCTCTTTCTTTAAGTTTAGAATATACATTTTTCTCTCTCAGTTTTTGCTTCCTCAGTTGCCTTATTTTTGCACAATTTTTGTGGTTTGGCTAATGTTTTTATGAATTCATAATTCATAAAATTAGATTGTAAGGTCAAACAATATTTCAAATTATTAACTTAAAATCAAAAATAATTTATGGCAGATTCTTTCTCCAAAAAAGAAAATTTCAAGAAAAAAGCTCAAAAACAAAAAGAAAAAGCACAGAGACGTGAAGAGCGTAAAACCAATAACAACAAAGGAAAAGAATTGGATGATATGCTAATGTACGTGGATGCTTATGGACAGTTGACGTCTACGCCTCCTGGCGAAAAACAAGATGTTAATCTTGACGAAATCCAATTAGGTGCAGCTCCAATTCCGGAAGAAGAAACTACCAAATCTGGTATTGTTACATTCTTTAGTGAGAAAGGTTACGGTTTTATTACAGAAGATAGCACAAAAGAAAATGTCTTCTTCCATAGTAATAATTGCTCGCAAGTTATAAAAAAAGGTAATAAAGTATCCTTTGAAAAAGAAAGATCTGTTAAAGGTTTTTCTGCGATTAATGTACAATTAATCAAGTAATAAAAAGAAAATATTAGAAAGCTGTCTTATTATAGACAGCTTTTTTTTTGGACTATATTTAAAAAGAGTTGAGATATTTATCATTTTTTTTTTTGAATTAAATATTCCCTCAAAAAATATTTCTATAAAGATCTGACGGATTTTTGATCATGATTATTAGGCAAATATTGCTAAAATTAATTGTTAGATAATTTTTTAATAGTAACTAACTTTTGTATCTTTGAGATATGAATTCTTTGACTGAAGAAAATTATCTTAAAGCACTTTATCATCTTATTAATGAGCATAATGAAGTTTCTGTAAATGATCTAAGTAAACATCTACAAATCAAAATGCCTTCTGTAAATAGCATGATAAAGAAATTTGCAGATAAAAAGTGGGTGATTTATGAGTCTTACAAACCAATTGTATTAACCGAGGTAGGCAAAAAAGAAGCTGCATTAATTGTGCGTAAGCATAGATTAACAGAAATGTTTTTGGTCGATAAAATGGGATTTGGATGGGAAAATGTTCATGAAATTGCGGAGCAAATAGAACATATCCATTCTGATGTTTTTTTTAATAAAATGGATGAAATTCTTAATTATCCCAAAATTGATCCACATGGAGAGCCTATACCAGACAAAGATGGCGTAGTGGTACATCCTGATTTTAGAAAACTGAGTGCTTGCAAAGAAAGTCAATTAGTAATTGTATCTGCTGTTACGACTTCTGAGGAAGATTTTCTAAATTATCTTAATAAACGCGAAATTGCTCTGGGAACACAAATGAAAATAGTAAGCATCGAAAATTTTGATCAATCGATGTTGATAGATATTGATGGCAAGCAAGAGCGTTTTAGTAAGCTAGTATGTGATAGATTATTGGTTAGTATGTGATTTCCTAAAAATCTAGTTAATATGCTATAATTCTTGTGTTAAGAACTTGAAACCAACAGTTATCATAATCTAAAATAAATATTTTAAAATAAAAAACCGCAATCGACTGTTTTATAAGTGATTGCGGTTTTGTTTTGTGGAGAATACGGGGATCGAACCCGTCACCTTTAGACTGCCAGTCTAACGCTCTAGCCAGATGAGCTAATTCCCCAATTTTTTTTAGTATTGCAATTTTATAACAAAAAATTGACTTTCGCAACTTGATTTTATCAGTTTTATCTTATATATTTGATTGATAGAAAGTTTTTTAATGAAAAGGTTCGTATTTATTCTTATTGCTGCAGTTACTTTATACTCTTGCTCTAGTCGCAAAAGTAGCTCTTACAAAAAACCTACTCACACGGTTAAAAATACTAATATTAAAAAATTTGAATCAAAAAATACTGGCAATGTCAGTGGTAATCGTAATTCTATCGTGAAAGGCGCTAACCAATATATGGGTGTTCCGTATAAATATGGAGGCAATACCAAGACAGGATTTGATTGTTCTGGATTAGTTGTTAAAGTCTTTGATGAGAATAGTTATAAAATGCCAAGACGTTCTTCTGATCAAGGTAGTGCCGGGAGTTCTGTAAGGATAGAAGACGTTAAGCCTGGTGACTTACTATTTTTTGCAACATCTGGAGGAAGTACGATTTCTCATGTTGGGATTGTTAATAATATCGAAAATAGTGGCGAAATCAAATTTATCCACGCCTCTACAAGCAAAGGTGTGATTATTTCGTCGCTAAATGAATTCTATTGGAATAAAGCTTTTCTTTTTGCACGAAGCGTGCTATAATTTTGTTATTTTTGCGTCGAGTGATTCGCGTGAGGTCGAAGCGCATTGTTGGAGCTCTTTATAATGTGCTGGTGATGAGGCAAAGCCGAAGTTATCAGCACATTATAAAAGCGACTGCGCGTAGACCGACCCGATGTGGCACGGCGCGAGCGTAGCAAGCTGGCAGTGGGAGAACGAGGGTCACACCATAATAAATTAGATAACATTAATTATAGAAATATGTCTTTACAGGAACTAAAAGAAACGATTGAAAAAGTATGGGATAACAGAGATCTTCTAAAAGATTCTCTTTATACAGATGCGATTAGAAATGTTGTAGAAAAATTAGATTTAGGTGAGCTAAGAGTGGCAGAGCCTACAGAAAATGGTTGGCAGGTTAACGAGTGGGTGAAGAAAGCGGTAGTTTTATATTTCCCAATCCAGACCATGGAGACAATTGAAGTAGGTCCATTTGAGTTTCATGATAAAATTCCGTTAAAGAAAAATTATGCAGAGAAAGGTGTAAGAGTAGTGCCTCACGCGATTGCAAGACATGGTAGTTTTGTGGCAAGTGGTGTGATCTTGATGCCTTCTTACGTTAATATTGGAGCTTATGTAGATAGCGGAACAATGGTAGATACTTGGGCAACTGTTGGTAGCTGCGCACAGATTGGTAAAAATGTTCACCTTTCTGGTGGCGTTGGTATTGGTGGTGTGCTAGAGCCATTGCAAGCTGCACCAGTTATTATTGAGGACGATTGTTTCATAGGGTCTAGATGTATCGTTGTAGAAGGTGTACATGTAGAGAAAGAAGCTGTGCTTGGTGCTAATGTTGTATTAACAGCGTCTACTAAAATTATAGATGTAACAGGAGATACGCCGATAGAGATTAAAGGAAGAGTGCCTGCTCGTTCTGTAGTAATCCCAGGAAGTTATACTAAGCAATATCCAGCTGGCGAATATCAGGTACCTTGCGCATTAATCATAGGTCAACGTAAGGAATCTACAGATAAGAAAACGTCTCTTAATGATGCTTTGCGTGAGAATAACGTAGCTGTTTAAGATCAAATAAAACTAAAAACCATTTTAACTTTTGAAAGAGAAACTTTTCAAGTTTATATCTAACCCAAGATATATTGCAATTATATATGTTATTGTAGCGGCTTTGTCTGCTATTTCTAAATATAATAGAGGTCCTGGCGGCTACAATAATTATTTGATTTTTAAAAATGTGTTTTTCAATACATTAAAAGAACGTAATCTCTATTCTCACTATCCTGATTTATATTTTGATTGTAATCATTATGGCGTATTTTTCAGTTTGTTGATTGCGCCTTTTGCGGTAATGCCAGATTGGTTAGGGATTGTCCTGTGGAATGTTGCCAACACTTTATTATTTCTTTATGCGATAAAAAGTTTGCCTTTTTCTAATCAGTACAAAGCCTTTTTTGCATGGTTATGCCTGCAGGAGTTTATTACGGCGGCAGTGAGTTTACAATTCAATATTGCGTTAACAGGCTTATTAATTCTGTCTGCAACTTACATCTATAAAGAGAAAGAAGTTAAGTCTGCTCTTGCTATTATGATAGGTGTTTTTGTTAAAATATATGGCATTGTAGGATTGTCTTCTTTTTTCTTTGTTAAAAATAAATTGAAGTTTATCGCTTCATTGGCTGTTTTTGGAGTATTATTTTTAGTAATTCCGATGGTGTACTCTTCTACAGATTTTGGGATTCAGACGTATGTGGATTGGTTTACAGAATTGAAAATTAAGAATAATGGCAATCAAGTCTTAGATAGCTATCAAGATATTTCATTAATGGGTTTTGTAAGGAGAATATTGCAAGATGCAAGTATTTCTAATTTATATTTTTTTGCTTTAGGTTTGCCTTTATTTGCCTTGCCTTATGTTAGGATAAAACAATATAAGAATCAGGCTTTTAGATTATTAATTTTAGCTTCAACTTTATTGTTTACGGTATTGTTCAGTTCTGGATCTGAGTCTCCAACTTATATTATTGCTGTAGCAGGTGTTATGATTTGGTTTTTAATTCAGAAAGAAAAAACACCTTTCGTTATAGGATTACTCATCTTTGTAATTGTCTTAACGTGCTTCTCTAATTCGGACTTATTCCCGAAATATATTAAAGAAAATTATGTTGTCAAATATTCTTTAAAGTCATTACCATGCACCATTGTTTGGTTCAGAATTATATATGAGTTGATGACCAGAAATTTTGAAACCGACTATAAACTTGCCGCATGAAACTAGTTTCTATTGTAATTCCTGCCTTTAATGAAGAGGGTAATCTTGAGGTTATCAGACAGGCGATTGATGTGACTTTTGCGACGCTTCCTCATTATCAATACGAAATTATTTTTGTTAATGATGGTAGCCGTGACAATACACAATCTGTATTAGAAGGATTAGCACTGGATTTTAAAGAAGTGAAATACGTAGAGTTTTCTAGAAACTTCGGACATCAGAATGCCGTTAAAGCTGGACTAGATTTAGCAAAAGGTAATGTGGTGATTTCTATGGATGCGGATATGCAGCATCCTCCAAGATTAATCCCTGAGATGCTTAAGAAATGGGAAGAAGGTTTCGATATTGTCTACACGATTAGAGAATATTCTAAAAATATAACGTTGTTTAAAAGAAAAACCTCAGACTTTTTTTATAAATTATTAAGTGTTTTGTCAGACGTGGAGTTCGAGAAAGGAAGTTCTGACTACCGATTAATGGACAAATCTGTCATAGATAGCATGCGAGAAATAGGAGAGTCTGATCTTTTCTTACGCGGATTGGTAAAGTGGATGGGTTATAAGCAAAGCTCCATTAGATTTGTGGCAGAAGACCGTTTTTCTGGAGAAAGTAAGTATACAGTTACCAAGATGCTTCGTTTTGCCTTTACGGGGATTACAGCTTTTAGCGTAAAACCTCTTTATATTGCTGCCTATTTAGGTTTTTTCTTTTCATTAATTTCATTGCTTTATATTCCTTATGTAATTTATGCTTTTGCGACAAAAACAGAGATTTCTGGTTGGGCATCTTTAATTATGACTATTGTTTTTTTTGGAGGTATTCAGTTGATTATTTTGGGGATTATAGGAAGTTATATGGGGAAAATTTTCACACAGATAAAACACAGACCTAATTATATTATTAGATCTAAAAATTTTTAAATCATGATTCTGTTAAGTTTTGATATCGAAGAATTTGATATGCCGTTAGAATATCAAGGTCAAATTAATTTTGAAGAACAGATTGCTATTTCTCAACAAGGAACAATTGCTATTCTTGATATTCTCAAAAAATATAATATTAAGGCGACTTTCTTTTCTACTGTGGTTTTTGCAGAACATAGTCAAGATATTATCAAGCGATTATTGGCAGAAGGTCATGAGTTAGCAAGTCATACTTGGTACCATTCTGATTTTAAAAATGAACATCTTAAAACGTCTAAAGTAAGATTAGAAGAACTATTTAATACCGAAGTTGTAGGACTAAGAATGCCAAGAATGATGCCTGTTAACGAGACTGAAGTTGCAGATGCTGGTTATCTTTACAACTCGTCTGTTAATCCAACTTTTTTGCCTGGACGATATAATAATCTTCATGTAAAACGCACTTATTTTGTTAAAGATAAAGTGTTGCAGTTGCCCGCATCGGTGTCGCCATTATTGCGAGTACCATTGTTTTGGTTAAGTTTTCATAACTTTCCGGTGGGACTTTATCGTTTTTTTGCGAAACGTTGTATTAATAATACTAAATATCTCAATGTGTATTTTCATCCGTGGGAATTTTGTAATCTAACTAATCCTGATTTCAAATTGCCAGGTTTTACTATAAAAAATACCGATGACAAAATGAAAAATAGATTTGAAGAGTTTATTAAATGGAGCCTGAAAAATAATTATACCTTTGGCAGAACTGTTGATTTTGTTAAATCTATTAAAGCTTAACTTTTGAAAATTGCATACGACGCCAAGCGTTTTTATCATAATACATCAGGATTAGGAAACTATTCTAGAGATCTTGTTCGGATTTTAGCGAGTTATTTTCCGGATAACAAATATGTGTTGTTGTCTAAAAATAGAAATGATCGCGCTAAAGATATAGAAGCCTTACCTAACGTTAATTTCTCACCCATTAGCAAAGGGAAATTTTCTCGTCAGCTGAAAATGGGAAAAGATGCGCAACAACTCCAAGCGGATATTTTTCATGGATTATCGGGCGAAATTCCTTTTAAATGGAATCAACAACCGATTAAAAAAGTGTTGACCATTCATGATCTTATTTTTGAACGTTATCCACAATTTTACTCTTTTTTTGATCGTAAAATTCATTTTTGGAAATTTAAAAAATCTGCTCATTTGGCTGATATTGTGATTGCGATTTCAGAACAGACTAAGCAAGATATTATTCAATATTTAAAAATATCAGAAGACAAAATTAAAGTTGTTTATCAAGGTTGTCATGCCGCTTTTAAACTTCAATATTCTGAAGATCTTAAAGCAGAAGTAATGGCTAAATATCAATTGCCTCCGCATTTTATTCTAAATGTTGGGACGATAGAAGAGCGTAAGAACCTTTTGGCTGTGGTCAAGGCATTGCACGGGACAGATATTCCGTTGGTGGTTGTTGGTAAGAAAACCAAGTATTATCAACAGATTGAAAAATACATTTCTAAACATCAAATGAAAACGCAAATTCAATTTCTGGAAGGCGTTAATATGGATGATCTTGCGGTAATTTATCAATTGGCGGATATATTTATCTATCCAAGCTTGTTCGAAGGGTTTGGGATTCCTGTGATTGAAGCTCATTTTTCTAAAACGGCGGTCATTACGAGTAATGTGAGTTGCCTGCCAGAAGCGGGTGGTCCAGATGCTTTGTACGTTAATCCATTAGATGAGACTGATATTAGAGCAAAAATAAAATTCCTTTGGAACAACGAGTCAGAAAGATTGAGAAGGGCAGAAAAGTCAGCGCAATTTGCACAAGATAATTTCAGCGATGCGATTATAGCACGCAATTTGATGGTTGTTTATAATGAACTATTTAATTAAAATAATATGCTGAGGAAACATTTTATAATAAGTTTAGTTTTGATTTCTAGCTTTGCTTTGTCTCAAAAAATTGAAAATAACATTATTTATAATGGAAAAGAGAAATTTGCTAAAATAAAGATTGAAGGATGTAATCGCTTTGCTAATAATTGTGTTTATTACATTAGTAATTTAGAGGACAAACCTTTGATGACTATTGCATATCTAAGTACGACTAGCTCGATGCAATTAAGGTATATGCGATATATTTTTAATAATATGGATAAAGCTGTAGAGGTTAATTATGGTGTATCATATGCATCTCCTAGGCAAATTGCAAAAACCATTATTAATAATAATTTGGTTGTAGATAATCAACTTAATGAAGTGTCCATTAAAAATTTCTATAATCTATATGGTGAGCGCTATTCTGATAAAGATAGCCAGCCACAAGAAGTTTTTTTAGTAAAATAAAAGCAGCTTAAATTATTAGGCTGCTTTTATTTTTAATATTCTCTTTGCCCGAAAATTGCAGAACCGACTCTTACAGAATTCGCACCACATTGTATTGCGAGAGGGAAGTCGTCTGACATGCCCATGGATAAAATGTCTAATTTTTTCTGCAACGATAGTTGGTCAAACAATCTTTTGAGGAAAGAAAATTCTCTTTCGACTTGGGCTTTATCGTCTACAAAGCTTGCCATTCCCATTAATCCAATAATGTTGATGTTAGGGAAATCACCTTGCTGGTATTTAAGGAAAATCTCTTTAGTTTCTGATATTTCTAATCCAGTTTTGGTATCTTCTTCAGCAATTTTAACCTGAAGAAGAACGTCTATTTTACGATTGTTTTTTAAAGCTTGCTTATCAATTTCAATTAAAAGTTTTTCGCTGTCCACACTTTGGATAAGACTTACGAAAGGCGCAATGTATTTGACTTTATTAGTCTGGAGATGCCCAATTAGATGCCATTGTATGTCCTGAGGAAGTACAACTTGCTTTTCTAACATTTCTTGCACTTTATTTTCGCCAAATACCCGTTGTCCCAAGTCATAGACTTCTTGTATTTTATCAGAAGGATGGTTCTTAGAGACTGCAACTAAGGTTACGTCGTCAGGAAGTTGTTTTTTAATATTATTATATTGATCGGTTAAGCTCATAATTAGATTTTAAAAATAAATAATACTATAATTTAAATAATAGTTTTATGATTTCAGATTAATAGTGTCATAGAGATCTCTACGGCGATCTGTCATCGTCTGTACAGCACCGTTATAATGAAGTTCTTTGAGTAAGTTAAGATCTACATCTACAATTAATGTCATTTCTGTATTAGGGGTTGCTTCACCTTTTATAGCATTGGAAGGAAATGCAAAATCTGATGGCGTAAAGACGGCAGCCTGACCAAATTGGATGTCCATATTACTCACTCCCGGAAGATTACCAACACAACCTGTAATCGCTACATAACATTCGTTTTCTATGGCTCTTGCGGCAGCGCAGTTTCTCACGCGTGTGTAAGCATTTTGTGTATCTGTTAGATAAGGAACAAATAATATCTTCATGCCTAGATCAGCTAATAGCCTTGGCAACTCAGGAAACTCAACGTCATAACAAATTACGATACCTATTTTACCACAATCCGTATCAAAAACTTTTATATTATCGCCACCTTCCATGCCATAATACTTTCGCTCATTGGGTGTGATATGTATCTTTCTGTATTCTTCAATTTTACCATCTCTGTGTAGAAGGTAGCTGGCGTTATACATCTTGCCATCTTCCATAATTGGCATACTTCCGGATATGATATTGACGTTGTAACTAACAGCAAATTGAGAAATTCTGTTTTTAATCTCTTCAGTTAATTTGGATAATTCTTGCATAGACTCTCGCTCATTCAATTCATTAAACTGAGCTAGAAGAGGTGTGTTGAATAATTCTGGAAATACGCAAAAATCAGACTTATAACTTCCTAATACATCCACAAAAAATTCTACTTGTTCATAAAAAGCTTCAATATCTTTAAAGTGTCGCATCTGCCATTGCACTAATCCAAGTCTAATGACTTGATCTTGCATTGTGGTATTTTTGCGCTGTGTATAATAGATATTATTCCATTGTAGGAGTACAGCGTATTCTTCAGATTCTGTATCACCTTTTAAGTATCCGGTTAAGATTTTTATAGGAGAAAAATTATTGGATAGCTGAAAGCTAAGCACAGGATCATATATTTCTTTATCCCTAACCTTTTTTATATATTGTCTTGGTGTTAGTTCTTTACTATGAAGATGAAAATTAGGAATTCGTCCCCCTATAATAATGGATTTTAAATTCATAATCTCACATAATTCTTTTCTTGCATCATAAAGACGGCGTCCTAATCGCAATGATCGATAATCTGGATCTACAAAAACTTCTACACCATATAACGTGTTCCCAATATTACTATGTGTATTGAAAGAACCGTGTCCTGTTATTTCGTCATAAGAATGTTGATCTCCAAAGAGTTCATAAAGTACCACAATAGACAGAGCCGCTGCAGCTAATTTTCCGTCTACTGTGATACATAGTTGTCCTTCTGCAAATATGGAAGTTAGTTTTTGAATGTTTCTTTTGGACCAGACATTATCTTCGATGTCAGGATAAGCTTTTTGCATTGCTGTAGCCAATTCATCATAATCATCTACCGTAAGTTTTCTAATTTCTACTTGCATATTATGTTTTTATAGGATTATAGCTCAGTAATTTTTCGGTTTTGCAGTCTTTTGGTTAATCTTAAAAATCTGATAACAAGTAAGATTGCAGAAATTGTAAGCCCAAGACCTAGCGCAATCCACATGCCTAATGCGCCCATCTTAAGTGTAACACACAAGAAATAACCCAGCGGAATTGTCAGTACCCAATATGCCACAAAAGTAAGGATACTAGGGATTTTAACATCTTGTATGCCTCTAAGACTACCTAAAGTTGCCACTTGTATTCCGTCAGAAAGTTGAAATAAAGCTGCAATAATTAATAACTGGGAAGCCAGATGTGTGACTGCGACATCATTATCTTTAGTAAAGAATGTAGGTAAAATATCTCGGAAAACAACGAAGATTAATCCACAAACCAACATGAATAAGAATGTGATTTTGATGTTGTTAATACCAATTTTTCTAACACCAATAAAGTCTTGATTACCTAATCTATTACCGATCATTACAGTAGAAGCAACACTGAAACCAATACATAAGTTAAAGGTAAAAGATGCCATAGACAATGCAATCTGATGAGAAGCAATATCTTTTGCACTGATTAATCCACAGATAAAAGCGGCACCAGCAAAAGCAGTTACTTCAAAAAACATTTGTAGCGCTGTTGGTAAGCCTAGCTTTACCATTTTATCAAACATTGATCTGCTGAATTCTGATATTTTTAAGCTAAATTCTTTAATGTAACGCTTGGTTTTTGGTTCTTTAATTAAAACAAAATATAAGAAAATAACCATGACAATTCTTGATATTAAAGTTGCCAAAGCCGATCCTTGTACGCCCATTTCTGGGAAACCAAACATACCTTTTATGAAAACATAGTTCAATATAATATTAATAATATTGGCTAATATTGTTGCCTTGGTCACACCAATCGTATAACTAAGCCCCTCAGAAACTTCTCGCAAAGTCTGAAACATCATAAACGGAATAATACTTATCGCCATAATGTGCAAGAAATCTATGGTATCAGGAATAATCTCTGCTGGCTGATCCATATGGTAGAGTAGTGGCATCGCAAAGATTAATGCCAACATTAGAATAATACCAACACTCATATTAATAACGAATCCATGTCTGAAAACATTATTAATAACACCATGATCTTGTTTAGAATTAGCCTCAGAGACCAAAGGCGGAATGGCAAAGGAAAAGCCTAAAGCCAAAACAAAAATCGAGAAAAATACAGCATTACCTAAAGAAACCGAAGCTAATGCTTGCGATCCTAAAAGTTTGCCTACAATAATATTATCAAAAAGATTAACAGAAACCTGACCTACTTGTGTAAGCATTACGGGAAGCGCGAGCTTCATGGTTTCTCTTGTATAATCGGGATTTAGAAATTTCATATTTTAAATTTTAAAAACAAAAAACCGCAGATTTAACATTCTGCGGTTGGGTATAGAATATTATAATCTTTTAATTTTTCACAAAGTTAGCAACATCATCTGTAGTGACAGGATTATCACCTAAAATAATAAGTCTTTCTACAACATTTCTTAGTTCTCTAATGTTACCTGTCCAATCGTATTGCTGTAATGCTTTGATGGCTTTTTCGTCAAATTCTTTTACAGTATTGCCTTGCTCATCTGCAATTAACTTAGCAAAATGATTAATTAATAAAGGGATGTCTTCTTTTCTGTCATTAAGAGCAGGCACATTAATCTCTATCACGGATAATCTATGGAAAAGATCCTCACGGAATTTACCATTTTCTATCTCTTTGTGAAGGTTTTTATTGGTTGCTGCAATGACACGTACATCTACTTTTATTTCCTTATCGCTGCCTACTGGAGATACTTTGCTCTCTTGTAATGCGCGCAAAACTTTAGCTTGTGCAACAAGACTCATATCGCCAATTTCGTCCAAGAAAATTGTTCCGCCAGATGCTTGTTCAAATTTACCAGACTTATCCTTGATAGCACCAGTAAATGATCCTTTAACATGCCCGAACAATTCGCTTTCTATCAACTCAGATGGTATAGCAGCGCAATTAACTTCTATCATTGGACCTTTTGATCTTTCACTTTGTGAGTGGATAGCGTGTGCGACTAATTCTTTACCCGCGCCGTTAGGCCCAGTGATTAATACTCTAGCATCAGAAACAGCTACTTTGTCAATCATGTCTTGGATACGTTTTAATGCGGAAGATTCTCCGATCATAACGTACTTTTTGTTAACTTTCTTCTTGAGTTGAGAGTTTTCTGACTTTAGATTTTTATTAACTTTAGATAAATTCCCTTTGTCCAAAGCATTTTTAACACTAGTGATTAATCTATTGATATCAATAGGTTTTGATATAAAATCGTATGCACCTTCTTTAAGACAACTTACTGCCGTATCTATATCTGCATGACCAGAAATCATCACAAAAGTAGTGTCGGGTTTTAGCTGCAAAGTCTGTTTCAGAAGTTCAGTACCTGATAGTTTTGGCATTTTTATGTCAGAGATAACCAATGCATAATCTTGCTTTTCTAAAAGTTTATAGGCTTCTAGACCATCTTCGGCAATATCAAAATCATAATCTTGAATTTCGTCCGATAAGATACTATGAAGAACTCCCGATATGGCTTTTTCGTCTTCTACAATAAGAATTTTTCGCATTTCACAAATTTAGCAAAAATAATGGTATGAAATTACAAAGTATTAAAATCCAATGATGTTTTAGTCAATTAATATTTTTTGACTGCTGGATTGGCCTTCAATTTTTAATGTTCCGATATAGTAAGCTTTCGGAAGTTTAGGAATATTTATTTTGTCTGTATTACTAGTTTTAAGAACAAGTTTTCCGGATAAATCTGTAATCAAAAATTCATATTCTTTTTTGTTTTTATCAGGGAAATCTAATTGTATAAAGTCTTTTGCAGGATTTGGAGAAATCTTGAAATCTTTAATCATTAGTTCTGTTGCATTGACTGATAACTTTTCTTTAGAAGCATTAGCAAAGTGCATCATTGCACCTGTTGCTGCTTTTGTAACATTATAGACGTAGACAGGATCCATATTAACAAGGGTATCGTTAGCAGTGTGTGGAACTTTGCTTTCGATAAATTCATAAAAACCTGTAATTACTTCTCCATTAGATTGAAACGGAACATAATCCGAGCTGTAAGCATAAGATAAGTTAGGCTGTAGAGGAGAGTAGAACTCAACATATTTCATTAATTCTTGAGTAACAGTATTAGATGCTGCGTTATTAGTACTTGGTGTATTATTTGTATCTCTTTCGCAGTTAATTTTGTCATTTACTTTGCCTGCAACACCGCCAACTTCATCAATATTAAAAACTAACTTGATGTTCATTTTTGGAGTGGTGCCGTTCACGATGTTTTTAACATAGTTTTGACTCCCTATAAGACCTTGCTCTTCCCCAGAAAAATTAATGAATTTTACAGAATATTCTGTCTCTATATTTTGTAACAGTCGTGCTACTTCTAAGATGACAGATATACCGCTGCCATTGTCATTAGTGCCAGGACCATTAAGTGTATCATAATGACCACATATAATTACATAAGTGTCTGGATATTTGGTTCCCTTTTTTGTGACAATAAGATTAGACGATGTATTACCTTGATAAGTAAAAGGGTTTTCTTCAATGCTATTTTGATTGTAGCCGAAGCTAGTATATTTTGATTTTAACCACGTTAAAGCTTCTTTTTGCTTAACAGATCCTGTGGTTTTTATTCCAATATTTTGAAATTCTAATAAATTACTATTGATGTTAGTCTGAGAAACTTGATTGCTAACTGATGTATAATAGCTGACAGCTGTTTGTGAAAATAATAAATTAGCCGAAAGGGCTAATATAGTTGTGAAAAAATACTTTTTTTTCATGAATTTAGACTTTAATTATTCCACAAAGTTAGTTTTTTTTGCGTTTTTTTGAAAATAAAAAAGGAAGGGTAGATATTAATTCTCCCTTCCTTTGCTCGTTTTATGAATATTAAAGTCTCAGCTTATTAATTGTCTTTATTCCAATTTTCTTTAGCTTCGTTGGCTTTATCTTTAACTTTGTCAGTTAGTTCTTCTGTCTTGTCTTTTGTGGTCTCCCAAGCTTCAGAGGTTGCATCTTTGGTCTTATCCCAAGCGTCTTCTGCAAAGTCTTTTGTGCTTTCCCATGCATCATGAGCGCTGTTTTTTAGATGTTCAAAAAATCCTTCTTTAGATGCTTCTTGATTATTTTTTTTCTGTTCGTCAATGTAGTTTTTTGCTTTGTCAGCAAGATTTCTTACATTGTCTTTAGCATCATCTGCAAAATTATTTAGTGATTCTTTAGCATCGTTTACTACTTCTTTAGCTTTGTTGAAATCTTCTGGATTGCTCATAATTTTTTATTTTTGTGATTAATAATTGATTACGTAATTATTATCAATAAGTGTTCCGATAATAGTTAGTAAATGTTAAATAAAATATAATTTTCCTTAATATTGAGAATTGATGTCAATTTAAATAGACTGATATATTTGCTTACAGTTCTTTGATTATTAATGCTGATAATGATTATTATAAACAAAAAAACCAGTGCTGATATAACACTGGTTTTTATTAAAGTTTAAAAAAATAAACTATTTGATTACGCGCTCTAGAACCCACTCGATCATCATTTTTTCTGATGCATGGTGATCTGAAGCAAATTCTCCACGTCTTCTATTAGCAATCACACAGTTTACGGTGATAGCTTCGTGACCTAACAATTTTGACAAAGCATAGATTGCAGAAGTTTCCATCTCGAAGTTAGAAACGCCAAGGTCGTTAAGTGTTTCTAAGAATTTGTCATCCAAAGCTTTTAGACGAAGTTGTCTTCCTTGTGGTGCGTAAAAACCTGGGAATGTCGCAGTGTTTCCGTGGTATTTTGCGTCTTTATACAATTCTGCTAACTCTTCGCTGCAATCAGAGAAATATAACATTGGTTTGATGTTAGCATAAGGGAATTTTTCCATCATGTTTCTACTAAAATCATTCTCGAATTTATAATCCTGATAGAAGTGCATTAATCCATCTAATCCGACAACATTTTTAGTTACCAACAGGTTGTTAACTTCGATATCTGGATTAACGCTACCACAAGTTCCCATACGGAAAAGCTTAAGTGCTTTATGCTCTTTTTTGAAAGTTTTTTCTTTAAGATCGATGTTAACTAACGCATCCAATTCGTTCATTACGATATCGATATTTTCTGTACCAATACCAGTTGACATTACGGTGATTCTTTCGCCTCTTAATGTTCCTGTATGGGTATAGAATTCGCGTTTGTTTTTCTTAACTTCAATCGTGTCAAAATATTTAGAAACTCTTGGTACACGGTCTGGATCACCTACCAATAAGATTTTATCAGCAATATCTTCTGGTAATAGATTAAGGTGATAGACACTTCCGTCTTCGTTCAAAACAAGTTCTGAAGCTGCAAGTTGATTTAACATTTTATAATTTTTTATTGTTTTATTATTTAGTTGCTTTCCGTTAAAGGATAATGGTGCAAAATCTTCTGTTGATGATAAGTAATTTTTTGTAGAATGTATGTTGTAATTCGTAAACTATCCAATCATCACATCATCTATCCGCCGACACGTTTGGTTTTATAGCCCATGTCTTTTAGGATTTTCATGATTTTATCACGATTATCACCTTGGATAATAATGATACCATCTTTTTCGGAACCACCGATGCCAAGAGTTGTTTTGATTTGTTTAGAGATTTTTTTTAGCATCTCTTCATCGCCTTCAAAACCTTCAATTAAAGTGACAGGCTTTCCGTTTCTTCCTTTTTTTTCGAATTTACATACCAAAGGTTCTCTTTGTTTAAATTCTTCTTTTGGCATTTCAAAATCTTGTTCTTCATGCTCGGGAAAAAGATTTTTTAGTTGATCTCTTAGATCCATTGTTTTGATTTTAGAAAAAGATGTTAAAGATAAACAAATTATTGAAATCTAAAAATACTAATTTTTCATTCTATAACTAGCTTCATATTTCATACATTTGTATTTAGATTAAAATCTGAATAATAATGTCAAAAAAAGCAATCCTTGCAATATTAGATGGCTGGGGAATCGGCCTTAACGATAAAGTTTCTGCATTGGCGCAAGCTAACACACCTTTTATAGATAGTTGTCTTAAGAATTTCCCTAATACAACACTTGAAGCAAGTGGATTAGCAGTTGGTTTGCCAGCTGGTCAGATGGGTAACTCAGAAGTGGGACACATGAATCTTGGTGCTGGACGTGTGGTTTATCAAAATTTGGTAAAACTTAATATGGCTGTAGAAAGTGGTACTTTAGGCAAAGAAAAAGAAATCCAAGACGCTTTTGAATATGCTAAATTGAATAATAAGAAAGTTCATTTTATAGGTTTGGTTTCCAATGGAGGTGTGCATTCTCATATTAACCACCTCAAAGGGTTGTTGTCTGCTGCTCATGATTTTGGATTGGATAAAAACGTATTTGTCCATGCTTTTACAGATGGTAGAGACTGTGATCCACACTCCGGAAAAGGCTTTATTGCTGATCTTTTGGATCATATGAAGAACTCTACAGGTGCTTTAGCATCAATAATAGGTCGTTATTATGCGATGGATCGTGACAAACGTTGGGAGCGCGTAAAGTTAGCTTATGATGTATTGGTAAAAGGTCGTGGAGAAGAGACTAAAGATCCTTTGCTTTCTATACAGAAGTCTTATGAGGAAGGTGTTACAGATGAATTTATAAAGCCAATTGCTGTAGTCCAGAATGGATTACCAATTGCTACGATAGAGAATGGAGATGTTGTTATATGCTTCAACTTCCGTACAGATAGAGGACGTGAGATTACAGAAGTATTGTCTCAGCAAGATTTCCCTGATTATGAAATGCAAAAATTAGATTTGTATTATGTAACATTGACTAATTATGATAAAACCTATCAAAATGTAAAAGTTGTTTTCGACGAAAATGTTTTACAAAATACAATGGGAGAAGTGTTAGAAAATGCGGGTAAATCTCAAATAAGAATCGCTGAAACTGAAAAATATCCACACGTGACATTTTTCTTTTCTGGAGGAAGAGAAGAAGAGTTTAAGGATGAGCGTCGTTTGCTTTGTCCAAGTCCGAAAGATGTTGCAACTTATGATCTTAAACCAGAAATGTCTGCTTATGACATTACCAATGCTATATTGCCTGAGCTAGAAAACGAAACTGTAGATTTTGTTTGTCTTAACTTTGCCAATACAGATATGGTAGGACATACGGGGGTGTTTAGTGCTGCTGTAAAAGCTGCTGAAGTTGTAGATTCTTGTATAGAGAAAGTAGCAACAATGGCTTATGAACATGGTTACACAGTCTTTATATTAGCCGATCATGGTAATTCTGATGTAATGATTAATGCAGATGGATCGCCTAATACACAACATTCTACTAATCTTGTTCCGTTTATTGTGATGGATAAAGAACAAACTTGGGATCTTAGACCAGGTAAGTTAGGAGATGTAGCGCCAACAATTCTTAATGTGATGGGAGTTATAATCCCAGAAATTATGACTGGAGAGGTTTTAGTTTCGTAAGAATAAAATAAAATAGATACAAAAACGTTAAAAACAAATGGTTTTATGTTAAATAGAACTTATGCAATGGATAATATTTGTACTTTTGCAAAAAAAATAAATAAAGATAATACATGTACGCAAAGCTGGTAAGGAAAGAGGTAATGAAGAATTTGGAAGTAGAAATGTCGAATTTTATTTCGAAATTTCTTACGCCTATAGAAAAGATTTGGCAACCTGCTGACTTTTTGCCAGACACATCTAGTGCTGATTTTAAAGATCAACTAGATGAGTTGCAGACATTTGCGCATGAGATGCCATACGATCTTTTCGTGACATTAATTGGAGATTGTATCACAGAAGAAGCTCTTCCTAGCTACGAATCTTGGATTATGGGTATCGATGGGATTGATCAAGAAAATAAAGTAGGTTGGGCACAATGGGTACGTGCATGGACGGCAGAAGAAAACAGACATGGTGATCTTTTGGGTAAATATCTTTATTTGTGTGGACGTGTTAACATGCGTGAGATGGAAATTACAACCCAATATCTAATTAATGATGGTTTTGATTTACAGACGAGTATGGATCCGTACAGAAATTTTGTTTACACAAGTTTCCAAGAGACGGCGACTAATATTTCTCACCGTCGTGTAGGGACTTTAGCAAAACAGACAGGTAATACCAAATTGGCTAAAATGTGTGGCGTTATCGCTGCAGACGAAGCAAGACATGCCAAAGCTTATAAGCATTTTGTAGAGAAGATTTTTGAATTGGATCCAAGCGAAATGATGTTAGCTTTTGAAGATATGATGAAGAAGAAAATCGTTATGCCAGCACACCTTATGAGAGAATCAGGGCAGAAAGCTGGAGAATTGTGGGAGCATTTCTCAGACGCGGCACAACGTTGCATGGTGTATACAGCACAAGATTATATTGATATTCTTAAAGACCTATTAGTAGATTGGAAAATTGATGGTATTACAGGGCTTAATGAATCTGCCGAAAAAGCAAGAGATTATCTTATGAAGTTGCCGTCTAGATTGCAGCGTATTACAGATCGTATCAGTACGCCAGATAGAGAATATAACTTCAAATGGGTTAAAGGCTAATTTGAAATAAATAAATAGAATTAAATAAAATCCAACGCCCTAATGTGTTGGATTTTATTTTTAATAATCAGCAATGAGCTTTATATTTTCGTATATTTGCATACTTTTTAATTTAGAATAACATGATGATTAACAATAAGAAATTAGCAATCGATTTTGATGGTACAATTGTAGATGATGCCTATCCAGGTGTAGGAAAAGCGAAAATTTTTGCATTTGATACTTTAAAAAAACTTCAATCAGAAGGTTACAGATTAATTCTTTGGACATACAGACATGGTAAAGCTTTGGAAGATGCCGTAGAATTTTGCCGTAAAAATGGATTAGAGTTTTATGCTGTTAATTCAAGTTTTGAAGGTGAAGTTTTTGATTCTGAAACTCAAAGTCGTAAGATTGATGCTGATCTATTTATTGATGATCGTAACCTAGGCGGTTTTCCTGGTTGGGGAGAAGTCTATCAGATTGTGAAAGAACGCATCGAGTTTCAAGTTGCTGGTGGCGAAGTTCATGCTTATTCTAAAATGAAAAAAGAAAAGAAAAAAGGACTTTTCTGGTAAAATAAAACGTTAGATTTCAATAAAATATATTTTAATGTTAAAGCTTCTGTAAGCTATATTTTCATTAAAATCTAAAATCTAAATGTCTATTATAAAAATGTCTATTATAAAATGATTATATTAAAAACAATAGAGGAACTCCGATTAATGAAGGAGAGTGCAAGATTGGTATCTAAAACTTTAGGAATGATTGCTAAAGAAATCAAACCCGGAATTACCACTTTGTATCTTGATAAATTAGCACATGATTTTATTAAAGATCATAATGCAGAACCTGCTTTTTTGGGCTACGGAGGTTTTCCTAATTCACTTTGTATGTCGCCTAATGAGCAAGTTGTTCATGGTTTTCCTAACAAAGATGAGCTTAAAGAAGGTGACGTTATTTCTGTAGATTGTGGTGCTGTTCTTAATGGATATGTTGGCGATCACGCTTATACATTCGAGATTGGAGAAGTAAAGCCAGAGGTTAAAAAGCTTTTGAAAATTACTAAAGAATCTTTGTATAAAGGTATTGAGCAGTGTGTCCGTGGTAAAAGAGTAGGCGACATTTCGCATGCTATCCAGACCTATTGTGAGAAAGAAGGTTATGGTGTCGTAAGAGAATTAGTAGGTCACGGTCTGGGACGTCAGATGCACGAAGATCCTCAAGTGCCTAATTATGGTAAAAGTGGTAGCGGAAAAGTCTTAAAAGATGGTATTGCATTAGCGATTGAACCTATGATTAATCTAGGAACTGAGAAAGTTAAATTTCATGATGATGGTTGGACGGTAACGACCTTGGATAATCAGATTTCGGCACACTTTGAGCATGACGTTTGTATTATTAATGGTAAGCCTGTATTGCTGTCTACTTATGATTATATCTATGAAGCTCTAGGGATTAAATCTGATGAAGAAAAAGCTTTTCAGCTGGATTTTTAATTAATAAAAAAATAAATAGAATTCACTTTAGATAAAATGAATAAAGTATAATATTGCTTTGTTGTTAATTTTTATTTGAAGTGAATTTTAGTTTTTAGCACCAATTAGTTTTGAAAAGAATAGCTAAATTTCTACTTAATAAAATTCCTAGACCATTGCTTATTAAGGCAAGTATCTTGGCACGACCATTAATTGTTTTATTTTTTAAAGGTAATCGTTTTACCGATCCTATTGACGGAAAATCATACCGAAAGTTTTTGCCTTATGGTTATGGTAAACAACGAGAAAATGCTCTGTCACCAGGGACTTTGAGTCTAGAAAGGCATCGTCAAATGTGGTTATATCTTCAGAATGAGACAGACTTTTTTACAAAAAATTATAAAGTACTCCATATTGCACCAGAGCAAGAATTTTTAAGAAAATTCAAGAAACAAAGTAATTTAGATTATACATCAGCAGATCTATTTTCGCCGATTGTTGATGTTAAAGCTGATATATTGGACTTACCATTTGAGGATAATAGTTTTGATATTGTGATTTGTAATCATGTTTTAGAACATATTATTGATGATAATAAGGCAATGTCAGAGCTGTATCGTGTTATGCGTCCTAATGGTTGGGGTATTGTGCAAGTTCCTATGAAGAATTCTCTAGAAAAAAGCTATGAAGATTTCTCGATAATTGATCCGAAAGAACGTCAAAAGCATTTTGGACAATACGATCATGTCCGCTGGTATGGTATGGATTATTTTGATAGGTTGAGGCAAGTTGGTTTTAATGTTGATATTAATTACTATTCTCAGCAGTTTTCAGAAGAAGAGCAGCATCGCTTTGGTCTAAATAAAAACGAAATACTTCCTATAATCCGAAAATAATAAAAAATCGGATTTTTTTATGCAATGTATAGTAGTTTGGAAGCCAGTGGATTATAGAAAAGCTAGTGTTAATCAACTGTTAAATAACTATTAAAACGTTTGTTTAACTTTAACTTTCTGTTATTTAATCAATCTATTATATGTCATTGTTATTTTGTATCAATAAAGATAAGCTCTTTTTGATTATTTAAATAACTTTACCATTCTTTGAAATTTTAAAACTAAATTAACTTAAAATCTCCACATGAGAAAAATATCGATATTATTACTTACTGTTGTAATCATTACATCTTGTTCTAAATCTGATCCTAAAGATCAGAAAAAAGAGCAACCTCCACAGCCTTATTCTTATATTGTTGCTAAAGAAGGTGTTGCTCAAAATATCAATACACATCCTGCGAGATTAGAAGGTATAGAAAATGTAGAAATAAGACCAAAAATTGATGGTTTTATAGAAAACGTATACATAGACGAAGGAAGTATGGTGAGTAAAGGACAATCCCTTTTCCGCATTAGAAATCCGCAGTATGAGCAATTAGTTCGTGTGGCACAAGCATCTGTAAACAGTGCAAAAGCTGCAGTTGAAACTGCTCGTATGCAAGTCACAAAAACCAAACCTCTTGTTGATAAAAAAATTATTTCTGCTTACGAGTTACAAGCCGCAGAGCTTAATCTTAAGGCTTCTCAAGCTAATCTAGCAGAACAACAAGCTCAGTTAACCAATGCACAAGTTAATCAAGGTTATACGATTATTACAAGTCCAGTGAGTGGTGTAGCGGGGACGTTGCCGCTTAAAGCTGGTAGCTATGTAAGCAGCTCTACACAGCAACCATTAACTACTGTCTCTAATATTTCAAAAATATTTGCTTATTTTTCTATTAATGAAAAAGATCAATTAGAGTTTTTTAAACATTCTGAAGGCTCTTCAATAGCTGAAAAAATTAAAAATTCGCCATTAATTAATTTGGTTTTATCAGATGGTACAACTTACAACGAAAAAGGAAAAATAGAATCTATAAGTGGTATGGTAGATCCTAACACGGGTTCTTTTTCTATGAGAGCAACTTTCCCTAATCCTAATGGATTGTTGAGAAGTGGTTATAGCGCAACAGTACAATTACCTAATAATCTAGAGAATGTTATTATCGTTCCGCAAAAAGCAACGTACGAATTACAAGGAAAGAAATTCGTGTATGTTATTGATAAAGATAATAAAGTAAAATCTGTAGAAATTAAAATTCAGGAACTTCCAGACGGACAGACTTATGCCGTACAATCTGGCCTGAAATCTGGTGATAAAGTTATCGTAGAAGGCGTTGGATTATTAAAAGATGATACCAAAGTCGTTCCTAAAGAAGTATCTCTAGAAAGTGTTGTTAAGAAGTAAGTTTTTATAATCTATTGCTTCTAATGAGGTTTTAGAAGTATAATAGATTTCAAAATAAATTAGAAATATGTTTAAAAAATTTATAGAACGTCCGGTATTATCTACCGTTATTTCTATCATTATAGTCATCCTTGGTGTATTGGGAATCATTAGTTTACCAGTTGCCCAGTATCCAGATATTGCTCCGCCGACAGTAGTTGTTAACGCAAGTTACCAAGGTGCTAATGCAGATGTTATCCTTAAGAGTGTTATTGTACCGTTAGAAGAACAGATTAATGGAGTAGAAGGTATGTCTTACATGACATCTTCTGCGACCAATGATGGATCTGGCTCTGTTACAGTTTACTTTAAACAAGGGATTAATCCAGATATTGCTGCGGTTAATGTACAAAACAGAGTATCACGTGCCAATAGCTTATTGCCAAGAGAAGTTACCCAAGCAGGTGTAACGGTAACCAAACGTCAAAGTTCTAACGTTTTAATTTTTTCATTGTATAGTGAAAATCCAGAATATGACTTAACGTTCATTCAGAATTATGCTAACATTAATATCATTCCTCAGATTAAAAGAGTAACTGGTGTTGGAGATGCTACTGTTTTTGGTAATAAAGATTATTCTATAAGAATATGGTTGGACCCAACGAGAATGGCATCTTACGGATTAGTACCTTCTGATATTAGTACTATATTGGCAGAACAAAATATTGAAGCTGCTCCAGGGAGTTTGGGCGATCAATCGGATCAAAGTTTTAGATATACTTTAAAATATTCTGGTCGATTAACAGAGATTCCGGAATTTGATAATATTGTTCTGAAAGCTTCTAAAAATGGTCAAATATTAAAATTAAAAGATGTTGCCAAAATAGAATTAGGCGCGCAAGATTATTCTGGAGTAAGCCAGACGGATGGTAATCCAGGTATTGGTATTGCAATTGCGCAGACTGCTGGATCTAACGCCCAGGAAGTTATTGATGAATGTATCAAAGTTCTTAATAAATCTCAAGAATCTTTCCCTAAAGGTATTAAATGGACAACCTTAGTTAACGTCAACGATTTCTTAGATGCTTCAATAGAGAAGGTTATTCATACCTTGGTAGAAGCTTTTATTTTGGTATTTATTGTTGTATTTATTTTCTTACAAGATTGGAGATCAACATTAATTCCTGCTATCTCTGTTCCGGTTGCAATTGTTGGTACATTTTTCTTTTTAGAGATATTTGGTTTTACGATTAACCTATTAACTTTATTCGCGTTAATTCTTGCTGTAGGTATTGTGGTGGATGATGCTATTGTCGTCGTAGAAGCTGTACACAGTAAGTTAGAGCAAGGAGAGAAATCACCACTTAAGGCGTCTATCAATGCTATGGATGAGATTAGTGGCGCAATTATAAGTATTACTTTGGTTATGGCAGCCGTATTTATTCCTGTAAGTTTTATCACGGGATCTGCTGGTGTATTCTATAAACAATTTGGGTTAACTTTAGCAATTGCAATTATTTTATCTGCGGTTAATGCGCTGACGTTAAGTCCAGCTTTATGTGCATTGTTACTGAAACCTCATTCTGAAGAAGATAAAAAGAAGAATTTTTTAGAAAGATTTTTCCAGCACTTTAATACTATTTTTGATTTGTTTGTTAAAAGATATGCGCGTGGTGTATTATTTCTGATGAAAAAGAAATGGATTGCATTTGTAGGTTTAGCAGCTTTTGCAGGATTATTGGGTTGGCTTATGTATTCTACACCGAAGTCCTTTGTGCCAAGTGAAGATATGGGTGGTGTTTTCTCTGATATTACTTTACCATTAGGATCAAGTGAAGCAAGAACAAAAGCTGTTTTAGATGAAGTTGAAAAAATTGTAGAAAAATTCCCTGAGTCTGATCATATCCTGAAAGTTGCTGGGCGTGGTATGATAAGTGGTAGTGGTAGTAATAACGGGATGTTAATTATTAAGTTAAAACCTTGGAGCGAGAGAACAGCAAAAGGAACAGATATTCAATCTTTCATTGCTAAACTTTATAAGGAAACAGCGCATATTAAAGATGCCAAATTTACCTTCTTTGGAAGACCAACATTACAAGGATTCGGTAATGCAGCAGGTTTTGAGCTACAAGTGCAGGATCAAAAAGGTGGTAGCATAGAAGATCTCACCAAAGTAAGTAACGACTTTATCAATGCGCTTAAAGAGCGTCCTGAGATCCAAAATGCCTTTACAGCTTTCAATCCCAATTATCCTCAATACATGATTGATATTGATGTTGCAGCTACCAAGTCTGCTGGGTTTTCGGTATCTGATATTTTGAGTACAATGCAAGGTTATTATGGTGGAGTTTATGCTTCTAATGTTAATCTTTTTGGTAAACAATATCGTGTAATCTACCAAGCGCCTGCTAACTCAAGAGAAAATTTAGAAAGTTTTAATCAAGTAATGGTTCGTAATTCAGCAGGAGAGATGGCGCCACTTAGCCGATTTATTACGGCGAAAAAAGTATATGGACCACAATCTATAAGCCGATTTAACCTCTTTACCTCAGTCTCGATTAATGGTACGCCCAATGCGGGATTCAGCTCTGGAGATGCCATTAATATTGTTAATGAAGTAGCTGCAAAAACATTACCAACAGGTTACGGTTATGAGTATTCTGGATTGACGAGAGAAGAAGTTAATGCAGGTAGTCAGACGGTTTACATCTTTATACTATGTTGTATTTTCGTGTATTTCTTGTTGGCTGCACAGTATGAAAGTTATTTATTACCATTTGCGGTAATGCTTTCGTTGCCAGTTGGACTTGCTGGTGTTATGGTATTCTCAAGCTTTTTTGGAGGCTCTAATAATATATATGTTCAGATTTCGCTGATTATGTTGATCGGACTTTTGGCAAAAAATGCTATTCTAATTGTAGAATTTGCCTTGGATGCTAGAAGAAAAGGTTACACTATTGTACATGCAGCTATTAGTGGGGCAAAACAAAGAATTAGACCAATTTTGATGACATCATTTGCATTTATTTTTGGATTATTTCCTTTGGCAATTTCAACGGGAGCCGGGGCAGTAGGTAACCAATCTATTGGTATTGGTGCGATTGGCGGGATGCTTTTTGGGACAATATTTGGAGTGTTTTTTATTCCTGTATTGTTTGTTGTATTTCAATATATTCAGGAGAAGGTTTCTTCTAAAAAATATACTGCCGATGATTATCAAAACCGACTAAGCGAGTAATCTTTAACCCAATTCAAATTTTAAAAACAATGAAAATTAAAATATCAAATTTTATAATATTAGTTGGGGTTGCAGGATTTTTTCATTCTTGTAAAGTCACAGAAACTTATAAAAAGCCAGACATTAATAAAGATTGGCAGGACAACTTATACCGTACCAAAACCAGTGAGGATAGTACGAGTATTGCTAACTTATCATGGAATACTATTTTCACAGATGACAAGTTGCAAAGTATTATTAAGAAGACAGTAGAGAATAATGCGGATCTAAAAGTTGCCATTGCAAGAATACAAGAGGCAGATGCAGTTTTTAAGCAATCTCAGCTCAATAATTTGCCAACTTTAGATGGAATAGCTTCTGTAAAAGATACTAAAAATAGCCCAGCAGCTCAAGGAAATACTTTTAGAATGCCTGATATTATGAATTATCAGTTGGGCGTATCCGCAGGTTGGGAAATTGATATCTGGGGAAAAATGAAATCCATGAAACGATCTGCTTATGCAGGTTTTATGCAAACTGATGCCGCTAAAAGAGCCGTGCAAACGCAGTTAGTAGCGCAAGCAGCTAATCTATATTATCAATTATTATCGTTGGATAAGCAGTTAGAAATTACCAATCAGACGATAGAATTGCGTAAGAAAGATGTAGAAACGGTACAGTTGTTAATGGAAGCTGCGTATCTGACTGGTGCAGATGTTGAGCAAAGCAAGGCTAACTTATATTCTGCGCAGTTAACAGTTCCTGATTTGGACGTTCAGATTCAACAAACCGAAAATGCACTTAACCTTTTGATGAACGAGACGCCGCAAGCCATTACACGAAATAATATTGATTCTCAAACGATCTATACAGATCTTAAAACTGGTGTGCCAGCATCATTACTTAAGAATCGTCCAGATGTTGTCGCAGCAGAAATGGCATTTCGTCAAGCTTTTGAAAACAAAAATATAGCACAAGCACAAGTTTATCCATCGCTTAATATCACGGCGACTTTAGGATTGTCTTCTAAGAATCTTCAAGATTTTTTTAAAGAATCCTTGTTCTATACAGTGGGAGGCGCATTGACTCAGAATATCTTCCAACAAGGGAGCAGAAAGGCGCAAGTTAAAGTGACTGAAGCCAGAAAGCAACAAGCCTATTTCACCTTCGAAAAGACTTTGTTAACGGCAGGTTCAGAAGTTTCTAATGCTTTGATAACCTATACCAAAGCTAAAGGAAAAGAATCTACAAGGCAACTTCAAATTCAGTCTTTGCAAAAGGCGGTAGAATTTAATAATGAGTTGTTGACTTATTCTTCCAAAGTTAATTACGTCAATGTATTAACCTCAGAACAAGCATTGCTACAAGCCAGATTAGCTGCGGTTAATGACAAGTTGCAGCAATTGCAAGCGGTCACTAACTTTTATCGCGCTTTGGGTGGAGGGCAATTTTAATATCACAAAAACCTGACTATAATTGGTCAGGTTTTTTTGTGTCTTATTTGGTTTCTAATCCAATTAAGAATTTGGATTTTTACTTCAATAAGCTTCCGAAAATATAATGTTTTGTCACATTGAGCTTGTCGAAATCTTAGCATAACATTTTTTAGGAGCAATTCCCACTATCCGCTATATCTTTACTGGGCTCACTCGGACGGCTCCGCTACGCTCCGCCGCCTCATTCGCCCAGTAAAGGATGCCGCTTCTATCGGGGCTAAAAAAGCACCTCAGAAAAACTTCTGAGGTGCTATATTATTAGTTGTTAATCAAATTATCCAACATCAATACCGTTTTCTACAGAATCGTCTGGCGTAACAAAAGATAGTTTTCCGTCAGGTTTTGTTGTTAGAAGGAACATACCTTGAGATTCTATGCCACGGATTTTTCTTGGAGCAAGATTAGCTAATACCATCACCTGCTTACCAATCAATTCTTCTGGAGAAAAGCTTTCTGCAATACCAGAAACTACAGTTCTTACGTCAATCCCTGTGTCTACTTTAAACTTCAATAATTTATCTGCTTTTTCAACTTTTTCTGCTTCTAAGATGGTTCCGATTCTAAGATCTACTTTACTGAAATCGTCAAAAGAAATCTCTTCTTTCATAGGTTTTGCGTTAGGATTTGTTTTTTTATTATTGATTTTGGTATTCTCTAATTTTTGAATTTGCGCATCAATTACATCATCTTCAATTTTAGAAAATAATAGAGAAGCCTCGTTAATTTTGTGTCCTGTTTCGATAAGAATTGGCGTATTTTCTACGTCAGTCCAACTCATTTTTTCAACATTAAACATGGTTAATAATTTCTCAGAACTGAAAGGCATGAAAGGCTCACATAACTGTGCAAGTCCAACAGCAATCTGAGCACCAACAAATAATGATTGCGCTGCTTTTTCTGGATTATCTTTAATAGTTTTCCAAGGTTCTTCTGTCTGTAGATAGCCGTTCCCGAATCGTGCTAAATTCATCAAAGCTGTAAGAGCATTTCTAAATTCGAATTTCTCCAAGAACTCATGAATTTCTTTAGCCGACTTAGAAACTTCTGCTAATTCTGGTGCATTAAGATCACCTTGCGGAATGACACCGTCGTAATATTTATGCATTAAAACTGCAACTCTGTTAATAAAGTTCCCAAAAATACCAACCAACTCTGAGTTGTTTTTGGTTTGGAAATCCTTCCAAGTAAAGTTATTATCCTTGGTTTCTGGCGCAGAAGATAACAGCGCATAACGCAATACATCTTGTTGCCCAGGGAATTCTTCTACATATTCGTTAGCCCAAACTGCCCAATTTCTTGATGTCGAAATTTTATCATTTTCGAGATTTAAAAACTCAAAAGCTGGTACATTAGTTGGCATGATATAATCACCATGAGCCTTCATCATTGCTGGGAAAATAATACAATGGAACACGATGTTATCTTTACCAATAAAATGTATCAAATCAGATTCCTCACTTTGCCAATAATCTTTCCAATCTTTGCCATTTTTTTCTGCCCATTGTTGCGTAAAAGAAATGTATCCAATTGGCGCATCAAACCAAACGTAAAGTACCTTTCCATCGGCATTAGGAAGTGGTACAGGTACGCCCCAATTAAGATCTCTGGTCATCGCACGAGGCTTAAGACCATCGGTTAACCAAGATTTTACTTGACCGTAAACATTGGGTTTCCAGTCGTCTTTATGCCCTTCTATGATCCACTCATTAAGGAAGGTTTCATAATCATTAAGCGGAAGATACCAGTTTTTAGTCTCTTTAAGAATAGGACTGTTACCGCTCAACATAGATTTTGGATTGATTAACTCTGTAGGAGAAAGAGTAGAACCACATTTTTCGCATTGATCGCCGTAAGCATTCTCGTTACCACAATTAGGGCAAGTCCCTACAATATATCGGTCTGCTAAAAATTCTCCAGCTTGCTCGTCGTAATATTGTTCTGATATTTCTTCAGTAAATTTCCCCTTATTATATAAGTTTGAGAAGAAATCCTGACTTACTTCGTAATGTTTCTTATCTGTCGTTCTAGAATATTCATCAAAAGAAATTCCTAAATCTGAGAACGATTTTTTTATAATTCCGTGGTATTTGTCCACAATATCTTGCGGTGTAACACCTTCTTTTTTTGCTCTAATAGTAATAGGAATCCCGTGCTCATCTGATCCACAGATGAAAGCTACATCTTTTCCTAATCTTCTTTCGAATCTTGCATAGACATCAGCCGGAATATAAACTCCCGCCAAATGTCCTATATGAACCGGACCATTCGCGTAAGGCAAAGCTGCCGTAATCAGTTTTCTGTTTGACATTTTACTTTGAAAATTTTATAATACAAAAGTACGATTTTTAAATGTTTTGTGAATAGATTAAGACGTAGATTAATCAAGTTGTGTTCAATTTTAGAGAAAGTTTAATGCTAAGAAAGTTAAACGATTATTTAGAGTTTATATATTGCTAATAATTAATTGACTTGATGGTGAGTTACAAGGTGTTTTTTATGTTGAGTTTCTTTAAACCATGTAATCATTTTATAATTTAGCAAAACTATTAGAAGACTTATTTGCAATCATCAAAATTAGAAAAATACTATCTTTATAAGCGGAAAACTATAATAACAAAGGTTTTTAGGATTTTGTGTGTTTTGTGTGTTTTCTGTGTTTTCTGTATGCATTAATCATTATTAAATTATCACTTTATGAAAAAATATAATTTTATTGTCGTAATTTTTATTTTACTTTTAAGTTCTAATTCTTTTTTTGCGCAGAAAAAAGGCTTTTATGAAAACGTTCAAAAGAAGAATATCAACACACTCTTGGATAACTTCAACACTTTTGCAGCCAATGCAGAATATGATAATTATTTTAATTGCTTTGCAGAAGAATCTAACTTTATAGGTACAGATGCTACAGAAATTTGGAATAAACAAGAATTTAAAGCTTGGGCAAAACCTTATTTTGATAAAAAAACAACGTGGAATTTCAAATCTTTAAAGAGAAATATATATTTTAGTAAAGATGGTAATTATGCTTGGTTTGACGAAGTGCTAGATACTCAGATGAAGATATGTCGCGGTTCTGGAGTTTTAGAAAAAGTAAAAGGACAGTGGAAGATTAGACAATATGTACTCTCAGCCACGATTCCTAATGAAGTTATTGATGAAGTGACTAAGATTAAAACTCCAATTGAAGATGCCCTTATTTTAGATTATAAAAAATAAATTAAAATAAAAAAAAATATAGAAAACCGTCTAACAAGACGGTTTTTGCATGATAAGACCCAAGATTTAGTTTGGGCTTAAAATAATATTAGAATCATCCTTAGCTACCCATGCTTCTTAACACACATCAATGTGATAAGAATTTTGTTTAGCGACATTTGTACTATCAAAATGAAATAATATGAAAACAATATTTTATAAATCAGACGAAAGAGGATATGCTAATCATGGTTGGTTAAAAAGCCATCACACGTTTAGCTTTGCCAATTTTTATAATCCTGAAAGAATGAATTTTGGTGTTCTTAGAGTGATTAATGATGATTTTGTAGAAGGCGGAATGGGCTTTGGGAAACATCCACATCGCAATATGGAGATTATCTCTATTCCGCTAGAAGGAGAGTTGCGTCACGGCGATAATATGGGAAGTTCTGGTATTATCAAGAAAGGAGACATCCAGGTTATGTCTGCCGGCACAGGGATTATGCACAGCGAAGAAAATGCTAGTGACACTCAAGCTGTGAAGTTTTTGCAGATCTGGGTCATTCCTAACAAGACGGATGTAAGTCCTCGTTATGATGAGCAAAATTTCGAAAGCCAATTAGTGCCTAACCAATTTTTACAGATCTTGTCGCCTAATGCGGATGATGATGGTGTCTGGATTCATCAAGATGCTTGGTTTAATTGGGGCAGATTTACAGAAGATAGAACTGTCGATTATCAATTAAAAAAAGAAGGAAATGGGCTTTACATCTTTGTGCTTAATGGTAGTGTAAAAGTTGGAGATCAGCTTGTAGATACCAGAGATGGATTGGGCATTTGGGGTATTAATCAAGTTAAAATTGAAGTAGCTCATAACTCAGAAATATTATTAATGGAGATTCCGATGGAGCTTCCTGCCTAAAATTTAAGAAATATTTAAGTCTTACAATGTAATTATTGTGAGGCTTTTTAATGAAAAATTAGTATTTTTGACACAATAAATTGTAAAAAATAAAAATAATATAATGAGAGTACTTATCGTTGGGAACGGAGGTCGAGAATCAGCTATTGCACAAAAGCTAAGTCAAGATCAGCGCATTACTAAAATGTATTTTGCTCAAGGCAATGCGACAACCGAAAAATTAGGAGAAAACATATATGAAAGCGATATTTTCAAATTAAAAGATTTTGCCATTCAGCACAAAGTTGATTTAACCATCGTAGGTCCAGAAGCACCATTGGTAGAAGGATTGGTAGATGAGTTTAAGAAAGCAGATCTTTTAGTGTTTGGTCCTTCCAAGAAAGCCGCATCTTTAGAAGGAAGCAAGGCTTATTCTAAAAAATTCATGCAGACGTATAACATCAAGACAGCGAGAGCAAAAGTTTTTGATTCTTATAGCGATGCAATGGAGTATCTAGAAGACGAAAAGTATCCATTAGTAATTAAGGCAAGTGGTCTAGCAGGAGGCAAAGGTGTTGTAATTTGTGAAAACAAAGCAGAAGCAGAAGCAACCTTACACGATTTTATGATTAAGCGTATCTTCGGAGATGCTGGGATCAAGGTGGTTATAGAAGAACACCTTAATGGTTTCGAAGCTTCTATCATTGCATTCTCTAACGGGAAAAAATTGTTCCCATGTATTTCTGCTAAAGATTATAAAAAAGTAGCCAATGGAGACAAGGGCGCTAATACAGGAGGTATGGGATCTGTGGCACCAAGCCCAGAATTTACGGCAGAACATCAAGAAGACTTTGAGAAGAATATTCTTGCTCCAACAGTAGAAGGACTTAAGGAAGAAGCATTAAGCTTCAAAGGATTTATTTTCTTTGGGCTAATGGTGACCAAAAACGGAACTTACCTTCTAGAATATAACATGAGATTAGGCGATCCAGAAACGCAGGTACTTTTACCACTTTTGGAGAATAGCCTTTTGGATGTGATTAACGATTGTCTTCACGGCAAAGATGTGGAGCTTAAGTTTTCTAATCAGAAAGCAGTTTGCCTAGTGATGTGCTCAGGTGGTTATCCTAAAAATTACGAAACAGGTTTCGAGATCAGAGGACTAGATAAAGTAAAACACAGCCAAGTCCTTCTAGCGGGCGCCAAATATAAAGGCGAAACCGTGGTAACAGACGGCGGGCGAGTGCTTAACATTGTGGCAGTGGGCGACACTTACGAAGACGCACGAAATAAAGTATATGAAGATGCTGTCCCTGTGGATTTTGACTACAACTTCTACAGAGAAGATATCGGCAAATTCTAATAAAGGATAAGAGATGTTGGGCAACCAATGTCTCTTTTTTATTTTATGGCTTTTTTGGTAATAAGATGTTTTTGAGAGACATATATTACTTTTAGGAGCAATTTCCCGCTATCCGCTGTATCTTTTTTGTTCGGCATAGCCTCTCACAAAAAAGGATGCCGCTTCTATCGGGGCTAGTATCGGACTATTAATTAAAGTTCGGTATTTTCTAAAATTTTTTAAAAAAAATATATTATATAATGCAAAACGGAATTATCATCTTAGACTTTGGATCACAGTACAATCAATTAATTGCACGCAGAATCCGAGAGTTTGGGGTTTACACAGAAATTATTCCATACAACACATCCATAGAGGATATCCAACAACTTAAGCCTAAAGGTATTATTTTATCAGGAGGTCCTTCATCTGTTTTCGGAGAAGAAGCTGCTTTGGTAGACAAAGAGTTGTTTAATCTAGGAATTCCTGTTTTAGGAATTTGCTACGGTATGCAGCTGATTTCTCACTTATTGGGTGGCGAAGTAAAAAAAGGAGAAAAAGGCGAATATGGTAAGTCAGAGCTAACTATTTTATCTGAGAATAGCCTGTTTAATAATGTTCCAGAGAAGTCTACTGCTTGGATGAGCCATTTCGATGAAGTGATAAAAGCGCCAGAAGGTTTCGTAGTTTCTGGTAAGTCTAATATTGATATTGCTGCTTTAGCTAATGAAGAGCGTAAGATATTTGCGGTACAGTTTCATCCAGAAGTAACACATACAGAGTTTGGTGCTGTTATGTTAGATAATTTTGTTTTCAATATTTGTAAAGCCGAAAAAAACTGGGTCTTGTCAGACTTCATAGAAACCGAAATTGCTCGTATCAAGAGAGTAGTTGGTGATAAAAGAGTTATTCTTGGATTGTCGGGCGGTGTAGATTCTTCTGTGGCAGCAGTGTTGATTCATCGTGCAATTGGAGATCAGCTGACATGTATTTTTGTAGATACAGGATTACTAAGAAAAGACGAAGGCAAAAAAGTCATGGAAAATTATGGCAAGCACTTCAAGATGAATATAAAAATGGTGGATGCCTCTGAGCGATTTTTATCAAGCCTTAAAGGTATAGATGAGCCAGAAGCAAAACGTAAAGCTATTGGTCATGATTTTGTCGCTGTTTTTGATGAAGAATCTAAGAAGATAGAAGATGCATCATTCTTGGCACAAGGCACAATTTATCCAGATGTTATCGAGTCTCAGTCTGTAAAAGGACCTTCTGCAACGATTAAGTCTCACCACAATGTAGGTGGATTACCAGAAGAAATGAAACTTCAGTTATTAGAACCTCTTAGAGAATTGTTTAAAGACGAAGTTAGAAAAGTTGGAGTAGAGTTGGGTATTCCGCGTGAGTTAGTCTATCGTCATCCTTTCCCAGGACCAGGATTAGGCATTCGAGTTTTAGGTGAAGTAGACGAAGAGAAAGTAAAAATCTTGCAAGAAGCAGATCAGATTTTTATCGATGAGTTGTATGCGCATCAATTATATGATGAGGTTTCTCAGGCTTTTGTAGTGTTACTTCCAGTAAAATCTGTTGGTGTAATGGGCGACGAGAGAACCTATGAATATACAGCGGTGGTAAGATCTGCTAACACTATAGACTTTATGACGGCGACTTGGAGCAAGTTACCTTATGAGTTTTTAGAGCTCGTTTCTAACAGGATTATTAACGAAGTTAAAGGTATTAATCGTGTTGCTTATGATATCAGCTCGAAACCACCTGCAACCATTGAGTGGGAATAAAACTTTATTCCAAAAAAATAAAAAAGCCAACGCAGAATATTTGCGTTGGCTTTTTCTTAGTCTTCTAATAAGTTATCTCTGGTATTTTTTTGAACAGCAATCGCACCAAAAAGTGCTAACAAAAATGCAAATGCGTAAAATCCTTTTTCGCTAGGAAGTATTGTTGCATTCCAGAGACCAATTGCTAGTAATACAATAGATGATAGTGTCGCAAACCAACAGATGCCGTAATAGATATCTGTTACTTTAATATTCTCCATTTTATCTCTAACTGCTTTTTGTAAAGAAACCACGGCAAATAAGCCATATAATAATATAGTGAAATAGTAGCCTTTTTCATTAAGTTCCATTTCTGCTCGAGATAATCCAACGATGAAGCCTATCATTCCAGCTCCTAATGCTACCCAAGATGCAGCAACAAAGGCATTGGATACTTTTTGTTTTTTCATAATTTATTTTTGTTAACTTCAAATATATTATTTTTTATTGAATATCTATTAATTGAATTAATCCTTAGCTTTTTATTCATTTTTATTAATCCTTAATTAAGAATATATAGATTAAGCTCTTTAAAATAAAAGTTTTCTGAAAATGATGTTGATAAATACTGCTTTTAAACTTTTTTGACTCATGTTTATGTGATTAATTATGAATAACTTCAATTATTAATAGGTGATTTCTATTTTAATGGACTATTTTATTTTGTAAAACTCTTGTAAAATAGAATTTTTAACGATTTATTAAAAGTGTGATGTGCCTGTAAAAGCCTTTGGATAAAGGGTTTTTTGAGATGTCCCCCAGATGTCCCCCTTTGCAATTTGTTTTTTTTTGATTTGAGCGATATTTTTGTATCAGAAAAACAATTAGAAAAACACACATTTTATAAATCACACAAATGATGATTAATTTGTAAAAAATAAAAACTAATAACCATTTTTTATAATTTACTCAGAACTTAACAACCATGCAATAACTTTATTGTTAAAGCTCAACTAGTATTAGTTGAGCTTTTGGTTTTATAGTACTATTCATAGTTTATAAAATATAAAATATTCTTATTTTTGAACAAATTTAGAATCAATGTCAACATTTATTGATTTTGGACTAGCCAAAAGATCTATCGAAAAACAGCAACAAAGCATGAATAAGATAACGGAACTTTTCCATATAAAATACCCAATTATCCAAGGTGGGATGATATGGCATAGCGGTTGGAGGCTTGCTTCTGCAGTCTCTAATAATGGAGGCTTGGGACTTATAGGTTCTGCTAGTATGTATCCTGATATTTTGAGAGAAAATATCAAAAAGTGCAAAGCAGCAACAGATAAGCCTTTTGGGGTTAATGTAGCGCTATTATATCCTAACCTTGAAGAGATTATCAATATCATTCTCGAAGAAGGGGTGAAAATTGTTTTTACCTCTGCGGGAAATCCTAAAGCTTACACTGAGACACTTAAAAAAGAAGGTGTAAAAGTGGCACATGTTGTATCTAGCGTTAAGTTTGCAGTAAAATGTCAAGATGCTGGCGTAGATGCTGTTGTGGCAGAAGGTTTTGAAGCTGGTGGTCACAATGGGCGAGATGAGACAACGACCTTGTGTCTTATCCCTAATGTGAGAAAGCATATCGATATTCCGCTGATTGCAGCGGGTGGTATTGGACTTGGTAGCCAGATGAAAGCTGCGATGATTTTGGGGGCAGATGGTGTCCAGATTGGATCTCGCTTTGCAGCAACCGAGGAGGCGAGCTCTCATATTAATTTTAAGAATAAAATTGTAGAACTTGGTGAAGGTGATACGCAGTTGACTCTGAAAGAGTTAGCGCCAGTAAGAATGGTTAAAAATCAGTTTTTCCATGAGTTAGATGCTTTATATGACACGGGCAGAAATACTGAGGCGCTTAAAGAAACTTTAGGCAGAGCACGTGCAAAACGTGGGATGTATGAAGGAGATTTAGTTGATGGTGAATTAGAAATTGGGCAGGTTTCTGCTTTGATAGATGAGATTCTTCCGGTTGATAAAGTTTTTCAGAATTTGATTAAAGAGTTTAATGATGCTAAAGTTGATTTGACTTTATAGCAAAATTTTTTAAAAAAAAGACGGCTAGCAATACAGTCGTCTAATATGAACAGATAAGTAACTATAATGTTTTCTAAGCAAGAAGCACAATTATTAAGAAAGGAATTTTGGACAGCCTTTGGGAAATCATTTCCTAGAAAATGGTTGTTATATGATACTAAAATAAAGGATTTTTCTTTTAAATTTCATGCCGATAATAAGAAGGCAGAAGTCTCTCTAGATATCGAAATGAAGGACGAATTGTTCCGAAATGCCTATTATAATAAAATATGGTCATTGGAGTCGTTATTGGAAGAATCCATTGGCGATTTTACCAAAGAAGAATTCTATACCTTAGAAAACGGGAAGGTTATCGCTAGAATTTGGGTAGAAAAAACAGGTGTAAGCATTTTTAATAAACAAAGTTGGCCGGATATTTTCGAGTTTTTTGTGGAAAAGATGGATGCTTTCGAAAGATTTTTCTACGAATATGAAGATTTTATTAAAGATATATAATGAAAGTAATCACAATAAAAGCCAAAGATTTTTTTGAATTGTTAAAATTGAAAGGAGAATCTATGTGGGATCTTTTCGCATCGCTTATTGATGGCGAAGAAAAAGAATTAATTTTTTTAGACGAAGAAGAAAAATGTCTTTTTAACTACATTTTGCCAGATAATTTAGAGAAGCTCAATCAAGATAGAGAGACTTTTTCTAAAGAATATGCCGATAAGTTGAGTCACCTTAACTAACTGTTTTCGGACAAAGGAAAAATATAAATTATTAGCCCCGGTTGCAGCGGATAGCCTGCAACCAGTGTTGGTTAAGCTCTGGCGTGAAGCCTATGAGCGGAAAACGGGACCCATATTGGTAGAATGTGGTTATAGTCTTGCTCCTAAATTATTTAGTCTGTTTTAAGTTTTTGCGCCATTCTATATAGCCGATAATTGCCATAAATGTAAATACAAAATATTGTATTGAGGTAATGCCAAGTCCTTTGTATAGCATCATTGGGATGCAGATAAGATCTCCAATAATCCAAAATAACCAGTTTTCTACACAACGTTTTGCCATGAGTAGCATGCCTACTAGAAATAGGGATGTGGTGAAGATATCTAAGTAATTAGCCCAATCTAAATGATATAAACCTAATTCTGTGCCTTGCATGGAAAAATGATTATCTATGAATGGTTTGAAATAGTATACCACTCCTACAAATAATAGACTGGTGAAAAATAAAAGTATAGAGTTTTTCCAATCTTTAGAACTTGCTTTTTGTATGTTAACATGGATGCTGTCATCAGAATGTCTAGCCCATAATATCCAACCGTAGATACTCATTATTGTGTAGTAAACGTTAATTAACATGTCTCCTAATAATCCGAAAATGTACATAATGTATATAAAAAGAATCGTAGAAATGAGACCAGTTGGGTAAACCCAAATATTTTTTGTGATAGAAAAATACACGCTTGAGATACCGAAAATGGTTGCAATAGCTTCTAATGTAACGAGATATGTAGGGTAACTGTCGTATTGTGCAGTCAGGTTGCTGAAGAAATCAATCATAATTGTAAAGATACATATTTCATAAAAATTATCGAATATTATTAATATATCTTTAATGTTAAATTTTAGGGATTACTATAATGAATTTTAATATTTTGTTAAGAATTGATGTTGTAATGTCTTTTTTTTTATATTTTCGTAACCTGAAATAGATATTAAAAGAAAATAATATGTCAAGTATTTGGACAAAAAAACCAATCAGCGCCTACGAAGCTGATATGAAGAAAAGCGAGCTTAAGCGCGTTTTAGGAAAATGGAGTCTAACAGCCATTGGGGTAGGAGCAATTATTGGAGGAGGTATTTTTGTACTTACTGGGACAGGGGCTTATTATCATGCAGGACCAGCTTTGGCAATTTCTTTTATTGTAGCTGGTATTGCTTGTGTTTTTGCAGCATTATGTTACGCAGAATTTGCATCTATTATACCTGTAGAAGGCTCTGCTTATGCTTATGCCTATGGTACGGTAGGAGAGATTTTTGCTTGGGCAATGGGTTGGTGTCTGATATTAGAGTACGCCATGGCAAGTATGGCTGTATCGGTCAGCTGGTCAGGGTATTTCAATAAGTTTCTTAAGATATTTGGCGTGCATCTGCCATCCTATTTGACTACCGATCCATCTAGTTATACGGGAGACGGATTTTCTATGAATTTACCAGCATTTATCTTAGTGTTATTAATAACAGCGCTTCTGGTAAAAGGGACAAAAGAAGCTGCTAATACTAATAATCTTATTGTGGTAATGAAAACTGCCGCAGTTATCTTTGTAATTATTACCGGGATTTATATTATATATTCTAATACTGATTTTTATACACCTACAGAAGGTGTTAAAAACTGGAATCCTTTTATTCCCGCAGAAACCCTTATAAAAAACCATGAAGGTGAAATGGTCTCAGCTTATGGTGTAAAAGGTATTATATCAGGTGCGGCGGCTATTTTCTTTGCTTACATTGGCTTTGACGCTGTTTCTACTCAAGCCGGTGAAGCTATTAATCCTAAGAAAGATGTTCCGTTTGCTATTATTACATCACTTTTAATTTGTACAGGACTATATATTTGTGTATCATTAGTATTAACAGGGATGATGCATTATACAGACTTTAATCCAGCTGGGAAATTTCCAGATGCAATAAAAGCACCTGTTGCTTATGCATTTGAGATTGCAGGTTACCATTGGGCGAGTAATATTATTACAATTGCAGCAACAGTAGGTCTTATATCTGTAGTCATGGTTATGATGATGGGGCAATCGCGTATCTTTATCGGGATGTCAAAAGATGGATTAATTCCTAAATTCTTTGGAGAATTACATCCAAAAACTAAAACACCATATAAAGGAATTATTTTGCTAGGTATTGTTGTTGCATTTGTTGCGGCATTTACTCCTATTTCTACATTAGCTGAAATGACGAGCTTTGGGACATTGTTTGCTTTTACTTTAGTATGTATTGCAGTATGGGTACTGAGAAAAAAAGAACCTAATCTTGAAAGAACTTTTAAAGTACCAGCCTATAAAGTAATTGTTACATTAGGAGTATTAATAAATCTCTACTTAATTACTAATTTAAGCGTTCATGCCATACAACTTTCTGCTGGCTGGCTTGTATTAGGTATTTTAGTTTATATTTTTTATGGTAGAAAAAATAGCCATCTAAATAATCCAGATAAATATAAGGACACCAATTATTAATTATATTCTTTTTAAGACCCGCTTTCTGGCGGGTTTTTTATTGCGTTAAAGCTAATTTTTCAATGTTTTAAAAGGTATGTTAATAATATAAAATTATTATAATAATCGTCTTATAATTGTAATTAAAGAATGAAATGGTTTTCTGGAGGTAATTCTCTAATTAATGTAATATATACTTAATTATTAATTGCATTTTATGTCATAACGATTGTGTTTCGAGCTAATTATTATTTTTATCTTACATTCTGTTATGATTTTATATATTGTTTTTTATGATTTTATTAACAATACTTTGCCCTATTTACAAGGCTTTATTGATAAGATTTTTCTAATTTAGCAGAAAAATTTATTGATGTCAAAGACTGTAGATGATATTAACAAAAGTAGATTACGTAGTAGTAACATTACCGTAGTGATTAGTATTGCTTTAGTTCTTTTTTTAGTAGGACTATTCGGGTTAATCCTTATTAATGCTCAGAAATATTCTGATTATATTAAAGAGCAGTTGGTCGTACAAGCGTATTTTGATGAGCATTTGGATCCTAAAGATTCTTCCAAGGTAGAAAAGCTTAATCAAGAAAGTTTTGAGACGATTAAGAAGTTTCCATTTGTAAAAAAAGCAACTTATATTTCTAGAGAACAAGCTTCTAAAGAAGCAAAAGCTAGTATGGGGATTGACTCTGAGGCGCTTTTTGATGCCAATATTTTCCCACCTTCTGTAGAAGTATCGCTTAAACCAGAATATGTAGATCCTGCCAAAATAGAATCTGTAGTACAAGAGCTTTCTAAAGTACCTGGGATAAAAGAAGTGAAAAATGATGATTCTCTAACGAAATATGTATATAACAATCTTAATCGTATTCTTAAGTGGATTTTAGGATTCTCTATTTTGTTTTTGATTTTAGCTATAGTTTTGATTAATAACTCAATACGCCTTAAGATTTTTTCTAAACGTTTTATCATTAAAACAATGCAATTGGTAGGCGCTAAGAGAAGATTTATTCTTAAACCTTTCATCATAGAAGCTGTCGTATTAGGCTTATTAGGTGCTGTAATAGGGTTATTGGTATTAGGTGGCGTATGGTATTTCTTTACAAGGGAGATTGATACGGACTTTATCCAGGATCCTAACAAATTTACTTTGTTAATAGTTGTTGTTTTCTTAGTCGGAATCGTTATTACAATTCTTAGTACTATATTTGCAACTTGGAGATTTTTACGATCTAACGTGGACGATCTTTATTACTCATAGATTATGGCAAAAAAAACTAAAAATACAGCAGATAAATACGGAGCACCGCAGGCTAAAGCACCAGCAAAGGAAAATACCTTTTACTTTGGTAATAGAAATTTTAAATTGATGTTATTAGGTTTAGCTTTTATCGTTGTTGGCTTTTTATTAATGATGGGTGCAGATGCCAATACAACGCCAGAAGGGAAATTAGATCCTAATTATTGGAACGAAGGTATCTTCTCCATTAGAAGAGTTAGGATTGCTCCAATTTTTGTAATCGCAGGATTTGTGATACAAATTGTAGCTATCTTAAAAAAGAAATAAATAGATTCTGGAAACAGATTTTAATATTAAATTAATTAAGCTTTAGGTATTACCTAGAGCTTTACTTATATCAACACATATGGATTTATTACAAGCAATAATTATCGCAATTATAGAAGGATTAACAGAATATCTTCCGATCTCTTCTACGGCGCATATGGGCTTTACTGCCAGTCTGATGGGCATGGAGGAAACAGAATTTCTTAAGATGTTTCAGGTGTCCATACAATTTGGTGCTATCTTATCGGTTGTAGCTGCTTACTGGAAAAAGTTTTTTGATTTTAGTAATCTTAAATTTTATTTCAAGTTAGGTTTTGCAGTAATTCCAGCTTTAGGACTTGGTTATTTGTTTGATGATAAAATCGAAGCCGTTTTAGGAAACCAAATTGCCATTTCATCCATGTTAGTTTTCGGAGGAGTTATATTATTGTTTGTAGATAATTGGTTTAAAAATCCAAAAATCCATGACGAAAAAGATATGTCCATAAAGACTGCTGTAACCATTGGATTTTGGCAATGTCTGGCGATGATGCCTGGGACAAGCCGAAGTGCAGCCTCTATTATTGGAGGTATGACACAAGGATTATCCAGAAAAGCCGCCGCCGAATTTTCTTTTTTCCTAGCGGTGCCTACCATGTTGGCGGTAACCGTTTATTCAGTTTTTGTAAAAACTTGGGGCAAAGAAACTGCCACTCCCATGAAAGGTTATGAGATGATTTTGGAATCTCAAAATCATATTATCGCCTTTGTTGTCGGTAATGTTGTGGCCTTTGTTGTGGCACTAATTGCGATCAAAACATTTATAGGATTGCTTAACAAATATGGCTTCAAACCTTGGGGATGGTACCGTATTTTTGTGGGTGTTGCTTTGTTAATTTATTTCACTTGGTTTAAGTAAGTTATTACTTTCAAACATTTTTTTCATTTGGGCAGCTTTTCCGCCTTCCGTTCCCGCTTTTTTACCTTCACTACGTTTCGGTAAAAAGAGCTCTACTCAAGTCGGGCTGCGAGCGATTCGATGTTTTAATGCAAAATCCTTAAGAGATAAGAATTAAGGAATAAGGAAAAATACCTAAGAACTTAGCACAAAAAACTAAAAACCATCAACCAAAAACTAAAAACCAAACACTACCAACCAATCTAAAATGACAGCAGAAGAATTACAAGAAGGATACGTATTTTTATTAGATAAGCCATTAGATTGGACGTCTTTTCAGGCGGTAAATAAATTGAAATACAAACTGAAAAATCAGTTCAAAACATTACCTAAAAAGTTCAAAATTGGGCATGCCGGGACTTTGGATCCACGGGCGACGGGACTTTTAATTGTTTGTACCGGTAAGTTTACCAAGAAGATTCCAGAGATACAAGATGCGCCCAAGGAATATTGGACAGAAATAAAAATCGGTGCACAAACCGAATCTTACGACACCGAAAAGCCAGAAATTCTACACCAAGATATATCTCATATTACAGAAGATGCTATACATAAAGCTTTAGAAAAATTTGTTGGAGAGATCGATCAGACGCCGCCTATTTTTTCGGCGATTAAGATTGATGGCAATAGAGCTTACGATCTAGCAAGAGCAGGTAAAGACGTCGAAATGAAATCTCGTAAGACCACTATATTTTATATCAATGATGTTGTCATTAACGATAATATTATTAGTTTTACGGTAGGTTGTAGCAAAGGCACTTATATCAGAAGTCTGGCGCATGATATTGGGCAAGAGTTAGGTGTTGGCGCTTATCTTACGCAACTGAGACGAACTAAGATTGGAGATTATTCTGTAGAAAATGCAACGTCAGATTATCTCGATAATGAGTTTGCATTTCCTGAGTAAGAATTTTAATTTGATTGCTTGTTTCAAGAAAATATAGATGTAAATTATAAAAACACGAATGATTAGTTCGTGTTTTTTCATGTTATGATTTTTATTTCTATTCTCTCATTCTATTTATTTTAACTTTTTCAGTCAGAAGAACTATACCGTTTATGACAATGATTAATTTTATTTTCGATGATAAAAGTCTTATTTTTGCATCGTGGATAAAATTAGAATTAACAAATATCTTTCAGAAGTAGGATATTGCTCAAGAAGAGCTGCTGATAAGCTATTGGAAGAAGGTCGTATCAAGATTAATGGCGTAGTCCCGGAAATGGGAAGTAAAGTGTCTGATCAAGACGAAATTCTCGTAGACGATGTGTCTATCAAAAAGACCGAAGAAAATCATGTTTACATCGCTTTTAACAAGCCTGTTGGGATTGTTTGTACTACCGACACTAAGCGAGAACAAGATAATATCATAGAATATATCAACCATCCTAAGCGTATTTTTCCTATCGGTAGATTGGATAAACCCAGCGAAGGGCTTATCTTGCTGACGTCTGACGGAGATATTGTTAATAAAATATTGCGCTCTCGTAATAATCATGGTAAAGAATATGTGGTGCGTGTAGACAAGCCGATAACGCTTAGATTTCTTGAGAAAATGAGAAATGGCGTGCCGATTTTGGATACTGTGACTAAGAAATGCGAAGTAGAGCAGATAGATACCATGACTTTTAGGATTGTGTTAACGCAAGGTCTTAATCGTCAGATCAGAAGGATGTGTGAACATCTTGAGTACGAAGTAAAAAAACTAAAACGTATCCGAGTGCTTAATATCAAGCTAGATATCCCTGTTGGGCAATGGCGAGATCTTACCAAAGATGAGTTGCATGCGCTTAATTTCCTGTTAGATAAATCAGCTAAAACTGCGGATTAAATTAAAAAAGCCTAAAAATAAAATGCTAAATCGAGAATGTATCAACCAATCGATTTAGCATTTTGTTATTTTATAGAATATCACCGCATCTCCGTATTATCACATCATCCAATCAACTATTTAACATACCAACGCATTCTCGCTTCGTATTCTGGTTTTAGTTTGAGATATTTCCAGATTTTTTGATCGTCGGGATTACTGATTCTATAGAAGATTATTTTGTCTGCAGAATATTTGAAATAAGGATGATTCTTTAGCCAATCTTCTGGCGCATCTACCAAAGAATATCTTTGTACATCATCTGTGGAGAATTTACAAGTATTAATCAGCTTTTCCATCATTTCTTTGTCGATGTTGTAGGTGTCCAGCATTTGTTGCTTGTTCATGAAGCCACCTAATTTTTTTCGGAATCCAATGAAACTTCCTGCCGCTTTTTCGTCAAAACCAAATTCTATCAATTGCTTAAAACTTATTTTGTTAAGATCAAGATTGGCAAAGTCCGTTTGTTGAGAAGTTTTTGATACTGTTTTTTCACTGGAATTAGATTTGAAATTATTAGGATCCAAAACAATATAAGGTTTCATTTCGTTGTATTTTTCTTCAGAAATAACAAAACAAGCTTTAATATCTTCTAATGTTTTGAAACTTCCTCTCAGGTTTCGATCTCTATAATTGACAATTGTTTGTGCTTGTTTGTCGCTAAATCCTAGTTTTTTCCAAGCTTCAAAATCTAAAAGATTAGGATCAAATTTTTTATATTGAATTTTCTCTTTTTGCTGAAATTTAGCAAAAGATCTGTAATTTTCTGGTGTTTTGTTGGGTAATATCAGAAAAGGAGACATCTGGGAAAACTGATTGTCATTAATCATAAAACATTCCTTCAGTTTTTCTTTACTGACGAAACTTCCGCCAAGATATTGTTTGTATTTTAGAATTGCGGCAGCTTGTTTTTCAGAAAAACCCATGGTTTGCCAATCTGTTTGAGATAATTGATCTGGATTGAATTTGCCGGAAATATTCAGTTTTTTGTCAGAATAATTTTTGTCGAAACCAACTTTATTATTGTCGTCTAATAAGATGTAAGGCTCTAGCAGATTATATTTTTCCTCAGAAATAGCATAACATTTTTTAAGCTGTGCTTTAGAAGTAAATTGTCCGCCAACAATCTGTTTGTACTTTAGAATAGTTGAAACTTGCTTTTCTGAAAAGCCTAATTTTTCCCAATCTTTTTCGTCAAGATTATTGGGATTGAAATTGGTGAGAAAGATATCTTCAGCTTGTTTTTTCTCAAACTTAATATCTGGAAATGGAGGCGGAGTAGACTTTGGGTAAAATTCTAAGCTTAACTTGATACAAAATAATATAATCCCAAAAGTGAAAAGTGCATAAAATTGTTTTCTGCGCGTCTCAAAGGCTAAATTTGATTTCATAACTTAATGTTTTAAATAAAGTTATGAAATCAAAGAATAGCTTCGGAAATTATTTTATTATGTTAATAATCAGTGGTTTTTGTATCCAGTGATTGTTTTAGTTTTAGAAGTTCAGATTTAATAAATTCTAAACGATCTATTATGGTAATGGTTTCTGATATTTTAGAATTGGTGGTTAATGCGACACGTGCACCGTCCAGTGTGTAGCCTTTTTCTTTAACCAAATGAAATATCATTTTGAAATTACTAATATCTTCTGGTGTAAAATATCGATTGCCTTTTTTATTTTTTTTAGGCTTTATAATAGGAAATTCTTGCTCCCAATAACGTATAAGAGACGCATTAACATCAAAAGCTCTGGCAACTTCACCAATAGAGTAATATAGCTTGTCCGGAAGATTAATTTTCATACTAAAATCAAAGATAAAAAAAACTCAGAAGTATTGCAACTGTATCTATTAATAAGCAATTTCCATTTTTACTTTTTTGCCTTTCAGTTTTTCTGTTGACAATTTTTTAAGCAAATCTTTTACTTTTTTTCTAGAAACAGCAACGTATGATGTCGTGTCTTTTACTTCGATAAGTCCAACATCTTCTTTGTTGAGTTCGCCTTTTTTGATCAGATAACCTACGATGTCAACCTTGTTAACTTTGTCTTTTTTGCCAACACTAATATATATAGTCTCGAAAGGTGTTTCTGCAGGAATTTTTGTGTCGCCCTGTACGTTGACAACTTTGATGTCATTTTTAAGAAACGGAAAATTGTCATCTTCCTTCATGATAAGATAGGCAAATCCTTTAGCATTCATCCTTGCAGTACGACCGTTTCTGTGGATAAAAGCATCTTCCTTAGGCGGTAATTGATAATGCACGATAGATTCTACTTCAGGAATGTCAAGACCACGAGCAGCAAGATCTGTTGTGATTAATATTCTTGCAGAGTCATTTCGGAATTTGAGCAATGCACGCTCTCTGTCATCCTGATCCATCCCACCATGGAAGGTCTCACGCTCTATTCCTTTTTCCTTTAACAAATCAGAAATTCTGTCAACGGCATCTCTATGATTACAGAAAATAAGCGTTCTTTTGTTTCCGATTTTACAAACTAGATTAAATAAAGCGTCCAACTTTTCTTCCGATGTTGTAATGACTTTTTTAAACTGAATATCAGGCACATTTTCTCCTAACTTTAGGAAATCGATGATTTTTTCGTTTTTTAAACCTGCAAATTCTGGGATTTCTTCCATCATCGTTGCAGACGTCAAAATGCGTTGAGACAGATTTCTCATAGACTGAATGATGAAACTCATTTCTTCTTGAAACCCAAATTCTAATGACTTATCAAACTCATCTAATACCAATGTTTTAATCGTTCTTGGGTCAAATTTTTCATTTCTCAAGTGATCTGCCACACGTCCTGGCGTGCCAATTAATAAAGCTGGCGCTTCTATAAGATTGTTGGCTTCGATTTTTTTGTCATGTCCACCATAGGCAAGCGTAACCTTGAAGTCCGTCTTCATCGCTTTGAAAACTTGCTCTATCTGGATCGCTAGTTCTCTTGCTGGGACTAATACCAAAGCTTGTATGCCAGAGGTGTTAGGATTAAGATTTCTAAGAACGGGCAATAAGAAAGCCAATGTTTTTCCTGATCCTGTTGGGGATAACAAGACAGTATCTGTATTATTTTCGGTGATTTTATAAGTAGACTTTTGCATTTGATTCAATTCCTGAATCTGCAAGTTTTTTAAGATTGAATTTAATTCCATTTTGCAAAGATAAGATTTTGAATACGTAATAATTTGTTTTCGTGTTTTGCTTTTTAAATATTTAAAATTAAAAATAATAAAGATTGAAAGTCATTATTTTATTTTAGCCCAAAGGATAATATAAAAACAAGTCTATATAATATGTTTTGTATTGAAAAAAGTCGTATTTTTGCAACGCTTTTTATGGGTAATAATCGACGAGGTAAAATATTAATAATTAACAACTTCCATTTTCCTAGACCATAAGTTAGTCGAAGCTAGAAAGAAAACGGAATACAAATTTTATTAGAAAATGTCAAAAGAGACAAATTCAGCAGAGGTTTTATTAAACCAAAACGTAGCACCAGAACAATTTGATTGGGAATCTTTCGAATCAGGATTAGACGCTAACGACAGATCAGAAAAGAAAGAATTAGAAGAAATCTACAATGGTTCTCTTAACGATCTTGCAGAAAACGACGTTATCGTTGGTAAAGTTGTAAGATTAACTGATAAAGAAGCTATCGTTGATATCAACTTTAAGTCAGAAGGTGTTATCTCTCTTAACGAATTCCGTTACAACCAAGGCCTTAAAGTAGGTGACGAGGTTGAAGTAATGGTTGACAGAAGAGAAGACAAGTCAGGTCAATTACAATTATCTCACAGAAAAGCAAGAACGCTTAAAGCTTGGGATAGAGTTAATGAGCTACACGAAACAGGAGAAATCGTTAACGGTTTTGTTAAGTCTAGAACTAAAGGTGGTATGATCGTTGACGTACACGGCATCGAAGCATTCTTACCAGGTTCTCAGATTGATGTTAAGCCTATTAAAGATTACGATCAATATGTTGGTAAAACTATGGAGTTCAAAGTGGTTAAAATTAACCCTGAGTTCAAGAACGTAGTTGTATCTCACAAAGCATTGATCGAAGCAGATATCGAAGGTCAGAAAAAAGAAATCATCGCTCAATTAGAGAAAGGTCAAGTACTTGAAGGTACTGTTAAGAACATTACTTCTTACGGTGTATTTGTTGATCTTGGAGGTGTTGATGGATTGATCCACATTACAGACCTTTCTTGGTCTAGAGTTAACCATCCATCAGAAATCTTGGAAGACGGTCAAACTGTAAAAGTGGTTATCCTTGATTTTGATGATGAGAAAACAAGAATCCAATTAGGTATGAAGCAATTAGAAGCACACCCTTGGGATGCTCTAGATGCTAACCTTAAAGTTGGTGATAAAGTAAAAGGAAAAGTAGTTGTTCTTGCTGACTATGGTGCTTTCGTAGAGATCGCTCCAGGTGTAGAAGGATTAATCCACGTTTCTGAAATGTCTTGGTCTACACACTTAAGATCTGCTGGTGACTTCGTGAAAATCGGAGACGAGGTAGAAGCTGAAGTATTAACATTAGACAGAGAAGACAGAAAAATCTCTCTAGGTATGAAGCAGTTATCTCAAGATCCTTGGGCTAACATCGAAGCTAAATATCCAGTAGCTTCTCAGCATGTAGGAACTGTAAGAAACTTTACTAACTTCGGTGTATTCGTAGAATTAGAAGAAGGTATCGATGGTCTTATCTACATCTCTGATCTTTCTTGGACTAAGAAAATCAAGCATCCATCTGAGTTCTGTGCAGTTGGTGATAAATTAGACGTAATCGTTCTAGAATTGGATACTCAAGCTAGAAGATTATCTTTAGGTCACAAGCAATTGACAGAAAACCCTTGGGATAAATTCGAAACTAAATATGCAGAAGGAACAGTACACGCTGGTAAAGCTGTAGACGTTTTCGATAAAGGTGCTGCTGTACAATTCGAAGATGCTGAAGTTGAAGCATTCTGCCCATCAAGATTATTAGAGAAAGAAGATGGATCTAAAATCAAGAAAGGAGAAGATGCTCAATTTAAAGTAATCGAATTCAACAAAGAATTCAAAAGAGTAGTTGTTTCTCACACAGGAATTTTCCGTGATGAAGAGAAAAAAGCTGCAAAAGAAGTGAAAACTTCTTCATCTTCTAACAACGAAGAGAAATCTACTTTAGGTGATATCGACGTATTAGCAGAATTGAAAAAGAAAATGGAAGGAGGTAACTAATCTCTAGACCTTATCTTTATATACTAACCGTCTCTTTGGAGGCGGTTTTTTTATTTATTTTCGGCAGATTAAAAAATATGCCGTAATTTTGCAAGTCTTGCCCAAAATAAAAGGAGCAAGTTTTAAATTAAGATTAATATGGTACAAAATAATGTATTAAAAGGAGTTATCCTTGTAGGATTAGGCGCTAGTTTTTATGGTATGTTGGCAACTTTTGTTAAGTTGTCTTATAAAGAGGGTTTTACGACGGCAGAGGTTACTGCAGCGCAATTTGTTTTAGGTATTATTGGGATGTTAATCCTTAATATTATTCAGTCAAAATTTACGACTTCAAAACATAAAGATATTACAAGTTTTGATAAAAGAAAATTGATGTTAGCAGGTACATCTATGGGATGTACAAGCTTATTCTATTATCTGTCAGTACAATACATTAATGTATCTGTGGCGATTGTATTATTGATGCAGTCTGTATGGATAAGTGTTGTTGTAGAGGCTGCTTTAAAAAAAGAATTTCCAAATCTAAGAAAGATAATATCTGTAGTTATTGTTTTGATAGGAACATTATTAGCAACAAATATCGTAAAGCAAGATATAGAATTGGATTGGAGAGGGATTATGTGGGGATTATTAGCGGCATCTTCGTTCTCGCTAACAATGTTTACAGCTAATAGTATTGCGAGTTATGCATCTCCACTTAAGAAGACATTATGGATGCTTTTAGGAGGTTCTGTTATTGTTGCTTTGTTTCTGTTTTTTGGTCAGATTGGACCATTGCATTCTGATGCTTTAAAATCTTTTTATCATATTTTTTCTGATAATGAAGCTAATATTAGACCTTTTGACCTTTCTATATTTTGGAAGTACGGTTTAATTTTGTCATTATTCGGGACGATTTTACCACCATTATTGTTTAATGCAGGATTTCCAAAAGCAGGCTTGGGATTGGGGAGTATTATCAGTTCTATAGAATTACCTGTTTCTGTAACAATGGCATTCTTATTATTACACGAAAAAGTTGAAGCAATCCAATGGTTTGGTATTGCTATGATTCTTTTTGCTGTTGTTTTGATGAATTTACCTAAAAAGAAAATGTATAGAGGAAAAGAAACTGAATAGTCGGTTTTATTGAATTATAAACAAAATATTTTTATTTATAAGATAAAATCATTAAACTTGCTTCCATTAATTATAATAAATAATATTATGAAGAGAATTTTATGTTCTTTAACGGTAGCAAGTTTAAGTTTTTTTTCTGCCCAAATTTCAGTCTCAGAAGCTTTCGAGACGACGCCAACTATTGATAAAGGTTTTATTGTAGATGGTTTTGCTAGTTCTGCAAATCCTGTTGGTTGTAGTGGCAGGGCATTATCTAAGAATTTTTGGTCTGCAAACACTAATGTAAAAAATACGATGGTGTACACCTCTGATAAATCTAACGGAGGAAAGCTTTCAATTTCGTTTAAGTATAAGCATCCTGGATTATCCAATTCTAACCCAAAAGTAGATGGAATTTTGAAGGTTGAGTATTCTGTCAATAATGGCGAGTATCAATTACTTAATTCTTATGATTTAAAAACACATCAACATGGATGTTTAAGTTATACTAAGGTTCTTGATGAAGGTACTATTCCTGCAGATAAAAATTTTAAACTAAAGATTAGCGGTACTTGGGTAAGCGGTGATTTTTATATAGCTATTGATGATTTTGCAATTACTCAAGATGCTCCAACTCTTTCTGTTGATTCGGTTTCTAATAAGCAAACTGCAATTTATCCCAATCCTGTGCAAAATGTTATCAACCTTACTGATCATAAGTCTGTGAAAAGACTAATCATTATCGACGCTTCTGGTAGAGTGGTAAGATCTATTGAACAACCTACACAGGCAACGGATATTTCTACTTTAAAATCGGGAAATTACATCGTTAGTTTAGTATCAAGCAACGGAACAACTACTTCTTACAAAATCATCAAAAAATAGTTTTAGTAATGAAAAAAATCTTAATTACGCTATCATTAGCGGTTTCTGCTGTGTCTTTTGCTCAGATTAACTATAACGAAAGTTTTGAAGTTAATAATGGAGGATTTTCTAATATAGGTTTTTTTAGAAGTAAAACCACTTCGGTATGTCAGGGAGATTATGCACTTATAAGAAATCTTTATCCATCGGTAACGACTGGGTCAACGACATATTCTTCGTCTAATTCTTCTGGTGCGGCAATAGGTGTTTCTTTCAGTTACAGAACTTTTAATTATGCTTTAGAATTAAACAAAAAAGTTTCTGGAGAAATGGTTGTAGAATATTCTAAAGATGATGGTGTTACTTATACGCAGGCTTCTAAGGTAGATTTGACCGAGATATTCGCTTGTAGAACTTACTCTATTAAAATCCCGGAAGGTGCTGTACCCAAAGGATCTAAATTTAAATTCAGAGTTACAGGAAATCAAAAAGCAGATGGTGATTTTTATTTGATTTTAGATGATTTTAAGTTTGCTCAAGCCACATTAGCGACTGCTGATATTGCTAAGTCAAAACTAAGTATTCATCCCAATCCGGTTAAAGATATTCTTTACATAGATCATGATCATTCTGTAGAGCAAGCTATTATTTCTGATTTGTCGGGACGTCAGATCAAAACTATAAAGCTATCAGAAAATAAAGTGGATGTTAGTGATTTGAAATCAGCTAACTATATCGTTACAATAATAGATAAAGAAGGGAAGCAACAATCTTCTAAGATTATTAAGAAATAGTCTGCTATAATCTAGAAAATCAAAAAGGCCGAGAAAACTAATTCTCGGCCTTTTCTTTGGGTTAAATAATATGATTATAAAAAATCAATTAGAATTTGTAACCTACTCCAACTTGGAAATTGTTGTTTCTGTTCTTGTTATCAGAGTTATTAAGTGATGTTTTACCATCTTTATTAATATCTGTAAAGCCAGCGATATATCTAGCGTTGATACCAAAGTTCTTAGTAATATCAAATCCTAAACCTAGTGCAGCTCCCATATTAAAATTATTGTATTGATCTTTTACATCTTCAGAACTGCTAGATAACGTAGTGTTATTCACCTTGAATTCTCCTTTTTGCTTAGCGCTCACGAGGAAACCAAATTCTGGTCCTGCTTCAATATAAAACTGTGGCGTAGCCTTAAATTGGAACATTACAGGTACAGTGATATAATCTAGATTTCTTTTACCATTAGAAGAAATTGTATTGCCTGCAAAATTATAAGACTCCTTAATATCAGCACCCATCTGGCTATATAAAACCTCTGGCTGGATACTAAATTGCTCTGACAATGGCGCATTCATAAAAAGACCACCATAAAAACCAACTTTTGATTTTGCATCATCGTATCCATCTTTAGAGATTGAAGAGATATTTGCTCCTGCCTTAATACCAAATTGTTGTGCAAATGACATTGATCCTACTACAACTGCTAATCCTACAAATAACTTTTTCATAATATTAAATTTTAAGTTTCAATTTTTTAATTTGTTTTACGCAGATGTTACTTTCAAATACTTTGCCAAAAAAATAAAAAAGCCTTATTTAGTTACGTAAATAAGGCTTTTTTTATGTTAAATTTTTTATTTTAAAATATTGAATATTAATATATTATAAGCTTTTTTACAATTTTGTAAAAAATATTTTTTTAATAGTAAAATTTGATTTGTTTTTATTGGTTTTTCAAGCTTCTATAGAAATCAAGTGTTAATATAATCTGCTCAATACTCACTTTTTGGTCGTATAGACAATGTCCAATATCGTCGATTAGAGAAAAGCTAATGTAGCCGTCCGTATTTTTTTTATCGTGATACATCATATTAATAATATCGTCATTGGTAAAATGGTCAATATTAATATAAGGGAAATATTTTCTAATCTGTTGGATAATCTCCGTTGTTTTGTCAATTGTTATAAGATGTGCTAGAAGTGCCAAATGCGTTTCGCAGATCATTCCTAGCGCAACCGCTTCACCATGCGGAATAAGATTGCCTTGTTGTAAGAAAAGACTTTCTACACCATGACCAATGGTATGACCAAAGTTCAGAGTTTTTCTAACATCCAACTCCCGGAAATCTTTTTCTACAACATCTTGTTTTATTTGCATACTATTAGCAATGTAAGGCGCTACACTTTCCGCTGTTAATTCTGCGATAGAAGTTAGGTCTTTCCAATGACTTTCGCTGGCAATAAGTGCGTGTTTTAGCATTTCTGCAAAGCCACTTCTCAGTTGGATGTAATCAAGAGTTTTAAGATAATTAGGATAGACAAAGATCTGCTCTGGCTCTGTAAAAGTCCCGATAATATTTTTGAGATAACTGTGATCTATACCTGTTTTTCCGCCAATAGAAGCATCGCACATTCCTAATAAAGAGGTTGGTACATTAATAAATTTGATACCACGCTTATAAGTAGAAGCTACAAAACCGCCCATATCAGTAATCACACCACCACCAACATTTATAAGAAGAGATTTTCTGTCAGCTTCCATTTCTGCGAGGATTTCCCATAGTTGTACTGCTGTTTCTATGGTTTTATTTTCTTCACCAGATTCTACTTCTATAATCTCAAAAGGAACATTTATTTCTAGATTCCCCAACAATATTGGAAGACAATGTTCGTGGGTATTCTCGTCCGCCAAAATATAAATTTTAGTGGGTTTGCAATCTTCGATATAAGCATTAATCGCTGTGAAATCCTGGTCCAGAAGCTTTATCATAACATAATTTTCAACAAAATTAGAGGATTTTAATTTAATTTCAATCTTTTTTATGGGGTAACCTTGTTATTCCCTCAGCTTTTCTTAGGCTATAACAAGGTCGGGCTTCTTCGGGCTACGCTTCGCTGCGGTCTGGCAACTGCGTTTTGCCAGACCAGCTCGTGCCTCGCTGCCCTGCATATCCCTTACCCAGAAGCGGTTACAATAGTCTACTGGTATCAATTGTAGAAAGATGAGAAAACTCAAGTCAAATCGTTTTGCATCTTCTCAAAAATGGTTAATTTTGAACACCTAAATTTTTGAAATGAGTATTTTTAATGATACAAAGTTAGCGTTCGCAGATAAGACCGATGCACAGCTAAGAAAAGCCTTTTGGATGTTCAAAGGAATAGAAAATCCTAGCCTAACTAAAGTGGGCGTTTCCATGCTTAATTTTACGGTTAAGCATAATTTTCCGTTTGTGGATAGCATTGTGAAGAAAACTTTGTTTGAGCAGTTTTGTGGAGGAGAGACCAGAGAAGAAAGTATGGCTGTTGTTAAGACACTTTTCAAACATAGAATAGGAAGTATTTTCGATTATTCCATAGAAGGTAAAAGCGAAGAATCTACTTTTGATGCACTTGCTAAAGAGATTAAAGATATTGTTAGATTTTCGGTTGGCAATCCAGCAATTCCGTTTGTCGTATTTAAGCCAACTGCTTTTGGTAGGATAGAGATCTATGAAGAAGTAGGAAAAGGTGTTGAATTAACCACAAGCCAAAAAGAAGAATGGGCGAGAGTAGTACAACGTTTTGATGAAGTTTGTAAACTATGTTACGAAAGTGACAAGAAAGTAATGGTAGACGCAGAGGAAACTTGGATGCAAGATGCTGCAGATCAACTTTGCGAGGAGATGATGGAGAAGTACAATCGTGAGAAACCTATCGTGTGGAACACCATCCAGATGTACAGAACTGGCCGACTAGAGTACATGGAGGCACATCTTACTCGTGCCAGAGAGAAAAATTATTTTATAGGTTATAAGATTGTAAGAGGTGCCTATATGGAGAAGGAGCGTGCTAGAGCATCAGAAAAGAACTATGCCGATCCAATCCAGCCTAACAAAGAAGCATCGGATGTTAATTATAATGCGGGGATAGATTTTGTGATGAATCATCTAGATAAAGTTTCTGCATTCTTCGGGACGCATAACGAAAAATCTACCGAGTTAATCATGGATAAGATGAAAGCTAATGGTCTAGAGCAAGATAACCGACACATTCATTTTGGACAATTGTACGGGATGAGTGATAATATTTCTTATTATTTAGCAGACAAAGGTTATAATGTTGCTAAGTATTTACCTTACGGACCACTAAAAGATGTTGTGCCTTATCTAACAAGAAGAGCGCAAGAAAATACTTCTGTTGCTGGACAAACAGGACGAGAGCTAGGTCTCATCGAAAAAGAACTTAAAAGAAGAAAACAAGCTTAAGTAAAGTTTTTTATACTACCTCACAGGCTATGTGGGCTAAAAAGTTATATTGAGAAATTTTGAAACCGTATAGGTAGAAAAGTCTTTCAGTGTAACTTTTTTATTATTTTTAGATATTATAGAGATTTAATAAATAAAATTTACTAAATAGCAAAGATTTTTCCAGTCGCCAATTTTGATGGTGTTTTTTTTATACTTTAAAAGGAATGGTAAATCTAACTAAAATAGAGGGTGAGGTGACCGGATTATGTCTTTCTCTTAAGTTTAATATAAAATTAATTTCAGCATAAAATAATAAATCACTTATAATGACAGATAAAAAAGAAATCTTCGATAAAATAGAAAAAACACTTGCAGAACAAGGTTTTACTATTGCAGTAAAAGATGACTCGAGGCCGTGGGGCGGTTTTTTTGTACTAGACGAAGATCAGGCACAGAAATTTGCAGATCAATACTTTGATGGACATGATGTAGAAAACCTAAGAATAGGAGGAAAGCTAAGTCCTAAAATTCTAATCGTTGCACCTAATACTAGATTAAGCTGGCAATACCATGATAGGAGAGCAGAGATATGGCAAGTTGTAGAAGGTATTGTTGGGGTAAAAAGAAGTAATACAGATGAAGAAGGCTTACTGAAAGAATATCAGCCAAATGATCAAATAAAGCTTAAGCAGGGAGAAAGACACCGCCTCATAGGATTGGATACTTGGGGAGTTGTGGCAGAAATATGGCAACATACTGATGCTAATTATCCTTCTGATGAGACTGATATTGTGAGAGTACAAGATGATTTCGGGAGAGATTAATAATCCGATTATTCGCTATAAAATATTCAAAAAAATAACATTTATTAAGATGCCGCCAATGGATTAATATCTCCAATGGGCGGCATTTTTTATTTAAAAACATTATTTTTAGTTCTGATTTTAAAATTAAAACTGAATTAAATTCTCCTAACTTTTATTAATATGAAAATAGCGTGGATCTGGATATTGAAATTCAAAATCTAAATCTTTGATTAATTTTTCTGGAGAAATAGTTCTGCCAACTAATGTTCTCGCAACAGTAAAAGGCAAATCTTTCTGTGCATTGATGACTTCCTCTTTGCTTGGATGTATTGGCGCCACAATATTATAAACTTTAGATTCAGAATGATTATTCAACATTTTTTCGATGACAGAACAGATATCCGCATAATGAATATGATTTACTAATTGATCAAGACCAGAGATATTATAATTCTTCAAAAGTCTCTGACCACCCATCAATCCTGCCAATCTTAAGATATTAGCTTGTGGGAATTTCTCCAAAATAAAATTTTCACTTTCTACACTTTCTTCTTTCTGATTTTCTTCCTTAAAATCCCTTTGAATATCAGGATAAACGCCGGTGGAGCTCATCAGAAAAATCTGTCCTTTATAATCGCCAAGAAAGTTCAATAGATTTTCACGTTTGTCTGTCATAGAAATCTGTGCACCTCGTATCCCCGAAAACGGAACACTGATGATGATTGCATCAAGTTGCGAAGCTACATCCCAAGCTTTCATATCACGATCTAGGGTTTCTGGGAAACTGACTAGAGTTGTGTGATAGCCTTTTGCACTCAAGTTTTCTACTTTACTTGGCGTTGTGGTCGTTACAAAAATCTCATATTGGTTTTGCAGGTGCTCTGCAATGTGAGTCCCGAGCCAGCCACAGCCTATTATTCCTAGTTTTTTCATTTTTAATATGTATTAATCGCTTTTAAAGCATGATATTTCTGAAATTCAAAAATATCATTTTATTTCTACACAGTTTGTCAATGACTTTGCCGAACATTTGATTTCCGGAGGAATCTTTTATGTTGTTTAGGTTCTTACAGAATGACAATATTGGGCTCTAATTCTCTATGCAGGTTTGTCTGTCTTAGGTTTGATTACTGAATTTTTTGCTGCTTTCACTAGCTCATTGGTGTCTTTGTATAATAGTTCCCAGCCGGAGATGTCTTTCATCGCTATCAGGAGGTTGAGATAGGTTTTCAGGTTTCTCTCCAGATCCTTGCGTATGGCAGTTGCGCTGGTCATGTTTCTAAGGTCGGCATTAGCTTCTGCCTGTGTGGCAAATAGGGTTTCGAAGGCGGTATGTTTCGCTTTCAGCTCTGCTACAGCGGCATCTAGGGAGAGGTTCGTTATTTTTTGTTTGTTAGCGGGTAAGTCTAGCTCCTCTATCAGCTTTTTCAGCTGTGCCGTTTGTGAGGAGTAGCTTAGACGGTCTATACCCAGTCCATAGGTCTTGAAAATCAGATACAGATCTGCCGCCGCCTGATGGTTGGGCGCAGATGATAGTTGACGATAGCCACTCAAGAAGTTTTTCAGGCTGGCATAGGCGAGATCCCGATCGCGGTCTGCTGTGGCAACATCTTCGCCTTTGCCGCTGTAGCTTTGCTTGGTGTAGACCTTGTCATACTCAGCGTAAGAATTTTGCAGTGCAGTGGTGAGCGGGTGGTTGGCAATTACGGGATATTTCCCAGATTGGATGTTGGCGATAATTCTCTGAGCCAAAGTTGCCAAATCTTTTGTACTAAGGCGTGCTAATGAAATTTTCATAATGTAAATGTGTTTTATTTATTAAATGTATATGAATCAATGAAAACAAATATAAATAATTCTGCATTTAGTTAAAAACATTTTGCGGGAAATAAAATACAACTGCAAAAGATCTCCCGCAACTTGTGGGAGACTTCCTGCAATTGCAGGACATTACAAACAAGCCTGTTTTAAATAAAATGCAGTTGCAGGAGGTTTGTTTTATAGGTGATTGCGATGTTTTGCAAGCGCAGATGGTTTGTTTTAAGGGTAGGAGAGATTTTCTAAAATAGTGTGGTTATGGAAAACCGTATTTTGTTACGAATAAGGTTTTTTATATTTGGAATTATTGTATTAACTCTCATACTAAATAATGGGTACGAGCAAGATGCTCGTACCAGCAGGGGAGTGAAGAATACGACTAACCTTTGTTTTCTAAATTGTATCAATGATAGATGGCTTATGTAATTTTGTCATTTAAATTATTTATAAAATGATTTTTTGTGAATAATATCGGTAGTAATGTCACAATTTTAAAATTAATTAGATAAAAACGAGAAAAGTTTATAAAAGGTATTGTAGTTGTGTTGATAACGTTTAATAACAACTAAATTTTATTAATATGCAAAAAGTAATTACAGTTACAACACACACGAACATCATCGATAAAGAAGCAAAATTTACTGAAAAAGAGTATCCACAATTAAATACTTATTTAGAAGATGGATATAAAGTAAAAGAGGTAGTGCCAATTACATTGGCATCATCTACTACATATATGTATTCATTAACTTTTATCTTAGAAAAGTAAAAAATACTAACTTTAATATTGAGAAAATGGAATTAGAATTTAAAAGAGTTGATGATTTTCGTTTGATGAACTTAAACTTACAAAATGGAGATTATCTGTATGAACACGATAAAGATTTATACCCATTGAATAATGAATTTGATCTTACAAATTTATATTTCGTGACAAAATCTTTACAAGAAAATTTAAAAGTATTTTCTATGGTAGGCGATAAGCAAAGAACATTAAATTTGGATAAATTAGATAATAACTGGTGGGTTATGAAATTACCACATTTTATTAGAGAAAAAATTGGATTAAATTAAAAATGAGAAAACCGAACCTTGTGAATTTTCTTATTTAGTAATTTATATTAAAAACGATTTCGCGGATTTGTAATTCGTGACATACAATATTAAGATACAATAAAAAGATAAAAACCTGCCTTACAGCAGGTTTTCTTATATCTAAAAAGATTCAATAGCACGTTTACAAGTAAGTCGAGATATCACGGCAAGGACTAGGATTCCCCTCCTTTGGAGGGGTGGCAAAAATTCAAGGAATTTTTGACGGGGTGGTCATTATACTTTTTCATTCCCATCAAAAATCTTAAATTAGTTTAAAACTACAGACCAATGTCAGAAAAACAGATGCTAACACAGATAGACGGGATTGTGATTTACCGCAATTTTGTTGAAAACCTTCCTTACAATCCTCATCTTAAAACTTTAGCAAAGGAAAAGCGGAAATTAGGAATTCTCTCAGAAGTCTTGTTTTGGAAACAGGTCAGAAGTCGAACTTTTCATAATATTGATTTTGACAGACAGAGAATTATCGGCAATTATATTGTTGATTTTTATGTGAAAACATTAGGTCTGGTTGTTGAAATTGATGGTGCAAGCCACGATTTTAAAAAGGATTATGATTTGGAAAGAACAAAGTATCTGGAAAGCCTGGGTCTAAAAGTTTTTAAAATTTCTGATTGGGATGTAAAACAGAATCTCTCTTTAGCAATGAAAGATTTAGAGAATTATATTATTCAACATTATAGTTCTTAGATAAAGATTTTTCTTTGAAACAGGATATAAGAATTACTTTAATTGAAATACGATTATAGATTGTAAACTACCCCATATTATCGATTGTAAACCACCCCGTCAAAATTTTATCAAATTTTGCCACCCCTCCAAAGGAGGGGAATTTTAAAACAAACTTTCATCCACAAAATTTGGCAAGGTTACTTTCAGGTTTGGTTCAGCTTCCATAGCGCGTTTGATGGCGAAAACAGCACCTTCATTTCTTGCCCAGCTTCTGCGGGATATGCCGTTGTTGACGTCCCAGAAGAGCATAGATTTCAGTCTTCTGTCGGCATCATCGCTGCCATCCAATAACATCCCGAAACCACCGTTGATGACTTCGCCCCAGCCAACGCCGCCACCATTGTGGATGCTCACCCAAGTTGCCCCACGGAAACTGTCGCCAATCACATTCTGGATTGCCATATCTGCCGTAAAGCGCGAGCCATCGTAGATATTGGAGGTCTCTCTGTATGGAGAATCCGTCCCCGAAACATCGTGATGATCTCTTCCCAAAACAACAGCACCAATCTCTCCATTTTTGATAGCTTTATTGAAGGCTTCAGCGATTTTCATTCGGCCTTCTGCATCGGCATATAGGATTCTGGCTTGTGAGCCTACGACCAATTTGTTCTTTTGCGCACCTTTAATCCACGTGATATTATCCTGCATCTGCTGTTGGATTTCTGATGGCGATTGGCTAATCATTTTTTCTAAAACTCGGCAAGCGATATCATCTGTTTTCTGTAAATCTTCTGGCTTTCCACTGGTGCAAACCCAACGGAACGGCCCGAAACCATAATCAAAACACATCGGCCCCATAATATCCTGCACATAAGAAGGAAATTTGAACTCTCTTCCCAAAGTCGGATTGCTAGACATGACATCCGCGCCAGCTCTGGATGCTTCCAACAAAAAGGCATTGCCATAATCGAAGAAATAGGTTCCTTTTTCGGTGTGCTTATTAATAGCAGCAGCGTGTCTTCGTAAAGTTTCCTGTACTTTTTCTTTGAATAATTCAGGATTTTCTGCCATCATGGTATTGGATTCTTCAAACGAAATCCCAACAGGATAATAACCGCCCGCCCAAGGATTATGAAGGGACGTCTGGTCTGATCCAATGTCTATTCTTAGGTTTTCTGAATCAAATTTCTCCCAAACATCCACGATATTTCCTAAGTAGGCGAGAGAAATGGTTTCTTTATTTTCTTGCGCATTTCTGACTCTTTGTACCAATTCATCAAGATTTTCGTGAATCTCATTCACCCATTTTTGATCGTGACGGATTTTGGTAATCTTGGGATTAACTTCTGCAATCACTGTCACGCAACCTGCAATATTACCCGCTTTTGGCTGCGCGCCCGACATTCCGCCCAATCCTGACGTGACAAATAATCTACCTTTGGGCTCTTTATTAATCTTTCTGAATGCATTCAAAACGGTAATAGTTGTTCCATGCACAATTCCCTGCGGACCGATGTACATATAGCTGCCTGCCGTCATCTGCCCATATTGCGTAACGCCCAACGCATTGAACTTCTCCCAATCATCAGGTTTGGAATAATTAGGGATCATCATTCCATTGGTCACTACAACTCTTGGCGCATCTTTGTGCGAAGGAAACAATCCCATCGGATGACCAGAATACATTGTCAACGTTTGCTCGTTCGTCATCTCAGACAGATATTTCATCGTTAGAAGATACTGCGCCCAATTGCTGAACACTGCACCGTTTCCACCGTAAGTAATGAGCTCATGCGGATGTTGAGCCACAGCATAATCTAGATTGTTCTGAATCATCAGCATAATGGCTTTTGCCTGCTCAGATTTTCCCGGATATTCTGCGATATCTCTCGCTTTCATTTCATAATCCGGACGAAAACGATACATGTATATTCTACCATATTTCTCTAATTCTTCCTTAAATTCCGGCAACAATTCTGCATGAAACTCAGGTTCGAAATAACGTAAAGCGTTTTTAAGAGCGAGTTTTTTCTCTTCATCCGTTAAGATTTCTTTGCGTTTTGGTGCGTGATTAATATTGATATCGTATGGTTTTGGCTGAGGTAATTCGGTGGGAATGCCTTGTTGTATTTGCTCTTGAAAAGTCATTTTATTATTTTGTTTTAATCCTTTGCTTAGGCTAAAGGACAAGATTTATATTAATGAATTTAATGCTTTAAAGATATTCAATTTTAAGAAATATAGCGTAGTGAAAGGGGATAAAATTCCCTCCATTGGAGATGTGGTCTTTGGAATTTATAATATTGAAATTCAGGATGGTTAATATTGATAATGAGAAATCACAAAATTTTATAAATCCTTCATGCTTATCGAAAGATTATGTTTAACATCAACATTGGTTATTCTGAAAACTTTTTTCCGCCATCCCATCAAGAGAGAAGAATAGGAGTGGTGATTGGGTTTAACTTTTCGAATATTAAATTCTGATCTACAAAAATTTTTGATTGATGTTTCTAAGATATATCTTTGCAGCATTAAAAAAAATGGGTGAATCGTGTGTAACTCACGAGCTGTCGCGCAACCGTTATGTTAATTGGCAAAGTCGGATCCCCAAAATCTTTCGCGATTTGAAGTAGAAAACGAAACGGATTTCTATTCATTTCAATCGTTTAACTGTTTAATTCTAAAAAAAGGAAATGAATTACGAAGACAAAATTAAAGAATCTCAAACCCACGTTTTTAAAGTGGTTTTTCCTAACACAACTAATCACCATAACACGATGTTTGGCGGTAAAGTAATGGAGATGATGGATGAAGTGGCTTTTATGACTGCGACTAGATTTGCGAGAAAATCATTTGTAACGGTGAGCTGTGATCGCATTGATTTTAAAAAACCAATCCCTGCAGATACTTTGGTAGAGCTTATTGGGAAAGTAAAGTATGTGGGCAACTCTAGCCTAAAGGTAAATGTAGAGATTTTTGTAGAAGAAATGTACGCCGAAACTAGAGAAAAAGCGGTGTCTGGAGATTTTACTCTGGTTGCCATAGATGAAGATAAAAAGCCACAGAAGATTTTTCAGAATTAATTGTACGGATTCTTGAGGTATAATTATAAGTACACTTTTAATATTTGAAAAGTATTAATCATAAAAAAATGGTTATCGATTATTCGGTAACCATTTTTGTTTTATTGTGATTGTTATTGACCTTTGTTGAGCTTATTTATTGTCTTTTTTAGCATATAAGTTAAAGTATTGTAAGGCAAATAATAATCCTAAAAATGTCATCCCAACACCTATTAATGAAGGGTAGGCGTAGGAGAGTCCGTAGATTAAAGGTATGCCTCCTAGTAAAGCTCCCAATGCATTGGCGATATTAAATCCAGCTTGCATAAAGGCTGCTGCCATCATTTCTGCTCCTGGAGCTGATTTCATAATCATAATATTGAGAGGTGCCGCTATAGACATTGACAATGCACCACACAAAAAGGTTAAAATCAAAGAAATAATAGTGTATTCTGCTAATAAGAAAACGGCTAATAATAACAGCATCATTGTAAATAATAAGATTATGGCTGTTTTTGGCGCACCCATTTTATCTGTAATGTATCCACCTGCTAGATTACCAACGACCATCCCAGCACCAGCAAGAATCATGATATAAGCCATGTTACTTTCTTGAATTCCGGAGACTTGTGTCATTAAAGGAGCAATATAGCTGAACCATGTGAATAGTCCTCCAAAGCCAATTGCAGTAATGGTTAGGACATACCATGATTCTTTATTTTTTAAAAATTTCAGTTCTGTTAAGAAATTTGTTTTGTTTTGATTTTCCAGATTAGGAAGCCACAGACGTATGGATAAAATCGTAATAATACCTATCACACCAACAATTGCAAAATACCAGCGCCAATGATAGATATGACCAATATAGGTAACCAATGGTACCATAGCGAGGTTAGCAATGGTAAGCCCAGTGAACATTAAGGATATATATAATGCCTTCTTGCTTGGAGGAGCTAATCGTGTTGCCACAACAGTACCTACCCCAAAAAAAGCACCATGTGGTAATCCCGATAAAAATCTAATGATTAACATAGAATTATAATCAGGAACAATCGCTGATAAAAAATTGAAAATTGTAAAAATAATCATCAAGATCATTAATACTTTTTTTGGAGGATGTTTTACAGAAGCTGCTATTAATAGAGGAGCTCCAATAACTACACCCATAGCGTAAGCGGAAATAAGATGTCCAGCTTCTGGGATAGTGATGTGGAGTGTTTTTGCCATATCGGGGAGTAATCCCATAATGGTGAATTCTGTAGTGCCTATTCCTAGTCCACCAATAGCTAAGGGTATGATTCTTTTATCTAACATATTTTTTAAAAGTAAAGAAGACGCTTCTTGTAAAGTTTTATCTTATTATAAATTATTTTTTAGGCTAAAGTAAGCGTATTGTATATAAGCAACCGATAAGTTTTGATTAAGGTTTTGTGATATATCATCAACTATTTTATCCAAAGTATATCGTAAGATTGCTGTTGATTAGTGAGGTTTTAATTGTGCACAAAGTTCTGAAATATAAATTCAGTATTGATTGTAATTACTATTTTTTTTTAGAATGAACGAAAATTGTGATTGCTTTTCTAGCATCATTAATTATTCTTATACTGTTATTAATGGCTTAGTGTTATCATAAATAGGCTGTAATAATGTGATATGTTAGACGTTTTATTTTGTAGATAATATTGTAAGGATTAGCTAATCAGTATATTCGGTTATTTAGGTATCATTGAGAATTAAAAAAAATAATATCAATGATTACAATGAGAATTTGATTGAAAATATTTTTCTTGTTTAGAATTTATATTTGTTGAAAATTAATACTTTTACACCTAAAAATAAAATAGATATATGGCATCTGGTATATTTGCAATTTTAGACGATATCGCTGCATTAATGGATGATGTAGCTGTTACAAGTAAAGTTGCAGCCTCTAAAACAGCTGGTATTTTGGGTGATGACTTAGCGGTTAATGCAGAAAAAGCAACAGGATTTTTATCTTCTCGTGAGCTACCTGTATTATGGGCAATTACCAAGGGATCTTTCATTAATAAACTGATAATTGTACCTATTGCGTTGTTGCTTAATGCATTTTTCCCGATTGCGATACAGTATATATTAATTTTGGGTGGATGCTACCTGGCTTATGAAGGCGTTGAAAAAATTATAGAATATATTTTTCATCGTCCGAAGAAAGGGCAAGAAGTTATCGAGGAGAGAACACAAAATGATAGTTCTGCAGAAAAACTTAAAGTAAGATCTGCTATAACAACAGATTTTATCTTGTCGATAGAAATCGTAATAATTGCGTTGGGAAGTGTTTTAGATCAGAGTTTGTTAATCCAAATCATAACCGTAGCAATTGTAGCTATTCTTGCAACAGTGGGCGTTTACGGTATAGTTGCATTAATTGTAAGGATGGATGATGCAGGATTTCATCTTATCAGAAAATCTAATGATAAAGGAGTGGTCTCTAAAGTGGGACATTTCTTAGTGCAATCTCTACCAGTTGTTATTAAGATATTAGGATTTGTAGGGACTATAGCTTTATTGCTGGTTTCTGGTGGTATTTTCATTCATAATATTCATTATTTTCATGAGATTCTACCTAATGTTCCGTTGCTTATAAAAGAATTTGGGTTGTCATTAATAGTTGGTATCGTAATCGTTTTTATGCTAAGTATCGCTAAGCTAATATTAAAAAAAGTAAAGGCTTAGAGACATTATATAATCAAGATTAGAGTCAGAATAGTGTAATTATTCTATCTAATAATACATTAAAGATGATTGTAAAAAAATAACACAAAGACAGGAAGTATTGTCAATTAAAACAATCCAGTGCCTTTGTGTTATGGTTTTATTTTAGACTAAAATTAATCTGAAACTATTATTTAACTTTCTGAAGATCTAAATCATCAAAATCAAAACTGAAATCTGTAACATTAGAAATAGCTTTCATTTTTGCAGAAAGGGCTTTTCCGTTTTCATCAAAAGTAAATGTTAAAAACGCATCAGCATCATAGCTTCTATCATCCCATTTTATCACAAATGTATTGTAATTATAAGGTAAGACTTCGCCTTTCAATCTTGGTGAATTTTTACAATAGATTCTAAAGATTTTTCCTTCTTGTTTAACTTCTACATCACCAAACCAAGCATCTTTATAAACGCCGACAAATTGCTCTGCTTTAGCTAAAGTATTAGAGCTTTTCTGAGCTTGCGCAACTTTATCATAAACTTCTTTTTTCTCTTTGTTAAAACGTTCTTCATTTTTAACATTTCTTTCGCCAAAAGTTTTCAACCAATTACGATCTTCAATCCCAAGATAGCTGTCTTTAACAGAATTGGTAATCGTAGTAAAAGCCATGCCACTTTGTTGATTAGTCAACACCACAATCCCTAACTTAAGATCCGGAATCAAAGTAAAATGCGTCACTGTGCCAATTAATCCACCGCTATGTTGGATCTGCTGATGACCTTTGACGTCGCTCACAAACCAACCTAGTCCATATCCGTAAAACTTAGTATCATAAGGATTTTTGATCGCTACTTTGTCAGGCATTTGTAATGACCAAAGCTCATGAGCATTTTTCTCAGAAACAAGGCGTTTTCCATCTTTGGTTACAAAACCATTCATCAGAAAATTAGCCCATGTTGTCATATCCGTAATATTGCTCATAATACCGCCCGCAGCGTTGGCAGTCTCGTTCCAATCATGTGGTACAGCAATCGCTTTGCCATCAACTGGAGCATGAGCATCAATAATATTATTAGAATTTTTAGCACGATTATAAGATCCAAAACTTGCTGTCATCCCAACAGGTTTCATAATACGTTGCTCGATAAAATCTGCCCAAGACAGTCCAGAAATACGATGGATGACTTCTCCAGCTACGATAAACATGATGTTATTATAGTCCAAATTAGTACGGAAAGGATTCTCCGGCTTAAGATATCTGACATTGTGTACAATATCATTAACGCTTAGACTTCCTCCTTCTGGGAAAAACATCAAGTCACCTTGTCCTAATCCTAATCCAGCACGATGCGTAATAAGATCTTTTACCGTCACTTCTTGAGAAACATAAGCGTCATACATCTGGAATTCTGGGATAAATTTTGAAACTTTATCATTCCAGTTTAATTTGCCTTCATCCGCTAATATTGCTAATGCAGTTGCCGTAAAGCCTTTAGAATTAGAAGCAATACCCACCAAGGTATTAGCATCCATGGATTGTTTATTTTTAAGAGATCTTACCCCAAATCCTTTAGAATAAATAACTTGTCCATCTTTTACAATGCCGACTGACATCCCAGGAACGTCAAAAGTTTTGATGGTATTCTGAATAAGGTCATCCAGCTTTTTTTCTGGAATCTGCGCAAAAACAGCAGTGGAAAAAGCCAGTAAAAGAACAGAAAATTGTGTCTTCATACTTCAATATATTATTTATTTCAAAGATATTGAATTGAAGTCGTCTGCTAAAATTAAAATTTAAAAAGAAGCGATTAGATGACCTAAAACCTTAAAGTTTTATGCATTCTATAGCTTTTGGCAAGAAAGAATTAGGGAAAACTTGACGTGCCTCGTCCGTCATCACTGTGAGATCATCATAGCGATTAGAAAAATGTCCTAATATTAATTTTTTAACGCCTGCTTTTTTCGCAATTGTAGCTGCTTCTTGCGCAGTAGTATGGCCGGTATAATCTGCCATTTCTTTCAATTCATGAAGAAAAGTAGATTCATGATACAAGACATCTACACCTTCTATGATTGGGATAATGTCTTCTTTATAACGTGTGTCACTACAAAAAGCGTAAGAAATAGACGGTTTAGGATCTGTTGTCAATTCTGAATTAGGGATAATATCACCGTTTTCACAGACAAAATCTTTTCCGTTTTTAAGATTCTGATAATCGCAAATTTCGATGTCTTTATATTTTGCAATTTCATCCATATTAAGAGGGCGCTCTTTTGGTTTTTCCTTAAAAAGATAACCATTGCAATAAATTCTGTGATCTAAAGGAATTGTATATACTTCAACTCTTTTATCATCGTATATTTTTTCAGAATATTTTTTGTCTAACTCATGATATACCAACTCAAATCCACGATGGGTTTCTGTAATCGTGAAAATAGTTTCTAGCATTTTTTTGATGCCTTTCGGGCCGTAGATATGCAAAGGTGTTGTACGCCCAAGCAATCTGAATGAGGCGATTAATCCTGGTAACCCGAAGCAGTGATCGCCGTGTAAATGGGAAATAAATATATGATTGAGCTTAGAAAATCTAGCCTTAGCTTTTCTTAGTTGTACCTGAGTTCCTTCGCCACAATCTATTAAGAAATGACGTTCTTCCATCTCCAAAAACTGAGCAGTTGGCGAAGAGTTAATCGTTGGTATTGCAGAATTAAAGCCTAATATGGTAAGATAAGTACTCAATATGAATGGTTTAGATATTTAAGATGGATTGTTTGATAAAAATTCTAGAAACAATTTGATAGCTGCATTACGGTGGCTGATTTTATTTTTATCTTCGGCGGACATTTCTGCAAAGGTCATATTATGGTCGTCTGGCATAAAGATGGGATCATAGCCAAAACCATGTTCTCCAAAAACCTCTTTTGTTAGATTGCCATAAGCACGTCCTTCAAAATAACGTATGCCACTGTCGTCGATATAGCATAAAACAGTGATGAAATAAGCTCTACGATTAACTTCATCGGTCATTTCTTCCAGAACTTTTTCTATATTTTTCTTGAAATTATGATCGCCAGCATATCTTGCTGAGAAAATCCCAGGTCTTCCGTCTAGAGCTTCTACAACCATACCGCTATCGTCACCCAGACTTGGTTTTCCTGTTTTCTCATAGCAATATTTAGCTTTAATCAAAGCATTAGCGGCAAAGGAGTTTCCATCTTCTATAATTTCGTCGTTCAGATCATAATCAGCCAGGCTCATTACGAAATAATCAGAACCTAAAATCTGCTGTATTTCCTCTTTCTTATGTAAGTTATGTGTTGCTACAAGAATATCCATTTAATATAAAAAATAATTATTCATCAAAGATAATAGCTTTTCTGCAAACCAACATATAAAATCCTCCTCCAAATAAAACTAAACCTAATAATAATGATAATCCATGACTCCAATTAAATAAAGATTCCAAGTTTTCTTCGCCTAAAAAAATAACCATCAAAGCAGAAATTAAATTATTGAAAGCATGTAAAAGAATAGGCATTAATAGAGATTTAGTCTTCTGATAAACCAATCCTAAAACTGTCCCGAGTAAAAATGCACCAACAAATTGCCACGGATAACCATGAACGGCTCCAAAAATAAAGGACGAAATTAAAATTGCATGCGAGGGCTTCAAGCCTTTTTTAACCAAAGATTTTTGTAAAATCCCACGGAAAACAATTTCCTCTAAAATGGGTGCGAAAATTACTACCGTTATAATCATGGAGACATTATCTGTCGCCATCATGCTCATTTGGTTTTCAAAAGATTGATAAATCTCACCAAAAACTGGTCCCGTTGTGGGAATTAAGGAGACGAAAAATTCTGAAATCAACATCATCCCAAACATCATCGGGAAAATAATCAAGTACACAGAAACAGGCATTGATCTAAAATTAAACTGTAGCCTTTTCCCAATCGGTTTTAGAATAAAAACCTCATAAAAGAAAATAGGCACAATCATCGACAATGCATATGCTGCCATATTAAACAATGGGGAAGCGGTATAATTAATATTGAAAATAGACTCGCAAATCACCGCAATAATCGCAACTGCTGTCTGTCCTGCTAATAATCCTAAAAATAGAATAAGTCCAGCTTTCCAATCAAAAGCCTGTATGCTTGTTTGTTTCTCCATTAATTTAAACTTTTCATATAATATAAACTTTCGCCAGCAAATAACTGCGGATGAAACATCTTGATATAATCCTTAAGCACCAAGTCGGCACGCACCACGCCACTTTGAAAATAATCATTCGCCATGCCTTTTTCTCGGTTATTAATCATGTATAATTTGCCGTTGTTGTAGACATTCATCTTAGAGTAGTTGGGGTTAATAGTCAATAATTCCTTTTTGGATTGATGCCCGCTAAGATTAACCCAAAACTGAGCTTCTTTGGCCTTAACAAAAACTTCTTCAAAGCTTAAAGCTTTAGATGAAATATCTGTATTATCAGCCAGAATATATTGTGCATGCGCATCTTTTATTAAAATTGACGTTGATGTTCTCCCACCTGGCAAAAACCATTGATTACCATACATCTCGTTGCACAAGATAATTGGTTTTTCTGTAGCTGTAGAAGCTTCTTTCTTGTACAATTGATAATTGTTATCTATAGCTTGATATCTTGCCTGGGCCAAATCTTCAACTCCAAATAATTTCCCAAACAACAATAGATATTTTGCCTTTTGCAAAGGATCTTGCTCCATATATTCATCTAGAAAAATAATCGTGATGCCACTTTTCTTCAAAATATCATAGGTATTCTCAAAACTCGGAATGTAATTGGTGAAAATCACATCAGGCTTAAGACTAATGATTTTTTCGAGGTCATATTTTTGGTCATTTCCTACATTTTGAATCGCGCCAGATTTTATTTGATTTAAAATTTTATCCGAAAAAATATACTCTGGACTAGAAACGCCGACGATTTTTGACTCCAAATTAAGCTCAGAAAGATAACCAAGTAAGCTGGCGTTCAAAAAAACAGCAGATTTATAAGGTAATTTTGATTTTTCTATAGAATAATTGAATTTTCCTGCTGTAAGCTTTATTACAGAATTATTGTCTTGATAACTAAGACGTTCTGAAATGATAGTGCTAGAATCTGTAATTATTTTAGCTTCCTTTTTGCATGAAAAAAGGATTAATGTGGAAAATAAAGTTAAAAAAAGTGCTTTCATATTTCAAAGTAAAGAAAATATTGCTATATTTGCAAACCCTTAAACAACAAGGTAACACAAGGCCTCGTGGCGCAACTGAATAGCGCATCTGATTACGGCTCAGAAGGTTACAGGTTTGAATCCTGTCGAGGTCACTAAAAAGAGAAAACATATTGTTTTCTCTTTTTTTATGTCTGACATTTCTCAATATCAATAAAATACTATTTTTCATTTATTTTTTTGTAATTTTATTTTTACAAAATATTTACTATGAAAACACTTTTATTGATAAGGCATGCAAAAAGTGACTGGCCAGAAAATGTTGAAGATTTCGATAGACCTTTGACTGAGCTTGGTAAGCATAATGCTCCTATAATGGCTCACTTCCTAAAAGGGAAAAATATTGATATTGATACCTTTATTACGAGTCCTGCTCTAAGAGCTTTGCAAACTTGTCAATTGTTTTCTGAGGTTTATAATAAGCCTTATTCTGAGGATAGATCGTTATATAATCCGCGTGAGGTTCATTTTGAAACACTTATATATGGTGTTGATAAAGAGGTTGATACTCTCGCTTTATTTTCTCATAATAATGGTATTTCTAACTTTGCTAATACATTAACGGATGAGATTGTAAATCTTCCGACTTGTGGTATTGCTGGCTATCAGATAGATTGTGATGATTGGTCTGATTTTGAAATGGCGAAAAAGACATTCCTTTATTTTTATTCGCCTAAACACGTATAAGTTTCTTAGGTATATTTCTCAAATTGCAATTGCTTGATTACACTAACTCTAAAGTATGATTATGCTTTTGTAGACTTGTGATATATAATGCTTACAAGTTGAATAATTGACAAGCATTAAATTTATTTTTGGACTTTTTTTGAAGTTAATTAATTGGGCGTAAGTAATGATATAGAAAGCATTAATTGTTCAATAAAATTTATATTTTAGTTTTGTTAAAAATATAAATAGATGCACACGTTATTACCTTTTTTTCTCGCGATGATAGCTGCTATTGTTTTGCTAAATATGTGGGCTACAAAACTTAAGATTGCATATCCAATTCTATTAGTTATAGCTGGGTTGTTGGTTAGTTTTATACCAGGATTGCCCACGATAAAGATAGATCCGGATCTTATTTTCTTTATATTTTTACCACCTTTATTATTTGGGGCTTGTTGGACAATATCATTTAAAGAAATGAAAAAATGGTGGCGTATTATCAGCAGTTTTGCATTTTTGGTGGTTTTCTTTACGGCGCTTTCTGTGGCTATTGCGGCTAATTATTTTATCCCAGGTTTTAGTATTGCTCTTGGTTTTTTATTAGGCGGAATAGTCTCACCTCCTGATGCGGTAAGTACTGGTGCAATTACAAAATTTGTAAAAATCCCCAAATCTACATCTGCTATCCTGGAAGGAGAAAGTTTATTGAATGATGCTTCTTCACTGATTATTCTACGCTTTGCATTAGTTGTAGTAGGGACGGGGCAGTTTATTTGGCAAGAAGCCGCTTTGAGCTTTATATGGATGCTAATTGGAGGTGTAAGTATTGGTCTATTGCTAGCATGGTTTTTTGTACAAGTACATAAAAGATTGCCAACTGATGCTCCTTCTGATATTGCGCTCACTCTTATAGAGCCTTATATCATGTATTGGGTTGCAGAGCAATTTCATAGTTCTGGTGTGCTTTCTGTTGTTGCAGGTGGATTGTATTTAGCATCTAAGAGATTGGTATTTTTAAACAGTTCTAGTCGTATTATGGGTTATAACGTTTGGGGAAGTTTTGTGTTTTTACTCAACGGTATTGTTTTTCTTATTATAGGATTAGAACTTCCTGAGATTGTTAAGGGTATCAGGGCTTCTGGTATACCACTAAGTACTGCAATTGGTTATGGGGTTTTGGTTACGGTTATCTTAATTGCTGCAAGGATGGTTTGTTCTTATGCTGCAATGATTTTTACTTTTATTTTTAGGCCAAAATTTGCTCCACGATCTTCCACAAGAAAAAGACAATGGATGCTGCCTCTTGTGTTAGGTTGGACAGGCATGCGCGGTGTAGTTTCGTTAGCATCGGCATTAGCAATACCTATTACTTTGGATAATGGTGAAGCTTTTCCGCATCGCAACTTGATTTTGTTTATCACTTTTGTTGCAATATTGCTAACGTTATTGGTGCAAGGGCTTACTTTACCATATCTTATTAAGAGTATGCGGATATATGAAGATTTTGTAAATGATGACGCCGAAGTGCTTACCAGAAAAAAAATGAAGAAAGACTTGAAACAACATGTCTATGAACATATTAAAAATAAATATGATCAAGAACTATATGATGATACAGTTTTTGATAAGTTTTTGAGACAATGGGAAGAAAGAGCAAAAGCTATAGACGATAGCTGGATGAATGAGAGAACAAAAGAATTTTTTTTAGAAATATTAGAAGTACAAAGGAAATATCTATCAGACCTTAATAGAAATACAGTCATTGATGAGGATATTATACGACAACAACTCTATCAAATTGACCTAGAAGAAGAGCGATTAAAGATTATTTAATAAAGTGAATTCAAGATTTAAATATTATGTTTTTGTTGATTGACCTTGAAAAAAATAAGGCTTAGATTAATCTAAGCCTTATTTTTTATGGATACACTTCGTAAGGATGTGTATTATTTTGTTGTATTTTTTCTGGTAATTACCAACCTTTTACCGCAGAACCTTTAAAAGCTTCTAGAGCAGCTTTTTCTACTGCATCTGATTGATAAGCTTTAACAAAGTTTTTTACCTTTTCTGAGTTTTTGTTGTCTTCTCTTGTCACAATAACATTCATATAAGGAGAGTCTTTATCCTCTTTTAGAATCCCTGATTTACTTTCGTCTAAGCCAGCTTGCGCAGCAAAATTATTATTGATAATAGCAATCACAACTTCTTTATCATCCAGAACTCTTGGGAGTTGAGGAGCTTCTATTTCTATGATTTTAAGCTGTTTTGGATTGTCTGCAATATCCGTCACTTTAGGAAGAAGACCAACGTTGTCTTTCAATTTTAATAATCCATTTTTCTGAAGTAGAAGTAGAGATCTCCCGCCATTAGTCGGGTCATTAGGAATGGCAATGGTACTTCCGTTTTGTAATTCTGAAATGTTTTTTATTTTTTTAGAATAAGCAACAATTGGATATACAAATGTATTGCCTACAACAGCTAGCTTATAACCACGTTGCTTAGATTGCTCCTCTAGGTAAGGAACATGTTGGAAAGCATTGGCGTCAATTTCTCCATTGTTAAGAGCTTCGTTAGGGATGACATAATCATTAAAAGCAACTAATTCTACATCTAGATTATACTTTTCTTTCGCCTCTTTCTTGGCAACTTCGGCAATTTGTTGTTCTAATCCTGCGGTGATACCAACTTTGATGTGATTGGGATTATCATTTTTAGTTTTTCCACAAGCATTTAATAATAAAAGGCTCACTGCTGCTAAGCTTAAGAATTTTAGTTTATGATTCATTTTTTTTATTTTTTAACGATGATTAAATTTTTTAGAAAGCCTATCGCCTGTAAACTGAATGGCAAATACCAATAGTATTAATAATATTAAAACACTATTCATGATTAAGGCATTGTAACCAACATAGCCATATTGATAACCTATTTGTCCTAAACCTCCTGCGCCAACGGCACCACCCATCGCAGAGTAGCCAACAAGCGTAATCAAGGTAATACTTGCATTGTTGATTAGAGAAGGAAGTGATTCTGGCAATAACACTTTTTTGATGATTTGCAAAGGGCTTGCTCCCAGTGCTCTTGCTGTTTCTATTAGCCCATTAGGTACTTCTAGCAAGCTATTCTCAACTAATCTGGCAATAAAAGGTGCTGCGCCAATACTTAGTGGTACCAATGCGGCGTTCATACCAATAGATGTTCCTGTAATGGATCTTGTGAAGGGTATAAGCCAAACAATTAATATGATAAAAGGAATAGATCGAAAAATATTAACCAGAATAGATAGAATTCGGTTATAATATTGATTTTCTAAAAGTTGACCTTTTTGAGTTAAAAATAAAATGATTCCAATTGGTAAGCCTAATAAAAAACCAAAGAAACCAGACAGAAAAGTCATGTAAATAGTTTCCCAAAGTCCTTTAGATAGTAATGAAATCGTTGTTTCGTCAAGCATATCCTCTTAATGTATTTATGATATTATTTTGATTGAAATATTGGATGGCTTTAGCATTCTCTTCTGTGTTACCTTGTAGGTGAAGTAAAAGCTTTCCGTAGTTGGCAGTGCCTAGATATTCTACATCAGCACTAATAAGTTGGTAAGGGATTTTATAATCGTTATTTATTATGGATAATAGTTTTTCGCATTGTATCTCGCCATTAAGTTCTAGTTCTACCAAAGGAAATAATCCTACCGTTGGCTGGTTCTCTAGCTTATCATATAGTGATTGCGGTATTTTCATGGGCTTAGAGGTGATAAATTGTTTGAGAACAGAATTGGTTCTGTCGGTAATAATATCCTCTAGCATACCCTTTATGACTAATTTCCCGTGATCTATAACTGCAACGTGATTACAGATAGATTTTATCACATCCATCTCATGGGTTATTAGAAGAATGGTGATGCCTAATCTATTATTAATGTCCTTAAGAAGTTGCAAGATAGATTGAGTTGTAGCTGGGTCTAGCGCGCTGGTTGCTTCATCGCATAGTAGTACGTAAGGATCATTAGCTAAGGCTCTTGCAATGGCAACTCTCTGCTTTTGTCCGCCAGAAAGGCTCTTGGGATACTCATTGGCTTTATCTTCTAGGCCAACAACCTTTAGAAGTTCGTTAACTTTTGTTTTGATTTCCGTTTTGTCAATGTTATCTAACTCTAGAGGTAGAGCAATATTATCAAAAACAGTTCTGGATGTTAATAAATTGAAATGCTGAAAAATCATTCCGATTTTTTTGCGCTCCTTGGCAAGTTCTCGATTGCTTAGTTGGGTTAAGTCTTTTCCGTTAACAATAATTTGACCCTGATCTGGCTTTTCTAAAAGATTGATAGTACGGATTAATGTACTTTTACCAGCGCCTGAGAATCCTATGATTCCGGTAATATCACCTTGTGCAATACTTAGGCTAACATCATCTAAAGCTTTGAGATGTTGCTTTTTTTGATGGAAGGTTTTAGATATATTTTTGATTTCGATCATCGAGTTTCAATTTTATTATTTCTTTTATTAATCATTGGAGCGATTACCCAATTGTAAACATAACATCCCATACATACTTTAAAAACCGATTCTAAGAATGCAAAAATAATTAATATCCCGCCAACAACATAAGCCGCGAAGAAATAATTGAAGTAAGCAAGAATAAAAATTATAAGCGTGAACAAAAATCCTATCGATGCGGCAAATTTCTTAGGTGCAGCAAGTACAGGTTTGGGTTTTAGTCCTAAGGAGCGCATAATTATTTTGGCTGATAATGCTAGGGGAGATGGGTAGTAAGAGAACGCTCTTATTGCGAAGTCTACCGTTAATATCAATAGAATAAACTCCCAACGGAAGATTAATGCCAAGCTTGTCCATATAATAACTTGTGCGGCTATTAATCGGGCTATATTTTCGTCAATATAATATTTGGAAATTTCTTTGTTGCTCATGGATGTTAATAGGATAAAGAAATAAGGTGATAACGCTGTTCTGCAGTAATGATTATTCTAATTGATTTTATGATTGTTTCTTTATTTAGTTTAAAAAGATCGACGTATTAATAACATAATTTCAATAGGATTATGTTAAGTATGTGGATTAATTAAAGCGGGATTTTTTTCAGTTAAGAGCCAAATATACGAAATGTACACGATTCTAACCCCGAAAATAATAAAGAACAGTAATATTAATCATGCTAGTATTAGCATGGTTGCTGTAGAGAATATTGATTACTAAGACATCAATATTAATGATAAAGACTAAGGTTTTTAGAGAGATAACGCTTGTTATTTTTTTCTCCAATCCCAAGGAGCAATAGGCTCTTTATCTTGCCAAAGCCCGATTTTATTTTTACGACTTTTAATTTCTAATTTAGAATAATCTTTGTCGTTAGAGTATTTTTTATAATGCCAAGCGAGACCGTTTTTTACTAATTCTTTATTAACATTAGTACCATCTTTTAAAATAACTTCGCCAAGAATTCTGTTGTATCTATCCGTTTTTCCATTGGTTTTGATCATTACCATTTTACCAAAGCAAATATCGGAGGCAAATAATTTAGCTTTATTCCCGAAAGCTTGTTTTTTTTCTGGGCAATCTATGTGCGCTAACCTAATTGTTTTTTCAGTTTTGTTAAAGAAAATCTTAAAGGTGTCACCATCCTTAATACCAGTTACTTTAGCTTCAAAAAATAGCGGAATGTCCGTTATTGATTTTTCTTTTCTTTGCTGGTAGAAGTTGAAGCTTGTTAATGAGAAAAGTAATAAAAATAAGCTAATGATTTTTAAGAAAACTTTCAATACTGTATAGTTTAGTTTGGGGTACAAAATCTTTTTAAAGGATGATTTTGCTTGGATTAAAGATGTCATTTTTGAAAACACAAATTTACAAAAAAAATAATCCCTTGTAATGACTAATCCTTTTAAATAGGGCGTTGTACGAATTTTTAATCTCTAATAATTAACCGCTAATCCGCTTATTTTTATTTTGCTCAAGTTTTTTTTAATTTAAAACGTATTACTAAAAAAAATCCCGAAATTTGTAGCCCTTCTAAAAATGCCGTTGTCCTTATGAAATTATGTATTGCCGAAAAACCGAGTGTTGCCAGAGATATTGCTAAAGTCTTAGGCGCCGATATGCCTAAGCAAGGCTATTTCGAAGGTAATGGTTATTGGGTGACATGGACGTTTGGACATCTTTGTACGCTCAAAGAACCGCACGATTATAGCGCACATTACAAATCTTGGGATTTAATTTTTCTTCCGATTATTCCTCAGAATTTTGGGATAAAACTAATCCCGAATAATGGCGTAGAAAAACAATTCAAAACCATAGAAAAATTAGTTGAAGATTGTGAAGAAGTCATTAATTGCGGGGATGCTGGGCAAGAAGGCGAAGTGATACAACGTTGGGTTTTACAAAAAGCAAAATGTAATAAACCAATGAAACGTCTTTGGATTTCGTCCTTGACGGAAGATGCAATTAAAGAAGGTTTTGCCAACTTAAAACCCGCCGAAGATTATAAAAATCTTTATTTAGCAGGAAATGCCCGCGCCATTGGCGATTGGTTGTTGGGGATTAATGCGACAAGATTATTTACTAAAAAATTTGGAGGAAACAAAGGCGTTTTGTCTATTGGACGCGTGCAGACGCCGACTTTAGCAATGTTGGTACAACGTCAAAAAGAAATAGATGCTTTCCAAACTGAAGAATATTGGGAGCTGAAAACTAAATATCGTGACGTTGTTTTCAATGCGGCGATTGATCGATTGAAATCTAAAGATAAAGCCGAAAAAGGCTTAGAATATCTCAAGCAACATTTATTCGAAATTGTATCTTTTGAGATTAAAGAAGGAAAGGAAAAGAATCCACGACTGTTTGATTTGACAGCACTTCAGGTAGAAGCCAACCGAAAATTTGGTTTCTCGGCAGAACATACATTAAAGTATATCCAGAGTCTTTACGAGAAAAAACATACAACTTATCCAAGAGTAGATACAACGTATTTATCAGAAAATCTTCACCCAAAGATTGATGGGATTTTGAGAACAATGACCATTTATTCGGAGTATACTTCCTTTTTGTTATCACAACCGATTCCTAAATCCAAAGCTGTTTTTGATGACACCAAAGTGACGGATCACCACGCGATTATTCCAACCGAAATTCCGCCATCTTCTAATCTTAGTAGAGAAGAGAAACAAATCTATGATCTTGTAGCAAGACGTTTTATCGCGGTTTTTTATCCCGAATGTAAAATTTCTAACACTTTGGTAGAAGGTCAGGTGGGAACAATTCCGTTCAAAGCTAATGGTCGTCAAATTCTAGAACCTGGTTGGCGAGAAGTCTATGCAAAGGACAAAAAAGACGATAGCGAAAAGAAAGATAAAGACGAAGAACAGACGATTCCTAATTTTGAAGCTGGAGAAAAAGGTGAGCATCAACCGTTGATCCATCAAGGGAAAACCAGTGCGCCCAAGGCTTACACAGAAGCGACGTTATTGCGTGCCATGGAAACTGCTGGGAAGCAAGTGGAAGATGAAGAATTGCGAGAAATGTTAAAGAATAACGGTATCGGAAGACCTTCTACGCGAGCTAACATTATCGAAACTTTGTTTAAACGAAAATATATTGAGCGCAAAAAGAAGAATCTTATTGCAACTTCAGTCGGCATAGAGTTGATTGATACTATTGAAGACGAATTGCTTAAAAGTCCAGAATTGACGGGTGAATGGGAGTTTAAACTTCGTAAAATTGAAAAAGGCGAATATGAAGCCAATCATTTCAAAGAAGAATTGATACAAATGGTGAGTGAGTTGACTAAAAAAGTTATCAATGAAAAGCCAAAAGTTTTCAAATTTGAGCAAGAAGAGCCAATCAAAGAAAAGAAAGAACGTGCGCCAAGAAAGGTGACCGCCATCGTTTGGGAAGAAACCTATTGTCCAAAATGTAAGGCTAACAAGCTAATGAAAGGTAAAACAGCGATTGGTTGTAGCGATTTCAAGCAATGTGGATTCAAGGTTCCATTTGTAGTTTTTGGTAAAAAGTTGACGGAGAAACAGATTCAGGATTTGGTGTTGAAAAGCAAAACTTCCAAACTAAAAGGTTTCACTGAGCATCCTGATAGCTTGGAAGAAGGTATTTTAAGTTTAAATCAAGATTTTAATGTATTGTTGAGTTAATCATCACATCAATAAATCATCATTTCATTTCTATATCGATGATTTTATTTCCAACATCGTCAAGATATTTTTTGATGAGAGGTTCGTATATTTTGTAGCCTTCATCGCTGTTGGTAAAGATGATGAGACCTTGTTTGGTTTTAGGTAATAGAAAAAATTGTGTTCTCACGCCATCGTCAGCACCGCCGTGAGATAAGGCGATTTCGTTATTTCCGAGGTCGTAAATTTCAAATCCAAGTCCAAAGTATTTTCCGTTTTTAATGGTAACTTGTTTGGTTTTCATTTCATTGAAAATTTTAGGAGATAACAAATTTCCATTTATAATATTGGCTAAAAATTGACCATAATCTTCAATCGTTGTTGCAAGATCATCTGCTGCATTGGCTGTTTTATTTTTAACAATGTCATAGGCTTTTCCGTTTTTGTCGTAGCCTATTACAATTTTACCGATATTTTTTTCGTTCCAGATATAGCTGGTTTCATTCATTTTTAAAGGTTTGAAAACTAATTCTTGTGCTAATTCTTCTAAACTTTTATGGAATTTATTTTCAACCGCTTTTCTTAGATATTCGAAACCTTCACCAGAATATTGATATTTGGTTCCTGGTTCAAAATCGAAACTTAATTTTCGATCTTTATTTTCCCATCTCCAATTCGGGAAGCCTGATTGGTGGCTCAATATCATTCTGATGGTTAATTTTTTATGACGCGGATCTTTTGCAATATCTGGATATGTCCAATAGTTGTAAAGCGGTTCGTCCAGACTCAATTTTCCTTCGCTGACCAATTTTAAAACCGTTATTGCAGTAACTGGTTTGGTAAGAGAAGCGACATTGAAAAGGCTGTTGTAAGACGCGTTTATTTTGCCGTCTAATGTGCCATAAACTTTTATTTGTGTCAATTTTCCATTTTCAATCACGCCTAATCCCAAAGTCGGAATTTGGTTATCCTTCAGCAATTGGTCTATTTCATCAGTGTTTTTCTGCTCGATAGAAGGTTTGTGGTCGTAACTTAAGACGTCACTCAATAGCCAAGAATCATTCTTTTTTAACCAAACCGTAGTGAATTTGGCATGACCATTTAAAACATCTTCTTTATTCTTTTCTCTGGTATAAAATTGATGATCTCCCGATTGTATAGCGCCGTACAAAACGCCATCATTGTACAATGGAAAAACTTGTAGGCTGCTTTCTATAACTTTGCGGATTGGCTTTTGATCTGAGTTAGAACAAACATTTTGTTTCATTCTTTCTAAGAAGATTTTTTTGTCTTGAAATCCTCCATTATCGTGATAAAATTTCAGTTGGTCGTCCACAGTTTTTTCTAAATAAACCAAATCACATTGATTGAAACCTCGCTCAAAAAATAAACTGTCTTGCTTTTTTAATTCTAGAAATAATGCTGAGTTTTTGTCAATTTGGGCATTTAAATTTCCAATAAAAACTAAGGAAATTAAAAGGCAAATACCGAATTGTTTTGTCATGATATAATTTTTGACAAAGATTCTTAATTAATAGCTTTTAGAAAGGAAAAGTCGCCCGACAATTACCCGACAATTGGATGTCGTGTTTATATGATGTTGAAATTCAGTTTGTAACGAAGTTTTTGAAATTTATCAATTTGGTAAGTATTTCTCAAAATGATATAAATATTAGCCAGCGTTAGAGCGATAATTGTGATTAATACAGATGATTGTCCAAGCTTAAGAAAAGCAACCAAAAGAAAAATTATAGGCGAAACAATTGCTAAAAATATTTGTAAAGTGATGATTTGTTTTACCAAGTCGGATTTTTGTTTCATGACCAGCATCAGAATTAATGGTGGTAAAAAATTGAGAACAGGGAACCAAGCGACAGGAAGCGAAGAAAGGTTGATGATTTTGATTAAAGTCCAGTTTTCTGTTTTTTTATTTTCATCGACTAATATCGGTTCTTTAATATCTGTTTTTTCTTCAAGTTGATTTTCGAGAATAATTGGAGTTAACAATTCATTTTCAGAAATGCTAAGACTTGTTGCCAGGGTTTTCAATGTATAACCTTTCGGGGCTGTCCCTGCTTCAATCCGCTGAATGGTTCTGACAGAAAGCCCAGATTTCTCTGCCAGTTCTTCCTGAGTTAGGTTTTGGGATTCTCGTATTTTTTTGAGTTGGGACATTTTAATTTTAAAATAAATCAAGCCAAATTTAAACTAAATATACCATTGATCCATTTGCGGATCATCATTTAATTCAAATCTATATACTTGATTATAGCCAATCTGTATTTGGAAAATTCTTTCTAAAGGAATGTGCATTAGAGAAGCGATGAGACATCTGATAATACCAGCGTGACAAACGACTACAATATCTTCGGACTCGTACATTCTTAATTTATTGAAAAATAAACTTGTTCTTTCGAAAAGGCTTAATAGATTTTCACCATTTTTAGGATGTTCGTGCACAATATTTTCGCTCCATTTTTTGAGTTCTTCGGTATTAATATCTTGCCATAATTGACCTTCCCAATCTCCATAATTAAGCTCTAGTAGAGCCTTGTCTACAGTGTGGTTTTTATCTAGATATTGTGCTAATTCTACGCAACGTGCACTAGGACTACTAAAAACTTTATCAAAAGAGTTAGGTAATAACTTTCTGATTTTAGCAAAATCTTTAAGATATGTTTTCTTTAATGGAACTTCTAATTGTCCGTAGCAGATGCCTTTTGGTAAATCTATATCGGTATGACGAATCAAGTAAATTGACATGTGTTTTTTAACTTAATCCACAAATTTACGCTTTATATGTTGGCTTTTGATAGCTTTTGTAATAAAAAATAAAGATCACCCGAGAGTGATCCTATTTTTTTATATTCTGACTGCTGTACACTCAATTTCGATAAGACAGCCACCATTGAGAGGGCCAATTGGGATGATGCAACGTGTAGGTTTGTGATTCCCGAAAAACTCTGCATAGATACGATTAACCTCTGCCCAATATGCAATATCAGTTATATATACACGCATCTGGATGATAGAAGTTTTATCTTGTCCAAAAGCTTTTAATACATTTTCTACATTGGATAATGCCAATTGAGTCTGTGCTTCTATACCTTCTGGCACTTCTTTAGTTTCTGGATGTTTTGGCAATTGTCCAGATAGGTAAAGTGTACCGTTATGTTCTATGGCTGGAGAAAAATGTCCTGCAGGTGATGGTAAAGATGGGCTGGTAAGAATTTTCATAATTTATTTTTTAGTTAAAATTTATTTCTAATGTAATTTTTAAAAATTGTTCTGATGAGTGATTGATATTCTTTTAAAATAAATAAACAAGATAAAAATCTTATTATACATCAATGTAATCATGATGCAAAGTCTTTATCTTTGTAGTACAAATTTATAATAAAACTTACAATGAAAATATTAGCGGTATCAGGTAGTAATTCAGAAACATCAATGAACAGCTTATTGGTAAAATATGCTTCAACTTTATTTGCGGGCGATAATCAGATAGATTTTGTTGATATGCAAGACGTAGAAATGCCTATTTACAAACATTCTTTAGAAGTTAATAATGGGATTCCTGCAGAGGCGACAACATTGGCGGCTAAGATTGATAATGCTGATGTTCTTTTGTTAGCGTTGCCAGAGCATAATGGGACTTACACAACAGCATTTAAGAATGTTTTTGATTGGGTTTCTAGGATTAAAGATAGAGCAGTTTTTAATGAAGTTCCTATGTTGTTAATGGCGACTTCTCCAGGTGCTAGAGGAGGAGCGGGAGTTATAGAAGCTGCTTCTAAGCGTTTTCCTTTCCATGGTGGTAATGTGGTAGATACCTTTCTATTGCCGTTTTACAGCGATAATTTAGACAAAGAAACAGGTAAGATTCTTAATGAAGAAAAGAACTTAGAACTAAAAGCTAAGATTGATAAAATTTCTCAATTAGAAGCTATTCTTCAAAAATAAAAGATAATTTTTTGGAAGTATAATCTTAAATGGTTTACTTTTGCACAAAAGAAAGACAGTGAAAATTCAGAACAATTTTAGAGAACAACATGACTATTCCAATATAGGGAAAATTATGGACTCTGAAATCCTGAACTAATATAACGGCCGATAATCTGAAAGATTGTCGGCTTTTTTATTGTAGTAAATCGAAGTGAAAAGTTTGAAATAAATTCTCAAAAAAGTAAAAATGAGCAACACGTACAAATCTGCAGGCGTAGACAAAGAAGAAGGTTACAAAACCGTCGATAAAATTAAAAAAGCAGTTGGAGAGACACATAACGCTAATGTCTTAAATCATTTGGGGAGTTTCGGTGCATTTTATGAGATAGGAGGTTATAAGAATCCTGTTTTGGTTTCTGGTACAGATGGTGTTGGGACGAAGCTAAAGGTTGCTTTAGATTCAAAAAGATACGATTCTATAGGTGTAGACTGTTTCGCAATGTGCGCAAACGATATACTTTGTCACGGTGCAAAACCATTGTTTTTCCTTGATTATTTGGCATGCGGAAAACTAGATTCTGAAATCGCTGCCGAAATCGTTTTAGGCATGGTAAAGGCTTGTAAAGATAATAACTGTGCATTGATCGGTGGAGAAACTGCTGAGATGCCAGGGATGTATCAGCCAGGAGATTACGATGTTGCAGGTTTTTGTGTAGGTATTGTGGAGAAAGATCAGATTATTGACGGATCTAAAATTAAAACTGGAGATAAAATCATCGCTTTGCCAAGTTCAGGTTTTCACTCTAATGGATTTTCTTTAGTGAGAAAAGTATTCTCTGATTTCAATGAAGAGTTTGAAGGAAAACCTTTATACGAAACACTTTTGGTGCCGACTAGGCTATATTTTCAAGATATTCATAAACTTCTTAGTGAGGTAGAATTGAGCGGAATTGCTCATATCACAGGCGGTGGTTTGTATGAGAACATTCCGAGAATTATTGCAGATGGCTTGTGCGCGGATATTGATGCAAGCAAGATTCAGATTCCGAGTATTATGTTAGAGTTGGAGAAGCGTGGTAATATTGCCAGAGAAGAGATGTACGGGACTTTCAACATGGGTGTTGGGATGATTGTTGTGGTAGATGCAGATCATGCAGATAAGGTGTTAGAATTAGTTTCTGACGCTTACGAAATCGGAGTAATCACAGAAGGAACTGAAAAGATTAAATTAAACTAAAAGACTAGATTCAGAATTTTGGTTTTTTTTAAAATCTAAAATCTAAAATCTAATGTCTAACATCTGATTAAATGAAAAATATTGTTGTACTTGTTTCGGGTTCTGGAACTAATCTTCAACGGATAATAGATTGTATTGCTACTGGCGAAATCAGAAATGCTAGAGTAAGTAAGGTTATTGCCGACAGAGATTGTTATGCGGTAGAAAGAGCAATTAATCATAATATTGATGCAGTGATGATTCCGAGAGGTAAGGACTTTGCTGGGCAATTAATGCAATCGATTTCTGATGATACAGATTTGATTGTTTTAGCAGGTTTTCTATCGATTCTAAAATCTGATTTTTGTGAACAATGGCAAGGTAAGGTTATTAATATTCATCCTTCTTTATTGCCTAAGTTTGGCGGAAAAGGGATGTGGGGACATCACGTTCATCAAGCCGTTATTAATGCACAAGAAACCGAAAGTGGAGCAACGGTTCATTATGTAACTTTTGGAATTGACGAAGGCGAAATAATTTTTCAAGGTAACGTTGCAGTTGATGAAGGAGAAACAGTAGAAACTTTAGCAAGTAAAATTCACAAAGTTGAACATGAAATTTTTCCAAAGGCAATTGAAAAAGTGCTGAATGGCTAGGTGTTTTACTTAAAGTTAAATTGATTTAAAGATTTTAATTAATTGAAAATCAGTTGTTAAAATGTATTTTTGTTAAATATTTACTTTAAGTAAAATTAAAAAAGAAATCTAAGTAAAAATAAATAAATCCGGAGGTGAAAGAACCGGTAAACTGCAGTTTTGAAATGGCTGTAAAAAGTAAATTGAAAGAAAAAATGAGTAAGAAAAGAGCATTAATTAGTGTTTCTGACAAGAGCGGATTAACAGATTTTGCGAAGTTTTTGGAGTTACAAGGTTATCAATTAATCTCAACTGGTGGTACTTATAAGCATTTGAAAGATGCTGGTTTGGCACCAATTCAGATTGATGAGGTAACAGATTTTCCAGAAATGTTGGATGGTAGAGTTAAGACTTTACATCCAAAAGTTCATGGTGGATTGTTGGCAGTGCGCGCCAATGAAGAACACATGAAAACGGTAAAAGAGCATGATATCGAGTTGATCGATATGGTCATTGTTAATCTTTATCCATTCTTCGAAAACGTTAACAAGGATATTTCTTTGGCGGAGAAAGTGGAGTTTATTGACATTGGCGGACCGTCTATGTTGAGGTCTGCGGCTAAGAATTTTGATTCGGTTACGGTAATTACTAACGTAGAAGATTATACGACTGTAAAGCTTGAAATGGAACAAAATGGCGACACTTACCTAGAGACGCGTAGGAAGTTAGCAGGTAAAGTTTTTAATCTGACTGCTGCGTATGATGCTGCCATAGCGAGTATGCTTTTGGACGAAGATTATCCACAATATCTTAACGCATCTTACAAAAAAGTTTATGATCTGAGATATGGAGAAAATCCACATCAGACGGCTGCTTATTACGCATCGACTTTTGAAAATGGTGCGATGAAAGACTTTGAGCAATTGGGTGGCAAGGAGTTATCTTTCAATAACTTGAGGGATATGGATCTTTGTTGGAAGGTTGTTAATGAGTTTAAAGAAGAGATGGCTTGTTGCGCAGTAAAGCACTCTACACCATGTGGGGTTGCGATTGGTAGTACAGCTTTAGAAACTTATCAGAAGACTTTTGAGTGTGATCCAATTTCTATTTTTGGAGGTATTATAGGGATGAATTATAAAGTTGATGCTGCAACAGCAGAAGAGCTTAATAAGACATTTTTAGAGATTGTAATGGCGCCAGATTTTGATGATGCTGCGATAGAAATCTTGAATAAAAAGAAAAACCTTAGAGTAATCAAAATTAAAAATCCTGTTTCTGATAAGAAAACATGGGTTAAGGTTGATGGTGGGATTTTGGTTCAGGATAATGATAACCAGTTTTCTACTGATATAAAAGTAGCGACCAAAGTTCAGCCTACAGAAGCACAAGAGAAGGCTTTATTGTTTTCTCAACGTGTGGTAAAGTATGTGAAATCTAATGCAATTGTTGTTTCTAATGGTGTGCAAGCCTTCGGGATTGGAGGTGGCCAGGTTAACAGAATTTGGGCCACACAACAAGCGATAGAACGTGCTAAGGAGAAGTTTTCTGGCGACCTAGTTTTGGCGTCAGATGCATTTTTCCCTTTCCGTGATGTAGTAGATTTCTGTGCAGAAAATGGTATTAAAGCGATTATCCAACCAGGAGGAAGCGTGAAAGACCAAGATAGCATAGATGCAGCAGATGAGCATAATATCCCGATGTTATTAACGGGAATGAGACATTTTTTACATTGATATAATGTTAATTTTTATAAAAGCGGATTTCCCATTTCGGGAGGTTCGCTTTTTTTTTTTGCTTGTCTGATGTTAGTGCATGATAACTTGTAGGAGCTATTTTCTAATATTTTGAAGTAATTAAAAAATGAAATTAAAGTAATTGGCTAAATTAATTTGGGGCTTTACTGATATCAATTTCTTACCTTTGGGAAACAAAATACCGCGTGAAGGCGAAGCGCACGCCAAAATTATTTATTATGAAATATCTATTAATTATGGTTTTAGCATTATTTGGATGCAAAAGCAATGGTCAAGCAAAATCCATTCATGAGTTTAAAGTAGAATCCTTAAGTGGTGATACGATTGATTTTTCTGATTTTAAAGGAAAGAAAATTTTGGTCGTTAACACGGCTTCTGAGTGTGGTTTTACACCGCAATATGAAGAGTTAGAAAAGTTATACCAAGCTTATAAGGATAAGTTGGTTATTGTAGGCTTTCCGGCCAATAATTTTGGAGGACAAGAACCAGGTAGTAATCACGAGATTGCAACCTTTTGTCAGAAGAATTATGGCGTGACATTTCCTATGGCAGCTAAGGTTTCTGTGAAGGGAGACGATATTGCGCCAATCTATAAATTCTTGACGGATAAGAAAGAAAATGGTGTAAAAAACACAACGATTCTTTGGAATTTTACCAAGATTTTATTGAACGAAAAAGGAGAGGTTATCGACAGCTTTGTGAGTACAACTAAGCCTATGAGCGACAGTATTACGAAACATTTGAAATAGAACAAACCTCAATTTTATAAACTAAAAAAGGACTTCGTATTGAAGTCCTTTTTTTTTTTTTGATTTATTTTGAATTGTTGTAAGCTTGATTTAATACACTGTTTTTTCTGCCGTAAGCGAAGTAGATAACCAGTCCTATCGCGAACCAAAGTCCAAACCAGAACCAATTATTATGTGTCATCCCTGTTAGTAGATAAAGACAAGAGCTCAGTCCAATTAATGGAATTAATGATAGATTTTTCATAAAAGCTAAAACTACCAAAACAAGATTAATTAAAATGAATATTGTTACAGAAAGTCGGAATTCTCCTTCTGCAGGATCGCTCCAGTTCAATAGATTTTGGAAAAATTCTGGTTGCCAATAGTAGAAGAATGCAAGACCTCCAATAAAAATTATCGGGAAAATGAATTTAGCATTAATATAAGGCATATGAAAACGACCTTTGATTTTTTCCTTTCTAGGAAGTAATAAAACCCCGCCACAGACTAACACAAAAGCGAATATTGTCCCAATACTTGTAAAGTCTAAAATAAAGCTTTTATCGGTAAACAAAATAGGAACTCCAACGACAATACCTGTCATAATGGTAGCATAAGAAGGCACTTTGTTTTTGCTATGCACTTCCTGAAATTTCTTTGGCAAAAGTCCATCACGGCTCATTGCCATCCAGATTCTTGGTTGCCCCATTTGGAAAACCAACAACACTGTCGTTATCGCGATGATTGCAACTAGAGCGATGACAAATTCCATCCAAGGGATATTGAGGTTATCTTTTTGGAAAACAAAGGCTAATGGATCTCCTACACCATCAAATTTTTTGTAATCAACCAAACCTGTCAATACTAATGTTAAAATAATATAGATTACAGTACAAAGTCCTAAAGAAATCAACATGCCTTTTGGTAAAGTTTTCTGTGGATCTTTAGTTTCTTCTGATAGAACACTAATGGCATCAAAACCAATATAGGCAAAGAAAACACCGCTTACTGCAGACATAACACCTGCAAAGCCATTAGGCATCATGCTTGGTATGTTTTCGGAGTTTGTTGGGAACCAATTTCCAGTATTAACATAACCAATACCAACAGCGATAACCAATAAGATTGCAAACAACTTAAGGATCACAAAGAAGTTATTGAAGTTTTTACTTTCCTTAATACCTTGGTAACAAAGCCAAGTGATTAATCCATTGATAACCAATGCGGGAATATCCAATATGATCCTTAGGTTACCAATCATTGGCGCTGTAGCCCAAGCGTTAATTAGCTCTTTGTTGGCAGATGCGTTAAGAACAGCTTTTTTTGCTTCCGTATAACTACAAGTAAAATAATCAGGAATATGTATGCCGATTCTTCCCATAAAACTGGTGAAATAATCAGACCAAGAAAAAGCGACGTAGATATTTCCAAAGCTGTATTCCATAATAAGTGCCCAGCCGATAATCCAAGCGATTAATTCTCCAAAACTAGCGTAAGCATAGGTATAGGCGCTACCTGCAGTGGGGATTCTGCTCGCAAATTCGGCATAGCAAATTGCGGTAAAAGCACAGGCAAATCCACAGATCAGATAAAGAACGATAACACCGGGACCTCCACGAAAAATTGCTTCTCCCAAGCTGCTAAAACTCCCTGCTCCAATAATAGCTGCAATACCGAAAAAGACGATGTCCCAAGTGCCCAACACACGATTCAGTTGTCCTTGATTAGGGTCAGATGAGTAGTGTTTTCTTCTAAAAAGTGAATTCATTGATGGTGGTTTATTTTGAATATAAAAACAAATGTAACATTTTTCTGATAAGATGTTATGTTTGTGTTAATAAACTTAAACTTTGTTAAACTCTATTTTTATTAAGAGATAAAGCTTTTAACTTCATTTTGATAAATTTTTAATTATAATCTCTGTTATTTTTTGCAAAACAGAAAATCTTAATCATTTATTTGTTAATTATAGATGAAGCTTCCTTTTTGGGTGATTGAGAAATCCTTAATTGCATTATTTTAAAGCTTGTTAGGTTTTTAGATTTGTTAAAAAATCTATAAAATATAGCTAGAAAAGCCTTTTAGGGGTTGGCTAGATAATAAGTTTTCTCTATTTTCGTTCCTTACTAATAACATCCGTTTCAGCAAAAAAGTTTTATACTTAGATGAATCCAAAAAAGATAATCCTTGCTTCATTGTTATCGCTTTATGGCGTGGCAGAAGCGCAACAATCTCAATATTTCAGCAATAAAGAAGCTTATCGTTTCAACTTGGCTGACAATCTTTATCAAACCAAAGTTTATAATGCGGCTCAGTACGAATATTCTCGGCAATATTTTTACAACCAAAGTCTTTCTCAATCTAAGAAAGAGGCAGCTTTGTTTTTCGGGCAAGTCATTGGACTGATTCTTCAGCAGCAACATTCTGAAGAAGGTTTTGAAGCTTTTATGAAAGAATATCCTAATTCTTCCTTTTTTGCGCAAGCTAACGGACCTTTGGCAGATTATTATTTGGCTAAAAAAGATTTTCCTAAAGCTTTAGAAACTTTACAGAAGATTAATCAATATCAGCTAAGTCAGCAAGAAAACACGCAATACATCATGAAGTTGGGGTACGCCAAATTTATGACAGGCGACTCTAACGGTGCTATAGAAGCTTTGGAAGAAGCGTCTAAAAATGCTACGAGTGACAACGACAAAGCAGGAATTGCTTATATGTTAGGACATCTTTATTACAGCGATAAACAGAATGATAAAGCATTTTCTTATTTCGATCAAGTGAAATTTAATGAGCAATATGCGGCGATGGTAAAGCCTTATTATGTGCAAATGTATTTCAATAATAAAGATTATGACAAAGCGATTTCTGAAGCACAAGATTTGTTAAACTCTGGCTCTTCGTCTAATTATCAAAACGAAATTCATAAGATTATTGGCGAAAGCTACTTTATGAAAGGCGATTATCAAGCGGCATATCCTCATCTTAAAAAATATCTGGAAAGCGTACAGAGTCCATCAGAAAGTGATCTTTATGAGATGGGATTTGTAGCGTCTCAGCTTAAGAAATCTGATGAAGCGGTTGGTTATTACAATCAGTTAATTAACTCCAATTCTCCATTGGCTCAGAATGCTTATTTCCAATTAGGAAATGCCTATTTGCAGACTGCTAAAAAGCAAGAAGCGCTCTCTGCTTACAGAAATGCCTCTCAGATGAACTACGATGCTAAAGTGCAGGAACTGGCGATGGAACAATATGCCAAGCTGAGTTACGACATCGGAAACCCTTTCGAAAGTGCGCCAAAAGTCTTACAACGTTATATTGATAAATATCCAAAGTCCGCGAAATCTACAGAAATGAAATCGCTTTTGGTTAAATCCTATCTCTATTCTGGCAATTATCAGGAAACCCTTAATGTCTTGAAAAAGTTAGATGCCAAAACTCCAGAAACTAACAAAATAGAGCAGGAGGTGGCTTATCTTTTGGGCAGTGAAGAATTTAACAAAGGCAATTATGATAAAGCCGAACAATATTTTAAGCAAAGTTTAGCCTTCAATCTTAATAAAGAATTTTATAAAAAAGCGCAATATTGGTTGGGACAGACGTATTATCAGAAAAATGATTACCGATCTGCCATTGCAACTTATCTTAAATTAGAAAACGAAACCGCAGAGAATTTCCCGGAGCGTGAGCAATTGGATTATGATTTGGGTTACGCATATTTTAAAAATAAAAACTTCGAGTCGGCGCAGGAACATTTTAAGGATTATTTGAGATTTCCGCGACCTGAGTTTAAAGCCGATGCAGAATTGCGCTTGGCAGACACCTATTACGCCGATAATAAACTGAACGAAGCTTTAGAAATTTATAATAAAACCGAAGGCGCTGCCGATTATGTTTTGTTCCAAAAAGCGATGGCTTTAGGTTTTAAAGGCGATACAGTTGCTAAAATTAATGAACTTAAAAAACTAATTTCGTCGTATTCTAACAGTGAATATAAGGACGATGCACAATACGAAATCGGGACGGCTTATGCGTCTAATGATGACTTTGTAAATTCCAACAATTATTTTGATCAGGTGATTAAAACAAGCCCTGATAAAGATTTAATTGCCAATGCTCAGATTTATCGTGCTCAGAATTATATCGATCAAAATCAAACGGACAAAGCATTAGCAGAATTAAAAATACTCGGAGATCAATACAAAAATTCGGCTTTTGCAGATAAAATTGTAGCAGCGTCCAAACCTGCTTTTGTGAAGAAAGGCGATATTTCTGGCTACGAAAGTTTTGCAAAAAGTCTTGGTGTTAATATTTCCAGCACAGAGAAAGATCAATTGAACTTAAGTCTTGCTCAAGAAAATTATGCTAAAAAAGATTACAGCAAAGCCATTGGTTTTTATGAAAAATATCTGAACCAAAACCCAACAGGTTCTCAATTTTACCAAGCGCAATACGAGCTTGGAGAAAGTTATTATCAGACAAAAAATACTGCGAAAGCTTTGTTAATCCTTCAGAATGTTGCAGATTTTCAAAATGATTATCAGCAAGATGCACAGGTAAGATTGGCGCAGATCTATCTTGGTCAAAATAAAACAGCAGATGCTAAAAAATATCTAGAATTGGTTGCCAACTCTACGGATGTTAGCATTAAGAATTTTGCAGCTTTAGAATTGATGAAAATCTACTCAGATGAGAAGAACTTTTCTAAGGCAGATCAATTTGCGGATGTTGTTCTTAAAAATACCAAAAACTCTGCAGCGGTTTTAGAACAAGCTAAAGTAATCAAAGCCAGAACGGCGATGCAAAACGGAAAAGATAAAGAGGCTCAGACGACTTTTGCTGGCCTTGAGAAATCTTCTAATCCACAAGTTGCTGCAGAAGCACTTTATGCTAAGGCTTATTATCAAAACAAAGGAAAAGCTTTTAAGAGCAGTAACGAAACGATTTTCAAACTTGCTAATAATTACGCATCAGAAGAATATTGGGGTGCAAAAGCTTTGGTGTTGATGGCGAAGAATTATTTGGCACTTAAAGACAATTATCAAGCATCTTATACTTGCGATCAGATTATTGCTAATTACGGTGATTTCCCAGATGTTGTTGCAGAAGCAAAAGAAGTAAAAGCTCAAATCAAAAAATAACGCCATGCAAATAGTCAAAATTTTAACCTTATCTGCCACTTTAGCAACAAGCTTGCTGTGGGCACAAAAAGATCTTAGAGAGTCTATTCAGAGTATTCTTAAAGATAAAAAAGCTAATGTTGGCGTTGCCGTTTGGCATTTAGAAAAACAAGATACAATTAGCGTTAATGGGCATCGTCATCTTCCTATGCAAAGTGTTTTTAAGTTTCCGATAGGATTAGCGGTTTTGGATTTGGTTGATAAAAATAAACTAAAAATAGACCAAAAAATAACATTCAGCAAAGAGGAATTGATGCAGAATACTTGGAGTCCGATAAGAGACAGATTCCCTAATGGCGGATCTTTGTCTTTGTCAGAGATGATAACTTATACGGTGGCGCAAAGCGATAATAGTGGTTGTGATATTTTATTAGATTTAATTGGTGGGACAGATGTTGTACAGAATTATATGGATAGAATTGGTATTAAAGATTTTCAGATTGTTGCCGGTGAGAGAATGATGCATGAGGTCACAGACATCCAATATCAAAATTACATTTCTGCCAATGCCGCTAATCTTTTGCTAGAGAAGTTATACAAAGAACCTATCCTGAAAAAGAATAGCAAGGCGCTTATGATAAAGATTCTGGAAGAAACAACTACCAAACCTAATCGTCTAAGAGGAGAACTTCCTAAAGAAACGATTGTAGCGCACAAAACAGGAACTTCCTTTACGGATGAGAAAGGTAAAACAGGGGCTACTAATGATATTGGTGTGATAACATTGCCTAACGGACAGCATATTATTGTCAGCGTTTTGGTGAGTGATTCTTACGAGAACGAAGATGCTAATGATAAGATTATCGCAGATGTTGCCAAGGCAAGCTTCGATTATTATTCGAAATAAAATAAAAAATTAAACAATTTAGATATCAAATAGACTTATTGAATTATTCTCCAGATTAGAATTTTTCAAACTCTAAATTAATTAAAATGAATAAACTAAAATACATAGCGGTTATCGCATTTTTGGGAATTTTTGGAACCGAATTTTCGCAGGCACAAATTAAAGATGAAAAATTAGTGCTGGACAGAAAACGCGAGCCAGAAGTGAAACGCATCGAAAAGAAAAAAACATCCGTACAACAAGAAAAAAATTATCCACCAGAAGAAAAATCTAAGGAAGTGGTTAATTATAATATCACAGATGTACCGCCAGTTTCGGATTTTAAAACGTCTCAGATCCAAGGAGAAGATATTTCGCCAAAGTTTAATGAAGAAAAACAAAGCAATTATTTTCAATTAGGTTACGGTAATTACGGTAAATTTTTAGCAGATGCCAATGTTTCTGGTAAGGTGAATGATAATGTAGAAGTTGGCGCAGATATTCATTATTTGTCCACTAACGGTCTGAAAAAAGTCTACGACTGGAATTCTAAGCAAAGTCAATTGTCAGCAGGTTTATTTCTTAACGCTTATACTGAGAAAGGGAAATTTAATATCGATGCTAATTTTGGCTTTGATAAATATAATTATTACGGGATTTATACCTTTTCGCCAGACTCTAATATTGACTTGGAACAAAAGGTAAATCGTTTTAAAATCAATGCTTATTACGATCATTACTCTAACGATATTCTTAATGATGTGAGGGTGAAATCGTCCATATTAAGCGATCATTTTGATACCAAAGAAACACAAGGAGAATTGCTCGTTAACTTATCAAAGCATGATCTAGACGTCTATACGGATGTGAAAATGAATGCGGATCTTGGTCTTGGATTAGAAACGGTTAATACAAAATTCGGGATTCTAGACAAGAATGAAAGTGATTTATTCAACGCTAATTTAGCTCCGAAAGTAACATTTTATAAAGGTAAATCTTACTTAATGTTAGGATCGGATTTTTCATTTTTTAGTCAGAAACATCAGAGTTCATTTTTAGATCAAGAAAAAAATAGCAAAGTCTATTGGTTCCCAAAAGCTGAAGTGCAGATTGCGGCTTTGGATCAATTCAAATTTTATGCGGGAGTAGATGGCGGATTAAAACTAAATTCTTACAATCAATTATTGGAAGAAAATCCTTACCTAGTCTCTGATTTATTCTTGAAACCAACTCAGACTAAATATCATTTTTATTTCGGGATTAAAGGCGATGTCGACCAAACTTTAAAATATGATATCAGCGCAGGTTATGGCAAGCAGAACGATATTTTGTTCTTTCAGAATAATCTAATTTCTGATGCAACGGTTACTAATAACAGAAAGCCGTATGATTTTGCCAACACTTTTGGTGCTATATATGACAACGGAACATTAAGTGAAGTTAAAGCCAGCGTGCAGGTATTTCCAATAGAGAATTTGGTTGTCGATGGTGAGCTTCATTTTATGAAATATAAGCTGGATAATATGGCAGAAGTATTCTATAAGCCACTGGTACAATCTACGATTGGTGCAAAATATGCGATGCTAGGCAAGAAGCTTAATTTAGGTTTTAAAGGTGTTTTTGTGACGGACAGAACAGGAAATAGTTTCGATATTAAAGAAAATACAACAGTTAATCCAAGTCTATATAATATCCAAGAAAATGGAAATCAGAAAGTTGGTGGTTATGTAGATCTTAATTTGTCTGCAGAATATAAGATTCACAAAAATTTCAGTATTTTTGCACTCGGAAATAATCTTCTGAACACCAAATACCAGAATTATTATGGTTATAAAGTGTTAGGCGCACAATTTTTGGGCGGCGTGAAGATTACCTTCTAATTTTTATGTAAAGGCTTCGTAGTTCAACTGGATAGAATATTGGATTTCGGCTCCAAGGGTTGGGGGTTCGAATCCCTTCGAGGTCACAAACCGTCTTATTTATAGGACGGTTTTTTTGTGAGAAAAAATTGAAATTATGGTTTGCCGTAAAAGAACAACTCAAACTTTAAGTAATTTGCGAACTTTAAAATTTAACAAGAATAAATACAATATCCAGACGAAACATTTGAAATCACTGATTTTAGAAAAATTCTTTTAGCGATTAAAGTTGAAACATTTATATAAAATAAAAACTATGAAAAAAATATTATTGGCTACAATCCTAATTTCGGGATTTGCTTTTGGACAAATTGAAAGAGTTGTAAGTGATTCTTTGACTAAAACACAAAATTACTCAAATGCTATTTCTTGGGCTTCTTTAAATAGTAAGGAATTGAGAGTAAAAAATATTGTTAATTCTGATCCAAATCTTGGAATGGTGTCAATGCGTATTAACGCCTCTTTACCAGGAGATGAAGGTCTTATTTATAATATAGAGTTTAATCTTAAAATAGAAGTTAAAGATAAAAAATATAAGGTATCATATTTGTCTCCGCTTTATCTAATTGATACGAAATATACAGAGCTAACTTATCTGCCTAATGCTACGTTAAATCTAATGAAATCAAACTTGGAAGCGATACAGTTAATAAGTGAAAAGCATTTCAATGATAAGCTAGAATGGGAGTATGACTCTGTTAAAGTACTAAGCGAAGACTCTACTTTAAATAGTCGAAAAAAAAACATGTTAATAAAATTGTTAAGTAGATTTGAAGAGCTTCAGATTTTACTAAATTCAAGTATTGATAAAACGATGACTAGCAACAATGAGTGGTAATCATAATTTGTCCTTCAGGAACTTGTTATGAAAGGTTTAAGAAACAATGATTTAAGTAATCATGCTATTTACATATTTAAAAAATGAATTTAGTTATAATTAACTGAAAGCTATTACTTGAAATAAGGTTGGGAACTACCCTGGAAAGGTAGTGTAGGGGTAACTTAGTTTTATCGAGGCTAATCCCTTCTGAGGTCACAAACCGTCTTATTTATAGGACGGTTTTTTTTGTTTGTGAAAATGCATTTAATAAAAATAAGTTTACTTATCAATAATTCAATAATAAGTAGATTAATCAACTAGAAGAATCGACAAAAAGTAAATAGTTCGGATAAACGAAATTTGTATATTTGACCGTTATATACAACATCAGGATTTGCTGTGGTATATACCTTTTGAAAAGACTAAAGGTGTAGTTTATGATTAATTAGTTTCAATGAGAATAGATTTAAAAGATGAATAATATTTTTAAAATTTTAGTAATGTCTAGTTTTGTAGCATTTCAGACGGTTAATGCACAGACTAAAACTGTAAAACAAGTTAACCCACTTGCGACTTTTATTGTTGGTACCTGGAAGGTGACTTCTGTAGATGGGCAAATGTTTATTAAGATGAATCCTAAATCTAATGCAGAAATGCCTGTACCTCTTGGGTTATGGGTGGGCAAAAATTTTGTTTTTTCTAAAGACAATCAACTAGTGATTAAAGATGCGGGCAAAACTTATTTTACGGGAGCTTATGTTCTTACTGATAATAAAATTAGCGTCCCAAAAACAGCCGGTAACTTCGAGATGATTATCGAAAAAGATGGCAGTAACTTAAAAATATCCCAGACGCCTAATACTTTCTATAGCCTATTAACAGAGCAGTCTAAACAATCTGTAGAACAGGTGAAAAAGATGTTTAGGATTCCGAAGAATATTGTATTCAACATGAGCAAATAATATGAAAATTATCAGATGCTGGCAAAGACTTTTCAAGAAGTTTTTGTTTAAGGTATAATTGTGATTCAGATTTTGTTTCAGGATTAGACAGCTTTTAGATATGAAAAAACTCCAACACGATACGGTTGGAGTTTTTTTATATAATGATAGCAATAATATTTATTTAGTTATGCCTCTTTGCAAAGCTTACAATATTTTGTCCTATTATTTCGCTGTAAGATTTAGATTTTATCTTAGATGCCACAATCATTGCTTGCGCTAATGTCTCTGTCGGCAATGGCTTTTGAGATCTTAATATGCCTAATTTATTTAGTGCTTTTATAAGCTTTAGTGCAATGTTTTCTGTTGCTCTGTTGCTATTGGGACGTTGTAGCATTCCGGGTTTGAAGATTGTTAATTTATCAAACTTAAGCTGTTTTATAGCTTCCTCTAATTCGCCTTTCATTCTAGAGTAGAAAATTTTAGAAGTAGAAGATGCGCCCTCAGAAGAAACGAGTATAAAATCTTCTACCATATTCTCTTTAGCAACTTTCGCAAAATTGAATTGGTAGTTATAATCTATCTTCCATTGTGCATTCTTACTGCCGGCATCTTTAAGTGTTGTGCCAAGGCAAGAAAAAGCAACGTCGCCTGATACAAGATGTTTCCAGTTATTTGGTTGGTCAAAATCTACTGTAATCGCTTTCACTTTAGGCTCATTAATAATAACATCACGTCTTACAAAAGCAATTATTTCTGAGATATTGGGATCATTAGATAATTGCGAGATAAGAGACTTTCCGGTGCTTCCTGTAGCACCAATAACCAAAGCTTTCATAATCTAGATTTTAAGATGATTGCGATATTCTGCCCAAATAATTTTAAACCATTCTGTATATCGCTCAGGATATTGCTGTATATCTGTGTTGAGGTCTGCAATGCTCATGTATTTTATCTCAGAAACTTCATCAGGATTTAGGTTAAAATCACCATTATAAATACCTGTGAAAACATGATCCAACTCATGCTCCCAAAGATCCTGTCCAACATCCGCTTTGTAGATAAAATGGAAACGCTCTGTAAGCTCACTTTCTATGCCTAATTCCTCATTAAGTCGGCGTTTTGCAGCATCTAGGTAAGATTCGTTCTCGCGAGGATGAGAGCAGCAAGCATTAGTCCATTGGTTAGGAGAGTGGTATTTTTCTGCGGCACGTTTTTGCAATAACATTTCTCCCTTTTCATTAAACAAAAACACCGAAAATGCTCTGTGTAATAATCCATTTTCGTGAGCTTGCAATTTTTCCATCAGTCCCAGCACTTCGTCTTGCGGGTCGACCAATACCACTAATTCTTTCATGACACAAATCTACTTATTTTTTCTCAAATGCTTTTAGGAGCTTATTCCCGCTATCCGCTATATCTTTACTTGGCTCACTCGGACGGCTCCGCTACGCTCCGCCGCCTCACTCGCCCAGCAAAGGATGCCGCTTCTATCGGGGCTATTGTAGACGTGAGAAAGGAGATGTGATTTCCACCAAAGTTTTATTTCATGTTTGTGATGGTTTGCATTTATAAAAGAGAGTGTAGTACTAATTATATAAGTTGTTGTTTACGCATAAAATATGCACCTCTGCAAGACCTTATTCTAGAGGGCTTACAACGGCAAGCTTGTTAAGAGGTCATGACAAGCTTGGCATCACTCAATAGCAAGCTTGTCGTTGGGTAATAGCAAGCTTGTTATTTTTATCAGCAAGGCTAGTAGGTCATAAAAAGATTAAACTAACTCTGACTTTCTACAAAAAAAGACTGCTAGAGGTAGTAGTCTTTTTGATTTTTATTGTGTTTATCTTAAGATTGTGACAGTTGAGCCTCTTTCCATTCTTTGGTAAAGTTGATGAAGTCAGCAACAGATAATTCTTCTGCACGGATATCTAAGAAAGGATGCGATTTTATAGCTTCAGGAATATTGAGAACCTTAAGCGCATTGCTCATCTTTTTTCTACGTTGGTTAAAGCCAGCTTTCACAATTTGTTTGAACAACGTTTCATTACCTTGTAAGCCTTCTTTAGGATTTCTAACGATGCGGATAACGCCAGACTTCACCTTCGGAGGTGGGTTGAAAACATTTTCATGAACTGTAAAAAGGTAATCTACATCATAATAAGCCTGTACCATGATAGACAAAATGCCATAATCTTTGGTACGTGGTTTGGCAGCCGTTCTCTCCGCAACTTCTTTTTGGAACATCCCAACCATCTCTGGTACTTGCTGATAGTTGTCGATAATCTTGAACAATATCTGAGAAGAGATATTATACGGGAAGTTACCAATAACTGCTACTTGATCTGTAAAGGTTGTAGGCAGGTCTATTTTTAGAAAATCACCAATAAAGTTTTGCTCTTCTAATTTAGAATAATGAAGCTTGAGGTAATCTATAGACTCTTGGTCTATTTCTGCTACAAAAGTTTCTGTAGGCTTGTCTAATAAGAATTTTGTCAATACGCCCATACCTGGACCAACTTCTAAGACTTGGTTGTAATCCTGATAAGATAATCCTTCTACAATATTTCTGGCAATGTTTTGATCCGTCAAGAAATGTTGACCGAGATGTTTTTTGGCACGTACGTTCATGTTGCAAAGATATTGTAATTATGGTGATCCTAAAAATGAATAAGAATGTTTTCTTCTTTTCCCTTTTATAAAGAAGAATCTACAGTTAATTAGTTTTTTCTTACAGAGACTATGATAATTCTCAAAATGTCTCAGCTCGCAATAGATTTGCTTAGATATTATTGTTAATTTGCTCTTTATAAATTTTAAGCATTATGAAGTCCGGTTTTCTGTATTTAGCTCTAATTATTACAAGTTTCTGTCAAGCGCAAAATATTAAAATAGACACTTTGTTAACCGATAAGATAAGCATTCGTACGATTCAGATTTGGGATGGTAAAGTATGGTATGCGGGGACAGATTCTAAATTTGGTTACATAGATTTAAAAAATAAATCCAATCAAAAACAAATAAAACTTGCTGAGAAAAATTTGCAGTTCAGAACTTTGGCTCAGAATAACAAGAATTTTTATGCTATTAATATAGAAAGTCCTGCTTTCTTTTTCGAGATTGATAAAAAATTGCTCGCTTCTAGAGTTGTCTTTACAGATTATGATAAAACTGCTTTCTATGACGCTTTTACCTTTGTAGATAATCAATACGGTATTGCATTTAGTGATCCGTCAGAATCCCAAAAACTCAATATTACTTTAACAAGAGATGCTGGACAGAGATGGATACATTGTAATGATTGTAAGGATTTTCCTGTATTAGATAAAGGCGAAGCCGCTTTTGCCGCAAGTAATACCAATATTGCATCAAGAGGTAAATATGTTTGGTTAGCCACTGGAGGTGCTACGTCTAGAATCTACCGAATGAAAAATAAAAGTTGTATTTGGCAAGTTTTCGAAACACCGATTATCCAAGGGACTTCATCACAAGGGATTTATTCTATAGATTTCGCTAATGAGAAATTCGGTATTGCGGTTGGTGGAGATTATACCAAACAATCCGAAAATATTAATAATATCGCAACCACTAACGATGGTGGAGAGACTTGGGAAATCCAAGCTTCTGGGCATAATGCGGGTTATATGACTTGTGTAAGGGTTAAGCCAAAATCTAAGGGCAAAGAGATGATTGCTGTAGGCGACCAACATATTAGTTATTCTTCAGACTTTGGGAAAACATGGACTAAGATTTCTGACGAAAAAGGCTTTTATACAGCAGATTGGATTGACGAAAATTCTGTCATTTTAGCAGGGAAAGATAAGATTGCAAGATTAACTTTTTTAAAATAGCTTTTTTAGATGACTTATAATAGAAGATAAGAATAACGATATATATAAAACTACGATTTCTAATTCGTAACTTTGCGGTTTATAAAATAATGTAGAAGTTTCTAAGATGAATTCATTAGTAGACAAATATAATATTCCAGGGCCACGTTATACCTCATATCCAACCGTTCCTTATTGGGACGATAGTACTTTTTCCACAGAAAAATGGAAACAAAGTGTTATCCAGACTTTTAATGAGAGTAATGCTTCAGAAGGGATTTCCATTTATATTCATTTGCCGTTTTGTGAGGCGCTTTGTACCTTTTGTGCGTGTCATAAAAGGATTACCAAACAACATTCTGTAGAAGTTCCTTATCTGGAAACTGTTTTGAAAGAATGGAAACTTTACCTCCAATTATTTAATGAAAAACCGAAACTTAAAGAATTACATTTAGGTGGCGGTACACCGACTTTTTTCTCACCAGAAAATCTTAAAGCCTTATTAGAAGGTATTTTTGAGAGCGTAGAGATTGCAGAACATCAGGAGTTTTCTTTTGAAGGACATCCTAATAATACGACCAAGGCGCATCTAGAAACTTTGTATCAATTAGGATTTAAAAGAGTGAGTTTTGGAGTGCAAGATTATGATCCTAAAGTTCAGAAGGCGATTAACAGAATCCAATCATTCGAGAATGTGAAGAATGTTACAGAGTGGGCTAGAGAGATTGGTTATACGAGTATTTCTCACGACTTAGTTTTCGGCTTGCCACATTCTACTTGGGAAACGACAGAGTATACTATCAGAAAAACTTTAGAATTAAAACCAGATCGATTAGCTTTTTACTCTTACGCACACGTACCTTGGGTTAAAGGTGTTGGGCAACGAGGCTTTGATGAAAAAGATTTGCCATCAGGAGAAGAAAAGCGTAAGCAATATGAAAATGGTAAAAATCTTTTAGAAAATCTTGGTTACATAGAAGTTGGGATGGATCATTTTTCTTTAGAGCATGATGATTTATATCAATCTTTAATTCAGAAGAAATTGCACCGTAATTTTATGGGCTACACATCTAGTAAGACTCAGTTGATGGTTGGCTTAGGGATGTCTTCTATCTCAGATTCTTGGTATGCATTTGCCCAAAACGAAAAATCAATTGAGGATTATCAGAGAATTGTTAATGATGGTGAGATCCCGGTTTTTAGAGGACATGTTTTAAGTAATGAAGATCTGCTTATGAGACAGCATATTCTTAATCTTATGTGTCAGTTAGAAACGACTTGGAATATAGAAACCAGATTTCAAGAATTAGAAAATGCTCTAGGAATGCTGAAAGAAATGGAAGCTGATGGATTGGTAGAGTTGTACGATAATCAAATAAAAATTACAGAAGAGGGAAGAGCTTACACGAGAAATGTCGCGATGGTTTTTGATCTCAGAATGATGAGAAATAAACCTGAAACAAGGATTTTTTCTATGACAATATAAATTTAAAAGAGGTGTTATTTTGCATCTCTTTTTTTGTAGAATACTTTTTCGTTTTGCAACTGTCGGTTTTTAGATTTTCTTAATTATTACGTCCAAGATTAAAATTAACTTAAAAAAAAGTTAAGGTTTTATCGTGATATTGTTAAAAATTACTCATTTTCAAATTCTTATTTCTACATAAAATCGTTATATTTGCCGACTAATTATAAATATATAGTAAGAAAATGCAAGGAAAAGGACTCGTTACATTAGTTGCTATCGTACTAGGACTCATCTGTCTTAACGAGCTTTTGCCCTCTTTCTATGCCAACAAAATAGAAAAAGAAGCGAAAGCAGTTGCCGGCGATAACCAACAAAAATACCTCGATGAGATTGCAAGACTTTCTAAGGATACGCTTAATCTAGGCTTTACTAAGCTTAATTATGCGGATGCTAAGCAGAAAGAAATGAAGTTAGGTCTCGATTTGAAAGGAGGTATCAACGTGCTTTTGGAAATCAACCAAAGAGATTTGGTTAACGATTTAACCAACTATTCTGCCAACCCGGTATTAATAGAAGCACTTAACAGAACTGAGAAAGCTCAGAGAAACTCGACTAAATCTTTTATCGAAGATTTCTTTACTCAGTTTGATCTTGTTAACAAAGAAAAAGGTACTAACCTAAAACTTGCAGATCCTGAGATCTTCGGTAATACTAATCTTACAGAGATTAAGTATAACACACCAGATGATCAAGTAAAAAGTATCGTAAGAAAAAAAATAGATCAATCGGTAGGGGCAGCTTATGAAGTAATCCGTACGCGTATCGATAAGATGGGTGTTACACAGCCTAATGTACAGCGTGTAGCTGGTACAGGACGTATCTTGGTAGAGATGCCAGGTATCAAAGATATCGATAGAGTAAAGAAAATGTTGGCAACTTCTGCCAAATTACAATTCTGGGAAGTACAACAAGTTCCTGAAGTTTATCCTTATTTCGAGCAAGTATCACAATTGGTTCGTGCAAAAGGTGATTCTATGGGCGTTTCTAAGAATGTTGATTTTTCAAAACTTCTTCAGATTAATTCGTTAAGATCTAACGGTGTTGCTAACGTTAAGTTATCAGATACTGCTGTTGTTAATAAAATCATCAATAGTACTGTTGCTATCAATGCTAGACCTTCTAACATTAAGTACACCCAATTTATGTGGGGTTATAAGACTGAGAAAGAAGATCCTAACAATCTTGTATTGTATGCTATTAGAGGTAACATCAGCCAAAAAGCGCCTGTAGATGGTGCGGTAGAAACTTCTAATGTAAGCTATGACCAGATTGGCCGTATCGTTGTAGATATGAAAATGGACTCTAAAGGTGCTAAAGAATGGAAAACCATGACGGAGAAAAACGTTGGTAAGCCAGTGGCCGTTACTTTGGACAACCGCGTGTATACCGCGCCTAATGTACAAGGTGTCATCCCTAACGGTAGCACTCAGATTTCTGGTAACTTTACACAACAAGAAGCTAAAGATCTTACTGACATTTTAGGTGCAGGTAAATTACCAGCAGGAGCTAAAATCGTTCAGGCAGATGTTGTAGGACCATCTTTGGGTGCAGAATCTATTGATGCTGGTGTTATATCATTCTTAATTGCTTTTGCTATTATTATTGTTTACATCATTTTCTACTACGGTGGTGCAGGTGTATATGCAGTAATTGCGATGGTGATTAACTTGTTCTACATCTTCGGGATTATGGATTCTATTGACGCTACTTTAACATTACCAGGTATTGCGGGTATCGTATTATCTATGGCAATGGCTGTAGATGCCAACGTAATTATTTATGAAAGAACCAAAGAAGAACTTTTCCGAGGGAAGAGTATCCTAGAAGCTTATAAAGACGGTTTCAAACATGCAATCTCTGCGATTATTGATGGTCACTTAACGACCTTAATTACGGCAGTTATCCTTTATGTTTTCGGGACTGGACCTATCCAGGGATTTGCGGTAACGTTAATTATTGGTTTGATTATGACATTGTTCACGTCAGTTCTTTTATCAAGATTGATGATCTTCAATAGATTAAACAAAGGTAAATCACTTTCTGTATGGACGCCATTAACTAAAAATCTATTCAGAAATACTTGGATTGATTTTATCGGAAAAAGAAGATATGCTTATATTTTCTCTGCGATATTAATGGTAATCAGTATTGCATCTATTGCAATTAATGGTTTTAAATTTGGTATCGACTTTACTGGTGGACGTAACTACGTAATCAGATTCGAAAAACCAGTTGATGCAGAAAAAATCGAAGCAGGTATTGCAAAATTAATGCAAACGGAAGATGGTAAAAACTCTGCAGTAGAAGCTAAAACTTTCGGTAATAGCAATCAGCTTAAGATCTCTACAGATTACCTTATTGATGACGAATCTCTAAAGGCAGATCAAACTGTAGAACAAAAAATCTTCGAAGGAATTAAAGCAGATCTTCCTGCTAATATGACTTTAGCAGACTTTAAGAGTGCTGACAAAGACCATGCAGGTATCGTATCATCTACTAAAGTAGGACCAACTGTTGCTGATGATATCACAACGCACGGTATCTTAGCAGTTGTTGCATCATTAATAGGTATTTTCATCTATATCTTGGTGAGATTTGACAAGTGGCAATTCTCATTAGGAGCGGTAGCAGGTTTATTCCATGATACTGTAGTAATTTTGGGTGTTTACTCATTATTCTATAGATATGCACCATTTAATATGGAAATTAATCAAGATTTTATTGCGGCTATATTAACGGTAATAGGATATTCTATTAACGATACCGTAATTATCTTTGACCGTATTAGAGAGTATATCCGTGAGAAAAAAGCGATCTCTTTGGCAGGATTATTTGATGATTCTATCTCTAGTACAATTGGTAGAACGTTCAATACCTCATTCACTACCTTGTTGGTAATCCTTGCGATTTTCATCTTTGGTGGCGATAACCTTAGAGGCTTTATGTTCTGTCTATTGGTAGGTATTGGTTTCGGTACATATTCATCAATCTTTATTGCGTCGGCTACGGCTTACGATTTCCTTAAAGGAAGAGGTAAAGACAAAGACGAAAAATTAAGCGGTAAGACATCTGTTGATGCTGTAATAGAAAAATAATTCTTAATTAAGATATATTTTAAAAGCCTTTCAATTCACTTTGAAAGGCTTTTTTATTTGGGCGCCATTTCCAGCTTTCGTTACTCGCTGTCTTGCTTTGCCATGGCTTTTTCTAGGCTACAGCAATACGAGCTCAGACATGCCACTCAATCTGGGGCGCGAGCGAGAACTTTTTAATTGAGGTTTGTGAGAAATTCATAACTTCGCAGTTGCATGAAAAAAAATCAAAAATCCGCAGCAATAGGCTTCATCTTTATTACCTTACTTATAGATATTACAGGTTGGGGTATCATTATTCCTGTTATTCCAAAATTAATTCAAGAGCTTATTCATGCCGATGTCAGTGAGGCTGCGCGTTATGGAGGCTGGTTAGGCACATTGTATGCAGTGATGCAGTTTTTATTTGCGGCTGTATTAGGAGGGCTGAGTGACAAATATGGACGGCGTCCTATTATCTTGGCATCATTATTAGGCTTTGCTATTAATTTTTATATTCAGGCAATTGCACCGACGATATTTTGGCTTTTCGTTGGCCGAATATTTTCTGGGATTACTGGTGCAAGTATTACCACCGCAAGTGCCTATATTGCTGATATATCTACCGATGAAGATCGAGCCAAAAACTTTGGACTCGTGGGCGCAGCCTTTGGAGTCGGTTTTATAATAGGGCCAGTTATTGGTGGGATTTTAGGGCAATATGGGGCAAGAGTTCCATTTTATGCCGCTTCGGGGTTATGTCTAGTCAATTTTCTGTACGGCCTTTTTGTATTGCCAGAAAGTCTTTCTAAGGAAAACCGAAGACCGTTTAATTGGAAACGCGCCAATCCAATAGGATCTTTATTGCAATTAAGAAAACATCCAGAATTGTTAGGATTAATTTCTGCATTGATATTGGTTTATATTGCAAGTCATGCCATGCAGAGTAATTGGACATTTTTTACGATGTACAAATTTGGTTGGTCAGAGCGATTAATTGGTATTTCTCTTGGGATTACAGGATTAATGGCGGCGCTAGTGCAAGGGGTGTTAATCCGTTATACGCAACCAAAATTAGGAAATGAAAGAAGTATTTATTACGGATTAATGCTATATTCTATAGGAATGTTGTTGTTGGCTTTTGCGAGCGAAAGTTGGATGCTTTTTGCATTTTTAGTTCCTTATGGCTTAGGTGGTATATGTGGCCCAGCATTACAATCTGTTATTTCTGCTCAGGTTCCTAATAACGAACAAGGTGAGCTGCAAGGAGCTTTGGCAAGTTTACTGAGCTTGACTTCTATTGTTGGGCCACCGCTTATGGCTAATATTTTTTATTATTTTACACATGATAATGCTCCGTTTAAGTTTGCGGGTGCACCATTTTTTTTAGGTTTTATATTAATGGGGATCAGCGCTTTTGTGGCATATTTTAGTTTTGCTAAAAATAAAAGGCTTAAAGATAAAAATACACCTTAGATTTAGGTTTTAAGAAATATTTAAGTCAATCGTTAATGTTGAAGTTCAATATGTTTTGTAAATTTGCACAATGGAATTAAGTTTAGGAGAAATGTTAGTGATTGCACTAGCTATCGTAGTTCTTTTTGGACCAGATAAGCTACCCGAAATTGCGCGTGGCTTAGGGCAGGGTGTACGCAAGATGCGTGGCGCCGTAGAAGATATTAAAACTGAAATCATGAAGGAAACAGATAATCCTGTTGCCGAAATTAAAAGAGAAATTGATAAAGTGAAACAATCTGCTCAAGATTTTAATCCACTTAATGACCTGAAAAAATCTGAATCCTTAGAGCCAGAAGAGCCTAAAGTGACTCCAGCAGAAGATGATACGCACGAAGGTCCAGTTAGCAGATAATTTATGCAAGAGTTTATCAATGGAGACAGAGAACTTTTATTATTTCTTAATGGATTAGGAAGTCCAACTTATGACCATATATGGTTGATGTTGACGGATAAATGGATTTGGGTTCCGTTGTACGTGATTCTTTTATATTTGATCTATAAGAGTTATAAACTTCGATCTTTTATTTTTATCATTATTTTTGTGGCGATTGGTATTGCAATTTCTGATCAGTTGGCTAATATTTTCAAAAACGGAATTGCCAGACTAAGACCTTGCCATGACGAAGAATTAATGTCAAAAATGAGATTAGTAATCTGCGGCGGAAAATATGGATTCTATTCTGCGCACGCTGCAACAAGTTTTTTTGTAGCTACATTAATGACAATTTTGTTAAAAGACCGTTACCGATTTTTCCCTTATTTTATTTTCCTGTGGGCGATATTGATCTCGTATAGTAGAATTTATTTAGGTGTTCATTTTCCTTTTGATGTAGGATTTGGTGCTCTTGTAGGGACATTATTGGGTGGTTTTATTGCAACATTAAGTCTTAATGTGATCGCTAAACAAAAACTCAATTCTATTTGATTTTAAGATATTTTTTCAATTTATATACAGACGATGCTCATAAAGTATCGTTTTTTTTTGTTAAATAATTGATGCATAAGAAAATTATGTATATATTTGATATGTGTAAGAAAGTTAGGTATTGATGGAATTATATCTTCAAAGTTTTGTTTAAATTTCTTCGCACAACATCATTATGAAAAAAAAGAATGCTTTATACAAAGGCACTTTACAAAATATAATTTTGAAGCTTTTGGCTTCTGAGACTAAAATGTATGGTTATCAATTAACGCAACGCGCCAAAGAATTAACCAAAGGAGAGTTAGAAATGACGGAAGGAGCCTTGTATCCTTTGTTGCATAAATTAGAACATGATGCAATGATTTTCTCTGAAATTCAAAATGTTGCTGGACGTGATCGCAAATATTATTTCCTCACCGAAAAAGGTAAAAAACAACAGCAAGTCCAAGAAGAAGAGATGAAGTCTTACCTCATTAACCTTAATACTATTTTTAATATATGATGACCGCAGACCAAAAGAATGAAGTTACAGAGTTCTTAGTTTCCAAGCAATTTTCCTTAGATATTTTGGTGGAAGTTAGAGATCATATGTTTGCCCAGATTGAAGATCTTCTGGATGAACAATTAGATTTTGAAACAGCGTTCAATATTGTTAAAACCTCATGGGAAAAGGATCTACGACTTGTGTATAGAATTAATATTCCGTTGAAGAAAATAAGTGTTTTTCAAAGAAATATAGAGCGAAAAGTTAATGGCAATATTATCAAAAGATCGGTACTTTATTTTTTGATGTTGCTTATTTTTTCTGTTGTTTTAACTTTGGTGGATAAGAAAGCCGGATCTCGATTTTTATTTCTTTTGGATAGTATTTTGTTGATTGTCAGTGTTTTTATGGCATTTAGGTATTTTAAGGTATGGAGGAGTGCAAGTAATCGAGATAAGCGGAAAATTAGCATTTATCAACGTGGTAGCATGATTCTTTTGCTTTCTGGATTTTATATTTTGATCTATAACTTTATCGGCTTTGATGATCGTTTCGATGCTTACTATCAAGGTTTGGTGCAATTGACTGGAGGTCAGTCTATTGAGTATAATAGTATTTGGAATTTTATCATGATCTATGTTTTTATCTTAACTTGGATGATTGGGGTTAATTATTTCCTCAACTACAAAAAATCGGTTAAAGATCTTACGTGTCAGATTGGGTTTAAGTTATAAATTAATCGTTATGATAAGGCTTTCCTTGTAAGATTGTGGACGCACGATAGATCTGTTCTACAAAAAATAATCTGATCATCTGATGCGTAAAAGTCATCTTGGATAATGATATTTTTTCGTTGGCAAGGGCATATATTTCATCAGAAAATCCATAGGCACCACCGACTAAGAAATTGATTTTTTTAACAGAACTTCCCATCCAGAAATCTATTTTTTGAGAAAACTCTCGGCTGGTAAATTGCTTTCCTTTTTCGTCTAAGAGAATGTTAATATCTGTATTGTCAATTTGGTTTTTGAACAATTTAGCTTCTTCTTTTTTTAAAGAATCAGGCGTTAGATTTTTAACATTCTTGATGTCTGGCAATTCTATCAGGTTGAAATTCCAGTGTTTTGGTAATCTCGGGATGTAATATTGTGTAAGATTGGTGATTTCTTTGTCATCGGTCTTCCCGATGCAGATTAAATTAATTCGCATTTGTTATCTTTGTTTCGCAAATGAATGTTATGACTAAAAAATTACCCAAATTTATCACAAAAATCCGAGATTTTCTAAACCAGATTATAATTCCGGGGTTGGGTATTTCTTTTTATCAGATGATGGCGGTTTATTTTGATGGTGTTTTCAACAAACCTTTGGGCAGGCAGGCGGCGAGTATATCGTGGAGTTTCTTCTTAAGTCTTTTTCCGTTCATTCTTTTTGTCTTGTCTATTTTACCTTATATGCCGCATTATGATAAGCTTCAATTTTATATTTTCGAAGTGTTGATGCACAACGTTTTCCCGTCGCATATGCAGGAGGATGTGAGCAATTATATACAAAAAAGTATTATTCCTAACATGAAAAGTATTAGTAATCTTACGATTGTTATGGTTTTTATTTTTGCGACTAATGGCGCTTATTCATTGATTAATGGTTTTAATCATAATACTGAACTTAAACGTGGTTTTTTCAAAGGTTATCTATTGGCAATGGGGATTACATTGTCTTTTATTGCGCTTATTATGTTTTCTTTGTTTGGGGTTTATTACAGCGAAGTAGTTCTGAAACTGTTTACGCCAGAATATAATATCAGTTGGTTGGTAGATAATTTGTCCAAAATTATCAGTTTTATTTCTTTCCCATTGCTTTATTTTATCCTTTTAACCTTATTCTACTGGGTAGGTTGTCTTAAGATTACTAAATTTCGAGAAGCTGTTCCTGGCGCTATTTTAACCACAACTTTATTTGTCGCCTTAACGTATTTTTTCGCCATTTATGTTGCTAATATTGCACGTTATAACGTATTGTATGGCTCAATTGGATCGATAATTTTGGTCATGGTTTGGGTTAATATTAATGTGATGTTAGTACTGTTGGGTAACGAACTTAATCTAGCCATTAAAAAAGTCAAACTTGATAAAATCATCCAGGAAGAAATGCATGTGCAACGTTATTCTGACGAATATTATTTAGAAAATCGAGATTAGATTATTGAGTTATTTTTTTTTGAGGTCAAATGTAAAATACTATATCCTAAAGCACCAGAAACCAAAGAAGCCAACAAAATTGAAATTTTTGCTTCATCCTGGATGTCAATCTGATTAGGGAATGATAACAACGATATAAAAATAGACATCGTAAATCCAATTCCAGCCAAAAATCCTACACCAATAATCTGTGACCACTGACTATTTTCGGGCAAAGTGCTTATCTTTAGTTTGATAGCGATATATGATAAAAGATTGATGCCTATAACTTTCCCAATGACTAATCCTCCAAAAATACCTAAGCTTAAAGGATTAATTAATGTTGAAAATATCTCTGGATTAATATGGATATTAGTATTTGCAAAAGCAAAAATCGGCATAATAATAAAACTGACTGGTATATGCAGGTTATGTTCTAATTTTTCTAAAGGTGAAATGTTGGTTTTTTCATTATTAATAGGAATACAAAATGCCAATATTACACCAGCAATCGTAGCATGGATCCCAGAATGATGCATAAAATACCATAATAAAATCCCTGGAATAATGTAGAAAACCAGCTTGGTAATTTTCAATCGGTTAAATAAAAATAGAAGAGCTATGATCCCTGCGCAAACTGCTAAATATAGCCAATTGATTTCGTTGGTATAAAAAATAGCAATTACTAATATCGCACCCAAGTCATCTACAATGGCTAATGCAGCTAAGAAAACCTTAAGTGCAGTCGGAACTTTTTTACCTAATAAAGATAAAATTGCTAAAGAAAATGCAATGTCCGTTGCCATAGGAATTCCCCAACCAGATTGATAGTCTGTCTGATAAGTAATCCCGAAATAGATGAGCGCCGGAATTGCCATTCCGCCAACAGCTGCAAAGATAGGCAACGATGCTTTTTTGATATCTGATAATTCGCCGCCGATGATTTCTCTTTTAATTTCTAAACCAACTAACAGAAAGAAAATGGTCATTAATCCATCATTAATCCAAGAACTGAAACTGTATTTTAAATGAAGACTTTCTATGCCAATTTCGGTATTTAATAAAGTAGATAATCCCTCTGCTAAAGGAGAATTAGCAATGATTAAGGATAAAACTACGCACAAAATTAATAAGATACCAGCGGACTGACTTGATGAAAATAGTTTTTTTAAATATTGAGATAGAATCATGTTTTATTTTATTATGATTTTCTATATACTGACTTATTAGAATAGGCTCACTCTGATAGTACTTACTAAAAAGAATCCTCAGAGCGTGCCTGTCAATATATTTATATAAGACCTAATAGACTTTATATTAAATTCTATTTAGGAATTATATGGATAATCAATAATTTATATTCGTTTTACTTTATTAACGCCGTTAATAGATTTTAGTTGACGGAAAGTTTCTTCTAACTGAGATTTATTTTTAACCTCAAGGTTGATGCTTCCAGTAAAAATACCGTCGTTAGAAGCAATGCTCATGCTCTTCATATCAATGGACATGGAGTTACTTATTACTGCTGTAATATCGTTAATCATACCCATTCTATCGAGACCTTCGATTTCGATTTTCACACGGTTTTTAAAGCTTTCTGCATTAACCCACTTGGCAACCATAACACGATAGTCATAATTTGCACGAAGATTAATTGCATTGGGGCAGTTATCGTTATGGACTTTAATTCCGTCAGAAATTGTAATAAATCCAAAAATCTTGTCGCCAGGAATTACCGAGCAACATTTAGCAAAAGAATAATTAAGTTTTTCTTCATCTTTACCAAAAACAATCATGTCTAGATCCGTTTCTGGCGTATCGGTAATGTGAACGTTCTTTTGATTAGGTGATTTACGAAAACGTTGCAGTAGATTATTTATTAATCCTCGACTGTCAGAGTAACGCTTAAGGTCGCTCATCTCATAAGTCCCATCTTGGAAACCAATAAAAAGATCTTGCGACGTTTTAAGATTAAAAAATTTCTGAATTTTGTTAATTTCATCATCATTAAAGTTAAGCTTAGCATGGCGCATCTTGCGTTGCAGGATTTCTTTACCTTCTGCGGTGATGTTATTTTTCTCAGAGTTGAGAATATTTTTAATCTTAGATTTAGCTTTCGAAGTGACTACAATATCTAACCAATCTGCCTTTGGTCTTTGATTTTGGGAAGATATGATATCAATCTGATCTCCGTTTTGTAGTTTATAACTTATTGGGACTAATTTGCCATTAACTTTTGCGCCCAGACATTTCATGCCGAGATCTGTGTGTACAGAAAATGCAAAGTCTAGTGCTGTAGCACCAACAGGAAGAATTTTTATCTCGCCCTTGGGGGTAAATACGAAAACTTCTTTGGAGTAAAGGTTAAGCTTTATATTATCCAAAAGTTCTGATGTAGAAAGGTCTTGTTGTTGCTCTAGGACAGCTCTTATTTCTGTAACCCAACGGTCAAAATTCTGCTCGTCAGAGTTTTTGTTAAAGCCTTCTTTATATTTGTAATGGGCAGCAACACCTTTTTCTGCGATTTCATTCATACGCTCACTACGGATCTGTACTTCTATCCAGCGCTTGTCTGGTCCCATAACAGTAAGATGGAGACTTTCATAACCTGTAGAACGTGGTTGAGAGATCCAATCACGCATTCTGGATGGATTACTCTGGTAAAGATCTGTTACTATAGAATATATTTTCCAAGCGAGAAATTTTTCATTTTTAATATCAGATTTATATATAATCCTAATGGCATAATTATCAAAAACTTCCTCAAAAGTTACATTTTGCTTAAGCATTTTTCTATAAATAGAACTAATGGCTTTGGCACGACCTTTTATGGTGAAATTAAGATTTTCTTCATTTAACTGTTCAGAAACTTCTTTTTTAAACTCTTCAACATACTTTTCTCTACCACCTTTAGCGGATTCTAATTTGTTAAGAATCTCATTATAGACTTCAGGATTATTATATTTTAAAGAAAGGTCTTCTAACTCAGATTTGATATTGTAAAGTCCGAGACGATGAGCCATTGGCGCATAGATGTAAGCAGTTTCTGAGGCGATTTTTTTCTGCTTATCAGGGCGCATACTCTCTAGAGTACGCATATTGTGAAGTCTGTCCGCAATCTTTATTAAAATCACTCGGAAATCCTCTGACAAGGTCAATAGTAATTTTCTGTAATTTTCTGATTGTACCGAAATATTCTGGCTATTCATAACCGATATTTTGGTGAGGCCGTTAACAATACCTGCGATCTTTTTGCCGAAGATTTTTTCTAAATCATCGTAAGTATATTCTGAGTCTTCTATAACATCATGAAGCAAGGCACAAGCAATACTTGTTGCACCAAGTCCAATCTCATTAGCCACAATTTTTGCTACTTCTATCGGATGATAAATGTAGGGTTCTCCGGTTTTTCTGCGCTGGTCTTTGTGAGCGTCTAAGGCAATGTCAAACGCTTTTCTTATGAGCTTATTTTGCTCTTCATCCAATGTTCTGTACGTATTGGCAATAAGATCCTTGTAACGTGCAAGAATCTCTTTATTTTCTTTTTCTAAATCGTAAACCATTTGTGTAATTGGGCTATTTATCAATAACGAATATAGTAAAAAAATAGAATTTAATCAACTGTTTTCAGTAATATAATAACAAAAAAATGTCTGCATATTTTTGCAGACATTAATTATTATTTAAGAAAATTTCTTTTGTCGAAGCCAATAAAATAATCCTGCCAAAATACTAATAATAGCCAATGGTAAAAGTAGATTAAGCCACTGCCATTGTTGACGTTCTTCATTAATACGTTGCTTATCTAAGAGGCGCATTTCTATATTTCTATTTCTGAGTTGCATGAGATTAGAATCGTCCAATAAATAGTCTAAAGCGTTTCTTAAAAATTGCTCATTACCATAACGTTGTTGCGTGAGAAAGTCAAATCCCAATGGCATCGCTTGTCCCTTCATTATCTGATTTTTGGCAATGTCACCATCTGCAATTACAATCATTTTATTATCTGGGCTTGATGTTTTAAAGCCGGGGAAATTATTTTTTTCGCTTCTTGTAGAGTAGGCAGAAGAGAATTTCCCTTGAAGTGATACTGCAAAAATTTTCGGAGTGGTTGGTTGCTCTCGCTCGCCTAGACTATCTACATTAACCATTTCTGATAATGCAACATAGTTGGGTACTGTCTTTGCTGTTGTGCGATCACTAGACTCAAAAAGTACATTAGTCTTTATATTTTTTCTTCCCAATGTATCAATAGAAGTTGGAAATTCTAATTTTACAGGATTAATATTCTTGGTAATAGGATTATTTTTATTGCTCATGCCTAACGGGAAATAAGGCCACATAAGGCTTGTGTATTGTGGGTTTCCTGCAACTTCACCAGTTACTAATCTTAGCAAAGCTGATTGTTTCATATCTTTTACCAGACCTGCATTAATCCTAATACCATAGTTAAACATAAAATCTGTTAAGTTAAGATCAACAGGATAAGCCATTATTTTTTTTGATCGGAATAATGTATCCATTTCTGCATTTACTGCATCTAACATCCAAAGTGTTTTTCCGCCATTCATGATGTATTGATCCAAAATTACCTTTTCGTTATCTGTAAAAGGTTTTCTTGGTTTTGCAATAACCAGTGCGTCCATCTGTTTCAGTTGCGGTAGGTCGTCTAATGATAATTCGGTTTTGTTTTTTGGGATAATTGGCCCGATATTATAATTTTCTAATGCCATATCTACGAAGCTGGTAAATTCATTTTTACCTAATTCGTCTTGATTAACGAGAAAGCCTATGTTTTTTTTGTGCTCTTCCGTCATTGCCTTGATGTTAGATGCAAAGTTATATTCTAGGTTTTCTATGGATTTATTAAGCTGTTCTGCTGCGTCAATCCCAGATTGTTGTATGATTAATGGTAAAGAAAACCCAAAGTCGTCATACTTTATTGCTGCATAAGGAAATAAGGTGATATTAGACACTTTACCATCTTTAATATCTGGCAAAACGGATGGTTCCATGCCCATGGCTTGCAGCGTGTCCATTGGGATTTTTTCTGCAATAGGATCTCGGAATTTATAATCAATTTTAGGATTTATCTTTCGGAATTCATCCAAAAGAAATTTGGTTTCATTCTGTAATTGTTTAAAAGAAGCCGGAAAATCACCATCGAGATAGACTTCTATCATCATAGGTTTGTTAACCGATTTTAAGGTTTTAACGGTAGCGTCAGAGAGTGTGTAACGTTTCTCTTTAGTCAGGTCAAAGCGTTTGTAAAATACTCCAGAAGCGCCTAATATTAATACTAAGGCGAGAATTATATATATGATTTTATTTTTGTTCATGAGGCTGATTTCAAATTGAAATAGTGAGTTGTTATTTTTTCTTCCAAACAAAATATTGTGCTAATCCTAGGCATATCCCAATGATTAGTAAGAAATAAAACACATCTCTTGTATCTATTAATCCTCTTGTAAAGGATGTGAAATGTTGGTAAAAACCGATATTTTGTAAGATGAAATCTGCACTGCCAAGAAGTTTGTAACTTGCCAATTGTTCTATCCCGAAATAAAATATAAAGCAAGCTAATACTCCTATCAAAAATGCCATAATTTGGTTAGAAGAGATAGAAGATGCTAAAATCCCAATGGCAGAAAATCCACCGATTAAAATAATGAGCCCAACATAACTTCCTATGGTCATGCCATTGTCTATATTGCCTTCTGGGATACCCAAAACAAAAATGGTATAATAATAGACAATAGATGGGATGAGGCAAAGAATGCCAATTATCCAGACCGACAAAAATTTACCAGCAATTATTTCTGATATTTTTATAGGTTGAGAAAATAGCCATGATAATGTACCAGATTGTTGCTCTTCTGCCAGAGATCTCATACTAATAGCAGGTATAATAAACATCAGCAACCAAGGTGCTAGTACAAAAAAGCTTTGTAATGATGCGCTTCCGATATCGAAAAAGTTATAATTATTCTCAAAAAAGAATAAAAATAAAGCCGAAATTAGACTGAAAGCCGCAATGATAACCCATGCACTCCAATTGCCAAAGTAGGTCCAAAGTTCTTTTTTTAATAATGCAAACATAGTATATGAGGGAGGTTATTTTTTATTTTTATTAACGAGTTTTACAGTGCTCATAATGAGTATTACCACAACGAAAAATCCTAGTAATAATTGCCACCAATAATCAATAACCCAAGATTTTAGTATCACAGTAAAAACAACGGCAAATAATATGAAAGTTGCGATTTCGTTAATCTGTCTTAGTTTGATATTAGGAATAGGGAAGGTCTTTCCTTGTAGGTTTTGCATTAACTTAAGTTTTTTCCAGCACCAAGTATGATAGGCTAGAAGCCCAATTAGGAAGGTTAACTTAAGATGAAACCATGGCATTTTCATTAATCCTGCGTTAAGAAAAATCATTAATAATCCTGCAGTTAGCATGATACTACCAGCGGGAACAATGATGATATTCCATAATCTTTTTGCCATAAAAGCATATTGCTCACGAAGGATAGATTGTTTTGTTGTTTCGAAATCATCCGTGTCTTTATAGTAGACAAATAATCTTGCCAAATAAAAAATCCCAGCAAAATAACTTACCATAAATATAATATGTAAGGCTTTGATAATCGTGTATAACATAAGTTATCGAAAATTTATGCAAATATAATTCTTATTAATGTAATCTTATGAAGTCTTGGTTACTCAAATTCTATATAGATCTTTTCACCTCTATTCATTCCTAATAAAGAGTAAGCGCCATTATGAAGGCTTCCCTTGTAGATGGTAACTTCCAAGAGATCATTTTCGTTAAAAATTACGGCTGACTTCCCGTGAGATTCATGCTCGTTCTCCCATTGCTTGACAATATCGGTATATTGATCGTAGATTTTGGTTAGACCTATATTTCGGAATTTAATCACATAGCTCTCTGCATTTTTAGCATGTTTATCAAAAAACTTACGGCTAATGTTAGAAACAACGTTACCGAAATTGTCAATATACATCACCTCACCTATAATCATTTTATCATTGTAGACGGCTCTTGGGAAAGAATGGGTTTTTACATCCTTGATAGGTCTGCCAATAATTTCGGGTAATCCTCCTTGGTATAGATGCAGTGCTGCTGGTACAAAAATGTCAGTTGAAGTAAAGCTAATCACATCATCAAATCTATTATTAAGTGTTAACTCAAAAATATATTCTGGTTTGATATCGAAAAAGATAAGACTCATTAATCCATTGTCAGCACAAATGAAATAATGACCATCAACCTTGTAGAGTAGGTTTTTTCTATCTTTATGATAAAAGCTATCAACGCTAAGGATATGTATGCTACCTGTAGGAAAGTTTTTAAAAGCTCCTCTTACAATATAAGCTGCTTGCAAAAGGTTATAAGCCGTAATACCGTGTGTAATATCAACGATTTTTGCATTCTCATTTTGAGTTAATATTTTTCCTTTTATGGCGGCAACACGGTGGTCTATCAATCCATAATCTGATGTAAGGGTTATTACAGGCATCTCGAAACTTCTATTTTCTACAAAATTAATATAAATGTATCGTTGAGCACAATTAATTCATGAATCAATTGCTATATTTGTTATATAAACACTTACGACTAATATATGTTTGAAATTAATTATGAACTTTCTGGTATTGATACCAAGATCTTTTATGGTGTACAAAATCAATATTTTAATCTTATAAAATCTACTTTTCCTACGCTCAAGATTACAGGTCGAGATAATTATATTTTTGCGATGGGTAATCAGGAGACCTTAGATTTATTACGCGAGAGATTGGACGATATTGTCTCTTTCATATCTAAGCATAACTCTATTGATCTTAAGAATGTTGAAGCAATACTACGCTTGAAAAATGATGTCGAAAAACAATTGGTTTTTGATCAAGATATCATTGTAAAAGGCGTTAACGGAAAGGTTATAAAAGCCAAAACAGCTAACCTGAAAAAATTAGTAAAAACGTCTGAGAAAAAAGATATGATTTTTGCAATTGGGCCAGCAGGTACAGGTAAGACTTACACAAGTGTCGCTCTGGCTGTAAGAGCATTACGAGATAAGGAAGTTAAGCGTATTGTGTTAACAAGACCAGCAGTAGAAGCGGGAGAAAGTCTAGGCTTCTTACCTGGAGATCTTAAGGAAAAGTTAGATCCATATTTGCAACCACTATATGATGCTTTGCGAGATATGATTCCGCATGAGAAGTTAGAAGGTTTTATGGAGAAAAAAGTAATAGAAGTGGCGCCTTTGGCTTTTATGAGAGGGAGAACACTCGATGATGCTTTTGTAATTTTGGACGAAGCACAAAACACCACGCATTCTCAGATGAAAATGTTTCTTACCAGAATGGGGATGAACGCAAAATTTATTATCACAGGAGATCCTAGCCAAGTAGATTTACCTAAAAATCAACAATCTGGATTGCGTGAGTCTATGAGAATTTTGAAAGATATAGAAGAAATAGGATTTGTACACCTGGACGAAAACGATGTTGTACGTCACCCTGTTGTCAAAAAAATTATCGTTGCTTACAATCATGAAGATAAAAAAAATAGACAAGATTAATTCTTGTTGTCTGACTGGTGTTTTTTATTCTATTATTTTGATTATTTTTAGTATAAATTAAATTTATTGAGTTATAATGATTGATAATTAACTAAAATTTATATATTTGTTGTATTAAAAATTCAATAAATGAAAAAATTATTATTAATTGGTGCTTTGGCATTTTTTGGAGTAGTTAATGCTCAGACAGATGGTGGTTTTAAATTAGGAGCTCATATTGGGCTTCCTGTAGGAGATGCGAGCGATGGCTTGGATTTTAATGCAGGTGCAGATGTTGCTTATACGTGGAGAATTGCAGAAAATTTTGATTTAGGGATAACTACAGGTTATTCTCATTATTTTGGAAAAGATATCAAGATGGATGCAATTGTTTTTAATGGACAGGTAATATTACCCGCGACAACATATAATGTAGGTGGTGGAATAATTCCATTAGCAGCAACGGGGCAATATGGTTTTGATAAGTTCTTTGTTGGAGCAGATATTGGTTATGCTTTTTCTACAGGAAAGAACTCAGATGGAGGAGCTTTTTATTACCAGCCAAAAGTTGGTTATTCCTTAGATGTTAAAAATGACCTTTATTTTTCTTATAAAGGTATGAGTAAGGATGGTAGTACTCTTTCCTCAATTAATGTGGGGTACGCATATAAGTTCTAGAATTTACATTTAAAATATAGAAAGCTGCCAGTTTTGGTAGCTTTTTTTGTTGGTGTAGGTTAATTTTAGTTAAATAATAAGCGGTGAAGTATGTCTTAATTCTGTAATTTTTGTTTTGTAATATATCGCGTATATGCTTTTATAATTGATTTTTTTATAATTAAAAATAAAAAAAAATACATAGAATTTGTATTTGATGTATAGATTTTAAAATGTATAAAATATGTAATTTTTTGGCCTTTTTTTTTAATATTCTGATACTTGTCATTTTTAGCATTTTGTATATATTAATATAATGTTAAATTAATCTTAATATTTAATTTTGCGGTTCAAAAATTATTTCATTATGAAAAAGTTATTATTAGTAGGTGCTTTAGCACTTTTCAGCGCAGTAAATGCACAAATTGGTGAAGGGACAATGTTTATTTCAGGTAACGTAGGTTACAACGGACAAAAAGACAATAATAGCAAAGTTGAAACTGATAAGTTCTCAGTAGTTCCAACTTTTGGTTACTTCGTAGCTCCTAACTTAGCAGTAGGTCTAGGTGTAGGTTACAATTATAACTCAAGTGAAAATACAGCAGCTTTAGTAAAAGCTAAAACTTCAGCGTCTGCATTTGTAGTAGAGCCTTTCGTAAGAAAATACTGGAATGCTAGCGAAAAATTCTTATTATTTGGTCAATTATCAGTGCCAATGGCATTTGGTCAAACTAAAGTTGAACTAGGTAATAGTACTGCTAAAAATGATTTCACTTCTTACGGTGTTGTTGTTAAGCCAGGTATCGATTATATCGTTGCTCCTAACTGGACTATCGAAGCTTCAGTTGGTGAATTCGGTTACAGATCTGACAAGTTAAAAAATGCTGAAAGAGTAGAAAACTACAAATTCGGTGTTGACTTCGGTGCTGTTAATTTTGGAGTTAAATATCTTTTTAAATAAGATTTTTTATCAAAACAATATTGAAGAGTCATCATTAAGATGGCTCTTTTTTTTGTGATTTTAAATAAAAAAACTCTCAGAAAATATCTGAGAGTTATAAGGGGATTGGTTTTGATTTAAATTAAAACCATTCTTTTTTATTCTTCACATATAAGTTGTCAAATTCTTCATCAGATTTGGTTAGGTAAAGAATTCCTTCTATTAGTCCAATAATACTTGTTAATCCGCAAGTTACGAAGGTAAGTATTAATTGTATTACTCCAGCTTTTGTGTATCCAAGGTAAAATTTGTGCACGCCAAATGCTCCTAATAAAATAGCTAAAATACCAGCAGCAACCTTTTTTTCAGACTTATATGGTATCTGGTTGTTAAAATTTTCGTTTGTGTTTTCCATAATGTGTTTATAATTAGTTGTTTGTTATAGGTTTTTACTTCCCAAAAAGATTGCCACCAGCGCCAGGCATATTAGGCATTTTGCTCATCATCTGCATCATCTGCTTACCTTGAGGTCCTTGCATCATCTTCATCATTTTTCCCATTTGTTCAAATTGTTTCATCAATTGATTAACTTCTTCTAATTTTCTACCCGCACCTTTAGCGATACGTTGTTTTCTTGGGACATTTATGATTGATGGTCTTCTTCTCTCATCTGGTGTCATACTGTGGATGATGGCTTCAATATGTTTGAAGGCGTCATCGCTAATATCCACATCTTTAATTGCTTTGCCAACACCTGGGATCATACCCATAAGGTCTTTCATGTTACCCATTTTTTTGATTTGATTAATTTGTTTTAAGAAATCATCAAAACCAAATTCGTTTTTGGCAATTTTTTTATGAAGTTTTTTAGCTTCTTCTTCGTCAAACTGTTCTTGTGCTCTTTCTACTAAAGACACAACATCTCCCATCCCTAGTATTCTGTCTGCCATCCTTTCTGGGTAGAAAAGATCTAAAGCTTCCATTTTTTCTCCCGTTGAGATAAATTTGATAGGCTTATTAACAATAGATCTAATTGTTAATGCAGCTCCACCTCGTGTATCACCGTCTAACTTGGTTAATACAACACCATTATAGTTAAGAACATCATTAAAGGCTTTTGCAGTGTTTACCGCATCTTGCCCTGTCATAGAGTCAACAACAAAAAGTGTTTCTGTAGGTTTTACAGCTTGATGAACGTTTCTTATCTCGTTCATCATTTCTTGATCTATCGCAAGTCGCCCTGCAGTATCTATGATAACAACATCGTGGTTGTTTTGTTTCGCAAATTGAATCGCATTTTCAGAAATGTTAACTGGGTTAAGATTTCCGTCTTCTGTATATACAGGGATACCAGTCTGTCCTCCAAGTACTTTTAGCTGATCTATTGCGGCAGGTCTGTAAACATCACAAGCAACCAAAAGTGGTTTTTTGCTTCTTTTTTGTTTAAGATAATTAGCTAATTTACCAGAAAAAGTTGTCTTACCAGATCCTTGTAGTCCAGCAATTAAGATAATAGTTGGTTTGTCAGAAAGATTAATGCCTTCTTGTGTACCACCCATTAAATCTACCAATTCGTCATGGACGATTTTGGTCATAAGTTGCCCTGGTGTAAGAGAAGTCAAAACGTTTTCGCCAATGGCTTTGTCTTGTACTCTTTTGGTAAGATCTTTCGCTACTTTATAGTTAACATCGGCATCTACCAAGGCACGTCGGATTTCTTTAACAGTTTCGGCAACGTTAATTTCTGTAATCTTGCCACGTCCGGCGATATTATGTAGTGCTTTATCTAACTTGTCTTGTAAACTATTGAACATCTTGTATATATTAAAGTTGCAAAAATAATGATTTTATCTTAATAGGCTTGTAGCCGTTTGAAGAAATGTAGAAAAAATACGCTGTTCAGTCATTTGATCGTCATGATTACATTAACTGAAATGTTATTAAATTGAATGTTGAATATCTTATTTGTTTGATTATTAGTTTTTTATATTGCTTGGTGGCACTTTTTATTTTATACGAAAATATTTTAAAATAATTAATGAAAAGTATTAATTTCTATTCGCTTTAATAAGTAAGCATTTTTCTCTAACTTTCTAATTTAGTGAACATCACGTTAATAACTTCTATAAATATAAATAATGATTTTTAATAAACAATTTGTAATATTGATTTTGTTAACTTAATTAGCTTTACGGATTATAATTCTGAACTAATGGTTGTATAATATTTCTCTAATTAAAACCAATGTTTTTGTAGCTTTTTCATAGTCAGGAAAGTCGGGTAGTGTTGATGTTGTATTGTCAATTCATATTTTGTGTTAAATAGTGTAAATAAAAAAACCTAGCGGGAGGCTAGGGGTGGGATTATTGAGGTGAAATGCGGATTTTATATCTATGCTATTGGTAGCTATAAATTCATCATTTTATCATAATGAGTTTTACCTCCTAAGTTTTCAAATAATAGCCTAAAGGTTTTTAATGCAAGTTCTTTAGATTCATTAGATATTCTAGAGAAGTAAATTTCATCATTTGTTGATACACGATGACTTCCATCCTGCATTTCAGAAATTAAGGCTGATATAATTAAATTTTCAGAACTCTCCTCAGGTATGTTTTCTCGTAAACTCCATAAATCCACACCGTCAATTAAACCCATGAAATTACCATAGCTCTCTATAATCCTACGCATATTATTCATAAGTGATATTGATATTTTTTCAGAATCATCTTTTTTTATTTCTTGCCATAATAATTGATAGTCATTAAAGGCTATGTTTTTAGATTCTGCAATTCTTTCTATATTAGAAATATTGTTATTTTTTTTCACATTAAAGTATGAAGTTGATTCACATATTCTTTTACCTGATAATAAGGCAATCTCTTTATAAAAAAATATGTTATGAGTTAGAATAAAAACTTGTTCTATATTATCATTTTTTAGTTGATGATTTAAATTATTCTTATGTTGATCTTTTCCCTTTCCCTTTTTAGTAATTAATCTCCTTATTAAAGTTGAAACAAAGAATAAAACTTGACTATCCATACTTGATACAGGGTCATCAATGATAATAATTTTCTTTTTTGTAGAGTTTTTTGTGTCATTAGTCCATAGGCAAAGGTGATAAAAATATAGGAATGCAATGAAATTTTTTTCTCCCTCACTTAATGTTTTGAATACGTGATTTTCTGAAGTTTCATTCTCTCTTAAAATATAATATTTATCAATCTTATTTTCTGTTTCTTTTTTTTCAATTTTAAATCCTGTAAAATTATTTTTTAAAAGTAAATCATTTATGTTATCAATAGCTTTTTGCGTATTAACTGTTTGACTCTGCCAATCTTGAATTTTATCTTTAGATTGAATTTTAGCATCTTTAGCAGCATTCATATCTGCAATTAATTTTTCGAGTTGCTTGGTCGCTTTAGTTTCAGCTACTTTAAAGGAATTGATTTTATCTTTTACCTGATGAGAAATGTATTTCCATATCTCATTCGTTAATTCTTGCTGGCTCTGTTTTATATTGTCAACTTCTTCATTATGAGTTCTAATTTTTTCATTTATTTTTTCAAGTTCGATTTTTAACGACTCAAGGCTTTCTAATTTTTTTTTCTCGTTAGGATTGTCAATTTTTGTTTGGATTTCTTTTTCATTTTTAGTAAAAATCTTTGATAATTTGTTTTGTATTTTCAAAATATCAAACTTTACTAATTCTTTGTCTGCTAAAGGTTTTAGGCTGGCTTCAAAAGCTGAGATTTTTAAAATATAATTAGAATATAAAGTTTGAAGATTTTTAATTTTTTCTTCTCGAGTAGTATCAAAATATTTTTCAAATTGATTTAATAAATCCTTATCTATTGTTTGTTGTTGACAGAAGGGACAATCTTGTACTTCTTTGTCCTTGTCTAAGAAATTAATTCCCTGCTGAACCCAAGAGCTATTATTCAATTGATTAATAATTGAGGCAATTGAAACGTCATTACTTCCTATAATGATGTCTTCTAAAGCAGTATTGAACTCTTTTTCAAAATCAAGAATTGTATCAAAATTATTAATGGAAATATTTGTTTCCAATTTGGAAAGTTCTTCTAAATAGTATTTTTTATATTTTTCTGAAATAAAGTTCAGATTTTTCGGAGAATATTCTGTCTTATTTATTGCATAAATATTTTCATAAAATGGATCCTTTCTTTTTCCCAGATTTATTTTATTGAAGTCTTTTTCAAACTGCTTATTATAAATCCAGCATTCTTCTAATATATTTTTATAAGATTGTTCTTTTAAATTTATAAGCTTTTGCTTTTCTTCATTCTTATCTGAAATTGATTTTTCAATTATAGATAAATTTTGATATTCGTTTTTTATTTTTTTGTCAATCTCTTCGTTTTTTTCATCTAGTGAAAAGATTCCAGATAATTCAGTATTCGAATAGAAATTATTTTGAACAAAGTCATAATCGAAAACAATTATTTCTTCTTTATTTTTATTAAAACCATCAATAGAACAATTATTGAATGGATATGATGGAATGTCATTTTGAGAATAGTTATAAAACAAACGAGCAATTGTTGATTTGCCACAGCCATTATTTCCAAAGAAGAAATTAACTTTTTTCAAATCACTTATTTCTACTAAATCTTTATAAGTTGCAACATTATTAAGCTGTAATCTTGTTATCATAATGTTTTTATAGTTACTAGGAGGTTCGTTTTTTTGTAAATATACTAACATACAATAATAAAAGATTACGGAAAACCGTAACCTTAAATATTATAATCAATCTGTCGAGATTCCTACGGAATGACAAAGTGGATAAAGATTTTGATAATAAGATTGTTATTGGAAAATCTAAGTTTTTTCCGCCTTCCGCTCCCAATCTTTTGTTCGTTCCTTACAAAAGGATTTCCGCTCAAATCGAAGCATGAGATTCATCGATTCAAAAAAAGAACAATAAATTTGAGATAAATCGGGCTGCTGCAATTGGACGTTTTTAATTATTTTGTCAGTTTGATGATGCAAAGTAATTACACAAGTGCGCAATCTTTTTGCGTACCAAAAAATATTTTATATTTTTATCGGAAATTATCAAAAGTACTTGTCATTCCAGAGGAATCTGTTGTGTCGAGATTCTTGCAGAATGACAAGTTAAACTTCTATTATAAAACTTAATAAAATATTTTCAAATGATTTTAGACCAATTAAAAAATGCTCCAGAAAGCATCAGTTTCACAGAAGTTATTGCTCATATCGATGAGAATTTCGACTTTACACCAACGAAATTCACCAACGGAGAAACAGTGAATGAAGCTAATCAAAATAACGGTTCTTGCAAGGTTTTTAGCTTTGCACAACTTCATCAATTATCCAAAGACGAAACTTTAGCTTTGTTCGGTGATTTTTACAGAACTGATGTTTTGCAAAATCCAAACGGCGACGATCATCAGAATATCCGAAACTTCATGAAGTTCGGCTGGGACGGAATTTCGTTTGAAGGAGAAGCGTTAATCAAAAGAGGTTAGAGATTAGATCATAGAAATTAGAAGGTCATTCAAAATTTATAATTTATAATCTAAAATTTCAAAAATGTCTTCCAATAAAAATGCCTTAATTCGCTACAAAATTTTGGACAAATGTCTGAAAAACAAATTCAAACAATATACTTTGGAGGATTTGATGGACGAATGTTCTGAGGCTTTATTTGAGTTTGAAGGAAAAGAATCTTTTGTAAGCAAACGTACTGTGCAATTGGATCTGCAGAATATGCGCAGTGAAAAATTCGGTTATGAGGCGCCAATCGAAGTCTATGGTCGGAAATATTACCGCTACAGCGATTCTGATTATAGCATTCATAATATTCAGGTGAACGAAAATGATCTTAAAGCGATGAATAACGCCATTCAGATTTTGAAGCAATTTAAGGATTTTTCTATGTTTAAAGAAATGAATGGCGTGATACAGAAATTGGAAGATTCTGTAAATTCTACCAATCAAAAATCCATTATTCACCTCGATAAAAATGAGCAATTAAAAGGCTTGGAGCATATCGATGTGTTATACAGCAATATTTTGAATAAGAAAGTTTTGAGGATTTTGTATAAAAGCTTTAAGGCTCGAGAAGCATAATACATGACGGTTCATCCCCAATTATTGAAAGAATATAACAACCGTTGGTTCTTAATTTGTTGGCATAAAAATAATATGATGAATCTCGCTTTAGACAGAATGGAGATAATTGAAGTGGACGAAAATTGTGTTTATATAGATAAAGATTTTGATGCAGATCGTTATTTTGGGGAAGTGATTGGTGCAACGGTTTCAGAAACACAACGACCGCAAAATGTTATTTTTAAGGTTGCTCACAAGCATGCACCTTATGTGAAAACTAAGCCTTTTCATCATTCGCAGGTTATTTTAAAAGAAGATCAAGAGTATACGACATTTAAAATTTGTGTTCAACTTAATTTTGAGTTAGAAAGAATGATTCTTGGGATGGGAGAGTTCTTAACAGTTTTGGCACCGAGAAAGTTAAAGAAACGGATTGTAAAAAGTATTAAGTTAGCTCACGAGAATTATAAAAGCTCTTTTGAGAGTGAGTAATATAATTTGGCTTAATAATTGTAAATTCTATTGAAATAAAATTAACGAAATGAAATCACGATTATTAAAAACCATCCTAACATTATTAGTACCAGTCGTTATTGATTATGTGGTGAAGAAAATTACTGAAAAGAAAAATCAACCAGCACTAGACAAGTCATTAACTAATAAAAATTAAAATAAGCTACTCCACGGAGTAGCTTATTTGTTAATAATTTGAGAAGAGATATTAGAACTTCCAACCTAAAGTTACAAAGAAATTGCTTTTTGTAGTTTTAACATTGGATACAATATTCGCGTCACTTATCACCTTTAAATTATTATAATAACCTGTAGATTCGAAATTAGGATTATTACTTTCGTCACCTTTAAAGAAAGGGTTATTGTATTTAGATGTTATGTTTTGATAAGAAGCATCGATGTAAAATGCTTTGAAATCATAACCTACGCCCAGACCATAAGTGTTACGAGCTCCTAATATTAGATTTTTGTAAGAGACATTGTTTTGCGCTCCATTATCGGAGAATGCAGGAACAGACATATTGTCAAAAGGGCTTGTTGCATAGGCATAACCTCCACGTAGTCTTAATCCTTCTAATCTATATTCTGCACCAACTCTTACTTCTGAAGTATTTTTATAAACATCCTTGAAGAGAGAATTTAGCTCAGTTTCTGCATCGCCATATACAGTATATTTTGGTTTTGATAATCCTTGGATATAATCTACGTTAATCGCAAAGCTTTTACTTGGTACAAAAGCAGCACTTAGAGTCGCTTTTGTAGGCGTACGCAATTTTCTGTCTTCTGTATAGGTGTCGCTGGCGATATTATTATCTTTGTTATGGTAGTATTCTGTAAAGACACGATCCATTCTCCACCAAGTCGGAGTTTCTATGGATGCTCCTAATCTTATTTCTTTACTGATTTTACCAATTATACCAATATTGGCAGAAAAACCAGATGCATTTTCCGAAAAAGGAGTATACTGCTTACTGTAATTATTAGTATTGGTAATACCTCCAGCCTCTAACTTTAATGATGCAGTATCATATTGTTCTATGTAAGCATCATGGAAATTAAGTCCAGCACCTATAAAAATCTTGTTATCATAATTAGCACCAACAGCTACATTGGTTTTGTTAATATCCCCATATCTCTCATAAGCATGTCCCATATAAGTTAGGTTGCCAACCAATGGATTATTATTGCTGTCTATAAGATCTATCTGACCTTTTATGTTTTGATTGCCTGGTGTAGCAATGGTATTATCAATTTTTTGAGAATTATAATTGATACCTAGATTGATGTATTTCCAATTAGAGTTAGCTTGCCTCAAATCAAATGCTAGTATTGCAGAAGCATTATTAAGTAAGGTTTTGTTGGTTTTATAGTCTCTGCTTGATCCAGCTAATGATGAGGCATTTTTATTAGAAAAAATACCTAGACCTACATTAACATCGCTAAGGATATTAACACCAAGACCAGCAGGGTTTGTATTAATAGAAGATACATCTCCGCCTAGAGCTCCCATAGATCCAGCCATAGCATTGTATTTTGCAGATCCATTAATCTCTCCGCCACCGTATACGTCAATGGTATTTCTGATAACTGATATGTCTTGAGCTTGCAAGTAAAAGGCAGCTGGAATGCAGACTGCCAATAATGATTTTTTTAACATTTTATATAAATGATTTTAAACTAAATATAAATAACTAATAGATTATCGGCCACCTCCAGAGCGGAAGCCACCGCCACCACCAGAAGAACCTCCACCAGAGCGGAAGCCACCACCACCAGAAGAAGAACCACCACCGAAGTTACCGCTACCACCAGAGCGGAAACCACCGTTGTTTTGAGGTATAGGATTACTTCTTACAGGATTGCTATTTTCATAAGTTCTTGGTGTAGATGTATTACGGAAGCCTCCATTGTTATTAGGGTAATTATTATTGTTTGGTCTAACATTGCTATTGTTCATAGAATTTGTATTTCTAAAACCACCATTGTTATTACCTGTATTTCTGAAACCGCCATTATTACCATTTGTCATATTACCATTATTACGGAATCCACTATTATTGGTATTATTAAAGGCATTATTTTGATTACGGAAAGTGTTCTCTCTCAACATCCCGTTTAGTCGAGAGTTATTAGGACCGCTTCTTCTGTAATCAGGTCTGTAATAATTATTATATCCATAATATCCACCATGACCATAGTAAGAAGGGTAGTAATAGTTCCCCCAATAGCTACCATAACCGCCACCCCAGAAAGGATCATAGAAAGAATTCCATCCCCAAGGATTCCAAGAAGATCCCCAGCCGAAGCTCATCCCGAATCCCCATCTTGATGGGTAGTATGAGTAGGGAGATCCCCATCCGTAATTCATCCCGAATCCGTAGCCCATTCCCATTCCGTAACCCATTCCATAGTTACCCCAGCTGCTATAGTTGGTTTGTGTGCCTGTGTAATTACCCCAGTCGGACTCATAGCTACCATAGCGGCTATTACTCATTTGTTGGTTACGTTGCGTTTTTTCTATAAGACTTATATCGTCATCGGTATAATTATAATAATTGTCAACTTGATTGCCATAGTTACCAGAATATCCTTGTGGGACGCTATCTCTATTAGGATCGTAATAAACACCATCTGTCTCAGAGTAGCCACCAGTCTGTATAATACAAGACGTTAGTAGCATACTGCTAGAAATCATTATCAAGATTTTTGACTTGAAAAGATCTGCTACTTTATAATTGTTAAAATTTTTCATTTTCAATGAAGATTTAAGTTTATTATATTTGCATTAATTTAATACCAAAATTATACCATTATTATTGGTAAATAGGTATGTAAAATTAACCTTTTTATTTTAGATTTAAAATAGTAACGAAAGTTAAAAGTAATTAAATATTTATGGCAAAATTAACATCAAGAGCGGAAGATTACAGCAAGTGGTATAACGAGTTGGTAATAAAAGCAGATTTAGCAGAAAACTCCAGTGTACGTGGTTGTATGGTGATAAAACCTTACGGCTATGCGATTTGGGAAAAAATGCGTGACGAAATGGACAAGAAATTTAAAGAAACAGGTCACGTTAATGCTTATTTCCCCTTGTTTGTCCCGAAAAGTTTATTTGAAGCAGAAGAAAAAAATGCAGAAGGTTTTGCCAAAGAATGTGCTGTTGTTACGCATTATAGATTAAAAACCGATCCTAATAATCCAAGCAAATTAATTGTTGATCCAGATGCCAAACTAGAGGAAGAACTTATCGTACGACCAACGTCTGAAGCGATTATATGGAGTACTTATAAAAATTGGATTCAGTCCTATAGAGATTTACCGATTTTAATTAACCAGTGGGCTAATGTTGTACGTTGGGAGATGAGAACAAGACTTTTCTTAAGAACTGCAGAATTCCTTTGGCAAGAAGGCCACACGGCTCATGCTACCAAAGATGAAGCAGTAGAGGAGACTGAAAAAATGAATCAAGTCTATGCTGATTTTGCTGAGAATTTTATGGCAATACCAGTAATTCAAGGATATAAAACGCCATCTGAAAGATTTGCAGGTGCAGACGAAACTTATTGTATAGAAGCATTAATGCAAGATGGAAAAGCATTACAAGCAGGAACTTCTCACTTTTTAGGTCAAAATTTTGCTAAAGCTTTTGATGTGAAATTTACTAATAAAGAAGGCAAGCAAGAATATGCTTGGGCAACTTCTTGGGGGACTTCTACAAGATTGATGGGCGCGTTAATCATGACGCATTCTGATGACCTTGGGTTAGTATTGCCTCCAAGTTTGGCACCAATCCAAGTAGTGATTGTGCCTATTTTTAAAGGAGAAGAGCAGTTGAATCAAATTAACGAAGTAGCTTTCGAGATTAAAGCAAAATTACACGCAAGAGGTATTTCTGTTAAATATGATAATGATACACAGAACAAACCAGGTTGGAAATTTGCAGAATATGAATTGAAAGGCGTACCTGTTAGAATGGCGATTGGCCCTAAAGATTTAGAGAATAAAACTGTAGAATTAGCTAGAAGAGATAATTTAACCAAAGAATCTGTTAGCATCGATAATATTGACAAGTACATTGATGATTTATTAAAAGTAATTCAGCAAGATATCTACAACAAAGCTAGAAATTATCGTGATTCTCATATCACGGAGGTTAATAGTTATGAAGAATTTAAGCAAGTTTTAGCAGAAAAAGGAGGTTTTATTTCTGCACATTGGGATGGTACGCCAGAAGAAGAAGAACGTATTAAAGAAGAAACTAAGGCAACAATCCGTTGTATTCCTTTAGATAGTAAGTTAGAAGAAGGAATTTCATTGCTATCAAAAAAACCTTCAAAACAAAGGGTTCTGTTTGCTAAAGCTTATTAAAAATTAAAAATTCGTTAATATTTTAGTTAATTATTGATGAAGAATTAAAAGCTGGACTGATTTTTGTTGTGTTGAATACTTATTAACACAAAAAATAAACTATTATGTCATTTAATTTAATTGATCTTGTTAAGAATCAGATTAGTCCAGCTTTAATTTCGCAAACGGCAAGCCAACTTGGAGAAAGCGAATCTGGAGTTTCCAAAGCTATAAGTGGACTACTACCTGCTGTAGTAGGAGGTCTTGCTAATAACGCTAGTAATCCTAGTGTTTTTGCTACTGTAAAAGAAGTTGTCTCTAGCGGTCTTGTTAACAATCTACTTGGTGGTAGCGGACAAAATAACAATCTTGTGTCTACAATTTTATCATTGATATTTGGTGATAAGACTAATTCCTTAACGAGTGCTGTTGCTAATTTTGCAGGCGTTAGTCAAGGGTCATCTAATTCTATTCTTAATCTTCTTACAGGTTCTACATTGGGGACTTTAGGAAAATATGTAAGCGATAATAATGTGGATCATTCTCAGTTTTCTAATCTTTTGTCTGATCAGAAAGGTGTTGTATCTTCATTGTTACCTGCAGGTCTTAGCTTAGCGACTTTAGGGTTGGGTAATTGGTTTGGTGATTCTTCTGCGGAGCATGTTAAGGTTCAGGATGTTGTTTCACCAGTAGAAACTAATATTGGGACTACGCGAGGAGGAGATACTTATACACCACCAACACCGTCTTCTAACAATAATGGAGGAGGTTCTATTTGGAAATGGCTTTTACCATTAATTTTGTTATTAGCTGCGGGTTGGTTTTTATGGAAGCAATGTGAGAAAAAAGCAGAACATATCCCAGTGAGTACTACGGATTCTCTTAATTTAAAATCTGATAGTGCAACAGCAAATGTTAATAACAATGCAACAGTCACTAGAGAATCATTAGTAGTAACATTGCCAAGTGGCAAAACAATTAATGCTTACAAAGGTGGTATCGAAGATCAGATTGTTACATTCCTTAAGTCTGATGAGTATAAAAATGATACTGAAGCTCAACTTAAAGAAAAGTGGTTTAATTTCGATAACTTAAATTTCGAATTTGGTAAAAAGACATTGACACCAGAATCACAAGTTCAATTAGATAATTTGAAAGCAATCTTAGCAGAATTTCCTGCTGCTAACGTAAAAATAGGAGCTTATACTGATAAAAAAGGTGATGCTGCTGTTAACTTAAAATTATCTCAAGATAGAGCAGATGTTGTAAAAGCAGCTTTAGCTTCTGCTCAAGTTAAAGAAGCAAAAGGTTATGGCTCAGAATTTGCAAAAGTTTCTGCTGATGCTTCTGACAAAGAAAGAGAGTCTGATAGAAAAACTGCAATTAGATTTGTAAAATAAGATCTTATATAAAATATTGAACTGCCTTCGGGCAGTTTTTTTTTGTTAATAACTTTTAATATTGTAGATTTGTTAGATTGTTCTAACAAATAGATTTGATGTTCAAAAATAATAAAAAAGCTTGGAGAAAAGACAAGCATCAACATTCTTTACAAGAAGTATATTCATCAATACGATTTCCTACAGATGCTGGGTTTTGGAAAAAATTATTAGCTTTCACAGGGCCAGGATTAATGATTGCTGTAGGTTATATGGATCCGGGTAATTGGGCGACCGATATAGAAGGTGGTGCTCGTTTTGGCTACACATTATTATCCGTTATATTAATTTCTAACTTGTTTGCGATTGTTTTACAACACTTATCCTTAAAGTTAGGCATTGTTGCAGAGCGTGATTTGGCGCAAGCCTGTAGAGATCATTTCTCGCCTGGTGTTAATTTTGTTTTATGGATTCTGTGTGAGATTGCGATTGCAGCCTGTGACTTGGCAGAAGTTATAGGGACTGCTATTGCACTAAATCTCCTTTTCGGGATTCCTCTAACCTGGGGCGTCGTCATAACAGTAATAGATGTTTTCGTTATCTTATTTTTACAAGCAAAAGGATTTAGGATTATAGAAAGTATTGTCGGAGGATTAATCTTTGTTATTTTAGCTTGTTTTGGTTATGAGCTAATTGTGAGCAAGCCAGAGTTATTTCCTATCTTAGAAGGTCTAGTACCTACAAAAGAAATCGTATTTAATCCATCTATGCTCTATATTGCTATTGGTATTTTGGGCGCCACGGTTATGCCACATAATTTGTATCTCCATAGTAGTATTGTCCAGACAAGAGATTATCCAAGGACTGAAGCAGGAAAAAAAGAAGCAATTAAATTTGCAACGATTGACAGTACATTTTCTTTAATGTTAGCATTCTTTATTAATGCTAGTATTTTGATATTATCCGCGGCGACATTCCATACTACGGGACATCATGAGATTGCAGATATTAATGACGCTTACGAATTATTAACGCCTATTCTGGGGACTACATTAGCTAGTATTTTCTTTGGAGTTGCCTTGTTGGCTTCGGGACAAAATTCTACTTTGACAGGGACTTTAGCTGGTCAAATTGTAATGGAAGGTTTTCTTAATATTAGATTGAAGCCTTGGGTGAGACGATTAATTACGAGATTAATTGCGGTAATTCCTGCTTTGATTGTAGCAATTTTGTATGGAGAAAAAGGTACGGCAGAACTCTTAGTTTTCAGCCAGGTTATCCTATCTATGCAGTTGAGTTTTGCGGTGATTCCGTTGGTGATGTTTACCAATTCTAAATTGAAAATGGGGACTTTCGCTAATAAACCTTGGCTTAAAATTTTAATTGTTTTTATAAGCTTTATTATCCTAACACTTAATATTTATCTTTTGATTAAAACAATTTTCTAAAAACTAAAAAATCTACTTTTGGTATTCTTATTTTTATATATTTCTACTAAATCTAAGTTGTGGAGCTTAACTTGATTATACTAACCAATCTCATAACCCTGATTGAACGGCATGTCTGAGCTCGTCCTAAAAGCAAGGTTGTGCAATGATTAGGACAGCGAGTAGTGAAAGCAGGTTCTCGGTTCCTGAAAAACATCAATAAAAATCTGTAAATTTGCGGGATGAATCAGGATACTATTTGTGCGCTTGCGACAGCTAATGGGATGGGCGCTATTGGGATTATTAGAGTTTCGGGCAATGAAGCTTTTGCTTTGGTGAGCAAGATTTTTGACGGTAAAAATTTGAATAATGTGACAACGCACACTGTTCATTATGGTTTTATAAAAGACGAAGCTGAGGTTATTGATGAGGTTATGGTTTCGGTTTTTCATGCGCCAAGAACTTTTACTACGGAGAATTCTGTGGAAATTTCGTTTCATGGTTCGCCGCATATCGGTGCTAAAATTCTAGAGGTTTTGATTAAAAATGGTGCTAGAATGGCGAAAGCAGGAGAGTTTACCATGCGCGCTTTTATGAACGGACGTATTGATCTATCTCAAGCCGAATCTATCGCTGATCTTATTGCTTCTGAAAATGAAGCGTCTCGAAAAGTAGCTCTTAACCAATTGAAAGGTGGTATTTCTCAGGAAATTTCTATTTTGAGAGGTGATTTATTGAATTTTACATCGCTGATAGAATTAGAATTAGATTTTGCTGAGGAAGATGTAGAGTTTGCGGACAGAACTGCTTTGGTAGGTCTTATTAAAAAGATTGAAATTAAATTAAAATCCTTGATTGATAGTTTCCAATACGGAAATGCCATTAAAAACGGAACTTCTGTTGCGATTATTGGTAAACCCAATGCGGGGAAATCTACTTTGCTTAATACTTTATTGAAAGAAGAGCGCGCTATTGTAAGTAATATTGCGGGTACAACGCGTGATACAATAGAGGAAATATTGCATATTAAAGGTCATGCTTTCCGATTAATTGATACGGCTGGACTTAGAGATACGGCTGATGAAATAGAAGCTATTGGAGTGCAAAAAGCCCGAGAAAAAGTGGGTCAAGCTAAGATATTGGTTTATCTTGTAGATGCAGCAACGGAAGATTTTTCTGAAGATCTAGAGATGATAAAGTCTTTGATTCGTGATGACTTAGAGCTTATTATTTGTCTTACAAAGATTGATGAGGTTGTGCCAACTGCCTTTGATTCTATTGAAGCTTTATTCCGAAAAAAACTGTCGGATCCGTTTGATTTTATTAAAATTTCTGCTCTGGAAAATCATAATATTCAGGACCTAAAGAATGAGTTGTCTTCTTATGTAGAATCTATGAAAAGTGAAGAAGGACATGTTGTAATTACCAACCAACGCCATTATGAAGCTTTGACTAAATCTTTGAGTTCTGTAAATAGTGTAGAAGAGGCAGTTGCTTCCCAAATAACGACTGAGCTTCTCGCTTATGAACTTCGCAATGCCCTAGAACAATTAGGTGAAATATCTGGTGAATTTACAAATGACGAAGTTCTCGGGAATATTTTTAGTAAGTTTTGTATCGGTAAATAAATTAGCTTTTTAATAGTTTTTAATGTTTTATATTTGTTGATTTACAGTTAGTTAGCTGTGTTTTGTTTTTCGTTTCTAATCTTTTATTTATATATTTGTACATCTTATGTACACCTCGATAGCTAAAAGGTGTACAAATGTACACCTCAAAAGATTATACTATGTTAATTACACTAAAACAAAAAAAACTTAAGGACGGAAGGATTAGTTTGTATATAGAATACTATAAAGGTTCAAATACCAACATAGAAGGTAAGCGTACTCATTTAAGAGAATTCGAATACCTTAAAATTTATTTATATGAATTTCCAATGTCTTCATCTGAAAAAAAAGAAAACAAAGAGAACTTTAAACTGGCTGAAGACATCTTAGCTATTCGAAAAACAGACTTTATACAAGGTAGATATAATATGAAAAGCACTACCAAATCAAAAGTAAGTTTTTTAAGTTTTTTCTTGGAATTAACTGAAGAAAAACAGCTTCAAGATTCTTCCAATAATTATGGTAATTGGTTCTCTACTTTACAACATCTTAAGAAAATTGTTTCTCCTTCAACGATTTTTAAGGATATCGATGAAAATTTTGTAAAGAGGGTGAGGAAATATTTTGAGCTGGATGCAAGAACTAAGAGCGACCTTCCACTTTCACAAAACTCAAAATACTCGTACTTTAATAAATTCAGAGCATCCTTGCGGCGTGCTTTTGATGAGGGATATCTTACTATTAATTACGCCACCAAAGTAAAGTCTTTTGAACAAGCCGAAAGCCAACGAGAATATTTGACATTTACGGAACTGGAATCCTTGGGGAAAGCTGAATGTAAGTATGATGTTCTTAAAAGAGCATTTTTATTTTCTTGTTTAAGTGGACTGAGATGGTCAGATATTAATAATTTAACTTGGTCCGAAGTTCGTGATGAAGGAGAATATAGTAGAGTCAATTACCGACAAGAAAAGACTGAGGGGGTCGAATATCTTTATATTTCTAAACAAGCGAGATCTTTACTAGGAGATAGAAAAGAAAATACGGAAAGAGTATTTCGTGGTTTAAAATATGGAATGACTTATAATACAGAATTGATACGTTGGTGCAATCGTGCAGGCGTTCCAAAACATATTACTTTTCATAGTGCAAGACATACTAATGCCGTTCTTTTATTAGAAAATGGCGCAGATATATATACTGTGTCTAAAAGGCTAGGGCATCGGGAAATTAGAACAACCGCTATTTATGCTAAAATCGTAGATACTAAGATGAAAGAAGCATCTGAACTTATTCCTGAACTTACAATTAATTTAAACAGTTCATTTTAGTAGATAATTTATTTTCTATCAGTAAGTATTTTTTTTATTTAAAGATCTTTATTATGAAAACCCAATTAATTTTAGAAAAACTCGCAAGAATTGAAAAATATCTTGTTGGAAATAAGGAAATTCTTAATGTTGAAGAACTAACTGATTATACAGGATTTAAAAAAATCCTACTTATATCAACTTGTTCATAATCAGGAAATTCCTTATTCTAAACCAAACGGTAAAATGCTGTTTTTTGAACGGAAAAAGATAGATCACTGGTTGCTATCCAATAATTGCAAATCAAATTTAGAAATTCATGAGGAAGCAATAGAAATTGTAGCAAAGCGAAAGTTAAGATTTTAATGGTTTTTATGTAATGTGAATTCTTCTATATTCTCAAATATTGGATTTGAATTATGGTACTGTTGCATACCCCGTTCAAAATAGTTTTGCTCTTTCTTTATAAAGAAATTATTTTCTATAAGGTATTTTTTCTTTCATTTAAGTAGTTTCTAATTTCTTCCTGCTTTTCGATTTCCTTTTGTTTAATGATAGCTGGTTCTTGTTTTACTTTCCAAAAGATTCACCTTTGAGATATTTATTAAGCATTTAAACTGGAATTTATTTAAACTAGATTTCATATAATGCTATTATCAACACTGGATTGTATTAGAAAATAGTCTTAATATAGTCATTGCTCTAGAAACAAAAACAACTTTTCACCATTCAATCCTTCCGCTCAAAGACGTTTTTGTTCTTAGATGCAATCAGAAATCTCAAAAAGAATTCTGACCTTATCTCAGCGTTTCATTTTCTGAGATCCCTGTTTTGATAGTCCTCTAGGCCTATCCATTAGCTCCCCAAAGTTTAAATTAAATTATTCCAAAATCAACCAGTAAAAAGGCAGCTAAATTATGGCGGTTATCCTAGCTTAATCCCAGCCAAAAGGAAACGGCATAAACGGTTTCCTCCCTAAAGGTACTCACCAATTATTCCGTTTCCTTTTGGCTTTTCCTTTTGACCGCCGTGATAGTCTGCTTTCTTTTTTCCGGTTTTCTTTTAGAAAAAATTACGCGAAGCGAAGCTGATTAAGATTGGAACCTGGATGCGAGAAATGTGAAAGTCACAAATTTTAAAACCATTAAAACAGGAACGGTTATGAACATCATTGGAAGACTGACTAAAGATGCGGAAGTACGCACAACGTCACAGAACAAACAAGTCGTAAATTTTTCGGTAGCAACCAACGATAGCTACAAAAACAAGCAGGGCGAACATATTGAACAAACTACCTATTTCGACTGCTCTTATTGGATTTCATTAAAGGTAGCCACACTACTCACAAAAGGTACTTTGGTAGAACTCACAGGACGAGTAAATACAAGAGCGTGGACGGGCCATGATGGAGCGCCTAAAGCAGGATTGAATTTCCATACCTCTAACATCAAATTGCATGGAAGTATTAAGAGAACCGAAAACACAACTCCTGAACAAATAGGGGAAAATGTGGCAGAGGATGACCTAGCATTTTAATAATGCTTATTCAATCATTTTTTTTCAATCATTAAAAATTTAGTATTATGGCACACAATATTAATTTCAACAAGAGAACAGGACGTTATTCATTTTTTAGCGTTAAACAGAAAGCATGGCACGGTTTGTGACAAATCATAGAGCAATATCCAACTAGCGAAGAAGCTATTAGACACGCAGGTTTAGATTACGAAGTTGTAAAATCACCACTTTTCACCAAAGGTTCGGATATTATAGAAACGGCTAACGGCATAGAGATAGGCAGTAGCGAACTCGAAGTACCTAATTATTTTGCTAATATTCGCACCGATAATAATGCCGTACTAGGTGTAGTAGGTAAAGATTATCACATTGTACAAAATAGGGAAGCCTTTAGTTTTTTTGATGCTATTGTAGGTGGTGGCGAAGGTATATTATATGAAACTGCAGGGGCATTAGGCAATGGAGAACGCATTTTTATCACAGCCAAACTACCAGACTATATTCGTGTAGGCAATGGCGACGATATAACGGAAAAGTACATTTTCCTTACCACTTCGCACGATGGTAGCGGAAGTATTACCGCTGCGTTTACACCAATTCGAATTGTATGCCAAAATACCCTGAATGCTTCTTTAAGTAATATGACGAATGTTTTGCGTATCAAACATACTTCAGGAGCAAAACAACGTATCGAAAATGCTCACAAGATTATGGGATTGGCTAACACATTGAGCAACAAGTTAGAAAGTGTTTTCAATGAATGGACTAAGGTAAAAGTATCAGACCAAGAGGTTAGAAAACTAATTCAATTAGCCCTATGTCCCAATAAAGAAACATTGGATTTACTTCATAAAGGCGCTGAAGACGAAGTTTCTACCGTGTTTAAGAATGTGGTTGATGATGCTTTTGCTTATGCGATGTTAAGCGATACCTAACAAATGGACACTACTAAAGGTACTTTGTTCGGAGCATACAATGCCGTAACTGGCTACTATCAGAACGTCAGAAATTACAAGAATGATGAAGCCAAATTACAAAGCATTGTGATGGGACCAAGACGAGCGTAACTTAAAACACTTTTATCGATGATTTGGTTAGATTAAGTCAACTTAAAGAGGAATTGCAAAGCTCATTTTTATCGGGTAAATTTCTTATTGGTTAAACTTCCTGTAATTTACTTTTAAACATTTTCAACAATCGTAATTGTCATAGTTTTGCTTTAGTTTACTTTGATTGCCTTACAGGTTTGAAAGGTGAGTTTACCAAGTGTTCTGTAGAATATTTAGTTTGAATGAGAATATAATTTACATGGAAATACATTTTGATAATGAAAAAACGAAGCCTTCTTTTATATGAAGATTTTTAATGTTTTTTTTAGAAGCTTTCTCGCAGCCAGAAGTTCAATTTGTAGATTTGTTAATGAAATTGTTTCCAGAGAAGAGAAAGATGAATTATGAAGCGAAAATTAAATTGTTTAATAATAATTCTCAACCAATCGATCTGTTCCATATATAATGGGTAGACTTTATAAAAATCGATACTTTATCGGCTTCAAAAAATGTTTTAGAATTGATGTCGGATGATAAAGAATTACGACATGCCGTGTACAAAATCAAGAATCCACTACAACCAGGAGAAAGTATGATTCTCAAAGTAAAAGCTAACAAACATTATATAGGATTTACAAATGATGATTTACATTTGGATTTAACATTTAATGTTTCATTCATGTCCGAGGATTTTTTACCATTTATCGGAGTTTATGATAGTAGGCGTGAGCTTGCGGATAACAAATACAGAAAACAATATGGACTATCTCCAATGGTATCTCATTACCAAAAAATGATAATAATATAGAATTGGATATTGTTAGAGGTAGCCTTGGAACGGTTTAATAGTTGGAAAATCCTTCAGCTTTTTTGGTCTTTGTAGAAAAGATACCATGTTATAAATTTTTTCTTTGGTTTTTAATAAGTCCTCGATGAATGTTAAGATTCCCTTTTAAATGTCTGAAAAAGACTTTATGGACAACTTAGCCTGAAAAAAGAGGCATTTTTTCCAGATTTCCCAATATTAATGCGTTTTAATAAAAAAATAATACTGGGTTTATATTAATTTTTCGGAATGTGTGTATTTTTAATAAAAAAATATTCATTAAAAACATATATAATATGAATAATGTATCAAGTATCGTGGAAACTGGTTATAAAAATGTTGCCGAAAGGATACCGCAGCGATATCCTTTTCTTTTCGTAGACAGAATTATTGAGGTAAGCAAAGATAAGGCCGTATGTATAAAAAATATAAGCCTTACTGATCCATACCTTGTTGGGCATTTTCCTGATGAACCCATCTTTCCAGGAGTATTATTGGTTGAAGCCTGTGCTCAGGTAGGAGGTATTATGATTACCGAACATGAAGAGTATAGCCAAAGAGGGTATATTGCAATGCTGGATAAATTCAAATTTATAGATTTTATCGTACCCGGTGATACTGTGTTTATAACCTGTCATTTAATCAGTCTTTTTGGAAAATTCGTGAAAACATCCGTTGAAGCCAGAGTTGATAACAGAATCGTTGGTAAAGGAATGATTACTTATAATTTTAAAAAATAGGAATCATGAACGGAAAATATAATAAAGTAGTTGTTACTGCTTTGGGAGTATGTTCTCCTTTGGGGCACTCTGTGGAAAGTTTTATAGAACGTTATAAAAAAACTCCTCAGGAAATCTCATCAAAGATTAATGATACTTTTTTAGAAGAAGAATTGTCAACTTTCAAAAAAGTAAATCAGAGAAGAATGGATCGGGTGACGAGGATAGCAATGTTAGCTGCTGTTGCTTGTTTAAGAGATTCCCGGTTAGAAATTAATGAATCTACAGTGAATGATGTTGGAGGTATTTTTTCAACAGAATATGGGCCTATTGCAAGCGCACGTGATTTTATTAATTCTGGTTTTGAACTCGGGCTCAATTCTGCCAGCCCCTTATTATTTCCTTATACGGTAGGTAATGCTGCACCTGGAGCAATAACCATATTGATGGGAGCCAGAGGATTCAATACGACACTTTCGGGACATAATCCTGTAGCCTATACCTACGATGTCATCTCAAGTGGTAAAGCTAAAGCTATTTTGGCAGGAGGTTTTGAAGAACTCGTTCCTGAGATAGAAGAATCTTATGCGAAAAGGACTATTTTGAAAAGAGGGCTCAAAGAATCAGCGCCGATTGGCATGCTTTCAGAAGGGAGCGCTATGTTGTTTATAGAGTCAGAGTCCTTTGCCAAATCAAGAAATGCGGATATTCTTTTTGAAGTATGCGGTTATGGTGTTAGTTCAAATTTGCAGAAAAACGAGGTTTCTCTTGATAATTTCGGATACCTGGCTCCTGATATAGTTGCCAATACTATGTCATCTGCTTTAAAAAGAAGCGGAATAAGTTCGGATCAGATATCATTGATTATCTCTCTCTCTCGTAATGATAGCGATCAGGTATTGTCTGAAGAAACTGCAATAAAGAGTATTTGGAATGAAGATGTACCTCACATTCATTATATTAAGCAAACTTTGGGGGAAACCTTTGGTTCTTCAGGCAGTTTTGCCGCAATAATCGGTTATCTGATCGGGCTTGATCTCAAAGACTCATCAGACTCAAAAAAATGGGTAATGATAAACAGTTATCACATTGGAGGCAACTGTATTAGTGTCATCATTGCTCTTTAACCCCTTCTATTCCTATTATAAAAAGATGGAAAATATTATCGATTTAAAAAATAAGGTCGTATTAGTAACAGAAGCTACAGGAGGCTTGGGCCAGAATATATGTATTAGTCTTGCTCAATGTGGTGCAATACCTATTATACACTATAATTCCAATTCGCAGGAAGCTGACAATCTGGTTGAAAAAATAAAAGCCTTTGGTATTGATACATTAAGTATTCAAGCTGATATACGTATTGAGAATGAGGTCAAAGTGTTGACGAAAACGATCGTGGAAAAATTTGGACGAATTGATTGTCTGGTTAATAATGCTGGTATTCTTTTGAGAGGATTCCTTGCGATGCAGTCTCTTGAAAAATATAAAGATGCTGTTGATATCAATTTGCTCGGAAATTTTTTAGTGAGCAAATATGTTACACAAGTAATGATCAACCAAAAATATGGTTCAATCGTTAATGTCAGTTCAGCTGCCGGTATGGGCGGATTAAAAGGGCAAGGGGTATATAGTTCCACAAAAGGAGCTCTAAATTCATTGACTGTTGTGATGGCGAAAGAAATGTCTGACTTCAATGTCAGGGTAAACGCTGTTGCTCCCGGATTTATTGCCTCCGGAATGTTGAAAAAAGCTACAAAACAAGATGAAAAATATAAGGAGATAATCCCTCTTAAAAGGTTTGGGGAAGCGGCAGAAGTTTCTTCAGTTGTTTTATTTCTATTATCTGATGCAGCCAGTTATATGACTGGTCAGGTTTTGGTTATAGATGGCGGTCTGTTAATATCATAAAAAAACATTTAAATATAATAAAAATGAACTCACAAGAAAGAAAGCAAGTTATTAAGGATTTAATTGTAAGTAGATTAAACCTAAAAATTACCGCATCAGAAATTAAGGATGATGCAATGTTATTTGTACCCGAAGAAGAAAATGGGATCGGACTGGATTCAGTTGATGCCCTAGAGATTGCGGTGTCAATCAATAATACCTTCGATATTACCATTAGTGATGATGATATATCTATTTTTAATTCTGTCAATTCAATAAATGATTTTGTTGAAAAACAATTACAGGTTTAGCTATAAGTGTAGTTATTATCAATATTTCCTACGAGTTAGAAAATGGTAATTGGCACAGACATCATTAAAATTTCCAGAATTAAAAAACTCATCGACAGGGAGAATGGAAATGCATTGGATTTTTTTCTCACTCCCGACGAAAGAGCAATGAAAAAGAGTACCTATTCTATAGCGGGAATCTTTGCTGCGAAAGAGGCTCTTCTCAAGGCTTTTGGAGTGGGGTTTTCCAGAGGACTTGGCCGTTTACTGGAAATTGAAGTGAAACATGATCGCTACGGTAAACCTTTTATTATTACATCGGGAATAGTAAAGGATATTCAAGATAATAAAGAAATCCGGAATATCGAACTGAGCATATCTCATGATGGAGATTACTGTGTGGCATTTGTAGTCTGCCTGTAAAAGGAAATTCACAATTAATAAAGTTGTTTAATTTTAATTGCCTGAGATAGATTTTACAGGGCAATAAAGTTAAACAGCTTTTATCAAGAAACAAACAAAGTTTTTTAAATGAGTACCAAATTAAATGTATATGATGTAATTATTATTGGTTCTGGATTGGGTTCCATTACCTGTGCAAGTTTTATTGCTCAGATGTATAAACTAAAAGTACTTGTTGTTGAGCAGAATAAGCAGGCGGGTGGATTGTCTCAGGCAATTGTGACTGATCAGGATGTTGAACTTGAAATTGGCATTCATCAAGTAGGCGAGCTGGAACCTGATTCCATGTTTTCAAAACTAATGTCCTATATAAGTGATGGTAAAAGTTGCTGGAGAAGGCTACCAGATACATTTATTAAATTCCATTTTCCGGATTTCGTGTATGAAGTAACTGCCGGAGAGGCTGATCAAATCTCTAAACTTTCTCGATTATTCCCTTCAGAAGAAGTAAATATTCATCAATATTACAGAGATATAGAGCAAATTACTAAATGGTACAGAAATTTTACAACGGAATCATTGAATAATGATAAGTCCAGAATGAGGAAGTTGTTTGATCTGGAACCCGGAAAAAAGGCAATGATGACTACCGAGGCATATTTGGATTATCGTTTTACTAATGAGAAATTAAAAAGTTTAATTGCTAGTCATTGGACAGATTATGGGCTTCCACCTCAAATGAGCGCATTTTTGAAGCATGCAATATTGGTGAATAATCATAAAAATGGAGTCTACTATCCGAATTTTGGATCGACTCAGCTTATTGAGTCCATTGTAGACACAATAATAAAAAATGGTGGGGAATTAGTTTTTAACTCTCGGGTAGAAGAAATTAAATATGAGGGTAAAACAGCTCATTCTGTTACAATTATAAACGAAAAAACCAACGAAAAAACCGTTTTAGGAGCCAATATTATTATTTCGGGAATAGGACTATACAATACGTATGGGAAGTTATTAAATGAAAAATTAGCCCCGGAAAAGCTTAATGCTCTTAATAGATTAAAAAAACAAGGGGTTAGCTTCGTCAAATTATTTGCAACATTAAAATCTAACCCCGAATCTGTAGGGGCTGATCAATCTCTTTCCTGGGTATATCCTGGATATGATCATTACCAGAATTTTAAAGGAAGAAAAACGCTTTCCAAAGAACTTATTTCTCAATTTTCAATATCATTTCCTTCTCTAAAAAAAGAAGGAACCACAAAGCATAGTATGAAGATCAATACATTAGTTGATTACGATACATTTATGGAATGGCTAGGCAATGGGGAACCCGAAGAGGAGTATGAAAGGATAAAACAAGAAATAGGTGAATCTCTGTTGAATGAAGCAGAAAAACTTTATCCAGGGTTAACAGAACTGATAGATAATTGGGATCTGTATACCCCAATGTCTGCAAAACGTGATACGAAACATTATAAAGGTAATATTTTCGGAATACCTGATACACCGGAGCGATATATGAATCTGGATTTTAATTGTTTTACTCCTTTGGAAAACGTCTATGTTACCGGTTCAGATATCACTACTTCTGGTGTTTATGGTACAATTTTAAGTGGTGCGTTGACGGCATCTGCTGCCTTTAAAGATAAACAGTTATTTTTAAAGGTTATTCAGAAAGTATCCTTGGACAAAATAAAAAATAAAATATAAATGAGGCTATTTTCATGCATATTCTTACTCTGTATATCTATATCTGCATCTCTGCATGCACAGATAACCGTGGCAGGGAAAGTAGTAGATAAGGATGGTAATCCGATTTCTTCGGCTGGTATATATATCAAAGACAGTTATGATGGGACAAGCTCATTAGCTGACGGAACATTTAGTTTTAAAACTAGCCTTGAAGGAAAGCAGGTTATTACTATAGAATTGAATGATTTTAAATTAATAGAAGAACCCATAGAACTGACCGGAGACGTCTTGGATATGAAATATGTTTTATATAAAGAAGAAAAAATAAAAACCATAGAAGCTGTTTCAATTGTAGTCGGTTCTTTTGATGCCAGTGATCCAAAAAAATCTATTGCTTTGAAGCCTATGGACATTGTTACAACTCCAAGTGCAGCAGGGGATATTTATGGAGCTTTGTCTACTTTGCCGGGAACACAAACTGTAGGTGAAACAGGTAAATTATTTGTTCGTGGAGGAGATGATTATGAGGCAAGAACATTTATTGACGGACTTCAGTTAGAATCTCCTTATCAGCAAAGACCTGGAGGAATTCCCACAAAAGGCAGGTTTTCTCCTTTATTATTTTCCGGAACGCTTTTCAGTACAGGAGGATACTCGGCTGAATACGGACAGGCTCTTTCATCAGTGGTTTTATTAAAGACGGATGCTGCACCTGCAAATGATAAACTTAATATCAATCTGTATTCCATTGGTCTTGGAGTAGCAGGAACAAAAAAGATGGAAAAGTCGGCGTATATAGCAGCCTTTGATTATACTGATTTGGGACCTTACTTTAACCTGGTTCCACAAACTACAGATTGGGAAAAAGCTCCAAAAACAATTACAGGCTCATTGAATATAATTAACAATACAGGAAATAGCGGAGTGAGTAAAACACTGATTTCTTACAATGATGATCGGTCATCTTTATATTATCCTTATTATGGGTACAATAAACCAAACGTATTATTATCCCTTAATAATAAAAATATTTTTATTAAAAATTCATTCCGAACTCGTTTGAACGAAAATACGATACTGAACACGGGAATAGGATTTGGGATGGATAAAAATGACCTGAGACTAGACAGTTTGACCATTAAAGACGAGCTTTTTTCAGGACAGATTAAAGTGACACTGGCTCATACTATTTCAGAAAAAGTGAAACTAAGCTATGGTGGCGATTTTTTTGTAAAAAGCTTTACTGAACGTATTAAAATTGATGAATCGCAACAAAATTTAAAATTTAATGATTTGCAGACTGCCTTTTTTACTGAAACAGAATATAATGTTTCTCCAAAAATAGCTTTTAAATTAGGACTGAGAGCAGAAAATACGAGACTTGGAGAAGATTTTAGACTAATGCCCAGAGCTTCTGTTGCTTATCGCTTATCAGAATATAGCCTGCTTTCTGCGGCTTACGGAATATTTTATCAAAACCCTCAATTTCAATATCTTAAATTTACTGATAAACTTACTCCTGAAAAAGCTTCACATTTTATTTTAAATTATCAATACAAGAATAAAGGCAGGCTTTTAAGGCTGGAAGCTTTCTATAAAGAATATAAAAATCTGATTACTTATAGGGTTGAAAATTTTCCCGACACTTCTAACTATGATAATAACGGATATGGCTATGCAAAAGGGCTTGATTTTTTTTATCGCGACAACGAATCTATTAAAAATGGAGATTTTTGGGTTAGCTATTCCTATCTAGATACCAAAAAACTATATCGTGATTATTTGCTGTATTCGACACCTATATTTTTTTCAAAACACAATTTTAGTTTTGTTTATAAACAATGGATTTCGTCTATAAAAAGTTTTATAGGTATGTCATATACCTATGCAAGCGGGCGACCTTATTATGATCCTAACAAACCCGCAGATCTTTTTCTGTCTGACAAAACTAAACCCTATCATAATTTAAGTGTCAACTATTCATATGACTTATCGGGTATCACAAAAATTCCCGTTACACTTTATGCTTCGGTAGGTAATATTTTTGGAAGCCACAATATTTTTGGATACAATAATGCATTTAATTCGGCGACAAAAAAGTATGATTTAATTCCCATTGTGCCGCAGGCAAACATATTCTATCTCTTAGCTCTATTCATAAATTTATAAATTTTTATCCCATGAAAAAAAGAACTTTCTTATTTGTATTGGTTTTTCTCTTCGTCTCATTTGGCTTTAAAGCTCAAACCAGATATGAGAAAGAAATGACAACAGCACTGGATACATTATATAAGGCTAATGATCTTTCTACTTATAAAGCACTTGCTAATAAGTTTGATGCTATTTCCAGAGTGGAAAAAGACAATTGGCTTCCTAAGTACTATCTAAGCTATATCTATACAGTATTAGCACATTTTGAGAAGGAAACTGATAATAAAGATAAAGCCCTTGAAATGGCTCAAAATTATTTTAATAAATCTAAAGCCCAGTCCGGAAACAAAGAGGAACTTGCTATTCTGCAAGCTTATATTCACCAGTCAACATTTTTTGTCTCACCTATGACACGACTGAACGACTTTGGGACAAATAGCACTGAAATTGAAGGACTGCTAAAATCCTATCCCAACAACCCCCGCATCAATTTACTTCAGGGAATACAGTTGTTTCATAAACCAGGGTTCCTTGGAGGAGGAGCTGCAAAAGCAAAACCTTTTTTTCAGAAAGCAGAATCTATCTATAATAAATCCCAGAATTTAAATTCTTTAAATCCCAATTGGGGAAAAACTCTGAATACTATTTATTTAAAAAAAAGTGAATAAAATACATTTGAAATGAAAGAGAAAATTGTAATATCCGGTTTGGGCGTTTACTGCTCGATCGGCAAAAACATTGATGAACTGGTTGAATCACTGGCAGAATCAAAACTTGGATTTGATTATGTTGATGAATTTCATACTGAGGGATATAGAAATACAAACGCTGGAGTAATAAAGGATATTGAAAATATTAACTCTCTCACCGGCCTTCGTTCTTCGCTTATCCTGAAGCCTTCCGTATACCAGGCAATTGAAGATTCCGGTATATTTGATACAGAAGTAGACCGCTCCAGAATATCCATTTCAGTTGGAACCTCTCTCACAGGATACGGAGGTTTTGTAACATGTTTATTTGAACGCCATTATCAGGAAAAAAATGAGAAATATCAATCTTCATTAAATGAACATATGAAGATTGACTACCTGGAATCAATCAATAATATCCCCGGGACACTGCTTGCTACAGAAATAGCTATGGAATACGATATATCCGGAGTATTATCATCTTCTATAACCGCATGCAGTGCGAGTGGGAATGCTATGGCAATAGCAGTAGATACCATCAGAAACGGATTAGCTGATGTTGTTATTGTAAGCGCTGTTGATCCACTGTCTGAATTAACCTATATGGGATTCCATACTTTAAGAGCAATGTCTCTAGGTCAGCCGAAGCCACTGGATAAAAATAGAGAAGGGTTGTTGATTGGTGAAGGATCTGGGTGTATCATTATTGAAAGTGAGTCACATGCTAAAGCGCGTAGTGCGAAAATATATGCAGAAATAGCTGGTTATGGATTAAGCAATGATGCCTATCACGCAACCCAGCCCCACCCGGAAGGAGAGGGAGGAGTATTGGCTATGAAGATTGCCTTGAATGAGGCAGATCTTAGCTCCGACGAAATTCAGTACATCAACATGCATGGAACAGGAACCAAACATAATGATCAGGCTGAATTAAAAGCAGTTGAACGTGTTTTTGGAGAAAGACTAAAACATATACCAATAAGCTCATCAAAATCAATGATTGGACATACGCTGGGTGCTGCAGGCTGTATTGAAGCAGTAATCTGTATCCTTTCGTTACATCATAATTTTCTCCCCCCGAGTTTAAATTTTGAAACCCCTATTGCAGAGTTTGATTATCAGGTGGTGACTGCAACAAAAAGTCAGGAGCTTAATGTTGTCATGAACAATTCATTTGGCTTTGGAGGAAACGGGGCGTCATTTATTTTTAGAAAATAATTCGCCCAATTGTTATGGATACAAAAGCATTTAGAACAAAATTATTAATTGAAAAGCTGTCTAAAATATATCCGGATAATTTTTCTCAGAGTTTGATTGATATTACATCAGCAGAATATCAAAAAATATTGATAATAGCACCCCACGCTGATGATGAAGTTATTGGATGTGGTGCTGCAATTGAACATTTTGCTAGAAAAGGAGCTCATATAACAGTCCTGATTGTTACCCAAGAAAGCAGCAGATCTATCGCCAAATCTTATGATTATGTACCCCAACAGAGAGTTGAGGAAAGCTATGAAGCTCAGTCTGTTTTGGGGTATGATGAATTGATTTATTTCAATTTTCCGGAGCTTATGCTTAGACGTGATGGTCATTTGCAGAAGTGCTTTTGTCTGGAGTTGGTTGAATTGATATTAAAATATCAGCCAGATTCTATTTTTATTCCAAATAAGGCAGAAATGCATCCGGATCATCAGATTATTGGGAAACTTGCGGAGGAGGTCATATCGGAAGGGCTGAACAATAGGAGTTTTCAGCAACTTGAGGCAACAGTTGTTTATGAAATCTGGGGACCGGTTATGATGAATTCTTTTCTAGAAATTACTGATACTGCATATACTAAAAAAATAACAGGGATTCAATGTTATAAATCTCAACTCTCATCAGTTGATTACGAAAAGATTATTGAATTTATAGGGGTATCCAGAGGTAAAGATCTTATGAATGTCCGGTCTCATGAAAGCGACCCTAAATTTACTATAGCAGAAGGCTACAGACTGTTTAATTATAAAGAAAATTAAATGTTGGAAACCATGTTTAGTGTTATTATATGCAGCTTCAATAAATCATACTTATTAGCTGCTGTGTTAACTAATATAAATAGGTTAGTTAAAGAGAATAATGAATATTCCTTCGAAGTTGTTGTTGTAGTTGATGGCTCAACAGATGATACATTAGAAGTGATCAAGGTACTTTCTATACAATATCCGATTCGGGTATTTTATATTGAAAATTCCGGTTTGTCCAACGCCAGAAATTTTGGAATATTGCAGAGCCTTGGTCGTTATGTAATTTTTTGTGATGATGATGTTATATTCCATCCTGATTATTTTAGCAATCTCGAAGCTGCAGTTCAGCAGTATCCTGACCATGTTCATATTGGAAACCTGACAAACATTGACAAAGAATATTCACCTGAAATTGTTGATAAGCTCTTAAACAAAGAAGACATTGATTATGATAAGCTAGAAGAAAAGCAAAACTATCATATCTTTTTTGAAGCTGCAAAACAACTGTTCTTTTACCAGGATAGGCATAATGATTTTACAACCGCTATATGGTGGGCGGTAGTGACAGGAGGAAATTTATGCATCCCTAAGCACTATTTTGAGATCTGCGGCAAGTTCGATGATAATATAAAAGGGTGGGGGCCTGAAGATGCAGATCTTTGTTACCGGCTCTTTCTTAAGGGGGCAAAAGCCACTTATAACAGTCGTTGTCTACTGTATCATTTGGATCATCAAAGAGACTTAAAAGCTATAAATGATACGATGATGAAGAATGCGGTCTATTTTATAAAAAAATATCAAAAGCCTAAAGAGTTATATGGTTATTTAAATTTTACTAATGGTAAACTCTCTTTGTCTGATTTTAATGATATGTGCTGTGATTTATATGGAATCGGAAAAGTGAACATTCCATCATTTTCAATGAGTATGAAAGATTACTCGGGTAGATATCAATTTTTAAAACAAGAATCATGACTTTAACAGAATTATATAAACGAAACTATTTGCCTGGGTTTGATTGCAGAATGGCAACATTTAGGAATAACCTGGCTTACTATGGTTATAATTTATCAAATAGTATGATGCTCGGACTTTCAGGGTGCTTATCTCTTATTTATTCTAAACCTGAAGGAAACAGAATTCCTTATTATACTATTTTAGGAATCACAGACCAAACCCTGGAAGGGCTATCATCTGTTTTTGATAGTTATTTTATTTATGGATACTGCTCTTTTAATAGATCAGATGTATTGACTTTGTTAAAAAAAAACCTTGATAAAAATATATTAATTAATGCTGCAATCAATCGTCCTTTGCTCAACCACATAAGTAAGGGAAATAATTTGGAGGATTTTGTTTTGAATTCCAGTTACACAGGGTTTCATTTTGTAACGATAACCGAGTTAAAAGACGACAAGATTACATTTTTTGAAACAGATTATTCCCAACCATTAGAATATGATGTAGAGACATTTATCAATTTATGGTTTTATGATACGATATACAATAGAAAGCTACATCATTCCGGTCAAGCTTGTAATGGGAAGTATTATATGATTCATCCTCCAAAATTTGAACCTCATAAAAATAAAAATGCATTACTATTTCTAATTGAAAAGGTAACCAACAATTTTTTTACAGAAGGAAAATACTATCATAATGGTGTACTGGCATTGCATGACTTTTTTGAAGATATTAAAACATGGAAATACAATGTTGATAAAAATTGCGCCGTAAATAGCATCTTCTATATAAAAATTCTAGAAATGAACTTAAGTGGTGGTGGATTTGGACGAAGATTGTACAGCTCATTTCTGGCAGAAGTTGCAGAGATAATGGATGATAATACATTGAAGTCCATCGCAAGAGAGTTTAAAGAAACTTCCAAATTATGGACAAGCTTTATTAATACTATTTCATCTCCGGAAACAATCAAAAGCCTTATGTCGGATGAATTTGATCTGCTCGAGTCATTGGCAGAGGCGCATTCAACCGCTATCATTACTGCAGAAACCACTCAGTTTAATCATTTAAATAACTGGATAAAATTTAAAAATTAGTTATGATTATCTCTAAAACACTTGAATTGAACGAAATTTTAATTAAACCTAGATTTTGTGAAATAGATTCTCTTTTAATTGTTCATCATTCCAGATTTATACCTTGGGTTGAGGAGGCTAATTTTAATTTTGTAGAGCAGGTATTGGAGATCTCCCGTAAGCAATTATTTGAAATTGATCTGTATAATCCTATCCATAAGCTAGTGTTTTTGTATAAAAACAATGTAAAATGGGATGATGAGCTTATCGTCAGCACAGTAATGGAATACAATCAATTTGCTTTATTTACAATGCACAATACGATCAGTTGCAGGAAAAACCCATCGAAAATTTTTGCTACAGCAAAAATTTCCCTTCTGATTGCAAACAAAGAACTAAAACTAAAACTGTTGATGCCTAATTTTTATCTTTCCAAAATTAAACAGGCAGAAAAAGTATATCCCCAATATTTTATAAAATCTGATCATGTACAACAGTCAAAATGATATAGGATATTGTATCTCAACAGTTTTAAAGGATTATTCTGTAGAGATGGATGCAGACATTTGTCTGATACTTTGCAGCCCTTTGTGGTTAGGCTTGAATATTTCGGAAAAACAGAATTATTTTCCCATTAAAAGGAACGAAATTTCGTATTTGAACCCTTTGTATCTTGAGAATTTCTCTGTTAATACCAATTTTTTATTTATACCAAGCAGAGCCAATTCTAAAGATAGTTTCGACTATCTTAAGTACAGGCATGGCAATCGAAAAAAGACCTTAGTTAAAGTCGCTGAGAGCATTTTATCAAATACAAATAATAGCGCAGTTAATGACCTGTATGAAGTGGCTCATCAGCCTGTATTAGCCATAATTGATAAAATTTCAAATGATGATAACGAGACCGATAGTATAAAGATATCTCTGGTTTTCTCAGAAGAAAATCAAATAACGATTCCGAAAAGACATTTTATGGATCATTGGTACAGTGAAACCGGTAATATAAATACGGATTTGTTTAGGATCATTCCCTCAAAAAATACCTTTTCAGAAGAGCTTATCAAAATAAAAATCAAATCAGCCCTTGATAAACAAAATTTAAATTTAAGGTCAAATAATAAATCATTACTTACCGGAAATACTGTATTGGAGTTTTTAAAAAATGGTATAGAAAAAAAGATTGAAGGATATGAATTACCTGTACAACATCAGTACTTATGGCGAAATAAAGAAGGAATAATTAAACTTAAGCAGGATTATACTAAAGCTCTTGATAAATTAAATTTTATGGATGAATGGGATTATATCCGGGCTATAAAAGAAAGTTTATTAAAAGGAATAGAGGTTTGGAAATTATTTTTTAAAATCATAAATGATGATTCACTTTCAGGAGAGATGCTTTTACAATGTTATGAAGCGCTTATTGAAGTCGAAAGTGAAAGTATTGACAATTTTAATACAATGGTATAAATGGAACATACCCCAGTAATAATAAACGATTATAAGCATAAGCCAGGCGGGTCCTGTATAGTAACTGCATTAAGCGGAATGTATAGACATAATGGATTGAATTTTGGTCCTGAACAGATTATAGGTCTTGGATCAGGGCTTCAATTTGCCTATGGCTACAACCCCTTTGAAAAGAACTACAGAATTGAATTTATTTCTTCACAGCTTTTCTATTCTCTATTGTCAAATACAGGTACATATGGTGAAGAATTTGAGTTTTCGGATCAGGAGAAATCACTGCACAGAGTATTCGAATTGATTGACAGCAATATGCCTGTTCCGGTAATGATGGATCCTTTGTATTGTGAAGGGTTAATGAAACGTACCTCGAAGGAATTCATTAAGTATATTCCATCACATATGATGGTAGTATATGGTTATGATTTGTCGAGTGGTCAGATATTCCTTTATGACAGTCCGCAGTTTAACCCTGTAAGCATGAAAATAGATGATTTTGTAAAAGCCAGATGCTCTGGGCCTACTTTGCCGGCAAACAAGCATATGGAGTTTTATTTTCCGGAGACTATATTTCCGTACCATATGTCCGTCAAGCTTGCGATCCGTAAAGTCATCAGTGTGTATAAGTATTCAGAAAAACATCTTGCTCACAAGTCTGGATTTCAAGCAATTGACAGATTTACAGGTAATGTAAAGAACTGGAGAGAGATATTCACTGATACTGAAATAATAGATAATGCAAGACTGTTTATGATGGGAGTAACCAATGGCCATGCTACCAAAGGGGCATTCAGAACACAGTATTCTATTTTTCTAAATGAAGCGTCTGAAAGAATGGAGCGTAATGGTTTTTATCAATCATCACAAATCTATTACGATCTGGGTAGATTATGGATAGAGTTTCAAAAGTGTCTGAACATACTGATTAAAGATCCGGGAACCCATGAAATATGGAAAGAGAAATCTTATTTTTACCAATTGCTGGATGAGATCAATGAGAAAGAAAAATTAGCGATTAATGTTTTAGAAAAAGAACTAATAAGTAATTAAATGGAAAAACCTATTGTTATACAAGTTACAAACCTAAGTAAGAGTTACAATGGCATCCAAATTCTGGATGATATTTCATTTAACATATACAAAGGCGAAGTAGTAGGTCTTGCCGGGATTAATGGAGCTGGTAAAAGTACCCTAATTGAAAGTATTGAAGGGTTGAGAAAAATAGAAATCGGCTCAATCAATGTACTGGGCAAATCAATAGATAAACATTATAAAAGCGTTCAGCAGGAAATCGGAATTCAATTACAGAGGACAAGTCTTATAGGTAGTATAACATTAGATGAAACCCTTACCCTTTTTAAAACCCTCTATAATGTCAAAACTAATAATTCCGCACTCTTGGAAAGGGTGAGTCTTGCTGATGCGATACACAAAAAAGTAAAACATTTATCAGGAGGACAATACCAGAGATTTAATTTGTGTCTTGCAATACTCAATGATCCCAAGATTCTTTTTTTGGATGAACCTACTACAGGATTGGACCCCATTGCAAGAAGAGAGTTATGGACAATAATTAACGATTTGAAAAAGCTAGGGGTTACGATTTTGGTTACTACTCATTATTTGGATGAAGCACAGGAAATCTGTGACAGGATATTAATTCTTGGCAACAAGAAAATTGTGGCTTATGATACGCCATACAATCTGATAAAAAAGCTTGAAAATGAGAAAACAATCTTAGTGAGCGGAATTGAAATGCTTAGCCAGACAGATTTAGAGGAACTGTGTAACAGATTTAAAGTAAAATATACAGAAGAAAAAATATTTATTTACACCTATGACATAGGAAAGACTCTAAATGAATTTTTTGAGTGGACTAAGCTTAATCATAAGAGCATAAGTGATGTCAGTGTGAGGTCTTCAAATCTGGAAGATGTTTTTATGATGTATACAGCATCTATGGTGAATAAAAAAAATGAAATCTTATGAGAAATATTATCGTAGTATCCAGAATATTTATTGTTATTTTTCTCAGAGATAAACTCAATCTTTTCTTCAGTTTTTTCTTTAATGCCTTCTTAATGGTTATGCTTGGCTTTTATGTTAGTAACCGTTTTGATGTTAGTACAATAGGTGTTTATGATAATTTAAAGTCCAACTTTTCAAATCAGTTTATAAAAACTCTTGATAATGATCTTGCTATAAAAGTTAAAAAGTTTAATGATACAACTGCTCTTTTTAAGGCTGTTGAAAAGGGTGAAATCATTGCAGGAATAAAAATTAATCAGCCTTTTGAAGCTCTGAAAGATTCTGTAACTGACACCATATCTAAACATAAACAATTACAAATATATGGGAGTTCAGAAAACATGATGTGGGTAAAAATGATTGAACCGGGTATTAAGATCGCTATACTTAATACAAATAATACTTCCAAAAAAATTATTTCACAAATTAGCCTGAAAACACAAACTGTAAAATCCAAAAACATAAACTATTTTAAGTCTATTTTTCCAGGGGTGCTTGTTTTTTCTGTGATGGGCTTATCATTTACTGGAGCAATGTCTCTACTGTATTTCCGAAAGTCTGATGTTTTAAAACGCCTGAAGATTACCCCCCTTAAAAAGTATGAATTTCTGATTGGCTTTATCACCAGCTATTTTATATTATTATTGTTGCAGGCCATTTTATATATTTTTATCGCCTGGTTAGTTTTTGGCTATGTATTCACGGGTAACTATTTTCAAATTAGTTTATTAATAGTGAGTTGTGGGTTTTTATTTATATTGCTGGGGATTACAATTGCCAATATTGTTCCCAGTGTAGACTCCGGAAATAATATTATCAGGTTTTTAAATTTTCCGGCCTCTTTTTTATGCGGGGTATTCATACCTATTGAAACATTACCTAAAATATTGCAGTATATATCAGTTTTCCATCCGCTTACTTATTTTACAAATGCCATGCGTAATGCAGTTAATTACAATGCTACTTTTAGTGGTAACAGCTCAAATTATGTTATCATTTTTACATTAATTATTGTTTTCAGTATTATTTCTATAAAAACTTTTAAATGGGAAGCTCAATCTTAAAAATTAAATAGACATGAAAAAACTACTTATAATTGAAACAGATGGAATTTCTGAAATAAAAAATGAGTGTGAGCTGTTGGGATGGCATCCTATTTTTGTGAAGACACATAATTATACAGACTGGCTCCCTCTTGAAAACCTAAATGAAGAATTTGATATTCGGTCAGTAAACAATTTATCTTATTTTGAGATCATTAAGATTGCGTTAGAAGAAAATGTCAGCGGAATCTTACCTATATCTCTTTTAGAACCGGAAGGAGTTAGGGATAGCTTAGTAAAAGATTATATTATCAATCACAAAATTCTTGTCAATATTGTAGCTAATTCACCTGCTACAATGGAAAGTACATTTGATAAATGGTTAACAAAATTTATTCTCAGTCATTTTAATATTCCCGTTACGCCAGGTAAATCCATTAATAATCTTGAAGATATTAATGATATTGTAAAAGAATATAGCTTTCCAATAATTATTAAAGAGCGCAAAAGCTACACAGGCATGGGCGTGAGAATAATAAATACCGAAGAGGAACTGGTTAAATATGTCACTAAAAATATTAAAAAAGGATTGTTTGCCGAACCCTTTCTTTCCGGTTCAGAAATTAGCGTGGAAGTAATTGCCTGGAATGATGAAATGTTTTTTCAACCATTGGTATACAAAGGAGAAACAAGATTAAACATCATTGAACATCCTGCATATAGACCTAGAATTTCACCTTACAAATCGGGATCCGCCATTGAAAGTAAAATAATTAATATTGTGTATGAGGTAGTTATGCAGCTTCAGCTAAAGGGAGCCGCTGAATTTGAATTTCTGATTATTAACGGAGAGCCTCTTATTATGGAGATCAATCCAAGAATATCAGGAGTAACAAGATTATGCAATGCCGCCGGAGGAGTAGATGTATATAAAGAACTTACTCATATCTGTATCAATAATGCTATCCGGAAAGATTTGGTTATAAAGGAGCATAAATATGCGATTCAATTTCCACTGAACATTCTTCCGGAAGGAGATCTTTTAGAAGAACTTCAGAAGAATCCACATATAAGTTATATTAAACCGATTACTTGGATGCCGATTCTACCTATCAGAAGTAGCATTATTATGAGCCATAACACTTCTGATGAACTATTGCAGGGTATTAAAGCCCTTGAAAATTTTACGGATCCACGGTATATTACAGAAGCATTAAAATCATTTGATTATTTTTAGTAGTTATAGCTTTTATTATTTAATTAGCATTTTGACAATGAAAGATTACTCATTTTTACATCAGGCGAATGTTATTATACATGTTTTTGCAGGATCGATAGCTCTTATAGCAGGATTAGTTTCTATTTTAACAAAAAAAGGAAAAAAAAATCATCGTAAGGCCGGGCTTATTTTTCTTTCTTTTCTTGCCGTTGTTGTCCTTACCGGGCTGGTTGGGGTTTTTGTGTTTGGAAGAAATATATTTCTTTTGGTTATTACTATGTTAAGCGCATATCTGGGTTTTTCCGGTTATCGGGTATTAAAATCTAAATCAAATAAGCCATATCTGCTGGATATTATGGTTGCTCTGGCTACATTAATAACCATGGGCTATTTTATGTATTATCTAAAATCAATTGGTTTTATCTGGTCTCCAGCAATCATCTATAGTACCGTGGGCTACTTATTATTAATGGTTGCCTATGATTTTATTCGTTATCTGATTCCAGCAGACAGATATGGGAATTTGTGGATATATGAACACATACTAAAAATGACAAGTGCTTTTAGTGGTATATTGTCAGCATTTACAGGGACGGTTCTTCCACAATATCACCCCTTCAGTCAGTTTTTACCTTCCGTATTGGGAACTATAGTTTCCATAGGTTTTATCATATATGTTTACAACAAAAACAAGGTTAATACATTTACCTGAAAATACTGTCCTTATACTTTGTCTGTTTTTAGGTTTTACCAAATAATAATGATTTTAATATATGAAGCAACAAGAAATAGCCCCAAATATTAATTTGATATCTGTAAAAAAAGATCTTAGTAATTATAATAACACATTTAGTGATTTTCCTGATCAATATACTTTATCAGATCTGTTTTTTGAGCAGGTAAAATCTGTTCCACAGAATATTGCAATTGTAGAAAAAGATAAACAATATACCTATTTAGAATTAGGGGCAGAGGTCGATCGACTAACAGAGGTGCTGCGAGATTACCAACTTGAGAAAGGGACCGCTATTGTTATTTTATTGGAGCCGGGATTTCAACTACTGGCAGCTATGCTGGCCGTACAAAGATCAGGACACTATTATATCCCCATTGACATAAGATCAGCAGTTTCCCACGTTCATTATATGGTTTCAGATAGCAATCCCGGTTTGATTCTTACGAGTAATGCAGTATATGTGAATTACTCTTTTAATCGCAGAGTCCTTGTTTGTCTTGTTGATGTATCGTTACTGACAAATGGGAAGAACAAAAGTGGGGAAATAAAAGATCAGATCAATGTAGAAAGTACGGCATACGTTATGTATACTTCGGGAACTTCAGGCAGACCAAAACGTGTTGCCATATCTCACAGATCATTGGTCAATTACTGCTTTTGGGCCATGAATAAATATTGCAACGGGGTTGCCTGTACTTTTCCCCTGATAACCTCTGTTTCTTTCGATCTTACTATCACTTCTCTTTTTGTTCCGTTAGTGAGTGGCGGATCAATTGTTGTATATACAGGTGATGAAGAAGAAACACCCGTTTTGCAGGCTATTAAAGAAAATAAAGTAGATATCATCAAATTAACTCCCTCACAATTACTTTCCGTTGCAACATCTGCGGTTTCTCAACAGCAGCATTTTAATAGCAGTGTAAGAGCTTTTATTGTAGGAGGAGAGGATTTAAGCGCAAAATTATGCCATAAAATTATTCAGTTATTTGGTGAAAAAATAAAAATATATAATGAGTATGGTCCTACCGAAGCTACTGTAGGCTGTATGATCTATGAATTTGATAAAAATAATAATATGACAGGATTGATCCCTGTCGGTAAACCTATTAGTAATTCACACATATATTTGTTAAGCAGTTTGTTAATTCCGGTTGATGGAGATGAGGTTGGAGAAATTTATATTGCAGGAAATGGCCTTGCAAAGGAGTATATGGACAACCCGAATATGAATATCGAAAGATTTGTTCCCGATGCCTTTTTTGAAAGAAAACGGATGTATAAATCCGGAGATTTAGGACGTTGGAACAGCCGGGGGGAATTGGAATGTCTGGGACGTTTGGAAAGGAAGCTTGTAGTAGGAGAGGGTATCATTTTATTGACCGACATAGAAAATAATATTGCTATTCATAACGAGGTCCTTTCATCATTTGTAACTATTCAAAAAAAGGCAAATGATACCCATGTACTCAATATTTACATCGTTCCTGTCGATGAGACTTATTTAATAAACCAGGATAAAACTGATCAGCTGAAGAAAGAACTTTTACTATTATTAAATGATCTGTTATCTGCTGTTTATATAAAATTTGAGTTTATTTTTATTAAAAATTTCCCATTGAATTTAAATGGTAAAATAGCAGTGGACAGACTTCCTGCTATTTCTGAAATCAATAGTGAAATCTAATCAATTTTGAATTTTATATCTATTTTTGGAATTCCTATAAAAAAGTAGACAGATTTTCTTAACCTATTCTAGAAATATCAGTTGTATTGGCTATGTAGCTTCAGTTTAAATTGAACACCTAAAATTTAGAACAATTATCTAAACCTTTATCTCTACGAAATGGGGAATACCAAGCATAGGGTCCTTTTCATACACTTCGGAATATGATACATTAATAATTCATAAATTAGATATTAAAATTTAGAGTCTTTATCGTATTGGTCAATTATTTTAGTAATTTCTCAAATTGATTTTTAAAAGTAATATAAAATCAATTTTAGTGGGTGATCCAAGGCAAGTAACGTATCTGACGCATAACGAACGGAAAAATAGTAAATATAAGGATGGTAATATCAAGCAATTTATCATAGATAACTGTAGTAAATATTGTAAAATTGATGAAACATCACTTCGTTTTTATCATAGAAACAACGTAGAAATTTGTAATTTTTCATCTAAACTTTTCCCGGAATTGGAAAAAAGTTATCCTTGTCAGTGTGTAGAATGTAGAAGCTATGTTGATGAGCATTCATGGATTTTTATTATAAAAAGTGATCATGTCGAAAAATATCAATCACTTTATAAGCCAGTTATATTGAGGCATCAGTTGGCAATTCCACCGGAATGGAATTTTGGTAATTGCAAAGGATTAGGATTTAATAGAGTTTTAATTTATCCTACAAAACCTATTATTCAATATTTAAGAACAAGATTGATAAAAAAAATACCAAAGAAAAGGTGACCGGTAAAATTACAAAGAAGGATGCTTTAGACAGGGCAAAATTATATGTAGCTTTGACAAGGGCAAGATATAGTGTCACTTTTGTTTATGATTATGCTGATGATAGTTTTATAGAGGGAGTTACTAAATTCCAGTTTGGTAATTAAGTGGCAAGATTGAGTTGATTATATTTGGAAATAGTATTACAATGACATTACTGCTAAATTTGGAGAGAATTAGTTCTCCATTCCTTTTTTGAAAATAGTTAACTCATCTTGCCTCTGGGTAAACCAATTTCATGTTGCTGAGGATATGGACTACGATGAGTCATACTCACATCCTCCCGAAGACTTCTTTGAATTTCCTGAGATTTGTCTTTATCCATTGAATATCGAGGATCAGGAATAAGTGGCATTTTAGCCATCTTTATTATAGTAATAGTAGGGAAGTAATAATCCACTTCGACTGTACCTAGCAAAAGATAGATTCCTCCTTCTTTACAAGGAAATTTTCTAAGGCTGTCCGGAAAATGAGCCGTATCAAAACACTGTCCTTCTGCATCAATCCAGGTTCCAAAGTACATATCATCTTTTTGCTCAGGATAATTTTTCTTTTTGATGGGGACGTGTTTCCTTGAGATAAGATAGGCCAGCATTTTGACTTGTTTCTTATGGTGTACGTCTTCAAAAGAAAGTATACCACATGAAGTGGAGTGTTTAGGTTTTCAAATATAGTTAGAAAAAACATAATTTGGATCAAGTTGCTGCAAAATTCAATTTATTTTGTTGATAAAGTTGTTCTCTCCGTTGCCAAGTTTCTTGTTTAATTTGTTGTCTAATTTTTAATATTTCGTCTTTTCTTCCTTAGTAAACATCAGCTGGAGTGAGGTTTTGAAGAGATTCGTGGTAACGTTCATTGTTGTATTTGTTAACAAATTCTTCTAATGCTTTTTCTAGCTCTTCCGGACTGTAATAATGGTGTAATTTCACTATGTTTTTCATGGTTCTGTGGTAGCGTTCAATTTTTCCCTGTGTTTGTGGGTGAGCTAGTTTGCCATGAATTTATTTCATTTCGTATTCGTCTTGCAAATAGTTTTTTACTTCTTGAGCGACATAGCAAGACCCGTTGTCTGATAAGAGCTTTGGCATTTGACCATTTTTTAGATTGGCTTTTTTAACTGCTTTGTCCACCGTTCTTTTTACATCTGCTATTTTCATATGTTTGCAAAGCTCCCAATGGACGATATAGCGACTAAAATCGTCAATCACAGTACTGAGATAATACTAACCCCAACCGATAATTTTAAAGTACGTAAAATCCGTCTGCCACATTTCGTGTACAAAGTTTGTTTTGTCTTTAAATTCATTCGCTGCTGCAATCAAAATATGAGAGGGAGCGGTAATGAACCCACTTTTCTTGAGTATTCTATAAACACTGGATTCTGAAATAAAAACACCCTGCTCATCGGTGATTTTATGTGCTAACTCTCTGCTGGAAAGCTCAGGGGCTTCTAAAGCGACTTCTACTACGAGTTTTCTTTCATCTTCAGGAATTGTATTCCATTGTTTGCGCATAAAAGTAGGGGAAAAAGAATAAAATGCCGATTCACTTTCTTTCAAATACCGATTGTACCATTTGTAGAACGTGCTTTTATGGATTCCTAGTTCTCGAAGTGTTCGATTAACACCAACTTCACTTATCGTCACCATACGGATGATTTCTAGCTTTTCTTCTGCTGATAATCTAATATACTTCTTGTATTTGTAAACTATCTCAGAATTTCCAAACTTTTTTTATAATATCATACCGAATGACCAAATCGGCAACGGATTCTTTCAAACGGCAGTTTTATTCTCGCAATTGGGCAACTTCGTCTGAAGTCGCTTCTCGCGTGGTGTCACTGGAGAGTTGCTTCTTATCCGCTTCGATAAATTCTTTGTTCCATTTGTAGAAAGTAGATTCCTGGATCCCATGTTTACGACAGAGTTCGGCAATAGAAGTCTCGGCTCGAAGGGCTTCCATAACTACTAAAATCTTCTGTTCGGCAGTAAAAATACGACGCGTTTTTCTGCGAATGTCTTTGAGGTAAGTCTCTGGTGTTTACTTTTTTAGTGTTCTCATAATAATCAAATTTAATAATTAATTCTTTTGAAAATACTCCACTAATTTTTACTACTTTTAGTCCACTTTATGCTGACGATTTACAGTATTGTTGTCTTAAGAAAAAGACAAACAATACTTTTTTTTAAAATGAGATTACGGAAACAATATCATTTTTTAGGAAAGAGAGAATCCCTAAAATAGAAGAAATGATACCGATGATTGTCCAAAAATCCATAATCCAAAGATAGTAAATCGAAGATAAAATCCAACGCATATTTTACAAAAGAGATAGCAGAAAAAAAAACGAGTTCCGAAGTTTTTTCCCCTTTTTGCAAAAAAGACACTCTTGCTGTTCAAATCGGTGTTGTTTTTTAGAGGTCTGAAAAATCGGGCATCAAAATGTAAATATTTTATAATCGATTGAAAATCAATATACATTTTTTGTAAATATACTTTTTAGAGGTCTAAAATCAGTAAAGTGACAGCTGGGGCTTTTTTACACAGTTATCAGACTGGGGCTATTTTATAGCTGAGTGTACAATTTTTGTACACTCGCTGAATAATCCCCTACCTGTATCTATTTTACGCAGGCTATCGCAAAACCTGTGTCTTTTTTGCTCACGTTTACCTGCATAGATTTTATATACGTTGGGATAAAAGGTGCATAAAAATTATACATCTTTATCAGTTACCTGTAAAGATTTTTTACACCTATAAATTTTTAAAAAGTTGTCGCTGTTGTTGTGAAAACTTTGTTGGAATGTGGGAAACTCCGAGGGAAAAGCTGGGGTGAGTTTTCCATATTTCAATAAACACACTTGTTTTTTTCAATTGAAAATAAAAACAGTAAAAACCCTATTTTTTTGTTCAGTTGAAACTTATATCTTTGAAAAAGCGAGCAAGAGCAGGCGTTCATAGTGTAGAGTATCGCGTGAGAAAGACTTGAGTAGGTGTTTTTCTGAAAAGTGAGCGGAATTATACATCTACAAGTACAACGGCAAGGAACTCCAAGAAACTGGAATGTACGACTACGGAGCAAGATTCTATATGCCGGATATCGGAAGATGGGGTGTGGTAGATCCAAGAAGTCAATATACACATGAGGTTTACAGTTATGTTTGGAACAATCCAATTAATTTTTGGGATCCTACAGGAATGGAAGGTGAAGAAGCAAAGTCTACTAATGGTTCAGGAGGAGGGGTAATTGGGACAGATAAAAATCCGATTGAAATTGACGAAGTTAAAATTACAGCAAAAGCAAAATCTTCTACTTCTAATAATGGAAACAAAGTACAATTAGCTGGAGTAAAAAGTACTTTTGCTTTTACAGCAGCTATTCCTGGATTAATAAAAGCTATCGAAATTATAATTGCTAGTTATATTACTTATAAAGCAGCAGAATCAACTAAAAATGCTTATGATGCGTATACAGAACAAAATAGGAGAAATTATGATGATACTTCTGCTTCTGTGATTGACATAGAAGGAGTTATTGTTCCTGGGCCACCAAAAGCTGTAGATGATACAGAATATAATAAGCCAGTAAATGTATTAGGAGAAAGAAAAGTAGATTTTGCTCAAAGGGGTAAAGGAGAGCGAGGGTTTGCTGGGAAAACATCGGGAACTGATAATCCTTACAAGCACGTTAAACCAGATACAAAAAAACAGGTAATGCTGTTTACAAACATCCTCAAAGTGGGAAAAAAGTTTCTAAACCTGCTACACCTGGCGAAAAAGAGCATTTTGGACTTAAATAATTAAGATATGAATAGTATAGAATTAATAAGAGAGAAATTCAAGAGTTCAAATAACTCAGAAGACTTATATGATTTAGCCCAATGTTATGAGCCTGTAAACCAATTTGGTAATCCCAACCCTTATTTTGATAGTTTTAAAAGAATATATTGGTATTTAAAAGCTGGAATTATGGGATTTGCTGATGCTTATAATAATTTAGGATTTATAATAGAACACGAATTAGACATTAAAGATAAAAAAAATAGAGCTGTAGAATATTATAGAAAAGCTTATGAATTAGGCAGCGAACTTGGAAAAGAAAATTATTTTTTATCAATTAAAGAATAACAACAAAGCCAATTCAAATGAGTTGGCTTTGTTGTTTTATGAGTAAGCTATTTTCAATAGTCACTAAAAATGATTTTATAAATACTAAAGTATACATAAAGTATTTATTGTGAGGGTTTTGGCAAGAATAAGAAATCTAAGAAAACAGCATTCTAAAATTCGGATGAAGACAAAATCAGGTATATCAAAGCTGGTTTTGTTACTTTATCCAAAAGGACTAGAAGTTTTCTATAGAATTATAGGATAAAATTTTTGAAAACTCAAGAAGCTTGTTAGTTTTTGCTAAGATTAGCAGTTGTAATCACAGTTTATATTTTTATTATCCAGCAATCTTTGTTGTTTTAGTACTTGAAGTTTAGGGAAAATATTTTTAAGTTTCGGATTTTGATAGACTTCATCTAGAGTGTAAATCAAATGGGCATAATGTGGGCGTATGTAATTGATGTCTTCAATTACTTTTGATAATTCATCAGGGAAATCGTCACTAGAAATTCCAGTTTTCAGATAGTTAGATTTTAAAGTCCGAAAACTGCTTTCAATCATGCTATTGGAATATAAAACATCTTTCAATGCCACTTTTTTATCCAAATTCACATGACAATCTTTAATAAAATCAGCGACAGTTTTGTTGTTATTCTCAGATCCACCATCGACAATTAATTCTATATCTTGTTGCTGATTCAAAGAATCAACAGCAGATTTTAAACTTTCAATTCGTATTTTTCCAGAAAGTTCTGTAGAAAAATCAAAAGCCAATATTTTTCTAGAAAAATTATCAATAATACTGTAAATATAATACTTTACGCCATCTAAAGTTTTGTAAACACTCACGCCCATATGCCAAATCTGATTTGGAAAATTGGCTCTTACAGAAATTTTCTTTTTTACTTTTTTGTGAATTATCCGAGTTCTGTAAGCTTTAATATTTTACAATACAAATACCAAGTTGGTCTGCTTATACTAATCATTTTGTTTTTGACGGCATATCCCCAAACAGAAGCAGAAGACCAATATACCATAGTTTTGGCGGACATTAGTTTTTTCATCAGCTCGATTTCACCCTTGCTTATTTGTCTAGGAACTCTTTTGTAACATAACCAAATTAAAGAATTTCTACAAGTGTATTGTTCTAAGGTTTTCCAGCATGAAAATTGTTTGGACGAAATATTCAATAGTTTTAAGACTAATGTTTTATGATGAATACCAATAGATGAAATAAGATGTTCAATCATTGGAACGATTTTCTTTCGGTTGTCTTTTAGGATTTTGTTTAAATTTTGTTTTCCAATCAATTGCATTAAAGTCAAATAAAATCTGCAAAAAGAAACAAATAGTCTTCTTGATTTTTCTAATTTTTGGTCAGAAAGAACTTTAAGTTCCTCAATATGTACAGAAAGAATATCGTTATATTTTGAACCATAATATTCAGTAATGTTTTTGGTCTTCCAAGAATGAAAAGTTGAGTTGGGAATACTTTTTAGAAAATCATCTGGTAAAATTTGCTTCTCAATTCCGAGTGCAAAACAAAATTTTAGATTGATGTGATAACTAGAATATGTCCGACTCATCGATGTATTTTGTGTTAAAAATAATCAATAATGATGAGATGTAATCTTTTGAATCAAAAACAATTTTTCACCATTCAAACCTTCCGCTCAAAGACGTTTTTGTTCTTAGATGCAATCAGAAATCTCAAAAAGAATTCTGACCTTATCTCAGCGTTTCATTTTCTGAGATCCCTGTTTTGATAGTCCTCTAGGCCTATCCATTAGCTCCCCAAAGTTTAAATTAAATTATTCCAAAATCAACCAGTAAAAAGGCAGCTAAATTATGGCGGTTATCCTAGCTTAATCCCAGCCAAAAGACTACGGCATAAACGGTTTCCTCCCTAAAGGTACTCACCAATTATTCCGTTTCCTTTTGGCTTTTCCTTTTGACCACCGTGATAGTCTGCTTTCTTTTTTCCGGTTTTTCTTTTAGGAAAAATTACGCGAAGCGAAGCTGATTAAGATTGGAACCTGGAAGCGAGAAATGTGAAAGTCACAAATTTTAAAACCATTAAAACAGGAACGGTTATGAACATCATTGGAAGACTTACTAAAGATGCGGAAGTACGCACAACGTCACAGAACAAACAAGTCGTAAATTTTTCGGTAGCAACCAACGATAGCTATAAAAGCAAGCAGGGCGAACACATTGAACAAACTACCTATTTCGACTGCTCTTATTGGATTTCATTAAAGGTAGCCACACTACTCACAAAAGGTACTTTGGTAGAACTCACAGGACGAGTAAGCACGGGAGCGTGGACGGGCCATGACGGAGAGCCTAAAGCAGGATTGAATTTCCATACCTCTAACATCAAATTGCATGGAAGTAGTAAGAGAACCGAAAACGCAACTCCTGAACAAATAGGGGAAAATGTGGCAGAGGATGACCTAGCATTTTGATAATACTTATTCAATCATTTTTTTTTTAAATCATTAAAAATTTAGCATTATGGCACACAATATTAATTTCAACAAGAGAACAGGACGTTATTCATTTTTTAGCGTTAAACAGAAAGCATGGCACGGTTTGTGACAAATCATAGAGCAATATCCAACTAGCGAAGAAGCTATTAGACATGCAGGTTTAGATTATGAAGTTGTAAATAAACATCAGGCAGTTTATATTTCGCTAAGAAAACAACCGAGAATAGAGGCTTCTTTCTAAATCTGAAACAATCTATAAAACCCGGCTGAAAATGAAAATCGGGTGGCAAAAATACAATTCTTTCTGATGGTTGGAAACATATTTTTGCATTTGTATGGTGCAAGCATTTTTCCGAAATGTCTTTTTGTAGGAGTTTTTGCTTGTTCCTGCTGTTTGGGTCTTGTGAGCTTCTGTAGGTTTTTGTTTTGTTTCCATGGTAATTTCATTTACTGGGTTTTCATAAACTATTTCAATGATTTTATAAATTCGTCAGCATAACTAATCAGTTGTTTCAAAGATTTGTACTCCATTGGGTAGTGGCCACCTCCTTCAAGGGTTTTAACAATAAATGGAACCTTAATTCCTTTCATAGATAATTCGCTTAATTCTAATGGTGTCCACCTATCTTCATCAGGTTGAGTTAGTAACAAAGGACATTTATTATATTGAGCTACAGAAATTGGTAGTCTGTAGGTCATATATTCGTACAAGAATTGTAATTGGACTTTTGCCGCAGCAGAAGCTTTATCCTTGAGGAATATTTTCAGAGCTTCATTATTGTTTGTGAGGTAATTCATTTTAGAAACAGCCTTCATAGGTATTAAAAATCTTTTGAAACCTATATTTTTCATAAGGTTCATCATTGGGAACATAAACCAATTTGTACTACCATACTTAGCTGTCTCTCTTCCAACTATTTTATCATCATTTTTTAAAAAACACATACCTATTATGCCATAGACCTCATTCATAAAGCAAGATGCATTATAACAGATCATACCACCTGCACTTAATCCATAAAGTATAGGTTTTTTATAGTCACGTTTTGTCTCATAATTAACGAAGTCCGCAAAACAATTTACCCAGTCGCTATATGTTATATCTTTTTGACTAACCTCTGTCATGCCATATCCAAGATTATCTATAGCGACAACATCATAGCCTAATTCAGCCATTTTATGTCCAAAAATCATGTTTAGCTGTCTTCCGTTTGTACCAACACCATGATGCAAAAAAATTCTATATTCCGATGTAGGATTTGGATACCTGTCAAGATGGATCTTGTTATCTTTCCATATCCAAATCTCCTCAAGTGGAGCTTGTTCACTTTTGATTTGGAATTCCTTTGGTAGTAGATTATTTAACTTTTTCCAGGCTGAGTTTGAATCATAAGTTTTCATTTTATTTCTGATTTAAAATTAACGATTCAAACTTATTAATCAAATATTTAATTATTCTTAAATTAATTTAATAAATATTTTTTGATTTTAGTTTACTTAACCAAACGGGAGTAATACCCATAAAGCTAGCAATGTTTTGAGCTGGAAAAATTTTGAATAGAAAAGAATGACTCTCATATAACCAGGTTAAATATTCTTCACTAGTAAGACCTAATTGAAAATTTCTGAATAGGTCTAGCGTTACAAAAAGCGCTTCAGTTTTATGTGTATAGTACTCAAGTAATTGCTTGTCTTTTTGTATAAGTGCAAATAGAAAATCAAAATCAAAAGAGAGAACCACAGATCTTTCATTTGCTTTGATAGTATAGTTAGTGTTCTGGTGGAAATAGATAGTATCGTAGGATTTGAAAAATTCATGAAAACTATCAGTATGAAACATTATAGTTTTCTCCTCACCTTTTGATGTCACGATATTACGTACGAAACTGCCTTCGACTACAAAGTAAATCTGCCTGTTCTTAGCTTGGAATTCTATCAATGATTCATTTTTGTTAAGAATGATAAGGTTACATTTTTGCTCTAATTGTAGAAGAAGTTCTTTGTTGTCATTTATAGGTAACTTGGAGGCTAAAATAGAAAAATATGTAGAAGTCATAGAGTTATAATTCGTTGAACTATAGGTAGTTTTATAGATGTATTATATTGAATAAATGTTAATTGCTAAGTAAATATAATCCTTTTTCGAAAGATTTTGATATGCAAATAAAAAAATCAGTATTAGCTAATCAACATTATCATCAATTTATATTGATTAATAAACTATCCAATTGTATCATAATTTGGGCTGCTGGGGTATCTTTTTCCATCGTACTATATTTCTATGTATTCAAATATTTGCAATTTCATTTTATAATAAGTCTATCCCCAAAATCAATTTTCTGTCCCAAAAATTACAGGTAATTCATTAGAATATTTATATTTGATCTAATCATAAATAATTATGAAAGTATTTTATCAATTTTTTGTATTGTTTCTTTTGTTTGCGGGATATGTCGTTCAGGCTCAAAATGCTTATTTACAAAAAAAGGTTGTAAGGATCGACAGTTTGATGGATAAATATTATAGTAATTATGATCAAGCAGCAAATGAAATAAATGAATTGTATCACCTTATCACAACAAAGTATAATACAAAAGAATACAAAGGTTTTAAAGTAGATGTAATGTTGCAAAAATCCATTCTTGTGTCCTTGAATGGAGAACATCATAAAGCATTGAAAATAGCATTAGAAGCTTTGGATGAAGCGGAGAGATACAAATTGCCAGAAAGAATCTATCGTGCTTGCTGGATTGTTGCAATTATGTATGAAAATGGAGGAGAATATGCTTTATGTAAAAAGTACTTAGACAAAGTTTTTACTACTTACAAAAAATATGAGCTTGAGAATGTTTACAGTGTATATTGTATTCGTATGTCTAGCTATTACAGGTTAGTAAATAAAAAAGATTCGGCGGTTTATTTTGCATATAGAGGACTAGAATTTGCCAAAAAATATCAAAACAAAAGAGAAATAAGAGATGCACATTTATTATTAGCCGGTTTTTTATCACGAGATAATTATAAAGCATCAATAAAATACGCTTCTATGGCGGCGCAAGAATTTATAGAAATAGAAGACTTCACTTCAGCAGCAAATCAGCTTACAGGTGGGGCGCATACATTGTTAAGACATAATCAAACTGACTTAGCTTTTAAATACAGCGATTCTGCTATTGCTCTTCTTAAAAAGAAAAAATCATACGTAAGCCCCATGGTTTATGATGTTAGAAGTCAACTTTTCGAGAAAAAAGGAAATATAGATTCTGCATTTTACTATTTTAAGCAATACCATAACATTATTATTGATGAAAAAGATAAAATGGAGGTTTCAGAAATTAAAAAGATTAGTGAAAAATATCTTAACGATAAAAAAGAAGTCACCATTAAAAATAAAGATCAACAAATTTTATTTATAATTATTTTGCTAAGCATACTAAGCATTGGCACTATAGCGATTATTCGTAGAAACCGTCAGATCCAATCTCAAAATAAAATCATTAACAGACAATTAGACGAGCTTGTAAAAACATTGGAGCAAAAGAAAGTTCTATTATCAGAATTACAACATCGCGTGAAAAATAATCTTCAACATGTTATCAGTATTCTCGAAATCCAAAAAGAATCAGTAGACTTCAATAATATTGACGAACTGATAAGAGGAAATCAAAACAGAATCCACTCTATGGCGCTTCTTCACAAAAAACTGAATGTTGCTGACAGTGTCAACGAAGTTGAGCTAAAAGTATATGTGACAGAACTTTCTGAATTGGTAAAAGAATCTTACGATAATTATAAAAAGAGAATTAACCTTAATGTCAATTGTGAGATAGAGGAAATATCGTTAGAAAAAGCACTACCTATAGGATTGATACTTGTAGAATTAATTAGTAATAGTATAAAACATGCTTTCAAAAAAAGAAGTGTAGGAATTATAAATATTGAAATCACCAGAGATGAGATTACAAAAACAAGCAGATTGTATTATTCTGACAACGGTGATGGATTTGATTTTGATAAAACCAATGATAAAGGCTTAGGTCTTGAAATTACAAAAGGATTGATTGATCAAATTAATGGAATTATAGAAACTAAAAAAGATAATGGATTCGAATTATTAATATATTTCAAATAAAAAACTATGACCAAGAAAACAATATTAATAGTGGAGGATGACTTTCTTAACCGAAGGCTTTCTAAGAAAGTGCTGTTGGAGAATGGCTACGAAGTTTTGGAAGCCAAAAATGCAACAGAAGCTTTAGATGTATTAAAAAAAGAAGCAATTAGTTTCGTTATTTTGGATATTAATCTAGGAGAAAATGAGCAGAACGGAATTTCTCTCGGGCAGCAGATTCAAGATAAGTTCTCCATTCCTTTCATCTATCTGACAGCCTACGAAAATCCTGACATTATCAACAAAGCGATAGCCACATCACCTTATTCTTACCTTACAAAACCTTTTAAAAATAGTGATCTCATTGCGGCAGTAGAGATCGCAATTAGACAATCTGCTTATTTTCCTAAGCAAAAAGCTTTTATCTATGTTAAAGAGGGCGACTATAACGTAAAACTAGAAGAAGAAAAAATTGATTATATAGAATCTGAGGGTAATTATCTGCTATTTTACACTGATCAAAAAGTCTATAAAATTCGATCTACTATAAAAAATATACTAAGTGAACTTTCTGAATCTAATTTCATTCAGACCCATCGAGCTTATATTGTGAATAAAAATAAGATAGAAAAATTTACAAATAAAAGCCTTATTATTGGAAGTGCTAATATTCCTATCTCAGAAAACTATTTGGATAAAATAAAACAGTTTTTATAATTTTTAGCAAATATTTTTTTTCAATAACCGAAACAAGGCGTTCTTATATTAATATAAGAATGCCTTGTTTTTTTGTTGTGATTACTATTAATAATCAATTATAATTCACTTTATATTGTAATCGGTAAATAATAATACAGAACTTTTCGTAAATAAGACTACAGAATAAATGGCAAGAACAAATACAGAGTTTTTGGCAACAATGAATACATAGTTCACCCTATGGGGCATACAGCCCCATAGGAATTAACCACCTTTGTCATGCAATAAAGACAAGGTAATTATGAACTATTATTTAAACAAACTTATGATCTATCATGAAGTTAATCGGATGAGTCGAGAAGGCTTTTCCATTTCAAAAATTGCTGATTTTCTCGGCATGGATTGGCGTACCGCCAAACGTTATCTCACCCAGAGCGAAGAAGAATTCGCAGTTAAGCTCTCGGAGCCCAAAGGTAGGAAGAAAGTTTTAGAAGTTTACACCCAGTTTGTCAAAGAGCGATTAGAAGTTTATCCTGAAACCTCGGCGGCTCAGATGCACGATTGGCTCAAAGAGCATTATCCTGACATACCTCGTGTAAGTCAGAAGACTGTTTTCAATTTTGTACATCATGTACGGTCTACTTACACCATTCTAAAAAAGGAAAAAGAGAGGGAGTATGTAATGGTTCCAGAATTAGGCTACGGTTTACAAGGACAGGTAGACTTCGGTTTTTTCAATATGCGCACAACAAACGGAAAGGTTCGTAAAGTGCAATACTTTACTTTTGTGCTCTCTCGTTCACGCTATAAGTACATTCTATTCCAAGACACTCCCTTTACCGCATTTGATGTCATCCGTGCACACGAAGTGGCATTCCAGCACATTGGCGGTGTTCCCAAAGAAATTGTTTATGACCAAGACCGATTATTCTTAGTCTCAGAAAACTTAGGTGATCTTGTACTGACCAATGAGTTCCGGAGATACGTGCGAGAGCGCGGCTTTACGACCTATTTTTGTAGAAAGGCAGATCCTGAATCTAAAGGGAAGGTTGAAAATGTGGTGGGGTATGTGAAGAAAAATTTCCTGTACAATCGTTCATTTAAAGATCTAGAGGTTTTAAATATAGAAGCTCTGGAGTGGCTAGGGCGTACGGCGAACGCATTGCAGCACGGCACAACCAAAGCTATACCGTACCAGGAGCTTAACATCGAGAGACCCTTTTTAGACCCATGGCATCCAATTGAACTGCCTTCGCAGCCCTTACTTATGTATACAGTTCATAAGGACAACAAAATATCCTACAAGGGAAACTTTTATAGCCTTCCATTCTGTAACCTACAAAGGGACTAACACGCAAGTTGAAGTAAAGGTCATGGCAACCGAACTTATTGTGCTTAATGACCAACGCTCAGAGCTCTGTCGACATCAAATTTGTCTTTTGAAAGGTCAAAAAATCATTGCACGAGATCACAAGCGTGACAAAAACACAGCCATTATGGAGATGATGAGTGAGTTATGTGATCTTATGGAGAATAAGCTGTTAGCGCTACTTTGGATAGAACGTATACAGGCACACAAGCCCAGATATATTCGTGATCAAATACAGGCGCTCAAAGTGATCGTCAATACGACGGAGCGCTCCATAGTATCCCGAGCATTGGACTACGCTTATCAAAATGACATACTGAGTGCGAGGGACTTTAAAGCTCTAGTGCTTATGCTGGAAAAAGAACAGCAAGACGTCGTACAATTAGACCCTAAAATCATTGCGCTCAATCCACTGGATGGTACTAGCAGGCTTTTAGCTCAAACGAATCCCCAGAGAAGTGAGCTAGGGAGTTATGATGATTTTTTCTTGAATGTAAGATAACCAAAAACCACAATTACAAAAATGGAAACACAAAAGCAACAAATCAAGCAGTTATGTAACAGCTTCAGACTCTCGGCAGTCAGCACACAGCTGGAGGATGTGATCTCTTACGCGGAAAAACAAGAGTTAGGGTTCGTACAATACACCTTGAAATTACTCGAAGCAGAAGCGGATCATCGCCACAAAAAAGACGAACTAAGACGAACTAAAGTAGCAGGACTCCCTAGAAACTCGAACCTAGACCTCTATCAAGCCGATAGGAACGGGCTTCCATCTGAGCGCCTAGCCCAGCTACGGGAGTTAAACTGGATTGATCAACTCTTCAATATTGTTCTAATGGGTCCTAGTGGAACTGGTAAAACGGCACTGGCTGCAGGGCTATCCATGGATGCGGTTAAAGCAGGCTATAAGGTCTATTTTAGAACAATGGATGAAATTCTTACTACGCTAAAAACGAAAGATTTTATGAAATCACAGATGATTGAATACAAAAAATTACTAAAGGCAAATTTGCTTGTGCTAGATGATATTATGCTTTTTCCGCTTGAAAAAAACATGGCAGTGACCTTTTTTAACTTTATAAACCAAATATATGAACAAACGTCCATCGTCATAACCACCAATAAAAAACCCACGGAATGGGCTAAAATGTTGGACGATGAAGTCATTGCAACCGCATTGTTAGACCGTTTGCTTTATAGATGTGAAGTAATAAATCTTACTGGAAAAAGCTTCAGAATGGAAAATCGGACAATGCTATTTGAAAATCCAAATTAAAAATATACTTTTGAGGTGAGCTATGCATACATTGTTGCCAAAAACTCTGTACTCTTAATTGCCAAAAACTCTGCATTTTTACTTACCGTTCACACTTTATATCCCTTGATTTGCCATTCTGTCCCATAAATTTTAAAATAAAAAAATAGCAGTTCATATTTGTAATACAAAATGCAGGAAGCCGAAAATGCAATTAAAGAGTAGGCTAAAAAAACTTTTACAAAATGAAACTTAAAAACATGTTTGTGTTCTTAATGATTGCTTTTACATCTCAATCATTTGCACAAGAACGAGGTCATTCTTTTACGCCAAATTACAAAGGATGGTATTACCTAAGAACTCAATTTACTGGGGATGACTTATCATTAGAAAGCAATGGCGCTGCAAGTAAAACAATGAATGGAGCATCTTTTATGTCATCTCAAAAAGGTGCTACAGGTACAATGTGGCAGTTAGTTGCAGATACAACTAACAAAGGTTGGTATCGATTAAAATCGAAAGATCAAGGAGACGGAAAATGTCTAGAAGCTAACGGAAAAGATAGTCCCGTACATGGAGGAGCTTCTTTTATGGATGATTGTAAAAATGTGTCGGGTCAACTTTGGGTCTTGGAGTTGGTAAGCAGTGTTAATGGGGATCATATATACAGATTGCGTGTAATGGGTGGTGATAAGAAAGTCTCTTTAGAAGCCAACAAACCAGGTGGGATCAAAGGAGGTAGTGCCTTTATGGATACTACACAAAATGTATCAGGACAGATGTGGAGACTTGTTCCTGTTAAATAAATTAGTAAAATACTCATCTAGTGTAGGGAGTTGCTTTAGGCTAATTCCCGTCTATTATCAATAATATCTTTTAAAATCAATAGTTATGATAAAAATCTATTTAAAAAAAACAAAAAAGGTTTTAAGTGCTTTAATACTTTTACCATGTTTATCATTTGCACAGATCGATTTATTGCAAACGACAAATAATAATGTAGCGTCAAACATAGTTCAAGCTTGTGGATCTAGTAATGTTACTTCTGCTAATTCTTTTGCACGTTTGTATAATCTTACAACATTGGGTTATAGTAGTTTTCAAGTAACCAAAGTTAGCTTTGCAGTTCAAGGATTTCAATTAGGAACCGCAACTAATTTTCCGGTTAATGTAGAAGTATATGCTAGTAGTGGGGGAGCAGTAACTAATAATCTTACATATAAAGGTGGTGCAACAGTCAATATAACTACAGCTATGATTGGGACGGTAGTAGAAGTTCCTCTAGTTACAGCAGCAACAGTTTCATCTTCAGAGATGCTGGTTGTAGTTTCTGCTCCTAGCGGTCAGTCAACATCAACAGGATTTTACCTTGGTGGCAACTCTAATGGTCAAACGGCTCCTGGATATATAAAAGCGAGTAGTTGTGGCGCAAATGATTATATGAGCTTTTCGGCTATAGGAAATTCTAATGCGCATATTGTTTTATTCCCTACAGGAAATGCAACAACATTAGGTGTGGAAAATATTGATGTATCTAATAAAGCTATTTCACTTTATCCCAATCCTGCAAAATCGATTGTTAACTTCTCCGAAGAAGTTTCTAATATCAAAATAGCAGATCTAACAGGAAGAACTGTGAAGCAAATCTCAGCTTCTACAAAATCTCTGGATGTTATGGCACTGAAAAAAGGAATTTATATCATTACAGCAGAAACAAAAGCAGGAAGTACCGTAACAAAAAAATTAATCAAAGAATAAATAGCTTAAAATCTAATAAATATTCTCACCCTTTCATATAAGAGATCTGAAAGGGTTTTTGCTTTAATATTTATTAAAACAGCCTTTGAGAATCTTGAAATCAGGTAAAAAATACCAAGAAAATCATGCTTCAATTTTAAAATGATTTTCTTGCTTTTTACATAGTTCTATATTATGTGTAGTATCATTTTTTATTCAATATTTCGTCCTCTAAATTTCTCCATCCACTCCAAACACAAGATCCATTTCTAATTTCTTTAGTTTTATTATCAAATTTTATTGAATAGTTTTCTATACTTGTACATAAACCATCACTCGGAATAGCATAGAGTTGAGATTCAAATTTTATAAGATTTTCAAGTTGTTTTTTATCAATTTGTTTTTCTACATTTTTATGTAGAATGAAATAATTTCCATTTTTATTTGAAATTTTTATTGAGTCAGATATTTTATGAAAGCATCCTTGAGAATTATATTTAATTTCCACAGAATTATTTTTCAAATTCTTTATTATTGATTTGTAAGAATATTTTTCAAAGGCAAATTGATCAGGAAAAATCGCAATTGTATCAATCTCCTTTTCATTTTTTATTATAAATTGTTTCTTGGTTTTCTCGCCAAACAAGTTATAATATTCAAACTCATAATTTCCTTTCTCTATACTATCTAATTTTATTGGACTGTCCAAGAAAAGACCGTCTTTGTTAATGATTTTCTTAAATAACATTCCATTTTTATAAACGGATAATTCACTTAAGGGAAGATTTCCACTATTCTTATTTGCATTATCAATTTTTATCACCAATTTGGAAAATTTGTATTCTTTGCAACCAATTAGGAATAAGAATATTGATAAAAATAAAATTTTCACTTTCATTGTACGTTGATTTGTTGTAATATTTCCGCTAATGGAGGCTCGGCTTTGTGAAGTTCAAGAATTCCGAAACGAAGCAAATGCTTTTTCCGTTTGTCTAAATTAAAGAAAAAATCAATATGAAAAGCAACTTGCAGATTATATTGACTAAACTTTCCAACTTTTATAAAACCTCGCTTAAAAATGCTTAAACGAGGTCGTTTATTTTATCTTTTACCTGAAGATTGAAGTTGTGCAACGATTACCCGTGTTAGCTGTAGCCATAATTTATTTAATTTTTGCTCTAAAGTAAGATATAGAATTGGTTTCTGAGTTATTTATTAAATCTTCAAATTGAATTTCTAATTTCCCAAAAACACTATCATTTTTTTTGTAATTTTCTTTGTCTAAAGTCAGTTTTTGAGAAATGATTTTAAAACGCTTTTTATTTTCTACGGCATTATCTGAAAATTCATCGATTCCGGTTCTAAATCTATTTTTTAAACGATATAGAAAAATATTTATTCCATTAAAACCTTTAGAGAAGTGTATTTGAAATTGTCCAATATTTTTATACTTCTCACTTTGAGAAGCGTGAAAAGTAAAATTGATTGTATCTTTTTGTTTTCCATCTAATGTGAAATCAGTTGAAATCTTATCAAGTTTATTGATTTGTTCAATTCCAAGACTCCAAAATACTTTTTTGTTAAGATTTTTAATTCTTTGATCATTTTTAATATTTTCGTCGAAATTGATTTTCGTAAAGAAAAATTGATATGAAAAGAAAATAATCACAACGAAAATTCCTAAAATAATTCCTAAAATTTTAAAAAGTTTCTTCATTAATGAGAGTTTGGAAATGGTTATAGCTAACGGAGCCGATGCTTTTTCCGTTTGTCTAAATTAAAGAAAAAATCTATATGAAAAGTAATTTGCATATTATTTTGACTAAACTTTACAACTTTTATAAAACCTTGCTTAAAAAGGCTAAAACGAGGTCGTTTATTTTATCTTTTACCTGAAGATTGAAGTTGTGCAACGATTACCAATGTTAGCAGAAGTTTTTTGTTTCAGTCTAATTGTTGTATCATTTTTTTAGTTTCACTAGATAAATATTGCACCGGTTAAACTTTCAAGTTCATTAAGTTTTTCAACTATTAGGCTTGGACATTTGTTGCAATAGTAAAATGTTCCAAATTCTTTTATTTTTGACTTGTAAATGAATAATTCGCCATTGCAAACTTTACAATTTTTAGGTTCTGTTTCTGTATTAATAATACTCAAATTTTCGATTTCTTTTCTTATGGTATCAAGTATTACTTTAACTTCCCATTGATTGCCAGAATAATTTATGTTATAAAATTGTTCAAACTCATCACAAATCAATAACATTTTGATGAAAATATTTTGTCTTTTTTCAAAATTCTCAATAGTGTATTTCCCACAACAATTTTTCAGTTTGTCGGTATAACTTGAGGCTTTAAAAATTATTTCTGTTCTAGGATTATTTAAGTCTAACATTTTTTTATAAAATTTCGTAATAGCGTAAAAAGGCTTTGCGAAGTGCGGGAATTCGAAGAACCAAAAGTTCAACAATTCAGAAACGTAGCAAATGCTTTTTCAATGGAACTAAAAGCATTCGGTAGGTTAAAAAATTGAGTAGGCAACCTGGATAAATTACCCGCATTGCGCCAATACAACGATACTATTTGACAATTTCTAAATCTGTAATTAAAATCCATAAAGAATTTTTTATTGGATTATGATTAAATAGATTTAAATCATCTAAATTATCATCAAATATTACCAAAACTCTGTTTTCAAAATTTTTATTTTTTGTTTCAATAACTTTTCCTGTTTTCCCAATTAAAATCCAATAATTTTCTCTTTGGTCAAAATCAGAATTATTTGACTTTATGCCTAAAAATGATTTTAATTTAACTCTTTGATTTTCTAACATATTTAGGGGGAAATTTCTGCTAACGTAAAAAGTTTTGGCGAAGTGCGGGAATTCGAAAGACTGAAAGTTCAAGAAAGACCAAGTTGAGCCGTTGCTTTTTAGTGGAAACTAAATTACAAAAAATGTTGGAACAAAAAGCATTCGGTGGTAAAAAGTTGTTCGATTTTCAATTTAGACTATAACCCTATGTTTTGATGTCGGCGCTGTGTTACAGCCTGAAAAAATACCTGAATTTTGTGACGAAAAAACCGAATATCTTAGTTCAACAAATGCAGCTTCTCAAGAAGAGGTTTTGGTTTTTAGATAAGCAACAAAATACATGTTCGATAGCTTGGATTTAAGCCTCTTTAATTATTCTATTTTCCTGGAAATTGCCAGAATTAACCTCGCTTAAAAAGGCTAAGACGAGGTCGATATTTTCTTTATTTTTAAAAATTACAGAGTTGTGCAACGGTTACCGATGTTAGCAGAAGTATCTTAAATATTTTCTAAAGCTAATTTCTCTTTTTGTAAATCAATTTGTATTTCTTTTAAATATTCCGTTTTTGATTGAACAAAGAAAAAACCATCAGTCATCTCTTGTGTAATTTTATCATTACATATAGGACAAAATATATTCATTATTTTCTTTTCCCCTGAATAGAACATTTTATTCTCAATAATTACTACTTCAGTACTACAATTATTGCATTTTGTTTCTTTTTTCATAATTAATTTTTTTATAAAAATAACTTTTTAATTTCATTTACACTAACTTCTCTCAAATAATTTTCTCTACAATAACAATTTTTACATTGTCTAAAAGTAAATTTCCCTTTTAAAATATGATTATCTGGAACTACTTCTTTTATTAAATTAGTAGCAGCGTTAACTACAGAAAAATACTCTCCACTTTCATTTGGTATTTTGATTCTTGGATCATCAACAAGAACCCTTCTAACATATTCAAATAAAATAGGTTTATTAACACCTCGTATTGTAATCATTTTCTTTTGACGAGGATATTTATCCCATCCTTCTCTTAATTCATCTACATCAATAAAATATCTATCTTCATTAGGGGTATCTTCATCCCAATACATTGGATTATCTTTTGTTATCCAGATATCATAACTATCATCTAATATTAATGAAATATCAAACTCAAATAATATTGGTCCATAAAAATTCTGTCTTTTAAAATGAGTGTGTAAATCAATTGTATCTAAAAAGACATCATTCCAAACATTAACAATTTTATCAGCATCATCAGATTTTTGATAAGTTTGAACAAGACCTAAATCCTCTACAGCTCCTCTTGATAATAAACCTTTCTCTTTTAAAAAAGTAATTGATGTTGTTACTGTATTAGCATGATATAGTGCTAATATATCTTTACTTAAAAAGAAGTCATGTAATTCTTTGTTATTAAGCTTCATGGTTTGATATTTCTGCTAACGGAAAAAGGCTTTGCGAAGTGCGGGAATTCGAAGAACTTTAGTTCAAGAATTCAGAAACGAAGCAAATGCTTTTTCAATGAAACTAAATTAATAAAATTATGTGAAATTAAAAAGCAATTTGCGGATTAAATAGACGAAATTTTCAACTTTCACAAAACCCCGCATTTTGACAATACAATGTGCTTGTTGCACAACTCAATTTTAGATTTGGTGTTTTGTCTTAATCTATCATGTTTTTTTTAGTTAAACATTTGGTTGTTAGTATTTTATTTATTAAATTAGACTAAAATAAATCATCCTGATGCAAGGCCGGAAAGTATTCACACCACAGTTATTTTACGAACTAAGCTTAGATATTTTAGTTCCTTCAGATAATTTTTATCGCCGCGTCAATCAGTCTTTAGAGCTGGATTTTCTGTATAAAGCTACCCCAAATTATTATGGCAGCCAGGGTCAGGATAGTATTGATCCTGTAGTTTTTTTTCAAGATTTTGCTGGTTGGCTATCTCAACAATATCAATAGCGATCGTGCGCTGATACGTTATTGCAGCAATTGTCTAGACGTCCGATTATTTTTAGGCTATGATCTCAACGAAGAATTACCTTGGCATTCCACAATCAGGCGGACACGATCCCTTTTTGGCGAGGAAGTTTTCTTGGGGCTTTTTCAATTAATTTTAAAAAAGTGTGTCGAACAAGGCATGGTAAGAGGCAAGCGTCAGGCGGTAGATGCAGCCTTTATCAAAGCCAATGCAAGTATGGATTCTTTGGTGGAGAAGGATGTTTTGCAGGACTCTTCAGCTTATGTTAATGAACTTGAATTGAACTCAGAATTCAAAACTACATCTACGCGGAAAAAGCTGGTGGAGCAACATCATCAATGGAAAAAAGAAGAGTATAAAAAGATGCCCGGTGCTAAGAAAATTATAGCTCATGATGAGGACGGGAACGAAATTCGTCCAAAATTCCTAAGCAACCACACCCATTACAGTCCAACAGATTCGGATGCGAAGATCTCAACCAAACCGGGGAAACCTCGCCAACTGAATTACGCAGGGCAACTATCTGTTGACGATAAACATCATGTCATCACCGGTGCTTGCGCGAGTACTGCTGGGAGCAAAGACAGCGCCATATTTTCCGATATTATGGATCAAACGCTTGAGAATCTTGGACAAAACGGTATCGAAATCAATGAGGTGTTAGCCGATGCTGGTTACAGCAGTGGGACGAGTTTGCAATATTGCTAGGACAAAAATTTAGATGCTTGGATTCCGAACTTCGGACAGTACAAACCCGTCCGTGAAGGATTTATATTTAATAAAGAAAAAAATCGCTACGAATGTATTCAAGCGGGCGGAAACCGAGCCTTATTACCCTTCAAACGGATTTTAACAGACAGTAAAGGCTACGACAAGAAAAGCTATCGCAGTAGCGAGAAAGATTGTGGCAATTGCCCTCTACGACAAGAATGTTGTGGCAAATTGACGAAGTTTAAAAAGCTGGAAGACAGCATCCAAAAGCCACTTTATGATAGAATGCATGAAAAACTAACGCAACACAAAACTTATCACCGCAGGCTGGTTAAACGCCGTTCAAGTACGGTTGAACCTGTTTTGGGGACGCTGATCAACTACCACAATATGAAACGTGTTAACAGCGGTGGAAAAGCTCAGGCGAACAAACACGTTTTGATGTCGGCGCTGTGTTACAACCTGAAGAAATACCTGAATTTTACGACGAAAAAACCGAATGTCTTAGTTTCACAAATGCAGCTTCTCAAGAAGAGGTTTTGGTTTTTAGATAAGCAACAAAATACTTGTTCGATGGCTTGAATTTAAGCCTCTTAGATTATTATATTTTCCTGGAAATTGCCAAAATAAACCTCGCTTAAAAAGGCTAAAACGAGGTTGATATTTTCTGTATTTTTAAAAATTACAGAGTTGTGCAACGGTTACCAATGTTAGCAGAAGGTGTTTTTTGCGATGCTCTATTTCCGTTTTTGAAAGAGGCTTATAGTTTCTTTTTCTTGCATATTATATTTCTTTTCTGTCATTGAATAATTCTAAACCGTTATAGATAAATTAATAAACTAGAAATATCCTTGCTTACGCAAGGATATTTCTAGTTTAAAAGATAAGATGGAGTCTTGTAAAATATTATGTCTTTTGAGGATTTTTTCTCACTTTTTATTTCTCCATTTTTATATTTAGTCTGTTTTTCCAAAAGATAAAAAAAACCTTTTTTTCCTTGTTGGTATATTTCTGTCTCTGTTTCTTTATCAATTTCTATTTCATTATTATAATAGTATGTTGTTAAAATAATTTGTTTTTTTTCTTCATCAATATTAAAATAACTATTACTTAATATTTTGTTTTCTATTTTTTTAGGAGGTGGGTTATCTGGACTGATTTGCATTTCCATACTGCTCTTGAGTTGGTATCTGAAATTCCCAAAGTATTGCATTTTATTACCTTTGATTAATAATCTTGAAAAATAACATACTTTATCTTCTGGTGAGTAAGAATATTGATAACTTAAAGTATAGGTGTAATTTCCAATTTTTATTTTTGGATTTTCATATTTATACATAAAATTGTTTTGTGCAAAACTTAATTGACAAAGTAGACTAAAAAGAACTGTAATAGTTAATCTCATGATAAAATTATTATAATTCCCAAATATAAATATACTTTATGCCACCATTAACAATATTGCCATTAGAATTTGTAACATTAGCACCACCAGAAACATAACCGTTTTTTATCATATCAGTATGTCCTGAAAAACCTGCTAGGCTACGATCATTATTTATTGATAAATAAATACCAGTTTTGCCTTCTAAAAATTTTGCTATTTTATTTTTGTCATTTGCATCAGCCCCTATTAGTTTGTAGGTAAGTGCTCCATAAGTCTTTTCAAGAAATATACCCATTGTAGATGCTTTTACAATATAATTCCAATTATTATCACCTATTAAATCGTTATGTTGAAAAGGTATCATAATACCTAATTTATTGTGAGCGTAAGATTGTCTTGTTGCACAAGCATTCCATAGTTCATTTGATGAATTCATAGGGCCTTCATTAAATTTAGCCTTTAGTCTTCCCCCAACATAGTTGTTATATACATTAATATTTGATTCAGCATCTCTATAGTAATCAGGATATGTTGGGTTGGGTTTGGATGGGAAAGCTAGCTCATAATCGGACATTTTAGGTAATGAATGTTGTTGGAAGGTTTGTTGCGAAAACACAGCATCAGATATACCATTATCATATTCCATTGATTGAGAATCTGATTTTGTAATAAACCAATTTTTAAATTGTGCCCAAGTTATATCATTATTTTGCATAAAGAAAGCGATCGCCCATTTTACGAATTGTGTACCTTGTTGATTTTTATTGTTTTCCAAATAAATGCTAAGGCCAGATGTAATTGTATTATTATTAGAATTTGATAAAAAAGAATTTTCAGTTGATGTTAAAGGATAACCTAAAGCAGACATATTATTTGCAAGGTATATAATGGGGGAGTAGGTGGTGATTACTACTCCGGATCCACTACAGTTTTGACGTAAAGTACCGGTAACCTTAGCAGATGTACAGACTTCGACCATGTAACATATTAAATTTCCATTTTCATCTTCTACACATTCAAGAAAGGATTGGCAATGCGTTCCGCCACCAGTTCCGCCACCAGGACCAGATGGACAATAAGTACAAGGGATAGGTGGATTGCAACCACCAGTGCCATTAAGATAAGTTTCTGTTGTTTCTAAAACACCATCTAATGAATAAGTACTGATATTTCCTGAAAATTTTGAATAATCGTCATTGCCATTTAAAATCCATTCATTAGTTGGTTGATACACAATGATTTTAGAGAGTTCTATAAGTGTTTTATCGTATTTTATTTCGAGATTATAAGTTTGAGTGTTTCCAATTTTAGATTCTGGAATTATTGAGAAAATATAGTGAGTATCCACGTTTTGATTAATGCTTTGGATAATATAGCTTGTATCTACTTCTCCAAAAGCCGTTTCTGTTTTATTATTAATACGACTAGAGTTAGGAATTGGTATTTTAAGATTTTCAATTTTAGTTTCTACAAAAGTAATTATTTGTGGAATATTTTCTTTATAAACTCTTTTAAGAGTAATTTCTTTTTGTGATTAATTTGAATTTTCCGAATACAGATTTTCATTTCGACATCCAATTAGAATTAATAAGAGGAAAAATATACCTCCGAATAGATTGATTTTTTTCATAATATTTTAGTTTTAAGATTAATATTAGTTGAAATGTAAGGTTTGAGAACAGTTTGTACTAACGGAAAAAGGCTTTGTGAAGTTTACTCAGGAAGCTTGCTTCTAAGAGTAAATTTCTCAAAGCCGAAGTTTTGCGATGACGACCGGTTCTGGTCGTTTCGTAAAACGTCGGCGTAGCCGAGCCTCCATTGTTGCGACAGCGACCATAGGGAGTTGTCGCAACAACGTAAAAAGTATTGGCGAAGTGCGGGAATTCGGAGAACTGAAAGTTCAAGAATTCAGAAACGTAGCCAATATTTTTTCAATGGAATAAACTTACGAAAAATATGTGAAGTTGAAAAGCAATTTGCGAATCAAATAGACAAAATATTCAACTTAGATAACTGCCCACATTTTGCAAAACCCATGTGTAGTACGAGTTTATTTTAGTTTTGTTTGGCGTTTCTAATGTGAGCCAAATGATGTTCACAATGCCAAGCATAAATTCCAATATTTCTTTTTAAAGTTATCCTTTCTTGAGTTTCAGGATGTATAAACTCTCTTTCCAAGTCATTGTCATTCAATTTTTTCATTATTTCAGACCATCTTTTATGTAAACCTTCCAATATTTTTAAAGAACTTTCAATCGGAAAGTCTTTTGAATCTGATAATTCAGCCCATAAATTTTCAAAATAAGGTTTTATTGTTGGTGTTTCTTCGGTTAAAGCAAGTTTAAAACGAATGATACTGTTCATATGGCTGTCAGCACAATGATTTACCACTTGTGAGATTGTCCAACCGTTTGGTCTGTAAGTTTTATTCAGTTCTTTTTCGGTTAATTTTTCAGTTTCATTGCTTATTTTTTGAGGAAATTCTTCGATTATTTTAATCCAATTTTCAATTTGATTTTTGTCAATATTTTCTGGATTTTGAAATTTTCCGATTGGATATTTTAGTTCTTCAATGTCTTTTTCCATTTTGAAATTTTAAAGCAGAGTTTTGTTTTTGAACGGACTTTTCGCATTACACATAACGTAAAAAGTTTTGGCGAAGTGCGGGAATTCGAAAGACTGAAAGTTCAAGAAAGACCAAGCTGAGCCGTTGCTTTTTAGTGGAAACTAAATTACAAAAAATGTTGGAACAAAAAGCATTCGGTGGTAAAAAGTTGTTCGATTTTCAATTTAGACTATAACCCTATGTTTTGATGTCGGCGCTGTGTTACAGCCTGAAGAAATACCTGAATTTTGTGACGAAAAAACCGAATATCTTAGTTCAACAAATGCAGCTTCTCAAGAAGAGGTTTTGGTTTTTAGATAAGCAACAAAATACATGTTCGATAGCTTGGATTTAAGCCTCTTTAATTATTCTATTTTCCTGGAAATTGCCAGAATAAACCCCGCTTAAAAAGGCTAAAACGAGGTCGATATTTTCTGTATTTTTAAAAATTACAGAGTTGTGCAACGGTTACCAATGTTAGCAGAAGTGGTTTTCTATTCAACAGTAATTTTGTAATATCCATTTTTGTTTGTCGAGTTTATATTTTCAATTAGAAAATTATCAATTTTATAACCTCCACATTTTCCAGTTATTTTTGATGAAGTAACTTTAAAATTAAAAATTTTTACAGGATCAATCATTACATAAACATCATAATTTTTTGTTCCTTCATTCCAACCAATTCCTTCTAAGGATATTTTATTATCTTCTCTTATGTTTGTATTAATTCCGATTAAATTTCCATTACCTTCGTTTTGCTGAATAATGATTTTTGATTTGCCTAAAGTTCCATTTTGTATTAAATTTTCTCCAGATACATTTATGAATTCAAATACAATATTTTGTGGAGGTGTAAAGCAATCATCTTCATCACAGCTAAATAAAATTATACTTGCGAAAAATACTAAAAAGATTAAAAATATTTTATTCATTTTATGTTTAGTTTGTTTAAGCGGAATATTTGTTAACCATTTCTGCTAACGGAGGCTCGGCTTTGTGAAGTTTACTCAGGAAGCTTGCTTCTAAGAGTAAATTTCTCAAAGCCGAAGTTTTGCGATGACGACCGGTTCTGGTCGTTTCGTAAAACGTCGGCGTAGCCGAGCCTCCGTTGTTGCGACAGCGACCATAGGAAGTTGTCGCAACAACGTAAAAAGTATTGGCGAAGTGCGTTAATTCGAAGAACTTTAGTTCAAGAAAGACCTAACTGTGCCGATTCTTTTTCAATATAACTAAATTACAAAAAAATGTGAAATTGAAAAGAGACGATGTAAAAAGTTGTAGTAATTTTTAATTTATCACTTTCCTCACATTTGCAGTGTAAATCATATATCGAGAAAGTTTATTGAAGATTGATTTTAATAATTTTTAAAAAAATATGATATAAATCCTCTTTTTTGATCTATAAATAATTATTATTTCTAGCATAGTAGTATTATAAAATCTTAAATTTGTTAGCGTTTACATAACAGTTGATTTCACCTGTAAATGTTACGAAATCTAAAAAATATATTTAATTAATTTATGAATAATGAATAAAAAGTCTGCACATAACTTTCATATTCCTGTAATGGGGCTTGCTTATACGATAGATACTCCAATTAGAGTGGCTCAATTCGGGATTTCTTCTGTAGTATCAATTATCGATGACGAAATCGTTGAGAAAATGCGTGATTTCTACAGCAAAAAATTTAATTTCAATTATACTGCTATTTCTGCCAAATCTATAGATCATAGAGCGGAGAGGGTTACGGCTTATCTCGATATGATGGATGATATTGTAAGCAAAAAGTTTAAAGATTTTAAAGAAGAAATTTCCAAAAATACAGAAAGTCTGAAACAGTTTATCGGAATGTTACCCAGTACTTCTGGTCTTAAGAATGGTTTGCAAAATATCCTTAATACCAAAGATAATTTAGCGGAAAGCCTGAGAAATTTTATTGAAACTAACTTTAACCCAGGCGAAATTGATGTTAATATCATGACCAAAGTGGACAAAGATAATTTTGATAAAAATACTCAGCTCCCAACGGTTTATAATGATGCACATGCCTCTTTGCGTGGTTTTGCCAACAGTAAATTATCATCTTCAGTCGTTTTTTCTGCCGGGATGAATCCAAGATTGTACAGCTATCTGGAAGAATTTGAGGACTTTTTTCCGAATGAAAATGGAAAACTGAAAAAGAAAATCATCTTAAAAGTGAGTGATTTTCGCTCTGCAATGATACAAGGTAATTTTCTTGCTAAAAAGGGACTTTGGGTTTCAGAATACAGAATTGAATCTGGGCTTAATTGTGGTGGACACGCTTTTGCAACCGAAGGTCTTCTAATGGGACCAATAATGGAAGAGTTTAAACAAAAACTAAATGAACTTCAAAGTTCGGCTTTTGCTTTGTGGAAATCAGCCTTGGAGCAAAAAGGAAAACTAGTGCCTGCTGAGCCTTTGAAAATCAAAATTTCTGTGCAAGGCGGCGTAGGAACTTCTCAAGAACACGACTTTTTATTGTCCAATTATAAAGCAGATAGCGTGGGTTGGGGTTCTCCATTTTTACTAGTTCCTGAGGCTACTTCTGTGGATGAGGAGACAAGAACATTATTGCTTAATGCTAAGGCAGAGGATTATTATCTTAGCAATATGTCGCCATTAGGTGTGCCATTCAATACGGTGCGAGGGACAAGTAATGATGCAATTAAGGATTTTAATATTGCAACAAGTAAATTTGGGAGTTCTTGTCCGAAGAAATTTTTGGCACTTAGTAAAGAATTTACACCGAAAGGTACTTGTACGGCATCTAGAAAATATCAAGATATTAAGCTAGAAGAATTGGAAAACAACAGATGTAATCTAACGGATGAAGTGTATGCTAAATGTAAGAAAAATATTACTGACAAAGCCTGTCTTTGTGTGGGATTAGCTAACGCTGCTTACTTAGAATTGGATATTCCTGTAAAGGGAGAGAAGCAAGGCGTTGTAGTATGTCCAGGGCCTAATTTGAGCTTTTTTAATAAAGAGTTGTCACTTTCATCTATGGTTAGTCATATCTATGGTTACAATGACATTTTACCTGATGATCACCGTCCTCATCTTTTTATTAATGAATTAAAATTGTATGTAGATTATTTGAGAAAAGAAATCGTAGAATTTACTGATGATTTAACAAAATCTCAGATCAAAAAATGGGATAATTTCAAAACTAATTTATTGAGCGGAATAGCTTATTACGAGAGTTTATTCATTGAGACAGACTATTTTCAATCTCAAAAAAATAGAATTATCTCTGAGCTGATTAACTTTAAAAAGATAACAGAAGGCATACAGATCCCACAGATTAGTCTTTAATTAATCATTAGATGAGTTAGATTTAATCATTTTAATACAACTAATAAATTTTAAGTCCTTGATTTTGTAGTCATACATAATCAGGGCTTTTTTTTAGATTAATTTGAATCTTTAGACATTGCAAGATTCACAAATCCCGCTAATCACGAAATTAAATTCTTTAGCGACATAGCTTTTAGGAAGATTAATTACTGGCATTTCATATTCTATACAAGTTAATGACTTGCAAACTTCACAACTGAAATGGATGTGATTATGCTGATGTTCTTTATTAGACGTGCAATTGTGGCATTTTGCATAATTTACAACGCCGTCAACATTTATAATTTTGTGGATTTGTCCTTCTGCTTCTAAGCGTTCTAAAATGCGATAAATTGTGACACGATTAATAGTATCTCCAACTTTTTTCTGAATATCATTATGTGATAAAGCAGTCTGAGAGTGGTTGAATATTTCTAGAATATCCTTTTTTGACTGTGTATTGCGAATTTGTTTCATATTTTTTAATGCAATATAGTTGCGTTAAGGAAAGATTGTTGTTATATTTGCAACAAAGTTACAATAAGAACCTTAAAAATCTTCATATGAAATCTAAAATTCTTGATATTATTGGCATCTCTGCTGTGGTACTATGTTTAATACATTGTCTTCTTTTTCCGTTGTTAATGATAATTCCCATTGGGATTTCTCATAATCCTTATATTGATTTAAGTTTTTTGATAATTAGTGCTGTTGTAGTTTTTCGTATTACACGTCAAATTAGATCTAAAAAACTGCGTTACTTATTTTGGATTTCGATAGGATTAATTTCTGTTTCTGTCTTTGCAGATATATTTTTTGAAGTGCATCTTCCTCTCATATATGTTGGGGCAGTTGGTCTTATTGTAGGACATCTAATTAACTTTAGATTGCATAAGCATTAGAATTTTTCATTAGCTAATATAGAAGTTATTAGTTTTATTATTAAAAAAATATCCCGAGTCATAGCTCGGGATATTAGTGATAATTAGTTTTTGTCTAACCAGGATTTTATAAGATCAGGATGATCTTTTACCCATTTTTTTGCGGTAGAAGCTTTATCTTTTTGATCTTCCATTTTGCTTAAAAGATCAGCCATGTTTTTGTCATCCAAATGAAACTTAGTAAAGAATTTCTCTAATTCAGGATGATCGTTACCAAAGTTTTTCCTGCTATAAGTTTTAATTTGTTCGGCTTTACCAAATGTTTCCTTTGGATCTTTAAGAAACTTAAGTTTCATCTGTCCAAACATCCAATGTGGTTGCCAGCCAGCTACTACAATCCATTCTTTACGTTTGATAGCATTTTGCAATTCTGTAATCATTGCAATTGTAGAAGAGTTAATTTGTTTGTAATCTAGTTGATAATCCATGATGGCTTTATCCGTTCCGGAAGTCAATCCGGCACCTTTTTCAATACCAATAATTCTGTGATTGAATTGATCTTGATGCTGATTTAACTCTTCTATTGAGTTAACGGGAACATAGTCCGGAACGACAAGACCTATGCGACCATTGTCATAATTAGTTCCGAGGTTAATCAATCCTGGGAATTTGGCAACTTTTGTAGCGTGAGTGTAGGGTAGCCATACGCCCATAAAAAGGTCTGTATCTCCATTATTCATAGAAGCCAAAATCATATCTGTTGACGCTTTCTGAATAATGACATGATATCCTTGCTCATCAAGAATAGCTTTAGCAAGATGAGTCATTGCAACATCTTCTGCCCAGCCGTCTACCATCCCTATGGTTATATACTGAGAGTTTTTTATATTTTCACATGAATTAAATATACCTGATGAGGCGATTAAAATTAAGAAAAATATATACTTTAATCTTTTCATTTTATTGTTTTTTCTTTACAAATCCTTGAGTAATTCTGTCCAGAATAATGGCTAAAATCACTACGGATAATCCACTTTCAAATCCTAATCCAATGTCAAGATTATTAATTCCTTCTAATACTTTTTCGCCTAGACCACCTGCAGCAATCATTCCGGCAATAACGACCATGGATAATGATAATAATATAGTTTGGTTAATTCCTGCTAAAATAGTTTTCATAGCTAAGGGTAATTCTACTTTAAATAAAATCTGACGGTTGGTAGCACCAAAAGCACGTGCCGCTTCTACAATATCTTTCGGGACAGCTTCTATCCCTAAAGTTGTTAATCGTACTGCTGGTGGCATTGCAAAAATAATTGTTGCAAAAGCACCAGGAACTTTACCTATACTGAAAAATAATACAGCTGGAATAAGGTAAACAAATGCTGGCATTGTTTGCATTAAATCCAGCATCGGGCGAATAACTTTTGCAGCTAATTTATTTTTAGCCGCCCAAATTCCTAAAGGAACAGAAATGACCAAGGCACTAATAGTGGCTACAAAAATAAGCGCCAAAGTCTCCATAGTTTCTCTCCATAAGCCCATTAGATATATTAAGGCTAATCCTACAACAGTAATGATCGCAATGTCTTTCCCTGCTTTCCACCATGCTAATAGCGCAAAAAGAAGAATGATAATATAAAAAGGAGTATTGACTAGCGCCCATTCAATGCCCATAATTGAGGAATTTCCTACATGTTTTATAACATCAAAGACAGGCTTTCCGTTTTCTGTAAGCCAATTGATTGCAGTTTCTACATATTGACCGATATCTATAGTTTTATTCATTTTATTGATTGTTAGCGATTTCTTTTAATTCTATAATTTCCTCTTCGTTAAACTTTGTAGCTTCTATGATGAGCGATATTTGGGTTATAAGACCTAAGAATTTATTATTTTCTTCTACTACTGCTATGGCTGCTTTGCTTCCGGAAATTAGTGGTAACATTTCTTCTACAGTTGCTTCTGCATACACAGACGGAACATTACTGTTGATAATTGATTCTACAGTTGGTTCTTTCTTTTTTGCGATTCTTACAACATCATTAAGTGTTACAAAACCGAGGAATTTATTTTGAAAATCGACAACTGGCAGATTTTCTAATCCTGTTGCTCTCATTTTTCTTAAAGCACCTTCTGGACCATCTTTTCTGAATCGCACTACGGTGGCTTTGTCAGACATTAATGACTTGGCTGTGATGATTGTTTTGCGGTCTACTTTTTCTACAAATGCTTTAACATAATCACTGGCAGGATTGGTTAAGATATCTTCTGTAGTTCCTATTTGTTCTATCACGCCGTCTTTCATGATGACGATACGATCTCCAATTTTGATGGCTTCGTCCAAGTCATGTGTAATAAAAACTATTGTTTTTTGTAAACTTTCTTGTAGCTCAAGCATCTGATCTTGCATTTCTGATTTTATCAAAGGATCAAGAGCTGAGAAGGCTTCGTCCATCAACAAGACTTCTGGATCATTAGCTAATGCTCTGGCTAATCCCACTCTTTGCTGCATACCTCCGGATAGTTGAGAAGGAAACTGATTTTCGAAACCATTTAATCCTACAATGTCTAATGCTTTCTGTGCTTTTTCGTCACGTGAGGCTTTATTTTCGCCTCTAATTTCTAGCCCAAAACCAGCATTGTCTAAAACGTTATGATGGGGTAGTAGTCCAAATTTTTGAAATACCATACTCATCTCAGTTCTTCTAACTTCTAATAATTCTTTGTTATTTTTGTCTGTAATATTATCGTCATTGATGTATACTTTTCCCGAAGTAGGCTCGTTAAGGCGGTTAAGGCAGCGTAATAGAGTAGATTTACCACTTCCTGATAATCCCATAATTACAAAAAATTCGCCTTCGTAGATTTCAAAACTAGCTTTGTTGATACCAACAGTACAGCCTGTTTTTTCAAGGATTTCTTTTTTAGTAAAACCTTTGTCTAGGAGCTCTTGTGCTTTTTCTTTGTTTTTACCAAAAATAATAGTGAGATCTTCAACTTTAAGTTTTACTTTTCTACCGTTTTCAATATTTTCCATATTCATAATTTTTCATTATTAGCTGACATAAGAGATTAGATATTGATTGAAGATTAAACGTTTAATCTTAGTTATTCTAAAAAATGATGATCGTACAAAATAGTCTGTTAAAGCTTTTAATCATAAAAACTTATTATCATAAAATAAAATCATAAAAACCTTAGGTCTTACGTTTATATTTTAAATATTTCAATAGATTATACTCTAGAAAAAGAGTGTATCATGTAAAAGGAATCACTCTCTTTTTATAGATTCAAAAAAAAATAAATTACTGATGAGGTAATTAGATATTTGTACTGAACAACTTGAATTTCTGTATCCCATCCCAATACAGATCAGCTTAAAGAAAGCTGTACATCAATTTCTTATGATGGTGCAAAGTTACAACTTTTATATTAAATGGATTTTTTGAACGTAAAAGAAGCCTATTTTTAACGCAAAAAATAGATGGAGAATTATTGTAACTATTGAGTTTTGTAATTAAATATTACAAAAATTTTGTATTGCAATAATCAATTTTATAGTTGCCGTTTTCAGAAACTAAAGTAACTTCATTTTGGGTTTTTATTCCGTCGCCGTAATCGATAAAAACAGAATATTGTAAATCTTTAATTTTAGAAATTTTTAATTGTTTTAACTCATTAATATCTCCATTTCCTCGTCCAAAAAGCCACATTTCTTGTTCTTTAATCGGATAGATTTTTGACCATTTGGTTTTATATTTTTGTTCTGCAATAGGGAAATCTTCATCACTTATATTAGAAGGACCGTATAATTCTCCTGATTCTGTAATGAACTCTTGATATCTTGCGGTACAGAGCTTTTCTTCTACATTATAATCAGGGAAATATTTGTCAGAATTTTTGGATTTGAATATATTTTTCAACCATTCTTCTCCTTCATCTTTTTGTAATTCTGTAGAAGTATTTTCTTTGTTGATGGTTAAAGAATCTGATTGTTGGTTAGTTTCAATCTTTAAAGAATCTTCGGTTTTCTGCGGGAAATCTTTGCTTTTGTTGCAGGCACTGATTAATAATAAAGTTACATAATAGCTAAGATATCGTCTGTTCATCGCTTTTTTGTTTAGTTCTGTTCTTTATATTCTTTTCCCGAGTAGATGTCAATATAATAATAAATAGGTGATTTTTCATCAACTTTAAGACTTACCAATCCATCAGAATTAATTGATTGATAAGACTTGGATCCTATATTTTTTTTATTTAGGTTATCATAAAGTGTATATGGACCGTCTTTATCTTTTTGCAATGAGTAGATCTGTTTTTCTATATCTAAAACTGAGATATTAATAAACTCGGGTTGTATTTCCCAAGATTTTGTGCGACTATTCCATAAACCTTTGCTGCGTATTTCTTTTTGATTTTCGATTGGGATGATATATAAATCACCCATGCCTGCGTAAGAAGTTATTTTACCAAATTTCCATTTTTGAGTATTTAGATCATTAGGGAAAATCATCTTTCGATCTGGCCAAACTATATTGCCAACTTGATCCAAGACTTTAAAATTATAGGTATTGTCCAGTTGATCTACCACATTACCTTTAGTATCAATATATAGCCAATCGTAAGCCCAGACATCTTGATCGTAATTGAAAATACCTAACAAAAAGTAAGGCGAATTGTTGATAGAATAGACCAAAGATACTTTCTTTATAAAATCAATCTGAGAGGTTGTTGCATTTTTTATTGCCTTCGGGAAGATCTTTTCATATTGAGGAAAAGGGTAGATATCTTGGGTTTTGCGGTCTAGCAACAGCTTTGGGACTTCTGGATCATATCGCTCTTTATTAACTTCTTGTAAGTCTATAGTCTCTGTGCCAAATTGGATAGAAAGTGATTGCGTACCAATTAATCCACTGTGAATTGGCTTGTTTTTATTAAGCTCATACATTGTAAAATTTCCGCTTGCCGCTTTAATATATCTCTTGTTTTCTAGCATTTCTGCAATAGAACTTTCTGTTTTTTTTAGTCGATTATTTTTAATTTCGTATAAATCATCATTCCAGAAAATATGGTTTTCATCAACAGAGATAGGATTTAGATAGAAATTATCCTCTAAGTATGGGACTTCTTTACTCAGTAAAATTTGTTTAGTCTCTAATATTCCAATTTCAATTTTATGGTAAGTTTGCTCCTTCTTAATGTCTCCTCCTAGAATATTCCAATCCCATTTCCAGACTGGCATTTTCTTTTCAAATTCAATATCTTTTTTGTAAAAAGTAAGACCATTGACAACATCTAAGGAAATTTCGCTCTTAGAATAATCAATTACATTGTTTCCGTCTAGGTTGATGACGGCGTATTCTTTTTTTTCATTTTCAACCACTGCAAAGCCTGTAGGCGTATATATGGAAGCATTCTTGAACTTTTGATTTGTGATAGGCTTTAGACTCATTTTATCTACATAAATAAATGTATTGTGCCTCGTTAAAAAAGGAATATTTTGTACGACCATTGTCCCAGCAGAATTAATCGCATGATTATTTTTATTTTCTTGTGTACAAGCCGTTACCGAAGTTAACATAAAAAAGGTGCTTAATACTATTGTTCTCATATTTTATAAATTTGATTTTTAGTATTCTTCAATATTAAAAATAATTAAATATAAAAGCAATCCCTATTATTGGCTAAATTTTGTTGTTAAATAATCATCACAATATTTATGACATGAGCCTTTTTAGATAACTGAATGCTAATTTTTTATTAAAAAAGAATAGAATATATACTAATTGAACTTTATAAGATTATTGAGTTATAGGTCATAAATAGTGTTTTTTTAGTCGATAATTAGATAGAAATATGCTTTTTAAACCAGAATGCAAGTAGCTGTCGGTTTTATAAATTTGACTAAAATTAAATAATATGATTTTTTTTACAAAATAATTTTGAAGATATATAAAAGCTTACTATATTTGCACCACTGAAAACAACGATACAATCGGGGTTTAAGGAGAGATGGCAGAGTGGTCGATTGCGGTAGTCTTGAAAACTACTGACTGTAACAGGTCCGGGGGTTCGAATCCCTCTCTCTCCGCAAAAAAAGCACTAAACTTAATTGTTTAGTGCTTTTTTTATGGCTAATAATTGCATTCTTTTATGATTTGTAATTTGACCACCAATCGTCTAATGAAGAAATGATTGGTAGGAGTGATACGCCGACATCAGTCAATTTATATTCTACTCTTGGTGGTGATTCTGCGTAAATTTTCCTGCAAATAATCCCGTCTCGCTCCAACTCTCTCAACTGAAGCGTAAGTGTTGTTTGTGCAATATTCTCCATTTCTCTGCGTAATTCTCCAAATCTTTTAGGGCAACTTTCTGCAATTGATTTTATGAGTATTACTTTCCATTTTCCTCCTATTATTTTAAAGATGCCATTAACATCACAACAACCTTCTATTTTATTTATATTTTTTATGTTCATAAGTGACTAATATTTAGTATTAGTACATTAGATGATACTAAGTGCATTGATTGTAACTACTTGATTGATTTTAGTTAATGAAGTAAATTTACCCTTTTAAATCATAAAAAGCGAGAAATGAAATTAAATTTCAAAGAAATATTTAGAACCTTCATCTTGTCCATTGGTATATTCTTATTTGTTTTAGATCTGTTTATTATCAATGTTTCTCTGCCTAGTATCCAACATACATTAAGCCTCTCTAATAGCAAGGCTCAGTGGATAATCATCTTGTACATCATTGGTTATGCAAGTTTATTAATTAACGCAGGAAAAGCAGGAGAGTACTACGGCAGAAAAAAACTTTACATTATAGGGATGATAGGTTTTACAGTTTCATCTTTTATCTGTGGAGTTTCTAATGATGTTTACTTTTTGCTCGGAGGACGATTGCTACAGGGCATAAGTTCTGGATTAATGGTACCGCAAGGAATCGCCTTAATTACAATGTTGTTTCCTGAGCAGCAAAAGAAAACGATGGCATTAGGAATCTATGGTAGTATCGCGGGAGTCGCATCAGTATTAGGGCAGTTATTAGGCGGGATTCTTCCTGATCAAAAATGGATAGAGGAAAGCTGGCGATTGGTCTTCTTAATCAATCTTCCAATTGGAGCAGTAGCCGTACTATCTACAGTCTGGCTCATTACAAAAGACCATATCAAAATTACGGATGTAGAGAAAGGTTGGCTTTATCCAATGGTACAATTATTTGTATTACTCATCATGCTAATCTACCCATTGATCATGGGGCCAGAATTGAAGTGGCCGGTCTGGACACTTGCATTGTTAACGGTTGCTATTGTACTTTTAATTTTGTTTTTCAGACAACAGCAACAATTATATCAAAGAGGAACTAACTTTATGATTAATTTTTCGTTGTTTAATAATCGAGTGTTTAACCTTGGATTACTTATAGCATTGGTATATTATATGGTGCAAGATTCTTATTTCATCATCAATTCTAACTATTTACAAAATACTAAAAACTTTACATCGACCGAGACAGGAATCGCCTTTGTATACCAAGGAATTGGTTACGTCATCGCAAGTATCATTGTGAGTAGGCTGATTAATAAATACGGCAAAATCGTCTTGTTGTCTGGCTTAGGAGTCATGATTATTAGTCTAGCAATGCATCTTTTGGTTTTTGATCATTCACAGCTTGATATCACGTATATTCATCTTTTATTTTTTTTCTATGGCGTAGGTTGTGGCAGTGTTCTTCCTTCCTTAATGACATTAGCATTACGAAGCTTGGACGAGTCTCTTATTGGAGTGGGGTCGGCCTTATATCTTACAGTCCAGCAAATAGCAATCTGCTTAGGAATCGCCTTTGTGGTGGGATGGTACTATCATGATAAGAATCCGTTGTTTTTTAATTTTAATCAAATATCCGGCGCATACGGTTATTCTAATATAATTTCGATAGGACTATTATGTCTAGCAGCTTATTTAGTAATTCGACAATATGCTTCTGAAAAATCATAGCCATTCTATAAATAAATTACAATCAACAAAAAAGGATTTATCTGCATAAATCCTTTTCTTTGCTATTAATACAAGAAGTCTTTAGTAGTACTTTGCTTGATTTTAACTTTACATTAAAGTAATCTAGTTAACTCTTTTCCAGTCTCTATCATACAGTTTTTTCAATTGACTCTTAAGATTGTTTTGAAAGACTTCTCTTGGCTTTTCGTTTTAACCCAGAATAACTTCAAATGTAGATAACTCATCTTTTTCATCAAATAAATTATTGTTGTTGCTATCTTTAGAAGCCGTCATGACAACTTTATTATTAAGCGCGATATACTTCCAACTATTAACACTATAATTATCGGGAGATATTTGTCTAAAATTCTTTCCTGCTTTATCCGAAATAAAAAGGTAAACAGGATCTTTCTCATTCAACAATTTATCTTTATTATAATCATTAGTCCTAACATTATAAAATATATATGGTAGATTTTTTGAAAATTTAACACCATCCTCTCTTCCGTATTTATAATCGTACTCAACAATTAAAATCTTTTTATCAGTTAGCAGATGATAATCGTTGGTACTAGAATTGAGGAAAAGAATATTCCAAAAACCATTATTTGGCATTTCTTTGTAAGAGTAACTTTTATCTCTATTTTTATTTTCGCTCATCTCTAATGGAAACATCAAAATCCCCGTCGAATCTATTTCTATAAAATTTTTTGTTTGAATATTTAACTTTTCAATTTGAGTTTCTTCAGTGTTGGTGTTAGATTCAATATTCCGACTTTCAGAATTTTTAGAACAAGACATTAAAAGCAAAATTAATATTAAAAATGTTACAGAATTTCTCATTGGTATTTTATTTTAAAAGTAAAAAAAAGTACTTAATTGTACTCGTATTCATCTTAATAGATTAAACTTTTTAAATTTAAATAAAATTAATTATCAGACAAATTTTTCTTCTATTAAAAGATGTCAAGAATTTTTAATTAAAAAATAAAATATTACACTTTTTTGATATTCATTTTTTTTAATTTGACAATTGGCATCAGCCTGATCTGACGAGAAAAATAAGACGTATAAGAAGTTTATATACCGGTAAAAGTTGACCGATATATAAACTTAATTTGGGTGAATTAAACTACAACTAAATTATATAATTTAGATAAGAGTTCTATTCTAGTGTGCTGTAGAATTCGAAAAGACATTCATCACGACTACTCCGGCTACAATTAGGATTATGCCTATCACCGCTGGTATGTCAAGAGCATGTTTAAAAACTACAACTGAAATAACAGTCGTTAGAACAATGCCAATACCTCCCCATATAGCATAAGCTATGCTCAGTGGGATAGAGCGAAGTGCCAATGATAAGAAGTAAAAACAGCAGATAAAAGCAATAACCGTTACTACTGAAGGAACAAGCTTTGTAAATCCATTAGATGCTTTTAAGCAGCTGCTTCCCATTAACTCAAAGATGATCGATAGACCAAGAAATAAGTATTTCATTATTTTATTATTAAATATTGGTGCAAATTAACAGCCAATTGAACTACTATTTTTTGATAAATATCAAATTCACTTATTAGAAGAGCTTTTTTTTCTGATACGACTTAGCGTTTCTCTGGTAATGCCAAGATATGAAGCAATATGTCCCAAAGAAATACGTAAAGATGCTTCTGTCTCATTTTTAATAAATGTGTGATAACGTTGCTCAGCAGATTCTGTTCTTAGCGAAATAGCACGTTCTTCTAAAACCTTGCAATATTCCTCAGCCAGTTTTCTACCAATAACGTCCATGGTATGATATTTTTGGTATAGATCATTTAAGTCTTTTCTGGAGATATAGTAAATTGAAGAGTCTTCTAAAAACTGAATACTTTCAGGTGAAGGAAGATTAAAAAAAAGAGGCATTATAGATCCTAATATCATATTTTCAACACCAAACCACACATCGACTTCATGATCATCCTTGATGCAAAATGCACGAACAAGCCCTTTTTCGATGACAAAGATATTGGATACCACCTGGCCTTGGCGAAGAAAGTAATCTCCTTTCCGCTTAGTCATGAATTTTATTCTTTTTAACAGATCCAATTCAAGATCTGCATCTATAGTACCATATTTTTTTAGCTGCTGAAGTAAAACATTCATTTTATCACTTTGTTTTTACTGATTTTGTAATTTTTCTAGAACTATCGCCAACTTATAAGTCGATAATTGTTTTCTGTAATTTTGTCGTTCATCAATTAGTGTTAAAAGCTGGATTATTGTAAAATGGTTACAATAAAAAATACGTTTTTTATTTTGAGCGAAATGTTGTTAAATACTTGTTGCTAAAGGAAAATATTTAGCGAAGTTTCATCTTGTAAAATTAAGAAGATAAATCAATATGAAAAGTAGTTGATGATTATTTTGACTCTAAAAACTTAAGCTTGTTATCTTAAGTTCTTCTGTTTTTCTACAAATTTTTCAAAAGATTTATTGTTATTTTTCAATATCGGCCCATGTCCAAAACAGATAATCTGCGGGTTTAGTTTTGATAGCTTTATCAAGGAATCTATATTTTCTTTTTTGTCAGATGTAAACATATTTGGCGGCAAGTGCAAGCCTTCGATAGTAGTTAAGATATTCATATTGGTAGCTGCATCTCCCATGATTAAAACCCCATCTTTTTCTCTGAAGAAAGAAATGTGCCCCTTCGAGTGTCCGGGAGTTTCGATTACTTTGAAGTTTCCAAGCATGTCGTTTTCTTTTAACACTTCAGTCACTTTATGCCCTTGTCCTGCCCAATATTTTTGCTGTAATTGTGCTATTATATTTTTGTTCGAAGGGTAATCCTTGGTTACAAAACCCGATTCTGTGCGCCAAACTTCTTTTTCGTGGCAGTACAAAGGAACGTTGAACTCATTGCAAATCTTATCACTACAACCTTGGTGATCGGCGTGGGCATGTGTCAAAACATGTGTGTGAATAGGGATTTCACTTAGACAATTTGAAATTTTGTTATATGAAGCTCGTATTCCGGAGTCTACGAGGATGCCTTCTATGATATAACAATTGATACTGTTTCTGGGCATCAACGGGATATGATAAACATCTTTTGCAATCTGTAGCATAGTTCATTTTTTTTACAAAAATATAGTTATGCTTTTTTCACAAAAAGGACATTTGTCTTAAAATACCGGATGCAAAATTTCTTTTTTTACCCGTGTAAGAGTTCTTTGTGTAATGCCTAAATAAGAAGCAATATAGTTTACGGGAACTCTATTTATAATTTCGGGATTTTCAGTAAGAAGCTGCTGGTATTTTTCTTTTGCGGGTTTGTTTTTAAAATGAACCAAATACTTTTCTTTTTCAATAAATTCCTGTTGGGTTAGAAGATTTTGAACAGCAATCCAAGACGGAATTTTTTCTACTAAATGCAAAAAATTTGTACGGCTGATTACTAATAAGTCGCAATCTTCAATAGCCTGAATGCTTATGTTCGAAATTTTATTTGAAACAAAACTTTCATAAGACGTGACAATCTGGTTTTCAAACTTAAAACAAGTTGTATTTTCTTCTCCATTTTCATCAGTAGAAAAAGCTCGAAAAGCTCCTTTTAAAACAAAACCAATCTGACTGCAGTTTTTTTTCTCAGACACAAAAAATTCATTCTTTTTTATTGTGATATTTTCAAAGAAAGCAATGGCGTAATTAATTTCCTGCTCATTTAAAAAGTTGAGTTGTGATAAATATATTATTAACTTCTTGTTCATTGATAAAAAGATTGAATAGCATTTCAGATTGTTAAATTAAGAAAATAAATCAATATGAAAAGCAGTTGCGGGTTATATTGACTAATATTTCAACTTTCATAAAACCTCGCTTAAAAAGGCTAAAACGAGGTCGATATTTTCTGTATTTTTAAAAATTACAGAGTTGTGAAAAGGTTACCAATGTTAGCTGAAGCCGTTATCTTTTTTGTAAAGATTTGTTTTCTCAAGTCCGCGATTATTTACTCTAATTGTTGGTGAATCAAGTTTCCAATCTGGTAGATTTTCCGCTAATTGATTTCCTAATTTGAAAATTCCAGGTGTTTCTTTGTCATTGAATTCATAGCTTTTGTTCAAAGTTATTATTTCGTATCCAGTTTGTCGTTCGTTTTTTAGAAATGGAATTTTAAAAGAATTAACTTCCAAAATTTCTTCCCATTTAACAATTTCTATAGTTCTATTTTGTTTTATGTAAAAACCATCATTTTTATATTCAAAGATTCCGTCAAAATTTTGCAATTTGTCATTTTCTTCTTCCACAGTTTTGTATTCATCTATTTTTTCAGTCGGATTTTTAATTTTTGCGTAAGAAAATGAGATTGAAATTAGGCAGATTAAAATGATTACATAAGCAATTCCCTTATTTTCAAATTCAGAATAATAATATAAAATAAGAATTAAAATTATTGAACTTATTATAAGAATTGTTTTTTCCACTATGTTGGTAATACGGTTTCAGCTAACGTAAAAAGGCTTTGCGAAGTGCGGGAATCCGAAGAACTTTAGTTCAAGAATTTACAAACGTAAATGCTTTTTCATCTTGTTAAAATTAAAAAAAAATCAAAATGAAAAGCAATTTATGGAATAAATAAAATAAAAGTTAGACTTTAGCTTTAGTCTCACTATTCTTTTTATAAAGTAAGTAATTGAGAAATACAGTCCTGTCTGAGAGATTTAATATTAAGGTTAATTTGGGGAAAGTTTTCTCTTTTTTCAATATTTTCAAATCTGTAAATTCGATTTCTTAGCTCATCATAAAAGTAAGAATGATCATTTTGGGGTGTTTTTTTTGAGTCATTTGAAATAATTTTAAAATTTTCAATGGTTCTCTTCAGGCAGTCTTCTTCATTTTCAGATTCAATTTCATTAGTAAAAACAGAATTTATCTTTTTATAGAAAGCTAAGCTATCAGTTTCTATATTTGTTTTACAATGAAGTAAACTTTGTAATATTTCTGTAGTAACAAGAGGAAAATTATTCATGTTATATAAATTAAGCTTTTTCATGCCGTTAATATATTCTGCTTCAAAAGTTGTATTTGTTTTCGGAATATTTTTAAAATTATTATCATTAGGGAAATTCCAATAATCTCTGTATTGATTTGAAAAAAGCGGGATTGAAACACAATTACTCCTGTTGTTGATTACAATAATTTCATTATATTCTCCGTCATTACTTTGATATAATGAAAATTTAATTGAATCTAAATCGATTTTTCTTTTCAAAATATATCTCTCATTATTTTTTGGTTTAAAGAATGGAAATCTAGTTAATGTTTTTTGAATTTCTAATTCTTCTTTTAAATTGTTATTTTTGGAACAATTAATTAATAATAATATTAAGAGACAGTATTTCATTGATAAAGTTTTTGTAGAATTGCGAATATCGGAAAAGTATTTACCAAGCATCGAAAGTTCTGGGAATTCATAATCGAAGCAAATGTTTTTTCAATACTGCTAACTTACAAAAAATTGCAGAATTGAAAAGCATGAGCGGATTATTATAAACGCCAAATCAAAAAGTACAATAATTCAAAGCAAAACGTACAATTTTTCTGAAAATTATAAAAAATAAAGCATCCCAAAGGATGCTTTTAAATAAGATTTAAACACTATTTAATTACTCTTATATATCATTATATCCTCATATCTCGCATTGTAGGTCAATTGATTGCCAACCGTCTTAATAGTCGCATCCGCAAACGGATTACGAGCATAGGAGTGATTCTCCATCCAGTCGCAAAGCTCAATGATTTGGCTTTTGTTGCTCGTGAAATAGAAGTAAGATTGATCTTCAATCGTTTTGAGAACATTGAGATAATCGCTAAGCTTCCAATAGTCTGGACGGCTGTATGTGGTGCAATCAGTCGAAAGATATGGCGGATCAACCAAGAATACTACATTAGGATAATCTTTGTATTGTTCAAAAAGCAGTCGATAATCCTTTCTAAAGACATCAACACCGTCCAAATAGCCATCAGCATTATAATCTGAAAGTCTTATTTTATTATAAAATTTTTCTTTTTTCAATGCTTCAAAATTGGTTGCATAGTTCATTGAGAAAAGTAAATTGGATGAAATTGTTACCCAATCTATAAAGCCTTTTTCTTTCTCAATTCTTGCGATAATTTCTCCGTGAAGATCATCGCTTAGTCTTTCTTTTCGATTGGGATTTTTGGCACAAATTGGGCGCAAATCAGCTAATACGGCGTTTGTTTTGTCAACGTTAGCAACCCGCTCCGAATAGTTGTCGAAATCATTATATACCACTTTAGCATCGGGATAATACTGTTTTACAGTGTGACTCAAAAGCCCCGAACCTCCGAAAAGATCAATATAAGTCGCTGTGGGTGAAAACTCATTTAAAGCGGTTTTAAATGGTTTTAAAAATCTGCGTTTTTGCCCTTGGAAAGGCAAAGGCGCCTGTACATAATTCAACTTCATTTTGAATATTTATATTAATAATTTACCTTTGCAACCTCTCACAGTATAAAAAAAGTAAAGCCAGCAAAAGAAGACTTTCGTCCTCCATTGCTGGCTTGTGCTATTAAATACTGTGAGAGGTTTTTAATTTTGGAGGACGTTTTTTAATTCCTTTCCTCCGTTGGAATTACAAATCATCAAAATGACCAGGATCTATTTTGTTTATGATATTGTAGAGTTTTTTTCCGCGTTTACTCAATGTGCCTAACTCATGGTTACGCTGTAAGGCTTCGGAAATCGTTTCACCTTCAGCACCAAACTCATAGCCACCATCAAGTTTTAATTCTTTATTCCATGTTGCGCGAAACTCACGATTTGCCCAGATGTCAATATTTTTTGCGGTATCTTTCCAGTAACCATCAGTATCGCCATATTCTTCATCTACATTATCCCTATTGATTATCGTAAGTGGAATGATCAGCCCAACCGCTAAAACCAACAAGGCAAAGCCTTTAATTTTTCTCATATATCATCAATTTCTGTTTAGTAATTTTACTACTACCATTCTTCGTTATTTGGGTTTAAGCGGTTAAAACTGCCAACGCTATCGTCATAATCAATAGAAGCATCCATAAATTGACCTAACAAATTGAATAATATTGTCGTAAACTTTTCGTATTGTGGCATCTTTAGATAGCGAGTGTTAGTATCGCTTTCTGGTTCTTCTTCGTTAAAGTCTGGGTTGGGTATTGGTTGGTAATTTTCGTCAACCTTATTAACCATTACTTGATTGTCTAAGCACCATTCTTTACCTACGTTTTTAGTAGTGTGCGTTAAGTGGTGCAATATCTCGTTAGTCTGAGGATTGATATAAACCGTCTTAAAGTTTAGCCACCATTTTTTAACGTCTGCATTATGGTTATTACCGACATAGCACAATACTCTAGCTAGGTTAACAGGTACAAAATCGCTAGTATCTGATATTTGTTTTTTGTAAATGAACTGATTAAAATAATCGTGGTCTTGTAAATTAATTTCTGTTTTCATGCTATGTAAATGTTACTGTTATGCCTAAAGTTGATGTGATGTGATTAAGTGCGCTTGCATAAGTTTTAAATAAGGGTTGCGTGTTATCTGTGTAAGATGTGTTAGCTGATAAACCTTGCAGACGTATTCTTTTGTTAGCTAATGTTACTGATTTAACTTGATTTGCAAAGTCTACAAGAAACCTTGATACCATATCAGGTGTAAGTGTTGTTATGTTATAATTTGTCAGTGATAGTTGCAAAATATAAGGCACAGGACAGTCTACTGTTTCTGTAATATGTTCTGGGAAACTAGCACCTCCATTATATGACGTATGACCATAACCACTAAAAGTGTTTCCATGAGACAATCCCATTCTCGTTGCGCTATTAAAATATTGTTCTATCTTAACATTGCTATTTCCTAAAGCTACATGAGATAAGTATCTTACGCTAGGTGGTATAAATGGCATAGTATCTACTGTATTACTACCTAAATAAACCCTATGTAGTATCAAGTATTCTAATAAAGGATTAATATCTCTTAAAGTGTCTTGGTTAAATACTCCTCCATTTGGTAATGTACCATAAGATTCTAACCTCTTTAAATTACCCAATGGGTTAATATATTGTGTGTTAGCTAAATAGTGGCATAAATTAAGGCTATTTGTTCCTAACACTACCTTAGTTAGGTTTGTAAATCGTTTCGATATTTTTGAGTAAGGTTGATAAAAATTAAATCTGTTATTATTTGAATTTGTTGAAAATATTAATGTGTTAATATCTTCAGGGTTAGATAGGTATATATTAACTTGGAAACTCGCATAAGTATCGCCAATAGAACTACCATTGCCATCTACACCTGGCATCATTGATACTTGTATAGAACTTACGTTTTCATAAATAAGAAATCGGTTAATATTATCTCCCCATCGTGATTCAACTAATACTCTAGTTTGATTAACGCCTCCAAAGTCTATTTTCCAATATCTATTGGTCGATGTACCTGTATTAAACTCCCCAGTACCGGTTATATCAGCATCTTTATATAGATTAGAAATTCCATCTGTCCCCAATACAGTCCTCAATACTCTATTATTGTTAATTCTTTTTTGTAAACTATATGTCCCCATTACTCAATGATGTTAAAGTTTTTAACCGCATTTTTTTGGTCTAATGTTAAAGCATTCCATTGAGCTGCTGTGCAATACCAATTGTCTAACCTTTCGCCATTATATATAGATATTTGGTTATTTACAGAACATTTGTAAAAATCTCCTCTTTTCAACCCTAAAGATGTTAGTTGTGCTTGTGTTGGTGGATTAAAAGTCGATGTTACTACTGCCGATAAGTCACTAGACCAAGCAATATCTCTTTCAATATCATCTGCCCCAACATAAGCTAATCGCCCATTAGATTGTCTAACACGCAGTCTATAACGCTCTAATGCTGTACCCGTTGTAGGTGTAATGTATAATTTCGTTAACTTTTTTAACCACTTCCACAATCCAAACAAACTAACTGCCTTGTTATTTTCTGTGTCGGGTGGCGTTTGGTTTTCCATTTCGGCTTCTGTGGCGAAAGTAGAACCGCTAGCTGAAACACCTACCAACAAAGGAACAACAGCGTTATAAGTAGAGCTATAATAACACTTTATCGATTGCCCAGGTTTAAGGACAAAAGGTGATTCTGGCAAAAGAAAAGCACGTTGATTAGCCGTTGGTGCGTGATCTATAAGATTAATATCTATCACGCAATCGTTGGTAATCCAAAACTCTAAACCGTCATACAACCAGTTAAGATTTTTACCGCTAATTCCAGCAATGTTAACCGCGCCTGCGGAACTAAGTTGCACTACAGAAAAATTACATTTTTTAGACCCATCCAACACCAAATAAGCTGGTGCAGAACTCGTAGCGAAATGCGTTTTCCAACCGTCCACGGCTTTTTCACGAAAACCCGATAAGACTTCAGGATCTATAACAGGTCCGTCAACATTCACGATAATTCTACGGATGTACAAAGCCCCAGAAGGCAGTTCTGGTTCTACAGCTTCGGCACTTTCAACACCTTCAGCTAGATGAAAGATAAATTCGTCATCAATTGCATACAGCACCAGCACTTTAACACATGTAACAACAGACGTATAATTAAAGTTTGAAGCAAAAGCACGTTCACGGATATTGCCTCCCAAACGCACCTTATTGGATCCGCTAGAATGCACTGCTAAACTTACGGTAGAGCTTGTCGCTGTAACAGCTCCAAGTGCGATAATTTCGGAGGTTTCAACCGTGAAAGGCAATTGCTCTTTTGGAACTTTTCCGTTGACTAAATCGGCTTTTTTGGATAATCTGTCTTCAAGATTCTCAACAGCCGAAATAGGAATAGGCTCCCACTTGTGCCAATACGAATCTTGCCACGCCCAAAAGTCCCATTCTGGCGGTTTTTTGCCGTTTTGGAATTTATCGTTAAGGGTATATTTTGGTATTACTGCCATTTTATTAAAAATTAAAACCTACGAAGCGGATATATTTCACGATGCGTGACGGCTGAATGTTTGATAAAGGTTGATTGTTGCCTGTAAAAGTTGCCGTTCTTTGCGTGTATGAAGGCAGAACCGTATTTTGATTTCCGCCTGTTCCACTATTACTTCCACCAATGGTAATTTGACTGGGTAAACTAATACTAAATGATGGTAAATTATTGACTGTTAAAGAAACTTGCGCCGCGCCCAAACTGCTATCTAACGCGCCAAAGTTAACATCGCCAGGTTTGTGTCCTACAGGCACTAAACCTGCTAGCTCTGTATGTTCTTCCCAACCCATTGGTATTTCGGCAGCAGATCGTCCCCAAATAGCTACCAAGCCGACAGGAACGGTTTTCTCAACTAATTTCAATCGGTCTTCCAATTGAAACAATGTTAAAGGTCTTCGGAAGTTTGCCCATTCGAATTGAACATCAGAACTTCCAAAAGTGACGTATCTTTTATAAATAACAGGCTTAACGGAACCATCTTCAAACCCGCGTTGATCCGCATTTTCAACAATAACGACATATTGACTTTTAGTCGCGGATTTAAACGGTAAAAGCTCTCCATTAATAGAGACAAAACCATCGCTGACTTCGTTAACATTAATATCCGTACAACCTGTAATAATTGCCAATTCGCCAGCTAATTGTCCATAAGCATTAAAGGTTTTATAAGCTTCTTGCGCTGCATCTAATATTTGAGTGCTGAGTGGAAATCCACCAGGTTGGTTAAAATCTATTCTATCCATTTTTAAACTTTTACTATTTTATATCGTTTGCTCGCTAGGCGATAAATCTCAATTAATGCCGTCATCTCGTAAGGACTATATTGTAAATCTGTTGGTACCTCAACAATAAAGTCGACACCTGTATCCTCGTAATCACTATCATCATATAAAAACATCGTACCTAGAAAGCGCGGCTTTTGTTCGCCATCGGTGTAGATGTATTGTCTTCGATAAGCATTTCCGTCCGTTATTCTTATTCGTCTTAGTTGACGATCAAAGCGATCATTAAGCGCAGCTTGCATATAGCATTTTTGGGAGTTGTGTGCTAATCGATAAATACAATCTTTTCGGAACTGTAACCACGCATAATGCACTTTAACAAACTGCGACATCATCACATCCGTCCATTGCTGGAGAAATATTGTTCTAAGAAAGGTTGGCGTTATCAAAACTGCCAACCTTTTAAAATTGACGTTAAACCACATTATATTCTCGCTTCATATTGAATGTTGTTAAAATTTTCGATCTCAAAATAACCACTTGTAGGCACTTTCGTTACAGCTACATTTTGAAAATCGCCATAATCGACACCATTGTCGCTGATCCACTTGGAAGACGCATTAATAATCTGAACTATTTTTACACCTTCGGTCACTTGTAACTTGTCAATCAAGGATTGTAGAATTAACTCACCATTAAAAGGCAGTTCTTTCATAAACTCCTGCAAAGCCACTTCAACAGGCTTAATACTTGGATTAAGAATTGAAGCACCTTCGGGTGTAAGTAGTAACGGATCATAATAAATTACCAGTTGTAATCTCAAGATATCAGGTAAATAATTAATCACCGTGATTCTCACGCCTGCGTCTTTTATTTCTGCTAAATAAGCATCGAAAGCTTGTTTTTCAATCTCTTGAATCGGTGCTAATTTTCCGCCATTTTCTGTGGCTATTTTGATAATCAAACGACTTTCATTAACTGCTTCCGTCACAGCAGAATATTTAATAATTTTTGATGCTTCAATTTGTTCGGCTGTCTTTCCTGTATTGTCAAAAACATCCGTATCAGGTCTCAAAGAAAATCCATATTGAAACATCAACGCCTTTCGACGATACCATCTTTTAGTATGAGGCATTAACATATCCAAAATCGCCAAAATTTCGGTTTTCAAATCATCGAAAAGCGTTTCAATTACCCAACTGGCATAAGCCACGATGTACAAGAATAATCGCCAAATTGAGGTCTTGGAAGTCGAATCCAAAACCGCTAGCTCTGGCTGCTGTTCTTTATAATCGATTAAGCTTTGATATATGTCTTCTAATTTTCTAGCCATTATTGTACAATGAAATCTTGGTTAATAATCCAATAAGAAATCCCTTCAAGTTGTTCTTCAGCTTCGCCTCCAGTTGTTATGGACGTGGCTGGCTGTATGCCTTTTGCGCTGTAATAGTTCACGATATCCATATCTTTTTCGATGTCATCTGGAATGATTAGCACCGCTCCTGGTTCCAATAGATCCGACACGCCTAAGCCGTTTGCTCTTGCTATCGCATAAGCATTGGTTGCATTGCCTGTATGCTGAATTGCGATATCTAGCAAGGATTGTTTATGTAGGATTGTTATCTCCATCTTAAAGGGCTTTGCCGTTGAGTTGTTTGTATTTTTTAAGTTCGTCGGTTAACGCATCAATTCTGTTTTCAAGCTCTCGAATAGTTTCCTCAGCTTCATTAAATTTTTTAATTGCAGATTCTAACCTTTGTCCAAGATCATCCGCATAATTTTTATAATATCCTAAGAGCTTTTCAGCGTTTTCAATCTGCGAACTTTCGACATCTGTGGCGGCTTTTTTTCTTCCAAAAAACCAACCTCCAAATCCAGTCACCAAAGTAGCTAGCAAAACGCCGATGTTTTCAATTAAGATTTGTTTCATTATTCAATATTTATAATAGTTACCGCACCATTTGGTGCAGTTGCAGTAATGGTCATGTTTTTTATTTCGAAAATCACAGCTTGTGCAAGTCGTTCTGCAAATTTCTCTTTTGATGTTTGTGGAGAATTTTCTTCAACGCCACATTCATCCATCACCGAAATGATTTTGTTTTTTAATCTTTCTTCTGAAGTAGCCATTTAAACTATTTTAAAAAGTCTTTAAACCTATTTTCAATACTCAAAAATTGAGGTTTGTTTACCAATAATATTGTGCTTCCTGTGTTGGTTGTAAACTTCATTTTTTGAATTTCTTGAAGTAAATCAACCATTAATTTTTTCAACGTCTCGTTTTCTTTTTTCAACAAAAAGCCGTTTTTATCAAAATTGAATTTTACATTTTCAATATTCCAATCTACCTGCTCAACTTCACTATAAACCTCAACGTATAGTTGTTTTATATCTTCCTCGATAGGCGAAACTAAAACCGATGAACCAACAACTGGATAAATAAATAATTGCTTTTTTGAGCCGTCTATAATGGATGATAATTGTACGTTGTAGAATTCAATTTCATCGTCTTTTACAGTGCAAACGCCATTTTCTTTATCTACTTCTGTAACCTCAGCAGGAAATGTTGATATTCCTCTTCCTTTTAGAGCAGCAAAAGCTTTCTGCAAATCGTCCATTACAATCTATTTCCTAAAGTTACTTTTCGCCTTGCTCCACTCATTCCGTAGGTTGTTACAACTGTTTTTATGAAGTAATTGCCCTCTCTGTTTTTGTGCTCTTTATCTATAATTTCTGCTGTCATTCCCCTTGTTGCAAATGGCAATAAGAAAGACGTTACATCACCTTCAAATCCATCGTATTTAGCTTCTTTCAAAACTTTATCTGCCATACTCTGGAGAACTTTCTCATCGTACACAGCATTAAGATTGTAAACCCTTTCTTCTCCATCTTTGTCTCCAGCAATGTATTTTTTCTTTTTGTTGGTTTTCTTATCCGTCCAGGTGTAGATAACTTTTATCTTCTTTTCATCTGCTGTTTTGAATTCCAGATTGTTCTCAACAAGATTATAATTAAGGTCATATCTTACTTTTTGTCCAATGTTTGTTGCTTGTTGCAGTCCACAATAGAGAGAGCCATCATCTTCAAGAAAAACACTCATTCCCATTGTTTCTTTGAGTTCTTGCAAAGCTTGAGTTCCGTTTTTGCTTCTGATAATCCAACTATCAAGATTTACGCTCGGAATTTTGTTGGACAGCTTAATTTCTGTACCCAAAACAATTTCTTGAAGCACTTTCTTTAATGTTGTTTTTTTCCAAGACCGAGAAACATTTTTTCGTCTCAAAAGCCACATCGCATCTTCGCAATGGATTTCCATTGGAATTTTTGGATTTACTTTTTTTACAAATCCTGTAAATTCAACGCCTTCATATTTCCCTTCATAAGCCAAAGTGATTTTGACTTTATCTCCAGCTTTTATAACCTCTTCTATATATTTTTGCTCATTATTTGACCTAATTTTAAACTTGGTCGGCATTTTAATAATAGCTGTATCTACAAGCTCCAAAACGCTTTTTGTGATTTCAACTTCATTAACAGAGCGAAAAACATAATCCCCAATTTCTATTTTTGCAGCTAAAATGTACATTAGAGTAATTGTTTTAAGGTTTTCTCTTTTTCGTTCAAATCGGCGTAAAAATCTTGATCGCTTACTGCTGTAATTGTAAATTTTTGCAATCCCTGTTCTCCTGCCATTTCATCCAGTTGTAAGTCTTTCAGAACAATATTTCTAATTTCAAACAATTCCAAAAATGGATTTGAAACCACTTCTAAAGAATCATTGATTTCAAACATTTTTTTGAGTTCTAAAACTTGCTCTGTTGGATAGATTTCCATATCCTGTTCGTTTACGCAAACTCCTTTTATATTAATGCTGTAATCTTCTGTACAGATGTATTCTTTTACCGTTCCTTTCCGTTCTTTTCCTACGGTAGCCGTTTCAACAATGGTTTTTACAAGTCCTATACTCAGAAGCGGTTCGTTCGGAAAAACATATTGATTTCCTGCTTTGTCCGCTACTTTTAATGTTGTAAAATACCGACCTCCAAGAACCAAGTCTTTTCCAATGCCATTGAGAGAAGGGAAAACAAACTTTGTTTTGTTGTTTTTCCACCACAACGGAAAAGTCATTCCTACATAATCAAAATGAGCCCTTGCTACCAATTCTTTAAAATCAAATTCCGCCATTATCCTGTCTGCATTTGGTTAGCACTGTTTACGGCTCTCAACAAAATTTCTTGAACTTTTTCGCCAAGATTATTGATGCCTGTTTCTGTCTTATCTACATTGATAATCGTATGATCTTGAAGCTTATTTATATTGATAGTTATGGTCGTCATCTTATTTCCGCCTGATGTAATACCATCCGTTTTATTTTTTCCTTTTTTTCCATCAGAATCCGCAGAACCATCTTTAGCCATTCCTTTTCCTGACAAACCAGGAACAGCAGATAAATAATCATTAGCATTCCCCTTTTCTGTACCTGTTAGACCTTTGAATGAATTTTTAGTTTTATTCCAATCCTTTGAAAATCCTTCGCCATCTAGTTTTATACTAATTTCTGATGCCGCTTTTTTTATTCCAGCAACATTCTTAACGCTTTGATTTGCAAATTCATAATCTTGCTTTTTCTGTGCTTCCATCTGAGCTTTAATTTGCCCCGAAGCTTCTGTTTTTACCTTTTCAGTAACTTTGGAGAATGCTCCAGAAAAATCGCCATTCATTGCCATTTTAATAGCGTCACCCACTTTTGAGAATATTCCAACAATGTTTTGCGCTGCATCTTTTGCGTGAAGGATTACTAAGTTGAATCCATTTTTGAAATTTTGAACACCATAATCGAAATTGAGTTTTATCTGATTCCAAGCCAGTTCAAAAATAGTTTTAAGATTTTTCCAACTTTCGCCCCAACCAGAGGTATATTTCATTGCCATTCCGATAACACCTATTAAAGCAACAATTCCAATGACAATCCAACCAATTGGAGAAATAGCAATTACTGCATTTAAAATTCCCCAAGCAATTGCAGCATCCAAAATATAGGGAGCAACAGGTTTTAAGAAATTAAGCAAACCTATTAATCCTGTTGTAAACCAGTTAACAATCAATAAAACACTATTCATAACATCTCCAAACATTGACAATGCATCTGATGTAGATGATAGTCCAAAAACACCATCAAAAGCTGTTTTCAAAAAATCCTTTAATGCTGAAACTACTGGATAAATATTTTGCCATAGCAAATCAAACCAATGTGCAATTAGAGGTAAATGATCTTGCAGAACTTGCAACAAATCTGCTGCACCACCAAGAACGTCGCCAAAAATTCCACCGCCATAACCTCCAACAGCCACTAAAAATCCCCACCATTGGTCTTCAAGGTTAGAAATTTGACCGCCTAAAGTTTTGGAAACTACTTCCATTGAACCTGCAACACCGTCCATTGCACCATAAGCAATTACAGCATCTTTGATGGCTTGTTCATTATTTGCAACTTCTTTGGTTACACCTTTGAAAGTTAATTTTACTTTATCCCCAGATTTTGAAGCTTTGATACCAAACTCCTTCATTCTCTCGAATTCGCCAGTTTGAGCATCCATCAATGCTTCGACTAATTGATCGAATGATTTTCCTTGAGAACTTGCTAAATCTCCCATTTTGGTCATTTCTTCCATTGTAGGATAAATACCCCGATTAACCAGTTTTATAAATCCTCCTGTCAACTCATTGAGCTGATAAGGTGTTTTAGCTGCAAAATCGGTAAGCATTGCCAACGCTCCAGAGCCAATTTCTTTGCTTTGGAAAGTATTGGTAAGAACCGCATCGAATTTTTCAAATTCTGCCCGAGCGTCAACAACTTTCCCTACAAAACCCTGTAAAGTTGCCACAGCAAAAAGACCAATAAAAGCACTTTTTAAATTGCTTAAGCCACCAGCTATCTTTTTTGATTCTTTATCTACATTTCCTAAATCCTTTATAAAATCTTTTGCTTTTCTGGAAGCCACACCAACACTACTCGCAACTTGTTTTAGTTGAGAACTGGCGTAATCTTTCATTTTAACAATAAATTCGTAGGCGTTCATTTTATTTTGCTTCAGAAGCTTTTTTCTCCTGTTGTCTTATAAAGTGTAGATCTTGTATTTTTTCAGCCCAATCTTCGTCCGATAAATCATTCGGATTTTGAATGTGCATATAGTAATTGAGATAGGCATTGAATAGCCTTATATCAATATATTCTCCGTATTCTTTTGCCGATGCATCGTCTATGTCGACAATGGCATCGGTGAGCGCTTTTTTAAGCGTGCCGATTTTTGATTTTGTAATTTTTCAATCGCTTGATATAGAGGGAATCTGTAGTCTGGATTGTTTTTATCATCAAATTCTACGTCTTTTGAAATAACAATCATATCAAACAAATGTTCTTGAGTTTGGAAAGGTTTGTTGGTTTGATTTTTTTTCTCAGCCAATCTGATGTCCTCTCTTGTAATAACCCTTACAACACATTTTTTATCTTCGATAATAATTTCGTGTCCATTTTTTGTGTTGTTGATTATTGCGTCTGGATAGTTGAAGAAATCAACCAACTCTTTTCTTGCTGGTAAGAAATAATCATCATTTGTTCTTATTTCTTCATCTCCACCCAACCAAAGTGCGTTTAACATTTCTTCGCCAAATGCGATGTCGCCACCTTTTTGCATTGCTGTAAATGCTCTTTTGAAATCAAGCATTTTTGGTTCTTTCAAAAACGCTAATTTATCTTCTACAGGAAGCTCATAGATACCTCCGTGTTTTTTTTCCCAATCTTGGATTTGTTCTTGTGTTACTTGCATTTTGCTTGTTGTTTTTAAAAAAGCCTGTCCCCAATGAGCACAGGCTTTTGAGAAAATTTAATAGATATGAATGTTATTCTTGTGGTAAAAGATCAAGGAAAATAAATGGCAATTGAATAATCATATTTCCGTCTCCTGTTTTAATCCCTTTTTTTACTTCTGTAATTTCACACGTTTTACAGATGTCTGTTACGGTTTGTCCGCCATCTTCTGGCACATAAGCAACTGTGAGGTCAAATGAAAGTTTTAGCACGTTTTTATTAGGAGCATCTCTTGTCATTGCTTCTAATTCAGATTGCCAAACTTCGATTGTTCCATCGCAATCCTCATCACCTCTCAAGATTCTGTGACCTTTGTTGCCACGACCTCTCAAAATGGATTTGGCTTGTTTTCTTGTATATTCTACAGATTGCACACCTGTAACTATTCTACCACCTACAACTACTGAGACATCGCTCCAGCTGTATTGTTTTGAATCAAATGTATCTGCCATAATTAAGATTCTGTATTTGTTGTGAAACCAATATTCACGGTTATGTATTTTGCGTAGCCAACAGGTAAAAGTTTAATTTCTATTAAAACCTGTCCTGTAGAAACTACGTTTTGATTTGCGTTTATTTTAACGGCTACATCGGAAAGATTTCCAGTATTTACCATTAATGCTCTTATCTGTGTATCAACAGCTGCCTGCCAAGATTTAATGATTCCTGGGTGGATGGTTCCGTCTGTGTTGATAGGCACTTCGTCTTTCAAATAATCAAGTAAAACATCATAAGCAATAAGAACTGCTTTGTCCATTACAAAACCATTTGCAAGCGTATTGAAATCATCATCAACCTGCGTTAATGTTGGATCATCGGAAAAATAAAATCCTGAACGACCAACATAATTTTGAAGGAAAATGTAACCTTTGTTGTGGATGGCATTCCATTGAGCGGATAGGCTTTCGACTTTTCCGCCAGATGTAAAGAATGCAGCTGTATTTTCAACTGAGCCATCTCTAACACGTCCAATGTTTCTTTGAACTGGAATGCTTGCCAAACGTCCCAACGCTAAACCTATTGAAGCATCCACAGAACCATCTGTATTGGACAACAAAATAGAGACTCTATTATAGTTATTATCATCAACATAATTTTTCAAATCTGTCGATACTCCAGAGAAATTATTTCCCGACAAGATTACTCGAAATGGAAAATATTTTTCTGCGAATTCATCTGCTAAAGCTTGCGTTTTTTCAACTGCTGTAGATACATCAGCATCTAATCCGTGGGTAATCGTTGGAGAAACTGTAGGCTGTTTTACAACTCCGAGAACTCTGATATTTCCGCCTGCATCTGCAATTAATTGTTTTGCAACACCAGTATCTTTGTCAAGAGCTGATGTCATTGTTGTAGCGTCGGAAATCAACATAAACCACAGTTCTGCGTTGCTTCCTGCATAATCGTAGAATGCTTTGATATGTTTGTAAGCAAAGGCATTACTTCCAGTCTCTTCAATGCCCAAATCTTTAGCCTCTTGTAATGAGAATATTTGATAAGATTTGCCAATTGTTGCTTTTTCTGCAACAGTTGCACCTGTAATCAATAGACCAGGAATCTTTTGGATGTCGGCAACGTCTTGACCAAGTCCGTTGGTTGAGATATTAAACTTTATGTATGGTAACATTTAAGTATATTTTTAAAATGAATAAAATGATGATGCACACTAAGAAACCACCCCCAAAAGCCTTGACTAAATCCCAAAATGTATAGCCTGTATGAGTATCAGTTGAGATATTTTCTTTAACCGAAGTTTTGGAATCTTTACTTTCAAAATCCTGTCGAATTTTAGCAGCCAAAGCCACGGAATCACATTCAGCCGTTACTGTAATTGTATCGTGTTTGATAACCACTTTTGCCGTTGCATTTCCGTTTTTTTGAGTAAAACTTTTATTAATGCTTTGCGGAACAGAACCGTCTGGACATTTTGAAACAGCGTTTAAAGGCAATTTAAAATCCGTTGAAGATCCTGGAGCCGTAAGAATAGTATCTCTGTATTTTGTAATTTTTACAGAGCTTACTCCGTTTGTGGTTTCTTTGGTTTGGGTTACCTGCCGATTAGATTGGCAAGCTCCCAAAACAAGCAACAGCAACAAAAAGAAAATTGCGTTAAATGTTTTCATACTCTTTCTTGGCATTGAATGAAGGACAGGCTTTTTTTACGTTAGGAAAATCACGATGTCCTTGAATAATAGCTTTAGGAAAATGTTTTTTAAGTTCTTTTAGCTTTGCTAGTAATGCTTTTTTTTGAGCATCGGTTCGGTTGTCAATTGGTTTTCCATTCTTATCAATACCTCCTATATATGAGATGTTGATAATTTGAGAGTTCAAACCACCTACACCATTTGAAACTTGTTCAATAGGTAATAATTGTACAATTTCCCCATCTGGATTTACAATAAAATGATAGCCGGGCATTCTCCATTTCAAACTTGTTTTCCAATAGTTGCTTATTGAACTAATAGATGTGGTTTGAGGTGTGGCTGTGCAATGCACGGCTATATATTTAATCGTTCGCATTAGCTAGCTCTAATTTTTTAGCGTCGTTCAACTCTTGAATTTTTGCTCCCGAAAGTTTAGAGTCTGGATCAGCTCCAAAGAGTTCTTTATACTCTACCGTGGCTTTTTCTTTTAGCTCTTTGTATTCAGCAACTGAAAGCTTAAGCGTTTCCTGTTTTTTAGTTAAATTTCCGCCATTAGAGAAAGTTTCAATAGTTGGATTGTCTTCGTCTAATGTTTTTGCGTGGGTTAATGCATCATTCTTTTTCAAGAATAAAAATCCGTCCACGGTCGCAAAAACTTCTTTTGTATTAGCATTGGACTTAAAAAAGTCCAATGCTTTTTGTTTTGTATCTGACATTTTAATTAGATATTAAAAGATGATTAAAGAATAGCCCCAAAGTATTTCGGTGCATTACTTCTAATTTTTCCATTCAAGGCTCTTTGTCCCATTGAGAACAAATCAGCTTGCCAGCCAGAATGCTTCAATGTTGGATAAATCTCAACGTCTCCTGTACATCTGAATACTTCTTCAGAATCCCAAATAATGGATGCTTTTTTGTCTCCTGCTTCAGCAGTGGATCCCCACGGTTTTTTCACACCTGCGGAAGTGTATAAAGGTGTTTTAGAATAGAAAAACACTTTAAAATCAGCAATCGTTGCTCCTTTTTCAGAACTGATTTCTTTGTAAAGCTTCTTGTCTTCCTTACGAATTCTGGAAGCGTGATCAGCTGTCAATAAGACGTTTAAAGTTGTCATATCAAGGTCATGGTCTCTCATGAATGCTTGCATATCGAAAAGACCGTCAATAACAGAATCCGTTGCACCAAGGTTTAGAATTTTGTTAAATTCATCATTCGTTGCTGCCGCCCAGTTAAAGGCTGTTCTTTGAGCCATATTTTTTGCTAACGCATTTCTATGTCGATTAAGAACTGATGCTCTTTTGTCATAGCTTAATTCGGCTTCAAGCAAGTTATTATGCTTGGTTTGAGAAGTTGACCAAATTTGCAATAGAACCTCGTGAGGAATGTCGCTAATATTCTGAATTGGCAATTCCTCGTCATTTTCTGTAAAGTAATTAAGATGTACATCTGGATCTACTCCAGCTTCCGCTAAATGAAGTGTATTATTACTTACATAGGCTGATAAATCTTGAGATTGAGCAATAAAGGAAGTATCTGGCAAAGGCTGTTCTCTAATGTCAGCAATCCAAACTTCTGTTTGTAAACCCTCCTGTAAGATTCCTTTTGAAAAAGGCTTAAAATAGGTTACAGTTGCATAAGTCACAACAATTCCTAAAGCCAAATAAATAGGATTTACTTCTACAAAACTTGACAAAACAAACGAGAAAGCAAATGCTAAAATAAAGTTAATGGACAAAGCCAATAATGAAAGTCTCTTTTTCATAATATTTTTAGAGTATTTTTTGATTGATAATTATTTTTGAGCTGGCGTATATCTTACACCTTCCGCATAAGCTTTGGAAAGCTGAGCGTACTTCAATGGCTCTTCTGTTCTTATTTTTGACAATTTCACAGGGTCGTGTTTTTGCAGATAATCAAAAGATTCATCGCTCGTGTTTACAGGTTTCTTTTTACCTCCAGCAAGTACAACCGCTTCAATAGTTGAATTTCTATCGTCTTTTTCGTCGGCACTTTCTTTGTCTTCAATCAATTTTGAAAGCTTCACTTTTTGACCATCGAAATCATTTTCGAATAATGAAATCTGTCCTTCAGCCAAATCTTCTGGAATCAATCCAAGTTTAACCGCTTTTTGTACAATGGTTGTGGCTTCAGATTTTTGAAGAGCAATATATTTGTCCTTCCATTCAGATACTTCTGTTGTTTTTTTCTGTAGAGAAAGTTTCAACTCATTTACAGCGTCTAAGACCAACACCTCCGAACTATCAGCACTTTTACCTAATGCAAGTGCAATTGTTTTTAATTCTGACATTTTATTTTCTGATTTTTGATTGATTTTTTTTAGTTGAACAGCGGTATTTTCTTTGGAAAGCTTGAGCGCTTTATCATTACCACCAACATCAACAATTGAAATTTCTTCAAGCTTACAAGCTGTAACAGTTTCTAACAATTGACCAGCTATAACATCTTTAGCATCTGATGAGGTTCCGAGAACTGGAGCGTACATAGAAGCCATACGGATAAAACCACGTTCAACTTTTCCAGCGATTTTGGCAGCAAAAGGATCTTCCATATCAAACTCAATAGAAGCTATCAAGTCTGTTCCTCTTTTATAAAGCTTTACACATCTTCCAATTACAGCACTTCCTTTATTCTCATCTGTTTTGGCAAATTCCCTTTCGTGCATAAAAAGAACAATTGGGTTTTTCATATACTGAGTATAATCAATACCATCCGTCAGCACTCTGAATTTGTACTCATTTACATCCTCGGTATTAATAATAAAATCGTGTGTCATTTTTAGATTCTGTTCTAATTTCTTGAGACAAAATTGAACGATTTGAAGAGCTAAAAAAAATCACAAAACAATGGTTTCCAATATTTTGGCGACTATTTCCAAAATTTTGGAAATGGTTGTTTCTCGAATTTTATAGCACATATATAGAGGCGAATTTTGTGTCTATGAAAGACTTATTATTTGATCAAGATCTCGTCATAAAAAACGGAGATTTTGTAATAGGCGACTCTGATAATCAGCATCAGAAACACATTCTAATGGCTTACAAAGGCGAATTCAAGGCAAATCCCGAGTTAGGTGTTGGTATCGACCAGATGTTGAATGAAGATGATATTACTCCAATGCTGATAGAAGCTAAGAAAAACCTCCAGTACGACGGTGTAGATGTGAATAATATCTATTTCTCTGAGGACGGAAAATTAATTGTTGACGGAAAATATAAAAAGTAATGGCAAGACTAAAAGCGGCAGATGTAGATTACAAAAAATCACAAGGAAAAGACCTTTTTGTAAAAGGTTTTTCAATTACTAATATCTCAGAAATTATAGGCATTGGAATAAAAACTTTGGGAAAATGGAGGGACGACGATAATTGGGAAGAGGAAAAAGAATTAGCATCCTTAAAGCCTTCTAACATTAGAAAACTGACCCTAAAAATGGCTTTAGCAATAGAGCAAGGGAAACCATTGCCTTACAAAGCCGATGATGTTTCGAAAGTTGTGGCAGCCTTTGACCGCATTACAGATAGTAAAAAAGTAGCAGTCTATACAATGGAAAGTATAGATGGTTTTAGCTCTTTTATGCTTGAAAAAGCAGGAAAAAGCACAGGTAAAAAAAGAGAGGAACTATTGAACAAACTCAAAGAGATACGTCCATTTTTCGACGAGTACATAACTGAACTTTTGCAGAATGACTAAGACAGAGCTAAAAGAAGCTAAGGAGCGGTATTTTATGCTTTCCAAAATGATTAAGGATGCAACTGCAAAATCATTGGAAAATGAAAGTACCGATCAACAGCAAGACAGAATAAAACGACTATTGAAACCAGAGAATTATATCGAATTCTTTGATTATTACTTTGGAGTTAATTCTGGTCTTCCATTAGCAGACGCTCCGAGCTCTCAATTTCATCACGAAAGCTACCAAAAGGTATTCAAAGACAATAAAATTCGACAATTCAGAGAGTGGTATCGTGGTGCAGCAAAATCAATCCACACCAATGTTGGTAACATTCTACACCTCAAGGAAAATAATGAGTTGTTCTTTGCCTTGTTAATTGGAGCTAATGAAGGACTTTCAAAAATATTGCTAAGTGACTTACAAATGCACTTTGAAAGTAATGAGCGAATTATAAAAGACTTCGGACAACAGCTAAGCTATGGCAACTGGGCGGATGGAGAATTTCAAACTAAAGATGGTCGATTTTTCAAAAGTTTAGGACTTAATCAGCCTTTTAGAGGTTTGAGATTTGGACAATACAGACCAGACTTTGCAAGTGTAGATGACTGCGAAGATAGAGACAGAGCTAAACGTCCAGAAATGGTAAGAAAATATGGCGAAAAAATTACTGGAGACCTCAAAAAAGCATTTCACAAAGAGCGTGGAAGATTGATTATTCCAAATAATTACATCGTGAAAGATGGTTTACTTGATTTTTTGAAAGAAAAATTCAAAGATTCAAAGCATTTGGATATTAGTAGAATCAATCTCGCTACGGAAAATATTACAGCTGAAGATTGCCGAAAAAGAACCGATTGGGAACCTTCTTGGAAAGAACGCTACACAAGAGAAGAGGTTATTGATATTATTGAAGATGACGACCATTATACGTCTCAACGAGAGGATTTCAACAACCCTATTGAAGAAGGTAAGCTATTCAAAGCTAATACAATTATTTATACAAGAGTTGCAGACAATGAGGTTTGGGATGGGCTTTTGGATCATTGGGATTTATCCTATAGTGGACCAGGAGATTTAAAAGCAGGTGTTCTGCTTGGAATTAAAGGAATTAAACTATTTGTACTAGAGGTTTTTTGCCAGAAATGTGAAATTAATTCTGCTATGGAAGTAAGAGCACAATGGGTGAAAAAATATTTGCATAAAGGTTATAATACAATGGGATTTTTCGATGCAACAGCCGCTCAAAAAGTTGTCTATACACCAATTATCTTACAAGCCGCGGAAGACAATAAATGTCCAAACATTCCTATTGGACTCACCCAAGAAGGCGATAAACACAATAGAATTGCAGCGGGCGTAGGGAATGCTTTGTTTCGTAAGATTCTATTTTGGGATGAATCTCTTAAAATACGATCTAAGCAAGATTTTGATTTGTTTATGAAATGGATTCTTGCATTTGAAAAAGGTATGGCAACTGGTGACGATCCTGCCGATACATTGGAACGAGCTATAACACTTTCACAAACCTACTTTGGATTTTCAGAAGACCAAGGAAATGAGGGACGTAAACCAGTCATCGGCAAAAAGAAAAAACGCAGATTATGACACCAAGAAAAGAATTATTTATTGCTGTTAAAAATGCTTTGAAGACCATTCCACAATTGGAATATGTGGATTTGTACCGCAAACAATTTGAAAACGATGGAAAGGATTTTGGGCAATACTATACAGCTTGTTTAATTAGGATTTCATCTATCAAGTATGAGACGATGACCGAGCAGAACCAAGAAGGAAATACGGTTATTGATGTCATTTTCTACTGTAAAGATGGTTGGCTGGATCAGCACAATAAAACAACAGATCCAGAAGGCGGACTCATTGAAATTGATTTGTTGGATGCGATTGCAGAAAAACTGCAGTTTTTATTTGGCAACCAGTTCCAGCCACTCCAGCAGACAGAAGATGAAACTGAGGAAAGTTCTATGGATGCAATGATGAGTTACAGGCAATCTTTCAAAACAATGATTTACCGCCGATTGAATCCAAAATATCAAAATAAAAAATTAAATCTTTCATAGTTATGCCATTTCTTATTAAAGACGATTTAAAGACTGTTGCAACGCTCGAAATTATTGATCTCATTACCAACAGTGATGATGGTATAGTTGAGGAAATCATTGACGAATGTATCGATGTGATGAAAACCTATCTGGGAAGTTACTACGATATGGAATTATCATTTGCAAAAGAAGACAATGAGCGCAATAAAACATTAGTCAAATATCTCAAAGCTTTGGTGATCTACGAAATACCTAAAAGACGAGGAAAGCGAGTTCCGAGAGATCAAGCCGACGACTACAACGAAGCAATGAACTGGCTGGAAAAAGTTGCCGCCGGAGAATGGCGTGCAGATCTTCCACCGAAAAAAGAAGAAACCGAAGACGGCTCTATGAAAGATGTTGGTTTTTACAAACTGAAAAGTAATAAATCTTACAGAAATCACTGGTAATGGCAGGATTTGATGAATTAGGAAGAACGCTTGGCAAAATTGTAAATGTATTCACGAAACAACTACCAATAATCATTGAAGTTGAAGGATTGAATTTTATTAAAAAGAATTTCCAAGAAGAATCTTTTGATGACGGAGCGAAAAGAGCTTGGCAAAAAAGAAAGACTACAGATGTAAATGGTAAAGACCTTACAAGATATAGAACGAGTCGTGTTGGTTCAAAAGGGAGTCTCACACAATTTGGCAGAAGAGAACAAGGACGCGCACTTCTCACGGGGCACAATACAGGTGGCGACAAATTAAGAAACTCATTCCGAGCAAGAAGATCAAAATTATCCGTCATATTCTACACATATAAAGAATATGCAGAGCGACACAACGAAGGTTTTGACCACACACCCAAACGCCAGTTTATGGGGAAATCCAAAACGCTTGAAAATAAAATAACAACCAAATTAACAAAAACGCTTGACAAAGCAGTCAACTCATAATTATGAAATTTCATCAAACAGCCAGTGCAACCGTGGGCGGTAATCTTTTCAAAAACTCTTTGAAGCTTTCCGGAGGCGATAGAAATAATGTAGATAAAGTCACCAAGTTTTTAGTTGACCAGATCAAGCGTTCCCGACAATTGTGGAGAAAAGAAATAAACCATTGGATTGCTGGAAGACAGCAACGCTACAATGTAGATATGCCAAGAACCTTTCTTTTACAGGAGGTTTATGATGATATTATGTTAGATGGTCACCTTACCGGGATAACAGAAAATAGAACACTGAGAACCACTAACAAAGATTTTATTTTCGTTAATCCAGATGGCAAGAAAGATGATAATTGCACTAAGTATATCAAAGATGAACCGTGGTTTGAAAAGATCTTGGAAGAAACTCATAAATCTACTTACAGAGGTTATTCTTTGCTATGGTTCAAAGATTACAAAAAAGGAAAAATTAATGAAGTTGAACTGATTGACCGTCGTTTGGTCGTTCCAGAACTTGGAATGCTTCTTTCAGAATTTGAACTCAACAAAGGACTTCCTTATAAAGATTATTTCCCAGACCTTTTATATTGCCAAATGTACGATCCAATAGGATTGCTGGAAAAGGCAGCACCGTACACAATTCTCAAAAGACATTCTTGGGGAAGCTGGGATGAGTTCGAAGAATTATTCGGAATTCCTATCAGAATCGCCAAAGTAGCTTCACAATCGGAAACTGTAAAAAAAGAAGTTGCAGGTTGGCTGGAGGAAATGGGTTCTGCTCCTTATGGCGTTTTTCCAATCGGTACCGAGATAGAAATCAAAGAGAACACAAAAGCCGATGCTTTCAATGTGTTTTATCAAAAGATTAAAGCTTTGGATGCTGAGCTTTCTAAATTGGTATTACACCAAACAATGACTACGGAGAATGGAGCGAGTAAAGCACAGGGAAATGTCCACGAAAATACTTTGGGAGAATTGATTTTCGGAGATGAAAAGAAAATACTTTCTATTCTAAATCATCAAGTCGTTCCGGCAATGCGTGCTATTGGTTATAATATTCCGGAAGGTTTCAAAATTGCAGTTTCCCAAACCAAAGATCCTAAAGATCAAATTAAAATAGATCAGGCATTAATGAATGCCGGAATCATTCTGAAACAAACTTATCTCGAGGAAACTTATGGATCTGAGATTGAAAGTATGCCGACAGGAGCGAAAAAAGAAAACTCCGAAAATCCAAAAAAGGAATAAGCCTGCTTAAGCTGAACTACCGCTCCAAATGCTGTGACCACGAGCCTATAAAACTGGTAGCAGATTTTAGTTTGAGCAGGCTTATAGAAGATTACTTAGAAGAGATGTTTAACGATAAAAACGTCTCCTTTGTTACACGCCAAAAACTTTGGGATTTTTATAACTCCAAATTATCCAAGGCAGTTGATGTTGGCTACAGTCCGGACTTACAATTTTATGATGAAGATCTGGCAAAATCTCTAAAGGAAAACATTGCCGAGTTTTCAGCCTTTAAAGAAACGGCTTTCAAAAAAGATGTTGAAAGCCTTTTGACCGATGGTAAACATCTACGTAAAAAATCAGACTTCAAACAGGAAGCCTTAAAGGTTTCTGACGATTACAATTATCGTTGGTTGGAAACTGAGAGACATCAGACAATTGCTAATGCGCAAATGGCGGCAAAATGGAAGGATTTTGAGCGTAATGTAGAATTGTATCCTAACATTAAATTAGTGAGCGTACACGATGCGAGAGTACGCCCAGAGCATAAGATATTGGACGGAACCATTCGCCCGTATAATGATCCTTTTTGGAAAACGCATACACCACCTTTGGATTGGGGTTGCCGATGCGATATTGAACAAACTGATGAAGAGCCAACAACTATTCCGGGAGGTTTTCAAACTAAAATAGAATTTGAAAATAATCCTGCTGATAGTGGAAAAATCTTTGGAGGTTCGGCGTATGAAGAACGATTGAACACCGATGAAAAAGAAGATGCTATAGAATTAGCCAAATATAATGAAGATATTGAATTGTTAAAAACAGACGACAGATGGCGGCAAGCTTTTGAAGATGTTAAAGCTTCAGATTTGCTGAAAAAACACCCAAACTTAACGATAGAAGAACTAACAACTATACAGCATTATACTAATATGGGATATTGGGATTTAAATGAGGCATTATATACAAAGAGAGTTTTCCCATTAGAAGAAGCCCAGGAAAGAATGCTTAATAGAGCCTTATTAAAACTCCCCAAAAGTAAAGAGCTTACCTTAATGAGAGGAATGCCTTTTGATGCAGAAAAATATAAAAAATATGCAGATAATATCGGTAAAGTAATTAATCATGAGGGTTTTACTAGTAGCACAACACGAGAAGAGATAGCAAAAGCTTTTGGGCAAGACGAACCAACAATGATGTTCTACATCAAAAATAAAAACGGAAAAGAATTGGGTGACATTTCCTTTTTCTCAAAAACTTTTGGAAATGAAGACGAATTTGAAGTACTGTTTAAATCTAATACTAAGTTTAACGTAAAAGATATTGTGCAAAATGGAGATGATTTTGAAATTTACTTGGAAGAAGTAGATTGATTACTGGCCGATGGTACTGCAAAAATTGTTTTACGCATGAATCGACGACTTCGTTCTTTTAGCTTTTCACGCTCGGCTTCGCTCATTTTTTCCCAACGCTCACTTGCTTCTTGCTTCATTTTATCAAATTGAGATTTAAAATCAGGCATAATATTTTTTTTGCAAATATACAAACAATTTCTATTCCACAAAAAAAGCGTTTAAAACATTGTTAAACGCTTTTTAAACAATAAATTCCGTTTCCTTTTAAAATTGATCTTACGGTTCTTTCTGAAATAAAAAACTGATCCGCCGTTTCTTTCTCCAGTGCGCTGATTCGCCATTGTGGATTCTTTCTCTCGAGGTTATCGAAGAATTTCCTTACTTGTGTGTTTCGGGCTAAAAATCTATGGTTATCAGACATTAGCACAAAAATAATTAGTTCTTTCTAATTATGCAAGTTGGCGTTACAGCTTATGAGTCTTATAATAATCTTCCCGGATGATTAATCCTTCCAGAATCAGACTTTTGAAACTATCCACCAATTCCGCTTTTTTGTCTGCGTAATCCTTTGGGACTTTAGTTTTGAAACTTACACCAATACTGCCACCATTTTTTAGATAGATAACATAAGAGTCATTAAGTTCCAAATCTTTGGTAACAAAAGTATTATTGAAATAGGTGTAATTATCAACTTCATCAAAACCTATACTGCAAGTAATTTCGTTGGCTTTGCATTTATTCACTACAAGCATTGCGTCTTTCACTTGTTTTGTTGGTTCTGATAGATTGCTGTAGTAAACATTGAAATCAATATCATTTCCAAAAGCTTTGAAACCATCGGCGTTTTTTTCAAACTTTAGATTACTTGGATTACCTAAATAAATTTTATGATTTTGTAGCTTAAAAATAAAAGCTTTTGAGTTTGCTAATATAGTATCTTTAACTGAGTTCTGCCCAAAAGCAAAACAAGACAATAATAAAAAGAATAATATTTTTTTCATAATATAAATTTTAAAGGTTTAAAGATAATAAAAAACCTGCCTTTCGGCAGGCGTTTATAAAAGTAGTCAAAGAATTATTTTGTTAGACTTAAAAAGCTTTTAATTTCCTTTTCAAAAACATTCAGATACATGGTTTCCTCGCTTTGCTGTTCTCCATCTTTTGTCGCTGTAAAGGTGCTTACTGAAAATGCAGGTTCTGAGATTAAAAATTCTTCACTAGCTGGAACTACAAAGAAAAAAGCTTTCACTTCATAACCTTTCTTTTGTAGAAAGTTGATAACGTCCATTTGTGGCAAGTGCATTTTTATTTCCATTTTGATGAGGTCGGGTTTTATTTCGGTGAGGTGAATCATCTTAGTATTTTTCAGCGAGCCAATATTTTTGATTTAGATACGTTGATGGATAAGGCAGTGCCGTGCCATCTATCTGCTTTTTGTTTTTAAATTTTGGGATGAACAGTAAAGCATCTATTTTATCCAAATCAGTAAGCTTTGACCATGCTTTTTCTGTCGTCACCATTTTACCAACTTTGTTGCCATATAAATCCCAAAACGCTTTAAAACTCAAATCTGTAGGACGTTTTATAAATTCAAATTCTAAATTTCTATTTTCAAGATTTAAGAGCATAAAATCCTCTGTAATAGGTACAAGATTCTTAATAGCATAGCTTACTTGTTTTTCCGTCCATCGGCTTCCTGTAAATTCTGCAAAATGCAAAACGCCAGTTTCGGCATATAAAATGTTTATTTTTAGATCGCTATTTTTATGTAGTGCAATGTAATTTTTCATAATAACTGTTGGTGTAATTGATTTTTAAACATATCCAATTTATTAACTTCGTAGATTCCGCCATAGGGTTTTGTTTTTTCGCTCAAAATTTCATAAATCAAATTAGCTAAATGATATTTTAATGTCATATTCATTTTTTTACCATTGGGATTGAGACTGTAACTAATGCATCTTTTGCTGACGATTTCAAAAAGTTCTACCTTCATAGATTTGTCCGATCGTTGAGATCTATTTTGTGCCATCATCTGGCATTGATCCAAAATTATCTTGTGGATTAGAAACAACGTCTCGGGCTCTATTTTTATTTGTATTCTCATTATCTTTCAATATTGTTAATTTATATTCTTCAACCAGTTCCTCCATATTCAACAGGCTTGGTCTTTCTCCCATTTCCTGTGCTAGGAAATATTGAAAGAAAAACTCTTTGGTTGCCTTTATGAATTGGATATCGGTCATTATTTCTAATATCTAAATTTTGTCCTTAAAGTAAGTCGGCTCACCATTAATATATTTTGAAAATATTAGTTTCATATCAAGTAAATTCTAATCGTTTATCATTCTTTTTGATGGTGGTTTTGAAAGGGAAACCATCTTTAGGAACTTGACTTATTAAGTCCATTAATGTTTTTGATCCTGTAAAAACCACTCGTTTGTTTTCGTTGACTTCAATTTGTAAAGTGAGATACTTTGTTCCTGCTTTCTTTGTTGAATCTTTGATTTCAAAACCAAGAACTGCTATTTCAATATTCAAGACATCGTCAACGTCCATTTTCTTGCCTATAAATGTGTTTTCCTTTGGCTTTATTTTAAAGTCGCTAAAGTTGAACATTCGGGTATTAGTTTTTTCATTAAATTTTTTGAATCACAGTGCTTTGTCCAGCCTGTGTACGATGCTATCGACTCTTTGCGAGGTTTTCTTTTAAGCATTCTCGCAAAACGCTTTTTAATACTTTTCCGTAGTCGTACGTGAGTGTGGAAGTGAACATATCCAACGAAATCAATTCCACGAGCTTCAACTGGAAAGACTTGCCAATTGTCTTTAACTTCAAGAAGTAAATTCAAATCGAAATAGTCTTTAATAACATTTAAAACCCTGTGCAAATAGTCTTTATCTTTGTGTAAAATCACGATATCGTCGGCATATCTGAAGTAATACTTTACTCTCAATTGTTCTTTTATCCAGTGGTCAAAATATGTTAGATAAAAGTTGGCTAAATATTGAGACAAATAATTTCCAATTGGTAAACCAGGAGCGGAATCTATTATTTCATCCAGTAACCAAAGTAAATCTTGATCTTTAAATTTTTTACGCAGTAAAACCTTTAAAATTGTATGGTCGATGTTCGGATAGAACTTCTTTATATCAAGCTTCAGGCAGTAAGTAGTTTCTTCAACGTTTTTCAATGCTTTTCTAAGATTGAAAGATGCTTTGTGAATTCCACGCCCTTTGATGCAAGAATAAGAATCCGCCGTAAAAACCGCCACGAAAATAGGTTCTAAAACGTTCATTATCGCATGATGACAAATTCTGTCTGGGAAAAATGGAAGCCTGTAAACTTCTCGTTCTTTAGGTTCATGAACCTTGAAGATATCGTAATTAGATGTTTTGTAGGTTTTCATTAATAAGATCGTATGAAGCTTCATAATGTTGGTTTCTCTGTTTTTATTATGAACAACTACACCGTATTGCTTTGATTTACCTTTTTGTGCTTTTTCATCAGCAAGTATGAGGTTTTCAATACTTATTATGCGTTGAAATATATTGTTAATTCTTTTCATATCAATTTCCTTTGCTTTTAAAAAAGTCGTTTTCGGAAATCCTACCAACGCCTTTTGGAAAGTTTGTTATTTTTTAGCTAGAGCTAAGGTTTGTGATGTTTTATTTTTTTTTTTTGCATAGGTGAGAGCTGCAATTCGAATTCGAGTTCTGATTATCGGAGTTGTTGAACGAGAACCGACCAGACGAGGACGAACTAAAACCCAAACATCACACAACCTATTTTTTTAATGTTCTATTACATAATAATCTCTGTACAAATCAAAGAACTGTTCTGCTGCATAATCAGCTAATTCAGATGATTTAAAGCAAAGGCGAGAGCCGCAATACGAATCCGAGTACCGATAACCGGAGAAGCCGAACGAGAACCGACCAGACGAGGACGAACTATTATCATTAAACCAAAACCAAGGAAACCACTTATCCCATTTTCCATTATCCCAATCGGGCGTCCAACCTTCATTTAATGCTTTTGTGATGATAACTAATTTAAAGTGTGCTAATTGTGCCCTTTGCTCTTTTTCTTCTAAAAATGAAAAATCGGGTGTTATAGGTTGGATACCTAAGATGCTACAAGCGTCTTCAAAACTTTTTACTTTTTCTTTAATGTCTGTCATTGTTGTAATTATTAAATGGTGTAAACTTTTTTATAAATGTCAAAAAATTGATTTGCTGCATAATCAGCTAATTCAGATGATTTAAAGCAAAGGCGAGAGCCGCAATACGAAGCCGAGCCCAGATTACCGGAGTAGTTGAACGAGAACCGACCAGACGAGGACGAACCACCATAGAACCAGTTGAACCACTTATCCCATTGTCCATTATCCCAATCGGGCGTCCAACCTTCATTTAATGCTTTTGTGATGATAATAAGCTCTTGGCTGCCTAATACATGGTCTTGTAAATTGAGAGCTTGCATTGAGCGATAATCAATAACATCTTTGTCATTATCACCGAGAACATTGCAAGCGTCATCTATGCTCTTTACACGTTCTTTGATGTCTTTTTTGAACACTGAACCCGAAAACAATTTTTCAAGTAAATATTTTCCTTTGGTGGTTGCTTCACTGTGCGCTTTTAATACTGCGTCTTCTATAATCTGCACTGTTTTCATTTGTTTTAAAATTATTTGGTTTGTTTGATATTGGTTTTACTCTTAGTGCTTCACGTTCTGCGAATAGTTCCGTGAGTGGGGTTTTTCGTTTTTTGAGTGCCATTAGTTGTAACAAATTGCTTCGTTAATTAATCCGCTTACATATCTATTGGAAAAGTCTAGGTCTTTTTCTTGTTTAAGAAAGGCGGCATAAAGAGTATCCAATCTGTGAGAAGGTATTTTGTTAAAATCATCCACTTTTGCAGCTTTGCAGGCGATGCCTTTCACATACTGCATAGATACTTTTTTGTTAAGTTTCTCGTGAATTCCAAATAGTACAGCGATAACACGTTTTCTTTTTTTGTCTAGATCTCGGTCAATCTTTTTTTGTTCCGCTTCAAAGAAGTTGCAAAGCTTGTCTATTTCAGAAGGATTCAAAGCTCTCACGCTTGTAGTTCTGCCATTGGTAAAGTTTGCGATAATATCCGCTCTTTGGTTGGTGAGACCTTGTTTTGAAAGTAAGGTCATCAATTTTTTTGTTGTTGCCATTTGTTTGATGTTTTAATTAAGATTTGTTTACACTGTGAATCTGAATTCTAATTTCTTTGGTTTACCGTCTATTTCCACAAATTTCCAACCGCTTACATACATTGAATTCTGGCGGCGTTGTTGAGCTTCAAAAATAATTTCAAGACCTTCATCAAAACGTTCATCATTAAATTCTGATTTCAATTTTGATAGCTCAATAATCTTCGATGGGTTTAGCATACCTGTTTTAGCATTTGGTTTTAAAAATGTATTAACTGCTGCGGAAAGTTTTTTCACATTTTCCTCATCAGAGGAAAGCGAGTTAATAAAATCTTTAATTTTTTCAACCCCTGCGGATTCAGTACCATCAAATCCGATTGTTACATTCCAACCAACCGTTATACTTGCAGAACCATTTTCTAGCGTAGAAGTATGACTATCCTGTTCATTGGTTTTTGTTCCATAGATTTCTGCTTTTAACTGTCTTATTGTTTCGTAATCTTTCCAAAGTTTCTCAATTAAACATTCTGTTATTTCATGATGATGGACCAAAGGATCAATATTTTTATTTACATATTCTTCAGAAAGTTTTTTGAAGCATTGTAAATCGTCTGTCCTTTTTTGTTTTTCGGCTTTTTCTTGTTCTTTTAATTCAGCCTTTAACGCTTTTTTTTGCTCGGAAGTAAGCTGTGTGATGTCTATACTCATAATGTTTCGTTTTTTATTGTTAATTCTTTTAGTTTGTGTAGCATTTCTGGATTATTTTCGAAGTAATTTTCAATTGGCACCCAATTATTGTTTTCTTCATAGTAGAGAAGTCTGTCGTGTCCGTACTTCATATTTGGTGCCGTGATATTGTGAAGCATAATGATAGTGGCTAATTCAGTAATGTTTTCTGAAAGTTCATCTGGCGAAATTTTATGATTCAAAAACAAATGAATGCTAGCTCTTTCGTACCAAGAAAGAAAACCAATTATACTATCCAATGCTAGTGTATGTAATAAGTGTAATGCTGTTATTTTCATATTTTTCATTTAATTTTTGCCCAATATTTGGTTGCTCTGTCATGATTAATAATAAAAGGTTCTTCACCGCCGTTGAGTCTTTTTTGTGGAAAGCCTTGGAAGCCTACCACAGGAACTTGAATATCTACATCATACCAAATTGAGTTTGCTAATGCTCCTTTGATTTTGTCGTCTATATTTTCAAGCTTTGGTTTTCCGTTGACTTGACTAATCCAGATGAGACCTTTCTTTTTATAAAACTCTTCCTTGAATTCAAAGTACTCCGCTTTGTTGGCTTCCAGATATTGAATGGAGTCTATAATGACAAAATCTGCGGATCGTTGCTTTCTTAACCTTTCTGCGAGTTCTGGAAGTTGAGCGCCTGTAACCACTTGAAATTTATCTGCAACCAAATCCATCTGATTTCTTTCTAATGACTGCTGCAACGTAAAACTATCCCTTTGCTCAATTGAGTTGTAAAAGACTTTCCCAAAATTGGTAAGATATCTACCGTATTGCATTGCCAGTTCCGTTTTGCCGCTTCCAGAGCTTCCGTAAATCATCATACTATCTTGCTTGCTTGGTCTTCCGAATGAGTTTTTCCAAATACCATCAAAAGGCATTAAATCAAATTTCTTTGTTAAAAATGTCTTTACATTCAGCGTTTTCGCCATATCAATCTAACTTTTGTCTTTTGCTGTATCTTTTTTTTAATTTTTGAATAGTGCTTCGTGCTAAAGTATATTGTCTTGCTAATTCACAGTCTGAAACTCCTTGAGCACTTTTAGCCATTATCTCGTCTTCTAATTCTGGAGTAAGTTTTGGAGGGTTTTTAGAGTTTCCGCCAACATTTCCCCATTCAAGATTGGAGTAGTGGTAATTGGTGTAATCTCCATCCTTGTGCTTTGCTGTTAATCTTGGTATTGGTGGCATTCCCGTCCAACATTCTAAAATTAATCTTGCAATTCCTATCGTATGACTATTCAAATAGATATATCTGAAAGGATGATTTCCGCTTTTTCGCACTTTGATAACAACAGGAGCGTCATTTAATAATACACTGGACCCGTCTTCGTTTACTTTCAAACCCTCAATTTCTGGGTGATATCTGTATTCCATTAGGCTGTGATTTTTTTATTATTCGCTCTCAACTCATCCATTATTAAATCTCTAGCGATCCTCAAATCTCCTTTGCAATCTCTAGAAATGGAGTTTATAATTTGAGAGTCTGTAATCCCTTGAGCTTCACAAAGAATTTTTACATCTTTGCCAGAAGTGGGCTCAAACTCGTAGTATCTACCGTAACGTGATTTTATTTCGTTGTAGCTTTTCTTTTGAAGTCTTACGCCGTCATTAATTCTTTTAATCAAATAATGAGTTGCTGAAATAATGATAGAACAGTGTGGAACAAGTTCATTGTAAAATGTAATTAAGAACGCTAGAACCTTATCATCTACTTTGTCCACTTCATCAATGATGATCATTGGAGATTCTCTTTTTAGCAAGTCGGAAACAATATCCCTCATCATATAAGGAACTCTTGTGCTATTGCTTTGAATACCTATTTTTTGGATAATTTCTGAAAGGAAATAATCGGGCGTCCAATATTGTCCGCATTCAATACGGAAGACGTTTTTATTTTCTGCTGCAAATTTCTTGGTGGTTTCAGATTTTCCACTTCCAGCAGGAGCTACGATTGATAAAACTTTTGCGTTTTGCTTTGCATCCAATAAATCTTCCAGTAGCTTAGTTGAGTTGCTTGTTTCGGCAAATTGCCACTCCCTGTTATTGTAGCCTACCTGTGCTCCAATATTTCTAAACATATCATCTGAGTATGGTTCCCAGTTGCCACTTAATAAGTGTGATACTACTGCTGCGGATGCTCCTTTTAATGCGGCCGCCGCTTTGTTCTGGCTTCCTTTGTTATCTACAAAAGCACGGAGTAGATTTACGATTGCTATTTTCTCTTTCTGATTCATATTACATTATTTTTACTTTTCTGTTTGTTTGAATTTGTTCTTCTTTGGTGCCGTAGGCAACTAGTTTTGCTTTGAGTTCCCAGTTGTTGTCACTGATTCTTTCATTTTGTTCATCAATTAAATCTTCTACAGATAATCCTAACTCTTTTGCAAATTCTTGATATGTATTATTATCTCTGAGCCTTTCCTCTTCCTTAACCAATAAATCCTGTCGCATTTTTTCGCTGCCTATTTCGGTTAATAGTTTTGGAATTTGAATATGTTCTCGTTTCTTCTCAGCATAAGCAACAAACACCTTTTGTCCGTTTTCATTTAGCTCGTAGAGTTTTATGTACTGATCTAAGTATTCTGGATCATACGAAACAATCAATTTAGTATTCACGTATTTTCTTCTGAACTCTAGATCAATATTTCCTTCACTGTCCAAAACCTCAAAATCATAATCAATTCCACCAACGGTAAGAGGCATTCCATGAGGATAATATTTCTTAGGTTTTGTTTCATTAAGCCAAAACATAGAAATCTGTTCTAAAGGATCAAGCTCCTGTGTGAACTCTGATTTTGTATTGTATACTTCACTCCTTGTCTTGTTGTATCGGGAATGTTTGGCGTTATTCCATTCATTTACCAACACCAACCAATGTTTGTAAAGTTCTTCTCTGGTTGGAAGTGCTTTTTTATATTTCTTGATAAAGTCAAAGTTTGCTTTAGACAAATCTTGCTTAGATTTAATACTTTGACCATCAAAGAACCAAAAGCGACTTCTAGCAAATTGCTGTAACCTGTGAAATAAACCTTCAGCAGGATTTGACTTTCTACCAACTTTATGATGATAGTGAGTCCCTCCAGTTGCTACTACATTACTGTATAATTCTTGCATTTTCTTGGTTCTATGGCCAGACTGCGCATCATAAGTAAATAAGTAAGGTTTTGCACAAGCTTTATTAACTGCCATACGAAGCGCAACAAAGTGATCTGTATGGTTTTCGGTATCGGAAAAAGAGAATCCTAAAATAGTTTCGCTATGTACATCCCAAACAACATCAATATTTCTATCTGCAACCATTTTACCGCTTTCATCTTGGTAAACTGCATCTAGCTTAGTTCCATCAATCGCCCAATGTGCATTAGGGAATAAAACATCTTTATTTTTCTTGATAGTATGACCGAATTGTTTTTCGTATTCATCTTTACCTTCACGCTCTTCCTTCCAAATACGCTCGTTTTCGGGCTTCATTAGGAAATTATAGATAGAACTCTCCGAAAGACGAGGAAAGCCAGTTAATGACCTGCTATTTTCGTAAATTTGGTGTATTTCTGGAATACTTCTCTTAACAGGCATACCATACTGAACAATTAACCACTTACCAATTGTTTCAGTAATTACTTGTGAATTCTTATTACACCAATTGTCGTGGATTAATCCTTCAAGACCAGGTCTTTTATATCTTTCGTTGGGAACCTCCAAAATACAAGCTTCGTATTTTGCTCTTAATGCTCTTGGGTTGGTTGGAAGATTAAAAGGGTAGTAGCTTCTTAAATCTGCATCAATATTATCAACAGACTTTGCCAATTTCTCCCATAATTCCGCCTTGTTTATCCTTGGGTTAGCTTTTATAACTTTCTCTATTACGCTGTGAATAGCATTCAATACACAAGCGTTGGCAGTATATTCTTCAACAGCTTCCGAATTAGCTTCTGACAGATAGCGGCCATCCTCCAGTTCATAATTAGAGAAATAAGCCAAAGCGGTTTCGTCAGATTTCAGATAATCAGAAAATTTTATTACGCTAGATTCCTCGTAAGGATTAATACCAAGCTCATGCTCGATAATATTCTTAAAACGATCTGGAAGAGAAGAGTAAACATACAAAGCGCAACTGCCGAGACCTCGTGCCGAACGTGCTTTTTTTATTTTGCCTCGATGCGTAAGAACTTTCAAACTGCTAAGAGTTACAACTCCAAGTTCAGCCAATGAATTTCCTTTAACGCAAAGTGTATTATTATAGTACTCAAACATTATTTAAACGGGGTTTAAATGGTTTTAATTGTTCCCAACAGAGGAATCGAACCTCTGAAGAACCGTTTGGGATTATTGGTTAGCTAAAGCTAAACGCTCATATTTCTTATTTACTTCGTTGTTAGCTTTTGTCATTAATGAGCGATATTCTCTTTTACTCTCAATATCCTCTCGCTCATTGACACTACCTATAGCGTCCATTATTTCTCTTCCAAACTCTACTCTTTGACTCTTTGTCAATAGCTTGGTTATTTCATGTCTTTTCATCTTAGGCAGTTTTATAGATTGAAAATTTGAATCTACTAAAGAGCGTCCATTCCTCTTTGATCTTCTTGTCCGCAAATACAAACGAAACGCTCTGTCTGTATTTTAGAAATTTGTGGATTAACTTTTTCATATTGGTTGATTTTTAAAGTTTTCAATAGCTTTTATAGAAGGATTTGCTAACTCGTGATATTTCTTCCTAATTGTTTCAGCTGTCAAACTGTGCTTTTCTTTTCTAATACATTGTCGAACAAATTGAGTTGATACTCCAAACTCTTCCGATAATATATTTACAACCGCCGTATTGTAGCTTTGTCTTTTTTTTGTAGGTTTGTCCATTGTCTTTTTTGTTTCAATCATGAAGCAAATATAGAAAGAAAATTATCTAATACGCAATATTATGGATAAAAAAATATCTAACATCAAAGAAAGAGTATTGTATTTAACTGATTTAAAAGGAGATACAAAAGAAAGTTTTTTTGAAAAAATTAACATGACCTATGGTAGTTTCAAAGGAAAACAGAAAGAATCAGCACTTAATTCTGATGCTATAGATAAAATTCTATCCATTTATACCGACATTGATGCTAATTGGTTAATAACTGGACGTGGCGAAATGCTAAAAAAAGACCAAGCAGTCATTATAAAAGAAAGCAAGGCCAATTATGGAAATTTAAAGCCTATTCCATTGGTTTCCGTAACCGCAGTAGGTGGATTTGGTAACAATTCATTTGCAATCGAAGAAAGAGACGTTAAAGACTATTATGTTATTCCAAAATTCAAACATAAGAAGGTAGATTTTATGATAGAAGTAGAAGGATCTTCTATGTACCCAAAATATAACAGTGGCGATGTGGTTGCCTGCACCGTAATTAATGAAAATTCTTTTATCCAATGGAACAAAACCCACGTGATCGCCACAAAAGAACAAGGTATCATCATTAAAAGAATAAAAAAAGGAAGCATTGAAGATAAACTCTGTATGATCTCTGATAACAAAGACTATGATGCGTTTGAGGTTCCTAAAGAAGATATCACAGGAATAGCCTTAGTTGTAGGTGTAATACGATTAGAATAGTCTTTTTTTTTAAATTCTAATTATAATATACTGATTTTCAGTATTTTAATTTTAAAACTATATTGTTTTTAACTATCATAACCCCCACAACTCGAAGCTTTTTAGCGCCTTTACGTTGTAATTACGTGTAAATATTGTAAAACTCACGCTATTTTTTTTCCTTTTTTGTAACCCCTAATGTAACCCCTAACGTAACCGCTAACCATCAAAATGGCTTTTTCGTAGATATTGCTTTCAATAGTGTTTTAGAGTTATAAAATGGTCTTTAAACGGTCTTTTAAAGACCAAAAAAATAACGCCAAAAACCGCTGTAATAGTAGTTTTTGGCGTTTTATACGTTATAATGGTAAATAAGTCTTAAACGTTGGTATTTAATGGATCAATCTATGGTAGATAAACAGTAGTAAATGGTAGTTTTTTGCACTTTTTGTTGACCCCCAGTTTTTGGCTTTTTTTTCTTGTACACCCTATTAATAGGGCTTTTTTGGGCTTTTTTTGTTTATGATGTATTGTACTTTATGATATCATGCCCCTATTATTTTGAAAAAGTGTACTCGTACGAAGATTCTACACGATGTATTTCCGACAATGGTATTCCAAATTTTATTTTATTCGACCATGATTTGGGTGAAGTAAAAACTCGTTATGATTGTGCGAAATTTTTTAGTTGAGTTTTGATTGGATCATCAATTAAAACTTCCCCAGTATGTTGTACATATCCAAAACCCTGTAGGAAAAGAGAATATTGAGAAACTTTTTATTAGTTTTGAAAAATTAAAAACAAATTATAATGATTACTGAAGAACAATTAGGTGAACAATTAGATCAAAACTTTAGAGAGGGATTTGAAAATATTACTGATGGTAATGGTAATAAATGCATTAAAGACGGAATTGTTGACATTAACCAATACCTTAAGCAAGATTTGAAAATTTTATGGGTTTTGAAAGAAGCCAACAGTCTTGATAACTGTGATTGGGATATGACCGATGCTCTCCGAAACGATATCAAAACAGAAAATGGACTACGATATGGATGGGCAAATACATTTACTCCCATAGTTTATACGACCAACGGTATATTTCAAAATGAAGATTGGGATTCGATGGGCGATTTTACAAAAGATCCTAATATTATTGATTGCTTACAGAAGGTTGGGTATATTAATCTTAAAAAAATTCCTGGTGGAAGTGTAGCATTTCCAGTTACTATACAAGAATTTTACAATGAGAATAGAGAGGCTATTCATAATCAGATTGAAATTATTAATCCTAACATTGTAATATTTGGTGCGACAATGGGATACATAGATTACGATTTTTTGGAAAATACCTTTGGGAAACTAGAAGTAAATAAAGAAAATCCACATCTTCACATTTATCGCAATAATGAAAAATTACTTTTACATGCACATCATCCAAATAATAGAGCAATAAAACATAAAGAATATTGTAATTTTATTTTAGATGCTGTCAATGATTGGAAATTAAATGTACGAAAGGTTGAAAACTAATTTCTTGATAAATAATATTTAATTGGCAGAAGATTCTCGCATGAGAATCTTTTTTTATTGGACACGTTTTGGGTTTTTGCGATTGTAGATTTGGCAAAAAAGATTATGAATTTAGAAAACTTATCCGCCAAAGAAGAGCTGTTAGAGGCACAACTAAAAATTATCCGTTTAGAAAAGAAGAAAAATAATTTTGTTAAAGATCAAGATTATGAGAAGGCAAGTTGCACTCAAGAACAGATTGTTGAGGCCCATGATTTATTGAGAGATTTGGTGCAGAATTCTCGACGGTTCTTGGATGCTAATTCGATATTAGATTACACCGATTTATTGTGGATAGTGGCATCATTAGAAAACGAGTATCAAAATTTAATTCTAGAAAAAGAACTTTTAAAAAAACAGGATCACCTCAAAGAATCAAAAGAAATTAAAACATCCGGTAATCAGAATAATAATAAGATAGAAATCGCCCGCCAGAAAAATCAACTGCTTCAAATATTTATTCAAGGAGAATTACTTTTAAAACAATGGACAGAATATCATCATTTCCAAAAAGAAATGCTTCCGGTTTACGAATATATTAGTTTGATAAGATTAAAATATCAGACATTAGATTTATTCCCAGAATTAACGTCAGTGTATTGCTTTTATGGTAGTGGAAAGGACATTAATGACCAATTAAAAGTTAAATTAGGAAAACGCATTCCTATATTTAATCCAATAATAAAAGTTTTAATTCAATTTGGATCCAAACATTCAACTAAGTTGCCTATTGTTCATGAAGAAGAAATTCTCAATTCATTAAAGCATATTTTTAATGGTACCCAAATCTTTATAGATGGCAAGTATAAGAATGTCAATAGTACAGATAAAACTTTTCTGTACGTGACTCTTAAGCCAGACTTTTCGCCGCTGAATATTGTGGGGCCATTTTAAAAAAAATCAAAATAAATATTTTGTCGGTCACAGATTGGCTTTGTCGCATTTTACTTTTGTCGTATAATTTAAAATCAAATCGATATGCCAACAATGATTAACAAAGGGAAAGAACTGATTAGAATCAGCCCAAAAGATGCAAAAAAACTAGAATACTCTACCAATGATGGTAGATCTTGGAGTACTAGATTTAGCGGTTCTTCAGCGCAAGGTGAGTTCCAAGACTTAACGGACACCGGAAAAGAAATCTTGGGAACAACAACGAAAGGACTTTATTACTCAAAAAATGAAGGAAGAACTTGGAGTAAAAGGAGCTAACGCTTAAAGTCCTCATTTAATTAAGAGGTTTTTTTTAATTAAAACAGTAAATGGACGTCTATTGTCCATTTGCTGTTTTACATTTGCAGTATAATATAATATCGATGGCAAAAAGAGATCAAATGTTACGCTTGATGAACGTAGTTACCTTTCTACGATCAAAAACCAATGGAGCTTCCTTCAAAGAAATTTCCGATCATCTGGAAGAGAAATTCTATAAAGAATCAGTTGGTGAACTGGCATTCAGCGAAAAAACATTCCAAAGGGACCGAAAAATTTTGGACGAATTATTGGGTGTCGAAATTAAGTTTAAGCGTTCCACGATGACCTATAAAATCGTCAGCGATATCGAAAGCCATTCTCAGCAAACTATTTTTGATAATCTACTGTTGATGAATGCTTATAAACAGGCTGCAAACTACGACAAAATAATGTACTTCGAAAAAAGGCAAGCATCTGGTCTTGATAACCTCGAGGGAATTGTTTACTCAATTAAAAATTCTAAAATTATTAGTTTCCAATACACCAAATTTTGGGAAGGCATTCCTCAGAAAAGAGTGGTGGAGCCCTACGCTGTCAAGGAATTTCGTAACCGCTGGTATTTATTGGCCAATGAAAAAGACGGTAAAGATTTTCTGCTTAAAACATTTGGTATGGATAGGATTTCTGATTTGGAATTTTCTAACTCAACTTTTATCAAAAAAGAGATAGACATAGAGAAGATGTTTAGCAACTCATTTGGTATTATCTCAACCTTAGAAGAAGAACCGCAAAAAATTGTGATTGCGTTTGAACCTTGGCAAGGGATGTTTGTAAAATCTTTACCAATTCACCACTCACAAAGAATTTTGATAGATACAAGTGCTGAGCTAAAAGTCGAATTGACTTTGGTTCCAACTTACGATTTCTACCAGGAACTTTTGACTCATGCAGAACGTATATTGTCTATTGAGCCAATAGCCATCCGGGAGGAATATGTAAGGTTTTTACAAACAGGAATTGATAATTTGAGATCCTGAAAAGTATCTAAATCTTTGGAGACATTCCAAAAAACCGCTCTTTTCTAATAACTGATGATAAAAGTTGCTTTTCCATCTTTTTAGCTTTATTGATGGAATCTAAAGTGCCTCGGGATTTGCCATCCCAAAAAGCGAATCCAAAATCCAAATTTTCGATAATAAGGGTGTTTCGTCCTAGGGTGGCAGTGTTCTCGTATTTTTCGAAATTTTGTCGGTAAACCATCATTTCAGTTCACAAATCTTCCGCATATCGTTTCGCCAAAGTGTCGGCTCCTTTTGCACCACCGGAGACAATAGAACTTACACAAATTTTGTTTTCGATGTAAGAGTTTAAAGTCGTTTTTCGAATTTCGTAGTCCTCAAAGTCGCGGGCACCTACAATTGCAATATTCATAATATTTGATTTTGATACAATAGTAATGTGTGATAAAGTCAAGATGTGACCATTGAAGTAGAATAGTCTTTTTACTAGATTTTTCATTGTTGATATGATAATATTGTAAACTAATTTTATTTTATATAAGAAAAAAAAATAATTAATAATTTTAAAAGTGAAGTAAAAAAACAGTCAATTTAACAAAGTTGATAAAAATATGGTTTTCCGTAAAAATAGAACTTTAAGTCGTCATAAATTTGGAGCCATTAAACTAGTTTTATATGTTTAGAAAACCATTTTCATTTACAGGAAGAATTAGAAGAACCGAATATTGGCTTAGCGTAGTATTGTATTTTGTTACCATATCAATAGTGAATGTATTAAAATATGAATTGGCTGGGAGTTCTGCTTTATCTCTTATTCCACTGTTCTGGTTTATTATAGCTCAGGGAGCAAAAAGATGTCACGATTTAGGTAGTAGTGGTTGGTATCAGATTATTCCGTTTTATGGTTTGTGGATGCTCTTTCAAGATGGCTACCGCGGCACCAACTTATATGGAGATGATCCGAAAAGATCAAACTTTATTCAAGAGATAAATATTAATAAATTACAGAAAAATATCGCATTTACAGATACTAAACCGCTAACACTGACTGTGCCTGATGGTAAGGAAGAGTACGAAAAAGCAATGACTTTTTATAATGGTACAAATGACATTGGAGAACAGTCTTTTTCAAAAGCAGTAGTTCATCTGAAAGAGGCAGTCGAAAAAGGATATCCACAAGCGAAAGAGGTTTTAGCTAATTGTTTTTATAATGGTGATGGTGTAGAACAGTCCTATATTGAGGCTGTTAGCTTATGGGAAGATCTTTCGAAGCAAGGTTTTGGAAACGCTCTTTACAATTTAGGATTGTGTTATTATCTAGGTAAGGGTGTCGAAAAAGATAACAATAAAGCTATAGAGTTTCTTCGGCAATCTTGTGAAAAATTCAATGATAAAGCTTGTACTCTTCTAAATAGAGTTAAAAAAGAAACAGAAAATATTTATTAAAATAATTGTATATGAAAATTAAAGCGACAGATTTATTTTTGGCTATTCTGGCATTAATGTTAATTGGTGTTAGTTTTTGGCAGACATGGCTCGGATTAAGTCAAATTTTTGGGGGAGCGTCATTTGTTATAGCATTAGTGCTATCTCTCCTATTACTTTTCTTGATATGGATGTTGCGCCAGGCTAAAATGGAAGGTAAAAGCTCTACAGGTCTAATATTAATGTACATTTTTATTGCTTCATTTTGCTTTATAGCGAACTTTAATGCACTATACACAAGGTTTATGAAGACTGAAATCTATTCTACTGAATTGAAAAAAGTTAATGATCAACTTAATTCTCTACAGGCTGATGTAGATAGTAGGTTAACATATAGTGTGGACTCAAAAACCAGACAAGAAATTTTGGGAGATACTAATCAGCTTATGATCCAAATCCAAGATCCGGCAAATTCTGGCATTGGTCCGGAGGCTAGGTCTATTATTGGTAGAATCGAAAAAAAATTAGGAAAAGCTGTTACTCCACTTACACCTGTTAACCAAACGACATCTGGCTACAGAGATCTTGCAGAAAGGATGGGGCAACAGATAGTTGATATGCTTGAGGTATTAAATCCGGATGAAAAAAAATTAAAGGTAGATTTAGATGCTGCAGTTCTAAACTGGAACAAAAAAACACAACAATTAATTGCACAATCTCCAGAGATAATAAATTCAACTGCGGTTGGGATGATTGATGAAATGGTTCTTGACTATAATAAACTTGGAAATAGAGCGGAAACAACTTTTGGATCTAATAAATATCATTTTGTACCCACAAAATCAACTGCACAAGAAGTAGGTAAGATTGGCTATGCTTTTCGACATGCAATAGATAACTTCGGAATGTACCAATTTGTCGTATTACTAGGATGTATCTTATTAGATTTTGGTATTATGATTATTGTTCTTTTAGTTACCGATAATGATAGTAATGGTCGTAAAAGAGATGAAAGTATTTTTGGTAACAAAACAAGAAGTAAAACTTTAATTGATTAATTATGAGTGATGATTTAAAACCGTTATCATTTAATGATGATAATTCAAATGATTATAAACGACTTTCATTTGGAAATAGAGAAGAATATGATGATTTGGAAAACTATAAAGAAAATCAGCCAACGCCTTTGCCATCAAGTATTACCGAGGATGAAGATTTGAAACCATTATCTGGTTTTAACCAAAGTGCTTCTTCTAGCATTCCTGTAGATAACTTTGTGCCACTAGAAGCGGGAATTAACGTTTCAGACATTAAAAATAGTAATAGTAATTATGTGTTTTTTTTTGGTACTGGCCAATCAGGAAAATCTGTCATTTTATCATCTATATTATATACTTTACGCACAAAATTTGGAGTAATCCGACCTCAAAAAAACACCCCAAACAGTAGAGAGGCAATGGTATTGCTTTCAGATTTTTTTGAAAATATACGTAAGGGTATTTTACCAACCAGAACCGTAAGAGATCAGGTTACCCGTATGGATTTGGTTTTTGAGCCTAATAATAAATCTAAAAAAGTAAATCCCATCAATGTAACCTTTTTAGAAGCATCTGGTGAAAATCATAATGAGATTAGGAGAGGTGGTGCTTATCATGGTAGTATTTCCCAGTACCTTAAAGCAGATATTCCTATTACTTTTATTTTAGTTACAGGATATGATGTTGCCCATGTAGAAGACACTCTATTAAATGAATTTCTTTATTTGCTAGAAAATGAAGGAAAAAATTTAAGGAAAATTAATTTGGTATTAGTTGTTTCCAAATGGGATAAATCCGGCAATCAGGAACCTAGTTCTGAAGATTTGGATTATTTCATCAAAGAAAGACTACCCATGACCTATCAATTTTTAGAAACAAACGGTTTGGCAAAAACATACTATACAGTTGGGCAGCTAGAGAATAGTAATGGTACAGATAAAATAACATCATTAAACTTGAATTCTGCAGAAATATTATCCAAATGGTTGTATAAAAGCATTTCTGGTACTAGTCTGGATTATGAAGGTGGATGGTGGGAACAGTTAAAATGGTCTTTGGGATTAAAATAATACAATGAAAGAAAATATTTCGTTAAGCATTTTTGGAACATTTGGTAATCCGAATGGTTTTACACAAACTATTGCAGGAGAAGTGAAAAGTATTAAAAAATATGATCTCAATCCAACGGCAATCCAACTTTTTGAATCTACGAAAGAATTGTATGCTGTGAGAAAAGAAATGGTTGGTAAGGATACAATTATTTCTTTTATTAAATATTCATACGCTTCTGAACAAGGCTCGTCAAGGGGAGGTACTTTTGTGGGCGCATCTGTTATCAATACTAACGGTATTGCGAATATTTCAGATATTGTAAAAGTGTTGGATAATCTTTTGGATAATCTTATATCTAATCCGAAAAATATAAAGGATCGTGTTATTATGGTAAAATCATCTAATGATTTTAGCGTAGATGTACCTGGTACATCTTTTCTCAAAGTAGAAGCCAATAGTATTACTGAAATTGATGCTTCGGAAAAAAAGAGAAATCTACTTGTTTACACATCTTTAAGTAATATTCAGCAAACCTTTATCAGATCATTAGAGTTACTCAACAATTATGATACTATCTACTTTACAGATGACGAACCTGTTGTTATATTCGTTCAGAAAAAAGGATTTTATGAATTAGTTCAGGAAGTTGGTGAAGTAAAACAATTAAGCGAAGTGATAAAGTCTTTCGAATCTGATAAAATAAAAATTCAAAAAGAACTTGCGGATAAATTACTTAAAGAACTTGATACATTAGAAAAAGATAAAGAATCTTTCTCTAAGAATCAAGAAGAAATAATTGATAAAAATAAAGAGATTCATAAAAAAAATGCTGAAAAAATTGAAGAATCAGTTAGAAATCTAACTTCGAGTAAAAGTTCATACGATAAACAGATTGTTGCTTTAAAAGAATTATACAATAAACTTAATACAAATACCTTAAAAATATCGGAACGAAAACAATTTGAAAATGAATTTGTTAAGGTAAAATCATTTTTTAATGATGAAAAAAAATCTTTTTCTAGGCCTTCACAATTATCATCTATTCAAGATAGAAAAATAACTGATAATTTGAGTAATAATATAACTGATAATTGGGAAAATATCTATCCTATTAGATCAAGTAAAGCGCGTAAAAACTCAGAAGGCTTTTCTCAAAAAGAAATCTTCGTCATTCTTGGTGCTATTTTGTTATTAGCCGTAGGTGGTTTTTTTGTATGGAATTTTTTCTTTAAAACTGAAAACCAAATTATAACAGTTTCTACAGAAAATGTTGTTAATAATGAGGAAACTAAAGTAGGAGACTCTCTTAATCATATAAAATTGATCCCAGAACCAACAGGTAACTTAAGTGAGTTGGAAACAGAAAAAACTATTGAGAGGCAGTTTTTGGAAAATAAACTTCCTATGCCTATTGACACTGTGGTTTCTCGACTTTACAAAGCAAACCCAACTGATATTGGCAAGCCGTATACTAATAATAAAAAAGAATATGGCGAATATCTTATACAAAAAAATCCTGGCAATTTTAACGATAAAAAAGAGATGACAAAAACAGACCATCTTCAGATTCCAATCTATCAAGAAAAAATTGTTCAAGAATTAAAACCTTCTTCACCCATTCCTATAGACAAAGACCAAGAAACCGACAAAAGAAATAAATCACAAACGAATGATAAGATTACTGATAAGCCTATTACCATTGATAATCTTAAATAGTTGCAAACATCCTGATGCTAAGTACCTTAGTAATAGCCAAAGTGAGGAAAAAAGCAATAATGATTTTTCTTCTACCTCTATAGAAAATATTCTGAATTCTGAAAATAATGATTCTATTACCATTAATAATGAAATTTCCGGTAATATTTCGGCAAAGAAGGAACAAAATGCCTTACCAATGGAAAGAAAGGATGGAGTAACGTATGTTTGGATTGAAGTAAACAGAATTCCACTGAAATTCATTTTTGACACAGGAGCAAGTTCTATTTTCATTTCTCCTGCTGAAGCATTAGTATTGGTAAAACAAGGGACTCTTGATGAAAATGATATTATTGGTAAGCAAAATTATCAGGATGCAACAGGCGGAATTTCGGAGGGTACTATTATTAATCTTAAAGAGGTTAAAATTGGAAATAAAGTTTTAAAAAACATCCAAGCAAGTGTATCAGATAACATTGATTCTCCTTTATTATTGGGGCAGTCTGCATTATCACGCTTTGGAAAAGTATCGATCGATTATAATAAAAACATAATCATTTTAGAATAGAATGGAAGACCAAGTGAAAAACTATATCAAAATAATATTGGCAGTAATTCTCCTTCTTTGTCTTTTAAAAATGCCTTATGGATATTATCAATTAGTACGTTTTCTAGCTTTAGTTGGGTTCTCATATTTAGCAATTGATGCTTACAGAAAAAAAAGAATGACCGAAGTTTTTGTTTTTGTTGCATTAGCAGTACTTTTTCAACCATTTCTAAAAATAGCATTAGGAAGAACCCTTTGGAATATCGTAGATGTAATGGTAGCCATTGGATTGTTGAGTGGTAAGGGAACAATAATAAAAACCGAAAGCCAGAATTCTGACGTGTACCTATGTGATAGTTCTGGAGGAAAAAAATACCATTACACATCACGCTGTCGTGGACTTTCTAATTGCCAGCATAAAATTGTTAAAGTTGCGATAAAGAAAGCAAAAGGAATGGGAAAAACACTGTGCGGATGGGAGTAAAAGTAGTTTTTAATTATGTGTTTTTTCTTTCTATTCTTATTGCTTGTGAACGACATAGACCCAATACTAACAGAAATACATCATCAGATAAAATATCTTTTGTAGAGAAGCCAGCACCTAAAAGTCAAGAAAAAAAAATTACTGCAAAAGTCATCAGAATAATAGATGGCGATACGATGGAAGTTTTATATGGAGAATTGCCCATTAAAATCCGATTAGCACATATTGATTGTCCAGAGAAAAGAGGCAAACAGCCGTTTGGTAATAAAGCAAAAGAAGCACTTTCAGAGTTGTGTTTTGGGCAGATTGTTCGATTGGAATGGAGTTCCAAAGATAGAAATGGAAGATATATTTCTGTAGTTTTTAATAATGCCGGACAAAATGTGAATCAAGAAATGGTGAAAAAAGGGATGGCATGGCACTATAAGAAATACTCCAGAGATGAGACTTACTCAGAATTGGAAATGAGTGCCCGCAAAAATAAAATAGGTCTTTGGCAAGACCCAAACCCGATTCCGCCATGGGATTGGAGAAAATGAAAATAATCTTTCAAATATCAATACTCTTAGTAATATTTCTTAGGGAGAATATACAATCATGTTAAAACTTACAAGAATTGATTAACTATTAGGATTAAAAAACTAATAGTATCAACTTGTTCATAGTAAGACCTTTTTTAAAACCAAATGGTAAAATGCTGTTTTTTTGAACGGAAAAAGATAGATCAGTAATTATGCTTTAGGCCTCTTTCTTCGCCTTATTAATAGCAATATAATATAGCAATAGAATTTATAGTGAATATATTGAAAAATGTTAAAAGACTGAGATGTCTTGGTGTCATTGTTGATTTTTTGTTATCTTTAAGAAAATGAAAAGTCATGCAGTTTTAATAATATTAGTCAAGGGTTATTTGTTTTTCATTTTAATTTATCAATATTTAATTATAATAATGTAATTGTTTTTTTTAGAAAATTTTAAGAATTATGAAATTCAGGAAAATTCTGTTTGTTTTATTTATATTTTTTTCTTCAAAAATCCTTTGTCAGCAGTATACATTAAAGCAATGTATAGAAAAAGGAAAATACAATAATACGGCTGTAAAGTTGGCAGAACAATCTCTGGAAACAAGGCAACAACTTTTACAATCCAGTAAAAATAACAATCTACCCAAAGTCGATTTTATAGGCGGTTATAATTACATCGGTGAGCCTATCCGAATCAATATGCAGCAAGTAAAAGACGGGATTGTTGACGGTTCTGCCAGCCAAAGTGCAAATTCTGCGAATGCTGTTTATCAACAAATTACCGGGAATCCACTGCCGCAACAGGTTCAGAATGTGATTTATCAGACTTCAAAAGATATCATCAGTGCTGTTTATCCCAATTATAATCCTGCCATTGCAAAGCAAAGTTATTTCTTGGCAGGAATTCTTGTTAGACAGCCAATTTATCTAGGTGGTAAACTTAATGCTGCAAAAGAACTAACCAAACAACAGGTTGAAAGTGGAAAAGCGAATTTGGAATCCTTCCAAGATCTCACGGCATATAACATTGCCTTGAATTATATTCAGGTGATGTATCTTAATTCAATGATTAGAAAGCAGGAAAAAATAGTAGAATCTCTAGAAAAAAATGAAAATTATGCTCAGAATCTTCTTAAAGCAGAAATCATCCCTCCATATTTGAAAAACTGGTCTAACATTACCAAGCTTCAAGGCGAAACCAATCTTAAAAATCTAAAACTCGAAAAAGAAAATACCCTTTTTACCTTGAAGGATTTAATGGGGATTTCTCTCGATGAGCCATTAGAAATCAATGAAGAACTAAACGAAAGTATTGAGGTTCCCAATTTTACTTCATCTGAAAAAAATACAGATTTAAAATTATTATTAAGTAAAAAGAAAGAGGCTGAGACCACCAATGACATTACTAAATCTTTGTCAAGACCTAACATTTTCGCAATAGGGAATTATCAGTTTTTCCGCAAAGACCTTCCGCTTATCACACCGCCTTGGCTGGTTGGGATAGAAATGCAATGGACAATTTTTGATCCAGAAAGAAAATCCAGAAATCTAGCATCCCAATCTTTGGTAAAAGAAGCCGATCTTCTTATCAATCAAAAACAAAAATCTTTGGATTTGGCAACCAAAATTTCTGAAAATAAATTATTGAGTTTCAAAGAACAGAATGAAACTTTTGATGCTGCTAGAAAGCAGACCTATACCACCACTGATATGGTAAGGAAAAGAATGGAAAACAGTCTGTCTTCGGTAAAAGATGTTAACGATGCTTTGCAGTTACAATATGAAACCGAAAAATTGTATTACACATCTTTAGTGGCTTACCAAACCGTAATTGCAACTTATTTTTATATCACAGGAAACATCGAAAATATTACCAATTATATTCCTTAAACTGATAACAATATGAAAAACTTTATAAAAAACTATTGGGCCGTTTTTATTCCGATTATTGTATTGGTTATTGCATTGATTTATCTTTTTCAAAATAAATCCTCAGAGAATAATAAAGAAACAGTCATAGGAATGGTAGATGCAGAATTTGTGGATGTTTCCGCATCTTTACCCGGAAGAGTGGTTGACATTTTGGTAAAAGAAGGCGACGAGGTAAAAGAAGGGCAGACTATAGCTCAGATGAAAACCTCTGAGATAGAAACCATCAAGGCTCAGGTTTCTGATGCTGTAACCATAGCACAGAATCAATTAGATAAAATAAATCGTGGTGTAGAGCCAGAAGTTTTGAAATCAGCAGAGAACCTTCAGCAAATTGCCAAACAGCAAATGGATTTAATGAATAAAACCTATTCTCGTTTTCAGACGCTGTATTCGGAAGGTGTAGTTTCCGGACAAGAAAGGGATGTGATTTATTTTAAATACAAAGCTGCTCAAAAGGAATTGGAAACCGCAAATCTGAATGTTCAGCTTTTGCAACGTGGCAATAATCAGGAAATTAAAAATTCTGCACAGGCTTTACTCAATCAAGCAAAAGGTGCCGACGAACTCGCGCAGGAGATTAAAGATAATGCATCCATAAAAGCACCCGCTGCAGGAAGAATTTCTACCGTAATTTCTAACAAAGGCGAGATGGTTAATGCTGGTTATCCAATGATGACGATTCAGAAGGATAATTCTTTTTTTGTTAAATTCAATATCCGTCAAAATCAAATGACTAAAATTGATAAAGGCAGTAAAGTGACAATGAAAATTCCTGGTTGTGTACCCGAAAATGTACAAGGAACTGTGGTAGAACTAGCACCTGCTTTAGGCTATGCAGATTGGGTTCCGGAAAAACAAAACGGCGAATTTGAACTGAGAACTTTTCAGATAAAAGTGAGACCAGAAAATGCCAATGCCATCAAAGGATTACGTTCTGGAATGACAGCGCAACTTATTTTCGATTAAAAGATTTTAAACCATTGAAAGCCATTAGCCAAATCATGATTAGAGAATGGAAACGGATTTTTTCGATTCCTAATTTTTATGTGGTTTTGTTGGTTATACCGCCTATCATTTTTCTTTTTTATGGATTGATTTATCAGAAACAATTTGCTAAAGAACTTCCGATGGCAGTTTGGGACGAAGACCAATCTTCAGTTTCCAGAACATTGACCGATATGATGGAGCATAACGAGTTTATTACATTTACGACAACTGCTAACAGTAATGCAGAAATTGAAAAACTGATGCAAGAAGGAAAAATCTTCGGTGCTATCCATTTTCCTAAAGATATGGAATCTGATGTTAAGAAAAACCATCAGTCTAACATCACGCTTTATACCAATGGCGCGTATCTAGTCCCTGCAAAAATGATTTATAAAGGTGCGGCAGAAGTTATTATTAAAGGTGGATTAGCGGTAGTTCTTCAAAAAGCAGAAAAACAGGGAATGCCCGCTGACAAAGCAAAGACATTGGTTCAGCCGATTAAACTGAATGCGACCACCCTGTATAATCCGGATTTTAATTATCAGCTGTATCTAACACCAGGTTTGATAACTGTTGGACTTCAGATGGCTCTTATTGTAGCATCAGTTTTAATTTTGAATCTGGAGTTTAAAAGAAATACAATTGATGAACTTTTACAGATTTCCACATCATCATCTCACATCATCATTGGGAAAATGTTAGCTCATCTCTGCATTTCGTGGATCCTTTTTGTATTAATTGCTTACCTTGTTTTCCCTATTTATGACTTGGGAAAACCGCAGACCGATTTTAATTTTTTCCTGATTTATACCTTGATGTCGTTGGCGTGTATAGGTATCGGAATGATGCTTTCTGCGATTTCTAATAATCTTCTTTTTGTGACAGATGTAGCCATGTTTTTTACTTCTCCGGCTTTCGTCTTCAGTGGCTTTACGTTTCCAAGATGGGCAATGCCTTGGTATGATCAGTTTTATGCTGATATAATGCCTTTTACTCACTTTTTGGATGGTTTTATTAAGCTGTATTTTATGGAGCTTCCGCTGTCTTATGCAACTTCAGAAATGATGAAACTATTGGTTTTCATTGGACTTACTTTCCCATTGAGTATATTATTTTTTCAGAAAAAAATCAATTTTCATTTAAAATCTAAACAGTTATGAAATTGATTTTTAATGTATTAAAAAGAGAAGTAAGGAATGTTTCAAAAGATTCCAGTTTATTTTTAATTTTGCTTTTAGCACCCATTCTTTATGCCTTTATTTACGGAAGTATTTACTTTAATAAAGGCGAAGAAAAAGTGAAGCTGGCATTGGTTGATAATGATGGGACAGCTATTTCCCGACTGCTCACGCAACAGTTTGATTCTACACCGATGATAGAGATTATCCCAAGTTCTAATCTTTCTGAAGCAAATGAGAAAATGTATGGTGGCGAGGTTCAAGGCTATTTTTATATTGAGTCGGGTTTCGAAAAGAATATTTTATCGCAGAAACAAGCGAACGTTAATGTGGTACTTAATGCTTCGAGATTTTTACCTTCGAGTGATTTGCTTAGTACAGTCAGCAAAGTTTGCTTAACGGTTGGAGCAGGCGTGAGAAAAACCTATTTTAATAAACAGGGTATGGGTGATGATGAAGCCATGAAAATGACTAATCCTATCAATATGGATTACCGCCCATTGTATAATTCTGGGATGACTTATGGCGATTTTCTGTTGCCTGGATTATTAGCAATTATCTTACAACAAACGCTTCTGATAGGTGTTGCTGCGGCTTTTGCATCAGAAAGAGAAGATAAAAAATTAAGCAATCTCTATGAAACTTCCAGAGGAAATATTTCGAAAATAGTGCTTGGGAAAACTTTATTTTATGGGATTGTGTTTATGATTTTCGGAGCCTTTTTTACGATCGTTAATTTTTCGGTTTTCGATGTAGATATGAGAGGGCATTATTTTGATTTAGCATTTATCTATGGCTTATTTGTCATCGCAATTACGACATTAGCGATGCTGATTGGCAGTTTTTTCAAAACCAAATTACTTGTTTTTCAAGTGTTGGTATTTTCGTCTTATCCTATTTTTTTAATTACAGGATATTCTATGCCTTATCAGGCTTTACCAAAGTTTGTACAACTATTGTCTGATACGTTACCAACTTCACCTTTTTTAAAAACTTACATTTCTATCGTACAATCCGGAGGGTCATTATCGGATAATCTAAACTCCGTTGTTCATTTGATTGTTCTGTGGTTGATTTTTGAACTTCTTTTGATTTTAAGAATAAAATATTTAATTAGTAATAATACTACTTCTTCCTAAAAAACAAAGCCCGACTGTATTCAAAATTCATTCTGGCAATATTGAGGACAGAAATACCTTGCGGACATTCTACTTCGCAGGCTTCTGTGTTGGAGCAGTGTCCAAAGTGTTCAGAATCCATCTGTTTTACCATATTCAGAACTCTTGTACTTCGTTCTTCTTTCCCTTGGGGAAGCAATACAAGATGTGATATTTTTGCTGATGTGAATAATGCAGCACTTCCGTTTTTACAGGTTGCTACACACGCTCCACAACCGATACAAGCGGCGGAATCAAAAGCTTCTTCTGCGGTCTGATGCGTAACGGCAATTGCAGTGGCATCGGGAGCTTGACCGGTATTAATAGAAACAAATCCACCGGAAGAAATAATTCTGTCGAAAGCAGAACGGTCAACTTTTAAATCTTTTTTTACGGGAAAAGCCTCTGCACGGAAGGGTTCAATAACAATCGTCTCGCCATCTGTAAAAGAGCGAAGATGGAGCTGGCAAGTGGTTGTATGTTCCAACGGACCGTGAGCCAAACCGTTTATCATCACACCACATTGCCCACAGATGCCTTCCCGACAGTCGTGATCGAATTCTACGGGTTCTTCGCCTTCCAAAATCAGTTTTTCATTCAGTGTGTCGAGCATTTCCAGAAAAGACATATGCGGATTAAGAGCTTTCAAATCATAATTCACAAGCTTTCCTTCGCTGTTTCGGCTCTTCTGTCTCCATATTTTAAGGTGTAAATCCATAGTTTCTGTTTTTATTTATAACTTCTTACAGTTGGCTGTATTTCTTCAAAAATTAAAGGTTCTTTAATGAGTTCTGGCTCGCTATTTTCGCCTTTCCAAGCCCAAGCCGAGATGAATTGAAATTCCGAATCATTTCTCAAAGCTTCACCATCCGGAGTTTGGTATTCTTCTCGAAAATGCGCGCCACAAGATTCATTTCTGGTTAAAGCATCGTAGCACATCAATTCTCCAATTTCAAAATAATCGGCTACGCGACCTGCTTTTTCTAGCTCCGAATTCATTTTGTCGGCTTCTCCGGAAACTTTTACATCTTTATAAAACTCATTTTTTAACTTTCGGATTTCTTTGATGGCGAATTTTAAACCTTCTTCATTTCGGGCTAAACCACAATAATCGTAAAGTAATTTACCTAAAGCTTTATGAAAATAATCAACGGTTTTTGTTCCATGAATGCTGATAAAACCTTCAATTTGTTGTTTAACTTGATTTTCTGCTTTCTCAAATTCAATGTTTTCGGTTGAAATTTTTCCGGTATGAATTTCATTCGATAAATAATTGGCAATCGTGTAAGGCGCAATAAAATAGCCATCTACAGAAGCTTGAAGTAAAGAATTTGCGCCCAGTCGATTGGCTCCGTGGTCAGCAAAATTAGCTTCACCTAGCGCAAATAATCCTGGAATTGTGGTCATTAATTCATAATCTACCCAAAGTCCGCCCATCGAAAAATGTGCAGAAGGAGAAATCATCATCGGTTCTTCATAAGCATTATAACCTGTGATTTTAAGATACATATCGAATAAATTGCCATATTTCTCCTGAATTTTTTCTTTTCCTTGTTCATTTATAGCTTTAGAAAAATCAAGATAAACGGCATTTTTCAAAGGACCAATTCCGAAACCGGCATCAATTCTTTCTTTAGCAGCTCTTGATGAAATATCTCTTGGGGCGAGATTTCCAAAAGCAGGATATCGTCTTTCCAGATAATAATCTCTTTCGTTCTCGGGAATGTCATTAGGTTTTCTGGTTTCATTTTCTTTGAGTGGAACCCAGATTCTGCCATCATTTCGTAAAGATTCTGACATCAAAGTTAATTTCGATTGATAATCTCCAGATTGTGGCAATGAAGTAGGATGCACCTGAATCCAGCTTGGAGAAGCCATCAACGCTCCTTTTTTGTGAGCTCGCCAAATCGCAGAACCATTGCAGCCCATCGCCAAAGTTGATAAATAATAAATTTTCCCATAACCGCCTGTTGCTAAAACAACAGCGTGAGCAGCGTGCCTTTCGATTTCTCCGGTGTCTAAATTTCTTACAATAATTCCTCTTGCTTTTCCGTCTATCATTACTAAATCGAGCATTTCGTGTCTCGAAAATAATTGAACACTTTTCTTACCAACCTGTCGCATCAAAGCTTGATAAGCTCCCAGAAGTAATTGCTGCCCAGTTTGTCCTCTTGCGTAAAAAGTTCTGCTAACCTGTACACCTCCGAAAGAACGGTTGTTCAAATAACCACCATATTCTCTTCCGAACGGAACGCCTTGTGCAACCGCCTGATCGATGAGATTTAGAGAACATTCTGCCATTCTGTAAACATTGGCTTCACGCGCACGGAAATCTCCGCCTTTCAGGGTATCTACAAACATTCTGTAAATGCTGTCGCCATCATTTTTATAGTTTTTAGCAGCATTTACACCACCTTGTGCAGCCACGGAATGCGCTCTTCTGGGACTGTCTTGAAAGCAAAATGACTTTACATTATAACCCATTTCGCCCAAAGATGCAGCGATAGAACTTCCTGCCAAACCTGTCCCAACAACGATAATATCAAGTTTTTTCCGATTGGCAGGATTAACCAATTTGGCTGTTTTCTTATAGTTTTCCCATTTTTTTTCTAATGGACCCTCAGGTATTTTTGAATTTAAAATCATAGTTTCTCAATTTAATTGGCGGTGAAGAATACATAAATTGGCATCAAAGCAAACCCAACACTGATGATGACTGAATAAGCAATCCCGATGGTTTTAAACCATTTTACAAACTTCGGGTGGTACAATCCTAAAGTTCTGACAGCACTGTAAATCCCGTGAATGAGATGATAGCATAAGGCAATCATCGACAAAACATAAATAATGACGTACCACCATTCTTTAAAAACAGTTACGACTAGAATGTAAAGGTCTTTATTTCCGTTTTCATCTAAAGGAGGATTCCCGAATTTGTAAACATACCAGAAATTCTGAAAGTGAATCACCAAGAAAATTAATAATATTGTTCCGAGAATTCCCATATTTCTAGATTCCCATTTACTGGCTCTTCCGCGTCTTTCAGATTGATAATTTCCTCCTGATTTTTTATTTTTCAACGTGATTATTAATCCATCCATAGCATGAAGAATAATACTCGCATACAATACATAAGACACCATTTTGATGATAATATTTCCCGAAAGAAAATGTGAATAGGCATTAAACTGCAAATGCGCTTGCTCCTGAGGTAAAAATAACTGAAGATTCCCTAAGAAATGAATCAATAGGAAGAAACTCAGAAAAAGTCCTGTAAGACACATCAGCATTTTTCTTGATAATGTAGACAGCATATTTTTTTCAATTAAAATTAATAATAACCCAAAATTTTCATCCAAAGTCCACCAACTACCATATAAATAATTAGCAGAACAATGCCTATTTCTAAACCTCTAAGCCACCAAGATTTTAAGTCGACATAGCCACTTCCGAAAAATACTGGAGCAGGACCGTGACCGTAATGCGTCAATACCCCATAAATCGAGCCCATAAAACCAAGCATCATTGCTAACAACATTGGTGGTATTCCTACAGCTATGCCCACACCAAGTAACGCAGCATACATTGCAGCAACATGAGCCGTTGCACTAGCGAAAATATAATGACTGAAAAAGTAAACCAAAATAATCACCGGAAAAGCAAGAGTCCAAGTCATCCCACCGATTTTTGCTTTAATCAGATCGCTGAACCAACCGATAAATCCTAATTCATTCAGTGAACTTGCCATCATCACCAAAACAGCAAACCAAACAATGGTGTCCCAAGCTCCTTTTTCAGATTTTACATCTTCCCAAGTAAGAACAGAAGTTAATAAAAGTAAAGTAAGCCCAATGAAAGCTGTTGTAGTAGCATCTATGGATAACGCTCCCCCAAAAATCCAAAGTCCTAATAAAATGAAAAATGCTAATAACATCAGCCATTCATTTTTAGTGATAGGTCCCATTTCTTTTAGTTTTTCTGCAGCCATTTTGGGAGCATCTGCAGTTTTTTTAAGTTCAGGCGGATATAATTTGTATAAAACCAAAGGTACTACGAAAAACGCCACCAAACCGGGAACAAAACCTGCTGCTGCCCAAGACATCCAAGTAATGTCTATTCCAAATCCTGCAGCAAATTTCTGACACATCGGGTTACTTGCTGTCCCGGTAAGAAACATAGAAGAAGAGATAAGGTTCATGTAATAGCTGTTCAGGGTAAGAAAAGAACCCAGTTTTCTATGCGTTTCCTGTTTATCAGGAACTGAGCCAAAGCTCATTGCCATAGACTTCATTATTGGATAGATAATTCCGCCTCCTCTTGCTGTATTACTAGGGATTGCAGGAGCAAGACACATATCTGCTAAACCCAATCCGTACGCTAAGCCTAATGAACTTTTTCCAAAAACTCGGATAAATAAAAAGGCAATTCTGTTCCCCAAGCCTGTTTTGATAAAGCCTCTTGCGATAAAGAATGAAATCCCAATCAGCCAAATGACTTTATCTCCAAAACCTGAGAGCGATTTTGTGATGGATTGTCCTGCATCACCAGGTGCTACAACCTGTGTAAGTGCGGTGAGCCCGATTGCCATCATACACATGGTTCCCATTGGAGCTGCTTTTAAAATAATGCCAAGAATTGTCGCTGCAAAAATTGCGAATAGATGCCATGCATTTTCGGCAACGCCTTGAGGGGCAGGAATGAACCATATTGTAAGTGCCACGGCAAAGGTGATTACAACACCTTTTATGTTTATCTCTTTCATAATAATTGGTTTAAAATTAGGAATTAGAATCTACTTTGTACTTGGACTATGAGCAGATTACTGTTGTATTGTGTTGAGTTTTCTTTTTGATTTTTGTAACGATCTAACTGCATTCCTAGCTGTAATCTAGCACCATAATCTTTCAAGAATTCGAGTCCGATCATGGGTGTAATGGTTTGGCGTGGATTGGAGTTTGTTTTGAAATTAGTATCTAGGTATTCATAACGACATGATAATTCTAGTGCACTTAAATTTTTATGATTGATTTCGTATCGTAAATTTGGTAAAAAGTATGCCCCTCGAATTTGGTATTGATTGATATCTTTTGATCTTAATTCTGGAGCTACAGCAAAATATAAAGGATGATTGGTCGCTTGCTTAATTTCGAGTTGCATATCGAGACTCCATTTCGAATCAAAATTGACCAATGAAGTCAGGTCAATGCCAACACCATAAATTTTTTTACCAAAAACATCTCCAATACCCCCATTTAGTCCAAGATTTAAATTGTGTTTTTTGTCTAAGCCAAAAACAAGTCGAGTAGAGTACTGTTTACCATTATCATTATCAATGACCTGATTTTTACCATTTCCATTAACGATAGAAACTGCGTACTGAAAAGGAATTCCTTCAAATTCTAATTGTCCCGTTGCGGAAAGTCCAATTTGGAAACTTGTCCAGCCTAATTTTCCAAATTCGGTATATTGGTTGGACCAGTCTAGAGACTTGATGAGGTCAATAGGGTAGGTTTCTTCGATTCCGAACCACGGGCGGAACTGGCCAACAGTAAAGGCTAATTTTGGATTGAAAGTATATTTCAAATAAGCATTTTCGAGAACTCTGGATTTCGGATCATTTTTAAAGTCGGCGAGATTCGCAAGAACAACGACTTCTGTGCTTTTGCTGATTTGTGCTTTTGCCTGAACTCTCATGTACTTGACCATGAAATTGTTATCGGTGCCACTGCCATCAGAATGATGAAGCCCATTTACATCTATATCTTTGGACATTCCGACAAGATAGCGTGCCTGAAAAAGCCCTTTGAATTGTAATTGAGGATAATTAACTATTTCTTTCGGATTTTTTTTAATTGTATCGGGTAGCTGTGCCGAAAATGTTATGCTTAAGAGTGTGAAATGAAAAAGCAAATGCTTTCTTATTGTTAAAGAAATATTCATTTTTTATCGTGCTTTATGATATAAAATTTAACAAACGTTAAATAAGATGATTGTTAAACTTTCATAAATTTAATAAAATAATAGTAATAATCATAATATTAAGATTAATTTAGAATGAATATATTTTCCAGGCTAAATTTATTTTCTAGTAAATAGTAAAGCCTTTTCATTCCTATTCTAGGGTGTTTCACCTTTTTCGATTCGACTGACAATCCCTAATTTAAAAGATATTGTGTAATCTTTCTGTGTGTGTCTAGCTTTATTGATTAGATTCGTAATTCTGTGGGATTTTCCTTCCCGAAAAGAAAATATAATATCTAATAATTTAAGTACTATATAGTAAAGTAGTTTTATGGCTAAATTTTTCATAATTATGCCAATGGGTAACCAACTCAACATGAAGACTTTAAGATATAAACCACTTAATATAGCATTTTTGTTTTGTTTAGTCTTCATTATAGCTCGTGGTGTGGTTTTTTGAAGCTAAAAGCTTGATTTATATTCGGTTTTCTTAAGTTTGAAAGTCCGCTAAGGCCTATGAGTATTACGTTAATTGCATTATTTAGCTAATAATTTTTTAATACTTGATATTTTATTAAATTAACACATTCATAAATTAATAATGATATTTATTTTTAAAATTAAAATATAAAAAAATATTTGTTCTTTATCTTTAGTTTATGGAATTGTTGCTATTAATGTTCAAAAGTTGATGTGACTTGTGTATTCTGGATTACGTGATTTTTATTTCTATCAAATGAGGTTTTGATAACTTAATTTAAATATAAAAATAATTCAATACCAATGTTTTACTTTCTTTTGAAGAGGCACATATAATGTGAATTTAATATGTTATCATTGTTCTATCCGTTTTTAAAATTAATCATTTGGAGTGCTATTTTCTTTATGAGTTATGGTTTTGCCCTTGCCCAAAATATAAATGAAGATTATCTAAATATTTACATGAATTTTAACCGTATCAATAATAAGCCAATAGGTGAGATGATCGGTATTGGAGATTCATTAAAACTAAAGGCCCGAACGCCGTACGAAATTATTTATTCTAATTTGTTTTTATCTGCCGCCCACATAAGTAACAATGAAGAAGAGAGGGCAATTGTACTGATTCATGAATCTTTAAATCTAGCGCAGACCCACCAACTTCAGGGAGAGAAATTTAAAGCGCTATTTCATTTGAAAGATATTTATAAAAAAATGAATCTTGAGAAAAAGCGAGAAGAAGTGATTCACCGCATTTCAAAGGATTTGGAAAAAATGGAGAAACAAGGGGATTATTTTAGCATTAAAGCAGACAACTTATTAGATTTAGGAAGTTTAAACGCCAATAATCCTAAAATTGCTGAAAAGTATTTTCTGGAAGCTTTGTATTTATTGAAAAATAATAATAATATTTTCATATACCTGCGTGTACTTAATGCTTTAGGTGGGCTTTATGATCAACAGAAAAACTATAAAGAAGCAGAAAAATATTATAACGAAATCCTGGTCTATAATCAATTGCATTATAATAACAGTGTTATTTATCAAGTGATAGGACACCTGAATTTGGCATCGGTAAGCATTAAGTTGAGAAGCTTAGACAAAGCAGAAAAACATCTTGACGTGGCCTCTAATGTGATTGAAAAGAATAATCTGAAAGCCGATAAGGAAGCTTTGTTGAAAATTAAAAGCAATTTTTATAAGGCGAAGGGTGATAAAGAAAAAGAAGCCGAAATTAACAGGGAGATTATCCAACTAGCAGAAGAAACAAAGCTAACCACCAATCAAGCGATTTCAGAAGTTATCAAACATGATCAATTAAAAAGTGAAAAGGAAAAAGTTGAGATCCATAACTCCAAAAATAGATATTTACATTATCTGCTTATTGTATCCGTTTTGTCCATCACCGGAGCAATGGTCTCTTACATGAAAAATAAAAAGCATAAAGCCCAACTTACCCAATATTATGATACATTAATTGAGACTATAAAAAAGGATGTGGTCGTCCCTAGTTCTGCTAAATTATCCACAGAAATTAAAAAAGAAGAATCGATTGCTTCTGAATATTCTGTGATAGGCATTACACCAGAAAAAGAGCAGGAAATCCTATTGAGTTTACAAGAATTTGAATCAGGGGATCAATATACCGATCAAAATTTTTCATTGCCCAATCTCGCCGCATTTCTCAATACCAATACCAAATATCTCACCTATATCCTGAAAAAGTACAGACAAGACGGCTATTCAGAATACATCAATAAGTTGAGAGTTAACTATATCTCCCAACGTCTTTGTAAAGAGCCCGAATTATTGAAATATAAAATTAATCACCTGGCAGAACTTGCTGGTTTTTCTTCGCACAGTCGATTTACGCAGATTTTTAAAAAAGAAAAAAATATCTCGCCTTCGGCTTTTATCGTTCAGCAGAAAAATAACAAAAATTAACAGTTAACCAAAGCGTTTGACTTTAAGTTTTTGATTAAAACCTATTACAAAAAAAGCCTATGCAGCGAGTTGATGCATAGGCTATATATATATTGTTGTGTTTTTTTAAGGACAGTTTATAGGTGTTGTACCAAGACTACCGCTATCGGTCACCGTAATTTGAAAACAGTTACCATTAGGCGATTTGATATTGATTTTATCCTGAACCAAATCAGAGATGTTTTTCCATTCTAATTGGGCATTGTTAATATAAGGATTGTCTGGAGTAAAGCCATTGGTTACTAATACTTGGTTGGCTGTTCCACTTGATCTTGGAAAGGTATAAGAGCCGTTATTATACTGAAACAAAATACCATTTTCATGACTTAATTCGATTGAATTGAGAATTTTATTATGAAATGATGTTAAAGAAAAGAGACTGGCTTTATCTGCGTCAGGATAGACTTGCATTATAAGGTTATTAAAAGAATTGTCCCTATACTGAACTCCAGAAGTATATACAGAAGCATTACCCGCATAGCCTAATTGTTGATAGACCCTAACTGCATTATTTGGGTCTGTAGCATCAAAATATTGTTCTTGTCTATTTGCAGCAGATAAAGAGTTTTTAGGGCTATCTATAGCTGAAAGGATTTCAAAGTATCCTTTTTTTTCTGGTAAAACACTTGTTAAATTAGCTAATTCTTTTATGGAATTAATCTCTATTGCAGGACCATTATAAGATGATTTAAAATCAATGATTGCAGAAGTATCATCTTCTTGAATTGCTAAACCTTTAATGTTAATACTGTTTACTAATTCGCTACTGGCTTGTGATATTGTAGCTCCTTTAACACTTAAAGCAAAGTCAGACTCAGGGCTAGCTTTATCAAAACCAATAGCAACATTGCCTTTTTGGTAGATGTTTTGAGTGTTAGCAAAAGCTTGGTTATCTGTTCCTTGTACTTTCCATGTTCCTGTGCCGATAACTTTCCACTCTGTTCCATCAAAATAATAATAGCCAGGGCTGGTCACATGAATGCTTTTTCCGGAAGGCGTCTTAGCAGCCTCTGTGACATAAACAATACTTCCTGTTTGTTCTGTTGTGTAGGCATCGTTTTTCGATTGTAATTGATCTCCTGAAAATTGAGGTGCTATAATGCCTTCAGGTTTTGTGATGTCAAGTGGGGAAGATTCTTTTACATGAAATGTCGCTTTTGGGGTTTCTGTATTAATTCCAACTTGCGCAAAAGTATGTATGCTGGCTAATAAAAATCCAGCTAGGATTAGATTTTTTTTCATGATTGTTTTATTAGTTTAAACCGGCAAAAATATCGGGCAAGCGAAGGAAATAAAAGAAATATATTGTCATTTTTCTGGAAAAGTAACAATATTTTTAAGTTAATTCACTCTGAATCAAGCGGTTGTGTTGAGTGGGAGGGCGGTGGAGAATTTTTTATTCTATTAGTAAATAGTGATTTAGGAAAGTTAATTTTCATATTTCTCCTTATGTTCTAATTCTATAATTTTATTTAATTTAGTTTCTTTGAAAATAATTAGCTGTTTTTTTAGAACTCTCAAAATATTAGCTTTCAAATTTAGTAACTAATAAATTTTTTCAACTAATACAATTAAACATAATGATCGCAACTAATTTTCCGATAATAAGCACACAAAGGCTAATACTAAATCAACCAGATGAAACGGATCTAGAAACTATTACTGAAATTCTCAATAATAAAGTTTATGCTGAAAATACGCTAAATATTCCTTTTCCTTATTCAAAAAATGATGCTAGTTTTTGGATAGAATTAGCTAGAAATGGTTTCAGAAACGAAGATCAATATATTTTTGCAATTAGATTAAAGGATAATAATCAATTGATTGGTGGTATTGATTTAGGAATAGATAAAAAATTTAATAAAGCAGAACTAGGATATTGGATTGATATAGAATATTGGAATAATGGATACGCATCGGAAGCTGCAAAAGCAATTATTGAATTTGGGTTTGAAAATCTTAAGTTAAAGAGAATTTTTGCTTCTCATTTTGATTATAATCCTTCTTCAGGAAATGTGCTGAAAAAAATAGGAATGGAGAAAGAAGGAATTTTAAAGTTTCATACAAAGAAAAATGGAGAATATCAAAATCATATTTTGTACGCCATAATAAATGAATAATTCGATTTGAGTTATTTTATCATCAGTAATAAGATAGAATAATTGTGGAATTTAGTAACTATCAAACTAAAAATACTGATTAAAAGATTATGATGGTACAGAAAGGCATTTTATTAATAGGGGAGCTAATTATAAATCGTTGCAAGAAATAATGTATGATGGTAAGATTAATTGGTTTAGAGAATATTATAATAATTCTTATGACGGAAGCGTTCAGATAATTGATCATTTTGTTAATGACAAACAACAAGAGGTAAATGTTGGGGCTTTCAATAGTACAAAGAATAAACTTAAAGAAATTACTGCTTCGAAACCAGAATTAGTAACTAAGATAGAAAATAACCCGAAATTTGATAAAGAAGCTATCATTGAGATATTAAAGGAATATGAAAAATAAAAGCTTTGGGTAAGCCAAATCGAATTCTATAAAAAATTACTGTACGAGCTAATTGACAGTATATGCCTAGCGATATTGGATTTTGAGAAGTATTAGAGTTTCGTAATTTATTATTACGGTGAGTTCTTTATCTTAGTCGAGATTCATCAAAATAGATAAAAAATGAGCTAAAAAAAATGCCTTTGAATAATTTAATATTCAAAGGCAAAGTTTTTTAGTTTATACTATATTCCAGCTTTCCATGTGTACCAAGATTCACCATTAAAGATGAAAATATAGGTTTTCTCTACTCCTCCTTTTACTACATTTCCGTAGACAATAGTTCCGGGTTGAGGGTTTACAATTTTATTGTAAGGCTCATCTACTTTTGGTAGTATCAATACTTTGTCGTTAGATTCTAATACCAAAGCACCTGCTGCATTACTTGTATCAGCACCAATAATAACTTTGGCTATTGATGATTCTGTACCAGGTCCTGTAGCGGGTAGTACAACAGAGTTAGCTAATGCATCACCTGTCATGCTTGCCCAGCCGTTATCTGTATACATCTGTACCTGTCTATCTGCTCTGTTGTAAAGTAGCGTACCAGCTGTATGAGTTACACTAATATTATTGTTTACCAATGGTAGGACAATGCCTTGATTGGTAGTAGTGAAAGAAAGTAATGCTTTGTTGCTAACACTTTCTTGTGTAGGCCCAATAATAACTTGAGATTGAATTATAATGGCAGCAAAAGTTGCTAAGCCTAAAAGTATCTTTTTCATAATGTATTTGTTTTTTTTGATTTAGGGATTAAAAGCTACGTAATCAAGTATGATTTGATTTAAATCTGTGTCGCAGGTTTGAGTAATACAATCCCACTTAGTTCCATCAAAAAATTTGAAACATTTACTACTTTTATCATACACCAAACTTCCTTTTAAGCTAGCGTCTGTACCAAGGCTGGTAACATTATCAACTCTAGTTATTACAAGCCCTTTTTCTTTAGAATCCAATACCAATGCACCACCATTGATGCTTTGTGGCCAGTTTTCTGTCTGCTGACTCACAGTGGAAATTCCAATTTTAGATGGAGTAGTAGTACCTGTGGTATTAGGAGACTTAACACAAGTGTAAGGATTGCCAGTACAATCTATTTTAATTTCTCCAATTCCAACACCTCTATTGTCTGTGTTGCTAAAAGTATTACTGCCGCTGGAAAAATATTTTGACACCTTTGTATCATATACGTTTTGAGCCAATTGCAAATAATTGCCACTCATGCTTCCTTTTATAGCATTAGAGAACTGGAAACCTATGTCTGCCCCTTGCGACTGGGCTGTGCCACCATTTAAGGTATTACCAAAAAATAGATTTTTTGTAAAATTGGATATTCCGCCAATAGTATTGCTTGTTGAACTTTCTTCGCTAAAAACTGCACCACCATCGTTGCTTGCGCTTGTATTAGATTTTGCATTATTTCCTATGAAAATATTATGGTCAATCAAAGTTGGATCACCACCAGATGCAAGACTTACAGCACCACCACCTTTAGTACCTGTTGAGCTGTTTTCTAAGAATAAGTTTTTCTCGATAGAACTATTTCTTGGGCTAGTTAGAAATAAGGCACCGCCACGTTCTTTATTTGCAGTGTTCCTAATGAAAATGTTTTGTATAAATTGTACACCACTACTTGTTAAATAAACAGCTCCGCCATACAGTACTGCACTATTTCCTAAAAACTGATTTTTTTCAATATTTATATTGTTTGCATTTGTTAAATATATAGCCCCACCATTATTTGCTCCAGATATACAAGAAAAAATATTGTTTGATATTTTTAATGTACTATTACTACTAGATGACGTATTTATAGTACTGAGATATAATGCACCACCATCTGCTCTAGTTTTAATATTAGTAACAATGTTGTTTGTGAAAGCAATACTACCACTTAAAGAACCAATGCCATTTACAGATGATAAATATAATGCACCACCATTAGCCCCAGTGTTAATATCATTAAATTTATTATTATTAATTATTATTTCGCTCCCACTATCAGTAGAAAAGAAAAGAGTACCATTGTAGGGTTGATTACTTGTAAAAGTATTTTTTTCGAAAAGGTATTTACAACCGCTGTGCGATGTAAAACTTAGTAACCCCTCTGCATTTGAAGAACTATTCTTAACAGTACATTCTGTCATAGAAAAATTAATTTTTGCGGTAGTAAACGATCTATAAAAAATAGAGCCCATTGTAGAATTTGGGTTAATTAGAGTAAGCCCCTTAATTGTAAATTCATTAGTACTCACCGTACCTGTATATGAGCCTTCAAATATTCTTCTAAGCCCAGCTCCAGGAGATCTTGTAATGGTGGTTGTATTTGATGGACTATATCCTGTGATATCTGTTCCTGTAGCATTAGCAGGAAAACCACCTTGCATAAGGAATTTTCCACCCGCATATTCCATATTGATATTTGTAAAATAGTTTCCTTGCGCTAGATAAACTGTAATTCCGGACATTGGGATTTTTCCATTCCATGTGCTCAATAATGAAGCTATAGATATAGGATTGTCCCAAGAGCTGCCATTACCGCTTGCGGTAGCTTTTACGTAATAAGTTGCCTGTGAAAAAGCCATAACTGAGAAAAATGTAAGCATGCAGAAAATACATAGCTTACTGAGTAAACTTGTCATTTTAGTCATAAATTCGTGTTTAATAATTGTTTTGAAGTAATCTGCTACAACTTAGAATTTATATTCTTTTATTTGTAGAGATTAAAGAATTCTATTTTTCTCAGATAGCAGGAGGCCCACGTTGGTGGTACAGTAGATATTCTACTTTTGGGTAATAAATATTTAAATAAGGTTTTTCGTTTTTATTTAATATTTGTTTACGAAAAAGGTTATATATATTAAGATGGGGATTATGTATTAACCATTTACAGGATATAGTTAAAGCTGAAAAAGGGGTTTTAGATGTATTTAAATTGAAAGAAGGTTGTTCTTCTATTTTAATTTGATGTAAGTAGGTAATTACATGATTTTTAATCTTTTTCTCTTGAAGCTTTTGTAATGGTTTTACTTTCTGCTTAGCTAGCTTGACTTTCTTCTTATCTATATTCTTTTTTATGGGTTCTTCTTTCTTGTAGAAGAACTCTCCAGCAACAATAGTTCCAGGAACAATCGTTATTGGAGAATTAGAAGAATGCTTTTCTGGGTTAGTACTAAGAGATATAGATGTACTTTGTTTACTTGAAACATTGTAGGTTAAGCTATCTATTTTAGCAGAATATAAATTAGTAGAAATGAATACGCATAAATATAAACACAATCTATCAAGCCTTCCCCAATTAATGAGAAAAGATAATATGTTGCGTGTATCATTATTTGTATTCATCATTTGTGTTATGAATGTAAAATCTACAAATATGTGCTAATTTAATAATAAAAAATCAGTTAATATGATTTTGATTCAATTATTATTTTATTTTATTGAAAATTTAGTATTTATAGTTGCTTTTTGTTAATAGGTTATGTATTTAAAGTTTTTGTAAAGTCACAGTTTATTGTGTAAGAGATAATATCTAATTTTATAAATTATACTAATCTGATTTACGACAATGTTCTGTGAAATTATTGCCATCAAAAATATATAATAATTATTAATCTGTTTTACGGAAAACCGTAAAAGATGTATATTTATTATTAATCGATCTGTTTCTTGTAATTGTTACGTTATAGATGTGTGTTTTTTTATGATAATAATAAATGTGGAATACTGAAAAAAGAGCTTTAAGCTTGAGTAAAAAAGGTCGCTAAAAGAAGAGATACTATTTCTAATATTTTTTTTGCAACAATTTCTGTAGATTGTCCCTGTGTTGACTTCAGGGCAGAATAAAGATAAGTGTGGATCTATTGTTAAATGACAAAACTTTTACTGATATCATTATTAATAATTATTGAGATAGTTAGTTTTGAGTTTATCAGGGTATTAAAAATAAAAAACAGAGTGATAATAATATTACTCTGTTTTTAATATATATAGAAATTGTGTTTGCAGTTTATTTTTTAGAAAAATCTAGTTTTTTAAGGTTTCCAAAATGACCAGATCGTTCCGTTGTACACAGCTAATTGTCTTTTTACTGTGTCATACGCCATCATCCCTGGAGCGGGATTTTGGATATTGAGATGCGGACTTGCTACTTTGGGTAGTACCATTGTTTTGTCAGAATCTGAGAGAACCAGTATTCCGGATGTTGTATCCGTAATGCCTTCGGCTCCTATGTTAGTTTGTGCTAAAGGTTGATCTTTTCGGTTGTCTTGTATTGAAGAATCAATATTATTGAGCTTTGTCAATTTGATTTCGTTATTTGATCCATCTTTTACTGTTAAAGGAAAGCTTGGATTACCTGTTAGATTAAACCAACTTCCTCCTTTCATATACTTTATTCTTTTATCAGATAAATCAAGAATTAATGTGCCGTTGGCTACTGTTTCTGTCATGCCTTTATATCCTGCACCTGTCGATGCATTGTATGTCACTGGGCTATTAGGGACTGTAGAAGTCCAAGGTAATACAATGCCTCTTACGTTATCTGGCTGATCATAGAACTCTAATGATATGCTTGGGTTGGTTGTTGTGTTATCAATAAGTTTGCTTATATCTTGCTTGCCAATAGCTACTTGAGCATTGGTTGTTGCTATAGAGAATAAAGAAATGGCTATAAATATATTTTTCATGTTGTTATTATTTTGTTTTTTTAATTAAATTTAATCAGGACAAGCTTGAGTGGTTAGACAATGCCATTTTGCAGAAGATTCACCTTGTTTGATAGTAAAGATTTTAAGACAATTAGCTTCTTCGTCATAGACCATCATGGCTTCTATTGGATTTTTAATATTGGCAAGTCCTGAGGTTTTTTTTACTCTGTTGATTACAAAACCTTTAGTTTTAGATTCTAAAATTATCCAGGCACCATTTCTTTGCATTGGCCAATTATCATTTTCTGCTTCAGACCCTGCTCTAGATAGGGCTGTAATACCGTGATGTGTTTCTAATGATGTGCCAGAGGTTGCTGCAGGTTTATAACAAGCTCCTGATGCTGCAAGTGCTGTTACGGTTATTGTTACCGTTGCTGTATCACATTTGTTTTTATCCTTAATGTCACAGATTCTATATACTAATTGGTAGGTTCCCGGAGGTGTAGCCGAAGCGACATTAATAATCCCTGTAGATGTATTGATAGTGACTCCAGGATGTGTGGAAGAAACTTCAGAAATTACAATATTAGATGTAGAAGCTTGCACTCCGTCTATATCATCATTTTGTAATACAGAGCTAGGGCTATTGGATCCTGCTACTATAGTAAATTTATCATCATTAGCAGTGATGTTTGCAGGGAAAGATCCATCTATGTTAGGGCATTTTACTGCTTTTAGAGAAGGAAGATCTTCACCAAAAGTAACAGACGACTGTACGGATAAGCTATTGTTGAAAACAGAACTTTTTATTGTAGATTTTCCTAGGCCTTTTATTGTGAAATTAAGATTAGGGCCAATCTTACCATTGTTCATTGTAACTTTAGAAGCTAATAAGAAGTAGCCTTTTCCGGATGTTGGACCGGTCATATCACCGTCTGATTGTATATTTCCGTTATTAGATGCGTCTACAATTCCTTCATTATAAAATACAGAATTAAGTCCTCCCATATTTAAGTTACCTAATAACTTTACATTACCATAATTATCGAATCTAGCGTGAGAGTTTTCTCCCATATCAATCTGAGAACTTATAAAATTACCCGTATTAATAACCTTACCGCCTCCGAGATTAAACTGTCCTTGGAAGTCACCGCAGTTGCTGTATACAGAATTTTTTCCTGTGCTAAAACTAGAGGTTACAGATAGCTCTCCTTGATTTCTTACGAAAGAAGTTCCCGTTGCAAAGTTCATGTTTCCAAGTACTTTCATTTTTTTAAAGTTCTCTATAGTGAGCGTATTTCCGTTACCTAATTCTAAATTAGAAACTGATGTTGTACCGTGATTTGTGATACGGCTAGAACTACCTTCAAATATCATATTCCCAGAAGTTAACTTTCCTCCAGGGTGAATATTGAAATGGATGTTTTGAGAAAATCTTGGATTGCCATTAATATCAAGAGTACCAAAAATATTAATGGTAATCTCATCGGTACTTAGAAATTTGAATTGGTTAACGCTATTCAATGTTAATACACTATTAGATGGGATGCATACTACTGCTTTTTGCGAAAAAGTGACTTCGTTTTCTAAAGTTACAGCTCCTTTAACGCAAGTTGTACCAGGTAAGAAGTTGTAATTGTTACTATTACCACTTAGGTTATGATTACATGTTGTGCATTGTGAGTACATAAAAATACTGCATAATAATGCGATAAAAAAGAATAAATTTTTTTTCATTTTTTTTTGAATTTGAAAATAGATCATCCTGACCCTGCTCTAGAAGAACAGCGTAAAGTTGATTTTGTAAATTGTTTTGAGAATTAAGAAAAATACAAAGCGGGCGGTGCGCGCGTTTGAAAATCTCTACTTAGGTTATTGAAAATTAAATGCTTAGTGAATCTGAAAAAAGATTTGTTATCCTCAGAAAACTGTAGTTTATATAGATTACTATAAGAAAAATCAATTAAGAACTTCTTGTAATAAGTGTTATGCACATATACGCCTGGATTTTCTAAAAGCTGTAGGAAAGAAAGCTTAATTTTTTGATGTGTGAAAACTGGCGTATTTTTCTGTTTTTCTGAAGTTAAATTCTCTGTAGTTTCATTTTTACTAAAATGTATATATGGAGTGTTTTTACTAAGTAAGTTATTTTGTTTTTTTGCTTGTGTTTTTCGCGTTAGGTTTTTGTTAAATATGCATTCATAACTAATTTTATTTGTGTAATCTATAACGCATTTTGTTTCGTTTTGAGAAAAACAAAATGAAAAACTAACGAAAAGCGTAGTGTAGATTAATTTATAAAAGAAATGACTTAACATTTTATACATGATATTATTTTCGAAAATTACTCAGTTGATTGATATTGTGATCAATTGAATAAATGGTAATAATAATTAACTATTTTTTTTTGAGGTTGCAAAAATATAATTTATTAGTGCTATCTCACTAAACTTAAGTTAATTTCGTTATTTTTAATTTTATTAAACTTAATAAAATCAATATCTTGCGCCCTCAATTTACAAACACCAAATCATGAATGCGCTGAAAATTTTTTTTGATAATGTTCACCCTATTAGTATAGAAGATAGGAACTATTTGAAAAATATTATTTCGATAAGAGTATTTACCAAAAACACAATAATCACTAATCAAGATGAAGTAGAAGATTACGTTAATTTTGTCGCAAAAGGCATCGCAAGAATATACCATGAAGATGGACAAAAGCAGATTACAACTAGTTTTGTATTCGAAAAAGAGTTTCTAACCTCATATGATTCATTTTTAACAAGAACTCCTTCTAGATTTGCAATTGATGCCGTTACGGACGTGCAGTTATTATCTATAAGTTACAAAGACTTGCATAAGATATATCAGCATGTAGAAAAAGGTAATTTTATCGCCAGAAAAATTATAGAATATAACTTTTTTGTAAAAGAAAAAAGAGAATTGGATCTTCTTACAAAAAATCCAACAGAATATTATAAATATTTAATTGAAGAGCATCCTGTATATATACAGCAAATTCCTCTTAATTATCTTGCCTCGTACATTGGGGTAACACCTCAGGCGTTAAGTAGAATTCGAAAAAAAATTACCTTCTAGATATATTACTACAATACCTGTGACGTTGTTTTTAAGCTATTTATTTCAACTGTATAGATTGGCTTTTGAATGATAAAGTACAAGCGATGTAACATAAGTTGAAGATTTTAGATTAATAATTAGTAAAGAACTTAATTGCAGTATCTTTAATTATTGATATCGTTGATGTTTTTGTGCAAAAACAATAAAACTAAAAAGAAGCTATCATAGAGATTAGCTTCTTTTTAGTTTATAATATTTTTACAAATTTTAAAGAGGTTAAAGCTAATAATAGCTAAAAATCCGTGACTAGATAATGAGTTTACAGATTAATATTATCTAGGAAAGCTTTTAGCTCAGGAAGAGGGATATTGTTCCCAGAGCTCACGATAGAATATCTGCCTGCTTCTAGATAATTGATGCTTGTAATACCATCATTTTCGAACATGGTGTAATCAAAGTATGCAGGCCAGCCTTTGTAGGTTTCTATGGTTAGTTTGTCACCTGGTTCTTCAATTTTCTTTATTTCTAAGTAATTGATGAGGTTTTCTCTAATCTGTATAGATCCTGGCCCTGCGCCATCACTTATCATGAGATAAATATTTTGAGAACCTTTTGCGTAATTAACAGTTGCAAAGGATCCTGTGGTCTTATCTTCGAAGGCATCTATCTCGGTAAGCTTAAAGCCATTGATTTCTTTTTTGAATTTTGCTTTAAATTCGGCAACCGTGATTGGTTTTAATTTTTTTAGTTCTTTGGTTAGACTTTCTACCTTTAGAGAATCAGAATTATTATGAGGTTGGTCAAAAGTTATAGCTGTGTATTGACTTGCTAATACTGTATTAAAGCTTGTTGTAAGTAATATTGCGGCAAATAATGAACCTGTTTTTAAATAAGAAAATTTCATGTGTTTTGTTATTAATAAATTTATATTTTGTAATTAAGGACGGATTAATCCATATTCCATTGCTAGTTTTATGGTGGTACTTAGGTTGGATGTTTTAAATTTTTCTATTAAGTTTTTACGATGACTTTCTACGGTGTGTGGACTTATGAAAAGTTTGCTCGCAATTTGTGCAGTTGTTAATCCTAGAGATGCTTCGTTTAGGATTTCTTTTTCTCTACGGGTGAGTTTTGGTACTGCTTGTAGCCCAATCATATTTTTCTTTTCTACGATAACTTTAGTCTGATTGCATAAGAAATTTTCACCACTTAAGACTGTCTTTATACCAAGGATTATTTCTGCTACAATAGCATTTTTTTGGATGTATCCCATAGCGCCTTCTTCTAATGTACTGTTGATAACGGCATATTCATTATGAACACTTAGGATAATAATCTTTATGTCAGGATAATTTTTTAAGATTGGTTTTATAAGATCTATGCTGTTGCCTTCTGCGAGATTAATGTCTAACAATAGAAGATCTAACGTTTGGTTTTTTAGTTCATTATATAACTCATCAGAAGAGGAGTAGCAGCCAATTACAGAAAAATCTTCTTGTTGAGAAAGTATGTTTTTCAATCCTTCTAGAAGTAATGGGTGATCGTCTAATATGGCAATTTTAATCATAGTTTTTTAGTTTTTAGGAAATTTGACTTCAATACTCGTCCCGATATTGACTTGAGAGTCTATCTGTACAGTACCTTTGAGAAATTCTATTCTCGATTGTATATTGTGAAAACCTGCAGATTGTGATTTTTTTAAATAATTGGGATTAAATCCATTTCCGTCATCTTCTACAATAATGACATAATCATTTTCGTTTTCTATAATTTGGATAATAATCTGATGTGCATTGGCATGTTTTAAAGCATTATTAACTAATTCCTGAATAATCCTGTATACAATAAGTTGACTATCAAGTGATAATTGGTTGCTGTAATGTAAAAACTGAACATCTACATCAAGTTTCTGATTAGTCATTCTGGATGCGTAGTCTAGTAAAGTTTCTTGCAGACCGTACTTAAGCAATAGATCAGGCATTAGATTATGAGCAACACGGCGAAGCTCGTCTACAGCGGTATCTATTTGGTTAATGGATTTTTCTACCTGGGATTGGATATTGTCTGCAGGTTGGTCTTTTAATAGAGATAATTTCATTTTGGTACCAGAAAGTAGACCACCTAGACCATCGTGTAGATCACGGGCTAGTCTTCCTCGCTCTAACTCTTGACCTTCTAGCATCATGGTAAGATTAGAAATTTTAGAATTCTGCTTTTCTTTTTCCATTTCTAAAGAATGAAGTTTTTCTTTTTGTTTCATTCCTTTTGCTCTTTGGAAATAGGCGTATAATAGTAAAAAAAGTAATAATGAAACGGCAGCAGTTAGACCAAAATAGAACTTGTTAATCTTCTCTTTGTAAGTAATTTGAGTCTTGTAAAGATCTATTTCTTGTTTTCTATTAAAAGATTCAAGCTGAGATAAGCGAAGTTCTTGAGCTTTTTTGCTATTTTCAATTTCGGTAAGTTTTAACTTTCGAAACTGATTTTCTTTAGTTAATTGTAGGTTTTCTAATTTTTGAGCTTGTTGTACGCCATGCCAAGTCATCTCTTTAAGCTGTTGTTTTTGCTTTTCTGATGCTAACTGTAATTTTAAAAGTTGGTGTTTTTGTTTTTCTTTTTCATATTGAGTTTCTAATTTTTTGCCTAAAGCTGCACTTTCTTGATCATATATTTTCTTAAAAGTTTCGAGATAGGCTTTTTGGTAGTGTATTGCTTCTTTGTAATTGCTTTCATTTTGAAAAAGTCGAGAAAGGCTCTCAAAAAGTGTGAGCTTAATTTGTAGATTAGATCCTTCCTCATGCTCTAGTTCTGTAAGGGCAATAAGGAGATATTTTTTGGCTTCTTCGTTTTTATTATTTTGTATTGCAATTTCTGCTAAGATCCCATTGGCAGAAGCTATGTGAGCATGGTTGTTGGTTTCAATGCCTTGTTTTCTGGCAACATTAGCATAGTATAGAGCTTTGTCTCTGTATGATTCCGGAAAATGAGAAAGATAAAGATTGGCCAAATTAATAGCTACAAAAGACAGGTTAGAAGGAAAAGGAATGCGAGTTTTGTTCGCTTGATAGGTGCTTATGGCTTTAATATAAAAAGACTCTGCTTTCTTAAGATATTCTTTTTGGCTAGTATTAGATTCATAATGTTGTTCATACATATAGCCCATTGCCATATAAGCATCAAATATATGGATTGGGTTTTTCTCTTGGATGGCAGCTTCTAAAGTTAACCTGCTGTATTTTTCTTGCAACTCATAATCGTTCCAATTAGCATATATGGCACTGAGTTCACGATATACAGATGTTTTTCTTAAGTTTAAACTTTCCGAATGTTTTGCTTTTTCATAAAAAGATAAGGCTTGTAAAAAATATCTAACAGCTTCGGCTTCTTTATTATTACGTGAGCAGATCCAACCAAGTCCATAAGCTACATAGCCTTTTGTTTCTAAATCTTTTGTTTTTGCTTCATATATTAATGCAGATTTGGCAGCGTTGTCAGAAGCTTTTAGATTATTATTTAGGTGGTAATTTATTGCGGTAATAATGTATAAATAGGCTGCATATTTACCGTCAGTCATTTTTTTTGCATCGACTATGTTATCCGCCAAAATCGCAAAAGCTTTGCCTTCTTGATTGTTAAAAAAAAGGGATTGTGCGTATTTCCCTGTAATTAGGAGTCGTTGAGGGCTTCCTGATTTTTGACTATTGTATTCTTTTTCTAGGTCATTGCCAATCCCTTGAGCCGAGAATAGGGGACTCAAGAAGATCAATAGTATTAATAAAATGTAGAAGTGGAAGTTTTTTGTTCTCATTATTACAAAAAGTAAGCTAGGTAAAGTTATTACTTCGCTCTTTATGATTTCATTTTTTATTAAACAAATGAAATTTAACTGTCGATAAGAATATCCAAAAATGCTCATTATTAGGCAGTTTTCCAATCCCTATTTTCAGCTAATTTAGTCTTTGAAGTATTAGTTTTTTGGTTTTTAATTAACAAATTAAAAGCAATCGATACTCGCCATCCTTTTCTAAAGGCGCACGATGAATACAAGGTAAAACCTCTTGCTTAGGATGATCTACGGCTAATCTCCAAAGATGTCCAACCCCTAAGTTAATTGGTTGCGCATTAGGCTTTGCTTGATAATGGAGATCAAAAAAGTAGTCTTTTAAAAAACTTTCGAATTCTGATTCTGGTCCATCATGTAGTTTTTTTAGCTTTTCTCTAATGTCCGGAATTAATATTTTTTGTAGCGCCTCATCATTAGCTATTATATCGCTTGAAGCACCATGATAAGTACATAAGAAAGTGTCTGTAGCAATAGGAGAACGATCAACATGGTAAGAATAGACATCTGTTGAAATGAAATCTAGCTCGTCATCTCGCTCATAAGATTTAAGCAAATTGAGAGAAGGAGATGCGCCAAAATCAGTTAATAATTGTATATCATTTATAATAATTTCTCTTGCGATATTTGCTTCCTCGGATAGTTCTAAGGACAAAAGCTCATGAGTAGTAATTTCTGTAATATTGTCTCTTAGTTGAAGTTTTGATACTATTTCGCAGAAGTCCCCAGTAAGATTTCTATGCCAGCATAAGGCGTTTGTATTTCCTTTAAAACTCGTATTAATTAATGCAGAAAAAGAGGAAACAATTTCAGTAGGATTCATTTTGTATTATTTTAGCTACTTTTTTAGATTGTCATAGAGACTCGTGATACGTTAGAACAAAAATAGCTAATTAACAATTAAGATTAACAAGAGTTGAAAGCTTATTTCTGCACGTGCAGAACTTAGTGATGATTAATTAAGTTGCAATTTTAGTCAGTGCAACGAGTTAATACATTACAAATTTTTGAATTAAATTTACTCAATGTTGCGGGAATTGAATAAGGAATTTATATAATTAATTTTTAGGATGAAGTTTCAATTCCATAAAAAAAATCAGCAATAGAAATTGCTGATTTATATAATATTTGAAAACTTAAATGTTAGTAAGACATTTCGATGATATTTTTAGCATCTTTTGGAGTAACCATTCTGTTTTCTCCAAGAAGCCAACCACGAGATTCAAAAGTTGCTTCAACTTTTTCTGCACTTCCATTATATTGATCTGTGTAATCAGATAATTTGGTTTTAATATCTAAAGTATGAAAGAAAGCTTCCATTTTTTCTATGGCTTTATTTGCTTTTTCGTCAATAGTTCCTTCTGTAACATTCCAAATGCGCTCTGCATATTGTGCTAATTTTTCTTTTTTCTTATCAAAGAAATAACGGTAATGTTGTGGTGCAACGATCGCCAAAGTTCTAGCATGATCTATCCCAAATTGTGCGGTAAGCTCGTGTCCCATACCATGAACTGCCCAGTCTTGTGGCACACCTTTACCAATTAATCCATTAAGCGCCATAGTACAGCTCCACATAAAGTTAGCAGCAGCATCATAATCAAAAGCTTCTGTCATAACTTTTGGTGCAATATCTTGCAAGCTTAATAGGACACTTTCTGCAAATCTATCTTGTAGACCAGCACCTGTTGGATAGGTCATATATTGCTCTAGCACGTGAGTGTAAGCATCTGCGATACCATTAGCAATTTGGTTTTTAGGGATTGATCTTATAACTTCTGGATCTAATATTGAAAACTGCGGGAATAATCCAGGACCGCCCATTCCTAACTTTTCGCCAGTAGCACGTCTAGATATTACTGCGCCGGAGTTCATCTCAGAAGCAGTTGCAGGTAAAGTTAACACAGTTGCAAAAGGTAATCCTTTTCCTTCTGCTGTAACAACTCTGTTTTTTAATATATCCCAAGCTTCACCGTCGTAATTGGCTGCTGCAGAAAGAAATTTGGTTCCGTCTATTACAGATCCACCACCAACTGCTAATAGATAAGTGATATTTTTATCTTTGATAACTTTAAGCGCTTCTAGCAATACTTCATATTCTGGATTAGCTGGCACACCACCAAATTCTGTAAGTTGATATCCTTCTAATGCCGTAATAACTTGGTCGTAAACGCCGTTTTTCTTAATGCTTCCTCCACCGTAGATCATTAATATATTGGCGTCTTTAGGTATTTCTCTAGACAAGTTGGCGATTTCGCCTTTACCGAATATGATTTTAGTAGGGTTTTTAAATTCGAAGTTTAACATTTTCGTTCCTTTTTTTTGTTTGGTCAAATTTACACAATTCTACTTTTTATGGCGTGTCCTTTTGTTTTTTATTTCCAATGAGAAACATAGTCTATTACTATTAAAAAAACAAAAGGCCGCGTCATGCAGGGCTACACTTCGTTTCGGTTAGTAACCGCGCTTTGCAAGCGCGCCCTTACTACCGCTCACGCGAGCGTTGTGATTGTATTGACAGTTTTCTGCGCGAAGGATAGCAGCGGTTATCCTTTTTGTAAGAAAGGATAATAGCTAGGCGCAAAAAGATAGTAGCGATGATCTGGCTAGGACTAAATAAGGCGATAATAGAAGGTCGCGCCCTAGAGATAAGTCTTGATAAAGCGAAGTTTATGCGTGTGTTTATTCTGTTCTTTATTGAAAATCCCAGTAGAATCTAAGCTATCAATACGAACTTTGCCATGAGCATGAATGATTTTTTGGTGGTCTAACATGATACCAACGTGGATGATTTTGCCTTCTGCATTATCAAAAAAAGCCAAGTCTCCTGGTTGTGCTTCTTCTAAGAATGTAAGTGGAGCACCAGCTTCAGCCTGTTGAGAGGCATCACGAAGGATTTTGATATTGTGGATTTTGTAGATCATTTGTGTAAAACCACTGCAATCTAAACCGAAAAAACTTTTTCCGCCCCATAGATAAGGTGTGTTAAGAAATTCTTTGGCACAAATAACGATGCTTTCTCTAACGTCATTACTGCGCTTAGTAGATATAGTTTCGAAAGTGACTTCTGAGCCTAGGCTCAATAGCATTTTGCCAGCGTCCGTCATCGCAGATTGAAAGGTTTCTGTGACAAGATGTTGCTTTCTCTGCTTAAGAAAATCCGCAGAAATAACTGTGATCTGTTTGGTATCTAGCCAACCTTCGTAGCCGTCATAATGCATTTTAATTTTAGTAAAATTATTGTTGACTTCTAATATATCGGCAGATTCGCCATAAAGCATCTGTGTTACCATCTCGCTTCTGTCGCTGTTTTCTGCTCTTACTGGCGCGATAGAAACGTTGCAAATTACTTGTTCCATTATTTTTTTCTGATTAGATGTATGCCGTCTCGCAATGGTAAAATTACATTTTCGAAATCGGGATCTTCTGTAACGATTTTATTAACTAATTTAATCTGTTGAGTGGCTTTGTTACTTGGGTTTTCTTCTAAAACTTTGCCATACCAAAGCACGTTGTCGATGAGAATAATGCCACCAGACCTCAATTTTGGTTTTATCAATTTGAGATAATCTTGATAGCTTTCTTTATCAGCATCTATAAATACTAAGTCCCAGGTTGTGTCTATATTTTTGATTTCTTCGCGGGCATCTCCCAAGATAAAGTTAATCTGAGAAGCGTAATCGCTTTCTGCAAAATATTTTTTTGGAAGATAGGCAAGATCTTCGTTTTTGTCTAAGGTATAGATGAGGCCATCTTTATGTAAACCTTCTGCCAAACAAAGCGTTGCATAACCCGTAAAAGTACCGATTTCTAGTATATTTTTTGGCGAAATCATTTTAGAAATAATACTGAGTAATCTACCTTGTAGATAACCAGAAATCATGTGTGGTTGTGTGGTTTTCTGATAGGTTTCTTTTCTTAATCGTTTTAGAATTTCTGGCTCTGCAGAAGTATGGTTTTCTAAGTAACGATCCATCGGTAGGTCTAACTCTTCGAAATAGCTCATTCTCTCTAGATTGTTGCTCAAAATTACGGAAAATAAAAATCCCACAGAAATTCTGCGGGATTTAGTTTTTATGATAAGAAGATATTTATTTCTTAACTGGCGCAATGTCCATTAATTTCATAAATTCATCTAGCTTAGGCATAATGATGATTTCTGTTCTTCTGTTTTCTGCACGTCCAGAAACTGAAGCGTTAGTCGTCTTAGGATTGTACTCTGATCTACCACCAGCTGTAATTCTGTTAGGATTAACCCCAAATTGAGCTTGTAGAACTTTAGCAACAGATGTAGCTCTTAGAGCAGATAACTCCCAATTATCCTTTGGTGAATTACCACTGTTAAGAGGAGTGTTATCTGTGTTACCTTCGATTAGTACACTATAAGTATCATAATCATTGATTACTTTAGCAACCTTTCCTAACACGTCTTGTGCTGCAGGAAGTACATCAGATTTACCAACTTGATAAAGCATTTTGTCTGATAATGATATCATTACAACACCTTTCAATACTTTTACATCAACATCTTGATCTGCGATGTTATCCAAAGAACGTTTCAGTTTATTAGACAATGCTAAGTTAAGACTGTCATTTTTGGAGTTGCTAGAAATCAATTGTTTGATATACTTATTAGAAGCGTTAATTTCTCCTACAAGCTTGTCTATGTTGGTAGAGCTTTTTCCAGAATTGCTAAGACATGCATCTAAGCTGGATTTCAAAGCATTATTTTGCCCTACTAATAAATCATTTTGCCCTTGTAAGTTGGCATTTTTTCCTGTAAGATCTTGGATCTGTCTCTGTCTATCTGCACCGTCATTAATACATTGCTGATAATTAAGATTGAGCGCGTCAAACTGTTTTTTGCTGACACATGATGTCGCCGAAATTGCTACAACAGCGATGGCGAAAACTTTAAATAATCTCATATGATAGATTTTAGAATTTGTTCAAATGTACAAAATGCTTTTAAATAATGGCTTATCTTTGCTTAGTTTTAAAACGAAGAAATTAGTAATACATTATTTTGTTAAGCGAAAAATTTTTTATCGAAACTTTAAAAAATCTTCTACCCAACTTGAAGCAAAAAACATTCCTTTTGGCTGTAAGTGGTGGAGTAGACTCTATGGTTTTAGCTTTTCTTTTTAAAAAAGCTGGACTTCAGTTTGATATTGCGCATGTTAATTATCATCTAAGAGAAGAAGATTCTAACTTGGATCAGGAGTTGGTAGAAAAATTTTGTATAGAAAATAAAATGAAATTTCATCTTTATGATGTTTCTGAAATTGACAATAAACCACAAAATTCTATAGAAAATTGGGCGCGCGATATTAGATACAGATTTTTTGACGATATAAGACAGCAAGAAAACTTGCAATATCTTGTTACCGCACATCACCTTAATGATCAATTGGAGACGTTTGTTATTAATCTTTCTAAAGCTTCTGGGCTAAAAGGTTTGGGCGGAATTCCTAATAATGAGAACAATATTATCAGACCATTGTTAGGTTTTTCAAAACAAGAAATTTACCAATTTGCGCTAGATCATAATATTCTATTTCGGGAAGATTATACTAATAAGGAAAATATATTTCTGCGTAACAAAATCAGAAACCAGATTACGCCACTTTTACTAGATACTAATTCTCATTTTTTAGATAATTTTAAAAAATCTATCAGCATTATTAAAGATTCTAAAAACTTTATCGATCAACAAATAGAATTAATTTTAAAAACAATTACAATCTCCAAATCAGAAAACGAAATAGTTCTCAATAAAGAATTATTAATAAAAGAATCTGAATTTGTAAAATATGAAATTCTCAAAAACTTTAATCTAGAAAGTTATCTAGAAATTGATAAAATGTTGTCCGCAGACAATGGGAAGATTTTCATTACGAAAACGCATAAAATATCAATAGGAAGACGCGAGATTGTTATTCAACCGAAAAATATAGAGTTGGATCAAGATGAGATTATCGAATTAAAATTAAATCTTGTGGAGCAAAAATCCTCAACGATTGTAATTTCTAAAGATTATTTTGAAAACGGAGAGATTGATAATTTCAATCAATGGATTATAAATGCTAAAAACATTACATTTCCTCTGAAAATTAGGCGCCCGAAAGCAGATGATGTTTTTTATCCTATCGGTTTTAATGGGAAAAAGAAAGTGTCAAAATTTTTGAAAGATAAAAAAATACCTATTTTTGTAAGAATTCGAACTTGGATTTTGGTCGATCAAGACGATCAGATCCTCGGCGTATTACCTTATCGTCAAGATCGCAGGTTTGCTGAAGAAAATGCGAAAACTAACGTTCTAATTATAATTGAATAAAATATAAAACGTTTGCAATAGGATTGCTGACTTTTTTAATGTTAAATAAATAGTAACAATGAATTTTTCTAAAAGATTATTTCTATTTGTGTTTGGGGTTTGTGTCATGATGATTAATGCACAGATTAAAGATCCGGTAAAGTTTAAATATGAAGTCAAAGAGCTTGGCAACGACGAGTACGAAGCTATTTTATCAGCAACATTAGAACCGAAATGGCATGTTTATTCTCAAGATATACCAGAAGATTCTGGGATTCCGACGGAGATGAAAGTGTCTTCCAAAGATGGGATTATATTGATCGGTAAGCTCAAAGAAGTTGGTAAAAAGATCGATGAATTTTCTGAAGCTTTTGGTGCTCAGATTGTTTATTATTCTAATGCGGTACAGTTTAAACAGAAATTTAAGCTCAAAAATCCAGGTAAAGCGGCTAGTATTGTTGCAGAAATTACCTATCAGACTTGTAACGATCGTATTTGTCTAGCACCTAGTACTTTAGAGTTTCAAAAAACAATTCCAGCAAGCGGAAAAGAAGAAGCTGATCCTAAAGTTGAAGATAATGCTGTTGTAGCTAAAGTAGATTCTCTGACGACGACTGGACAAACAGTTGCAACAGATCATCCTGCTGTCGTAGCGCAGAAACAAGAAGGTCTTAAAGTTAATTCTTTGGACTTCAAAAATCCACTGACAGAATGTGGTACACAACAGAGTAAAATTGATTCTAATTATCTTACAATTATTGTTTTAGGCTTTCTAAGTGGACTTTTAGCGTTGTTAACGCCATGTGTTTTCCCAATGATTCCGTTGACGGTTTCGTTTTTTACAAAAGGGCAAAAAGATAAAGCAAAAGGCAAAAGAGATGCTATTATATATGGTGCGTTTATTTTGATAATTTTTACAGCATTAAGTATTCCTTTCCATGTGATAGACGGTATTGCTGGTAATATTTTTAACCAAATTTCTACTAATATTTGGCTTAATTTATTCTTCTTTGGCGTATTCTTATTCTTTGCGTTGAGTTTCTTTGGATATTTTGATATCACCTTGCCAAGTTGGATAATGAACAAGTCTTCTAAAGCTGAAGATGCTGGCGGTATGATCGGTATTTTCTTCATGGCTCTGACCTTGGTATTGGTATCATTCTCTTGTACAGGGCCAATTTTAGGAACTATCCTCGGAAGTATATTAAGCGATAGCAGTGTTAATATTCCAATGGTTTTAACCTTTGCATTAGCGGGCTTCGGATTATCTTGGGCATTGGTTTTCGGCTTATTAGCCTTGTTTCCGCAAGCGTTGCAAAGTTTACCAAAATCAGGTGGCTGGATGAACACCGTAAAAGTTGTTCTTGGTTTTATCGAAGTTGCTTTAGCTCTTAAATTTTTATCAAAAGCAGATTTAGTTTCCAAAACATTCTTGCTGAAGAGAGAATTATTTATCGTTCTTTGGATTATTGTTGCCATTGGATTGGTGCTTTATTTATTCGGGAAAATCAGATTTCCGCATGATGATAAAAACCAAAAGATATCCGTGACAAGAAAGGTTTTTGGAGCATTAGGAATTGGATTTGTCATTTATTTAATTCAAGGTTTGATCCCGGCAGAACGTCCGAAATTACAATTATTAAGCGGGATTTTACCGCCATTGAATGTGAGTTATTTCCATGATGAAAAAGAAGGGATTTTAGGTTTGAAACCTTATCATAATTATTTTGATGCTATCGAAGAAGCTAAAAAACAAAACAAACCGGTCTTAATTGACTTTACGGGTTATGGTTGCGAAAACTGCCGTAAGATGGAAGAATTTGTATGGAGCGAGCCTGATATTTTACCGATTTTGCAGAACGACGTTATCCTGGCTTCGGTATATGTAGATGATAAAGAAGAGTTGCCAGAAGCGGATCAGATGAGAATTGATATGGGAAATGGGCAGATGAAAAAAGTGAAAACAATTGGAGATAAATGGTCGCTATTTCAGCAAGTTAATTTTAATAATAATTCTCAACCGCATTATGTGTTGGTAACGCCGGATCAACAAGTGATTAACTCACCAGTTTCTGGATATATGCCAAAAGAAGAGTTTGAGAAATTCTTAAAATGTGGCGTTGATTTTTATAAAAAGAATAAATGATTTTTAGCTCAATAAGAATCAAAATAAAAATAAATTTTAATAAAAAGAGTATTGATAAAATGCTCTTTTTTTATTTATTTTAGACTTAAAATATAATCATGAAAAAACTAGCGTTATTTTTAATCGCGTTCTCCATATTTTCTTGCAAAAAAGCTGAGGAAACACAAAGCAGTAAAGTCGATAGTACCAAGATTGTCGACTCTATTAATTTGGTTAGACAGAAGATCAACGATAGTATTATGGCGAAGGATCGCTATAATAACTTAGTAGGCACGCATGTTTTGACGCATGATATGATAAAAGGTCAAGGGAAAATTGATTTTGCTAAAGCTGGCAAAGACGAATATTCGATTAAAGGATCTCTGCAAAACGGAAATAATTATATTAAAATTGATGGCGTTGGGCAGATGATTTCTAAAAATAATCTGAAGTTTCAAGGGACAATAAAACAAAGCATTCATGATTATGAAAACGGAAAACTGGATGTGAGAAGTGGTAAGAAAATCTTTTTTACTAAAGATGGCTGTAAGACATTTAAGCTTCATGAGTCAGTTAATAGTTTTGGATTTTCGGATCAAATTTATATTAAATTCTAAAAAATATGCTTCATTACGAAATTTCTGGTAGCGGTAAAGAGACTTTGGTTTTGCTACATGGTTTTATGGAAAATCTTACAATTTGGGATGATATTGAGCGATATCTTTCTGAGGATTTTCAGTTGGTTAAAGTAGATTTGCCTGGTTTTGGTAAGTCAGAATCTATTGCCGAAATCCAAACTATGGAAATTATCGCAGACGAAGTTGAAAAACTTATGCATTATCTAGAAGTGACAAATTTCCATTTGTTCGGACATTCTATGGGCGGTTATGTTGCGTTAGCTTTTGCAGAAAAATATCCTCAAAGTTTGAAGAGTTTAAGCCTGTTTTTTTCGACGTATTTTGAAGACGATGCAGAAAAGAAAAGTATTCGCCAAAGAAGCCTTAGAGTTATTAGCGATAATTATCAAGCTTTTGCCAATGCAGGAATTCCTAATCTTTTCGGGATTAATGAAAGAGATCAACTTAGGGACGAGATAGAACTCGCGAAACAAATTGCTTATACGGCAAGCATTGCTGGGGTTTTAGCCTCACAAAAAGGCATGATAGAACGCCCAAATCGTAGAAGTGTTTTAGAGAATTTTGAAGGAAGAGTTTTATTGATTTTAGGTCGATTTGATAATGCTATTAATTCTATCAAAACAATTGCAGAGCTTCCTGAGCGTGAGAATATCAAAGCTTATCTTTTGGATTGTGGTCATAATGGTCATTGGGAAAAGCCGAGTATTTGCGCAGAAATTATTAATACAGAATTGTTGTAAATGGATAGAAGTTTACCCAATATAACGGCGATAAGATTTTTTTTAGCTTTACTTGTTTTATTATATCATCTGCCAGAATTCTCGCAGAATAGAGGGTTTCCGTTTTTTGCGGACGCTGCAATTTTACATAAAGGCACAGAAGCGGTCTATGCGTTTTTCTCATTAAGTGGATTTTTAATTATTAGAAATCTTTATCATGAGAAATTAACATTGGGGCAGATTTCTATCAAGACATTTTATAGAAGAAGAATACTGAGGATATTTCCCTTGTATTATGCGGTGTTGATTTTTGGATTACTGTATTATAATTTGATTTTGCCACGATTAGGATTTGATGTTGGCGAGAAAAATTATTCTATTCTCGAAGCTATATTTTTGGGCGGAACTTTTTTTTCGAATGTTTTGGCGGGTTACAATCCTGGCGGAATTATAAAAATTCTCTGGTCTATTGGGATAGAAGAACAATTTTATTTGCTCATTGCACCAGCTATATTTTTGTTACCATTAAGAAAGATTGCATGGTTTTTAGGTATTTTTACAGTCGTTTATTTTTTGATGTTTAATCTAGAATTTCCTTCTTTTTTAAAAGCGAATAAAGTCTATTTTTATTTCTTCTCCATAAGCGGAATGACGGCTATTTTTCATACTAAAATTTTGACTCAAAGAAAGATTAATTGGCTTTTTAAAACATTGATATTTGGTGTGACAATAGCATATTTTTTTACAGATTATTTTGTGGAGAATTTATCAGAAATCGCTTATCAGTTTGTAAGCATGATGTTGTTTCCGTTGTTTATTGTTTGCTTAATAGACCAACCTATTGCATTTTTACAGAAATCAAAACTAAAATATCTCGGCACAATTTCTTACGGAATCTACATGCTTCATGCGATTGTTTTTCAGATTACAGGATTTTTGGTTATTAAAGTTTTTCCGGATTTAGTATCAATTAATAAGGCTTTATTTGTGATGCTTTATACAATCTTTAATGTTGTATTGACGATAAGTCTAGCTCATATTTCTTACCAATATTTTGAATCTTTTTTCTTGAGGTTAAATACAAAAAAAGAGGACTAAAAATCCTCTTCATTAATATATTGTTTAAAATCGATAATCGTATCTTCTATGGACTTCATATATTTTCCGCCAGAAGCGTTAATATGTCCGCCTCCCTTAAAGTGTTTTCGTGCAAAAGCATTGGTGTCAATATCATCCTTAGATCGGAAAGAAATTTTGATAAAATCATCGTAAAGATCTTCCATGAAGAATACCGCCATTTTGGTTCCGCCAATGCTTAATCCATAATTAACAAAACCTTCGGTATCGCCTTTCTCGAAGCCCATAGCTTTTAGTTCGTCACGTTTTAACCATAGAATAGCAACTTTTCCGTCTTTTACAACTTCTATTCGGCTTAATACTAACGACAAAAGATTAAGTCTAGAAATGGTATTGTTATCCCAAGTATTACTTGTAATAATCGCTGGATCGGCACCTTTTTCAATCAAATTAGCGATAATACGATGCGTCTCTGCACTGGTAGATCTAAAGCGGAAACCGCCAGTATCAGTCATAATACCTGTATAAAGACATTGTGCAATATCCACATTAACAAGGTGCTCATCTCCTAAAGCTTGGATAAAATGATAGACCATCTGGCAAGTTGCAGGAACTGTCGTGTCAGAGTAAACAAAATCGAATTTCTCTGGCATCTGATGATGATCTATTAAGATTTTTTTGGCGTGAGATTTAGTAATCCAATCACCTAAAATCCCTGCTCTTGTTGGCGAATTGAAGTCCAAGCAAAAGATAACATCAGCGTTATAAATAGCTTCGCCAGCTTGTTTTCTTTTATATTCTGAAATGACTGCTTTTTTAGCATCGGGCATCCATTTTAGAAATTTAGGAAAGTCGTTAGGGACAAGGATTGTAGCTTCTATACCTTTGGTTTTCAAAAAATGATAGAGTCCTAAGCTAGATCCAATTGCATCACCATCAGGATTATAATGTGTGGTAATAACAATATTATGGTTGGGAGTTAAGAGTTTTTCTATTTCTGAAAGTTCTTGTGTACTAAACATAGATAAAATGGAATTTTTTGAAGTTCAAAGGTAGTCAATTTTGATAGTTTTAATAAGGAAAAGTAAGATTAAAGTTTTAAACGATGAAACTCATTTTTATTATCCTTAAATTTGCAAAAAAATAGGAAATGCACAAAGCAGGATTTGTAAATATCGTAGGAAAACCTAATGCCGGAAAATCAACATTGCTTAACCAATTAATGGGAGAGAAGTTGGCTATTGTTACTCAAAAAGCACAGACTACACGTCACCGTATTTTTGGGATTTATAACGAAGAAGATGTGCAGATTGTATTTTCTGATACGCCAGGTGTACTAGATCCTAAGTACGGATTGCAAGAAAAAATGATGGATTTTGTTAAAGAAAGCCTTCAAGATGCTGATGTATTTTTGATGATTGCTGATATTAACGATCAAGAAGAACCATCAGAATATCTAATCGATAGATTAACTAAAATCCCTGTACCTGTTCTTTTATTACTTAATAAGGTAGATAAAACCAATCAACAATATCTAGAGGCTAAAGTAGAATTTTGGCATAAGAGATTTCCAAAGGCAGAAATATTACCAATCTCTGCACTTAATGCGTACAATACAGAATATATTTTACCAAAACTGAAATCTTTATTGCCAGAAAATCCACCATATTACGATAAAGATCAATATACAGATAAGTCAGAACGTTTCTTTGTAAACGAATGTATTAGAGAGAAAATCTTGCTTAACTATGATAAAGAAATCCCATATTCTGTAGAAGTTGTAACAGAGCTTTTCAAAGAAAAAGAAGGCATTATTTTTATCGACGCCATTATCTATGTAGAAAGAGATTCTCAAAAAGGAATTATCATTGGGCATAAAGGTGAAGCTGTGAAAAAAGTAGGTACCGAAGCACGTCAGGATTTAGAAAAATTCTTTTCTAAGAAAATACATCTTAATATTTTTGTAAAAGTTAAAAAAGATTGGAGAAAGAACGACAGAGATCTTAAAAACTTCGGTTATCGATAGGCTTTGTATGAAATTTTTATTAGATTTGAATTTTAAATAGAACTTATGAGTAAACTATCATCTACTTACGTTAGTAAGAATCTAATAGATCTAGCCTCTTTGCTGTTAAGGGTATTTGCAGGAGCTTCTATGTTAACACATGGATTTCCTAAATTACAGCAATTAACTGCGGGTGGCGAAATTCAATTTATGGATTTTCTGGGATTAGGTCCTGTAATTTCTCTAGTTTTAGTAGTTTTTGCAGAATTTTTCTGTTCGATTTTTATTATCTTAGGACTTTTTACAAGATGGCTGACAATACCATTGGTCATTACAATGTTAGTTGCAGCATTTATGATTCATGCTGCAGATGACTATTCTGTTAAAGAATTAAGTATTGTATATCTAGTCTTTTATATTCTTATATTATTACTCGGACCAGGAAAATATTCCTTGGATAAAATATTCTCAAAAAAAGAAATTCGTTACTAATCTAGTAACGAATTTTTTATTTCTGTGCGCAACTTCCAAATACTGCATCTGCGCCAAAGTAAAATACAGCAAGCCATACTAGACCTTTTGCTGTAAAAAAAATCAACCCACCAACACCAACTCTTTTAAACCAAAGTTTTAGTTTCGAATTTTTTTCTGGCTGTTCTTCCATGTTTTATATTTTGTACAAATCTATGATTTTGTTATTTTTAAAGCAAAATTTATTTAGATTAAATACAAATAAATAATTAACTAAGGGGATATTCTTAGATCTTGTATTTGATAAATGCTATCCTTAGCATTATACTCAATAATATAATCTATTATTTTGATTTTGTAGAATTTTGACGATTTTGTAGGTTTTGAAAATAAATCTTTATCTTTAGCAACATACAAATCAATTTTAAATAATGAAGACAACAGACCAATTTGAAATTAATAAATCACTCGAGAATCTAGGAATAAAGCAATCTAACCAAGGATCATCGACAGGAGTTCAATTCTTTGCCACAGGAAAAAGTATTGTAAGTCAATCACCTACAGATGGAGAAGATATTGCAGAGGTAACTTGTAGTTCGGTAGAGGATTATCAGACGGTTATAGATAAGGCTCACCAAGCATCTAAGGAATTCAGAATGATTCCTGCTCCTAAGCGTGGCGAAATTGTTAGACAATTTGGAGACAAATTAAGACTTTATAAAGATGATTTAGGAAAACTGGTGTCTTATGAAATGGGGAAGTCATTGCAAGAAGGACTTGGTGAGGTACAAGAAATGATAGATATCTGCGACTTTGCAGTAGGATTATCAAGACAGCTTCACGGTTTTACAATGCATTCAGAAAGACCTGGACATCGTATGTATGAGCAATACCATCCGTTGGGAGTTGTTGGGATTATCTCAGCATTTAACTTTCCGGTAGCTGTATGGAGCTGGAACACCGCTCTGGCGTGGATTGCAGGAAATGTTTGTATCTGGAAACCTTCAGAGAAAACACCACTTTGCGCCATTGCTTGCCAAAATATTATTGCTGAAGTTATCCGCGAAAATAATTTGCCAGAAGGTATTTCTAGCTTATTAGTTGCAGATCATGAGATTGGTGATCTAATGGTTAATGACAAGCGTGTTGCATTAATTTCTTTTACAGGATCTACAAAAGTTGGTAGAGAAGTTAATAAGAATGTAGCGGCTCGTTTTGGAAAGAGTATTTTAGAATTAGGTGGTAATAATGCCATTATTATTTCTGATAAGGCTGATCTTGATATGAGTATTATTGGCGCTGTTTTCGGTGCTGTTGGTACTGCGGGACAACGTTGTACATCGACAAGGAGATTAATCATCCAAGAAGATGTTTATGATGAAGTAAAGAATAGATTAGTAAAAGCTTACGGTCAATTAAAAATAGGAAATCCATTAGATATCAATAATCATGTTGGACCGTTAATTGACCAACAAGCCGTTAATCAATATCTTGATTCTATCGAAAAATGCAAAAAAGAAGGCGGTAATTTTGTAGTGGAAGGCGGCGTCTTAGAAGGCGATGCATATACTTCAGGCTGTTATGTAAAACCATGTATTGCAGAGGTAGAAAATAGTTTTGCAATTGTTCAGCATGAGACATTTGCGCCAATTTTATATTTAATTAAATATAAAACTTTAGAAGAAGCTATTGCTATACAAAATGACGTACCACAAGGATTAAGTTCTGCGATAATGACTCAGAATTTGAGAGAGTCAGAATTGTTCTTATCTCAAGCAGGATCAGATTGCGGTATTGCCAATGTTAATATCGGGACTTCTGGTGCAGAAATCGGCGGTGCTTTCGGGGGCGAAAAAGAAACTGGCGGTGGCAGAGAAAGTGGATCAGATGCCTGGAAGTATTATATGAGACGCCAGACCAATACCATCAATTATTCTACTGGATTGCCATTGGCACAAGGTATCAAATTCGATATTTAAAATTAAACTAACACTTACACCAAATCACAAAATATTAATATAAAATGAGTACAACTAACGTTATAAATAACCCAATTAATAAAGTAAAAGAAACATTAGGAAGGCACATCTTAGCAGATGGATTTGATTTCGTGATGGATTATGAAAAATCCCATGGCTCTTGGATTGTAGATAGATTAACGGGAAAAGAATATCTAGATATGTTTTCTATGTTTGCCTCTGCGGCAGTAGGATATAATCATCCATATATTGTAGAAAAAGCATCTTGGTTGGGTAAAATGGCAGTTTATAAGCCAACGCTTAGTGATGTATATCTTCAGGAGTACGCTGATTTTATGGAAGTTTTTGAGCGTGTTGCCATTCCGAAAGAATTAGAATACTGCTTCTTTATAGAAGGCGGTGCATTGGCAGTGGAGAATGCTTTGAAGGCTGCATTTGACTGGAAAACAAGAAAAAATTGGCAGAAAGATATTAACACAGAAGGGAGCGTTGCAATTCATTTTAAGCAAGCATTTCATGGGAGAAGTGGTTATACTTTATGTTTGACCAATACTTCGGATCCTAGAAAATATCAATATTTCCCAAAGTTTGAATGGCCGAGAATCATCAACCCCAAAATAAATTTTCCAATAACGGAAGAAGGTACTCAAGAAACAATTAAAAACGAACAATTAGCTTTATTGCATATACAAGAAACTATTTTGTCTAATCCTAATCAAGTGTCTTGTATTATTCTCGAACCAATCCAAGCGGAGGGAGGCGATAATCATTTCCGAGATGAGTTTTTTGTTAGCCTAAGAAAAATTTGCGATGATAACGATATTCTTTTAATTTTTGATGAAGTACAAACAGGTATTGCAATGACGGGAACGATGTGGGCTTTTCAGCAAAGCGTTATTAATCCTGACATTATTGTCTTTGGTAAAAAAACACAAGTATGTGGGATTCTTGCTAATAAAGAAAAGATGAATGAAGTTGAGCATCATGTTTTTACAGAAAGTTCTAGGATTAATTCTACTTTTGGTGGTAATTTTATAGACTTGTTGCGTTTCCAGTTGGTTTTGGAAATTATTGAACAAGAAAATCTCGTTGAACATTCTAAAGTTGCGGGACAGTTTTTATTAGATGGACTTAGTAAGTTAGAAGAAAAATTTCCGCAAGATGTTTTTGCTTCTCGAGGGAAGGGACTTATGTGCGCTTTCGATCTTAAGGATGGCGAGACCAGAAATTGGCTGCAAGGAAAGCTTTATGAAGAGGGAATCATCATTTTGACTTGTGGTGATAAGTCATTGAGATTCCGTCCACATCTTAATGTGAAAAATGAAGAATTGCAGTTAGTTTTAAATAAAATTGATGAATTATTAACAAATAATTTGCATTAATCTCATTTAGTTCTGATTATTTTTTGTAAATTGTACATTCAAAACGCAGTTTAATATTAAAAGAACAAGATTATGAGTACAGTAACACGCGTTTCCGTATTTGAAAGTAGCAATGCACAGGAAATACAATTAGTTAAGTCAAAATTACAAGAAGTTGGTATAGAAAGTGAAGTAGAAAATGCATATCTTTCTTTTCTGACAACGCCCACAGCAACAAATATGATGTTGAAAGTGGATCTACAAGATGAAAGCAAGGCTTTTGAAGTGATAGATAATTATTTACAAAACACCAAAAACTAGTTTCATATTTTTTAAATTTTACGTTTTACAGAAGTCGGGATTATTTTATTATAGTCCCGATTTTTTTATCTATTTCTTAAATTCTATTTTTAAAGGAAGGCTAAAAGGAAATTTTAATATTTTCTAGATAATAAATTGTTAGTAGATACAAAAAAAACTGCTCAAGTAGAGCAGTTTTTATTTCTTTATATAGCTTTAAAAGCTAAGTTTTTTTCTTTAATTTGTTGAGCTTCTAATTCTTTGTAGTAACCCGTTTCTAATTTTTTGTAGATGGCTTCAAAAGCTTCAAGTGTTTCGTTAATCTCAGAATCTGTATGAGAAGCAGTTGGGATTAATCTTAACAAAATCATTCCTTTTGGAATTACAGGATAAGAAACTACAGAGGTAAAAATACCATAGTTTTCTCTAAGATCTTTGGCCAACATCATAGCTTCGATAGGATTACCTTGGATGAAAATTGGTGTTACACAAGTATTGGTATCACCAAGATTGTAACCTATATTTCTTAATCCAGATTGTAATTTATTTACATTTTCCCAAAGCTTAGCTTTAATTTCTGGTCTAGATCTTAACAATTCTAATCTCTTTAATCCTCCAATTACCATTGGCATTGTCAATGATTTTGCAAAGATCTGAGATCTAAGGTTGAATTTTAGGTAACGGATGATTTCTTTATTTCCTGCTAAAAAAGCACCAAAACCTGCCATAGATTTTGCAAATGTTGAAAAGTAAACATCAATTTCATCTTGACAACCTTGCTCTTCTCCAGCACCAGCACCAGTTGCACCAAGTGTCCCGAATCCATGTGCATCGTCTACCAAAATCCTGAAACCATATTTCTCTTTAAGTGCAATAATTTCTTTCAGTTTACCTTGTTGCCCTCTCATTCCGAAAACACCTTCTGTGATTACTAAGATTCCGCCTCCTGTTTCTTCAGTTACTTTCTTAGCTCTTTGTAGGTTTTTTTCTAGGCTTTCTATATCATTGTGTCTGTACGTAAAACGTTTTCCTGAGTGTAATCTAACACCATCCACAATACATGCATGAGAGTCTACATCATATACAATTACATCGTTTCTAGAAACTAGAGCATCAATGGTAGAAACCATTCCTTGATATCCGAAGTTCAATAGATATGCAGATTCTTTCTGAACAAATTCTGCTAATTCTCTTTCTAATTGTAAGTGCTGATCAGTCTCGCCGGACATTGCTCTTGCACCCATTGGGTAAAACATTCCGTATTCTGCAGCTGCTTTTGCATCAGCTTCCAAAACTTCAGGATGATTACATAATCCTAAATAATCATTGGCACTCCAGAAGATTACTTCTCTCCCTTGAAATTGCATTCTTGGACCAATTGGCCCTTCTAGTCTAGGGAAAATATAATAACCTTCTGCATAATCTGCAAATTGTCCTAATGGTCCTGGGTTTTGTTTAATTCTGTCAAAAATATCCATCTAAAGTATTTTTTGATTTTTAGTTAAAAATTATCCCGATAAAAATCGGGACATATTTTATTTGATATATTCAGTTTTAAAAACTTCTTCGTAATTATGTACACAGTTGTTGATGAAGCCTTGTTCTTGCATCCATTGATCACTATAGACTTTAGAGATGTATCTAGAGCCATGATCAGGGAAAATAAGAACAACAGTATCAGTTTCTTTCAATTCATTAGAATTGGCATATTGCAAAAATCCTTGCGTTACTGCGCCAGTTGTGTATCCGCCCATAATTGCTTCTTTCAGGGCAATTTCGCGGGTTCTATAAGCAGCCATCTCATCATTAACACGGACAAATTCATCTACTTTATCAAATAATAAAGCGGAAGGGATTAGGTTTTTGCCCATACCTTCTATCTGATAAGGATGAATGTCTTCTTTCTTAATCGCACCTGTCTCATGGAAAGATTTAAGAATAGATCCATCTGCATCTACACCTATAATTTTGATATCTGGATTTTTTTCTTTCAAGAATTTAGCAGATCCAGATAGCGTACCGCCTGTACCAGTACACGCTAGTAGATGTGTGATTTTACCTTGTGTCTGCTCCCATATTTCTGGACCAGTTGTCTGGTAGTGTGCATCAATATTTAATTCGTTAAAATACTGATTGATGTAGATAGAGTTAGGTGTTTCTTCAGAAATTCTTCTTGCAACCTCATAATAAGAACGAGGATCATCTGCAGCAACATTGGCTGGGCATACATAGACGGTAGCGCCTAATGCCTTAAGATATGCAATTTTTTCAGGTTTAGTTTTGTCACTAACTGCCAAAATACATTTGTATCCTTTTATAATACAAACCATTGCCAGAGAAAATCCTGTGTTTCCTGATGTGGTCTCAACCACGACAGAATCAGGTTTTAAAAGTCCTTTTTTCTCGGCATTTTCTATAATGTGTAACGCTATTCTATCTTTAGTAGAATGGCCGGGATTGTGTGATTCCAACTTCGCGTATACAGTTGCAGGGATTTCCTTTGTAACTTGATTTAATCGAATTAAAGGTGTGTTTCCAATTAAGCCAAGAATATTATCGTATACATTAGTCATTATTTAACATTTTTCTCTAAAAAACTGTTTGCAAAATTAACAAAAAAAAGCAAAGTTTTCCAATTTTATTTGAATAAACTTGTTATTTATAATCTGTTTTATGGTGTTATAAAGTTAACAAACGATAATCGACTCTCCAAATTTTAAGCCAAAGTTTATTTTTTGTTAAAATCAAACAAAACTCATAGAAAAGTCTTAATTTCGCAGTAATTTGTATATCTTATGAAGAATTGGACTTTTAAAAAATGGAATACTATCCTAGGTTGGGTAGTTTTTGCAATTGCATTTTTTACTTATATCTCAACAATAGAACACACTTTGAGTTTTTGGGACTGTGGTGAGTATATTTCCTCAGCTGTTAAGTTAGAGGTGACTCACGCTCCAGGTGCTGCTCTTTTTCAATTAGTTGGTGCTGTATCTGCTGTTTTTGCATTAGGCAATGCGAGTAATTACGCATTGGTGATTAATGCGATGTCTGCAACCTTTAGTGCCTTTACAATTTTATTTTTATTTTGGACGATTACACATCTGGTGAGACGATTGCTGAATAAAGACTTTGAGGAGGTTTCTAATCAAGAAGGTATCGGTATCTTATTTTCTGGTGTTGTTGGTGCTCTATGTTTTACATTTTCTGATAGTTTTTGGTTCTCTGCTGTAGAAGGTGAAGTCTATGCGATGGCATCTCTTTTTATTGCATTAATACTTTGGTGTATTACAAAATGGGAAAATGAATATAAAAAAGAGGGGAGTGAGCGATGGATTATTCTGTTATTCTTCATAACAGGACTTTCTGTAGGTGTCCATATGATGTGTATGCTAGCTGTGCCTGCTGCCTGTCTTATTTATTATACTAGAAATTATTCTTTCACTTGGAAGTCCTTTGTGGTTGCTAATGTGGTGACTTTAGTTATATTAGGAGTTGTTTTCAAAGGGATTTTCCCATTGATAATGACCTTGTTCGGGAAAAGTGAAATATTCTTTGTTAACGGGTTAGGATTGCCTTTCCATAGTGGGACTATTTTTGCTTTTGTTCTTTTAATTTTAGCTTGTTATTTCATTGTTAATTTTGCTAGAAAATCGAAGAAAAATGTATTTCAAACGATTGCCTTGTCTATTATATATATGATTATAGGGTTTTCTTGTTGGATGGTTATTCCTATTAGAGCGAACGCTAATCCTCCAATGAACCTTAATGATCCTGATAATGCGATTGGAATGCTGGATTATTATAATCGTGTACAATATGGAGATTGGCCTACCTTATATGGTCAGAATTATACGGCTTATCTTGACGCTAACGGTATCCAGAAGAACGAAGATGGAAGTTTTAAAACTATTAAAACTGGTGACGTCTACGAAAAAGATGAAAAAACTGGACGTTATAGAGTAGTGGGTGATCGATTTAATTATGTTTTCAACCCTGCTCATGTTAGTTTTTTACCTAGAATGTTTAGTGAGGACAAGTCTATTATTCCTAATTATATTTCTATGTATGGTGCGCCAGATTTCAGTTTCAATTATGATAATGAAGATGCGGCAAATAGCCAAGAAGCGAAACAATATTTTGATGATCTAAGAAAGAAATTTGAGAATGGATCTATCAGAATGGATGATTATAATAAAGCGAAACAATTTAATTTAATTAACGTTCAGCGTCCATCTTTGGCTCAGAATTTAGATTACTTTATTACTTTCCAAAACTATTATTATTTTGTTAGATATCTTCTTTGGAACTTCTCTGGAAGACAAAATGACTTAGAGGGCAATATGCAAAATACTAATGGTAATTTTATTACAGGTATCTCTGCGATTGATGATAACCTGTGGGGTAACCAAAGTGATATGCCTGAAAATTATAGAAATGAAAGTACTGTTTATTTCTTTATGTTACCTTTAATATTAGGTATTTTAGGCTTTTTCTTCCAATTAAATAGAGATTTTGGACGTTTTTATGCAATATTATCTTTGTTTATCATTACAAGTGTGGGGATTGTTTTCTATACTGGTATGAAGCCTTTTGAGGTTAGAGAACGAGATTATGCGATGGTGGGTTCTTTCTATGCATTTGCTATTTGGATTGGTCTTGGAGTCGCTGGTATTTATTATTACGTTCAGAAAAAAGTAAAATCTTCTTCGGCGCAGATTGGTGTTGGGGTTCTATTATTGGGAGTGCCATTGATGATGGGTTTCCAAAATTATAATGTACATGACAGAAGTGATCGCACCGCAGCATATGATTATTCTTATTCGGCTTTAAAATCTTTGCCTAAGAATGACATTATGTTTGTGTACGGTGATAATGATACTTATCCAGTCTGGGGATTACAAGAGACAGAAGAATTTAGAAGTGATGTGAAGGTTGTTAATTTTACTTTATTGGCGACGCCTTGGTATCTCGATCAAGTCAAAAGAAAAACATATAATGCAATGCCAGTGCCGTCTGGGTTAACGCATGATAATTATCGTGATGGTACTAATGATCAGATTTTTATAATGAGTAAAAAAGATTGGCAGACTATTTTTGCTAATCTAGAACAAGCTGGCGCTCCAGAAACAGAATTTGCTGAGTTTAGAAAATATCTTGTTCAGGACTCTATGAGCCTTAAGGATGCGATTAACTTCTTAAAAATGTCATCTGAAAATAAAACAGAAATACTGAAAATGGTTTTTGGTGAGAATAGCAAAACAGAGCGTTTCAACTTCTTACCAGTCTCTAAGTTTACGATTCCTGTAGATGTTAATAGTGCTGTAAAATCTGGGATTATTACCGCTGAAGAAGCTCCATTGGCAGAAAAAGAACTTGTTATTGATTATAAAAGCAATAGCTTGTTTAAAAATAATCTAATGCTTCTTGACATCCTAGCACATTTTGATTGGAAACGCCCAATTAACTTCTCAACAGGCGGTATCTATGAAAACGAAAATATTGCTTACCTGGGAGATTACTTGCAGTACGATGGCTTTAGTTACCGATTAGTTCCTATAAAAACACCTCAGAAAGAATCAGGTGAGATGGGAAGAGTTAATGCTAATAACCTTTATAATATTGTTAAAAATTATAAATGGGGTAATTTTAAAAATCTTAAAAATCATTATGATGAGACTGCAATGCAAAATATTGTAACCTATCGTTCTTCGGTAAGTCGTGCAGTAGATGCTTTGGTGGCAACTAATCAAAAATCTAAAGCGGTAGAATTGTTAAGCTTAGTGGATACAGAAATCCCAGTTTCAAGATATAATGATCCTAGATCTTTAAGTTCTATAGTTTTTGGTTATATTGTTGCAGGACAAGAAGCTAAAGGCTTGCAGCTAGCAGAAGATCTTAAAAAAGGAATTTTCAAGGATTATGACTATTTTATTAATTTACCAGAAAGATTCCAGATGAATTCTTCTAGACAAATAAGAATGAAACCATTAGAGTATTCTTTGATTGTTGGTGCGGTAGCAGATGCTTATATTAAAATAGGAGAGACCAAAAAAGCGCAAGAATATACCGAAAAATCTATCAATACTATTGATAAAAGATTTGATGCTTTTATAAAAGATATGCAACAGATGGGCAAAGAAAAAGCCTTTAATCAGATTGACAAATCTCAAAATATCACTAATTTTTATCAATATTTATTTGATGTGATGAATAAATTTGATACTACTTACGCCACCGAAAAAGAGGATCAAGTAACAAGAGCATTAATGAAAGTAGCTCAGTAATATATAGAATATTATATGATAAAATATTTAAAAGAATCTAATTTCCCTATCGGCGTTTTTTTTGGCGCGATAGGGATTTGGTTATTTATGGCGGCTGTTGTTTTCGGACTTAATGAATATGTCATTTTTACGGGGAATAGTATTTTATTTCCTTTTTCTGTAGTATATCCTTCGGCATTTCTTTTTACGGGTATTTTATTTGGTTTTCTTTTTTTAGGTGTTGGATTATTAGCTTACACTGCACATCAAAAACTTAATTTTTTCTGGCTTTATATACTTTGTATTCTTTTGGTAGTATTGGGTAATTTAGCACAAGGTAATATTGATATTGCTTTTTTGCAGCCATTCTATTTTAAAGGAAGACAATATTACGCAGATGCTATAAATATTACAGATTGGCAAATTTGGTTGAAGGATTTTAATCAAAATCTAGAAAGTTTTCAATTGCATACCAAGACGCATCCGCCTTACACGACGTTAATTCATTATCTTTTTTTAGATATTTTTAAAGGTAATATTTTAGGATTAAGCTTATCATTTTTTGCATTATCATGTCTTAGCTTTCCTTTAATGAATCAATTGATGAAAAATTTTGATATAGAAAAATCAAAACGCCAATTAATTTTGATATTATTTGCGATAATTCCATCGGTTAATATTTACTTATTAGTTTCTATTGATGGTATTATTCTGACTACATCTTTATTATTTTTCTGTGGATTGTCAAGTGTTTTTATCAAGAATAAAATCAGTTTTTTATCACTTCTATCATTGTTTCTAGGCTTAGTCGCAACTAATTTGTTATCGTTTTCAGGATTGTTTTTATTTGCGTTTTTAGGTGTTATTTCTTTAATAACACTATTTAGAAAACAGTATTTTGTTACGATTACCTCAGTGATTGTAAGTGTTTTATTTGTTGTATTTTTTTACCAATTATATCTTTTGACAGGAAGCGACCAATTAGAAACTTTTCTTCATGCTAGTCGTTCCGAAAATAAAAATGGATTTATGCTATTGCATTCGCCAATTGTTTATTTCTTTACGCGATTAGAAGATGTTGTTGAGATTTTATTTTTCCTTTCTTTTGCTTACGTGGCTTATTTTTTCAGCTTTAAGAATGATAATATTAAGATGTTTGCAAACGCCAAAATTAATATTTTTTCTTTTTCAGGAATTATTGCTTTAGGAGTTATGTTTTTGACGGGAGCTTATGGTACAGGCGAAACTGCAAGAGCATGTTTGTTCATCGTTCCGCTATTTGTTTTATTCTTAAAAGATTTGCAGGTGAAAGACCTTTCTGTAATTTATTTATTATGTTTATTACAGACATTTGGCATGCAGACTATAGGTAATTATTATTGGTAATTTTATGGGGATGGAGCAGTTTTGTGCATTTTTGAGAGGTGTTAATGTCAATGGTACAACCATGAAAATGGCAGAGGTTTGTCAGGTTTTTAAAGACGCTGGCATGCTCAATGTCACTTCGGTTTTAGCAACCGGAAATATTATTTTTTCATCAGATAAAAGTCGTTCTGACTTAAAGTCAACTTTAGAAAAAGCCTTATCAAGTTATTTTAATTACGAAGCTTTTTTATTTTTGAAATCAAAATCTGAGGTGATTAGTATATTTGAAAATAAAGCATTCTCGCAAGAATCTGATCAGCATCTTTATGTTTTTATCGGGAAGGATAATATCGAAAATGTTTTGTTAAAAGAATTCGATTTATCAACAAAGTCAGAAGAAGAAAATGCTAAAATTGTCAATTCTGTTTTCTATTGGCAAGTCAAAAAAGGAAATACATTGAGCTCTTCTTTTGGTAAAATATTAGGAAAAAAATCTCTCAAAGATCAATTTACGAGTAGAAATATTAATACTCTAGAAAAAATAATCAATAAGTTTTAAAAATGAAATCTAGTTTCTAATCCTTTTCGATTTTGAAAGTTTATGAGTAATTTTACAAGACTTTAAAATTTAAAATAAAATGATTCAATATTTAGACAACATTCAACATAAAGATTCTAAAAACTTTTTCTTAATTGCTGGTCCTTGTATTATAGAAGGAGAAGATATGGCGCTAAGAATTGCAGAGAAAGTGATTACGATTACTGATAAATATAATATTCCGTATATTTTTAAAGGAAGTTTCAAGAAGGCTAATAGAAGTAGAGTAGATTCTTTTACGTCTATTGGTGAAGAAAAATCTCTTGAGATTCTTAAGAAAGTAGGAGAAACTTTTAATATTCCTACGACAACAGACATTCACGAAAATGAACATGCTGCTTTGGCTGCACAATATGTGGATGTGTTGCAGATTCCTGCATTTTTGGTTCGTCAGACAGATTTGTTAGTAGCGGCAGCACAGACAGGCAAATGTGTGAGTCTTAAGAAAGGTCAATTTTTGTCACCAGAATCTATGCAATTTGCGGTTCAAAAAATCACAGATTCTAACAACCAAAAAGTTGCAATTATAGAGCGCGGTAATTCTTTCGGGTATACAGATCTTGTTGTAGATTTCCGAGGTATCCCAACGATGCAACAATATGCGCCAGTTATCCTAGATGTAACGCATTCTTTACAACAGCCTAATCAAAGTTCTGGTGTGACTGGTGGTCGTCCAGAGTTAATAGAAACTATTGCAAAGGCAGGTATTGCGGTTGGTGCAGATGGCTTGTTTATAGAGACGCATCCAACGCCAGAGACTGCATTGTCAGATGGTGCTAATATGTTAAGATTAGATCTTTTAGACGATTTATTAGCAAAATTAACAAGAGTAAGAGAAGCAATTTTATAATAGAATTGTCAACATATAGCTGTAAAATTAAAGAAGTTTGGATTATTCCAAACTTCTTTTTTACTAATTAATTTAACTAATATGAAAGTTTTTACCAACAAAAAATGATTTTATGATTAATTATGACATTAATTAGAGGTGTCGTAATTAATAATCATTTCTTTTGTAAAACTAAATTATTGATTAGTTTTCAATAAAAAAAATGTTTTGTTATTTATTTTTTAATTTATTTGATTTAATGTTGTTTAATCGTTATTGAATTGTGGTTTGCTAAATAATTTTGGACTTATACAATTTATATCAACTTTTCTGGTTTTCAGTAACAAAGAGAAATTGTATATTTAACCATTAAAATTTATCGCATTGAAAAAATATATCTTATCGGCTTTTGTTTTGTTGCCAATGGCGTTGTTTTCTCAGGTAAACCTCAAGGTTCTAGACGAGAATGGCAAAGCGGTTTCACAAGCTAAGGTAACATACAATAATCAAGAGTATATCACAGATAATAATGGTTTTGTTAAAGTTCCTATTGCTACAACCGAGCAAAGTTTACTTGTAGAAAAACAAGATTTTAAATCATTTTCTAAAAGTATAAAACCATCACCAAAAGTTCAGAATGTAAATGTTCTTTTTCTTGAAACAACAAAGGTTAATGAGATTAAAGAAATTATTTTTCAGAAAAGAGTTAGACCAAAGTCTAATGACCTTAGTTCTATAGAGATTTCACCTAGAGAAGCACAACAGGTTGCATCATTATCTGGTGGTGTAGAAGGACTTCTTAAGACTCTGCCTTCTGTTAACTCTAATACAGAGTTGAGTTCTCAATATATGGTGCGTGGCGGTAATTATGACGAAAATTTAATTTATATTAATGATATCGAGATCTACCGTCCTTTTTTAATCAGAAATTCTTTACAGGAAGGATTAAGTATTATTAATCCAGATATGGTATCTGCTGTTAACTTTTCTGCAGGAGGTTTTGAGGCGAGATATGGCGATAAGATGTCATCTGCGCTTAATATTTATTATAAGCAACCTCAGAAATTCGAGTTGTCGGGAGAAGCTTCTTTAATTGGAGGAAGATTAACGCTTGGTGGTGCTTCTAAGGATAAAAGATTATCTGCTATTGTAAGTGCTAGATACAGAAATACCAATTTGGTGCTTAATACACTTAATGAAGATACAGATTTCAATCCTCAATATATGGATTTGCAGTCTTATATTAATTTTAATATTAATGAAAAATGGTCGGCATCATTTATTGGATATTTTTCTAAAAATGATTACGAAATGATCCCGAAAAGCAAAGAAGTAGATTTCGGAAGTCTACAACAGCCCATTAGATTATCAGTCATGTACAATGGTAAAGAAAATGACAAGTATAAGAATATGATGGGGACTTTCAGTCTTAACTTTAAGCCAACCAAACAATGGAACGTTAATGTAGACGCTTTTGCTTATCAGAACCGAGAAAAAGAATATTACAGCATTGCCTCGGGTTATATGTTGCAATCCTTTGATCCAGAAACAGGATCGCCTGTAGCGACTTATGATGCAGGAGGACAGATAGATCATGCACGAAATGATCTTAAGGTTCAGACTTATGGTGCGCAATTGAGAGCAAGATTCTCACCAGATGTAAATACAGATATTGAAGTTGGTGCAAAGATTGAAAAAGAAAAACTTCAGGATAATACCAACGAGTGGCAGTTAGTCGATTCTTTGGGTTATAGTACGCCAAGAAATTTTGTATTGCCAGGTAATCTAGATGCTTCTCAATTAAAACTAAAATATAATATCGCTGGTGCTAATAATATAGATCCTACGAGATTATCAGCTTATGCGCAGTATTCTAAAAAATTCGATTGGGGAGATAATAAAGTCTTTGTAAATGCAGGTGTAAGGGTGCAAAATTGGAGTTTTAACAAAGAAACTTTAGTAAGTCCAAGAGCACAATTTGCGATTAAACCTAATTGGGATAATACAGATATGTTGTTCAAGGTTACAGGTGGTGTCTATTATCAAGCACCTTTTTATAAAGAAATCAAAGATCTTAATGGAGATTTCAACCCTAATATAGAAGCGCAAAGATCTTACCAGATTATCTTAAGTAACGATTACGAGTTCCGTTTGGGAGACAATAAAGATTCAAAACCTTTTAAGCTAACCACAGAAGTTTACTATAAAAAAATGGATAAACTGATTCCTTATTATCTGGATAATGTGAGAATCCGATATTCTGGTAAAAATAATGCCGAAGGTTATGCGTATGGCTTAGATACAAGGTTATTTGGAGAGTTTGTGCCAGGAGTTGACTCTTGGATTTCTGCAAGTTATGCAAGAGTTTATGAGAATATAGATAACCACGGTTATATCCCAAGATCAACCGATCAACGATTAAGATTCTCGGTATTCTATCAGGATTATATGCCTAAGTTCCCAAGTATGAAGGTTAATTTAACCTTAGTTTATGCCAATGGATTACCTTCTGGGACGCCTGTTTTATTCAATAAAGAAGGACAACCAGATTATTTAGGTGCCTACAATTATCAGAAAACACTACCATCTTACAAGCGTGTAGACATTGGTCTTAGCAAAGTATTTATCGATCAAAAAGATAATAAAGTTGCAGCAGGATTCTGGTCTAACTTCCGTGAGTTAACATTGGGAGTTCAGATTTTTAATGCCTTTAATATTAATAACACGGTGGCTAATCAGTGGGTGAGCGATGTCAACAGCTCGGCTTATTATCCTGTGCCTGTAAGATTAACGGGAAGATTCTTTAATGTAAAATTAGAATTCAAACTATAACAACCTAAGCTTCACATCATGTGGAGCTTTTTTTATGGCGTGTCGCCAGCTCGGTAACTTACGGCGCTCGCTTCGCTCGCGCCTCCAGTTCCTCACTGGCGTCGGTCTGCGCGCAGTCGCTTTTTCTAATAAGGCTTTCGCTGTGCTTCGCCATATTAGAAAAGAGCTCCGACAATGCGCTTCGCCCTCACGCAAAAAATTGAGAATATTTAACAACGAAAAATTTCCTCAATCACTATATATTCCCGAAATTTGGTAGTCATTTAGATTAGACAATAGTTTAGTTTGATAGTAATAATTCATCAATTAAAAAAAATAAGAATGAATATTTTATTAGCCTCAACCTCTGCATTATATGGAGAAAAATTTTTAGAATATTTAAGACCACAACTTCAAGATTTGTATCAAGGCATAGACGAGATATTGTTTGTTCCCTTTGCAAGACCAGACGGGATGACGCATGACGCTTACACCGAAATGGCGAAAAGCTTCTTCGATACAATGGATATTAAAGTAAGAGGTTTACACGAGTTTGAAGACAAAATAGAAGCTATTAACCAAGCTAAAGCTTACTTTACAGGCGGAGGTAATACATTTTTATTAGTAAAGACTTTGCATGAAGAAGGCTTAATGAGTGTTCTTAAGACTAACGTTGAGTTGGGCAAATCTTATCTTGGATGTAGCGCGGGCAGTAATATTGGCGGTATTAATATGAAAACCAGTAATGATATGCCCATTGTCTATCCACCAAGTTTTGATTGTATGGGATTGGTACCTTTCAATCTTAATCCACATTATCTGGATCCTCATCCAGAGTTACATCATAATGGTGAAACAAGAGAAACGAGAATTTTAGAATTTTTGACTCAAAATGACACAAAAGTAGTTGGCTTAAGAGAAGGTAATTGGATTAGAAAAATTGGAAGTAAGATTACCGTAGAAGGATCACAATCTACACGGATTTTTGAGAGAAATAAACAAGCCTACGAGGTTACATCGAGTACAGAATTATAACAATGATATTACAAAAAGAAATAGATTTTATCTTGGCGGTTGATGCGCTTAAGAATGTACAGCGTAGAAATTACAACGCAGATGACTCTCGCAGAGAAAATACAGCAGAACATAGTTGGCAGATCGTTATTCTCGCACAGATTCTTTATCCTTATGCCAAGAATAAAGAGCAAATAGACTTGCTAAAGGTGATAAGAATGTTGTCTATTCATGATTTAGTAGAGATCCATGCAGGCGATACTTTTCTGTTTGACGAAAAGTTGATGGAAGGAAAATTTGAAAGAGAGAAAGTCGCAGCAAAGAAGATCTTCGGGATTTTAGATGAAAATATGGCGACAGAGTTCTATAATCTTTGGATAGAATTTGAAGAAGAAACGACGCCAGATGCCATCTTTGCATGTGCTATAGATCGTATTATTCCGTTTATTCTTAACTCTTATACAGATGCGAAGAGCTGGACAGAAGCAGGTGTTACAGAACATCAAGTCAGAAATATGTTAGAAAATGCTATCAAAAGAGCTTCGGACGAGATGGGAGAAGTCTTTGATGTATTAATGGAAAGAAATATTGACGAAGGTAAATTGGTTTAATTAAAATCATTTTGGAAAATTAGTATAGCTTTAGATGATAGAAAATAAAAAACCTTGAGAATTATCTCAAGGTTTTTCTAATTATATTCTTTCTAACTCGTTGGCATTAATCACAGTTTTAAAACTTCCGTAATTAACGGTAACTTTTTCTTTGGATATTTTTTCTATTGTACCCACGCTTGTGCTGCCGCTAATCCTTACGCGTTGTCCAATCTTCATCCAGACGGCTCGTTCTGTTTGCTTCTTTTCTTCGATTTTTTCTTGAGTTTCGGCAATCTTTTCGATGACATCTTCTTTCTTTAATTGCTGAGTAATTTTCCGCTTTACAATTTGGAGTTTTTTGCTTTCGTCTTTGTCGGTATCCAGCTTCCTGAATTTTTCTTGCTCTAATATTTTAACAAAATCTTTCACCACATCTTTCCTCGGTTTTCCTTTGATATAGCTTTCTATAAAGCCTTCTATCTTGTTCCCGAATTGCAGTTTGCGGTGTTCTTCCTCATACAATTTCTGAAAGTTGAACAGCTTTTGCTGCAATTGTTCATTCAGTTTTTGGAGATTGTCGCGCTTGTCTTCAACAGATTCTTTACGTTCTGTAAGATCAGTTTTTAGCTTTTCGACTTCATATTTTTCTTGTTGAAGTTTAACAATCGTTTTGTCGAGATTGACAATGTCGTGTTCTACTTTTTTCTTCGCATTATGAATGATAAACCTAGGGATTCTGTTTTTCTCAGCCACCTCAAAGGTGAAAGAGCTTCCCGCCTGCCCAATCTCTAACTTGTACATCGGTTCTAGCGTTTCTTCATCAAAGAGCATTGCCGCGTTAATCGCATTAGGAAGTTGCTCAATCACTAGCTTAATGTTAGTGTAATGCGTTGTGATAATCGCAAAACTGTTCTTTTGATAGAAAAATTCTAAGAAACTTTCTGCTAAAGCACCACCCAATTCTGGATCAGATCCCGTCCCGAACTCGTCAATCAATAACAAGGTGTTTTCATCAGATTCTCGGATGATTTTTGCCATCTTTTTTAGACGAGAAGAGTAGGTAGATAGATGGTTTTCTATGGATTGATTGTCGCCAATGTCGGTCATGATTTTATCAAAGAAAAACATCTCACTTCTAGGATGCACAGGCACCAAAATCCCTGACTGAATCATCAATTGCATCAGTCCTAAAGTTTTCAGTGTGATAGATTTTCCACCAGCATTAGGACCAGAAATACAGATGATTCTGTTCTTGTCAGATAACTCTAAAGTCTGAGGGTAAATATCTTTGTTTTCGGCTTTATTCTGCAACCATAATAAGGGATGGAAAGCATTGATTAACTTCATGCTTTTATGACGATTAATCTTAGGTAAGATCCCATTAATACGCTTAGCAAACCTCGCTTTGGCTCTTGTAATATCTAGGTTAAAGATATAATCTTGATAGTTGCTAAGTTGCGGTTGATAGTCTGCCAGTTCTGCCGTTAATTGTCGTAATATTTTATCAATTTCTTTTTTCTCTTGTTCTTCATTTTCACGAAGTTTAAAGTAATGTTTTACGACACTTTCTGGTTGGATGTAAGTGATAGATCCAGTTTTAGAAACGCCCAATGTCCGTCCGGGAACTCTTTTTTTGTAACCCGACTTAATGGCTAAAACACGTTGGTCATCAATAATACTTTCTCTGATATCATCTAAGAAATCACCTTGTCCAAGCGCAGTTAACGCGCGATTAAAATTCTCCTGAATGGCTTTTCTGGCGTGTTGCATCTCTGCTCGGATGATTTTTAAGTCAGGAGAGGCTTCACTTTTTACTTCACCAAAACGGTTAAAAACTTGACTGATTTTTTCTAAAATAACTTTTTGAAAGTCAATGTCTTTAATTTCGTTATTCAGGTTAGGGAAAATATCTAACATCTTAGGAAAATAAGTTTTCAGTTTTCCAATCTGTTCTGTGATATTTTTAATCTTTATAAAGGCGTGGTTTTCTAAACGGTAATTTTCTATATGAATAACTTTTAGCTCTTCTTCGATGTCTTCATATTCATCAAAAGGAATGGCATTGTCGCTTTCATACGAACTTAGATATTCTGAGGTTGTTTTTAGTAATAATTCTGCTTCATCTAAAGGAATTGGTTTTAAATGAAGGATTTTTTCTGAGATTTTCTGGGAGTAAGCTAATGGCGCAATTTCGCCTAGCAATCTCGGAAATTCTAATTCTTGTAAATTTTCTTGAGATACTTGCACAATGCAAATATAGATAAAAGGTCAATCTTACAAAAACAAAAAATTTGCAACATTGTTACAAGCTTTATAAGAACTCAGCACCAAAGAAATATCCATTATATGTTAATTGTAAAACGTGGAAGAGGATAAGACGTAAATACTTGCTTTAATATAAAAATTGTTTTCAAAAATATGCTTTGGCAAATTATTTATTCGTTTTTAATTTAGTATTTGCTGTCAAATAAGATATAATTTTATCATATTATAAATAATGAATTAGAATGTCTTCTTTTGTTATATCAATCTTTTTTTTGATACTATTCATTAATTTTGTTGCAGCAAAAGTTCCCATTTCAAATCCGTCGTTAATCTGATATTCGTAAGTTTCATCTAGATATTTCGGAAGTGTTCCTTCACTTATTGCAACCACTTTCTTATTGGTATTGTTAAGATTTCTTTTTATTAAGGAACTATGAAGACCGATCAGCGTCTCATCACTCATCGCAAAAAAACCATCAATAGAATCATCGTCTAACAATATATCTAATTTTTCCTTTACAATATCAGCAGATTTGCAATAGATAATATTTAGGGTAATTTCAGGAAATTGCTTCATACGACTTTCAAATGAAATCAATCTATTTTGGGTAATTTCTAAATTTTCATCACCAAAGATGGCTAGAATATTTTTGCTTCCATAATCAATTAACTTTTCGGCGCACAATTCAGCATTTTTTACATTATCAAAAACGACAGATTCAAAAATATCCTGAGGAACAGTTTTGTCAAAAATGACTACTGGGATTTCCATGTCTTTTAATTTCTTCAAATGTTCACAATCTTTTGTTTCCTTGGTCAAAGAGATGAGGATACCATCTACTCTTGAATTAATGCAGGTTTCTATATGTTCTTTTTCAGTCCCATAAGAATCGTCAGAAGACAATATGAAAAAGCGATAGCCCTCTTTATTGAGAATTGACGAAATACCATTAATAATAGATGGCAAAAAAAACATAGATATTTCTGGTACAATAAGCCCAATCACTTTAGAAGATTTTTTTCTAAAACTAATGGCAAAGTCATTGGGAATATAATTAAATGTTTCTGCAGCTTCTCTAACCTTGAGTTTTACAGAACTGCTGATATCAGGATGATCTTTCAGTGCTCTTGAAACAGTTGAAGTGCTTATGTGAAGCATTTCTGCAAGGTCTTTTATAGTCGTTCTTTTCATTTTGACTTTTAGCATAAATTATTGGGAGAAAATAAGAATAATTTATGGATCTATTTTTGTTAATATTTGTTAAATTAATAAGATTAAATTGTTAACGTAAAGTTAATTTATTTAAAAGTTATCCACCGCAAACGGTTGCGCAAACGATTGATGTTTTTTAAATGTTAATAATACGTTTAAATCTATTTTTTGATATGCTAAAAAAAATACTTTTGAGACATAACAAAAAACTCAACAGAATTATGGAATCACAGATAATAAAAAAAGTACTGATTTTCGGGACGATGAATATGGCCGCATTCATGTTTTCACAGTCTGCTGAAACTGATACAATATCTCCAATAAGTAATACGATTGACGAAGTGGTGATTACCGGGAACTCAAATCCTAAAGCTTCGATAAAAACAAGTACTTCAATTTCTACTTTAAAGCAAGCAGATATTATTAATGCTGCACCAAGAACTACCGCCGAAATTTTCAGAACGATTCCTGGTATCCGTGCCGAATCTTCGGGGGGAGAAGGGAACTCAAATATTACAGTGAGAGGAGTTCCTGTTTCTGCGGGTGGCTCAAGATATTTATTGATTCAGGAAGATGGTCTTCCGGTGATGCAATTTGGTGATATTGCTTTCGGAACTCAGGATCAGTTTACAAGATTTGATTCTTTTGTTTCCAGAGTTGAGGCTCTAAGAGGAGGTTCTGCATCTGTATTTGCATCCAATTCACCTGCGGGGATCATTAATTTTATTACAAAAACAGGCGAAAAAGAAGGCGGAAGCATCACGCAACAAATAGGTTTGAACTATAAAAATTTCAGAACAGATATAGACTACGGAAGACCGCTTGGTAATGATTTTTATATTGGAGTTGGTGGTTTCTACAGAGGTGGAGACGGTCCTAGAAAAACGGGTTACACTTCTAATAATGGTGGTCAATTCCGATTATCTTTATTAAAGAAATTTGAAAAAGGAAGCATCAGAGTGTATGGTAAATACCTTGATGACCGTACTGCAGCTTATATGCCAATGCCGATTGCCGTTTCAGGATCAGATTCAAATCCGGATTATAGCTCTCTCAATAATTACAATATATTAACGGGCGCTTTACAATCATCCAACTTCAGAAATGATGTTACGCTTGGCGCAAACGGACAAATTTTGAAAAGTGATATTCGTGACGGAATGCATTCAGTCTCAAAAACAGTCGGGTTTGAATTTAATTATGATTTAGGCTCAGGTTGGAAAGTTGACGCTAAAGCAAGATATTCTGCAAACGACGGTCAGTTTTTAGCACCGTTTCCGGCATCTGTAGGAAGTAAATCAGAAATTTTGGAATCTGTTACAGGCTACGGAAGCGCAGTCTATGCAGGAACTAATACAGCAGTTGACAGCAATGCCAAATATATGAAAATAGTTTTATTCAATACCAAAATGAATAATCTGAACAATTTCTTCAGCGATGTCAATATCAGTAAAAAATGGAATAAAATAAAGTTGAATACCGGCGTTTACAACAGCTCGCAAAACATCAACCTTTCTTGGAACTGGAATACTTACCTGATGGAAGTTTCTGATAAAAATGCTCGATTAGTGGATATTGTAAGTCCTACAGGAACTAAAATTACAGATAATGGACTTCTTAATTACGGCGTTCCGGCTTTTGGCGGCGTTAATAGAATCTACGATACCAAATACTCGGTGATTGCGCCACACGCTCAGGTGGAAATCAATCCGATGGAAAAATTAACGTTGGATTTTGGTGCAAGATATGATTTCGGAAATGTTACAGGAAGTTTCTCTGGGACGCAGAATACTAGACGCGCAATAGACATTAATCAAAACGGAACTTTAGAGACACCAGAATTGGCTGTAGAAGTCGTAAACGGTACCGTTCCTGTAGATTATCAATATGGTATTTTCGGATATTCATTTGGAGCCAATTATGCTTTGGATTCCCGTAATGCGTTTTTCGCAAGGGTAAGTCAGGGTGGAAGTGCTTCAGCAGACAGAATTCTATTCGCAGGTTACAATTACACCAATAATGATGATCCAGCTTTAGACGCAGTAAAAGTGAATAAACTGAACCAAATTGAAGTAGGTTACAAATTAAGAGGTTCAAACTATTTTCTGAATACTACTTTGTTCCAAGCAAGAACGATTGAAGCGAATTACGAAGCAACTACCCAACTTAGAACAGAAAATAAATACGAATCATTTGGAGTAGAATTCGACGGGTTTTACAAAATCAATAAAAACTTCGACATCAAAGCAGGTCTGACTTACACGCACGCTGAAATCAAAAATGCGATTGATAAGACGATTATTGGAAATATGCCGAGAAGAACTCCGAAATTTATGTATTCTTTCAACCCGAATGTAAATATTGAAAAATTAAGCTTTGGTTTCTTTGCAGTTGGTTCTACAAAAGCGTTCACTCAGGATAGTAATAAACTGATTATGCCGGGTTATATCATTGTAAACCCTTATATTTCTTACAGATTAGTGAAGAATCTAACGCTGAATGTCAATGCTAATAATATATTCAATGCTTTGGCGATTACAGAAGCAGAAGAGGGAAGTTTACAAGGGACCAACGGAATCATCAGAGCGAGAACATTACCGGGAAGAACTTTTGGAGCGAGTGTAAAGTTTGATTTCTAAATTAATTATAAAAGCTTTATTAAAAATTATTATCATTTCATAAAAAATAGTAAATGTTTAGACAAGAAGCCTTACATGTTATAGAACAAGCAATCTCAGGCCAGGGAATCCTTGCATCTTCTGAAAAGAAAGACAATTACGCAAGAGTGTGGTCAAGAGATTCTATGATGACAGGAATTACAGGGATTTTGATTAAAAATCAAATGATCGTTGATGGGTTAGAAAACTCAATAAAAACTCTTGCAGATCATCAGGCAGAAAACGGACAGATTCCTTCCAATGTTTATGGAGATAAAGCAAGTTACGGAACACTTGTCGGCAGAACGGATGCAACGATTTGGTGGATTATTGGAGCTTGTGAATATATATCATATTCTAAAGATGAAGTCTTGAAAGAAACCTTAAAAGATAAAATATACAAAGCTTTCTCTTGTCTGAAAACTTGGGAATTTAATCAAAGAGGCTTGCTGTATAGTCCATTGGGAGGGAATTGGGCAGATGAATATGTGACCTCGGGTTATGTGTTGTACGATAATGTTCTTCGATATTGGGCTTTGAAAAATGCGGCAGAAGTTTATCAAGATGAAAACCTGAAATCTCTCGCAGAAACGACAAAAAAACTGATAGAAAATAATTTCAGAAAAAATAATTCTGATGAATCCAGATATCATCCAACTGCCTATGAAAAAGCCAACGAAAAACCTTATTTCTGGGCATCATTGAATGCGAATGGTTACGATGAACGTTTCGATCTTGCAGGAAATGCATTGGCAATTCTTTTAGGATTTGATATAGATTTGGATGGTTTTACTCAATTTTTACAAGGCTTAAATCAAGAGTTTCAACATTGGATGCTTCCTGTTTTTTATCCAATTATATTTCCAAAAGATGCCGATTGGAACTTGTTGGAAAACAATTACAGTTATGATTTTAAAAACGAACCCTATCAATTTCATAACGGCGGCTCATGGCCAATTTACCTTGGTTGGCTTTGCTTAGGATTAAAGAAAAGAAGTTACAATGAGATTCCTGAAAAAATCGTGAGTCAATACGAAAAACTTCTGAGCGAAAAAGGTTCAAGTTTCAAAGAATATTATTCGACGGATCAATTGATTCCTTCAGGAACTAATCAGTTGTGTTTTTCGGCTTCAGGATATCTTTTGATGAAGATTTAACTTGAGCGAATAATCAACGGTAAACAATAACTATTTATTTTTAAAACAGATTAAAAGATGATTGGAGATGTAATTAATTTGGAGCAGAAACATTTGGATACTGCAAAGAATATTTATAAGATTATTAAAGAAAAATATAATAACGACGAAAAATGGACGGTAGGAATCTGTGGAGAAAGTGGCAGTGGTAAATCGGTTACAGCATTTGCTTTAAAAAAAGTTTTGGAAGAACAAGGGATTAAAAGTGTAGTCATTCAAATGGATGATTACTTCAAGCTTCCTCCAAAAACCAACCACGAGAATCGCCAGAAAAGTTTTGATAATGTCGGCATGCACGAAGTTCATTTAGATTTAATTCAAAATAACATTAAGGATTTCAAAGAAGGAAAATCTACTTTAGCAAAACCTCTCGTTCATTATCAAAATAATTCTATTTCTGAAGAAATTATGGATTTAGAAGACGTTCAGGTTATCATTATAGAAGGGACTTATATTTTGAGCATCGATGATTTTGATTTCAGTATTTTTATCAATCGGAATTATCAAGATACCTATGAAAAACGAATGGAAAGAAACCGTGATGAGCAGAGTGATTTTATTGAAAAAGTCTTGAATCTTGAACATAATATCATCCGTCATTTCAAAGAAAAAGCAAACATTGTCCTCGGGAAAAATTACGAAATTGTAAAGCCATAAATCATGAATAAAAAAATAATTCCTAAGCTCAGTTTTTGGCAGATTTGGAACATGAATGTCGGCTTTTTCGGGATTCAGTACAGTTTTGGGCTTCAGCAGACTGCGGTAAATCCATTGTATTCCTTTTTGGGCGCTCACGCAGACCAACTTCCTATTCTCAATTTGGCAGGTCCGGTTACTGGATTGTTGATTCAACCGTTGATAGGAGCGATAAGTGATAAAACCTGGAGCGTAAAATGGGGGAGACGGAAACCATTCTTTTTGCTTGGTGCTATATTTTGTAGTTTAGCTTTATTTATTTTTCCTTTCAGTTCTTCCATTTGGATGGCGGTTGGACTTCTCTGGATTTTAGATGCTGCTAATAATACAGCAATGGAGCCTTATAGAGCTTTTATTGGGGATAAACTTCCAGAAGAACAACAGACCTACGGCTTTCAGATGCAGAGTCTGTTTGTTGGTGGCGGGATTACGTTAGCTAATCTCTCTTTATTTGTTTTTCAGAAATATTTTGGAGGAAGTTCTGAGCCTGGCGGAATTCCGGCTTGGGTCTATTATTCATTTTTCTTAGGCTCTTTCTGTTCTATCGCTTCGGTGGTTTGGTCTGTTTACAAAACGCCTGAAATCCCGCCAACCGAAGAAGAATTGGTACAGTTAAAAGCGGACAAAGAAAATGATACGGTATTTACACCATTTGTCGATATTTTTACAGCCATCGTAAAAATGCCGAAAATACTTTGGCAATTGGCGCTCGTCTACTTATTTCAGTGGTATGCACTTTTCTGTTATTGGCAGTTTGTAACGCCAATGATTAAGCAAACCTTATATAACGTTTCTGAAAATGACGAGGTAAAAGCCAAACACATTCTTGAACTTTCAAAGACTGGTTTAGGAAATTCGATTGACATAGAATGGGCAAAAAATATATTACGTCTGGTAGAAATAGCCGTTGGACAAACAGGTTTGATGAATGGGTTTTATAATTTTATTACAATGATTTCGGCGTTGTTACTGATTCCATTTGCACTGAAATATTCTTCAAAAAACGTTTACATTTTTTGTCTGCTCGCAACAGGGATATCATTGTTGACTTTACCGTTCATCCATAATGAATATTTGATATTACTACCAATGGTTTTCTTTGGGATAGGTTGGGCATCGATGATGGGATTACCGTATTCTATGGTTTCTCCGTCTATACCTTCTAATAAAAGAGGCGTTTATATGGGTGTTATCAATATGATGATTGTTATTCCTATGCTGATTCAGACAGTATCTTTTGGATTTATATACAAATATTTCTTAGGCAGTAACCCTTCAAATGCCATTGTAATGGCAGGAGTTTTATTTTTGTTGGCATCTTTTTCGGTAACATTAATTAAAGTGAAAAAAACTGCTTATTAATTTATCCAAAAGCCTTTACAATCATTCTGATATCATCACCTTTGTAATCGGCTTAAATATATGAATGAAATTCATTTAATTTTTTTTAAATCTTAAGAAATCCTGATTATTCATCATTGCTTAATTTCTGAATAAAATTTTTGAAGTCAATATTAGAAACTAAGGCGTGGAAAATTTCTTCGCCTTTTTTGTGAAATTTAGTCGTTTACTACGTTTACTGTAAAATGGATATAAAAAAACCGGAGAGAAAGTGAATTATCACCTCTTTCCGGTCTTGTACCCAGTGCCGGAATCGAACCGGCACATCTTGCGATACTAGAGTTTGAGTCTAGCGCGTCTACCAATTCCGCCAACTGGGCATTGATTAATTGGTGCTGCAAATATACAGATTATTATCTTTTAGGGAAAGGTTTTTAAGATATTTTTGCTCGTAAATCCTTATCGTATTGAAAATCAATTTTAAAAGTTTTAGAAAATAATTTCTAAACCATCATAAGCAGGCTTAATATGGTCTGGAAGTGCTTTTTCTATAGCATCATGAAATCCTAATTGGTGTGAAATATGAGTTAGATAAGTCATATTAGGTTTTAATTCTTCTACTAACTCTAATATTTCTGGTAGAATGAAGTGAGAGTGATGTCGTTGCTCTTCTCTTAGACAATTGATGATTAAGGTGTCTAGGTTTTTTAATTTTTCCTTTTCACTGTCTGAGATGAAGCTAGCATCTGTAATATATGCAAGGTTTTTTAATCTAAACCCGATAATAGGCAATGCAGCATGCATGACATTAATTGGTGTAATTGTCGTGTCGTATAATGAGAAGTTTTGGTCAATAATATTGAGTTCGAAAGACGGTGAGCCTGGATATTTTTCTTCTGTGAAAGCATAAGGAAAGCGATTTTTTATTTCTTTTCCTACACGTTCTAAGCAATACAAAGGCATTTCTATTTGGTTTTTGAAAATCAAAGGCCGTAAGTCATCTAATCCGATAACATGATCATTATGTTCATGCGTGATAAGAACGGCGTCAATCTGTTCTTCCTTATTCTGAAGCATCTGCTGTCGAAAGTCTGGACCACAGTCAATTAGTATTTTTTTGTTATTATCTAAGGTGATAAGCGCTGATGATCTCAGTCTTTTGTCCTTAGGATTGTCAGATAAACATACTGGATGATGGCTCCCTATTACAGGAATACCTTGTGAAGTTCCAGTGCCCAAAAATTTAAGCCGCATGCTTTGGTATTGGTATTAATTTTGGTAAATTTACAAAAAAATCTAGATGTCTGTTATTTACCAAAAATTAACACCCAAACAGAAAGCCTTAGTCGTTAATCTGGACTCTTCTATCTACGGAACATTTGCCGAAATTGGCGCAGGACAGGAAACTGTAAGATATTTCTTTAGAGCTGGTGGTGCTTCGCAAACTATTGCAAAAGCAATGTCTGCTTATGATAAAGATTTCTCGGATGCTATTTATGGGAAAGAAATTAAAAATAGATATGTTACTCAGAATCGTCTGCGTAAGATGCTTAGATATGAGGTAACACTTATAGAAGAACGATTGCCAAGAGAAAATAATCCAGGCAAAAAGTTTTTTTCTTATGCCAATACTGTAACAACTGTTAATTTTGATAAAACCGCAAAAGGTCATGGTTGGGTTGGTATTAGATTTCAAAAAGAAGAGAACGAAGGTTATAATGAGATTATTATTCATGTTCAATTCAAAGAGAATGATGCAACATCTCAGCAAGAAACTTTAGGTAGTCTTGGCGTTAATTTGATTTATGGCGCTTATCATTATGCAGATAATCCTAGAAGATTAATAGAGTCATTGTATGATGATCTTTCTACGGATAAGTTGGAGATTGATATGATTGATTTTAGCGGGCCTTGTTTCGAGTATGTGGATAATAGGTTGATGAGTCTTCAGTTGGTAAAATTGGGGATGACTGATGCTGTTATCTTTAATTCTGAAGGAAATAATATGTTGCCTGCTGACATTCTCTATAAGAAAAATATTTTTGCGGTAAGAGGTAGTTTCAGACCTGTTACTAAGGTTAATATTGACATGTTTGAGAATGGCTTAGATATGTTTTTGAAAAATGTAGGTTGTACTTCTGGCGAGACGCAAGTTTTGTTTGAGATTACCATAGCCAATCTTAGAGCTGCTGGAGATATTGATGAGAGAGACTTCTTAGATAGAGTAGATGTTTTAGCAAAATTAGGCTATACAATTATGATTTCTAATTATTCTGAATATTATAGAATGGTAGATTATTTCTCAATGTATACCAATCAACATATTGGTGTAGCAATGGGAGTTAATAATATGCTTGATGTTTTTGATGAAGAATATTATAAGAATTTGCCAGGCGGTATTTTAGAAGCATTTGGTAAGTTTTTCAAACAAGATATGCGTGTCTATCTTTATCCTTACAAAGATGCAGAAACAGGAGAATTGTTAACCGCAGAAAACTTGAAAGTACAAGAAAACCTTAAAGAGCTTTATAAATATTTTAAACTAAATAAAAGAATTGTAGATATCACCAATTACAATCCTATCTTTTTAGAAATATACTCCAGAGAGGTTCTGAAAAAAATAATGTGCCACGAAGATGGTTGGGAAGAGCAGTTGCCAGAAGGTGTTGCAACAATGATTAAAGAAAGAGGTATGTTTGGTTATAAAGAATTAACATTTTAATAAATTTAATAAAATGAAAGAACTTAAGAAAAGACTTTCTGTTATTCTAGAAGCTCCAGAAGCAGAAATCAATCATAAATTACTGAAAGTTTGTCAACTCCTAGACGCAGAAATAGATTACTATAACTGGACGGGATTTTATTTCAGAAATGGAGACAAAGAAGAATTAATATTAGGACCTTATGTTGGTGCTGAGACCGATCATACAGTTATCCCTTTTGGGAAAGGTATTTGCGGTCAAGTTGCAGTGTCGGGAGAGACTTTTGTAGTGCCAGATGTGCATGAGCAGGATAATTATTTATCATGTTCTATCACTACCAAGGCAGAAATTGTTGTTCCGATTTTCAAAGATGGTCAAAATATTGGGCAGATTGACATCGACAGTCATCAGCTAGATCCTTTCACCAAAGAAGACGAAGAATTGCTAGAGTGGCTCTGTGCAGAAGTAGCAAAGAAACTATAGGTTAAGGCTTTTGATAAGATCTTGGTAGTAAGAGTTGGTTTTTGCAATCCTCGTTCCGTACCAAGAAAAAGCTTCGCCATCAACAATTTTGATTAATTTATCAGGAAACACATTTCTAATTTCGGAGATGTGTTTTTCTTTGAAGGGAAATGGCTCCGATGATAGAAAGATAACATCGGCTTCTGTAAGTTCTTCTAATTCTAAAATAGGATAACGTTTCTGAGATTTAAATATATTTTCAAAACCAATTTCTTCTAAAATATGATGAATAAAAGTGTCTCTACCAATGGTCATATAAGGATTTTTCCAAATGAGATAAGCGACTTTTAATTTGGTTTTCGGTTTTTCAAAATTAAAAATATCCTGAATTTTTAAGTTGAATTGCTGCGCAATATTTTGCTTTCCTAATATATTACCGAGGCTTTTTAGCAAGTAATAATTGTCTTCTAGAGTTTCTACGTGAGTAATTACAGTCTTGAAGCTTTTCATTAGCTCTTTGACTTGCTCTTTGATGTTTTCTTCTTTGTTAGCGAGGATGAGATCTGGTTTTAGCGACTTTATTTTCTCAAGATTAAGGTTTTTTGTTCCGCCAATAATTTCAACATTTTTCACAAGATGTTCTGGGTGAATACAGAACTTGGTTCTTCCCACAACTTCACTTGTTGTAAGACCAAAATCAAACAATATTTCTGTTAACGAAGGAACTAATGATATTATTCTCATAAAAAAACTCCATCAAAAATAAACATTTTGATGGAGTTTCAATATTTTAAAACTAAAAAGATTAATCTTCTTTTTTAGCAGCTTTCTTAGCCGCAGGTTTCTTAGCAGGTTTTTCTTCTGTAGATTCCTCAGTTTTTTCAGCAACTTTTTTAGTTGTTTTCTTTGCTGGTTTTTCAGCAACAACTTCTTCTGTAGCAGGAGCTTCTTCAGCAACTTCTTCTACTTTTACAAAGCTATCTGGTGTAATGTAACCTGCTTTTTGCAATAGGTTATACCATTGTGCTAGTTTTTTGATATCAGACTCGTATACTCTTTCTACATCGTAGTTAGGAAGAGATTCTGACATAAAATCCTTAAGCTCATCAGAAGATGATTTGTGAGAAATAGTTGGTTTGTATTCGTATTTCTTAGCAATAGTTTCGAATACGTCGAATAACGGAACTTCTTTATCGAAAGTAAACATTGCGATATTGTCCAATAAGCTTACTTGGCTAGAGTTGGAGATGCTCGCTTTCTTTTTTGTGGTAATATCTTCTACAATAAAACCGTTTCTTAATTGAGAAACAAGTTTGAAAAGTCCTGGTTTACCTGATATTGAAATTATTTTTTCTAACTGCATTTTCTTTATATTTTGTCGTTATTTATTATTTTTTTGAGATTGATTTTATTTTGGGAAACGCATTTTGTAGCTTACGCCAACATCGCCATGCGTTATTTTTTGCAATTTACCTTTGACCAATTTTTTCTTAAGAGGACTAAGGTGATCGGTAAACAATATGCCTTCTATATGATCGTATTCGTGCTGAATAACACGAGATCTTATGTCAGAAAATGTGTCGGTATGTTTTACGAAGTTTTCATCGTAATACTCTATAAGAATTGTTTCTTCTCTTTTTACATCTTCTCTTACTTCTGGGATAGAAAGGCAACCTTCGTTAAATTTCCAAACCTCGCCACTTCTTTCTAAAATCTTGGCATTGATAAATACTTTTTTAAATGTTGCAAGCTCTTCTGAGATCTCTTCATAATCTTCATCAGTTGCTAAAGGTGTAACATCTATCACAAAAAGTCTAATGTCTAATCCAATCTGTGGCGCAGCAAGCCCAATACCATTGGCGCTGTCCATAGTCTCGAACATGTTTTCTATCAATGCATCTAACTCAGGATAATCTTTGTCGATATCGTGAGCTACTTTTCTTAAAACTGGGTCGCCAAAGGCGCGTATTGGTAAAATCATTTTTGATCTAAAAAATTTTGCAAAATTATCGTTGCACTTACACGGTCTATAAGACCTTTTTCTTGTCTCTGTTTCTTACTTTTACCACTTTGGCTTATAAAAAAAGAAGCCATCTTGGAGGTAAAACGTTCGTCTAATCGGTTAACTTTAACGTTAGGAAATTTCAATTCAAATTCTTTTATGAAGATTAAAATATCTTTTTCTATCTCAGAAAGTTGACCTTTTAGATCCGTGGGAAGTCCTATTACAACAGCTTCTACATTGTTTTCTTTGGTGTATTGAATTAAGAAATCAAATATATTTTTGGTTTCCACGGTGGTAAGCGCACTGGCGATAATTTGCATATCGTCTGTAGCAGCTAGTCCACAGCGGACTTTACCGTAATCTATTGCAAGGATTTGTCCCATAGGATTGCAAAAATACAAAAATTTTCAGGCTTAGAAAATTTAGTTTTAATAGAAATCGTTTTCCGCCTAATATTTCTTATTTTTGTGACAGATAACAGAAAGAAAATGGCTTTAGAAATCATTAATTTGACCAAAAAATTTGGAGAACAAATCGCATTGAACAACGTTAATATTTCAATCAATAAAAATGAAATTATTGGTCTTCTTGGTCCTAATGGCGCAGGTAAATCTACCTTGATGAAATCTATTGTTGGTGCATTGAGAGTAGAGTCTGGACAGATTATACTTAATGATAAAGATATTAGCCAGCATGAAGTAGAATCTAAAAAAAGAATTGGCTTTCTACCAGAAAATAACCCGTTGTACCATGAGATGTTTGTGAGAGAGTATCTACAATTTGTTGCTAATCTTCACAATATAAAAAAAGATAGAGTAGATGAGGTTATTGATTTGGTTGGTATAACGCCCGAAAAAAATAAAAAAATCCACCAGTTATCCAAAGGCTACAAGCAGCGTATAGGGCTTGCTCAGGCTATTTTGCACGAGCCAGATCTATTGATATTGGATGAGCCTACTAACGGACTGGATCCTAACCAAATTGTAGAAATCCGAAATGTTATTAAGGAAATTGGGCTAGAAAAGACCGTTATTCTTTCTACACATATTATGCAAGAAGTAGAGGCGCTTTGCTCTCGTGTGATATTAATACATAAAGGTAATATTATCCAAGATTCTCCGATATCAGAGTTTAAAGGTAAGTATACAAGTCTAGAAGAAGCTTTCCAGATGTATACGGAAACTTATTAATTATAACAATAAAGTCAGGAATTACCCTGACTTTCTTTATTTTAACTCATTGATAAGTATTTCGATTTTTTTTATGTATTTGCCATAGAGATAATTGAACCAGAATTTCCCCAATAAATATAACATGAATAGTCCTGCAAATACAGAACTAATAAATATCAAAGCCAACTTTGTATTGTTAAATTCATGGGTGTAAGGAAGGCATTCTAAAATGATAATTGCCTCGCATACTAAAAATGGTATAAAACTTATATAGAAAGAAAGATAATATTGTTTGTTAAGGTCAAATTGATGGATGAGGTCTTTTAATGATTCATACGTTTCTAGTTCTAGATTGCCGATTTCTTTATATAACTTGAAAAATTTAGAATAAAAAAATATCGTGATTATACTCATAGAAATGACTAATATTTCTAAATACAACTTGTATCTGAAAGATAGTTGCTCGAAAAAGCTAATTGCAATAAGAACAAAAATTAGACATACGGCAGTGGTCCAGAATTCCATGCGCATATTGGCTCTTATTTTTTCTAAGGGAAGGTTAAGCTTTTTACGTTGTTCTGTATTTATTTTAGGCGTGTTTTCTGCGTTGTCTTCGCTCCATATATTTTTTAGATCATCAATATTCATATAGTTAGTTTTTAAGGATTTTGTGCTAAAATATCTTTTAACTTAGTTTTCGCACGATTCATTTTGACGCGGACGTTGCCCTCGGAGATTCCCATTTGATCGGCAATTTCTTTACCAGAGAAATTTTCTAAGTAGTAAAATATAAAGGCTTTGTCAATTGGATTTAAAAGTTGAATGGCAGCGTACATTTTGTTGAGTTTTTCTTCTTTTTCTAAATCATAATCTTCTTGAGAAATGCTGTAGCCTGTGAGATCATCATTGCTGATAAAACTTCTTTTTTTCTCTGATTTCAAAAAAACAATTGCTGTATTAAGAGCCACGCGGTATAGCCAAGTCGAAAATTCGCTTTGCCCTTTGAAGCTATTGTATGCTTTCCAAACCTGAAATGTAATTTCTTGAAACAGATCGTCTTGATCGTGCTTATTATCCATATACATTTTAGAAATCTTGAAAATTATGCCCTTATGCTTTTCTATTCTTTCTATAAACTCTTTTTCTAGAGCGCTCATTCTTGTTTTATTCTCATTAATGTTAGTCTTAATAAGTCTAATTTGTTACATAATTACCATTTTTATTAGTAAGTAAAGGCTTTTATCTGTGTGTAGAAAATTTAATGTTATAAGATTATTGTTTTAATTATCAATACGTTATATTTGTTTGGTTTAACCATGGAAATTTTAATATTATGAAAAAATTAGTATTGGCTTTAAGTTTTATATCTATAATAGCTTGCAACAAAACGGAAGACAAAGCCTCTGATTCTGCCAGTCTAGGCGATGTTCTAAGCAGTGCTAAAACGTTGAATAATCTTTCTAGCTCTATGGATGAAATTCAAAAAAAAACCGAAGAACTGAAAAAATTAACCCCATTATCTAATGATATTTTAAAATCTGCCGTTCCAGAAACCATTTTGGGTTTGGCAAGAACAGAGATATCAGTTGGTGATACTACGATGATGGGATTGTCTTCTGCAACGGCAACATACGGTGATCGTGCTGGTAAAAATATAAGCATTACAATTATGGATGGTGCTGGAGAAACAGGCAGTGCAGTAGTCTCTTTGTTATTGATGGGCTTGCAAGCAGAATCTGAGAAAACAACTTCTGAGGGTTTTGAAAAAATAACACAGTTTAATAATCAGAAAGCAATGGTATCGCAACATCAGTATGAAAACTCAGAGTTAGATAGTTCTGTGCAATATATTGTTAATAAGCGTTATTCTATTAAGATAGAAGGTCATGGCTACTCGCTAGATGAGCTAAAGCCAGCAATGGATGCTATTAAAACATCTGGTTTATAACAAAAACAAAAAGTTATAAAAAAATAAAAGCTTCATTAATAAATAATGAAGCTTTATGCGATCCGGACGGGACTCGAACCCGCGACCTCCGCCGTGACAGGGCGGCATTCTAACCAGCTGAACTACCGGATCTTTTTAGTTTAACAAATTATATTATCTTGTTGGATAATCGTTGTTTTTAACTGGTGCAAAAGTAGTCAATATTTCATAATTTACAAATAAACTGCACTGTTTTTTATTTAAATAATTATAACTAGCAGATAATCATAGGGTAAAATTCTCCTTTCTTCATTATTAGTATTGATATTACTTGTGTTAATCTATAATAATGTAGTCATAAGTAAAAAGAATTGTCTAATTATGAGATAGTTTTTATAAAAAGATATTAATAAAATATATCTCGGCGATATTGTAAAAGTAAATTAACATAAAAAGTAACTCACGATCGAGTTACTTTTTATATTTAATATCAACTATTAATTATTAACTATTTTAATTATTCAATAATGCCTCTGCACTCATTTTACCAAAATTATTGGCTGCTAAAGGACTATCGCCAGTTACTAACTTTCTGTCAGTGTAACAAGCTCCAGTAATGTCATTATTTAAGATTTCTACGCCTAAAGCCTGTAGCTTTTCGCCATAAAACCAAGGCATTTCTCCTGGTATATAGCCAATTGCAGGCGTCTGTGTATCTATTGCATCGGGAAAAGATTTAATCTGATAACCTTTGTACGGGAAGTTTTCTGGTGCTTCGTTGTGAGCTGCAGATAGAAGAGCTGCGGGACCGTGGCAAATAGCCAACATAAAAATATCTTGTTGTAGAGACCAATTGATTACTTTTTTCAAGTCCTCATTTTCTGGTAATCCTAACATAGCACCATGACCTCCAGGTAAAAACACAGCAACATATTCGGTTTCTGATTCTAGATTATTATCAGCGATTTCTTTTAGGCTTTTAGGTTGCTCGAACTGAGATTTATATTTATTAAAAATACCTTTTACAGCTTCATCTTCGCTTGGCATTCCCCACATTTCTATGATTGCTGGTGCTCCTGTTGGTGTGAAAATATCGGCTTCGAATCCTGCTGCTTCAAGATGTAACATTGGTACCAAAGTTTCTACAGGGTGATTTCCGGTAGAGAATTTTTTACCATTTTGCATAGTCATATACTGTTCTTCAGTACATACAACCATTATTTTTTTATTCTTATTAGTATTTGCGTTATTGTAAACCGTAAAATCATAATCTGTTTTAGGTGCTACAAATTGAGATAGAGAAAATGGTGAAGGTTCGTATCCTATACCATCAAAAACTGGCTGATTGCTTAATTCTTTTGTCATTGTATCATTTATTTTAAAATTAATTTAAAAAGATTACGGATTTCCCATCTAATTTAATAAAAAGAATCTTTGTAATCTATTATTTTTATTCATCTTTAACGAAGACAAAGTTAATCTGAAGACCAGTGGTATGACAAGGATATATATCACAAAAAAATAGTGACTTAGATCACTGTTGTAATCGGCTTAATGTCTCTCTACTAAGTCCAAGATAATTTGCAATGAGCTGTTTTGGAATGCGTTGGATGATATTGGGGTACATGGTACAAAAGCTCTCATATCGTATTTTGGCAGAATCAGACAAAAGAGATAATATACGTTTTTGTAATGCGACATAACCGTAATTAGATTTTAAACGAAAAAAACGCTCCATTTTTGGAATTTCGTTACATAATTTATCTAAATTCTCAAATGTAATACCTAATAGCTCAGAATCTTCAATACATTCTACAGAAAGAGTAGACTTTTCTTGCTTGTAGAAAGCTGCAAAATCAGAAATCCACCAATTTTCGCTGGCAAATTGTAAAATATGTTCCTTGCCTAGATCATCTATAAAACTGCTTTTTAGTAATCCTTTTTTAACGAAATAAACGTACTCAACATTTTGGTTTTCTTGAATCACAAATTGCCTTTTACGAAATTTTTGTAAAGAAAAATAAGATAAAATTAATTGATAGTCAATATCATTTGTTTCAACAAATTCTGCTACATGCTCTTTAAATAGCTCTTTTTCATTCATGCGTAAAATCCTTTTATATCTAAAAATTGGCATAAAAATAAACATTTTGAAAACGAGAGAAAAGTAATACCAAACAAGATTGATGAAAAACTTTTAAGGTCAACATGCAGTTTCTTCATTTCAGTTTCGATTTTCTTCATTTTAATCATCTTGATTTAATGATAAAGGATTATACTTTTTATCTTTGATTTCTTAATACTCAAAATAAAAGTTCCAATGAAATATTTAACTTCTAAAAAAATCAACCTGTTACAGTTAGTTTGCCTCGCCATGCTTTTTGTCCAAAGTTGTAAAAATACAGAAAGTGAAACCCGCCAATCCGAAAATGTAGAAGCAGAAATCATAAGCTTGCAACCTACAACAGCGGTGATAGATCAATCTTTTCCTGCCAGCTTGCAAGGAAAAGATAATGTACAACTTCGCCCGCAAATCAGTGGTTATATTGATAAAATATTTGTAGACGAAGGTGCTTTTGTAACTGCAGGACAGCCATTATTTAGAATCAATGCAAGCGTCTATCGTGAGCAAAAAAATACTGCATTGGCTTCTTTGGCGATCGCAAAATCACAATTGGCATCGACCAAATTAGAGTTGGATAAATATAAGGTACTAAGCGACAATAAAGTGGTTGCAGATTTCCAATATCAAAAAGCAAAAACCAATTACGAAAGTGCGAAAGCTTCCGTACAACAACAACAGACATTGGTGGCTTCTGCAGATGTCAACCTTGGTTTCGCTATTGTAAAAGCACCTATTTCGGGTTATATTGGTAAAATCCCAAATCGTCTTGGCGCGTTGGTAGGTCCTACGGATGGGCAGGCACTTACTACTTTGTCACAGGTAAACGTGATCTACGCTTACTTTTCTCTCCCTGAAAGTGAAATTTTAAAAATCAATGCTTCCCGTTCTGGAGCTACTTTATTAGAAAAACTGAAAAGTTTTCAGGATGTTACTTTATTGTTGGCAGACGGCAATCCTTACAATCATATTGGGAAAATAGACATGATGGATGGACAGTTTGATGCTACAACTGGTTCCGTTGCGCTTCGTGCCTCATTTCAAAATCCCGAAGCATTGCTAAGAACAGGTAATACGGGCAGAATTGTACTGAAAAGTACGGCGCAAAATGTATACAAAATTCCACTGCTTGCAACTTACGAGGTTCAGGATAAATTATTTGTTGGCTTGCTAGATTCCAAAAATAAAATGGAACGTGTGGCGCTTAAAAATTATACCAAGTCTGGTGATTTTTATATTGTAAAAGAGGGTTTCAAACCTGGCGACAGAATCATAGCAAACGAATTGTCCAGCGTACCAGAGAAGGCTACCATCACTCCAAAAGTAATTAAATAAAGGCTCTGAATCATGTTAAATAAAATTATAAAAAGACCCGTTCTTGCAACGGTGATCTCAATAATATTAGTGCTGTTGGGCGTTGTAGGTTTATTACGAATCCCAATGACGCAGTTTCCGGAGATTGCACCACCTACGGTTTTTGTATCGGGTGTCTATCCTGGTGCCAATGCAGAAAGTGTTATCCGTTCTGTCATCACGCCGCTAGAACAGACCATCAACGGTGTTGAGAATATGCAGTACATGACTTCTAGTGCTGCCAATGACGGTAGTTTTTCTATCACGATTATTTTTAAACAAGGTGTAGATCCGGATCAGGCTGCTGTGAATGTTCAGAATCGTGTGGCGCAGGCCAATGCGCAGCTTCCTTCTGAGGTAATTCGTTTGGGATTGACGACTACCAAACAGCAGACCAGTTACCTGATGATTGTTAATATCAACAGTGATAAACCTGAAAAATACGACGAAGCATTCTTGCAGAATTATACCAATATCAATCTTATTCCGGAGTTGAAAAGAATTCCGGGTGTGGGAAATGTGACGCTTTTTGGGGCAAAAGATTATTCCGTACGTGTTTGGATCAATCCTACCAAGCTTTCGTCTTACGGTTTGGTACCTTCTGATGTAGAAACTGCCATCCAGCAATATAGTTTTGAAGCTTCGCCAGGAAGTCTTGGAGAGGAAACCGATGCGTCTCTGCAATATGTTTTGCGCTACAAAGGTAAACTGAATAAACCTGAAGAATTTGAGAAAATCATTCTTCGGTCCAAGACAGATGGCTCTGTATTGCGCCTGGGAGATGTTGCCCGCATAGAATTTGGCTTATCCAATTATTCCAGTGACACATTTACGGATGCGAAACCTTCTGTGGTTTTTGCGATCTTGCAGGCGAGTGGTTCTAATGCCAATGATATCGCTGTGGAGGTGAAAAAATCTATGGAAAAGTTTCAGCAAAATGTTCCGGATGGTATTCATTTCGAAGTGATTCAGAATATGAAAGACCGTTTGGATTCTTCTGTTTCCCAAATGAAATCGACGCTTATTGAAGCTTTTATCCTGGTTTTTATAGTTGTTTTGGTATTTCTCCAGGATTTCCGCTCGACCATTATTCCGGCTATTGCAGTTCCTGTCTCTATTATTGGGACTTTCTTTTTCATTTATCTGATAGGTTTTTCTGTCAATGTATTGACCTTGTTTGCTTTGGTTCTCGCTATTGGGATTGTTGTAGATGATGCCATTGTCGTGGTAGAGGCTGTCCATGCCAAGATGGAGGAAACGGGTGAAAGTGCCAAGACAGCGACAGTTTCGGCGATGAGTGAGATTAGCGGTGCTATTATTTCGATTACATTGGTCATGTCGGCAGTGTTTCTTCCTGTTGGTTTTATGGAAGGTCCGGCTGGGATTTTTTACAAACAGTTTTCTTACACTTTGGCTATTGCGATTTTAATTTCTGCGGTCAATGCACTTACGTTAAGTCCGGCTTTGTGTGCTTTGATTTTGAAGAATCACAGCCATAATGAACATGGTGAAAAGAAAAAATTTACCCAAAGATTTGCCGATGCTTTTAATACAAGTTTTGAACGATTAACGGATAAATATATTGGTGCAGTAAGCTTTTTGGGCAAAAGAAAACTCATTGCTATTGGTGCTTTGGTTTTAATTTCGTTCGGTGCATTTTTTATGATGAATTCCGCGCCAAAGGGATTTGTACCAGAGGAAGATGATAACAATTTGACTTTCGTGGTCAATCTACAGGCAGGTGCCAACTTGCAATTTATCACAAAGGAAATGGAGGAAGCCACCAAGATTGTGAAAGGTCTTCCTGAGGTTAAAAGTATTAGTACAGTTTCTGGATTTAGTCTTTTCAGTTCTGGTTCTGCGCCCAATTCTGCGATGGGTTTTATTACTTTAAAAAATCCGAAAGACCGCGGTGATGTTTCTGATATTAATGACGTCATGCACAAAATTGAAGCTGCCATGAAAGGCAAAATCCGAGGTGAGTTTTTGATTTTCCGTAATCCTGCCGTAGAAGGTTTTGGTACCGCCGGCGGTGTTGAGTTTGTTTTGCAGGACAGGACTTCTGGCAATATTGCAGATTTCGAAGCTGTGAGTCAGAAAGTGATTTCTGAGCTGAGCAAGCGACCAGAAATTGGAATGGCTTTTACCACATTCCGAAGCGATTATCCACAATATGAAGTGATTTTGAATGAAGATAAAACCCAACAATTGGGATTGACGCCCAAAGAAGTTATGGATGCTTTGCAACTGTATCTTACGGGTTCACAAACCACAGATTTTGTCCGTTTCGGTAGACTTTATCGTGTGAATGTTCGTTCGGAAGCAGATTTCCGTAAGGATGAATCTTCTCTTAACAATATTATGATTCGTAATAATCTCAATCAGATGGTTCCGATATCCACTTTGGTAACGCTCAAAAAAGTTTTTGGACCGCAAGGCATCAGCCGTTACAATCTTTACAATAGCATCAGCGTCAACGTAAATGCGGGCAATGGTGCGAGCAGTGGGAAAGTGATGAGCGCAATAGATGAGGTTTTGAAAAAAGAATTACCCAAAGGTTACAGTTACGAATACGGCGGACTGAGCTTGCAGGAGCGGAACTCTGGCTCGCAGATGGTTTTTATTTTCGGATTGAGTATTCTCTTTGTTTATTTTTTGCTGGCAGCACAATACGAGAGTTATCTCTTGCCGTTAGCAGTAATGCTGTCCTTGCCTACGGGGATTCTTGGCGTCTTTCTCGCCACAGGTTTTGCAGGCATAGACAATAATATTTATGTACAAATTGCCTTGATTATGTTGGTAGGACTTTTAGCAAAAAATGCCATTTTGATTGTAGAATTTGCCGTACAGCAGCGCAAAGCCGGATTGTCGGTTTTTGATGCGGGTATTGCCGGCGCCAGGATGCGTCTTCGCCCTATCCTGATGACCTCTTTTGCCTTCGTTGCCGGCTTGGTTCCTTTGATGTTTGCCAAAGGTGGTACGGCTATCGGAAATCAATCCATAAGTATCAGTGCGGCTGGCGGGATGTTGAGTGGCGTTTTGTTTGGTGTGCTCATTATCCCCGTTTTATACATGATTTTCCAAACGTTGCAAGATAAAATATCAAACATTGAAAATTAAAAAAAGATGAAAATATTTATAAAATATAGCGTTGCTGTGCTGATGTTTTCAGGGTTGATGCAATCTTGCAAAGTAGCGAAAGATTATGAGCGCCCAGAATTAAATATGCCAGCATCATTCAATAATAACATTGTTGAAAAGGATAAAAATGCAATTGAAATTCCTTCTTATAACAAATTTTTTACAGACCAGAATCTACTGAAAATTTTGGATCAAGTCATGGCTAATAATCCAGATTTGATGGTGGCTTCAGAACAGATTCTGGCTTCGGAAGCGGCTCTGAAAAGCATTAAGCTTAATTATTTGCCTGAAATTAATTTACAAGTCAATGCTGGCGTGCAGCGTCTTTCTAAGAATAGTATGTTGGGCTCTTTTGGTGGCGGATTGTTGTTTCAGGAATATAATTTTGCACCCACAGTTTCTTGGGATATTGATTTTTGGGGAAAACTGAAAAGTCAGCGTCAAGAGGCTTTGTCGGGCTATTTGAGTCAGGCAGAAAATCGCCGTGCTTTGCGCGTACAACTTATTGCCCAATCTGCGCAAGCTTATTATAATTTGCTCAATCTAGATGAGCAGTTGCGAATCACCAAAGATGTAGAAAAAAGCATGAACGAAACGCTTGCAATGCTAAAAACGCAATATTCTGTGGGCGACGTTACGGCTTTGGCGATCAAACAATCGGAAGCGCAATTGGCAGAAACCAGAGCTTTGATTCCTGATATTAAAGCAAGCATCAAAGCGCAAGAAAATGCGTTGCAGACTTTGGCAGGAAGTTATCCCGATGTTGTAAAACGTTCTGGATTTATGAATAGCAAAGCCTTCTCAAAAGATTTAGAAACTGGTGTTCCTTCTGATTTGCTAGCCAATCGGCCCGATGTAAAACAGCAGGAACTGCGTCTGCAGGCTGCTAATGCAAGAGTTGGCATTGCCAAAGCTGACTTTTATCCAAGTCTTAAAATCACGGCGCAAGGTGGTTCTAATGCCACGAACATTGCCAACTGGTTCGCTATTCCGGCATCTCTTTTTGGGACGGCTGCTGCGGGACTTACACAACCAATTTTTAATAAAAGACAAATTAAATCTAATTATGAGCAAGCGCAACATCTGCGGGAAGCGGCGGTGCATGAGTTCAGAAAATCTGTGCTGACGGCGGTGGAAGAGGTAAGCACTTCGCTGAGTAATATTGACCAAATTAAAGAACAAATGGTAGAAGTGAACAATCGTAAATCTGCCATGAACAAAGCGATTACCGATGCACAACTGCTTTATAAATATGGCGAAGCCAACTATCTGGAGGTGATTACCGTGCAACAAAGCTATTTTCAGGCAGAATTGGCGCATACGCTGGCGATTCAGAAAGAAATAAATGCTTACATTGCTTTATATAAATCGTTAGGCGGAAATTAAATGATTAAAGATACAAATAGCACCAGTCACTTTTGGAAACAAATTTTCCAGTGGAGTGGTGTGCCGGTATCGCTGGCGCTGGCCAATCTGGTTCAGTATCTCCTGAATCCCGCTAGCAGCTGGTGGGATTTTTACACCGAAGCAAAATGGTCGGAGGTTGGCGCGACTATTTTGGGCGGCATTGTGATGTATGCGATACTTTTCTGGATTATTCGGTCATTATCCAGTTGGGTCAATAGAAAGGTGGTTTTCAAAAACAATATTCTGGTTCAGTTTCTGATTACTACCGGCGTGGTGGTGGTTGCTATGTTTCTGTTGTTGTATCTGGAAAACATTGTCTATGAATGGATTTGGCCAGAACCGACTGTCAATAGCAAGGAGATTGAGCTTTCGATAAGGTATTATCTTGTGGTCAACCTTGTTGTGGCGGCATTTGTAAATAGTTTTTACAATTCCTTTTTCTTTTTTGAACAGTGGAAAGCCAAAGTCATAGAAAGCAATCAACTGGAAATATTGTCCCATCAGCTTAAAGAGAGCGCTTTGCAGTCGGAATTGGAAGTTTTGAAGTTGCAATTGGATCCGCATTTTTTGTTTAATAATTTCAGTATTCTCACTCAATTGATAGAAACCAATCAGGAAGCAGCGCAGGCATTTTTGTCGAATTTATCTAGAGTTTACCGCTATATTTTGACCACTGGGAAAAAGGATGTTGTCGCTTTGGAAGAAGAGCTGAAGTTTATGGAAATGTACTTTCACCTTATCAAAATTCGGCATGGTGACAGTATTTATTTGACAGTGAATGTTACCAAAAAAGATAAGTCCAAAGGCATTCCGCCGGTTACTTTGCAATTGCTTTTGGAGAATGCAATCAAGCATAATATTTCTACCATAAAGCAACCTTTACACCTTGCTATCGAAAGCTTGGGTGATGGGAATATTGCCGTAAGAAATAATCTGCAACGCATCAATATTGATTATAAAACGACCGGAATTGGGCTGAAAAATATCCAGGAACGTTACCAATTATTGCAAGGGACACAGCCGGAAATTATAATTACTGATGATTTTTTTGAAGTAAAATTACCATTGCTAAATCTATAAGTTATGAATTATCTAATCATTGAAGACGAGCAGTACAACGCAGAATTGCTGAAAAGCATGGTAGAAAAAGTGGATCATGACGCTCAGTTATCAGCGATTTTGCCCACCATTCAGGAAAGTGTAGAATGGCTGTCTTCGCATCCGAAACCCGATGTTATTTTTATGGATATTAGATTGGCAGATGGCTTGTCATTTGAGATTTTTAAGCAAATAGATATTGTGTCTCCAGTCATTTTTACCACTGCTTACGACGAATATGCGTTGCAGGCTTTCAAAGTTTATGGAGCTGCTTATTTGCTAAAACCGATAGAAAAAGAGGAGTTGGCAGAAGCTTTGGCAAAAGTAAAACGATTGAAACCGCAACTTTCCGGCGACGATGCTGTTTCTATTTTGGAAATGTTTCGCACGCAGGAAAAAAAATACAAAATCCGCTTTTTACTTCACTATCGGGAAACCTACAAAATGATTCCTACAGATGAAATTGACTATGTTTTTCTGGAGAACAAAATCGTGTATTTTAAACTTTTGGACGGCTCTGCGATTGCTGTTCCTTACACTTTGGAAGAGTTGGAAGAGCAACTCGATCCGCACTATTTCTTTAGAGTCAACAGGCAATATATTCTGCACGTCAATAGCATAGAAAGTATTCACAAACACTTCAACGAAAAGCTGAAAATCGTTCTGAAAAGAGATCGCGATGCCGAAGTGATCGTCAGTAGAATTAAGATTCCGCAGTTTAAAATGTGGCTGGATTTGTGATTGTATTCTGATTTTTAACTGTAATTTGGATTTTAAAATTTATTTTCGACTTCAGCGGCTTCTAGCATTAGATAGTGTAGATCCGTATTTTTTACTAGCGGTTTTAGGAGCTGACTTCCCGGTCCATACATGGCTAATTCTACATAATCGCTACTGTGATCCATGCTAATCCAGCCAACATTATTATGTTTTTTCTGTATTTCGGAAAAAGTTTTATATGGGAGGTTTTTATAGTTGTATAATCCGCTTTCTGACGGTTCTAATCCTTGATAGAAATTAATCATGTGGCTAGCATCTTCATCGGTAACCGAAAATTTGTTGTTCTCATAGATCCAGTCTTTGAGCTGTTGGCGATTAAAATCGGGATTAATTTTATTAAGAATATATTCATTGGTGTATTTGTACTCACTAATAGAATTGAAATTTTCTGTAGCGGTAGCACCATAGATAACACCTGGATTGGCATTTCCGTGATCTGTTGTTATTATAACTAGAGTTTCTTTGTCTTTTTCTGCAAAATCCATCACGACTTTTATAGCATCATCAAAAGAAATCTGATCGTGTATAAGCCCTGCAATATCATTAGCATGAGCTGCCCAGTCTACTTTTCCGGCTTCTATTTGTAGAACAAAGCCTTCTTTGTTATCTTTCATTTGGTGGATTGCAGCTTTTGTCATTTCTGCAAGACTTGGCATATTAGATAAGTTGGCTGTATTTTTTTGATCAATACTATAAGGTAATGCTCCGGAAGTGAAAACTCCTAAAAGAGGTTGGTTATTATCCAGCTTAGACAATCCAGATTTGTCTTTTACAATCTGATAACCTTTCTGTTTGTATTTTTTATAGATATCTTTCTTGTCTTCTCTTTTCTCAGGGTTAAAAAACTCATCACCGCCACCCATCAAAACATCAAAGTTAAAATCAGCATACATCTCTGCAATATCTTCTTCTGCATTTCTTTTTGGCGAATTAATGCAAAAACCGGCAGGCGTAGCATGGGTAATTGTCACGGTTGTTACACATCCCGCTTTTTTTCCTTTTCTTTTGAATTTTTGCCAGATTGGAAGATTAAATTCTCCATTAGCATTAACATTTAAAGCTCCATTTTTCACACGTATACCACCCCCAAAAGCAGAACTAGCAGCCGCAGAATCTGTAATAATAGAACTGGCAGATGCTGTATCCATCAATGCTCTGGATACTTTGTTTTGTAAGTATAGATCCATCCACGTGCCTTCTTTTCCTAGAATATTTTTGGAATAGATATTAGCCATTGATAAGGTCCCTGAGCTCATCCCATCACTAATCATAAAGATGATATTTTTGGCTTTTTTTCCTTTGAAAGTTAAATCTGACTCAGAACGTCTTGCAAATATGTCTAGTGGACTGAGTGATAATGCGCCAGAAAGTAGAATCGAACCTTTTAAGAAATGACGTCTATCCATACGTTTTGTTTTTTGTAAAAATATTACTTTCTGGAAAAAAAATGATGTATGAAATGTTAAGTGTGCATTAAATTATATGAACAATGCTTAAATAACGGAAAAATATTCAATGTGATAATTTGTTTTTGACACTGGTAAAATATGTAAGTTTTTAATTTTTTTTAACAATAAAAAAACTCATTGTTTTCAACTATTTCGTTTCATAATTATTTATAATTAGAAATCTATTGAAATAGTATGTAACAATGAGTTTTATATAAATCCTAAATGACTTATTTTTTTAATTCATTTTTAAGTTCATTTTGTAATGCTGCAATTTTTTGTTTTATGTCTTGGTTTAGTTTTTTAGGGAAATCTTTTACTTTCTTTAAGTCGAAGGATAAAACGATTGATGATATTCCTAAGAAAATAAAGGATAACGCTGTTAACGTTACGATAGATATTCCTGAAAATAAAGGATTAGAAATTAACAAAAATGATAAAATAATTCCGAGGATACTTGTTATGGCTAGATTGCCCCAATTCATAACGCCTGCATCTTTTAGGTCAAAGGAGATCCCAAGTAAATAAAATGAACGGAACATTATTGCAAATCCTACTACAAATGGCAAAATTACAACAGAAATCCCGGGGTTAATAAGCAAGTAGATCCCTATTGCTAACGATAATATACCACTTACTAGATACCATCCCCATCCATTTAACGATTTAGAATTTTGAAAAGAAAAGAAGATTTCGAAAACTCCAGAAGTAACAAATGAAATGCTGAATAATACAGAAAGTGTAAGGTAGGTCTCTAATGGTACGGTGAAAATGTAAATTCCGAAAAGTAATAAAACGATTCCTAAAATAAGCGGAATGTACCAATATTTAACAGAATTGGTGAATGATTTTAATAAATTTGACATGATTTTGGTGTGTTTAGGTTAATAGTATAATTGTTTTTTTGTGATTAAATCTTATTAGGCTGTACTGTTGTTAACAAAATCTTAGTAGATAATTTTTTACCATAATTCGTTATTTTTATTAATATGCCTACTGTCTCAAATTTAAGATGTTTTTTTTGATTTTTCAATAAATAATACGTTTTATTTTGAATTAAATTAAATTTAAAATACTGGTTTACAGTTATATTGGTTGTTGATGTCTATGCCTAGAAGCTTTGTTAACTTTTTCCGACGAAATATTTTATTAAACCTTAAAATATTAAATTAGACTCAAAATAAATTAGTTTTAAACAAATTGTAGAAAATAAAACAGTTGTTATAGAAATAAGATTGATAATTTTTATAAAACAATCATAGTCATGTCAGCGAAAATACCTTTTAGAATCATGAATAAGTTAGACGATTTATCTATTGTTTCTTATTCTTTCTACATTTTTGTTCATCTGATTTCTTACGATATTTCTGAAAATAAATCTTTTAATAGCATTTAATTTTTGTTGATGCTTAGCGTAAAAATCATCAGGTGTATCAAATAACCCAAAGTCCTGATTAATGCCTTTATCCTGGATGAAAGTATTGTTGAGATCCCAATCTATCACGGGATTGATAAAGTTATCTGTAAAGGCACCGTAGCCACAAAATGTTGTTGTACAATCCTTAAATTTTTCCTGTAACTTGGTCAGATAAGGCTTATCCAATATGACGCCTTCTAAGGAGAACCAATTACCATCAACATAAATTTCGACCCAACTGTGCAGAATATTTTTAGGTGATAATGTATACCAAATCCCCGTAATAGCTCCTTTTTGTAAGGCTTTGTCAATCGTGAAACCATGGATGCGATTTGGTATTTCTACAGCTCGCAATAGCGCCATGAGTAAAGTTGCTTTTGTATTACATTGTCCATATCCGTCTTTTAGTATGGCAGAAGCGGCTATGTTATCTGCAATATTATAACCGAATCTAATCTCATCTCTTACAAAATTGTAAATGGCTTTTATCTGATCGATAGGTTCTAAATGACGCCATTGTTTTTCTTCGATCAATGTTTGTAATGTAGGATGCTTATAATCAAGAATTCTTGTTTCTTTAAGATAATTGTTCATTATTTCTTTTTTTAATGGAACAAAGTTGCGGGTTTCTGTTTTGAAAAACTTGTACAAACTGGCTATTTTAACAACTTCAAAATCTTTGGAGAAAGTCCAAAAGTTTCCTTAAAAGTTCTTGTATAATGCGAGCTATCAGTAAAGCCAAATTGATGTGCCGTTTCGGTAATGGATTGCGTTTTTATGTAAGGTAAGGATTTAATGAGCTTATTCCAGAGTTGATAGCGACGGAAATTGAGATTAGTTTTTTCTTTAAATAGATGCAAAAACCGAGTCTGAGAAAGGTGACAGAATTTGGACATTTCTTCTAAAGAAATAATACGATCAAAATTCTGCTCCAGATATTGGATTGTACGGTAGATTCTTTCATCTGAAAAATGATTTTCAGATTCGCAGGTGCATTTTAACTGTTCTAGATATTTTTTTGTATTGTCTATTAGTTCATGAAAATTACAGTTTTGCTTTAAGTAATCAGAAAGAAAAATAGAAAGTTGATGGAGGTCTTCACCAGGATTTATGATCTCATTGTGATTGTATTTTTTAAACAATTGATGTCCTAATGTGCTCAAAGGATTAATGAGAATAATCAGACACGTCTCATTACTTCGGAATTGATGAGGAACATTACTATTAATAAAACATTGGGTATAAGACTTGTCGTTATTAGCTGCATCGGTTACCATAAAGTAACCATTGATAGTTATGCTGATTTGCAAAGCATAATGACGATGCATTACATTATCGTTAAATTGTCCTATAAATAATGCCCACATTTTGTCGATGTGTAGCTTGCTTAGTTGCAGGTCATTGTTAGGTAAATACATCTTATAGTTTTCTGGACTATTTATTATGTTGAAACTGGATGATAAATATAATCCAATAGATTAATACTTTTGACCCATCATTAAAAAAAATCAATTATGGATTACAAAATTTAAAAAGCCAGATTTAGAAAATTTAGACGAAACAGCAGAATTGTTCAATCTTTATCGTGTTTTTTACCGTCAGTAATCTGATCTGGAAAAAGCAAAAGAATTTCTTATACATCGTTTCCTAAAAGAATATATTATGTATGCTCAATATAGGTTTCACTTTTTTTTAAGCTAGCTAGAATCATTGTTTTTGTAAATTTGATCCAAAATAAAAACGAATAATTTATGCAAAATAGCGATATTAAACGAGTTTCTAGACTGACAGCTATATTGACCCAATTGCAGACAAAAAACTTGTTGATAGCTCAGAATTTGGCAAATCAATTTTCGGTTAGTAAAAGAACAATTTATCGTGATATTCGTGCATTAGAAGAAGCTGGCGTCCCCATTATTACAGAGGAAGGAAAAGGCTACACGTTGATGGATGGTTACAAAATTCCACCTGTGATGTTTACAGAAAGTGAGGCCAATGCCCTGATAACGGCAGAACAATTGATTCTGAAAAACAAGGATGCTTCTTTCGTAAAAGACTACACAGACGCAGTTAACAAAATAAAAGCGGTTTTAAGAAGCAATACAAAAGATAAAGCCAATTTGCTATCGAGCAGAATTTTATCTGGACAAAATATTGAAAGCAATCGCACAAGTAACAATTTGTCAATTCTTCAGTTGGCTTTGACCAATTATAATTTGGTTAAGATTACATATTTTTCGCCTGAAAATAATCAAACGACAGAAAGAATCGTGGAACCTTTTGCAATTTATACAACGCAAGAAAATTGGCTTTTGATAGCACTTTGCAGATTGAGAAACGATTACAGAGCTTTTCGACTTGATCGTATCGAGAGTTTATCAGTACAGAATCAGACTTTTGAACCACATCAAATCACTTTCGAAGAATATATTGATCTCGTCAAGAAAAAATGTTGATGACCCTTGACATAAGGCTGTCTTTTGCCTGATCTATTTTTGCATCAGTATTAATTTAAAACTGAAAAAAAGTATGATCAGATTCAACAATAATTTGGCGAAAGCTATGGAATTTACGAGTTTCAAAAAAAGAGAAAACGTAACCGATAACGAACTTTTGTTCGCCGTTCTGAAATTTGAAACCGTCTTAGTACAACAAAAGGGCATCATTTTTCATTGCCTGGTCAGGAGTTATAATAATGACTATGCAAACGTTCTCTTTGCCGATTCTATCGACGTTTTGAAAGATTTAGGTAAGAATTTAGGTCATCTTCCAGAAGTTCAAAGTTTTTTTGAAATGGTTGATACGAAAACCGTAAAAATCGAATATCACGAGATACAAAAAGATAATTTTCAGATTCCAAAAGAGTTTTCTTGTATTGAAAAGGGCACATTTTCTTTAAATGATATTAAAGATTCAGACCAACTGTTATCAGTTTCCGAGAAGATAGAAAATGAATATTTAGATACTTTTGAAAATACTCAGGCGCATTTTATCGGAATTTTGAATGAAAACCAATTTTCAGAAGTGACTTTTGGGAAAACACTAGCGAAAACGAAGCAGATTTGTTTCGGCTATTTTGATAATCCTTATGGTCTGGAATTACTAAATCTTGCCGATAAAGAAAGTATGGAACTTGATTTTTGGTACTTAATCGGATAAACGATGACAAAACAAATCCCATTGGTTGACAAAATTTATATTCTTGAAAAATTTCAGCAAAAACTGACCAGACAAAAGCTGACCGAATTGCAAAAACCATTAATAATATTATTGATAAAATAAAATAACTTTAAAATCACCAAAACAAATCTTTAGCTTTGCACGATGGAAAACTTGCAACAGATTTCAGAATTTCAGTCGTCGCCAGAGTTGGTAGATAAGCTTTATCAATATAGCCAGCAGAAGAATTATGACGCCGGAAGTATTATTCTGGACGAGAATGCCAGTGTTCGCGCCATCCCAATTGTGACGAAAGGAACGCTCAAAGTGATCCGCACAGAAGAGGATGGGCGGGAGATTCTGCTGTATTACATCAAAGCTGGCGAGAGTTGCATCATGTCTTTTTTAGGCGGTTTGCACAATGAGACGAGCAAAGTAAAAGCCGAGGTAGAAGAGGATGCAGAGATTCTGTTTTTACCGGTGGACAAGGTTTCATTGTTCATCAAAGAATATCCGGAATGGCTGGATTATATTTTCCGATTGTATCATAGGCGATTTGAAGAATTGCTGGATATTGTGAATGCTATTGCCTTCAAAAAAGTGGATGAGCGGATTTTGACTTTGCTAAATAAAAAAGCAGAACTCACAGGAAACAAAACTTTAAATATCACACATGAACAGCTGGCTAATGAGCTTGGGACGGCTAGAGTAGTGGTTTCCCGTTTGCTGAAACAGTTGGAAGAAAACGGAACTGTATCGCTTGGCAGAAACAAAATTACGCTTGTGTAACCTAAGTTGCACATTGTTTTTTGAAAGGTTTTTAATTTTGCTGAAAATAATTTATAAATGAATAAAGACCTCATTCTGCGCGAGAAATTGGCATTGCAGCGTACTATTTTGGCAAACCAAAGTTCTTTTTTGGCATTTTTACGTACTTCAATGTACTTTTTGGTGGCCGGTATCAGCATCAAAAATCTTACAAGCACCCGATTTGGAAATCTTATAGAGATTGTGTTTATCATTATTTCTGCAATCATATTATTAGCCGGAATTTTCAACTATTTTAAACACCAGAAAAGCATTGCAGAGAGTCAGAAACACATTGGCAACTACAAAATGGAATATCTCGAAGCCTAATTATTTTCTTGTGTAACAAAAGTAACTGCACAGCAAAAATCAACTTCCGAAATTTGCACTATTAAATTTTAAATCATGAAAATAGAGCAGATTTATACAGGATGTTTGGCGCAAGGTGCTTATTACATCACATCCAATGGCGAGGCGGCGATCATAGATCCATTGAGAGAAACGCAACCTTACATCGATCGATTACAGAAAGATCATGTAAAACTGAAATACATTTTTGAAACCCATTTTCACGCAGATTTTGTGAGTGGTCATTTGGATTTGAGCAGAAAAACAGGCGCTCCTATTGTCTATGGTACAAAAGCAAATCCGGACTTTGAAGCCATTGTAGCAAAAGATAATCAGATATTTACGTTAGGAAATGTGACAATTAAAGTCCTTCACACGCCGGGACATACCACAGAAAGTTCTTGCTTTTTGTTAATTGATGAAAACGGAAAGGAAACAGCATTGTTCAGCGGTGATACTTTATTTTTAGGCGATGTTGGCAGACCAGATTTGGCTCAGAAATCGGCTCAACTTACGCAGGAAGATTTGGCGGGAATGCTTTATGATAGCTTGTACCTCAAGATTTTGCCGTTACCAGATGAGGTTGTTGTTTATCCCGCACATGGCGCTGGCTCGGCTTGTGGGAAGAATATGATGAAGGAAACGGTCGACACTTTGGGCAATCAAAAAAAAGTGAATTATGCACTGAATCAACCTAATAAAGACGCTTTTATAAAAGCCGTTACAGATGGATTGCTACCTCCACCAGCTTACTTCGGGATGAATGTCACGATGAACAAAAAGGGCTACAACAGTTTTGATGAGGTACTTTCGCAAGCTATGTCAGCACTTTCTCCCCAAGATTTCGAAGCTGCAGCAGAAACTTCTGGTGCTTTAATTTTGGATACCAGAAGTAATATAGATTTTGCAAAAGTTTTCATCCCGCAATCTATCAACATTGGTTTAGATGGTGATTTTGCACCGTGGGTAGGCGCTTTGCTAGTAGATGTAAAGCAAGCGATTCTTCTGGTTACAGATCGGGGAGAGGCACAAGAAGCGATAACCCGATTGAGTCGTGTGGGTTTCGATCATATTTTGGGATATCTGGAAGGTGGTATGGAAGCGTGGGAACTCGCAGGAAAAGAAACAGATAAAATCAATCGCATCTCGGCAGAACAATTTGCTAAAGAATGTAAAACGAGTGAAACTATGATTATTGATGTCCGCAAAGAAAGTGAGTACAATGCCGAACATGTGGAAGACGCCTACAGCAGGCCGTTGGCTTACATTAATGATTGGATTAATGATATCCATCCTCAAGCACATTTTTATCTGCATTGCGCTGGCGGTTACCGCAGTATGATGGCGGCAAGTATCTTACAAGCCAGAGGTTACAGAAATTTTTCTGAGATCGAAGGTGGTTTCACAGCCATTGCAGAAACTGACATTCCGAAAACAGATTTTGTTTGTCAAAGCAAATTGGTTAATTAATTTTCATTAAAATAAAAACTATGATAGAGATTATAAAAGAACCATGGCCGTGGTATGTTGCCGGCCCTTTGATTGGCTTGATTGTTCCTGCCTTACTAATTTTGGGGAACAAATCCTTTGGCATCAGTTCCTCGTTGCGGCATATTTGTGCAGCTTGCTTGCCTGCCAATATTTCGTTTTTCAAATATGATTGGAAAAAAGAAATGTGGAATCTGTTCTTCGTATTCGGAATCTTTTTGGGTGGTGCTATTGCAGCAAATCTTCTTTCTAACCCAGAACCGATTGTCATCAATCTGAAATTGGCTACAGAACTGGCAGGTTATGGTATTAATAATTATAACAATTTGGTTCCGGAAGATCTTATGAATTGGTCATCTTTATTGACTTTAAGGGGATTTGTGATTATGGTTATAGGCGGTTTTATGGTGGGCTTTGGTACGCGCTATGCCGGTGGTTGCACAAGTGGACATGCCATTATGGGACTATCCAACTTGCAATGGCCATCTCTGGTGGCGACAATCTGTTTTATGATTGGCGGTTTTGTTATGGCCAATTTAATTTTACCTTTTATACTTTCACTTTAACAAAACAAAAATGAAAAAAGATATAAAAAATAATACTCAAAATTGTGAATCTGATAGATCATACATCCAAGAAAAACAATCACAAAAGGGATGGTACAGCAATTTGAAATTCCTTTTTGTAGGCATCTTATTTGGGATTGTATTTGTAAAATCGGAGGTGGTGAGCTGGTTTCGGATACAAGAGATGTTCCGTATGCAGTCGTTCCACATGTACGGCATCATTGGCAGCGCTATTTTGGTGGGAATGATTTCGGTGTGGCTGATAAAGAAGTTTGATGTCAAAACCATCAACGGTGAAAAGATAGAATTTCACCCTAAAAAATTTAACAAAGGTCAAATTTACGGCGGATTGATTTTCGGTTTTGGATGGGCTATTACAGGCGCTTGCCCTGGACCGCTATTTGCACAAATTGGCACGGGTGCAACTGTGGTTGTGGTGACGCTGCTGAGTGCTATTGCCGGGACTTGGGTTTATGGCTATTTTAAGGATCGATTGCCACATTGAAAGATGAATACCATTAAATAATGATTTTTTAATTAAACTTTATACATACTAATAGCCTAAATTCTGATTTTAGGCTATTATTTATTAAGCTTAAAAAATATTTAATTCAATTTGTAATCCGTAAGAACAGTATTAGATAAACTTTAAATAAAAAGAAAAATCAATATCGTATTATTTCATATAAAATACATCATTACAATTATTAAAAATAATTGTAATTAAACGTTTAACCATAATTTAACTTTACAATGGTATTTGGTAACAATTAATTAATGTGGCATAAAGCTTGTTTTTGTTAATGTATTGTATTTTAGTGTATTATGTTTTATTTTTTTTGAAAATTAAAATTTGCCAAATTACACTTTTTTCTGAATTGACCAAAAAAATATGACTATTGTTTTTTTAATTTATTATTAAATACTTTGCACTGTAAATCAGAACAATGAAACGTGCATCCATTAAAGATATTGCTAAAATTGCCGGAGTTTCCGTGGCAACGGTTTCATATGTTCTTAATAAAAAAGAGGGACAAAGAATAGGAGAGGAGACTAAGAAAAAAATTTTAGAAATTGCTGAAACGATTAACTATGTCCCAAACAGAATAGCCAGAAGCCTTCAGAATAACAAAAGTAAATTATTAGGGCTCATTGTAGCAGATATTTCTAATGATTTTTATTCTAGTATTGCAAGACATCTGGAGGATAAAGCATTGAAACTTGGTTATACCTTGATTATTGGAAGTTCTGATGAAAATGCTACAAAATTTGAAAGACTAATTGACCTTTTTTCTCAACAACAAGTTGACGGGATGATTGTGGCTCCTGTTGCAGGATCAGAAGTTATTTTGTCAAAATTAATAAGCAGAAATTACCCTGTTGTTACTATAGATAGATATCTGAAAGGAATCAACATTCCAGGTGTTATCATTAATAATAGAGAAATTGCAGAAGAAACAACCTCGTATCTCATATCCAAAGGCTTTGATCAGGTTATCTATATAGGTTACGATACAAAATTGCCTCATCTTCTAGATAGAAAATCTGGTTTTGACGCAAGTATTTTTGATTCTGAAAAAGAGCTTGTTAGCCATAATATTTTGGTTGATTTGGATAATATCACCCAAGATGTCCAAACTAAATTAACACAGGTTTTGGGTGAAAATCCAAAGAATACAGCAGTTTATTTTTCTAGTAATAAACTTGCAGTTGCCGGTCTTGAGTATTTAATTAAAAATAATATAAAAGTTCCGGAGCAGGTTTCTGTTCTCGCTTTTGATGAGACAGAAGCATATAAATTATTTCCTTCAGATGTTTCTTATATCAAACAACCTCTAGAAGAAATGGCAGAAGAAGCTATCAATCTTTTGGATACGCAAATTAATCAATACAGTTCTACGGCTAAGAAAATAACGCTTTCTGCAGAATTGATTGTTAAAAAGTCTATAATATAATTTTTTTATTAATTAACTTAAACGTTTAACCAATGAATATAAATAAAAATAAATCTTACGCCGTATGTTTCGGAGAAGTCCTTTGGGATATTTTTCCTACTGGGACTAGAGCTGGTGGAGCACCCTTCAATGTAGCTTATAACTTAGATAAAATGGGACTTGAAGTTAAAATGATTAGCAAAATCGGAAACGATGATCTTGGTAATCAATTGTTAGGGCAGATTAAAAATTGGGATATTTCTACAGAACATATTCAGACTGATGTTGAGAAATCGACAGGAACTGTTCTTGCAACGTTTGATGAGAACGGAGAAGCACATTATGATATTATCAACGACGTAGCTTGGGATCATATCGAGATTACGCAAGAGCACAAAGAATTAATAAAAAATTCTGAAGCATTTGTTTTTGGAAGTTTGATTGCCCGCAACGAAAAATCAAAAAATACACTTCTAGAGTTGATAGAGTTATCTAAATTCAGGGTTTTTGATGTTAATTTTCGTCCGCCTTTTATCGATTTTGATTTGATTAAAACCTTATTGCATAAAGCACATTTGGTTAAAATGAACAAAGCAGAATTGAGAACGATTATTGAGTTTCTTGGTGAAGATTATGTGGATGAAGATACTAGTGTTAAGCATATTCAGAAATATTTTGATCTTAACGAGGTTGTCCTTACTAAAGGTAGCAAAGGCGCAAGATACTTTGTAGGAGACAAAAATTACACTTTTTCTGCTGTTGAGATTGAAGTAAAAGATACGGTGGGTAGTGGAGATTCTTTTCTGGCAGGCTTTTTATCAAAAAGAATCCAAGGAAAATCTCCTGAAGAAATCATGAAACAAGCGGTGTCTTTGGGCGCATTTATCACTTCAAAATCAGGAGCTTGTCCAGATTACACTTATGAAGAATTCAAATCTTTTAGAGAAGAACATTACGGTCAAACTATTTAAAATAAGCTTATGAATACTGCAAAATTTACAGAAAAGAAATACATTGTCGTATTGGCATTTGTGATTTCGTTATTTTTCTTTTGGGCGATCGCACTTACGATGGGCGATGTGTTGAACAAGCATTTTCAAAATGTCTTGAAGATTTCCAAATCAGAGTCAGGATTGGTACAGCTATCTATTTTTGGTGCTTACGCATTGATGGGAATTCCGGCTGGTTATTTTATGAAAAAATTTGGCTACAAAAAAGGCGTCATCCTGGGATTGGTTCTTTTTGCTTTGGGTTCTTTCCTTTTTATTCCTGCGGCAAATCAGATGTCTTTTGGATTTTTCCGTGTGGCTTTATTTGTTTTGGCAATGGGAATGGCGACTTTAGAAACGGTAGCGCATCCTTTTGTAGCAGCATTGGGAAATGAAAAAACCAGTGATCAAAGAGTAAATTTTGCACAGTCTTTCAATGGTTTGGGAGCGATTATTGGACCGCTCTTGGGAGGTTTTTTTATCTTTGGTAAGTCTGGTTTGGATGATAATTCATTGGATTCTGTCAAAGATCTTTACACTTGGATTGGCGTGGTGATTTTGACGATTACTATTGTTTTTTCTTTTATCAAAGTTCCTAGTTTAAAGGACCCTCATGCAGAAGATATTCAGATTTCTGAGAACGATAATGGCGCAGAAGCTTCGATTTCTGATCCGCACGCACCACTTTACAAACAGAGACATTTTATCTGGGCTGTGATTGCTCAGTTTTTCAATATTGCTGCGCAGGGCGGGACTTGGGCTTATTTTATCAATTATGGTGTTGAGAAAATGCATCTTCCAGAGATTCAGGCGTCTTATTACTTTTCACTAAGTATGGCAATGATGATGATTGGTCGTTTTGTAGGAACTTTCTTAATGAAATTTATCGCTCCTAATAAACTCTTGACTATATTTACGATTTGCAATATTGTACTTTGTTTGATTATTTCTCAAAGTTTTGGTTGGGTTTCTTTTATCAGTTTGATATTACTTAACTTGTTCTTAAGTGTTATGTACCCAACAATTTTCAGTCTTGGATTGAAGAGATTAGGTACCAAAGTTCCACAAGCTTCTTCATTCTTGGTAATGGCGATGTTTGGTGGCGCAGTATTTCCACCTTTAATGGGGAAAATTGCTGAGCACGATATTGCACACGCTTACTTGCTTCCTATTATTTGTTATGTTTTTATTCTTTTGTTCGCTGTAAAATATTACAAACCAAAGACTCTTAAATAGATGAATAACAAGGTTGTAAAATATAGTTTTTGGTTTCTATTAATCATTAGCCAGGTAGCTCAGGCTCAGATTACAGTTACCAATAAGGATTTTTCCTTTGGGACAACGGGCAGAATTGGTGCTGGATATTCTCCGAATGCCGATGGGAAAACAGGAAGACAACTGAATCTTAATAATCAAGGTTCGTTAGGAGGTCGTATGGATCAGGGCGATTATGTGGAATTTTTACCAGCTTTTCACTTTACTCCTGTTATTAATAATGATAGTGTAAAAGCAACAAAAATTGATATGCAAGCAAGGTTAAGTTTCTACTCTGGCGGAACATTTTTGGGCAATGTAGATTCAAAATCAAATCAAGGAATGATTATCGCCTTGCCTGAAGCCTTTGTAGAAGCTAAAAATATTATGGGAAGTGATTGGGACGTTTGGGCTGGATCACGATGGTTGAGGTATGATGATATCCATATTGCAGATTATTTTTACTTTGATGATCATTCTGCAACTGGTTGGGGAGTGCGACACAAAAACACTAGATTTTCTATGTTTTTCCCTGCTGCGATAGATACGGCGGCAAGTAATTCTACGCCTTATTCTTATACCAATATCATTAGCGGAACAAAGAGTCTGATCTACAGACAACGTGAAGTTTTTATTTTAGAACAGACTATTCCTTTTAAAAATATTAATCATAAATTTAAAGTTCTTGCCGAATTCCATAACTTGGATAAATCAGGAAAAAATTCTATAGAGCAGTATCCTGCAGATCACGGTTGGGTTTTGGGAGCTAAATTAAACACCAATTTGAAAACGAAAATTCCGGGTTCATTTAATCAGATTTCTGTAAGATACGGCAGCGGAATTGCCAATGGTGGCGACAGCGGAAATACCCAAACATGGAGAACTTATGGTGCTCCAGATGAGGTTAATAAAACGTATAAAGGGGCTTATTCTCTCACCGCAGTAGAACATATTTTGCTCAATCTTTCCAATAAATGGTCTGCCAATGCCTATGCTGTTTTTACGATGAGCAAAGGAGGATCAGACAGCAATAATAAAGCAATTGATTATTACAATCGAGAGATTTTTAATAAAAAATCCGAATTTAATACAGGTGTAAGAGCGACGTATTATGTCAATAATTGGTTTCATATTTTGTCAGAATTACATTTTGCAACCAGAAAAAATGGTAATCAAGATGCAGCTTCTATGACAAAATTAGTTTTGGCGCCAACCATCGTTCCGACAGCAGAAAGAAGTGTCTGGGCAAGACCACATATTAGATTGATTGCAGAGGTTTCACGATATAATAATCAGGCAATGAATAGTCTTTATTCGCCTTTTTTACAGCAATCTGGAGCAAAGAGATTCGGGACTTATTTTGGCGTGAGAACAGAATGGTGGGTTTTTTAACAACATAAAAAATTAAAGAAAATGAACGTAAAATTAGGAGCTTCTCTCTTATCCTGGATTACTCCGGTTTGGACGCCAGAAGCAGGTAAATATGCGATAGAAAAAACAGCAAATGCGGGTTTTGATTTGATTGAAATCCTCTTGCCAACATCTATGGAATTTAATTCTAAAGAAGTAAAACAACAATTAAACGATAATAATCTGGATGTCGTATGCTCTCTTAATCTTCCAAAAGAAGCGCACATTGCTTTTCATCCGCAGGTTGCAGAAAAACTAATTAAACAAGCTATCGACAAAACCTCGGAGCTTGAAACTGATTTTCTAGGTGGCGTTTTGCATGGTGGCATTGGTGTTTTCTCAGGAAATCCATTAACCGAAAATGAAGCCGAAACCATTGCAGAAGTTTGGAGCAATGTTGCAGATTATGCCAAAGAAAAAGGTGTTAATATCGGTATAGAACCCATCAACCGCTATGAATCTTATGTTTGTAACACGGCAAAAAATGTTTTGGATTTGATAGAAAAAACGGGCAAAGACAATCTATTATTGCACCTCGATACATTTCACATGAACATTGAAGAAGCTAATTTTTATGATCCGATTATACTTGCGAGTAAGAAATTAAAACATGTTCATATTACAGAATCTCACCGCGGGATGTTGGGCGAGGGAACCGTTAATTGGGCAGAACTTTTCAAAGCTTTGAAGGAAATCAATTTTGAAGGAAATTTGGTTTTGGAGAATTTTTCATCTTCAATTCCCGGGATGCAGCAGATGGTTTCTCTTTGGCAAAAATCGCCTTACGATGCAGAAGAGCTGGCACTTGGAAGTTTAGCCTTTTTGAAAAAGCATATTTAATTTCTCTAATGGTTTAAGATTTTAAATGTTCATCTGATACTAACTAAAAATTCATTCAATAAAGCTATATTGAATGAATTTTTAATTTATAAGAGAATTAAACTTTGCCATATTTATTAGAATTTTAGCAAAGCTTTTATTTAATAAAATGACTTAACTATTATCTGGCTTAGTAGCAGTTGCTTTGCCAGAAACATCGCCCTTCATGTCAACAATAATGGGATTATTAATAATTGATAGCAAATTCTTTCTGTATACCGTAACGTTAACACGAATTTCTGTTGTTGTTTTTCCCGTTGTATCATTTATAACAAATTTACGATCATTATTGGGTAGGAAGACTAATCTCCATGTTCCATTTTCTACAAATGCTCTTGCATTATAAAGAGGAATATCATTATTATTTCCTTCTAATCTTACTGTAGGGTGGCTATTAGTTCCCCACACAATATAGCCTCCTATAGATACATAATATTTATCCGCAGAAATTTTTGTATCATAATTAGACACGCCATCTAGGCTACCATTATTAAAGAAGTATACGACGCTATTGATAGCGCTGTAACTGGATGTGGCAGGAACATATTTTTTAAGAGTATTGTCACTATTATCTTTTACAATAAGATAAGAATTAATAGATGTCCCTGTGTATACACCTGGATTTTCGAGGTGTAAGTTTTCAGAAATATTCATATTACCCTTTACGTCAAGAATCCTTTTGGGATCGGTTGTATTGATGCCTACTTGAGAATAAAGTGATTGTATACAGCCTAATGCAATTATTTGAAGTGTTTTTTTCATAATTTTTTTTTAGATTCCAGGTGGTGTAGAAGAAGCTTGTCCAGTGTTACTACCTCCTAAATTAAATTTGATTTCTCCTAAATCTTTATAAAATCTTTTAGAGAAAAGAACAATGTCAAATTTATAAGTATAACGATTAGATGTGTAGCGCGTATTAAGTGTAGGGTAGCCTATTTTAGCATGCCACATACCACCTTCAGAGGTAACTTTGATCTCAAAATGTCCTTTATTGTTATTTGTAGCAAAAAGACCATTATTAGGTTCTGCTGCATTAGATGTAGAGGGGATTGCCTGGAAATTAGTAATCGCTACAAAATATTTATCGGTAGGGATTTGTAAATTAAGATCGTTAAGATCATCTTGGTAAATATTCTCTACACTATAAGGTTGAATTACAATAGGAGCATACAGTGTTTCTTGCTTGTATAGTTGACCATTTATAATACTTGATTGGGGATCTCTAGATACAACAGAAAAACCAGCGGTATTATTACTATATGTATTGTCTGCTGTATAAGTTTCTTTTGCAATACCCACACTACCAATAACTTCTAAGGATTCTTTTGGATTTGCTGTACCTATTCCTACATTTTGAGAAAAACTAAATATAGGTAATAATAAAAATATATACGTTTTCATTTTTATGTTATATTAATTTAAAATTGCATTGGTTGCAGTACCCGTACTTATTTGATTCATATCTATTTCTTGCTCCTGGAATATTTTAACATAGGTTTTGGGATATACTGCACACATGATAGTCCAAGCTCCATTAATTATATTGTTCTTGTTATCCTTAATAGCATTCAATCCAGGATAATCAGCATAAAGACGCCAAGTTCCGTTAGTGTTTTTTGCACCAAATGAAGGCAAGGCAATTCTTGGTCCTGAATTATTAGATGGTTCTACATCCGTATCGAAATATCCGGATAAAACTACCAAAGCATAATCATTAGCATTAAGTAATGTATTAAAATCGAGTACATAGTCTCCTCTTACATTTTCTAATTTATAAGTAACGATGCTAGCAATACCTGGTGTATTTTCCAATGTAGGATCTATCACTTTTATACTATTATCGGTAATATTGTATGCTAGAAGGTTATATCTGTCTTTTGCTTCTGCGGGAATTGCATTAATATTAGGTACAATAATTTTGTCAGAATAATAATCTCCTTTAATATCCAATGTTACTCTTGGTGTGATTGTATTAATTCCTACATTATTGGATTGCGCAGATAAGATAACACTGCTTAAAATGAAAAGTAGTTTATTCATTGTTTTAATCTATAAGATTTTTTTTTTGGATTTGTGTCGTTGCAAAAGAATAACAGTTTAAAAAAAAATGATAATTTTATATATCAATTTAAAAAAAATGTATAATAAAATATTGCAAATTTGTCTTGATGTTTTTTCTATTAACAGCGCGCAAAAGTAAGTATAATGAACGAACTAAGAAAACATTTTTTTAGCTATTTTGTTTTTTTAAATTCTTTTCTTTTCTAATTTGATAATAATATTTTTTTATTTACGGATTATCAATTAGTTATGTTTAACATAGGGTATTTGTTTTGGTTGAAGATTTAGCGATATATTTTTCCAATATTTTTGTATAATTCAGTTTAATCATCACTTAATTGAAAAACTGATAAAAATTATTTGCCTAAATTTTTACAATGTACCCGAGATAATTTATGTCATTTTGTTTTTTTTATAAAACTTTTTAGACAAATAAAATCATGATTTTAATGTTATTAATTTGATACAACTACACAAAAATCGAATCTTACAAGATACCGAAAGGCGTCAAATTAATAAAAATTGAACTGTACGAAAACCGAAATAATGTAACATCAATAGACAACCCAAAACTTATTGTCGAGCAAACTTTTAATTTTCCCCCAAAAATATAAATATCAGTTTTCAACCATCAATAGCCATGACTTTTCGAAAATGCTAGAGAAAACCTATAGATAATGGTTATTAAAATAAATTTGATTTCAACTGAATTTTTATAAAAGCTGCTTTTTGTTTTTTACCATTTACCACCGCTGAATTAACTGGATAAACTTCTGCATAAAAAGTGTCATTGTCCGCCCAAAAAGCCTTCATCTCGTTTCCGACTTTAAATTGTGTAAAATTAACGTATAACAGATTGACTTGATTTTTGGAGTGTGGCACGTATTTACTGACAAGAAAATCACTTCCTACATCATAGTTAGTATTGATGGCAGACACCCTGCTTTTTGAGGGTAGAATCTGTGGAAATCCTGCGGTGAAGAGTTCAAAACTACTCTTTGATTTCACATCATAAAATGTATAGTAACTGTCATTTATTTCCGTATTGTGCTCTTTGAAAACCTCCAAATCTAGATAGGCAGAGCGTCCCATGTAGTCATTATTCAATAGTCCGTCTTCCGTAGAGACATTTTGATATTGTGTGATGACTTCTTCTGGATTGCTTCCTGTGTAAATCCAGTTGTTATCATTCAGTTTTACAAGAGGATTTTTTACTAAAACTTCATCTATGCGTTTTGTTGATGCGTTTGTAAATTCTTGTTCTGACACCTCCGTGATTGTTCCATATTTAGCAAAAGATTTATTTTTGGTATCGTTAGAATCTTTGTAATTGCTGCTTCTGATTTCGTAGAGATCGACGCCTTTTAGAGTTAAATCAAATGACGCTGTGAATTCTGATTTTAGAACAAAAGCTTCAATACTATTAGAAATGTTATTTTCGATACTGTAATGAATGGCATAAAAATCATCAAATTCCTCGAAACCATAGTAGTTGTGAAGTTTGTTGAAAGCCACCTTCATGTGTGCAGCACTTTTGTCTGGTGCCACAAAAAATTGTACAGAATCTAGCTTGCTAAATAATTGATAGGGTACTTCTTGTACGTTCTCTACGCCTTTTATCTTTTTGAAATCAGCAAAAGTGATGGTCTTATTGTTGCCTCCGTCAGTGCTAATCTCTGCTGTTTTGTCTTGCTTACATCCAACCAGTAGTAAAGCAATTGTTATCAAAAGAATTGGATATAATGTCTTCATACTTCTTCTATCTTTTTACGAAGATATCGGTAATTATGTGGGCGAGCAAGATTAGGCATCAATTTTTGAAATAATTAGCCGAAACTAGGGAGAACTTTTAAGCTTTTCAGTTATCTGGATTCATTTTGAAATCTATTCTTTGCAGATTACAGTGTCAAAATCTAAATATAATTGTGTTAAACCTGAGTTATCAACAGTTACCCATTTGTAATTGGTAAGTACATAAGCATTGCCTTTATCAAGCTCAACCCATTCATCAATTCCTTTTGCTCCAATTTTCAGATCACTTTTTGAGGTTAATCCTGCTGGAGTAACGTAATTTCTATCTTTCGTTATGTACTTGCATTTATTAGAGTCTAGATATTCATTAATATCTGTTGGCATTATTAGTTTTGATTTTGTCAAAGTAGGCAAAGTTTGATTAACCATTTTGGGAGTTATGGCAATTTGACAAGAATGGAAACAGAATAATGTGGTTACAATAAGGCTTGTCTTTATAAAATTAAGTTTTTTCATACTAGTTGTTTTTAACGTCAACCAAATTAATAAAATTATTTTAAAAGATGAATAATTTCTGATGTATTACGAAAAATTAAACTTACAAGATATCTTTTGGATTTTGCTATACAATTATCCTTAATGTTTTTTTAATTAATAGAGATTTTGATATTTTAAGAAATACTGCATTATGAGTAACCAATTTTATTAGTGAGTTAGCTAGTTGACCATTCTTTCTTTAAGATTGCAAATTGATATGTGTTTTCAAAATTGGGAGTGCCATCAGGATTATTGACAAATGATATAAAATCTATAAATAATCCTTCTTCTCTCATCCCTATGCGTTTACATAATTTCTGAGAAGAAATATTATCATCCTCGGTGTATGCGTAAATTCTGCGTGCATCTTTCTCAAATAAATATTTTAATAAGGCTTCTGCAGCTTCTGTGGCATAACCTTTACCTCCAAAATTGGGATTAAAATTCCAGCCAATACTATAGGTGTCTAGATCTTCTTTGTGTGCAAAAACATCTCCAATAATAATATCAGACTCTTTTATGCATACGGCGTAAGATTCCTTAGAGTTTTCGGTATCTTTTTTTCTAGTTCTAATAGTTTCAAGGGCCTCCTCAATAGAATTTACTTTTTCACTTATAAAGCAATTCACCATTGGATTAGCGAGATATTGCAGTAGTCCTTCTGCATCTTTATCTTCAAAATCTCTAATAATTAATCTTTCTGTATCTATTTTCATATTACAATTTACTGCTAATTAACATTCTTTTTTATGAATAAAATTAAGAAAAATATAGAGTTGAGAAACTAAATAAAAAGAAAATAAATTTAATGTTTTTACAAAATTTTAAGTTGTGCAACAGCTATAAGTATTAGCAAAAGTTATTTTGTTAGCAATTTATATTTTAACTGAGCATCATTGTCTTCTGGATCTTTCTCAAGGTAGAGCTTTAGATATTCTAGAGCTTGTTTTTTTTGACCAGAAATCCGGTATGCCTCACTGATGTAATAATAACCATTATTTGAGTTGGGAAAAAAGTGAAGATTTAACTTAAATAAATCTATTGCCTGATTGGTCTTTTTTTCGAACAACAGCTTATAAGCATATCTTTCAATAAGATTTTCTCTTAATGAATATTTCTTTGAGTTGAGTTCTATTTCTTTAATACCAGCTTCATAACCTTTGTTAGTGACGGTTTTGATGATATCTTTAGTGTAAAAGAAGTTGTCAATGGATGGTGATGAACCTACCAATTGTTTTTTAATCAGATTGCTCGCTTCCCAATAATTTTCGACTTCTCCATTGGTCAGAATCACAATAGTATAACCCAAATCTGGATAAATCATTATTTCACTGGCAACGCCATCGTGTCCGCCAGTATGTCCAAAAATACGATGCCCATTGACTATAGTTTCTTCAAATCCATAACCATACATTCCTTCCCTGAACTTCACTTTACCTGATGTAGAAAGCGTCGTATTTTCTTTGTTGAGTAAAATGTTGTTTTGTAAAGCATTAGCAAAATTCAATAAATCATCAACTGTAGAATAGCCACCACCAGCAGGCGTTCCTTTTGTGGGATTTAGAAAAGTGTTATTTTTCCATTGTCCTGGTTCTTCTAATGACATTGTGTAGCCTGTCGCCAAATTTGGAACGGCATTATCCAATTCATAAGCATCCGTATTAATCATTTTTGCTGGTTGATAGATATGTTCTTTTACGAAATCAAAATAATTCTGCCCCGACAATTTTTCAATAATTAATCCTATAACCATATATCCGGAATTGCTGTACAAGAAATCAGTACCTGGAGCAAAGGCAAGTTTTTTATCTACAAACAACGGAAGGTAATCAGGAACTGTTTTGAAGTTTACTTTTGCAAGCTTGTCATATTCTTCCCAAAAACTGAACATTCCTGATGTGTGCGTCAATAATTGATGAATGGTCACAGAGTCGGCAACCGTTTTATTGGGATAATCTGTAAGATATTTTCCTACTTTATCCTGAAGCGAAATTTTCCCAGATTCTACCAATTGCATAATAGCTATTGCGGTAAACATTTTGTTGATAGAAGCTAAATTGAATTTCGTGTCCTGTTTATTTTTAATACGGTCCGGCAAATTGGAAAATCCAAATGTTTCTCTGTAAATTGGTTTACCATCTTTTGCAATAAGAACAACTCCGCTTAAGTTATTTTCTTTTTCAAGAATTTTTAATTGAGACTTTATCGGATTAACGATGCTTTCCCGATTTTGTGATTGGACCACAATAGGTAGCAAAATAGCAGTGAAGAAGATTGCTGTAATAAAATAGATTTGACGGATTGTCATTGTATATTTTTTATGATTAAGTCGCAAAACTACATTAATCAACAAACGAAAAATTGTACAAACGTAAACCCATCTATAAAAATAGCCAATGAATTTGTTTTTTTTCCAGCGCAGTCGTTTTTTCAAAGAAAACCTTAGGAGAGAAGCCTGTTACAGATTTGAATTCTCGTGTCATATGCGACTGATCAAAATAATCAACGCTATAGGCGATATCTGTTAAATTATTTTTTGCCTTATCTGATGCGTATTTGTTAACCGCATTTCTAAATCTTAGTATCTTTTTGAATTGAGATGGTGTTTTGCAGATATGTTTGCCAAAGTGTTTATTCAATGTAGTGCGAGAAACAGCATTTTTTTCGCATAGTTCTGTAATCGTTAATGCGTCATTTTCATCAGACATCATTTCAGATAAAACTGTGTCAAGGAAATTGTGCTGAAATCCTCTCAATTTGGATAACCAATAACTTTCAACTGCTTTAATTTTTTCGGTGTCATTTTGCAAAGAAAGAATTTCGATCATTGCTTTTCTATAATCTTCAAAGGGTGAGAAATCAGAAAAGCTGGAGCTGTTGTAATGGTTTAATTCGTGTTCCAAAAATGAATTAATAGCCAAAGGTTTAAAATAGATGGTAATTTCGTTTATTTTCCCTTCATATTGGACATGTACTGGTTTGTTGAAATCAGAAACTAAATTCGTTTCTATCTCATTGTCATTACATTGCTTAATGATTAATTGATTTCCTTTAGTAATCGATTTTGATTTTTCACTGCTTGAAACAATGGTAAAAATAGATGGAAAGGTGATGTATTTGGCGGGTTTTTCTTCAGAGGTATGGGTGAGTATATATATGCACTCTATGTATTTTTTAAGTAGAGTATTGGAAGGAGAATAAACTTTTATTTTCATCGGTTTTGGGCGTTAGAGCGCAACTAACTATTTGTTATATATAAGCTTTTCGCCCTTGGTCTATTAAAATTATCATTAATAGATTTGCAGTATATTAATCCACTTTTATGGAAACTAAATTAAGAAAATAAATAATATGAAAATCAATTTGCGGATTATTCTGAATAAATTTCAGCTTTTAAAAACCTCGCTTAAAAATGCTTAAACGAGGTCATTTATTTTCTGTATTTTTAAAAATTACAGAGTTGTGCAACGGTTACCACTGTTAGCGGAAGATTTTTTTGAAACTTAAAGATTTTTACCGTCTTTATCTTTGAAAAAAATATCATTATTATCTAAAACAAAATAATACATTCCGGCGGTTGTAAAAAACCATAGAAGATAATCTTCAAAATTTGTTGAATTTCTAATAAAAATTTGTCTAAATAGCCAAAACCAAGCGTAGATATTGAACGCAATAACATAAATACGTTTCATTGTTAAATTCACTTTTGGTTTTATTCTTTTGTATTCGTGTTCAAATTCGGATTTCATTGATTAGTTTTTCAGATTTCAATTTTTTTAATTTGCATAAATGCTTGGATTATCTATTTTCCATTTTCTTTCTTCTGAATTCCACATTAAATAAGGCCCATCAAAACCTTCTAAATAGATTAATTCATACGTTCCATTATTATCAGTTTGATAACTTGGTTTAGTTCCTAAATATTCCATTTTAAAACCTAAACTTTTTAAAACTTTCCAATCATCATTATTAGAAAGTTGTTTATGGCTTTTTTGATAATTATCAATGTTTTCAATGAGTTTATTACCAAATTGAATATCCGATTTTCGCGTTATACTAATTGGTAAATTCCAATAAATAATAAATGTCAAGATTAATAAAGTTATAATCGAAATTAAACCAATAATTATTTTTTTTCATTTATTGACGATAGTTTGGATAAACTTCCTGCTAACGAAAAAAGTGTTGGCGAAGTGCGGGCTTTCGAAGGACTGAAAGTTCAAGAAAGACCAAACAACGCCGATTCTTTTTCAATGAACTAAATTACAAAAAAATGTGGAATTTAAAAGCAGTTGCTGCTTATTTTGAGTGAATTTTTAAGCTTTCACAAAACTTCGTTTGAAAAGGTTAAAACAAAGTCGATATTTTCTGTATTTTTAAAAATTACAGAGTTGTGCAACGGTTACCTATGTTAGCCGTAGTTGTTATTTTTTCAAAGAGTTTACAAAATTATCAATATCTTCATCAGTGAAATTTCCACTTATTTGAATTTTACCATTTGGGATTTCATTAATAACTCTTGGTGCAGAAATCAACATCTTATTTAAAACTATTGCAATTGGTTTTCCAATATTGTTCTCAGTTAGTTTCTTAAATTTTTTTGCTCCATCTTTCGTTAAAGTCAAATTAATAATATTTCTATCCAATTGGTCTTTTGAAGATTTTATTTCTAAAATTTCATTTTTTTTGATTTCGGGATTTAATGATAGATTCAAATCTTCTAATTTAGAATTCGAACCGTCAAAATTGATAACAGAATAAAATCCATCTTCTTTTTCTACGGGAATAGGAATTTCTCGATTTTCTTCAGATTCTCTTTTATTTTCGGCAATAGTTTTGTCCAAGATTGGTTTTAATTCATTTTGAACATCTTGAAAACTATTTCTGAATTTATCTTCTAAACTTCCAAATGAATTTAGAAGTTTTTTTCCAGTTGTAGAGTTGTAAAAATTATAGATTTCATTAATTTCATTTTCATTATAAACATCTGCAAAAGCCTTTGAAAGTCTTTTTGATATTTCTTTATCTGTTAATTTTCTTTCAATTTCCACAAGTTTTAAGCTGTCTTTTTTATCAGAACTATATTTTAATGGATTTATTGACATATCAATTATGAAAGATTTATATCTTTCAATACTTCCATTTGTATTTAAAATAAAAATAATTTTTTCTTCTTTAGTTTGGGAAAAAACTAAACTTGAAATTAATATAGTTATGATTTGCAGGGTTGTTTTCATACAATTACGGCTAACGGAAAAAGGCTTTGCGAAGTGCGGGATTTCGAAGGACTGAAAGTTCTGGGAATTCCGAAACGTAGCAAATGCTTTTTCAATGTAACTAAATTAATAAAAATATGTGAAATTAAAAAGCAGTTGCGAATTTTTTTAACAAAATTTTCAACTTTCACAAAACCCCGCATTTTGCTAATACAATGTGCTTGTTGCACAACTCAATTTTAGAAGATACTCAGAATTCATAACTATATCTACGCGGAAAAAAGCTGGAATAAAGCATCCACAAGCCACTTTATGATAGAATGCATGAAAAACTAACGCAACACAAAACTTATCACCGCAGGCTGGTTAAACGCCGTTCAAGTACGGTTGAACCTGTTTTGTGGACGCTGATCAACTACCACAATATGAAACGTGTTAACAGCCGTGGGAAAGCTCAGGCGAACAAACACGTTTTGATGTCGGCGCTGTGTTACAACCTGAAGAAATACCTGAATTTTGTGACGAAAAAACCGAATATCTTAGTTCAACAAATGCAGCTTCTCAAGAAGAGGTTTTGGTTGTTAGATAAGCAACAAAATACTTGTTCGATGGCTTGGATTTAAGCCTCTTTAATTATTCTATTTTCCTGGAAATTGCCAGAATAAACCTCGCTTAAAAAGGCTAAAACGAGGTCGGTATTTTCTGTATTTTTAAAAATTACAAAGTTGTGCAACGGTTACCGGTGTTAGCTGCGGTTTTTTTTATTCTTTATTCTTTGAAGCCCTAATCTGATATTCTTACGTATTCTATCAATATACTCATTTCTAGAAGTATAATCCGATAACAATCCAACATCAATTAGTGAATAAAGTGATTCATCAAAATGAGGTTCTAACCCTTTATGACAAGTATGACATAAGGTTATTAAGTTTTTATCTTCTGTTAATCCACCTTTAGAATGTGGGGTGATGTGATGTAAATGTAGTTCAACATGTTCGTTATTTTGATGCGAGGCTCCACAAACTTTGCATCTTAAATTATCTCGTTTAAGAATTTCCATTCTTAATTTTGGATTTGCTGCTCGATTAATTTTTTTTCTTGGTATTGATTCTATATTTTGATAACCTCCATAATATGTTTTAATATTTTTCTGGGGTTTTATTATTTCGGATAAATATAATTCACATAATTCTTTTGTAATCAAACCATTTCCTCCAAATAAACTTATAAAATATCCGAAATCATTTTTGTTATTTATAACTAATAATGGTTCTTTGATATCTTTAAAAAGTTGAATTGCTAAATCAGGTATCATCAATGATGGTTCTCTAATTTCAATTAAAGGGTTTGTTTCATCATTTCCACACCAATTTGTCATAAAAGTATAATTGAACTTGTTATTTTCTTTAAAAAAAACAGAACATTGAAAATATTCAGTTTCTAGTAAAGGTTTTTGAGAAATTAATCTTTTTAGTTCAGTATTTAATTTATTTTCTTTGTCCACAATATTTGTATAAAATCGCAGCTAACGGTTTGGGGCTTTGCGATGGTGGGGCAATCAAAGCACAAATTTTCAATTTATACAAAAGTTGAACCGAAGAACTGCCGTTGAACTTTGCAGTTTCGCCCCACTATTGCAAAACCCTTGTTACCTGCTGTGTTGTTTTCGGTTACAAATTTGTCGTGTCAAAATATTGCTTCGCAAAGTCGGATATTCGTTGATGTCTTTCAGCAATTTCAATTTCTGTCCACTCAATTTTTTCTCTAATTTCTGTATAGCTCGACAATGCTGTGTCTTGAAAAAGTTCGCTCTTTTTTTCAAACGACTTATTGCCAAATTTGCTGTTTTGGCTTTGTGTCAATAAAGCTAAATTGCCTGCAAGTTGTAGAAAATTGTTTCTAAAATCTTCTGTATATTCTTCGTTTGTTGGATTTTGTGGTTTAATATGTTCAATTGTGTAACTGTTGTAAAGTTCTTTGTCCAACAACGCACCTGAACGATTTTTATGTCTTAAACTATTTTCATATTGCCATAATACAAACTTAATTGTGTTACGGTTGTAATGCCATTTTTCGTTGTCAAAATAGTTTATGATTATGTTTTTAAATCTGTCGCCATCGTTCCAATACCATTTAAAACCTGCTTCCGTTACACTTTTAATGTCTTGGTATAAATTCTCAATATTATAACTGTCGGCAGAATTGAAATATCGTTTTGCATAATGTGGCAGATAATCAGTTCGATAATCGCCTAATTTTAGCTTAAAACAAAGAATTTCAAGAAGTTTTGCTATTTGTTTAAATATTTCGCCCGAAACTTCGCCTTTATTGAACATTGTTAATAATACCAATTTCCAATTTGCTTCGTTACCAACAAAAAATAGGTTTGTAATTTCTGATATATTTTTATTGCTTACAATACTTTTTGCACTATGAGTTAAGTCAACAAAGTTTTCAAAAAATGACTTTATCCACTTTGTTTTATTCTCTTCCTTGTTTAGTTTTTCTTTGATTGCTTCAATATTTCCGTTGATATTGAAAAATAAATTGCAGTAATTGTCTAAAAGTTCGTTTTCAGTAAAGTAGCTTTCAACGGCTTCAATATGACGATATGTTTGTGAAATTTCTCTTTGAATATCTGCAATATCATTATTTGCCTGAAAATCATTCGTACTTTGAATATAGATTTGGTGCATCAAATAGGCTTTGATAACCTCAAATCTTGATAATTCTTTTCCTCTGTTATTTTGGTATTCAAAAACTTGAGTTGCTTCTACTTTGTTCGTAATATAAAATGTACTGATAACTGCACTTTCTAAAGTTTGTTGAACCAAGTATAAGCTGTCATTGTCAAGTTTAGTTAGTTCGGTTTCAAAATAATTGAAAGCATCAATAATTCTTTTTTGAGAAATTGTTTCAGTATCGTCAATTGCAGATACTAAATGTTTTAGGCTTACTTTTTTGAAAATAATTTGATCGTCTTCAATAGTTCTAAAAACATCGGTTAAATATGTACTTCTTATTCCGTCGATATTTTGTCCTTGCTTTTCTTGGATTTTTGCAATAGCAGATAAAAACAAAATAGTTGTTGTTAATCGTTGTTGTCCGTCAATGATGAAAAGAGTAGAGCCATCTTTTTCAAAAAGAAATTGCCCTAAATAATAGCGTTTCCCTTTTTGTTCCAAAAGGTCTTCCAAAAATTGAGAACATTGTTTGTTTTCCCAACTATAAGCTCGTTGATATGCAGGTATTCTAATACTTTCCGAAGATTGGAAAAGTAATTTTATATTTTCTGCTGTTTTGTTTTCTGTTTGTATTTCGGTTTCCATTAAAACTAATTATTTAAATAATCAAAGGTGGCGAAGCCACCTTTGATGAAATATTTTTTACATTGCTGGTTGATGTTTCTTTGTCGGACTCTTTGAGCAAGAACTTGAAGTCAAACTTGATAAACTTGAATATTTGCTACCGCAACATTTACAAGTGTATTGAGATTTTTCACTTCCTTCATAAAGTTCGTGTTTTTTGCCGTCAGGATTTTTTGAGCAAGAACTTGAAGTTAGACTTGAAACACTGGAATATTTACTTCCACACCATTTGCAATAAAAGTTAGCCATATTAATTTTGGTTTGTCATTTGCGCTTACTCTGTTCGGTTTTCAGCTTTCCCCGTTAGTTCTGCAAATGTCGGATGTCAGTCGGTCAAACCGTGTCGTTGTGGACGGTCGCTCTGAACATAGCAGGTAACGGAAAAAGGCTTTGCGAAGTGCGGGAATTCGAAGAACCAAAAGTTCAAGAATTCAGAATCGAAGCAAATGCTTTTTCAGATTGTTAAAATTAAAGAAAAAATCAATATGAAAAGCATTTTGCGAATTATTTTGACAAAATATTAAACTTTCACAAATCCCCGCATTTTGCCAATACAATGTGCTTGTTGCACAACTCAATTTTAGAAGATACTCAGAATTCATAACTATATCTACGCGGAAAAAAACTTGAAGACATTATCCACAAACCACTTTATGATAGAATGCATGAAAAACTAACGCAACACAAAGCTTATCACCGCAGGCTGGTTAAACGCCGTTCAAGTACGGTTGAACCTGTTTTGGGGACGCTGATCAACTACCACAATATGAAATGTGTTAACAGCCGTGGGAAAGCTCAGGCGAACAAACACGTTTTGATGTCGGCGCTATGTTAAAACCTGAAGAAATACCTGAATTTTGTGACGAAAAAAAACGAATATCTTAGTTCAACAAATGCAGCTTCTCAAGAAGAGGTTTTGGCTTTTAGATAAGCAACAAAATATGCGTTTGATAGCTTGGATTTAAGCCTCTTTAATTATTCTATTTTCCTGGAAATTGCCAAAATAAACCTCGCTTAAAAAGGCTAAAACGAGGTCGATATTTTCTGTATTTTTAAAAATTACAGAGTTGTGCAACGGTTACCTATGTTAGCAGAAGTATTTTTATATTTCAAACGGTATGTTATCTCTAAGCTGAACTTTGATTTTATTTACTCCTTTTCCTCCATTAAATAATATTTTTCTACGAGTTTTTTCACTAAACTGATTTATTCTCATTTCAAATGTTTGAGGCAAGCGATTTACTGTGATAACTTTTGTTGAAAATAATTTATCTGAAATAAATTTTACATAAAAAATATCATTTTCAATTACTCTGAAATTATTTTCATAATGAGTATTTAAACAGAAGGTTCTACTTTTAAGAAGTATTTCAGTAATTCTATCTTGAAATACATTATATGAAGATATTAAAATGTTATCCTTATCTATTTCTTGATAAAATATAAAGTCATCAAATATTGGAATTCTTCCTAATACATAAAATTCTTGTGACTTATATTCATATATATTTTCATAAATCTGAGAAAAAATGTTAGTTTCAAATAATTTCCAAATTCCATTTGATTTAATCTGACTATTAATTTTATCAGATTCTAAAGGAATGAAATTTTTTTCTTTGGAATATAGATTAATATTGTCATATTTTTTATTATAAGAATATTGGGAATTATCCGTACAAGGGTGCTTTGTCCAAGGTGGACCTAATTCATCAAAGAAAACTCTACTTCCATAATGATTTTGATAGAAAAAAACATTAGCAAGACAAACTGGACATTTTGCATTAGGGTTAGTAAATGAGAATGAATTAATAGGAAACTTATTAATTACTTCTTCGGAAAAATTTGTTTTAAATATTTTAGAATAATTTGAATATGAAAAATTATTATTGCCTTCTCCAAATCCACATTTACAATATTTAGAATGATTGTGAGCTGTACACATTTTGGTAATATTTCTGCTAACGGAAAAAGGCTTTGCGAAGTGCGGGAATTCGAAGAACTTTAGTTCAAGAATTCAGAAACGAAGCAAATGCTTTTTCAATGAAACTAAATTAATAAAATTATGTGAAATTAAAAAGCAATTTGCGGATTAAATAGACGAAATTTTCAACTTTCACAAAACCCCGCATTTTGACAATACAATGTGCTTGTTGCACAACTCAATTTTAGATTTGGTGTTTTGTCTTAATCTATCATGTTTTTTTTAGTTAAACATTTGGTTGTTAGTATTTTATTTATTAAATTAGACTAAAATTAATTATCCCGATGCAAGGCCGGAAAGTATTCACACCACAGTTATTTTACGAACTAAGCTTAGATATTTTAGTTCCTTCAGATAATTTTTATCGCCGCGTCAATCAGTCTTTAGAGCTGGATTTTCTGTATAAAGCTACCCAAAATTATTATGGCAGCCAGGGTCAGGATAGTATTGATCCTGTAGTTTTTTTTCAAGATTTTGCTGGTTGGCTATCTCAACAATATCAATAGCGATCGTGCGCTGATACGTTATTGCAGCAATTGTCTAGACGTCCGATTATTTTTAGGCTATGATCTCAACGAAGAATTACCTTGGCATTCCACAATCAGGCGGACACGATCCCTTTTTGGCGAGGAAGTTTTCTTGGGGCTTTTTCAATTAATTTTAAAAAAGTGTGTCGAACAAGGCATGGTAAGAGGCAAGCGTCAGGCGGTAGATGCAGCCTTTATCAAAGCCAATGCAAGTATGGATTCTTTGGTGGAGAAGGATGTTTTGCAGGACTCTTCAGCTTATGTTAATGAACTTGAATTGAACTCAGAATTCAAAACTACATCTACGCGGAAAAAGCTGGTGGAGCAACATCATCAATGGAAAAAAGAAGAGTATAAAAAGATGCCCGGTGCTAAGAAAATTATAGCTCATGATGAGGACGGGAATGAAATTCGTCCAAAATTCCTAAGCAACCACACCCATTACAGTCCAACAGATTCGGATGCGAAGATCTCAACCAAACCGGGGAAACCTCGCCAACTGAATTACGCAGGGCAACTATCTGTTGACGATAAACATCATGTCATCACCGGTGCTTGCGCGAGTACTGCTGGGAGCAAAGACAGCGCCATATTTTCTGATATTATGGATCAAACGCTTGAGAATCTTGGACAAAACGGTATCGAAATCAATGAGGTGTTAGCCGATGCTGGTTACAGCAGTGGGACGAGTTTGCAATATTGCGAGGACAAAAATTTAGATGCTTGGATCCCGAACTTCGGACAGTACAAACCCGTCCGTGAAGGATTTATATTTAATAAAGAAAAAAATCGCTACGAATGTATTCAAGCGGGCGGAAACCGAGCCTTATTACCCTTCAAACGGATTTTAACAGACAGTAAAGGCTACGACAAGAAAAGCTATTGCAGTAGCGAGAAAGATTGTGGCAATTGCCCTCTACGACAAGAATGTTGTGGCAAATTGACGAAGTTTAAAAAGCTGGAAGACAGCATCCAAAAGCCACTTTATGATAGAATGCATGAAAAACTAACGCAACACAAAACTTATCACCGCAGGCTGGTTAAACGCCGTTCAAGTACGGTTGAACCTGTTTTGGGGACGCTGATCAACTACCACAATATGAAACGTGTTAACAGCGGTGGAAAAGCTCAGGCGAACAAACACGTTTTGATGTCGGCGCTGTGTTACAACCTGAAGAAATACCTGAATTTTACGACGAAAAAACCGAATGTCTTAGTTTCACAAATGCAACTTCTCAAGAAGAGATTTTGGTTTTTAGATAAGCAACAAAATACTTGTTCGATAGCTTGGATTTAAGCCTCTTTGATTATTCTATTTTCCTGGAGATTGCCAAAATAAACCTCGCTTAAAAAGGCTAAAACGAGGTTGATATTTTCTGTATTTTTTAAAATTACAGAGTTGTGCAACGGTTACCTATGTTATGTGCAGTGCAATATTATGAGTTTTCGTTTCCCTTTAGAAGAATACTGTCACTAAAAAAGGTAAAAACATAGCTAAGAAAATCGCTGTGTAAGAGATAATTTTGTCAGTTGTTTTCGAATTTGCTCTTTTGGGATTTAAGTAATCAATTTCACTTGAGTATCTTAAATGTAGTTTGAAATCTCTATTGTTAATTCTCTTACTTATAAATGTGCATAATGAGAGATATAAAGTAAAAATAAGAGGCGTGAAAAATGCCCAAATTTGTATTATTCTTTCTTCATTATTTTTGTATGATATTTGACTGTTATAAATTGAACCAATAGTTAAATAAGTTAAGGCAATAAACCATTTTTTATATCCTTTAAATAAGTTTGATTTACGATAAAAAAGGAAAATGTAATTGTAAATAAATGGAAGAATAATTACTAAAAATTTCATGTAAAATTTCTATTTTAACGGTTTTTTTGGTGCATTGCAGATAACGGAAAAAGGCTTTGCGAAGTGCGGGAATTCGAAGAACTAAAAGTTCAAGAATTCAGAAACGAAGCAAACGCTTTTTCAGATTGTCTAAATTAAGAAAAAAATCAATACGAAAAAGCAGCGGTGGTGAAAAGTTGTTCGATTTTTAATTTAGACTTTAAGCCCGTATTTTGCTAATACCGTGTGCTTGTTGCACAATCAATTACCAGATTTTTACTCAGTGATAGAGTTGTGTAAACAAGAACTTTGGAAAACGTAAAGATAAAAAAACAAAATATGTTGTTTTTTAAAAGAAAAAACATATTTTAATAAATAAAATATTATCCAATGAATCACAATTATTTAGATCAAAACAAATCCAAAATTTATGCTGCTTACAAGAAAAGTGTCTTTTTAAAAAGCGATATTAAAAATGAAATCCCGACGCTTGATGAAGCTCTACTTTTTGAGAAGATCAGACTAATGATGCCAGATCTAACTTTCGGAGAAAGGACTGATGACGAGTTAGTGATAGTTGACAATCTCAGTCTTTATCATGAGTTTCATAACCAAAGTGATTCTAGTATAACTTCTAGGCTTATACTCTTAAGATCTTTAGATAACATCTTTTATCTAGAGGTTAGTTAGTCATTAGGATTTTATATGTGTAAAGAATTGCTTTCAAAAGTACTTAATAAGCAACTGTACACTTTATAAAAAAATGAAATTAAAAAAGCTAATGGTAGCAGATTGGCTGTTGAGGATCATAGTTTTGACATGTAATTAAAAATCAAATTAAAATTATGTCAACAATGATTAACAAGGGCAAAGAACTTATTAGAATCAGCCCAAAAGATGCTAAAAAAAATGAATATTCTACCAACGATGGTCGCTCTTGGTTAAAGAGAAACTAAAATTAATACTCCGATTTTTTTCGGAGTATTTTAGTAAATGGATATATGTCGACTACTTATTCTTCTATATTTTTATCGAGTGTTTCTTGATTAGTATAAATTCTTCTCAGAAGTATGGCTTATAATGCGTTAAGATATTGTATTGTAGTGGTTTGTAGGTTGTTAATTTTGTATCAATTTTTTAGTAAAACCTAACGTTGGATTATTCTTGTATGATTACGGTTTTCCGTAATGATTGCAAGGTAAATTTATTGTAAATTAGAAACCTTAAAAATAAACCATGATTTTGAATAGTGGAGGCTTGGCCATTGATATATCAAAGGTAAAAGCTATCAAAATGGAGCACCTAAAAAAAGGGCGAAACTTAGTTTTTGAACTTAATAACCTTTTGCTACCAGTTTACAATTCTGACACAGAAGAAGAGGAGTTAAAATCTTTCCCAAACGATCCTGTCGTTCATTATTTTGATAATTCCGACTCAGCAATTGCTTATTTTGATGAGTGGGTAGAAATGTGGAATGATTATATCAATGACAAGTAAAGCATAAAAATGGCAATTAAAAAATCAGAATTATATAGCTCGTTATGGGCAAGTTGTGACGAATTACGTGGCGGGATGGACGCCTCTCAATACAAAGATTATGTACTCACCATGTTGTTTGTAAAGTACATTTCAGATAAATACAAAGGCGACCCTTTTGGCGCGATCACCGTTCCGGAGGGTGCAACTTTCGATGATATGGTAGACTTGATTGGAAATCCAGAGATTGGCGATAAAGTCAACAAGCAGATTCTTAACCCCATTAAAGAAGCCAATAAACTCAATGAATTTCCCGATTTTAATGATGAAAGCAAATTAGGCAAGGGAAAAGATTTGGTAGATACTGTTTCCAATTTGGTTCGGATTTTCAACGATCCGAGTTTGGATTTTTCTGGTAATTCTGCTGAAGGCGATGATATTCTGGGCGATGCTTACGAATACCTAATGCGCCATTTTGCTACAGAAAGCGGAAAATCGAAAGGACAGTTTTATACACCTGCCGAAGTCTCGAGAGTATTGGCAAAAGTGATTGGGATTAACCAAAACAATTCATCACACCAAACGATGGCGTATGATCCGACTTGTGGTTCGGGGTCCTTGTTGCTGAAAGTGATGAATGAAGCAGGCAAAAACATTGATCTCTACGGACAGGAAAAAGAAACCACTACTGCCAACTTGGCTCACATGAACATGATTCTGCATGGTGCCGAGACTGCTACCATTATTGCAGACAATACATTGAGCCGTCCGTTTTACAAAGAAGAAAACGGTTCGCTTAAAAAGTTTGATTATGTGGTGGCCAATCCACCGTTCTCGCTGAAAAGCTGGAGCAATGGCGTGAATGTAGATAGCGATGAGTACAACCGTTTTGCTTTAGGCGTTCCGCCGGAGAAGAATGGTGATTATGCTTTTCTGTTGCACATTTTACAATCTTTAAAAGCCAATGGTAAAGGAGCGGTGGTACTGCCTCACGGTGTATTGTTCCGTGGCAATGCCGAGGGCGAAATCCGTAAAAATATTCTTAAGAAAGGTTACATCAAAGCCATTATTGGTCTGCCTGCCAACTTGTTTTATGGCACGGGCATTCCGGCTTGTATCATAGTGTTGGACAAAGAAAATGCTGAGCATCGCAAAGGTTTGTTTATGATAGATGCCAGCAAAGGCTTTGTAAAAGATGGCAACAAAAACCGACTGAGAGAGCAAGACATCCGCAAGATTACCGACGTGTTCGAGGCGTTTGCAGAAGTGCCGAAATTTAGCCGAATGGTGTCGATGACAGAAATTGCCGACCCTAAAAACGATTACAACCTCAACATTCCACGGTATATTGATACTCAGGAAGCCGAAGATATTCAGGATTTGGCCGGGCATTTGTCGGGTGGCATTCCGCAGAAAGATGTGGCTGGTTTGCAGGCGTATTGGGATTTGTTCCCTTCGCTGAAAGCCGATTTGTTCAATCCGGCAAGAGCAGGATATTTTGAATTGAAAGTACCTGCGGAAAACATTAAAACAACCATTTTCAACCATCGCGAATTTGTAGCCTTTAACACAAAAATGCACACCGCTTTTGATAAATGGTTGCACGAACAACAAACGGAATGGAATAATTTAGATAAAGGTTTTGCAGTAAAAGAAGCCATTGAAACATCAGCACAAACCATTCTGAGCCATTTTGAAAATAATGCTTTGGTGAACCGCTATGCGATGTACCAACACCTGATGCAATACTGGAACGAAGTGATGCAGGACGATTTTTATTCGATTGCTTTAGACGGCTGGAAGGCAGGAAACGAATACACCCGATTGGTCATTAAAGGTAAAAAAGGAAAAGACGGCAAAACTGCACAGGACAAAGAGATTGCAGGTTTGGCAGGTATTGAAGGCAGAATGGTAACGCCGGAAATGATGATACATTATTTCTTTAAGGAACAAAATGACAGTTTGCAGGATTTAGAAAATCAACTGAACCTTACGCAGGAAGCCCTTGCGGAAATAGAAGAAGAAAACAGTGGAGAGGAAGGCATTTTCAGTGATTTGGAAAAAATAAATCTTAAAAACGTAAAAGACTTTTACAAAGAACGTAAAGCCGATAATGCCTCTAAGGAGGAATTGAAATACATCAAAAACTATATTGATACGCAGGAAGCTTTGGGTGGCATTACCAAACTGATAAAAATTGCAAAAGAGAATTTGGAAGTAAAAGTGGTGGCGCAATATCCTTTATTAACCGAAGCCGAAATAAAAGATATGGTGATTAACCACAAATGGACACCCGTATTGCAACAGGCATTGCAAAGCGAACAGGAAAAGCTGAGCCAAAACCTTACGCAACGCATTAAGGAACTGGCAGACCGCTACCAACAGGCGTTGCCAACTTTGGAAACCAAGACAGTGGAAGCTTCGCAAAAAGTATTGGCTCACCTGCAAAAAATGGGATTGGTATGGTAAAGGAAAATACAATGAAGCAGACTGAGATTGGTTTGTTGCCGGATGATTGGGAGATTGAAAGTATTGGAAATCTTACAAGTAAAATAATTGGAGGTGGTACGCCTTCAAGAATTGTAAAAGAATATTGGAATGGAAAAATTCCTTGGATGACAGTAAAGGATTTTACGTCGTTTAATCCAAATTTTACACAAGAGAATATCACGGAATTAGGTTTAAAAAACAGTGCAACTCGGATAGTTTCTGCGGGAAATTTAATTATTGCCACAAGGATCGCTCTAGGTAAAATTGTTAAATACAATGTTGATGTAACGATAAATCAAGATTTAAAAACAATAAATCTTTTTCCAAAAATCAATAAAGACTATTTTATTTACTCTTATAGAAATATTGAGGAAAAAATAATTGAAAAAGGTAGTGGAAGTACTGTTCTTGGATTATCGGTGGCAGATTTAAACTCTTTCCAAATTCCCCTTCCGCCCTTACCCGAACAAGAAGCGATAGCGAAAGCGTTGAGTGATGCCGATGCGTGGATAGAAAGCCTGGAGCAACTCATCGCCAAAAAACGCCTCATCAAACAAGGGGCAATGCAGGAATTGTTGTCGCCTAAGGAGGATTGGGAAGAAAAAACAATTTTTGAAGTAGCTGATAAGAAAAGAGATTTGTTTAATGATGGTGATTGGATTGAAGCCGTTCATATCAAAGAAGAAGGAATAAGATTAATCCAAACTGGAAACATTGGCGTAGGAAGATTTTTAAATAAAAACAATAAAAAATATATTTCAGAAAAGTCTTTTGTTGAATTGAAATGTAAAGAAATAGTAGAGGGAGATTTACTTATATGCCGTTTGGCAGAACCTGCAGGACGAGTGTGTATTTTTCCTAAAACTGAAGATTTAAAAAGTGTAACTTCTGTGGACGTTACAATCTACAGACCTGATGAAAATATTTTTGACAGACGAATTTTGTTGTACTTATTATCAACTGATGAATGGTTTAAACAAGTTCTTGAACAAGTCGGAGGAACTACGCATAAAAGAATATCACGAGGAAATTTGGGTAACATTAAAATTAAAATTCCAAAATCCCTGACCGAGCAAATCCGCATCGCCACGATATTATCGGATATGGATGCGGAGCTGGAAGCTTTGGAAGGGCAACTGGGCAAAGCAAGAAAGGTAAAACAAGGGATGATGCAGGAATTGCTGACGGGGAGAGTGCGGTTGGTGTAGATTGAAATATCAGACTCACGGTTTAACCCCACGGTGTGTTAATTAAACTAAAAAATAATAAATTATGGCAGTGTTTAAAGGAACTCTAAGAGAGTTTAATGATTATGTAGGACCATTAGCTAGGAATATTGTCGCAAATATGGCAAGAAAATTAAAGGTACATACAACTTGTAGGGAGGTTGGCTGTAATAAAAGAAAGCCGTTAGAAGCTGCTCATATTAAAGGAAAGGATAGACCAACCATTATTGCAACTATTCTATCAGATTATAAAATAGATAATGATTTATATGAGGTAGATTTGGAAGAGTTTAAATCTAAATTTATAGCTGAACATCAACCAATCGAAGATGTTATTTTACCGATGTGTAAAGAACATCATTTGGCATATGATAAAAATTATGAAATAGAAAGTGAACTACCAGTTGTGATTGATGAATTAGTAGATGAAGAAGGTCATAAATATACAGAAGTTGATTTAGAAAACCTTTCTTCTTTAGAGTTTAAATCTTTAGAAAATGTGATCAATAAGCAGCTTGGTATATCCGTTATCAAAGATAAAGTAAGTGAAAAATTAAATTTAGCGAAGCAACAAATCTCCGTTTCTAATGTGTCTGATTCAAATGGATTATGGAACTTTGATGTCAATAAGAGCAAATTTGCTAAAGATTTCGCCTTTGTATTTTACAATCAGAAAACTCAAAATTATGGAGCTTCTTTTTTTAAAGGTAATAGTTTAGAGCTTAGCAGTTTTGGAAAAAAAAATGATGGTCAAGTAATTCGCTTTTTTGTAGATACTAATTATAAAGATCGATCAGGTTTCAAATTTACTATTCAACATTTTTAATATAATTAACAGAATTTCAATAGTAAAAAAGTAAACCTTAACAACTCAACTTACCAAATCTTACCAAATGAAACAAGGCAAGATGCAGGAATTGCTGACGGAGTGAGTACGGTTGGTGTAAGGATAATTAAAAACTAAACTATGGAACCAAATCTTATAGAAAATCCCTTAGTCACTATAAAGGATTTAAAAAATAAAAATTTCTACATCAACAAATATCAAAGAGGATACCGTTGGGGTAAAAGAGAAATAGACGCCCTTTTGAACGATATTTTGTCTTTTGATAGCTCCAGAGATGGTTTTTATTGCTTGCAACCTTTAGTTGTAATAGATGCCAAAGATGGCAATTATGAGTTAATTGATGGGCAACAGCGCACTACAACAATTTTCTTAATATTGAAATACCTGTTAAAAGACAATTATTACCAGATTAGATACGAAACAAGAAATACAGCCCAAGATGGAGAAAATACTTTTCTATCCAATTTACATACTTATAGTTTTCCGGAAGAATTAAAAAACGAGGCCGACGACATAGAAAACCTCATTTGGAAAGTTTGGAAAACTTCTTTTTGTCAGGAAAATAATATAGAGGATAGTGTAGACAATTTTTATTTTTTTAAAGCGTATTGTCTAATTCAGTATTGGTTTAAGATAAACAATGAGTCGGAAACAATTAGCGATAACCTACTAGAATATACCAAAGTGATTTGGTATACCGAAGCGTTAGAAGCAAAAGATGTTGCCAATACCTTTATCAATTTTAATGATGGTAAAATTAGTCTAGACCAAGCAGAACTGGTTAAAGGGTTGTTTGTATTGGATATGAATAAAATTGTAGATTCTACAAGAAAATCATATGAAGAAAACCAATTTGCTGATGAATGGAACGCTATAGAACAGCATCTTAAAAAGCCAGAATTTTGGAATTTTATTCAAAAAAATCGTTCCAATAAAGAGTTAGCCAATAAAATCACGTTGCTGTTGGAGATAGAGAAAGGTAAAAGTGTAAAAGAAGAAGACTTGTATTATACTTTTCGGCAATATGAGAGCGCCTTTGCCAGCGAAGTACAACCAGAATGGAGAAGTCTAGCAACGTTATACAATTTGCTAGATGAGTGGTACCAAGACAGAGAGACGTATCACTTGATGGGCGCTGTAGTTCATCTTACTACAAAAACAATACATACAGTTTTAAAAGAATATAGAAATTCTAATAAAAAAAGCGAATTAAAATTCTATTTAAAAGAAATTCTTAAAGAAGAGTTTTTTGAAGATAAAAAGGAAAAGTTTAAAGGGAAATACGATATTAATGAAATTAAATATGGGAAAGCAGGCGTTTTTCCAATTCTATTCTTGTACAATATAGCAGTAGCACAACAACAAGACAAAAAGTATGTGTTCCCTTTTGATTTGTTTAACACAACACGAGCCTGGAATGTCGAGCATATATATGCTAAAAATTCTAATGGGTTTGAGTTTAAAGAAGATCTGCAGGATTGGATTTTGGAAATCAAAGAACTACTTGCTGAAAGTGAATCATTGAAGCATAACGAAGAATTACAAAGAACATTTGCAGAAATAGATGAAAGCGATTTGGAAAGTGCAAACTCTAAAGTTAAAAAGGTAGAAAGCTTGTTAGGCGATATTATAGATAAAGACCATTTATCCAATCTCTGCCTGTTGGATGACAAAACAAATATTAGGGTTGGTAAACAAATATTTAGAAAAAAACGCCAAGAAATCTTAGAAATTAATTCTGTTTTAGATGTCAATGCATATGTTCCTCTGGCAACCAAACAGGTTTTCCAAAAAGCTTTGACTCCATCAGATGAATTAACGATGAACTATTGGAATACTATGGATAGAGAAGCGTATATGAGTGATATGTTAGACAAAATTACTTGTTTTTTAAATTGATATTATGATCCTAAAATATAATTTTCACCAATTAATCAGCACACATATCATTGAGGTGCCTATCATACAAAGAGACTATGCACAAGGCAGAATCTCCGATAATGTTAAATATATAAGAGAACGTTTTGTAAAATCTTTGGTGGAGCATGTTGTTACCAATTCTCAATTACACTTAGGATTTGTCTACGGTAAAATCGAAGGCAAAGAACGAAAAAGAGAACTGAAACTACATCAAGAATCAGTAAGTACGTTGCTTCATTCTGTAAAACAATATGCCAATCAGTTCAATATCAACGTAGAGGCAAGTATTAATGTGAATGAACTGACCGAACCTTTAAGTTTACGATTTATTCCATTAGATGGACAGCAACGTTTAACTACTTTATTTTTGTTGTATTGGTATATTTCTATGAGAAAAAAAGAGTCATCATTGTGGTTATTAAATTTTAAATATAACAACCGAAAGATGGCATTAGCATTTTTTGAGACACTTACTAATCAAGATAACATTCAGTTAATTGAAAAAGAATTAGAAGCAGATATTCAGAAACAAATCACAGAATATACATGGTATCTAGATAAGTGGAAGTATGATGCAACTGTAAATGGGGCAATTGTAATGTTGCAAGCCATACATGAAGAATTCGCTAACCATAGTAATTTTGATTTCAGCTTAGTCAAGTTAGAAGAAATACCGTTTAAATTTGATTTTCTTGATTTGGATGATCTAAAACAATCGGATGAATTATACATTAAAATGAATGAAAGAGGTAAGCAATTGACTGATTTTGAACATTTTAAAGCTTGGTTGCAAGATGTTGTAGAAAAGAAGAATTTATCAGATGAAGAACAATCTTTCTTAAGCTCATTCTGGAAAAAAATAGATACTGTGTGGTTAGATTTTTTCTGGAAAAAAATAGATGCAGACTTTAGATCATTAGATGATTTTTATTTTAATTATTTAAAAACAACAGCAATCAATTTTCATTTAGCAAAATCTAAAGAACCTAACTTGCCACGTTACCTGAAAGATCTATTACAAACCATAAGAAATGTCGATAATTACGATAAGCAAAACGTCACTTATATTCCCTTAAGCCAATTTGTACTCGAAGATAAAAACGACAAAGAGAATAAAAAAATAATTTTTGAGTTGTTTTCAATGGACTGCTTACAACATATTAACAAAACATTGTCCACCTTAATTGCAATAGATGAAGAAACAAATTCAAAAATAAATACAATTATTAAAGAACCTTTTATTTCTAAAGGGAAAAATATATTAACACTATATCTCAATAATAATACTTTTACACCTAACTATTGGGATCAAGTATATTACTATTTTTTACTAGAATTATTAAAATCTGACAAAATAAATATTAGTTTTTGGATGCGTACTATGAGAAATATCATATACAATACCTATATTCAAAATCCTGATAATGTATACGATGCTTTGCAAAGTATCAATTCCTTAATTAGCTCTGAGGTATTAGATTTAAAAGAAGGACTAATGTCGGATATGATCAATTTATCCTTTTTCAATAAAGATCAAATAGCCGAAGAAAAGTACAAATGCAATAAAATTGAAAATGGATGGGATAGTAAAGAGATTCAAGGTTTAGAAAATCATATCTATTTTATGGGGCAAATTCAATTTGTTTTTCAATTAGCAGACGAAAATAATGTTTTATTTTCTCAATATGCAGAACTAATTTCGGGACTATTTTCCGAAAAAATAGAAGATTTTGAACTACAACAAGCATTATTAACAAAAGGCGATTATCTAGTAGAAAGAACCAATCACTCATTTTGTCGAAAATCGTATGATTCTTTGAGAAGTCGAAATGATAATTGGAGACAAATATTTAACAATGAAAACAAAAGAATATTTTTAAAAAATTTATTAGATCATTTATTGCAATTACCTCATGTAGAATTACAAGACGGATTAAAAACAATTATTAAATCTCATAAATTTACAATTAATGACTGGGAATATTATTTTATTAATAATCCAAGAGCTATCCAAGAGTGTAAATATAATGAGATCCGATGGTTTAATAAAGATGATATACGTATTCTTCATTCCAGTACGATAACAGGATATCATCTAGAATTAAGAACAATATGGTTATATCAGTATTTACTAGATATTAGTTTTGACATAAAACCGTTTGAGAAGAAAATGTATCTATTCGATAAAAATACAGGAGGTTTTCCAGGGATAAAACTCTCATCTTATCAGGTAAAAGAAAAGGCATACGATTTAGATATAAGATTTTCAAAAGAAGATAATGAATACGAATTTTGTTTTTATCACAAAGCAGATACAATTAATGAAAGATCTGCTGATGCTGAAGTCGTGAATAAAATGGACGATTTTATTTATGATGATAATTTAAAACACTATTTTAAAAAAGTTAAAAAAGAAAGTATTATAGATGCTTTGACCCAATTAATTGAAAAGTTATAAAAATGATTAACCCCATAGAACGCATCACCCAAAAACGTATCATTCAACTTTTTCAAAAAGAATTGGGATATACCTATTACGGCAATTGGGAAAAAAGAGAACATAATAGCAACGTAGAAGAAGATATTCTTAAAAATAACTTGCTAAAGCGTGGTTATTCCGAAGTACTTGCTGATAAAGCGGTAAAAGAAATACATGATTTGGCGACGACTAATGCAGGTAATTTATACACTCGTAACAAAGAGATGTACTCATTGTTGCGTTATGGCGTAAAAGCGAGGCCAGATTTGGGGGAGCAATTTGACACCATTTTCCCGATTGATTGGCAAAATTGGGAAGCCAATGAATTTGGTATCGCAGAAGAAGTGACACTTGCCAAAGGGCAAAACACCAGGCGTCCAGATGTAGTAATCTATGTCAATGGTATTGCGCTGGGAGTTTTAGAACTCAAGCGAGGCACAACAGATATTGCCGAGAGTGTGCGCCAATCTATTTCTAATCAAAAAGAATTATTCAACCAATGGTTTTATAGCACCGTTCAGTTTTTGCTTGCAGGCAACAATACGCAGGGTCTAAAGTATGGAACCATAGAGACGCCAGATAAGTATTTCCTATCCTGGAAAGAGGATGAGCATGACAATGAAGGTTACAAACTTGATAAATATCTCAAAAAAATTTGTGAGAAACAGCGCCTTTTAGATTTGATTTATAATGGGGTAATCTTCGATGCCGGCGTGAAAAAATTACCACGTCCGCATCAGTATTTTGCGTTGAAAGCTTCGCAAGATTTCATCAGGAAAAAAGAAGGTGGTATTATTTGGCATACACAAGGTTCTGGCAAATCGCTAATGATGGTAATGCTCGGCAAGTGGATTTTGGAAAATGTACCAAACTCCAGAATTGTCATCCTAACCGACCGAACAGAACTGGACGACCAGATAGAGCGTGTCTTTAAAGATGTTGGCGAGACGGATGTTGCCAAAACAAGATCTGGAAAGGAATTGATGCAGTTTTTGACTTCATCAAGACCAAGATTGGTTTGTTCGCTCATTCATAAATTTGGTAATAAAACGGAAACAGATTTTGAGGCATTCATAAAAGAATTGCAAGATAACCCGGTTCAAACGCAGGGAGAGATTTTTGTTTTTATAGACGAATGTCACCGTACCCAAAGCGGAAAACTCAACCAAGTAATGAAAGCCGTTTTGCAAAACGCCGTATTCATCGGTTTTACTGGAACACCTTTGCTAAAAGAAGATAAGAAAACAACCATGGATGTATTTGGTAGGTACATTCATACCTACAAATTTAATGAAGCGGTAGAAGATGGCGTGGTGAAAGATTTGATGTACGAAGGGCGTTCTATCGAACAAAATCTAACTTCGCAAGCCAAAGTGGACCAATGGTTTGACGCAAAAACAGGTGGCTTAAATGATTTCCAAAAGAATGAGCTTAAGAAGAAATGGGGCACCATGCAAAACGTGCTAAGCTCTAAAAGTAGAATGGAAAAAATAGTAGCCGATATTGTCGCAGATTTTTCCGTAAAACCTCGCTTAAGGTCTCAAAATGGAAATGCTATTTTGGTGGCTTCTAGTATTTATGAAGCTACAAAATATTATAGTCTATTTCTGAATACGGAACTTAAAAACAAGTGCGCCATTATCACGTCCTACAACCCCAATGCAAGCGATGTATCGCTGGAAGACACAGGTACAGACAATGAAACCGATAGGCAATTTATTTTTAAAACTTACACCGATTTATTAAAACAAGTTAGCCCAAAAGGGAACAAATCTAAAACAGAAACCTACGAGGCAGACTCCAAAGACAGTTTTAGAAAAGAACCAGCAAGAATGAAGCTACTAATTGTAGTTTCTAAGCTATTAACAGGGTTTGATGCGCCACCTTGTTCCTACATTTATATTGACAAAAGAATGCAGGACCACACGCTGTTTCAGGCAATCTGCAGGGTAAACCGTCTTGATACAGAAGACAAAGATTATGGCTACATTATCGATTATATGGAGCTATTTGGTAATGTAACGGATGCTATTAATGTTTATACTTCAGAATTAGATAGTGAGGGTTTTACGAAAGAAGAGGTTGGCATACAGTTGAAAGACCGCTTGAAAATAGCCAAAGACCGTTTATTTACGGCTTTAGAAATGGTAGAAAGTATTTGTGAAAATGTAGCTTCTCCCAAAAATGATTTGGCCTATATTCATTATTTCTGTGGCAATACAGAAAATCCGAACGATTTAAAAGCAACTGAATATAAAAGAATGGCTTTGTATAAAGCTATTGTAGAATATATCCGTGCATTTGCCAATATAAAAGCAGATTTTGTTGTGGCAAAATTTACCGATGCAGAGATAAAACGTTTTAATGATAAGCTGGAAGAATATCTAAACCTACGTACAATTATTCGCATTGCGTCTGGAGAAACAATTGATTTAAAAGCTTACGAGGCAGATATGCGTTTCCTGATAGATACATACATCAAAGCAGACGAATCGGAGGTGATTTCTCCTTTTGAGAATATTTCTCTGCTGGATTTGTTGGAAACTGATATGGATAAAGCCATTGACAGTATGCCGAAAGATATCAAAGGAAATCCAGAAGCTGTAGCGGAAGTTATAGAAAATAACGTGCGTAGTAAAATTGTTGAAGAGCATTTGCTAGACCCTAAATACTTCGACCAAATGTCTGTTTTATTACAAGAATTAATTGAGAAAAGAAAACAGCAGACTATCAATTATCATGATTATTTAAAAGAAATTGGTAAGATTGCTAGCCAAGTAAACCAAGGTAAAAAAGACGGCGTGCCAAAATCTTTAAATACAAAAGGAAAAGTAGCACTGTACCACACTTTGGATGGCGACGAAAATTTGGCACTTATTCTGGAAGAGAAAGTACAATATGCCAAGCAGGAAGGCTTCAGAGAGAATTTAGCAAAGCAAAAATTAGTAAAAAAAGCCATTTTCGATGTGCTCAGCGATGTGAGTAAGGTTGAAGAGATTTATAAAATCATTGATGCGCATAAAGACGAGTACTAATGGCAACAGAGATTTTACATATTGGTTCAATCGAAATTGAGGTCACTTTTAAGGCGATTAAAAATCTGCATCTTAGTGTGCATCCGCCCTATGGAAGAGTTACTATAGCTTCTCCAGATTTTTATGATTCGGAGAAGGTGAAAATTTATGCATCCACAAAATTGGGTTGGATAAAGAGAGAGCAAAACAAAATTAGAAGCCAAGAACGTGAGGACCCAAAACTGATGATTACACAGGAAAGTCACCAGTTTTTAGGTAAACGCTATTTACTTAAAATTATCGAAGCCAGCCGTCCCAAATTACTTTTGAAACACAACGTGATCGAATTGTATGCCTTGCCAAATGCTACGCTAGAGCAGAAACAAAAGACACTTTTTAACTGGTACAAAAAAGAGTTGGAAGCAAAAATTGGAAATTTGATTTCGGAATATGCACGTCAGATGAATATTGCAAACATTAATTTTGGGATTAGAAAAATGAAAACCAAGTGGGGAAGTTGTAATATCGAAAAACGGATGCTTTGGTTTAACATCGAACTAGCCAAAAAACCGATCGAATGTGTTGAGTACATCGTCGTTCATGAATTGGTGCACTTACTAGAAAGAAATCATAATAAGAATTTTGTAATCTTGATGGATAAGTTTTATCCCACTTGGAGGATTCAAAAAAAAATTTTGAACGAATTACCATTATAAGACTTAGTAAATTTTAAGACAATGACCCGTACTTACCGCATCGCTCTTTTAGAAGATAATAGCAGACAATTAGAAAAACTGGTAAAATATCTTAGTAGTCTTCCTAATGTAGAAGTTGTACTAACAAGTCAAAATTCTGATCACTTTTTGGATGAGGTAGGGATAGCTCATCCTGAAATACTGGTCACAGACTTAGTGCTTTTAAATAATACAATGAATGGACTAGATGTCGCACAAGAACTTCAGTTACCTGTCATGTTTATTGGAGAAACAAAGGAATATATTAGAGATATTGAAAATTTGAAACGTGATGCAGAAATCTGTGTAGATCATATCACCAAACCCTTTAACGAAGAACAGTTTGTAAAGAGCTTCAAAAGATTTTTAAAAGAAGTTAGCTTTTTTGCAGCACCGCAATATGTATATCTTGATTTCAACAAAACCAAAAAGAATAAGATTTTAATTGATGACATCGTTTACTTGTGTGCCGATAAGATGGCTGGCTCTGAGTCTAATAACAAACAAGTTCATTTTATTAATCGCCAACCTGTCAATCTTATTGACTTTTCGTTTTCCAGAATGGAAGATAAAGGATTCATGAAATCACAGTTTATAACGATTCATAAATCATTTAGAGTTAATAAAAAGTTTGTCAGATGTTACCATCCAAAAACTGAAAGTATTGAAATTAGTATATTCGATACTGAGAATAGGACAAAAAGTCATTACCTTCCAGTATCAGAAAATTATCAGACTATCATTAGAAAACTGATTTTTTAAGCGTTCTTATTCCTCAAAAAAACGTTTTTATTATTACGCTTTCGCTGTTGTTTCCGCAAGCGTATTTTTTTTGCTTTTTGGATGTTGATTTGATTAATGATTGATATAACAACAAATCTGTTAATCAAACTATGAAAACATCCTTTGAGGGAATTATTCCTTCTGTCAATTATCACTTATGGGAACCATGCAACATGAGATGTAAGTTCTGTTTTGCGCCATTTTATGATGCCAAAAAACTGCTTCCTAAAGGACATCTTCCAAAAGAGCAATCTTTACAACTCATTAAAGAACTCGCTGATTTTGGTTTTCAAAAAATCACATTTGCTGGTGGAGAACCTACGATTTGCCCGTGGATATCAGAACTTATTTCTTCAGCAAAACAATATGGTATGACGACAATGATTGTCACCAATGGAACGAAAATCAATGAGCAATTTTTAAAGCAAAATAAAGGACTTCTGGATTGGATTATTTTAAGTATTGACAGTTTAATTGATGATGTTAATATAAAGTCAGGGAGATCTGTCAAAGGAAAAATAGCAATCAGTGTGACTTCCTACAAGAAAATGATTGATCAGATAAAGAGCCACGGCTATCAACTTAAAATTAATACAGTGGTACATCAAATGAATTTTACTGAATCTCTGACAGAACTTATAACCTATGCTCAGCCTCAGCGATGGAAGGTTTTTCAGGTGTTGCCTATTAAAGGTGAAAATGATGAATATATTGATGAATTTGTTATCAGTGATGAACAATTTAATTATTTCCTTTCTAGGCATCATCAGTTTGAGGAGAATGGGATTATGATAAGGGAAAATAATGATCAAATGAAAGATAGCTATGTGATGATAGATCCTGCGGGCAGATTTTATACTAATAAAAATGGGAAACAAGAATACAGTCAACCTATATTAGAAACAGACGTTGAAAACGCATATCATGAGCTTGATTATAATTATAATAAATTTATTGATAGAAAAGGAATTTATCAGTGGAGTATAGATAAAAAAGAATAATCTTGTAGAAAATTAAAATAGGCAACCTTAGATAGTTGCCTGTTTTTCTTTCGGTATTTGGTCTAGATATATTATTTAGATGTTTTAATATATTGGATTTCCAAATATGTACAAATAAAACCACCGGGTAATTTTTTCTTCATCATGATGGCTGCTATGGCTGGCGGGCTTCCTTATTCTTTAGAAGAAATTCCACATAGGATAGGACTTGTTACTTTGGGTGTTTTCTTATCATGCATAATTGCTGTCATCTTTAGTTTATTAGTTTTGAAACCCAATATTAGTAAAGATATAAAAGAAACATTATCACAGCTTTCTCTTCAAAACGATGTAGATTACTTAGAAGCGGTCATTATTGGGATTTTCATGTCCTCTTCATTCTTTATCGCTCATTTCCTAGGTTTGGACAATCCTTATTGGGTGCCAATATCCTGTCTTGCTGTCATGCAGGGCGTTACCAGACAACATATCTGGCGTCGTGGATTGTATAGAGTTTTGGGTACTATACTTGGCATGCTGTTGTGCGGTATGATTTTATCATTTTTGCAAGCACCAATTGAGATAATAATCGCCATAATGGTTTTGCAGTTTTTAGTTGAATTATTTATCGTCAAAAATTACTTTTTTGCTGTTTTATTTGTTACGCCAATGACGGTTTTGCTGTCGGAAGCTGGCCATTCTCTCACTTTGGATCCAGATCTTTTAGTAATATCCAGATTAAAAGATGTTCTTCTAGGCTCTCTTCTAGGGATTATCGGCGGTTGGGTGATTTATAATGAACGACTTAGATTTCACTTTGTAAAGCGTGTCAGATTAACTAAGAAGATTTTAAAAAAGTAAAGTATTTAATACAGTTTGTTGAAGAATTATTTATTAAAAATGAAAAACCAAAGCAAAAATATTTTTACTTTGGTTTAACTATTTATTTCTGACCTAAAATTTGTATCGGATTTTTAGGACAAGACAAAATTAGGAGTTAGACTTTAAGAAATCAAAATATTAATTTGTCCTTGCATCAGAAGCGGTAATCGTCTTTTTTATAAATAAAATATCAACAGATTTATTTCCGTCACTTATTGCATTTATATCACCTATAATTTTCCATACATCATTGGCTGGTCCTAGTAAACGATAATTATGCAGAGCATTCGCTGCGAAAATATTTTCTGTTGAAGCATTTGTAGGAATGTTAAATTGAATGTTCGACATAATAGCTTCCCATCCTGCGACACTCATTCCTGTACTTAATCCACCACCACTAGAAGGCCAGTCAGCAACGGTAAATCTTTTAATAACAAACATAGCAGTTGAAGTATCGGATGTGTTAAATCCTGTAGTCGTGTTATTAGGCATCAGATTTGAGGTTGTGCTAGTAGACTTTCCTAAAACTCCATTAGCATCTGAATATATCATTGTACTCCCATTAAAAACTTCGGAAGGAGCTAGTCCGTTGCTTGTGTCTGTACCTGTAGTGTAGATAGAGTTTGATGTTCCAATGGGTGGTAGAGAGCGTATACGTGTTGTACCGTTAACGTCAAGAACCTCTGTTGGTGTAGCAGAGTTAATACCTATTTGTGCACTCACCTTGTAAAAAAAAACTGAAAGTACTATAAACAATACAGTGTTAAATTTTTTCATATACTAAAAATCTAATTATTAATTTAATCTTGAGTCTGCTGCAACAAACTTAGATTTAATGAATAGTACATCAACTACTAAAGTTTCAGTAGAATTTACAATATCTCCAACAATTCTCCAGTTTCCGGTTGCTTCTGTCTTTAGTCTATAATTAAAAGGGCTTCCTTCAGCAAAAGGACTTGCTGTGTTACTATTGATTGTAATCATTACATTAGACATGATTGCTTGCCAGTTTGTAGAATCCATACCTGTGTCAAATCCAGTAGCATTATTATAAGTACCTTTAAGACCACCAACATCATCTTTTAAGGTAAATCTTTTTACTACAAAAGTTGCTGTTGATGTATTATTAGCAGGATTAAAGCCTGTTGCGTTATTATTATTGACAAGTTCACCAGCCGTATTTTTTCCCAGAACACCATTGGCATCAACTACTACAGGGGTAACAGCATTGAAAGTTTGTGTTGGACTGGTTCCTGAATTAGTGTCCACACCTGTTGTAAAAATGGAATTTGTAGAACCATTATTAGGAAGAGAACGTACTCTCATAGTACCTTTTACATCTAGAATTTCTGTAGGCGTAGATGTTGCAATCCCTACCTTTCCACTTTGACTAAAACTTAGTGCACTAATACAAGTTACTAAAATTAGTGTAATTTCTTTTTTCATTTAAACTATTTCATTATTAGAGATGTAAAAATAATTAATTTAAAATAAAAAATAGTATTAAATAATGTTTTATTATAGTGAAATTTACATTAAATAAAAAGGTTGTATTAAAAATAAAAAAAAGAACTTATTAATTCTAAGCAATTTTTTGGCTTTTAAAAAGATAATTAAAATCGGGGAAGTATAAGAAGACTAAAGTGGCAATCAATCGCCTGTTACTGCAAGGAAAAAAAAGTGCAGAACGTTGGTGGTGTAATCAAAATAAAGTTAGAATTTATTTTGAAATAGTAGAAGTTGATTTAATGGAAATTAGCATCTACCCAAGACAAAACTTTACAATTGAAATCTCCTAATAAAACAAGGATAATCTCAATAAGATTTGTCTTGAGATGTTATAAAACATGAAGATGCTTTTGGATTACTTCTTAGATTCTTCCAAAGAAACTTTTCTGAATTCCTTCAAAAGTTTTTCTAATTCTAAAGAGGTTTTACGTGCTCTTGTACCAGCAGCTTTGTTACCTTTTTCTGCTTGTAAATCTGCATCAGCTTTAAGTGCTTCAAAGCTTGCAGAGATTTTTTCGATTAACTCGTTCATTTGATCGTATTTTAAAAAATTTGCGTTGCAAAAATAACCTTTTATTGCATTAATCCAAGATTATATCGACCTAAGAATAGAAAAAAATGGGATTTCAGAGATTTTTTTTTAATTTTTTAGAAAATGAAGAAGTCTCTGTTAATCGGACTTCTCAAGATTGTATCATAATTAAGTTCTCGTGATGTATTATTTTAACATAAAAAATATTAGATTTTATCTCGGTTTTTGTAATTTTCGGCTTCTATAATAATGAGGATGGACAGAATTCAGGAGAAATTAATGATTTTAGCAGACGCTGCAAAATACGATGTAAGTTGTAGTTCTAGTGGAAGCAAACGGAAAAATGAAGGCGGAATTGGAGATGCTTCGACTTCCGGAATTTGCCATACTTATACAGAAGATGGACGCTGTGTTTCTTTGCTAAAGATTTTGCTTACCAATCACTGTATTTATGATTGTGCTTTTTGTGTGAGCAGAAAAAGTAATGATGTAAAACGTGCTGCTTTTACCGTAGACGAAGTGGTGGATCTAACCATGAATTTTTACCGTAGAAATTATATTGAAGGCCTATTCCTAAGTTCTGGGATTTTCAAAAGTGCGGACTATACTATGGAAAGGCTCATGAGAATCGTTAAAAAACTTAGAGTTGATGAGCGTTATAATGGTTATATTCATCTTAAAACCATTCCTGGAGCTAGCGAAGAATTAATAAAAGAAGCGGGACTGTATGTTGATAGGATGAGCATTAATCTAGAAATGCCAACAGAAGCTGGACTTAAGTTAGTTGCGCCAGAAAAAGATCATGATTCTGTAAGAAAACCTTTGGCTTTTGTCCAAAATCAAATTTTAGAAATTAAGTCAGAATCTAAGCTTATCAAGAAAAAACCACTCTTTGTTCCCGCAGGACAAAGTACGCAGATGGTTATTGGTGCAACGCCAGAAAGTGATTTTGAAATTATGAATGTCGCTAATGAGTTTTACCAAAATTACAACCTAAAAAGAGTGTATTACAGCGGTTATATTCCTATTAATAATGATAATAAGTTTCTGCCACAGATTGGTTCTCAACCACCTTTGATTAGAGAAAATAGATTATATCAAACCGATTGGCTGTTGAGATTTTATGATTTTAAATTAGATGAAATTCTCAATCCTAACTTCATAAATCTCGATATGGATATTGATCCGAAATTAGGTTGGGCGCTGAGAAATCCGCAGTTTTTCCCAGTTGATATTAATACGGCGAGTTATCAAGAAATTATAAGAATCCCTGGCGTTGGCCGAGGTTCTGCAATGAAAATTATCAAAAGCAGGCAATTCGGGAAGTTGCATGAGTATCAAGTTAGAAAAATGGGTATTAGCTTTAACCGAGCCAAATTTTTTATGACGTGTACAGATACGCCTTTCAGCCTTGGTAATCCTAGTTCTTTAAACATCAAAAAACAGATATTGAAAAATTCTAAAAGTAAATATCAATCTAAAGTTCCGGAAAATCAATTGTCACTTTTCTAATGGTAAATTATTTGTTTGACGGAAGTTATCAAGGTTTATTGACGGCTGTTTTTGAGAGCTTTGAACGCAAAAATTTTGATGTTAATATCAGTGAAAAAGACAATTATATAAGTTCTTTTTTTGAGGAAGAATTAGAGATTATTTCTGATCCCATCAAAGCTAACCGTGTGATGAAAGGTCTTAAGCAAAAACTGAAATCCGAGCAAGTCAAACAATTATATTGGGTTTTTCTTTCTGAAGATGCCAAGGCGAGAAATGTTTTGTTTTATATAATCCAACACGTTTTCCGGAATGATGCTAATATTTTTGAGAATTTTGGTGATGATCGCGTGCTTTATTTTCATCAGATGTACACCAAAGTTAGGCGAGAGCGTCATCGCATGCAAGCTTTTATTAGGTTCGAAAAAAGTAACGATGGAACTTTTTATTGCATGATAGATCCAGATTTTAATGTGTTGCCACTTATCGCGAGCTTTTTCAAAAAAAGATATGCTGATCAGGTTTGGCTGATTTACGATGTTAAAAGAAAATATGGATTATTATATAATTTGAGCCAAATAGAAGAAGTTAATTTATTGCCTCAAAATTCTAATTCTACCGATATTACGACATCTTCTATAGATATTGACGAGCGAGAAATTCATTTTCAAACATTATGGAAACAGTATTTTAAAAGTACAAATATTGAAGCTCGAAAAAACATGAAACTCCATCTGCAACACGTGCCAAGACGATATTGGAAATACTTAACGGAGAAACAATAATCTACCAAACTCTTAATACTTTTTCGTTATTATTAGCATTGCTTAAATTGTGATTTTGAGCATTACTTTAGTTTGAGAAGTCAATATTTATTGTTGATTATTTTTGAATTATAACATGATATATTAGTGAAAAATATAATGATTTAGACCTTTGATTTAAGTTGAATAATGCTATTTTTCGCTTGTATTTTTCAATTTTTGAAAAAAAAAGAATGTTAAAAAATATTTTAATTTTTGATCATTATAAGTTTTTTATGATTTTCAATGATTTGTAATTCAGTCTTTTGTATTTTATTTTTGGCTTTTTATAAGTAATGGATATGGGTTGTGTTTTTGTTTTTATTGTTTTTGATAATTTATTTATTTTCCCATATTAATAAATTATTATAAATTTGCACCCCCAATATAATAGCAATTATATATGATATTTTCATCCATATTGTTATTTTATTAATTTTTTATTACACAATATTTTGATGAAAAAATACACATGTATATTAATGTTCTTTTGCGCTAATTTTTTCTACACTCAAGTTGGGATAAATACTAATGATCCTAAAAGAACTCTTCATATTAATGGAAATCTAAAAGTTTCTGATCTAAAGGATGCTTCTGATGATGCAGATTTTGATCGTATTCTCGTTGCTGATCAAAAAGGGAATGTAGACTATGTTGTTAAGCAAGATTTTCTTCCCGCATCTGGTACTGTAGGATTTTCTAATAAAGAAACGTACAGCACTGTATATAATCAGACAACTGGTACAGGTGATGAAGCTAAGGAGCTTAAGTGCGGAAAATTTGTTTTTATATTTGATAAAAGCACGGATTCTAATATTAAATTTTATCTTCAAAGTAAACCTGAAAGTACAGTTAGTATATATATGAATATGGAGCAAAACTGGTCTGGTAATGGTTTTCAGTTTTATCAGGGAACAACTCCTAATAATACATTACCTTTTGTATTTACAACAACTAATTATAATACAGCGCAATTGTTTGCAAGTGCTAATGTCGCAGATTATGAGCAGAATGTAATGCATTTTCAATATCCTGGAGATAACAATTTTTACCGTTTAATTATATATAGAGTGAAGCACAGTAATACAAGTTATGATTTTGTTGCGGCTTGCGAAAAATTTTAAGAGATATGAAGAATAGATATTTTATAGGGTTATTTTCTTTAGCTACTTTTATTTTTGCTAAATCTCAAAATATAGGTATCGCTACAGATAGTCCAACAAGAACAGTAGACGTTAATGGTAATATTATTATTACTGATCTTAAGGATAAAACAAATGTTGCAGGTTATAATAATCTTCTAACAGCGAGTAAGGCTAACGGAAATGTAGATTATATAAAAACGACTGCATTGATACAGTCAGAGCTTAATAATATGGCTGTAATTCGTGTGTTATATAATGCTACGGCAGCTGATAGCTCTAAAGAATGCGCCTGTGGAGATGTTGTGTTTAGATTTAATGGCGAAAATGCTGAATTTAAACTTCTTACTGATACTGTTTTTAAAACTAATAATGTTACTAATTTTAGTGTATCATACGGTATAAAAAGGTTTATTAATAATTCTTATAGTTACGATAATAAAACTAATGTTGTTTTTGTAAATGATAATTCTGCAGCAAACACTTATTATAATAAATATAGATTATTAGATGACACAGTTTTTAATAGTGATAATAACACTGTAAGAATTTACACTATAGTATTGCCTAAACAGGGTAATTTGTATAAGTTAACTCTTAGCAGATTGCGCAATACAAGTACATTGACTAATTACGCTTTAATTTGTGAAAAATTCTACGTAAAAGAAATTTAGTATGAAAAAAATATTAATATTATTGATAATAACTTCTGGAATTAGTATTTCTGCTCAAGTTGGAGTTAATAATCCTAATCCAGTAAGAATGTTGGATATTAATGGAAATCTAAGATTGCGAGGGTTAGAATACAAAAAAAATGATCCTAATTATACTAAGATCTTAGTAACAAATGCTGCTGGAGAAATAGAATATTGGGATAAACAGGATATTCTTGATAAGATAGATCAGCTATATGTTGTTAACAAAAAATTTGTACTTTCTGCAACAGGTCCAGATACTAACTTAATCGTTCCTTGCGGACGTTTTCAATTTAGATATAATAATCCGGTAATGCCTCAGATAAAATTAGTAACAGCTAATACGTCTGATACAAATATTTATTACAGCAGGATTAGAAAAAGAAATAGTAGCGCTAATAATTTTACTGTAAATACTGGAAGAAGCCTTAATACCAACCAGATGACTACAATTAATGCTAGTAATCAATGGGTTGATATCGGCAATGCTACAGATTCTACAGGTGCATTTTCAAAAGATACATTAGATGAGTATTATATCACCTATCCTGGAGATGTTAATATGTATCGTGTAACATTTGTAGCAAGAACTGCTGCCGATAATAACGTCAGCTATTCTATGGTCTGCGAAAGATTTTAAATCTTATTTAATTATATAAAACATACAAGAAAACCCGTCAACAATTGTTAGACGGGTTTTTTGATAATGAATATGAATAAAAAATAGTGTCCAGACTAAGAACCTCCACCAACACGGCTTTGTTCTTCAAATTTATTTTGCTTTGTCGCACCTTTAACGTTGTTATTACCGAATTTGTATGTGGCAGACAGGTAAACATTTTGTGAACTTCCTTTATATTTAAAATTCGAGGTGTAGTTAGAGTAATATTCTTCACCTTTGTAATATTGCGTATTGAATATATCATTAACATGAAATTGTAACATCAGATTTTTCTGCATTAGATTCAGTTTTACACCACCATAAGTCCCATTCATCATACTAATATTGCTAATGCCTTTTTGACTAGGGAAGTCTGCCCAGTAACCTAAATACAGAATAACGGTTTTGTCTTTGGTCAAGAAAAAGTTATTATCGATATTAAGATTAGCACCATAACTACCAGAGTTAACGACAATATCAGATCTATCTGTTTTGGACTTGTTATAAAATCCAGTGGCGAAGATGTTGGATTCTAGCCATTTCAGTTTGTTAAAATTGTAATTAACACTTAAGCCTGTTTGGATTTCGCTAAAGAAATTTTCTATAGTTCTTAATCTTGTCCCATCTATAATCTTCATAATACCATCATAAGAGTTTTTAGAATCGTTGTAATATAGAGTAGTGGTAAAATTATTCTTCAAGACATAGCTCAATTCTAGATTATCTGTAAATGACGGTTGCAGATAAGGATTTCCTACAAAATATTCGAAATCCGATGTGTAATTTCTGAAAGGATTAAGGTTTCCGAAATAAGGTCTTCTAATTCTTCTAGAATAATTAATGCTATAAGCATTGTTATCATTCGGTTTATAGCTTATATAAGCCGTCGGGAAAAACTTGCCATATTGCGTACTATTGGTAAGATTAGTCTGCGGGGATTCTCCCGTTAGTTCTGTATATTCGTATCTTAGACCAGCTTTGGCATCCCATTTTTCGCTAATTTTGAAATTGGTAGAAATGTAAGCTGCGTAATTTCTTTCATCGTAAATAAAATCGTAAGTCTTTTTAGGATTGATGATATAATTATCGTTTTCGATGTCAAAAAACTTAACACTAGAATTGTTATTAATGCTACTAAATTTAAAGCCTGCTTCAGTTTTTATTTTGTTGAAATTCTTTTCTAAGTCTGCTTGTGCCGAGTAGATTCGATATTTGTTTTCAGGTAGATTAAGCGATTCTTTTAAGCGATCTGTAGTCGTGAAAATCCTATTATTGGCATTGGTATTATTGGCCATTAAGTTAGCAGATAGACTCAATTTACTGCCTAAGCTATCTAGTTTTACATCATAAAAAGCGGTAGCATAATGGTTTTTATTATTATTGAGGGTGGTATTTTTTGAGATGAATTCAGAATATTTCCCTGCATTTTCTGTGCGAGTATTGCCATCATTTTGATTAAGAGGATTGGAGAAAGAATAGTTATAGCTTGCTCCAATTGTATTCTTATCATTCAGTTTGTATTCAGCTTTTATATTGCTGTTTTTATATCGGTATCTTCCAAAATATAGATTGGTGTTTTTCCAATAAAAATCATTTCCTACGATATTATTAAAGTTTTCTTGTCTGAATTGATTCTCGCCAATACCAAGATTAGCCGTTAATGATAGTTTTTTACCTTGATAATTAAGTGTGGTACCATCTCTCCAAGATGCAATGTGTTTATTATAGTTGGCAGACATCTGAAGTGATCCATTAAAGCCTAACGATGTATTTTTCTTAAGGATAATATTGATGAGACCACTAATTCCGTCGGCAGCATACTTTGATGGCGGCGTAGTGATAACTTCAATTTTTGCAATATCGTCCGATCTAAGACTTTTAAGATAATTAATCAACTCTTGACCAGAAATATTGAGAAGCCTATCATTAACCATCACGGCAACTTGGTTTTTGCCAGCAATACTTATAGCGTCGTCAGTAGTCCTAAGCATGGGCGTTTTAGCTAAAGCTTCCATAGCATCTAGACCTTGGGCGGCAACAGAATTTTCTACATTAAAGACCAGACGATCGACTTTTCTCTCAACCAATTTTTTCTTTTGAGCAACAACCGTCACGCCTTCTAATTGTTTCTCGGCAGTTTTTATTTCGGTTAAGATATCTTTTGTTATTGTACCTTGGATGTCGACTTGCTCGCTGTATATTTTTTGATCATCACGGTATATTTCTAATAGATAAGAGCCATTAGCAGGAAGTTTTAGTTCATAATTTCCGTTCTCGGTGGTGATTGCTGTAATCTTTTTATCTTTTTGAGTTAATACAACTTCTGCGTAAGAAATAGATTGCTTATGTTGATCGGTAATTTTTCCTTCGATGCTTTGCGCCCAAGTTAACATCCCGAAAAGGCTTAATAATAAAACGCTTGTTCTTTTCATAACACTAATTTTATAGTTATAACAAGCCAGCTTTCAATTCTGTTACATCTAAAAGTGAAATTTTATTAAAAAATATTAAATTTAAAGTGTAACTGTCTGATATTAAGAGTGAACGTTTTTTTTAAGATTTTGATTTAAAACTTGAATTTAATATACAATCCAATTAATTAGTTTCTGCCTTGTTATAATATTCTTAGAAAATGGATGATTGATAACCTTGGTGGCATAGGCTTTATTTTTAGGTTCTGATTCTGAATAAAATCTAGTTTTTATACAAGAAATAAAAATAATGTTTTCTGTTAAGCTTTTAGAAGCCAAATATGGGGAATAATGCCAAGTTAATATAAGCTTGATTAGCATCTTTTTGATGTAAAATGATGTTCTTACACTATTTTTTTTAAATTTTTTATTTCTTTAAAATATCAATTTATAAACAATAATTATTTACGGTTATTATTATAATTAAAATATGCATTTATTGTATATAATATATTTATTTATTTGATTGAATGAAAATAAAACATTTTATATTTAATTATACGGTATATTTTAATGTGAAATAGTTAGATTTACTAAAAATAAAATAAAAATTATGATAAGATTAAAAATTATAGGCTTATTACTTATAAGTATTAGTTCTTTTGCACAAGTAGGGATTAATACAACCTCGCCAGATTCTAGTGCTGTTTTAGACATTGAAAGTTCTTCCAAAGGCGTTTTAATTCCGCGTGTGAATTTAACTGGTAAGTCAGATGTAACCACAATTGCTAGTCCTGCTAATGGACTATTAGTGTATAACCTTAATAATGGAAATAATGGTACCCCTGCTACAATTACAGATGATACCATTGCAAATAATTTTTATTATTTTTCTACAGAAACAAGTACATGGAATTTAGTTGTAAATCAAACTAACTTAGATGATCAACTTGACAAGCTAGGAGTTCCTAAGTTACTTGTTATTGCTACTTTTCCGCAGACAACATCTAATTATCTAGATTATATTAGCAGCTCAGATATTAGTACAGGATCAGGAGCTAACATTAGACAATTGTATTTTAAAAACAAGGTTTTTGACAGAGACGGAAGTTCATATGATGCTGCTAATTCTATTTTTACAGCGACGCGTACGGGCTATTATCAGTTTGAGGCTTCAGCCCTTTTGGTCTCTAGTCAAGCGCAATCAACTAATAGTGTTGTAAGACTTGGACTTTCTAAGACATTTACCTCGGGTAATACCCCAGCCGTGATTAATAATGGTTCTTTTGCAATTCTTAATCAACCATTAAATTCTGCGATCTCAGCTAGTGAGCCTCTAACAATTAGAGCATCTGGTGTAATAGCTATGAATGCTGGAGATAAAGTAATTGTATTAACCCGATATATTACGCCAGGAACAACAGGAAATAGCTATTCTTCTGATACTTTTTCTGCATTTGGTATTAATAGAAATCAAGCCAATATTCTTACGATTACTTATTTCCCAGCTAATTAATTAAAAAATCTTTGAAGGATGAAAAAAATTATACATTTATTTTTTTTAATATGCATTTCTTCTATCAGTGGACAGGTTGGTATTAATAATAGTAATCCTGATGAAAATGCAATGTTAGATATAAAATCAAATAATAAAGGACTGCTTGTCCCTAGAGTTTCATTAAAGGGAGCAACGGATGTAATTAGTGTTTCTAATCCGGCTAACTCTTTGTTGGTATACAATCTAACTAATGGAAATAACGGGACTCCGCTAGATACCACTGATGATGTTATTGCCAATTCTTTTTATTATTACAGTAATAAAAAATGGAATAGATTTCTAAACCAAGATTATTTAAATTCAGCGTTAACGACTTTAAATCTTAATCGCATTATTCTTTTAGTCAAAATGAAGCCTTCTGGTAATGATAATAGTTTTGTTAGTAATGATCTAGGAAACAATATCCGACGTTTTATTTTTGATGATATTGTGACAGATAAACAGTCTACTTATAATACAACTACAGGAGAATTTACGGCACCTCTTACGGGCTACTATCTTGTATCAATTAATACTCTTTTGAAGCCTTGGCGCGGTTCCAATGATTCTACAAGAAGGAATCTTCATTTAGGAGTTTCCAAGCCTTATTTAGGCGCATTTTCAACGTCTGGATTAACTGACGCAGTTTTTTTAACAAAAAGTAATTCGATTGATCCTGCGTTAGGTCCCAACTTTATTACTTACCAAAGTTTTAAAACTGTTATATACTTAACGGCGGGGCAAAAGACTGTACCGTTGACTAAAAATGTAACGCCTGGTAGCACTCAAAATTCTTATGAATATAATCTAAATGTTGAATTATCTTCTTATGACAGAACGATATCTAATTCAATGTCAATTATTTATCTGCCTTCGGCAAAGTAAGTAAATTTAAGAGTTTTGAATTTAAAAAAAGACATTGAAGAGCTTTCTTCAGTGTCTTTTTCATTAGCGGTTATTGTAATCTTCTTTATTGATTTGATAAATGAAATTAAGCCGAGATGGTTCTCCAAAATATTCAACTTCTTGCTCTTTAATTTTTTTGGCGCCTAATCTTTCAATAGAAATTTGAGATCTTATATTTTTTGCACCAATATGAAAAATGACAGCATCTACAAATTGGAAGATATAATCCATCATTAACTTTTTTACACGATGATTAATACCCGTTCCCCAGTATTCTGTTGTATAAAAGGTATAACCCATTAAGATGCTATTTTCTTCTGGATTATAATCATAATAACGAGAAGATCCAGCAACTTTCCCAGATTCTTTATCTATAATTTTGAAAGCGCCTTTACTCAAAATTGCTCCTTCAAAAAAAGTTTGAAATACGTCTCTTTTGTAGCGATCCGGATTAGGATGTTGCTCCCAGATTTTAGGATCAGAAGCTGCTTGATAAAGTTCTTCAAAATCAGATTCTTTTAAAGGTAAAAGAAGTACTGTTTCGTTTTCTAATTCTGTCTGTATGGAGAAATTCATTTTTTATTTAATATCAAAATTATTGATAACGTTGATGTTCCTTTTGTTTTACAAAAAGCTTTGTAATTGGTTTTAATAAAGTTTTGTATTTTTCAATATCAAATAATTGAGAATCAGTTAATGCTTTGATTGTAAGCCATAATCCTAACGGAAATAACACCATATTAGGGAACCATGTTGCAATATAAGGATCTAGCTGTCCTTTCCAAGACATGTTTTCTACAGTTAGGTTAATGACAAAGAATATGATAAAGATAACAATTGCAATCACAACAGGTAATCCCATACCGCCTTTTCTAATAATAGATCCTAGACTGGCTCCAATCATAAAAAAGATGATACACGTGACAGAGTAGGAGATAATCCGCTGTTGATATATTATAATTCTATTTTTATATTTTGTCATTTCTAAGATCTGATCTTTGTAACTAGATTGACTTTCTTTGTTACTCTGTATACGATCATAGGCAGATTTTAATATTTCTAATCTTTTCTCGGGTGTTAGTTTTTTGAGATCGAGAGGATTATCTGTTTTTGCTTTTTCTTTTTCGGTTATTTTGTCTTTGTCCGCATAGATGACATAAGAATTGGTCTGTATCAAAGACTGGTTAGAGATAGAGCCTAGATTGACTTTGTTCTCTTTGTTGACTTTATCCAGAGTTTTATTAACTTCACGATAAGTCTGGAAACGATAATCGTCTGTTATTTTCTCATTTTCTATGGCATTATTAATCAATTCGCTAATATCGATGTGGAATACCAAACTATCAAATTTTACTGATTGATTAGGTTGTTTCTGTCGTTCTCTGTAATCTTTATTACCGATGTTATCTTCAAAAATATAGCCGTTGTAGAGAATTAACTTTAAAAAATTACGATCAATAGCGGGCGCAAATTTTCCGTTTTTGGAAATTATTGTTTGTTGATTTTCATAAGTGTTAGCGTTTTTATGAAGAAATACGCCTTCTAGTTTTTCGTTATTTTCGCCAGATATTTTATCAAACTTTACTGAGAATCCTGTAATCTGATTAATAAAAACGCCTGGTGTAAAATTAAGAGCAGGTTTAGATGATATGATATTGAACATCATATTTTTTGCCTTTTTCTGAAAATCTGGTATGACATTATTAGAAAAGAAAAACAACATTACAGAGAGCATCGTAACGGTGATAAACAATGGAGCCATAATCCTCGTTAGAGAAATACCAGCAGCTTTCATGGCAGCCAACTCATAGCGTTCTCCAAAATCTCCAAAAGTCATAATAGAGGCTAGCAGAATGGTTAATGGTAATACCATACTGATTACGCTAACCCCCATATAGAAAAGGAGTTTGGTTATTTCCCAATAGGTGAGCCCTTTACCTGTGAACTGTGCCATCTGCACCCAAACGATGTTAACGATGAAGATGAAAAATAATACACTAAAGATGAAGAAAAACGGTCCGAAAAACGTTTTGATAATATATTTGTCTAATTTTTTCAAATGGGAAAAGCTTAATGAAATTTCGCATCAAAAATACAATAAAAAAAGTCATAATGCCCAAGGACAATATGACTTTTTAGATGTTAACCTAATTATAGGTATTCATTACAATTTTGTTATAATATATTTAGGGTACTTAGATTCGTCAAAACTGAATATTGCAGAAGATAAAGTTTGGTTTTCTTTGTAGTCGCTAATTGTGATTGTTGCGACTTGGTTACTTGTTGATAATTGCTCTAATTTTACAATTCTTTTGTTAGGTGTATTGATATAAACATCAACTTGTTTTAGTCCATTATCTTTAATCGGAATCATAGTAATCTGGTCTAAGCTTGCTCCTCCAATATTTTTTTTACCTGTATAAGTTACATTGTAATCCTTTTTGTAAGTTTCTAGATAGCTTAATGGAGAAAACATTGCATCGCTATCATTGGGTTTTGCTACGGTGATTTCTTTGTCTGCCGCATTGATATTATAGATCTTACTGCCGTCAAAAATCTGCTCTACACCCATTATTTTCAGCTTATACTTGTCTGCGCTAGAGTAGAAGATGCCTGTTTCTGCTTTACTTACTGATCCACTTCCTGTGCCATAAGTAAATTTGAAATAGGTGTTCTTTTTACTTTTATAGTTGGCAGTCACCGCGTCTAAAATTGTCTGAGATTTGGTGTCAATTTTTTGTGCTGATACCAAGATGATATTACCTATGATAAGTCCTAATAAACTTGTTTTTTTCAATAATTGTGTCATATGTATAGTTTATGCTAAGTTTGACTCTTTTTTAATTAAAAAGTTAAAACTGATATTACAAATTTAGGGCAAGTTCTGCAGGTAAGACTAATATTTAGGATTATTTAACAATTACAGAGCCAGAGCTACTTTCTTTAACAGTTACTTTATCAAGCGTACCCTTTTTCAGAACGATTACATCGCCGCTAGAAGATGCAGTGCCTACTAGGCTTTGTCTTACACCAACTTTGATTCCTCCAGAAGAAGAGGCTGTTAAGATGGCATTTTCTGCTACAAATTCGGAAGCTTCTATATCACCAGAAGATGATGCTTGTCCTGTTACATTTTCGGAGCGTCCTTTTATATTAATTGTTCCAGAAGAGGAAACTTGGGCATTAAGATCTTGTGCAAAAATTTCACCATAAAAATCTGCGCTGCTCGTGGCTTTTATATTAATAATTCTGGCATCAAAACTTCCTTTAATACTTGCTGAGCTAGAGGTGCTAATGTCAAATTGATTGCCTTTAAAAGCGTCCATAAGTTTTATCGAAGAACTAGATGATGCCGAAATTTTACTAAAATCGTTAGCGTATACCGTTACTTTTACACGTCTTGTAGATATATTTCTAACTCCGTCTGCAATTTTTATTCTTACTTTATCGCCTTCTTTTCTGATTTCGATTTGATCGATAAGGTCAGATGGTGCAGAGACTACGACTTTCTCAGTGCTAGATTTAACAACTTCAACAGTTAGAGAATTGGATGATTGGATGTCATCAAAATCAAAATTATAAGTTTTTTCTGTTATAGCGCCTTTTCCCTCGTTGCTACCTAATGAGAATCCATTGAAAACATTAACGCCATCATTATTTGATTTTTGATAGCTACAAGCTGATAAACTTAAGATTCCTGATAAAAAGAGAGCGGATAGTATGTTAGTTTTCATAATTATATTTTTGAATTATATAGAGTTAGACAACTAAAGTGATGATTTTGTTACATGTAAAGATTTAATGTTTTAAAAATACTAAATAATAAGCTTAAATTGCGCCCAATTTTTATAAAAATATTTACCATGAATTTTAGTAAACTAAAACCATTTCTTTACCTAGGTTTATTCTATCTTATTATTTCATTTCTATTAAGATTAGTGTTTTTCTTTCATCCAATTACCACAACTGCATTTGGTATTATTGATAGCATTGGGATTTTATTATTAGGTACTTTGACGGATATTTTTGTTTTTGTATTGGCTTCTTCTATATTGGCTTTAGATTTATTATTTCTATCTAATTCTAAATATCAAAAGCCTTGGGGTTATATCATATTAGGCGTCTTGGCTGCTTTTTGGTTATACATTGCGGTAATTCCTAATAATATTTTCAAACAATATGGAGGATCTGTTGCAGAGATTGCGATGGCTTTTGTTGGGGTTAAGCTGGTTTTATTTGCATTACTATTATTTTTCCCGAAGAAGAGATTACAGTTTAGAAATATCCTTTATTTTATACTATTATTCTTGTATGTATTACTAATTATCCAAAATGCCGTTAGTGAGTATTTTTTCTGGAACGAATTCGGGGTTAGATATAATTTTATCGCAGTAGATTATCTAATATACACCAACGAAGTTATTGGTAATATTATGGAGTCTTATCCTGTTGTTCCGTTATTTACAATCATTATTACATTTGCTTTGCTGGTGACACTTTTTATTTTCAAAAAAACAAAATCAGAGCTTGTGCAATTGCCAACTTTCATGCAGAAAATTGGGTTTTTAGTTGTGTATGTTATTTTGTTTGGATTAAGTTTGTTTACAATTGGACAGTTGGATAAGATCCATTATGATAATAATTTTTCTGAAGAGATTAAAAGTAATGGCTTGGACAAATTTTATACAGCTTTTAATACTAAAGAATTAGATTTTGTTAAATTTTATCCAGCTCTTGGACAATCCGAGGCAGAAAAATTATTTTTAAGCGAGTTTGATCCATCTCAGTTAAGAAGATCAGTTGTCTCTGCTGAGCCAGAAGTTAAGAAGAATGTGGTTTTAATTTCTGTTGAAAGTTTATCTGCTGATTTCTTGGCACATTACGGTAACAAACAAAATATCACGCCTTTCCTAGATAGTTTGGCAACCAAAAGTATGATGTTTACTAACCTTTATGCTACGGGAAATAGAACGGTTAGAGGATTAGAAGCATTAACATTGTGTATCCCGCCAACTGCTGGAGAAAGTGTTATCAAAAGAGTTGATAATAAAAATAAATTCACAACAGGAAGCGTTTTTAAGGCTAAAGATTATCAGGTGAAATATCTTTACGGTGGCGATTCTTACTTTGATAATATGAAAGATTTCTTTGGAGGAAATGGTTACGATATTGTTGATCGTGCGAGTTTTAATCCAGAAGAAATAACTTTTGCCAACATCTGGGGCGTGAGCGATGAAGATATGGCGAGAAAAGCGATCCAGACCATGAATGCTGAAGCAAAATCCGGAAAACCGTTCTTCAATCATTGGATGACGGTAAGTAACCACAGACCTTTTACTTATCCTAATGGTAGAATAGACATTCCTGGCGATGCAAAATCTCGTGATGGTGGTGTAAAATATACGGATTATTCTATCAGATTATTTTTTGATTTGGCTAAAAAACAAGATTGGTATAAGAATACAGTTTTTGTGATTGTTGCAGATCATTGTGCTTCTAGTGCAGGTAAAACCGAGTTGCCACTTGACAAATACAGAATTCCTGCAATGGTTTTCTCAGAAGGTTTTATCCAGCCTCAACATGTTACCAAACTTATGTCGCAGATAGACGTGATGCCAACGGTTTTTGGATTACTTAATTTCAATTATGAAAGTCAGTTTTTAGGACAAGACGTATTAAAGCCTAATTATCAACCGCGAGCTTATGTTGGGACTTATCAAGACCTTGGTTATATTAAAGATAATGTCTTAACGGTTATTTCTCCGGTTAAAAAAATAAAACAATACCTTTTAAAACAACAAAAAAACGATATTCCTGAAGATTTCAATCCTTATTATGATGAGGTTGTAAATCAGAGTATTAACGATTTTTATAAGAATAAAACTATTGCCGCTTACGAAAGTACTTCACTTTGGTTGAAAAATAATCGACTAAATAAGAATGATTCTAAATAAATTTTCATTACATTTACAAAAAATAAATAAAAGAATGAAAAATTTATTGTTTATCTTGACTTTGGGCTTAGGCGTTGTGACTTTTGCTCAATCTGGTCCTCCGGTTGGCGATGCTAACGTTGGTGAGTTTTACGGAAAGGACGTTGATGCTAGTATTGCAAAAAAAGCAATTACAACCAAAGAACTTAATAAACAATTACAAACTCAACCAAAGGTAGAAAACGTTGTTGTAAAAGGCAAAGTAACCGATGTTTGTCCCAAAAAAGGATGTTGGGTAAAAATTGAAACAGAAGATGGAAAAGATTTTTTTGTTAAAATGAAAGATTACGCATTCTTTGTACCAACTGCATTAAAGGGGAAAACCGTTGTTCTAGAAGGTAAGGCAGAGACTAAGACAACTTCTGTTAATGAGTTAAAACATTATGCAGAAGATGCAAAAAAATCTCAAGCAGAAATAGATGCGATTAAAGATCCTAAATCAGAAACACGCTTTTTAGCCAATGCTATAAAAGTAGTTAGTTAACACGACCAATCACTTTACTTATATTTTTGATGGCGCTTCCGATTTTTTCGGGAGCGTTTTTTTATGCTTAAAAATTGATTTTACAGCTTTTATTGCCATTGTTAAAGCCGTAATTTCTCCTTATCTTTGGAGGAAATTTTCAACAAAATGATAGACTGGAAAACCGTTAAAGAATACGACGATATTACTTATAAAAAGTGTAATGGCGTTGCAAGAATTGCCTTCAATAGACCAGAAGTAAGAAACGCTTTTCGTCCAAAGACAACTTCAGAATTGTATGATGCTTTTTTTGATGCTTCAGAAGATCCGTCCATAGGTGTTGTGTTGTTATCTGGAGAAGGACCAAGTCCTAAAGATGGCGGTTGGGCATTTTGCAGCGGTGGCGATCAGAAAGCACGTGGCGAGAAAGGTTATGTAGGAGAAGATGGTAGACATCGTCTTAATATTTTAGAAGTTCAACGATTAATTCGTTTTATGCCCAAGGCTGTTATTGCTGTGGTTCCTGGTTGGGCTGTTGGTGGTGGACATTCTTTGCACGTTGTTTGTGACTTGACTTTAGCAAGTAAAGAACATGCGATTTTCAAACAGACAGATGCTGATGTTACGAGTTTTGATGGTGGTTACGGTTCTGCTTATTTGGCAAAAATGGTAGGGCAGAAAAAAGCCCGCGAAATTTTCTTTTTAGGAAGAAATTATAATGCTCAGGAAGCTTTCGAAATGGGAATGGTTAATGCTGTTATTCCGCATGATGAATTAGAAGATACGGCTTATGAGTGGGCGCAAGAAATTCTTGGTAAATCACCAATGTCTATCAGAATGCTGAAATTCGCGATGAATCTTACAGATGATGGTATGGTAGGACAACAGGTATTTGCTGGTGAAGCGACAAGATTGGCTTATATGACCGAAGAAGCTAAAGAAGGTAGAAATGCCTTTTTAGAAAAAAGAAAACCAGACTTCGGGAAAGATCAGTGGATTTCTTAATCTAGAAATTTAGAATTAAGAAGTTAGATTGAAGTATTTTTCTTACCTCTAACGTCTTATGTCTAACATCTAACATCTAAAAAATAAATGATACATTGGATACAAGCAGCTAGACTGCGCACATTAACGCTTTCTTTAAGTGGAATAATTATGGGATCTTTCATTGCAAAATGGCGATTGAAAGAAGAAGGCGGTTTTTGGGATTGGAAAATATTTGCCTTAGCCATTTTGGTTACTTTATTATATCAAATCCTTTCTAATTATGCCAATGATTATGGTGATGGCGTAAAAGGTACTGACAAGCTCAGAATTAATGAAGCCGAAGCCAGAGCTGTAGCGTCTGGTAGAATCACAGCTAGTCAAATGAAAACTGCGGTCATCATTATGGCTATTTTATCATTTGTAGCAACTTTAGCATTGTTATATACGGCATTTATTCCAGAATTTATGAACGAATTTTACATCTTCATTGGATTAGGCGTATTGAGTATATTGGCGGCGATTGGTTACACTGTGGGCAAAAAGCCTTATGGTTATATGGGATTGGGCGATATTTTCGTGTTTATATTCTTTGGATTAGTTTCAGTGTGCGGAAGTTATTTTCTGTTCACCAAAACTTTTAGCTGGGACATCTTAATTCCCGGGACAGCGATTGGGATGTTGAGTATGGCTGTTCTTAACCTCAATAATATGAGAGATATGGAAAATGATGAAGCATCAGGTAAAAAGACTTTAGCTTTAAAATTAGGGTTCCGTAATGCGATGGTTTACGAAATTGTGTTACTGCAATTGCCAATTTTATTGATGTTATTATTCTTAATGATGAATGGTTTCCAAGAAAGAGGGAATTATTATGCGTTTATGGTAATGATTTTATTATTTCCATTTACGGCTTTGCGTCGCAGAATTATGCAGGTTAAAGCGCATAAAGATCTTGATCCATTCTTGAAACAAGTCGGTATATTGGCATTTATGACCGCGCTATTGACGGCGGTTGGTCTTAATTATTTTTAAATAAAATTTCCAACAATAAATTTTTAAATTAATGAAAATTAAATTTTTAGGACAAAATTGTTTTTTGTTCACATACAACGGAAAAAACATATTAAGCGATCCTTTTTATAACTTTCAAAAATCCGAAAGTGGTTTTGATATTAAGGCGCAGAAGATAGATTATGTCTTAATCACACACGCTCATGGCGATCATATTGCTGATGTTGCAGAGGTTTTGGAGAATCATCCAGACGCAACGGTAATTGGACAACCTGAGATCTGTGCTTACTTTAAACATAAAAATAATATTGATATTAACTTTGGCGGTTCTGCTAAGATTGATGATCTTAAGATTTCTATGGTGCCAGCAAGTCATACAAGCTCTTTTCCTGATGGATCTTACGGCGGATTAGCTTCTGGTTATATTTTCCGTTTACCAGGTAAAAATCTATACTTAGCAGGCGATACGGGAGTTTCTGCAGAGATGGCTTTATTTCCTAAAGTATTCGGAAAGATAGATTGGTCTATTTTGCCAATTGGTCGTCATTACACAATGTGCCCTAGAAAGGCGGCTTTTGCAGCCAAAGAATTGTTATTAACGCCTAAGGTTATTGGTTGTCATTTCGATACTTTCGAAGCGATTACTATTAATCATGATAATGCGCACAAACATTTTGCTGATGCAGGTGTAGAGTTGGTATTGCCAAAATTAGGAGAAGAGTTAGAATTTTAATTAAAGAAATTGAGAATATGAAAACCTTGAAAGAAAATCAGACGATTGTATTCTCAAATTTATCTGACTACAAGGCACAAAAAATGGCAAGCTACCTACATCACACCGCTACAACCGATTACCTTTGCTGCGTTCCCACCCTGGAGGATTCTCAGGAGCTGGTTGTGTAGGACTTGCCGGTGCAAATATAGAACATTATTATGAATTTGGAAGAAGGACCACTAAAAAAAGATTGTTTTTTCCTTTATTAAAAGCTAATTGCTTGATTTTTAATTCTAAAAATTATTGAAATTTTTCAAAATTAATAGAGCAGTTAAACTTTTTAGGATATAATTTTATCTTTTTTTAATCAATTTTAATCCTCAATCTTCCTACATTTAAAACATTATGACAAAAAATCCAGTTGCTATTGGTTTCGCTTTATACGGAGTAACCATGTTGTTATTCTTTATCGTTTATTATTTTTTTGCAAATGCCAGCTATTGGGATACCAGTATGGCGATTAATGCATTTGGTTTAACTTTTCTTTATGGTATTACGGCATTTTTATCCGTGTATTTTAAAAGAGGAGGTGGGTATATTACTTATCCTCAGGCTTTTAGACAAGCTTTTGTTCCTGTTTTTATCGGTGGCTTTTTCTCTATTTCTTCTATGTTTTTATTTCTTAATTATGTGGATACAGACGCAAGAGATTTATTAATTTATCAACATTCTAAGGGAGAGCAATTGAAGTTAGATGAGTCTTACAATAAGCAGATTGCGAGTATTAACGCAAAAGATAAAGAAAAAGTTGATGCTATTAATAAAGAGTATAAAGAGTTTAAAACAAGGATAGATTATGCGATGAATAAAAAAGAAAATCTCTTTTCTTTTCAATCTTTGTCGAGGTTTTTTGGAGGCATTTTATTATTTTATTTACTTTTGTCAATAATTATTGCTGCTTTTTTGAAAAACAAAAAACGTTACGAGTAATTATCAATTTTTACCCTAAATTTAATAGATGAATCTTTCTATAATTGTCCCGCTTCTTAACGAAGAAGAGTCCATTGAGGAATTGTTTAACCGTATAGATAAGGTGTGTAATCAGCATCAATTGTCGTATGATGTTTGGTTTATAGATGACGGAAGTACCGATTTGTCTTGGGGCATTATAGAAAATCTTAAGTTACTATATCCGCAAGTTCATGGGATAAAGTTTGCTAAGAATTACGGAAAATCTCAAGCGTTGCATGCAGCTTTTGAGAAAGTACAAGGTAATGTAATTATTACTATGGATGCTGATTTACAGGATTTTCCGGAAGAAATACCAGAACTTTATGATATGGTTATTAATGGCGGTTATGACATTGTCTCTGGCTGGAAGAAAAAACGTTTTGACAATGTGATGACCAAAAATCTACCGTCAAAACTCTTTAACGGCGCAGCAAGAAAATTATCCGGCGTAGAGTTGCATGATTTTAATTGCGGGCTTAAAGCTTACAGAAAACAAGTTGTAAAATCTATAGATGTCTATGGCGATATGCATAGATATATTCCTGTTTTGGCTGCTAATGCAGGTTTCAGAAAAATAACCGAAAAGCCAGTGCAACATCAGGCACGTCCTTATGGTACGTCAAAATTCGGGACAGAGCGCTTTATCAGAGGCTTCTTAGACTTGGTAACACTTTGGTTTGTAAGTCGTTTTGGAGGACGCCCGATGCACTTTTTTGGTGCAGCAGGAACATTAATGTTTATCATCGGATTTCTATCTACAATTTGGTTAGGAATTTCAAAATTAATTGATGTTTCTAGAGGGATTTATGGTCATCTAATTACCAATAATCCTTGGTTTTTCATAGCTTTGACGATGATGTTAATGGGAAGTTTACTCTTTGTAGCAGGCTTTTTGGGAGAGATGATTATCCGTACCAAACGTGATCATAAAAACTATAATATCGAAGAAGTAATTTAATTTTGTTTAAATTTATCTTTGAAATTAAACGAAAGACATATGAAAAATATACTTTATTCAGTTCTGGTTTTGACTTTATTCTCTTGTGGGAACATTTCGCCAAAAGGAACCATTGAGGCTAAAGATGTTGAGTTGGCAGAGTTTTCTAAGGTAGATGCCAAAGGGAAATTCAGATTATTTTATGTAGAAAGTCCTCATAATTTTGTGACAGTGGAGACGACATCTAATTTTTTCAAAAACCTTAATATTAAGGTAGATGGTAAAGTCCTTACGATTGCAGAAAAAAGACCAACGGAGAAAATTGGCTTTTATAATCTGACGATCTATGGCAAACATAATTTTGATGATATTAAATTGTCGGATTCTGTAGAAATGAATATTTCTAGCCAAATGAAAGTGAAGGATTTTAAACTAACTCTTAAAGACCAAGCAAAATTTATTGGAGCTGTTGTCTCTGAGAAAGCTTGGGTCGATATGACACAGAAAAGTAGAGCTAATCTTCTTGGTAAGACAGATCAAGCTTATATCAAGATTGCCGACACAGCGAGTATTATCTCGCCTTATTGGTTTATCAAAGATCTCGAAATCGATTCTAAAAATGGTAATTACACCGAAGTTAACGTCGATGAAGAAATGAAAGGAAACCTTAATAATACAAGTAAATTTATCTATTACGGTAATCCAACTAAAAAAATTAAAGTAGCCGATAAGGCAAGCATGCAACAAAAAGTTTTAAACTAAACACACCTAAAAATATATGACAATATTAGAAAAAGCACAATTGTGGCTAACAGATACTTTTGATGAAGAAACAAAAGCTCAAGTCCAAGCACTTATTGATAGTAATTCTCCAGATTTGGACGATTCTTTTTATAGAGAATTAGAGTTCGGGACTGGTGGTATGCGCGGTGTAATGGGCGTTGGGACTAATCGTCTTAACAAGTATACATTAGGACAAGCAACACAAGGCTTGGCTAATTATCTTCATCAATCGTTTCCAAATCAAACGATTAAAGTTGCGATAGCTTACGATGTACGTCATAATTCTAAAGAATTTGGGAAATTAGTTGCTGATGTTTTGACAGCTAATGGCATTAAGGTTCTTTTGTTCAAAAATCATAGACCTACGCCAGAATTGTCTTTCACGGTTAGAGATAAGAAATGTAATGCAGGTATCGTGTTAACGGCATCTCACAACCCGCCAGAATATAATGGATACAAAGTCTACTGGAACGATGGTGCGCAGGTTGTACCACCAGATGACGAAAATATTATCAGAGAAGTTTATTCAACAAAATTTGATGAGATTAAATTTGAAGGTAACGATGATCTAATCGAGTGGATTGGAGAAGAGCAAGACAGCGTATATATTGACGCTTGTATGGAGCATTCTTTATATCAAAATGTGGGTCGTGATAACTTAAACATTGTCTTTACCTCTATCCACGGGACAACGTATACAACGATTCCTCAAGCGTTGAAAAAAGCAGGTTTTACAAAAGTAGATTTGGTAACCGAGCAGATGATCCCAAGCGGAAATTTCCCGACGGTAGAATCTCCTAATCCAGAAGAGCCAGCAGCTTTGCAAATGGCAATGGATTTGGCAAAGTTTACCAATGGTGATATCGTTATTGGATGCGATCCAGACGGTGATAGATTAGGTATTGCGGTGAGAAATCTAGAGGGCGATATTCAGTTATTGAATGGTAACCAATGTAACACGATTTTGACTTATTATATTTTGGATCAATGGAAAAAACAAGGCAGAATTACAGGTAAAGAATTTATTGGTTCTACCATAGTTACCTCTGATATTTTCTTTGATGTAGCCAAAAAATTCGGTGTAGATTGCAAAGTTGGTTTGACAGGATTCAAGTGGATTGGTAAGATGATTCGTGATCACGAAGGTCAAGAAAAATTCATTTGCGGTGGCGAAGAAAGCTTCGGTTTTATGACGGGAGATTTTGTGAGAGATAAAGATTCTTGCGGTTCTATATTGTTGGCTTGTGAGATTGCCGCTTGGTGCAAAGCTAATGGCAAAACGATGTATCAATATATGATTGACATTTATAAAGAACTTGGTTTCTATTATGAAGGTCTTGTTAATGTTGTTAGAAAAGGTAAAGAAGGCGCTGAAGAAATCCAGCAGATGATGAAGGACTTCCGAGAAAATCCACCTAAAGAAATCGCTGGTTCTCTTGTTGAAGAGGTTAAAGATTTTAAAGAGCAGACTTGTTTGGTTGTTTCTAAAAATGAAAAACATACCATGGATGACATCCCGAAGTCTAACGTTTTAATTTATTATACAGTGGACGGCACTAAAGTCTGTGTAAGACCATCTGGTACAGAACCTAAAATTAAATTCTACGTTTCTGTAAAAGATAGTATTGCATCAGAAGCTGACTTCGTTGAGAAACTTCCACTTTTGGAAGCTAAGATTGAAGCTGTTAAAGAAAGTCTAAAGCTTAATTAATATAGAAATTCGGGGTTAAGCAATCCCGAATTTTTTATTTAAATAAAACTAATAAAAAGAAATACTAAATCTAATATATATAAAACATGAAAGTTTCTAAATTGGCCGCTAACCTTATAGGTTCAGAAATTATCGCCATTGGCAATCAAGTGAATGATCTCAAAGCGCAGGGCGCAGAAATCGCTAACCTAACCATTGGTGATCTTGATTCCTCAATTTATCCAATACCAGAATTATTAAAAGAAGGTATCCAAAAAGCTTATACTAATAATCTTACCAATTATCCACCAGCAGCAGGTTTGCTTAGTTTGAGACAATCTGTTTCTCAGGAAATTAGCCAACGTTGGGATTTGGATTATTCAGCTAACGATATTTTAATTGCAGGAGGATCTAGACCTTTAATTTATGCCACGTTTAAGACGATTGTAGACGAGGGTGACAAAGTAATATATCCAGTTCCTTCTTGGAATAATAATCATTACGCTTATCTCACTTCGGCTAATGCTGTTGAGATTAATGCATCAGAAGATAATAACTTTTTACCAACAGCAGATGATCTAAGACCACATCTGGACGGCGCTGTTTTGTTGGCATTATGTTCTCCACTTAATCCTACAGGAACAATGTTCACCAAAGAACAATTATCAGAAATCTGCGAATTGATTTTGGAGGAAAACAAAAAGCGTAGCGCAGACGAAAAGCCTCTTTACCTAATGTATGATCAGATCTATGCTTTATTAACTTATGGTGATACACATTTTAATCCAGTGAGTCTATTCCCAGAGATGAAAGATTATACTATTTTTATTGATGGTTCTTCTAAATGTTTTGCTGCAACGGGCGTTAGAGTAGGATGGAGCTTTGGTCCAGAAGCTATTATCAAGAAAATGGCATCATTTTTAGGTCATGTTGGAGCTTGGGCGCCTAAGCCAGAGCAACAAGCGGTTGCTGATTTCCTTTTAAATACTAAAGAAGTAGATACTTTTATGGTGACCTATAAAGATGGTCTTAACCAAAGTCTACAAACGTTACATCAAGGTGTTCAGTCCATGAAGTCTAATAATTTGGCAGTTGATAGTATTAAGCCAATGGGCGCATTATATCTGACGATTAAATTAGATTTTATCGGTAAAAAAGATGCAAAAGGTGAAGTTATCAAAGATTCTACAGATCTTGTATTTTATTTAATAAAAGAAGCTGGCGTGGCATTAGTTCCATTTTCAGCATTTGGAGCAGATAAGTCTGTGCCATGGTTCCGAGCATCTGTTGGAGGACTGTCATTAGAAGGGATTAATGCCATGTTGCCAAGACTAGAAAAAGCATTGAGCCAATTAGCATAAAAATTATTCCATTAAAAATATCAAAAGCAGAAAGTCGCAAATTATTAATTTTAAGTTCATCTAAATTATATTGCGACTTTCTGTTAAGTATATTAAAAATTAAGCCTCTTCAATATTCGTAAATTTTTTACATTTTAAAACTATGAAAATCATCGCTGTTATTCCAGCTCGTTATCAAGCCAGTAGATTTCCTGCAAAGTTGATGCAACTCTTAGGCGAAAAAACAGTCATTGCAACGACGTATCAAAATGTGGTAGACACCAATCTTTTCGATGAAGTTTTTGTGGCAACAGATTCCGAAATTATCTTTGACGAAATTGTTAAAAACGGAGGCAAAGCTGTGATGACAGGCGAGCACGAGACAGGAAGTGATCGTATTGCAGAAGCCGTTAGAGATATCGATTGTGACATTGTTATTAATGTGCAAGGCGATGAGCCTTTTCTTAAAACTGAACCTCTGAAACAATTAATTGAGGTTTTTTATCAAGACGAACAAAAAGAAATTTCATTAGCTTCTCTTAAAATTAAATTGAAAGAAAAAGAAGAAATTGATAATTCTAATAATGTAAAAGTGATTACCGATCACAAAGGATTTGCCCTTTATTTCAGTAGATCTGTGATACCTTATCATCGAGAAATATCATATAAAGTTGATTATTATAAACACATTGGCGTGTATGCTTTTAGAAAAGAAGCATTGCTAAAGTTTTCTCAGTTAGAAATGAGTCCTTTAGAAATTGCAGAAAAAATAGAATGCATCCGCTATCTGGAAAATGGTATGAAAATAAAATTATTAGAAACTCATTTTGTAGGCGTTGGGATTGATACACCAGAAGACTTAGAAAAAGCAAGACAATTGTTGGGCTAAAGCGCAATTTTATACTTTTTTTAAGAACCTACACTTACAAAAAAGCTTATATTTGAACCCTTAAACGGAATAAATGAAGAGATTACTGTTAGTTTTTAGCCTTTTATTAGCACAAATTATATATTCGCAGACCGCCAAAGAAATAATTGATAAGAATATCGAAGCGTCTGGTGGACTTACCAATTGGAAACTTCTTAATTCTGTTATTCTCCAAGGTCGAGTGATATTAGGTGTTAATGACGAGTATCCGCTGAAGATATATCAGAAAAGACCTAACCTTACCAAAACTGTTGTCATGATTAATCAGAAAGAGACGGCTGTAGAAGGTTATGATGGCAAAAAAGGATACGCCATGAATTATGCTCAGAATAAATTGCAAGAATATCCTAATTATATCCCAGAAAGTTTTGATAACGATTTCATAGATTGGGAAAATAAAGGTTTTGCAGCCGAGTTAATTGGGAAAGAACAGATAGGAAACAATACTTATTTTAGAATAGAATTGACCAAAAATGTTAACAAGACCATTTATTTTTTTGATACCAAAACCTATATGTTATACAAAGAGATAAAAAAAGATGAAACTCTGATATATACAGATTATAAGAAATTTGGCAATTTTGTGATGGCATCTAGGATAGAATCTTCTTCTAATAAAAAAGATGGTGATTATGTTATGCTAATCCATAGAATAGAATTGAATAAAGAATTTCCTGAGAATACTTTTAAGTTTTAGAGAAGGATTTATAAAATATAGAAACACGTTCAGAATAATGGACGTGTTTTTTTATGTTGTTATTTGATTGAAAATTAAGAGAAATTATGGTTTTTGCCAAGTCTGTGTTTCTGATGTTTTGTAAATTTGGGTATTATATACAATTTAGAAAAAAAATATGGATAAAATTGATGAAAATTTAATTAGAATATTTATTTCTTATAGTTGGAAACCAATTTCAAATAAGAATAAAGTAGTTGATTTAGCTGAAAGACTTTCAAATGATGGCATTCACGTAATTTTAGATGATTGGGATTTAAAAGAAGGACAAGATAAATATTCTTTTATGGAACAAATGGTAAATGACCCAACTATATCAAAAGTTCTATTAATTTGTAATAAAGAATATTCTGAAAAAGCAAACCAGAAAGTTGGAGGCGTTGGAGCAGAGAGTTTAATTATTTCTAATGATATTTATACTCAAGCTGAACAGACAAAATTTATTCCTGTTGTAATGGAGTATGATGATAATAATAATCCTTTTGTTCCAACCTTTGTAAATACAAGAATATTTATTGATTTAAGCGATGAAGAAAACTATGAAGAAAATTATGAAAAATTACTTCGTAATATCTATAATAAGCCAAAATCTAAAAGACCACCAATAGGAAAAATGCCAGTGCATTTATTAGATGAAAACCCTATATTTTTAGCTACCGCAAATAAAGTTTCAATAATCAAGAATTCTTTAATAAATAATAAGCCTAACTCAAATCTACTTATTAAAGATTATTATCAGAGTTTTATTCAGGCTTTAATAGATTTCAAAATTGATTATAAAACTATTAATCGATCAAATTTTATAGAAGAAGTTGAAAAAAGCATAGATGATTTACAGGCTTTAAAAAATGATTTTATTGATTTTTTGACAACTTTATGTAAATTTTCGAACGAAGATTTTGGCGACGATATTTTTGATTTTTTTGAAAATTTGTTACAATCATTAGAAGATAACGATATTAGTCTATTAAATGGAAATTCTTTAGATGCTTTGGCTGATGATAATATAAAATACTTTATTTACGAGTTATTTTTGTCTTCAATGACTATTTTGTTAAAGAATGACAGGTTTAAAGAATTTTCAATACTTATAAATAATAGTTTTGTTATTTCTACCAAACATAATAAAACCCAAGTTTTGAATTTTGTGAAATTTAGAACTTACAATTCAACACTAAATGAATATAAAAATCAATCAATTAATCCGAAAAGAGTTAGTGTTGTTGCAGATAAGATAAAACAATATTCAACAATAATAAATTTTAAAGATTTAAAAGAAACAGATGTTTTATTATATTATTTATCTTTATTGAACCCAAGTAAAAATCAATTTTCCAAATATTGGTTTCCTGAAACAAGTTGCTATAATTCTTTTGATATAAATATTTTACCTAAAATAGTTTCAAAACGTTTTTTTGAAAAACTAAAAATAATTTTTGATGCAAAAGACGCAAACGAATTGCGAAGTAAAATTGATAATGTAGTGAAAGATGATGAGGAATTCGGAAGTAATATGAGAGGATTTTATTATACATTTCCACACATTAAGATTGGGCTAAATTATGAGAATATTGCTGAAAATTAAACTTCACCTAACATTGATAGCCGTAGCACAACTTCTTATTTTATGAAAAGTAGAAAAACAGTTTTTTGACAATACTTTTAAGTTTTAGAGAAGGATTTATAAAATATAGAAACACGTTCAGAATAATGGACGTGTTTTTTTATGTTGTTATTTGATTAAAAATTAAGAAAAATTTATAGCTTTTCTAAAGCCTATGTTTCTGATGTTTCGTAAATTTGAATGGTTGTAAGGCGCGAGCGAAGCGAGCGTTGTTATACATCGCGCTGGCGCGTGAGCGATGATAGCGGATATCCTTTTTCTAATGCAATTGCCAAATGATGTGATGCTTAACTTAGCATGGGCTAGAAAAAGATAGAAGCGGACGTAGCGACCCGCCGTTAAGCTTGGATAAAGCCAAGGAAACGAAGGGACACGCCATAATAATTATTAATAAGAATCAATTATATACGTAATGACTACAAAATATGACAGAATCCCAAATGCTCTTTTTATTAAAAATAGAAAGAAATTTGTGGCACAAATGCAAGCTAAATCTATAGCCGTTTTCAATTCTAATGATATCTATCCAATTAGTGCGGATTCTACAATGCCTTTTCAGCAACATCGTGATATTTTCTATCTTTCTGGTGTAGATCAGGAGGAGAGTATTTTGTTGCTATTTCCGGATGCTTATTTGGAGGAGCATAGAGAGATTCTTTTTGTAAGAGAAACTAACGATCATATTGCCGTGTGGGAAGGTGAGAAGTTAACAAAAGCTGATGCTACAGAAGTTTCTGGGATTAAGACTGTGTATTGGTTATCAGATTTCGAAAAGATTTTTTATGGATTGATGAACGAGGCAGAAAATATCTATCTTAATAAAAACGAACATTATCGTGCTTCTGCAGAGACCGAGACTAGAGAAGATCGTTTTATCTCTAAAATTAATAAGCAATATCCGCTTCACCACATTTTGAGAAGTAATCCTATCTTGCAAAGGTTGAGAAGCATCAAAGAACCAGAAGAAATTGCACTGATCCAAAATGCTTGCGATATTACAGAAAAAGGATTCAGAAGATTATTGAGATTTGTTAAACCTGGCGTATGGGAATATGAGATAGAAGCCGAATTGTTACACGAGTTTATCCGTAACAGAAGTAAAGGCTTTGCTTATGGACCAATTGTAGCGGGTGGTAATAATGCCAACGTTCTGCATTATGTTGCCAATAATATGCAACTGAAAGATGGTGATCTTTTGTTGATGGATGTGGCTGCAGAATATGCTAATTATTCTTCTGATCTAACGAGAACAATCCCTGTTAATGGTAAATATACTGCGAGACAGAAGGAAGTTTACAATTCGGTTTTGCGTTGTAAGAAAGAGGCAGAAACAAGATTAGTTGCTGGTAATAACTGGTATAAATTCCATAAAGAAATGGGCGAAGTTTATACTGCAGAATTGTTACAATTAGGATTAATTGATAAAGCTGATGTGCAGAATGAAGATCCAAAATGGCCAGCTTATAAGAAATTTATGATGCATGGTACATCTCACCACATGGGATTAGATACGCATGATTACGGAATCTTGAGTGATGATTTTACTGCAGGAATGGTATTTACCAATGAGCCTGGATTCTATATCCCAGCGGAAGGATTAGGAATCAGAATTGAAGATGATTACGAAATCCAAGCTTCTGGAGCGCCTAAGAATCTTATGAAAAATATCCCAATAGAAGTGGATGAAATAGAAACGTTGATGAATGCTTAATAATACAGTTGGAGATTTTGATTATCTTCTGTAATTAAGTTGTTAATATTAATATACCCCAGGAAAGTTAATGCTTTCTTTGGGGTATTTTTTGTAATAATATTTAGATACTATCTTTTTGATATGATGTATTTTAAATGATAAAATGTAATAATATTTGGTCAAAAAAAGAGAGCTAGAAACTGAATCTAACTCTCTTTTTTAGCTGCAAATTTGGTGAAAGAAATTATTCTCCTTTTATTTTTGCTTTTATTTTTGTTTCAAGTTCTTCTGATAGTTCTGGATTATCCTTAATCACATCTCTTACAGCATCACGACCTTGTCCTAGCTTAGTACCTTCGTAGCTGAACCAAGAACCACTTTTCTGGATAACGCCTAACTCTACACCTTGATCTAAAATTTCTCCAACTTTAGATACACCTTCGCCATACATGATGTCAAATTCTGCCATTTTGAAAGGAGGAGCAACTTTGTTTTTAACGATTTTTACTTTTACACGGCTACCAACAGCTTCGTCACCATTTTTAATTGGCGCACTTGCTTTACGGATATCAACTCTTACAGAGGCATAAAACTTAAGCGCATTACCACCTGTAGTAGTCTCTGGATTACCGAACATGACACCAATTTTTTCTCTTAACTGGTTAATGAAGATTACTGTACATTTAGTTTTATTAATAGTTCCCGTTAACTTTCTTAAAGCTTGAGACATTAATCTTGCATGAAGACCCATTTTAGAATCTCCCATTTCTCCTTCGATCTCTGCTTTTGGAGTTAATGCAGCAACTGAGTCAATCACTACAATATCAATCGCTCCAGATCTGATTAGATTATCTGCAATTTCTAAAGCTTGCTCACCGTTATCAGGTTGAGAAATAATTAGGTTTTCTAGATCGATTCCTAATTTTCCGGCATAGCTTCTGTCAAAGGCATGCTCAGCATCGATAAATGCTGCAATACCGCCTGCTTTCTGTGCTTCGGCAATGGCATGAAGGGTTAATGTTGTTTTACCAGAAGATTCTGGACCGTAGATTTCTATGATTCTTCCTCTTGGGTAACCACCTACGCCTAACGCTAAGTCTAAGCCTAAAGAACCAGAAGGAATAACTTCTATTGTATTATCAATAGCGCTATCTCCTAAAGTCATTACGGTGCCTTTTCCGTAGGTTTTATCTAATTTATCAAGCACTAATTGAAGTGCTTTTTTCTTATCGTCTATGTTGCTCATTGTAATATTTAATAAAGCCAAAATTACGCAAATTAATTTTGAATCAAAATCTATTTGTCTAAAAACTTATGCTTATATCCTTAGTTAATTGATGTTTTCAAAATGTTTTTATTCGTGGAAATTATTGCTAATAAATATTAAATAAAACAATATTATTTTTAAATTACTTTAATGTAAGTGTTATCATTGTTTATTATTGAAAATTTTAATTACTTTTGCGCTCGAAAAATTAATTAACCATGAAAAAAATTCTACTTCTTGCTGGTATAGCTATCGGCTCAGTTTTTAATGCTCAGAGTATTAAAGAAGAAACTTCAGAGATTAAGAATACAATTAAGACTAACGTATTGGCTTATACATTTCGTAATTTTAATTTGACTTACGAAAGAGCTATTAATAAGAATATAGCTATTAATGCTACATTTGCTACAATCCCCAAAGGAGGCGTGCCTTTTTACAATAGTTTGGTTAATGAAAAGACAAGAGCAGATTTTGGTGATATAAAAATGGGAAACACGGCTTTTACTTTAGAAGCAAGATATTATTTTGGTAAGAAGTTTAACAGTGGTTTTTATCTAGCTCCTTATTATCGTTATACTAAAATGAAAGTTGAAGATATGGTATACGATTATAAAATAGTGGATACTAACAGTAATATCTCGATAAGTAATCCTGTGGACCTAAGTGGGAATATATCTGCCAACAGTGTAGGGTTGATGCTTGGTGTACAATGGCTATTAGGGACTAAAAATAATTGGGTGTTAGATTGGTGGATCGTAGGTGGTCACTATGGTGGATCTAATGGTAACTTAGAAGGTAAGACTAAATATTTGCTTACACCAGCTCAACAACGTGAGTTAGAGAAAGAACTTAATGATCTTGATATCCCTGTTGTTAAGCATAGTGCAGAGGCTACAGTTAATGGTGCTAATGTCAAATTAGATGGACCTTGGGCAGGCTTAAGAAGCGGATTGTCTTTCGGTTATAGATTCTAGAAATTAAAAATTAAATAGTAAAACACCTTCTTTCTAATCGAAAGAAGGTGTTTTTTTTATTATTCTTTGATGAATTTCTTTATGACTTGATTATTGGCAGTTTTAATTTTTATTAAATATATTCCCTTTTGTAAAGCTTTTATATCTATCGTTTTACTAGCCTTTGTTGTATTTAGTAATTGACCGTTTATTGAATAAATTTCAGATTTTAGGATTTCTGAGTTTGTGTTAATTTTAAGATAATCTTTAGCAGGATTGGGGTGAATGCTGATATCTAATAGGTTGGACTCATTAACAGCAAGTTGAGTTGCAGTGAAATTCACATTATCCAGACGCAGTGATGCATTAACGGCTACAGGCTCTGTTGCGTTACCAAAAGCAAAATAAATAACCTCATCTTTTTCTGCAATATATGTTTCTTTAAATTGAGAATATTTTTTTCCTGTAACCGAAAATTTATTAATCATTTTGGTGATGTGATCTCTATCGGGAGAAGAAGCAACAGATAGCTTGAGTGTTGCAGGAGATGCCTCGTCTAAGCTCATTGCTGCATAAAATTTGACATCAACACTTTCTCCAGCTTTTAGAGAGATAGGATAGGAGAATAGCCAATCATTTTTAGTGGTTGTTTTGCTGGTATTATTGAATGCGTAGCCAGATCCTTGTTGTGCAGCACTTGTATTTTCTCCATTAATCCAAGTGTTAGAAGACCAACCGTCAGAATCGTACTCTCCAAAATTTTCTACTGTTTTCTCAAAGTCATAACTGTATGGCAATTTAGATGGAGTGAAAATGGATTTCGGCCCTGCCCAGCCTGATCCACAATCAGAGTTCTTAAGGAAAAACTGATATCTTTTGCCGGCTTCTAGATTGTTATAAGTTTTAGTAGTATTAGCGCTTATTCCTGTAGAGCTTACTGGTGTGCTGAATGTTGTAAGACCTGTATCGTATTTGCTAATACCTGCTGTAGGATCCCAACCAATATCAAAAGAATTTGTCTGAAGATTATTAACAGAGAGTTTGTTCATAGATGGCATGATGCAATTTGCGGTATTGCTTATATATACATCGTCCAATGCAAGATAAGTACCGTCATTGGTATTATTAACAAATGCAATATGTATGGTTTTTCCTTTAAATTGTGATAAATCAATACTTCTATTGTTAAAATCAAAAGGCTGTTCTCCTTCTACAGTTTCTATAGTTTTGGTGAAAGAAGCCATGTTATTATCTGTTTCGGATACCTTAATTACATAAGAATCTGTGAACTCAAAGTCATAAGACTTAGCTTTCCAATATAATGTAGGATTGCCTGTATTAGGAATTGTTATAGACGGTGTAATTAGCCAATCATTAGATTGCCCAACAGGAGAATACAAAGAGGTGCTGAAGGCTATTTTGTTATCAAGACCATCATAAAACTGAATCCAAGCTTCAGTATTAAAACTTTGGACCTCAGCAGAAGCAGGTACCGTTTTACCATCTGCATTAATTGTTTTGAAATTAGATAATGGTGTCCCGTTGTTGTTTTCAAAACCAGAGTTAAAAATTTGAGCATTGGCATTGATTATCATACCAAGCATCAATAAAGAAAGAATCGTTTTTTTCAATTTAATTAATTTTTGTATTACAGTTTATTTTTCTTTGTTTAAAATAAAAGAAGCTACAAATTTATAATTTAATTGGTTTTTATTGATCTAAATAGTGTTATAATTATTTATTTTTCATTAAATAACCTTTAATTGTTTTAATTTGAAAATAACTAAAAGTAGTATCTAAACGAACATGAAAACAAAAGAGCCAAAGTAAAACTACTTTGGCTCTTTTATTAAGTATTAAGTCATCTACTATAAAGAAGCAGAATGTACTAATAGATCTGTTAACTTGTTAGAGTAACCAGTCTCGTTGTCATACCAAGAAACTAACTTAACAAAATTAGGAGATAACATGATACCTGCGTCTTTGTCAAAGATAGAAGTTCTCTTATCTCCGATGAAATCTTGAGAAACTACTAGATCTTCTGTATAACCTAAGATACCTTTTAGTTCTCCTTCAGAAGCAGCTTTTATAGCTTGACAAATCTCGTCATAAGAAGCTCCTTTTACTAGTCTTACTGTTAAGTCTACTACAGAAACATCAGCTGTTGGTACTCTGAAAGACATACCTGTTAATTTACCATTAAGAGAAGGAATTACCTTTCCTACTGCTTTTGCAGCACCTGTAGAAGATGGGATAATGTTTAACAAAGCAGAACGTCCACCTCTCCAATCTTTGTGAGAAGGTCCATCAACTGTTCTTTGAGTTGCTGTTGTAGCGTGTACTGTTGTCATTAATCCTTCTTCGATACCAAAATTATCATGGATAACTTTAGCTAGAGGCGCTAGACAGTTAGTTGTACAAGACGCATTAGAAAAAATCTTGATATCGTCTGTTAATTCTTTATGGTTAACACCCATTACAAACATTGGGGTATCATCCTTAGAAGGTGCAGAAAGAACAACTTTCTTAGCGCCAGCGTTGATATGAGCTTCTGCAGATTCTTTAGTTAAGAAAAGACCTGTAGATTCTACGATATAGTCTGCTCCAACTTCGTTCCATTTTAAGTTATTAGGATCTCTCTCTGCAGTAATACGGATAGTTTTACCGTTAACTACAAGGTTGTTACCTTCTACTTTTACCTCACCATTAAATTTCCCATGCACAGAATCATACTTCATCATGTAAGCCATGTATTCTGCATTGATAAGGTCGTTAATACCAACGATTTCGATGTTGTCTCTTTCTAACATTGCGTTGAATACTAGACCTCCAATTCTACCAAATCCGTTGATACCTACTTTAATTGTTGACATATTTTATTTTTATAAATTGATATTAATTTTGACTTTAAATTTACGATTTTTTTAATGAATTACATTGCTAAAATCTCAGAAATTTTCAGCAAATCTTTGTTTATTTCATTATGTTTTTTGATAGCTTCTTCTATTGGCGTATAAACTAAAGTGTTAGATCTCATACCTACCATAACTTTATTTTGGCCTTCTAATAAACCTTCTACAGCACCAAAACCAAGCTTACTAGCTAAGACACGATCTGCACAGCTTGGGGAGCCACCACGTTGGATATGTCCCAAAACAGCTACTCGGATATCATAAGTAGGGAATTTATCTTTAGTTGCTTTAGCAAGATCATAGATATTTCCTAATTTCTCTCCTTCTGCAACAACGACAATGCTAGAGGATTTTCCTACTTGTTCTGCTTTTTCAAAGGTGTCGAACAAGTCCTCCATACTGTCTTTCTTCTCAGGGATTAGGATATCTAGTGCTCCTGTTGCTATACCACTATTAAGCGCTATAAAACCAGCATCACGCCCCATAACTTCTACAAAAAATACACGATTATGAGAAGTTGCAGTGTCTCTAATTTTATCTATAGCTTCCATAGCTGTGTTAAGAGCTGTGTCATAACCAATGGTATTATCAGTACCGAAAATATCATTATCAATAGTGCCAGGTACGCCAATTACTTGGATCCCGAATTCTTCGTTAAAGATTTTAGCACCCGTAAAACTACCGTCTCCACCGATACATACTAAAGCTTCTATCCCAAACTCTACACAATTGTCATAAGCTTTTTGTCGACCTTCTTTGGTCATGAATTCTAGTGATCTTGCAGATTTTAAAATTGTACCTCCTTGATTAATAATGTTCTTAACAGATCTTGGTCCCATTTTGGTAAAATCACCATTAATTAAACCATTATAACCTTCTCTTATCCCATAACATTCTATATCGTAAAAGTTAGCTGTTCTTACCACAGCTCTTAAAGCAGCATTCATACCGGGAGCATCTCCTCCAGAAGTTAATACTGCAATAGTTTTTATCTTTTTATTTGACATACGTTTCAATTTTTCCGCAACGAATTTACAAAATATGAATGGATTTATCATTTCATTTTTATTACATATCTGAGATTATTTATTTTTATTAATTATGATCGATTGTGAGTCTATCTGTTTTAATCTTAAAGTAAAATAATCTGATTGATGTAAATTTCTCTCACATAAGCTTATTTGTGTATGGCTTTTTCAATAATGACATATTTGATGAGATTCATATTGAGTTGTAATAAATAATGATATTAACAAAACTATTACTTAATATATTTTTTTCATAATGAGAAACTTCTTAGATCTATTTAATATTTTTTTTGATTTTAGTAGGCATTAGGAGAAATGATTATAATCATTAAAGATCAGTTGGAGTTTGTTATTGGCAGTTATACCATAGATTCTGTAAATAAAAACTTAAATTTTATTATAAAAATATAAAACATTACATGACTTATTGGATAATCCGTAATTGAAAAAAATCAAAGTAAATAATGGGTGTGAAAATAAAAAGTTTACTATATTTACGAACAATACGAATTAAAAATTTAAACCAAAAAATCATATTATGAAAGTTACCGTAGTAGGCGCAGGAGCCGTTGGTGCAAGTTGTGCAGAGTACATCGCGATGAAAAACTTCGCATCAGAAGTTGTGTTAGTAGACATCAAAGAGGGTTTTGCAGAAGGTAAAGCAATGGATCTTATGCAAACTGCTTCTCTTAATGGTTTTGATACTAAGATTACTGGTACAACTGGAGATTATAGCAAGACTGCTGGTTCTAAAGTTGCTGTTATTACTTCTGGAATCCCAAGAAAACCAGGAATGACAAGAGAAGAACTTATCGGTATTAATGCTGGTATCGTAAAAGATGTTACAGCTAATATCCTAAAACATTCTCCAGAAGCTATTATTATTGTAGTATCTAATCCTATGGATACTATGGCTTATCTAGTACATAAGACGTCTGGTCTTCCAAAAGAAAGAATTATTGGTATGGGTGGAGCATTAGACTCTGCACGTTTCCAATATAGATTAGCAGAAGCTCTAGATTGTCCAATTTCTGATGTAGATGGTATGGTGATCGCAGCGCACAGTGATACTGGTATGTTACCACTAATTAGCAAAGCAACAAGAAATGGTGTTCCTGTTTCTGAGTTTTTAACAGAAGAGCAAATTGCTTATGTTACAGAAGAAACTAAAGTAGGAGGTGCTACATTAACTAAGTTATTAGGTACATCTGCTTGGTATGCACCAGGTGCAGCAGTTTCTGTATTGGTACAATCTATCCTTTGTGATCAGAAAAAAATGGTGCCTTGTTCTCTAATGTTAGATGGAGAATATGGAGAGTCTGATATCTGCCTAGGTGTGCCAGCAATTATCGGTGCTAATGGTGTTGAAAAAATTATCGATATCCCATTAACAGATGAAGAAAAAGCGAAGTTTGCCGAAGCTGCAAAAGCTGTAAGAGAAGTAAATGGAGATCTTAAATTTTAATTTAATTTCTATAAAGTAAAAAGGAGCATAGCAATATGTTCCTTTTTTTTTGTGATATATAATAAGAGAATCTATTTCTATAAAAGTATTTTTAACGCTCAATAACCTTCTCTATTTGTAGATTAAAGTGATTGTCTACAAGGTCTATTTTTTCTTATGTAATCAAATGTTAATCTAGAGTCCTATTATTTTAATGCATTCACATTACTATAACAATGATTGGTTAATTAATTAAGGTAATGTATTGTTTTTTAGTAAACATTAAGATGTTTTTAATATTTATATGTTTATTTTTTTAATATTTATTTAAATTAAAGGTAATATACTCTGGTGATTGTTGACACTACATTTGTTTCGGAAAAAATAATATTAGGATGGACAAAAAAATCAACAAGTTAATCGTTCTGGTTGTCTCAACAATGATCTCAATTCCTATATTTGCACAAAAGGAAAAGGCTAAAAAAGATACTATTAACGATATCTCCGAAGTTGTAGTGACTGCTATGGGGATAAAAAAAGAGGTTAAAAAGCTTGGCTATGATGTCACAGAAGTTAAAGGAGAGGCTGTTAACAAGGTAAGATCCGCTAACCCTATGAATGCCTTAGCAGGGAAAGTTGCTGGCCTTAATATTGGTGCTAGTACAGAGATGTTAGGCAGGCCAGAGATTGTTCTTAGAGGTAGCAAAGATTTACTTTTTGTTGTTGATGGAGTACCTATCAACTCTGATACATGGAATGTCAATCCAGATGATGTAGAAAGTTACTCCATTTTAAAAGGGCCCAATGCAGCTGCATTATATGGTTTTCGAGGGATTAATGGTGCCATCGTGATTACTACTAAAAAAGGGACAAAAGATAAGCGTGGCTGGACAGTAGATTTCAACTCTTCTTCTATGTATGATGTTGGCTTTATAGCTCTTCCGGAGAGTCAACATGAGTATGGACGAGGGACGGGTTTTAAATATTCTTATGGTAATGTTCTCTATGATAACACACAACGTCTGCCAGAATGGGGACCTCGTTTTGAAGGGCAACCCGTACAGCAATTTGATAGTTCTTGGGATAATATTACTCAGACTAGAGGGACTTCGCCATGGTTAGCTAGAGGTGTTAAGAATTTTGAGAATTTTGTTCAGACGGGGATTACCAATACTAATAATATATCATTATCAACTTCTGGAGAGAATTATGATGCAAGGTTATCTTACTCTCATCTATACCAGCAGGGTATGTTTCCTAATACTAAATTAAATGCTGATAACTTTAGTATCAATCTCGGTTATAAACTTAATGATAAAATAAAATTTGAAGGTAATCTTAATCTTAGTTTACAATATTCTCCCAATATTCCAGATGTTAATTATGGGCCTAATAGTTACATCTATATGTTTAAAGTTTATGGCTCATCAGATTACGATATTAATGCTCTAAGAGATATATACAAAGGACCACAAGGTGTACAAGATCTAATGCAATATTCTTCTGAATACGGAAGGCTTAATAGTGCATGGTTTATGGCTAATGAATGGCTAAGATCACATCAGAAAACTGATATCTATGGTTATCTAAAAGCGACTTACAAAATTAATGATGATCTTAATCTTAGTGCTAGATCTCAAGTAACCACATGGGATCAGTCTCGGACAGAAAAAGTACCACCGTCTACTAACCTTAATGATTATGTGCCTTGGTATAGTTTCGGGTGGTATGGAGATTATAGGATTGATAAAAGAAACTTATTGGAGAATAACACGGATATTATGTTAAGCTTTAATAAAGAATTTGATAACTGGAATGTGTCTGCTTTAGGTGGAGCTAATATGAGATTGTTTAAGTACAACTCAGATTGGGAGACAACTAAGGGACTTGCTATTCCTAAGCTTTATAGTTTATCCAATACCAAAGCTCCTGGACTAGCTTATTCTTGGGGATCAGATATGCAAGTCTATAGTGCTTATTATTCAGTTGATTTTGGGTACAAAAAATATTTTAATATCAATACCACAGGTAGAGTAGATAATTTATCAACCTTACGCAAAGGTTATAACACTTTCTTTTATCCTTCAGCCTCTATAAGCTCTGTTATTTCGGATTATTTTAATCTAGGAAATACGCTTTCTTACTTAAAGATTAGAGGATCATTTGCAGATGTTAAAGGAGCACTTACCGCATCTAATATAGGATCTGCTTATATGGCAACAACAGGCAGTAGCCTAAACTCTGGTTTATTGCACTATGGATCAGAATTGTATACCTCATACGATGGACCTACGTATGCTAACCAAAATGCTTATTCTAATAATAACTATTATAACGGGACAGCATCAGTAGATTATAGTAATGTTATCGCAAATCAAGAACTTGAGCCTTATAAAAGAATTTCTTATGAGGCAGGACTGGATCTAAAACTTTTCAAGAATAGAATTGGTATAGATGCTACTTACTTTAGAACAATTAATGGACCTCAGATCTTTGCGATAGAAAATGCACCTTCTGTAGGTCAGAATTATCATAATATCAATGGAGTTACAACACTTAATCAGGGTTTTGAATTAAGTCTTAATGCAAATATTATTAAGAATACCAGAGGTTTTAACTGGAATCTATCTGCCAATTGGAGTACTTACAAAGAAACTCTTAAAGAAATTGCCAGTGGTTACGATGAGATTTGGCTTAATGGTCACAACTACAAGCCAGGAGATCGGCTAGATGCCTATTACGGGACGAAGTTAGTGAGAGATAACCAAGGTAATGTTGTACATAATTCGGCTGGATTATTATATCAGGCGCCAAGTGGGCAAAGTCAAAATGGCTTATTGGGACATCTTAATCCTGATTATTCTATGAGTATTACCAATAATTTATCTTTCAAAAATTGGTCACTTAGCTTTCAATGGGATGCAAGAGTAGGTGGTAAAGTTTATGATTTTTTATACGCTCAGGCAATGAACGGTGGTACAGCTTATGAGTCTGCTGCTGGTGATTTTGGTAAGGCGAGATATAATGAATGGGTTTCTTTGCGAGATAGAGGTGTTGTTACGCCAAGCTATATAGGGCAGGGTGTTGTTATCGTTTCAGGAACGCCTAGGTTTGAAAACGGACAAATTGTTAATATGAATGAGCTTACTTTCGGTGCTAATTCTACAGCTGTTACAGTACAAAGTTATGTGACCAATCTCTACAATAATACAGAATACTTTATGGTTGATAGATCTTTCGCCAAACTAAGAGAAGCCAGCTTGACTTATAGCTTTCCTAAAGAATTTTTAGAAAAAACATTCTTGAGGTCCTTAAGTGTCGCTATAATAGGTAGGAATCTTCTTTATTTTGCTAAAAGGAAAGATATGGATATGGATTCTTATGCTGCTGGATATAACTCTGCAGATAGGACGGCTAATGGAGGCAAAGGTTCTGTGGGGCTACAAAGCACCTCTACGAGAACTATAGGCTTTAATCTTAACATCGGTTTTTAACGGAATTAAAATATCATTAAAATGAAAAATAATTTTTTATACAAAGCTCTTATCCTTTCATCAGTTGTATTGATTACTAATGCTTGTAATAGAGATGATAGCTTACTTAATAATCCTAATACAAGACCAGAAGAATCTCTTGTTCCTCCAACATTAATTCTTAATCATATTACTGCTAATCTAATAAAACCAGATGAGATGCCCTTTGCTCAGGCAGGGAGAACTAACCAGTATTTTGTAAGTAATTATTCTTATTATTGGGGATCTAACTCTTATAGCTGGACTAATACAGATAATAAATATAACATATTCTTGTATGCTAATAAGATGCAAGAACAAGCACAAAAGCTAGGAGATACAACAAAACTTAATTTCTATAAAGCTTTAGCTAATTTTTTCAAAGCTTATTCATCCATATGGTTGTCGCAACGTGTAGGCGATATACCGATGTCTGAGGCGGGAAATTCTTCTAATCTTACCCCAAAATATGATACTCAAAAAGATGTCTATAAGCAATCTCTAGCTCTATTAGAAGAGGCTAACCTATTGTTGGGAAATATTAATACGACATATCCTAATTTAAAAAATACTATAGCAGACCCTACTGGAGATGTCTTTGGTTTAACATACTTTCAATGGCAGAAGCTTATCAATACTTATAGATTGAGAATTCTTATTAGCTTGAGTAAAAGGGTCGATGATACGCCTGATCTTAGCATTCAAGCAAAATTTGCAGAGACTATTAGTAATACTACTAAGTATCCGATTATGGAATCTAATAGTGACAATATGCTTTATAGATATAATAGAGATTATAATCCGTATCCACTTTTCACGAGCCGTTCTTACACGTATGGTGCTAATATAGGAAAGACCATTCTTGATATTACAACTCTAACTAAGGATCCTAGGACCTTTATCTTCGCAACACCAGCACCTGCTAAATATAAAGTTGCTGGAGTCGCAATCTCTGATTTTTCTGCTTATGTAGGAGCTAATACCAATACTGCGCAATCTGTACTTTTTGCTGGTACAGATACAACAGGTAACACGCTTTCTGATAAAGGAGCTTACTCTTATATCAATTATAAAAGATATTTTTCTTCTCAAGATGGCTCTACAGCAGAACCTTACATGTTAATAGGTTATCCTGAGCTATGTTTCAATATTGCAGAGGCTATCAACAGAGGATGGGGAAGTGGTGATGCTGCATCTTGGTATAATAAAGGGATTAATGCTTCCCTAGCTTTTTACGGATTATCTAATGGACAATCTTTTGCGGTAGGAGATCGTCTGGGCGGGACTATCGGTAACGTTACCATTAATTTTGATCAATTTATGAATAATAGTGATGTTGTATATAAAGGAAATAATCCTAATGGGCTAAAACAAATTTTGATACAAAAGTATGTCGCATTATTCTGTAACTCAGGATATGAATCTTTCTATAACTGGAGAAGAACTGGATTTCCTGAATTTCTGAAAGGTGGTGTCGGCATAGGGACGCCAGATAACCAATTACCTTACAGATGGATGTATCCACAAGGCGAAATCACTTACAATAATGTTAATTATAAAGCAGCAATCCAATCACAATATGGAGGAGCTGATGATATATCAAAACTGATGTGGCTTTTAAAGTAATTTTCAGTTATAATCTTTTTCTTTACTTCCTTTTTTTACTATAGTGATGAGGTTTTTATCTCATCATTATAGTTATTTTAAATCCTAATTCTATGAAATATATCTACATTCTTATAACCTTATCTTTATCTACATTTTCTTGGGCTCAACAAAGCAATAATAAAGCTGATTTTGCCGATATTCAGGCTATTAATTTCAGAGATATTGGTGGGTATGTAACAGAGCAAGGGAATGTTGTTAAGCACAATAAGCTTTTTCGTTCTGGAGAACTTAGCCGTCTTAGCAATGAAAATTTGATTCATTTTAAAAAACTAAACATCAAAACTATTATTGATTTTAGAAGTAATGATGAGGTTGAAAAAGCACCAGATAACTTATCTCAAGATATTATATATCAACAATTATCTGCAGGAAGTGAAGATTTGGGAAATTGGCAAAATATATTAACCAAAACTAAAAATGGAGATTCTCTAATGCTTTCTTTCTATTCTAAAACGGATTATCTTGGAGATAAATACCGCCCGTTTTTTCATAGTTTACTTGAGGCACCAAAAGAAACATCTATAGTTTTTCATTGTACAGCAGGTAAAGATAGGACTGGTATTGCTGCAGCATTATTGTTGTATATATTGGGCGTTTCACAAGAAGATATTATCAATGATTATCTAGCGAGCAATAATTACCGAAAAGAAGAAAATCAAAAGTTGATTCATCAAATGAAATTGATAGGTATAGATGAGCAAGTCGCAACAGATATTGTAATTGTAAAGCCAGAATATCTTACCGCTACCTACAATGCTATTATTGATAAGTATGGAAGTATAGAAGATTTTGTAGAGCAAAAACTTAATCTTAAAGCTGATGATATAAAGCTATTAAGACAAAAATATACAGAAAAACTCTAAAATTAACCTTTGCTATATCTAGTAAAATCCTTATGTTTGTAATGCTTTAGGGGTATTCTGAAAAGAATTGAGAGAGTCCCTTAGAACCTGATACGGCTCACACCGACGTAGGGAAAAGCATACTATTTTACTCATATTCCTTTTTTGGAGTAATCTTGTATTGTTGCTTTTTAGTCTATTCCTAAAGTTTTTTTAAAATTAAAAATTATGGAAAAAAGACTTTGGCAAAACATAGAAAATCTTCGAGAAAAATCCCCTTTAGTTTACAATATTACCAATTTTGTAGTGATGAATACCACTGCAAATGCGCTTCTGGCAGTTGGTGCATCGCCTATCATGTCGCATGCGCACAGTGAGATTGATGAGATGTCTGCAATCAGTCAAGCTTTGGTGATTAATATTGGGACTTTGGACGAATATTGGGTTCAGTCGATGTTAAAAGCTTCAGCATCGTTTAATAAACTGCAAAAACCTTGGGTTTTAGATCCAGTTGGAGCTGGTGCAACTTCTTTCAGAAATAGAACTTTACAACAATTATTAGAAAATAAACCTAATATTATCCGAGGAAACGCTTCGGAAATTATGGCATTAGCCAATACCAATTTATCGGCGACAAAAGGTGTAGATAGTACAGAATCTAGCACCAATGCGATGGATGCTGGGAAATTTTTATCGCTAAAATTGAACTGCGTGGTGTGTATTTCAGGTGAAATCGATTATATCATTGAAGGCGAAAAGATACTTGCTATCCATAATGGACATCCGATGATGACCAAAGTAACAGGTTTGGGTTGCACGGCAACAGCTTTAATTGGTGCTTTTTCTGCCGTCAATAATAACTATTTTGAAGCGTCTGCATCTGCCATTGCTTTGTTAAGTATTGCTGGAGAAATAGCCAATGAGAGATCAAATGGTCCGGGCACTTTACAACTTCATCTTTTGGATATTTTGCATAGCATTTCCGAAAATGAGTTTTTAGAACGAATAAAATTGGTTTAAAATGAAGATTCATCCAGATTTTCCGTATCCATTATATTTGGTTATTTCGGAGAAAGATTGTTTGCATTTTCCGTATTTGGAGGTTTTAGAACAAGCTGTTTTGGGCGGTGTAGATATTGTGCAATTGCGAGAGAAAGATATTACTTATGCCGATTTTCTGTCTAAAGCTATTGCGGTAAAAGCAATTACAGATCGCTATAATATTCCGTTAATCATCAACGATTCGGTGGAAGTTGCCAGAGCGATTAATGCTTTCGGAATTCACGTTGGTAACCATGATACACCTCCTTCTAAAGTTAGACAATTGTTGGGGCAAGAGGTTAATATTGGCTATTCCATAGAATATTTGGAGCAATTAGATAATGAAGAAAGTCAAATTGCAGATTGCCTTGCTGTGAGTCCCGTTTTCAGTACACCAACTAAAACTAATACGGTTACCGAATGGGGCTTGGAAGGTTTAACTAAAATTTCTCAACAAACTAATAAACCCATTATCGCGATTGGAAATATGAATCATAATAATATCAGAAGTGTTGTAGAAGCAGGAGCGCATTCTGTAGCAGTAGTTTCTGAAATTTGTGCTTCCAAAAATCCTAAAGAAAGCGCTCAATTATTGAAAAAAAATATGAACTAAAATGAAACAATATTCTTATAAATCGGTTCTAAGTATTGCAGGTTTTGATGGCAGTGGCGGTGCAGGCATCCAAGCCGATACCAAGACAATTTCTGCTATAGGTTGTTATGCGACTAATGTTTTGACGGCTTTGCCGGTACAAAATACACAAGGCGTTCGTAATATTTATCCTATTCCGATGCAGGCTGTTAAAGATCAGTTAGATTGTATTTTTGATGATATTGTACCCGATGCTATCAAAATCGGAATGGTGCATACGCCAGAATTGGTAGAAATTATTCAGAATAAATTAATTGATTTCCCCGAAATTCCGGTGGTTTTTGATCCTGTTATGGTGGCGACAAGCGGTCATCATTTAATTAACCAAGAAACGATTACGGAGATTATCAATCGATTATTTCCTTTGGCGACGATTATTACGCCTAATATGGACGAAGCTTCGGTGCTTGTTAATCAGCCCATTATCAACCTAGATGATATGGAGCAAGCTATTGTTAAAATCTCCGAAATGAACATCAAATCTATACTATTAAAAGGCGGACATTTACCAACTGAAGAATTAACCTCTTTGTTTTTAGATTCAGAAAAAAAGATTCATCGTTTTAGCTTTCCAAAATTCGAAACTAAAAATACGCACGGTTCTGGTTGTAGCTTATCATCAGCAATTGCGAGTTATTTGGCACTCGGTAAAAGTCTTTTGGAAGCGGTAACTTTAGCTCAAGATTACGTTCACTTGGCGATTAATAACGGTGCAAATGTTAAGATAGGAAAGGGCAATGGTCCTTTAAATCACTTTTATAATCCTCAAAAATTACATCTATATGAATTGGAATGAACACGCTTGGTTAGCGATAGAAAATATTTATAAAAGCATCCAAAAAATGCCATTTATAGAGCAGTTAAGAACAGGAACTTTGGATATGGAAAAGTTTCAATATTATCTTAAACAAGATTCTTTGTATTTGGAAGATTTCAGTAGAGTTTTGGCTGTAATTGGTACTCGGCTTTCTAGTCTGGATGATATGAAATTATTTATAGGCTTTTCTGAAGGCGCTATTGCTGCTGAAGTAGGATTACATGAGGCTTATTTTAAATCTTATGGTGTAGAAAATCGTGGCGAAATGTTGCCCGCTTGCCATCATTACACGTCTTATTTAAAAAGTGTTGTTGCAACCGAGCCTGTAGAAGTTGCCCTAGCGGCGGTGTTGCCGTGTTTTTGGATTTATCAGGAAATTGGCGATTATATTTACAAAAACCGTGTTGAAGACAATAATCCTTTTAACAATTGGATAGATACTTATGCCGGCGAAGACTTTGCAAACAGTGTAAAAAAAGCCATTGAAGTTTGTAACCGATATGCAGAAAAGACAACAGAAAAGACCAGAGCTGATATGACAAAAGCCTTTGTTTATGCCTCACAGTTAGAATTTGACTTTTGGGATGCGGCAGATCAACTCAGAGATTGGAATGTTAAATAATGAAAGCTGGTTAATCCAGCTTTTTGTCACATTGAGCTTGTCGAAATATTTTTTTTAAGGATGATATTTTTTCTTTATTAAAGTTTTCTTGTTGCAAGTAAAATAGCCTTGTTGCCTATTTCATTTAATTCAATTATTATTGTAATTCTGAATCTAAAAAAAACAAAATTTCAAAATAATTAAAATGATCAATTTATATAGAAAAACAGCATTAATAGAAGGAGGTTCTTATTTGATTTTACTGTTTATTGCAATGCCATTAAAGTATTTTTTCAAGATAAACGATGCTGTTAAATATTTTGGATGGATCCATGGTGTTTTATTTCTCGTGTTTTTTGTAGTTTTAATTTTAGCATCCATTAAGTATCGCTGGAGTCTGATGAGAATTGCGGTATATCTTATTGCTTCTGTTCTTCCTTTTGTGCCTTTTATACTTGATAAAAAATTAGAAAAAGAATATCCGCAATAAAGTGTAATCTTTAATTTTCTACGAATATTTTGATAAATAAAATTATGAAAAATTTACTTGTATTTTTCTTTTCAATCCTTTGTTTTTCATGTGTTAATGCTCAAGAAATTTATTCAAAAGATTATGGAGAAAAACAAAATCCAGCTGTGATTTTTATTCATGGTGGTCCAAGTGGAAATTCCAATTTATTTGAAGCTACAAACGCTCAAAAATTAGCAGATTTAGGATTTTATGTTATTGTCTATGATAGGCGAGGAGAAGGTCGCTCAAAAGATGATAATGCAAAAATGACCTTTGATGAAAGCTTTGATGATTTACTTAAAGTTTATAATACTTACAAAATTGATAAAGCAAATATTCTGGGACATAGCTTTGGCGGAATTGTAGCAACTCTTTTTACTGAAAAATATCCTGAAAAAGTTAAAAGTTTAGTTCTCGCAGGAGCGCTTGTTTCTCAACAAGAAACATACGATCATATTTTGACAAATGCAGAGAATAAATTTGTTAATCAACCTGAAAAATATGCTCAAATTTTAGATATTAAACGTCTGAGTAAAAATTCTGCTGAATATAGAAAACAGTGTTTTGATCTTGCAAGCGAAATGAAGTATTTTAGTATGCCTAGTCCAACCGAAGAAAGTCGGGCATTGCGAGAGTCGTATGAAAAAAGTGAGTTTTATAAAAGCAATTTTAGAAATTATAATTCGCCAATTAAGTTTTACCAAAATGAATTAAAAAATAATGTGAATAATACAGCTATTCTAAAAAAGATTAGAAAAAAAGGAATTCCCATTTCTGCAATTTATGGAAAAGAAGATGCGATATTTTCTACAAATCAACTTAATGATGTAGAGAAAATTGTTGGTAAATCTAATTTTAAAATTTTAGAAAACTGCTCTCATTATTTATTTGTCGATCAACAAACTGAATTTATCAAGTTTGTATCTCAGCATTTTCAATAAATGAATTAAACAGTATTATGAGTAAACAAATCATTATTGATGGAAATCAAATCTACGATATCAAATCTTTGTATGAAGAAATAAACCTCAAATTTATGCAAGGTGAAGATTGGCAACTGGGCGAGAGTTTAGATGCTTTTGATGATCTTTTGTATGGTGGTTTTGGCGCAATAAAAGGCGATGAACCAATCAATTTAGTTTGGAAAAACTTTGAGAATAATAGAGAAGTTTTAGGCTTTGATTTAACGTTAAATTTTTATGAAAATAAATTGAAGCAACCTCAAGTTTTTAATAAAAAAATAATCGAAGACAAAATCCAAAAACTAAAAAATACAGGTAGAGATACCTATTTTGATATCATTTTAGAAATTATTGCCAGTCATTCTAATATTACACTAATCCCAAAATAAAGATTAGATTTTCATCCAATCTTCATAAGAAACAACGCCCAATTCTGGTTTGGCTTCGCCTTCTAAAATTGATATAAATTCTAATTGATTACCATCCGGATCGTTAAAATAAATGGCCAAAGCCGGCATCCACGCAAAAACCATCGGCGTGTCTAATCCGTCTTTTAAGAAATTATAGGGCTTTAAGTTTCTATTTTTAAGATAATCTACCGAGTAATTTAGTATATCTTCTGTCGTACTAGAAAACGCGAAATGTCTGGTTTGTAAATTTTCCTTTTGCTCCCAAAGTCCCAACATAGCTTGTTTTCCTTCGCCAATCCATAAAAATATAATTGGGCGCGTATCGTCTTTATGAGCAAATTTCAATCCTAAAACTTCAGTGTAAAATTTCAACGATTTTTCTAAATCACTAACTTGGATATGTGTTTCGTAAAGTCCCTTTATCATACTTTTTTATTAATAATGAAAAATTTATCTTAATTTTTGATGTAATCCAATACGGTTGCCTTCGCTGTCTTGTATTTCTGCTACAGCAAAACCTAAATCTTGATGAAAAGTTGCGGGGAATAATACTTCTGCACCATAATTTTGTGCTTTTTTTAATGATAATTCTATATTGTTGGTATTGAAATAAATTAGAATACCATCTTTAGTCGGTTTATAAATTTCGCCTTTTGCCAAAGCTCCAGAAATACCAGATTGCTCATCAGAAAAAGGAAAATATGCCATATCAATATTCTCAAAATGGTCGGTTTCAAACTGAAAATCAAAAACATTTTTGTAAAACTCCATGGCACGAGCCATATCATTGACAGGAATTTCAAAATAAACTGCTGGATTAGACTTCTGAGTCATGAGCATTATTTTGAATAGTCTAAATGTAATAAAGGATAATCTTTGCCCATACCGTCTTTTTCTGAACGTCCTTGGGGTTTGTATCCCATTTTTAGATAAAAATCGATAGCTTGTTGATTTTGCTCGTTGACATCAACTTTATATATTTTTAATTGATTTACGATGTAATCAACCGCTTGCTTTCCATAAGATTTTCCGCGATCATTGGCATGTACAAAAAGCATTTCCAGATTATCGTCTGATACCGCAAAATATGCAGGAATTAATCCTTCATTTTCTATAACGAAAACACTTAATTGAGGTAAAAACTCAGCGGGAATTAATTTTTGAAACAACTTAAAATCTTCATCTTTCAAAAAATTATGTGTTGCTTTTACAGAGCTTTCCCAGATTTCCATTATTCTAGAGTAATCGTTGCTATTGGCTTTTCTAATTGTCATTTTTTTTATTCTAAATATAATGAGTTGTAATCTTTATTATCGGATTAGCTATTTAGTAGTTCTTCGTGTTTAACAAAAATAAGAATAATCTAGTTTTAACAGAATTAATTATTGTTTAAACGATTTATTGGTCAAATTTTTGCCACTTTAAAATTACTTCTAAATTTATGAACCCAAAAAAATAATATTATGCCTTGGAATCCTGAAGTTTATAATGAATTTAAAAACATACGTTTTCGTCCTTTTTATGATTTGTCGGACTTAATTGTTGGAGAGCAATCCATGAAATCTATCGATATAGGTTGTGGTACTGGCGAGCAAACTGCAATATTAACGGAGAGATTCCCCGGTAGTTGTTTCATCGGCATAGATTCTTCGCCAGAAATGCTTGCTAAGTCAAAAATTTTAGAAAATGACAGATTAAGTTTTAGGCTAATCACTACTGAGAAGATTTTGGAAGAAGAGGAGAATTGGGATTTAATATTTAGCAATGCTGCTTTGCAATGGTCTGATCATCATTATGAATTATTCCCTAAGTTGATTTCTAAACTGAATAAAAATGGACAATTAGCGATACAGATGCCTTGCCAGCCAGACAATATATTGAACAAAATTTTATTTGATTTGGCTAATGAAGAACCTTATAAGTCACAACTTAAGAATTGGAATCGAGCTTCTGCTGTTTTAACGATTGATGATTATGCACAGATTTTTTTTGATAATGGCCTAGAAGATATCAATATTTCGCAAAAAGTATACCCGATTATCGCTGAAGATCATGATACTTTGTATAATTTTATTTCTGGATCGGCATTAATTCCTTATTTAGAACGGCTTAATGATGAAGATCAAATTAAATTTTCTAATGCTTTTAAGCTAAAAATAACTCAAAAATTCACTAAACTACCAGCAATCTATGCTTTTAAAAGATTTCTGTTGTACGGGAGAAAAAAGTAATATAAATGACGGGATTTGTTTATAATTTTGATTAAATTCGGGTTTTAAAATATTTAATCCTATGGAAATCATTTCTAAAATTATTATTGGCTTTGTTGCCTTAGAACATTTATACATTTTTTGGTTCGAGATGTTTGCATGGGAAACCAAAGGAAAGAAGATTTTTAAAGATGCTTTACCGCCAGAATTATTTAAGCCAACTAAAGGATTAGCTGCTAATCAGGGGCTTTATAACGGGTTTTTGTCTGCAGGATTAATCTGGTCACTCTTCATTTCTGATGCAGAATGGTCTAAAAATGTAGCTTTGTTTTTTCTGGGTTGTGTAGCAGTAGCAGGAATCTATGCTAGTATCACATCGTCTAAGAAAATATTTTTCATACAAGCTTTGCCAGCTATAATTGGGATTATATTAGTATTGATGGCTTAATCGAAAGATTAATTTCAATATTAATCAATTATTTTCTAACAGTAGAATCACGATATTTTAATTCAGAATGGAGAATAATTGTACGATTTTCACATTCTGGATTTTCTATTTTGTCCAGAGCTAGTTGAGCAGCAGCTTCACCCATTTTTATCAAAGGTTGCTCAACGCTTGTGAGAGAAGGGTAGACTAATGTTGCCAACTCTGTCCCAGAAAAGCTTGCAATGGCAATGTCTGTAGGTACTTTGTAGCCTTTTTCTAAAAGTAAATTCATGGCACCAATAGCTAAGGTATCACTGAAAGCAAATATTGCATCTATTTTCACATTTTTTTTTAGTAGCTCTTCGGCAGCTTTTCTACCGTCTTCAACCTTCATTCCTTTGGTTTTTATAATTAAGTTGGCATCATAAATTTTATGTTTTGTCAATATTTTTTCGTAGCCCATTGCTCGTTCTTTAGAATTTTTAATAGAAGAAGGTCCCATAATATGGGCAATTTTTCGGTTTCCGTTTTCAATCAAATGTTCTACCATCAATGCAGCTTGTGTATGATCATTAATCATAACCTTTGATACATCTAGCGAAGCTTCTGGGATGCGATCGAAAAAAATGAGTGGCGTCCCTCTCTCAATCAATTTTTTATATAGTTTTAAATTTTGCGTATCATGAGACGTATTAATAATGATAGCCGCTACATTAAATTCTTCCAGAAAAAGTAAATTATCAGATTCAATACTGGGGTTTTCATCAGATTGCTGTATGATGACACGATAACCTTTGGATGTTAAAATATTCTGCACTCCTTGTAATACAGAAGCTGAGAAAGGCGTCAACATCTCAGGAACGATAAAACCTATGTTCTTAGATTGTCCATATTTTAATGATAGCGCCGTCTGGTTGGGCTTATAGCCTAATTCTGTAGCGGCATCCAAGATCCTTTTCTTAGTATCATGATGGATATTCTTATCATTGATAAGAGCTCTAGAAATTGTGGATGTTGATAAAGATAAATGCTTGGCGAGGTCTTTTATGGTGATTCTTTTCATGTGTTTTACCGTTTTTGGATTACAAAATTATCATTTTGAATACATAAAAATAGTTATTTAATACTAATTGGGAACGTGCCCTATAAATTGGGAACGTTCCCTGTTTTAATTATATTAAATTTTATGGTTCGGATATGAATTTACTATTAATTTACTCCAAGCAAAAACAATAAAATTATCACCAGTCATGACAATAAAATCTTATAATTATCAACCTTCAACTATTGAAACAGGTATACTCCATATAGGAGTTGGAAATTTTCATAGAGCACATCAACAGTTTTATATCAATCAATTACTAGAGCAGGAGGATCAAAAAAATTGGGGCATATGTGGAGTTAGCTTATTAGAATCTGACCGAAAAATTGTAGAAAATCTTCGTCGTCAAGATTTAGAATATACTTTAACAATTTGTGGAAGAAATGGTCAAGATGAAATCCAAAAGATAGCGTCATTACGAGAACTAATTTGGGGTATAGAAAATCCAGAAGCTGTAGTTGCAAAAATAGCTCATCCTAATATAAAAATAATTAGTCTCACCATTACGGAAGGCGGTTATAACTTAGACAAGGAAAGCCAAGAATTTAACCTAAATGATATTAAAATTAAACACGATCTACAACATCCGCAGAACCCGAAAACTGTTTTTGGTTTTATCGCCGAAGGTCTTCGTTTAAGAAAGCAAAATGGAGTAGGTGGTGTGACTATTTTGTCGTGTGATAATCTTCAACATAACGGTAATACGGCGAAGAAAGCATTTCTGTCGTTTATAGAAGCTCAAGATGCAGAATTGGCAATTTGGGTAATAGAAAATGTGACGTTCCCCAACAGTATGGTGGATAGAATTACACCTGCAACAACTGATGAAGACATAAAAAGATTAAATGCCAAAAGTGGAATTGAAGACCATGCACCAGTTTATTGCGAAGATTTTTGTCAATGGGTGATAGAGGATAATTTTGCGGCTGGACGCCCCGCTTTGCAAAGAGTTGGAGTGGAGTTTACCGATGATGTTACCGCCTTCGAAAATATGAAGTTAAGTCTTCTTAATGCCTCTCACACATTACTTTCTTATCCTTCTTTCTTGAAAGGATATAGAAAAGTAGATGAAGCTTTGCAGGACGAAGACGTGGTACAATTTATCCGAAAATTTATGGATATTGATATTACGCCTTATGTACCAGCGCCAGCCAATACTGACTTGGAGTTGTATAAACAGACTTTAATTGAGCGATTTGCCAACACTTCGGTGAGTGATCAGGTTAGCAGATTGTGTTTTGACGGTATTTCGAAATTCCCGGTGTACATTATTCCTAATCTGAAGAAAATGTTAAATGATAAAAAAGATATTACACGTATCGCTTTTTTTGTAGCTACTTACAGACATTATTTAAAATATAAAACCGATGATAATGGTGAGGTTTTCGACATTGCAGAGCCTTGGATTACACAAGAGGATTTACAAATATTAGACAGTGATGAAGCGTTGGACTTTTTAGAATTTTCGGCATTAAAAAGTATTAACTTAAAGGCTTATAAAGATTTAATAGACTGTTATATAGACTTTGTACAACAACTGAAAAATAATACTGCAAAATCAGTATTAGCTTCTATTCTTTAATCAATAATTATAACGATTTTGCTTATGAAAACTCTTTCATTTAAAAAGGTTTTGCCATTTGTTATCGTCACCTTCATTTACTTTATTGTAGGTTTTTTGACTACGGTAAATGAGCAGTTGCAAGCGCCATTACAATTTACTTTTTTGGAGCATTCTGGTTACCTTAAGAATACTTTGACCACTTTGATTTCATTTTTTTTCTTCCTTGGATATCTTATTAATGGGACATTGGGAAGCCGTTGGGTAAATACTTTTGGCTACAAAAAAACGATTCTTAGAGGACTTTTATTTATTATTTTTGGCTTGGTGATGTACTTTGTTTCGGCTTTATTTGGACATTATTTTCCTCATTTGGGTCTTAGTTTTGGAGAAAACCAAATCCCTTATGGGTTCTTCATTTTCTTGCTAGGCTCTTATTTGATGGGCACATCTGCTGCAATTATTCAGGTTGTTGTTAATCCTTATGTTGCATCTTATGACCTCCCTGGTACTCAACCTGTGCAAAGACTTAACATTACGACAGCTGTTAATTCTATTGGGACGACTTCGGCGCCATTTTTTGTTACGGTAATTATTTTTAGCGGAATACCAATTGATAACATAGAAATTCGGCAGTTGATAATTCCATTTTTATGTATTATTGCAGCAATAGGATTGGTCTGGATGATTACTAAAAAGTTAGACCTTCCCGATATAGCCAATACCCGAGCTGTAAATGGAGAAAAATTAGAACGTAATATCTGGTCCTTTCGTCATTTTGCACTTGGCGTTGTAGCTATATTCTTTTATGTTGGTACCGAAGTTGCGATAGGTGCAAATATCAATCTTTATGCTTTTGAGTTGATGAAAGAAGGAAAAGCTATTACTTTCTTTGGGAAATCAGATTTAATTATTGGTAATTATGATTTGGGGATTCATGCGTTATTATCGACGCTTTATTGGGGCGGATTTTTGGTTGGAAGACTTTTTTCTAGTTTTTTTAGTACTATTTCTGCTAGAAAGCAATTGACGGTTACTACTATTTTAGCAACAATTTTAGCTATTATAACAATTGTTACCCAGAATTTGTGGTATTTGGTCGCCATTGGGTTACTGCATTCTTCGATGTGGAGTTGCATCTATTCTTTAGCCATAAAAGATTTAAATAAATATACTTCTAAAGCATCTGGCGTATTTATATCTGCTGTATTTGGTGGTGCTGTTTTTACCTTGTTGCAAGGAGGATTAGCAGATGTATTAGGATCATGGCGATGGACATGGATTTTGATTGTTATTTGCGAATTGGTTATGCTATATTACGCTTTATTTGGTTCTAAAATTAGACAAAAAGATATAGAAGCTATTTGATCTAATAGAGATTATTAGGATGGCATTAGAGAAATTTAATGCACTTAAAGTTAGTTATTATTAAAGCAGTTTGATGAAAAAAAAGCCTGATTAAAATTAAAAATCAGGCTTTTTTGTTATTAGTGAATGAAGATTATTCTGTCTTCAGATTCTTTAAGATGGTTTTTTAGAACTTGTTGATTAATAATTTTGCTAATAATTTCTTCAATTTGAGATCCTACCTTCATAAAACCAAAAGTCTTGGCTGTTGCTCTTATCAGATCTACGCGTATTAGACTCAGATTGTTTTCCATAATTTCGAAAATAGCAGCAAGGATTTCTTCTGGCGCAATATCTTCAATCGTTCTTTTTTCAAGAGAATTATCTCTGTAGAATTCTAATTTTGATGTAATCTGCTCACGATTCCAATAGAAAGATTGATGTGAGATGACTGTTTCTATTTGGGGTAATTCTGATAAAATTTCTATCAAATAATTATTCAGTTTTGTACCAATTCTTGTGATATTCCATAGTTTTAAAATTTTCCTAAAAAGATAATCTTGACTAATAGGTGATTCTACCTGAATGATTTCCTGTAATTGTTGTTTTAAAATCAATTGGTTTTCTGAGTAATAAATGGATTCAGAATTTGCCATCAAGATTGGAGATACTACTGCAATATCGTAAGGTTTCATTTTCTTTGAAGTCAAAATATCTTCTTCAATTATAGAAATACTACTTTTCATAGGTTCGGAAGCTGAAATAACAATAGGTTCTTCTTTTTTTGGTTGTGATAAAATCTGCTGAATTTGAGCAATTATTTCTTCTAAAATAATTGCTTTATTTTTAATCCAATCTAAAGTCCAAATTCTATAAATGTTCCATCCTAAAGATTGCAATACATTGGGGATTAGTAATTCTCGATCATTGGTAGTTTGCGTGTTAAAATAATTTTTACCATCAATTAAAATTCCCAAAATATATTGATGATTGTACTCTGGATGTACAATTCCGATATCCACGCGATAATCAGAAGTTCCGATATTGGTTTTGACGTTCAACCCATTTTGGGTTAAAAAATGAGCAATAGATTCTACCAAAGAATGTGATTGTTGTTGCAATTCTTGCGTTGCAGAAACAGAATTTAACTGCCCTTTTTCGGCAAAGTTTAAGAAAGCTTTCAGGCCTTTTACACCTTCCGAGTTTGTTCTGTTCAGATCAATCTGATCGCCTTTAAGAGAAGAAAAAACTTTCATTTCGTAGCGCGCACGTGTCACGGCAACGTTGAGTCTTCTCCAGCCTCCATCACGATTAAGCGGGCCAAAATTCATGGATACTTTTCCGTCTTCATCAGGACCATAACCTACAGAAAATAAAATATAATCACGCTCATCTCCTTGTACATTTTCTAGATTTTTTATGAAAATTGGCTCTTCATTTTGCATGGCTTTTTCTTCCAAATGTGGATGTGCAGAAAATAAAGTTTGTAGCAAATCTTCTATCAAGTTCTGTTGCGTTTGGCTAAAAGTAACCACGCCTAAAGTCTTATTGGGACGTTGTTCTAGATGATTTTTTATATAATTGATAATGGCTTCGGCTTCCTTTTTATTGGTTCTGGTTTTTCCTTTATCATAAAAACCATCAACATATTGAAAACTCACTTTTTTGTCCAAATCATCGCTAGAAGGAAATGTCAATAGCTTGTTGTCATAAAAGTTGGCATTACTGAACGAAATTAAACTTTCGTGCTTGCTTCGATAATGGCGCAGTAAGTATTTTGACGGAATAGACAATGCTAAAGTATCATCCAAAATACTTTCTAAATCCTCTAACTCCATATTGTCTTCATCAATTTTATTACTGGCAAAAAAACTGGTTGGAGGCATCTGTTTTGGATCGCCCACAATAATCGCTTGCTTGGCTCTTGCTAATGCACTAATCGCTTCAGAAGTCGGTAACTGAGAGGCTTCATCAAAAATAACAATGTCAAAATGATCTGTATTAACATCAAAATATTGCGCTACAGAAATTGGACTCATCAACATGCAAGGTTTCAATCTAGGCAATAGAGTAGGAATCTGGTCAAATAATCGGCGGATGCTTATTCCGCGGCCTTTATTGCGAATAGAGCGTTGCAGAATGCCAATCTCAGAACTTTGTACAGCTTCTTGTGATAGATTTGGTATTTTGTTGCTTAATTCTAATAGCAACTGGTTTTTGGCTAAAGTCGTAAATTCTTGATGCAGATTTTTGTATTGCGCAATCTGTGATTCATAAATGTCAGCGTCAAAACCATTAAGCACTTGAGATTGATCCAAAGACTGAACAAAATAGTTGAGATGGATAATGCTTTCCATATCTTTAGCTAATGTGTTTTTGTCAATTTTATCAACTTCTAAAAGCTTTACAAGCCAATCAATTCCTATTTCTGAAGCTTGAGATTTATAATAATTATATCTAATCCAATCTTCTAAGTGATGCAGGTTATTTTTAATTTTTAGTAAAATTTCGTTATCAGGGATTTCCGCTAAAAATACAGAAAGCGCTTGTCTGCTTGTTTCATAATTTTTAAAATCTAAAATGGAATTAGCTGAAACGACTTTATAATCTCCGTTTGTAATAAAGTTTTTCAGCCATAATTCAACCGAATTGAAATAGAGATTTTTTGCAATTTCATCAATCGCTTTTACTTGTTGTAGATCATTTTGTATCGCCTCTGTATCTAATCCATTATTGGTGAAGTAATTTTGAGTTGTACTTTCAATACTTTGATATTGCGGTTCTTTCAGTGTTTTAGAAACCGAATTAAGCTCATTTATTTTATTAAAACAAAGATCTACTTGCTGCTCTGACTCTATTTTATGTTTGGAAAATCCATTCAAGAATTGCTTTACTTTACGTTGTTTTAACCATTTTGGTAAAAACCAAGTATGTTTGGACTGATTCCAACTGAGTTCTAACGTTGCCAAATCTGCATCTAAAATTCTAGAATTAAAATCCTGCAAAATGCTATCATTTAATGTTTGTTTTTGAGATTGCAAAGTCAACCAATGGTCTAGCAAATTCTTTTGACGTTCATCAAAATAAACATTCAAAATAGAACTTTGAACCGAAAAATGTGATAACTTCTCAAAAAACAAAATCAATTGTGATTGCTTATTGCTCCAATCTTTCGGTAAATTGAGTTGTAAGTCACTGTTAATTTTAGCAACCGAATTTTCAATTTCAATATAATTATCTATTGCTTTTTCAATTTGAGCTTTATGAGAGAAATTTTGCTCTTTCAAAGAAATCAACTGTAGTGGATGCGTAGAAATTGCAGGCATTTTTTGCGTTAAGCCACCAAAAGGAATTGCCCAATCTTTCCATGTATTCCAAGTGTTTTTATTAATATTTTCTAATGTAAGAGGCAAAATCCAATCATTATTAATCTCAACATGATGAGAATCTAGATAAGATACAGAATCGTACAGACTCCAACCAACAGAAAATGGTTGATGCAACAAGTCTACGTAACGACTAAGCTCTTGCTTGCGCTCGTCTATTCTTGTGGCTTCTTCTTGGTAATCAATATGGCTTTGGTATTTTGGTACTTCCAAAGTCCGTTCTAATTGTTGTAGAACGTCAGATTTTTTAGATTTATTAGAGTGTAATTCTAGGCAAAAAGGACTCAGTCCAATTTTTTCTAAACGATGATGAACAACATCCAAAGCTGCCTTTTTCGCTGCCACAAAAAGTACTTTTTTATTGTTAGCTAAAGCATCTGCAATGATGTTGGTAATCGTCTGAGATTTTCCTGTGCCAGGAGGTCCATGAAGAATAAAACTCTTATTAACATTAGAACTCCGTACAGCATCTAATTGAGAATTGTCCGTAGCAATGGGTAAAATAAGCTGCGAAGAAGATAGATGTTCTAAGCTTTCTTCCTCTTGAGAAATGCTCAGTTTGTCCGTGAGTTTTCCGTCAATTAAACTTTTGACGATGTCACTTTTTTTAATTTCTTCAGAGAACTTAGAGATATCTTGCCACAGAATTAACTTGTTGAACGAGAAATTTCCTAAAACTAATTGTTCTAAAATATCCCAACCCTCAAGATTGAGAATTGCCTTTCTGAAAATCGCCAAAACTTTGGGCACATCTACGCCATAACTATCTGCAGGAAGTGTTTCTACAGCATTAAGATTCAGTTGATATTCTTGTTTTAGATACTCTAAAAGTGTAATGTTAATCATGGTTTCTTCTTCACGGCTTCGAAGCGTGAATTTAGAATTAACCGATTTTCTGGAGAGTTCTACAGGGATAAGTAAAATTGGAGCAAAACGTGGTTGATCTTTATTTTTAGTTTCAAACCATTTTAGTAATCCAATGCCAAGATATAAGGTACTTTTCCCGTTTTCTTCTTCTGCTAATTTAGAATTTCGGTATAAATGTGTCAAAATACTATCTAGATCATCTTGATGATAATTAGTCAATAATCGATTATATTTAAACTCATCTTCTGCCAGTTTAAACAAAGGTTGCGACGCATGAAGCGGCTCTACATAATTATTATACCGACGAGAAATAGGCTGGTTATTGTTGGGCTGTATGGTAAATATCTTGCCGTCTGCCAAGTAATCTTCTAAAACATTAATCTTAAGATCCATCAATTGCAACATGCTTTTGGTAAATCTAATATTCAATAGATTATTGCGAAGCGAAAGGTCTAATAACTTGCGCTCCCATACCTTTTGTTTAGTTAGATTTTTTTGATCAGACAATTCTAAATCTTGGTAAATTTCGCCAATCTCAAAATTGTCATTAATGTTATGATTGCTAGTTGTTTGGGTTGATTTTATATCTTCTGATTCTGTTTCTTTTTTAACAAAAGGCAAAGGTAAAATCCCATGAGAACGGGCGCTTTTGATATCAATAGACATCACAAAATTGTCCGCATTAAGAATTTGAGTTTCTGCAATATTCATTGCTTCTTTTAATGTGTACGCAGTACCACGACATAGATTGGTAGACTCTATTAATCCAATTTCCTTAATCCCAGAAGCAATACGTTTAGAAATTGCGGCTTGATCAAAATTAACCGTATCATCAAAACGTTGATCTTCTAACCAGACGCCCACAAATGCATGTCCGCGGGTAATAACCAAAATAGGATTGAGATCTATAGCTTCTAAGCACGCCGCAAATAATAATGAAATATCAATACAGTTTCCAAAGTTGGTTTCCAAAATCTTATCTGCTAAACGGATGCGTTGCCCTTCTGCTTCAAAACTTGGAGGCATAGCGCTGTACACGATTTTTAAATTCAAAATTGCTTGATAAAGTGCTGCTACCATTTGCAAAACGCGCTCTCTATCTTTGGATTGATATGCTTCGAAAGAGGGATTTAGTCCGTTCTTTTCTAAAATTGAAACAGCATCAGATTTAATTTTATAAATCAAAGGATGATTGGGCAAAGAGTAGGAGGCTAGCAATTGTGGATAAACACGCAATCCTCCAAAATGATCTAGTGGTAATACATCTAGCGTAAAAGTATCTTGGTGCAGAACCTCTTCTTTAGTAGAAATTTTTACTTCTATCGTGTCCAAATCTTTTTCGGTAAAATTCTTGATGAGCGCAAGATTGTATTTGAAATCGAAATTTTTTATAACAACAGGAGTATTCTGAAATAGTTTGTCAATATGCAAAGAATAAGCCTCAAATAAGCCAATCTGTGAAGTGATTTCTAGGGTTATATTCTCATAATCTTTCTCATTTCCTTGTAGTTGAATGGTTTTTAAAAACGGAAAATGGTTTAAACAAAAACTATAATTAAAATAAGGAAACTTTTCTATTTCTATCTGGATAGGAGTTGTATTTTCAATCATGGTATGACATCATAAATTTGTTTAAAGATATTAAAATTGATACACGATAATATGAGGAAAACCTTATTTGTTAAAAATAGTTGCCAACAATTAAATTTTAAATGGTTAAAATCTTAAGAATAACTGACAAATAGTTGTCAAAACTAAAGCTTAGATTTGTAATAAAATACACCGAAATGAGTTATTGTGCTGCGATTCCTAATATGCAACCCGAAGAGCGAAAAGCCTTGCATAAAAAATATCACGATTATCATTATGGATTTCCGATTCATGATGACAATGAGTTGTTTGGACGGTTAATTATGGAAATCAACCAAGCTGGGCTGAGTTGGGAAACGATCTTAAAGAAGGAAGAATCTTTCCGAAAAGCCTATGATAATTTTGATATTAAAACAATTGCGAATTATAATGAAACTGAGAGAGAAAGACTTTTGGCTGATGCTGGTATTATCAGGAATAAACTGAAAGTAAATGCAGCGATAGAAAATGCTAAAACAATTATTGAATTGCAAAAAGAATTTGGTTCTTTTGAAAAATGGTTAGAGCATCATCATCCAAAAAGTAAGGAAGAATGGGTGAATTTGTTTAAGAAAACTTTCCGTTTTACAGGTGGCGAAATTGTTGGAGAATTTCTCATGAGCATTGGCTATTTGCCAGGTGCGCATCAGGACAATTGTCCAATTCATCAAGAAATTTTGAAACACAATCCAATGTGGCAACAAGCTTAATGCAAATCATAAAAAAAAAGGAACATGCGATAATGTTCCTTTTTAATTGATTTTTATTGTTAGTTTTTAGAAAATGCTCAAGTTATATTGTTTTGCTAATTCTAAAATCATCTGATATCCAACGACAGAATTTCCGTGAGAATCTAAAGCCGGACTAAAAACGCCGATGCCCATTTTCCCAGGAACGCTGACTGTAATACCACCGCCAACGCCTGATTTACTAGGCAGACCAACGGTTCTTGCATATTCTCCACTATACTCATACATGCCGGCAATTAACATTTGAGATTCTATAAGTTTTGCAATTTCTGCATTTTTATAAGTCGTATCTCCGTCAAATCGTGTGCATTGATTGGCGAAAAAATAACCGATTTTAGCTAAGTCTTCTGCGGTAACTTCAATAGAACATTGTCTGAAATAGTTATCCAACTGATCTTCGTTTCCAGAAATTAGTCCATTGTTTTTCATCAAATAAAACATCCCACGATTGCGATGTCCTGTTTCTTTTTCTGATTGATATACGGTTTTGCTGTAATCAATACTCGGTTTTTTGGTAATATAACGTACCATGTCGAGTATTTTTTGAAAAGGTTTTTCTCCTTCTCCCGAAATTAATGATGTTGTGAGAATCGCTCCGGCATTCATCATTGGATTAAGCGGCTTGCCCGTTGTCTCAAGATTGGCAAAATGATTGAAGGCTTTGTCAGAACCAAAATATCCCATTTTTTCGAACACCGATTTTTCTCCATTTTCCTGAACGGCGATCATCAACGAAATAATTTTCGAGATGCTTTGTATGGTGAATTTTTTGTTTATATCTCCTACATTAATAACTTTTCCGCTGTTGTCAACTATAGAAAATGCAATGGCTTTGGCGTCCATTTTTCCTAGTTCTGGAATATAATTTGCCACTTTTCCATCTTTATAATTAGCACGATTATTTTCTAGAATTTCGGTTAATGTATTGGTCGTAATTGTTTTGTAATCTGCTGTTTTTTGAGCAAAAGAGAAACTATTAAAACCTATAAAAGTAATAATTAAAGTGTTTTTTAGTGTGCGATGAAGTCTATTTTTAGTCATAAATATTGTTCTGAAAAGCTATTTGATAATAAAAAACAAAGATAAACTTTATCAAGGAAAATATTTTTTTGTTGAAAAATCGAATTGATAATATTCTATTTCAATTTTTGAATATACTTCCTGCGTGGGTTGAAATTTTCATTAAAATTCTAATCATAAAAAGCCAGCTTTTCACAGCACAGAAAAGCTGGCTTTGTTTTAAAAGTATTGATAGACGTTTTGGTCTAAGGATTATTGAGGGTGATTATTGACCCAGAATTAAGTCATTACAATTTTATAAATTTCTTAGTTATAGAACCTTTGTCTGTATTTATTTTAACAAAATAAGTTCCAGAATTAAGATGTTTTACATTGATTTTTAAATTTGATTTGTCTTCAGAAATTTTTCGGCCGTTGGCATCGATAATTTCGATAGAATTAATTTTTTCGTCAGATTTTACATTCAGATAGTCTGTAGTAGGATTGGGCGCAATAGAAAAGTTAATTGTATTGATGTTTTTTACGCTCATATTTTCTTTGTTTTCTATGACGATATTATCGACGTTGAAGCCTGTTCCTAAATCAAAAATGAAAAAGTCTAAAGCATTGATTTTATTAGAAACGTCATCGTAATTTCCTTCAAATATTTCTTCATTATTGACGAAAAGTTTGGTTGATTTTGTTGTATGATCTACTTCAAAAACAATGTTGTACCATTTGTTATCCTCGAATTCTAGATCAGGGATTTCTCCTAACATATCGCCTATTCCGGCATAAAATTTATCATCAAAACTAAAATTGATAGTGCCTAACTTATGAGATTCTGCTTCATCTTTACTTATAACACTGAAAAGAATATCAGACCGCAAATCATCTATTTTGGGCTCTATAAAAACATCCATAGAAATTCTTGTCTTTTCAAATGTCTCACTAAGATTATTGCTAACACCTTTGAAAGCAAAATCAGAATCAGCACCTAATAAAAGCGAATTAACACCATCTGTTTTTCTTAAATCCGAAACTAAGACACCGTCATAATCGACATATTCTTCGTTGATAGAATGATAAGATTTCCAGCCTTTTTGGTTGTTTATATTTCCTACAGTGTAACCTTCACTATTTTCGAAAGATATTTTGGATTGTTGTCCTTTTATCATTGTCATTGGTAGCAAAAAAATAGCTGCCACAAAAAGTAGTTCTTTTCTCATATAATTTCAATTTATTGTAAATGTATTGAAATAATATATTTTATTTACGCTTGTGTTATTAATAATATATGTTTATTGTGTTTTTGATGTGATTAGATTAATTGGTTTGATCATAAATTGATTAATAGAAATTAGGTTTTTGTTTTTTTATTAAAAAAATATGGCTTTAGCCTAATGAGGTGATGTAAAGCATTATTCCTATCGTTTATTTAGTTTTTGATAAAAAAGCAATGAATAAAAAATTAATATTCTTTGCATAGAACTTTCAATTAAATATCTTTGCAAACGAAAAAATATGGATCCATTAAATTTATTAAAAGCTTCAATAGGCAAGGCATTTGTCGACTCTCCTTCGCCATTTATGCATTGGCTTAATCCAGTCGTTGTAGAAGTAGAAGAAGGGCGATTGGTTTTTCAATACCAGATTCGTCCAGAATGGCTTAATCCTATGCAGAATCTCCATGGTGGTGTTACAGCGGCGATTATAGATGATATCATTGGTGCAACCATGTTTTCTTTGGGAGAAGACTATTTCTATACAACAATTAATAATACAATAGATTATTTTACAATTGCTAAAGCTGGAGATCATATTTTGGCAGAAACAAAAATTATAAAAAAAGGCAAACAATTTATTAATGCCGAATGTGAAATATGGAATGCTGATCGCTCAAGATTAATAGCCAGAGGCACTTCCAATTTATTTAAAACTGATTTTAAAAAATGAAACGAGTAGTAGTAACCGGATTAGGAACCATTAATCCATTAGGAAATGATATTAACACTTTTTGGAACAATATTAAAGAAGGAAAAAGTGCAGGACAAAAAGTAAAACGTTTCGATGCTTCTAGATTCAGATCTCAAGTTACCTGTGAGATTCAGGATTTCGAACCAAGTAAATACCTTGACCGCAACGAAATAAAAAGAAGTGATCTTTTTACACAATACGCTTTGTATAGCGCAGCAGAAGCTATGGCAGATGCCAATATTGATGTATCAACAATGGATCCATTTGATTTTGGAGTGATCTGGGGCGTTGGACAAGGTGGGATGGAAACTTTTGAGACGGAAGTAGAGAATTACGTAAAAGGTGATTATAACCCTAGATTTAATCCTTTTTTTATTCCGAAATTATTAGTGAACATGGCTTCTGGATTGATCTCTATGAAGTATGGTCTTCAAGGTATTAACTATACGCCGGTTTCTGCTTGTGCCACTGGTAATACCGCAATTATGGATGCTTTCAATTATATCCGATTAGGAAAAGCAAAAGCTTTTGTTACTGGAGGTTCTGAGGCAGGTATTACTCAGGCTTCTTTTGGAGGTTTTTCTGCAATGAAAGCGATGAGCAGTAGAAATGATGATCCGCAAACAGCAAGTAGACCTTTTGACAAAAATAGAGATGGTTTTGTAATGGGAGAAGGTGCAGGCGCATTGATATTAGAAGAATATGAACATGCTAAAGCTCGAGGAGCAAAGATTTATGCAGAGTTAGTTGGGGCTTCTATGACAGCAGACGCTTATCATATGACATCACCACATCCAGATGGTCTAGGGGCAGCAAAAGCAATGGAGCTTGCCATGGAAGAAGCAGGATTAACGTCTAAGGATATTGATTATCTTAATCTTCATGCCACTTCTACATCAGTTGGTGATATCGCAGAGCTTAATGCAGTACAGAAAGTATTTGGGAATAATCACAAGTTACATGTAAGTTCTACCAAGTCTATGACTGGGCATTTATTAGGTGCTGCTGGTGCTATTGAAGCTATTATTGCTATAAAAAGTATTAACGATAATGTTATCCCTGCAACAATTAATGTAGAAGAGCTAGATGATAGGATACCAGCTGATATCAATGTAGTCATTAATAAGCTTTTAGAAAAACCTGTGAAGGTTGCTATGAGCAATGCTTTTGGATTTGGAGGACATAATGCTTCCGTAATTTTTAAAGAATTTGAAGATTAAAAAATACTTTGAAAAGCTAAACGTACAAGTTAGATAATAACAGTATTGTTGACAGTAATATCAGACCGAGTTGTCTAAGTCATTAAGTAACAAAACTGATTTTCCTAAAATATAAAATGAGATAATTAACAAGTTATCTCATTTTCTTGTTAAAACAAATCCAAACTTACAATACAAGCAGCAAGAGTTATACATAAAAGTGCTGACAAAAAAAGAACATCAGCAATCCTTTCTATCTTATCGCTAAAATTTTCATTTTTGGATTTTATGGATAAAAAAGAACAGACGCAACTACTAGAAAGACATAATATCGCAACAACAGCAAATTCATCCAGATAAGTAGAATGATCAATTTTAGAAATCCTAAGTGATGTAAGGATTATTAGACAAAAACCAAGAAGATTAGAAGAGGCATTTAATATATGAGGTGAGCGTTTTTCCATTTTCGTTTCGTATTTTGTATTTTTTGCACTGTAAATTTATTGATAATTAAGTAATTTTAGTATTTTTTAAGAAACTTTATAATATCTTTAAAAATCCTTAAAAATATCGTAACACGTTATATAACATTCATATAAAAATTTTATCTTTGTGAAAATTCAATTCAAATGCAAGAAACTTTTATTGATACAGAAGAAGTGTCTTTTCAGGATTTCAAAAACCAAATATTATCTAATTACAAGTTAGCAAGAATTTCTCGTGAGATGAGCTATCTAGGTAGGAGAGAAGTATTAACAGGAAAGGCTAAGTTTGGAATTTTTGGTGATGGTAAAGAGTTGCCACAACTAGCAATGGCTCAGGTTTTCCGTGATGGTGATTTCCGCTCTGGATACTATCGTGATCAGACTTTTGCAATGGCAATTGATGCCTTAACTGTAGAAAGTTTTTTTGCTCAATTATATGCAGATACTTCTGTAGATAGAGAGCCTGCTTCTGCTGGTCGCCAGATGAATGGCCACTTTGCAACCCGTACAATTAATGAAGATGGAAGTTGGAAAGACTTAACTAAAATTAAAAATATATCGTCTGATATTTCTCCTACGGCAGGACAAATGCCAAGATTATTAGGGTTGGCGCAAGCGTCTAAATTCTATAAAGACATAAAATTCCCTGGATCAGAAAAATTCTCTAACGAAGGTCGCGAAGTTGCTTTTGGGACAATTGGAGATGCTTCTACAGCAGAAGGTCATTTTTGGGAAACGCTTAATGCGGCTTGTGCATTGCAAGTCCCAATGATTGTGTCAATCTGGGATGATGGTTACGGGATTTCTGTACCAACAGCTAGACAACGTGCTAAGAGTGATATCTCTGAGATGTTGTCAGGTTTCCAAAGATCAGAAGAAAATGGTCAAGGTCTAGAAATTATCAAAGTTAAAGCTTGGGATTATCCAGCGTTGATGGATGCTTATGCTAAGGCAGAACATTTTGCAAGAGAAGAAAGTATCCCTGTTGTGGTGCATGTTGTAGAGGTTACTCAGCCACAAGGTCACTCAACATCGGGTTCTCACGAAAGATATAAAAATGAAGACCGTTTAAAATTCGAAACAGAATTTGATTGCCTTAATAAATTCAGAGAATGGATAGAAACTTATTCTTTCCAATTTGAAGAAGGTGGCGAGGAGCAAATTATCGCAACTAAAGAAGACTTAGATCTTATTGAATCTGAAGCTAAAAAAATCGTAAAAGACGGTCAGAAAAAAGCTTGGGAACATTATCAAAAAACTATCAGTGATGTTAGAAATCAAGCTTTACCTTTGGTTGAAGCATTGGCTAATCATAATTCTGAAGTTGCAGAGTTTGTTCAAAGTTTTAAAGCTTTAGTTTCGGTTGGTAAAAAAGAAATTTTCCACCTTGTACGTAAAGCTTTACTTGTTACAAGAAGTAATAATACTAATGAAAGACAGCAGCTTAAGTCTAAGTTCGAAACTCTGTTTTCAGTAGAAAAAGATAATTATTCTTCACATTTATACTCGCAATCTCAATGGAAAGCGACTAATGTTAAAGAAGTAAAACCCGTGTTTTCTGAGCAATCAGAAATGGTTGACGGTAGAGTGGTTATCAGAAATAACTTTGACAAGATATTTTCAAAATATCCAGAAACAATGGTTTTTGGAGAAGATGCTGGTAATATTGGTGACGTTAACCAAGGTCTAGAAGGGTTACAAGAAAAATACGGTGATCTTAGGATTGCAGATACGGGCATCCGTGAGGCAACAATTTTGGGGCAAGGTATTGGTCTTGCAATGAGAGGTCTTAGACCAATTGCAGAAATCCAATATTTAGATTATATCCTATACTGTTTGCAAGGGATGAGTGATGATCTGGCAACGATACAATACAGAACTAAAGGCGGTCAAAAAGCACCTTTAATCATCAGAACAAGAGGTCATCGCCTGGAAGGTATTTGGCATTCTGGTTCTCCAATGGCTGGGATTATCAACCTTGTAAAAGGGATTAATATTCTTGTGCCTAGAGATCTTACAAAAGCCGCTGGATTCTATAATACTATGTTGCAGACAGATGAGCCTGCCTTAATTGTAGAATGTCTTAACGGTTATAGATTGAAAGAAAAACAACCTGATAACTTGGGAGAATTCACGGTTCCTGTTGGGAAAGTAGAAGTAACCAAAGAAGGAAAAGACGTAACCTTGGTAACTTACGGTTCTACATGGAGAATTGTTACCGAAGCTGCTAATGAGCTAGAAAAATTAGGGATTTCTGCAGAAGTTATCGATGTACAATCTTTAATTCCGTTTGATATTTCTAAAGATATAGCAGAAAGTGTTAAGAAAACCAATAGATTGGTCGTTATAGACGAAGATGTAGAAGGCGGAACTTCAGCATTTATCCTTCAGCAAATTATTGAGAAGCAAGATGCTTTCCGTTACTTAGATTCGGCGCCAGTTTGTATTACTGCTAACGATCATAGACCAGCTTATGGTACAGATGGCGATTATTTTTCTAAACCATCTGCAGATGATATGGTAGAAAAAATTTATGCTGTTTTTCACGAAACTAATCCTCAGAAGTTTCCAAAAATTTAATTAAAAGTAAACAATTTTATACTAGATAAAATCGTTTCTAAATATCCAATAAAAGGCTTATTTTCGTAAGCCTTTTATTTTTGTAAAATGTCAGAAAATCAATCAAAAGTACATTATGATGCCTTAACTGGATTGCGTGCAATTGCAGCAATAATGGTATTTGTGTATCATAATAGAAAATATTGGAGAGACGACTTAGCTTGGCCTATCATGCGCTTTATCAGTGAGTGGCATATTGGCGTCACCATTTTTTTTGTGTTAAGTGGATTTTTGTTAGCGTATCGGTATCAAGCATCACCTTTGGAAAGTGGTAAATCCTATCTTAAATATATTCTGCTAAGGATTGCTCGTATCTTTCCGATGTATTGGTTGCTATTGACGGCTTATTTTTTAGAGCCTTTTTATTCTAAATCTGTGACGACTTATTTTCTTCAATATTCGTTATTGTATCCGTTGTATCAACAATATGCCTTAACCGGAATTACGCAAGCTTGGTCCTTAAGTGTAGAATTTTTCTTTTATATATTCTCGCCTTTTTTATTTTTATTATTGAAGAAGAAATGGCAAATATGCATCGGGTTTTTGATTGTTTTATTTCTTGTAAGCTGGGGAATTGGCTACGGCATTCAGTGTTACAATAACAACCCGAAAGGTTTTCTTTATCCAGTCAGTTTTATTTTGGGCAATACTTTTTTTGGAAGAAGCTTAGAGTTTTTCTTCGGAATGTTATTGGCTTTTGTGATGAAAATTAATCCTAAATTAATTCCATTATCAAAACTTAAAAAACCAACATTATATGCAGGATTATTGATGTTAATCGCGACAATTAGTATTGCTTATTTTGCACGAAATAACTTTGTCCACGGCGTAGAACGTTGGGAAGGAAGGCTTATCCATGAGACCGTTTTACCAATTTCTATTGCTCTATTTTTGTTTGGGTTGATGACCGAAAAAACATGGGTTTCTCAATTTTTGTCGTCTCGGTTAATGTTGTTGTTGGGTAATGCTTCGTTTATTTTCTACCTCGTTCACATCAGTTATTTTAACCTAAAACTGAAAAGTTATATTTATCTTCCGGATCGTAATTTTGTGTTGCTTTGGATATGTTCTGTCATCATTTATTTGCTTATAGAAAAGCCTCTTTATAATTTATGCAGACAATGGATCGCTAAGATTTAAGTTGAAATTTAATCCAAAGAATTAATTAACACATAATATTTTATCCCTAAAAGTACTTTTTGAAACTTAGATAATTTCATTGGATCTTTACCACTAAATTTTGGTAAAATGGTTTGAGTGATTTTATTAAGCACTTTGAAGATTGATTTTTTCATATCTTTATTTTAAATTGTTTCATCAAAAAAGATGCTAATGATTTTATTAAACTAAATTAAACAATGGACGATCTTTTTAAACAACAAGTCTACGAAATTTCGCGGTTAATCCCAAAAGGACGCGTTACAACTTATGGTACGATTGCAAAAGCAGTGGGATTTCCTAATCATTCTCGACAAGTTGGCAAAGTTATGGGCGATTGTCCTGCAGACGTCCCAGCACATAGAGTAGTAGGCGCTTGTGGTAAGTTGTCTGTACCTTCATTCAAAACAAAATTAGAAAAAGAAGGCATCGAATTAAATAATATGACCATCAAGAACTTTAAAAATCTCTTTTGGAATCCATTAGATGAAATATAACAAAGATTATGTCAATAATATTGACATTATGCTATTGAATAAATTTTTGTAATTATCGATTAATTAATTTCTTTGGCTAAGATGCGTGGCTTACCTTTGTAACACCAAAATATAGAAGCATGGTAAAACGTATAGGCATTGTTATAGCAGTTGTATTTTTAGGAGTATTACAAACATCTGCTCAGAAGAAAGAAGTAAAAAAAGAAGTAGAGCGTCCAAAATTAGTTGTAGGATTGGTCATAGACCAGATGCGATGGGATTATCTTTACCGTTTTGAGAGCAAGTATGGAGAAGGAGGCTTCCGTAGATTATTGGGAGATGGTTATTCTCTTAATAATGTTCATATCAATTATATACCGACCGTTACAGCAATTGGTCATACGTCAATCTATACGGGATCTGTACCGTCTATACATGGCATTGCAGGTAATAATTGGGTGGATAAATCCACAGGAAAAAGCATCTATTGTACCTCAGATGATACTGTGAAGCCAGTAGGTTCTACAAGTGACAAAAATGGACAGCATTCTCCAAGAAATCTCTGGAGTACAACAATATCAGATCAATTAAGATTAGCTACTAACTTCCAATCAAAAGTTGTAGGGGTTTCTCTTAAAGATCGTGCCTCTATTTTGCCAGCTGGTCACAATCCAACTGCGGCTTATTGGCTTGATGATAGTACAGGTAATTTCATTAGTAGTACTTATTACATGAAGGATTTACCTAACTGGGTTAATGATTTTAACCAACAAAATTATGTTGAAAAATTATCTGCTAATGGTTGGAATACATTACTTCCCATTAATCAATATACAGAAAGTACAAGAGACAATGTAGAATGGGAAAGCTTATTAGGAAGTGCTAAAACACCTACTTTTCCTTATAATAATCTTGCCGAAGATGTTAAAGCTAAAAAAGGATTAATCCGTACAACACCTTTTGGTAATACATTAACTTTAAAATTTGCGACCTCATCTTTAGATAATTATCAATTAGGACGAGGATCTGCAACAGATTTCTTAGCAATTAATCTAGCATCTACTGATTATGTAGGACATGCTTTCGGTCCTAACTCTATAGAAGTAGAAGATACATATCTAAGATTGGACAAAGATTTAGCAGCATTTTTCACAGATCTTGATAAAAAATTAGGTAAAAATAATTACTTAGTATTTTTATCTGCAGATCATGGTGGCGCCCATTCTGTAGGCTTTTTAGAAGAGAATAAGATCCCAACAGGTTTCTATGGTGAAGGTCAAGAAAAATCGCTTAACGATGATTTAGAAAAGAAATTCGGGGTTGCAAAGTTGATTTTGGGTACAGAGAATTATCAAGTTTATCTTAATGAAAATCTAATTGCGGAGAAAAATCTTAACTATGACGAAGTTAAAAAATATGCAATTGCAACGATTAGAAAAGATCCTAAAGTTTTATATGCACTAGACATGGAAAAAGTAGGAGAGGCACCAGTACCAGAACCTGTTAAAACTAGAGCGATTAATGGTTATAATTGGAAAAGAAGTGGAGATATCCAGATTGTAACTAAAGATGGTTATCTTGCATATTACGCTAAAAAAGGAACGACGCACAGCGTTTGGAACTCTTATGATTCTCATATTCCTTTAATTTTTATGGGATGGAAGATTAAAAGTGGAGAAAGCAATCAACCTTATAATATGACAGATATTGCACCGACAATAGCAGCTTTATTACACATACAATTCCCAAGTGGAAACATTGGACAACCAATTGTGGAAATCATTGGGAAATAAAATTGTAATTCATTTTAGCATATCAAAAAGATCAAAATTAAAACTTTTGGTCTTTTTTTTTGGATGTATGTCGATGAAATAGTCTAATTTTAATATTCCAAACTTAACATTCTAAATATAATATTTATGAAAAAATTATTTGTAAGCGCATCTGCTGTTTTATTATTATCAGTAGTGGCATGTAAAAAAGAGCAAACAACAGAAATCACAACAGATGGCTCTGATACACTTAGTGTTGTGAAAACAACCGAAGTGACAACTCTTTCTAAAGATGAAGCAAAGCTTAAAGTAGACCAAGCTCAAGCAGATCTAGATGCTGCTATTAAGAAAGGTGACAAAGACGCAGAGGCAACAGCCAGAAAAGCTTTAGCTGATGCACAATCAGTATGGGATCAAGCTAAGGAAGCTACCAAAGAAACTGCACAAGATGTTAAAGAAGGCTTTGATAAGGCTGTAGAAAAAACAGACCTTGCCGCTAAGGATGCAAAACAAGATCTAAAGAAAGCAACAGAAGATATTAAGAACGATGCTAACAAAGCTGCTCAGGATACTAAAGAAGCAACTAAAAAGGCAACAGAAGATGCCAAAAAAACTTATAACGATGTATTAGATAAAGCAAAAGCTAAATAATATATTCGTTAATATTAAAATAAGCGTTCCGTTATTGGGACGCTTATTTTTTATAAATTCTATTAACTATCGTCGTAATAACCTAACTAACAAAACCAAGGCTATTAATAGAGAAAAGGCTAATAAAAACACAGAGATAAGCACAATATTACTCGATATAATCTCGGTTTGAGAAGACCAAATAATAGCAGTAGCAATAATATTAGAAGCCAATAACATGGTAAGAATAAGATTAATAATACTAGATTTTATAAGTTGATCTATCTTGTCAAAATTCTTAATCTCGGTATTAACAGAAAATTTATTTTCATTAAGTTGCCCCAGAATTGTACGTAATTCGTCTGGGATCTGCCCAACACTATCTACAAAAGAGGACATTTTATCAAAGCTATCTTTTGCAAGATTTTCGGGATTTATTTTTTTGAAAAAGATTTTTTTAGTGTAAGGTTTAAGACTTTTAACGATGTCTAAGTCAGGATTAATGCTTCGTCCAACGCCTTCCATTAGAGAAATTCCTTTAAAAAGCAAATAAAAGTAATCTGGCATTATCAATCTATTTTCTTTTAAAACATCTTTCATTTTGTTTAGTATCTCAGCGATATCTATTTCTTTTAGAGAAGCAGAATGGATGTAGTTAAGAATTTCTGTAACATTATTTTCAAACTTTTTTTCATCCGGAATATCGTAGAAAATAGACATTTTTTTAAGGTTTCTAATAATTTTACGAGGATTTTTGGCTAAGAAATTAATAATCAAATTCTCTAAAATTTCTTTATCATTCGGCTGGATTTTTCCTACTGCGCCAAAATCTATAAAAACTACTTTGCCTTGCTTAGTAATCAAGATATTTCCGCCATGTGGATCTGCGTGAAAAAAGCCGTAATCCAAAACCTGAGAAACAAACAAGCGGTAACCAACTTCTGATATGGTAATCGGACTGATATTATTAGCCTTTAATTCTTCAATATTTGTAACTTTAATACCATCTATAAACTCCATTGTTAAGATGTTATTGGTACATAAGTCATCAAAAACTTTAGGAACATAAGTGTCCTTGTTTGATCTGAAATTATAAGCAAATTGCTGGATATTATTCTTCTCATTAATTAAGGAAAGTTCTTCTAGCAAAGACTTTTCGAAGGCAAAAACAGCATGTTTCAAATTCATCTGATCGCCAATTTCTGAGTAAGTATCTATTAACTTGACAATATCTTTTAGCAACATCAGATCATCCTGAATGATACTGTCTATGTCGGGACGTTTAATCTTGATAATAACGGCGGTACCATCTTTGAGAACCGCTTTGTAGACTTGTGCAATAGATGCTGCGGCAATTGGCTCTGTCTGGATATACTGAAAATAATCATCAACATTAATACTCAACTCGGTTTCCAAAATCGATTTTACATCAAGATCCACAGTTTCTACATGATCTTGAAGTTTCTGTAACTGAACAATAAATTCTGGCGGCAACAAGTCTTCTCGATTACTGAATGATTGTCCCAACTTAACAAAAGTAGGCCCTAATTCTTCCAAAGCCAATTTTAACCTTTCATAAATATCAAGTTGGCTGGATTTTTCAGAATCAGATTTCATGATATTTCCCGAGAGATTCATTCTAATTAATAAATCCTGAAAACCATATTTGCTGAGAACAGAAATTAACTTGGCAGAGCGTTTTAACTTTCGTTGTTGTTTATCAAACATAATTATTATTGAATTTTTAATCTGTCAAAAATTGTTCCTTTAACAGAATGTCATTACAAACAAAACAAAAATCAATTGTTAAATACAGTTTTTGAATTTCATATTTCAATATTTTAAATTAGATTTAAACAGTAATAATTACCGATACTAAAATAAATCATGAGAAAGCTTATCATATTAATCCTTTTTTCGGCAACCTATCAATGGTCATTTTCTCAAAAAACAGAAGAAATTAAAATAGAGAGTGGAGCAATTACTAAACAGTTTAAAAACGGAAAATTATACAGTTTTATAGTATCCATGTACGCTGTTAACTACGGAAACAATCTTATAATCTCCAAGTCAAAAGATGAAATTTTAATTAAAAATGCAGAAGACGAGCATTCTGTAATCACCATTTCCTTGAAGAATAATCAGCAAGTTAAATTATTTATTTATAAAAATAAACCGATTATGATGATGGAAAATATAAATTTAGATCTTAATAATTTACCTAAAAATAGCATTATCTCAAGTCATTTATCAGGTAAGGATATTAACAGTTTTACTTTTACTACTAACTTTGATAATTTAGGCGATGACAATCCTGATAAGAGTTTCAAGTTATTTTCTAGACTTTATATTAACCCGAAACTAGATAATATTGATGATATTTTTAATTGGATTGGCGATTTCTTTTCTCAAGAAGATGCGCTTTTAAAAATATATTTTGGACGTTATGCCGAGAAATACGAACCGAAGACTTTAGCATATTTACAAACAGATAATTTTTCAAAAGTTAAAAGCGGAATTATCTGGAAAACCAATAATAGCAGTGATTTTAGCGCAGGAAAATATGATATCTACAACAACGGAAAAATCACAAAATCCGTATCTGAATCTCTAGAAAAATTCCAACAAACTTATATGGATTTTAGAATGAAGTTGGAAGAAAATAAATAATTAAACCTTTAAAATAATACAAAAAAAGATACTTCCCAATTGAGAAGTATCTTTTATATTGAACTAAAAATCTAAATTTTAGTAAGAACCTTTCTTCACAAAATGATCCGCAATGCTTTCTGTTAAAGCGATTACGTTAGGGAAGTTAGTATATTTTGTAAATCTTCTCAGACCAGAAAGCATCATACGTTGCTCATCACCATCCGCGAAAGAAATAATACCTTCTTTAGCAGATTCAGCGATTTTTTCAACTGCTTTATAAAGATTTAATCTTGCCATAGATGCCTCTACGCTTCCTTCTGCAAAGTGCTTTTCAGCTCTTAGGATTGCAGATTCTGCCATGTAGATTTGGTTAAGTATTTCAGAAGCGTTTAATAATAGATGTTGTTGCTTTTCGATTTCTGTCATGTATTTTTGAAGTGCAGATCCAGCCACCATTAAGAATACTTTTTTAAGATTTTTAATGATTACTTTTTCCTCTGACATGTAAGCAGAATAATCAGGTGTTTCGAAAGATGGGATGCCCATCAACTCTTTGCCAACAGCCATGGCAGGAGATAGAAGATCGATTTCGCCTTTCATCGCACGCTTAATTAACATGCCTACAGAAAGAAGTCTATTGATTTCGTTAGTTCCTTCATATATTCTAGAAATTCTAGCATCTCTCCAAGCTGCTTCCATTGGTGTATCTTCTGAGAATCCCATTCCTCCATAGACTTGGATACCTTCATCAGCGCTATGTTGCGCTAAGTCAGAAACGTAAGATTTTAGGATAGAACATTCTACCGCAAATTCTTCAACACCTTTCAATTCAGCTTCCTGATGGCTCATTCCGCCCGCTACCAATTCTTCGATTTTATCTTCGATATCTTTTGCAGCACGGTAAGTACCAGCTTCACTTACGAAAACACCAACACCCATCTCAGCAATTTTCTTTCTAATTGCTCCAAAAGTTGAAATTGAAACCCCGAATTGCTTTCTCTCATTAGAGTACTGAATGGAGTGGTTCATGATTCTTCTTTGTGCATCCAGACAAGCCGCCGCCAATTTGATACGACCAACGTTTAATGCATTCAAGGCGATTTTGAAACCATTGTTTCTTTCTCCTAAAAGATTTTCGACAGGGATTTTCATATCGTTGAAGAAAACCTGACGTGTAGAAGATGCTCTAATCCCCAATTTATGTTCTTCTTCTCCGAATGTTAAACTGTCTGGATTTTCTAATTCTGACTTGTTAACAACAAAACCAGTAATATTTTTATCATCACCAATTTTAGCAAACAACGTGAAAGTTTCTGCAAAACCAGCGTTAGAAATCCACATTTTTTGACCGTTGATGATATAATGTTTACCATCTTCAGTAAGAACTGCTTTTGTTTTTCCGCTGTTAGCATCAGAACCTGCATCTGGCTCTGTCAAACAATACGCCCCAAAATGATTACCAGAAGCCAAGTCCGGAAGGTATTTTTGTTTTTGTGCTTCGTTACCATAAAGCACCACTGGAAGTGTCCCAATTCCTGTGTGAGCGCCATAAGCTGTGGCCAAAGAACCCGTTGCACCAGAAAGGTAATCGCAAGCCATAACGGTTGTTACAAAGCCCATTCCGATTCCGCCATAAGCTTCTGGAACAGCGATTCCTAAGAATCCCATTTCGCCAATTTTACGCATAACTTCTTCTGTGTATGCATAATCTTTTTTCTCAAAACGTTCTCTATTAGGGACAACCTCTCTGTCGATAAACTCTTTCGCAGAGTCACGCATCATTTTTTGATCGTCATTAAGTTCTTCAATACTGAAAACTTGTGATGCCTCTATGTCTTTTATTAGGAATTCTCCTCCTTTTGTAATATTTGCCATGTTTTTGTGATTTTAAATTTCTATAAAAGCTCGAAAATACTCGCTGCGCCTTGTCCAGTTCCTACACACATAGAAACCATACCATATTTTGAGCCACGTTTTTTCATTTCGTCTAAAAGTTGAACCGTTAATTTTGTACCTGTACAGCCCAGTGGATGTCCCAATGCAATGGCACCGCCGTTTACGTTTAAAATATCAGGATTAAGACCTAACTCTTTTTTAATCGCAACAGATTGAGAGGCGAAAGCTTCGTTTAACTCAATTAAATCGATATCGTTTAATGTTAATCCAGCTTGTTTTAATGCTTTTGGAATTGCATAGATAGGCCCAATCCCCATGATTCTTGGTGGAACTCCCGCTGCAGCATAAGATGCTAATCTAGCAATTGGGGTAACGCCTAATTCTTTCACCATTTCTTCTGACATTACCATCACGAAAGCAGCACCATCAGACATCTGAGAAGAGTTACCTGCTGTTACAGAACCTCCATTTTTGAAAACAGGTCTTAGCTTACCTAAACCTTCCAAAGATGTGTCTTTTCTTGGACCTTCATCTACAGAAAAATCGAATTTCTTAGTTTGAATTTTCTGATTTTCATCTAAGAAATTATATTCTACAGGAAGAGAAACAATTTGATCTTTGAAACGCCCAGTTTCATTCGCTTTTAAAGCTTTTTGATGCGACTCAAAAGCAAACTGATCTTGCTCTTCACGAGAAATATTATACTGACTGGCTACTTCTTCGGCAGTGTAACCCATTCCCCAATAATAGTCTGGATGTTCCCCAGAAATTTTGGTTTCAGGTGTAGGTTTGTAACCGCCCATTGGGATATAACTCATAGATTCTGTCCCGCCAGCAATGATACAATCTGCCATTCCTGTTTGGATTTTCGCTGCTGCTAGAGCAATAGCTTCAGAACCTGATGCGCAATATCTATTAACGGTAACCCCAGGCACTTTATCAGTCTTAAGCGCCATCAAAGAAATAAGACGCGCCACGTTAAGACCTTGTTCTGCTTCTGGCATTGCATTTCCGACGATTAAATCATCGATTCTTGCATGATCCAGCTGTGGGAAATCACCCACCAATTTTTGTATAACTTCTGTTGCCATAACATCTGGTCTTGTAAAGCGAAGTGATCCTTTTGGTGCTTTACCAACCGCTGTTCTGTATCCGGCAACGATATATGCTTGTTTCATAATTTAGAATTTGGAAATTAGAGGTTAGAAATTAGATTTACTAACCGTTAATTAAATTTGTTTTGAACTTATAAACCATTTTTTGAATTTCAGTTAGATGATTCAGAACGAGAGCAACCTTGCTTTCATTAATAAATTTTAATTCAACCAAAAGGATCAATTGCGTTTCGAGTTCATACGTTGAACCTTGTGCAATTCCTAAAAATTGAAAAAACTCTTTAGCATTATTTCTTCCCGCTCCTTCGGCAATATTAGAAGGAATAGAAACTGCACATCTTCTCATTTGATTGATTAAACCAAATTTTTCTTCATTGGGTAGCTCTTGAGTTAAAAGGTAAATATCTTTAACCAGCTCAATCGATTTTTTCCAAATCAGTAAATCTTGTAAACGATGTGCTTTCATCTAAATTCTAATATCTAAAATCTAACTTCTAATTTCTCAGCGGTTTTCCATTTTGCAACATATACTGGATTCTCTCAAGCGTTTTTCTTTCGCCACAAAGGGAAAGGAAAGTTTCTCTTTCGAGGTTCAGTAAATATTGTTCGGTTACTTCTGTAGCTTCAGATAGATTACCTCCCACCATAACATTAGCTAGTTTATCCGCAATCTTTTTGTCATAGTCTGAGATGAAGTTTCCAGTTCTCATTTGATCCGTACCTACCAAGAAAAGACCTAAAGCGTCTTGACCTAAAACTCTTACTTTTTGCTTCACAGGTTGCGTGTAACCTTGTTCTGCTAATTGAAGTGCTACTTTTTTAGCTTCCGCAATTTGCCTGTTCGGATTAACCACAACGATATCTTTTCCTTCCTGAAGAATACCAAGATCAAAGGCTTCATAAGCAGAGGTTGCCACTTTTGCCATCGCGATATTCATGAACGCATCACGCAGTCGGTTATCTTTAACATCATCTTTATGGAATAATTTTGAGGTTCTTAGTGTAAATTCTTTAGTCCCGCCACCACCAGGGATAACACCTACACCCAGCTCTACAAGTCCTATATAAGTTTCTGCTGCGGCAACAACTCTGTCAGCATGCATAGTCATCTCGCAACCGCCACCAAGAGCCATTCCGTGAGGAGCAACCACTACCGGAATATCAGAATATCTTACTCTCATCATCGATTGTTGGAAATAATTAATCGCCATATTAAGATCATCCCAATCCTGGTCAACAGCCATCATGAGAATCATTGCCAAATTGGCTCCAACAGAGAAGTTAGTCGCTTGATTTCCGATTACTAAACCGTCGTAATCCTTTTCTGCTAGATCAATAGCGCGGTTAAGACCTTCTAAAACTTCGCCACCAAGAGAATTCATTTTTGAACGAATTTCGAAATTGATAATTCCGTCACCCAAATCCTGAATCGCAGAACCTGAGTTACTCCAAAGTGTTTTATTTTTTCTGATATTATCTAAAATAATGAAAGCGTCTTGACCCGGAATATTAACATAATCCTTTTTAACTTCGTCAAAGAATGTCTTTTTACCTTCATCACTAATTTTGTAGAATGTTGCATTTTCTGGTAAAGCTATAACCCAGTCAGAAACTTTGTAACCCGATTCTTTCGCTAAGTCGATTCCTTTTTTGACACCAACAGCATCCCAAATTTCGAATGGTCCGTTTTCCCAACCGAAACCAGCTTTCATAGCATCATCGATTTTGTAAACTTCGTCAGAAATCTCAGGAACTTTATGCGAAACATAAGCAAACAAAGCACCTAACATCAATCTGTATAATTCGCCAGCTTTGTCTTTTCCGTTAATTAAAACCTTGAAACGATCAATTGGTTTATCAATCGTTTTGGTCAATTCTAAGGTTGGGAAAGCCGATTTAGCTTGAGATTCATATTCTAATGAATTTAAATTCAAACCTAAAATTTCAGATTTTCCGTCTGCGTTTTTAACTTTTTTAAAGAAACCAGCATTAGTTTTAGAACCTAACAATTGATTTTCCATCATAAAATTGATGTAATCAGGAAGCACGAATTGATCTTTGAACAAATCTGACTCTGCGCCACTTTCTCGCACGCCATTGGCAACATGAACCAACGTGTCCAATCCTACAACGTCCGCCGTACGGAAGGTTGCAGATTTTGGACGACCAATGACAGGTCCTGTTAATTTATCAATATCACTAACCGAAAGACCTAATTTTTTGATGTTATGGAATAAATTCATAATCCCAAAAACACCAATTCTGTTAGCGATAAATGCTGGTGTATCTTTGGCTAAAACGGTGGTTTTTCCTAAGAATTTTGCGCCATAATCCATGTAAAACTGAATTACTTCTGGATCGCTTTCTGGCGTTGGGATAATCTCCAATAATGGTAAATATCTCACTGGATTGAAGAAGTGCGTGCCTGCAAAATACTTTTTGAAGTCGTCGCTTCTTCCTTCAATTAAGAAATGAATCGGAATACCAGATGTATTAGAAGATACCAAAGTACCTGGTTTTCTGTGTTTTTCAATCTTTTCGTAAACAGATTTTTTGATATCAAGACGCTCTACAACGACCTCAATAATCCAATCTGTATTTTTAATCTTTTCTAAATCATCATCAAAATTGCCAGCAGTAATTCTGCTTGCAAATTTTGGAGAATAGAGTAGTGCGGGACTTGCTTTAGGTAATTTTGCTAGATTGTCTGCGGCAATTCTATTTCTTACCGTTTTGCTATCAAGCGTAAGACCTTTGGCAGTTTCTGCATCGGTAAGTTGGTTGGGGACAATGTCCAACAGCAAGACTTCTACGCCAATGTTGGCAAAGTGTGCTGCAATACCACTTCCCATAATCCCAGAACCGAGAACAGTCACATGTTTTATTCTTCTTTTCATTTGGATATATTTATTTTTTGGATTTGTACTTATTTTTTATTGTTTAGTTCGTTGGCTATTTTCAAGATATCATTCATGACTTCTTTAAAAGTTTCGAACTTTTCTGGAAGAATTCGCTCCATGACTTTGGTATTAAAATCAAGAACAACTTGCTTTGAGAGGTTTCTTGATTCTATACCTTTTTCAGTTAGCTTAATAATAACTTCTCGCTTGTCTGTTGTTGTTTTTTCTTTGTAGATATACCCATTATCTTCTAAGAGTTTTATAATTCTTGTTAATGAAGTGGGTTCAATCGCCATTTTAGGACCAAGATTAGTACTTCTTGTGCCTTCTTTAGGGTCGATCTTTAAAAGAGTTAAGGCTTGTACCGCTGTGGAATTGTACAGAGAAGCCTTCTCAGAATACATCTTAGAAACGGATAGCCAAGCAGACTTTAGCATTAGATCTACGCTTTCAACTTTATCTGTATTTTTCTTTTCCATATTTTCAATTAAAGTGATTAATTCAAATATAGATAAAAATACTATGCATGCATAGTATATATACGTTAAAATTTAGTTAACTACTGATAATCAAACGATTAAATACTATGCAAGTCGTAATATTAGATGTTGTAAATAGAAATAAAACGCTGATTACATGCGCTTTTTAAGAGAATTAGCAACTTCTGAGAAATCCTGACAATTGTCATGAAAATCGTTAAAAATAATGTCCCATTTTTCATTTTTTAACACTATTTTATACTTTGACAAGTCGGTTTCGAAATTTTTTTGTAAAAAAGAATACATTAATTCTTTTTCTGGATCTGTTGCGAGAATCTCAGGGGCTACAAAATAAGAGTTAGAAAAGAGGATGTGATTATTAATTAAATCCTGATTATTTAACAACACTTCCTCAGTTAATCCAGAGATCATTAGATTGTTTTTTACCCACCATAATTGATCTGAAAATTCTTTTGCCAATCGCCAATCATGGGAAGAAAATAAAACTAATTTCTGATCGTTCTTAGCAAGATCTCTAAGTAATTTTAGAATCATTAACTTATTGTCTTCATCCAGATGTGTTGTAGGTTCGTCTAAGATTATGACTGGGGAATTTTGCGCCAAAGCCCTGCCAATAAAAACTTTTTGAAGATTACCATCTGATAAATGAATCAATAATGTATCCCGATATTGCTCTAATTGTAATCGAGAAATGATATCTTCTATCTCTTGGATATCTTTTTTATTTAATTTGAAATAATAAGGATAATGGATGTATTTCCCAAAGGAAATCAAGTCAAAAACCGTGTAATTGGAAGGGATTTCTGATTTTGAAAAAACAATAGAAATAAGCTCCGCAATAGATTTTGAATTATATGTATTAATGTCCTCTCCATTGATTAGAATTTGACCAGAAAGCAATGGAAGTTGTTTTAATAACGTTTTAATCAAAGTTGTTTTTCCTACTCCGTTATTCCCCATCAATAAGGCGACATCTCCCAACTTAAGAGTTGCGTTGATCGTATTTATCAATGGTTTTTCGTAGCCAATGTGAGCCTGTTTTATTTCTAAAAAATTATCCATTATTGTAAGCTTTTAGATTGTTTTAGCAGCATTAATAGTATAACTGGGATTCCAAATATTGAGGTTATGATATTAATAGGAAATTGTGTTAATTCTGAAATAATAGAAAAACATTCCATTAACAAAACCCCAAGCAGCATATTAAGTATCCATTGATGCCATAATTGAGAAGGGTTGAAAATTAATCTGCAAAAATGAGGAACAACAATCCCTACAAATAATATTGGACCAAGAAATGCAGTAACGGAAGCAGATAGAAGGGAGGTGGCTAAAATTACACTGTATTTTAGAAAATCAAGATTAATACCGAAGCTTCTTGCGTAAGCATCTCCCAAAGCATTTCCGATCAAAGGTTTTATGGTTTTGAAACTTACAAAAAGACCGACAAAACATAATATGGCTAAAATGATTAATTGAGATCCAGAAATATTATTATTAGCGCCAAAAGACCATAAAATGTAATTTTTTAGATTTTGACTTTCGACATAGAATTGTAGAATGCTCACTATTGCACCAGCTAATGCTGAAATCAAAAATCCGAAAATTATAATAAATGAAGAATTCTTAAATCTGCTTGAGAAAATAATTAATATGCCCATTAACAAAAGACTTCCGGTAATAGCGGATATGCTAATGAAACTACTCTGTAACCAATCTGGTAATGCTAAGGCTTGAGAAAAAAATATGTAAAAAGCTACTGCCAAGCTCGACACGGATGTAATTCCTAATACATCAGGGCCAGCCAATGGGTTTTTAAAATATTCTTGCAATAGAAAACCACTTGTAGGTATAGATAATCCCGCCAATAATACGCCTAATATACGATTAATTCTTATTTGTGCAATAGCCGAGTTGGCTGATTCTGTTTGCCAAAAATCAGTCCATGATAGTTTTATAAACCCAACATTTAAGTTAAAAAAAATGAGGGAGATTATCCCTAGACATAGAATAACTAAAAGGGTATTAAAGCGTCTATTCATAAAGATTATTGTACTTCAAATATAATCTAAATTAATAAAAGACATCTTGTAATAGATGTCTTTTATATTCTTAATCTTTAATTATTTACAAATTACTCTTAGAAGAAGGTCCAGATAATTTGTTTCTTTCTTTTTGCTCATTAATATTAGCATTAACATTTGTAGAAAGAAGCTTTTTAACTTTTGTATCAAGTAATTCTTTGGTCATGGTTCCCATGTACTCATCGTCAAGATTTCCTTTTTTCATTAGCGTAAAAGGAATAGCTTCCCCAGTCCAGGTTTTAAAATTAGCCTTAAAAAAGTTATCATCTAGAAGTGTCCCATCCAGAAGAACAACATTTTTTCTGATATCATATTCATCAGCAAAATCATTAACTTTAGTCTGCCAATCATCTTTATTATCAAGACTTACGAAAGTGAACTTTACAGGTTGAGAACTTAGTTCTTCCATTTTTTCTTTAAAATGAGGGATTTCTTGCATACAAGGACCACACCAGGTTGCAAAGAAATTGGTAATATATAAGGTGTCGTTAGCTTTGTTTTTAAGATCCAAAGTAATTTTTTCAGGCTTTAGTTCGTGGATGTCTACATGCTCTGTATCCATATTCTGCACAGGCTTATCAATGCTTACTGAGTCACTTTTTGGTGAAGAAGACTGCATCTTATGATCTTCCTTTTTACAGGCTATTATACCTAAACCGATGATTAAAGACAATACTATTTTTTTCATTATAAATTATTTTAGAGTTTTTTTATTAATCATTTCTTCGATAAGAAATAATTGTTTCACAAGATAATTTTGTATTACAAAAGTACAAACTTTAAAACTGAATTTTATATTATATGATTCTCGGCAATAAATTAATTATGAAATAATCATTAAGTATTTGATAACTTTTAGCTTATCTACTTGTGATAATTTTTGTTTTTCTTGCAATGGAGTCGTTGTGTAAGAAAATGATAGCTTGCATTGTACAAAAAGTCGCACATCTCAGGGTTGTGATCTATCTTAATTATAGCGATGAGCAAAGAATTGTTTTTAGATTTTTACCATATATAGAAATAAAATCCTTAATTTCACTCTCTCAAAAAAGCAACATCCCAAACATTAATTTATGTTTAAAATTCTAAAATCTATTTTAAAAAATATCTTTGTTAGCGCCGAGATTATTTTTTTGGTAATGATTTTGGCCAATGCCTGGGTTTATGCACTCACAAGCGGTAGAACATATACTAAAATTAGTAAAGTTCCACCACGAGAAAGCGCACTGGTCCTTGGCACATCACCTAAGATGAGATCTGGTGTTGCTAATCCTTATTTTATCGCGAGGATGGATGCTGTAGGTACTCTATATCACCATGGGAAAATAAAAAAAATCATCGTTAGTGGTGAGAAAAGTAAGAATTACGATGAGCCAGCTGCCATGAAAAAATTCTTAATTTACAACGAAGGCGTCCCAGGAAATATTATCATAGAAGACCCTAAGGGGTTTAATACACACAAGAGTATCTTGCGTTGCAAAGAGGTATATAATCAGAGTAATGTTATCATTGTATCGCAAGGTTTTCATAATCTTCGGGCTTTATTTTTTGCCAGAAATAATGACATGAATGCCCTTGGTTTTGACGCTCAGGATGTTAGCAAGAATGAAAGTTATTACCGTAATCATTCTCGAGAGTTTCTCGCTAGGGTTTTAGCTGTTTTTTATTACATATTAGGTATCTCTCCCAAAGAGTAAAATTATGGCGTGACCTTGCCACAGCCACTTTTCCTTCATAGCAAGGTCGGTCTTCGCCTAGTCGCTGTATAAGATACTTGTCTCCGCTTTGCTTCGTCAGGCATCTTATACGAGCTCCAACAGTAGGCTTCGCCCTCACGCAGAAACCCTGACTCTAATAAAAAAGCAACAATATTTTAATCATTATTTCTTCCGAATATAATATTTAAAGTAAATTTGTAAAAAATCAATCAATGCTCGTTATAGGAATTGCCGGAGGAACAGGATCTGGTAAAACAACTGTGGTTAATAAAATCTTACAACAACTTAATATAGAAGGCGTTAATGTGCTTTCTCAAGATAATTATTACCATGATAATCCCAACCTTAGCCTTACGGAAAGAGAAGGTCTTAATTATGACCATCCCAAGTCTATCGATTTTGAATTAATGCTTCAGCATGTCAAATCTTTAAAACATCAAGAAAGTATAGAACAACCTGTTTATTCTTTTGTAACCCATTCTAGAACTGGTGATCATGTTTTAGTGGAGCCAAAAAATGTCTTGATTGTAGAAGGCATTTTGGTGTTAACTAATAAAGAATTGCTTAAAGAATTTGATCTTAAAGTCTATGTTCATACCGATTCTGACGAAAGATTAATCCGAAGAATAAAACGTGATACGCAAGAGCGAGGTCGTGACTTAGAAGAAGTGTTATACCGTTATCAGAATACGATAAAACCAATGCATAATGAGTTTATAGAACCTTCTAAAAACGAAGCGGATCTTATCGTACCTAATATGAAACAGAATAATGTTGCCATAGATTTTCTAACGACCGTAATCAGTAACTCTTTGAAAAAAGATATTCATTAATTATGAAAGAACTCATTAAAGATATCCAGAAAAAATCACCAAGCATGGCTTTTGTAAAAAAGTATGTGATTAATAAATATGTAATTACCATTACTTGTTTTTTGGTGTGGATGGTATTCTTTGATGATACTTCGTTTTTAGTTGTTAATGAGCTTAATAGCGATATTAAGAAGTACGAAAATCAATTGGATTTTTATAAAAAAGAGTATGATAAAAATGATGCTTTTTATAAAAAATTGATGAATAATAAAACCGAGAAAGAAAAATATGCTCGCGAAAATTATTTCATGAAAAAACCTAATGAAGAAATTTTCATTCTCGTTGTAGATAGTACAAAAACAACTAAAAAGTAAACATGGAATTTCCAAAAGTAAGCCTCAATGACTGGGAAAGTTTAGTCAAAAAACAGCTGAAGACAGAAGATATTTATGGTATTTTGGTTAAGGAGAATCTAGAAGATGTTGATGTAAAACCTTATTACGACCAATCAGATAATATCCAGAAGTTACCCAAAATTGAAGAAAGCACGCATCTTGTGGCGCCTTACAGTGAGTTTTTAGAAGAAGACGTTTATGCTTTTTTCACCAATGAAAATATTAGCGTTGCCGAGAAATCTATTTTCTTTTCCGATAAAGATTTAGCTCAAAATTTGACGATTCATAATGATAATAAATACTTTTGCCTCGCGGATGTTTTTAATGAAAATGGTTCTGTTAATGAGGATTTAGCAAAAGAATTATTAGACCGAAATTTTGATAGGAAAATAGGAATTGACCTTACGCTTCATCAGAATGCCGGCGCATCTATTATCCAACAATTGTCGATTGCTTTGGTTAAAACTAAAGATTTGATAGAGATTTTTGGAGCAGGAATTCTTAATCAATTGATTTTCAGGTTTGCAATTGGGCATCAATATTTCTTGGAAATTGCTAAAATCAGAGCTTTCAAATATCTTTTTAATCAGTTATCTAAAGAATATAACCTTAATGTTTTTCCTTACATTTATGCAGAAACTAGCTTTAGAAATAAAGCTAATAACGATCCTGAGAATAATCTAATTAGATCAACTTTGGAGTTGTCTGCAGCTATGATTGGCGGTGCAGACGCTGTTTTTGCAAATGATTATAAGATGCAAAATCAAAGCAAATTATCTGAAGAAATTTCTTTTAAACAAATGATTGTTCTCGCTTACGAAAGCATTATTAACGTTTTTGAGGATGCGACTTCTGGTAGTTATTTAATTGAAGATCTTACCAAACAGTTTGCCGAAAAAGCTTGGGATTTATTTTTAGATTTAGAAAAAAAAGGCGGTTATCAAGCCAATATCGTTTCTGGTAATCTTCAAAAAATGATTTTTGATCAGGCGATTAAAGAACAAAATTGGGTAGAAGAGGGTAAAATCAAATTAATTGGCGTTAATCTTTATCCAAAATTAGAAGTTACAAAACAAGTTTCGGATTTATATAAAGATGATGAAATTAAAGCTGTGCGTTGGGCAGAAATGTTTGAATAATCTAATTGAATTTAAAATTATAAAATTGTAGAAGTTCTTTTTATAAAATGGAAAAACTCCTTAACAAAGATATTCAAGACTATATTAATGCAAATCTCAACACAGATTTGCATTCTTTATTATTAAAAAAATCACCTTTTGAAAATGTGTCGATTCAGGAGATTGTACAGCAGATAAAAGGTAAAAAAGTTGCAGATAAAAAGTTCCCATTTTTGCAGAAAGGAGGCGTTATTTTTCCGCCTAATCTTAATCTAGAACAAGCATCATCGCAATCTACAGCAGAATATAAAGCAAAAAATCTTACCGGAAAAAGCTTCTTAGATCTTACTTGTGGCTTCGGGATTGATGCGTATTTTTTGTCTCAAAACTTTGAAAATATCACTTTAATTGAGCAGAATGAAGTTTTAATTAAAATCGTCCAGCATAACTGGGGCATTCTTGGTAGAAACGCTCAATTTATCAATCAAAATTTAGAACAATTTTTAAAAGAAAATTCGCAACAATTTGACGTTATTTATCTCGATCCTGCAAGACGTGATGTTCAGCTAAAAAAGAAATTTTTACTAGAAGATCTTTCTCCTAATTTATTAGAAATCCAAGATCAACTCAACCAAATTGGATCTAAAATCATTGTTAAATTATCGCCGTTAATTGATATTTCCTACTTAATTTCAGTATTAGAAAATATTGAAGAAATACAAATTATAGCAGTCAAAAATGATGTTAAAGAATTATTGGTAATTATTAATCCTAAAAAAGATTCATCGGAAATCATTTGTTCTTGTATTAATTTAGAAAGTCAAGAAATGCCATTTCAATTTAATTGGGAAGAAGAAAAATCTATAAAAGCAGAATTTTCGGAACCACTCAATTATCTTTACATCCCGAATAATGCGATCTTAAAATCAGGCGCATTTAATGGAATTTCGAAATCATTTAATATTAAAAAACTGCATCCCAATACGCATTTTTATACTTCAGGGCAAAAAGTTGACAATTTCCCAGGACGTACTTTAAATATCGAAGTGATTGACGCTAAGCAAATCGAGAAAAATTCTAAATACAACATTATCTCTAAGAATCATCCTTTAACGCCTGATGATATTAAGAAAAAGTATAAAATAAAAGATGGAGGTAATCATTATTTGATTTTCACACAAAGCCAAAATGGGAAATTAATCCTTAGAAGTTTTTAGATTATCTACCATTATTAAGAATCCAAATAAATTTCTAATATTTATTTTGTTGAGAGAGCTAGTTTTAGTACTTTTGAGCTTTAAAATTTTAGAAATGAAAAAATCTGTTTTATTATTAGCTTCAGCATTATTAATCGTATCTTGTAGCTTACCAGAAGGTGGTAACAAAGGTCGTCTAAAAAAGACCGATGATGTGGTAAGATATGACGATCCTAATGCACCTCACGGGACTTACGAAGCTAAAGCAGACACTGTAAAAGCAACACCAGTGAAAACTGCAGAAGTTACGGCACAACCAGAAGCTGCAAAGGTAGATTCGGTAAAAGTTAAGTAATAACAACGCTACAATATATTATGTCTTACTTTTGTGAGACATTTTTTATATCAATTAATTTTAAATATTTTCGAGATGAACGATACTCAAAATTATATCCAAGAAAACAAACAACGTTTTTTAGATGAGTTGTTTGATGTGTTAAGAATAGCTTCTATCAGTGCAGATCCTGCTTATAAAGATGAAGTGTTAAAATGTGCTGATACTGTTGCTGATCACTTAAAAAAAGCTGGTGCAGATCAAGTAGAAGTGCTTAAAACCAAAGGTTATCCAGTAGCCTATGGCGAAAAAATAATTGATCCTGCTTTGCCTACAGTTTTGGTGTATGGTCATTATGATGTGCAACCAGCTGATCCATTAGAGTTATGGACGAGTGATCCCTTTGAGCCAGTTGTAAAGAAAACAGAATTACATCCAGAAGGAGCGATTTTTGCGAGAGGTTCTGCAGATGATAAAGGTCAATTCTTTATGCATGTCAAAGCTTTTGAAGCGATGATGAAAACAAATACTTTACCTTGTAATGTTAAATTTATCATCGAAGGCGAAGAAGAAGTTGGCTCGGCAAGTTTAGCCGATTTCTTAGAAGATAACAAAGAGAAGTTGAAATGTGATGTTATTTTAATTTCGGATACACATATTTATTCTGTAGATCAGCCAACTGTTACAACAGGACTTAGAGGGCTTAGCTATGTAGAAGTAGAGGTAGAAGGGCCTAACAGAGACCTGCATTCTGGTCTTTATGGTGGCGCTGTACCTAATCCTATTAATGTATTATCAAAATTGATTGGTGAACTTATTGACGATAAAGGTCGTATCACGATTGATGGTTTTTATGATAATGTATTAATTGTCTCTGATGCAGATCGTGCAGAAATGAACAAACTAAAAGATGACCAAGAAGGTTACAAAAAATCAATTGGTCTTAATGATATCCAAGGTGAAGAAGGTTATACAACACTAGAAAGAGCGTCTATCAGACCAACTTTAGATGTTAATGGCATCTGGGGAGGATATACCGGCGAAGGTGCTAAAACAGTTATTGCTTCTAAAGCTTTTGCTAAAATCTCTATGAGATTGGTTCCTAATCAGACACCAGAAGAAATCACTGAGAAATTCACGAAACATTTCGAAAAAATTGCGCCAGCAAGCGTAAAAATAAAAGTGACACCTCACCACGGCGGAATGCCTTACGTCTTAGAAAGTGATACAAAAGAGTTTTTGGCTGCTAAAAAAGCCATGGAAAAAGCTTTCGGGAAAGAGGTATTACCATATAGAAGTGGCGGAAGTATCCCAATCACATCTCTGTTCGAGAAAGTGCTAGGTGCTAAGTCTGTATTAATGGGCTTTGGTTTAGATTCTGATGCAATCCACTCACCTAATGAGCATTACGGATTATACAACTATTATAAAGGTATCGAAAGTATTCCTTACTTTTTTGAATTTTACGCTAAAGGATAAGATCCTTTTCTAAGATAAATTACAAAGACAATATTTAGGTATTGTCTTTTTTTTTGAATTTATTATAACCGTCAAATTATTCAGAACGATCTTAAGGGATTAAAAGCGTATTTTATTTTAACTTTAAATAAAAACAAAAATTATTGATGTTTTTGGTTTTCAGTATCTGTTCGTGCGCTTGTCATAAAGTTTATAGGTCGATAGATTTCATTACTTATTTGATACTTATTTTTATAAATAGACATCAATAAAAGACTTATATAAGAATAGAATTCATTATTCATAAAATAGTAAAATATTATGCGTGCATAGTATTTTTTAGTATATTAGCAAAGCTTAATTTTAAAAAATTATCAAATGAAAATATTAGTTTGCATCAGCAGTGTACCTGATACGACAAGTAAAATTAACTTTACCGCAGATAAGTCTGCATTTGACAAAAACGGAATCCAATGGGTAATTAATCCTTTGGACGAATTTGCTTTAACAAAAGCTATAAAATTACAAGAATCTCAAGCTGCTACAGTGACGGTTGTTAATGTAGGAGATGCTGGCACAGAAGCTGTTGTTCGTAAAGCCTTGGCTATAGGTGCTAACGATGCAGTCCGTGTTAATACAGAAGCTAAGGACAGTTTTTCTGTGGCTAAAGAAATCGCAAAAGTAGCACAAGAGGGTGCTTATGATATTATATTGATGGGGAAAGAATCTATCGATTATAATGGTGGAGCAGTACCTGGTATGGTTGCAGCTTTATTAGGTCAACCTTTTGTTAACGCTTGTGTAGGATTGGATGTTAATGGTGCAGAAGCGACAGCCGTTAGAGAAATTGAAGGAGGTAAAGAAACTATTTCTGTAAAATTACCTGCAGTTATCGCTGGACAAAAAGGTATTGTTGAAGAAAAGGATCTTATTATCCCTAATATGAGAGGTATTATGTCTGCTAGGACTAAGCCTTTACAAGTAGTAGAGCCTACTAATACTGAGATAAAGGTAGAAGCTGTATCTTTTGATAGTGTGCCTGCAAGAGCTGCAGTAAAGCTAGTTGCTCCAGATAACTTAGACGAGTTAGTGAGACTACTTCACGAAGAAGCAAAAGTTATATAAAATTAAATGTTGCAAATTAGAATTAACAGGTAAAAATCATTAACCTTTAATATCTCTAATTATCATCTAAAATTTAAAATTCACAATCTAAAATTTACAAAATGGCAATATTCGTATATGCAGAAAATATAAATGGCGTTTACAAAAAAGCAGCTTTCGAAGCGGTTGCTTACGCCAAAGCTATTGCAGACCAAGCAGGTGATACTGTAACAGCAATCTCTATTAATCCAACTGACTCTTCTGAGTTACTTTATAAATATGGCGCTACCAAAGTTGTTAATGTAAAAGACGAAGGTCTTAAGAACTTTAGTGCAAAAGCTTATGCAGATGCCGTTAACCAATTAGTAGATGGTAATATCGTTGTTTTCCCACACACTACAGATGCATCTTCTGTAGCACCTATGTTAGCAGTTCAGAATGGAGCATCATTAATTACCAATGCCATTGCAGCACCAGAAGGTCTTTCTCCGTTTCAGGTAAAGAGAAAAGCATTCTCAGGAAAAGCTTATATGCATGCAAAAGCAGATGCAACTAAAGTTATCGTAACTGTTTCTCAAAATGCTTTCGGAGCTAAAGAAAATGCGGTAGCAGGTTCAGAAGAAGCCAAAGATCTAAGCATCGTTAATGAAGATACCAAAGTTATCAGCCACGAACAATCGTCTGGTAAACTAGACCTTAAAGAAGCAGAAATCGTAGTATCAGCAGGTCGTGGTCTTAAAGGTCCAGAAAACTGGGGGATGATAGAAGATCTTGCTAATGTGTTGGGCGCTGCAACAGCATCTTCTAAGCCAGTAGCAGATATCGGTTGGAGACCTCACGCAGAACACGTAGGGCAGACAGGTAAAGCAATTTCTCCCAATCTTTATATTGCAGTTGGTATATCAGGAGCTATTCAGCATTTAGCGGGTGTTAATGGTTCTAAGACGATTGTAGTAATCAATAGTGATCCAGAAGCACCGTTCTTCAAGGCGGCAGATTATGGCGTAGTAGGAGATGCCTTCCAGATTATCCCGGCATTAACAGAAAAAATTAAAGCTTTAAAATCTTAATCAAGATTTTTTAGAATCCAACTTATTATTAAAGTCTGAGATTATTCTCAGACTTTTTTATTTGGGCGCCATTTCCGCCTTCCGCTCTCACTCTTTTCTGTCCTTTCTTAGGCTAATGCAGAAAAGGAGTTCCGCTCAAGTCGGGGCGCAACAAGAGTTTTAGTAAAAGCTAATTAGTTATAATTTTGATATAATTTTAGCTTTATTATTCACAATCAAAGTATTACATGCATTAATAATTATCTGATAATTATTAACAAAAAATTTTATATTTGCTATATGGATTATAAAAGATTAATCATAAGAGGCATTTCCTATAGCCAGACACAATCAGGTGCCTATGCACTTCTTCTAGAACACGAAGAAACAGCTGTAAAGCTACCTGTTGTTATTGGTAATTTTGAGGCTCAGTCTATTTCGTTAGGTCTAGAAAAAGATATTCATCCGCCGAGACCTCTTACACATGATTTATTTTCAAAATTTGTCACTTCTGCACAATATACATTGTCTTCTGTGATTATTTATCAGATTTTAGATGGTGTGTTTTTTTCTAACATTCATTTCAGAAATAATTTTAACCAAGAAGAATTGATATTGGATGCTCGTACTTCTGATGCTGTTGCTATGGCTGTTAGATTTGATGCGCCTATTTATACGACAGAACAAGTTCTTAATGAAGCAGGTATTTTATTAGATATGGATGATGATAAGGAAAAGGATAACCAAGATTTTTCAGAACCTGAGGTAGAAGATGTCTTTTCTGATATCAATGACTTATCTAATCTTAGCAGTCAAGAACTAATCCATTTATTGGAAGATGCTGTAAAAGAAGAAGACTATGATACAGCCTTAAAACTTCAAGAAGAAATTAAAAAAAGAAACAAAAAAATAGACTAATTTTACGGGCTATCACTTTTTAATCAGATTATTACAACATGAGTATAAAATTACGTTTAACGATACTGAGTTTTCTTCAGTTTTTCGTTTGGGGAGCTTGGCTAATTACAATAGCTAATTTCTGGTTTGGAACAAAACATTGGGACGGTACACAATTTGGAGCCGTATTTGGCACTATGGGTATAGCTGCAATTTTCATGCCTACATTGACAGGTATAATTGCGGATAGATGGATTAATGCAGAAAAAATGTATGCTGTGTTGCATGTTCTTTATGGACTGACTTTATTCTATCTTCCTCATACGGATTCTCCTTCTTCATTTTTCTACGTTATGTTATTGGCGATGTGTTTTTACATGCCTACAATATCATTATGTAATTCTATTTCTTATAATATTTTGAAGAATAACAACTTGGATGTTGTAAAAGATTTCCCTCCAATTAGAGTGTGGGGGACAGTCGGTTTTATTGTAGCAATGATTATTACTAATCTTTCTGGTAATAAGGCATCAGAAGGGCAGTTTTATCTTGGAGGCGCAGTTGCTTTATTATTAGGTATATATGCTATTACTTTACCAAAATGTCCACCTCAAAAATTAATTGATAAAAGCGCGCCACTTACAGAGCAGCTTGGGCTTAATGCTTTCAAACTATTCGGTAATTATAAGATGGCATTGTTTTTTATATTTTCTATGATGTTGGGTGCAGCATTACAGTTAACTAATGCCTATGGTGATGTTTTCTTAAGTGAATTTTCTAATTTTCCAAAATATGCCGATTCTTTTGTTGTAAAGAGATCAACAATTATCATGGCGATTTCGCAGGTGTCAGAGACTCTATTTATATTGGCAATTCCATTTTTCTTGGTAAGATACGGTATAAAGAAAGTGATGTTAATCAGTATGTTCGCGTGGGTTCTTAGATTTGGTTTATTCGCTTACGGAGATCCTCAATCTAGTCTATGGATGATCATAATGTCATGTGTAGTTTATGGTATGGCTTTCGATTTTTTCAATATTTCAGGATCATTATTTGTAGAAACAACAACTGATAAAAAAATTAGATCATCAGCGCAGGGATTATTTATGATGGTGACTAACGGATTTGGTGCAGTAGTTGGCAGTAATGCTGCAGGATGGTTGATTGATAATTATTTCACTCATAAATTTGAAACTGCTAATGAGCTTGCAACCTATCTAGAAACGACTGCTGACAATCCTACTTTTTTAGAAATTTTAAAAAATTCTTTTAATGCAACAATAGGATCAGATGGTACTTTGTCGCATGTTATATTAATGAAAAACTGGCATGAGATATGGTTAGCTTTTGCTTTTTATGCATTGATTGTTGCTATAGCTTTTGCTATTTTGTTTAAACATAAACATAATGCATCAACAATGGCGAAAGCTGTTGATAATTCTTCTCACTAAATATACCAACCGACTTTATAGTCGGTTTTTTTTATCTATAGACATTAAGTTTTATTGCATGTAGTTCCGTTTATAAATTCTTTATATTTGCACAAATTATGTAGATGATGGATTTTTTTAATGAAAATAGTCAAGAGTTAGTGTATATATGGTCTGTGCCAATTCTTGCTATGTTTATTTTGGCAGAAATGATTTATAGTCATTTTAACAAAGCTGAACTTTATAAGACCAAAGATGTTATTAGTAACATATATCTAGCTTTGTGTAATTATGGCTTAGACTTTTTGATGAAGGGCATTTCTATGGCAGTTATGTTTTTCTTTTACCATTATAGAGTTTTTAATTGGGAATTTAATATTTGGTACTTTATAGCGGTCTTTGTTCTTCAGGATTTTGCGTATTATGTGTTGCATTATGTAGATCATAAATCGAGAATGTTTTGGGCTGTTCATATTACCCATCACAGCTCCGAAGAATTCAATATAACTACAGGCTTTAGAAGTCCTGTTTTCCAGCCGTTGTACCGTTATCTATATTTCTCTCCATTAGCATTTTTAGGATTTAATCCGTGGCATATTATGCTAGCTTATTCTGTGTTACAAGTCTACGGAACTTGGGTGCATACGCAGACGGTAAAGAGTATGGGCATTCTAGAGTATATCTTGGTTACACCATCTCATCACCGTGTACATCATGCTTGTAATATCAGATATCTTGATAGGAATATGGGTATGGCTCTTATCATTTGGGACAAAATTTTCGGAACCTTTGAGAAAGAAGTACCAGAAGTACCGGTTAAGTTTGGGATTTATCCAAAGATGGAAGATACAGGGCCTGTTAATCTTATTTTTTATGAATGGAAAAAGATTGTTAGAGACCTTAGACAGCCTGATTTAAAATGGTCTGATAAGCTAAAATACCTCATATATTCTCCAGGTTGGCGTCATGATGGAAAAGGAAAAACAGTCAAAGATTATCAACGTGAAGAATTAATAAGAAGACGCAAAAAAGAAGATTTAGCTAAAGCCGAGAATCAAAAAATAGCATAGCATTATACAAAAAAGCACAGTTTTACGCTGTGCTTTTTAATTTATATCAAAGTCTTTTTCAGACCTTCCATTAAGCCTTGCCATAGCATATTAAAGAAAGAACGTGTTGGCTCTCGTTTCTTCTCAATTTTTTTACTATCAGCATTTTCTTTAGAATCATTTCGGATTAATAAGTTGACAACTTTACTTATAAGTTTACGCTTTTCGCCGCTTTTCTTATTCATGAAATTAACGTAAAGGTCATTGTAAAGCAATAAGAAATCACCTTTTATCACGGTTTTATCACCTAGGTAATCAAATTTAACCGTATGGATATCGCCATCCAATGATATGTTAAGATAAGGTCTGACAAAAAGATTGACATTATCAGCAGATAGTTTGCTAACAACCCCATTGATTTTAAAAGCATCCGTCTTATCCAAAACATCGAATGTCCAGTATACCTTGCTAGGCGCAGAGCCATAGAAATCAAAATTGGTGTTTACCTTTACAAGAGTAGGTTTACCAGTGATCTTCCCATTGCCAACATCCTTAATATTAGCATTGAAATTACTCATATACAGTTTTCCTGGTTTATTATTATTTACCGCATCTTCCTCATATGAGATATAAGAATTCTTAAGCTGGATTTCTTGGATGTACATTGGCATCTTTATATTCCTAAGTTTTTCGCTAAACATAGATCTTAAAGCTATGTCTTCTGGTGGAGCCAGATCATGATAAATACTACATCTAACGCCGTCTAATATAATTTTATCAAGCTGAATAGTTTCGTGTTTTTGAAACAAATCTATCTTATCAAAGACTACAATCTGCTTTGCAGTAATATCATACAAATCTTCTTGCTGCTTAATCACTTTGCTAAAGGCTTTGCGAGAATATTTTGGCTTAAAAGCGAAATCTGTGATCTTAGTTTCTTTACCTGAATTATCAATTGATTTTGCTAATAAATTATAGTAACGACCAGCATCTAGGTTAAAATTTCTTAGGTTAATATGATGATTGGCAATTTTAAAAGGAATATCATTCTTTATCAATTTAGAATCCGAAGTCAATTGATTTAACTGAATGTCAAATTTTTGTACACTCATTTTTTCTTTTCCATTGGCTTCAATTTGTTTGAAAGAGCCATTCTCAAGAGTTATTTTCCCAATTAAAGCTTGAAAATCAAATTCGGATTTCTGAGCCTTAGGCGTTGATTTTGGTGAAGATTGTGCCGCAATCATTTTGATTTTAGGAGATTGAAGCTTAATTTCACTAATGTTTAGATTTAATTTAGAATTTTTTAGTTTAGATTGATTATTGACGATTAATAACTTCTCTAGATTAATGTCCCAAAGATTTTTATGAGGATTTTTCCCAATAGGAGTAAGGTGAAAACCTTCTAGATTAATATTTTGATTATTAGAAAAAGCTTTGTCTAACGTTAATGACTGATGATTATCTGCTCGGAAATAAACGTCAGAAATATTAATGTCATGATTGTTAAAATGAAAAGGAATCTTCTCTTTTACTGTGTTTTTATCAAAAACGATATCGCTTAATTTTACATCAAATTGTTTTACAGAAGCTTGTTTCTCAAGTTTAGTATTTTCCACAAGTAATTGTCCGCTTTGCAATTCTAAGTTTTTCAGAGCAATTTTGATATCAATCTCTTTTGGATTCTCTTTAACAATAGATTTGTTGGTAGAAATTATTTTGAGATTGGGTGATACAAAGATTGTTTTATCAGCAATCAAGGAGTCATTATTAATCCAAATTCCATCGGCAACAAAGCGTTGCATTTGAAAATCGAATACATTTTTGGCATTGTATAGATGTGGTTTCTGAGTCGGAATAAGATGAAAATTATCCATCTCAAGATGTTTGTCTTTAGCCGAAACTGTTTCTGCTTTTATTTGATAAAAATCGTTAACGGTTAACAATAATTTTTTAGCATCAATTTCGAAACTTTTAAAAGCTAAAGGTATTTTAGAAGGTTTATTATTGAGGCTAATTTCTTTTAAATTCAAGCTTAACGTTTCGCTGCTAGCATAACCTTTCCCAAGAGAATCAAGAACATTAAGTTTGGCATTTTGTACTACAATATTTTTTACATTGATCTCTGGATTGCTCTTAGAATCATGCTTTTTATTATTCTTTTTAGTTAATTGAATATTAAGATTTGGATTGATTATTTTAATGTTTTCGGCGATGTATTTTTTACTGAAAATAGCTTTTATGATTTTCAAATTCTCAATATCAAGATTGGCAATTGTACCATTAATCTGAGTAATTTTAGAATCAGTTGGATTTTTAGTATTTATATCAATATTTTTAAGATGAAGATTACCACTTAATAAACTAACATCAAAACTTTCTAGCTTAACATTGTAAGGTGTTTTTTCGTTAATGATATCCGGTAATTTCTTCTTAAGATAAGCATCTAATGCAAAGGGAAATATTAAGATTATAATAAGAAAGGAAGCTCCAACAATTAGTCCGATTTTCTTCCAATTAATCTTTTTTTTCGAAGAAGTAGATTGTTGCGCCATAAGATATTTGTGTTTTTAGTTTTATTATTTTATTCAAATTTCACAAAATGATAAGCGCCGTTTTCATATTTGGCTTTTATATGATGCAGGCCATTAGTTAATATAATTATTGGGGCTTGCAAAATACTATTGTAGCGCGCAATTTGCTCAAAATGGGATTCATTAAGAGTGATGCTAGGCGCTTTGCATTCTATTAAAATCTGAGGTTTTGTACGAGAAGTCACCAATAGGTCAATTCTTTTCGTTGTCCCATTCAATTCCAACTTTTGTTCCAAAATAAGAGAAGAAGCAGATTTTTTTTTAATTTTAAGAAAATAACCTATCCAATGTTGACGTACCCATTCTTCTGGCGTAAGCACTAGCCATGACTTTCGTACAGAATCATAAATAAAAAATGTATCTTTGTCTTGCTTGATTTGAAAATCAAAATCTCTACTAAAGTTAAGTTTTGGAAGTTGCATAAAGTCTGATGAAAGATATAGAAATAGTCCTCAAAAGTATTAAAAATAAAGCGTTTTTACCAATTTATTTCATTCATGGTGAAGAGCCTTATTATATAGACCTAGTCACAAAACATTTTGAAAATGATGTTTTAGAAGAAGACGAAAAAGCTTTTAATCAAACCCTGGCTTACGGCAAAGACACCAATTATGGAGAGATTTTTTCCTTAGCTAGACAATATCCAATGATGGGCGATAAGCAATTGATTATCGTAAAAGAAGCTCAGGATTTAAAATTAGACGAAGAAGAGACCAACGCTTTTCTCAGTTATCTACAGAATCCTGTATCGTCAACTATTCTGGTATTTGCACATAAGCATAAGAAATTAGACTCCAGAAAAAAAGTATCAAAAATCCTCAAAGACAAAGGTTTTCTCTTCGGTTCAGATAAGATAAAAGACAGTCAGTTGCCAGCTTGGATACAAGAAGAAATCTCAAGATTGGGCTTGAAATCTGCTCCTAACGTTAATCACATTTTAGCAGAATATCTAGGCAGTGACTTATCCAGAATTGCCAATGAATTAGGCAAGTTAAAAATTATTCTAAAAGAAGGAGAGGAGCTTGATGGTAAAGTTATTGAGCAACATATCGGGATCAGTAAAGATTTCAATATTTTCGAGTTACAGAAAGCTTTGGCAACAAAAAATCATGACAGAGCATTAAGAATCGCTTATTACATGGGGAAAAATAAGAAAACCAATCCTATCCAGATGTCATTAGGTTTTCTTTACAAATATTTTTCAGAAATTATCATGTATCATACCATGATTGGTCAGCCACCAGCAGCTATTGCCTCTGAGATAGGGATTAATCCTTATTTTATTAAAGATTATGCAGAAGCAGCACGATTTTATCCACTAAAACATGCAACCAGAGTAATATCCATCCTTAGAGAAATGGACCTGAAATCCAAAGGACTTGGCGTAAGACAGATGGAAGATGAGGAGATCTACATTGAGATGATATATAAAATTATCCATATCGATCAGCTCAAAGTTAAGCTTTAATATTAGGGCGTCTTTTCCGCCTACGTCTTCAATCTTTTTGCTCGGCATAGCCTCTCGCAAAAAGGATTTCCAACTTCGTCGGGACGCGGTATGAGTTACCATTATAAAAATATTTTACAATAACGGAAAACCGTTACGTACAGATAATCATAAATATTTAACTTTGACCTCCTAATAACCTTGTTAAAAAATTATGAAATTATTTTATTTCCTTTGCCTTGGAGGATTGGTTTTGTCGTGTACAAGTAACAAAAATTACAAAGTCGTACCTGTAGTACAATATCAAGAATTTGAAAAAACTTATCTGGATACTTCCAGAAACCGTGATATTCCTGTTTGTTATTACGTGCCTAAGAATTATAAAAAAGAAAAGTTACCTCTCATTATATTCAGTCATGGATATGGTCGTAATCAACCTGGAAGTAATAAAGAATATAGTGCCTTACTCAGTGAGTTAGCATCTAACGGATATTTTGTAGTTTCTATTCAGCATGAACTTTTTAAAGATGAGCTTCTTCCTCTAGAAGGAAAGGCGCAATTAGTCCGCAGACCCAATTGGGATAGAGGTGTGCAAAATATTTTGTACGTTTATAATAGGGTAAAAAAAGACTTCCCTGAGCTTAACTATAATCAAGTAACTATCGCAGGCCATTCTAATGGAGGAGACATGAGTACTCTTTTTGTCGAGCAGTATCCAAAGTTAGTGTCTAAGTTAATTACTTTAGATCAAAGGAGATATGCTTTGCCGTATTTTAAACATCCCAAAATATATTCTTTAAGATCTAGCGATCAATTGCCCGACGAAGGTGTTTTGCCTCCTCAAGATGAACAAGATAAACTCGGAATGACAATTATAAAACTCAAAAAAACCATACATAATGATATGGATGATAGTGGGTCTGAAAGCCAGAAAAAAGAAATAGAGAATTATTTTTTGGATTTTCTAAAGAGTTAATTTTATTTAGTAATTATCAATGTATAATCATTAATAATTACTCATTATAATGGTGTTTTTATGTTTTTACTTGAGTGTCAAGGCTAAGCTGTTAATCTGAAAATAACAATATTAATATTTTTTAATCCTATTTAGAAATCAATAACATTGAGAAAATTCATCAACTAAAATTATTAAAAATCAAATATTATCACGATTTTTGACCATTGATAAAAATTAAAAATAAGTTAATAAGAATATGGAAAATATTTTAGATTGCGTTATTGTAGGATCTGGACCTGCGGGTTTTACAGCAGCAATTTACGCTGCTAGAGCTAATCTTAACCCAGAATTATTCACGGGATTAGAGCCAGGAGGACAATTAACTACAACTACAGAAGTAGAGAATTTCCCTGGTTATCCAGAAGGAATTACAGGATCAGAAATGATGATGGAACTTCAAAAGCAAGCAGAACGCTTTAATACAAAAGTTCATTATGAAATGATTTCAAAAGTAGAATTCTCTAAGAACAAAGGTGGTCTGCATAAACTATCCACTGGGAGCAGAGAGATTCTAGCAAAAACGGTTATAATTTCTACTGGTGCAACAGCTAAATATCTAGGCCTAGACGATGAGAAAAAGTATGCTGGAGGCGGTGTTTCTGCTTGTGCTACTTGCGACGGTTTTTTCTACAGAGGCAAAGATGTAGTAGTGGTTGGTGCTGGCGATACTGCAGCAGAAGAGGCAACTTATCTTTCTAAAATCTGTAATAAAGTAACTTTATTAGTGAGAAAAGATCATTTCCGTGCTTCTAAAGTGATGGTTGATAGAGTAATGAATACCGCTAATATTGAAGTGAAATTCAACCATGAGTTAATCGCAATAGAAGGTGAAAATAGTATGGTAGAGCGTGCAGTTGTGATTGATAATGTTTCTAAAGAAGAATCTAAAATAGATGTTCATGGTATTTTTATCGCTATTGGGCACAAGCCAAATACTGATATTTTTGTTAACCAAATTGAGTTAGACGAAAACGGATATATCATCACAGAAGGCAAGTCATCTAGAACTAATTTGCATGGTGTATTTGCGGCAGGAGACGTTCAAGATCACCATTATCGCCAAGCCATAACTGCAGCCGGAAGTGGATGTATGGCAGCAATGGATGCCGAAAAATATATCGGAGAATTAGAGGGTGATAACCATAATTGGGTAGAGCAAGATTAATGTTTAATAACATTATATACATTTTTATTGGAGGCGGGGTAGGCAGTGTATTGCGCTACCTCGTTTCTTATTATGGACAGAAATTATGTAATATCGGGGTATTTCCGATAGGTACTTTATTGGTTAACATAATAGGATGTTTTATAATGGGGTTGTTATCGGCATATTTTCTTAAAGTTGATAATAGTTTTAAGTTTTTATTAATAACAGGTTTTTGTGGCGGCTTTACCACTTTTTCTGCTTTTTCTTCAGAAAGTATAGGTTTGTGGCAAGCCAGTCATTATTATTTAATGTTTATTTATATCTTTTCTAGTGTAATTTTAGGGCTTATTGCAGTTTTAGTAGGCAGTTATTTAGTTAAGATGTAACTTTTTGTGATTGAAAACTAGATTGTTAATGAGAGAGTCTTGTTTTTTTTACAAAATAATTTTGAAGATATATAAAAGCTTACTATATTTGCACCACTGAAAACAACGATGCAATCGGTGTTTAAGGAGAGATGGCAGAGTGGTCGATTGCGGTAGTCTTGAAAACTACTGACTGTAACAGGTCCGGGGGTTCGAATCCCTCTCTCTCCGCAAGTTGAGAGACCAAAATAAGCTAAAACGCTGTAAATACTATTATTTACAGCGTTTTTTGTTTTGTGCTAGAGTCAAAAAAAATGATGAGTTTTGCAACAGTTATCGATGTTATTTACAGTTTCTATTTTATTCCAATATTTAATTTTGTTTAGTAGAAGCCGATGCTTTTTCATAAAAACTAAATTAAAAATATGTGAAATTGAAAACCATCGCTTACAAAAAATAGTACTACAGGGATTTAATTAGTGATAAGGCTTTGCCATTGTGCAGGAAGTTGATTGGCTTGCTTTGCTTCTGGCGTTGCCCAACTTACCACCATGTCTGCTACAAATTGCCTGATGGTTGTAATATCTACTCCGTAGTGTAGCATTTTGTTAAACTGAATAGTATCTGTATAAGCAGAATGAGAGGAACAGCAATCTGCTATTACCTTACAATTGTAGCCCAATCCCAATGCAGACATTGCTGGCAAAGACACGCATTCTTCGGTAGAAACACCACCAATTACAATATTTTTGCGTTTTGTTTTTTTTACAGCTTCGGCGAATGCTGGGTCAGAAAAAGCATCCACAACACCGTTTCTTTTAATTCTGTTTGCATATTCTGTAGGAAAAATTTTTTCGAAATACGAAAATAGCATTCCTTTTCTTGCTTCTGTTTCTTCACTAGATGTGAAAATTATTGGCATATTAAATACTTTCGCCAATGCCATTAACTTTAAAGTGTTGGCTTTTAAATCATCAAGAGGATAAGATGGTGAGGTTTTTGCAATTCCGTCTTGGTAATCTACCATAAGAATTACAGAATCGCTGTGCTTAAATGTTACATATTTGTCTGTCATATCATCTTGTTTTTTTGTTGAACTTATATCGTCTGGAGTAGTTTTATCAGCACCAAATAAACTGAGTGGAAATAACGGCAAAATGCCTGCTAATCCAAATGTTTTTAAAAAATCATTCCTTTTCATAATTGTGTTTATTTTTAAAATTGTTTTATAACTTTTTATAATTGTATATCTATTTATTTAGTTTCAAAGATGCATAGGACTTTTAAAATTACTACTAACGGGAAAGTGCTTTGCGAAGCACGGAAATTCGAAGAGCCAAAAGTTCTGAAAATTAATAACCGTAGCAAATTCTTTTTGACTTTGTCGAACCATCTCGTTAGGTTTCAGTTTGTTAAATTAATCAAAAAAATAATATGAAAAGTAATTTGTGAATTATTTTGATTGAAATTTTAGCTTTCACAAAATCTCATTTAATCTAGATTTATAAGGATATTATTTGTGTATTTCTTTCTCGATTTTTTCTATCATTCTCTCGGCATTTCCGTTAGTCCCACCAAAATTGATTGCTTTTTTATAGCTTTCTAATGCCTGATCGTATTGTTTATTGTTGTAATAGACTTCACCTAAACTATCAAAGATATTAGCGTTTTTTGGAAACTCTTTTGTTGCTAAATTAAATATTTCAATAGACTCATTAATTTTGCCAGCTCTTAATAATTCATAGCCTAATTTATTCAACTCGTTGGGGTTTTCAAAACTGTATTCATCTTTAGAATTTTGCTTAAGCAAATGATAGGTTTCAATTGCTTTGTTTAAATTGGTAAGTGCGTCTTTTCTTATCGATTGATAGATTGATTTTTTAGGAATTTCGTAGTCTTTACCTAACATTATATTATGAATTATATGTCCCAAATCCCATACTTTGTTGAGATTATTAGATAAGAGTATTATCGTAATATTATTTTTAAAATCGTTTAAGAAAATGGATTCAAATTTATACGATATTCCATTATGCCGTTGCATATCATTTGTTTCTATGTACGTACCAAGTGATCCACCTTGATCTTTTGCATAAGGATTATACAACAACGTCTGGAAGGATTTTTTAGATATTAGATGATTTTTATTCATTGCATCAATCCATTTGTATAAATCATTAATATCAACCCAAAGCCATCCACTGATGAATTCTAATTCTGGACATCTAACATTGTCCATGTCATAGCAAGACGTTCGATTTTTATAGCGTAATTGGGGATCAAAAACAGAATTTGTCATTTTCAAAGGCTTAAGAATATTGTTTGTGACAAATTCTTGGTAAGAGGTACCACTAACTTTTTCGATGATTCTTCTTTGTAAAAAAACATTAGCATTGTCATATTTGTAGCCTGTTCCGGGTTCAAATAATAATGTGTCATTGCTTCTCAGTATCTTCCATGCTTCTTCATCATTTTTAGGTACTATAAGTTTGTTTTCAATATTAGGAATACCGCTGGCGTAATTAATAAGGTGACGTATGGTGACCTTTTCTGACCATTTCGGTAATCCTAAATTAAATTTAGAAATGGGATCGTCAAGATTAAGAAGACCTCGTTCTGCTAACATCATAACGGACACTGCATTAAATTCTTTTGCGATAGAACCACTATTAAATATTGATTTACTATTCAAGCGATTTTGTTGCGTTTCATCGGTAAAACCCAGAGATTTTTGATAGATGATTTTACCATTTTTAGCGACAAGTACATTTCCATTGAATAAATTTCTTTGGTAGGACTTGGTCATTAAGTCATCTATTTGACTGATTTCTATTTTTTGCTTTGTCGCTTTTTGGGCAGAAAGGAAATTTGTAAATAGAATAGCTATTAACAATAAGAGAAAATGATTTTTCATTGAAATTAAATTTTAGAAATTTTTCTACAAAACTGCTCTAAAATGTATTGATACGCGACCGAGTAAAAAAAGTCGAACGCATTTTTCATGAAAAAGTAGAGGTTTTACTGATTTTTGCGGAACTCTGTTGGCGTCGCTCCTGTATATTTTTTGAAAGATGTACTAAATGATGACTTAGAATTGAAGCCTACCTCATATAGGATTTCGAGAATTGTTAAATCTTTTTTAGATTGATCTTTTAAAATTTGTTTAGCTTTTTCAATTCGATATTCATTAACAAAATCAAAAAAATGCTTGTTCATATATAAGTTAATCAACGCAGACAAATCTTTTGCAGGCATTTTAAACTGTTCTGCTAAATCCTGAATTGTAAGGGATGAATCTAAATAAGGTTCATTTGTAATCATAAAAGCTTTTAAAGATTCTATCTGCTTATTTTTTTCATCATTAAGCTCAAGTGACGGTTTTTGCTTTTTAGTAAGCTCTGCAATTGGTTTTAGTTCAGAATTTACGCCTCTGAAGAATTCAGGCTTATTTAATGCAATAAATAGATACCAACAAGTACAAAAGAAAAAAGAAAACCCATCTAAGATTACAATCCATTGTCTAAATTCTCCATAACCAAATAGGAAAGTAACTAACCATCGTATCAATACTAAAAAATGCAAAACATAGTATAGAATTGTGATTTTATAAAGTGCATTAAGTATCGAGATATTGGGATTGGTATAATTCTCGAGATAGACAGTTTTAGATTTTCTAATCACTAAAAACGAAGCAATAAAATAGACTTGAAATAAAACTTCGAAAAGAATATGAAAAAATTGCATGATGCGTGATTCACTCAATGCATTGATAAAGTTTATTTTAGAAGCTCTTTCTTCAAAATAAACTCCATACATCATATATAAATTGAAAGCTATGAATGGGATCGTGTGCCATAAATGTTTCGGTTTTAATCGAAACTTGGAAAAACAAACCGATAAAACATAAAGATAAAATGATGCTGAAACCAAATAATTAATACTCCAACGAAATACCTCGAGGTTAATATAATTAACAGGGAATTTATGCATTAAAAACTTACAAGCATCTATAGCACAGTTGATAAGAAAGAAGGCGAGAAGCCAATTAGAAACCCTATTTTTTGTTTTTACCGTTAACAAAAATAAAGCAAGAAAAAGCACTACAAAAATACCGATCATAGCGCTTATTTCTAAAAACTGAAGCTTATCCATAATGACAATCCAATTGCTATGAAACACTAATCGTATATCTCAATACTTGCAGAAGTTGCAAATATATAGAATTTTGATGGTCGTATGCCACAGCCTTTTTATTTAATAGTCGCTTCAGTTTCAGAATTTACTTAGAGGATATCTTAAAATCAATTTGTAATTAATCCTCTGCCGCTGTAGATGCTTTTCTAAAAGTGAATTTCCCGTAAATATGTCTTCTTGCAAAACGACTAGGAGAATCAGAGTTGATCATTTTGATATAAATATTTCTAGGAATGCCCATATACTCATAAGTTACACCATTTGTATGTATAACGTAAAGAATTTGTTTCTCTAAATAAAAATCTTGAATGATAGAATTGGTAATGGTTTCCGTATATTCTTCTAGATTCTTATCGTGTGTTTCTTGGTTAATGCTGACTAAATAATGGTAGGCTTCAATAATACTTTTACTACTTTCTTCTGCAGCTATTTTTCCTGCTTCATCATTAACAAATTTATCAGGATGAGTATCTTTCATTACATTTCTATAAATCGTTTTTAGATCTCTAAGCGATGCATCTTTATCAACACCTAATAATTTTCTGAATTCGTTAATTTGTTTCATACCTTAGTTACTTATTAGCAGCTGCAAATGTAGGTTATTTTATTCCCAAATTTGAAGAATAATTAGATGGTTTTTCTGCTAATGTGTAATAAAACCATTTAAGTTCGGAAAGCGAAAAAAAAATAGATTAATTTTAAGATATAAAATACTTTAAAAATCAATCTGGAAGAAAAGAAGGAAATATCATTTCTTAGAAGATGGCGGTAAACAAATTATTTGTAAATCAAAATAATATATACTATTTTTGCCACAGAATGAAATACACAAACAACATTTTGCCTTTTCCTTTCTTCAGCACTTATTATGGAATAATATCTGCTCGGAAAGGCTGTGTCTGTTTCATAAAGAATATCTAGCGTATTATATTTAATAACATAACCTAAAAGCCCGAGTTTTTAACTCGGGCTTTTTTATTTTCAAAAAAATGGAAACAATTAAAAAACTTAAAGAAAATGTAGAAATTATTCTTCCAGAAAACGGACTGGAAGAAAAACTTGTACAAGCGCAAAAGGAAAACCGAAAGTTGATTATTAAACTTGGCTTTGACCCAACGGCGCCTGATTTACATCTGGGACATGCAGTTGTTTTAAAAAAGCTTAAGCAATTCCAAGATTTAGGACATCAAATTGTGATTTTAGTAGGCAGTTTTACGGCTAGAATTGGTGATCCTACGGGGAAAAACAAAAGTAGAAAACCGCTTTCTACAGAAGATGTACAGCATAACGCAAAAACTTACCTCGATCAGTTATCTAAAATTATCGATGTAAGTAAGGCAAAAATAGTTTTTAACTCAGACTGGCTAGATACACTTTCTTTTTCAGATGTTATTCAGGTTTTGTCCAAAGTGACTGTTGCTCAACTGATGCATAGAAATGATTTTAATAAACGTTTCACAGAAAATAGTCCTATTGGGATGCACGAAATGATTTACCCGATATTACAAGGCTACGATTCTGTAAATATCAAAGCAGATATTGAAATGGGAGGAACTGATCAACTTTTCAATTGTACCATGGGAAGACAGCTACAAGAAACCTTTGAAATGAATCCTCAAATTGTAATATGTATGCCTTTATTGAAAGGCTTGGATGGAAAGGAGAAAATGAGTAAGTCGCTCAATAACATTATTGGGATTACGGATGAGTCTACGGATATGTTCGGGAAAACAATGTCTATTCCGGATAGTTTAATAGATGAGTTTTTAGACTTAGCAACTGATTTTTCTATTGAAGAAAAACAATCGCTCAGAGAAAGATTGGCAAGTGGAGAAAACCCAATGAACATCAAAAAAGTTATTGCTAAAAATATTATCAGTCAATACCATAATGAAGAAGAGGCTCAAAAGGCGGAAGATTTTTTTATTAATCAATTTCAAAATAAAAATTTTGAAGAAAAGATTTATGAACCAATTCTAATTTCTGAGATTCAGGCAGAAAATGAAATCATCAGTTTGTTAGATTTATGCGCCCAATTGAAAAAAGGACAGACGAGATCGGCTATCAGAAGATTGATTGAAAGTGGTGCTGTCCAGATTGACAATGAGAAAATGACAGAACCTTATGCTGATATTACTCTGAAAAAAGAGACTAAAATTAAAATCGGGAAAAGAGATTTTTACGAATTAAAATAGTGAAATCTTAATGTAAGAAGAGATTTTTATAATTTAAAATTAATATCTGTAAAAAAGCGAATTGATAAATAGAGTAGTTTATTGATTTGCTTTTTATTTAGTAAAAGAATATCAGAGCGCTAATTATGTTGGTGTAAACATTTCTAGCTTGTAATATATAGTTGCTAAATAAATAACGTTAGTTTTATTCAATCGGTATAATTGTTGTAAAATATGAATTTAATTACATTGATTAGGTTTAAAAAATTAACATTAATTATATCTATTTAAGTATAATTTATTTATAAATTGCAGGTGCTTACAATTTTAGAAGAAGAAAGTTTAATAAAGTCAAGCGATTAAAAGATCACAAAAAAACATTAAATAATAAATCTAAAAAAAACATATAAATGGAAAAGAATAGAATGTCAGATGCTGATAGACAACAAGTTGAAATTGCACGTAAAGATTACCGTAGTTTGATACCTTTAGCAGGTACTAAAGATGAAGTTGCTCATATTCATGAGATTAATATCCCAACGGAAGATCCTAATAGAACCATTTACTCTAAGTTGTTTATTGGTTTGGGAAACAATGATGACAAGCGGACGGTGATTTTATTTATTCATGGTGGGGGATTTGTATCTGGTGATTTAGATACGCATGAAGTGTTGTCAAGGGCTTTGGCTAATCAGAATCAAGCGCTCGTGCTATCTATAGACTATCGTTTGGCTCCCGAGCACCAGTTCCCAGCAGGGTTTGAAGACTGTTATGCGGCTTTGCTATGGATTAAGGAACATATTGGGGACTACGGAGGAGATGTCAACAAGATATTGGTTGCTGGTGATAGTGCTGGAGCTACTTTAAGCACAGCATTGGTGCAATATTTAAGAGATAAAAAAGAGTCAAAAGTTAAAGTTTGGGCACAACTATTATTTTATCCAACATTATCACCTTATATGAATACAGAATCGTTCAAAGCTTTAGGAAATAAATATTTTCCGACATTTGATATTGGTAATTTTGTAAGAGAAATGTACATCGAAAACTTCGAGAAAGAAATAACTAATCCTTATGCTTTTCCGTCGGTTGGGGCAGTTGATAACTTACCGCCAGCACTTGTTGTTGTAGGAGGCTTAGACCCGCTTAAAGATGAATGTAAAGATTATGCTGATAAACTAAAAGAAGCGCAAGTTCCTGTTTTTTTTAAAGAATATCCTGGAGTAGAACATGGGTTTGTTCAGTTTTTTAAGCAAGATGTTAATGTACAGCAAGGCGCAGAAGTTATGAAGGATATTAGTGATTTTATCAAAAAATTAGCTTAGATAAGCTTTTTTTTTAATAATATTAATTTCAGATCTTATTAACTCTGTATTTATTATAATATCACATAAAACTGTCTATTAAAGGCAGTTTTATGTGGTTAATTATGTAATGAGAGTTTCAACTTAGCATTATTAGCAGTTTATAATAAAATTTTTGAAAAAATCAAAAAATCCTATTTAAATGTACTTTTTTTTAAATGATGGAGTTGTGGACGGTTACTAATGTTAGCTGTAGTTTTTTTCATATTTATTTCAAGATATTAATTACTTTTTTAAAGTCAGACTTATGAACTGCAATTGGAATTAAATTAGCATCGAGCAAATAGGCTGTTTTAGTTCTATGTCTTCCATCTGAAAAAGATATTTTATTAAAATCGTGATTGCAAATTTCAACAATTGGAGGATCTAAGTAAATATCATTATCCCAATTATGTAATATTCTAGCAACTCTACCGTCATTTAGTTTTTCATTGTTAAACAAATAATAATTTTTTTACCTATTTAAAAACTCTTTAAATTTTGGACTTGTAAATAGTTTATATAGCAATAAAATGATTCCAGAAATCTGAAAAATAGAACCTATTACTAGAATTATGTTTCCAGAAATTGGTCCAAAACTCCAATGAGTAATTTTAAAAAGAGCCCCAACAATACTTATTAAAGTTCCAATTAAAAAAAATGTAAATCGTTAGAGAAAAATTTCACTGATTATGGCTATAATTGAGAGGGGTTTTATAAACATATAATTTTTAAATTTGATATAATGAACTTCATGAGAAAAATTTAATATTTTATCCTTCAAAAGAAAGAAGAACAGTCAGATTAATAAGGAAATAAAATGGAGTTTTGAAGCGTTAAGTTTAAGATGATATGAAAGATATGCTAGACGGATTTAATCACAATAAAATTATCCAGAAAATAAAACAAAATATTGAGAATGATTATTCTGATAAATTCACATACGCCATGCCAGATTGGGCTATGATGAGTGCTGAGCCTGATATTATATCTATTCTTGATATTCATGGCAAAGAAGGGCTACAGGTAGCAAAACAAAAAGTGAATTTCCCAGTTGATTTTTATAATATTTCTTCTATTTCTGAGTATGTTGATTTTCTATCTAACCAAATGGATTGTCAGAAAGAGATAATAGGCTATGTCGTTTTCTATAACAAAAACATGCTTATTATTAAAGATCCTAACTATTTACAGGATTTGACCGTATTTCAAAAAAATGAGATTAAAAAATCTAACCAAGCTGAGTCGCAAGTTGATATTTCTCTTATAATTCTGGATCAGAATTGGAACAAAGTTAATTCACTTGATGATTTGTTAAGTTAGTTGAAATATAACTCTAATAAATACGCATTATCTACAATTAATAAAAAAATAGATTAAGAGATTTAAAAAGAATATTCCCAGCTAACGAAAATGTATTTTATGATTTTTAACAAAATTCAAGAGGCTAATTATTTTTATAATAAAAAAAACTTAAATAATATGTAGTTTGTTTAGGATGTATTTAATTTTATAGAAAATTAAACTTTGCAAAATATATAAGAAAAAGAAAATGGATAATAAAGAAATCTGGATAGACGGAGAAACGCTTTTTTATAAAGATCACGGTAATATTGAAAATGCAAATATTCTGTCATTAAAATATGCTTACGTACAGATTTTAGGCGATGTGCCTTTTCTCTTTGTTTTTGCAGATTATCAGCGCTATATATCTACTGAATTGCTGGGTTTTGAAGAAGTTTATCATCAATTATCGGATCGTTTTCATTTTGATAACGAAACTTTTTTTGCCGTATGTAAAGCCAAGAAAGAAGATGAGAAAGTGAAAATATGGGCGAAAAAAATGCCTCAGAATTATCAAATACTAGAAGAGTATCAGGAGGATGGCGATTTGGGTTATGAAGTCTATACAGAGCCAAGACAGATGATATCCTGGGAAACTACTTACGAGCAATTAGAAGCTTTGGATTGTGTAGAAGCCTATTTTACAGATTTTGGCGCTAAATATTTAAGATTCAAATTTCCTGTTAGAGTAGAAAGTATTCTTATCGATCAATTAGAAATATATGCAGACAATGTTAGTGTTAATCGTCCTGTACAAGAGTTTTTCGTAGATCTGTATGATGCAACCAACACAGATGAGAGTTACAAAAAGCTACGAGAACTCTGGATTGATGATAGTATTGATATTGACCAGTACGGTTATGAAAGAGAAGATCAATGTCATCTGCAATTTGCTTTGGCAAACGGTATAAGTGTTTCTATTTCCTATACTTATGATAAAGAGTATGGGTATGACGACGGAAGTACATCGCTTCATCTCTATAACAAGAGAGAATACAAATATTTTTTAGAGAATAAAGAATATGAAGAAGTGATGGAGATTTCAGAATTAATATCATTCTCCAATCAATTAGATATAAATATTAAATATGTTGATAATGATGGCGTTAAGCATATTCCGCTAAAAGTAAAAGAATTACTGAAAGAGGAAAGTGGTATTTGGATCGACAATGCCAATCATAAAATAGGATTTGTGGGACTAGATACTGCATTGATTTTAGACTTAGAAAAAATTGAATATTTTACGTTTCAAAATGTTCTTCCTGCAAGAGGATCAGGATATGCAGATTTTATTGTTCATCTTACTACCGGAGATTATCTGTACGTTTTTGTAGAAGATACATATTTCTTCGATCAGTTTGCCAAGCAATTGAAACAAATGACAAAAAAGCCAGTTAAAATCCCAGAATCATATTACAATGATTAAAAAACTTGAAGTTATCACATAATCGTTTTCTACAACATAATTAGATTAAGCATAAACCACAATTAGATTAAAATATGAAGAATACCGTTTATATTTTTTTATTTATTTTTTTACAATCTTGTATTGATTGTAAAAGAGATACTGAGACGGCTTATAATGATGAATGTAATTTAGTTGTAGAGATACCGCCTTCAGAATATCCTAATTTATTTAAAACTAAAGGCTACGATCCTATTACTCAGGAAGAAAAAGTTTGTAATAATGAAAATAGATGGTGGGATGAATATAAAAAAGAGATTGAAGTAGGAGATACTATTGTTAAGAAGAAAGGTGAGTTAACATTTTATATTCATAAAAAAGACACTATAATAGCTCATGATTGGGTATGTTATGATGGAGATGGTAAACATGTATACTTCGATCAGTTTGCCAAGCAATTGAAACAAATAACAAAAAAGCCAGTTAAAATCCCAGAATCATATTACAATGATTAAAAAACTTGAAGTTACCACATAATCGTTTTCTACAACATAATTAGATTAAGCATAAACCACAATTTGATTAAAAATATGAGAAATTTAATAATATTTTTATTTTTATTTACTTTTTTTCAGTCTTGTACTGATTGTAATGGTTATACAAAAATAATTTCTAACGATGAATGTAATTTAGTTATAGAAATACCGCCTTCAGAATATCCTAATTTATTTAAAACTAAAGGCTACGATCCTATTACTCAAGAAGAAAAAATTTGTGATAATGGAAATAGGTGGTGGAATGAATATAAAAAAGAGATTGAAGAGGGAGATACTATTGTTAAGAAGAAAGGTGAGTTAACATTTTATATTCATAAAAAAGACACTATAATAGCTCATGATTGGGTATGTTATGATGGAGATGGTAAACATGTATACTTCGATCAGTTTGCCAAGCAATTGAAACAAATAACAAAAAAGCCAGTTAAAATCCCAGAATCATATTACAATGATTAAAAAACTTGAAGTTATTACATAATCGTTTTCTACAACATAATTAGATTAAGCATAAACCACAATTTGTTTGAAAATATGAGAAATTTAATAATATTTATACTTGTGTTTGTTTTTTTTCAGTCTTGTACTGATTGTAAAAGAGATACAAAGACAGCCTATAATGATGAATGTAATTTAGTTGTAGAAATACCGCCTTCAGAATATCCATATTTATTTAAAACCACAGGTTATGACCCTGTTACAAAAGAAATGAAGATTTGTCATAATGATAGTAGATGGTGGAGTTTATATATAAAAGAGATTGAAGTAGGAGATACTATTGTTAAGAAGAAAGGTGAGTTAACATTTTATATTCATAAAAAAGACACTATAATAGCTCATGATTGGGTATGTTATGATGGAGATGGTAAACATGTATACTTCGATCAGTTTGCCAAGCAATTGAAACAAATAAAAAAAAACCAGTTAAAATCCCAGAATCATATTACAATGATTAAAAAACTTGAAGTTACCACATAATCGCTTTTTACAATTTAATTGGATTAAGCATAAACCACAATTTGATTAGAATATGAAGAATATATTAATACTTGTTTTTTTGTTTGTGTTTTTTCAATCTTGTATTGATTGTAAAAGAGATACAAAGACAGCCTATAATGATGAATGTAATTTAGTTGTAGAAATACCGCCTTCAGAATATCCATATTTATTTAAAACTACAGGTTATGACCCTGTTACAAAAGAAATGAAGATTTGTCATAATGATAGTAGATGGTGGAGTTTATATAAAAAAGAGATTGAAGTAGGAGATACTATTGTTAAGAAGAAAGGTGAGTTAACATTTTATATTCATAAAAAAGACACTATAATAGTTCATGATTGGGTATGTTATGATGGAGATGGTAAACATGTATACACTAACAGAGAAGCCTCATCTGGCAATAATTAAATTTATTATTTGCAATTATTTTTATAGCATTACATCTAATTCTTCTATAACAGTTGACTCTTTTTTACATTCATTAGAACAGTGTGAGCAACTACAATTTCCGCCAAATATTTCTGCATTACATCCATGTGAACATTGAGTAGACGTACATTTACACGATTTACCTTCACTGATTAATGCGGTTTCATTATGATTAGTAGAAAAGATATGTGCTACGCTAATTCCGTTAGATGCTTTAGCTTGTAATACGTAAATAGTTTTATTTGCATCTTCTTCTTTTTTTTCAAGCTTAGTTAGCTTTCTTAGTGTGATATCTTTCAATTTTTGATCAGGATTTAGATTAGCCTCTTTACTAATTTGAGCAATGACCTTATCAGCAGATAATTTTTTTTCAGTATCTGATTTCGAAACAAAATGATTGGATAAAGGGTTATTAGTATTGATTGTTTTAACAACTGAATTTTTTGTTTCACAAGAAAACATAACAATAATTAAAAATAAACAGGATAATAAATTCAATAATATTTTCATGATAAATATTTTTAATTAATTTATCTAAAAATACGAATAATATTTTATAAAAATGAGTTTTAATGTTTTTTTTTATCAAAATTGAAATAAAAAAAAAGAGTAGTTAATAAACAAGATATTTCTATTCTGAATTCATTGTTTAATACTGGTTTTAGTTATATTTTTAATCTAAATATTATTTTTTGCTTTATTTGTTTTATTTTTTTTAGCTTTAAGTAGTAAAATTTAATTATATTTAATGACTTTAAATTAATGAAAAAATCTATAGTATATGCAAAAGTTTTACATCAGTATATTGAGTTTAATGATAAGCATTGGAGTATTTAGCCAAAAAATAGCTTGGCAACGTGATGTTTCTTCTTCTTCACAGGATTTTCTCTCTAATTTAACATCCACCATTGATGGTCAAATTCTATTAATAGGAAGTAGTATCCAAAGCGATAGTCAACAGACAAGAAGTAATATAGTCAATAATGGTTACGATTATCATATTATTAAAGTAGACCAACAGGGCCAAAAACTTTGGGAGAAATACTTTTCGGGAAATCAACATGATTATCTAAGTTTTAGTCTAGCTACAAAAGAAGGTAGCTTTTTGTTGGCTGGTACATCTTATTCTAGTAAAGGACTAGATAAGAAATATCAATCCTTTGGAGGATCAGATATGTGGATTATCAAACTAGATGAAAGTGGTAATGAACAATGGCAGAAAACAATTGGTACGAGCCAAAATGAGGAAGCTATAACGGCTGCTCAGACAACAGATTTGGGCTACATCATTGCTGGTAGCACTAATAATAAAAAGTTAAGTTTTGGTCAAAAGGATGTTATGCTGGTGAAACTAGATAGCCAGGGTCATATCATCAATCAATTAATTTTAGGAGGTAATGGTATGGATGAAGTGGAGAGTATTATTGCTACTAAGGATGGTGGTGCTTTATTGGGTATCTATTCTCGAAGCCAACAATATAAAGGAGATTTGAAAACTTCAATTAAATATGGGAGTTTTACTAAAGAAAATTCTTATCAAGACTCTAATGATAGTAATGGTATCGCCAATGTAATAGGCGTTGGGTATAACTCGTCAGAGGATGATTCTGAAATTCATTTTTATGCTAAACAGTCCGAAAATTATGGCGATGGTGACTTTTGGATTGTAAAAGTAAACAAAAGTGGAAAGGTGGAGTGGGAGAAGAGTTTTGGAGGTAAAGAAGATGATCATATCAGAAGCCTCAGCCATACCGATAATGGTTACGTTATTGGTGGTGAAAGCAGATCTCAAGTATCGGGTAACAAGCAATCAACCATTAAAGAAGGGACAGATTTATGGTTGATTGCTTTGGATGAACAAGGTCAAGAGCAATGGCAGAAATCTTACAACTTTGGTAATCGTGACATTTTGATGAGTCTTAATACTATTAATACTCTGGATAACAAGACTAAAGGTTTTTTAATCGGTGGATATACACAATCCGAAGGACAGAAAAAGAAAAATGACGAAACCTTTTGGATGTTGTATGTAGATCATAATGGCGAAGAAGTTTGGAGAAAATATGTAGAAGGCGAGGCTAAAAAGAATCAAGAACGCCTGACCAGTGCGATATTAACGAGAGATGGCTCTTATATCTTGGCAGGGACTAGTGCGGAAGAATTAGGAAAAGAAAATTGGAAAATTATTAAGCTAAAAGATTCTCAGATAGAAGATTTAATAGGTAACAAAAATATTCAGATTTATCCTAATCCAGTTGGCAGTTATTGTTATGTAGAGATTGGAGTTAGCTTTACCGAAGCCGATCTATACATGTACGATATGACAGGACGCTTAATCGAGCAGACTAAGACTAAAAATAAGATTACAAAGCTTAATACCGCAAGTCTTCCACAAGGTGCTTACATCATAAAAGCCCAAACCAACAATCCTCAAAACCAAAATCTAACCACTAAAATTATTAAGGAATGAGAAGAAATGTCTTGATATTAGTTTTATTACTAGTTAATATTATATTGCTTAAAGCACAATTGGGAATAGATAATTTAGGATTTCAAAATAAGAATTTAATTCCTGTACCTGTGACAGCAGATACTTATAGTCTATCTAAAGTTGGGAAGTTACCTATGGATCTTTTTAGAGGAAAAGCGAATATAAATATACTAATTTACAATATATCAGTCGATGGCATTAATATTCCTATCTCGTTATCATATAATACAGGAGGCATAAAATTAAATGAAGTTTCTAGTATTGTAGGATTAGGTTGGTCTTTAAACATTCCTGGTTTTATTAATAAAACAATCTATGGGAAAGATGATTCTGATGTGCCTTTTTTTAGTAAAGATATTATTACCTATGGATCATACGATGGATATGTCTCGCATACAGCTTCTGATGATGAACGAAGAAATAATTTATGGCATATATTCAATGGATTATATGATTTAAAGCCAGATCTATTTAATTATAATATTCCTAATGTATCAGGTACATTTATTCTCAAAGAGAATATAGGCCTAACAATACCATATGAGGATGTGAAAATTGATTATATTCATAGTCCATCTATTTATGGAAAACAGTTTAAAGTTTCAGATTCTCAAGGTAATATTTATTGGTTTTCTACAAAGAATCTTTCTGATTTTTCAGACCCAACTTCTGCTTTAAGTTTAAATGTTAATTCTGTTACATATAAATTAGATAGTATTAAAACTGCAGCTAATAAAGAGGTGAAGTTTTTTTATAACAAAAATATTGGTTATACAGAACGAAATTCTATTGAGAAAGTATACACCAGTATAGGTGAAAATCATGCTTCAGTTGACAATTGTTTAAACCTTCCTCCCAAGTATGAAAAATGGGAATCACAAACAAACAATAGTGAGAATTTGATTACTCGAATTGAATTTCCATTGGGAAGTGTTGAGTTTAAATATTCAGATGATAACGAAGAATTAATAATTGAAAATGAATTATATAGGAAAGATCTTAATAGTGTAAACGGTGTAGCATTAAGACAAATTGTTGTGAAAGATTTGTCAAATCATATTGTATCAGAAAATAAGCTTAATTATGGTTATTTTAAAAGTAGTGGTAGTCAATATGATTATGAGAATTATAGATTAAAACTTTTGAATGTGCAAAATGTTTTATCTAATACCTATCATAAATTCACTTATAATGAGGAGATTTTGTTTCCACCTAGAAATTCTAATAATGATGATTATTGGGGGTATATTAATAGTATAAGTAATTCATCAATGTCTTCTAATATACCATCCTCACTAAAATATCCTATAAGCTTACCTATTAATCTTAATACAAGAGATAGAAGTGCTAACCCTGATTTAATACAGGCAGGTATACTTATTTCTATTGAATATCCAACAAAAGGAATAAAGAATTTATATTATGAAAGCCCTCAAAATGAAAGTATAAAAGATCTGATGCTACTTATTCCTTATAATGGTATGCACAAAGACGTATCAAGCTTTTATGATCCAGAAGTTATTTTTTCTGATGTAGGTGCAATTTCAGATAGCTATATTTATGAATATTCTGATTTTCCTCAACAGTCTTTGGATCATAACGTACATTATAGTTTCAATAATTCATGTACTAATGCAGAGAACACAGGACCTGGAAATGAAGTTCCTCCATGGACTGAAGAGGCTCCTACAATGTGTATAGGTACCATTATATTTGTGGACCCCATTACTGATGAAGTTAGACCTAGTATGCCTAGAACTTCTGGTGGATGGCTTTTTGAGGGAACTTATACAGGCGAGTTTCCTGTTAAAATTAAGGCAACAGTAAATAAAATAGGAAAATGTAACTGTTCGATTACTACAGCAATTAATTGGAAGGAATATGTCAAAAGTACAGAAACTACAAGGACTTATCTACCTGGTGTGAACGGTAAGTAAAAATGCAGAGTTTTTGGCAATTAAGAGTACAGAGTTTTTGGCAACAATGTATGCATAGCTCACCTCAAAAGTATATTTTTAATTTGGATTTTCAAATAGCATTGTCCGATTTTCCATTCTGAAGCTTTTTCCAGTAAGATTTATTACTTCACATCTATAAAGCAAACGGTCTAACAATGCGGTTGCAATGACTTCATCGTCCAACATTTTAGCCCATTCCGTGGGTTTTTTATTGGTGGTTATGACGATGGACGTTTGTTCATATATTTGGTTTATAAAGTTAAAAAAGGTCACTGCCATGTTTTTTTCAAGCGGAAAAAGCATAATATCATCTAGCACAAGCAAATTTGCCTTTAGTAATTTTTTGTATTCAATCATCTGTGATTTCATAAAATCTTTCGTTTTTAGCGTAGTAAGAATTTCATCCATTGTTCTAAAATAGACCTTATAGCCTGCTTTAACCGCATCCATGGATAGCCCTGCAGCCAGTGCCGTTTTACCAGTTCCACTAGGACCCATTAGAACAATATTGAAGAGTTGATCAATCCAGTTTAACTCCCGTAGCTGGGCTAGGCGCTCAGATCGAAGCCCGTTCCTATCGGCTTGATAGAGGTCTAGGTTCGAGTTTCTAGGGAGTCCTGCTACTTTAGTTCGTCTTAGTTCGTCTTTTTTGTGGCGATGATCCGCTTCTGCTTCGAGTAATTTCAAGGTGTATTGTACGAACCCTAACTCTTGTTTTTCCGCGTAAGAGATCACATCCTCCAGCTGTGTGCTGACTGCCGAGAGTCTGAAGCTGTTACATAACTGCTTGATTTGTTGCTTTTGTGTTTCCATTTTTGTAATTGTGGTTTTTGGTTATCTTACATTCAAGAAAAAATCATCATAACTCCCTAGCTCACTTCTCTGGGGATTCGTTTGAGCTAAAAGCCTGCTAGTACCATCCAGTGGATTGAGCGCAATGATTTTAGGGTCTAATTGTACGACGTCTTGCTGTTCTTTTTCCAGCATAAGCACTAGAGCTTTAAAGTCCCTCGCACTCAGTATGTCATTTTGATAAGCGTAGTCCAATGCTCGGGATACTATGGAGCGCTCCGTCGTATTGACGATCACTTTGAGCGCCTGTATTTGATCACGAATATATCTGGGCTTGTGTGCCTGTATACGTTCTATCCAAAGTAGCGCTAACAGCTTATTCTCCATAAGATCACATAACTCACTCATCATCTCCATAATGGCTGTGTTTTTGTCACGCTTGTGATCTCGTGCAATGATTTTTTGACCTTTCAAAAGACAAATTTGATGTCGACAGAGCTCTGAGCGTTGGTCATTAAGCACAATAAGTTCGGTTGCCATGACCTTTACTTCAACTTGCGTGTTAGTCCCTTTGTAGGTTCCAAATGGAAGGCTATAAAAGTTTCCCTTGTAGGATATTTTGTTGTCCTTATGAACTGTATACATAAGTAAGGGCTGCGAAGGCAGTTCAATTGGATGCCATGGGTCTAAAAAGGGTCTCTCGATGTTAAGCTCCTGGTACGGTATAGCTTTGGTTGTGCCGTGCTGCAATGCGTTCGCCGTACGCCCTAGCCACTCCAGAGCTTCTATATTTAAAACCTCTAGATCTTTAAATGAACGATTGTACAGGAAATTTTTCTTCACATACCCCACCACATTTTCAACCTTCCCTTTAGATTCAGGATCTGCCTTTCTACAAAAATAGGTCGTAAAGCCGCGCTCTCGCACGTATCTCCGGAACTCATTGGTCAGTACAAGATCACCTAAGTTTTCTGAGACTAAGAATAATCGGTCTTGGTCATAAACAATTTCTTTGGGAACACCGCCAATGTGCTGGAATGCCACTTCGTGTGCACGGATGACATCAAATGCGGTAAAGGGAGTGTCTTGGAATAGAATGTACTTATAGCGTGAACGAGAGAGCACAAAAGTAAAGTATTGCACTTTACGAACCTTTCCGTTTGTTGTGCGCATATTGAAAAAACCGAAGTCTACCTGTCCTTGTAAACCGTAGCCTAATTCTGGAACCATTACATACTCCCTCTCTTTTCCTTTTTTAGAATGGTGTAAGTAGACCGTACATGATGTACAAAATTGAAAACAGTCTTCTGACTTACACGAGGTATGTCAGGATAATGCTCTTTGAGCCAATCGTGCATCTGAGCCGCCGAGGTTTCAGGATAGACTTCTAATCGCTCTTTGACAAACTGGGTGTAAACTTCTAAAACTTTCTTCCTACCTTTGGGCTCCGAGAGCTTAACTGCGAATTCTTCTTCGCTCTGGGTGAGATAACGTTTGGCGGTACGCCAATCCATGCCGAGAAAATCAGCAATTTTTGAAATGGAAAAGCCTTCTCGACTCATCCGATTAACTTCATGATAGATCATAAGTTTGTTTAAATAATAGTTCATAATTACCTTGTCTTTATTGCATGACAAAGGTGGTTAATTCCTATGGGGCTGTATGCCCCATAGGGTGAACTATGTATTCATTGTTGCCAAAAACTCTGTATTTGTTCTTGCCATTTATTCTGTAGTCTTATTTACGAAAAGTTCTGTATTATTATTTACCGATTACACCTGGTTTAAGAATTAATAAAGTAGAAGATGTTAATGAAGATAATATAACTAATATTTTTAACTATAAGTATGGAAAATATCACACATCAGATAAATTTGAAGAAATAGGAGTATTAAAGAAGCCTTTTAATTTTACAAAAATAGACAAAAAAGTATGTCGACGTTTAGATAACGATAACTTGGAGTCTTTTCCTCAAGGTATAGACGAGTTTTTCACATTAATGAATTCAAGTCAATCCAGTAATACTTATGGGTCTGCTGATGCAGTAACATATCCTTTTGTTATAGAAGAAAATGAATTAGGGAAAGTTTATTACGAGTTTACAGATAAAGATTATCAGAATCAAAGTGCAATTTCTCCAACATTTGAGAACTATAATGACTGGAAAAATGGATTATTATTAAGTACAAAGTATATTAATAAATTAGGTGATACCGTTAGAATAACAAAAAATGAATATAAAATAAATCCATTAAAAAATGGACTTTCAGATTTTAATACTCTACTTGCTGATAAGCTAGCTTTTGCAGTTGATATAAATATTATTCCATTAAAAATAAAACTGGGGCCTTCTATTGAAATGGAAGGAGAGGCTTTTCATGTAAATAATGAGATTAGTTTTATTGAGTCAGGTAAGATAGAAAATACGATGACTACGACCAAAGAATTTTTTCAGAATGATGTTTTAGAGACAAAGACTTTTAGTAGTTATTATGATGATGATATCAATAAACCAATGAATTTAAAAAAGCTAACAACTACTTTCCCCGACCAATCAGTATCAGAAATTACCTATCAGTATGCTCATGAGAAAGGAAATCAGAGGTTAATAGATGCCAATATGATTGGTATTCCGTTGGAGACGGAGAAGAGGCTTAATAATAATGCTATTTCAAAATCAGAAACAAAGTATGATAGCTCATCTAATCTATTTCCTAGTTCTGTATTGTCTTATGACTTACAAAATAGCCCCAACACCGAAGTCACTTATGATCAATATGATTCTAAAGGTAATTTATTGCAATATACCAGTAAAGATGGGACTTCTACTTCCATAGTATGGGGATATAATCAGACGCAACCCATTGCTAAAATAGAAGGAGCGATATATGGAGAAGTTAAAGAGATGGCATCCATTGTTGATGCTTCGGATCTTGATTCAAATAATGATGATGAGGCTTTATTATCGACTTTAGATGTTTTTAGAAATCAAAATAGCAATTATTTGATTACTACTTATACTTATCGCCCCTTAGTAGGAGTGAGCAGTATAACACCACCTACTGGTATTAGGGAGTATTACTATTATGATGATGCCAACAGGCTGCAATTTATTAAAGACGTTAATGGCAAAATTTTAAAAGAATATAAATACAACTATAAACAATAGAATGATGAAAAAAATAATATTACAGACGTTCTTATTAGGCTTATGTTCATGTTATTATGCTCAACAAATAGAAACGCAGACAAGAGATGATGCGGGAGAATATGGAGAGATCATTAAAAGTGGATTTTTTCATACTTCAAACCCAATAAACTATCCTCCTGGAGCAACTAATTGGTGGCATTTATTAGATGTTAAACATGATAATCCGGGTAATAATTATGCCATGCAATTTTCAGGAAGCTTTAGTGATCAAGAGCTTTGGTTTAGAAAACTAGACAATAATGCATCTCAAGAATGGAGTAAAATTCTAATGGAACGACCTAATGGCAATGTAGGTATAGGGACTATTAGTCCAGCCAGTAGACTTGATATTAATGCTGATGGTAGTATTCCAATTATTAGAGGCAATGGAGGGGCTATCCCCTCAGGATTAACATTTATAGATGATTCGTATACCTCACAAGGACAAGTGAGAGAATGGTCAATTTTTAAAGGCAACGAATGGATTAAGGGATTGGGATTTATGAGGTATGATGCGGTAAATAAATGTGCTGGTGGGATTTGTGATTTAGCTTTTGCGCTATATGATAATGGTGACTCGCAAATAGGATATTTTGATACAATGTTTACGGTTCTTTCTAAAATGGTAGTTCAGGGCAATGTGAAAGTAGATGCTAAGCTTGAGGCCAAAGAAGTCAAAGTTACGACGTCGCCAACAGCAGATTTTGTATTTGAAGACAATTATCGACTTCCAAGTTTAGAAGAATTAGAAAAGCATATTAAGACAAAGAAGCATTTGCCCGAGATTGCTTCTGCTAAAGAGATGGAAAAGGAAGGTGTTAATATTGGAGAATTCCAGATTCAGCTTTTACAAAAGATAGAGGAGTTGACTTTATATTCTATTGAGCAGAATAAACAGATAAAAGCTTTATTAGATAGATTAGAAAAGCTAGAGCAATCTAGTATAAAGCCTTAAAATTTTATTATTAACATAAAACCAGTAATTGATGCGTAATAAATTACTTATTCTATTTACGATTATTATCAGTGTTTCTGGGTATTCCCAAAAGCAATTAGATAGTTATCAGCCACCTCAGACCATATCTCATCCTGATGGGGTGATAATGAAGCCTGGTTTTCATGCTAATTCTAATGATGTCAACTACGGATCCAATTCATTTAGAGCTATTGTTGGAGCTGAGGAAGTTACAGAGGCTCCCGTTGTTTATATACCATCTTCGGGAGAAAACTATGTGTATAGCAGAACTTATCTCTATCCTACTTCTCAAAGTAATGATTATGTACCTCAAATCCAAGGGATTACTTATTTTGATGGCTTGGGAAGGGCTAAGCAAAGTATTGCTATTAAAGCATCACCAACGGGAGAAGACCTTGTGACCCATATCCCTTATGATAATTTGGGGAGACAGGTAGATTCTTATCTTCCAGCTCCTATGCAGACTTTAAATGGTACAATCCAACCTAATCCAGAATCAGCAGCTAATTCTTATTATGGAGAAGTTGCTTTTAGTCATAAAAAATTAGAAGCTTCTCCATTAGATAGGATACAGAGTCTCACTCAGCCAGGCAACGATTGGCAAAATAATCCTATTAGCTATGACTATCTTACAAACGAAATTAATGAAGTTTTAAAATTTAGAACAGAGACATCTTGGGTTAATGATGCTACAGAAAGTATTTTATTATTATCAGAAGGCCAATATTATCCAGCATCTAGCTTGTATAAGAATAAAGTAATAGACGAAGATGGTAATATAACCTACGACTACAAGAATGGGCAGGGACAGACTTTATTGGTTAGAAAAGAATTATCTCCTTCAGAATCGGTAGATACTTATTATGTTTATAATGAATATAACCAGCTGGCTTATGTGTTATCTCCTTTAGCAGTAGAAGAGATCAAAAATAATCCCGCAGTAGATCTTAGTGACAGTGGTAGTCTCCTCTCTCATCTTTGTTATATATATCGATATGATGGTAGAAATAGATTAGTAGAGAAAAAATTACCAGGCAAAGGTAAAGAATACATGGTCTATGATAAAGCGGACCGATTGGTTTTAACTCAGGATACTAATCTTAAAAATCAAGGCAAGTGGTTGTTTACCAAGTATGATCAATTTGGAAGAGTTGTCTATAGCGGTCTACTTAATAGTACTCCCGATAGATCTACGCAACAATCTGCTATTAATAATAGTGCTGATCAGTATGAGAGCTACAGTAGCTCAGGTATTACACTCAATGGACTTACGGTGTTCTATACTAGTAATGCATATCCTAATAATAATTATTCATTTTTATCTGTTAATTACTATGATACTTATCCTAATTATACGGATCGTCCATCACAGTCGAGTATCAATGCTTTTGGGCAAGCTTTACTAACAGATGATAGCAATGCTACAAGAAGTACGAAAGGCTTGCCAACAGCAAGTCTAGTAAAGAATATCGAGAATGATCAATGGACAAAAACATACAATTTTTATGATGACAAGGGTAGATCCGTTTATAGTCATAGTATTAATCACTTAGGAGGCTTCACTATAAGTGCTACCTTACTAGATTTTTCTGGAGTAGCACTTAATACCAGAACAGAGCACAAACGCACGGCTGGTACTACAGAAGAAGTAAAGATTGAAGAGCGTTTTGTGTATGATAATCAAAATAGACTTAAAGAGCATTATCATCAGGTTAATGGGCGAGCAGAGGAATTACTTACTAAAAAGACCTATAATCGCATAGGGCAGTTAGAAGGTAAATCGATAGGTAATGGATTAGAATCTACAGCTTATACCTACAATATCAGAGGCTGGATGACGGGTATTAACGATCCGGATAATTTGGGAAATAATTTGTTTGCTTATAAATTAAAGTATCAGAATCCGGATACCCCCTCAACAACTTCACCAAGATATAACGGAAACATCTCAGAAATAGATTGGAAAACAAATAATGACGGTATATTAAGAAGATATAATTATAAGTATGATAAACTAAATAGGTTATTGTCTGCGAAGTACCAGAAGCCTAATTCCACTGTTGTAGAAACAAATGCTTATAATGAAAATATTATTTATGACATTAATGGAAATGTAGATAAGCTTCAAAGGTACGGAGGATTTGATGGTAACCAAGCCCAGTTAATTGATGACATAAAATATACTTATAACGGAAACCAACTTATAGATGTTTGGGATTCTTCGGGTAATTACTATGGATTAGGCGGAGGAGGTTCGATGGATTATGATGCCAATGGCAATATGATTAGAGATGATGCACATTATATATGGGAATTAAAGTACAACTACTTGAATTTACCCTATAGTATAGAAAAAAAACACGAATATTCAGAATATATATATAGAGCCGATGGTACTAAAGTTTATAAACTTTTTTACAACGAAGACGAAGATATAAGACATAATTATGATTATTTGGATGGTTTTCAATATTACAATGATATTTTACAATTTGTACCAACAAGCGAGGGTTATTATGATTTTGAAAAAAAACAGTACATTTACAATTATGTAGATCATTTAGGTAATGTAAGATTAAGCTATACAAGGAACGGAGGTATACCACAGATTATAGAAGAAAGTAACTATTATCCTTTTGGGTTAAAACATGAAGGTTATAACGAGATAGGATTACAAAACCCTAATTACAACTACAAGTACAACGGGAAAGAGTTGCAAGAGACGGGGATGTATGACTATGGGGCAAGGATGTATATGCCGGATCTTGGAAGATGGGGTGTAATGGATGAGAAGACTGAAAAATATAGAAGTTGGAATCCATATAATTACGCTATTAACAATCCAATAAAATATATTGACCCTGACGGGAAAGATATTATAAATGTTGCGGGTGGAGTAAGATTTACGGGACAAGATGCTCAAATAGCATTTAGAGCAATCCAACAACAATATAATTCTACAGGCTCTGTAAATGTTAATAAATTTCATTTTGTTTATCAAAGTGTAACACCAAGTATTTATCAACATACTTTAAATTCTTTCAGAATAGGAAAACCCGAAGTATTGCATTATGATAATGATAAATCCCGTCAAGCACAAAGAAGAAAAGAATCTACAGGAACAATTCCAACAAAACCAGGAATGCAAAGAGATGAATATCCTTATGCTTCTACTTTTGAAGGTGGTAAAGGTGCAAATGTTGCTTATGTTCCGTCAAGAGAAAATAGTTCTCAGGGAGGAAGTCTAGGTGCATTATACAAAACAATGACACAAGGAGAAGCTTTTATGGTAATTCCTGTTCCGAAAGATAGAGAGCCTGAAAATGTTAAGGAAACCGTTCCTCAGAAAGTTCCTACGGCAGTCAAAGTTGGTGCCGTAGGAGCAGGTCTTATTTATGGAGGATTAAAATTTTTAGACTGGGCGGCAAGTAAGGCAATGCCTATATTTATGGTAACACCATTTATGATGGATACAGCCAATCCTAAACCAATGTATGATTCAAAAGAAACTAATTGATTTGTGATAAAAAATGATTTATTCTTGATACAAGACTTATATAATTAAAATATAAAATAATGAAAAGTAATCTTATTATTTTAACTGCATATATGTTAGTAACTTGCAATCCTATAAATAAAAAGTTTATGAAAGTCTATCGTTTTACATTTAGCACTCAGTATAATCAATTTTATCTTGAAGATAAAGGCAATAATAGTGATACTGTTTCTTTTGATTTTTGGAATGAAGATGCCTTTAACGAAAGATTAGCTCTATCAAATAAGATTATTGGAGTTGGAACTCAAAGCTATGGTAATATTAAAGGCGAAATAGAAATTTTGGAAAAACCAAACACCAATATAGATTATAGTAAATATGACCATATTGTAGAAGGAGGAATCAATATTGGATCTGGAGAATTGCAAATATTAGATTCTCCTAATAGTCATTTGGAGTTATCTTTAAAAGTAACTCCGGGCAAATATAAGGTTCGGGTTTACTCTTCTAATTTAGCAAGTGTGAAAGAACCAGATTTACCTAATGATACAGATAATGATTATTACAGAATAGAACTTTGGAAAAGTGATGAAATGGAACGGAAAGTTTTAAAACAATATCCAAGCCTATAAAATAACAACTGAAATTTTTATTCCTGCATCAGATTAGCAAGATTATTTTTCATTTTTTTCTTAGCGAGGTTACCTATAATAACATCCAATTCCTTCAAAATTCTAAACAATAATGAAAAAAGCTTTCTAACAAAGGCTTTAACAAACTTATAAAATCTAAGAAAAGGAATTAGAATAGTCGAACCATATAAAAATCATTTATTTTATAAGGGTTTTTTATGTTTTATGAAGTATATTCGTCAATGTAAAGAAGATTTATTAAGCTATACAAGGAACGAAGGTATACCACAGATTATAGAAGAAAGTAATTATTATCCTTTTGGTTAAAACATGAAGGTTATAACGAGATAGGATTACAAAACCCTAATTACAACTACAAGTAAAACGAGAAAGAGTTGCAAGAGACGGGGATGTATGACTATGGCGCAAGATTTTATATGCCTGATATTGGAAGATGGGGCGTGGTGGATCCGTTGGCGGATAAAATGAGAAGGCATAGTCCTTATAATTATGCATTTAATAATCCAGTTAGTTTTGTAGATCCTGATGGGAGAGCTCCAGTATATAATTGGGATACTGGGAAATATATGGACGGAAATAAAGAAGTCTCTTTTGATGAAGCTATGGCTTATTATAATCCCCCAAATGAATATGAAGTTAATTTAAAAACAGGAGAAACTAAAAAAGTAAGTGATTTAGGAGGTGATGAAATAGGTTTTTATCATTATACAAGAGGAGGATCAAGCTTTGACGGAAAAACGCGTATAGTAGATAGAGAGACGGGGGCAGATCAATGGATGAGTACTTCTAAGTATTTAAAGGGTTATTCACATAGAGGGAGCAATATAATTGGGAATCATTATATGATGAGTTTATCGCAGGGAATGGTCCTGAAAATAGTCTTCTTTCTGGTCAAAAAAGTGTTGCCGTTAGAGAAATGATGAATACGCGAATGTATAGTGATGCTGTAGAGTATTTTTTAAATACATCAACAAATGAAAATGTTTCCTATGCTGCCTCATTTGGACTTGGGGGTGTAGCTCGTGAAAACACTAATATGCAAGGCCAATTTATGGGAAAAACTAATTTTAGCTTTTATCCAGTTGGGAATAAAGTTGTAATAATGGCATTTGACTCTAAATCAGTATCATCCTATTCTCTTAACCCCTTTAATAAGGCTGAATCAAGAAATATTCCTAGAGTTAATGGATCTGGAATAGGTCAAAGTACAACACGACAAACGTATTTACTTTGGGTTAACAAAAATAATATGTTTGGAAAATGATAAATCATATAAAAATATTTTTTTTATGCATTCTATTAATGCAGTTAGTAGGTTGTGGCTTGAAAAAAAACGAATTAATTGGGAAATATTCATTTCAAGGGACCAATACTATAGATTATTTAGTTTTAGAGAAAGATATCTATATACATAAAATTTATAACAAGGATCTAAAACTTGTTTATGAAAGTCAAAACAAATGGGAACTAGAAAATCAAAGAATTACTCTTTATGGATTTTATAGTAACGAAGATGATATTTTTGAAGAATTCTTATCTAATGAAGCTGCAAAAAAATTTTTAGTAATTGCTTCCTTTCCAGTTTATAAAGAAAATAAGAATTTAGTCATAGAAGCAAACTCAGATGAAGGAATTATTTACAAAAAAATAAAACTCAGATAAGACAAAGTAAAAACTCCCTCGTATTTGCGAGGGAGTTTTTGTATATAAGTTCCAAAATGACAACTAAAATCATAAAAATATAGTTGTCAAATTAGCAACAAAAGTTTTTATTCCTGCATGGCTACCTCTAACAACATCCAATTTCTTTAAAAATCCAAACAATAATGAAAAAAGCTTTGTAGCAAAAGCTTTAACAAGCATAGGGAATCTAAGAAACGACATTCGAAAATTCGAACCACAATAAAAACCATCCTATTAATGGGGTGGTTTATGTTTTATAAAGTATATTTATAGTCAGATAGCTTTTGCTTTTTACGATAGCAAAAAGATTTTAGGAAATGTGAATTTTGGGTACATTTATAATTATTTAGATCATTTGGGTAATGTAAGATTAAGCTATACCTATAACTCGAAGATGGGATTACAGATTATAGAAGAGAGTAATTATTATCCGTTTGGGTTAAAACATGAAGGTTATAACGAGATAGGATTACAAAACCCTAATTACAACTACAAGTACAACGGGAAAGAGTTGCAAGAGACGGGGATGTATGATTATGGAGCTAGAATGTATATGCCCGATATTGGAAGATGGGGTGTTGTTGACCCGTTGGCAGAAACATCTAGACGATGGTCAACTTATACCTATGCCTACAATAATCCGATAAGGTTTATTGATCCTGATGGGATGGAAGGCGAAGATACTGTGCAAAAAGTTGATGTGGGCTATGGTAGAGAGGTAGATATCAGTAAATTTTCTGGATCTGTTACTTATTCTGGTAGCACAATAGAAAAACGAAATCCGGATGAAAAATCTAAAGGAAAAGCTTCTCAGGAGGGAAACCAACAGACCGTTTTTGTGAATGGCAAGTTGGGAGGAGGATCACCAGAAGGAGGGAAAGCATATTGGAATACAAATTTTGTAAAAAAAGCTTTGGAAGTGACAGGTTCTAATAGTTCTTATTTTATTAATAGTGACTATGATTATTTAAGTTCGGCAAATGATAGATTCAGTCAAGGATATAATGAAGTCTTGTCAGGAGGATTAGTAACATCTAAGCTGAATAAGGATACAGATAAATTAGTATTTGTTACACATAGTATGGGAGCTGCTTATGCGGAGGGAATGATTGCAGGATTACAAGAGCAGGGTTGGACAGTTGCAGCTGCATATCATTTTAATGCTTTTCAAGCCAAAGATATAGTAAGCCACGCTCCCATAACAGTAGATTTTCAAACAAGATTAGATCCTGTAATAAATAATCCTATTAGGAGTAGTCCAGGGTCTATTAAAAATAGTATTAATATAACAAAATATTATTCGAATACAAATTATTTTGAAAAACATAGGGCTCCCATAGATGATGCCAAAACATGGGGAATTATAAAAAATAAATTAAATAAGTAAAATGAAAAATATACTAAAAATTGGAGGTATTATTGTTTTAATTTTGAACATTCTTTTTTTCAGTCTTGTGGGGATTTTTTCAATGTTAAATCAAAGAGTCAATCAAAGTGTCCTTAGCAGTGATTCTATATTTTGCATTTTACTTATTTTGCTAAATATTATTTTTATTATTTTTCTATTAAAATCTATTTCAAAAGATGAATAATTTGGCTGGATACTTTCCCCCCCGCTGGCGCGAGCGTCCCGCTCGTGCCCATAACAATAAAAAATGAGCAGAAAATATAAATTCCCCCCACGCTGGCGCGAGCGTCCCGCGACTACCTCTAATAACAACTAAAGTTGCTTAAAGAACATTAGATTAAACTTAAACCCTTTGTGGTAAAGGCTTTAGTAAGCATAGAAAATCTAAGAAAAGGCATTCGAAAATTCGGATGGAGACAAAACCAGCTTTGATATAGCTGGTTTTGTTACTTGGCTACCTATAATAGCATTCAATTTTTTCAAAATTCTAAACAATAATGAAGAAAGCTTTGTAACAAAGGCTTTAGTAAGCATAGAAAATCTAAGAAAAGGTATTAGAATAGTCGATCCAAGTAAAAGCTACCTGCTTTTATAAGTGGTTTTATGCTAAATCATTAAAGTACTTTTTTTATATTTCTTTGGGTTTTCTTCGGAAAAAGGGGTGCTTTTCCGAAGAAGTCTCCAACATGACCCGAAGAGCTACCGAAGAAAGCTTGATCAATAGAAAAGTAGATAGTCTCTTAACTATCTATTAATGGTACTTTACGAAAGAATTTTTTTTATCTGATTACAATATAATCATTCATTCGCGGTCACTATCATTCATGTACGTTCATTATCAATCATTAGGCTTGTATAATTTGGCGGGTAATGGTATAAGTTTCTAGATTCGTGTATGTTAATCAATAAAAATGTACTATTATGGGAACAATCAACAAAGGGATCCTTGGTGGATTCTCAGGCACAGTAGGGACGGTAGTGGGTGCTAGCTGGCGTGGCAAAGATATTATCCGCAGCCGCCCAAAAACTACTAAAAGAAAGCCTAGTGACAATCAACTTTTACAGCAAATGAAGTTTAAGCTCGTTGCCAACTTCTTGCAGCCCCTTCGCGAGATCCAGACTCTTTATTTTGGTCAGAAGGTGGGCTATAAGTCTCGCCTTAACCTCGCCATGTCTTATACCATTAGCGAAGCTGTAGATGTTGTACTGGATATTCCGGAGCTGATACTTCCACGCATATTGGTTACCAAAGGAGACTTGGTAGGCTTACAGGCTGTGGAGGTTACTGTTGGTACAGGTACAAGTCTTGATCTTAGTTGGGCAGATAACTCGGCACAGGGTAATGCCTCTACTACGGATATGCTTAGTATTGTGTGTTATAGTGAAGAGTTGCAGTCTTTTGAGATCTATCAGGAGATTACAGCAAGAGATGCTAAGACCGCTGCTGTGCCATTACCAGCAATCTATCAGGGCAAGCGTGTACATGTATGGCTTTTTCTTAGTAATGAGAAACGTACACTAGCCAGTACAAGCCCTTATATGGGAGATTTTTTGCTTAGTTAATGATGGCTACAACTTTGCATTAGCGGTTTTTGTACTTATAAAAACCGCTTTTTTTTGATCTTTAGTCTTTGGCTTTTATTGTAATTTTGAGTGAAATATATTGGAGTTCAGTATTTTATAATCTTAATAATCTAAGTCTTTAAGAACATAACCCAAAGAAGGCTATAGTTATACTTTTTATTCTTATAAGTTCCTTTTGCTTAATATGGTAAAAGTTGTTGATTTATTTAAGATATGTTTATATTTGTTTGTTTATTAGTATGTTATTTGTTATATTAGTTAATCTAACACCTATAGTATGTCAAAAGTTGACCCCTTAAACTCTAAAATTGACAAAACAGAGGCTACACAGCAGCTGTTATTGGAGCTATTGAGGACGGCAAAACAGAAGGAGGAAAAGTATTATGACAATGCCGATATGAAACGTTTGTTTCATGTGAGTGACACCACTTTGTACCGTATGCGGAGGAATGGGAGTATCCCTTTTATCAAATTTGGTAGGAAGTTATTTTATCCCGTTAGTTTCTTTAAATACAAAGCCCCAGAATAGGGGCTTTTGCTGTATATGTTATACCGAGTGCGTCATGTAGCTTTAATTAGTATTGTCAAGAATTCACAATCGTAGCAAATACTTTTCAGATTGTAAAAATTAAGAAAATTAATCAATATGAAAAGCAGTTTTAGTAATAAATGGAGTAGAAGTTTAGCTTTCACAAAATCTCGCTTAAAAAGACTAAAACGAGGTCGATATTTTCTGTATTTTAAAAATTACAGAGTTGTGCGACGGTTACCGATGCTAGCAGAAGTTTTTATTTACCATATTTTCTAAACGCTGCAATTGTCTGATATATTCCATATCCAATCAGTAATTTAAAAAAAGTGAAAGAAAGAAATACATAGCCATTCAACATAAAACCATCAAATTTTCTATAATCTATTGAAAAAGTAAAAGCCAACCATTCTTTTAGAATTTCATTAAAATTCATTATACTAGAACTTGTACTATATTTACAACCAATGAAATAAGGATACGAAATTTTATCATTAATGAATGAGTTAATAAATAATGTTAGAATAAAGCCTGTAATACTTATTCCTAAAGTGAAAATAACACCTCTAATCCAACTAGTTCCAAAATTGTTCGACCACTTATTTAAAAATAAAAGCAACCATTCTTCATTATTTACTTTATTTCTTTTTAAGAGTTCATTATTTTCTAATGCTAAAAAATTTAAATAATTTGACATATCCTCCTGCTTTTTATAAGAGCTTTTAAATTGCCTAATTATGCTGAGTGAATTTTTATTAGTTTTAATCTTATCATAAGCTGGAGGTTTAGATTCTGTTATTTTCATTTCACTTAAATCAGCACGTTCTATTTCAAATTTTCTAAAACTATTTAAATTTGTATTGTAAAATTCTATATTATTAAGGTTAGTGTTTTTTATCTTTAAAATAGAAGAATGTTCATCAAAAGATTTTGTATTAACTATCTGAAATTTTTCACTAACCTCAAAGTTTATTAACTCCAACGAATTTATTTTTGAATTGGAAATTATAATATTTCCTTCAAAATTATGTTTACAAATTAGTTTCTCTATATTCACATCTTTAATATGAAAGTTTCTAATTTTCACATGTGATCTTGGGTTAGGATTATTATCTGGAGAAATATCTCTATTAATTAATATCTCTTTAATATTTACTTTATATTCATCTTGTATTTGCCAAGGATAAGCTCTTGCAGAAAACATAAAATCAATCCATAAATTTTCGCATTCAAAATCATATATATCACCTAAGGTTATACTTAAACCATTTGTCATTGGGTTTATTTCGGAAATATCGGTAGCAATATAATGACTGTTTAAGACATTGGGAGATAATCCGTTTTGAGGAGAAATTCGAATGTTTTTAAATTTACACTTTTCAAAACTAATTGAATTTTCAAAGGGATTAGTATAGATATTAATTCGACAGTCATTTATTTCTCCACTAAGAAAACTTAGTTTTTTAAAATATGATTCATATGTAAAAACAAATGAACCAATTTTTCCAGATACTTGCATAAACTCAAATATACAAGATTGTGAAAAAATTAACAAGTCGACATCTTGTTTTATATAAACATTTTTTGCAAAAGAACACTTTTCAAATTTGATTGTTCTTGCATTATTTATACCTAAATAAAAATCATCTTTAAAGATTACATTTATAAGCTCAAAATCTACTTTATCATTATTATTATTTATAATTAAATTAAAATTATCAGAAGCTGTAAATATTTCATCTGAAATTGTTATTTTTTTTACATTATCAATTATTTCTTCTTTAATGTTAAAATCTCTAGGCATTAATAAAGTGGAGTTAAAATGGGTACTTTTTATACAATTACAGCTAACGGGAAAAGGCTTTGCAAAGTGCGGGATTTCGAAGAACCAAAAGTTCAAGAATTCAGAAACAAAGCAACTGCTTTTTCATATTGTCTAATTTAGTCAAAAAAACAATATGAAAAGTAGCGGCGGCAAAAAAGCTGTAGATTTTCAATTGAGACTATAACCCCACGTTTTGATGTCGGCGCTGTGTCACAACCTGAAGAAGTACCTGAATTTTACGATGAAAAAACCGAATATCTTAGTTCAACAAATGCAGCTTCTCAAGAAGAGGTTTTGGTTTTTAGATAAGCAACAAAATACTTATTCGATAGCTTGGATTTAAGCCTCTTTAATTATTCTATTTTCCTGGAAATTGCCAGAATAACCCTCGCTTAAAAAGGCTAAAACGAGGTCGATATTTTCTGTATTTTTAAAAATTACAGAGTTGTGCAACGGTTACCGATGTTAGCTGTAGTAATTGTTTAGAATTTCGTTTATGTATGTTTCTTGTTTTATTAATCTTTGACTCGGATGATAGCAATTAATTATTTTCTTTTGGAAAATAAAATCTTCAGGAAGGTCTGTAAGAAGTTTTTTATAAATATTTCCACCTGCAGTACATATAATTAAGTCTGGATTAATGTGAGTTATTTGATTAAGTAAAATATCTTTATCAATTTCATAGGCTTTTTCAATTTCAATATTTTTAGAAAATGCTTTTGCAGGAAGTTTTTGAATATTTATGTATGCAATATTCTTAAGAGATTTACAATATTCTGTATAAATCTTTCCTTTATCTAAATCTTCAAATTTTTTTATATTATTTAACAAAGCATAAGAAGTAAATATTATTGGACGAAAAGTTTGAGGAGAGTCTCTTTTACTACCTTGTGATCTTTCTGTTATTAAGTTATCAACTAAAGACCAGCCTCCACCAGTAGAGTTTTCTTCGTCTCTAGGTTCTTTTAAAATCCACATAATTTTAGTTTTAGAATTATAATATTCTACTAAATCAACAATTCCATCATTAATTAGTTTCCTATTTATTTCTTTTTTATCATTATAATATTTAGATATTTGGCTATCCAAAAAATCAATATTTTTTTTAAAGTTTTGCATTATTGTAACATTATTTTGGGAATTACTACAGCTAACCGATGTTAGCTGTAGTGCAAGTTTTAAGGTATTGTTTGTATTCCATGAAATTTTAGTTTTCCACCTTCTTTTTTGAAACTAATTAATAAGCCTGATCCTTCAAATCCTGTTTTGGGGTTGGCTTCCATTAGTGAATATCCCAATAAATATTCTTCGTTTTCTTTATTTATTGAAACTCCGCTTTTCTTTAATTTTTTTAAGTTGATAAAATCGGTAATTTCCTTCAAAATATCATGATTTATTTTGCTTTTATCAATTCCAAATTCATCATCATAATACTTTTCGTTACAAATGAAACAATATATTTCTTTACAAAATAATTCAGATATTTTACTCTCATTTAAATTTCCATTTTTATATTCATTTTTAATTTTTTTAATATTTTGGAGTGCTTCTTTTTTTATTTGGTGAACATTTTCTTGAGATTTTAAATTTATTACACAAAAAAATAGTAGTAAGAAAAATATTGTTTTTTTCATTGTTTGCAGTGTTTTTTGTTGCATTACAGCTAACGGGAAAAGGCTTTGCAAAGTGTGGAGTTTCGAAGAACCAAAAGTTCAAGAATTCAGAAACAAAGCAACTGCTTTTTCATATTGTCTAATTTAGTCAAAAAAACAATATGAAAAGTAGTGGCGGCAAAAAAGCTGTAGATTTTCAATTTAGACTATAACCTCACGTTTTGATGATGGCGCTGTGTTACAACCTGAAGAAATACCTGAATTTTGTGACGAAAAAACCGAATGTCTTAGTTCAACACATGCAGCTTCTCAAGAAGAGGTTTTGGTTTTTATATAAGCAACAAAATACTTGTTCGATAGCTTGGATTTAAGCCTCTTTAATTATTATATTTTCCTGGAAATTGCCAGAATAAACCTCGCTTAAAAAGACTAAAACGAGGTCGATATTTTCTGTATTTTTAAAAATTACAGAGTTGTGCAACGGTTACCCGTGTTATACGACGGTCTTATTATTTTCTATATTTTGCACTGAATTAATCATTTTCAAAGCTGTTTTTGCTAATATGTTATTTGGATATTCAATTAGAGTTTTTTCATAATATTCTTTGGCTTTAATTCCATTTCCAATTTGTGAATAACAAAATGCAATATTATTTAAGGCTATTTCTCGATAACTCATTTTTGAAGCAGAGAAAAGTGTTAGAAAGCGATACTTATCAATCCAATTATTTTTTTTGAAATATTCTGCACTTTGCTCGTAGTATTTTATTGCTTCTTCAAATTTTTGCTCTTTCGTTAATTTCATTCCTTGGTTATGATCTTTTGCTATAATTTTTCGAGATCCAAATGATAAAATTAAATAGGTTAAGCAGCCCCAAATTATAGGTTCTTTTATTTTCAGTAAATAAAAAGTTAGAATTAGTAATGCCATGAAAATTAATTGAGGAATTACTGCAATCCAATTTGTTTGTCTAACTACTGGAATATTTTGATTAGGCATTTAATAGCGTGTTGTTTGTAAAGACTGTCATATAACGGTAAAAGTATTGGCGAAGAACGGGATTTACACCGTATTTTTCAACTCTGAAAAACCTTAGCAAATACTTTTCAGATTGTTAAAATTAAAGAAAAAATCAATATGAAAAGCAATTTTAGTAATAAATGGAGTAGAAGTTTAGCTTTCTCAAAATCTCGCTTAAAAATGTTTAATCAAGGTCGATATTTTCTGTATTTTTAAAAATTACAGAGTTGTGCAACGGTTACCCTTGTTAGCAGAAGTATTAATTGATATGATTGATTAATTTAAGTTTATTACTTTTATAATCAAATATGTAAAAATATTTCAATTCTTTTTTTAATGTATCATAATAGCCATCATAGTAATAGTTTACATTATAATATTGTGGTATGTTATTTATTTTTTTTAAATAAGCGCTTTCCCATCTTTCTAAAAATATTGGCTCTCTCAAAACAAAGTGCTTATCTTTATAGATTGAATATCTATCATCAAATTTAGTTTCAGATTGCTCGTTGAATTTTATAAAAATATATTTAGATTCCATATCTTTTGGTAAAGCTTTTTTTAAAGAAGTGAATATTTTATTATTTAATTCAGCGGAGTAAATCCAGGCATTTTTAGTGGAAATGTTTGTTATACTTATTATGAAAATTATAAAGAGTAAAGTAATATTTCTCATGGTATTACTTCTAATCATTAAAATACAATTTAGACTTATTATAGAACTAAAAAGCTTTATGGCGCCTAAATTTCTATTATCGAAACCATAAATATTTGGTCTATATGATGATAGGAAAAAAATAAAAAAAGATAAAGTAATACAACATATCAATAAAAAAAATATTTTTTTATTAGGAAAGTTTGAAAGCTTTTTTGTCTTGAAAACCGTAATTGTAGATATCAACATTATAAGCATTAGCAAAATATAATCTAAAAGTGAAAAAAAATAAATAGCTCTAATACCTTTTGCAACAGCAATACTACTATAATATGGTATTTTTGTTATTTCATGAAATATGCTTAAATTCCTTTTAATATTAAAGATATTAGTAGGCTTACTACGATGATAATAATTATTGAAAATATTAGGCTCAACAATTTCTCTGTATAAAAATACTATTGTTAAAGTAGTCAAAATGAACAATAATTTTATTTTTGTTTTGGAATTAATTGTGAAAAAATAAATTAAAATTAATGGAATAAATATTTCATAGCTTAGGATAGATAATATAAATAATATACTTGATGAAATTAATTTTTTTGATATTGCTTTTTCTATAGATAAACAAAAAAATATAGTTGCCAAGCTAGAATTTACCATTATAGGAGAAAATACAGTTGAAGATGCTATAGGTAGCATTATATAAACAATTGTTACTAATAATGCAATTTTTTTATTAGATATTCTTAGTGTTAGATTGTAAACTGAATAAGTAGACAGTAAAAAGAATAAAAAATTGATATAGTAGAAATTGATGTTAAATTGAGTTAAGTATAAAGTAAATCCATAAAAAAAACCTGAAACAGGTCTAGATGTCATTGTTTCTTGGTCAATAAAATTTGATATAAAAGAAAAAAAATTATAATTTTTAGTCCCAAATAAAGGATCAAAGACTCTTCCCAAATCATCTGTTAATAAAACATCTTTTATAATGATATCGCAATAAAGAAGAGCTAATATTAAAAATATAAGTAAGTAATTTACTTTGTTTGAATAAATTATTGTCATTTTGTAAATATTTCTGCTAACGTTCAAATTTACGCATTGCGTCAATCAAATTTATATCAGCTTGTCGTAAAATTAAATAGCGTCAAATATAAAAATTAATTATCAATCTATTTTACGGAAAACCATATTCTTGTTAATATCAAAATTATATTGATTTAATTTTAATAATATTTTATAAATATCCTTTACTATTTTTATACAAAACAATAAAGATTATGGTTAATATAAAGTAAACTAACAACTAAGTCTAACAAAAGGTACTTTTCCTTATTAATAAAGTAATGCTAAAAGTGATATGCTAATCAGGAAAATAAAATAAGCCAAAAGGTGTATATACTAATACGAGTAGCAATTCTTTGTATTATATACCAGCACTAAAAGAAGAATTTGCCTAAGTAAAAAACTTAGACAAATTCTAGTGACATTATAATGGAAATGATATTTGGTTTCTTTATGTATTATTGCTCTTCCCAGTGTGCTTCTTCACCTTGCGGTGCCGCGCCACCTTTCTCTACCGTAATTGGATCTTTTTCTTGATTAATATGATAGATGTAAGCAGCAACTTTCTCTGCATCTTTACCTGTAATCGTACCATCTTTGATAAAAGGTCGCATGGTGGGATTATTAGGAGAGCCATTTTCTAGCATCCAGAATATATTTTTGAAAAGGCTTTTTTCTCGGATATTAATCCATTCTTTGTCCGTTAAGTTGGGGCCAATACCGCCTTTACCTGATTCTGCATGGCAAGAGACACAGTTGGTTTTAAAAATCTCCTCGCCTTCTGCAATATTTTCGGCATTATAGACTGCTGTTTCTATATCGATTGGTGGTGCTATCTTCTCATAATCCTTGATAGAAGCCAATTGAAGTTTAGATTCATTTATATATTCTACATCTGGATCAGCATAATCGGTAAATGAAAATGCAACTAAATAAACGACACAAGATGCAATGGTAAAGTAAAATAAGCCTAGCCACCACTTAGGTAAAGCATTATCAAGTTCTGTAATTCCGTCAAAACCATGGTCTATAAGAATTTCTTTTTCTTCTGTTACAGACTGCTTTTTAACGGCAGAATTCCATATTTTTTTATAGTAAGGTATTGCTTTGTCTTTTAAATATTGTTGCTTTTCTTCGTCGCTTAATAGCTTGAAATTAGCATTTTCTACCAGATCACCAATGGCATTCATTATCAATATAAGAAGCATTACGATAACAGTTAATCCCCAGAAAAATGGTGAGCGAAGATAATTGGTTTCATCAATCATTTCGAAGACTATAAATATAGAAATTAATGCAACAACGATGTAAATGGAAATTGGGATTCTCGTTTTCATGTGAGTTAAGATTTCAATATTAATTATTTAAGATTTGCGGTTTTGATATCTGTTGTTTTGATATCAGTTCCCAATCTTTGTAAGTAGGCAATCATGGCAATGATTTCTCTTTGCTCAATTGGTATAAAGGCATTTCCTTTTGCTTTTTTCTCAGCCTCTACTTGTTCTTTAAGATCTGGTGCTTCAGAGAAAATTCTTTGTACAATCGCTTTGGACTGGTTGTTAGCCCATTGATCTGCAGAGTCTATCTGAGATTTTGTGTAAGGAACATCAAAACTATTTTTCATAAGCTTTATCTTATCAACCATTTGAGATCGATCCAGTTGATTGGTAATAAGCCAAGGGAAGCGTGGCATAATAGATCCTGCAGAGGTTACTCTTGGGTTATACATATGCTTAAAGTGCCATGCATCTGGGTTTCTTTGTCCTTGTCTATGTAGATCTGGACCAGTTCTCTTAGACCCCCATAAGAATGGTCTGTCGTATACAAATTCTCCTGCTTTAGAATATTGACCATTTTTTCCATCAAATCTTACAACCTCATCACGGAAAGGTCTAATCATCTGAGAGTGACATGAGTTGCAACCTTCTCTTATATAAAGATCTCTACCTTCTAGCTCGAGTGGAGAATAAGGCTTTACAGATGATATCTCTGGTAGATTACTTTTTACTGTTAGAGTAGGGATAATCTCTACTAATCCACCAATAGCAATGGCGATAAAGGCTAAAACTGATAGTACATGAGGGGTTCTTTCTATCCATAAGTGGATGCCTTCTCCTTGTCTTCTTGATGCATCAATTTTAGCTAAAGGCATAGCTTCTGCTGGTACATTTTTTTGAAAAGATCCAACTTTTATTGTTTTATAAATATTGATGACCATTAAGATAGCACCTCCAAGATAGAATAGACCACCTAGAAATCTCATTTTGAAATAAGGAAGAATTGCGATAACGGTATCTAGCCAGTTTTTGTTAACTAAAGTCCCATCTGGGTTGAATTGTTTCCACATTAATCCCTGTGTAAAGCCTGCAATATACATTGGTACTGCATAGAAAATAATACCAAAAGTTCCTAACCAAAAATGCCAGTTAGCGAGTTTTTTAGACCACATCTCTGTTCTCCACATTACAGGTACTAAGTAATAAATTACCCCAAATGCCATAAATCCATTCCAACCTAATGCACCTAGATGTACGTGACCAATCACCCAGTCGGTATAGTGTCCTATTTTGTTAAGAGATTTTGTGGCTAGCAATGGTCCTTCAAAAGTTGCCATACCATAACAAGTAACAGCTACGACAAAAAACTTAAGAATAGGCTCTTCTCTCACTTTGTCCCAAGCTCCTCTCAAGGTAAGTAAGCCATTAAGCATTCCTCCCCAAGACGGCGCTATAAGCATAATAGAGAAGCCTGTCCCTACAGCCTGAACCCACGCTGGTAAAGATGTATATTGCAAATGGTGTGGTCCTGCCCATAGATAGACAAATATTAATGACCAAAAGTGGATGATAGAAAGTTTATATGAAAATACAGGACGGTTGGCAGCTTTTGGTAAGAAATAATACATTAATCCCAATACAGGCGTTGTTAATACAAATGCAACGGCATTATGACCATACCACCATTGTACCAAGGCATCTTTTACACCGGCGTAAGCAGAGTAGGATTTCCAGCTGGTAAATGACAACGGAACTTCTAAGTTGTTGAAGATATGAAGCACTGCTACAGCAATCCATGTCCCAATAAAGAACCAGATGGCAACATAAAGATGTCGCACTCTACGTTTCATAATGGTTCCGAACATATTAATTCCGAAAATTACCCATGATACGGTAATCAAAATATCTATTGGCCACTCGTGCTCAGCATACTCTTTTGAGGTATTAATCCCCATCAAAAATGTAATAACAACTACAATAATCATAATCTGCCAAGTCCAGAAGTGAATCCAAGATAGGGTATCACTATACATTCTGGTTTTCAGAAGTCGCTGCATACTATAATAAGCACCACAGAAAAAAGAATTACATACAAATGCAAAAATAACAGCACTTGTATGAAGCATCCTAATTCTACCAAAGCCCATTGCGCCTTGTGTACTAATTAATCCTTGGATATTACCGCTTCTTAAACTCTGGATTGTAGTATCATCTGTCCCGAATAAAAATTCTGGCAATTCTGGATAAAATAACATTAGAGCCGCTGTGAGCCCTAAAATAAAACCAATGACTCCAAATGTAACAGTTGCATAGAGAAATGCCTTGACAATATTATTGTCATACTGAAATTTTTGTGTTTCCATAATTACGTTTTGATGTGAAAAATGATGCTATTTCGCTAAGAGGCTTTATAAAGCGCTCTTTACAGAAATAAATATCATAGTAAAGTTTTTTATATTTTCACAAAGGTATTTGGTAACTTTGTCAGATACTATTAGATTTACTTCTAAAATATACTGAAAACTACTAAAATCATAAATCATGAAATTGTGCAGCGGAAACATCAGGAAAATAAGAAGGGATAAAGATTTAACCCAAGAATATATGGCTTTCGAGATGGGGATTTCTCAAAAGTCTTACTCGGATATAGAAAACTCAAAAGTCAAAATCAATCTGGATATTTTAACTAAAATATCAACTATTTTGGGTATAAAACCTTCTGATATTTGCAGTATATCGGATCAATGTGGTGGGACACAGTATGAGTCCAAATACAATTCTTTAATTGACTTTATGAAAAAAAATAATATTGCAGTACCAGAGGAGCTTTTGTAGCACCTTAGTATATATAAGATCTATTTTAAGTGCCTTACTGCTTATAACTGCTAGATTATCTTGTTGATAAGAGAATCAGAATTAACTTAAAGTAAGTGTTTAGAAAGAGAATTTGACATTAAAAACAGTGCCTTTATTCACTTGAGAGTCAATGCTAATTTTACCATTATGAATTTCAATAATTCTTTTGACGATAGATAGACCAATGCCATTTCCTTTCTCATAACTTTTATTATTACCACGATAAAACAAATCGAATATTTTTGCATGATCTCCCTCTGGGATGCCAATGCCATGGTCTATAAAGCGGATTTCTAAAGTGTCATTCTGCGCTTCGATTTCTACGTTGCAATAGTTATCAGAAGAGTATTTGCAGGCATTTTCCATTAGGTTTAGAAAAGCAATCTGTAACAAGTAAGGATTTCCTTTAAAATCATAATTACTCTCGTCTTTGTCGGCATCTGCATCCATATAATTAATGCCTACTTTATAACTTGTATTCTTCTGAAGTAGAGCTACTTTGGCATCTGCTAACACTTCGTCCAAGCGGACATCCACAAAGCTAATTTGAGACACATCATAACTTGCTCTTGCAAAATCTAATAAGGCCGTTGATAATTGTGATGCTTGATTGGCATCTTGCAAAGCATTATCAATAGATATTTTATAATCATCAAGCGTCACATTAAGCTCTTTAGCCAATTCTAGCTCAGCAATCAGGATAGAAAGAGGCGTACGGAACTCGTGAGAAATAGTGGTGACAAATTGCTTGTGATGATTGAAGGATTTTTCTAATCGATTAAAAGTTGAATTAAATGTCTCTGTCAATTCATAAATTTCATCTTTAGCCTTTGGCACGACTAATCTTTTGTTAAGATTATGTTCTGAGATATCCCTAATCTGAATAATAATATCTTTTAATGGCTTTAAAGTATAATATGAAAATAAGAATCCTATGACGAAAATAATCAAAATAGAAATAATATAAATGATGATAATATCTTTTTTAAATTCGGCAATATGAGCCTTTCCCGTAATGTCTATTGCACTGCCGATGATGTAAAAGTTTTGATTCTCAAATTCATAGGTAAAAGCCATATACTGACGATCCTTTACCTGCCAAGTTATTTTTTTCTTATTCTTTTTGATTAATTGATCTAAGTAATATTGGTTTTTTTTAGAAGCTTTGATATCGGTAAATATCAATTCTTTTTTGCTGTTATAGACACTAATGTCTGCTTCGTTTAAGAGCCTTTTGTTGCGCTCATGAAGTTCTCGGATTTTTAAAGAATCTATTTTAGCATCAAAGATAAACTCGGATCTCCAAATGATTTTGTAACCCAGACGATCATTAAACTCGTCTTCTCTATTTTTCTCCGATACAAAATATAAGACGTAGGCAAAAACAAAAAGAATCCCAGCCGTAAGAATGGCATAATTAAGGGCTGTTCTGGTAGCTATTTTCATAATTGATGCGTGAAAATAAATCCCATTCCGGGTTTTGTATGGATTAGTTTTTCGTCAAAATCTTTATCGATTTTCTTTCTCAGATAGGCAATGTAGACGTCTATATAATTAGTTCCTGTATCAAAATGATTGCCCCAGACGTTTTCTGCTATTTCTTCCCGATTAAGAACCCTGTCAGAATTGGTCATCAGGAAAAATAAAAGTTTGAACTCTTTAGGCGTAAGAATAATCTCTTTGTTATTGCGAAAAACCCGATTTGTTTTCTTGTTTATTTTAAGATTTCTGTATTCTATTTCGTCGGAGAGCTCATTTTTCTTGGACGTTGATGATTTTCTTAATAAAACAGCTTTTATACGGGCGTATAATTCTCTTATTTCAAAAGGTTTTACCATATAATCATCCGCACCAGCATCAAAGCCTTCTATCTTCTCATCAATAGTTCCTAGAGCCGTTAGCATAATGATAGGTAGTTCTGGATGTTTTGTTTTTATGATTTTACTTAATTGTATGCCGTTCATTTCGGGAAGCATGATATCGGTGATTACGAGATCAAAAATAATTTTGTCCACCATTACCAATGCATCTTCTGCATCTTCCGAAATATAAATCTGGTAGCCTTGACTCTCTAGGCCTCTTTTTAGAAGGGCAGATACACGGGCATTATCTTCTATAATTAAAACTTTCATCAGAAAACTATCTAATATTTAGATTAAATATGAGCGGTTACAATATTGATTGTGGGCGGATATTTAAATTCTTGACAAAGGTATTTTATATTTTTATTTTAAGGAGCATCATTAGTATTTTTAATAGTTTTCTAAAGAATTTCTAATAGTTTTCTAACGACGTTCTTTGTTTTTCGAGGCTACTTTTGTCCCATCAAAACGAACGACATTATGAACAAATCATCCTTTAAACTCGGGCTTATAGTATTATCAGTTTTGGGTTTAAACTCCAAAGTAGAAGCGCAAGCACAGAAAAAAAATGATTTTAATAATCCACCTTTAACTCATTATCTTAATGATCAACATACAAGGTATATTTCTCTAAGCGGATATGCAGAATTGTGGGCAAGATATACACAACTTAATCCTGGAAGTCTTATTAATAATCAAGCAGAATCCCAGTCATCTGATCTATCTCTGCGTAGAGTTAGAGTAAAAATGACTTATAAGCCTACAGAAAAATTGATGTTTGTTTTGCAAGGTGGTACGACTAACGTTAACCTTAACGCCAAAGGAAGTAATTATTTTGATCTTTTGGATGCTTATGCAGAGTACTCTTTCAGTGATAAGATTGCTTTTGGTGCGGGACGTTCTACATGGAGAGGTTTATCAAGATTTACGACAGGCCCGCTAAATACTTTATTATATGATTTGCCAGCTTATGCAACATCTAATGCAGGCGCTACAGATTACACCGTAAGAGAGCTTGGCGCTTATGTAAAAGGTCAATTAGGGAAATTTGACTACCGATTGGTATTAGCTAATCCTTATACGATGGCGACTTCTGATCCTAAACTTAATGTTGCAAGCTTTAGTAAAAATGCACCTAACAAAGACTTTTCTGGGTATTTCAGATATGCATTCTTAGATAAAGAAAATATCTCGAGCCCTTTTAATTCTGGGACTTACGTAGGGAAAAAGAGTGTGTTGAGCTTGGGTGCGGGATTCGATTATATCCACAATGCAATGTGGCATCAGGATGTTAACAAAAATACCATTAATGATGATATGAAGAGCGTTGCGGTAGATCTATTCTATGATGCGCCACTTAATAAAGATAAAGGAACTTCCATAAGAGCTTACGCTATGACGATGCATAATGATTATGGTCCTAATTATATCCGTTATGTAGGGACTAATAATCCGGCAACTTCTGTTAACGCTTCTCAAGCTAGCCTTAATGGTGCAGGAAATGCAATGCCAGTTATCGGGACAGGTAATACTTATTATATGCAGTTAGGAGGTACGTTACCTTACTTTAACAAAGACAAAAAAGATTTGCAGTTACAGCCAGCTGTTGGCGTCCAATTGTCTAATCTACAAGGGCTTAAAGATAATGCTGTGGTCTATGATGCAGGTGTTTCATTATTAATGAATGGGATGTCTTCTAGATTAACTTTTGATGCTCAGAATAGACCTGTATATACTAATGATGCCAATAATAACGGGATTGCTTCTGATAGAAAATGGCAGTTTGTTCTGAAATATAGAATTGATTTTAACTAAAATATTAACAATGGAAAGAAGAAAAATTTTATTTCGCACAATGCTGGTATCGGCATTGATAATGGTCTCAGGAAGTCTATTTGCTGCTGTTGCACCTAAGTTAAATCCGCCTAAAGAGCATAAAGTCTACAGTCACTATTTATTATTTTGGCTTAAGAAAGATCTTTCAGAATCGGAAGTGAAAGAATTTCAAAACTTCTTTGAAGGTCTTAAGAAATTGCCTTATCAGAAAAATCTTCGTTATGGCAAACCAGCTAACTCCACTCCAAGAGCCGTTTTGGACAATAGCTTTACCTATAGTGTATATATGGAGTTTGACAGTCTAGAAGATCTAGAAGCTTATGGGCAACTTCCCGAGCATCTGGCTTTGGTTAAAAAATATAAACCATTTTTTGATAAAATGATGGTTCACGATACAGTTTACAATTAAAATTAAATTAAATTAAAATGAAAAATCTACTTAAAGGTTTGAGTCTTGTGTTAGTATTAAGTACTTTTGGACATATGAATGCGCAACAAAAAAATCACAAAAATGTTAGTGTAACTGCCGAAGAGTCTAATGAATTTATTCCAGCAGTAAGATTGATTAACAATCCTGATGGTACATGTACTTTCGAAAAAGGAAAAATCCCAACGCTTAAGCACATGAATACGACAACTTTCTGGTTGAGTAACAAGACAGAAGAGTGGGAGAAGAACGCGCATCCAGCTCCTAGAAGACAATATGTTATTACATTGAAAGGTAATATCAAATTTAAAGTAAGCGATGGTTCTACCTTTATGATTACACCAGGTACTATTTTATTAGCAGAAGATCTTGTTGGTAAAGGACATAGCTGGGATATGGTAAATAGCAAAAAATGGGAGAGATTATATGTTCCTATTTCAGAAAATGCTGATGATTTCTTCATCGCAGACGCTAAATAATATTATCAAATATTTTCTTAAAACAAAAGCTCTCAGATCTGAGAGCTTTTGTTGGTTTTAGGTTCATGTACTGGGATTAATTTAGTAAATCTCTCATCTATAGAAGTTGATTAGATTAATATAAATGATTATACAGTTTGTCAAGTCACTAATTAAAGGTTTTAAAATCAATTAAAAATGGAATAAGATTGTACATTTTAGTTGATCTAAATCCAAAATTGACAACGAGTTGATATTGTTTGTCTGGTTGAAGATTGGTTTCAAAGGTAAAAGATTTTCGATCTTCAGAAAACCCAATAACTTTTGTTATTCTTAACGCATAATCTTCTCCTAAAGGACCAAAATCAAAATTTCTAAAATTAGGATTCATTTCTTCCGAAAATAAAAGTGTAAATGTCTTTATGTTCGGATTTACATTTTGACTACCATTTTCTATAGGCATTATGCTAATGATTTTTGGTCTTTTAAGTTCATATTCGGATTTATAGATTGAGAGTGGTTTGTCAAAATATTTTGTTTTTTGGACAAAGTTGATTAATGCATTCTCATCATTATAATCAAGCTCTATCATTTCTTTAACTGCTTGTTTTTTGTCTAAAGATTGATCGTAATATTTTTTACAAATTGCATAACCTACAAAATATCCCAAATCTCTCATCTCGAATTGATTATTAGAACTATTCATTAACCAATTATAAATGTCTGGTGAGAACATTTCTTTTTCATATTCCTGCTTTATTTTTTCTTCATTTTTATAGCCAAATTCTATTTGAGGATTTGGTGATTTTTTACTTAAAGTAATTTCTGCTAAAAATTCGGCAACACCTTCCATTATAGTTTGTGATAAAAGAGAGTTTCCTATCGTTTCCTTTTGTTGTGTATGGATATATTCATGAACGTTGAGAAATGCAACGTCTTTGATAGGATTGGTATCGAAGTATGGTCTTAAATGCGGATAACGTGTGTCAAATTCTTGAGTAATTACAGATTGATTTGTTAGGGCAACTTCGCTTCCAATTAATAACATTCCGTCAATTGTTGTACCTCCAGTTCTTAATATACCGATTTCAAAATAAATATTGACAGGTTTCAATTCTGGATAAATGTTTTTAAGCTTTTTTACGCCATCATTAATTTCTTTAGAAAACTGTTTATGCTTAAGAGTGTTGTTTCTTACAGAATTCCAAAATTTAGGATAATGATTAATAGCATAGATATATTCTTCTGCAGTATATCGTCTTGCTTTCATTATTCCTGATAATCCGGGAGTTCCTTTATCAATATATAAGGTTTTTATTAATTCTAATTGTTTTATAGAGTCTTTTTCTACAATGATCTTGTCGTAAGCTTTCCAAAAATTACTAATGTCATTGGAAATAATTTTTTGACCAAAAGAGATTAAAGAAAATAGGAATAAAAAAGAGATAATTATTTTTTTCATTGTTTTCAATTTATGAAAAAGACAATTATACTGATAAAAGTGTTACATCTTTTGATGATTTTTTTATTAATAAAAGGAAAGTATGTCTATTTGTAAAGAGATCGTTCTATAAAATTATTATTATATTTAAAATACTTTTTGTCGCCTTCTTCTTTATTCTTAATCAGTTCTTGCTTGCTCATAGGATTTCCCGTATTAGAATTAAAAAGTATTGTATCAGCCATCTGTGAGCTTCCATGGATTAACTTTATATTTTTGGCAGGATCTGTTTTATATTCATTCCAAAGTTGGTTGAATTTTTTTGGACTAACAATAATCTCTTTAGAATTTGGACGTAACGTTCTATTATATTGGTTTTTTATCCCTACAATATTGAAATTATGATCTCCTTCTTCATCCTCTACACTAAGAATTAAGCCAGGTAACCCACAAAATTTATAAGGACCATCTTGTAATTGGATGTCGCTTGCAAACCAAGCCGTCCAATGTCTTCCTACATAATTGGCGGTTGCTTTTTGGACTTTATAGCCTTCTATAATCTTAGTTTCGGGGAGAATTATCCAATCTATTTTTTTGTCATCTACAACCACAAGATCTAAAGCATTGAAAGAAGTACGAAACTTAGTTTCTAATGTTGGATATTTCTTAGAAACGTCAAAGTTAGCTGCACTTTTTTTTATATTTCTACTGTCTAAGTAAATAGTTCCAGAACCTTTACTTTTTTCAATTTGTGCAGACATTACAGAATCTCGATCTAATAATAATTGACTATAAAAAACGGAACCGTCTGGATTGATATCTAAGTTCATGATTTCTTTTAAAACATTTTGCTTATTAAGAGAATCAGGCTTGAAATTATATTCGTAAATAAATCTTTGACTCTGTGCAAACGCTTGAAAATGAATTAATAATATTAATATTAAGTAGATTTTTTGTTTCATTTCGTTATTTTATTTTTCTTTAAAAAAATTGATGGTTTTTAGAAAATAGAAGACGCATTATTTGCTTTTTATAGGACCAAATTACAAAAATAAACTTATGAAATTGAAAAAGTAGGTGAGGGCTTTAATGTATTAAGTATTTATTCTATAATTACAATTCTATAGTATATTAAAGCTTTATTATAAATTAATGCGGGTTATTATTTCTAATTTTAAGTAAAATAAATGACTTTTATTTTTAAAATCGTAATTTATAGTAATTATATAGTGGAAATTCCTATTTTAGTAAAATTAATTATTTTATTATTAAATGAAAACAAAAATCACAAAAATGATCGTTTTACCTGCAATTTTTTGTTGCAGTCAATATCTTAATGCGCAAGTTGGTATCAATACTAATACACCAAGTGCTACATTGGATATTAGTAAATCTTCTAATAATTCACAAGCTGAAGGCTTATTGACCTTGAGAATTTCGGGATCAGACTTAGCAGCAAAGGATAGTCAGTATGATACTCCTCAAAACTCGACTGTAGTCTATGTTACTGCTATACCTTCATCAGCTACTTCTAAAACTTCTAATATTACTACACCTGGATTTTACTATTATAATAGTTCAATTTCAAAATGGATAAATTTTAATATGCCGAAGTTTTTTTACATGCCATCTATCCTTTTTGATACAACAACCTTAGGCGCAAAAACTAAGGATCTTTATCAACTGTATTATACGCAGTTTAATACACCTCAAGTTTCAAGTTCTGGAGCTGCTGGTAAAATCCCTGTAGTTGGTAAAAATGATCTTGAATATTATATTACTTACTATGATACTAATGTCTTTACGAGTGTAGCTGTTGATGCCAATGGGCAAATGACTTATAACGTAAGCAATAACGCAACAGATGCAAGTTTTATGAATATTGTTTTTGTAGTAAAATAATTGAGGATGATAAAAATATCTACTATTTCTCGTGGACTTCTTTTGGCATCTATTGTAGGAAGTTATTGTTCTTTGTATGGACAGTTTACGATTACAAATTCTCTTACAACTCGTGATACTGCAGGACTAAAAATTGGTGATAATGCATATCTAACAGCAGCAAGAGGAGCGGATCCCAATGGTTCTGGTTATCTAAGGTTAACAGAAGCATCTACTAATCAAAAAGGTTATATGTATGTTATGCAGGGATTTCCGACAACCGTTGGAGTTATTGCAGATTTTGAATATAAAAGTTGGCGAAATGTTAACGATGGCTATTATGGTGCAGATGGGCTTTGCGTTTATTTATTTGATGCTTCGGTTTCAGAAGCAAATTTCAAACTTGGTGGCTATGGTGGCTCTTTAGGATATGCTACATACAGTAATCCTGCGGGCACAACAGGATTATCAGGTGGATATATAGGGCTAGGACTAGATGCGTATGGTAACTATGCAAATAACTTAGAAAATAGAAATGGCTCTGCATCACCATTGGTAAATGGTATGTTGCCAAATGCTTTTGTTTTACGAGGACCTACCAATTCTACTCCTTCTACTAATTACCTTACAAGTAGTCCGCTAGGTAATCAATCAGGGACTGCTAATGAAATACGTCAACGAAATGAAATAGATTATAATACAATTTCTTTGACAAGACCTGCGGATAATACTTTTTATAGAAGAGTACAGATTATCATTACCAAGTCAGGTGCCAATTATAACATTGCTGTTAGATGGAGGAAAGAAAACCAAATTACTTTTACCGAAGTAATGAATTATACGTTGGATTCTGCAAAGTATCCAATACCTAGCAACTTGAAGCTTGGTTTTTCCGCATCTACCGGTGGAGGTTTTAATTTTCAGGAGATTAGGAATATTATTCTTACCACTCCAGGTAACTTAAGGGTTGACAGCCGCTCAGATAGTTACTTTACTTGCAACGAAAACTCTAGCAATGTCACATTTAAAGTTGAAGTGACCAATGATTCTAACACCTCATTAAATAGAATTTCTTATAAGTCGAGAGTCGTTGATGGAAATAATAATTTGGTAGATTTTTCTAAATTCAAAATTACAGGAGTTTCCTATAATAGTAATTTTACTAATTCTGATCTTCCAACATCTAATTTTTCATCTAATGAAATTTCCGGAACAGTAGGTTTACTAGCGGGAAAATCAGGAATTGTTACCATTACAGGTCAATATTTCAAAAAGGGAATTGGCACTAATAAGTCTTTTAAAATGGTCTCAACAGTAGATTCTGATCAGATAACGGATACAGATACTACAAATAATATAGCAACTACAGCCATAGAAGTAAGAAAATGTTCTGTAATTAGCAATCCAATGATGCCATCATATTCTAAATAACAAATTATTTTTTATTTAAAACTAAACATTAATTTTTTTGAAAATATTTTTAACCAATGAGATGCCTCTGGAAAATTAAACATTTTTTAGAGGCATTTTTTTATAAAAATAAAAATAATTTTTGTGATAAAATCATTAGGGGGTTAAAGCTAATGGTTTGTAATTATGTGAATTATATAGTTTTTTTGTCTATTAAAAAAGATTTAGAATTATTTGTAATCATGACTATTTATAACTATTGAGTAACTATAAATAATCAAAAACATTCATGATTTTTTTTGCATATTCTAGAAAAATAATTACCTTCGCCTCATACTTTAGGGGTGTCTGCTGAAAAGCGGGCTGAGAATTTACCCTTTGAACCTGATTTCTAGATCATACTAGCGTAGGGAAAAGTGAGATGACTTTGCTGTACATTCTATTGTACAATGCTGAGGCATTCCTAAAGTGCTTTAAAAAATTTAGGAATGGAACTCACAATCAATCACACTAAAAAAACTTTCGATACACTTCCCGACAACCTGGAGGCATTATTAGCTATAGAAGTACCTGGCAAGACCAAAGGTATTGCTGTAGCTATCAACAATCGTATTATTCCGCAATCAATCTGGGCGGCAACAATTCTCCACAACAACGATTCTATTTTAATCATTACTGCTACTCAAGGCGGTTAATATTTAGGCATTAAAACCAATATTTATGGCACATTCAATCACGCGTTCACCGTTCCCGAACTCGACAAAAATTTATGTAGAAGGACTAATTCATCCCATCAAAGTAGCGATGCGCGAAATACAGCTAAGTCCAACAAAATTAACTAATGGAAAAATTGAAGAAAATCCACCAGTCACAATTTACGATACTTCAGGACCGTACACCGATGAAAATTCTGAAATTAATATCGAAAAAGGACTTCCACGAATTAGAGAACAATGGATTTTAGACAGATTTGATTGCAACCGTAGATTATAACGGTCAGCAGATTGACGGACCGACATCCAAAGTGCTTTCTTTAGGCAACCTTAAAACCAAATTCGAAGCTTTCGACTGGAAAGTAATTGAGGTAGAAAATGGTAACGACATGCAAGAAATTGTCAATGCTTTGGACGAGGCTAAATCGCTCACGGGCAAAGGTCAGCCGATTTGTATTTTGCTAAAAACTGGAATGGGTCACGGCGTAGATTATATGATGGGAAGCCACGCATGGCACGGAAAAGCCCCGAATAATGAACAACTACAAACAGCACTAAACCAACTAGAAGAAACCTTAGGCGATTATTAAACTGAGAATAATTTGGGCAGCTTTATCCGCCCTCCGTTCCCGCTGTTTTCTTTTTTGTCATCCTGAGCGAAGTCGAAGGACAAAAAAAGAAAACGAGCTCCACTCAGGTCGGGCTGTGAGAGATTCGCTGTTCCAAAAAAGTCAATTATCGTTTAAGTCACAAGATTAAATTTCTTAGCTGAGCGAAGCGCCTTTGCGGGCGAAAAATATTTTCAGCGTTCAAAACCATCAATAATTAATCAAATGAAAAAATATACATACACAGAAAGTAAAGATACTAGAAGCGGCTTCGGCGCTGGTCTTGCCGAATTGGCAGACAAAAATCCCGATGTCGTGGCATTGTGCGCCGACCTTATTGGGTCGCTCAAAATGGAGAAATTTATAGAAAAAGCACCAGAAAGATTTTTCCAAATCGGAATTGCAGAAGCCAATATGATTGGTGTCGCAGCTGGTTTGGCAACCGAAGGTAAGATTCCTTTTACGGGAACTTTTGCCAATTTTTCTACAGGCAGAGTTTACGACCAGATTCGCCAGTCTGTGGCTTATTCTGATAAAAATGTTAAAATTTGTGCCTCACATGCCGGACTTACTTTAGGCGAAGATGGCGCTACACACCAAATTCTGGAAGATATTGGATTGATGAAAATGCTTCCCGGGATGACGGTCATCAACACTTGCGATTACAATCAAACCAAAGCCGCAACCATTGCCATCGCAGATTACGAAGGTCCTGTTTATTTAAGATTTGGACGTCCTGTAATTCCTGTTTTTACAGATGAAAATCAGAATTTCGAAATCGGAAAAGCCTGGATGGTAAACGAAGGAAAAGACGTAACTATTGTAGCAACCGGACATTTGGTTTGGGAAGCCATCAAAGCTGGCGAAATTTTAGAAGAGCAGGGAATTGATGCGGAAATAATTAACATTCACACCATCAAACCTTTGGATTCTGAAGCGATACTCAACTCAGTTAAAAAAACTGGATGTGTGGTAACCGCGGAGGAACACAACAGATTGGGCGGTTTGGGCGATAGCGTAGCACAACTTCTCATCACAGAACATCTGGCACCGCAAGAATATGTTGCTGTCAATGATAGTTTTGGAGAAAGTGGAACGCCAGATCAGCTTATGGAAAAGTATGGTTTAACGGCTAATGACATTGTTGCAGCCGCTAAAAAAGTAATGAAAAGAAAGTAATTTCTAATTTGGGAAGCTAAAAACTTTAAAGAAACAAAACTATATTTTCTAGATAACCGGAAAATATCAATAAGAGCGGGCTTTAGCCCGTTTTTAATGTCAATAATTTAAATAGACTTTAGTCAAAATTTATCTAAAAAAAACATAAATTGCAGTCACTTATGCAGGAGAAATTAATCAATCAAACAAAAAAAGCGTTTCAGGAAGCGTTTCATTCCGAGCCAGATTATTTTTTTCTGGCGCCTGGAAGGATCAATATTATCGGCGAGCACGTAGATTACAGCGATGGATTTGTACTTCCTGCTGCTATTGATAAAAATATTTGCTTTGCTGTCAAAAAACTGGAAGATTCTGAAATTTGCACTTTTTTTGCCAAAGATTTTAACGATTCTTTTAGTTTTAATGTTACCGAAAAGCAGACACCCGTTTCGCAGATTTGGGTTAATTATTTGTTGGGGGTTTTCAATGCGATTCAGGAAAGTGGCAAAGCGATTGGTGGTTTGCAAATAGCCTTTAGTAGCAATATTCCGATGGGATCGGGCTTGTCGTCTTCCGCAGCTTTGGAATGTGGATTTGCTTATATTCTCAACCAGATTTTTGATTTAAATTTATCCAAAAAAGATTTGGCGGTCATTGGTCAGAAATCAGAACATACATTCGTGGGTGTAAAATGTGGCATTATGGATCAGTTTGCTTCCGTTTTTGGAAAGGAACATAAAGTGATTATGCTGGATTGTAACTCACTGGATCATCAATATTTTGATGCCAATATAGACGGTTACAGCCTAGTACTTTTCGACAGTTGTGTGAAGCACACCCATTTGACTTCCGGCTACAATGACAGGCGAAAAGACGTAGATCATGGCAAAAAAATCTTGTGGGAAAAGTTTCCTCAGATCGAAAAATTCAGGGATTTCAGTGTTGAAATGCTGGATGAAGTGAGAACCGAAATAGGAGAGACGTCTTACAAAAGATGTTTGTATATTTTAAATGAAACTAAAAGGGTGGAAAATGCTGCCAAAGCTTTATCAGAAGGTAATGTAGAACTTTTGGGCAAGCTTTTGATTGAAACACATTCTGGTCTTTCTACAGAATTTGAGGTCAGCTGTGAAGAAATTGATTTTTTGGTTGAAGAAACCTTGAAGGAAAACGGCGTTTTGGGCGCAAGAATGATGGGCGGTGGCTTTGGTGGCTGTAGCATCAACCTTATAAAAGACGAAAATGTAGAGGAAGTAATAGAGAAAGTAAGCACAAAATATAGAGCTGATTTTGACATCGATATGAAGGTTTATCACGTGAAAATATCAGACGGAATCCATGAATATAAAAGCAATGAAGTCAGCATTTAACCAAAAACAGCATCCGCACAGAAGGTACAATCCACTTTTGGATGAGTGGATTTTGGTTTCGCCGCAAAGAGCCAACCGACCATGGCAAGGACAAACCGAAAAAGTAACCGAAGAACAACTGCCTGCGCACGATCCAGATTGTTATTTATGCTCGGGAAATGTTCGTGTGAATGGTGATAAAAATCCAGATTACAAAGGCGTTTTCGTTTTTAATAATGATTTCGGTTCTTTGATGAAAGATGATGTCATATTTGAGGAGAATCCATCTGATTTTTTTGCTTTGAAACCAGAGCGAGGTATCAATAAAGTGATTTGTTTCTCTGATAATCACAGTCTTACGCTGCCAGAAATGGAGTTGGGCGACATCAAAAAAGTAGTAGATATCTGGCAACAGCAATACGAAGAGTTGGGCGCTGAAGATTACATCAATCATGTGCAGATTTTTGAGAACAAAGGCGCCGTGATGGGTTGCAGCAATCCGCATCCGCACGGGCAAATCTGGGCACAATCTTCTATTCCGTCTCATGTTTTGAAAACTCAGGAAAATCTCAAAAAATATTTTGATAAAAACGGACGCTCTCTTCTGGAAGATTATGTGAAAAAAGAATTGGAAGCTGGCGAAAGAATTATTCTCGAAAATGATGATTTTGTTGCCCTTGTGCCTTTTTGGGCAGTTTGGCCCTACGAAACCATGATTGTAAGCAAAAGAAAAATTGAAAATTTGCTTCAGTTTTCGGAAAAGGAAAAAGAATCTTTTGCAGAAATTTTAAAAGATTTAACAACTAAATATGATAATCTTTTTAATATTTCATTTCCTTACTCGGCAGGCATTCACCAATCACCAACAGACGGAAAGCTGCATCCTGAATGGCATTTCCACATGCATTTTTATCCGCCTTTGCTGAGGAATGCAGAAGTCAAAAAATTTATGGTTGGTTACGAAATGCTGGCAGAACCACAGCGCGACATCACGCCAGAACAAAGCGCAGAAATTCTAAAAAGTCTTTCGGTTGTGCATTATAAAGTCCGATAAAAAGGATATTTCTATCTTTGTTGGAGAATTTGCCACCACAGATAATTCTTGGCAAAGACATTAATCAAATAATTAAACCAAGATTATTTGAATAAAATTATTTTTATGAAAGACATTAGACTGATTGTCACAGATATGGACGGTACTTTTCTCAATTCTCAATATGAGGTAAGTCCAGATTTCCCAGCTATCTATGAAGAACTGAAAAAAAGAAATATCCTTTTTGTGCCTGCTAGCGGCAGACAGATGCCCGGCATAACGCAATATTTCAAAGCGATTGAAAATGAAATGGCTTTTATTGCAGAAAATGGCGCCTATGTGGTTTATAAAAATAAAGAACTTTTTGCGGATAAATTAGCACACGATTTCATCACTGATATTATCAAAACAATACGCGAAATTCCAGGAGCCAGAGCGGTTTTATCTGCCAAGAAAAAAGCTTATTATGAAAGTGATGATGAATCATTTGTACAATATTTTACCAAATATTACACAGAAAATCAAAAAGTGGACGATCTGACGGCGGAAATCGCAGATGATGCTTTCAAAATTGCAGTGTATCACCCCGAAGGTTCTGAAAAAAATCTCTATCCTTTTCTGAAAAAATTTGAAGCTTATAATCTAGAAGTTGTAGTTTCTGGCGAATATTGGCTGGATATTATGAATAAAGACATCAACAAAGGAAATGCACTTGCCATTTTACAAAATCTTTTAGAAATCTCTCCCGAGCAGACAATGTGTTTTGGCGATTATATGAATGATATACAAATGCTCAAGGAATCAAAATATTCTTATGCAATGTCCAATGCTCATGCTTCTGTGAAAGCAGTAGCAGCCTTTACTGCGCCTTGCAATGATGATTTTGGGGTAGTTAATGTAATTAAAGATTATTTAGAATTATAGATTTAGAATGAAAAAAATAGTTTTTCTATAATATTTGATATAAAAAAATACCCTTGACATAGTGTTGTCACAAATGTATTCTATGTTTGCAGTACAATTATAACAGGAAATATAATAACTTGATTATACTTTCTTTAAACAAACAAATACATCAAAAATAATGAACAATCTAATTATTCAAACATTTTATATCGTTGGGATTTCTACTAGAACAACCAATGAGAATGGTCAATCTGCTAAAGACATCGAAATTTTATGGGAAAAATTCTGGGGAGAAGACATTCAGAAACAAATCCCAAATAAAATAAGTGATGATATCTACGCTGTCTACACTAATTATGAAAGTGATTTTACGGGTTTTTATGATACAATTGTAGGATTGCCAGTAAGTTCCTTAGATAGTATTCCTGATGGATTTGTAGGATTAACTATTGAAGCTACAACATATCAAAAATTTATTTCTAAAGGGAAAATGCCTGAAGCTATTTTTAATACTTGGTTAGAAATTTGGGACAATCAAGAATTAAACACAAAACGCGCTTACAAAGCAGATTTTACAATTCACGGAAAAAACTACTATAACGAAGGCAACGAGGCAGAAGTAGAAACTTATATTTCAATTTCGGAGTAATTTATGTAGCGAAAGAAAAAGAGAAATTATAGAATTTCTCTTTTTTACATTCATATTAGAACACTCATTGCGTTGATTTTATCAATCTTTTTTAAATAAATTTAAAAACATTTTGCTTATTGTTGTCGAGTATACTATATTTGCAACAACAATATATTAATACAATGAAAAAATTAGATTTTGTATCGCTACAAGTAAGAAATTTAGAAAATTCAAAAATCTTCTACACCGAAAAACTAGGCTTTGAGTTATCCGAAATGAGTAATCCAAGTGCTTATATTTTTAAATACAATAAAGATGAAGCTTGCTTTGCGATAAGAACTCCTATGAGTGATATAGACGGTAAAGAATTAGGAATTGGCGTTTCTCTTTGGTTTGCTATTGATAAGAAGATTGAAGAATTTCATAATAATTTACTAGAAAAAGATGTGGCTATTTTAGGAGAAATTAATAATACTCCTTTTGGTAAAACAATTATGGTAAAAGACCCAGACGGCTATATAATTACATTTCTGGAACAAAATAAATAATCGAAAATGAATAATCGAGAAACAAAATATTGGGTGATTGTAGCCTCCAAAGATCATGTAAAAAATGGAATAGAAGCAGGAATTGCACAAGCTTGTCACGGAAAAATTTCGCCGTTAAAGAGAATGAAAAAAGGTGATTTTATCATATATTATTCCGGAAAACAAACAATGGGGAAACCAGATAAATGTCAAGAATTTACAGCTTTGGGAAAAGTCATAGATGATGAAATTTACCAGTTTCAGGTTTCAGAAGATTTTTGTCCTTCCAGAAGAAATATTGAGTTTGAACAGTCTAAAGATGTGTCCATTATTCCTTTAATTGATGAGTTAGATTTTATTCAAAATAAAAAAAGCTGGGGTTATCCTTTTCGTTTTGGTTTTTTTGAAATTAACCAACATGATTTTGACATCATATCATCACAAATGCTTCATAACAATTATGCATAAAGACATTGAATTTCATTTTAAAAGTCCAAATGATAGTCCAGGTTATTTACTAGGACAAGTAACGATGCTTTGGCAACGAAAACAAAAAAGAGTTTTAGATCCATTAGATCTTACACATACACAATTTGTACTCTTGGCAACGTTAGGCTGGCTTTCTAAACAAAGCAATGCCGTTACACAAGTTGATATTGCAAACCAAAGTAATAGTGATAGAATGATGGTCTCAAAGGTATTACGAACGCTCGAGGAAAAAAACTTTATAACAAGACAAGAACACGAAACTGATACAAGAGCAAAAATAATTAGATTGACCGATAGTGGCAGAATTGTATTACAAAAGGCACTTATTGAAGTCGAAAATGCAGATTTAGATTTTTTTAATACAATAGAACTAAGCTCTTTCAATGCCAAAATGGTCCAGCTTATTAACGAAAATAAGACTGAATAATTGATGTTTTTTTACTGTAAAAACCACATTTCGAAAGCACTGCCTTCGGCTAATGGATGATAATTGAGATAACCACGATGTGCTTCCATAATGCTTTTGGAGAGTGTTAATCCAATGCCAGAACCGCTATTTCTGGTCGTGAAAAATGGTAAAAAAATCTTGTCTTTAATTTCTGGAGTAATACCAGATCCATTGTCTTCTACGGATAAAATAATTCTATTATTCTTAGATTTTATAAAAATCTTAATCACCTTATCCTGCTGCTCAGACACAGCGAATATTGCATTGATACATAGGTTGATAAGACTTCGTTCTATCATTTTTTGATCTGCTAAAACATGGTGTTCTTCAAGGTCTACAATGATTTTGATATTTTTATTTTCAAATTCTTGTCTTAAAAAATTAACAGCAGATTCTACAATGCTTTTTAAAGAAATGTTTTTAAGAATAGGTTTTGGTAGTTCTGCAACTTGGCGGTAATCGTCTACAAAATTGAGAAGTTGTCTGGATTTAGAATTCATAATAGCCAGACTTTCCTTCATTTCTTCTTGATCGTCTTTGTCTACAACATCTTGCTTGCTGATGTATTCGAGATTCTGAAGAAGGCTATTAATGGGCGTTAAGGTATTCAGAAGTTCGTGAGAAATCACTTTCATAAGATTATTCCAAGCTAGTTTTTCCTTTTGCTCAATTATTTTTTGGACAGATTCTAACGTAATAATGTAAAATTGATGTTGTAGGTTTTTAATTTGTTTTGTTCTTAATGAGAATGATTGCTTATTGTTTTGCTTAATCGAAATATCAAAAAACGCTTGCGAATTTTCATAATTTGTTTCTTCGATAATCTTATAAAACTCGGGGATTTTAGATTCATATAATTGCCACAGATTGTACCTAGGGATTTCTAAAATATCAATAAAAGCAGGATTCGCATAAAAGATTATCCATTCTGTTTCTTGTTTTGATAATATCATTATTCCTGTATCTAGTTGATCTAGAATGCCTTCGTATAGGAGTTTGTAAGACGATATTGCTGTCGTTTCTTCTTTGCTTTGATAGTAAAGTTTTATTGTTTTTGTGATTAATTCTGAGCCTTCTTCTTTCGGGAATAATGAGAAATCTTTTTGAATGATAGCATCAATGATTTTCTCAGCTTTAACAATTCGATTCGATAATGAAACATGAGCTAAAATTAAAAAAATAACACTAACCGACGCAAATAACAACGCGTTAATCCATCTTTCTGTTATCAAAAAATGATACGAGATAATAGCGCTTAATACAGTCAGAATAAAATAAATTAACCAAATATTCTTGTAATTTTTCATAGAAATTTATCTTTATTTATAACCCGAATTTCTCCATTCTTCTGTATAAAGCTGCTCTGGATAATCCAAGATCTTCGGCGGCAGATGAGATATTGCCTTGATTTTTTTTCAATGCTTTTTTGATTAATATTTCTTCCATTTCGTCAATATTAAGATTAGTAATGGCCGATTCTTGCTCTTCTAATTGAGGAATTAGAAGTTGAAGATGATTCTCACTCGACAATATCACACTTCTTTCTATGCAATGATCCAACTCTCGGATATTACCAGGCCAAGGATAATTCTGAAGTTGTGCAATGAGTTGTTGGCTTAGCTCCAATGCCGGTTTGTGATACTTTTGCTTGTAACGATCCAGAAAATATTGAGACAAAATTGCAATGTCTTCTTGCCGATCTCTAAGCGCCGGAATATTAATTTCTAAAGTATTAATTCTGTAATACAAATCCTGTCGGAAACGATTGTCGGCAACGGCTTTTTTAAGATTTTCGTTGGTGGCAAAAATAAATCTGACATCCAGCGATCTTTCTTTGGACTCGCCAATTCTGCTGAGTTTTTTATTTTGAATTAAACTTAATAATTTGGTTTGAAGCTGAAGAGGGAGATTTCCTATTTCGTCTAAGAAAACAGTACCATTTTGAGCATTTTCTATTTTTCCTGCATAATCCTGATGCGCATCGGTAAAAGCACCTTTTTTGTAACCGAATAATTCTGACTCAAAAAGGTTTTCTGAAATACTTCCCAAATCAATATGCACAAAAGGTTCGTTTTTTCTTACCGATTGTTCGTGGATAGACTCTGCCAAGACATATTTTCCGGTTCCGTTTTCTCCCAAAAGAAGGACGTTAGCGTCGGTTGGTGAGACTTTTTTTATCTGTTCAAGAACTTCTTGCATCTTTACAGATTGGCTTTCTAATTGGTATTGATTAGTTTTAGTATTTATATTTTCCCACTGACTTAATTTCTTATTCTTCCGAGAAATGTCAACAGCAAGATTGACAGAAGCGTAGAGTTTCTCATTGTTCCAAGGTTTTAGTATAAAATCTGAGGCGCCATTTTTCAACGCTTCTACGGCCAATTCTACCTCGCCGTAAGCCGTCATTAATATAATGGGCAATTGTGGTTCTAGCGTTTTAATTTCTTTCATCCAGTACAAACCATCTTGTCCGTTTTCAAATCCTTTTCGGAAATTCATATCTAGAACTGCCGTATCAATTTGATTTTCAGTTAGAAATTTTAAAATCTTCGTGGGCTGACTAAGAATACTAACTTGCGTGAAAAATTTTTTCAACCATACTTTAGCAGAAAATAAAATGTCTTCGTCATCATCAACGATTAATATATGAGCTTCTTTTTTGCGCATTTTTTATTTTTAAATTTAAAATCAATAACCATCAATCTATCAAAAGTGTCCGTTATCGAACAAAAAGTGTCCGAAAATGAACAGTTTTTAGAATTGCTTAAATAGCTTTGTTTCAGGTTTACAGCAACTTACAAACTTATAAATCTCTGGCACTCGACTTGCGTAATTAACTGTAAGCAAACGAGTTATATTATTATGGATACGAAAATAGTAAAAAAGAAATCTAAATTAAAATTTGTTTTGATAACAGTAGTAACAATTGTTATAATTTCATTATTTAGCCTTTATTTTTTCAAACAAAAAAAGACCTATAATGTGTCAAGCCAAGAGATACAAACAGATCAAGTAACACAAGGAAAATTCGAAGATATGTTGATGCTTACCGCGCAGACACAATCTCTTAATTCTTCTTTGGTTAATGTGTTAGAAGGTGGCGCGATCAAAGAAATTTTTGCAGAAGATGGTCAGATTTTAACCAAAGGACAGCCCATTGCTCAAGTTTATAATCCTAATACAGAATTCTCTTACCTTAATCAAGAGACCGGAATTATGCAACAGATTAGCCAGATGAGAAATAGTTTGTTGGAGCTCAAAAATCAAGAATTTATTCAGGATAAAGAAATACTGCAATCTCAAAATGATTATAATACGGCGTTACAATCTTTTAATTTACAAAAACGTCTTTATGATGCAGAAATCGGTAGAAAGACAGATTATGATATCAGCCTGCAAAATCTTAATTATCAAAAACAAAGAAAATCAATTGTAGAAAAAGGTGCTTATAACGAAAAAGTATCGCGAAGTGCTCAGATGTCAGCGATTAATTCTTCTATCGCTCAGATGGAAAAAAGTCGGAAAATCCTGCATTCTAACAAAAATAATTTCTTAATTATGGCACCAGCTTCTGGGAGATTATCTTCTTTTAATGTGTCGATAGGAGAGAACTTAACAACAGGACAAAGCATTGGTAAGATCGATCTGATGGACGGTTACAAGCTCATTGCAAAAGTTGACGAGTATTATATTAACAAGCTTAATATCGGGATTAGAGGTAATCTAGACAATAACGGAAAAGACTATGAAGTGATAATCTCCAAGATATTACCAGAAGTTAAAGACGGACAGTTTTCTGTAGAGCTTAATTTTGTAGATTCTAAAGCAGAAAACCTAAAAATAGGGATGACTTTTGGGGTTAAATTAAAACTATCAGCCGATACGCAAAGCATGATGATTCCGAAAGGTAATTTTTCTAAAGATACCAATGGCAAATGGATTTTTGTAGTTATTGGCAACAAAGCCAAAAAAATAAATATCACTTTAGGCAGAGAAAATCCATTATATTACGAAGTAACGTCTGGCTTAAAAGCTGGCGAAACCATTATAACTTCTGACTATACAGAACTCAAGAAATACGAAATTTTAGATATAAAAAAATAAACTAATTCAACTTTAAAAATAAATCAAAATGATCCAAATCAAAAATCTATCAAAAGTATATAAAACCGAAGATGTACAGACTAACGCGCTTAACAATGTAAGTCTAGAGATTAAAGAAGGTGATTTTGTCGCCATTATGGGACCTTCGGGTTGTGGTAAGTCGACTTTTCTTAATATTTTAGGACTGTTGGACACGGCTTCTTCGGGGTCTTATCAGTTCGAATCTATAGAAACTATTGGCACGTCGGAAAAGAAAAAATCAGAAATCAGAAAGAAAAATATAGGATTTATTTTTCAGAATTTCAACCTAATTGATGAGCTTACCGTTTACGAAAATATAGAATTACCCTTAATCTACAACGGCGTTTCTTCTTCCGAAAGAAAATTAAGAGTAGAAGAAATTATGACCAAAATTAATATCGCGCACAGAGCCAAACATTATCCGCAACAACTTTCTGGAGGTCAGCAACAAAGAGCTGCCGTTGCAAGAGCTTTGGTAACCAAACCAAAATTAATTCTTGCGGATGAGCCAACAGGAAATCTGGATTCCTCTAACGGAAATGAAGTGATGAATCTCCTGGCAGAACTTCACAGAGAAGGCTCTACGATTGCAATGGTAACGCACTCTTCTTACGATGCGGGTTACGCTTCTCGAGTGGTGACGATGAAAGATGGCGAAATTTTCTCAGAAGAACACGCTTCTCAAAGAAAGGACGTCTTCCAAAAAGCAGATGCCAAAAACTTTGAATAATCTTTTAGTGTATCGTATATGGTGTTGAGTTTTTTGCTCAATCAAATATTAAAACCTGAATACAAAACACTAGAAACCAAAAACCAAAAATTATGTTACAAAATTGGCTCAAAATTGCCTTCATCAATTATAAAAAGAACTGGTTGTCCACGGTAATTAACTTATTTGGATTAACTATCGGATTAACAGGATTTATGCTCATTCTTATGCATTGGAATGACGAAGAATCTTTCGAAAAGTGGAACCCAAAACGTGAGAATATTTATTCTTTCCAGACGTACAACAAGTCCGAAAATTCTTACGGACATAATATCTCTGTGCCTATGGCAAGGCGTGCGAAAGATGTAATATCCGAAGTCCAAGATTATGTCTTACTGAATGGTTATATGATAAATGTTAAGATGACCACAAAAGATAAAACAGTCTACCAAAAGGATGGTATGACGGGAACGGAAAGTTTTTTTAATTTTTTCCCTTTCAAGTTGGTTAATGGAAGTTATAAAGATGCGCTGAAAGGTGCTAATGTTATTGCGCTCTCGACAACAACGGCTAAAAATATTTTTGGTAAAACCGATGTGGCAGGCGAAAGTTTAAAATTTAATGGCAATAATTTTGTGGTGACTGCAGTGTATGAGCTTCCAAAGGAAAATAGTCAGATTAAGCCAGCATTTATCTATAATCCAGTAGAACAGATAAAGAACGATGAGAAAAATTGGGGTAACTTCAACTATGCTGCTTTTTTTATGTTGAAACCAGGCTCTGATGCCAAAACTGTCGAAAATAAGTTTGTAAAAGATATTTTTGAATACCGTGCAAGCTTAGATAAAGACGAAGCTAAAGTTACCATTCAACAATATCTGGATCTTTATGGTCCTAACGGTTGTGTATTAACGCCTTTGGATCAAATTAAATTGCATGCAAAAGCATCTTGGTTCAGTAATCCTGATTTCAAAACATTGATGATTTTGTTTACCTTATCAGTTTTAATTGTGATTTTGTCGGCAATTAATTTTATTAATCTGAAAACAGCTCAAGCCTCTCAACGTGCTAAAGAAATTGGTGTAAGAAAAGCAATTGGCAGTAGTAAATCAGGTCTTATTCTTCAGTTTTTGATGGAAACTTTCATCATTTGCATCGCATCTTATATATTATCATTGGCTTTGGCAGAATTGCTTTTACCAAGTTTCAACAAGTTTTATGACAAAGAAATGATGATGATAGATTGGCATGTTTATTTTTACTCTTTCTTGATGGTAATTGCGGTAACGCTCATTTCAGGCTTAATCCCCGCAACGTACTTGTCTAACTTTAAGGCTATAGAAACGCTTAAAGGAAATTTTGCCAGAAGCAAACATGGTGTTTGGCTTAGGAATGGGATTTTGACTCTGCAATTAATTATTTCTTCATTCTTCATTATTGGCGGATTAATCGTTAATCAGCAAGTAAATTATATGATGAATAAAGATCTTGGATACAGCGGGAAGCAGATTATAATGATTAATTTCAGTGAAGAAACACAAAAACCTTGGCTGAAATACGAAAAACTAAAAACCGAACTGAGAAAAATACAAGGTGTTACTGATATTTCTTATGGAGAAGTAGTGCCTGGTAGCAATAGATCTAGTAGTTCTAACATGGATTATAAAGATAAAAGTATCCAAGGGCAACACGGATCTATGGATTATAATTTTCTTCAATTTATTAATGTTAAATTGAAAGTAGGACGTTGGTTAGATCCTAATCTGGCATCCGATACAATCAATAATGTCCTTATTAACGAGGCTTTTGTAAGAAAATTTGGCTGGAAAGATGAGGACGCTTTAAAAAATGAAATCAGACCAGGATTTGATAATAAAAACTATAAAATTGTAGGCGTTGTAAAAGACTTCAATATTAGAAGCTTAAAAGCAGAAGTAGAGCCTATTATATTTTTTCATTATCGAGAAACTTCATGGAAGAAATTTTTTGTCTATAACATTCAATTAAAACTAGATCCTGCCGATATCGATGGCACTGTAAAAAGGCTGAAAACCTATTGGCAAAGCAATGTAGAGCAAGGTTATCCTTTTGATTATTATTTCTTAGACCAGAAGTTCGCGAAGACATTTGAGAAATATCAGAAACAGCAGACTTTGTTTACCATTCTTAATGTAATGGTTTTAATTGTAGCCTTGTTGGGATTATTTGCTTTGTCATCCTTAATGATTGAGCAAAAATTGAAAGATGTCGCCATCAGAAAAACCTTAGGTGCATCAGACTGCATATTAATAGTAGGATTAACCAAACAATTTCTTTGGATTACTCTAATCGCAGTATTAATTAGTATTCCGATAAGTTATTACTTGATTAATGAATGGCTGAAAGATTTCGCCTACCGAATCGAGATGCCTCTGTGGCCGTTTTTCTTTAGCCTTATTATTTTACTTCTCTTGACCTTTGCTGTAGTCAGTATCAAAGCATATCAAGCTACAAAAGTTAGTCTTATAAAGTATCTAAAATACAAATAAAATCTAAAATTATTAGTCCGATATCTGAAGTTTTCAATGGCGATAACTTTGAATATCAGGCCTTTAATTTCGATTAAAAATAGCTACAATGAAAAAAATATTCTTCATATTAATCATCAACCTTTTCCCGGCACAACAATCATGGAGCTTGCAGCAATGTCTGGATTACGCCGCCGCCAATCATCCTCTTGTGAAGCAAGCGACGATTAATCTTAAAAAAAATGATCGCCAAATTGCAGCTGTCAAAGGTCTGTTATTGCCTTCTTTAGAAGCTGGGATTAACCATAGTTATAGTTTTGGATCTTCTATTAATCAATCCAGTAACCAACGAGAAGCGCTTAATACACAATACGATCAGTTTATAGCACAAGCTAATGTTGAGTTATTCAACTGGCGCAATTATCTCAATATTTCTTTGTCAAAACTGAATAAAGAAACCAATTTTTACCGATTGAAACAAGCTAAAAATGAGGTAAGTCTTAATGTTATCCATACATTTTTTAATTATCAAAATAGTAAAAGTTGGTTAGAGGTTCTTCAAACTCAGATTTCTGGAATTGAAGATCAAATTAAACGTACCGAGAAAGAAGTAGAAATCGGAAGTCGCTCAAAAAGTGATATTTATGACATCAAAGCCAACCTAGGAACTTTGCAAGAACAATGGGTTTCTGCTAAAAATCAGCGGGATTTGGCTAAAATTAATCTGCTAAATACGTTGGCACTAACGCAAGATTCGGTTGATTTTGTGATGAATGATAACGATGTTATTAAGGAAAATGATTTTGATAATCCCAACTTTACAACGCAATTATTAGAGAAGAATCCAGCATATTTAGCCGTGATTACAGAGATTAAAGCGCAAGAAAAAAATGTTAATATCGTGCGATCTAACTATCTGCCAACACTTAACGGAAGTTATAGCTGGTCTACGTTTTACAATAAATCTTTAGGAAAAGATAATATTTCTGCCATGGGATTTTCGGATCAATTTAGTCAAAACAAAAATCAATCGTTGTCATTGGGACTTAATATTCCGATTTTTAACAAATTTCAAATTAAAAATAATACCGAAATCTCTAAGCTAAATGTCATCAATACTAACTACGACAAGGATTTGATTATTAATAATTTGATGCAAAGTATTAATTCAATAAAAGTTCAATTTCTTAATGCCCAAGAAAAATACAGTTTATTAGAAGCCAACTTCGAAAATCAAAAATTATCATTTCAAAAATCTGAAGAAAAATATAAAGAAGGACTTATGGATGCCTATACTTTTTTTGTGGTGAGAAATAACTGGTTACAAGCTAATTACAACTTAATTAATAGCAAGAATAATGTCATCCAACAAAATGAACTGCTTAAAGTTATGAAATCTGAATAGTTACTTATTATCTATGCTGATCAATTAATATCATATTTCCATCAGGGTCTAGTAAGCTTATGCTTGCCGGGCCTTGATAGGAATTAATCTGTGCATCTATCTCTAATCCTGATTGCTCTAGACTTTCTGCAATAGTTCTTACATCTTGATAATTTTCTAATTCTTTTGCATCTTGATCCCAGCCAGGATTAAAAGTTAATATATTACCATTAAACATGGCCTCGAACAAACCAATTAATACGGTATCATTTTTCATGATATAATATTTTTGATCTATATTTCCCGCAAAAACATGGAAACCTAATTTTTCGTAAAATTCTTTTGAAACTGTTAAATCCTTAACACTTAGACTCACAGAAAAAGCTCCTAATTTCATATTGCAAATTGATTTTCTAAATTAATACATTAATACGACATCACAAAATTAGTCTACTACATAAAAAAGCACCTATTAAAAGTGCTTTTTTATTAATTATTTGAAGTGAAATTTCTTCTAAATCTTAGAGTATTACCTTAGCTATTCTTTAGGTAATCTCTTAAAACATATTGCAAAATACCTTGATTCTTATAATATTCTATTTCTATAGCAGAATCTAATCTCGCTTTTACATTAAATTTTATTTCTTTCCCTGAAGGATGCAATGCAGTTACTTCAATGATTTTCTGTGGTTTCAGATTATCAGCCAAGCCAATGATATTGTAGGTTTCTGTCCCATCTAAGCCTAGAGATTCTGCGTTTTGTCCATCCATGAAAACGAGTGGCGCAATACCCATACCGACCAAATTACTTCTGTGGATACGCTCGAAGCTTTCTGCAATTACAGCTCTAACTCCTAGTAAGAAAGTTCCCTTTGCTGCCCAATCTCGTGATGATCCAGATCCATATTCTTTACCCGCCAAAACGATTAATGGAGTATGATCTTTCTCGTAAGCCATAGCTGTATCAAAGACTGTTTTTACTTCGTTGGTAGGAAAGTACTTACTATAACCTCCTTCTTTATCTGCTATTTTATTTTTTATCCTAACATTGGCAAATGTACCACGCATCATCACCTCATGATTACCACGACGAGAGCCATAAGAGTTAAAATCTTCTGTTTTAACATTATGATTTTTAAGATAATTCCCCGCTGCCGAATCTTCTTTAAAAGATCCTGCGGGAGAGATATGATCCGTAGTAACAGAGTCTCCTAGATACAATAAAACTCTAGCATTAACGATGTCTGTTATTGCTTTTGGCGTAACACTTAGATTTTCAAAAAACGGTGCTTCCTTAATATATGTTGAGTCTTTTCTCCATTCAAAATTTTGATCAAGATTAACTTCTAGATTTTGCCAATCTGTAGAACCATCAAAAATAACATCATAAACTTCTTTGAAATCATCCTGTTTCATACATTGATTAATGGTTTCTTGAATTTCTTCTCGAGATGGCCAGATATCCTTTAGATAAACAGCTTGTCCATTAGGATCATAATCAATAGGATCTTCCATCAAGTTAATGTCAACATGCCCAGTTAAGGCGTATGCAACGACCAACATAGGTGACATTAGAAAATTCATTTTAACTTGAGGATGCACTCTTGCTTCAAAATTTCGGTTACCGGATAATACGGAAGCTACTACTAATTCTCCTTTTTCTACAGCAGTTGCAATAGCTGGCGGTAATGGACCAGAGTTCCCTATACAAGATGTACAGCCATAACCAACTGTATGAAAACGAAGTGCTTCTAAGTCGGTATTCAGTCCTGATCTTTCTAGATATTTTGTAACTACTTTTGATCCTGGAGCTAATGATGTTTTAACCCAAGGTTTGCTTCTTAGTCCTTTTTCTATGGCATTTCTAGCTAATAGACCTGCGCCAATCATTACAGCAGGATTAGATGTATTGGTACAACTTGTAATTGCTGCAATAACGATACTTCCATCGCTTAATATAAATTCTGAATTATTTTGTTTTATCCTTACCGCATGTAATGAATCCTGAATAACATCAGAATGTGTATCTCCTTCTATAGGAACTTTCCCAAAGGTGAACTCCGTACCAGAACCACCATCAGATAACCAAGCATATTCTTTTCTTGTAGATAAAGGTTCATAATCTCTGTGGTGTTCATTTTTAAGAGATTCTGCAAATTTTTCGCTAAGGTTTTTAACTAATATTTTATCCTGAGGACGTTTTGGGCCAGAAACGGTGGGCTCCAAAGTACTAAGATCTAACTCTACGATAGAGGAGTATTGGATATTTTCATTACCAGTTCTCCATAAGAGGTTTTCTTTACAATATTCTTCTACTATTTTTATCTGCTCTGGAGATCTATTGGTAGAATGCATATATTCTAAAGTTCTATTGTCAATAGGGAAATACGTCACTGTACATCCAAATTCTGGTGACATATTAGAAATTGTTGCACGATCTGTAACGGTTAGATGATCTAATCCATCCCCAAAAACTTCTACAAATTTCCCTACTACACCTTCATCCCTCAAGGTTTTAGTAATAAAGAGAACCATGTCCGTTGCGGTACATTGATTAGGAATCTTACCAGTTAATTTTAAACCAACTACTTCTGGACAAGTAAAGAAAATAGGCTGACCAAGCATAGCTGCTTCTGCTTCTATACCGCCAACACCCCAAGCAATAACCCCAATCCCATTAACCATTGGTGTATGAGAATCGGTTCCTACTAAAGTATCAGGGAAAAGCCATCCTTCTTTTTCTGTGACACCTTTAGCCAGATATTCTAGATTAACTTGATGACAAATCCCCATACCAGGAGGTACAACGGTGAAATTTTTTAATCCTTTTTGTGCCCACTTGAGCAACTCATAACGTTCTGTATTACGATCATATTCTAACTGTACATTTTTGTCATAAGAATAATCAGTACCAAAAAAATCTACCTGAACAGAATGATCAATTACCAAGTCAACAGGAATTGCTGGATTAATCTTTTCGCCATCTTTCCCATGTCTTACAAATTCTGCACGTAATGATGCCATATCAACCACCGCCGGAACTCCTGTAAAATCCTGCATTAATATTCTTGCCGGTTTAAAAGGTATATCCTTATCATTAAACTCTGGTTTCCAATGAAGCAAGGTATCTATATGCTCATCGGTAATACTAAAATTATCATAATTCCTTAGAACATTCTCTAGAAGAATTCTGATACTAAAGGGTAAATGGTCTACATTACCACCTGGAAGATTTTTGAGAGAACAAAATTGATAGTTTTTACCATTAATTGAAAGTTCTTGTACAGATTTTGCGTTTTGAGTGCTCATAAATGTTTTTTATAATACATAAAGTTAGTTTTAAATTTTATTCTAAATATCATATTAATACACATTAACACTAATTTAAGAATAATCTAGCCTTATCATAATTTTCTCATATCAGCGTAGAAAAAGACTTCTAATGACCATTAGTCATAGACATAAAAAGTTTTTATAACAAAAAGAATTTTTTTATAAAAAAACAATCAATTAATCAGCTTTTCTTACTGTGCGTTGCTCAATGCGTTTTTCATAATCTTTCCCTTGGAAGATACGATGTACATAGATGCCTGGTGTATGGATTTCGTCTGGATTAAGATCTCCAGCTTCTACTAATTCTTCGACTTCTGCAATAGTTATTTTACCAGCCATTGCCATTAATGGGTTGAAATTTCTGGATGTAGAACGAAAGATTAAATTACCTGCTGTATCACCTTTCCATGCTTTAACAATTGCAAAATCAGCATCAAAGGCATATTCTAATAAATAATCTTTACCATCAAAATTACGTACTTCTTTACCTTCTGCAACTTCTGTCCCAACTCCTGCCGGCGTATAGACAGCAGGCATACCGTATCCGGCAGCCATACAACGAGTAGCCAAAGTCCCTTGTGGGATAAGGTCTACCTCTAACTCTCCACTTAATAACTGTCTTTCGAACTCTGCATTTTCTCCAACATATGAAGAAATCATTTTTTTAATTTGTTTCTTCTGCAATAATAATCCTAGTCCAAAATCATCAACTCCAGCATTATTAGAAATGCATGTTAATCCTTTAATATTTTTATTAACTAATTCTGTAATACAATTCTCGGGAATACCACAAAGACCAAAACCTCCCAACATGATTGTTGCGTTATCTTGGATATCAACACAAGCTTCCTGAACATTTTTTACTGTTTTATTAATCATATTTCTTCTATCTTGAATTTATAATTTTATGTTCTAAAGATATGATTTTTTAGAATTTGAAGAAAAAAAATTGGATAGTATGATCTAACATTTACTAATATGATTATTCATAGTTAATCATACCGTAATTATTAATTGTAAAATCAGCACAGGATTTTCACGAATAATGAGTCTTAATGCATATAAAGTCATTAAGAATACTTTTAATCATAACAGATTATTGGCAATTAATTTTATTAAAATAAAGCCACTATAAAAATGAATTTGATTCTAGAGCAATCTACCTGTCAAGAACATTCCTGCAACAGTAAAGTAGATGATTAGTCCTGTTACATCTACCAATGTTGCCACAAAAGGTGCAGAAGAAGTTGCTGGATCTAGCTTGAATTTTTTGAGAACGAAAGGTATCATAGATCCAGAAAGCGTCCCCCAAAGTACGATCGCAACAAGAGAGACCGAAACACTTAGACCAACATAAGCCCAATAAATTCCGTAATCGAATAAGCCTATTTTTTGCCAAAGCATGATTCTAACAAAGCCAATGATACCGAGGATTGTCCCTAGACATAATCCAGAAATAATCTCTTTTTTCATGACATACCACCAATCTTTCAGAGTCAATTCTTGCAAAGCCATGGCTCTAATAATTAAAGTTGCAGCCTGAGATCCAGAGTTACCACCACTAGAAATAATTAATGGAACAAATAATGCTAAAACAACTGCTTTTTCAATCTCTTTGTCAAAATATCCCATTGCCGAAGCTGTGAGCATTTCTGATACAAAAAGTATGATAAGCCATGTCGCTCTTTTCTTAATCATCTCTGTCCAAGAAGTATGCGTATAAGGCAAATCTAAAGCTTCTAGACCACCAAATTTTTGAATATCTTCAGTATTCTGCTGTTCAATCTGATCTAAGATATCATCAATAGTTACGATACCAACCAATACGCCAGCTTCTGTAATAATCGGCATTGCGCTACGGTCATACTTTTCGAAGTAAGGGACAGCATCCTCTTTGGAAGTTGTTGTGGTAATGGCAACAAAATGATTATCGCTTAACTCAGAGATTAATTGATCTTCGTCCGCCAGTAGAAGAGTACCAATCGTAATATCGTCTATTAATCGATTTTTTTCGTCTACAACGTAAAGGTAATTCATGGTTTCTACCTTTTCTCCAACTTTTTTAATTTGTTGGAAACAACGCTTCACTGTCCATTCTTTTCTGATCTGGATGTAATAAGGCGTCATTAATCTTGCAATAGAGTCTGAGTTGTAACCTAATAATTTTAGAGCAACACGACGTTCTTGTGGATTAAGGAGATTGATAGAATATTTGATAAGTTCGTCTGGGAAATCTTCAAAAAGCTGTGTACGGTCATCAGGAGACATCTCATTAAGGATATAAGCCACCTCATTACTACCAATACTTCGGATAGTTTCTTCTTGAAAAACCTGATCTAGATGTGCGAAAACTTCTGCTTTATGCGTTTTTGGAACTTTCAAAAACGCGATTATCCTTTCTTTAGCAGTTAAATTGCTTAAAGATTCGGCAATATCAGCAGGATTTAAAATTAGCTCCGTATTTTCCACATCGTCATTTTTAGCCTTGCAAAAGTATTAAAAACTCAACGAATAAAGCAACAAAATCTGGAAACTAACTGATAATTACTATGAAGATTTATTAATAAGCATCTTTCGGTTGTGTAACTCCTTGTTCATTTTGTTAAGAGCACCCTTAGTTCCTATTTTCACAGAGTTCTCTGCAGAGCCCAACATACGACCGTTACCTTTATAGGTATCATAAGAGGTTTCCATAATAAAGTTACCTGCAGCATCGTAAAGCTTAAGACTTACAACAACCTGATTAGAAAATACATACTTCCCAAATCCAACCTTAAAATAAGTAACCTTTGGTACAATAGCAATATCAGCATCATTATTTTTGCAAAGATCTTTCAGCATCGTTACATCCACATCATCAAAAGACATTGGTGTATCAATTTTAAGATAATTTCTTGTTCCTAAGGACATCATCTTATCAGAGGCTGCACTGAAAAATGTAGTGTATGTAGGGTCTTTAATCTCGAAAACATCAGGAATTACCTCAGGATTAAAGTAAATAATACGATTGATATTATTAAGTTTTATATCTTTATTAATGTATTTTAGGCTGTCACCAAGATTAGCGCAGCTTACTAAGAATGCAGCAACAGCAATGGTTATAGCACCAAAAAATAGTTTTTTTTTCATCTGTTTTCCTTGAAGCAAAAATACTGCCATTTCTATAAATACTACTATAAAAAATAAGCTTTTTTAACATTTTTCTCATACTGATAATCAAAGGCTTATAAAAATAGAAACTTGATCGCTTCTAAAATTAACTTTTTGAAGCAAAAATCCTTACTTTTGTGATTATGACAGCAGACAAAAGACTTTTCTTAATAGATGCTTATGCTATGATTTTTCGTGGCTATTACGCTTTTATTAAAAATCCTAGACTTTCTACTAAAGGATTGGATACATCCGCAATTTTTGGTTTCACAAACTCTTTAATAGAATTGATAAAAAGAGAGCGTCCATCGCATCTTGCTGTTGTTTTTGATGTAGGTAGGAGTAATATCCGTCATGAAGATTATAGCGAGTATAAAGCTAATCGCCAAGAAACTCCAGAAGCTATCATCATTGCAAAACCATATATCCATGAGATTCTAAAAGCTATGCATATCCCAATTCTTGGTGTAGAAGGCTATGAAGCTGATGATGTTATTGGGACTTTATCTTGCAAGGCAGAAAAACAAGGTTATGACGTCTTTATGGTAACGCCAGACAAGGATTTTGCTCAATTAGTAACGGACAAAGTCAAGATGTATAAGCCTGGATTAAAGGGTGGTGATATAGAAATATTAGGAGTACAAGAAGTTAAAGAAAAATATGAAGTAGATGATCCTAAACAAATCATAGATTATCTTGGGATGATGGGTGATGCTGTAGATAATATCCCTGGATTAGAAGGTGTTGGAGAAAAAACTGCCAAAAAATTCATCAAAGAATATGGCTCTATGGAAAATCTTTTAGCCCATACACATGAGTTAAAAGGTAAACTAAAAGAGAAAGTAGAAAATAGTGCAGAAAGAGGTTTGTTATCCAAAAAATTAGCTACTATTTTGTGCGATGCTCCGGTAGAATTTCACGAAAAAGAATACGACTTAGAAACACCTGATTTTGATAAAGTTAATGAGATTTTCGAAGAGTTAGAATTCCGAAGACTGTATGATAATTTATATAGAGTTTTTGCAACAGATAACAATAATAAAGTCGTTGTAGAAAAAGAGATCAGTCCAAAAGATGAACCTAAAAATGCACAAGTAACACAACTAGATTTATTTTCAAACTTTGATGAGTCAGCGCAGACTTTAACATCTAAGATTAATATCGAGCAAAACGATCATCTTTATCAATTAATTAGCGATACTAAAGCTCAAAAAATACTGGTACAGAATCTATTAAAGCAACCTTCAGTATGTTTTGATACAGAAACAACTTCCCTTAATGAGCTAGAAGCAGAGTTGATTGGGATGAGTTTTTCTTACCGAAAAGGGTTATCATATTATATCCCAATTCCTGAAAATAGAGAAGAAGCACAAGAGATTGTAGAGATATTTCGTCCCTTTTTTGAAGACGAAACCATATTAAAGATAGCGCATAATCTAAAATACGATTACAAGGTTTTAAAAAACTATAATATTGAGGTAAAAGGTAAGATATTAGACACCATGATTGCGCATTATCTTCTAAATCCTGATGGTCGTCATGGCATGGATTATTTAGCAGAAATGCACCTTAATTATATCCCAATTTCTATAGAAAGTCTTATTGGTAAAAAAGGTAAAAATCAATTAACATTAAGACAAATAGATCTTGCCACTCAGACACAATATGCTGCAGAAGACGCAGATATAACCTATCAATTATATGAATTATTTGCACCACAACTAAAAGCAGAAAACCTAGAAGAGTTATTCTACAACATAGAAATGCCATTGCTCAAAGTATTAGCTACTATGGAGTTAGAAGGTGTAAAACTAGATTCTGAATGGTTGGCAAAAGAAAGCAAAGATCTAGAAAATGACCTCAAACTTTTAGAAGAAAAAATCTTCGACTTATCGGGAGAAAATTTTAACATGAATTCTCCTAAGCAATTAGGTGAAGTCCTTTTTGAAAAATTAAAACTAGATCCCAAAGCTAAAAAAACCAAAACGGGCCAGTTTGCAACCTCAGAAGATGTATTACAAAAGCTAGCCGGCAAGCATGAGATCATTGCCTCTATATTAGAATACAGAACGCTCCAGAAGCTTAAGTCTACTTATGTTGACGCATTGCCCGAGCAGATAGATCCTATCGACAACCGTGTGCATACAACTTACGCACAGACCGTTGCAGCAACAGGACGTCTGGCAAGTGTTAATCCTAACCTGCAAAATATCCCAATCAGAACGTTGCGTGGACAACAGATTAGAGGTGCTTTTGTGGCTGATATTGGTAACAAAATTATTTCTGCCGATTATTCTCAAATAGAATTAAGATTAATTGCTGAGATTTCTGGCGAAGAAAATATGATTGAAGCCTTCCAGAATGGAGAAGATATTCACGCTGCGACAGCCGCAAAGTTGTTTAAAATTCCATTGGATGAAGTTACAAAAACTCAACGTAGTCAAGCGAAAAGTGTCAACTTCGGGATTATCTACGGACAAGGTGCTTTCGGGTTGGCAGACCAAACAGGAATGTCCAGAACTGAAGCAAAAGCCATGATTGATGCTTATTTTCAGACTTACCCAAGACTGAAAGAGTACATGAGCGAGCAAGTGGTAAAAGCCCGAGAGTTAGGTTATGTCTCTACATTATTAGGAAGAAAAAGACATCTTAATGATATCAATTCTACTAATTTTGTAGTAAAAGGTCATGCCGAACGTAATGCTGTTAACGCACCTATACAAGGAAGTGCCGCAGATATTATCAAGTTAGCTATGATTAATATCGAAGAAGAATTAAAATCTAAAAACCTTAAAACTAAAATGCTTTTGCAGGTGCATGATGAATTGGTTTTCGAAGCGCCTTTGGATGAAATAGAGATTGCAAAAGCTATGATTAAAGATAAAATGGAATCTGCTTTTGACACCAAAGTCCCATTGTTAGTAGAAGTTGGTGTTGGCGATAACTGGTTAGAAGCGCATTAATTATTAAAATATAAAACGTAATTCTAAATAAATATCGGATAAAAATAAATTATAAAACACCTTTTCGCGTAAGGGATTGACGTGGAAACCCCGCAGTGAGGCGCGAGCGTAGCGAGCGCCGATACGAGGAGTTGTAACAGAAAGCCCGACCCTCAGTTGATGCTGGATAAGCTCTGGGAACTGTGGGTTACGCCCCAAATATTAAAAACAAAGTATTTATGAAAAATATCAAATATCTAAGCTTGGTGGTAATCCTTGGGATGACACAAAGTTGTAAAACTTCTACAACTGGCGGAAAAGACTTTTCTATAAATGGAAAAGGTTTTAAGACGGCTTATAATAGTATAACAGAGGCTGATCTTAAGAAAAACCTTTACATCATTGCTTCTCCGGAGATGGAAGGTCGTGACACGGGAAGCCCAGGACAGAAAAAAGCTGGAGAATACATGATAAAACAATATGAATCTTATGGCATTTCTTACCCAAAAGCTTTAGGCTCATTTTATCAAAAAGTACCATCAGAATTTTTGAAAACCAGAAGAGGTGCTTTACCAGATTCTGAAAATATTTTAGCTTTTATAGAAGGCTCTGAAAAACCAGAAGAAATAGTTGTAATTTCTGCTCACTATGACCATATTGGGACTAAAAATGGAGTAGTATATCCTGGCGCTGATGATGATGGAAGTGGGACTGTAGGTGTTATGGAAATTGCAGAAGCTTTTCAGAAAGCTAAAAAAGCAGGTTACGGACCTAAGCGTTCTGTTTTATTTCTACATGTTACGGGCGAAGAGCACGGACTTTTAGGATCAGATTATTATAGTAAAAATCCAATCTTTCCTATGGCTAATACAGTCGTGAATCTTAATATTGATATGATTGGTAGAAGTGATAAAGAGAACCTAGGTAAGCAATATGTCTATGTTATTGGATCAGAAATGCTAAGCACCGATCTTAAAAAGATTAACGAACAAGCTAATAAAGATTCTCATAATTTAATTCTGAATTACAAATATGACGATCCTAAAGATCCAGACAGATTATATTACAGATCTGATCATTATAACTTTGCCAAAAATAATGTGCCAATAGCATTTTATTTTGATGGTATCCATGAGGATTATCATAAAGCTAGCGATACGCCGGAGAAAATAGATTATCCATTATTGCACAAAAGAACTCAGTTGGTATTTACCACCGCTTGGGAAATCGCCAATAGACCAGAGCGTATTATCGTAGATGGTAAAAATACAAGATAAATTATAGATTAAAAAAATGCTGTTCTTAACTGAACAGCATTTTTTTTGAGTAAATTCTATTTTGCAATATTAAACTCTTTTAATATTTTTATCAATTTTGGATTCTTGATATAAATATCGAAATTATGAGATTTCTGTCCTGTAAAATCCGTTTTCTCTAAGAAATTATAATGATTAACGAGATCATCATAAGTATCTACTTTATAACCTAGATCTGTAGGCTTTAACTTGTCAGAAAGAAAACCAAAATACTTTTTTAAGGTAGGATCAGAATTATTAATTGTAATATGAACCTTTTGTAATTGTGGCGTGAATTCTCTGTAAGTATCTTCTCCATCATTGAGATCTGAAGATTTAAAATCCTTTGCACCTATTGCTGGCGCGAGCATTATGCAATAAATTTTATTGTTATTCTCTTTTAATCTTTTAGAATCTTCATCAATATCTACATTGTGATTTTCCTTTCTATCTTTAATTTCGCTTTTGCTAAAAGGAGGATCGCTTAATGCACTCAGTACAACAGAAGCACCACGACTATGAGAAATAATATAAATATCTTTATTCTTTAAGCCGTTCAATAGTTTTCTTAACCCAAATTCTCCCGCCATCTGACTATTATTAGCGGCATTAAACCATATTTTTCCTGCACCAAACATTGATTTTGCAACCAAGCCATCCCAATAAAAATTAATTAATTGATCGTTATTAGTATTTGTATTTAGTAAATTCTTGATACTATTATAACTCTTAGAAGCTTGATTATAACTCGTATTAAAACCATGAACAAAAATAAAAATACGCTGTTTACTCTTAGCATTATCTGCAACTTGCTGTATTTTTTGCTTTTCCGTAGCCAATAGATTGCTTTCTTTGCCTTCATCAGTTGCTAATTTCATCAAAGAAAAAGCTTTATTATCTGCGGTTTTTGGCGGATTTCCATAATCAATTTTCCAATTATCTGGATAGAAATTACCGTTTTGATCGACAAAAGATATCGCTTTATTAGGTACAATAATTTGATTAGGATTACTATTTTGAGGCGTATTATGTATCGCTGCGCAAGACGTCATAATGAGCGAAAGACCAAATAAAAATAAAGATTTTTTCATAGAAATTACCTTTTCAAAATGTATGCCTAATTATATTTCTGGAGTCATTTTCCAATAAATTTTCTGGTTAAAATGAGCTTAAAATATCAAAAAATAATCTTAATTATAATAGAATTTAATTCTTAAAATAACGGAACAAATATATAAATAAAACCAAAAAATTCTAAATTTTAATCCCAAAATATCACTTTTTTCGCACGTTATTTTAGGCTAAATATTCTCTAATTTGACTAAAATAACACACCAATAACTGATAAAATATTAGGAGAAATTAGAATTTTTTGCTTGGGAAATAGTATAAATAATTTCAAATTTTAATCAAAAATAATGGTGTGAAAAGTTGGAAAATGATTTGGTTTGGGCAATTTTTATAACAGAAATTATCAATAGAAATTAAAGAAAAATGACTTGAAAAAAATATAAAAATCGAACTAAAAATTAGTCAAAATTTTATTTAAAAATGATGCTAATTTCAAAGAAAAAAAACAATTTTAAATGTGTCTTTTTATATAAATTTGATTTGTTTTTTTTAGTCGAAAACAAGATTTTTTCAATTGCTTTTATCAAAAAATAACCTTCATTTTTTTTGAATTAATTATGATCGATTAAATAAAAAAAAGACAAATTAAGAGTGAAAATAAAAGAAAATTTATAAAAAAATTCGTTTGATTTTTAGTAATATAATCAAACGAATTTTAATTATTTATATAAGCAAAATGATAAAAAATAAACGACAAATATTTTTGAAAACAAAAAGGAATATTTCAAAATGATCTAATTTTTGATTAAGAAATATCTTTTAATCAAGAATGAAATATAGATCTAAAATTTATAAAACTTCCTTCTTCATTATATAAAAATGCTATTAGCTTTTATCAATTTTCAAAGGTTTCGAAAGTTCCATCTTCATAGAAAAAAACGACTCTTTTAACTGATTTTTTAGGAGAAACTATAGGCGTTATAGGTGTATTTTCTAATCGCTGAGAATCGTCTGTATCAAAATTATTTGTACTTTGTTTAGGAGAAGGGAAATTTGACGTGTTATCAGAAACAGCATTATTTGCTAAATTTTCATCTACTTTTTCTTCACCAAATTTATCATTATCTATCAATGCGAATAAGTCGGGTAGTGCTCTTTTCTTAGGAAATTCTTCTGTTGCCAATTGTGTCAAATCTTCTTTTATGATTAACATTGGCTCTTCGCCAGTAATAATCCAATTCCATTCTAACTCAGGAAAAGCCTGTTTAACTTTTGTGACAAATTCTAAAGAAGGTTTATTACGTCCAGAAATTATATGAGAGATGCTAGATCGCTGTACATCAATTTCATCTGCAAATTCAGAAGGTGTCAGTTTTGAAAACTCGATTACTTTTGTAATTCTATCATTAATACTCATGTTACAAATGTAAAGATAATATTTTAATTAGGATTTACTTTTGTAAAACACTCTAAAACTTCGCTATTTACAAAAGTTAACTCTATAAAACACTGTAAAAGTGTTATTTAAACTATTATTTACATTTGTTGTGGATAACTGCAAATTATTTATCCACTAAAAATTAAAAGATATACTTGATGTTAATAACTATTTTATCTCATTTCTCAGTTTAAATCTACCTATAAAAAATGTAATTGGTTTTAATCTTAATTAATAGGCATCTATATTTAGATTTTAATTATAAAGATTAAAATAATATCACTGATAGAATAGGAGAGTATATGCAACTTATTGTATAATAACAATTATTTGTTTATTAATGGTGGTTTACGGCTATATTACAAGGTGTCTCAGTAAGTATATATCCTGGCTTAGAGTAACTAATGGTAGTTGCTTATATTGATTATAGCAAACTATTTTTCTGTGTTCAAATATGTTAATTTATCCACAAATACATTTGTAATACTATTTTCTAAAAAAGATATTAACAGTATTTTCCACAAACAATCCACGTTTAATAGATTTATCCTTAAATATTAATAATCAATACTTTACGTAATTAAAGTATATTGAAATAAACACTTCAAATAAACTTTTTCAAAACACTGATTTACAGCAATTTACATGTTGTAATTATCTATAACGTAATCCACAAAAATACTAACAGACATTGTGACATTTGTGCTTGTTTGATTATATTACAAATGTAAACCGTTTGTTTTATAAGAAAATTCTTATTTTTACAATATTAAAAAGATCAATATGCAAGGCACTTATCAATACATTAAAAATGTAAACTTCCCAGAGCGTTATATTTCACCAGAAAAATTATTTTTTTATCTACAAGAGAATTTCAGTGATCAGATTGTAGTGCTTGGTAAGTCAACTTTGGGTAGACCTATTTATAAATTTACTTTGGGTAATGGACCTATAAAAATTGCTGCTTGGTCTCAGATGCATGGCAATGAATCTACGGCAACTTTGGCTTTTATGGACTTGCTAGAATATTTTAAAAATAATAAAGAAGTCGAAGAAAAATTATTCTCAAGTATCAGCTTAGATTTTCTTATAATGCTTAATCCTGATGGCTCAGAAATCTGGACCAGAAGAAATGCTTTGGACATAGATATTAATCGAGATTTTTTGATGGAGTCTAGTGTTGAAATGAAAATTTTAAAAAAAATGCTCACTGATAAAAATTATGATTTTGCCTTAAATCTTCATGATCAGAGAACCATATTTTCTACCGATTTTGAGAATCCAGCAACGCTATCTTTTCTGGCGCCTTCTCAAGATTTAGAAAGAAGCTTAAGCGAAAACAGAAAAAAAAGTATGGCGGTTATTGCGAGTATTTTTTTGCAATTGCAACAAGTATTGCCTAATAAAATTGCTCGTTATAATGATGCATTTTATCCAACTTCCTCAGGCGACAATTTGATGAAAAATGGCATCCCAAATATTTTGTTTGAAGGCGGTTTTTTTCCTGATGATTATGACCGAGAAAAAACAAGAATTTATTATACTCATGCATTATTTTATGCCTTAAAATCTATTGCCGTTTTGAAGGGAGAAACTATTGGTTACGAAACCTATTTTCAGATTCCCGAAAACAAAGAAAGTCATTATGACATCATCTATAGAAATCTAAAACTTAATACAGATTTTGAATGTATTTTGGACGTTGCAATTCTTTACAAAGAAATTTATGATGAAGCCGAAAATAATATAAAATTAATTCCGTACGTTGTAGAAGTTGGAGATCTTGGAAAGAAAAAATCTTGGAAGGAAATTGACTGTACCGGAAAGAAATTTATTTCTAAAAATAAGTTCCCAAAACTAGATGCTGAAATTAACTTTACTGTAGAATAAATTTATATATATCAATCGCTTATTTTCCATTTAAAAAAAGTCAATCGTCAAGAAGTATCGATTGGCTTTTTTGTTTTTTTTAAAGTAGATAATCATCTTAAATTCCAGTTCTAAAATTAATCAAATTAAAATGTAAAAATATATCCAATTTAACATAATATAAATTATAGGACTTTTTATAATTTGCCCTTTTAAGCTTATAATTATACTTTCTGGTTAGTCTCAGATATAGATCCTAATAATTCTTATATCCTTTTTAATATGAAAGCTATAATAAATATAACTGCTAAGACTATTATTAAGATAAAATCAAATAATTTAGATTGTAATTCCTAAATTAATGCTAATTTGGCAGTATATAAAATTTAAAATTATCCAATACCAAAATCATGTCATATTATCCGTTAACCAACATTCCTGATTATTATTTTTTAGATGAATTATTATCTGATGAGCACAAACTTATTAGACAATCTGTTAGAGACTGGGTAGAAAGTTTTGTAATGCCTAAAATTGACGAAGCCGCTCAAAATCATCAAGACATACCTAATTTAATGAAAGAATTAGGCGCGATTGGCGCTTTGGGGCCGTACATTCCGGAAGAATATGGCGGTGCTGGATTAGACCAGATTTCTTATGGACTTATCATGCAAGAGCTAGAACGTGGTGATTCTGCCGTGAGATCTGCGGCTTCTGTACAGTCTTCTTTGGTCATGTTTCCAATTAATGAATTTGGGTCAGAAGAACAAAAGAAAAAGTATCTTCCTAAGTTAGCGACAGGAGAATATATCGGATCATTTGGTTTGACAGAGCCTAATCATGGTTCTGATCCTGGCTCTATGGAAACAACTATTAAAGATATGGGCGATCATTATCTTTTAAATGGTGCAAAAATGTGGATTACCAATGCTCCACTTTGTGATATTGCTGTAGTATGGGCAAAAAATGAACAAGGTAAAATAAGAGGTCTTATTGTTGAACGTGGCATGGAAGGCTTTACTACACCAGAAACTCATAATAAATGGTCATTAAGAGCTTCTAAAACCGGCGAATTAGTGTTTCATGATGTTAGGATTCCTAAAGAAAATATTTTCCCAACTATAGAAGGATTAAAAGGGCCTTTATCTTGTCTTAATTCTGCTAGATATGGTATTTCTTGGGGAGTTATTGGCGCAGCAATAGATTGTTATAATACAGCAGTACAATATACCAAAGAGCGCAAACAGTTTGGGAAACCGATTGCATCCTATCAGTTACAGCAAAAAAAATTAGCAGAATTCTTAACCGAAATCACAAAAGCTCAATTACTTTGCCTAAGATTAGGAGAATTGAAAAATCAGCATAAGGCCTCTCCTGCTCAAATTTCTATGGCTAAAAGAAATAATGTAAAAATGGCTATTGATATTGCACGAGAATCTCGCCAGATGTTGGGAGGCATGGGGATTATGGGAGAATTTCCTATGATGCGTCACGCAGCCAATTTAGAATCTGTGATTACTTATGAAGGTACACATGATATTCATTTATTGATTACCGGCATGGATATTACTGGCATCAACGCATTTTAAGGGATTTTTTTATAATTAAAAAACTGAAAATAAGTTAAAAGCTATGAGGATTTTAGGATTTTCATAGCTTTTTTCATGACGGAAATCCGTGATTTTTTACATTATTCGTAATTTATAAAAGCCTATAATTTTAATAAAAAAATGAATTGATTAACTCTGGTTCAAAATTACAAAACGCGCTTAAGTGCATTCTATCAAGCTTTAATGCTAGTTTTAATTGGTTAAGAAGAAAGTTTAGAAAAAGATTTTAGTATAAATTATTATTGAATTTTCATCATTATCACAATGTTAAAATATTAAATAATAATTGTTTTTTGTTATCTTTAAATCAAAACTAAAACTAACTAAAACCATGAAAAAAATCTCCACAGTTTTACTGATGGTTATCTTACCATTAGTAAATGCGCAGGTAACTTATACCTCCGCAGATTATGCTAACTCATTAGATGACATAACCTATATAATTGGCGATACATCTACATTAATTAATTTTAGTACAACAGGTTCTAATTATAATTGGGATTTTAATAGCCTTCAACAAGCTTCTACAAAACAGATTAATCTAATTGATCCTAATAATAGCGTCTATAAAAGTATCTGGTGCAATAACATGGGTTATGCATCAACTTGTAATGTAGAATTTAACAATAAAACAAACGTTGCCGAAAAATTAGCTGACTCTCCTATCCCAGCTGGCAACAATATTGTATTAGATGCAATCTACTCTCATTCTTTAAAAACAGATTCTAGCCTTGCAACTAAGATGGTTGGGATTAAGATTATGTCTAATAATTTAGTTATTCCTGCGATACTAGATTATCAACAGCCTGACATATTGTATAAATTCCCTATGAATTATAATGATACTTATACAGAGCCTTTTGCTGCAAATCTAGATCTAACACAACAAGGTATCAATTTTAAAGTCAATAGCACTGGTGATCGTTTTAATCACGTTGATGGTTGGGGAAAATTATCTATAGATAATAAAACCTATAACGATGTCTTAAGATTAAAAAGTATATCCGACCAAAGTATTACTAAAATACAAAATGGTATTACAGATCATCAATCTCTTAAAGAAATTAGCTATAAGTGGTTAAGCAAAGATTATAAATTTCCTATTATGGAAGTCAAAGGAATGGAGAAAAATGGTAAATTTACAATTACTGAAATTGCATATATTAAAAGTGATGCTGTATTAGCAACATCTAATAGCCAACTAAAAAATGTAAACATCTACCCTAACCCTTCTAACGGTAATTTTAAAACCAATATCCCGCAAAATGATATTAAATCCATTGAGGTTTATAACTCATTAGGCCAATTAGTTTCTAGATCTATGGATATTAGCAACCTACAAAAAGGAAATTATATCATAAAAATTAATACAAATACACAATCTTATCATCAAAAAGTAATTAAGAATTAAATAATTACACAATACAAAAAAAAAAGACTTTTCTGATTGAAAAGTCTTTTTTTTTGCTACCAACTAATATGTTCTTTCTCTACAAACGGAATTGAGGGATCTAGAATTTCTAAAATCAATGTTTTTATAGCCAACTCAATTTCTTTATCTTCTAAGTTAGTTACTTCTAAAAAATTAACGCCATTGTTGACTTCGGCAAAAGACCAAATGCCAGGTTGCAGAATTTTAGATTTAAAATCATGATCTTGTTGCAAGCAATATTTATAAATGCTAAGCTGTAAAGCTTGTTTATAATCCTCATTAAAAAACAAAGTTTCTATTTCTGAAGGATCTTTAACTTTAAGGTTTAATTTTTTTGGTTTAGCTGTTTTATAATCAATAATTCTTATAACATCATTCAGTCGATCAATTCTATCGATAAAACCATTAAAATTAACTGCATCTTTTTTTTCATCATCAAGATAGAAACTTGCTTTCACATTTTTTTCTAAATCTAAAATTTCGAGGACATTTCCTGCCTTTACCAAATTGAAATCGTACTCTATAATGCTTTCTATTACTCTTTTTGCGATCTGTTTGTGCACAAAATTCATCCCGCGATCATAAAACTCATTCTGATGTTTTAAAGTTTTTATAGCAAAATTTAAAGATTCATCAATCATTGATTTCAGATAATCAAAATCAGATAATTTTAAGGTTTTATTTTTGAATTTTTCATACAAAAACTGAATAGCGTAATGCACGAGATTCCCGTAATTTCTAATTGACAGCTCCTCCTCAATTTCATTAGATTCTCTAGTCTTCAAAATTTGATTAAAATAAAAGTCAATTGGATTATAAAGAAAACTCACAAGATGAGAAGCCGAAACTGATTTTTTCCAATCTTCTAATTTTTGTAAAACATCTGGCGTTTTGTCAATAGATATCAACTCTTGCGTAATTGGTTCTGATGTATTTTCTATAACAATATGCTCGATATTATGAGAACTTTCTATCTCTAACTGTGTGATAAATCTACTTTTCTCACCCGTATTAACTCCAGAACTCAGTGCATTATATAATAAATGAACATTTTGAGAATCCTGAATTAGTCGATAAAAATGATAAGCATAAATACTGTCATTTTCTAAAAATGTATTAAGCCCAAAGTTTTTTCTAACATCAAAGGGCAAATATGTATTTTGAGTATTTCCTAGAGGCAATTTACCTTCGTTAACAGATAGCATGATTAGATTCTCAAAATTGAGCAATCTGCTTTCTAGAAGCCCCATTACCTGCAATCCTGCTAAAGGTTCTCCTAAGAAATCAATGCTCTCAGAATTAACCAATTGATTAATTAACACCTCTAAAGTTTCTAATTTAACTTCAAATTGATAAGGTTGAAGCTGGTTTTTTAGAATCTTAAAGCTTTTTTCGAAGTGAGAGATATTTTCATATTGGATATCATCTTTAATATGAAATTTTAATTCATAACAGAATTTTATTAGTAATTCTAAATATGCAGTTCCTGACTGTGGCTTCTTAAATAATTGATAATAACTCAAGTCCCCCAAATGTTCTTCCATTAATTTTGAAGAAATATAAACGATGTTTCGCTCTTCAATACTTTGGATAAAATTCTGGATAATTACTACATCACTTTCTTGATTAGGAAGCTCTTCTAAAATTGGTAAAACATCTGCATAATAGTAAGTTGAAGATTTTTTTTCTAATTGTTTCTGGAGGTAAAACAACTTCTTCATGGCATTACTAAAAGCCAAATTCTTTAACGGAAATCCCATGGTAATATTGAGATTTTCTACGGATGATAAAGCATCCAAAGTTGCTGGCAATAGATTTTCGTCCAGGAGAATAACTGCCGTTTTAGAATAATCTTTAGGTTTTAAATCTTCAAAAATTTTTGGTAAAACTTTAGTTTGTACAATATTACCAGAAACTTCATAAGTTTTTATGTTTTTTGGTTGAGAAAACTGATTAACAACCCAGCTAAAATCCCTAGAATCATTGAAGTGTTTCCATTCCATATGACTTCGCAAAAACTTACCAGCCTCTTGGCGAGTATCATTAATATAGTAATCATCTGCCTGAAAATAGCACTCTGCCCTATTCCACTTTAGCAAAGATTTTACCAGAAGCTCTTCTGTAGGCGTAAAGGCATTAAAACCGCAAAATATAAATTGTTGAGAAGTCGTCTCTGCAAAATGTTCTATATGAGCTCTTGCAGCTTCGTGGATCATGCCAGATGTCGCCCAATTTTTCTCTTGGAGCTTCTGCTTAAGATCTGGTAAAAAAGAGTTCATTTTTTGCCAAAAATTGAGATTTCTCTTACGTGGATTATCATCGTCACCCAATTCTTCTCCCCAATTTTTTATGCGTTCTTCATCCAACATCCATTGCAAAATCTTGGTATCGCTGTCTGCAAATTTTAGCATATCATCCCAATCTTTTTGCAAAGTCGGAAACCATTTCAGAAATCCATTAAAATCTTCTGATCGATCTGTATGTTGATAAACCCTAAAAGAAAATAACCATAAGGCAATCCCTGAGATTGCTTGTTTTTCTGCAATAGAATTAATCATTTCTTCTATCGTAATAAAGTTAGGCAACATGCCATTATATTGCTTTTCTTTAAGTATTTTTTTGATAAAGACAACAGGTCTCTTACCTGGCAAAACGATATTTAAAGCTGATAAATCAGAATGTTTTGATAATAAATCATCTACAATATTTTGTAAAAACTGCATAAAAAAAGGCCTTATAATAAGACCTCAATATAGCTAAATTTTATGGAAAACCTACTTTACCACAATCTGTTTTTCTAACCAAACGTTTTGCCCAGCAGTATTTTTGCCTTGCCAAAATTTGAAATAATATTTACCCTTATGCTCTGGTAAAAAATTAATGATATTGAATGCTGTATAATCACCTGATCCACACGGAACATTAGTTTTATAAGCATAATTAATCACTGTTCTTGTAGAGTCTTTTGGGATATAATCCATACCATAAAAACCTTCGCAGTTTTTAGAATAACTGGAGAAGATCTTAAGGGTTTGTCTTGTAAAAACAGTCATTGTATCTTGTTGAAAATGCACACTATCTATTTTTTTATTTATGATGCTTTGGATTTCGTCATCATCATTATGAGATTTACAAGACCCAAGAATTGCTAAAAGTCCAACAACAGAAAATAAGTTAAGATAGTATTTCATTACAATATTTTTTAGTGATAAATATGACCTTTAGAAATATAAACTACTTTTTTGGTTTCAAAAAATTCACCTTCGAAATAATTTTTCAATTGGAAGATTTCACTTTTTATCCCGGCTAATTCTTCGCCTAGATCACCACCTTTAAGATACAGAACGCCGTTGTGCTTTGTATTGAATTGATCTTTCTCAAATTTTCCTTTTAACCATCTTAAGAATACAGGCATCTGCGTTACTGCGCGACTAACTATAAAATGAAATTTCTCTTTAACATCTTCTGCTCTTGCGTGGATTGCCTTGACATTAGATAAGCCTAAACCTTCTGAAACTGCCTTAACTACAGTAATTTTCTTACCTATACTATCAACTAAGGTGAATTGCGTATCTGGAAATAAAATAGCCAAAGGAATACCTGGGAAACCACCTCCTGTACCAATATCTAACACCTTAGTATCAGGCGCAAATTCCATAATCTTTGCAATTCCTAAAGAGTGCAAAATATGTTTCTCATAAAGACTTTCCATATCTTTTCTGGAGATAACATTTATCTGGGCATTCCATTCTCCATACAGTGCTTCTAGTTGAGAAAACTGTTTTTGTTGTGTTTCCGTGATGTTCGGAAAATATTTTAAAATGAGTTCTAAAGACATCTTGCGAAATTATGAAAAACATATCAAATAACATAAAATAAAAGCGCATCTAGATGACCTAAATGCGCTTTTGTTTGTAATAGATTTATTATTTTAAAATCTTCTTAGTTGTTATGCCTGATGTTGTTTGTACTTTAATAACATAAAGACCAGGATTATATGCTGCTGTACTGATCGTCAGCTCTTTGCTATTAGGTTTTTTGTTATAAACCGTTCTACCTAATGCATCATACAACTCTATATTGATTATCTTTTCATTAGATTTTATAAAAACATTATCTTTCTGTTGGTATATTTCTGTTTTATTTTTAGCAGAATCGTCGGTAGAAAGTGTTTTTTCATTTTGATAAACCATTGTAAACCTATCCTCTCCCGTCCCTTTTTCTGCGTAAAAAGTATAATCTTCTTTAGTGATTTCTATTATTTTAGAATTTAACTTATCTTTTAAATAAATTGGTTGATCATTATTGAATCTTCCTTCTTTATCACTAATCGAAATGGTATAATTTCCATTTTCTGAAAATTTTAAACCTAATTTTACAATATCCGATTCAAGCTGTGACAAGTCTCTCGCTTGGATCCCTAATTTACGATTACTTTCTTCTGTCCAAATTGCATCGTTACCAATTACTAAAAGTTCTGTATCATAATCACCATCAATTCCATTAGTAGCATCAGGTAAATAACTTACTAAAATCTCATTATTAATATCAGAAGGAGAATTAAGATTAATCCAGAATCTATCCTTAAGTGCTTTTCTGTTATTAAAAAACACACCTTGATCGGAAGTTCTCATTTCATTGGTAAAAGATAACGCTTTATTTTTACCTGTTGCTTTAGCTTGAACAATAAATCCTTGCGCAACTCTAGATGCCTCATTAGGTTTAGCTTTATTAATACCTTTAAAGGTTGCTGAGATACCACCTACTTTATTATATATTGCATAATTATTGCCTTTATAATTTGAACCTTGTTGATATAAGATACTCATATCATTATTAGTCCAGAAATACGCAAGAGGCTCTATATTATCTTTATTAACCTCAAAGAACATATCCATGTCTAGATTAGATGGATATGGATTACCTACCATATTAAATCCATGATCTGCATTGGTGTATTTTAAAGGCTGTGAAAATAAATCCCCATTATTAGGAACTCCAACAAAAGTAAACTCAGTAGAAGGAGAAGTCATAGTTAATGCAGAAGGAAAGCTATTTTTACCTCTAATAGCATAACCTCTACCAGTCTGAAATTCTGCAGTTGCATCTAACTTTATTTCATTTGGAATATTGGTTACAAAATAATTAGTGGCTTCGTTATAGACATAAAAATTAGACCAAGGTGTCCCTTGTGGATTAATTGGCTTGGTTGATGTATCATAACCATCTGAGAATTGATATAAATTCTGCCCCTTAACTGGAGAAGCCCAATAATTGTAGCCCATTTTAGGTAATCGTGTTGATCTTTTCACCGTTATTTTACCTTCGTTAGTAGTATTGCTAACTTGTATTAAATCAGCATCTGATTCAATTGTAAAATTACTACCATCTCCTTCATTAGTTATTTTATTATAAACTTTTACATTAGCGCTAGGGCTAATTGTTAAACTCCCTTCTTTTCTAACAATCAGATCAGCAGTTACAAATGCACCATTGGATTTAGTATTATAAACGCCCTTTATAATGGCAGTTTTATAAGCGTTAGGTACTCCATTATCCCAATACAGCTCAGGCATCCACGTCGTAATATAATTATCCTCTACAATCCCAGTCAATAAAGGTCCTTGTATAGTTCTTTCTATATTATTATTGTACTGAATTACAAATTGAGACCAAGTTTTATAAACATATAATCTAATGTATAGTTTCTCTGTTGACTTTAATACAAATCCATTAAAATTGAATGCTTTATTAACATAATTGATATCTGCAGAAATATCGCTTGCTAGAGTTCTTACATCTGTTTTAAAGTTGGGATCTTTGGAGTATTTAATAGTATAAACTGCAGGACTTGTCCCTCTGTAATCAAATGCAAATGAATTAAGCGTAATATTTTTTGTTTCACTTATGTTATCTACAACAAACTCTAAATATTTATTTTCATTAAGATTTTCATTTCCTCCAAGATTAGATAAATCATAAATTGGCGTTTCCCATGAGTCTTTTTTCAATACAAGCTCACTGGCTCTCAACCCTGTTTTTGCAATGGCAGAATTAAGAGGAGAACCTGTAAAATCATCATTATTCCATCTAATAAGTCCTATATTAACTTCATTAGTAACTTTTACGGTAACTTTTGTTAATCTTGACGTCCCTTGGTTATTCGTTACAGTGTAGTAAAATACATCCTCACCTACAAAATTAGCTTTGGGTATATAAATTACCTTATTATTAGAATCTACGGTTACTATACCATTTTGAGGCTGACTAGCTACTTTTAAAGTTACTTTCCCATCATAAGCATCATTTTCCAGCACATTAATAGCAACTTCATTGTTTTTTAATGTAGTAGTAACATCATCTATTGTAATAGGAGCAGTTGGCTTATCTTGACTAGTCTCTCCATTAATGTAAGGACCAATGTTTTTATCTTTAAAGTATCTAATGAAAAAGTTATTCTCTGTATTAGCTACATAAATTCTAATGTACATCTTCTTCCCATCAGGAATAATCTGCTCTGGTAACGTAGGAAAATTTATAATTTTGACATCACTCCATTCGTTATTAATATCAATAGGAGATAAAAGGATTTTTGCATCGCTAAAATTAGCATTATAGGAGTAATTAATCTTCATTCTACCCTTACCTCCTTGTAATCTGTAATTAAAACCAAATTCAGATAACTTTATTTTCTGTCCAGTTACTGGTTTTATTGCCAACTGAATATACTTGTTATTATCGAAAGTATCAAGAGATGTATTATTATAATTAGGAGTTGGCCAGCCAGCAGTAGAAAAAAATAATCCATCCCAATTAAGATTATCTATATTCATTGATGCTGTTATATTATCAGCATTAATTTTATTATTACTAATAGTAGGAGAAAAATCTGCATTGTTCCAGCTAACGAGCTTTTGAGCATTAAGATTAATTAATATAATTGTAAAAAATATAAATAATAAAATTCTTTTCATTGTGTCTAATAATGAGAGTATAAGGTAATTTTTTTTCGCGGTTGCAATATTACAACATAACAATGGATTTAATATATTAATAACAAGAATATAAATTTATTGTTAAATTAATAACAACGACAAGCATTCAGCAGTATTATAAATAAAAACTACCTAGCTAATTAACTAATAACCAACAAAACCAATAATTTATTCAGAAATAAGTAATGTTAACACAGGCTTAAATACATGATATTTATCATAATTGATATAAAACACCTTATTTATCGTCCTGTTTATCGAAATTTATTCGTAATATATGACAGCATCATCCTATTCTTAATAATCTTTATCTTTGCCAAAAAGGAAACATTAATATGGATAAATATTCGGATCGATTGAATAGATTAAGCTACTCTCAGACTTTCGTAATGAGCAATAAAGTTAGAGAAATGAAAGCCAACGGAATAGATGTTATCAGTCTTACTTTGGGAGAACCAGATTTTGACGTTCCACAGAAAATAAAACAAGCTGCTTTTGATGCAATTAATGAAAATTACAGCCACTACTCGCCCGTTCCGGGCTTCTTAGAACTAAGACAAGCCATCGCTAATAAACTGATGCGCGATAACAATTTGGGATATAAAGCAACTCAAATCTGTGTATCCAACGGTGCAAAACAATCAATAGTTAACGTTTTAGCAGCGATCATTAACGATGGAGACGAGGTAATATTGCCCGCTCCTTACTGGGTTAGCTATGACGAAATGGTAAAAATGATGGGCGGAAATTCCGTAATCGTTAAAACAAACCTAGAAAATGATTTTAAAATAACTGCCGAGCAATTAGAAAAAGCCATCACACCAAAAACTAAAGCAATTCTTTACAGTTCACCTTGTAATCCATCCGGAAGCTATTATACTTATGAAGAATTAAAAGCTATTGCTATTGTAGTCGCAAAATATCCTCAGATCACCATCATCTCTGACGAAATCTACGAGTATATTAATTATACTGGGAAGCACACATCTATTGCAGAGTTCCCTGAAGTCTATGAGCAGACCGCTGTTATCAATGGAATGAGTAAGGCTTTTGCAATGACAGGCTGGAGAATTGGTTACTCTGCTTGCCCAGAATGGCTTGCTAAAGCTTGTGACAAAGTACAAGGTCAGATGACAAGCGGTGCTAATACAGTTGCGCAACGAGCAGCTATAACCGCCTTAGAAATGCCAAAAGAAGAGCTTAATTACATGATAGAAGCCTTTCACAAAAGACGTGACCTTGTATATGATCTCATGAAGGATATTAATGGTTTCAAATGTAACTTGCCAAAAAGTGCATTTTATTTTTTCCCAGATATCTCTTATTTCATAGGGAAAACGATTAATAATACAGAAATTAAAGATGCAGACGACTTTGCAATGTGCTTACTAGAGAACGCTCACGTGGGATGTATTGGCGGTACATCTTTTGGGAATCCAGATTGCATTAGGTTTTCTTACGCAACTTCTGAAAAAGATCTTATCGAAGCCATGAGAAGGATTAAAGAATTTGTAAAAGATTTATAATCATCTTTAAGTATTGAAAAAACCTATCAAACCAAGCCTCAATTGCTTGGTTTTTTCTTGGTATAACTATCACAATCTTCATTAGTTAACCTACCTGCGTCCCAGATGGAGCGAGTTGTCTGAGCTCTTTTTATAAGAAAGGAAAAAGCAAGGCATAAAAAAGCGAGTCGCGAGAGCTGGTAAAGACGCCCAAATAAATTAGAATAAAAATAAATTCATCTTAATAGATTTTATAAATCGAAATTTGTTTTTCAATTCATAAAAACTTTTTAAATTTGTCTTATCAAAATAGATAATAAAGTATAACCTTAAAATAAAATTATTATGTCATTAGTAGGAAGACAGTTCCCAAATGTAACAATTGACGCGATGAGCGAAATGGGAGACGATCTAAGAATCAACGTTTTAGAAGAAGCAGTTAACAACAAACAAAAAGTTGTATTATTCTGGTATCCAAAAGATTTCACTTTTGTTTGCCCAACAGAATTGCACGCTTTTCAAGAATCTTTAGAAGAATTCAAAAAAAGAAACGCTATCGTAATTGGTGCTTCTTGTGATACTAACGAAGTACATTTTGCTTGGTTAAATACTCCAAAAGATAATGGTGGTATAGAAGGTGTTACATATCCAATCTTAGCTGACACACACAGACAATTGGCTAATATCTTAGGAATTGTAGATCAGGATTTCGTTTATGACGAAGAAGGAAATGAGTCTTTCACGGGTTCTAACGTAACTTACAGAGCAACTTACCTTATTGACGAAACAGGAAAAATCTTCCACGAGGCTGTTAACGATATGCCATTAGGAAGAAATGTTAATGAGTTTTTAAGATTAATTGATGCTTATTCTCACGTACAAAAACACGGTGAAGTATGTCCTGCTAACTGGGAAGAAGGAAAAGATGCTATGAAAGCTGACAGAAATTCTACTGCTGATTACTTAGCAAAACACTAATACAATCTAAATTTTGAGGTAATTAGTAATAATTAGATTTGACCTAATTACCTCATTATATAATCATCAAAATAAAACTATTATGTTTATAGAATTAACTGAAGATAACCTACAACAGATCCTTGCAGAAAACCCAAAAGTTATGGTACAATATGGTGCAACTTGGTGCGGGAATTGTAGAATAATGAAGCCTAAATTCAAGAAATTAGCTTCAGAAAACGAAGATATTCCTTTTTATTATGTAGATGCAGAAAAGTTACCAGAAAGCAGAAAACTAGCTACTGTAGATAATTTACCGACTTTTGCAGCCTTCGAAAATGGTACTTTGAAAAACCAAGTACAAACCAATCAAGCCGATAGCCTTAATACTCTTTTTGGCGAATTAAAAAATTAGAATTTAAAATTCTAGTTTCAATATTTTAAATAAATTTCTAAATATCAAATTATGAAATTACCAGTTATAAGACAGTTTTTCCAAAATCAGACACCAGAAAATCTTAATGCAACTCTAGAAGTATTAGAAAGTTTCTCAGAATTTCGTGGTGTAAAAGATGAAGAACTAGATGTTGTAGGTGAGTTAATAACCAATATCTGTGGCGCTCTAGAAGTCCACAACAACGTACAAAACGGTCAATCAGAAAAAGACGCCCTTAATGCTTTTGCACAAAAAGTATTAGGCTCAATTGATAAATAATACATCGATATTATCGTATGAAGACTGCCTTTACTTGCAGTCTTTTTTTATGTTAACATTTTATGAAACTGAAAAATATAATATTTGACTTTGGTGGTGTCATCATAGATTGGGATCCTCGCTATTTTTATCGTGATTATTTTAAAAACGAATCAGATATGAATTTTTTCTTAGGAAATATCGCCACTAACGCATGGAATGCCGAGCAAGACCGTGGTAGAAGCCTAGAAAAAGGCACTGAAAAATTAGTGAAAGAACATCCGTTTTTTGAGAAAGAAATACGAGCTTACTATGACAATTGGACAACAATGCTAAAAGGTGACATCCCACAAAATGTTGCCATATTAAGACAATTAGATGGTCTATATCCACTTTATGGACTTACTAATTGGTCATCCGAGACTTTTCCTTACGCATTAGAACACTATGATTTCTTTAAAATATTTGAAGGTAAAATTGTAGTTTCTGGTGATGAAAAACTCATTAAACCAGATCCTAAAATCTTTCAAGTTTTGCTTGATCGTTACGCTATCAAAGCTGAAGAGTCCGTTTTTATTGATGACAACTCAGACAACATAAAAACCGCTCTAGATCTAGGTTTCTCATGCATCCATATCAAAGCCAACACAGATCTCTCCAAAGAACTTAATGCGTTAGGAATTGAGTTTTAGATCTTATCTTAAATCAATATTTATCTAGAAAATTTAAAGTAAATTAGTGCTTTAATAGTTAAAGATTAAATTAAAGAAAATATGTCCAATAATACTATGAAAATCGAAATCTGGAGCGATATCATGTGTCCTTTCTGTTACATCGGAAAAAGACATTTTGAAGCCGCTTTGGCGCAGTTCGAACATAAAGATAAAGTAGAAATCGAATGGAAATCCTTCCAACTAGATCCAACAATCCCTGAAGAAGTAAAGGTAAGAACAGATATCGCCCAATATATTTCCACGAGAAAAGGTATGGCTATTGACGATGTTAAAGCAATGTTCCAAAACGTAACAGAAATGGCTAAAAATGCTGGTTTAGATTATGATTTTGATACTCAAATTGTTGCCAACTCTCTAAAAGCTCACAGAATCATCCAATTGGCAAAAGAAAAAAACCTTGGAGACCAATCTGAGGAAGTATTTTTCAAAGGATATTTCACCAACGGAAAAGACCTTGGCAATGACAGTGATTTGTTAGAACTTGGTCAAGAAATTGGATTATCAGAAGATGAAGTTAACAAGGCATTAACCCAAGATGAGTATCTTAAATATGCTAAAAAAGACATTACAGAAGCCGCAGAACTAGGTGTAGATTCTGTACCATTTTTTGTTTTTAATAGAAAATTTGCAGTAAAAGGTGCGCAACCTGCTCATCATTTTCTAGATGCCCTGAAACAATCTTATCAAGATTTTGCTAAAACATCAACTTTGACAACTTTAGAATCTAATGATGCTGCAAGTTGCGATATAGATGGTAATTGCAATTAACCAGAACGTTAACTCGATAATTTATAATAAAACTGCTTCAAAAGCTAATTTTGCCATATTGAGCTTATCGAAATGTAATTCCAAAAAAAAGTAAAAAGCTCAGGAAGTCCTGAGCTTTTTTAAGTTTAATATTTACTTTTTCTCTTGATGCGAAGTCTCTTTTTTCTTTCTTCCAGATGCGTTAAGACTTTGATGAATCAAAAATTCTATTTGTCCATTAACACTCCTGAATTCGTCAGAAGCCCATTTTTCAATAAGTTTATAAGTTTCTTCATCTATTCTTAATACAAAACTTTTCTTGCTCATTTTATTGATTTTAAAAGCATAAAAGCTTTAATTAAACTGTTTTGATTAATTGTAAAGCGTACCAGCATTCAGGATTGGCTGCGCTGCTTTCTCGCCACATAAGACAACCATGAGATTAGAAACCATCGCTGCTTTGCGCTCATCATCCAACTCTACGATATTCTCCGCTGATAGTTTTTTAAGCGCAAGATCTACCATGCCAACAGCGCCTTCTACAATCTTAGTTCTTGCCGCAACAATTGCCGTCGCCTGCTGTCTTTGTAACATCGCGCCCGCAATCTCAGAAGCATAAGCTAAATGTGAAATTCTTGCTTCCTGAATATGAATCCCAGCCGGAGAAAGACGATCTGTCAGCTCTTGTTCTAAGATTTTAGTCATTTTTTCGCCGCCTTCTCTTAGAGTGATATCTGCATGTTCGTCTTCCAGATTATCGTAAGGAAAACTCATCGCAAGATGTCTTACCGCAGCTTCACTTTGCATTTTAACATATTCATAATAGCGTTCTACATCAAAAGCCGCTTTGTAAGTATCTGCAACCTTCCAGACGATAACAGCTCCGATTTCGATGGGATTTCCCATTTTGTCATTCACCTTCAAAGTCTGACCTTGTAAATTTTCTGATCTCAAACTCATTCTCTGAGAAGAATATAAAGGATTAATGAAAAACAAACCATTATCCTTCACAGATCCCACATATTTACCAAAGAAATTAAGCACACGCGAATGATTAGGCTGAATAATCATTAATCCTTTCATAAAAAAGAATGATAAAAGTATCATTAGAACGCCTATAACAGAAAGAAATGGATTATAATCTACTGAATAGACGAATAATCCAATCCCGCCAAAGAACAGAATAATACTAATTAATAAGGCTAAATAGCCTGACATCGGTTTAAGAGTTTTTTCCATAATGTTATTTATTTTAATATTGATTTGATATCATAAAGATATAAAAAATTTAAAACAAAACATAAAAAAAAGCTATCTCAATAGATAGCTTTGAAAATTATAGTTTGATAAATCTATGTTTCGATGTTATTTTGTCTGATATTAAGATTAAGAAATAAGTACCTTGAGATAGGTTATTAAGATTGATTTGCCCTTTGTCTACTACTCCATTTTTTACTCTTTTTCCGGACATGTCAATAATTTCATATTCTATTGATTGATAAACCGACGAAATATTAATAACATCAGAAACTACTGTTGGATAAATCTTGATAATATCTTTAGTCTCTGCTATTGATAAAGATGAACAATTATCTTCTACAATTGTATTCGCAACTTCTACAATCTGATCTTTACAGTCTTTTTTTATCAACTTAAAATCTGGATTGCCTTCAAGATTAAGTATCGTAATATTATTGGTAATACCATCCATAAAATCAAGCGATGTCAACAGATTATTTTTAGCAATAACAGTCTTAAGCAATGGATTATTTTCAAATGAAATATTAGTTAACTGATTAGATTCTACAGAGAACCAATTAAGTTTAGCAAGACCTTTTATAGATACTTCTGATAGTTTGTTGGTGTTGATATTCACATTAACAAGCTCTGGATTATTACCGAAAATCAGTTCTGTTAACCCATTATTAACCAATGTCAATCGTTGTAAACTAGCAAAAGAAGACAAATCCACCTTAGTCAACAGGTTATTATTAACGTAAAGGAATCTAATCTTAGGATTCTGAGGGAAAAGAATATTTTCAAACTTGTTGTCTGTCAGCTCTAGATTAGTCAAATTAACCAAGTTAGAAGCATCAAAAGTACCTGTTAACTTGTTGTTTTTAAGATTAACAGTTGCTAGTTTTACATTACTACTAACATCTATTTTATTAAGATTAATAAGCCCAGAAAGATTAAGCTCTGTGATATTAGTAAAATACTCTACTCCTGTTGCATCGTAGATATTAGGTAAATTAGCCAATCCTCTAATATTAGTTAGTGTTTTAGCTTCATCTTGAGAGATTTCTCCGTCCTTATTGGCATCAACAGATGGATAAGCTTTAATGATTGCTTTTTTAAAATTAACATCAGGAAAATTGATGATTTGCGCTTTTACAGCAATGCTACCGATAGCAATAACGGCAAGAAATGTAGATAATTTCTTCATAAATATAAAATATTAATTAGTTTAACTCCCGAAACTATTAAGGACTAAATTGAAATTATTTAATCCTAAAAAGTATACTTTAACAGGCAGGTATCCTGGCTCACATCGTTGTGTCGTCCTTCCCAAATTATCTTCAGTGGACATTTTTAGACATTACGTTTTGTAGTTTACAGTTGCGGGTACAGCTTAGGCATATAACCTAATTCCCTTTTATTGAAACAAAATTTATTTCAAAACCTATTAGCCGTAAAGATACTGTTAAAAATCAATCTCAAAAACTTGCACAAAAAAAAGGCATATCCAATGAATATGCCTTTTTATATTAACGCTTTAACCTAATTAAGGTTGATCTTGCGTACGTTCTTCTTTCTTATTTTCTAGACTTTTATGAAGTTGTTTGTACCTCACATATGATACAATACTTAACAATAACATAAAACCTAATCCTATATAAACCCAAGCTGGAAGAGGGATTGGATCACCTTTAGCATAAGAATGTAATCCTGTCAAATAGTAATTAACTCCAAAATAAGTCATCACCATAGAACAAAATGCAAACATCGTCACCACATGGAACATATGTCTTCCTCTAAGTCCTGGCACCAATCTCATGTGCAATGCAAAAGCGTAAATCATTATTGAAATAAATGCCCAAGTTTCCTTAGGATCCCAGCTCCAATAACGTCCCCAGCTTTCATTAGCCCATACACCGCCTAAAAAGTTTCCAACTGTCAAAGCTAAAAGTCCAATGCTTAAGGACATTTCACTCACGATTGCTAATTCCTTCAACGTCGTGTCATTATGTTTTTTGAAAATTGTACGTCCAGATATGATATAAAAGAACAATGATATCACCGCAATTAACATTGACAACGAAAAGAAGCCATAACTTGACGTAATAATTGCTACGTGAACAATTAACCAATACGACTTAAGTACTGGCACTAACGGCGTAATTTGCGGATCTAAAGCCGAGCCACCATGTGCAAATCCCATCATAATTACAGCCACTAAGAAACCTGCAGCAGGAATTAATGCGTTTGAGTTTCTGTACAATGCAAAACCTGCAGAAATACCAACCCATGAGATGAAGATAATTGCCTCGTAACCGTTACTCCATGGTGCGTGACCAGAAATATACCATCTCGCTATCAATCCCAAGAAATGGAATACATAACCAACTGCTCCAATATAGATTAAAGCTTTAACGATATGATTAAGAATTTTGCTTGGTTTAAACAATTCTACAAAGGCTAAAATCAACAGTAAAGAGCCTATAATGGTATAGAAGATCAACAACTTGAAGTTGATATCAATCTTATTCATTACGACTTCTAACTCTACTTTTGCATCTGGCGGAATTACTTGTTTACCCCATTTGTGCTGATAATCTTGTATTTTTAATAGTTCTTCATCTGCTTTTTTCCAGTTACCGCTTTGTGTAGCTAGCAAAACAGTTGATAAATATGGACCTAAAACATCTTGAGCATTTTTATCCATTTCAAAATTAGCCGTCATCACAGAGTTCCATGTGTGGTTGGCATCGTTTTGTACAGGAATAGCACGAAAATATTGATAAGACATCAGCGCATTAAGAACTTGTACTTTATCGTTCAGCTTAATTATAGCTTCGTCATATTTACTTTTTTCAACAGGTTTTTTACGGAATGCCGTATTATATTCGTCTTCCAAAACAAAACGTAAATTACCATTAGCATCAGCAGGAAACAACTTTACCAAACTTGTAAAACCTTCTGGTGTTGCTTTAGTAATTTTAGCAAGATCACGTCCTACTTTACCGCTGGTTTCGATTTTTATAATATTAACCTGAGCCCAAAACATTGGGTCTATTGTTGCTGCCAAAAACCATTGGTTAGCATCTAAATGTTGAAAGCTACTTTTGCTTGTTAATTTATGCAGAATATCCAAAGCCTGCGTATTAACTGGCTGAATACGACCTTCATAACTCTGAACTAAAAGGTGCCCAAATTTCTCTGCGTGATCTTTATCAATCTGAATATTCTTTACCAAGTCATCAGCAGAGATAACACTCATTTTAGACTTTGGAGCAGCCGTTTTTTCAGTTTTAGGAATTGATGCATTATCTTTACTTCCATCGTTAACAGAATGAGTTTCGATAGTTTGAGCATTTAATCCTAAACTTAAAAATAGTAATAATATACCTGCTATTTTCGCTTTTTTCTTGCTTACATCAGTTAACATTTTATTAAGCGTCCAGAATCTTGATCCTTTCCAGAACATTGTTACAAACATCCCTAGAAATAAGAAAACGTATCCAATATAAGTGATTAAAGTCCCCCAATAATCATGGTTAACAGACAATACAGTTCCTTTTCTATCTGGATCAAAACTAGCTTGGAAAATTCTATAACCTTTATAATTAAGAACATGATTCATAAAAATCTTGTAAGGCGTCTGTTTTCCTTCGTCTACAATCTGAACATGAGATTCATAAGCGGATGGCGCAGAACTTCCTGGATAAGTTTCCATAACGAATTTATCTAATTTTAAAGCAAATGGTGTATTATAAACTTTGGGACCAAATCCTACCATAACATTCATCCCATCAATTGCAACTTGCTTGTATGCATTAGGATTTCCTTTTTCTACAGACAGATCTACCACAGCTTTGGATTTCGGACCTTGGATCTCAACGGTTAATTGATCCGGAACATTTTTATCTTTCTGCTTATCACCTTCATAAGCTTTAAGCGTTCCTTTTTTAAGACCTTCTGGGATTACTAATCGTAAATCATTAATGGTATAAAGACTTCTTAAAACTAATGGTTGAAATTTATCCTTTATAGTTGTACCAGTTGCTTGTGTTGCCATGGTCATAAACTGAGCATCAACTGGAGTTTTAATAAATAATGAGTCATTAGTCTTAACAAATTCTACCGCACCATCTATGGCTTTTCGGTTAAAACTCACCAAGGTACCATTGATATTTTGTACATCGCCTTCGCCTAGATAGATATTCTGTCTACCTCCTTGTTCACTTGTAGATACTAAATGCAGATATTCTTTACCTTTATTATCAACAACTAAGCTGTCCTTCTTACGCTGAAGATAATTGATAGCTTTTACTTCTAATTGTTTCTCATGATAATTGTACTTCGCATTCATTTTATAATGCAAAGGTGACATTAGATAAGGGATATCTGGATAGTGAAGCTCTTCTCCTTGTTGTTCAATTTTAACTTTTAGAAAAGTCTTGTCGGTAACAATTTCGTTGCTAGTAGCTCCTTCACGGATATGCATAACTCCCTCGAAACTAATGTAACGCGTAATTGCGCCACCTACGAAAATTAAAATAAAAGCCAAGTGAAACACTAAAATTGGCCACTTTTCTCGTCTAAAAAGTCTGTAACGACTAATATTCCCGATAAAATTGAGAATTAATATAACCATGACTACTTCAAACCATTTAGCTTCATAGATTAAAGCCTTAGCTGTGGCTGTGCCATAGTCATTTTCTACAAAAGTCGCTACAGCCATCGCTATAGCATATACCAAAAGCAAAGTCGCCATTGTCCTTGTAGAAATAATAATATCCGTTATTTTTTTCATAAAAAAACTTTAATATTTTAAATCCAAGTCATCTCTAATTACGCATAAGATTTAGCCTAATTTAGATGAATGCAAAAGTAATGATGTTATTTTGATTAAGTATATAAAACCAAGCTTTTATGACAATTCTCATAATCGAAAAAAGCTATTATTTAAAGGCATTTTAACCTGACAATTCATCTTACAAATCCTACAATTATCGTTTTCGGAAAATACTCGTTATAAATAATATTTTCCTTATTATTAAAACCAAAACATAATATAATTCTACAAGCTTAAAAGTTTTATTTTAAATCATTCTAAATAATATTTAAGCTAAAATATCATTTTTTTTATGATTAAATTTCTGACTTTATAATTTTGAAAATATATCAAAAACAAATACCTTTAAGCTAGAAATTTTTCTCAAAAAAAGCCTAAATTTGCATATTACTGACCTTTCTAATCGATGAAAAAAGAAAAAGAACCTACAACAATTTCTTCCAAAATTATTTCTAAGCCAAGAATTATTGCCGGAACATCTCTAATCGTATTATCTGCCGTTTTGATAATATCTTTTATATCCTATCTAAGCAATTGGAAAGCAGACCAATCCCAAGCTGGTACGATGGCGGACAAAAGTATAAAATCTTCTAACTTTGTTGGTAAGGTTGGCGATTGGTTGGGTAATCTTTTTATTTTCGAGAGCATAGGCGTTACAGCTTTTATAATCGCTTTTTTATTTTTTGTTTTTGGTACTTTGGTTTTTAAGAAAAATTATTTCAAACCATGGAAAACTATTTCCCATAGTTTATTTTTTATCTGTTGGTTACCAATTTTTTTTGGTGCTGTAACCAAAGGAAATGGCGTATTGAGCGGTGTATACGGATATCAAATTATGGATTACCTACAATCTTACATTGGTAGTTTTGGACTGTGGCTTATTTTATTTGTAAGCATTGCATTATATTTCATTTTAGAGTTTAACCTAAGACCTAGCAGCATTAAAAATCGTTTTAATAAAATAAACGATAGTACTTTTGGTAAACTGAAAGAAATGATGCCTAGTTCTGACGAGTCTGAAGACGAGGATATTTATGAAAATAATGAAGATGAAGAAGAACAATATCAAAATGAAACCCCAGAGAAAAGTAATGATAATAAAGTTAATCTAGAAGCTAAGCTTCCTAACATAAAAGTTACAGAAGAGATAAAACCTATTGTTACGCCTAATAATACAAGTTTTGAGACGGTAGAGCATGTCGTTGCTAAAGAGCCAGAAACAATTTCTTTAAAGTTGGATGAGAAGGTACCATCTCCTACTCCATCTCAGCCAATTGTTGAAACAAAAAAGGAAGATGACTTTGCTTTTAACATTGAAATTAAAACAGAAGATTCTGCCTTAGATACAGATGATAAGAAAGCTCAAAATCTTGTAAAAGAACATGGTTTATACGATCATAGGTTGGACTTAGCAAAATTCCAGATGCCAACAATTAACCTTCTTAAAGATTATGGCAATGAAGAAATTACGATTAATAAAGAAGAATTAGAAGAAAACAAAAATAAGATTGTTGGCTTACTAAAAAACTTTAATGTAGGCATTGCTGAGATTAAAGCTACAATAGGTCCAACAGTAACCTTGTACGAGATTGTACCAGAAGCTGGGATTAGAGTAGCACAAATTAAGAAGTTGCAAGATGATATTGCTCTTAACTTATCTGCTTTAGGAATTAGAATTATCGCACCTATGCCAGGAAAAGGAACTATCGGTATTGAGGTCCCAAGAAAAAATGCAACAATGGTATCTATGCGATCTGTTATTGCATCTGCTAAATTCCAGAATTCTGACATGGACTTACCAGTTGTTTTTGGTAAGACTATTTCTAATGAAATCTTTATGGCGGATCTAGCAAAAATGCCTCACTTGTTGATGGCTGGTGCTACTGGACAAGGTAAGTCGGTTGGGATTAATGCAATCCTTACGTCACTCTTATATAAGAAGCATCCAAGTGAATTAAAATTCGTGATGGTAGATCCTAAGAAAGTAGAACTGTCATTATATTCAAAAATAGAAAGACATTATTTAGCAAAACTTCCAGACGCAGAAGATGCTATCATTACAGACAACAATAAGGTTATTAATACCCTTAATTCTCTCTGTATAGAGATGGATAATCGTTATGAATTATTAAAAAACGCATTCTGCAAGAACATTAAAGAATATAATGCAAAATTCACTCAACGAAAATTAAATCCAGAAAACGGACATCGCTTTCTGCCTTATATCGTTCTGGTTGTGGATGAGTTTGCTGATCTTATTATGACAGCTGGCAAAGAAGTAGAAATCCCAATTGCAAGGTTAGCACAGCTGGCAAGAGCTATTGGTATTCACCTTATTGTTGCAACTCAGCGTCCATCAGTTAACGTAATTACGGGTATGATTAAGGCTAACTTCCCAGCGAGAGTTGCCTTCCGAGTGATCCAAAACACAGATTCTAGAACAATTTTAGATTCTACAGGAGCAGAACAATTGATTGGTCGTGGTGATATGCTTTACTTTAATGGAAACGAAATTACTCGTCTACAATGTGCTTTTGTAGATACACCAGAAGTAGAAAAACTAGCCGACTTTATTGGAGAACAAAAAGGTTATGGTGATGCTTATCTTTTACCAGAATATTCTGGGGAAGAAAGTACATCTACAGTTGGGGCATTTGATCCTAACGAAAAAGATCAATTGTTCGAAGAAGCTGCCAGAATCATAGTTTCTACGCAACAAGGTTCTACATCTATGTTGCAAAGACAATTAAAATTAGGCTACAATCGTGCTGGTAGAATTATGGATCAATTAGAAGCTTCTGGCGTAGTAGGAGGCTTTAATGGAGCTAAAGCTAGAGAAGTTCTCATTGGAGATCTGCATTATTTAGAACAATTTCTAGATAATCTAAAAAAATAAATAAAATGCTTATCAATCGATAAGCATTTTTTTAGTTTTATAAATCAATAAATGATTAATAAATTTTCCTATTATAAAGAATAATAATTATCCATAATAATTACTAAAATTCTTATTTTTGTCTTTAACAATCTTGAAAATTAAAATGTTTCCTAATAGAAAATATGTTATTTATCTAAATTGAATAAACTTTATCAAGTCAATTTGATTTTAAAATATCATATCAGTAGTAGCTAAAATCAAGATTATGAAAAAAACAAAATCTATGAAAAAAATTATTTTATTAACCAGTATTGGATTTTCTGTAACTGCGATAGCACAAATTAAAAAGCTAGACACAACACGTTCTAAAGAAAATCAAATGTTTTTAGATTTGACAAAAGAAAAAAAACAAAAATCTCTTGCAACACCATATCTTAATGAAAGTAATATTCGTTTTTATAAAAATCTAGATTCGGCTAAAGCATCTTTATATAAAATGAATGTCAAGAAAATAGCTAATCTTCCCTATTCTTCTATTAAAAATAGAAAATAATCAAATGTATTAATCGCTCCAATACAGTCTTTTCCTTTACAAAAACCTAAAGATACTTTAAAATAAATGTCTAGAATTCACCTACTCAACAAAGCAATAAAAATAGCGACCAAAGCACATAAAAAACAAACTGATAAGTATGATGTGCCTTATCTTGCTCATGTCTTCCGGGTGATGGATGCTGGTAAAACTATAGATGAAAAAATTGTTGGTGTCTTACATGATGTTGTAGAGGATCATCCAGAATATTCATTAGAATTTCTTAGAGAACAAGGCTTTCCTTCGCATATTATTTTTGCTGTAGATTGTTTATCAAAAAGGCCTGTAGAATTAGAAGATTACGATATGTTTATCAAAAGAATAGAGCAAAGCCCACTCGCTATCGCAGTGAAAATAAACGACTTACAAGACAATATGGATCTGAAACGTTTTACCAAAACCATAGAAGAACATGATCTAAAACGTCTTAACAAATATCTTAAAGCCTATCAATATTTGATTTCAAAATATTAACTCATTATCATGCATATTAAAATTAAAGCTTTAGTCATATTTTGTTTATTTTTTTATTGTCAGAAAGAACAAGTAATCAATACCTCTCAAAGACAGCAAGAATTACAAAGTAGCTTTAATCAAAAATTAGGGAATTACTTTTTTGACTTTGATGAAATCCAATATTATACAACAGATATTTCTGAAGATAATGCGATGGCATTAATGGATAATCCTCAAAAAACAAAACTAGAGCGACTAAAATCTGATATAATCATTGGAGATAAACCAACAGAAATTTACACTATTGATTTTTTAAATATAATGGAACGAATGGGCTTCGCCAATAAAAATGTTCCTTCTGCAAACTTTAAAGACATAAAAGAAATTTTCAGAGAAAAAACGGTGTCAGAAAGTTATTCAGCTGCCTGTATCCCTGTATATAGAGATATTTTGGTATTTAAGAAAAATAATAAGGTTATCGGTTTTACAAAAATTTGCTTTGACTGTAAATTATTCAAAATCATTGGCACTCAAGCTCATTATGATAATTTCGGACAAGCTAATGATTTTGAAAAACTTCAAGGAATTTTGAAAAATATTCAATAAAAACTTTAATACTATTAATCCGCCATTGGGACGTGGATGTCACGCTCATCATCAGAAGGATCTATGGTGAAGTTTAGCCCAAAGTAGATAAAATGCACATTGGTATTTCCTTTTACAGCAAACTCTCTTTGGAACATATATCCTACAGTAGCATTCATTTTATCATTAAATTGATATCCTAATCCGCCGAAAGTTCTATTTCGCTTAAAATTACGATCATCTTTACCTAAAAAAATCTCCTCGAAAACATTCGCGAAAACTGTACCGGGCTGCACCTTGGTATTATTAAGAGGTAGTGTTGCACTCAATCTGTAGCGATATCGTTGTGTATTGCTATTTTCGTTAGTTATAGAATTATGAAAAAAACGTTGTTCTGCTCTAAGGCGATGATCTATTTTTAAATTTTTAATTTTATTAGTGAAAGTGTATTGCAGCCAAAGGCGGTGTTCTTCTTGGGATATTTTATGATTTTTATAAGTCCCATAACGTCCTAAACCAATAAAAGCCTGATTATTTTTGTTGATATTATATCCCACTCCACCTTTAGTTTCGTAGTAGTCAATATATGAATAATCCTCTATCGATCGACCTTGTAATTCTACATAAGCCATCCAATTAGGTGCAAATTTATATGTTAAAGATGTCATATTAAAACCAGAAATATGCTCTTTTTGCTGGGCTTTAAATCCTAAAAAACAAATTAAAAAAACAAGCGATACTATTCTTTTCATTCTAAAAAAAAACATTGATTTTAATCTAAAAAAAAGCCCTTCCGAAAAAACGAAAGGACTTCTATAGCATTATTTAATTCTATCCTAACAATAATGTTAATGGATTTTCTAAATATGTTCTTAATGTTTGTAAAAACTGAGCACCAGTTGCGCCATCAATCACACGGTGATCGCATGCTAGTGATAATTTCATTGTATTACCTACTACAATCTGACCATCTTTTACGATTGGTTTTTCTATAATAGCACCTACTGATAAAATTGCAGAGTTAGGTTGGTTAATAATAGACGTGAAAGTCTCGATACCAAACATTCCTAAGTTAGAAATAGAGAACGTAGAACCTTCCATTTCGTTAGCCTTAAGACCTTTAGATTTTGCTCTTCCAGCCATATCTTTTACACCTGCAGAAATCTGCGTGTAATTCATAAAATCTGTATTTTTCAAAACAGGTACAACTAATCCATCAGGAACTGCCACAGCAACACCTACATTAATATTCCCATGATGAATAATCTTATCACCAGCCCAAGAAGAATTAACTTGAGGGTGTTTTCTTAGAGCCATTGCTGTTGCCTTAATTACCATATCATTGAAAGAAACTTTGGTATCTGGCATACTGTTAATCTCCTTACGAGCAACAATTGCTTTATCCATGTTAATTTCTACCATTAGGTAATAGTGAGGCGCAGAGAATTTACTTTCTGCAAGACGTTTAGCAATGATATTTCTAACCTGAGAATTAGGAGTTTCTGTATCTTCACCTGGTGTAAAATTAACAGCAGGTTGTACAGCAACTGCTTTTGGAGCAGGAGAACTTACAGCAGCAGGAGCTTGATAGCTTTCTACATCTTTTCTAACGATACGCCCACCTTCTCCAGAACCTTGGATTGTATGGATATCAATTCCTTTATCTTCAGCCATTTTTTTAGCTAAAGGAGAAATATGAACTCTTTCATTAGAGGTATTAGCGACAACATTTGCAACAGGCTGAGCGATTGCTTCTATTTTAGTTTCTGCAACAGCTTTTACTTCTGTTTTAGGAGCAGCAATTACGCCACCACCAGAAACGATTGCAGATACATCTGTCCCTGCAGGTCCTATAATTGCAAGAATTTTGTCTACTTCGGCAGCTTCAGATTCTGCAACACCTTGATATAACAAAGTTCCATTAAATTCTGATTCGAAATCTTGTACAGCTTTATCAGTTTCAATTTCAGCTAAAATGTCGCCTTCCTTTACAGTATCGCCAACATTTTTTTGCCACTTTGCCACTTTACCTTCTGTCATCGTATCAGACAATCTTGGCATTGTGATAACTTCTACACCAGCAGGAATCTCAGCAGATGCTTGGCTAGTAGCAGCTTCAGCAACTTGTGGAGCTTCGGTAGTTGCGCTAGCACCACCACCAATCAAAGCAGAAATATCTTCTCCTTGATTACCAATAATTGCTAGGACATTATCTACGGGTGCTTGCGCACCTTCTTCTACACCAATATATAATAAAGTTCCGTTAAATTCGGATTCGAAATCCTGTACGGCTTTATCAGTTTCTATTTCAGCTAATATATCGCCTTCTTTTACAGCGTCTCCAACTTTCTTGTGCCATTTGGAAACTTTACCTTCTGTCATCGTATCAGATAGACGCGGCATTGTGATTACTTCAGCCATAATTTTAATATGATAATTTTATTAATGTGATAGGAGGTTGATATGAAGATTAGCTAATCAACACATCTTCTTTATCACCAAATTATTTTAGTTTTCTAATTTATCTAAAAAAGGATAATCCGGCGTAGAATATACAAAGTCATAAACTTGTGATAAATCTGGGTACGGAGAGTTTTCCATAAAGTCGATACACTCTTCTACAAAAGCTCTCGCTTTTTCTTCCATAGCTTCTAGCTCAGTTTCTGATGCCCATTTGTTTTCTAAAATTCTGTGTTTTACGATTTCAATTGGATCATCTTTTTTGTGCTCTGCAACTTCTTCTTTAGATCTATAAGGCTCAGCATCTGACATAGAGTGACCTCTATAACGGTAGGTTCTTGCCTCGATAAAAGTTGGTCCATCACCACGTCTTGCTCTTTCTATCGCTTCGTAAGCTGCTTCTGCAACTTTCTCAGGATCCATAGCATCAACAGGTAAACATGGCATCTCATAACCAAGTCCTAACTTGTAAATGTCTTCGTGGTTAGCGGTTCTTCCTACGGATGTACCCATAGCATAACCGTTGTTTTCACAAACGAATACAACTGGAAGTTTCCAGTTCATTGCCATGTTGAAGGTCTCATGTAAAGCACCTTGACGTACAGCTCCATCTCCCATAAAACAGATGTTAACAGCTTTTCTGTCATAATACTTGTCTGCAAAAGCAATACCTGCTCCCAACGGAATCTGACCGCCTACAATACCATGACCTCCATAAAAACGGTGTTCTTTACTGAAAATGTGCATAGATCCACCCATACCTTTGGATGTACCTGTGGCTTTACCACACAATTCTGCCATAATTCTTTTAGGATCTACACCCATTGCCATTGGATGTACGTGACATCTGTAAGCAGTGATCATACTGTCCTTAGACAGATCCATCGCGTGTGTAAATCCAGCAGGAATAGCTTCCTGTCCATTATATAAATGTAAAAAACCTCTGATTTTTTGTTTTAAATAAAGAGAACGGCATTTGTCTTCAAACCTTCTCCACATCGTCATATCCTCGTACCACTTAAGGTAAACCTCTTTGGAAAATTCTTTCATATGATTTCGAAATATTTAGCAAAAATAAGAAAAAACTTTAGTTATATGTATAGCCTTATTTATAAATAATTATTAATGTACAATTGAAAGGCAAATTTAGCCTAAAATCAGTGGTAATAATTTAACGAAAATCGTATCTTCGCTGTTATAGTATTACATTTTCGTATGCATCCAACTACCGAAAAATCTTCTTGGCTCATTACACTATCAAAAGTTATTTCTAATTTCTTCAATCCTCTTGTGTCTTTATTAATTTATTTTTGGTATTACAGTTCAGAACACTACAGTATATCAGAAGCTTGGAGCAGACTTTTACCTATTCTTTTAATTTTAGTTTTACCCGTTATTGCATGGATTACATGGAATGTTAAGACAGGAAAATATACTAATATGGATGTTTCTAATAGGAAACAGCGCAATAGTTTATACGTTATCATCATCATCCTATCTGCTGCATATCTTTTATATGAATATTATTTTCTGGAGATTTTTGACCTTAGCATTTTTCTGTTAGCGATGTTACTAATTCTTATGCAGATCAGTAATTTTTTTATTAAAAGCTCTATGCATACAGCACTTAATATTTATGTTGCTGCATTATTTTTCAAGTTAAACCCTTACATAGGAATTTTTTGGCTTTTACTATCTATTATTATAGGAATTACTAGAATTATATTAAAAAGACATACCAAGGCAGAAGTCATTGCTGGCGCATCAATAGCCCTTGTTATATCAATTATTTATATCTTTATTTAAAATTATCAAATTATGAAAATAAACAGCCTTACCACTTCCGAAGAACAGTTAATGCGCGTCATATGGGAGTTAGAGCAAGCTTTTATGAGAAATATAATGAAGGCTTATCCAGAGCCAAAACCACATCAAAATACAGTATCTACTTTTCTTAAAATTCTGGTCGAAAAAGATTTTTTAAGTATAGAAAAGCAAGGGAGGATATTCAGATATATCCCAAAAATTAATTTTGAAGAATATAGAAAACATTGTTTATTAGATTTAGTTTCTAATTTTTATGGTGATGATAAAGACACTTTAATTAAAGACCTATCACTAGAAAGCGCATTAATTATTGAAGAAAAGAATAATGAAGTGCCTAAGCTTTCTCCACCCAAAAAACCTTCTACCAAACGTGCTGATTCCGTTATAGAAGATTGGAAAAAAGAACTTGCAAAAAAAGATAAAAAGAAAGACAAAGAAAAGAGTAAAAAGAAAAAGAAAGCTAAATAAGCTAGTTTCTTACTAGGATAAATGAGCCTGCATTGAACTCATCAAATAAATATTATTAATATTTAATTATAAGACATAAAAAAAGCGGCTAATGCCGCTCTTTTTCTTACCATCTATTATTTTGTCTTGGTCTGTCAAAATTTCTCTTTGGTTTTTCTTCTCTTGGTCTAGCTTCTGTAACGTTAAGCGTTTTACCATTAAAATCATACTGATTTAATGCTTCAACAGCTTGTTGACCTTCAGCGTCACCCATTTCGATAAAACCGAATCCCTTAGATCTTCCAGTTTCTCTATCGGTAATAATCTTTGCAGAGGTAACCTCTCCATAGTTTTCGAATAACTCTTGCAACTGCTCTTCTCTTGTTGCGTAATTGATGTTTGAAACAAAAATGTTCATAAAAAAAAATTAAATTAAAATTGAATTTCTGCAATTATAAAAGAAAAACAACATAATAAATGAACCATATTGATTTCGCATATAAAAACATTGCAATATACATTTTATTTCAAAACAAAACTATTAAATAATAATTTATTTTTTCAATATTTAAAATCATTAACAATAATTTATTATTAATAATAAATTATTAATTTTGATATAAATATTATGCATTATAAATAAAACCTTTACGCTTTTTACAGCATTAGCATGCGCAAGCTTCTATGCTCAATTTACAAGTCCAGGTAAAGGAGTTACTTACAATCTTTCTTCTTTAACAATTGCCACTCCTGGTACAGTTATTAATAGATGTGACTTTATTTATTAATGAGGAAAAACAAAAGCAACATGGGCAATTTACATTAGAAACAGAAAAATCTGGTAATATTATTATAACTGATCTATCTGGTAAATTTGTACACTCTAATATTGTTGAAAAAGGAAGAAATCAATTAAAATTAAACCTACAATCAGGAACTTACATATTACTATATCAATCTGAAGGTCAGAAATCTACTTCTAAAATTATTATCAAGTAATTCATGAAGTTTTATAAACAAAAAACCCGCTCTTAAAAAAGCGGGATTTTTATATGTTAAAAAATTCTTTAATTTAGAATTTAATAATTTCTTCCATTTTAGCATTTTCTTCGTTAACCAACTCATCGTCAACAAGAATTTTACCACTATGCTCATCAATAATAATTTTCTTTCTTTGAGCAATTTCCATTTGTTTTTGTGGAGGTACAGTAAAGAAAGATCCTTTAGGAGCACCTCTTTCTAGACCAACAACCGCAAGACCATTAATAGATCCTTGACGTATTCTTTGGTAAGAAGCTAATAGACGGTCATCTATTTTTTCAGAGAACTCTTTAGACTTTTCTAATAGATAATCTTCTTCTTTTTGAGTTTCAGACACTAAGGCGTCTAATTCGTTTTTCTTGTGAGCTAAGTGACTTTTAAGCTCATCAATTTTAGAATTAAGCTCAGATAAAGTTTCGTTTTTGTGCTCTATTTTCGCACCGAATTCTTTTATTTTCTTCTCAGCTAATTGGATTTCTAGTTCTTGATACTCAATTTCTTTATCTAGAGACTCATATTCTTTGTTATTTCTAACATTGTCTTGTTGACCTTTATACTTTGTAATCAACGCTTGTGCTTGAGAAATTAATTCTTTTTTAGTATTAATTTCAGCATTTTGTTCTTTGATTTCATTATCAAATTTGGTGGCTCTTTTTTCAAGACCTTCAATTTCAATATCAAGATCTTCAACCTCAATTGGCAACTCGCCTCTTGTGTTACGAATTTCGTCTAATCTAGAGTCGATGATTTGTAAATCGTAAAGTGCTCTTAACTTTTCTTCAACAGAAATATCGTTTATTTTTTTAGCCATATCTATATAAAATAATTTACAGGGTTGGTTTTTTGTGTAGATTTTGCGATTGCAAAGATATTAAATTTTTCGGATAATATTTCATATAATTGTTGTATCACAAATTGTTCTGACTCAAAATGTCCAATATCACCAATTAACATTTTATTTTCGCCAGAGAAAAAATCATGATATTTTACATCTCCAGTCAGATAAGCATCGCAACCAACAGATAGCGCGGTCTTTATACCACTCGCTCCACTTCCTCCGAGGACGCCTACTCTTTTAATTTTTTTGCCATTGAAAGGATTATGTCTGATAATTTCTAAGTCAAATTTTTCTTTAACCATTTTTAGAAAATCTTTTTCGTCCATCGCTTCTGGCAAATCGCCGTAACGTCCTAAGCCAGAATATTGATTTTCGTTTTCTAAATTAATAATTTGATAAGCGACTTCTTCATAAGGATGTGCTTTTTTCATCGCATTAATAATTTGAAATTGTTTATAATTTTCAAAAATGAAAGATAGTAAAATTTCTGGAGTTTGCTCTCTAACATTCTGAGAACCAGAAAACGGATTAGATCCTTCTATCGGGCGAAATGTCCCCTCACCTGTTATCGCAAAACTGCATTCATCATAAAAACCAATATGTCCTGCTCCAGCGGAAAATAGTGCTTCTTTTACGGTTTCTGCAAAATCATTAGGAACATATACCTCTAATTTCTTGAGGTTATTTTGCTTAGGCATTAATATTTTTTGGTTTTGAAGTCCTAATACTTCACAAATTTTAAAATTAACCCCAAAATAATCATTATCAAAAGCAGTGTGCATGGCGTAGATGACAACCTTGTTCTCAATGGCTTTGAGGACAGCTCTCTCAACATAGTTTTTCCCGGTAATGGATTTTAATCCAGAAAAAATAATCGGATGAAACGTCACAATAAGATTAAAACCCTTCTCGATAGCCTCGTCCACAACACTTTCTAGAGCATCATGCGCAATTAAAACACCTGTAATATCACGATCTGCATTACCACATAATATCCCTACATTATCGAAATCTTCGGCTTGTCTAATTCTAAAAACTTGATCTAAAACACGACAAACGTCCTTAATACTTTTGATATTTTCTCCAATCATTAGGCTTAATATTTTTTCATTTGAAAACTAAATGTAAATTTACAATTTATTACTTTATAAGAAAGTATTATGCAAACGAAAATAAAGCCAGAGTTTAATCTAAGACCCGTAGAAGGATGGCTCAGAAAAGTCTATAATGTTATCTATCTAAGCGACACTCGTCAAGGAAAAATCTTTGATATTTCTCTTCTTATTTTAATTACGATAAGTGTCGGTCTATTAATGATCGAAACGATCCCGCTCGTTAATCTAAAATATCATAATATTTTTTATACTGCAGAATTTTTTATAACTATCATTTTTACGATAGAATATATCCTGAGAATAGCTTGTATAAAAGAAAAACGTAAATATGTTTTTAGCCTAGTTGGTATTATTGACTTTTTATCCATAATTCCTTTTTATTTGAGTTTATTTTTCCCTGTCATTCATTATATAGGAATGTTAAGAATGTTCCGAATGTTAAGGATTTTCAGGATTTTTAACCTTGCAGATTATATGCATGATGGCCAATTCATTGTAACAGCCTTAAAAGAGAGTTCTAGAAAAATATATATTTTTCTACTGTTCATTATTATTTTCATTGTTATTATTGGATCTCTAATGTTTCTTATAGAAGGTGGTAAAAATGGATTTAGCAGCATACCTCAAAGTATTTATTGGGCAGTCGTAACTATTACCACGGTGGGCTACGGAGATATTTCGCCGGCTACAGCTGTCGGAAAATTACTTTCGATTATTGTAATGCTTTGTGGTTATAGTATTATTGCGGTGCCTACTGGTATTGTAACTTCGGAATTTCGAAAAAGAAAAAGATACCATTACCAATGCACCCGTTGTGGTAACGACGATAATGATCAAAATGCAAGATATTGCAAAATTTGTGGTGATAAAATCATTTAAAAAAATAATCAATGAAAAAAATACTCTTTATAATTTCTGTAATTACTGCGGGACAATTGTTCTCACAAACTAAAAAAGATTCAATTATATTCAGTAATATTTCTAAGGAAATTATGAATAACGGCAAAGCTTACAATAACTTACGTGATCTCACCCAGAATATAGGACATCGCTTAAGCGGTTCTTTAGCTTATGAAAAGTCTGTACAATGGGCTGTTAAGCAACTTAAAGATGCTGGCGCCAATAAAGTATGGACAGAGGAAGTTATGGTACCTGTCTGGGAACGCGGTAAAGAATCATTACAAATAAAAACTCAAAACGGATCCTGGAAAACAATTAAGATGCTCTCTCTAGGTAATTCTGAAGGAACTAAAGGCAAAGATCTTATCGGAGAGATTATTGTCGTAAAATCTTTTGAAGAATTCAATAAATTATCCAAAAATGATGTACAAGGAAAGATTGTATTGTTCAATTATCCTTTTAGTCAAGATTACGCCAAAACAATGCAAGGTTATAGTGATGCTTCTAAATACAGAACAACAACAGCATCTCTAGTTGCAGAAAAAGGAGGCAAAGCAGTACTAGTACGTTCTATAAGCACAGCCTTTGATGACATCCCTCACACAGGAAGTATGCGCTACAAAGACAATATTGATAAAATACCAGCAGTTGCATTGGGACCAAAATCCGCTGATGAACTAGAAGCTTTAATCAAATCTCAAAAAGTCACTGTAAAGCTAAATTCTAATTGTGGTATGAAAGCCGACAAACTGTCTTATAATGTTATCGGGGAAATCACGGGTAAGTCCAGCAAAGATATTATTGTAGTAGGAGGACATCTTGACTCTTGGGACGTTGGAGAGGGCGCACATGATGACGGTGCTGGCATTGTACAATCTATCGAAGTATTGCGTGCTTATAAGCAATTAGGTCTTAGCAATAAGAATACTATCCGAGTAGTCTGTTTTGCTAATGAAGAAAATGGAGTAAGAGGAGGAACAGCCTACGCTAAAAGTATTAAAAATAAAGGAGAAAAAAATATTTTTGCTTTAGAAAGCGACAGCGGAGGTTATTCTCCAAGAGGTATTGCTCTAGATATGTCACAAGAACAGATTGATAAAATCCTTAATTGGAAATCTTTATTTCTACCTTACGGCATCTATGATTTTGATGAACGTTATGCGGGTACAGATATACATCCAATGAAAGAAAGCGGGACAGCATTAGCAGGATTAGTACCAGATTCTCAACGTTATTTTGACATTCATCACTCCGAAAATGATACATTTGATAAAGTTAACCGAAGAGAACTTCTTCTCGGCGCTACTGTTATCACGCAATTAATCTATATGATCGATAACAATTGGTAATCATATTCTATTATAAATATCAAATCCTAAATGAAATTTTGTTTAGGATTTTTTAATATTCAAATATGGAAATCTACCTATATTTGTAAGACGAAAAATCAAAAATGAAAAAGCTATTTCTTTTTATCTCATGCTGTTTTATATTAGCTTCATGCACCAGCATAAGTAGCGGGATTGATAGCAATAATGTGATTAAACAAAGTCGTTATAATTTTTCTACTTTCAGTTTTCCTGCTAAAGATAAAGTTCGTGTCTATGCTGATTATTATGATTATAACGGTAAGTCCGCACCTTTGATCTTACTGTATCACAAAGCAAGTTTTAGCAGAGGTATTTATAGAGATATTGCACCACGATTAGTTGATCTTGGTTATAATGTTTTAGCCGTAGATTTGAGATCAGGAGATACCGTCAATAACATAGAAAACCTTACACATAACGATGCTTTAGAGAGAGGTAAAACAACTAACTTTATAGATGCCATAGCAGACTTAGACGCTTCATTAGAATTTGCAAAACATAACCTTAAAGCTAAAAAAATCATCTACTGGGGAAGCTCTTACTCAGCAAGTCTAGGTTATTATATGGTTTCTAAACATCCTTCTGATTACAAAGCGCTCATCACGTTTTCTCCTGGAGAATATTTTAAAATTGGAGATAAAAACATTTCTGATTATGCAAAAAATATACAAATCCCTACTTATATAGCTTCTGCGAAAAAAGAAGAAAAAGATTGGCAATCAATCTATGATGCAATTCCTGCAAAAAAACAATTTTTCTTACCAACTCAATCAGAAGGCTTACATGGCACAATGGTTCTTAACCCTTCCTATAATGGATCAGAAGAATATTGGCAAGATATTATTCCTTTCTTAAAAAAAATGAAATAATCTCTTTTTCGTTGTCTCTGAATGTAGCTTTTGCTTGATTGTATCCGATATTAAAAATTTCTTCTAATCGTTCTGGCTTCCTTTCAAAAATACTGAATTGCGCTAGGCTTTTGGATGTGATAAACCAATCACAATAAGAAAACTTATAGATCTCTGTACGATGTGACAACAACTCGTAAGCTCTTGTGGTAACGGATCTTATACTTTTTAAATCAGATGCTTTTACATCCTGCGTGGGCGTTACATAGACGCCAATAATTTTGTCACAATCTTTTTTCAGGATATCGGCAGGGAAATTATTGAGGACGCCACCATCGCTATACATTTCATCACCAATAAAATAAGGCGTTGTTATGCCAGGTATAGAAGATGATGCAATGATGGCATCTACAATTTTATAATGTTTATCAAAAACTTTTTGCTCTCCTGTAATTAATTCTGTCGCTACAATTCTAATATCTTTATCCAGATCTCCTATGGTCATATCACCAAAAATAGGATCTAAATAATTAGCAAAAATATCTGACGAAACTAATCCAGGCTTATTAAAAGCAAAATGTTTCCAATTGAAAAAGTAAATAGACTTAAAAAAATCTAAAATGTCTTCTGGTGATTTTCCTACTGCATAAAGTCCTCCCACAATAGATCCAGCACTGCAACATGCAAGAATACTTGGCTGCACACCTATCTCGTTAAGAAACTTGATAACTCCTGCATGTGCCAATCCTCTTGTCCCTCCGCCAGAAAGAACAAGACCTACTGTATTATCCAACATGATTCACCTTCATTTTTTTTAAAATTATTTCAATATTTTAATTAATCCGCTTCAACCGCAGCATCAACTGGTTCGTCTTGATAATAAGATCTGAATTTCTGGTTATTTTTATCGTAAGTAATAACTAGTTTTGCATTTTCACTATTCAATAAAACACCATCAACAGGAGAAGGAACAAGGCTTCCCGTATCCATATATATCAAAGATTTTTTCTTGAAAGAACTCAATCTCATCTTATCAGAATAATTTTCGGCAAAAGCTAAATATGGTTCTTTGGAACTTTGATTGGTACAAATAACTAATAGTCTAGAGTTTTGTTTTTCGTTGTTATCTAAAATAACGGCAACATCTAATTGTCCATCCCCATCAAAATCACCATAAGCAATTGTATTTTTTGCACGTTCTGCATTCTGAGTAACAAGATAGGTTGTCCCATCACTGTACTTACTATCTAAAATTAGTCTTTTGACTTTTGCATCCAAATCAGCAAATTTACCTAAAGAAAAAGATTGCTTAAACTCATCAAAATTATAATATTCTACCACATTAGACTTCAACATATAATAAGGTTGTGCAGTAACATCTTTAGTATTGGTAGGTTTGGTTAGATATACTTTGGCAAAGGTTGGATTATCAAAACTATTATCAACAAATAATTTTTGACCAAATTTTAGATTACCAGATACATTAGAACCATCCGCATTAGGCGCATCACGAAGATTAGCATCTTTTGCAATGATAAAGTTTTCTGTATACGGTTCATATTCTCCTTCTCCTTCATAATCCTCACCTTTATCTATTTTGGTAGAATCAATTTTTAGGCTATCTTTTTTCACTTCATTATTAGCTACTTCTGGTTTTTTATCATCTTTCTTAAACGCTAAAAAGTAAACTAAACCAGCGATTAATAAAACAGCTACACCTCCTATAATATAGTAAAGTTGCTTTTTATTTTTTGGATCATTGGGTTGTTGAGGAGGATTAGGAACTAAGTTGTCTTCCATAATTAATTTATTTATGTTTTATTATTTTAAAAGTTTTTGCTAATATTTTACTTCTTTTTATTTTTTTTCATCTGCTAATTTAATAAAAAGCCTGATTATTTCTATCACTCTAGAATAAAAAAATGCTGTCTTCTATAAAAGAAAACAGCATTTGAATGTTATATATAAATATCTATTAAATATGAATAACCTCTCCGTAAGCTGCAGCTACAGCCTCCATCATAGCCTCAGACAAAGTTGGATGCGGGTGAATAGATTTCAATACTTCGTGACCTGTAGTTTCTAGATTTCTAGCAACAACAGCCTCTGCAATCATTTCTGTAACGCCACTTCCGATCATATGACAACCTAACCACTCACCATATTTCGCATCAAAAATAACTTTTACAAAACCATCAACATCGCCATTAGCTGTTGCTTTTCCACTTGCTGAGAAAGGGAATTTACCAACCTTAAGTTCGTATCCTTTTTCTTTAGCTTGCTTTTCTGTTAATCCAACAGATGCAATCTCTGGCGCACAGTATGTACATCCTGGGATATTGCCATAATTAATTTTCTCAACGTGAAGTCCTTTGATCTTCTCAACACAAGTAATACCTTCTGCTGATGCAACGTGAGCTAGAGCTTGAGTTGGGATAATATCACCAATTGCATAATATCCTGGTACAGAAGTTTCATACCATTCGTTAACCAATACTCTACCCTTGTCTGTCTGCACACCTACTTCTTCTAATCCGATATTCTCGATATTAGCAGCAATACCTACAGCTGACAATACGATGTCTGCCTCTAATGTTACATTACCGTTTGCTGTTTTCACATTAGCTTTAACACCTTCCCCTGTTGTATCTAGAGATTCTACAGAAGCATTAGTCATTACTTCTATTCCGGCTTTCTTAAGTGATTTTTCTAAGTGCTTAGAAACTTCTTCATCTTCTACAGGAACAACGTTAGGCATAAACTCTACTACAGTTACCTTAGTCCCCATAGTTGCATAGAAATAAGCAAACTCTACCCCGATTGCTCCAGAACCTACAACAATCATAGATTTTGGTTGAGATGGTAAGCTTAATGCTTGTCTATATCCAATAACTTTAACACCATCTTGTGGTAAGTTAGGTAATTCTCTAGATCTTGCACCAGTTGCTAAAATGATATGATCTGCGCTGTATTCTGTTACTTTGCCTTCTGCATCTGTAACATCTACTTTACGATCTTTTTTGATTTTACCAGCTCCAGAAATAACGTCAATTTTATTTTTACGCATAAGGAACTGGATTCCTTTACTCATGTTATCTGCCACACCGCGGCTTCTTTTGATAACATTAGGAAACTCAAAACTTGCTTCTACTTTGTTAAGTCCAAAGTCTTCGGCATGATTGATATATTTAAAAACTTGTGCAGATTTTAGTAATGCTTTAGTTGGAATACATCCCCAGTTAAGACAAATACCACCTAGATTTTCTTTTTCTACAATGGCTGTTTTGAAACCTAACTGTGCTGCTCTAATAGCGGTAACATATCCTCCAGGACCACTACCGATGACAATAATATCGTATTTCATTAGTCTAAATAATTTTCATCAAAAATAAGGAAAATTTATTGGTTTACTTTCCTTATAATAGATTTTTATGTTAAAGCTTTTTAATAGTGATTGTTGCGCGAGCGTAGCGAGCGCCAAATCAGTAGTATTGTGACCGCGAATTGCACGCGTGAGCGATGGTAGCGGATATCCTTTTTTGCAAAGAATGGAGCGAAGCAGATCTTGGCAAGCAAAAAAGATTGAAGCGGACGTAGCGACGCATTTTTTGAAATAAAAAAGAGCCTATAAGAATTATCCTTATAAGCTCTTTTTTTATGATAAAAATGGGACACGCCCAAAGTATTAAAACCCTAACACTTTAAGCTTAAGCTGTATAGCGAAGTTATCGCTGACCTTACCTGTTGCATAATGTCCAACTCTATAAAACAACCCAAGATTGAAGCCTGTACTCAAAAAGTTATTGTACTCTAAGCCTACTTCTTGATAAAGGTGATCTAATTTTTTAAAATCAAATTGGTGTTGCGCTGTATTTTTCATGTCACCAATTGTCCCCTTATATACAAAATCAAAGCTGGATGTGTTTTTTCCAAAACTTTTGAAATACCAAGGTATACGGTGCGTAAAGTAATAGCCAACAAATTTATCATTGAAATATTGCCCCGCTTCCATGGTTGCAAAACCTAGATATGTTGTTAAGTTAAATCTTGAGAAAAGACTATTTTCTTTGGAAGAATCCAAACCGCCCATCGTAAACTGATGCCAAACGGGAGCATTACCCGTCATTAATCCGCCATATAATCTTGCGCCTGTTACACCTAACTTACTTCTGAATTGATGTAAAAATAAAACATCAAATCTACTGTAATTGAATTCTCCGCCAAGACTTTTTACACCTTGCTCATAGTTAAAATAAACTTCTGGAAATTGTTGATCAAAAGTATACTTACCTGTTGGCGTCATAATATTTTTAGAATTGGGTGAGTACTTTAGGCTTATGGTAGAGGCAAAGTTTGTAAATTCTTTATTAACTCCTAAGAATGAATAGTCGAATCTTGCTTCTTCATTTTGTCTTTTCCCAGATACTAATAATGTTAATGCGTTATTAAGATCAACTTGATAGGAAAGTCTAAAACCCTTGTATCGATAAAATTTATCATTTTGTAAATCAACTCCAGAATTCATAATTCCCATCTTGATGCTCCATAGATTTTGAGAAAAACTACCAGACGACATTACATCATCAAAATATTCAGCTCGGAAAAATGATGTATAATCTAAAGTCGTATTGACATCCAACCCAAGTCCATATTTAATATGTCTATCCTTAAAGCCGTAAGCCAGATACATATCGGGTGATATATACTTATTGAATCTCTCATTAAGCTTAGCGCCCATCCCTAATCTGAGACCTTCATAACGACTGTAACGGATCTGAGTAGGATCCAAATCAACCAATCCAACTCTTATCCTACCTCTGAGTAAATTACTGAACACATTAACTTTCTGATCTAGCCCATATTTTTTTCCTACACTATCAATCTTTTCGTAAGTCATTTTTTCTCGTGCAGTAAGGCTATCTGTACGGAAATTATCCATTAAAGATCCATCGCTATTTTTCACAGCCATACTATAACCTTTAAATTCTGAAGCTTTGACCTCTATGGGTGTTTTGAAATCAAAGTAATCGACTTTCATGTAGACATAATTACCAAAGCGTGTTCTTTTTTTCTTTTCTGCATCTTCTTCTTTTTCATCACTTTTGCTTTTATCATTTTTCTTATTGTTGGTGCTATTATTTTGATCATTATTAAAGCTAGTGCTGCCCATTTTTAGCTTTAGATTCTCTTTTTGTAGAAACCATTTGTTATCTCTCGGCGTCCATATAGAGGTTATACTACCTTCATTTTTTTTATTACTATTGCTTTCAATCTTTTTTACGGCAAAAGTTTCTTGATCGATGTAGAGATAGCCATTAAATCTTCTTTTTCCTATTGCGGACTTTTTATCAACTTGACGAAATCTAATAACATAATTCTGACGACCTTCTATCTCAATAGAATCGGTTAAGAAAAAGCGATACAAAGTTCTATTTTCTGGTAAAATCTCACGCGGTATCTGGTTTCTATTAGAGCGCAAAGCTAGAAGTTGATAGATTGGCTCTTTTAGTCCAGAGATACGATTGTCTAAAACATTGATTTTCTCACCATATTTCTGAGAGTACAAATATTCGTTAGCGCGCTCCCAGAGAAAAAGCTTGCTATCTTTCATAAGACTCATCACATTAAAATCTTCTAGAGAATCTTTCTTTTTTTTCTTATCTAAAACCACATCCTTACTAGGTAGTTGCTTGAGAGAATCAGCACGTCTATCAATAAATTTATTATAAATTCTCACACTATCTTCATCAAAATCATATGATATTTTCTCATAAGATTTAAAGCTGTAAGACTCTAAACTTTTAGGTGAATTTCTTTTAAAAAAAGCATTTACTTTCTCTAAAATTGCTAATGCTCTCGGATCAGTTTTGTTCTCAATAACAACACCTTCAATTTTACTGGTTTTAAACTCTTCAATTTCCAAAGAAGTCTCCATTAACTTGTCCACAACGACATCTGTATCTTCATAACCTTCATGCTTCACAGTTATTTTAGGACATTTTGTTTTGAAATCTAACTCGCCTTGCGTATTGGTAACCCCTAATAATTTTTTATCACAGTATACGCCAGCTTGTGGCAATACCTTATCTGTCCCAGCAATTTTTACTATGATTTTGGATTGAGAAAACAATACTACAAAACTTAGCGTTAAGAGAAATTGTAAAATTCTTTTTTTCATGGTTTAAAGTTTCAATATAAAAACAATTAACAAGAGGTTTTTGATGATATTTAAATTCAATTTTTCAAATAAATTACCACGTTAGCTCCTCAGTATTAATGAGTCTGTCATTACAGTACTCTGTTACAAACCTTTCTAGAACTTCATTTTCTGAATTCTAACAGCATTTAAAATTGCTAATAAGGCGACGCCTACATCTGCGAAAACAGCTTCCCACATATTAGCTAATCCGCCAGCTCCAAGGATTAGTACTATTATTTTTACACCAAAAGCTAGACCAATATTTTGTAAAACGATTTTTTTAGTTTCTTTTCCGATTTTTATAGCTGTCGCAATCTTAGAAGGTTGATCGGTCTGGATAACAACATCTGCCGTTTCTATCGCCGCATCAGAACCTAGACCACCCATCGCAATACCAACGTCACTTAATGCCAAAACTGGTGCGTCATTAATACCATCCCCTACAAAAGCAATTATATTCTCTGGATTTTTCTTAAGATCTTCTACCTTTTGGACTTTATTTTCTGGCAGCAATCCACCAAACGCTTTATCAATACCAAGACTCATAGCTACTTTTTGTGTAATAGAATCTTTATCTCCACTTAGCATCATCGTTTGAGATACACCAACTTTCTTCATTTCGTGGATAGCAGATTTAGCATCTTCTTTAATTTCATCTGCAATGATGATATAACCTGAAAATTGATTATTAATCGCCACAATAACAATACTTTCCACAACATTTTTAATATCTTCTGGGTAAGTAATATTATAACTTTCTAATAGTTTTGCGTTACCTACCAGAACTTCTTGCTGATTAACTATTGCTTTCAGTCCTTTTCCTGAAATTTCTTCTACATTTTCTGCATTAAGATTAGAGGGATGATAATTAGCAATAGCCTTTGCAATAGGATGCGTAGACTTAGCTTCTACCGCAGAAACGATATTAAGAAATAGAGTGTTGTCTGCAAAATTAGTTTCTACTTTTTGAACCTTGAAAACACCTTCGGTCAAAGTTCCTGTTTTGTCCATTACAACGGTATTTACTTTTGCCATAATATCTAAAAAGTTAGACCCTTTGAAAAGAATTCCGCTATGCGAAGCTGCACCAATACCTCCAAAATATCCCAAAGGAATAGAAATAACCAAAGCACAAGGGCAAGAAACAACTAAGAAGACTAAGCCTCTGTATAACCAATCTTTAAATTCATAATTATCTACAAAAAAGTAAGGAACTAGCGTTAATGCTAAAGCCAAGAAAAATATTACAGGAGTATATATTTTTGCAAATCTTCTAATAAAAAGTTCTGTTTTTGCTTTTCTAGAGCTGGCATCTTGCACCATTTTTAAGATTTTGGCTATCGAGCTATCTTCAAATTTTTTAGTTGTTATTATTTCAACAACATTTTCCAGATTAAGCATTCCTGCAAGAACAGTTTCATCTTTTTTAATGCTTGACGGCTTGCTTTCACCTGTCAAAGCCGAGGTATTAAAACTTCCTTTATCACTGTTCATAACCCCATCCAAAGGCACCTTCTCTCCTACTTTGACCTGAATAATTTCGCCAATTGTAATAGTTTCTGGATTGACAGTTTGCCATTTTTCATTTCGTAGAACATGTGCTTCTTTGGGTCTGACATCCAGCAAAGCTTTAATATTATTTTTAGCTTTGGAAACTGCTGCTTCTTGAAACATTTCTCCGATGGTATAAAACAGCATCACTGCAACACCTTCTGGAAATTCCCCAATTAAAAAAGCACCGAGAGTAGCAATTCCCATCAAAGAAAATTCATTGAAAAAATCTAATTTCAGAGCTTGTTCTAAAGCTTCTCGCCATACGGAAAACCCTACCAACAAGTAAGAAATACCATACCATAACAATCTTACCCAAGTATTATCGATAAACCAATGAGCCTTTATAAGATAATCCAGAATCAATCCTATTACGAAAATAACCAAGCTGATGGTTAAAGTATATTTGGTATTAATATCGCCGTGACTGTGCTCATGATCGTCATGGTTATGACCATCGTGAGATATTTTTTTTGACGTTACTTCGTCTTCGGTACCGCAACATCCTGTACTACATTTTGCCATAATAATTTAATTTATAAGACAAAAGTAAATAAGATCGGTTGCAACTTGGTTGCAAAGTTATAATTCTGGAAGTATAAAATTAATGACAATGATCACAAATACCCTTTACAACAAAAGAAGTTTGTTCTGCTAAGAAGTTTTTAGGAAGTGATAATTCTGGAAGATGATAATTTCTAAGGCAAAATGTCTGACTACATTGATTACAATGAAAATGTGCGTGAGAAAACTCTGGTGTACATTGGCAATTACTCTCGCATAAAGCATATTTTAAAGAACCTGTACCATCCTCGATACTATGAATAAGCTTATGTTCTTCAAATTTTTTTAAAGTTCTGTAGATTGTCACCTTATCGGCATGATCCAACTCAACTTCTAGATCTGCTAAGCTCAAGGCAACTTTACTTTTTCCGAGTACTTCTAAAACTAAAATTCGCATTGCTGTTGGAGCAATATTTCTATTGATGAGTTGATTTTCTAAGACTTTCATGCGCTAAATTCTAGAGTAAAATTACAATTTTATTTGGTAATTATAAGAGCTAATAAGGTTTTCATTTCTAATGATTTCAAAACCTTATTTAACTTTGAAAATAAATTAACAAATATTAATAATTTTTGAAAAAAATTCATTGAAAATAACATACAATACTATAAATTTGCGCATCCAAAATAAGCGTAATTCTTAATCCTTTGAAAAATGCAAATACAAGAGTGTTTCTACTAACGCTCATTTGTTTTATAATATATTTATCGGCATCTGTTTTCGTTTCTGTTTTTCAAAAAAAATGGGAAGGCTTCGATCGTATTAATTTACTTTCGGATATTTTTACAGATCCCAAAAATCATCAGCCCATACGTACTTTCGCAGATATTGGTAAAGAAAAACCTAAGGTTACAAAGCCCTCCGATTCTTTGAAAATTGAAACTGTAGAAGATTATACTAAAGGCAATGAAATTATCAACTTCAAGGTTAATGATTCTACGAAGATCATGTCTGGTTTTTATGCTAAACTGAAGGATCTAAAAGAAGGGAAAAATGTTAAAATAAGAATTGCTTATTTTGGAGATAGTATGATAGAAGGCGACTTATTAACGAGTACGCTTCGTCAACTGTTGCAGAGTAATTATGGTGGTTCTGGCGTTGGCTATGTGCCGATCACTTCGCCAAGTGCTGGTTTTAGACAAACAGTAACTTCTAAATCCGACGGTTGGGAAAACGCTAATTTTTCGGATAAAAAAACGAGAAATCTTTATTTTTCGGGTTATAAATTTTGGGGTTCTGGTAATGCTTATTTTCGAGATAACACGATAAAAGATACGGCGACCATAGAAAAATCGCTTTTATATGGAAAAACTGAAGGCAATATCACTGCCAATGGTAAAAAGATAATTCTTAATCCAAAATCTTTGGTTAACCGCCAAATTATTGATAACAATAAGTCTTCTCAGATCAAATTATCTTCTACTAATGCCAATCTACTTTTGTACGGCGTAAGTTTTGAAAGCCAGAAGGGCATCATTGTAGATAATTTTTCTTTCCGAGGAATTACCGGGATTGAACTTAATAAATTGGACGAAGATTTCTTAAAAAGCATCAATGAAGTTAGTCCTTACGATTTGATTGTATTTCAATATGGCGTTAACTTATTGTTTCAGCCTAATAACAAGGATTTTTCTTATTTCGAAAATAGCATAAAACCGGTTTTCAAAAAAATGAAAAACGCATTTCCTCATTCTAATTTTCTTTTGGTAGGAAGTGCTGACAGAGCCTTTAAATACAAAGACGAATACAAAACAGCCGTTGGTCTTCCGATTCTTTTAGAATTACAAGCCAAATTGGCAAAAGAATATCAGTTTGCTTTTTACAATCAATTTGCATCCATGGGCGGCGAAAATTCTATTGTAAAATGGGCGCAAATGACACCTGCTCTTGCCAACAAAGATTATGTGCATCCTAACGGAAAAGGCGCAGACTTGCTTGCCAGAAAGCTTTTCACTGCGTTGCAACATGATTTCCAAAAATACGAAAACCAAAATTTAACGATTCAGCATGCAAGAATCCTTCGCTAGATTATTGTCAGAATTTGACCTTAATCAGTTTTTGCAACAGTTTTTATACGATAGCAAAAATCCGTTGTTGTTTAACAATGGTTTTTTTGTCTATTTTTTCAGTGTATTTATTGTCCTCTTTTATTTGTTAAGAAATAAACATAATGCGAGACGTTACCTGTTTTGTTTCTTCTCTTTATACTTTTTTTATAAAGCCAGTGGCGCTTTTGTCCTTTTGGTTATTTTGTCGGCGATTGTAGATTTTATACTATCCAACGCCATATACAACACTTCAAAAAAAGGAACAAAAAAGTTACTTTTAATCTTGAGTATTATCTTTAATCTCGGTTTATTATTCTATTTTAAATACACTAATTTCTTTTTAGATCTGTCTAATCAATTGCTGGACACAGGATTTCACCCGTTAAATATCTTGTTACCAGTCGGGATTTCATTCTATACTTTCGAGAATCTAAGTTATACGATTGATGTCTATCGAGGCGAATTCAAACCTGCTAAAAAGTTTTCAGAATATCTTTTATTTTTATCATTTTTCCCAAAATTAGTGATGGGACCTATTGTAAGAGCGCACGATTTTGTCCCTCAGATTAATCAACCTTACGTTATTACAGAACGAGATTTTGCAAAAGGATTTTATCTCATTATCGCTGGATTAATTAAGAAACTCGTCATTTCTGATTATATCACACTTAATTTGGTTAACTATATTTTTGATAATCCAGCCTTACACACAGGATTAGAAAATCTGATTGCTGTCTACGGTTATGCGATGGTCATCTATTGTGATTTTAGTGGTTATAGTGATGTGGCTATTGGTATGGCGTTGTGGATGGGTTTTAAAATTCCGCCTAACTTTTTATCGCCTTATCAAAGTAAAAACATCACCGAATTCTGGAGAAAATGGCATATTTCTTTATCATCTTGGTTAAAAGATTATCTCTACATTCCGTTAGGTGGTAATAGAAAAGGAAGCGTAGGCTCTTATCTCTTCACACTTTTATTTCTGGGTGGCGCTTACTTGATGTGTCAAAATCTCTTTCATCTCTCGTGGGAATGGTCATTGGGCGTTGTCGGTATCTTACTAGCCATATTTGTGTTACCGCCGTTGTTGACTAAAAATGCCAAAGGAATTCCGGCTAACTTCAATCTATTAACAACGATGTTATTGGGTGGTTTTTGGCATGGCGCGAGCTGGAATTTCATTATCTGGGGCGCACTTCATGGCATTGCTTTGGGAATTCATAAAATATGGATGCTACTGACTGGCAAAACCTTTAAAAGCTTTAACGATAGTAAAATCTATAACTTTATAATGGTCATTATTACATTCCATTTTGTTTGTTTTTGTTGGATTTTCTTTAAAGCCGAAGATTTCGAAATCGCCATGACCATGATTAAGCAGATTGCCTTTAACTTTGAACCTCAAGTTTGGGAAGCTTTTTATGGTAATTACAAAGAAGTTATCTGGATGATTGCTGTGGCGATGGTTATTCATTTCATCCCGAATAATACTGCTGATCGTTGGATTGACAAAATCGGAAAAACTTATCTAATCTATTATATCATTGTCTTTTTTGCATTTTTGTTATTATATGGTTTCTTTAAATCCTCAGAACAAGTGATGCCAATTTATCTTCAGTTTTAAACTTAAAAGCTTAAATTTGCACAAATATTTACAATGGGCGTAGCAGATTTTTTAGCTAAAAAGAAAAAAGCATTAGCAGATAAAAACCTTAAAGAAGGTCAAGAATTTCAGAAAGAATTTGGGGCAAAAGAAGGCGTAGTAACTTTAGAAAGTGGCTTACAATACGAGATTATAGAAGCTTCTGAAGGTAGAAGTCCAGAAGCAAGAGACACGGTGATCTGTCATTATCATGGGACAACAATTGCAGGTAAAGTGTTTGACAGTTCTGTAGAAAGAAAAAAGTCAGCATCATTTCCGCTTAATCGCGTAATTTCTGGTTGGACAGAAGGTTTACAATTAATGTCAACGGGAAGCAAGTGGAGATTTGTTATTCCTCCACATTTGGCTTATGGAAACGAACAAATTTCTAAAGAAATCGGTCCTAATTCGACTTTAATTTTCGAAGTTGAATTAATCGGAATTAAATAAATTACAACAAGTTTTAAATTGTCACATTGAGCTTGTCGAAATGTTTTTCCAAATAAGGAAAGTGCTTCGACAGGTTCAGCGTGACAGTTTTTTTTTAATTTTGAGATCTACTTATTCTATTTAAAATTTTGAGATAAAATTGTCCAAATTGTATTGGCTTGGTTGTCATAACCAGACTTCATAAAATGAACGCCATCCGCATTAGCTTCTTTCTTAGCTAAAGCTTTAGTAAAATATCCAGCACCGCCAACTTCATTATAAAGATTTATAAATGCTGTATTATTCAACTTAGATGCTTCTTCTATCCACGTTACAATTTCTTTAATTTTAACAGGTTTGAGCTTATTATCAACGGGTGATATCAGCAGAATTGGCAATTGAGAATCCGTCTTTCTCAAGGCATCAATCAAGTTTTTAACCTGATCCTGAAATTCAGTTTTCGTAAGAGAACTCAGACTTTCGTTAGTGCCGAGTGCAATCATTACCACGTCTGGATGAGTCGTCAACAACTGATTAACCTGCAACGGAAACTTCATGTAATCGCCAAAAGTAGCGCCATTAACCCCAACCGAATTAAAAACAACGCCAGACTTCGCATTCTTTTTCAACAATTGAAATCCATACAGCTGATTGCCTTGGCTTGCATTGGTCTGTAATAACAATTTCTGCATTGGTTTAGGATAATCGAAAGTAGTGACTAAACTTTGATATTTGGCTTCAGCAATTTTAGTTATATTTTGTTCAAATTCTGGATTAAAATCAATGTTAACTTGTTCTACTTTAAAAGTTTGACCTGCCTTTGGCGTCTTTACCGTATTACCATTAAGTTGCGCTAATCTTGTTGTGGTGGTATTAAATTTTGCCGCCAACTCATAATAATTTTCATCCTGAACAGTGTAAGGCAACATTGTTTTTTTCTTATTGATAAAATCGGCTAAACTTCTGTTAGAATCAAAAATGTTAAAACTTTCACCCGACATTTTTTCATCATTAAAGATTTTAATTTCGTCAAAAGCATCTTCTGGATTAGAAACTTCAAGCTGAATAAAAGAATTTTTATGATTTCCCATGACAAATCCTGCAGCGCCCATAGCTGGAAATACCTTCTGTTGATAGGATAATCTGAAGGTTACCCAAGGCTGATTAGACACCGAAGTATAATCCAAAGGCCCATTGCTGTTAGCTAATTGATACGGAAAAACCATACCACGACCGGCATTACCGAATTGTTCCTGGAATTTATTTCTGAGAAATTGAGTTGTCCAACCCGCTTGGATATGAGAATCTCCCAAAAATAAAATATTGGTGACTTGTTGATTGGATTTCAGTTTATCATAAAAAGATTGAAGTTGCTTAACATTTTGGAAATTCTGAGCTGTGACTGATCCAGATAATAAAATGGCGAAAATTTTCAGAAAGTTCTTCATAGTTCAAAAATAAAAAATACCCTGAAAAAATCAGGGTATTATATTAATTTATTTGGTTTAATTTACTCGCAAAGAATAATTCCTTTGTCGTTACTAAACTCAATTACACCACTTTTAATGGGGAAAGAGAAAGCAGACTTAGCTTCGTGCTCTTTCGTAAAATATTTAGAATATTTGCCATTAATCTGATCAGCGTAGATTTTCACTTTTCCGTTAACTAAAGCCGAAACTATAGCGGCGTGATTTTTGAAAATTTGAAATTCACCACTTTTACCAGGTAAAAGAACCGAATCTACTTCGCCTTCAAAAACTACATATTCTGGGGTTAATATTTTTATAATCATTTTTATGAAATTATAGATTATAGATTTTAAATTCTAAATTAATCTAAAATCTAAAATTCAAAATTTAAAATTCCTTATTTGTTGTCAGCTAACATTTTCTCTCCAGTTTCGATAGCTTCTTCGATAGACCCTTTAAGGTTGAAAGCCGCTTCTGGAAGGTGATCTAACTCACCATCGATAATCATGTTAAATCCTTTGATTGTATTTTTGATATCTACCAATACCCCTGGGATACCTGTAAACTGCTCTGCAACGTGGAAAGGTTGAGATAAGAATCTCTGCACTTTTCTAGCACGGTATACAGATAATTTATCTTCTTCTGATAATTCTTCCATACCTAAGATGGCGATAATATCTTGAAGTGCTTTATATTTCTGAAGGATTTCTTTAACTCTTTGTGCACAGTTATAATGCTCGTCACCGATGATTTCTGGTGCTAAGATTCTAGAAGTAGAAGCCAATGGATCTACCGCTGGATAGATACCTAATGAAGCAATCTTTCTGTCTAGTACTGTTGTTGCATCTAAGTGAGCAAAGGTTGTAGCTGGAGCTGGATCGGTAAGGTCATCCGCAGGTACATAAACCGCCTGTACAGATGTAATAGATCCATTTTTAGTTGACGTAATTCTCTCCTGCATTGCACCCATTTCTGATGCTAGTGTTGGTTGGTAACCTACTGCAGATGGCATACGTCCAAGAAGTGCTGATACCTCAGAACCGGCTTGTGTAAAACGGAAGATATTATCTACAAAGAATAATACATCACGACCTTGTCCTGTTTCTCCACCATCACGGAAATATTCTGCAATTGTAAGACCAGACAATGCAACACGAGCTCTTGCTCCAGGTGGCTCATTCATCTGACCGAAAACGAAAGTTGCTTTAGATTCTTTCATTTCTTCAAGATCAACTTTAGAAAGATCCCATCCTCCATTCTCCATAGAGTGCATAAACTCTTCTCCGTACTTGATAATACCAGACTCTAACATCTCACGAAGAAGGTCATTACCCTCTCTTGTTCTCTCTCCTACTCCTGCGAATACAGAAAGACCACCGTGACCTTTAGCGATATTGTTAATCAATTCTTGGATCAATACAGTTTTACCAACACCTGCACCACCGAATAAACCAATCTTACCTCCTTTTGCATAAGGCTCGATAAGGTCAATTACTTTGATACCTGTGAATAAAACTTCTGCTGAAGTTGATAACTGATCGAATTTTGGTGCTTCTCTGTGGATTGGCAAACCGTTCTCATTAGATACACCTTGGATACCATCGATAGCATCTCCAACAACGTTGAATAAACGTCCATTAACTTCATCACCAATTGGCATTGTAATTTGTCTACCAGAACCTGCAACTTCTTGTCCTCTCTGAAGACCATCAGTAGCGTCCATAGCGATACATCTTACTGTATCTTCGCCAATATGTTGTTCTACCTCTAGAACAACTTTTTCTCCATTAGTTTTAAGAACTACTAGAGCATCATATATTTTTGGTAATTCTTCAACATCATTAAAAACTACATCGATAACTGGTCCAATAATTTGTGAAATCTTTCCTTTAATTTGGTTTGCCATTACTAAATTTTTTCTTGTGCGCAAAGATAGTAAAAGTTTGTAAATGTGCATTGTCACAAATAAAGATTTTTATCATATTTGCAAAATAAAACTTTAGTCTAAGGAAATTCTATTTTTGAAAACTTAAAGTATCGATTTCTTTATCGAAAATCAATTAATATTTACCAAAAAAATTCTGGCTTTGAAAATCATTAACGATTTTAAAGATTATCATAACAAAACCCCTCTGGCAATATCTTTAGGTATGTTTGACGGTGTACATCTTGGACATTTCTCTATTATTAATCAGTTGAATCATATTGCTAAAGAAAAACATCTAGAATCTGCCATATTAACCTTCTGGCCACATCCAAGAAAAGTCATTAATCCCAACGACGAAGTTTCTTTATTAAATACTTTGGAAGAAAAAACAGATCTTCTGGAGAAAAGTGGGATCCAGAATTTGTTTTTAAAAACATTCGATAATGATTTTAGAAACTTAACGTGAGAAGATTTTTGCAGAGAGATTTTAATTAAACAATTAAATGTTAAACACCTTATTATAGGATACGATCATACTTTTGGCAAAAATAAAAGCGGAAATTTTGATTTGTTAAAGAAATTGTCGACAGAATTAGATTTCGAAGTAGAACAATTAGGTCCTATAGATTTCAACCAACAACATATTAGCTCTACAAAAATTAGAAAAGCTCTATCAGAAGCAAAAATCAAAGAAGCTAATGAAATGTTAGGCTACTATTATTCTATTTCTGGAAAAGTGGTTGATGGTAAAAAAATTGGTAGAACAATTGGTTATCCAACCGCCAATATCGACGTTGACAGCAGCAAGCTTCTTCCCAAAAAAGGAGCCTATATTGTGGAAGTTTGGATTAATCAACAATTCTATAAAGGTATGTTAAGCATTGGCACCAATCCTACTGTTAATGGCGAAAAGTTGACGACAGAAGTTTATATCCTAGACTTTGATGGTGACTTGTATGGTAAAAACATTACGGTTAAATTCCGAGATTTCCTCCATGACGAAATAAAATTTGAAGGTCTAGAAAAACTCATCGAAAAACTAGATGAGGATAAAAGATTAACGGAAAGTTTCAATTTCTAAAGTTATGAATCTTTTAATAGTTCTTCTTTTACTTTTTTAGTTAAAGATTTAAACACCAAATCATAAGAATGATCTATTAATTGTAAAACCAAATCTCTTTTTAGTCCATCAATAATTACAGTATTCCAATGGGTTTTATTCATGTGATATCCTGGGATAATCTGTTCATGCTGCTCACGCAACTCTACACTCCAATCCGGATCAGCCTTTAGATTAATAGATAAAGGCTGTCTTTCTAATGGCATTAAGGCAAACACTTTATTGCCAACTTTAAAAACTAAAGTCTCAATATCAAACGGAAAGCTTTCTGTAACACCTTTTTTTGCAAGGCAATACTGTCTAATAAATTCTGTATCCATAATTATTTTAGCCCTAAAATTAAAGAATTTAGGTTAATCCATCAAAAAAGATTAATTTTAAGACTTTATTTTCAATCATAAATAAATCAATAAAAATGAAAAAGACTGCCCTGTATGACAAGCACGTTTCTTTAGGTGCTAAAATTGTTCCTTTTGCAGGATTCGAAATGCCTGTGCAATATTCTGGAGTTACAGAAGAGCACTTTGTAGTAAGAGAAAAAGTGGGATTGTTTGATGTATCTCACATGGGACAATTTTTTGTAGAAGGTCCTAATGCTGTCACTTTGTTACAAAAAGTAACAACTAATAATATCGAAGTTTTAGAGGACGGAAAAGCACAATATTCTTGTCTACCTAACGAAAATGGCGGTATTGTAGATGATCTTATCATTTATAGAATGAATGCTGAAAAATATTTTGTAGTGGTTAACGCTTCTAATATTGATAAAGATTGGGATCATATATCTAAATACAATGCAGAAATTGGTGCAACAATGACCAACGCTTCTGATGAGATGTCCTTATTAGCAATCCAAGGTCCGAAAGCTGTTGATACTTTACAGAAATTAACGGATGTTAACTTAGCAGAAATTCCATATTATCATTTTACAATTGGCAGTGTTGCTGGTGTTTCTGATGTTATTATTTCTAACACTGGTTATACAGGATCAGGAGGTTTTGAGATTTATTTCAATAATAGCGATGCTAATCAACTTTGGGACGCTGTTATAGAAGCTGGCGCAGACTTTGGTATTTTACCTTGTGGATTGGCTGCTAGAGATACTTTGAGGTTAGAAAAAGGCTTCTGTCTTTACGGGATGGATATCGATGACACAACGTCTCCACTAGAAGCTGGGTTGGGATGGATTACAAAATTTGATAAAGATTTTGTATCTAAAGACATTTTTGCAAAGCAAAAAGAAGAAGGTATTACCAGGAAATTAGTTGGTTTTGAGCTTACGGACAAAGGTGTGCCAAGACACGATTATCCAGTGGTAGATGCAGAAGGCAATGTAATTGGTAAAGTAACCTCTGGGACGCAATCTCCAATGAAAAAAATCGGAATTGGTCTGGCTTACGTAGACAAATCTCATTTCAAAATTGGAACCGAAATTTTCATCCAAGTAAGAAATAAAAATATCCCTGCTCAAGTTGTGAAAACTCCTTTTGTATAAGATTATAACATTATAAAAGGTCTTCAATGTTATTTTGAAGACCTTTTATAATTAATATTAAATCTCAATTTTTTGAGACTTTTATTGTTGTTCAAAAAACAAATGCAGCTCTTCTAAGTTTTTCTTGTCACTTCCAGCAAATATCTTTTGATCCGAAATAAAAACTGGGCGCTTTAGAAAACTATAATGATCCAGGATCAAAGCTTTAAAATCTTCTTCTTTCAGAGATTTCACATCAATTGCTCTTGCTTTAATTTGGGTAGATTTTTTACTAAATAACGCTTCATAAGATTGCGTTAATTGGTACATTTCTGCCAATTCTTCTTCAGAAACTGGCTTTGATTTTATTTCCCTTAATTCCCAATCTGACAAATCAAATTCGGCCATAATTTTCTTACAAGTGCCACAAGTTTTTAGATAAAATACTTTTTTCATATTACAAAAATAAAATACTTTTTTATATTGAGTTTAATAATTAAAACTTATTTCTAGACCATTCACTCCAAGATCCAACATAGAGATTAGGCACATCAAAACCAGCATAATCCATCGCCAAAATAGTATGACAAGCCGTAACGCCAGAGCCGCAATGCACAATAACTTGATTAGCTTTATGGTCTTTGAAAACTAATTCGTATTTATCATGTAGCAATTGTGGTGATAAAAAGAAACCTTTATCGTCCAAATTTTCATTAAATGGAATATTAATTGCTGACGGAATATGTCCTGCAACCAGATCTATTGGTTCTGTAATCCCATTATAACGGACTGATTCTCGGACATCAATAATCTCGAAATCTTGATTTTTACTAGCTTCTTCCACCTGAGAAATATCAACTGTTGCCCATTGCCAAGACTGTACTGGATATTGAGTTTCTACAATATCTTCTTCTCCATTTTTAGTAGGAAAGCCTTGCTTTAACGCCTCTTGCATTCCGCCATCTAAAACTTGTACTTTATCATGTCCAAAAGATCGTAACATCCACCAAAATCTTGCTGCAGCATTAGCGCCATTTTTATCATCATAAATAACGATATGCATATGTATATCAATGCCTAACTTCCCTAAAGTTTTGGCAAATTCTTCAGGCGACGGCAAAGGATGTCTTCCTCCTTTAGAAAAATCATCAATTGTTGCTAAATCTTTATCTAAACTTACATAAATAGCCTTGTCCAGATGTAATTCTAGATATTGATTATGTGCCTTTGGACCACTTCTTAGATCAAAAATAGAAATTGCATTGTTATCATACAGCGACTTAAATTCTTGATATTGAATAATTGATGGCAATTTTTCATTCATATTTTTTATAACTTTAAAAACGATTTATTGGAACATGAAATTACATTTTTTAAAGTACATATTCTTTTTTTGAGTTAAAAATTTTAGTTCCGTTAAAAAATAATTAAATTTGTAAAACATAAAAAGTAACTATGAGTACGCCTACAGAACGCATTCTTATCACTGGTGCATTGGGTCAAATTGGCACCGAACTAACTTTAAAACTAGTTGAGCTACATGGCAAAGAAAATGTCTTTGCATCTGGATTAGATAAATGGAAAGAAAATATTACCGCGGCTGGTCATTACGAAAGGCTGGATGTAAGCAACTTTGATGCTTTAACTAGTTTTATCAAAGAACATCAGATTACAACAGTCTATCACCTAGCCTCTTTATTATCTGGAACATCAGAAAAACAACCCCTTTTTGCTTGGAAACTTAACCTTGAACCATTAATCCATCTTTGTGAATTAGCAAAAATTGGTGTTATTAATAAAATATTCTGGCCAAGTTCTATCGCTGTTTTTGGTAAAGGTATCCCGAAGGAAAATGTAGGACAAGACGTGGTTCTTAATCCAACAACCGTTTATGGAATTTCTAAAATGGCTGGCGAAAAATGGTGCGAGTATTATTTTGAAAAATATAATGTTGATATTAGAAGTATCCGTTACCCTGGTCTTATCTCTTGGAAAGCGCCTGCTGGCGGTGGTACAACAGATTATGCTGTAGAAATTTTTTATGAAGCTGTAGAAAACGGAACGTATACAAGTTTTATAAAAGAAGATACCAAAATGCCAATGTTGTACATGGATGATGCGATTAACGCAACCATTAATCTAATGACAGCACCTAAAGAAAATGTTAAAGTTAGATCATCTTACAACTTAGGCGGGCTTAGTTTTAATCCAAAAGAATTGGCAGAAGAAATCCAAAAAGTAATCCCAGAATTTACCATTAATTATGAGCCGGATTTCCGTCAAGCAATTGCAGATTCTTGGCCTGCAAGCATAGATGACTCTGTGGCGAAAAAAGATTGGGGCTTATCTTACGATTTCGATATTACGGCTATGTCAGAAGATATGATTAAAAACCTGAAAGTGAAATTAGACAAAAACTAATTCTTTCTATCTAAATAATTTTAAATGTTATTACTAAGTTTCAATCTTTCTATTCCAGAGCTTAAAGACCGTAAAGATCCCAATATTTCGGAAGAACAACTGATTAGCGACTTAGAACATATTACAGAAGTGATTCTTCGTGATCTAGAATTGCATTCTTTGTTGGTAACGTTTTTTGTGGAAGTTTCTATTGCAGATTCTCTAAAAAAAATACTGAAAAGGATGCAAAATGCAGGTCACGAAATTTCATTTTACAACATTAAATCTAGCATTTCTGACCTCGAAATTGCTAAAAAAAATCTACAAAACTACCTCGAAAAACCTATTAAAGGTATTAGACAAAAGTTATTGAGACTTCCTCTAGAAACACTTTATGACATGGGGTTTTCTTATGTTTCTAATATCGAGCATTCTAATATTACCTTTCTGGTAAGACGTTTAAAAAAAGACAAAACGCAATTGTATTACGACAACAACCTTACCATTATCCCAGAAAGTCTGTCGCCATATTCTCAGTTACCTTTTAACGATTATGTTTTCCAGATGACACCGCTCAATTTCTACGAAAATATGATTCTAGAAACCTTGAAAAAAGAAGATTATATCCAAATTTATCTCAATGCTTGGCAATTTTATCAGAAAGAAAATTGTCCTTATCAACTTCCGTTTTACAAACAATTTAATCTTGGAAAACCACTTGAAGATAAGATGATTTCGTTTTTTAATTTTATTGAAGAAAGTGAAATTGCAATAGCCAGAATGAAAGATTATCTATTTTAAAGTAAAAAGTAGAAAATTACTAAAAATAATTAAACAATTTTATCCCAATTCAAACAATGTGATTTCTGGCAAGACACCTACTCGACCTGGATATCCAAGTACACCAAAACCACGATTAACATAAAGATAACGTCCTTCGCTTTCGTATAAATCTGCCCATTTTGGATATTTATATTGTACTGGAGACCATTTTATATTTTTAAGATCTAAACCAAATTGCATCCCATGAGTATGTCCTGATAAGGTTAAATGTACAAATTTCGGGTGTTTCTTAACCACATAATCAAAATGTGTAGGATCATGTGACATTAATATTTTTACGGCATCATCAGGTACATTTTGCAACGTTTTATCCAGATCTCCATATTGAGGAAACGGTGGAATACCCCAATTTTCTACACCTAAAAGATAAAATTTCTCACCATTTTTTTCAATCGCAACGTTCTCATTTCTCAACATTCTAAATCCTGCTTCTTTTTGAAACTTAATTAATTGCGGCACATTACTATTAGCTTCTTCTTTAGACTTAAAATGACCATAAGAACCATAATCGTGATTTCCTAGCACAGAAAATTTTCCATCTTTAGCTTCTATACTTTTAAAAAGATTAATAAATGGCTGAAACTCTTCGGCGTAATTATTGACCATATCGCCTGTAAAAAGTACTAGATCAGGCTTTTCTTGATTAATAAGATCTATGGCATGTTGCAATTTTTCGGGATGAAAAAAACTTCCGCTATGGACATCAGAAATCTGAATAATTTTATAACCTTTAAAACTATCGGGAAGATTTTTTAATTTTAACTTAACACGTCTTACGATATGTCTGTATTTCCCGAAAACAATTCCGTCCAGAAATGCTAGAGACAAAACACCTGCAGCTCCCATCCCCAAGATGCTTACAAATTTTCTACGACTGGGATAATGCTGTGCTTCGGCAGAGAAATATTGAGTCCCAAATTGAAATAATCTGAATATATCTTCGAATAAAAGAAAAACGACAATTAATAACTTAGGCATTATTAAAGCCAAAAATACAGACATCATTAACTGCACATGATGCTGATCTCTATCGGCTCTATTAAAGACTAAAAGGTTGTAGAAAAAGAAGGCATAAATAGCTAGACTTATTCCCCAATATAATCCTCTAATCCAAGTCTGTTGAAAAACAGTTCTGAAAGCTTGGTAGATATAAAATTCTAACAAAACTAAAACAGCAACTAAAAAGAAAATTTCTTTTCTCATAATTATTAAGCATAAAAAAAGCATAAAGTTATCGTGATGATAGTCTTTATGCTTTTTAGTTTATATTTTAAAATGAATTAATTAGATACTATCTTTCGGGAACTTGTAAACTACACAATTGATGTTCATCCCAGCGCCTACAGATGTAAACAAAATATGCGTGTCAGGAGAAAATTTATGACCTTCCATTTTTCCTTTTCTGATAAGGTTAAACATTGTAGGTACAGTCGCCACAGAAGAATTTCCTAATTTCTGAATAGTCATTGGCGCAATCGCATGATCGTAATCTTTGATGCCATATAGCTTGAACAATCTAGAAATCATTGCGTAATCCATCTTTGCATTAGCTTGATGAATTAAAATTTTATCAATATCCTCAACGCTCAAGTTAGCCTTATCAATAGTTGCTTTTATAGCATCAGGAACATTTTTAAGAGCATATTCGTAGATTTTTCTTCCACGCATGCGGATGTATAATTTCGTTTGATCCGCATCTAGATTAAGAGATGGACCATTCTCTAAGTAGCATAATTCTTCGCCATTATCACAAAGTGTCTCACTAGTAATAAAACCTACAGTCTCATCATCAGTTCCTGTTACCACAACAGCGCCTGCTCCATCTGCAAAGATTAATTTATTTCTATCATAAGGATCTGTAACTTTACTTAGCGTTTCTCCACCTACAACCAAAATATTAGTTGCTTTTTTAGATTTAATCAAAACATCTGCTAAGATAAAGGCCTCAACCCAACCAGGACACCCGAAAATCATGTCATAATTAACACATTTTCTATTTTTTATACCCAATTTATTTTTTAGTATTGCTGATAATGAAGGCATAAAATTAGCCACACCATTGTCATCTACTTCTCCAAAATTATTTGCGTAAATAATGTAATCCAAATCCTCTTTGTCTATACCGGCATCTTCTATAGCTTCTAGAGATGCAAAATATCCTAAATCTGAGTTAAATTGATTCTTATCAGCATAACGTCTTTGTTCAATCTCTGTAATATCAACAAATTTTTCGATAATTTCTTCGATAGGCTTGTTGATCTTCACATTGTTTTCATCGTAAAAAACAGAATCATTGAAATAAGACCCTTCAATAATATTCTCAGGAATGTAACTTCCAGAACCTATAATGATAGTATTTGGCATTGATTTACTTAATTGTTGTTAAAGTTTAAAAGAACAAAATTACACATTTTTTAGATAAATAACGTTTCAATTTTTGATTCTAATATAAACTATTAGCATTTGATTCTATTATTATGATTATTTCCACACGAAAAGCAAATTGATATCCTAAATAATTATTAAATTTGCAGTTGCCCATAATGGCAAAACAATAATTAATTGTAGGTTTCAATGTTAAAGAATAATCCTTCTCTTAAAGGTCTCATCATTGCAGTAGTTGCTGCTATTAGCGCATTCGGAATATATTTTCTTTTCTTAGCAAAAGATAATTATTATTTGGTTGATAACCCCACGCCAGAAACTTATTTTTTCAAAATTAATAATGGAGATCAAAAGATTCTTAGCTCTGGTCAATATCTTAAAGTTGATTTGAAAAAAGGGAAAAATGATATTAAAGTATTTGATAAGAATAAAAATCTCATTTATGATTCTGCCTTTCAAGTTAATAAAGTAAGAGGCCTTATTAATATTGCTCATAAGGATTACTACATTCACAAACAGTTTTATGGTTATTTCAAAGACAAAGATTCTTTATTAATACAACAAGGGAGCATTAATATAGATGGGAAAAACTACCTCGGTAATGTAAAACATTTTAACAAACTCTACACAGAAGATTTCTATTATAATATTGATGAAAACTATGATAGAGTTATCAAAAATGTGGACAAAGTAGAAACAAGAACAAAAATCTACCGTAAACAGGATTACATCAATTTTTACAAAGAAAATTATAAGTTTTAAATAAAAACAACGTTAATACATAAATATATATTTTGGAAATCAATAAAGTAACACCTTATAATAACGACAACAGTAAGAAAAGTCAAGTAGAAGATATGTTTGATAATATCGCACCTAAGTACGATTTGTTAAACCATGTCTTATCCATGAAAATAGATGTACTATGGCGAAATACGTTGGTAAAGTGGCTTGCAAAAGACCAACCAAAAACGATTTTAGACGTTGCAACTGGCACTGGAGATCTTGCAATTACTGTACAAAGAGGTACTAATGCACAAGTTGTAGGTTTAGATCTTTCTCAACAGATGCTAAATGTTGGTATAGAAAAAATCAAAAAAAATAATCTTAGCGATAAGATTTCTATGCAAAAAGGAGATGCAGAAAATTTACCTTTTCAGGATAATAATTTTGATGGCGTAACAGTCGCTTTTGGTGTTAGAAATTTCGAAAATCTTAATAAAGGCCTATCAGAACTAAGACGTGTGGTAAAGGAAAATAAAAGTGTCTACATCTTAGAATTCTCAAAAGTTGAAGGATTCTTGGGGCCGTTTTACATGTTCTATTTTAAAAATATATTACCTGCTATCGGAAGATTAATTTCTAAAGATAATAGAGCCTATACTTACCTTCCGGACTCTGTTAATGCATTTCCATTTGGAGAGAAAATGAAAAATATTCTTCTAGAAACTGGTTTTACTAAAGTTGAATATAAAAAGTTAAGCTTAGGGATTGCTACCATTTACAAAGCCACAAAATAAAATGAAAAATATTACACTACATACAGTCCTTCTATTAGGTTTATGTTATAGCAATCTTGCTACTGCACAATTTTCTAATCTCTTTCGTACAAAAGAACGTATGGATAATATGGAAGATTTTGATGTAAAGAAATTTAGTTATGGATTTTATTTAGCTGCTAATAATTTTGATTATAAAATGGTTCTAGATCCAAAATTTGGGATGAATGGTCAGAAAAATAATGTTCAAGTAAAATCAAGCTACAGTTTTGGTGCGGGACTTATTGGTAAAATGCGTCTTAGCGAGAATTTTGATTTACGTTTTGAACCAGGGTTACAATTTATACAGAGAGATTTTACTTTTGATACGCAGGGGAACGACGTATACGCTGGCGGTACAACACAACACCTCCCTTTTGCACCATTAAAATTAACTGATGTTGACAAGTATAAAGTGGTAAAATCGACCTATGTAGATCTACCAATTCTATTAGAAGTACATGGTGATCGTTGGTATAACTCTAGACCTTATGCTGCAGCGGGATTCAATTATATGATGAATCTCCAGTCTAATGAAAAAAGCGAAAGTGATAATCAACAAAGTATTTTCCGTACAACATCTAACAATTTTGCATGGACTGCGGAGATAGGTATTCAATTTTATTTTAGCAGATTTAAGCTAACACCAGCTTTCAGAGGTACTTTTATGATGAATAATGAGATTGTACAAGATAATGCTAATACGCCACCTTACTGGTCTGCAGCAATATCTACAATGCAATCTAGAGCATTTATGTTTGTATTAAAATTCGAATAATTATTATAAAATAATTGCGAGATAAAATAATATTTATAAATTTGCTGAAACAAAAGAATAAAAATTCTAAAAAATGATTTCTATTAATAACAAAAATTGGTGGTGGCTTTCAAACTCTTCGTCGAGTCTGAAGGTATTGTCATGTTATTAATCCAACAAGAAAATCATCTTTAATATATAAGACTTTGACGTTATTTCGTTAAAGTCTTTTTTTTTGAATAAACCCAAATTACATCTTCCAAAACAATACATAACAACATGAATTTTAATAAAAATATTAATATAAAAACCAACGTAAAATCTCAATTGGCAGACCTTTTCACACCAATTGGCATTTACCTTAGACTTCGCGACAATTTCCGAGATACGATTCTATTGGAAAATGCGGGCAATCAAAACTCAGAAAATGCTTTCTCATTCATTTGTGTGAACGCAATTTCGGGCATAGAAATCCGAGATTATCACGAAGCCGAATTAAAATTTCCACTTGAAAATCCTCAGAAAATCAATTTAGAAAATGAGAAATTGTCAGATTTGATGCAGGAATTCTCAAACTGTTTCAAATGCGAAAAGCCAAATCACGAGATTGGCAAGCAGGCGCAAGGTTTTTTTGGTTATACCAGTTACGATGCGATTCCTTTCTTTGAGGATATCAAATTCAAAGCACTTTCTGAGGAAAATAAGATTCCGCTTATGCGATATCGTCTTTACCAATACGTGATTGCCATCAACCATCATAACGACGAAATGTTCATTATCGAGAACAAAATTGAAGGCCTGAAGTCTGAACTTTCTCTGATAGAAAATTTTATCAATCAAAAAAACGCACCAGTTTTTCCTTTCGAGATTACAGCAGAAGAAACTTCCAATTTGAAAGATGAAGAATTTTTGCAGTCGGTAGAATTTGCAAAGAAACATTGTTTCCGTGGCGATGTTTTCCAGCTTGTTTTGAGCCGTAGATTTGAGCAAAAATTCCAAGGTGATGAGTTCAATGTTTATCGTGCTTTGCGGAATATCAATCCTTCGCCGTACCTTTTCTTTTTCGATTATGGCGATTATAAATTGATAGGTTCCAGCCCAGAAAGTCAGCTCATCATCAAAGACGGGAAAGCCATCATTCACCCTATTGCTGGTACTTTTAGAAGAACCGGAAATGTGGAAAAAGACTTGCAAGCTGCCGAAGAACTTAAAAAAGACCCTAAAGAAAACGCAGAACACACGATGCTGGTAGATTTGGCGAGAAATGATTTGAGCATCCATGGGAAAAATACCGAGGTTTCCAAACTGAAAGAAATTCATTTTTTCTCACACGTGATTCACATGGTTTCTGAAGTGGTGACCGATGTAAAAGAAAATCAAAATCCTTACGAAATGATTGCCACAACCTTTCCACAAGGGACTTTGAGTGGCGCTCCAAAATATCGCGCGATGCAGTTAATAGACGAGCACGAGAAAACCTCCAGAAGCTATTATGCAGGTTGCATCGGTTTTGTAGGTTTTGATGGCAGTTGCAACCAAGCCATTATGATCCGAACTTTTTTGAGTAAAAACAACACTTTATTTTACCAAGCTGGCGCAGGAATTACCGCAAAATCTGTTGCAGAAAGCGAATTACAAGAAGTGAATAACAAATTAGGCGCGCTGAAAAAAGCCATCAGCAAAGCTGAAAAAATTGGTTGATAAATTATATGGCGACAAACTCCGTCTTCCGCTCCCAATCTTTTACATTTTCCAGAAAATGCAAAAGGATTTTCGCTCAAGCCGGGTCGCAATTTTGCCATAATTACAAGATAATTCAGCAATTTATAATTTGACAATCGAATATGAAATGCAATTCTATAAAAACGAAAAAATGACAGATATAAAACCAACAACCACCAACCAACAACCATCAACCAAAATCCTAGTCTTCGACAATTACGACAGTTTTACTTACAATTTGGTTCAGATTATTGAGCAAATTGTGGGCGAGGAAGTAGACGTTTTCAGAAACGACCAAATTGCTTTGGAAGACATCGAAAAATATGACAAAATCATCCTTTCGCCAGGACCTGGGATTCCGGAAGAAGCAGGAATTTTATTAGATGTCATCAAGAAATATGCGGCTACAAAGTCTATTTTCGGCGTTTGCCTTGGTCAACAGGCTATTGCAGAAGCTTTTGGCGGAAGTTTGATTAATCTCTCAGAAATCTATCACGGCGTTGCAACCGAAGCCAATCAAACCAAAGAACATAAGATTTTTAAAGATTTACCGGAGACTTTGGAAGTTGGAAGATACCATTCTTGGGCAGTCAATACAGAAGATTTCCCAGAAGAATTGGAAATCACAAGCGTAGACAAAAACGGAATGATTATGAGTCTAAAACACAAAAATTACGATGTTCATGCCGTGCAATATCATCCGGAAAGTATTCTGACACCCGACGGAAGAACAATCTTAAAAAATTTTTTAAATAATTAAAATGAGAACAACTATTCTTTTTTCCTTTTTGGCTTTAACATTATTAAGTTGCAGAACCAAACAGAATGTCAACGCATCAGAATTCGTAGGTAATTCTTACAATTCCAAAATAAAATTAGATTCTTTAACATTATTGGATTCTAGTAGAAATAGGGAAATTCCATTAGCCATATATTCGTCAAAGTCACCTAAAGATAATCAGGAAATTATCATTTTCAGTCACGGTTATGGCGGCAATAAGTTAGGAGAAAACTTGCAATATCCTTATTTAACAAAGGCTTTAGCGGCTCATAATTATTACGTTGTTAGCGTCCAGCAAGAGTTGCCGTCAGATCCACCAATTCCATTAACAGGTAATATACAAGTGGTAAGAAGACCATCTTGGGAAAAAGGAGCAGATAATATATTCTTTGTTATCAACGAGCTGAAACAAAGAAATCCCAATCTTAATTTCTCAAAAATAACTTTGATTGGACATTCTCAAGGTGGTGATATGTCGGCATTATTTCAAGAAAAATATCCTAATGTTGTCAATAAAATCATCACGATGGACAACAGAAGAATGGCTTTGCCGAGATCTAAGCATCCTAAAATCTACTCGCTAAGAGCTAGCGAATTTGAAGCAGATCAAGGTGTAATCCCAACATTAGAAGAGCAGGAAAAGTTAGATATAAAAATTGTTTATTTAGATGCTAAACATTCTGATATGGGAGGAAGCCAAGGTACAATCAAACAAAAAAAAGAATACATTAGTCTAATCTTATCATTTCTTAAAGAGTAACAACTTAATATGAAACAAATCCTACAATATCTCTTCAACCATCAGACTTTGACTCGGGCCGAAGCCAAAGCCATTTTGATTGAGATCTCACAAAATAAATTTAATGAAAGCGAAGTTATTTCCTTTATTACCGTTTTTCTGATGCGAAGTATTACGCTCGAAGAATTGACTGGTTTTCGTGAAGCTTTGCTTCAATTGGCAAAATCTATAGACCTAGGAACTAACGATTTAGTTGATATTGTCGGAACTGGCGGCGATGGAAAAGACACCTTTAATATTTCTACTTTGGCAAGTTTTATCGTTGCCGGAACTGGACAAAAAGTAGCTAAACAAGGCAACTATGGTGCTTCTTCTGTAAGTGGTTCATCTAATGTTTTGGAAGAATTAGGCTATCAATTCAAAGAAAATTCTGCAGATTTGAAAGCAGATTTGGAAAAATCTAACATCTGTTTTATCCACGCACCGCTGTTTCATCCAGCTCTGAAGTCTGTGGCACCATTCAGAAAGCAGCTTGGTCTGAAGACATTTTTCAATCTTTTGGGACCTTTGGTCAATCCGGCACGTCCAGATTTCACAATGATTGGCGTGGCAAATCTTGAGATTGCACGCGTCTATCAATATCTTTTACAAAAGCAAAAAAACGAGTTTATGCTGGTGCATGCTTTGGATGGTTATGACGAAATTTCGCTGACTGGCGATACCAAAATCATCAACAAATCTGGTGAAAGAATATTTTCTGCAGAAGATTTAAAATTTAAAAACATCAGTCCGGAAAGCATTTTTGGAGGTGATACAAAAGAAGAAGCAGCGAAGATTTTCATTAATATTTTGGAAGGAAAAGGAACCGAAGCACAGAATGCGGTAGTTTTGGCAAACGCAGCGATTGCACTTCTAAATACAAAAAAATATGGCGATTACGATACTTGTTTGGCTTTAACAAAAGAAAGTCTGGAAAGCGGAAAAGCGTTAAATAGTTTACAGTTATTAGTTGATGGTTGATAGTTTTTTATTATCTCCAAATTCAATCAACTGATAACCAACAACAATCAACCAAATAAAAATGAACATTTTAGATAAAATCATAGAACGAAAAAAGCAGGAAGTTACAGCAGCGAAATCTAAAATTTCCATTGCTCAACTAAAAGATTCTGAGTTTTTTGGAAGGGAAACTTTTTCGTTGAAGGAAACTTTGAAATCAAAATCCGGAATTATCGCTGAATTTAAAAGGCAATCGCCCAGCAAAGGTATTATCAATGATAAAGTTTCGCCGTTGGAGGTTGTTTCTCAATACGAAAAATTCGGAGCGAGTGCAGTTTCTATTTTAGCAGATAAAGATTTTTTCGGCGGTAGTTTTGATGATATTTTGAGCGTTCGAAATCACATTAACATTCCAATTTTAAGGAAAGATTTTATGATTGACGATTATCAGTTTTATGAAGCCAAATCTATCGGAGCCGATGTTATTTTGTTGATTGCCGCTTGTCTTTCTCCGAGTCAAGTTCAGGAATTTACAGAATTGGCGCATTCTTTAAAACTAGAGGTTTTGTTGGAAATACATTCTGAAGAAGAACTTATTCATATTAACAAAAATGTAGATTTTGTAGGAATCAACAATAGAAATCTCAAAGACTTCAAGGTAGATTTACAACATTCTGTTGATTTAAAAAATCAACTTCCAAGCGATATTTTGTCTATTGCAGAAAGCGGAATTTATAACGAAGAAGATTTCAGATTCCTAAAAGAAAAAGGATTTGATGGATTTTTGATGGGTGAATATTTTATGAAAAATGAAAATCCAGGGGAAACCTTTGAAAAGTTTTCTAGCAAATTATAATTGTAAAACTCTGAAAATAAAAACATAATATGCTGATTGATACGTTAAAAAAATTATTTAACAGAGATTTAAATAGTTTAATCAATGAAATTGAACAATATACCACTGAAGCCGACATTTGGGTCATCAGAGGGCAAATAAATAATTCTGCGGGTAACCTTTGCTTGCATTTGGTAGGCAATTTAAATACATATATTGGTAAAGAATTAGGTGGAACACAATATATTCGTAATCGGGATTTAGAATTTTCCGCAAAAAATATTCAACGGAAAGAACTTATTGGCATGATTAAAAATACAATTGAAATGATTAATCAGGTATTAGATAATCTCGACGAAAATCTTTTGCAAACAGAATATCCAATTTTAGTATTTGAAAAAATGACTTCGGTAGAATATCTATTAGTTCATTTAACGACACACCTAACCTATCATTTAGGGCAAATAAATTACCATAGACGACTGATATAATGCACACAAAACTCAAAGTCTGCGGATTGACACAACTCAATCAGATTACTGAATTAATTGATCTTCAGGTTGATTTTATCGGCTTTATATTTTATGAAAAATCTCCTAGATATGTTCTGGATCATTTGAGTTTAAAGCAAATTGCAGGAATCAATCATCAAGGAAAAGTTGGTGTTTTTGTGAATGAAAATCTGGAAAAAATTATTGAGATTTCAGAGAAAGCAAAATTGAATTTCATTCAACTTCACGGTGATGAAGACCATAAATTCATTTTACGCCTAAGAGAAATTATAGGTGAAAACATCAAAATTATAAAAGTCATCAGAGTTGGAAATCAAACGCTTGATGAATTGCAAAAAATCATCAACCAACAACCGAAAACCATCAACTATTTATTGTTTGATACCGACAGTAAAGCATTTGGCGGAACAGGAAAAACTTTTGACTGGAACCTATTAAATGATATCGAAATTCCAATTCCATATTTTTTAAGTGGCGGAATTTCGCTTGAAAATATAAATGAATTATCAAGCATCAAACATCAACCAATTGCGCTCGACATCAATTCAAAATTTGAAATTGAACCAGGAGATAAAAACATTAGCAGCATCATCGCTTTCAAAAATAAAATATAAAGAAAATTAAAATGAACTTTCAAAACCCAGACAAAAACGGTTACTACGGCGATTTTGGCGGCGCTTTCGTTCCAGAAATGCTTTATCCAAACGTAGCCGAATTACAGGAAAAATACATACAAATCATTGAGTCTGATGAGTTTCAAACAGAATTTCAGGATTTGTTGAAAAACTATGTTGGACGTGCTACACCACTCTATTTTGCCAAAAATCTGAGTGAAAAGTATCAAACTCAAATTTATCTCAAACGAGAAGATTTGAACCACACCGGCGCGCACAAAATCAACAATGCTTTGGGACAAGCTTTGCTGGCTAAAAAACTTGGTAAACACAGAATCATCGCAGAAACAGGTGCAGGACAACACGGCGTGGCAACCGCGACAGCTTGCGCCCTTCTCGGTTTGGAATGCATTGTTTATATGGGCGAAGTCGACATCGCAAGACAATCTCCAAATGTTGCGCGTATGAAAATGCTTGGCGCAACTGTAATTCCTGCAACTTCGGGTTCTAAAACCTTGAAAGATGCTGTGAATGAAGCTTTAAGAGATTGGATCAATAACCCATCTACAACACATTATATCATCGGAAGTGTGGTTGGACCACATCCTTTTCCAGATTTGGTGGCTAGATTTCAAAGTGTGATTTCCAAAGAAATAAAAGAGCAACTGAAAGAGAAAATAGGAAGAGAAAATCCGGATTACCTCATAGCCTGTGTAGGCGGTGGGAGCAATGCTGCAGGGACTTTTTATCATTATGTAAACGAACCTGATGTTAAAATAATTGCTGCGGAAGCAGGCGGACTTGGCGTAGATTCAGGGAAATCTGCTGCGACGACTTTCTTGGGAACTTTAGGGATTTTACACGGTAGTCAAAGCCTTGTGATGCAAACGGAAGACGGTCAAGTGATTGAGCCGCATTCCATTTCTGCAGGATTGGACTATCCAGGAATTGGGCCGATGCACGCTAATCTTTCCAGAGAAAAAAGAGCTGAGTTTTTCAGTATTAATGATGATGAAGCGTTGAAATCTGCTTTTGAACTGACAAAAATAGAAGGCATAATTCCCGCTTTAGAAAGTGCGCATGCTCTGGCAGTATTGGACAAAAAGAAGTTCAGAAAAGATGATGTCGTGGTCATTTGCCTTTCTGGTCGTGGCGATAAGGATATGGAAACCTATTTAAAAGAAATTAAAAGTTAGATATTAGAGCTCTCAACATAGAATCTAACCTTTAAGTTCAACTTCTAATATCTAAATAAAATGGATAAACTTAAAATATCAAAAGAAGAAATATTTAATATTTTAGAATGGGTATCGGTAATCATAGTCGCTATTTATATGGCAGGCTATGGTGTCGGCAAAGCGTTACAATTCGGAGATATCACGAATTATACACAGCCAATAAACCAAATGGAGCCTATGCAAATCATGTGGGCTTTCTATTCCTACTCCAAAACATTTGCAATAATTATTGGTATTTTCGAAATTTTAGGAGCTTTACTTTTTGTAATACCAAAAACCAGATTAGTTGGAGGTTTAGTTTTAACAACTATACTAACTAACATCATTTTGCAAGATTACTTTTTTGAAGTTCATCAAGGAGCGTTAGCCAATGCCATCATGTACCAATTTTTAATTTTGGTCATCTTTTATAGACATCGCGATAAATTTAAAAATGCTTTTCAGGCTTTGATAGGAAATTTCAAACTAAAAATAAGATGGATATATATTCCTATTGCCATTTTAGTAGCATTAGCTTATGAAATTATTATGTATGTCATCAATCAAATTTTAACACTTATTTTACAATGAAAAAACTAAACATATATTTCACTGCAGGCGTTCCGACATTAAATGATACGGGAAAAGTGGCGCAATTAATTCAGGATTCTGGAGCAGATATGATGGAGATTGGCATTCCTTATTCTGACCCGGTTGCAGATGGACCAGTTATCCAAGATGCTCATAATTTAGCTTTAAAAAACGGAATGACCATTGCAAAATTATTTGAGCAATTGGCGGAAATCAAAAAAACTGTTACTATACCGAAAATTTTGATGGGTTACATTAATCCCGTTCTTCAATTCGGGTTTGAAAATTTTTGTCAGAAATGCGCAGAAGTCGGTGTTTCTGGATTGATTATTCCGGATCTTCCACCTATCGAATTTGAAAAACAATATGGCGCGATTCTCAAAAAATACAATCTTAATTTCACATTTCTCGTAACGCCAGAAACTTCGGAAGAGCGCATCAGATATTTGGATTCACTAAGTTCTGGATTTCTGTACGCTGTAAGTTCTTCATCCACTACAGGTAACGAAAATGCAGTGCTCAAAAACGAAGATTATCTTAATCGTCTTTCTAGTCTTAATCTGAAAAACCCTGTATACATAGGTTTTGGGATTAAAAACAAACAAGATTTTGACAGCGTTACAGAGAAAGCACAAGGCGGGATTATAGGTACGGCTTTTGTCAAAATCCTGCTAGACAATGACAATTGGGAAACTAATGCGTCGGATTTTGTTAAATCTGTAAAATAATAACCAATCCCCTAGTCCTGATTGTAGCGGCATCCTTTTCTGGGCGAATGAGGCGGCGGAGCGTAGCGTAGCCGTCCGAGTGAGCCCAGAAAAGATACAGCGGAAAGCAGGTTCTCGACTCCTGAAAATAAGGAAATACTTCGATAAGCTCAGTATGACAATTCTGATAATGATTATTTTATTAGTGTTATAAGACTGAGCTTACCGAAGTCATAATGTAATAAAAACGGAGAACCAGAAAAAAATTAAAAGAACCGGCTAATACAAAGCAATTTCGTAACTTCGCATCTTAAAAATTATTACATAATGAATGCTTTTATTGAAGAACTGAAATGGCGCGGACTTTTTGCCGATATGACGCCTGGGATTGAGGAACAACTCGAAAAAGAGATGACCACAGCCTATATTGGTTTTGACCCAACAGCAGATTCGTTACACATCGGAAGTCTTATTCCAATTAAGATTTTGGCTCATTTTCAACGTCATGGTCACAAACCAGTAGCCTTGGTTGGTGGTGCGACAGGTATGATTGGTGACCCATCAGGAAAATCCGCAGAACGTAATCTGTTAGATGAGGAAACCCTTTTGTATTACGTGGATTGTCTTAAAGGTCAGTTATCTAGATTCCTTAATTTTGACGGTAATGAAGCCAATAATGCGGAGTTAGTTAATAATTACGATTGGATGAAAGACGTGACTTTCTTAGACTTTGCTAAAAATATAGGAAAGCACATCACCGTTAATTATATGATGGCAAAAGATTCTGTAAAAAAGCGTTTCTCAGGTGATGAGAATGTAGAAGGCATGAGCTTTACAGAGTTTACTTACCAATTATTACAAGGTTACGATTACCTACATCTTTATCAGACCAAAGGTATAAAACTACAAATGGGAGGTTCTGACCAATGGGGAAATATTACCACAGGGACAGAATTAATCCGTAGAAAAGCCAAAGGAGAAGCTTTTGCATTGACTACAAAATTGATTACTAAAGCTGATGGATCAAAATTCGGGAAGTCAGAAAGTGGTGAAAATTATTGGCTAGATGCTAAGAGAACGTCACCTTACAGATTTTATCAATTTTGGTTAAATGCTACTGATGATGATGCAGAGCGTTTTATCAAATATTATACATTCTTAGATCAAGAAACGATTGAAAGTCTAATTGCAGAACACAAAACTGCACCACACGAACGCAAACTTCAAAAGAAATTGGCAGAAGAAGTAACCATCTGGGTTCATGGATCTGCAGAATATGAAAAAGCAATTAAAGCTTCTGAAATATTATTCGGGCGTTCTACAGCAGAGGATTTAGTAAGTTTAGACGAAGATCTTTTCTTACAGATTTTTGATGGTGTGCCTCAAGCTGAGATTGCAAAATCTGACGTTGTTGGTAGTAATATCATTGATCTTATCTCTGAAAAATCAGGTTTCTTAAAATCTAAAGGCGAAGCAAAACGTGAGCTTACTGGTAACTCTATTTCTGTTAACAAAGAAAAAGTAAATGATACTTTTGAGGTTACTGAAAAGGATTTGATCGACGGTAAATTCTTGCTTTTACAAAAAGGTAAAAAGTCTTACTTCATCGTGAAAGCGGTTTAGACATTAGCAATAGCCACAAAAAGCTATATGCTAAAAATATAGAAAGGACTTCTTCAATAATTTGAGGAAGTTCTTTCACTTTAAAGAAACTAGCTTCAAAATAAAAAAGAAACCTCACAAATCATAAAATAGATTTTGGAAATCTCTTAGACTAAATATATCTTTGTCTCATGAATCTAGATTACATCGTAAGAGAACCGGCTACTATTACGCCAGAAACTCCCCTCCTTATATTATTACATGGTTATGGCAGCAACGAAGAAGATTTATTCAGCTTTGTACCAACTTTGCCAGAACATTGGTTAATTGTAAGCTTCAGAGCGCCAAAAACTACGCCTTATGGTGGCTATGCTTGGTATGATATTGATTTTAATAATCAAGAGAAATTTGTAGATGTTCCTCAAGCAGAAGAAGCTTTATCTGCCATCTTAGAAAAAATAATGGAAATAACCAATAAATATGGTTTAACTGAGAATGAAACTCACCTTTGTGGTTTCAGTCAAGGAGGAATATTAAGTTATGCGTTGGCATTAAGATATCCTGATTTATTCTCAAAAATAGCTTGTCTCAGTGCTTATCCTGAAGAAAAATTATTAACTAATATCATTAAGGACAAAAAGAAACTAGAGCGATTGAGATTTTTTGTTTCTCATGGTACCGATGATGCTGTTATCCCAATGGATTGGGGCAGAAAAGCGGCAGATCTATTGTATGATTTAAGCTGTTATTTCACCTTTAGAGAATACATGAGTGGACATGGCGTTAACCAAAAAAACTATATGGATCTTATGGCATTTTTCGCAAAGTAAAAAGCGAATAACCTAAATAGTATCTATAGAAAACTAAAATTCCCTTTCTAAATGATTAGAAAGGGAATTTTTATGTTTATTTAATCGGTTATACTTTATTTAGCACCACCTTGGTTTTTCTCCACGTCAGTTTTGGTATTTTCTTTTACTTTTTGATTTCCAAATCTTTTTGTCAAAGTAAATGCAGCACCGTACCAGTCAGAAGTCATAACATTTCTCATCGTACCGACTTGGCTGTAAGTTGTTCTGTCAAAAACAGGTCTTAAGAAGATATTATTAAACTGTAAGCTGGCTTCCATGCCCAAGTTGGTAAAAATCTTGGTTACAGAAAAGTTATGATAAATATTCATTGTATTCCCAAGAGAGTTTCCGTTATTATTTTGATAAGCTCCTACCCAACCTGATACATTAATATTTTTGTTAAACAGATTAGTGTAAGAGAAATTAGTTGATCCTCCAAAATTGGTCAAATAACTTTTGGCTCCCAGCTTATTTCTGTTATTAAAGTCACTGTTATCAGTATAATTAATACCAACTGTTACGTTGACATTTAATCTATTTTTCAAGAACGATTGATTGGTATTAAAGTTAGCAGAATAACGCTCTGATCTTCCTTGAAAGTTAGCAGGAAAAGACACTAGCTTATCTCCTTCTTGCACATAATCTGTCCAATAATCTTGGTTGGTAAAGTTATAACCTAGTGACAAGAAATATTTCTTATAAACCCCGAATTTCATTGTGAATCTATGGTTAGGATTTGGATCCAGATCCATGTTTCCTCTGTAGAAATTACCGTCGCTTGTTGGTAACTCAAATGGATTAAACTCAGAATACCAAGGTCTCCAGATATTATAATTATAAGACGTTGATATATTAAAGTTATTGGTAAATGTATACTTTAAGAGGATGTTAGGTAATAATTTCCCGTAAGACTTTTTTCGCTCAAGATTATTATTAAATTCTTGAAGCTTAAAGGTCATATACTCATAACGAAGACCAATTCTTGCTTCTAATTTTTTGAAAAATTTACCGCTATAGTTAGCATAAGCAGAGTTGAGATTATCAGAATATTTAAACCTATTGAGAATGGTATTATTACCAAATCCATAGTAATCAATAGGCATCATATTATTATTAAAATTAGCTTTTGCCCCAACTTCTATGCTACTTCCTAAGCTGTCTAATGGTTGAGAGTAATCTAATTTTAAGTAATAATTTCGCATTTCTGTATTTTCAATAATGCGATTATAAGTAGATTTTGGGTCAATGGTTTGATCTTTTTGATAGGTTCTGTCACCTTGGTCATTATTATAATTGATCCCTAAATTAACATCTAAAATCTTATTTTTGGTTTTGTCATAAAATTTATAAAATACATTAGAGCTCAACACACGATAGCTATCATTTTGGTTTTGATTCTGATAGTATTGATTATATAAATTACCGTTTTGCGTTGTTACTGCATCAGCAGTATTATTGGCTTTAGTTTTATTTTGAAAAAGTTCTACTATAAATCCAATATTATTCTTGTCATTCAGTTCTAATTCTGATGTGGAAGACATAGAAGGCATCTTTCCTCTATTGATGCTATTCTGATTAATCTTAGTGAAAGAATTATCTTTGAAAAGCATATTCTCATATTCTGTCTTGGTTACATTGGTATTATCGCTATAACTTCCCGTTAACGTCTGTGTAAAGCTTTTCTTATGATAATTAATATTAAAACTTCCGTACTGATTATTTTTAGTATTCTGTGTATTGGTTAATGAGATACTACCTTTAACCCCCTCATCTTCTCTCTTTTTCAGGACAATATTAATCACTTGACCTGTGGACTCATATCTAGAAGATGGATTGGTAATCACTTCTATTTTCATGAGATTGTCTGCGGGAAGAGACTTAAGATATTCTTTCAATTCTTTTCCTGTAAAAACAGATTTTCTATCGTTGATATAGACGGTCACATTTTCGCCTTCAGATTTTATCACATCATTATTGTCAACACTAACTAATGGCGTCATTCTCAATATATCCCAAGTTGTATTACCTGCAAGAACGGAGCTATTAGCAACATTGAAAACAGTTCTGTCAACTTTAGTTTCTACTGTTGGTTTTTTAGCAATAATTTTTACTTCTTCAATAGCTTTTTGACCTTTAAGCGTATCACTTTCGGACTGAGAAAAAGCGTAAGTACCAAATAGAGCGAATATTATAGTGTAATATATTTTCATAGTTTTTGTTATACCATATAAGACAATTGATATAGTCTATTTGTTACATTGATTATTATTAAAATTAGTTTCACCATATTTAAAATCACTTTAAATGCTGATAATGAGATAAATATACTGATTTTAAAATAAAATAAATTTTCAATTTATACGATTATCTTAACTAAAACTTTCTAGTATTGTATTCATTAAGCAATTATAACATCAAATTAAAACTAATAAAAGTACATTCTTTAAAAATGAAATCTTTTATATTTGTAATCATAACAGGCTGAATCTTAACTAAACTAAAAATATAATATGCAATACATTAACAAAAAATATATAGGATTTTTATTTTTTAGTTTACTTTTAATATCTTGTAAAAGCTACGTGCCAACTTCTCCAGAGTATTCTTCATTATCTGGTAAAAATAAAATTTCCATTAAAAAAGTTAATAACTTCAGATATTTATCAAACATAAAAAATACTGAAGGTAAGACCATTAAAGATAGCATTTTATACAGAAGTGGAGATCTTTCTAATCTAAAAAACAGTAATAAATTAAAGCAATTAAATCTCGGCGAAATCATTGATCTGCGTACAAAAAATGAAGTAACAAAGAAGCCTGACATTATACCAGAACAGATAATCTATAAAAATTATGCGGCTTTCCAGGATCAAGAAGACCAGCTTAATCAGGCTAAAAAATTAGTATTGAAAGGAAAAGTAAATGCCGATGATGCCCACCAAAGAATGTTGAAATTCTATAGAGATTATGTTACAGAAAATCCTGAAACAATTAAGAAAATCATCACAGAAATCTTAGAGTCTAACCAACCTATACTCTACCATTGCACAGCAGGAAAAGATCGTACAGGTATGATCACAGCTCTGATTATGACGATTTTAAAATTTGATAATGATGTTATTTTTCAAGAATATCTTATGTCTAATAATCTTAGAGAAAAAGTCATCAAAAAAAGACTAAACACCGCTAAGTCATTACATTTTTTATTCCCCAAAATGGATATTGCTGTCTTAGAAAAATTAAGTTGGATAGAGCGATCTTATCTACAAGCTGCCTTGTACGAAATTAATCTAAAATATGGCTCTATGGATCAATACATCAACAATATTTTAGGAATAACAGAAGAAAAAAGAGCGTTCTATATTCAGAAATTTATGAATTAATTCTTTAGATAAATTTAGTTATTTTACCTTCTAAATCGTCTAAGTCAAAAGGTTTAGCCAGATAATCATCTGCATTGGCATTGGCTGCTAATGCTGCAATATCACTATTTGCAGTCACATAGATTACAGGAATTGAATTAAATTCTTCATGGTTCTTCAATAATTTTGTTGCTTCTACACCGCCAATATTAGGAATCCAATTATCCATTAATATAACATCTGGGCGATATGCGGCAACTTTTTCTAAGATATCATGAGAGGTTTCTGAGATTTCGACATCATAACCTGCATCTTCAAAAAGAATACTGATAACTTCTAAAATTACTGTATCATCATCGAATATCATAATTTTCTTCTTGCTCATCGTTAATTTATTTTTAAGTTATTATGTTTTATTAAGTTGATTGATTTTGGCAGCCAATTCTTCTGAATTAAAAACCGAATGGTACGTTACTGCATCTAAAGCATGCCTTGGCATATATTCTACTTCTGCCGTTTCTGGATTCTGTATCCAGACTAAGCCTCCATTTTTATAAATATAATCTAATCCTTCTACACCATCAGCATTAGCTCCGGATAGCAAAATACCAACTAATGCATCACGGAATATTCTTGCAGCAGATTGAAAGCTTACATCAATAGAAGGTCTAGAATAATTAATTTTCTCAGAAACATCCAGAGACATCTTTAGTTTATTATCAAATAGCAAATGATAATCTGCGGGAACAATATAGATTTTATTTTTTTCAAAATCTGTTTTGTCCTCAATTTCTATAACCTCTATTGGAGAAAATTGTTGTAACAAAACGGGCAATACACTACTAGTTTTCGCCTTTCTATGAAGTACCAAAAGAATTGAAAAACTAAGATTGTTATCCAGTTTTTTTATCATATCCAAAATGACCTGCAGACTTCCCGCAGAACCACCAATAATGACTAATTCTATATTTGTATTATGATTCACTTTCTAATTATGTTCTAATTTTTTCCAAATTTTCTGATCTTTCACTTGAAAATAGTTCTTATCAATATTAGAAAAACGAAGCGTTTCTTTAGTACCTAATGCTAAGTAGCCCAGGTTTTCTAAACTATCATCAAATAAATTAAACACACGCTCCTGCAAATCTCTGTCAAAATATATTAAAACATTACGACATATAATCAATTGAAAGCTATTAAAAGTGCAATCTGACACCAAGTTATGTGTTGATAAAATTAATTTTTCTTGAAGACTTTTATCAAATTTTGCACTATCATAATTGGCAGTGTAATAATCAGAAAAATCTTTTTTTCCGCCAGAAAGTATATAATTTTCTGTATACAATTTCATTTGTTGCAAAGGAAAAATACCTGCTCTTGCTTTTTCTAATACCGAAGGATTAATATCTGTCCCATAGATTAAGGCTTTGTGATACAGATTAGCTTCTTTAAGCAAAATAGCAATAGAATAAGCTTCTTCGCCTGTAGAACAACCTGCTAACCATATCCTTATCAAAGGATATGTCCCTAATTGAGGCAGAATATTTTCTCTTAAAGCTTTAAAAAAAGAAGGATCGCGAAACATCTCCGTTACATTAACCGTTATTTCTTCTACAAAATGTTTAAAATATTCTGGATCGTTAACAACGGTGTATCGCAATTCTGCAAAACTTGTAAACTTATCATTCATACAAATACGATCAATCCTTCTCTTAAAAGAAGCACGACTGTACAACGAAAAATCATATCCATACAACTCATGGACATCTTTTATTAGAATTTCTATTTCTACATCTTTAACAATACTAGGCTCTAACATTAGATTAATTTTTCTATGGCAACAATTAGATGATCTACATTAATAGGCTTTGAGACATAATCTTGAGCTCCAGCATCTATACATTTTTGACGATCTTCTGGCATCGCTTGTGCAGTGACAGCAATAATAGGTATCTGTCGTATATTTTCTGTATTTCTAATAATTTTAGTTGCCTCATAACCATCCATCTCAGGCATCATCATATCCAGCAATAATAGTTCTATATCATCATTATCCTCCAGCATTTTTATAGCCTCTTGTGCCATTGTACAGCTCTGTATATTGAAGCCTCTCGCTTTAAGTGTTAATCTGAGTGCAAATATATTACGTGGATCATCATCCACTATTAAAATCTTCTTATTCATTATATTTTTAACAAATTAATTTTCATATAACCATACGCGCAAAAGTGACAATAATTGATCGGTATCTACAGGTTTTGAGATATAATCAGAAGCGCCTGCTTCTATGCACTTTTCTCTTTCTCCAATCATAGATTTGGCTGTTACTGCAATAATTGGCAGACGTGATAGTTTCGGTTTTTTTCTTATTTCTCTAATTGTTTCGTATCCATCCATTTCTGGCATCATCATATCCATAAGGATAACATCAATATCTGGATGTTCTTTCATTTGCTCTAAAGCTTGCTTACCATCCATCGCCAAGACAACTTCTACTTTATATTTTTCTAAGACTTTGGTGAGAGAGAATATGTTTCTCACATCATCATCGGTAATCAATATTTTTTTTCCACTTAGTACCTCCGTTAATGCACCTAACGTGTTGTTTCCTCGGGTTTCTTCTGAGCTGTTTTTTTCTTCTACCAGATGTAAGAACAAGCCTACTTCATCTAAAATCCGTTGATAAGAATGCGCTGTTTTTACAACGATAGAATCTGCATATTGCTTAATTTTCAGCTCTTCTGATTGTGATAAATTACGGTCTATAAAATTAATAATTGGTAGATTTTCTAATCCTTGATGACTCTTTATAGATTGGATGATGGTATTTTCTTCTCCACGAGAGTTTTCTACATTCAAGATTACACAGTCTTTATTTTGATCAAAAAAAGCTTTAACACTATCTTCTGCATTATCTTCTACCGATGCCGAAATATTAAAATTACCTAAGAAATATGATAATGCTGTAGCATGTTTTGCATTTTCTTCTACAATTAAGACTTTCTGAAGAGACTTACTTAAGGCTTCTTCAATTTTTTGGAAAACCAAAGATATCTGCTCTAATGCTACAGGCTTGTTGATAAAATCTATAGCGCCCTTCATAAGGCTTTCTTGCTTCACATGCAATGAGGACATCATGTGTACTGGGATATGTTTTACCAATGGATTAGACTTCAACTCATCCATTACCTGCCAACCATCTTTCATCGGTAGTTGTACGTCCAACAAAATCGCCAAAGGATGATACTCCAAAGCTGCTGGCAAAGCATAATCTCCACGCACCATTACCACCCCTTTATAGTCTTGGCTATGAGCATATTTTAATAAGGCTTTGGCAAAATTAACATCATCTTCTACAATTAAAATGACTTTATCATGATGGGTTATCGTATCGCGATCATCTGGGACATCCTCCGGAATTCTTAGAATTGGGTTATCGCTAATATATTCTGGCGTTTTATAAGCTATAATTTCTTTAATAGCTTTAACGTCTTCTTGGATGACTACAACTGGATTTTCATCCAACACAATATCATTATTTTTTAATTTTGGTTCTATCGGAATACTTAAGCTAAACTCACTGCCTTCGTCTACTTTACTTGTCAGTAGCAATTCTCCGCCTAGTAGTTTAGCAATTTCTCTACTGATAGAAAGCCCTAATCCTGTACCTCCAAATTTGCGACGAGTAGATCCATCTGCCTGCTGAAAAGCCTCAAAAATAACTTTCTGCTTATCCTCTGGTATCCCAATTCCTGTATCTTTAACAGAGAAAACAATGTAGTTTTCATTTTTAGGATCTTTCTTAATATTCAAATTGATACTACCCTCTGATGTAAACTTGAGAGCATTAGACATTAGATTTCTTAATACCTGATCTACTCTTAACCTATCAGTTTCTAACTCTTTTGGTAGTTGATTATCAATAGAAATATTAAACTGAAGACCTTTCTCATTAACTAAAGGATTGAATAAATTACGCAAATCTATAATGATATCATCAATAATAACATTCTGATAATCTAGATTCATTTTGCCAGATTCTATCTTTGCAAGATCTAAAATCTCATCAATTAATGTCAATAAGCTACTTCCTGAGCTTTGTATAACTTTCGCAGATTCTATCTGATCCTCGTTAAGATTCTCTTCTGGATCCTCTGACATTAGGCGAGAAAGTAATAAAATAGAATTGAGCGGTGTACGCAATTCATGCGACATATTAGCAAGAAATTCTGATTTGTATTTGGTACTTAACTCTAACTCTTCTGCTTTTTTCTGAATCTCTATATTACGCTCTGCGATGAGATGATTCTTTTCTTCTAGCAATTTAGACCGCTCTTCTAACTCTGCATTGCTCTGCATCAATTCTTCTTGCTGGACTCTTAGTTCTTCTTCTGAAGCTTGCAATTTTTGGGTTTGAGCTTCTAATTCTGTATTAAGATTTTCTAATTCTGAATGTTGTACTTGCAATTCTTCGGATTGAGCTTGGGTTTCTTCTAACAATCTTTGCTCTTGCTCTCTCCCTTTTGCTGCGGCTAAAGCCACGCCCAGAATACGACAACTCTCTACGAAGAAATCAACATGATCGGCATCAATTTTAGCACCAGAATTAAGCTCCATTATACCTAATGGCTTTTTACCTAACAATATAGGAACCAGCACTATTCCATTAATTTTTAATTGATTACCAGCAAAACTTACAACAAAATCTTTTTCTGTAAGATCATTAACAACTTTAGTCTTTTTCTGTAAGAAAACTTGTCCTACCATCCCTTCTCCAAGCTCAAAAGTATTTTTCATACTTTTTTCTAAGCCAAAAGCAGCAAAGAGTTTTAATTGATTATCATCTACTAGATAGATAGCGCCATTAGCACATGCTCCGTACTCTATTAAGTGAGCTAAGGCAGTACTCGTAATTTCTTTAATAGATTTATTACCAACCAGAGATTCATTTAAGATAGCTAGTCCTTTTTGTTTCCAATCACTTTTATTGATATTATCAAAAGATTTTTTAAGAGAATCGGTCATGTGATTAAAAGAATAGGCTAATTCTCCTAAATTGTCTTGTTCATTATCGACAACTCTTTGGCTATAATCACCATTAGCAACTTTATTAGCAATTTCTTGGATAATGCCTAATCGCGTAGTTATTTCTTGTTCTTTTTGTCTTAATCTCTTTTCTAGCTTATCTCGTCTTAATATATCTCTCTTTAATTTAAAATATAAATAACCCGTAACAAAGATTGCGGCTACTCCAGATAATATAAGAAACAAGATGGTAATAAAAGTAGATTCGTTGAGATCTTTATTTTTAATAACTAATATATTCTCTTCATTATGAACAAAATCTGCTACGATATCACGACATTGATCCATAAAAATTTTACTGCCCAACATCTGCTTTTCTGACATACGCTCTCCCTTTCGTCTATTATCTACAAATGATTTTAGAATAGAAATTCTATCATTTACAGAGTTTTCTAGGTTCTCTAAGCGACTTAATTGATTTTTATCTTCAATTTCTAATGACTTAGCCCTTCCCATAGCAAGAGGAAAATCTGCTAAGCCTTTATTATAAGGTTCTAAAAAAGATTCGTTTCCTGTAATCTGAAAACCTCTATTACCTGTTTCTGCATCTAGAAGTGCAATCATTACATCTTTTACAGCAGTTATAGACTGTCTGGTTTTAAAAAGACTTTCTCTATTTTTCTTCTGATCTTGTATACTAATATATGAGGCGGTAGAACTTGCAATCAAAATTAATAATGATGTCCCTACACCAAATCGTAGATTTCTTAAGATTTTTTGTGGCATAAAAAAAATTAATTTAATGGTAATGTAAAATAAAAAGTAGATCCTTCATCTATCTTGCTAGATAGACCGATACTTCCATTATGTTGTTTTATAATTTCTGAACAAATATACAGACCTATACCCATCCCTTGAAACTGAAGTGAGGATTCTTCTACCCGATAAAACTTTTGAAAAACAGCATCTTGCTTAAAATCAGGAATACCAATACCGAAGTCTGTCACACTAACTTTAACCTCTTGATCGTCCACAAAAGTAGATACGATAACTTGATTATTTTTTGGTGAATATTTTATGGCATTTGTTAGGAAATTAATTAAAACTTGCTCTATTCTCACAGTATCAAAAGGGATTAGAACATTAGGCTTCTGACCATGACGCTCTATTCTAACTGTATTTTCTTCGTGAGTCTGTAAGATTGTATCTATTGCATTATGTACCACGTCCTCTAAATTGTTTGGTTGGCTATTGATTTTCAGTTTGCCATTTTCAATTTTAGAGATATCTAATAGGTCGGTAATTAGATTATTGAGCTTTTCTATCTGCCCTTGTACTTTTGTAACATAATTAGCTTCTGGACTATCTATATCTAACTTTAATTTTCTATCCAATAATTGTACATAAGCTTTGATACTTGTCAAAGGTGTTTTCAGCTCATGACTTGCAATACTTAGGAATTCGTCTTTTTCTTTTTCGATTTTCTTTTGTGCATCGATGTCTGTAAAAGTGCCAATCCAATTTTTCAAGCGATCATCTTCTATAATTGGGGACATTCTTAAGAGGTGATAGCGGTATTCTTGTGATACAATTTCTTGGATCCTAACTTCTAATTCTATCGTTTTTCCTTTAGAGATAAGCTTTCCTATTTCTTCTTTAATATCAATATCATCAGAATGTGTCTTAGGAAACTGCTGATCTGACGATGAATATTGATACCATCTTGCGTTAACAAAATCAATTTTCCCCTCATTGGTTAAGGCAAATGCTATCTGTGGCAATGCTTCTAGCATCTGATGAAAATATTCAATTTGAGACTTCATACTAACATGCATCTCTCGTCTTCCTTTGACTTCTTTTTCCAGGCTTTCCTGGTTTTTTTTCATCGTCAAATTTTGCTCTTGTATATTGTAAAACGTCTTTACTTTAAGCATAAGAATATCAGGATCAATAGGTTTTGTAACATAATCGATACCGCCAGATGCATAGCCTCGTTTTATAAATCTTTTGTCTGTACTTACTGCAGATAGGAAAATAATAGGTATATCTTTAGTTTTGCTATAACCTGATAGTGTTTCGGCTACCTCAAAACCATCCATGTCTGGCATTTGGACATCTAATATAATTAATGCATAATTATTAGTTAAAGCTTTTGCCAAAGCTTCTTCTCCAGAACTTGCTGTATCCACAGGGAAATCCTTAGATTCTAGGAGCTTTTTTAAAGAATAAATATTGCTTTGGTTGTCATCTACAATTAAGATCATACGGCTTAATAATCTAATAAAATTTTAATATACTTAACTTTAAGTAGTGTTTTTTTACAGATTTCTAATATAAAACTATTTATTTTAATATAAAAAATTAAGCTTATAATTTAAATAAAAAAATATTACTAAATAATTACTAAATATAACTAATTAAATAAATTAAATTATCATAAATAATAATTAAAAAATAAATTATAATCAATAATAAAACTAAGCGAAGCATAGTATCTTGTAAATGAAAGCGAATAAGCAAAATTCTATCGTTATATTTTTTTTAATAAATAAAAAGGCCGGAAGCTACTGCTTCCGGCCTTTATTATTATGCTATATAAACTAACTCTGAAAATTAATCTACAATTAGCTTAGAAGTTGCGTTTTTAGTTTTAACTAAATAAACGCCTTTCGGTAACTTATTAAGACTTACTTTTTCTTTGTTAGAAACGTTATTAATAGTTTGTACTAATTGTCCGTTTAAGTTATAGATTTTAACAACTTCATTTTTCTCAATACCACTGATGAAAAACTCATGGTTCTTAACTGGGTTAGGATAAATAGTGATTTTTTGAGTTTTATTATCTACCTCATTTGTTGCCATTTTGGTATAACAAGTCCAAGATAAATCATCAAAAGAAACTCTACTACTTGTAACATCATCAACTAATTCTATAACAATATCACCTTCTACATTAATATCGTTAATAGTCTGTGTTTTAGCAGTTTTAGAATAAGGTATTTTTCCTTTCTCTACTCCGTTAATTAATAAAGTATAATCTCCTGCAGAATCTGAGAACGGAAGATAAGTCTTAACAGACAATGATGCTATTCCACCAGAAATTTTAGAAGAAGATAACTTTCCTTTTTTAATATTGATTGCTTTATTGTTATCGCCATTAATGTAAATCTGCTTATCGGTTCTTGCATTAGTTGCAGTCCATACAATACCTTTTCCTGACCAAGTTCTATCGGTATAACTAGATGCCGGTGGCGTACTTCCTGTTGATGGAATATTTTCAAAATCCTCGGTTCCACAAGTTGTCCCGTTCCCGGTATCTCCTGCTTTATCAGTTGTACCTTCTACACTTGCACTATTTTGTGATTGATTACCAGCAGCATCTTTTGCTAATACATAGAAAGAATATTTTGTAGATGATGACAATCCCGTTACATCTGCAGTATTAGTGGCTACCGTTTTATTGTATACATTATTAACAAAAACATCATAACCACTTACCCCAACATTATCTGTAGAAGCTGTCCATGTTAATGATATACTTGAAGACGTTTTACCCGTTACAACCAAATTAGTTGGCGTAGATGGTGCTTGTGTATCATTGGTTGGTTGACTTCCTCCAGTGACAGAACTAGGCCAAGTATTTTGCGCAGCTGGTCCTCCCCAAATTACAGTTGCCAAATATGGATTATCAATAAAAGGATTTCTATTTTTTTGTACACCAGCAACAACGTTATTTCTTTGTATTTCAATATCAGATACCGGATCTTCAACATTCCATTTTAATAAAATATCTGGAAAATCTGAAGAATAAGTACTAGGATCCATTGTAATATTTAACGGTTTACACTGGTCTTTATATCTCACATACATATACATAAGGATTCTTGCAACATCACCCTTCCACTCGTCACCTGGATACCAACCACCACGATTGGTTTTCTGAGCTAATGCTCCTTGACCATCATCAAAAGATAAGTGACCTCTAGAACTGTTCAACTGTACATCTGTAGGACGAAGATGATGTCCATCAGATCCAGCACCAGCTTGACCAAGATTAGGTGTTCCTTGAGATTTTGCATAGACATGCTCACGGTTCCAAGATCCTGTATAAGGGCGACTTCTCTGGTGCATACCAGAGCTTTGAGAACCATACATCAACAATACATTAGATGGATTTTGCGGATCTGCATCACTGGTTTTAAAAAGAGATGCTAAACCTGCAGAATATGAAATCTTCTCAGTATGCGTGTCTGTAATTAATTTTGCAAGATCAACCTTTAAGTCGTTTTTAGTCTTTTTAAAATCAATCGTAGAGTAATATGCCGGTGCAGATTGGGCATAAAATGCAAGTGAAATAACACTTGCTAGAAGAGAAATTTTTAATTTCATGCTATATTTATTTATTTAAATTGTTTTAATATTCGCTATAATTTTTTTTTGTACTAAAATATCAATCGGATAATTTTCTATTGTAACAGAAATTGGCTTCTCAAATTCTAGAAAAACGTCCTCATCAAAAACAAAAAGTCTTGCATGATTTTCTTTTTCTAATATTAAAGTCGAAATCTCTACAGAAACACCTAATTCTAGCTCAGGATTATTAGGATTAAAATCATCCAACCAGTCAATACTTGTGATAGAAAATCGTAAAACACTTGTCCAAAGACCAGGATGTAATTCCCCTGCTCCTACAAAAATCCTATTATCCGACTTATCAATTTCAATCACGTAAAGAGGTGCTTTTTTACCACCAACGTTAATCCCTTTTCTTTGTCCAATTTTAAAATTTTCATAACCCGAATGCCCACCAACAAGAAATCCATCAAATAACGAATAGTTCTTGGGTAAAGACTTCCAACTGAGTTCTTCCTTTTTTGACAAAAAAACAGGAGCCTCCTTTTTGTAAAGAAGAGACGATGCTGGTATTTCTACTATTTGTCCTTTATTAATCATTAATAAAAAAATATTTAATAAAACCGATCATCCATAATTCAATATTCATAATTACATTAACAAGCGGGGCGCTAATGTAGCTAATTTTAATCAGATGAATTTTAATTAAATTATAAATTTCGCAAAGGCTTATTAACATTAGGTTTACAAAGTGTATTGTAACTTTAGAATAGATATTAATTATGCTAATTCTTTTACCAAAAAGGCACTCAAATTATCTAAAACTATTAGAATTATTATTTATAAGACCAAAAATAGATTTTATTATAAAAATGATATATAATTAAACCTATGTACACAATATAAAAACCATAATACAATTATCACTATAAATAACATCTAAACCAATCCATATTTTGATTGTATTATAATATAAGTATTCAGCATAAAAAAATTGGTAGAATGCTAGGTAAATAAAAAACTTAATATTAGAAAATTTTTCACTTCCCACATGACGTATAAAAAAAGCCAGAACTAATCATTCTGGCTATCTTTATTTATTTTAAAGCGTTATCATATCGTTTGCTTACTTCGTTCCAGTTAAGAACGTTCCAGATTGCGGTGAGATAATCGGCTCTTTTATTTTGATATTTAAGATAATAAGCATGCTCCCAAACATCAATTCCTAAAATTGGTGTTCCTTTAATATCAGCAATATCCATAAGATTATTATCTTGATTAGCTGTAGATGTAACCACTAATTTTTTGTCTGGTGTCACAATAAGCCAAGCCCAACCTGAACCAAAACGATCCGCGCCAGCTTTACTCATCTCTGCTTTAAACTTGTCCATACTTCCGAAAGTCGCATCAATTGCTTTTTTCAATTTATCAGAAGCCTGAGTATTTTTTTCTGGTGTTAACATCGTCCAAAATAACTCATGGTTATAATGTCCGCCGGCATTATTTCTCACAGCAACATTTTCTTTAGAAATATGAGATAATATAGAAGTTAAGCTTTCTTTTTCTAACGGTGTACCCGCAACCGCTTTATTAAGATTATTAACGTATCCTGCGCCATGTTTACTATAATGGATTTCCATGGTTTGGGCATCTATAGAACCTTCTAGAGCGTTATAAGCATAAGCCAAAGGTGCTTGCTTAAACTGTGCCGATAAAAATTGTGTTGCCATTATAAAGCCAACTGCCGCTATTTTAATCATTTTCATAATATTACAATTTTAAATTGATAATTAAAAAGCATTAAAACCATTAATACTTTTTGCCAGCCCTAATTTACAACTAATTATTAATTGTAAAAATAAGCTTAAATTAACTGTTAGCTATTTCAAAATCAGCTATTAACCAAACTTACTCTGCTGTATTCTTAAGTAACATTAATAAACTGTAAGCACCTTTTTGCACGATTTTTTTATCTTTGAGATCATCTGCTTTGACAATTTCTGTAATACTATCATCAGAAATACCAATAGTTACAGCAATCATTTTATATTTCTTGTTTCCTAAATCTTCAAAAACATAATTTTTATTTTCAAAAGAAACCACAGATTCGTTGGGGAGACTGATTGTCAATTTGTTATCAACAGTGACTTCGCCATTAACATACATACCTTTTATAAAGTCAGAATTAGGAGCAAATAGCTTCGCAACAACCGATAATGACCCACCGTTTTCTATGTTAGGAACCAAACTTATGATTTTTGCCATTGATTTTTTTTGTGAATTTTGATTGGTATAAATGGCTATTTCTTGACCAATCTTAACATCATTAACATCATTCTCAAAAACTTTAAAATCAAACAACATTCCCGCAGGATTAATCAGCTCAAACAAAGCATCAGAGGGATTAACATACTGTCCGTTATTCACCAAAATTTTGCTTACAAAACCGCTAAAAGGCGCATAAATATTAATTCTGCTTCTGATATTATTAGTGTTGAGACTCTTGGCATTAATCCCAATAATCCTCAATTTTTCTTCTAAACCTTTTAAAGTTGCATTGTAAGTTGAATAATCAGCTTGCGCAGACTGAAGAGTTTTATCACTGCTTGCTTTGCTGACATTAAGATCGGTCTGGCGATTAAGATTAAGCCTTGCAGACTCCAATTGCGCTTTGGTTACCAAATAATCCTGCTGCAATTGTATAAACTGTGGATCTTCTAAAACTGCAAGAATCTGACCTTTGCTAAAATGGCTTCCATTAATCACATTAATCGCTTTGACATGACCGCCCATAATACTAGAAATTGAGCTAACATCGGACGGCGCAATATCCACTTTCCCATTAAGTTTAATGAGTTTTTGCATATTTTTAGCCTGAATATTAGTCATTGTTAAACTAATTGTTTTAATCTGATTCTCCGATAACTCCACGATATTATCATTAGTTTCTGCTGATTTCGAGCTTTCATAGATTGTTTTTTCTTCTTCATTTTTTCCTGAGCAAGAGCCTAAAATTAAGATTAAACTGCAACCAATGATTGATATATTTTTAAAATGCATTTCTTTAGTATTTTGAAATTAAATAATTAAGCTCAACGCCAATTTGGTTAAGTCTTTCGAGATTATCAATGTAATCCACCTTTGTTTTCACCGCTTGATTGGTAAGAATTACCCAATTGAGGTAATCAATCTCGCCAACTTCCATTTGTTTTTTTACAGTTTTAAAAATAGTTTCGGATTTTGGCAATTGTTTTTGTTCATAATTTTCGACAATTTTTAATTGATTCATAAAACTATTGATAAGCTGTTGCAATCTATTTTTAAGTTCTATTTCTCTGAGCTTAAATTCGTTTTCAGAAATAGCAACTTTTGCTTGGGTTGCCTTTGCTAATTCTCGTTGACCTCTCGTAAACAAAGGAATCCCAACACCAACTTGCACCGAATTAAATCGATTATTATTGATATTTTTCATGCTTTGATTATTATAAGTCAGCAAAAGATCTGGCAAAAGTTTGCTTTTCTCAAGTTGCGCTTCTGCTTGATTGATTTTAATTTGTTGGTTTAAAACCTGTAATTCTGGATGTTGCTTAATGATTTCTTCAGAAACTTGAAGGTTAATATTAATCGTCGATTTATCCGCAATCGGCTGATATATCTGCTCAGATTGAAGCAATAATTGTAACTGAAGTTTAGCCAAATTAAGCTCATTTTCTAATAAATCCAATTGGTTTTTGGCTTGTTCTTTTTGGATTTCTGCGGTAGATTCTTCCAAGATGTTAGCTTCGCCTTTTTTTAATCTCAAGCTGGCTTTCTCTGCAAAACTAACATACAAAAGCGTTGTATAATCGATTACTTTTTTCTTTTCTTGAAGCGTTAAAATCCGATAGAAAACATCCGAAACTTGCTTCGTTAATTGTGCTTTAGTTAGATTCTGATTGATAACACTTGCCGTCCACTCAGCATACAACATTTTTTTTCTTTTAGAATAAACCGTCGGGAAATTAAGTCGTTGAGAAACGGAAAAAGAATTATCAGTTTCAACGCCATTAATTTGACCAAAACCAACATTAATTTCCGTTTGTGGCATATCGAGATAAGTAGACTTTAATTTTTCTTGATAATCAGAAATTAATTTAGAATTTTTAATGTTTCCATTATGTTGAAACGCCAAATCTAAAGCCTGTTCTAAGGTGATATTTTGCTGTGCATTTAACATTCCAAATGAGATTAAGAAAAGTAATGCGAGTTGTTTTTTATATGGATTGTATAATTTCATTGGAGTTATTTTTTGAGGTTATTCATTTTTTCAAACAAGACATAAAGAATCGGTAAGACAAACAAGGTCAAGAGTGTTGCGAGCATCAATCCACCGATAACTACAGTTGCTAACGGTCGTTGTACTTCTGCACCCGCGCCATTGCTGATTGCCATTGGTAAAAAACCTAAAGATGCTACAAAAGCCGTCATCAGAACTGGTCTGAGTCTAATTCTTGTTCCTGTTAAAACAATTCTGCTCATATTGTTAACACCATCTTTTTTTAGTCGGTTAAATTCTGAAATCAAAACAATTCCGTTAAGCACTGCAACACCAAAAAGTGCTATAAATCCAACGCCCGCACTGATACTAAATGGCATTCCTCTCAAGGCTAAAAAGTAAATTCCACCAATTGCCGATAACGGAATTGCCGTGTAAATCAACAAACTGTGCTTTACAGACCCAAATGCGAAAAATAACAACAGGAAAATCATCACCAAAGAAATTGGTACAGCAACACCTAATCTGGCTTTGGCTTCGTTAAGATTTTCGAAAGCGCCACCATAAGAAATGCTATAACCTGTTGATAGCTTAAGATCTTTGTTAACCTTCTGCTGAAGCTCTTCCACAATACTTTGCACATCTCGCCCTCTTATGTTAAATCCGACAACAATTCTTCTTTTGGTATCTTCTCGCTGGATTTGATTAGGACTATCTTTTAGCTCGACATTTGCCAATTGAGACAAAGGAATCTGCTCGCCATTAGGCATCGGAATTAATAAATTCTGAATGCTTGTGATATCTTTTTTCTGCTGATTATCCATTCTCACGACGACATCAAATTTCCTTTCACCTTCATATAAAGCACCAGCAATCTGACCTGCAAAAGCCATATTGATCACTCTATTAATATCACCAACAGAAATATTATAACGAGAAAGTTGCGCACGATTATAATCTATCACAACTTGCGGTGCTCCAACAACAGGCTCCAGATATAAATCCTGAGCACCTTGTACCGTATGGATAATCCCGCCTAGTCTTTTAGCATAAGCTGCCAATTGATCCAAGTCTTCGCCGTAAATTTTGCAAACGACATCTTGTCTCGCGCCCGTCATCAACTCATTAAAACGCATCTGAACAGGAAATTGAAAACCAGTCGTCAACCCCGGAATAACCTTTAAAGCGTTACTCATTTTCTCTGAAAGCTCAGGAAAAGACTTTGCTGATGTCCACTCTTTTTTAGGTTTCAAAACAATAATCATATCTCCAGCATCCATCGGCATTGGCTCAGTTGGTATCTCGGCACTTCCGATTTTGGTAACTACTTTTTGGACTTCAGGAAACTCTTTTAATAGAATTTTTGCAGCTTCGGAGGTTACTTTTTTAGTTTCTTCGATGTTACTGCCTTGCAGAATTCTCATTTCTACCGCAAAATCGCCTTCTTCCAAAGACGGAATAAACTCCCCGCCCATTTTTGACAACACGAAAACTGCTCCAGCAAATAAAATAAGAACGACAGCAATAATTGACTTTCTAAATTTTAAAGCTTTAATCAAAAGTTTTTGATGACCAATCTCTACTTTATTCATCACTTTATCAGAAATATTGTCTTTAACTTTTTTCTTTCGGCTTAAGACCAAAGCGCTCATCATTGGGATATAAGTAAGTGACAACAGAAACGCACCTATTAATGCAAAAGCAACGGTCTGCGCCATTGGTTTGAACATTTTTCCTTCGATACCCTGAAGTGTAAAAATAGGTAGATAAACGATGAGGATAATAATTTGACCAAAAACAGCACTATTAACCATCTTAGAAGCAGAATTGGTAACCTGTCCGTCCATTTCTTTCTTTGATAATAGATTATCTTTCCCAAAATGCTTTTTATGCGCCAATTGATGAAGAACAGCTTCTACAATAATCACGGCGCCATCTACAATTAACCCGAAGTCCAATGCTCCAAGACTCATTAAGTTACCTCCAACACCAAAAATATTCATCATAATGATGGCAAAAAGCATTGCCAAAGGAATCACGGAAGCGACTAATAATCCCGCTCTAAAATTCCCAAGGAATAATACCAAGATGAAAACAACAATTAAAGCGCCTTCCATTAGGTTAGTTTTGACAGTACTAATGGTATTATTCACCATTTTTGCTCTGTCTAGAAATGGTTCTATTACAACGCCTTCTGGTAAAGATTCTTGAATTTTCTCTAATCTTTCTTTGATATTCCCGATGACCTCATTGGCATTTTCGCCTTTCAGCATGAGAACAATAGCGCCCGAAACCTCACCAGTATCATTATAAGTCATCGCGCCATATCTTGTAGCAAAACCAATTTTGACATCGGCAACATCACTGATACGAACCGGAATTCCTTCTTTGGTTGTTGCAACTTGGATATTCCCAATATCTTCTGAAGTTCCTAGTAAACCTTCACTTCTAATAAAAAGTACAGTTTCTTTTTTCTCGATATATGCGCCGCCCGTATTTTGATTATTTTGTTCTAAAGCGGAAAAGACATCATTAATATTAATGGCAAAAGCCTGAAGTTTATTCGGGTTGATGGCAATTTCGTACTGCTTAAGCTTCCCTCCAAAACTGCTGACATCCGCAACGCCTTTTGTCCCTAATAATTGTCGTCTGATGACCCAATCTTGGATTGTTCTGAGTTCGGTTTCATCATATTTATTTTCGTAGCCTTTTTTAGCCCTGACAACATATTGAAAAATCTCCCCCAAACCAGAAGAAATTGGTCCTAATTCTGGCTTTCCAATATCTTCAGGAATTGACTCTTGTACCAATTGAAGTCTTTCTTGCACTTGTTGTCTTGCCCAATATACATCCGTATTATCATTAAAAACGATAGTTACCAAAGACAATCCAAATCTCGAAAAGCTTCTAAGTTCTGTAATCCCACTGATATTACTGGTGGCTTGTTCTATCGGAAAAGTGACCAAACGCTCGATATCCGCAGCGCCATAAGACGGCGCAACTGTGATAACTTGTACTTGATTATTGGTGATATCGGGTTGTGCATCTATTGGAAGTTTTGTTGTTTCGTAAACGCCAAATAGTACAAGCGCTATTGTAAACAAAGCAATAATGAGCTTATTCTTTACAGAAAACTCAATAATTTTATTTAACATAAAAGTTTATTAATTGAATTAAATAGAAATCAACTGCTCTAGATGAAAACCTAAAACATTGATATTTAAATTAAAAATCAATTAAATAAATCGTGGCGGTTGGAAAATACGAGAAAGATAACTGCCAGAAAAGTCTTTTTCTTGATATACAGTTACTTTTTGAGGAATTTTTATATCCTTTATTTTTTCAAAATGAAAAGTAGTATCCGGTAACTTTGCATAGACCATCAACACAATTGGTGGATTGAAAAAAGGAAGTTTTTGATCGGTATCCCAATCTGCATCTGGTTGATGATTGTCGTAATGTTCTACAACAAATTCCATAAGATTACCTTCATAATCAATAAAATGTTCTACAAAAACCGGTACTTTGGCCACCTCCAAAACATTGGTGGTCGCCAGCACAAAAATTGTAGAACATAATATGGCTAAATACTTCAGCATGCTGATGCAAAATTAGATTATTTTGGTCAGTTTTAACCTGAAATTTTTATTTTATTTTTTCTAAAAGATAGAGTTTTGCCCCAGAGAATGCGAGTTTCGGCATTAGGTTACCTTCTAAGACCATTGTCTTATTATTGACATCAATCACAGAGATATAATTACTAGAATTGTACTTGATATAATTTTCTTTTTCTTTATTGGATGGGTTTTTCCCAAACTCAAAATTATATTTCACCCAATCTTCCTTATCCGTACTGCAATGTACAGGTTTGAATTTCGATTTTTTAGAATTAAAAATAATCTGATCATAAGCATTCTCACACTCAGACGTAAAAGAACTATCTGGATTTTGATCTTTAGAGAAATCAGAGAAAGAACCTTTGTAGACTCCAACAACTCTCCAAGTACCATCTATACGATCTTCGTCTATTTTCCCATTGGCCTTGCTTACCGCCCAACTAATACCATTAACAGTTCCTTTTACAGCACCATAAGTCACTTTTGCAGCACCTTTCACCACGCTTGTTGCCGTAGAAACGATGCACGATTGTAGTAATAATACGGCAGAAATAAGGACTAAACTTTTTTTCATTTCACTTTATTTGTTGATGCGAAGTTACTCTTTTAAAGAAAAAAAATACTTCTTATTGAGATAAATGTTTTAATCTTAGATTATCTAATTTATTTTTTTCTGTCTATTAATGATAAAATAACAAGTATATAATAATAGTAACCAGACAGGAATTATCTCTACCGCAATTTTAAGCTTTCCTCCTGTAATCCACATCATCGCAAGAATTCCTGATAAAAATATTAAACAAATATAATTGGTTGCCGGAAATAAAAATGAAGGAAATAAAGTTTTTTTATTCTGAAGATTCATTGCATTTCTATATTTAATATGTGTGATAGAAATCATCATCCAATTGATAATTAACGCAGAAACCACTAGCATCATTAAAATTTCAAAGGCTTTTTCTGGAACCAATTTGTTAATTAAAATACAAATAGCTGCAAAAAAAGATGATACCAAAATTGCCATAATCGGCACCTGATTTTTGTTCAATTTTTTAAGAAATCTTGGAGCATTACCTTGTTCTGCCAAACCGAATAACATTCTACTATTACTATAAACGCTACTGTTATACACTGATAAAGCGGCCGTTAAAACAATAATATTAAGAACATTTGCAATGATTTTGTTAAACTGAATATGCTTTCCAAAAAGGGTAATGTCTATAGAATTTAGATTTTCGAATACCATGACAAACGGACTACTTTTATCTGTAATATTAGCCCATGGCGATAAAGAAAATAAGATAATCAAGGCGCCAACATAAAAGATTAGAATCCTATAAATTACCTGATTAGTTGCTTTCGGGATGTTTTTTTCTGGATTCTCAGCTTCTGCAGCGGTAATTCCGATCAATTCTAATCCTCCAAAAGAAAACATAATAAGTGCCATTGCAGCCATTAAACCTTGATATCCGCCTTCGCTACTGACACTAAACCAACCTTTCGGGAAAAAACCACCGTCATTCCATAGATTACTTACCGTAGCTTGTTCTCCACCCGTCCCACTAATTAGCAAATAGGTTCCGAAAAGAATCATCCCAATAATCGCAACGACTTTGATAATAGAAAACCAAAATTCTGCTTCTCCGTATACCTTAACTGATGCTAAATTGAGTGCATTAATCACTAAAAAGAAAAATAAACTAGATGCCCAAAGTGGTATATCTGGCCACCAAAATTGCACATACAATCCTATAGCCGTCAACTCTGACATACTAACCAAGATATAGAGAATCCAATAATTCCAGCCTGATGCAAAACCTGCAAAGTTACCCCAATACTTGTAGGCAAAATGACTAAAACTACCAGAAACAGGCTCATTAACAACCATTTCTCCTAATTGGCGCATAATAAAAAATGCTATAAGTCCTGCTATAGCATAGCCTAAAATTACTGATGGACCTGCCAAAACAGCAGCTGGACCAATCCCTAGAAACAAACCTGTACCAATTGCTCCACCTAAAGCAATCAATTGTATATGTCGATTTGTGAGTCCTCTTTTTAACTCTTTTTCTTCTCTATTATGCTTCTCCAAGTTTAATAATTTTAACCTAATTAATAATTTTCGTTAACTTAAAAATTTGTGTGCTAAAAATAGCATTTTAATTAGAAATCGACATCATATATGTTAAATTTTGAAAAAATAATTATATAATTAGACTTAGCACTTTATCTAACAGAATAATAACTTTATACTTTCTCTGTAGAAGAGAATATTTAAACAAAAAAAATCTCTCGAAACTAATCGAGAGATTTTCTTTATAATGATTTACATCTTACATATAAGCCTCAATTGGCGCACAAGTACAGATTAAGTTTCTGTCACCATAAGCTTCATCTAATCTAGATACAGACGCAAAGAACTTGTTATTTCTTACCCAATCTAATGGATAAGCAGCTTTCTCTCTGCTATAAGGCTTGTCCCAAGAATCAGAAATTACTAATTGCTCGGTATGTGGCGCATTTTTTAAAACGTTATTATCTTTATCAGCCTCACCATTTGCAATCTCATCAATCTCAAATTTGATATTGATTAATGCCTCTGCAAAACGATCGATTTCTTCTTTACTTTCAGATTCTGTAGGTTCTATCATCAATGTTCCTGCTACTGGGAAACTTACTGTTGGTGCATGGAAACCATAATCCATCAATCGCTTAGCGACATCTGCTACCTCTACACCTAAAGTTTTGAACTGACGGAAGTCTACGATACACTCATGTGCTACTCTTCCACTTTCGTTAGAATAAAGAATAGGGAAATGTTCTGATAATAATTCTTTCAAATAATTAGCATTAAGAATCGCATGTCCTGTTGCTTTTTTCAACCCGAAAGTACCTAACATTTTGATATAAGCGTAAGAAATATTCAAGATTAATCCTGAGCCATAAGGTGCTGCAGAAATACCTTCTATTGCTTCTTTACCACCTGTCTGGATATTAGCATTAGTTGGTAAAAACGGAACCAAATGCTCTGCCACACAAATTGGGCCTACACCTGGACCACCACCACCGTGAGGAATCGCAAATGTCTTATGCAAATTAAGGTGACAAACGTCTGCTCCAATAGATCCTGGGCTAGTGAAACCAACTTGGGCATTCATATTAGCACCATCCATATAAACTTGTCCGCCATGCTGGTGTATCAATTCTGTAATTTCTTTTATATTTTTATCAAAGAAACCATAAGTGGATGGATAAGTAATCATTACAGCAGAAAGATTCTCAGAATGCTGCTCTACTTTAGCTTTTAAATCTTCAAAATCAATTTCGCCTGATTCTAAATTTTTAACAACTACAATTTTCATCCCAGCCATAGCTGCTGATGCCGGATTAGTACCATGTGCAGATTGCGGGATTACAACGACATCTCTATGAAGATCGCCTCTAGATTTATGATATTCTCTAATCACCATTAATCCTGCATATTCTCCTTGAGCTCCAGAATTAGGCTGTAAAGAAGTCCCTGCAAAACCAGTAATCTCGGCAAGATCTTTCTCTAATTCTTTAATTAATTTTTGGTAACCTCCAGCCTGTTCTCTTGGTACAAATGGATGCACGCTTCCCCATTCTGCCCATGACAATGGCAACATTTCTGTTGCAGCATTAAGCTTCATAGTACAAGATCCTAGGGAAATCATAGAGTGTGTAAGCGATAAATCTTTGCGTTCTAATCTTTTGATATAACGCATCAATTCTGTCTCTGTATGGTATTTATTGAAGACCTCTTCTTTTAAGATTTCGTCTTTTCTAAGATAATCAGATGGAATTGAAATGGTCTCTTTTAGTTCTAATTGATATGCCTGCTTTCCTTTAAAACTAGCAAAAGCGTCAACCAATCTTTGTAAAGTAACTAATGTCGTCGTTTCATTAATTGCAATACTTACAACACCATGAGAAAAATAATTAAGATTAATTTTCTGGTCCAACATAGACGCTCTTAGAGCTGATTTTTCGTCTTCTTCAATTCTGAATTTTACAGTATCAAAAATAGGTTCTGACACGACATCATAACCAAAAATCTTCAAAGCATCATGTAGTGTATTTGCTTTAAAATGAATTTGATCTGCAATAAAGTTAAGTCCTTTAGGACCATGATATACGGCATACATCCCAGCCATCACTGCAAGAAGAACTTGCGCTGTACAGATGTTAGATGTTGCTCTTTCTCTTTTTATATGCTGTTCTCTAGTCTGTAGCGCCATTCTCAACGCTCTTTTCCCATACATATCTTGAGAAACTCCAATGATACGACCAGGAATATCTCTTTTATAATCAGACTTACAAGAGAAGAAAGCTGCGTGAGGACCTCCATAACCCATTGGGATACCGAAACGCTGAGTTGTACCAACTGCACAATCTGCACCCATAGTTGCTGGTGATTTTAACTTTACCAAAGCCAAAGGATCACAAGCTAATACAACTTGTAAATCTAAACTTTTGTATGTTACAATATCTTCTGTATAATCTAGAACAATACCATTTTTACCAGGATATTGTAATAAAACGCCATAATAAGATTGATCTAATTGTTGTTCTGCATGATTACCAATAACAACATCAATCCCTAAGCCTTCTGCTTTTGTTTTCAGAACTGAAATCGTCTGTGGCAATACTAGATCAGAAACAAAAAACTTATTAGCGTTATTTTTCTTTTGCTCTTTAGTCCTATTACTATAGAACATATGCATAGCCTCTGCTGCTGCAGTAGACTCATCTAACAATGATGCATTAGCTAACTCAAACCCTGTAAGATCACATACAACGGTTTGGAAATTAAGTAATGCTTCTAATCTACCTTGTGCAATTTCTGCTTGATAAGGCGTATAAGCCGTGTACCAAGATGGATTCTCTAAGATATTTCTCTGGATTGCAGAAGGTAAAATTGTATTATGATAACCAAATCCAATGTAATTATCAAACATGGCATTTTGCGCTGCTAATTCTTTAGAATGCAACAACATTTCATATTCTGAAAGAGGTTCTGAAATGTTTAAATCATTTTCTAAACGGATGGCGTTAGGAATGGTCTGGTCAATAAGTTGTTCTATACTATCAACACCTAGTCTCTTTAACATTTCCGCTGTATTAGCTTCATTAAGACTGATGTGACGGTTCACAAACTGCTGTGTATTCATCTAAACTTTTTATTAAGAATTATGAATGTAAATTTACAATAATTAGTTTAAATCGCCAAGAAGCTTTTTCTCCAGTACAGATTAGAACTAAAATGTTATTAGACTTAATTCTCCCATCTTAAAGTTTATTAAAAGCAAAAAAACAATTTGTATTTATTCTAAATTAAATTATATTTGCGCCATGAATCAACCCATTATCGCTTTTAAAATTCCTGCACTTACGCCAGCTTTTAGAGTTGCTGACGAATTGCTTTGCACCAAAAAAAATTGTTGTAAAAAATTTAAAAAAGGAAAACGTTGCAAGAAATGTCCAGGACGTGCTAAGATGGCTTAAAAAGATTGTTTTAGAACACTTTAGCAACCAATAAAGCAATCATTATTATTAATATCAATAAGATGATTTTTTGATTTTTAGTTGGTGTTGAGATTAGTTTTTCTTTAACCTCATTACCTTTTACAGGCTCGTCAATATCATCAAGCTTTTCTTTCTGATTTTCATTATCAAAAACCTGAGTAATTGTTATTCCTTGTACGACAGTTTTCTGCAAGACAGTATTAGTCGCATGCAAGAGAATCTGAAATTGTCCGTTTTCATCAAATTGCTTAATTTTAAACCGTCTTTCTCCAGTCGATTTTTCTAAACCAAACGGAATAATTTTAACTAAATCGGCATCATAAGTTTGCCAATTAAGGCTAATTTCTTCACCCAAAAAAGCCCTCGATTTACTGGTATTAAAATTCTGAATTCTTGGCGGATTTCTAGACTTAATAGATCTTTGTAAAGATGTTAATTGTTGATCGTAAATCCTACGTCGCTCTGTATCCATCAAGGTTTCATAAGCTTCTTGCACTTCTCGAAAACGATCTGCAAAAAATTGATCGTCTGTATTTTTATCTGGATGATATTTTAGTGACAACTTTCTATAAGTCTTCTTGATATCTTCTGTAGAAGCATCAATATTAAGACCAAGAAAATAATAGTAATCTTTCATCCTAGAAATATTTAGAAGCACAAAAATAAAAAAACGGAAAGACTTTTCTCCCCGTTCTTAATTTTATTTTGAATGATTTTTATCCTTCGTATCCGCTATCTTCACTATAATTAATCATCCATCTAATCCCGAATTTGTCTTGAAAACTACCATAGTAATCACCCCAAAATTGATCTTCCAAAGGCATTTCTATAATTCCATCGGCTGATAAAGCATCAAAAATACGTCTTGCCTCCTCTCTATCTTCCGGAAAAATGCTAACATATTGATTATTGCCTTTCTCTAACCTTTGTCCCATAGAAGGTATAATATCAGATCCCATCAATAGATCTCCTCCAATAGGAAGTGCAATATGCATCACGCGATTTTGGTCTTCTTCAGAAATATTTTCTATCTCTGTCGCATTACCTATTTTATAAATTTTCCCTAAAAATTCGCCGCCAAATACAGATTTATAAAAGTTAAATGCTTCTTCTGCGGTACCATCAAAATTAAGATAAGAATTAAGTTTTGCCATGATTTTATGGATTTATAATTATTAGATTGTAAAAAATTAGTTATCTATTTCTTTAAAAGCTCTTTCTAAGTCAGAGATTATAATCTTTTTCATCTTCAACATTGCCTCTACAACTCTTTGTGCTTTTTGATGATTAGGATCATTCATTAACGTTATCAGACGATGCGGCACAATCTGCCAACTCACCCCAAATTGATCTTTGAGCCAACCACATTGACTTTCTTGTCCTCCATTAGCAATCAACTCATCCCAATATTTATCCGTTTCTTGTTGATCGCTTGTCATCACAACGAGAGAAGTTGCTTCCGAAAAATTAAATGGATAATCCGCGGCACTATCCATACCAAACAGCTGATAATTATTAATGGTAAATTGGGCATTAGCAATATTTCCTTTATCCGTAGTAGATCCTGGAGGATAAAATGTTTTAGAATTTATTTCAGAATTTGGAAAAATATTGGTGTAATAGTCCATCGCTTCTTGGCATTTACCATTATTTTCATTGATAAACATTAATGTTGGCACATACTTTTGTTCAGATTTCTCACCTTTATAAAGTTGCCAATTTAATCCATATTGATCCTGAACCCAAGCATATTTTTCACTGAAAGGATAAGAATCCAATGGCATTAGGATTTTAGCATCTTCTGATAATTTGTTGTAATAGCTTTCTACTTCTTCTGCAGTTTCGCACATAACCATTATAGAAACTGAAGGATTAAGCTGAAACTGAGGTCCTGCATTAAGCAACATTATTTTTTGACCATTAAATTCCATATTAATCACAACTGGTGTATTAACCGTAATCTTAGCATTAGGAAAAACCGAAGTGTAGAATTGCGCGGCATCATTTCCTTTACCATCAAACCAGAAGCAAGGAAATATATTAGGATTAATCATAACTGTATTGATATTAAAAATAAAAAATGAGTATTTTCTATTTCTTTATTGGTAAAATTATAAACTTTCTGTGTAAACTTTGAATTGATCTAAGATAGCCATCCAGCCAGCACGTTGCATCTCTATTGGATTTTCTGTCTCTGGATCAAAAGTCTGCGATATTTCTATCAAATTATCATCTAACTGATTAAAACGTATTTCTACGGATCTTTGATCTTCTAGATGATATATCAATAATTCATGAGTAATGACATTATCATAGACTCCTTCAAAATCAAATCCAAAGCTTCCATCTTTGGCTTCCATTCTGGATTTTAGGCAACCTCCAACTTCAAGATGATTTTCGGCAGTTGTACAATGCCAATCGGGAGATGCAAAGTTCCAATTAACAATATGCTCTGGCGAAGTAAAACTATCCCAAACCTTATCTAAAGGTTGATTAATCTGTAATTGTATTGTTATTTTCCCCATATTTTTTTTCTTTTAATAAAAATATTTAAAGATCTCTTTATTGAAAATTTAGATTCATCCAAATGTAAGTTTTAATTGTTTTAGTTTAATAAAAGTTGTCATAATTAGTAATATTTTAACGTTAAATAAAATAAAGAATTACAAGTAAATGATTTGTAACTTTGTTTATCATTTAAAATTGAATTATGAAATATATTATTCTGTTTTTAAGCTTAACATCAGGTTTTGCTTTTAGTCAAAATTTCACCAAAGAAGATACACTAAAAGGAAGCAATACTTCATTTAGAAATTTCTGGGACGTAAAGAAGTATGATATTATTTTAGAAGCAGATTATAATACCAAAAGTATAAAAGGAAGTAACAAAATTACTTTCGAAATTATAAAAGATGTGACCAATCCTGTATTTCAGATTGATCTTCAAAAACCCATGAATGTTGGCAAGCTGTCAAGTTCTTTCGATAAAAAAACGCAATACAAGCACGAAGGTGATTTCATATTTGTTTCCACTAAAAAGAAATTTAAAAAAGGTGAAAAATACTCCATCAGCATTGATTTTTCTGGAAATCCCGTCATTGCAAAAAAAGCGCCTTGGGATGGCGGATGGGTTTTCACCAAAGATAAAAACGGAAATCCTTGGATGACTGCCGCAGACGAAGGAATTGGTGCTAGCATCTGGCTACCATGCAAAGATATATGGGAAGACGAGCCAGATAACGGGATTACCTTTAAGATTACAACGCCTAAAGATCTAGTAGGTGTTGCTAACGGTAAATTAATCGAAACCAAAACATTGGGCGATAAAACATCTTATCTCTGGGAGGTGAAAAATCCAATTAATGCCTACTCTATCATTCCGTCTATCGGGAAATATGTTAACTTTAAAGAAACGTATCAAGGTGAAAAAGGAAAATTGGATCTGGATTATTGGGTGATAGATTATAATCTAGACAAAGCAAAAAAGCAGTTTTCTCAAGTTAAACCCATGATGAAAGCTTTTGAACATTGGTTTGGGCCTTATCCTTTTTACGAAGATTCTTATAAATTAGTAGAGTCGCCACATCTCGGCATGGAGCACCAGAGCAATGTAGCTTATGGTAACAATTTTGAAAACGGTTATCTAGGTAGAGACTTATCTGGAAGCGGCGTTGGACTTAAGTGGGATTTTATCATTATTCATGAGACTGGACATGAGTGGTTTGCTAATAACATCACAGCTAAAGATCAGGCTGATATGTGGATTCACGAAGCTTTTACAAGTTACTCAGAAACATTATATACAGAAAGTCTTTTCGGGAAAGATGATGCTAACCGTTATGTTACTGGCACACGAAAAGCGATACAAAACGATCGTCCTATTATTGGAGAATACGGCGTAAGATATGAAGGCAGCGGCGATATGTACTACAAAGGTGCTAATATGTTGCACACCATGCGACAAGTGGTAAATGATGACGAAAAATTCAGACAAATGCTAAGAGGACTTAATAAAGATTTTTATCATCAAACTGTAACAACACAACAGATTGAAAGTTATATTTCTAAAAAGTTAGACTTTGATTTTACAAGTATTTTCAATCAATATTTAAGAACTTCTTACATCCCAACCTTAGAGTATCAACAGAAAGGCAATCAACTTTCTTATCGTTGGACTCATGTTATAAAAAACCTAAATCTACCTTTGCGATTACAGAATGGTCAAACCATTACACCATCAGAAGAATGGCAAACGCTAGAATTGAAAACAACTGATACTATAAAATTTAATGATAATTATTATATCAATTATAATAGAAAGTAAATATTAAATTATTAAAAATAATATAGTTGTGCTAATATATTATAAATCAATTTTGTAATTTTGGAGCACTGAAAAAAATAATACTTTTGAAATTATCTTTTACTTTTTTTCTACTTTTTCTAATTATTACACTATCTGGACAAAAGCAAGTTATTATTCCTCAAGATATTGTAGATCAACAAAAAAGAGCAGAAAACGTCATAGAACAGCTTAATAACTTCAAGGGAACACCTTTGGAAAAAAAGCATTTTCTACAACCTCTGAAAAAAATTGCTGATACCGAAAAAACACCTCTTTGGAAAACGATATATCTAGGATTATCAGCCAATATAGAGGCAGAATTACAAGATAAAATCAACCATACAAGTAATGCTCTATACCACGAGTCAATAAAAGCATCTACAACCTGCGAACTAAAACTCTGGTCGCTGACCAATTTTGCTTACTATCTTTATAATTACAGACAGATCACTTCTGCAATGCCCTATTTTATAGACGCTGTACAAGCTTCTAAAAATTGCAAAAGGTCTAATATGGTTAATCCTAGTGACAGCTTTAAGAAGATTGGATATTTTATGGTTACTCTGGGCGACACCAAAGAAGCTATTCGGTTTTTAAAAATTGCAGAAGAATATGCGCCTAATCAATCATCTGAGTTAGCAAGTATATTAGATAATATTGGTTACGGCTACTTAGTATTAAATAATGATAAAGAGGCTGAAAAATATTTTAATAAAGCGAAACATATATCTATCCAAATCAAAGATTATGTCAGACTAGGGAAAGCATTAGGAAATCTAGCATTATTAGAAGAAAAAAACAAAAATTACGACCAAGCTATTGCCTACATCAAAGAAGATCTTGTCTATTCTACAAAGTTCAATTCTGATCAAAATACCATGTATGCTCTTACTTTATTAGCCCGATTTTACCTTAAAAAAGATCTCGTTACTGAAGCTAAAAATACCATCAATAAAGCCGAAAAATTTGCTATTTCTAAAGATTATTTCAAAAAAAACGAACTAGAAATTCTTAAAATTAAATTACAAATAGCAGTTCTAGAAAACAATTCGATATCAGAATTAGACATAAGAAGAAAAATAGAAAAAACCTCAGAAGCACTAAAACATTCTGACGGCGAAGAAGTCGTAAAAAAGACCAACCTCCTTGTCCAAAAAGAAAAATACCTTAATAATATTACTGTTGCACAAGCACAATATGAAAAGGAAATTCTAATCAGGAAATCTATTGTTGCCATTGCTCTCCTATTGGCGGCACTGATTGTTTTCATTATCATCAATAACCGAAAAAAGCTGAAAGCAAAACAAAATGCCTTTGATAATAAAATACTAAAACTACATGTAGAGAAGCTTCAATCCGAAGAAAAATTAAGGCTAACGGATCACACATTGGGTTCTTATAAAATCTATCTTTTAGAAAAAAATGCTCAGATAGAAAAACTTCAAAAAAACATGGAATCTATTACAAGAAATGGTTCTTCGGAGGTACAAAAAGGAGAAATGGAAGACTTGCTGAGATCTCACCTCATGACAGAAAGTAATTGGAATAATTTCAAAAATGCCTTTATTATTGAGTACCCAGAGTTTTATAACATGTTAATAGAGAATTTCCCTGAGCTTACAGAGTCTAACTTACGAGTAGTTTTGCTTTCTAAAATGGAACTTTCTAACATTGATATTTCTCAATTATTAGGGATTACAGTAGACGCAATAAAAAAATCAAAACAAAGATTAAGAAAAAAATTAGGAGAAAAATACGATAGCTTATTTGAAAATATCTAATTAAACATCAACTAAAAAACAAAACCCCGCAAATTAATATTCTGCGGGGTTTTTATTATGCTAATATTGATATACTAATCTTTATTAATAATGCCTTTGTCTTTATCCGGAAACATAACCGATGCCAAAACTGATAATACCAAAATACTACCAACAATACCCAAAGATACTGGCGAAGGAATATGATACCACGGCGAAATAATCATTTTAGCTCCTATAAAAGCTAAAATAATTGCCAATCCATAAGGAAGTTTACTAAACATATGGATGAAGTTAGCCAGCAAAAAGTACAGAGATCTTAGTCCTAAAATTGCAAAAATATTAGAGGTATACAGTATGAATGGATCTGTAGAAATCGCAAAAATTGCTGGGATAGAATCTACCGCAAATAACACATCTGTAAACTCTATTACCGCTACAACAACTAAAAGTGGCGTTGCCATTTTAACACCATTTTGTACAGTAAAAAACTTATCACCATCATAGTTATCTGCAACTTTCCAGAATTTTTTCACAAGTCTTGCACCCGCAGTATTGCTATAATCCTGATCTTCATTATCATCATCTCCGCCCCAAGATTTGATCCCTGCATAAAACAAAAATAACCCGAACAAAGTCATCACAACGTTAATTTCTACCAACTTACCAAACAGTTCGAATTTTGGAAGATAAGTCAAATTGATAATACCAACACCTGCAAATATAAAAATTGCTCTAAAAATTAATGCACCTACAATACCCCAAAATAATACTTTATGATGAAGATATTTCGGGACTTTAAAAAAACCAAACACTAAAATAAACACAAAAAGATTATCGACCGACAAAGCTTTCTCTATCCAATAAGCTGCCTGATATTGAGTGAATTTTTCTATAGCTACAGCATGACCACCCGCATCCTGGTTGAAAACCCAATACACCACTCCAGAAAAAATCATAGACAATGAGATCCAAACGACAGACCAAATTGTTGCTTCTTTGGATGTGACAACATGTGATTTTTTATTAAAGACGCCAAGATCTAGCAATAACATCACGATGACCGTTATTCCAAATCCCCAAACAAGACCTGGATGAAGGTCCAAAACACTATGATTCATTATAGTAATTTTTAATTTTATTAGTTATTCTTACATAAAACCCGCCCGATGAACTCTTAGAAAAAATACTTCGTTCTAAGTTAATTATGCTAAAAAGTCAAAGATAATAATTCTATTTTCTGTTACACTAATCGTAGTGTCAACAAGCATCAATTTGCTCTAATAATAATTACTATATTCAACTTTTATTTTATTGAAATCTATTAAACCTTTACTTTTAAAAACTATTTTTTAACGTATAACATTAAGAAAACTATTGATTAAAGTAAAGCATTAATTTATAATTTTTCGGATTCCAAAGATCATCATTATTATTGAAATATTAAGCTAAAAAGTAAACTTCATTGAAGTTATATTCCACAAAAAAGCATTTAATCTTATAATATTAGTAAAGATCTTCATATGACGTTTTGGAAAGCAATTTTTTATTCGAGATCGTGATTAAGTTATTTAATAAAACAAACTACTTTTAATAAAAACACAAGCTTAGTGAATGTGAAAAGTAGAGATCATGTAGAATTTCAAACAAAAAAAACCTTAAGAAATAATTTACTTCTTAAGGTTATTGGCTATTCTTATAAAAGTTGAAACCTCATCATTTTTAGTTTCTATTTTTAATTGTTAAAAATCCTGTTAAAATTCTTCCATCTGTAACAACGATATGGTACCAATAGTTACCTGTTGGCAATACTCTTTTTTGATAATGCCCATCCCAAGAGAAAGGACCGTCCACCTTCTTATTAAGAACCTCTATACCAGTCCTATCAAGAACTCGTATGATTGATCCAGGATATTTTTCGATACCATCAATCCCCCAGAAGTCATTAACACCATCTCCATTGGGAGAAAAGACATTTTTTATTTTGAAGATTGTAAACTCTTGCTCTGCCACTGCACAAATATTGATTTTATCACGCGCATATACTTTATAAGTACCAGTTTCTAAATTAAAAAATGTGTTAGATGATTGCCATAATTTCCCATCTAATGAAAACTCGAAATTACCATTGCCCTGCATTACTACTTTCACATTATTATTCTCAATTTTTATTTCAGAGATAATAGGTAAAGGTACTCCTGGGATTGCTGTAGATACTAACTGAGAAGTCACAGCAAGACGCCCAACACTTTCGCAACCATCTATAGTTTGTGTAGCATAGTAAGTTTTTCCGTCTTCTAAAATTTGAGTTACAGGCAATACAGCCGTTGAAATCATACTCGAATACCATTTTATTTGACTCCCAACTATCTTAATATTAGACAATTGAGAGCTTTGACTAACACAAAATAGCTGCAACGAATCTCCTGTTGGTGCTGGTGTTGATATAATCTTAATAGTTATGGGAACACGATCACTCTCACAACCTTCTACAAATTGTGATGCATAATAGGTTTTACCATCTGTGAGAATTGTAGATGAAGGTAAGTTAAGTCCTCCAGCTATGTTTTCATACCATTTCACTCCTGTCCCTGTAATTATTATATTTGAAAGCGTTGCATTTTGCTGAATACAAAAGCTTTGACTAGAATTCAAAATAGGTTTTGGTGTATTATTAATATAAACAGCAATATTAGCCGTTGTAGGATCAGATATACATCCCATTGCATTCTTTAATCTAATAATATAATTACCTGGTGCCAAAGCTCCAAATGTATTAGAAAGCTGCCATGATAGACCATTATCAATAGTATATTCTGTACCTATATCTAAAATTAAAATTTGTCCATTAGGTCTATTACAATCAATTTGTTGCACTTGGATTACAGGTGACTTAGGCGTATCTGCAGGTTTATTAATCGTTACTTTTACAGCAGCGGATTCGCAACCAGCAACATTTTTTGTTTTGATAAAGTAATCACCTGCTGCAAGTGGTCCAGACTTTGGATTTGTAACATACGTAATCCCATTATCATAGCTATAAAATGGCATCACAGTATTGATAGTGATTTCACCAAAGGCATAGACACATGACGTAGGTTGTACAACATTATACGTTGGTAATATTGGCGCATCTGGAGGTGTATCTATCTGTATAGATAATGCTGGTGATGGACATCCGCCTAAAGCCAATTTAACACGAACCAAATAATTACCTGGCGGTAGATTTTGACTAGCTTGCCCGATCCAAGTTACACCATCATCATAGCTATAAAATGCGGCTGGAGAAATTATAGAAATCTTACCATTAGTAGCAGAGCAACCTACAGGTTGTGTCACACTCACTTGAGGTATTGTTGGTGTAGAAGGTTGCGTCTTGATATTAGCAACAGCAACTAAAGAAATGCAACCCGCAGCATCTTTAATTATAATATTATAAGTGCCTGGTGACAAATTAGTTTTAGTATTAGAAGATCCAAATGTTAGTCCATTATCAAAACTATATTCTAATGCAGTAGAATTAACAATAATTTCGCCTAATGGATTGTTACAATCTGGTTGTTTTATATCGAAAGTTGGCGCAGGTAAAGGTGCTGGATCACTAATAGTAACAGTTGTAGGAAAAGATAGGCATCCAGAAGTATCTTTTACTCTTACTTTATAAGTACCTGGTAATAAGTTAATTTTAGTATTAGCATAAACGTAAGTAAGACCATCGTCAAAACTATAAGTAGATCCTACTGTCTTAATAACAATACCACCAGTAGATACGCTACATGTAGGTTGTACAATATCCACATCTGGCGCAGCAATATATTGCCCAGAATTGAGATTAACAATTAATGTTTTAGAATCACAAGAATAGGTATTTGTTCTTATTTTAAGAATGTAAGTCCCCGCACCCAAATTCTTTTTAATAGGATCGGTACTCCATGAAGCGCCATCATTAAAACTAAAGCTAATACCTGGAGTGGAAATACTGATACTCCCATCCGTAGTATTACAAGCTGAAGGTTGTACAATAGTCGCAAATGGAGCATTGGGAATATTAGGTACAGAACTGATATAAACACTTTGTGATTGAGAAAGACATCCCGAAGCATTTTTAGTTAAAACAGAATAACTTCCAGAAGCAAGTTTATCTTTCATTGGAGAAGTTTGCCAAGTTGCTCCATTATCAAAACTGTATAAATCTGCTATAGACTTAATTACAATCGTCCCAGATGGCGTTTCGCAGGTTGGTGCAATCGTTGTTGTTTGCGGTGCACTAGCATAATAAGTTTGAACAGAAGTATAAGTTGCAAGAGAAACACAATTTTGTTGGTTCTTAATTTTAATATTGTAACCTCCTGGTTTTGGGTCAAGTAACGTCCTGCTAGTTCCCCAAGTAACTCCGTTGTCAAAAGAATAAAAATCTCCATCACTTACAATTGTAATGCTTCCACCATTTCCGCAAGTTGGTTGTACTGTTTTTAAAAGTGGTCTCGGAAGATAATATTGCTGTATAGATACACTATAAGCATATGGATTAGAAATACAATTTTGAGAATTCTTAATAACAATATTATAATAGCCTGATGTTGGATTATTAAGAATAGGATTAGTCGTCCAAGTTGACCCACCATTAAAACTATATTGAGCGGCTGTCGTTAATATCTTTATCATACCTCCATTACCACAACTTGGCTGAATCACCTGTACATCTGGATTAGGAATATACACCGGGTCTAATGACATAGATATTGCATTAGGATTAGATGTACAATTTTGGTCATTTTTCACCATCAAATTATAATATCCAGATTGCAATCCTGTAAATGTATTAGACGAAGACCAAGTCTTACCTCCATCAATTGAATAGTTTTTAAAAGGAGACAAAAATGTAATTGTACCGCCAACACCGCAAGAAGGCTGCGTAAAACTATACACTGGATCTGGCAAATAGAATTCTTTAATATTAACATAAGAGGTATTAGACTCGCAAGCATTATTATTTTTAATTTTAACATAATAATAACCTGGTTGCAAATTATTAAACACAGGTGTTGTCACCCAAGTACCTCCTCCATTAATACTATAAAAATCAGCAGTAGCATTAATTGTAAGACTCGCCTTTGTAGTGCAAGTTGCCTCTACAATGGACACTGAAGGTTCTGGTAGATTATATTCCGAAAGATTGATATATTTAGTGATTGACGTACAGCCTGCTTTTCTAATTACAATATTATAACTTCCTTTAGATAAACTATTGAATATTGGGCTTGAAGACCATGTGCTTCCACCATTAATACTATATTGATCAGCTGGTGTTACAATCTCTATAGACCCAACAGAATTGCCACAACTTGGGCTTGTTGCTTTATAAATAGGCTCTGGCAAATATGCTGTGCTAAAGTAAACATAATTAGCATCCGAAATACAATTCAAATTATTTTTAACAACAATTGTAAAACTTGTTGACGTAAGATTATTAAATACTGGACTTGCTGACCATGTAGAACCATTATCGATACTGTACCAATCAGCTGGAGTTAGAATGGTTATGCTCCCTTTTGTACTACAAGTTGGTTGGACAATTGATACCTGAGGCTTTGGTAGTTTTGCCTGATATAAATATGCAGAAGCTGGATTAGAAATACAACCAAGATTATTTTTAATCAATATATAATAACTGCCAGCTGATAAAACTTTAGAATTACTCGTCCCCCAAGTCACACCATTATCAAAACTATAAAAATCAGCATAGGTATTAATCGTCACTTTACCATCTACACCACATTTTGGTTGCTCTACATAGATTACAGGTGCTTGTAAAGTAGGCTTTTGTAATGTTACTTGATAATTTTGAGAAATACATCCTGCACTATTTTTAATTTTAATATTATAATTACCTGCAGGCAATTGTTTCAGGTTACTCGTTGTCCAGGTAAGACCTCCATCAAAACTATATTCGGATGCTTCTGTCTTTATATATATAGTACCATCTACACCACATTGTGGTTGATTAGTTTCTACTTCAGGATTAGTATTCTCAAATTTCCTAAGATAAACATATTGCATATTTGATACACAATCTAGATAGTTTTTCACACCGATATTATAAGTCCCTGCTGATAAATTATCTAAAAAATTAGATGTTACCCAAGTTGTACCTCCATCAAAGGTATAGTAGTCTGCCGGCGTATTAATTGTTATTTTTCCTTTTACAGCACAAGCAGGATGCTCAACATTATAATCCACCTCACCTAATGTGCTACTCACAATATTTACTGGATAAGGATTAGATATACAACCTGCGATATCCTTAATACGTACAAAGTACTTTCCTGGCTTAAGCTTATCTATTGTAGATGTTGTCCCCCATGTAACACCGTTATCTACACTATAAAAAGGAGCATTAGAGGTAATAATAATACGTCCTGTATCACCACAAAACTTAGGATTATCTCCATACGCTGAAGGATACGGCAATAATGCAGGAATAATTTCTACTTCTTGAGCATAAGAAATACAGCCTTTTACTGTTTTTATTTTTACCAAAAATTTACCAGGACTTAAATTTGTTTTTATTGGATTAGTCGTCCACGTAATGCCATTATCAAAACTATATTCTGAAGCAGCAGAAGTCACTTCTATTTTACCAAAACTCACAAAGCAAGAAGGCTGGCTAACGACTAACTGAGGTGTTACAGCCGTCTGACTTGGTTGTATATCCACCGTTGCTGTACTAGAGCAACCGTAACTATCTGTTACAACAACACTATAAATACCTACATCTGTTACGGTTATACTTCTTGTCGTTTCGCCACTAGGGCTCCACAAATAAGTAGCACCTTCGGATGCTGTTAATTGTGTACTGCCCGAGCATACATTAAGCACACCTGAAATCTGAGATGATGGATTACGAACTTCTAAAGTGACAGGTATTATCTTAAAACAACTCGCATCTTTAGAAACCCTAACATACAAAGTAGTTGAAGAGGAAGAAAAATTACCTTGATTAGTGACTGGATTGTTATTAAATGCATCCTCATAAGTTTTACAATAAACAAAACTTAACCCAGCTGTAGAGCTTACTAATTGAGTATTAAGATCATCCAGATTAAACACTTCTATTCCATCTTCATTTGCATCACATTTTGATAATTTCCCTGTTTTAACATTTATATTACAGGAAGTATTACAATTAAGAAAACTTATATCCCATCCATCATTAGCATCATTATCTGAAGCTGATTCGAAAAAATTACCACTACCACAAACAATAGTAGGCATATCATAATCGACTTTTACCCCAACATTATAATTCGCAAAATTAATATCAGGAAAGTCAGCAGTTGACAAACTAAAGCAAAACTTTTTATTAATAGCATCAATATTAGCTGCAGTAGTTGTATGTACAACTTTACCTGTACTATCGTAAAGACTTAAGGTCATCTTTTTTACTGTCGCTACAACTCCTCCAGAATTAGGTACAGTAAATGTACCACAAACATTAAGCGGTAACGTTGGACATACTGCATACAATGGGTCTAATTTGATGCTTCCAACAAAACTCTCATCGGTATGAGACACACAAATATCATCCACGTAGGCATAGCCAAAATGTCCTCCCAATCCACAACGAGAAGCCATAAACTCTACCGTAAACTCTTCATTATTTGGTATTGAAGAAATATCTAAAATACCCGCTTGCCAATTGGCTGTGTATAATGTTACATAACCATATGAACCATCTGGAACTTTAGTGAAAATACAGTTTTTCTCATCACCCACTAGACAAAACTCACTAATAGTCTTGCCATTTTTATCAAGAATCCTAGCTTTAAAATATGCCTGATTATCCGTATGGCTAGTATCGTAAACGCTTTGTAAAACGGCTTTGTAATTAAATTTTAGAAAATTTTCATTATTAGTTTTAAATCTTTTACTCTGTACAACCGAGCCATAAGTACCTGAGTTTTCATAATTAATTTTTAATGCATACTGATCCCAAGCCTTTATATCGCCCATGTAACGATCTATAAAACTTGAAGAAACAGTTGTCGCCATTAAGGATTTAGCTTTAGCTGGATCATACAACGGGATATAAGCATCTGCTTTATTAGTTATTGAGCGACACTGAGTAGGTCCAGGCGGATCTCCTATAGTATACATAAAATCTTTAAGAAAACTATTCCCAGAAATTGTTTCATGCTGTTCAAAACCACCATTAGAACACATCTGTACAGCTGACATCGCTCCTTTTTTCATAGAGCTTTGTTCTTCCCTAACTTTACTATCACGTAACTTAATAGCAGCATCTCGTGATTTTGGATTAGTTATAATCTTACCTTGTGTATCTTCTATAATACCATTTCTTAAGTAGCCTAAATTTTGTGAATTTTGTGATTGTGCACAAAGAAATTGAAACAAAAAAAGTAAAACTAAAATATAAAATTTATTCATCAAATTAACCTATAATATTGAATGTCAAATATATTAAAATTTGTATTTTTTTCTATCATTAATTAATAGAATACATTGCAGTAAAACAGAGTTACGGTTTATTATCTACATACCAATCGTAAAATTACACAATCACTAACATCAACCATCAAAAACAAATAAATCAATAAAAAAAATCCAAACAAATGAAAATAACAAAACTACATCAACATAATCCGCTCTAATTAAGTTGTGATTAACCCATATCTATTATTCGATTTTATTAAGTATAAACTATAATACAATTATAAATACTTACAAAAACAAACTAATAATTACTCTTGCGATTATTTATAACAATTGATAATCAACAACATTTAATTAAATTAAAACCAAAATAATAGATTATTTTTATTAAATTGTAAAGCATATCAAATAATGAAATAACCAAAATATATTAAATCTCATAAACAGATATTAATCTAAAAATTAGTTAAACATGAAAAAAAACAATTTACTTAGAGCAACAGTAGCATTAAGCACCATCGCAATGCTAACGCTTACTCAGAAAATGGATGCCTGCACAAGAGTAGTCTACAAAGGCCCCGATAATACAGTAATTACAGCCCGATCCATGGATTGGAAAGACGAAATAGACGCCAATATCTGGGTATTCCCAAGAGGAATTGAGAAAAATGGAAGTGTCGGCAAAAACTCCATTAATTGGACTTCTAAATATGGAAGTGTCATCACCAGTGCATGGGACATTGCTACAACAGATGGTATTAATGAGAAGGGCTTAGTGGCTAATGTTCTTTGGCTCGTAGAAAGTCAATATCCCAAGTATAATCCCAACGGAAAAGATAAAGGTATTACTATTTCTGCTTGGGCGCAGTACGTTTTAGATAATTTTGCATCCGTTAAAGATGCTGTAGACGAGCTTAGAAAAGAAGAATTTGTAATCGTTTCTGATTATATTCCTGGGACGACAAAATTCACTACACTACACCTTTCTATATCTGATGCATCAGGCGATAATGCCATCTTCGAGTATATCGGAGGAAAACTAAAAATACATCATGATTCTTCTTACACAGTAATGACCAACTCTCCTACTTTTGATGAGCAATTAGCCATTAATAAATATTGGCTTGGCATCCCAGGTACCATAATGTTACCAGGGACTAACAGAGCAGCAGATCGGTTTGCGAGAGCATCTTACTACATCAATGCTATCCCTCAGACTGCGGATGTGCGAACTTCTGTTGCAAGTGTTTTCAGTGTTATTAGAAATTGCTCTGTCCCTTACGGTATTTCTTCAGAAGCAGAACCTAATATATCTTCAACAAGATGGAGATCTGTAGCGGATCAAAAAAACCTCGTATACTATTTTGAAACGATTAAAACTCCAAATACTTTTTGGGTTGATCTCAAAAAATTAGACTTTAACAAAAATGCGCCTGTAAAAAGATTAAGCGTAAGTAAAAATGAAACCTATGCGGGAGAAACATCTAAAACCTTTGTACCAACTAAAGCATTTACATTTCTAGGGATATAAAATATTATTGCGCAAAAAATCTCTTCGTGCTAGAAATAGCCGTATAGAAATACTTTGTCATAAAAACCATAATAACTATTGCTAAGTATTTTTCATTAAAAATCCTTAAATTTGAAACTAAAATAATATTGACTAATGAAGGTTGCTTACTCTAAGAAGAGACTTTATACTAATTTAATTTTAGGGATTTTTTGGATTGTACTTAGCATAGCTTATTACATGAGCATTAAACAATTTAGATGGAATGCTTATCTTACCCTAGCCGGAGGGCTTGCATACATCATATTGTATATTTTAGAATCTCGTAAAAACTATTTCGAAATCACAGACAACACACTTAAAATCAATTCTATTCCAGCTAAAGAGATAAAACTGGATGATATTAAAGCTGTCAATTATTATGCTGGAGATTTCACATTTATTACCTCTGATAAAAAGCTTAAAATTGTTCAAAATCAGATTAATAAAGATCAATTATCAGAATTTCAAGATTTTTTTAAAACCCTAAACTTAAATTTAGCTTTAAAGAAATTCAAGTAATATTGAAACAAAAAAAGCTCTCAAAATAATATGATAATTTTGAGAGCTTTTTGTTTATTAAAGAAGTTTTCACTTTCTCTTTTTAGCTTTTTGTTTTTGCTGACCTCTGTTTGTAGGTTTTGTTTTAGGCGGTTTACGCTTTGTTGGTCCTCCTAGATTGACCTTTTTATTCTTATCTTTTTTCTCATGGAATGCAGAATTACCTTCATTAAGCTTAACATTAACAAGGTTTTTCATTTTTACAACCTCTTTCTCAGACTCAATTTTAATATCAGAAATCTTAACCGCTTCTGGGAAATCTACTTTAAGAATCTCTTTATCCATCAACAATTCTATATCCAAAATAAAAGTTGCTTCTTTTGGAGTATAAAAACTGATTGCAATACCATCTTTATCCGCACGACCAGTACGTCCAATTCTGTGAATATATTGCTCCGGAACTTCCGAAATCTCAAAATTGAAAACGTGAGAAACATCCGGAATATCTAATCCACGAGCCATAATATCCGTTGTGATAATACCTCTTAGCTCGTTATTACTAAATTCTTCCATCGTACGAAGACGGAAATTCTGAGACTTATTAGAGTGAATAACTCCAAATTGTCCAGGGAATTCTTCATTAATTTTATTGAAAATTAAATCTGCGTGTTTCTTATTATTAGCAAAAATCAAAATCTTTTCAAAATCATTTTCTGATTTCAAGAAGTGAATTAATAGATTAAGCTTTGTATTAAAATTAGCAACAGGAATTGCAGATTGAGCAATCTTCTCCAACGGTGTACCAGATCTTGCCAAAGAAATCTCCAATGGATTTTTGAAATACTCATTCAACATTGCATCTACTTGATCTGTCATTGTAGCAGAAAACAAAATATTCTGACGTTTGCTACTCATCATCGTGAAAATATGTGTCAGCTGACCTTTAAAACCAAGACTCAACATCTCATCAAACTCATCAACCACCAATTTCTTAAGATCTTTGAACTGAAGAACATTATCAATCCCAAGATCCATAACACGCCCAGGTGTACCAACTAGAATATCAACACCAGCATACACCAACTTCTTTTGAGTATTGATATTAACACCACCATAAATTCCTAAAACACGAACATTAATTTCTTCCGTTAACTGATTAAGAACTTCCGTTACCTGCACTACCAATTCTCGGGTAGGTACCAGAATAACAATTTTTGGCTGATCAGTTTTAGAGTATTTGTATTCTCTAAGAATCGGTAAAAGATACGCCAACGTTTTACCCGTACCTGTCTGCGCAATGCCCATTACATCGCGTCCGGAAAGAATCGGCGAAAAACTTTTTAACTGAATTGGTGTAGGCTCAGAAATGTTTAATTTTTCTAAAGCATTATTAAGAGATTTTGGTAAATCAAAATCGGAAAAGCTTGATATCATTTTGCAAAGATAATCATTTCAAAAAAAAGGTGATTAATTAAATATAATTGTATTTAATTAATCATTTTAAAAGAAAGGAATAATATTTGTTTAACACGTGTCAAAATAAATCTTATGATTCCACAAATGACTTTAAAATCGTTAAAAACTATCGGACTTGCTAGTCTGTTTATGCTAAGTTTTACATCTTGTAAAATGACCAATACTAATAACAATTCTGTAAAAAGCGATATAGCAGATGCTCACAATGCTAAAAACTCTTTAGATTATGATGGTATGTACCAAGGAACTTTGCCATGTGCAGATTGCGAAGGTAAAAAAACAATCATATATATTAATCAAGATAATACCTATGTTCTAAAACAAGATTATCTTGGTAAGAAAGCTTCAATAGAAGAAAAAGGCAATTATGTTTGGGACAAAAATGATAATCAATTTACCTTGCAACCGTCAGATAGCAAAGGACAAGCACTTAAGTTTTTTGTTGGAGAAAATACACTTACTATGTTAGATACTTCTGGTAAAAAGATAACAGGCAGCCTTGCTGATCATTATGTTTTGTCAAAAGACAATGCTGCGCTTCTTAATAAAAAGTGGAGAATTATGACTTTGTATGGAAAAGCATTTGACTTAGAAAAATCGCCAAAAAGAGAAGGCTATATCCAATTTATAGATGAAGATAATCGCTTTACTTCAACTGCTGGTTGTAATCAGATGAATGGGGCTTTCAAAATCAAACCTAACAATCAATTAGAAATAGGTAATGCTATGTCAACACTAATGGCATGCTCAGATATGTCTGCAGAAAAAGACTTAGGTAAAGTTTTATCAGAAACAAAATCTTTCTTAATTGACAATGAAGATTTGTCTTTTCTAAATAAAGATAAAAAAGTTATCGCTCAATTTAAAGTTCCAATGAACTAAAACATTTCTAGCAATTATAACAATGTCGCACTCTTTACCAGAATGCGACATTTTTTATACATCATCTTTAGGCAGTTTCATAATAATCCTAAAGGTAGATCCTTTTCCTAATTGAGAGTTAACAACTTTTATCTCGCCGTTGTGATACTCATGGATTACACGATTGGCTAATGACAATCCCAATCCCCAGCCTCTTTTTTTGGTAGAATATCCCGGTTTGAAAACCTTTCTCGCTTGGCTTTTTGTCATTCCTATTCCTGTATCTACCACATCAATATACACATTGCGTCCTTTATTATAGAGCAAAACATCCAATTTGCCTTCGCCCTTCATAGCATCTACAGCATTTTTCACAAGATTCTCTATCACCCAACTTACAAGAATCTTACTATGCGGGATGAGGATTTTCTCATATGTTTTTTGAAAATTAAATTCGATTTTAGTAGAAATTCTACTTTTCATATAATTAAAATTCTCCTGCATAGTCTCATTAATATCCAGATCTGTAAGCTCTGGGATAGATCCTATTTTTGAAAATCGTTCAGAAATTGTTTTCAGACGTTCTACATCTTTTTCAAGCTCTTTCACGCCCATTCCGTTTTCATTTTCTAGCTTCATGATTTCTACCCAGCCAATCATAGATGATAATGGTGTCCCGATCTGATGGGCAGTTTCTTTAGCTAATCCAGCCCAGACAAAACCCTCGTCTTTTTTCTTGAGCATCCTCAAAAACCAAAAAGAAAACATCAAATAAAGTCCTATAAATAACGCAATCGCATAGGGATATATGGTAAAATAATAAAGTAAATCAGAATTATCATAAAATACGAATTGCTTCTTACCAAATGGCTGTTCTACGACAAATGGCTCGGAAGCTTTCTCCATCTTTTTAACCAAATTTTGTAACTTGATTGAGTCATTTTCTATAGATTTTGGAATATTAGACAGGAAAAAAGGCGTTCGTTTTTCATCTGTCACGATAAGAGGAATATTGGTATTTTCCTGCATTACCGCCAGATACAATCCTTGAAACTTAGTGTCTGCAGAAGCCTCATCGTCAGAATAAGATTTAAGTGCCGCAGTTATAAGTTCAACCTTTTTTTTCTCTTGTAATCTTAATTGATTAATTAAAATAACAGAAGAAACAGCAATTCCCATAACAACAGCTGTCAGGATAAAGTAAATAACCCAGTTATTGATACGCTTGAGAAAATTGAATCTTTTCATTCTGAAAATTCGGTTTTGATTGGCAATTTATGAAATTAATATTTTAATTATTTAGTCAAATAAAAAAGTGCTAGATATTTTCTAACACTTTTTATATATTTAAGATAAGTCTTTTATAGAGTTTCTTTTAACCAATCAAAGAATTCTCGTTGCCATACCAATCCATTTTGAGGATGTAAAACCCAGTGATTTTCATTAGGGAAATATAAAAATTTAGTTTTAAGTCCTTTTAATTTAGCCGCCTGGAAAGCTTCTTGTCCCTGCTCATAAGGCACTCGGAAATCTATACCACCTTGGATAATCATAATTGGCTTATTCCATTGTGCAACCTTTTTAATCGGATTAAATTCTGTGTAAGCTTTAGGTTGAGGGTTTTTCCAATAAGGACCGCCAAGATCCCAGTTAGCAAAAAATAACTCTTCTGTTGTCCCATACCAAGATGTCATGTCAAACAATCCATCATGTGCAATAAAGGTTTTGAATCTGTTCTCATGCATCCCAGCCAACATAAATACAGAATAACCTCCATAACTAGCACCAACTGCTGCTACTCTATCGTTATCTACATAAGGCAAAGTTTTAGCAAAATCTGTCGCTGCAATATAATCTCTAATTGGTTGTCCACCCCAATCACCGCTGATTTCTTCGTTCCATTTTGTACCCCAACCTGGCATACCGCGTCTGTTAGGTGCCACGACGATATAATCATTAGCTGTCATTAATCCAAAATTCCATCTAACACTGAAATATTGTGTTAACGCAGATTGTGGACCTCCTTGACAATATAGAAGGGTTGGATATTTTTTATTCGGGTCAAAATTAGGCGGATAATGGAACCAAACGCCCATTTCTTTTCCGTCCGATGTTTTAACCATTTTCAGCTCCGATGTCCCTTGAGACAATTGGGCGTAAGTTTCTTTGTTAACCTCCGTAACTTGTTTCATCGCGCCTTTCTTCAATTCAACTGAAAAAAGATCTGCATTATGATTAACATCTACTCTGGTAACGATAAGGTTATTTTTAGTCTGAGCAATAATGCCATTAACATCAAATTGTCCATTGGTAACCTGAGCTACTTTTGCAGACTTAGCATCTACAGAAAACAATTGTATTGTACCTCTGTAAGCAGCAGTGAAATAAATAGATTTTCCGTCTTCGCTCCAGTAAGTTGCCCCTGTAACAGACTCGTCCCAATTTTTGGTAAGATTAGTTTTAGCTTTGGTCTTCCAATCCATGATAATGATATCATTTTTGTCGGCTTCGTAACCATCGCGTTTCATACTTTGCCACAATAATGACTTGCCATCTTTACTGAATTTTGGGTTAACATCATAACCCATCATACCTTCTGTAAGATTAACAGTTGTACCTGTTGCTAAGTTGTAAGCAAAAATATCAGTATTAGTGCTTTGTGCATAATCTGCGCCGCTTTTAGCTTTAGTCACGTATAATAACTCAGCAGAGTCTGGACTCCATATAAAATCTTCGCTTCCCCCAAAAGGTTTCTGTGGAGAATCGTATTTTTTACCTTCTAAAAGATCTTTAGCTTTATCAACAGATTCAGAAATATTAACTACAAAAACGTGGTTATATTTACCTTCATTCCATGCATCCCAATGTCTGTGGTTAAGATCTGTATAGATCTGCGCAGTAGACTTAGGCGTATCATTGTATTTATCTTTCCCTAAAAGTTTTTCTACTAAAACAGCCTTACTAAAAGCTATTTTTTTACCGTCTGGAGAAATAACAACATTTTCTACATCGCCATCCACGGCATAGAAATCTTGCCAAGTCTTCCCTGCATCTTTAGAAACAACAATCTTATCTCCTTCTTGTGCATATAAGCCATTCTTATCCCATTGGATGATTGCTCTTTTCCGGAAATCTACCTTTGTTGCTGTATTATTAATTAAATTAAGAAAATAAGATTCAGAACCTGATTTTTCAGTTTTGAGATCTGTTTTACTTAACTTATAAATCAAAGAAGATTGATCTGGAGAAACTGCCTGAACACCGATTTTGTTAAGCGTCCACAAAATTTCTGGCGTCATCACGTGTTGTGCATTCATCATAAAAGGCGCTGCTAACGCAAAAAGCGTATGTTTTAACTGCATGAAATTGTTTTTTATAATTCTCTACGAATTTATTAATTATATTTTAAAGATCATTAAGATTATAATATATCAAAAAAACATTGTATCCATCAATATATTATTATAAATAAATCGCATAAAATCTAGAATATCTTTCATTAATTAATTTTTAATGATTATATTTGCCATTCAAAATTTTAAATTAAATGAGCACTATATTCACGCTTTTTATGGTATTAATAATGATCGCTTGCGTCTTATTAGTAATTATTATCATGGCACAAAACCCTAAAGGTGGAGGTCTTTCTGGTACATTCGGAGGTACATCTTCTGCAACATTTGGTGTGCAAAGAACCAACGACTTTATGGAGAAAGCAACTTGGACTTTGGGTATTACAATTGCTGTACTAATATTATTAAGCATTGTAATGACTGGGAAACCATCAGTAGCAACACAAGCTCCTAAAGCTCCAGCAAAACAAGAAGCTCCTGTAGCACCAACTAATAATGCTCCAGCAACACAAGCTCCAGTGCAGAAATAAGAATTATATTTTATATAAATATTAAACCGATTGATTATTCGATCGGTTTTTTTTGTCTAAAAAAGTGAAATATAGAAGTTTGTTTATCAAAATTAAAGCGCATTAAGTTTCTAACTAACGTTAAGAACTTTGTCTAATATATCTCTAAAAAGAAAAGAGAGAAACCGCAGTCTCTCTCTTTATCAAAACAATAATAAAAATTAAAAAGTAAAATTAACTCTACTAAAGACGTAGCGTCCATTTTGTCCAAATTGTGAAGTCGATCTAGAATAAACAAATTGATCGTTATTACTAGAAAGTGGTAAATTCTTAGTTGGATAGATATCAAACAAATTGTTAACACCTAATGTCAATCCAACATTTTTTGTAATGGTATAACCCAAAGAAATATCCGTAATGACTTTATCAGAAATTAACTGATGCTCGTAAGGTAGTACATTAGCATTAATAATATCTGCGCCCCACACTTTCCCGAAGTAAGTATTTCTTAAGTAAAAATTAAAATCTTTCCAACTTATATTATGAGATAAACTGGCTTTAATCTTTGGCACAGAATCTTCCAGATATACTCTAGATTTCTCTGAGAAAAAAGTATTTTCTAACCCAAGGTTTCTAAGCCCTTCTGAGGTATGTACATCACCAACTTTTCTGGTTTTATTAAGGTTAATCGCAAAATCATTATTCAGTTTTACAGCGCCAGTTCTGTAATTATGGCTGATGACAATATCAAGACCTTTGGTTTCTGTATCTATAGAATTGGCAAAAAACTGCGCGGCAGTAACACCCGCTTCATCAAATTTTTGTTGAAGTCCTTGTAGACTAGGGTTAACCAAAATCTGTTCTGCAGTTGGTCTATTAAATTGATCCGTTAATACAATACGATCATCGATTCTGATAAAATAAGCATCTGCTGTGATGTTCAAATTAAGACTCGGAATTTTATATGTAAAACCTGTGCTGATAGATTTTGACGTTTCTTGTTTGAGTTTCGGAATTCCGAAAGTTGTAGCGAAATAAGAATCATTACTAAAAGTCCCTACTTCCTTCAAGACACCATCAGAAAATAAAGTAGATGTTGTATTATAATAAATCTGGTGAATTGATGGTGCACGGAAACCCGTAGATCCAGCAAATCTGAAATTAAGATGATCTGTTAACTTAATTCTTGATGCCAATTTATAATTAAATGTCGACCCAAAATCCGAATAGTCCTCATATCTAATTGCAGCATCTACCAATAACCAATTGGTGAAATTAAATTCTACATCTGCGTAAGCTGCATAAGAGTTTCTGCTTCTATCAGTTCTGTTAGCATCTCTAAATCCTGCAAAAACCTGTGATCCTCCTGCCAAAGCAGCTCCAAAAAAATCTGTTGGCTTTTGATTAGCTGGTGTTGCAGCCGTCTGTGGATTCCCGAAAATATCATAAGCCGTGTAAGAAGCCGCTTCGCCTGGTGTAATCTTAAAATTCTCATGGCGCTGCTCTCCTCCAAAAGCTACATTAATCCCAGACCAAACATCAAAATTCTTACTGAAATCTAAGTTAACAGTATTTTGTAAAAATTGTAATCCTCCCGCCTTAAAACTATTAGGAGTTGCAAACCTCAAGCTCGTATTGCCAGTATTTTTAATCGTATAGTCGAAACTATTTTGACCAAAAGTATTACTCAAATCAACATTCCAGCCACTCCATTCTCCTTTGATCCCAGAAGATAAAGACACATCTTGTATATCCGTTACAATATTAGGCAGATAACCATCCGGATATAATCCTGTAAATGTTCTCGCTTGATTTGGACGTCTATAAAATCCTCCAGAACTACCATGTCTTATGCCATAACCACCAAAAGTATAAACCTTCCAATCATCATTAAGAGGCACTTCTATATTTGCAAAAACTTGTTGATTGTTAAGCTTAGACTGTCCAACTTGCATATTAAAATCTCTTCTTTCTAATCCGCGATATGCCAATTCCTGATTAGTAACATCGCCTTTTAACAAACCTTGCAAAGCAGAAATACTCGTCGCATTCTGAATATTATTTTGTAATGCCTGGTTAAAATATCCCACCTTTGGCGCATATTGCTTGATGTAATCTATTAACTGCTGAGAATTGGGCGTATTATTAATGTTAGAAAACAAAGAAGACAAATTAACTCCATCATTAAGCGCTCTTTTTTCAATTGCATTGTAGGCATTATACAAAGCACCACTTTCTACACCCGCTCTAGTTGTTGGCTCTCGAAATTGAGAAGATAAGGTCACGTTATAAAAACCACCTTTAGTTCCAATTTTATTCCCGTAATTAAGATCTAACTGATATTGTTGCCCATCAAAATTACCTGTATGATCGTTAGCTGTTGGTGTAAGATATCCACCATAATTAAGTTGTCCTGTTAATTTTCCTGTATCTTTTTTTAAGATTAAATTCATCACACCGGCAATAGCATCAGATCCATATTGTGCAGATGCGCCATCACGCAAAACTTCAATTTTATTAAGCGCAAAAGCTGGGATAGCATTAAGATCCGTCCCTACTGTCCCTCTTCCTGGAGAACCATTAACATTAATCAATGCAGACGTATGCCTTCTTTTACCATTAACTAAAACCAAAACCTGATCCGGACTAAGACCTCTTAATTGCGCAGGATCTAGATGATCCGTACCATCTGCATTAGTCTGAATAGTGGACGTAAAAGAGGGAGCTATACTGTTAAGAATTTGATTAATATTAGTCTGTGGCAGGCTTACAGAAGCTTCTTTGATATTAAAAACATCTACTGCAACTGGACTATCAGCCTTAGATCGTCCACCGCTTCTAGAACCTACGACAACAACCTCTTCTATATTATTTTGTTGTATAGAATCTTTTTTAGCCACGATCTCTTGACCAGAGAAAGTCCCTAAGCCCGCAAAAAAAACAACAGCGCTTGTCACTGAGTAAATTTTGTTCTTTTTAGAATTTGAATTCATTTTTGTTATATTTTTTAAATTTTTTGACCATAAAAAAACCTCTTCCAGAAAGACAGAAAGAGGATATCAAATTATATCTATAAAAATAAAAATGAACTGATCTTACTTATCTATCCTTTTTCAAGGTTAAATGAAACACCTTACCTAATTGGCAGGTTGTTAAGACTTCTAAGGGTTAACTCCCTCCATCTTTCTTAATAAGTTAACAACAATATTGCATTATCATGGTGCAAATGTAAAACAGTTTTAATAAAAAAACAAACATTTCATACCGAAATAGTATGAATTGATAAACTTAAGCAATTAATAGCTTGATTATCAATAATTTAATTTTACAATAAAAAAGAGAAACTAAAAAGCTTCTCTTGAATATTAAGATTTTGAAATGAATTTCATAAGATCATCTTTATACCTCTGATACGTAAAAGCATCAAAAACAATAAAGAAATTATTACGATCTACACATGAGTTAAAAAGTTGCTTAGCCAATTCTAAGCGATTAGTATCAAAAGAAAATTCAGTTAACATTTCAGCAATTTGCTTGGACGTAAATTGCGTAGTTCTCAGTTGTTGTAGAATAAAGTCTTTTTTATTATTATCAAAACTAGCTTCTCTTTTCATCGTAGTCATAAACTGAGAAAAGCTCTGATTATTCATTACATTACTTGGATTAGAATTACCCCAACCGTTGTTATAAGGATTATTCCAGACATCATCCCATTGATTAAAACCGTATGTCTGCCCTTTTATCGGATAAGAATCTAAAAGATATAATCCATTATGGGTAAAGAAATCTAGAACGATTCTGTTATTATTAGACACTGATAATTGCGTTCTGTAAATAAGAAATCCATCTTGATAAATTGAAATTGGCATACGACCTGAGTCTAAATCAAAAAAACGAAATTTTCCAGAAGCATTACTTATCGTCTGGTCTCCTATTTCTACAGTAAAATATCCATATTCAGGGATTCTTAAGAATACTTCGGAATAGCCAAAATTCTGATTCCACCGATAGCCAGAAGTCTGCCCAGAAGAAGAAGAATTATTATTGCCAGAGTTATTAGGATTTCGGAAACCAGAGTTATCCAAAGCTCCTGATTGATTATTAGAATTACGATTGTTAGACGACTTATTATTTCTAAAACCTTTATCTGATTTTTGCGTATTTAGCTCTGTTTTAGAAGCTTCATTTTTAAGGAATTCACCAGCTTTACCGGCTTCTTGTGCAAAACCAGATATACTAATAGCAATTAACATCGAAGTAAAAATACTTTTCATAGTTTTGTAATTTATAAATTATATTATGTCATGAATCATGCCATAAAAAATAATTATCATATAAAAGCATAAAAAAAAAGAGAAGTTTATTAACTTCTCTTTCAATAATATTATGTCAAAAACCTTACATGTGTAAAGCTCTCTTTCCTGTAGCATCCAAAGCAGCTTCTTTAATAGCTTCTGCATAAGTTGGGTGCGCATGAGACATTCTAGAAATATCTTCAGCACTTGCACGGAATTCCATCGCGGTAACTCCTTCTGCAATTAGATCGGCAGCTCTTGCTCCAATCATATGGAAACCAAGAACCTCATCTGTTTTCTCGTCTGCAATAATCTTTACAAAACCATCTGTATCACCAGAAGCTCGGCTTCTTCCTAATGCTCTCATTGGGAAATTACCAACTTTATAAGCAACACCCTCTTCCTTAAGCTGCTCTTCTGTTTTACCAACACCAGCAACTTCTGGCCATGTATAAACAACACCAGGAATCAGGTTATAATTGATATGAGGTTTCTGACCTGCTAGAGTTTCAGCAACAAAAGTTCCTTCTTCTTCCGCTTTGTGCGCTAACATTGCACCAGCAACAACATCTCCAATTGCGTAGATATTAGAAACATTAGTCTGTAAGTGATCGTTAGTTTTCACGCGACCTCTTTCGTCCAATTCTACACCAGCTTTCTCTAGTCCAAGTCCTTCTGTATAAGGTTTTCTACCAACAGAAACTAATACATAATCACCTTCTACAACAACTTCTTCTCCTTTCTTATCTTTAGCCGTAACTTTTACAGAATCTCCATTTCTTTCTACACCAGCAACAGCAGTAGAAAGCATGAATTTCATACCTTGTTTTTTCAAGACTTTTTGTAATTCTTTAGACAAAGATCCATCCATACCAGGAATAATCTTATCCATAAACTCAATCACAGTTACCTGAGATCCTAATCTTAAATAGACAGAACCCAACTCTAGACCAATTACACCACCACCGATAACAACAAGATGTTTTGGGATTTCTTTAAGGTTAAGTGCTTCTGTAGATGTAATTACTCTTTCTTTATCTAAAGTGATAAATGGCAAACTAGATGGCTTAGATCCCGTTGCGATAATGGTATATTTAGAATCGATTGTTTCTGAAGAACCATCATTCTTAGTTACTTTAATTTGTGTAGCAGATTCAAAACTTCCAACACCTTCAAAAACGGTAATTTTATTTTTGTCCATTAGGAAATTAATTCCTTTGGTGGTCATCTCTACAACTTCGTTTTTACGAGCGATCATTCTTGCGATATCCGCTTGTGGCTCATTAATGATAATGCCGTGGTTTGCAAAATCGTGTTTCGCTTGTTCAAAATGCTCAGAGCTGTCCAATAAAGCTTTTGACGGAATACAACCTACGTTAAGGCAAGTACCGCCCAAAGTAGGATATTTCTCAATAATTGCAGTTTTGAAACCTAATTGCGCCGCTCTAATTGCAGCAACATATCCGCCTGGACCTGAACCTATTACGGTAACATCGAATTGACTCATGTTATTATATTAATTTGTTAATTATTATCTCTTTAATTCCTACAAATTTAACGATTAATTACTAAGTGAGAAAGTGAGATTTATCAAATTTCATATTAGACGTATAAAGTTTATGATTAAACCTTAAAAACAATAAAATGACTGATCTTACTTTACTTTTCCACTCACTCAATATATTTTAATCCTAAAAATAAGCATTAGAAAAGTTCCTTACACTTACAAAAGTATCACAAATCAAAATTGATTTTCCCTTTACCAAGTTTCGCCGAACTTTCAAAATAAAGACCTCCATAGACATACCATTGAAGGCTTTCCAAAAATTCGATTGCATTTTCTGGTGTTATTCGTGCTCTATCTTTTTTAGAAACAATCCCTTTGTACCATCTTCCTGAATTGGGGAAACTTTCAAATTCAACAAAATAATGAATCCATATTCTCTGGCAAAATTTGCACTGCTGGATTGTTACTTCTGCATCTCTTCCGTTGGTATGATCTATGCCTAACTCAGAACTTCTGAATTCTGTGTAGCTAAGAGTCGGTTTTTCACAAGCGCATCCAATTTGGGGAATTTTATTCATCTATTATTATTGATTTTAATAAAGTTCAAATGTAAGAAAATAAGAATCCAAAACGCAAATCCTCCAATTACTTCTTCATAATATCCATTAAAACATTTTCATATTTATCCAAAATAATATCCTTAGAAAATCTTGATTTAATAGATTCTACAATCGCTTCTTTGGGATGATCCTGATGTACAATTCTCAATATTTCTTCAGAAAAAGCTTTATGATGTTCTATATCAGAAATTTCTCCATTAACATGATCTTTTATAATCTCATTAATCCCACCTGGGCAGTTATTGGCTAAGGCATAGACTCCGCACGCTCCTGCTTCTAACAAAACATTAGGAAAACCTTCATAACGAGAGGATAAAATGAACAAATCTGCAAATTTCAAAAACTGATAAGGATTGTCTTGCCGTCCATAAAACGTAACATTGTTAAGGTCTAAATCATGTTTAATTTCATTCAACAATTCTTTATCTCGTCCGTCGCCCAAAATATGAAGATGAACATTGGCTGTTTTAAGATGATAAAAAACCTTTAACAAATTATCAAATCCTTTTCTGGAAGATAGATTACCAATGGCAACAATATTTTTTTTATCATAGCTAAAACTTTCTGGTCGTGTAGAAACAGCCAACTTTTCATTGATGAAATCAAAATCAACAGGATTATTTATTTTGATTAATTGTTGAGTATTTAGTTTAAAATTATCAACCAAATCATGTAGCATATCATCGCTTTGGCAGATAATTTTGTGATAATTTTTATAGAATTTATAGAAGAATCTAATTTCCTTTCTCGTGACATGCTGAGAAACTACGTTAGTCTCGCGAGCGATGAATTTAGTTTTCGGAAATAGGCGAATAAAAATCGATAAGTAGGCGTTAACTTCTCCAAATCCAGAAAATACAATATCTGGTTTTCTTTGTCTAATTTCCTTTAAAATTGGCAAAAGAGAATTCCTAATTCTTTGGACCTTAAGATCAATAATTTCTACGTCATCTTTTACGATATTGAGGTAAGCGCCTTCTTTACGAAGCAACATGATTTTTGGGTCAAATTTTTCGCGAGGCAAGTGATTGGCAATGGTTGTGACAATCCTCTCTGCGCCGCCACTTTCTAAATCTGGAAGTATAAAAATTATCGATTTTTTTTTCATCTCTGCTAATTTATAAAAAAAACGGATTTTATCATATTTATTGTTGAAAATATAATACACTTATTACAAAACATAAAAATCCCTTTCCAAAATAATTAGAAAGGGATTTTTTTATATCAATTAAAAAAAATTAATTAGCAACGTCACTAATAAATTTTATTCTTAGCATTCTTACTTCTTCATCACTTAGATCGTCGCCAAACTCGCTTAGGAGAACCTTCATGCTATCACTTTCTGATTCTTTCATGAACTCCATAAAGTCATCAACGATATCTTCGTCAAAGTTTTCTTCTATATAATAATTAATATTAAGTTTTGTACCTTGATAGACGATGGCTTCCATTTCTTTGAGAAGCTCATTAATAGTAAGATTTTTAGCTCTAGCAATATCTTCTAGGTCAATCTTTTTATCAGTACTTTGGATAATAAAAACTTTATGGCTCGATTTGTTAGCGACTTGCTTCAAGACCATATCTTGAGTTCTTTCTATGCCATTATCATCAACATATTTTTTAATAAAATCTGCAAAGTCTTTACCATATTTTTTGGCTTTACCTTCTCCAACGCCATAGACTTTTGCAATCTCGTCTAGTGTAATTGGATATTGTACCGTCATATCTTCCAAACTTGGATCCATAAAAACAGTGTACGGCGGAATGCCCAACTTCTGAGCAATTTTCTTTCTTAATTCTTTAAGCTGCCCGAACAAAACCTGATCTAGACTTCCTCCAGATTGCACCTGTACTTGGTCACTTTCTGCTTTGGTCTGTGCTAAGTCGTACTCTCTATCTTCTGCGATAAAGAAATTGACTTTATTCTTCCCTTCTAATAAATCTAATCCTTTTTGGGAGAATTTTAGTACGCCATAAGTTTCTATATCTTTTTTGAGATAATCTTGTACGGTGGCTTGTCTTATGATAGATTTCCAATAGTTATCGCTTTCTGACTTCCCAAAACCGAAATATTTAGATTGCTCTAATTTATAAGACTTAGTTACTGCCGTTTCTTTGCCAGCTATAATAGATATTAAATCTTTGGTCTTAAATTTCTCTCCCAAAAACTTAATTAATTCTAAAACTTTCTTAAGATCATCTGATGCTTCTTTAAGCTTAGGAGGGTTGGTAGAGTTATCGCACATCTTGGCGCCTTCTCCATTCTCGGGATCAAATTGCTCTCCGAAATAGTATAATAAATATTGGCGTCTACTCATAGAAGTTTCTACATAGCCTACGACTTCATTAAGCAATTGCAAACCTATTTCTCTTTCAGACACAGGTTTTTGAGCTAAGAATTTTTCAAGTTTCTCAATATCTTTAGGATCATAAAATGCTAGGCAATAACCTTCTCCTCCATCACGTCCTGCTCTACCCGTCTCTTGGTAGTAACTTTCTAATGATTTTGGAATATCATAATGAATTACAAATCTTACGTCTGGCTTATCAATCCCCATCCCGAAGGCAATAGTTGCAACAATAACATCTACTTCTTCCATCAAGAATTTGTCCTGATTAGCCATTCTTGTTTTTTGGTCTAATCCTGCATGATACGGCAAGGCATTAATCCCATTAACCTGAAGAAGTTGCGCAAACTCTTCGACTTTTCTTCGACTTAGACAATAGACAATACCTGATTTTCCTTTTCGTTGATTGATAAATTTTACAATTTCTTTATCAACGTTAACCTTAGGTCTTATTTCGTAAAATAAATTAGCTCTGTTAAAGCTTTCTTTAAAAACCAAAGCGTTGTTCATCCCCAAAGTTTTTTGGATATCATCTTGTACTTTGGGCGTTGCCGTAGCTGTTAATGCAATAACTGGTACTTGAGCAATTTTATCTATGATCCCTTTTAGATTACGATACTCTGGACGAAAATCATGTCCCCATTCTGAAATACAGTGTGCTTCATCGATGGCTACAAAAGATATCTTCACCTCTTTTAAAAACTCAACGTAATCTTCCTTAATTAATGATTCTGGTGCTACATATAACAACTTGGTAACACCGCTTTTTATATCATCAAAAACTTGTTTTACCTGAGCTTTATTAAGTGAAGAATTAAGCACGTGTGCAACGCCATTTTTGTCAGAAAGACCATTAACTGCATCTACTTGATTTTTCATCAAAGCAATTAGAGGAGAAACAACAATGGCTGTCCCCTCAGAAATAAGTGCTGGAAGTTGATAACACAACGATTTCCCACCACCTGTTGGCATTAATACAAAAACATCTTGCCCTGATAACAATGTTTTTATAATTAGTTCTTGTTGCCCTTTAAATTTTGAGAAACCAAAGTATTTTTTTAGTTCTGCAGATAAGTTGAGGCTTTTTGTATCCATCCTATAATTTAGTTTGCTAAATTTGCATCCAATCAAAGTTAAACAATAATATCAATAATAAGAAATCTTTTCTAATCAATAGTATTGATGTTAATAGACAAGTAACATATTGTTATTATCACAAAATTCTTTTAAAATTGAATTTTGCTATCCAATTTTGGTTAAGAGTCAATTAACGGCTCAATTTAAGAAATAAAAAGTTTATTTGAAAATTTTTAATACTAAGCATCAATTTAAAATTATGAACATCCTTTCTTTAGCTAAAAAAACTTTATCCATAGAAATATCAGAACTAGAGTCTTTACGAGATCGCTTAGACGAAAACTTTGAAAATGCCGTAAAAATTATCAATAATGCAAAAGGAAAATTAATTATTGTAGGCATAGGAAAATCTGCACACGTCGCTAACAAAATTGTTGCGACCCTTAACTCTACAGGTACACCTTCTCAGTTTTTGCATGCTGCAGAAGCTATCCATGGAGATCTTGGCGTGATCCAAAAGCAAGATATTGTCTTATGTATTTCTTACTCTGGTAACTCATCAGAAATTGTTAATCTCCTTCCGTTTCTTAAAGATTATTCGGCTACATTAATAGGAATGACAGGTAACCCAAACAGTAAATTAGCTGAAGTGTCTGATATTATTCTTAATACTCACATAGACAAAGAAGCCTGCCCTAACAGATTAGCTCCAACAAGTTCTACAACTATACAAATGGCTCTAGGTGATGCTTTAGCGGTTTGTCTTATGGAACTTAAAGATTTTAAAGATACGGATTTTGCAAAATTTCATCCTGGTGGAAGTCTTGGCAAGAATCTTACTGCCAAAGTAAGTCAATTTGTCTCTCAACACAAACCCGAAGTTACAGAAAATGCTAATATCAGAGAAATTATTATCTCAATAAGCGCGTCTAAACACGGTATTACTACGGTCGTAGAGAATGACACTATATTAGGTGTAATTACTGATGGTGATCTTAGAAGAATGCTTCTTAATCAAGACGATGTTTCTAAAGTTATTGCTAAAGACATTATGAGCAAAAACCCTAAAAGTATTGATAAATATCAATTGGCTAAAGATGCCTTGCTAATCCTGAAACAAAACAATATTGGGCAATTAATCGTCACGGATAAAGAAAAATACTATGGGATCATAGATCTGCATACACTTCTAGACGAAGGTATTAATTAAGCTTATGATTTATCACATAATTAAAGATTTATTTTTCTGAATTGATTAACTTCGCAAATTATCCTGAACCTGAAGTAATACATAATGTCTGAAGAAAAAGAAATGTCCTTCCTTGGACACATTGGAGAATTAAGAGCGCATCTTGTACGCGCTATTTTGGCTATCGTTGTTGGCGCACTAATTGTTGGCTTTAATGTCAATTGGATTATGGATCACGTTTTCTTTGGTCCTACTAATAATAACTTCCCTACATTCAGAATTATTAATTATTTCTCAAGAATGTTTACCGATCACGACAGCATCGTACTGCCTGATACTTTTAAAATCCAACAGAAGCAATTGTTTCAGCAGTTTAATGTCATGATGGCTGTTTCTATTTTTGGTGGAATTATATTGGCTTTCCCTTATATTATCTGGGAAATATGGCGATTTATAAGCCCTGCCTTAATGGCAAAAGAAAAGAAAAATTCATTATTTTATATTAATGCTATTTGGATTTTATTTATGGCTGGCGTGTTGTGTGGTTATTATTTAATCTTACCATTAGCCATTAATTTTGGATTATTATTTTCGGTTTCCGATAATATTGTACAATTATTTGATCTTAGTGATTACACTACATTATTTTTACAAGTCGTATTAGGGATGGGGGTTGTATTTTTATTCCCTGTTATTGTCTATGTATTAACATCTATCGGCATATTAACGCCTAAATTCCTTAAAACCTACCGTCGTCATGCGATTGTACTAATAATGGTTGTTGCAGCGATTATTACACCAGCAGACGTATTAAGCATGATGGCTGCGGCATTGCCACTTTTATTACTATATGAAGTAAGTGTACTTATGTCAGGATACGTTTATAGAAAAATAGAAAAACAAAATAAATCTACCGAAATTACTAAAACATCATAAAGCAAAAAGACTATCAATTTGATAGTCTTTTTTTTATCTAAACTTAAATAGTATTACTTTTTTATACCTAGCAGAACAATTGTAGACACGATAAAAGCACTTCCAATCCAATCCATTAATAAGAACGGAACATTAAGCCAAAGCACAGCAACAATTGTTGCAGATAATGGTTCTGCAGAAGCTAACAAACTCGTCTTTTGTCCTCCAATAATCTGAGCCGCTGTCAGATAAGCATAAAATGCTACTAATGTCCCAAAAACGATTATAAATCCTGCAGAAATATAGGCGCTAAAGTCCCAAACTCCTTCTACAGAAAAAGGAGATTTTACAAAAGAAAATGCCAAGCCTCCCAGAACCATCGCCCAACCAATCACAACAGAAGAATTATATTTACGAAGTAATGCCATTGGTTGAAGTGTGTAAATTGCTAGACTAAAAGCCGAAGCAATCCCCATATACAAAGCTTGCTTTGAGATATTCAAAGAATTAATATTACCATGCGTCACCAACAGAAACGTCCCAACAACGGCTAACACAATTGAAATTATTTGCCAAATATCCGGCGATTTCCTGCTTTTAATACTTAGAAAAATCGCAATAATTACAGGTCCTAAATACTGTAAAACCGTTGCTGTTGCAGCATTAGAATATTTGATTGTGGCAAAATAAGTATACTGCACCGTTAACATTCCTATTAAGCTAAAAAGCACCAACTCTACAATATCTTTTCTATTTTTCCAAATACCAAAAAGATCTTTATTACCTTTAACCAAAGGAAAAACTAACAAAATAATACCAGAACAAAGCATTCTTACTGTAATCATCCACTCTACATTAACTCCACGCTGTTGAAATAAGAATTGTGCAAATGTACCAGACAATCCCCATAGTAATGCTGCTAAAATTGCTAAAACAAAACCTCTTGTCAATTGATTATTTTGAATGTTCATGGAATATTTTTTTTGCAAAAATATCTCATTATACATTGGCTTTTTCATTAAATTTGGGCTAATAAATGCAATTTTGTTTCATATTAATTAATAAAAGAATGAAAGAACTAGATCAATTTGATTTGAAAATTCTACAAATCTTACAAGAAGATAATCTTACACCACAACGTAACATCGGCGAAACCATTGGTTTATCAGCAGCAGCAGTACAAAGAAGGATCAAAAAAATGCGAGAACTTAATATCATTCAATCAGATATTGCTATTATTAACCGCGAAAAATTAGGGAATCTCATTACTCTTTTTGTAGAAGTAGAACTTAATACAGAAAAAATAGCGTTAATAGACGAAGCTAAAGAAATCTTCCTCAATACTCCAGAAGTACAACAGTGTTATTACGTAACAGGAAATGCTGATTTTATGCTGATTATAATCGTACCATCCATGCATGAATACGAGAAATTAACCCGTAAAATTTTCTTTAATAATAAAAATATGAAACAGTTTAAAACATTTGTAACACTAGACATTGTAAAGCTTAGCATGGAGCTGCCTTTACCTTTAGAAAAATAAAAAGTGAAGCATCATCGATACTTCACTCAAAAAAAATAATTTAATTTCTTATTATTTCACCGCATTAATTGCGTTATCATAATTAGGTTCTTGTCCTATTTCTGACACTTGTTCTGTGTACACAACTTTTCCGTTTTCGTCAAGGACAACCACTGCTCTACTTAATAAACCATGAAGTGGAGAATCCAGCAAAGTTACTCCATAATCTTCACCAAATCTACCACGGAAGTCTGATAAAACCTCTACATTATTAAGACCTTCTGCCGCGCAAAAACGATTAAGTGCAAAAGGCAAATCTTTGGACACGTTAATAACAACAGTATTTTCTAAAGAACTAGCCTCTTTGTTAAACTGTCTTGCTGATGCAGCACAAACACCTGTATCAATGCTTGGGAAAATATTTAAAACTACTTTTTTCCCTTGATAATCTGATAATTTTTTCTCTGATAAATCAGAAGCAACCAAAGTAAAATCTTTAGCCTCAGTACCAACTTCTGGTAACTGTCCTACTGTATGAATTGGATTTCCTTTAAAGGTAATATCTGCCATTTTTATAAATTTAGTTCATCAAATTTAAGCCTAAGTTTTCAATATTAGAAATCAAGATTTATTATTTAAGAAAATTTAACTTTAATCCTTAAGATTAGGCACAAAATCATTCTTTAGGATTCTCAATTTCGCATAATTATGCTTATTTTTGTCATTCAATTCTAATAAAAAAGAATCATATAATGTCAGATCATTCAAAAATTATTTACACGTTAACGGATGAAGCGCCAATGTTGGCAACTCATTCATTTTTACCAATTGTAAAAGCCTTTACGTCAGTTGCTAACATTGATATTGTACCAAAAGACATTTCACTTTCTGGTAGAATTCTGGCTAATTTTCCAGAATTTTTAAAAGAAGATCAAAAAATAGGTGATGCATTAACAGAGCTTGGTCAATTAGCGACTCAGCCAGATGCTAATATCATCAAGTTACCTAACATCTCTGCTTCTGCACCACAATTAGATGCGGCAATTGCAGAATTACAAGCTAAAGGTTTCGCAGTTCCTAATTATCCTGCAGAACCTAAAAATGACGACGAGAAAGCAATCAAAGCTAAATATGCTAAAGTATTAGGAAGTGCTGTAAATCCTGTATTAAGAGAAGGAAACTCTGACAGACGTGCGCCTAAAGCTGTTAAAAATTATGCTAAAGCCAATCCTCACAGAATGGGAAATTGGGCGTCTGATAGCAAAACCGACGTTGCTCACATGGATCACGGAGATTTCTACGGAACCGAAACTTCTACAACGCTTGAGAATGCTACACAATATAAAATCGTTTTCAAAGGAAATGATGGCGCAGAATCTTTATTGAAAGATTTCGCACCTCTTCTAGCAGGTGAGGTTATCGACTCTTCTGTAATGAATCTTAATGCATTGAGAGCTTTTGTACAGACAGCAATAGATGAGGCCAAAAACAGAAACGTTCTTCTATCTGCTCACCTTAAGGCGACTATGATGAAGATTTCTGATCCTATTATTTTCGGAGCAATTGTAGAAACGTTCTTTAAAGATGTTTTTGCTAAATATGCTGAAACATTCAAATCTTTAGATGTTAATCCTAACAACGGTCTTGCTGATCTTTTTGATAAAATCAAAGGGAATGCGCAAGAAGCCGATATCAAAGCTGATATAGAAACTGCTCTAGCTAATGGACCAAGAGTTGCAATGGTTAACTCTGACAAAGGTATTACCAACTTCCATGTTCCTTCTGACATCATCGTAGACGCATCTATGGCTGCATTGGTAAGAGGTGGCGGAAAAATGTGGAACAAAGATGGAAACGAAGAAGATACAGTTTGTATTATCCCGGATCGTTCTTACGCTGGTTTTTATCAGTCTGTAATTGATGATATGAAAGCGCACGGAAAATTAGACCCTACAACTATGGGATCTGTGCCTAACGTTGGATTAATGGCTCAGAAAGCTGAAGAATATGGTTCTCACGACAAAACCTTCCAAGCTGCTGGAGATGGAACAATTGAAGTTGTAGACGAAAATGGAAATGTTCTTCTTTCTCAAAAAGTAGAAAACGGAGATATCTTCAGAATGTGTCAGACCAAAGATGCGCCTATTCAAGATTGGGTAAAATTAGCAGTTAACAGAGCAAGATTGTCCGATACACCAGCTATTTTCTGGCTAGATAAAGGTAGAGCTCACGATAGAGAAATGATCAAAAAGGTTGAAAAATATCTTCAAGATCATGACACTACAGATCTTGTGATCGAGATTCTTGATGTTAAAGATGCAATGACAGAAACGTTAATCAGAGCTAGAGAAGGAAAAGATACCATTTCGGTTTCTGGTAACGTACTGAGAGATTATTTAACAGATCTTTTCCCAATTTTAGAATTAGGAACTTCTGCTAAAATGCTTTCTATCGTTCCGTTGATGAATGGTGGTGGCTTATTCGAAACTGGTGCTGGAGGTTCTGCCCCAAAACACGTTGAACAATTTATAGAAGAAGGTTACTTAAGATGGGATTCTTTAGGAGAATTTTTAGCTCTTCAAGCATCTTTAGAACATCTGGCTCAAACTCAAAATAATACTAAATCTCAAGTGTTAGCCGATGCTTTGGATGAAGCGAATGCTAAATTCTTAGCAACAGACAAATCTCCAGGTAGAAAGTTAGGAACAATTGACAACAGAGGTTCTCATTTTTACCTAGCAATGTATTGGGCTGAAGCTTTGGCTAAACAAACAAAAGATACAGAACTAGCTAAACAATTCTCTCCAATCGCACAAGCGTTACAAGAAAACGAAGAAGTGATTAACGCAGAGTTAATTGATGTACAAGGAAAACCTCAAAATATTGATGGTTATTATAGACCTGACACTTACAAAACTTATGCAGCCATGAGACCAAGTACCGTTCTTAATGAAATTATAGACGGGATATAATCTCAACAAATAAGATTAATAATATCAAGCCTCAATCTAATTTTAGTATTGAGGCTTTTTTTTAGTTAAAATAATCTAAAATCATTGCCATTCCCTTTAAAAATAATTAAATTGGGTATCTTAATCACAACTAAAATTATGAGCAAAAAAACTATAGTATTTCTTCTTATAGCATTCGGTTTACAAGTATCTGCACAGGACAAATTAGACAGAGCCATTCAAAATCTTGAAAAAAATTATGCTCAAGAAAAAATATACATCCTTACGGATAAAGAACAGTATGTGGCAGGCGATAATATTTGGTTTAAAACCTTTGTATTTGAAGGTTATGATCTTACCTCGATATCTTCAACATTATTTGTAGAATTATATGACAACGACAAAAAATTAATAGGTTCTAAAACCCTTTTGCTTGTTAATGGAGAAGCCAGTGGTAATTTTACTTTAAAAGATGACGCTAAAGAAAATGCATATTTTATAAGAGCTTATACACCTTGGATGGCTAACTTTAGTGAGGATTTCCAGTTGATGAAGCCTATTACCGTATATAATCCATCTTCTCCACAGAAGTTAGAACGCAGTGCCAATACACAATGGATTGCTAATGCATCTCCCGAAGGAGGAACTTTTGTTAATGGATTATCTTCAAAATTTTCTGTCCGATTATCTTCAGCTGGAGTACTACCATCTGATTGGAGCGGCTATGTTATAGATGCAGATCATCCCAAAGATAAACTAGCGAGTTTTAAAAACTTAGACCAAAATGTTGCGACATTCAATTTGACTCCCAAATTAGGTGCGAATTATAAAGTTATTGTCGAAGATAAAAAATCTAATCAACAGACTTTGGATTTGCCAATTGTTACAGAAAAAGGTATTAATTTGCGTGTAGAGAATAATAAAGATGGCATAAAATACATTCTTAAAAGTGCTAACCTCCCTCAAGGTTTACAGAATTACAAAATTGTAGGTACCATTAATAATCATTTGGCTTATAAAGCGAATATTAAAAATACATCTTCAGAAATTTCAAGTAGCATTCCGTCAGCTATTTTTGAAGGAAAAAATGGAATTTTGCAATTAGCTATTTTGGACGAAAGTTACAACCTTGTAGCACAGAGATTGGTTTTTGTAAATCCTGATAAGCTTAGTTTTGTAAAACCTACACTTCAAAATCAATCTTTTAATTCTAGTCCAAGAGCTAAAAATAATTTTGAAATTGAAAACAAATCTACTTTTTCAAGATACACCGTCTTGATACAGGATGAAAGCGATACCAATCAAAAAGATGAAAATAATCTCTTAAGTACATTATGGCTCACAGGAGATTTTCCTTCAAAAATATATGCACCATCTCAATATTTTTCTAAAAATGCTAATACTAACGCTCTAGATGCTTTATTGATTTCTGAAAAGTGGCAACGCTTCGACTGGAATTCTCTAATGATAGGTTATGCTCCAGTGATAAAGTATGTACCACAGAATTACCTTTCCTTTAAAGGAAGACTAAATATTAATAGTCGCCCACTTCCTAATACCTTTGTTAACCTTGTAATGACCTATGAGGACAACCAAAATGTAACTTCTCAATATCTATCTGACAACGAAGGTAACATCTATATCGACAATCTTTATTTTGAAAAAATATTGGGTATTTCTTATTTCCTTAACGATGGAAAGGGCGCTACAGCGGACAATCTTAATATAACTTTTCAACCCATCGTAACACCAGTTCTTTACAATAAAGCTTTACCAAAAACTAATTACCAATTAGTAACAAGACCTTCTGGTGCGGAAGTTCCTGCAGAAATCGTTAAAGCAATTGATAATCAAAAAGCTCAAAAAGAAATTAATGACGGATCAATATTAATTGATGAAGTTAAAATTAAAGCAAAGAAAAGAGATGCTACTGCGCAATTAGACAGAGAACTATCAACGGGAATGTTTACCACTATTAACTCTACCGTTTTTGATTTTGTCAATGAGAACCAAAATGCAAACTCCTCTTCAGATATTTTTGAATGGTTGCAAGGCCGTGCAGCTGGATTAACATTTCAGCGTGACCAATCAGGCTTTAATGTCCCTTATATAAGAAACTCTCCTGCCAAGATTTATCTTAACGAAATGCAAACAGATGCTAGTGCTATATCTGCAATTGTAATTTCTGATATTGCTATGGTGAAAATTTTAAAAGGAGCTGGACTCATTGGTGATGCCGTAGCAATCTACACCAGAAAAGGTAATATGAAATCCAAAAATGATAATTCTGCAACCATTGCTGCTAATAACAAAGTTATCCTAACAGGTTACAGCATAGAATCAGACTATTTTGCAGCAGATTACAGTAAAGAAGCTCAAAAAAACATCTCTCGAGATAACAGAAAAGTATTATTCTGGAGCCCTTCTCTCTCTGCAGAAACTAATCAACCTATAGATATTAATTTCTATAATAATGATAGTGCAAAAAAATATAAAACAACCATTATAAGCATTGATAAAAATTCTGAAATCTTATTTTTAGAAGATTTTATAACACCTTAATTTCGAGAATAGACATATAATTAGACATGACAAAAAAAATAATACCACAAGAAAAAACCATTGCATTAGTTGCCCATGATTACAAAAAAGATGAACTACTAACTTGGGTCAAAAAACATAAAAACATCCTTATTAATCATCACTTAGTTGCGACAGGTACAACAGGAAAATTAATTTCCGAAGAATTACAAGTCCCTGTACATCGTGTGTTAAGCGGTCCATTAGGTGGCGATCAACAATTAGGCGCTATGATTGCAGAAGGTAAGATCAATATGGTGGTATTCTTTTGGGATCCTATGGAATCTCAGCCGCATGACAGCGATGTAAAAGCTTTTCTTAGACTTTGTGTCGTTTGGAATATCCCTACAGCTAGCAATGCAGCAAGCGCAGATTTTATGATTAATTCTAAATATATGGATGTCATATATGAAAGTGAAGATCCTGACTATTCTAACTATCTTAATAGGGCTATCAAAAAATAAATGACTAATACTAAACGAAAAGGTTCAAAATCTACAAAAGATATTCCCAAAGATATTTTGGATCAGATGAATCTTGGTCTAATTGAAACTGCCAATCTTGTAGAATGGCTGGCGGTTGATCAGCGACTATTACTAGAAAATTTGTTATTGCAAACAGATAGAGCAATCTATTTAGCACCAATTTTATCAGCGATTGATAATCTTAAGAAGCAAACAGTCAATACAATTAATGAAGCCATTGGAACTGGACTTTTTGAGCAATCAATAAAAAATAATGACGCTCAAATATTATCAATTATCTCCACTCATCCATCGGATTTAATTAGATGTTGGGCAACTTATACTATCGGCAAAAATGAAACATTAGATATCTCAGAAAAACTTAGTAGAATTCAGCTTTTTGCCGCAGACTCTCATTTTGGCGTTAGAGAAATATGTTGGTTAGCCGTAAGGCCTAGCATTGCTAAAAATTTGCACCAAAGTCTCGATATTTTATCCACTTGGACTAATCACGAAGATGAGAATGTAAGGCGCTTCGCAAGTGAAGCAACACGACCTAGAGGTGTCTGGTGTGAGCATATTGAAGAATTAAAACAAAACCCAGAATTAGGCTTAACCATATTAGAACCTTTAAAATCAGACAAAGCAAAATACGTCCAAGATAGTGTTGGCAATTGGCTGAATGATGCGAGTAAAACACAAGCAGAATTCGTTAAGAATATTTGCGAAAAGTGGAATAAAGAGAGCCCAACCAAAGAAACAGCCTACATCATCAAAAAAGCCCTGCGCACGATTGATAAACAATAAAAAAGCATTGAGTTTTACTTCAACGATGATGTTAGCTGTAATGCATACAGAAAACCTACGTAAAATAATATTTTGAAAATTTCACTTACAATTATCCTAATTATAATATTAATTGGACTTTGCTTTTTTTTTGATAACACTCTTAGCATCCTCTCATAATATTCCTAATGAAACATACATAAAATTAGGCTTCGCATTTAGTATATTTTTATGCTTATTTGTAATCGTAAGAAAAAAAATATGAATAACGAATTAAAGAAAATCGAAAAGCTACTTTCTGGAACTACTCTATCACGAATTTCAAATCTAATTAAAGATGAAGAATCGAAAGAATATTTTGGATGTAATTTTCAAATGGAACAACTAAATTACACATTTAGAAAAGCCAAAATTACACCTAAAAAAGTTGGTCAATTTGTTACTTTATGGAAACGAAATTCAAAAAATGAAACCGAACCGTTTAATGAATTTGATAATTATGATTTTTATATCATAGTAACAAAAGAAAACGGAAATTATGGATTCTTCTTATTTCCCAAAAGTGAATTAATAAAAAGACAAATTCTAACAACAAATTCAAAAGAAGGAAAGCGAGGTTTTAGAGTATATCCAAACTGGACAAAAACGGAAAATAAACAAGCTGAAAAAACTCAAACTTGGCAAACTCGATATTTTTTAGACTTTACTCAAGAAAATAACGAAAATTGCAAACGTATAACAGAAATAATAAAATCGCACTACATCTAACCTAGTTTCTGCACAACACAGATGATTGACCCGAATTAAGAACTCTACTTTTCAACCCACTTAGTGCTTTTAATTCCAAGATTTTTCAATAATTTAGTTTCCAATAAAAAAGCATTGGCTTCGATTGGTATTTCCAGAACTTTTAGTCCTTGGAAAATCCGCAATTGGTCAAGTTTTTTTTTACGTTAGATATAATTACATTACAAACATATTCCAAAATATGAAATATATTAAATTAGTTTTTTTGTCACCAGTTTTACTTATATTATATGCTTGTCCAATGACTTCTGGTTCAAGAATTTATAAACCTACAAATATAGAACAAACATATTTTACGCAATCGACAAGATGTTTTCTTCCCAATGATGCAAAGAATTTTAAAAACGGAATCAATAAAAATAAGTTGTTAAACTGGACAGGAATTATTAAGAATGTAAAAACTGAAAACGTTGCAGATTCTTTAAAATTTACAATTACCGTAGATCATAAATATTGGGATTTTATAGAAGATTTTAGTATTCAAGATGAAAAAATATTTTTATCAGAAAAAGGAGAAGGTGAATTTTACTTCACCAAAAAATATCCGCTTTCCTATCAATCAAAATTAGATTCTATTTCAAATAATTATAAGATTAATGACTTTATCATCTGCTATGGAAATTTAAAAAATAATTTTGAAAATATTCCAGATCTTAATTCACAATTTTCAAGAGTTATACCTCTAAAATTCTATTCCACAAATATTTGGAGGTATGATGCAAAAAAAGATGAAAATGGAAAAACAATTTGTAATGATAAAAATTCTTATGAATTAGCAAATTTTGAATCATTAAAAATTCCAAAATCCGGTCAAAATAAGTAACTTCAGATAATGCCGATTTTACCGTAACACGCCGCATTTATCAGGCTTTTAGTTCCAAGATTTTTTGTAAATTAGTTTGCAATACAAAGCATTGGCTAAGTTTGACTTTTCATTGAACTTTTAGTCCTTAGTAAGCCTGCACTTGCGTTAGAAATTGGCTTAACGATGCAAGTAAAACAAAAGCACCATTAAAAAAACTATACGGATATGAAACATACACTCTTTTTTTTATTACTATCACTGTCTTGTTTTTCGCAAAAACTAAGTTTGATTTATGATGTTAGATATAAAACTAGCACCGACAGACCAGAAGATATCAATAAGGAAAGTATGATTCTGGATTTCGATAATAATAGATCTATTTTTCGGGATTCTTTTGATAAAAAAGTAGATTCATTATCTATTAATAAGAATAAAAAAGATACTTATAGGATGGGTGTAGAACATCAATTTTATATCAAAAAAGATTTATCTAATAATAAAACTGATAAAATAATAACCTTTCTTGGCGTCAATTATCTTTTACCTATTGAAGAAAAACTATCCTGGAAAATCTCTTCTGAACAAAAAAATATTGGTAAATACAAAGCTCAAAAAGCCGAAGTTAATTACGGTGGTAGAAATTGGACTGCATGGTTTACCACAGATGTACCGGTAAGTGATGGTCCTTATGTTTTCTGTGGTTTGCCAGGATTAATTATTACCGTAGAAGACGCTAATAACGACTATTCTTTTTCATTAATAGAAGTGAAAAAAGACAGTAATTTACTCGATGCTAGAACAAAAACAATCACTATAGATTGGGCAAAATATGAAGCGTTGGCAAAAACGTATTATAATGATCCTAATGACCTCAATTCTAAGGTTGGACACTCTGTTACTATGACGGACGCCAAAGGAAATAAAATGGACATTAATGACTATAGTAGAGCTATACAAAAAGGCATAATTGAAGATAATAACCCATTAGAATTAAATCATAAAATTAAATATAAATAATTATGCAACTATTGTTAAGAAGCAATTATAATCACTAGAAATTATGCTTCTTCCTGATGATTTTTTTATGCCTTGTATAATGTGTAGAATTATTACTATCTATAGAAATCACACTGATATTACCATCCACTTCTAAGATCGCTAATTTGACTTGCTTAATGGTTTCTATCCCATGTTCATGAACGGTTTCTAGCAATTCGTCGGTAGAGATCTGCACTTTTCTTAATGTCTCGTCAAAAATATTCCCATCTCGTACCAAGACATAAGGATGATCCTCCATTAATTCTTTAAACTTTGGACTTTTAAAAATCAATTTTTTAACTAAATAATTAGCTAAAAACAAGACCAAAGCTGCTACCAATCCACCTTGCAAACTCGTATCTGAGCCTACCATGGCATTCTGTACCGCATTAGAAATCAATAATAGCAATACAACATCACCCGCATTAAGCTGTGACAACTGATTTTTCCCAAACAAGCGAAGTCCCAAAAGCATAAACGCATAGACACTCAGCGAGCGAACTGCAATTTCTAAAAAGTCATTCATTTTATAAAAATAAAAAAACCGCACATATTAATTGCACGGTTATCACTATTTAATCAAATTATATCATCTTCTTGTAATAAAAACCTCTACAGGCATTACATAATTTGTGGTTAATAGGGTTGTATTAACTTTAGATGTATTTAATTTATAAAGAAGATGATTGAGTACATTTTCTATTTCTGTACTTACCTCAGGGCAATCTCCTAGAGCTTTTACATTAACAATTTTACCATTTTTAGCAACATTAAAGTTGACTTGCGTCTTGACAGATCCTTCTGTAGTCGCTATATTCGTAAAGTCAAAATTATCGTTCAATAGTTGTCGTAATTCTGTAAAGCCATCTCCTGCTATAACTTTAACCTCTTCTATGTTTTGTTGTCCTTTGACATGAGATACAAAACCTGCTAGTAAAACTAAAACCGAAAGTATAGTTATTTTTCTAAACGTATTTCTCATAAGTAACTGAATTTTAAATTAATATTGATAATTGAAAAAACAAAGTTAGAAAAAAAAACCATTAGTTAATATTAAATTAACATTCAATTAATTTTGAGTTAATTTTGAAATAAAAAAAAGCTTACCAAAATATTGATAAGCTTTATATAAATAATTAAAATCTGCTTACATTTCCTTTTTAAGAAATTTACCTGTAAGCGATTTTTTAGATTTTATAATATCCTCAGGCGTTCCTTTTGCAATAATCTGTCCGCCATGTTTACCACCTTCTGGCCCAACATCAACAATATGATCCGCTAACTTAATAACATCCATATTATGTTCTATTATAATAAAGGAATTACCCAATTCTACAAGTTGATTTATGGCTTCCATCAAGATTTTAACATCCTCAAAATGAAGACCTGTTGTAGGCTCATCTAAAATATAAAGTGTATTTCCGGTTTGTCTTTTTGCCAGTTCTGTCGCTAATTTTATACGTTGCGCTTCGCCGCCTGATAAGGTAGTCGATTGTTGTCCTAAAGTGATATAACCCAAGCCTACATCTTGTAAAGTTTTAACTTTATTAAAGATTTTCGGGATCGGTTGGAAAAAATCAACCGCCTCATTAATCGTCATATCCAAGATATCAGAAATAGATTTTCCTTTATATCTAACTTCCAAAGTTTCTCTGTTAAATCGTTTACCATGGCAGGTTTCACAATGTACATAGACATCTGGAAGAAAATTCATTTCGATCACTTTAAGACCGCCACCTTGACAAGTTTCGCATCGGCCACCTTTAACATTAAAAGAAAATCGGCCAGCTTTGTAACCTCTAATTTTACTCTCTGGTAATTCTGCAAACAAGTTTCTAATATCGGTAAACATCCCCGTATAAGTTGCCGGATTAGATCTTGGTGTACGTCCAATCGGGCTTTGATCTACATCTACAATTTTGTCGATATTATCAATCCCTTCAATAGTTTTATATGGTAAAGGCTCTTTGACTCCTCTGTAAAAATGCTTATTAAGAATTGGATACAACGTCCCGTTAATCAATGACGACTTTCCGCTTCCGGAGATACCCGTCACAACAACCAACATCCCTAACGGAACTTCTAGATTAACATTTTTCAGGTTATTTCCTGTAGCGCCTTTCAGCAAAATTGATTTGCCATTACCTTGTCTTCTGACTTCTGGGATTTCTATTTTACGTTTTCCGGTAATATAATCAGCGGTAATGGTGTTGGCTTTTGTGATGTCTTTAGGAGAACCTTGCCAAAGAATTTCGCCCCCGAATTTCCCTGCTTTCGGGCCAATATCCAAAACATGATCCGCCTCCATAATCATATCTTTGTCATGCTCTACGACAATCACAGAGTTACCGATATCACGAAGATGCTTAAGAGAGTTAATTAATCTCTCGTTGTCACGTTGATGCAATCCAATACTTGGTTCGTCCAAAATATAAAGGACATTAACCAACTGTGAGCCAATCTGTGTCGCCAATCTAATACGTTGAGACTCGCCACCAGAAAGAGTTTTAGAACTTCTACTTAAGCTTAAATAATCCAAACCAACATCCAATAAAAATTGTAATCTGGTTTCTATTTCTTTAAGAATTTCGTGTGCGATAATTTTCTTTTTTTCGCTAAAAGTACCTCTAACTTCTGCCAACCAATCTTTAAGATCTATCAAAGATAAACCGTTGATTTCGGCAATATTTTTCCCGTCAATTTTAAAACTAAGGCTAGAAGGCTGCAATCTTGCACCTTTACAAGAAGGACAAATTTCTTCTGTTGTAAAGTGTCGCTCCATTAATACTGCATCGTAATTCTCACGCTCTTCTACCATTTCTTCCAAAATAGGTACTAAACCATCAAAATTGATGTTCAGCTTTTTAGAAATGCCAGCATGCTTTAATTCTTTATTAATTTCTTTATGACAACCGTAATAGATTAATTCTAAAGCGTCTTGCGGAATATCTTGAAATGGTGTAGATAATGCTAAATCAAAGCTTTCTAAAATAGTTTTGATTTGAGACAAAATCCACTTATTAGTTTTCAATTGTTCTAATGGCAATAAAGCGCCTTGGTTAATGGATAATTTAGGATTTTCTACAAAATTATCGACACTTACTTTTTTTACCGTTCCCAGACCTTTACAAGTTGGACAACTTCCCTTAGGCGAATTGAAGGAAAATGTATTAGGTTCCGGCAATGCCAAAGAATCTCCCGTATCATCATCCATCAAATTTTTACTGAAATATACAGCGCTATCCTCTCCCATTTTCTGGATGGCAATAGCACCTTCTCCCATATCCAAAGCCGTTTTCAAAGACTTAGGCATGCGGGTTTCTGTCGCATTTTCGCCAACGATCCAACGGTCTATAACCACTTCTATATCGTGGGTTTTGTAACGGTCTAATTTCAAATCGGGTTCGATATCCTGGAGAACGCCATCTATCCTAGCCTGCGAGTAACCTTTCTTAGACAACTGAATAAAAAGCTCGTGATAATGCCCTTTTCTGGATCTTACCACTGGGGAAAGCAATAATATTTTTTGACCTTTATAGTTTTCTTTAATTGTATCAAGAATCTGCTCTTCTGTGTAACTCACTAACTTCTGACCCGAAGTCTGAGAATAAGCATCCGAAACTCTAGCATACAACAATCGTAAAAAATCATACAATTCTGTGATTGTACCAACGGTAGAACGTGGATTCTTATTAGTGGTTTTTTGCTCAATGGCAATAACAGGCGACAGTCCTTCTATCTTGTCGACATCTGGTCTTTCTAAACCGCCCAAAAACTGTCTGGCATACGCCGAGAAAGTCTCAATATAACGGCGTTGACCCTCTGCAAAAATAGTATCAAATGCCAACGATGACTTTCCGCTTCCTGATAAACCAGTAATAACGACCAATTCGTTTCTCGGGATTTTAACGGAAATATCTTTTAGATTGTGCTCGCGAGCACCGTAAATTTCAATAAATTCTTTATCAGCCATAGATTTTGCAAAGGTACGAATAATCAAACTTTTGCGACACATCTATCCATAAAAAAACCTCAAGATTAATTGAGGTTTATGCTTTATAATAAAAAGATTAATTAACAAAACTATTATAGGACGAAATCGCAGAATCATAAGCACTATCCATTGTATTAATATCAGATTCTGAAATGCTTCCTGAGGCTTTAGAATCTCTAATTAACTTACGAAACTTATCCAGATAATCAGATATTTTTTTATTGTAATTCTCATAACTTTTGGCTTTATAAGAATATTGTTTGTCTTTTACGTCAAATGTTAGTGCAACATTCGTTTCTAGAGATTTAGCAAGATTATCATAAGCTTTTTGTACTTCTGTTTCATCGAATTTTTCTGCAACAAATTGTTTGTCCAAAATAGAAAATGCCTGATCCATATCATCATTTACCTTTTTAGACGATACAATATATTTTCTTAGAGGATGACCTTTCAGACTAATTTCTTCAGCAACATCCACCGCGGGTTTCATTTTATCCAAAATATTTTCGCCAGCACTAAAAAACTGCTCACTATCTGCTTCTATTTCTTTATAAATCGCAGAAGCCTTATTACCATTATCATCTTTATAATCCTCTGCTGCAATATAAGATTTCAGTTGTTCTAGTTTCTTTTTGATATTATCATACTTTTCTTTGAAAACCTTAAAGCTCTTGTCCAAAACAGATTTCTCCTTACCAAAAGCATCTGGTACAGCATCTGCTTTCTTAATCGTGATAGAAGGCATAACCATTGGCATAAATAAAACTTTTTCTCCAGAAGACTTTTTTACGGCAGCATCCGCATATTTTAAAATTGACTCTATCTCTTTTGTTTTGGATTTGTACTCCGCCAAGATATTATTATTAAATTCAATAATACTATTAGCATCGTCCATATTATCCACTTTGGCTGTCGTAGAAGCTTTAGCACTATCGCCATCCTTCTTACAACTTATCTGTAAGCCAGCCACGGAAAACATTCCAATAATTAAAATAATTTTCTTCATAATTTATATCATTATAGTTAATTTGCGAATTAAATATATAAAAAAATCTCACTAACTACCCAATACCATTAATGTTATATTGAAAAATTAACATTTCATTGAAATTTAAAAACAATCAAATACATTAAGACTTCTTATCTTTGGCAATCGACAAACAGACGATTTTTTTTATGAAAAAGATTTTAACCAGAATTTTATTTGTAGGATTACTTTCATCCTCAATATATTCTTACGCTTGGGGATTAACCGGACATAGAGTTATTGCAGAAATAGCAGAAAACCACTTATCTGGAAAAGCAAAACGCCAAATAAAAAAGATAATGGGCGAAGAGCGCCTAGCTTATTGGGCCAACTGGCCAGATTTTATTAAGTCTGACACTACAGGAGCATGGAAAGAAGCTTCTTCTTGGCATTATGTAAATATAGATCCACAGACAGATCTAAAGGCTTTTGAAGCTAATCTAAAAGCACAAGCTGGACCTAGTCTTTACACGCAAGTTAGCGTATTATCTTCTCAAATTAAAGATGAAAAAACATCAGAAAAAGACCGCAAAATTGCTTTAATTTTCTTGATTCATCTTATGGGAGATCTTGCACAACCTATGCATACAGGACGTGCTGGCGATCTTGGGGGTAACAAAATTAATGTCACTTATTTTGGAGAAAAAACTAATCTTCACTCGGTTTGGGATGGTAAGTTAATAGACTCTCAAAAATACAGCTATACTGAATATGCCAAACTTCTTGACATTAAAACCAAAGATGAAGTAAAGGTAATACAAGCTGGTACACTAGAAGATTGGTTATATGATTCTCACAAAATTGCCAACAAAATCTACGCAGAAACACCTGAAGGAAGCAAATTGGCCTACGATTATCAATACAAATTCAATGATACGATGGAGCGTCAATTGTTATATGGCGGATTGAGATTAGCAAAACTAATTAATGATTTGTTTTAATTAACAGAATTGTAAAAAGACGGAATTTCTAATTCGAGAGATTACGAAACTTTATAAAATAATTTTAATAATACGTTGTTAGAGCTTGGAGTTCTAACAACGTTTTTTGTTAATATGTAATTAAATAACAATTTAGGTTTTCAACATTTTTGTCATTCCGAAGGAATCTAAACTGCTTCATTGTAGCACATTGAAGATTCTTATAGAATGAACACTGATATTAGCTTTATGATTAACAACAGACATTTATTATTTATTAAAGAATTTACCATTTCTAACTTCTGAAAACCAACTTCTCAACTAACCACCACTCTGCGTCCCAGATAGAGCGATCTGTCTGAGCTCTTTTTGTAAGCGAAGGAAAAGTATAGGCGCAAAAAAGCGAGTCGCGAAAGCTGGTTAAGACGCCCAAAGAAAAACATAAATTAGAGTTAAAATAAATTATTTGTAACCTTTTGGTATATCTTTTCGTATAATGTAATAGAACTCTACATGGAGTGATTTTATAATGAGACAGTTAAAAATTACAAAACAGGTTACCAACAGGGAAACCGCTTCGCTAGATAAATATCTACAGGAAATTGGTAAAGTAGAATTGATTACAGCAGACGAAGAAGTAGACTTGGCACAACGTATCCGCGCCGGCGATAGAGCCGCTTTGGAAAAACTAATTAAAGCCAACCTTCGTTTCGTAGTATCAGTTTCTAAGCAATACCAAAACCAAGGTCTTTCTCTTCCGGATCTTATCAATGAAGGTAACTTGGGATTAATGAAAGCTGCAAAACGTTATGACGAAACTAGAGGTTTTAAATTTATCTCTTATGCTGTATGGTGGATTAGACAATCTATCTTACAAGCGCTAGCAGAACAATCTAGAATTGTAAGATTACCGCTTAACAAGATTGGATCTATTAATAAGATTAACAAAGCTTACGCCCACCTAGAGCAAGAAAACGAGAGACCTCCTTCCCCAGAAGAATTGGCAGAAGTGCTAGACATGAGCGAGGATGACATTAAGGAGTCTATGAAAAACTCTGGTCGTCACTTGTCTATGGATGCACCATTGGTTGAAGGTGAAGATAGTAACTTGTACGACGTTTTGCGTTCTGGCGAATCTCCTAGCCCAGATAAGGATCTAATGTTAGAATCTCTTCAGATTGAAATAGAACGAGCATTAAATACTTTGACGCCAAGAGAAGCAGATTTAGTTAGATTGTATTTTGGGCTTAATGGCAAACACCCAATGACTTTAGAAGAAATTGGAGAGACTTTTGATCTTACAAGAGAGCGTGTGCGTCAGATTAAGGAAAAAGCAATCAAGCGTCTGAAGCATAACAGCAGAAGCAAAATCCTAAAGTCTTATTTAGGTAAATAATTTTCTACGACAAAAACAATACAATAAGGATCTGGTTAACTGGATCCTTTTTTTTGTTGAATTAAAACCAAAAAGAAACCCCTTCTACAAAAAAGTATCAGGGGTTTCCATGAAAAACAAGGTTTCTTTACGGCGCAGAGCCCGCTATATCTTTTATACCTTTAAGGTTTCTATCTAAAATTAATTGTTCTCTTTTTCTACGTTTTGCAATTAAAGCTTTACCTTTTAAAGTCCTTATAAATTTAACTTTAGTGAATCTTTCTTCTCCGAAATGATGTGTTAATATATATAACAAAACACCAATACCCGCGATGATAACGTAGCCTAACAACTTTTTGTTAGCAGCCAAAATAGCATTAATCTGGATAGACTTCAGATTCATCATTGTCTCTTGAGGTCCCATTAATAAACCATCCCAATACACGGCTAGATCTCCTAAACTCGTCACCTGAAAGCGGTATTGCATCCAAGAATATAGCGCAGAAAATATACCCACCGCAATAAAAGTTCTCCAAACTAATACAAATCCTATCGCTGGCAAAAGATCATTAACATCTAACTTATCTAAGGTGTAATACCAAATTGCGATAAATAATGCACACATCCCGTAACCCTTAAGAAACATTGGGAGATACCATCTTTCGTAATTAAATTCTGGCACCATTGAGAGATACAAAACAATCGTAAACATTAACATTGCTGCAAATCCTGAGAAAATATACATCTTGACATTCAGTTCTTTTTTAAACCAAATAATCGCGACCACAGCACCTGCAATAATCCCTGGTATCATTAGTAAATTAAGTTTTGCATTCGTTATTTGGTCATATTGTAATATCCCAACTGCGAAAATACTTTGGATAGAACCCAATCCAATGAACATCCCGAGAAAAAACAGCATTAACAATCCGTGTCTCACATTATTTTTCTTGAAAATTCTGAATGATAAGTAAGGACGTTTTAGTGTCGATTGTCTAATAACTAAAGCAGCAAAACTAACGAAAAACAAAATGCATCCATTAATAATATTATTAGAATTAAACCAATCTTGTTGTCTTCCGAACGATAAAACATAAGCTAATGATACGAATGTCATCGCGAATAATAATGCGCTAAGCCAATCGATATAGTACAAAGGCATCTTTAAAGCAAAGTATTGATTATGCATTAATATCCAACTGATTAATGCCATGAATAAGCAAATTAATGCTGTTACTATAAAAAAGTATTGCCAATTATACATTACAGAATATTCTGCTGCATAGAAATTCATGACCTGTGCCATTACCAAAACTAATCCGTAAAGCAATCCGTAGAAAACGCCTCGCACAGGAACTAGCATCATTAATGGTAGGAAAAACTCCATGCTTATAATCATTTTCAAAAACCCTATCAACAGAGAGTTAACAATAATAATCCAAGGTTCTGAAGTTGTTGCATTGACAAATAGTAAAAATGCCAACATTATAAAAACAACCGTAACCTTATGTCTGATTTTAAATCGAAGTTTGAATCTTAAAACTAATGGCATAGCTACGCCCATCCCAATCGTAGTCGCATAATTTGCCATCAGAAAATATTCTTGCATCACACCAGAACCAGAAACCATATGACTGAGATTCCCCGTATAGACTCCAGCAATTGGCATTGCCACCGCCATCATAATGACTAGTAAGAGCAATTGCAAGGGCTTTGGAACCCAATCGTGAAATAATCCTTTATTATACATTTTTATAAGAATTAGAGGTTAGAAAATTTGATATTAGAATTTAGATGTTAGACACGAGACATTAGACTAATATTGTCAACTATATATGATCAAGTGTCAATTAAAAACTAAAATCTTGATACTATTTAATTTTCAAAACCATATTCATCCCCGCTCTTAGTTCTTTAACTTTTTGAGGATCGTTATTTTTAGTAAATTCTAATCTTACAGGAATTCTTTGCTGAACTTTAATAAAATTTCCTGTAGAGTTATCCGTCGGAACATTAGAATATCTAGAACCTGTTGCTGCAGAAACTGCCGTTACTACTCCTTCAAATTCTTGTCCACCTAAGGCATCCGCTTTCATTGTAAAATGGCTTCCAATTTTCACATTTGGCATTTGGCTTTCTAAGAAATTAGCTGTCACCCATTTTTGACTATTTAATACAATCGTTGCAACTTGTTGTCCTGGCTGTATCAATTGTCCTTCAGCAATCGTTCTTCTTCCCATTACTCCATCATAAGGTGCAGTGATTACTGTATAGCTCAAGTTGATTTTAGCCATATCTAGTGCAGACTTTGTTCTTTTAATTTCTGCATCGTTAATACCTAATCTAGACTTTACTTCTGTGGTAGAAAGACTAGCAGATTGCTTTTGATTAACTAGAGTTTCGTAAGCTGCTTTTTGAGCATCATATTCAGTTTTCACTTGGTCGAATTGTTGTCTAGTCACAGCTTCAGAAGCTAGTAGATTTTTATAACGCTTAAGATTTTGTTCTGCGTTCCAAAGTCTTGCTTTAGCACCTGCAATGTTAGATTCCATAACATTTATATTATTAGAAACTGTATTAACAGAAGAACCTGTCGCATTTTTTTGAGCCATTGCATTTTGATAAGCTGCTTCTGCTTGTCCCAACTGCGTTTCTATCTCGCGATCATCCAATATTAATAAAGTATCGCCTTTTTTAACTTGTTGGTGTTCTATGAATTTAATTTCTTTGATATAACCCGGAATCCTTGTATTAATAGGATTAATAAACTCCTCTACCTGAGCAGCTTCTGTATAATTATTATCACCAACATGAAAATATTTTGTCACCAACCAATAAAACCCGAAGCCAATCACTGCAAAAACAATGATGTTAGAGATGATAGAGCGTGCTTTATTAGTTTTATTTTTTTTCTTATTTTCTGGCGCTTTAGGCGCTGATTGTGGAGGTGTCTGTGGTGTATTTTGTTGGGTTTCCTTGTTTTCCATGTTTATATTTTTTTTTAACCTTGTTCGTAATTAATTAAAGTGTTCCTGTAGATTTCAATAAATTATAATATTGATAGATTACATTAATCTCAGCATTAGCTAAGTCTAGCTCAGCTTGTAGTTTTTGATTTTGAGCATCAATCATTTCGGCTTGTACCGCCAATTGATTAAGATACTTAGCTTCTGTAATATTATAATTTTCATTAGCCAAACGTTTAGAATCTTCAAAAATTTCGGCTTGCTTTATCGCTTCTTGATGCTTGATATAAGCAGCGTTAACAGCCACATCAATATTTTGTTGCATTAAGGTTAATGCTTCTTGTGCTTGACTTTTCTGTAGCTCTCCTACTTTCAATCTTTCTTTAGTTTTAAAAAGATTATCAATATTGTAGTTTATGGAAACGCCTGCCTGCCAAGAGTTGCTATACATATCCAAAGCCGGGATTCTTGATGTGATAGGACGCTGCATATTATAACCTCCAAAAGCAGCTACTGTCGGCATCTTATCTGTATTGATGATTTCAATATTTTTATCGGCAACCGCAATGTTTTTTTGTGCTGACTTTATGATTGGACTACTTTGATGCGCAAGCTCCATATAGACATTTTGCTCAGACGTTATTGATGCTTTATCAGAATCACTTACCGGGATAATCTCTGTATCTGTAGGCAATGCCAAGACAACATTCAATTGATAATTAAGAATTTTTTTATTGTTTTCTAAAACCAAAATCCCTTGATCAAGATTCTTAATAGCCAATTCTCCACGGATGACCTCATTTCTTGTGATCATGCCTTGTTGGTAGAATTTCTGAACGTTTTTCAATCGTTCTTGTGCTAATTTTTTATTATTCTTAAAAACTTCTATTTGATTAATCAACTTCTGAATATCCAAAAAAGTAGACGTTACTAGAAATCTGACATTTTGTTGATCTTTTTCAAGATCTAGTTGCGCCAACTGTTCTCGCAAACCTGCCATCTCTACAGACTTATTAACCAATCCTCCTTTAAAAATCAATTGGCTGGCTTGTACTCCATACGTACTGCCATAATGAGGCATGTCTAAAGTTGTAGAGTTAGAAAAATGCTTATCTAACAAAAGAACATCACCTAGATAAAACTGACTGGTAGATGCTGTGATATTGGGCAATTTCTGAAGTTTTACCACCTCAGTTTGCTGCTTAGCAATATCAATGTTTTTTTCGGATAATTTTAATTGCTGATGATTTTTAATCGCCAGTTGCATGACTTCTTCTGCAGTCATGGTCTTAATTTCTTGAGCATGATATAATCCGCCCATAAGAAAAAAAGCTAATAATGAAGTCTTTACCTTGTTTTTCATTTTTAACTATTTAGCTTGATAATCTATTTTATCAATTTTCAACGATACAAAAATACATTCTTAACTCAAGTAAAATAATGATTAAACAAGTGTTTGAAATGCTCAAAAGTAAGATTAAATCTCTAAAACATATTGCGATATTCTGTTGGGCTTACTTTTTGATGTTTTTTAAAGAAATGACTAAAAGCAAATTGATCACTAAACTGTAGCTCGCTAGCAATTTCATTAATAGGCTTAAGTGTAGAGGATAATAAAGCTTTAGCTTCATTAAAAATATAATCGTTGATAATTTGGTTAGCTGTTTTGCCCGTCACTTCCTTGAGGACGGCAGAAAGATGTCGCGTAGACAACATCAGTTTTGAAGCATAGAACTCTACACTTTTTTCTTGTAAATAATAATCTGAAACAAATCGAATAAAATCGAAGACAATTTCTTGAGAGCGCGTCATCTTGTCTTTAGAAATCAGTCTAGTCTTGGCTATTAAACTCGCAAATTGATAGAGAATTGATGTGAAATGGCTCTCAATAATTTCCAATTTGTAAGCCAAATCATCATCTTGATTAATGTAATAATCTAGATTATCAAGATTTCTCCAAAAAGCGAAAAATTCTTGCTCTTCGACATGATAAACTTTCTTAAACTCTCCTCCTATTGTACGATAAGCATTAAGTTTATTAAACTTTAAAGATAAATTTTGGATAAAGCTTAGGTCGTAATTAAGCATCAAAAACTGAATATCATTACTATACTCCAGAATTTCGTAAACAGAGCTAGGATCTATAAGGATAATCGAAAAATCCTCCATAATAATATGATTGATCTGTTCTTTCATCGTTAGCCTACCACGTTTTACAAACAAAAAAGACGGCTTAGATGGATGATAAGGATGTCCCATCACCAACAAATCTAAAAGATTTTTTTCCGTAAAAATTTTTACATCCTCAAAACTCAAATTTCTTTTTTTTCAAAAATAGGAAATAAGATGCTTTTAAATAGATATTTTTTAATTTTTATGCATATTAACTGATCATCAACACATTAACTAAGTCTTAACTTCTTCTAATCTATGGTTACAAATAGTCAAAAATTTAACATTACAGTCATCAACTTAAGCAATATTAGACAATCAAAAATAACTTATTATCATCAATAATTAATATTAATAGCTTATGTGAAAAATCATACAAACAATAATATAATTATGATTTCATCAATTTTAGTTCCCTATTAAAAACACTGTTGGGATCTTATGTAGGTCTGGTTTTTGTTTTTGCCAATCTTGGGCGCTTCTCGTCTGGATAAATTCTGACTCTGGATCATTAATATTAGCAGCGATGCATAATTTTGTTTTGGGAGAAAGATATTTACATAGATCATCTATCATCTGATTATTACGATAAGGTGTCTCCATAAAAATCTGTGTAAAACCAGACTTATTTACAATCGCTTCTAATTGCTGTATTTGCTTTCTTTTTTCGGATTTATCAATCGCCAAATATCCATTGAAACTAAATTGTTGCCCATTAAAACCACTCGCAATTAATGCCAAAATAAAAGAACTTGGCCCATTAATAGGGATCACTTTTATTGCGTTGTCATGGCTCCACTTTACAATAATATTGCCTGGATCTCCAATGCACGGCAAACCAGCTTCTGATAAAAGCCCGAAATCTACGCCTTCCTTCATGAGTTGTTGTGCTTCTTTGAGATCATTACTTTCAGAGTATTTATCTAGTAAAAATAACTTTAACTCTGATTGCTTTTTTTCTGGTGCAAAAAACTTAATGACCTTACGAGCTGTTTTTTCGTTTTCTACAAAGAAATAATCCGTTTTCAGAATAATATCTTTAATACAAGGTGCAAAATAATCTACGGGAGAATTCTCAGAAAGATAAGCTGGTAACAGAAATAGCATTTTAGTTTAGGTTTTGATTATTATTAATTTTGTTGGCGATAACATCACAAGCTTTATCCAACATCTGATAAACATCATCGAAATCAGACAAATCTCCCCAATAAGGATCTGGGACCTCACGAGAATTCTCATCTTGCAAAACATCTAATATTAAAGATATTTTTTGGCGTTGCGCGTCTGATTTTGTTAAGGAAATAGCGTCTTGAAGATTATTGTGATCCATGCAATAAATATGGTCAAATTCTTCAAAATCCTTCTCTAGAATTGGTCTTGATCGATGTACATTAATATCAATATGATGATTCTGTGCAGTTTTTATGGAGCGCTTATCAGCTTTCTGACCTTCATGCATAGAAATCGTCCCTGCACTGTCTACAAGATGATTAGTAGAGATTTTACTTCTTAAAATTCCTTCTGCCAAAGGACTTCTACAGATATTACCCAAGCACAACATTAATATTTTCATGATTCAAAAATAAATAAAAAAAAGGATTCAAATTACTTTAAATCCTTTTTAGTTATATAATCTATTGACTAATTCTTTCCTTTAAGTCTTTGATGTATTTTTTAATTTCTTTATCAATTTTGGAGACGTCTCGTATGGTATCACAAGCATACATAACAGTAGAGTGATCTTTACCTCCCATTTCTTCTCCAATTTTGGTAAAAGTAGAGTTGGTATATTCTTTAGCAAAATACATCGCTAACTGTCTAGGTAATGCAATCTCTCTCTTACGTGATTTTGATAATAAAACTTCTCTATTAATCCCAAAATAATCACAAACTACTTCTTGGATATAAGGAATGTTAATCGTTTTCTTCTGAGTAGAAGCAATCTTATTAATTGTGTCTTTTAGCAATTCTAAACTAAGATCTGACTTATAAATTGTAGAATAAGCAATTACAGAATTGATAACTCCCATTAATTCTCTAACGTTAGTTTTTACTTCTGATGCTAAGAAATCTAACATATCATCCGTTAAAACAATACCATCACGAGATAATTTATCTACAATAATCTGGCGACGTGTATCAAAGTTAGGTGATTTTATCTCTGCTGTTAATCCCCATTTGAAACGAGAAACGATACGCTCTTGGATATCCAAAATATCAGCAGGAGCTTTATCAGATGTTAATATAATCTGTTTCCCATTTTGATGTAAATAATCAAAAACATGGAAGAAACTATCTTGTGTTGCTGCTTTACCTGATAAAAACTGAATATCATCAATAATCAAAACATCAACTAATTGATAATAATTCTGAAAACCTGTTTTATCTTGAGATTTTGCAGCCTTGATAAAGTCCTGAATAAACTTCTCTGAAGATTGGTACAAAACAACCTTATCTGGGAAAGAATTCTTCACTTCTAGTCCAATTGCTTGTCCAAGGTGAGTCTTACCTACACCATAACCTCCATGTAAAAACAATGGGTTGAAAGCTGTTGATCCTGGTCTTTTTGCGATAGTTTTACCTACCGTTGCAGCCAATTTATTACTCTCTCCTTCTACAAAGTTATCAAAAGACAAATCTGCTTTAAGATTAGAAGAAATATTAATTTTCTTAATACCAGGCGCTACAAAAGGATTGATATGCGATTCTTTACGAACTGGCAAAGCTTCTTGTATCTTAGGGGCTTGGGTAGAATTTCCTTTTACACTTAAGGTAATAGGTGCTTCTTGTCCTTTTGGTTTGTTTTCCATAACAGAATACCAAAGCTTAACACCTTTTCCTATATTTTTTTTAAGAGCTGCAGATAATAAAGAAAGATAATTATCTTCTATATATTCTTTATAAAAATCACTAGGTACTAACAAGGTCAAGTTGTGGTTAACCAATGAAATCGGCTCCACTTTATCAAATAACAAATCAAAGGAATTCTCCAATTTTTTGAGATCCGAATTGTCTTCAGCGCTATTAAGATTATCTCTCATAAACTGAAGGCATTTCTCCCAGATTAATACTAAATTTTCGTTCATTTTATCAGCTGCTTATGTGTGTGAAATCACTACTTTTTATTGGGATGACAAATGTCTAATTATAATTTATAAAAAAAAAATCTTGGGCTATTGATTATTAAAAAATATATTTGTATGTATAATAAACAACCCAAAATGATAAACACAACTCACTCTATAAGAGTACGTTACGCAGAAACAGACCCAATGAAATATGTCTATTATGGCAACTATGCAACCTACTTAGAAGTAGCCCGCGTGGAGCTATTTCGCTCACTAGGAATGCCTTATGATGAGATTGAAAAGCGCGGTATATTTTTACCAGTTTCTGAATATCAAATCAAATATATAAAACCAGCTTTATACGATCAGCTTTTAACCATCAAAACTTATGTGAAAAAGTTACCAGGTGTACGGATTATTTTCGAATATGAAATCTACAACGAAAATAATGAAAAAATATCAACAGCAGAGACTACTCTCTTCTTTCTAGAAGCCCAATCTAATAAAATTATAAAGTGTCCAGACTTCTTAATGGATCTTATTCTATCAAAATGGGAAGAATAGTTTCATAAAAAAATGTTAAATGATTGGAACTTAACATAATAAAGTTGTAATTTGGTACACATTTTAAACACTAAGTATGATAATATTGAAAACTTAGTAATAGAAATAAGCTGAATCAAACAATATATTAACAAAAACAGAAAATTATTAATTATTGAAGAAAAATAAAAAACCCAAAAACTAAAAACAACCATAAAACTAAAACAACCATGAAAATTTACATTATTGATCAACATCAGATCGTTATAGACGGACTGACTGCCTTGCTCAGTAAGAAAAAAGGCTTTACTGTCGTCGGTTGCAGTCACTCTGCTACCCAAGCAACACAATGGCTTAAGGAGAACAAAAATGAAGTGGATCTTATTATTACAGAAATCGTTTTTTCTAATGATAACTCCCTAGAGCTCATTAAGACCATCAAGGAAAAGCACAGCAAAGTAAAAATCCTAATTCTTACTGGTGAAAATAAGATTAAAAAAGTAAGCGAACTCTTCCGCCTTGGTATCAATGGCTTTGTTGAGAAACACAAACATTCTGACCAAATCATTGAAGCTATAAAATGTATCCAAAACGGAAATGCCTACATGGGAGAAGACTTGCGTAGCAAGATCCTAGAAAGCATCTGTAACTTCCCTAATCCCGAAGGAGAAAAAACTATTAAAGAAGCACTAGACAGTATCACCAACAGAGAGCTAGAAGTTATCCAACTTATCTGTGACGGATGCAATACCAAAGAAATATCAAGTCGCTTATTTATAAGTTTCAATACAGTGGAGACACACAGGAAACATATTTTCCAAAAGCTTAATATTAAAAATTCTATTGGCTTAATGAGATTTGCTTTGCAAAATGACTTAATAGAATAAAAACAGTTAAAAAACAGCGAACCTCTTCAATGACTTGAAGAGGTTCTTAACTGAAAAAAATGTAACCTATTCCCAATCGGGCATCCAGCCATTGCTGAATAGCAACTTCCTAGACTCATCTTTGTCTAAGGAAACCTTATAGACATCTTTCTTGGATAATCCATCATTAGAAGTCTGAGTAAAAATTACCTCTGCTTCATTAGGAGAAAATCTGGGATCAATATCAATATAACCTGAAGGAATTTTCGTAAATGCAGATACATCGGTTTTTGTATTTGCCGTTAAATCGTATAAAAATATATGCGTATTAAGCTGTCTGTAATCCTGGCTTTGATAACCTGATACATCGTAAGTATAAAGAAGCTTGTTTCCTGTAACAGAAAAATTAATTCCGCCAGCTGCGCCAAGAACATTTTCTAAAACCATCTGCACAAAATTCCCCATAATATCTATAATATAAATTTTAGCATTATAACCATTGATATTATTTGTTTTGATGGCAATTTTAGACCCATCGCTACTCCAATCGCATTGCGAGATAAAACTACCATCAGTCGTCTGATAGACTAATTGCGTCCCACTACCATCTTTATTAACACGGTACAGTTTATCAAAACTAGGATACAACAATTCTTTACCATTGGCACTCCAAGCATAATTAAGTTCGGAGATATTAAAACCACCTAACGGAATTGATGTCACTTTGAAAACATCTGATCCATCTGTTTTTGATGTAAAAATATGAGCATTACCTTCTGCAACTCTTAAAAATGCAATTACGCCTGCTGCATTACTTTTTCTTGGTCTGAGAGAATTGGTATTCTCTTTAGTCAAATTAAAAGTATTACCTGCTTCATCAGAAGAAACGACAACATGATTATCACCTGATTTTCTTATATAATGGTATCTATTCTGAGGAACTTTGGCTGTCGTAAACTTAGAATTACTACTATACACCTCATCGTTAATACCATCAGAAGCTATTACTTGCCAAAAATAACTCGTCCCGAAGTCAAGGCTATCAAGACTGAATTTCATTTCTTTAATATTTTTATAACTTCTTATTTTATCGGTTTTATTATTTTTAACGATTAATCGATAGGTTAATGGGTCCTCATCCGGATCCGTACATGACCATGTCAAATTAACCTTCAGGGGCTGGTCTACCGCATTGTCCGCTGGTGTCAAAAGATTAGGAACGCTCGGCGGAGAATTAAGCGATGTATCATCTTTCATCTCAAACACAACGCTTACCATCTGTCCATCATCTTTAAGGTTAGCGGCTTTTATTTCCATAAGATAACCTTCTAATTCTGCCTTTACAGAGTAATCACCAATAGGCATATCATTAATCTGAAAAGTACCATCTGCTGCTGTAAAAATAGTCTGAGTTGTAGGACCTGTTGTGATCTTAACATTAGCTAATGGCTTGTTGGTTTTAGATTGAACAACAATACCCTTTACAGCACCTTTATTGTTCTTTTCCATCAATTCTTCGCTACACTGTATTAGTATAAAACTTAGTAAAATTAGTTTTAGACCTATATATATATAATGTTTCATTTTGATAATTTTTAAAAGATTAATTTTTATTAAATTTTCGTCCAAAATAATAATTGAGGCTTACCCCAAATCTTAAAAGATTATCATTCCTCTTACCACTAACAAATCCATCCCAATCATCATTGAATCCAAAATTATATTCTCCAAAGGCACGTAATCCAATAGTATTGGTAACTAAATACTCTACTCCCGCTCCTAGATTGGCTTTTAGTGCTACATTGTTAAAGAATCTATTGCTAGGAGCTATTGCCCCAAAGCCTCCAAAGGCATATGGTGTAAAATTATCATTAGGCATTATAATATATTCTAAATTAAGATCTACATTATTAAACTTTCGTTTAAAAATACCTTCGTTTTCTAAATAAAAATCGACAAAAGAAGCTTCTAGATTAAATCTTTCATTCATAAAAAATTTAATTCCAAATCGATATCCCATTTTAGCTTTGGCATTAACATAGTCACCTTTTATTGTATTACTTGTAACACCTGCAGTGATGCCCATTAATCCTCTACGAGGTTCTAAAATACGAGTATCAATACGTTGTTCTTCATTAACTTCTTCTTCGGTTTTATAAGAAGCAACTAGATCCTCGAAGACTGATTTTTCTTTATCACTAGGCTCCCATAGATTCTCTTTACTTCCTTCTATGATTAGTGAGTAGACTGCTTTTTCTATAGCCTCTTTTACGGCAAGATGTACAGGTTCATTTTTAGTAATACCAATTTCTGCTTCTAACAATCTTTCTGGATCCACATAACGGAAAAAACTTCCGCTTAAAGATTGAGACAGGATAGTCTTAGAAGTATAAACTGTTTTTAGAATTTTACCATTATTAGTAGAAACGACTCTTAGATACACAGAAATGCGATCTTGTCTGTATTGAGAACTTGCTCCAATACCGAAATATCTTGCGCCTACTCCACCCGTCATGATATTAGAGTCATAGGAAATGATCCCACCCTCTATAATAACTCCAGCAAAAAGCAATGGTGGAAGCGCTTGTATAGTGTTTTTTTGATTAGGTGCAGCAGGGTTTTGTAATGCTGCATACTCTTGTCGAGTAGATTTTATGATTTGTCTTTCGTTAAGCAAATCACTAATATTTTCTCTTTCAATTGTTGTAAACCAATTAGAATCTTCCAAAGCTTTTAATAGAATCGAAGTCGTCCCTTGTGGGATAGCCGTACTCCAATTAGCCATATTTTCTGACGCTTTGTACTGTCCTGTTTGATCTTTAAATTTATATACCGCAACGACCAATTTTTCTTTTGGCTCTGGCAAAGTTTTTAACAACTTGGTATAAGGCGTTACCTCTCCCAAGGAAGAACCTTGACTAGATGTTGGTGCATTAAATAATGCGCTGCAGTTGTATAAAGATAGTAATGAAATTGAAAGAAGAAAATGTATTTTTTTTAGGTTACATTTTATTAAATACATCTTTTTCAGTTTTAATTTACATTCTTATTTATTGCTGGGAACATTAATGTTAGTTTGTTCTCCTGTATTGATATCAATGATGCTTATATTAAGCCCTCCAAAATATTCTGAGATAGAAATATTCATCGTTCCTAAGTTATACACGCCTGGTTTCATAGTGGCTGTCCCCAATTCTCCTCCAAAAAGACCTCTAGAGATCTGGCTGAGAATCTGTCGGTTAAGACTATCGGCGAAATTCCCTATTGAAGAGTTAGATCTCATACCAAGGTTCTTAGCGCTAGCAAACTGATTCTGTGAGTTGGCAGAGTTAAGCAACCAACTGTAATTAAGATAATTTCCTCCAAAAGCTGGATTAACTGGCTGATAAACCATCTGCTGTGAAAAGCAAAACCCAAAGCCCAACAAGAAAAAACTCAAGAACAGAATCTTTTGTATATGTGTTATTATTTTCATTATTTAAGGTGCTCGTAATTCCTTATTAATTAACTTATTCTCTCGATCATAATTATTAATAAACCGTAAAGACAATTGTACTTGCGCAGCAATATAGTCATCATTAGGAACTACCCGAAAGCTGTGCAAACTTCTGTCTCCTACATCAATATTAATAACCCCATTTCTGCCAAAAGATGGCAACTCTGATACAGTTATAACAAAGGCAAATTGATCTGATAACTGATTATATTTACTATAAAATAACTCGAAAAAGTCTTTCCCAATCTTACTTTTGGTATTATCTATTACCAATCCTTTCAATGAGTAATCTTCTTCTTTTACCTCTTCTTTTTTAATCTTTTTGGTATTGAGAGATAGAATGTCATTTTCATTAGTAATATTGATAAAAACTGAATCTTTGGATATCAATAGATTTTCTCTTTCATTTCTTATAAAAAGATAAATCTTAATCTGATCGTCTGGCTCACTATTAACAACAATCTCAGAAAGTTCTTTAGTCTCATCTGGATTGATGATAAACTTACCATCTTGCTTATTATTAGAAAGATTACCAGATGCAGATTGCTTTACACTAATTAATAAATAATTAAGATCATGTATAATGTCATCATTATTAATTGCCTTAGCTTTTATAGAAATTACATTTTCTTCTTTCTTGACATCTAAATTCGCTTTGACATTATTATTTTTTTCTATTTGAGAAAAAAGGAAAATGGGCAAACTTAAAAAAGTAATAAAACATAGATTAAACATTTTATCCATGTTTATAACATTTATTTATTCTCGACTAGTACTGTTTTATCATTACCTATTATCTCGATACTCATGCCATTAGATATAGAATTACTACCCAAGACTTCTACCAAGTTATTGTCACCCTGTAGGCTAATACTCATTGTTGAAGATTGTGCAGCATTTTTATCTTGATAAAAAATAGCATTATTATCACCCAATTGCATAGCAGCTACCTTGTCATCTATCAAAGAAATTTCTGTATTATTATTATTTCCTTTTTGTATTACAAGACTGGCACTATTGGTGTTAGCTTCAATAATTTTCATCAAACTACCAGAAGCATAATAAGCCATAATATTATTAGCATTAATATCAGAAATAGACTGTCCCTTAACAAGGAAAACTCCCATGATACATATAGAAGTAACTAACCTAGACATAATATTGTGTTATTTATCAAAAAAAGTTGATAAAAAGGGAAGAAAAAACTTCCCCTTTTACCAACTTTAATTATTAGTTGCTTTGATAAACTGCCATGCTGTTACCATTACCTACTTGTGAACCTTCATGACGATTAGCATCACCATATTGCTCTACCATTGAAGAGTTTAAAGAACCTTGTTGTACATCTATTGCAATGTTACCAACTCCTTCTTGTGATTGACTAATGTAGTTAAGCAATCCATCTTGCACTAACATAGCAACGTTATTATCACCTACTTGGATTTGTTCAGATTCATTAAGAAGACCATTCTGATAAGCATAAGCGATATTAGCATCACCTTGTTGTATTTGCTCAGCAGTGTTAGCTAATCCAGCTTGAGTTACCCAAGCACTATTATCATCTCCTACTTGTACTTGAAGAGAAGAATGTAAGAATCCTGTTTGAGCAACATCAGCCATGTTGTCATCTCCAACTTGAGCTTGTTGACTCTCGTGGAAAGAACCCGTTTGTTTAACTTTTGCGATGTTATTATCACCATCTTGTCCAGAATAGTTAGAGTTATTAGCTCCTGTCTGAGTAACAGTAATTGCATTAGAATCACCATAACTTTCTGATTCGTTAGCATTACTGTTTCCTGTTTGTACAGTAGATGTTACATTACCATCACCTTCTTGAAGAATACTGTTAACATTACTCATCCCAACTTGTGACACAGTAATCTCATTACTACCACCAACTTGAGTAGAAGTATCCTTGTTCTCTTGCGCAAATGCGAAACTTGTTGCAAAAACTGCAGCCGCAGATAAAATTAATTTTTTCATGATAAAAGTTTTTTGTTTGTTTAACACCCCAAAGATATCTTTAAAGAATATTTTACGAAATCACTATTTTCGTGATTTTCAATAATAACTGTTTTCCGTTACAGAATAATTAACCCGAAAAAAGCTTACTCAAAATTGATTTTATATCTTTGTTTTAAATAAGTTAAATAATGAAACAGGTATTTTTTATTATAACGTTATTAATAGGTAGTATAATTATTAAAGCACAAACTACACAGCCTATTATTATTGTCAACGATGTTGTTGTAGACAGATTATACATGGCAGCATTAGATCCTAAAAACATAGAAACGGTACAAGTCTATAAAGCACCAACCGAAGCGCTTCCACAATTATCAGACATGACAAAAAATGGTATCATTAATATTAAACTAAAAGAGGCTTCTCACATCAATAATGTTCCCATTTGGAAAGCTAAAGCTATATTGAAACTTCCTGCAGACAGTCAGGTTTTCCTTAATAATATTATCGTTAATAATGAAGAAATAAAGATCTCCGAAGAACTTTTAAAAAGAGCCAAAATTATCCATCCAGATTCTGTTAATAAACTTCCTGTTACAATTATCTATTTGGAGACTGGACAACTATAATTATATATTACTATCAATACTTTAATCCTAATTAATGAAGATTGCATTTCTTGGCCCACAAGCCAGTTTCACACAATTAGCTACCGCACAACTTTTTCCAGAGCATGATCTTTTACCTCAAGCCAGCATTTTAGATTGCTTTTTAGCAGTAGAAAATAACCTTGTAGACAAAGCCATTGTTCCCTTAGAAAATTCCATAGAAGGTACTGTTTCTATGACTTTGGATTATCTTTATAAGACACCTAATATTAAGATAGAAGCAGAAGCGGTTATGCCTATTGCGCACCACCTAATGATTAATCCTCATCAAAATAATGGTGAAGTAATAGAAAAAATATATTCTCACCCACAAGCATTGGCGCAAAGTTTTCATTTTCTTAATGAGAATTACAATAATGTTCCGAAGCAAGATTTCTCGTCTACTGCCGCTGCCGCAAAACATGTCTCAGAACATCCAGACAGAAAACTCGCCGCTGTTGCCAATCAATTTGCTGCCAAATTATATGGTTTAGAAATTATCCAGCGCAACATCCATGATTTTGAGCAAAATCATACGCGATTCATCATCATTTCTAAAAATGAAGCAACTTATCAAAATAGCCAATTAGAATTGCTAGGTAAGAAATCTGGACTATTAATAACCATCCCAGATGATCACGCAGGAGGCTTGCATCAAGTATTATCAGTCTTTGCTTGGCGAAAAATGAACCTTAGCAAAATCGAATCAAGAACACTAAAAACAGGACTTGGCAACTATTTCTTTTTCTTAAATGTCGTTGGAGATTGGCATCCTACGCTACATCAAAATGCCTTGGAAGAACTAAAAGCCTTAGGAATAAATGCTGAATATCTCGGTACTTACAACGAATATTTGTTAGAAAGCTAATCTTTTATTTTTTTGATATTGAATTGATTCTCTTCAAAGTTTAATATATTTGGTTAAATTCTTAACATGGAAACCTTAACCGTCATATTAATCATCGCTATTATTTGGATTTACTTTCATTTTAATACGAGGATAAAATCTTTGGAAGAACAAATCAACTGCCTAAAACAGCAAGACAACAAGCCTTCTGTTATTGAGGAGGTTAAACATCTTGAGCCAAAGCCAGAAGAAAAAACGGTCGAAATCAATCCAGAAAATCACACTCCCAAAATACCAGAACCAGTTTTTCTGCAAAGCGTATTGCCACAAGAGCCCAATATTTTCGATCAAAAGATAGCGCAACTCATGTCTTTTTTAAAACAAAATGCGCTTAGTGTTATTGGGATTTTCACCTTAGTATTAGGTATTGGTTATTTTGTAAAATATGCGATTGACAGAAATTGGATTGGAGAATCTGGTCGTGTTACCATAGGTTTTGTAACTGGTTTGGCATTAATCGGACTAGGACATTGGCTCAGAAAAAACTACACGATATTTTCATCCATAATTACAGGCGGCGGGATTAGCGTTTTTTATCTTACGGTCACAATCGCCTTTAGAGAATATACGATGTTTTCTCAGAATATAGCGTTCGGGATCTTGAGCATTATTACGATAATATCTGTTGCTCTCGCCTATTATTACAAAAGCGAAGTACTCAATATCGTGGCTTTAATCGGTGGTTTTCTCGCGCCATTAATGGTAAGCACGGGCGAAAGTAATTACATTTTCTTATTCAGCTACATCAGTATTCTTAACATCGGCATGCTCATTGTCGCTTATTTTAGAAACTGGAAAAGCATTGGCTGGATTGCATTTGCCTTCACTTCCATTTATTTTTTTTCGTGGATTATGGCGATTCCTTCAGTAAATACTGTATATTTTATTCTTGCATCTTATGTTATATTTTATGCATTTGCATTACAATCATATTTCAAGAAATCTGTTATTTCTACGGGAACAATTTTGATGTTAATTTTGATTAATTTATTGTCTTTAATCGGTTTAATTTACATTTTAAAAACCCTTAATTACGAAGGTTTTACGATGTTCCCGATTGGTTTTGCAGTAATCAATGGCTTTTTAGTTTACAAAGAAAAATCGAAAAACACAGCCACAAACAACTTTGCGGTTTTTGTCGCCATAACAATCAGCTTAATCAGTATTGCGGTAGCTTTAGAATTAAAAGCCCATTTTATCACCGCGATTTGGGCGATAGAAGCCAGCCTTATCTTATTTATCTGGAAAAAAACGGGTCAAAAAATCTTCAAACAATGTTTTAACATCTTGTTTCCGTTGATGATTATCGCGCAGATGATTACTTGGAGTGAGTATTATTCTGATAAAAATCTATTGGTGATCGTCAATTCTGTGTTCTTGACAAGTTCTGTGGTCATTGGATCCTTGCTCTTCAACTTATTTTATATTAAAAATCTCAACGACGACGCAGACCATCAATCTAGATTTCAATATGTGCGATTCTTTGCAGGACTCAGTTATTTAGTAATTTATCTTTCGATTTCGTTTGAAATCTGGTATCATATTCAAGATCAACCAGAGACATTTATCACTTGTATCATTTTACTTTACACGATTTGTTTTGTGTTTATCATGTTATTATTGAGAACTATTTTCAATCTCCAGACGGCATTTGTAGATGCTTTAATATACATTTTGCTAATTGTCCTTTGTCTTAATGCGACTTTACCAGATATATGTTACAGTATTTTCACCAAAGAAATCAGCAAGTTGTTCTACGTTGTTTATGTATTGTATTGGATTCCGTTTTTGGTAACGGTGTTTTATATCATTCCTAAAACTAAATTTTTAACCGAAAGTATTGCGTATTGGGCGCTAGGTTTTGTCAGTGTCTTATTAGTAAGTTTCGAAATTTATCATCTTTATATGTTGCTAAAATTAACCAGTATCGAAACCATTAACCGTTTACAAAATCATTTCACCGCTTTGTATCTTCCGATAATCTGGACGATTATGGCGGCGAGTTTTATTTATTTCGGATTACAAAAATCAAAACCGGAAATGAACAAAATAGGATTTTCGCTCATTGCGATTACCATTGCAAAACTCTATTGTTATGATGTTTGGCAGATGGACAATATCTCCAGAATCATTGCTTTTATCGTATTGGGTGTATTGTTGCTATTGAGTTCTTTTCTTTTTCAAAGATTGAAAAAAGTCATTGGCTCGATGGTAGAAACTAAAGATAAAAACAGCGGTACAGAAGATGATTCAAACTAAAAATTAGTCATACTTTTTGCCCCATTTTTTGAGGAGTTGCTCACGAATTTTGTTTTCGGTAGAATTTTGCCCGGGATTATAAAACTGTAATCCCGAAATATCTTCTGGCAAAAACTCTTGCTCTATAAAATTACCTTCGTAAGAATGCGCATATTGATATTCTTTACCATAATCCATATCTTTCATTAGCTTGGTTGGCGCATTTCTAAGATGCAAAGGCACAGGCAAATTACCCGTCTGTTTTACCAAAGCCATTGCTTCATTAATCGCCATATAAGCCGAATTACTTTTGGGAGAAACCGCAAGATAAATGGCTGTTTCACTCAGTAAAATCCGCGCTTCTGGGTTACCAATCACATTAATCGCCTGGAAACAATTATTAGCAATCACCAAGGCATTAGGATTAGCCAAGCCAATATCTTCTGACGCCAAAATCAATAAACGTCTGGCGATAAACTTAATGTCCTCACCACCAACCAGCATTCTTGCCAACCAATAAACTGCGGCATTAGGATCGCTACCTCTTATCGATTTTATAAACGCTGAAATAATATCGTAATGTTGCTCACCATTTTTATCGTAAAGCGCCATGTTTTCTTGCAAAACAGACAGCACATCTTCATTAGAAATCTGGTGATGTTTAGAATTTTTGAATTGATTAAGCACCAACTCCACCGCATTAATCAACTTTCTCGCATCACCACCAGAATACTGGATAAAAGCTTGTTTATCCTCTAGGATAAATTCGGAATGATGAATTTGGTTAAATTTAGTCACTGCGGCATCAGCTAATTCTTCTAACTTCTCGAAGCTTAAGGCTTTCAATACATAGACTTGAGACCGCGACAACAATGCTGAAACGACCTCAAAACTTGGATTTTCTGTTGTAGCACCAATGAGCACAATCCAACCTTTTTCGACGGCGTGTAGTAGCGAATCTTGTTGAGACTTATTAAATCTATGAATCTCGTCAATAAACAAAATGGGCGACTTCCCAGAAAATAAATTTTGCTTTTTAGCATCTTCTATGACATCTCGGACATCTTTAACTCCAGAAGACACCGCGCTTAACTTGTAAAATTTACGTTGAGATTGTTCAGAAATAATCTCTGCCAAAGTGGTTTTCCCCGTACCCGGTGGTCCCCAAAAAATTAAAGAATTAAGCGCATCATTGGATAACATTTTTCGGATGGGCGCGTTAACTCCCGTGAGATGCTCTTGTCCCAAAACCTCATCCAAATTTTTTGGACGCATGATTTCTGCTAAAGGCGAGTTGTTATTCATCTTTCAAAATTACGAAATTGAGAAACAATCGTCTATAAAATCAATTAATAGTTTTTAATTTGAACAGAAGACACATTTTTAATTTTAACTCTTTTACCAATTTTAGTAAGTAATCCCGTTTCTTGATTTCGTCTAAAAACGAATACATCACTTGTCTGTACATTAGTTGTAATAAGAAAATTACCTGTTTCGTCGATGGCAAAAGTCCGCGGATATTTTCCTAAAGTTGGTTGATAACCTACAATTTTTAATGTTCCATCTAATTCAATCGAAAATATGGCTAGATTATTTTCTTGACCTCGATTAGAAGCGTACAAAAAGCGACCGTCAGTAGAAATATGAATATCAGAACTTTCGAAGTCGTCTTTATATTCATCAGAATGCGTGTTAATTCTTTGGAGATTTTCTAAATTACCTTTATCATAATGATAAGCACTTACTGCGCCACCCATTTCTTCTATACAATAAGCAAATTTCCCATTGGGATGAAAGGTAAAATGTCTTGGCCCACTTCCTGCAACCGTAGCAATAGAAGGATTTTCTGCAATTTGCAAAGGCTCCGCTTTATCAGAATTAAAAGTAAAACGTCTAATTTTATCAGCTCCTAAATCTGGAGCAAACAGATAATCGAAATCAGGAGAAAAAACCGTGGAATGAATATGTGCTCGATCTTGCCTTTTCTCATTAACACTACCTTTTGTAAACTGGAAATTCTGTACTAAAGGTGCAATAATTCCGTCTTCGGAAATTGGATAAACAGACATGCTTCCTTCTGTATAATTACCATTGATGAGCCATTTTCCATTGTTGTGAGAAGTGACATAAACTGGATTTTCGCCACCACTTTTCTGACTATTTATAGATTTTAGACTTTTAGTTTTAGGATTGAATTGAAAACTGCTAACGCTCCCACCATCTGGCGTTTTGCTTTCTGTACAAGCAAAAACAAATCGACCATCTTTGGATAAAGTTAAAAACGAGGGATTAACAATATTTTTAAGCGCGGTAACTTTAGATAATTTTCCGTTAGTGGGATTTAGTTGATGAACATAAATTCCGTTGTTTTTTTTATCCCAATTAAACGAGCCGAAAAACACATAAATCTCTTGTGAAAATACAGTTACAAAGCTAAAAACTGCAAAAAAAAACGTCGCTATTTTCTTCAATGTTAAAAAATATGTAATGTTTAGTTTTATAAAACAAAAATAGACGTCGAAAAAATCAAAATAAAAATCTAATTATAACTTTCTACTAATAACATAATCCAGCATCAACTGCAGTGATTGTTTAGCTTCAGAATCAGGAAATTCTGACAAGATATCCATAGCTTTTTGTTGATAATCTTTCATAACCGTGATCGCATAATCCATTCCGCCAGAAGATTTTACAAACTCCACTAACTCTCTAACTTTCTTGTTATCGTTATTATAACGCTTTATGGTGTTGAAATATTTTTTGTAATCTTCAGGACTCGCATTCTTCAAAGAATGAATAAGCGGCAAGGTCATTTTTTGCTCTTTGATATCGATGCCTACAGGTTTCCCTATAATATTGCTCGTCTGATAATCGAATAAATCATCTTTAATCTGAAAAGCCATTCCGGTAAAAGTCCCGAAATCTTTCATTTTTTTGGCTAAAACCTCATCGGCATTATTAGACAATACGCCAACTTCACAACAAGCCGCGATAAGTGTGGCTGTTTTTTGACGGATAATTTCATAATAAACGTCTTCTGTAATGTCTAGTTTTCTGGCTTTTTCTAGCTGTAACAACTCTCCTTCTGCCATTTCCCTAATCGTCCGAGAAATCACCGACAGAAGATCGTAATCTTTATGATCTGTAGATAACAACACTGATTTTGACAAGAGATAATCACCGACTAATACGGCAATTTTGTTCTTCCAAAGGGCATTAATAGAGAAAAAATTACGTCGCTTAAAACTCTCATCTACAACATCATCATGCACCAAAGTTGCTGTGTGAATCAACTCGATCATGGATGCGCCACGATAAGTTTTTTCATTAACATCTCCGACTAATTTGGCACACAGAAAAACAAACATTGGACGCATCTGCTTTCCCTTTGTAGTGACGATAAAGCGTGTTACTTTATCCAAAAGCGATACATTACTTTTCATGGATTCGTAAAACTTTTGTTCAAAAAGTTTCATCTCATTAGAAATTGGTGCTTTGATTTGCTCTACAATGTTCGCCACTTTAGGATTTTAAGAAAATTACTACTATTAATAAAAATTTACACAAATATAAACTATTATAAATATTCATAAGCTACAAAATACAAAGATTGTTTCACCTTTCCAATTTTATAGTTAAAAGCTTCGCTGGCAAGGAGCAAACCGTGTTCTAAAGCGACAACACTTTCTAATTGTCCAACTCTCATCGCGCCTCCTAATTTTATTTTTTTAGGCTTTTTAGTGAAAAATAAACCATTCGGATCTCTTTCGAAAATTGTTAAAAATACACGCAAAGATTTAGTATAACCTACAACATAAAGCTTTTCTTTATAAAAATGAGCATCCGTGGCAACATAACCCAATTGATAATCTTCTAATTTTTCGGCAGGTTGATTTTCTATCAAATGATGATTAATCTTGTAACGTGTGATTTTTTTCGAGCGCCATTCTTTAGTAAATAAATTAAGCTCATCTCCAACAAAAGTTAAAGATTCTGCATCAAAATCATTACTAATATTTTTTGGTGTAAAATCAGTTTGCTCAGGATAATAAAACGGAATTTCTTGTACCGACTTTAGTTGCAAACTATCATTAACTAAGGGGATTTTATAGATTTTAAGATCTTTTCTATTCCCTAGATTATTGCCAATATCTCCAACGTAGAAATCTTTACCATCATTGGTAATGGCTTCCCAATCGCGATTAACTAGGTTAGTTTTCAGAACATTTTGGACATACGGACTTTCTTTTTTAATTTGAAAAATATCAGCAGAATTCCCGCTATCATTAATGGCAAAAATAGAGTGATTAAGCTCTGTTAATCCAGAAATCTCACGCAAAGTATCGCTTAAGGTTTGAATTTTAAAATCCTTAAGTTTTAATCTTTTTGATTGTGCAGAACTTAACAGCGACAAGCCAAAACTAGCTACACAAAAAATAAATCTTAAATATCTCATCACTTATAATTGTCTTAATACATCCTCCCAAGATTGGACAAGCTTACAGTTTTCTACTACCGAATTGAGATTATGCGGCTGTGCAAACATATAGCGTTCTCCAGAAAAATAATTAAGATTTTTAGGATGATCGTCTAACATAATATCACCTCTAATAGAACTTTTGTCTCCGCAAAAAATCATTTGTTTCCAAGAAATAAAGGGAAAATACTCCATTAACCATTCTTCTTTCTCTGTTAAACTTAACGGAAACTCTGTCGCCGACGACACAATAAGCACTTTATAATTGTCATTAAGATACCTAAGTCCTTCTTGACTGCCTTCTATTAACGGAATTGTTCTGAAAAAACCTTTGCTATTTACCGATAATCTAAAATCCGGAAATGCATCTTCTTCGGTTTTGCCTTGGAGATCGTCTATATTAATGAGTTGACCAGTACGTCTGTATTCGTATTGAATTAAATGTTGATAGACATCTGCCAAAACACCATCCATATCTACTAAAATCTGTTTCATACAGTAAAATTATGAATTTTTATCAGCATGCAGATTTCTAAGATGTTAATTCTAAAGTTTCATTACAATTAATTAACAAATTTCCGAAAATTTTAAAGTTTTAGAAATGTAATTATTAAATCGTAAAATTCTAAAAATTAGAAACTTACATTCAATATAATGTAGTGGTTTGCGATAGGGATTGCAGTGGAAATCCTTTTTTTGTGGTGGCGGAGCGAAGCGAAGCCATCACAAAAAAGATTGAAGCGAAAAGCCCGGTTCCAGAAAAGTGACAAGCAATGCAAGGCTGCTTTTCTGGAAATTGCCCTAAAATTAATCGACAGTTTTGTTAGCCAACTGCCCGCAAGCAGCGTCTATATCGCCACCACGACTTTTTCTAACCATAACGGTAACGCCTGCTTTCTCAAGCTCACGGACGTAACGCTCTTCGGCTTCGATACTTCTGTGGTCAAATTTGCCTTCGCCAATCGGGTTATACTGAATCAGATTAACCTTGGACGGCACTTGTTTAGAATATTTTATAAGCGCTTTGATATCTTCGTCTTTATCGTTAATGCCCTTCCAGACGCAATATTCGAACGTGATGACAGAGCCTGTTTTTTGATACCAATATTGCAATGCGTCCATGATATCCGTCAATGGAAATTTGTCAGAAAACGGCATTATTTCGTTTCTAGTTTTCTCTATGGCAGAGTGCAAAGAGAGCGCTAACTTGACTTTGATACTCTCATCCGCCAGCATTTTTATCATTTTTGGAATGCCAGATGTTGACACTGTAATCCTTCTTGGTGACATGCCCAATCCTTCTGGCTGCGTGATTTTTCGGATGGCTTCTATGACGTTTTTGTAATTCATCATCGGCTCGCCCATCCCCATAAAAACGATATTGGTTAGTGGTCTGTCAAAATATAATTTACTTTGACGATCAATTAACGCAACTTGATCTACAATCTCGGCAACTTCTAGATTTCTCATTCTTTTCAGCTTAGCGGTTGCACAGAATTCGCAGTTCAAAGAACATCCAACTTGTGATGATACGCAAGCTGTGGTTCTCGTCTCTGTCGGGATTAGCACAGACTCTACCAACAATCCGTCATGAAGCTTAACACCATTTTTTATCGTGCCATCTGAGCTTTTCTGCAATTGATCTACAGAAACTGGATTAATCGTATATTCTAAGGAAATCTTGTCCCGCAATTCTTTTGAAAGATTGGTCATTTCGTCGATAGAATGGAGATTCTTAGACCATAACCAGTCATAAACTTGCTTGGCACGAAAAGGTTTTTCTCCCAAAGAAATAAAATAGTCTTTGAGTTGATCTAATGTTAAAATACGAATGTCTTTCAAGGGAAATAATTTAGAAAATTGCGATGGCAAAGATACGCCTTTTCTATATTATCAAAAATAAAGATAAACAATACACGATAAGAAATTAATTATCTTTGTAATCTTAAATATTAAAGCATGGTTTTTGAACAGATTTTCGATAGTCCTTTTGTTGTGAATTTTTCTTTTGATACCTTGATCCAAAATATGGAGAAAGAATGTGAGAAGAATCCTCATTATGCCATGCAACATCGCGACATCCTAGAAGAGGTGAAGTTATATCCAGAATTAAGAACAGGTATAAAAAATCCTCAATATCTAGATGACAACAAGGATATTATCCATAGATTATTGTCTGATCTTTTCCCTCCATTATTAAGCGAAAACGAAATTAAAGCAGTAAGTCTTCCTTTTTTTAATTTTATATGTAATCCTACCAAAAGGCTACAAAATATTTTAGAAGATGCAGGACATGATTTCCAGTTAACTTTTAGTGGTATTTCTTCGGATCAATTTTATGTGATGGCTTGTTGTGTTATATTATCCCAAAAATATGGCGTTAATATTAGCGGTGGTTATTCTTTCATCTATGACATCCCAAAGAAAGATGGCATTATTAATCACTACAGAATCTTAAACAATGCTGATTTTATTGAAATAAAAGCCACCGAGCGTTCTAAAACTCTTAGCCAAGAAGAAATTGATAACTTATTGGACAACTTCACCAATATAGATCTATGGAAAGAAAAATTTCCGCCTAATTCTTGGGAGATGTATGGTTTCGGGGTTATTAATATTTATGATGCAACGATAGAAGTTGCAATTTCTAATCTAAAGAGTCATCTTATTCAGCATACGGAAGATCATCCTGCTTTACGAGAAGAATTCAAAAAAATATTTCGTTCTATCTTCCAGATTGCTGATTTAGAAATCGGTTATACGGCGATAGATTTTAAGGAAAACAAATTTATCAGAACTCCCGTTAATAATGTCATAGAAAGCATTATTCTATCTGGCTTGCCCGCTAATTTTTCTGACAATGGATTATGTGAAAAAACTTTTCATGAGAAATTAGAGAAAAGAAGATATTTCAGTATTTCTGATATGGAGAAATTCAATATAGAATTTCCTGACAGCCCTCTGGGAGAACATTTGATAAGAAAAGGAATCCAAAGTGCTATTTTCACTCCTATTATTAAAGATAAAAAACTTCTTGGCTTAATAGAATTAATATCCAAGACAAAGCTTCTCAATAGCATCAACGCTAACAAAATGGAGAATATTCTCCCTTATCTAGAAGATACATTAGATCGCCTTTACACCAGTATAGACAATCATAGTTTAGCGTTAATCCAGCAAGAATACACCTCTATCCACCCAAGTGTTTATTGGAAGTTTAAAGAAGAGGTTTCTCGTCATATTGCTTATGGACCAGAGCATCAAAATAGATTACCATACAGAAGCATCGCTTTTGATAATATCATACCTCTTTATGGTCAATCTGACATCAAAAACTCCTCTATCGCTAGAAATAATGCCATTCTTAAAGATCTAAAAATGCAATTAGATCTAGTTAGCAAATTATTAGAAAGCCTTAAAACATCTAAAGAGCTTTCTGATGTATTTACCACGATAGAGAATTACAAAAACGATCTGCATTCTAATCTAAAAGCTAATACAGAAAGTGATTTCCAGAGTTTTCTTCAACAAAATATTCATCCTGTACTGGATCAGTTGAAATATGAAGATGTTAGCAATAATCAAAAAATAACTAATTATTATAATCAACTTGACATTAAGTCGAAAGGCATTTATCATTACCGAAAGAAATTTGACGATAGCCTTTCTTTTATTAACAAGGAACTGAGCGATTTAATTGACAAGCGACAGGAAGAGCAACAGAAAAAATTCCCTTTCTATTATGAACGCTTCAAGACAGATGGTGTAGAACATAATATGTACATTGGCGCCAGCATTGCTCCTTGGCTAAGTTATGATTCTGTTTTTCTTAAAAATTTAAGAGTTTGGCAATTGCGAATTATTTGTGAAAGCGAAATTCATTTTAATAAAATCAGGCCACAACTTCCACAGAATATGGATATTACTTCTTTAATCTTAGTGTATAGCAATACTATTAGCATTCGTTTTCGTATGGACGAAAAACGTTTTGACGTTGATGGAAGTTATAATGCGCGGTATGAAATGATTAAAAAACGTATTGACAAAGCCTTTGTAAAAGGTACCAACGAAAGAATTGTAGAATCCGGAAAAATATGCATCGTCTTTTCTCAACAACAAGAGGAGAAAGATTATTTAGAATATATCAAACTTCTTCAGTCAGAAGGTCAACTAAAAGACTCAGTAGAAATTCTAGATATCGAAGATCTACAGGGTATAAGTGGATTGAAAGTAATACGAGTAGCTGTTAATTATGATTGCAATTGCTTCCCTTATTCTTTTTATAATAAGATTTAATCGCTATTAGTTTTAGCCTAATTATATAATCAACCAAATTACATTAAGTATAATTTGGTTGATTTTTTTTGTATTAAATAATATCTTTAAAAGCTAAGAAGAAAGAAAGTACAGATACTAAAATCCCAATCGTAAAGATGGTATAGGTAGTTCTAAGCAACTTATATTTTCTGTTAAGAACAACTCCTAGATAATATAAATCTTTTATCATACTGTCATAAAGGTGATTTTTGTCCGTCATCATAGACCTCATCGCCCACGTATATTCTTCTAAAGGCATCTTATAAAAATTACCAAAAAATAGAAGATTGACCTTTCGTTCTTCTATCTCTTTTCTTGTAAAAGTCCCGCTAGACACCTTAGGTCTCGTAGACATAATTGCCATAATAATACTTGCTACACTAAAAGATATTAGCAAAAAAGTCGGTATAATTAGATGCGAATTTTTTGGAGCATCTAACTTTGGTACAATGGTAGACAATGCCACAGAAATGATAATTGCATTAACAGAAAGCAAGATATTAGCTTTACTATCTGCAATCTGGCTCAGCTTGGTATGATTATTCATTGTTACCCGGAACATCGTTTCTATCCCACGTTCTGGAGAATCTATTTTTTCTAATTTCTTTTTGTTAAGAAGTGCTTTTTCATCATCTAGCCTATCCTTTTCCGCTTTTTGAAGTAGTAACGATTGTATATTCTCTTGTGTTTTTTTGATATTATCTTGTTTTATTGGATTCCAATTTTTCTTGGCGTAATCGGTATAAAACTGATGATTATTATTCAAGAACAAAAGATTACCATTAGCCCACTCTAACTTACTAATTTTCTTTTTTTCTACCTCTTTCAATTCTTTTCTAAGGCTCTCAGTAATTTCCATAAAATCTACTGATCCTAGATGAGAAGTATCGGCATCTCTTATAATATTTTCTAATTTATTTTGTGGCGTATACATGTAAGCCGTAGCTTTTATCAACGATTTCACAAGTTCTATCTGAGATGCTTGCATTTGATTTTCTGTCAAAAAATGATCAGAAATTTCTGTCCCAACTTCTTCATGCAACTTGCAACATTCTACATAACCTGTATCGTGAAACCATGCTGCTAATAATAGTGCCTCTTTCTCAAGATCAGACAGTTGTTCATCTGCTATTAATAGCTTTACAGCATTAACTACCCTTAAAGTATGATCAATATTATGGTAAGAATAATCAGAAGAAAGTTTATCTTTGAAGAGTTGAACAACAAATTGTTCCGCTTTGGTGATCAAGTTCATGTATTTAATTTGAAACAAAATTATGAAATTATTTTCTTCGTACAGCATTGCATTTCTAGGACTAGGTATAATCTTTAATTCTTGTGCAACTTCTAAGCCTCAATATGGCAAAGCTGTTCAACATTTTACTCATGAAGAATCTATTACCAAAGATAATATTGCACATACTTTTTACCTCGTAGGCGATGCTGGTAATGCCGATCAAGATCATGCCAAATTAATCCTCAATCAATTTAAAAAACAATTAGATAACGCCACAGAGAATAGTACAATTTTGTTTTTAGGCGATAACATTTACCCTTCCGGGCTTCCTAATATTAATCATCCTGACAGAAAATTAGCAGAAGCAAAACTAGATGATCAGATTGCTTTGGTTAATAATTTTAAAGGAAAAACAATTTTTGTCCCTGGCAATCACGATTGGTATAGCAAGGGAATTGTTGGACTAAAAAACCAACAAGACTATATCACCGAAAAACTAAATGATAAAAAAGCTTTTTCTCCAAAAAACTCCTGCGCCATAGAAACCCGAAAAATTGGCAAAGACATTGCTCTAATAACGATTGATACAGAATGGTTTTTAGCGGATTGGGAGAAAAATCCTGGCATTAATGAAAAATGCGATATCAAGACAAGAGAAGATTTCTTTTCAGAATTTGAAAATCAACTGAATAAAAATCAAAACAAGACCATCATAGTTGCCACGCATCATCCGTTGTTAGATCATGGATCACACGGTGGTTTCTATTCTTGGGAAAAGCAGTTATTCCCGTTAGAAAATAAAATCCCGCTTCCTTTTTTAGCAACTGGTATCAATCTAATGCGCGCTACTGGAGGCATTACTCATCAGGATCTGTCTAATCCTAATTATAGAAAATTAGTTGATAGGCTTAAGACTTTACTAGCAGATAGAGATAATGCAATTGTTGTGTCTGGGCATGATCACAATTTGCAATACATAGAAAAAGATAATATCAAACAAATTATTAGCGGTGCAGGATCTAAAGCTGAAGCTGCGACAGCAATTAATGCTAACGACTTTTCTTATGGTAAAAATGGATATGCTATTTTAAAAATTTCAAAATCAGGAGAAGCAGAAGTTTCTTATTTTGCCAGAGAAAATGACACCGAAAAATTATTATTCCGAAAACAAGTATTAGATAATAAGAATTATATACAAGAGCAATTCCCTACTCAATTTCCTGTAGAGACAACAGCATCCGTCTACGAAGACAAATTGACTGAAAAATCAAAATTACATCAATGGTTATGGGGCAAGAATTATAGATCCGTCTACTCTACACCTGTAGAAGCACCAACTTTACAATTAGACACCCTATACGGCGGGGCATCTCCTAATCGCGCTGGTGGCGGGCATCAAACCAAATCTTTAAGACTAGATACTCCCAAAGGCGAATATGTGATACGAGCCCTTAAGAAAAGTGGTGTTAGATTTTTGCAATCTGTGGCTTTTAAAGACCAATATGTTGTAGAAGACTTTCGGGATAGTTTTGCCGATCAGTTTTTATTAGATTTCTATACAAGTTCTCATCCTTATATGGCGCTAACAATAGGATCTATGGCAGAGAAAATTGGCGTAAAACATACTGACCCAAGCCTATTCTATATTCCGAAACAAAATAAACTTGGTAAATACAATCAGAATTTTGGCAACGAGTTATATTTTCTAGAAGTAAGACCTTCTGAGACCGAAGAAAATCCCAATAAAGTTCTAAGCACAGATGATGTCATAAAGCTTCTGGCTAAGGATGAAAAATATAAAATGGACGAAAAAGCCTTCATCCGTGCAAGACTTTTTGATATGTTAATTGGTGATTGGGATCGTCATTATGACCAATGGAAATGGGAACAAAAAAATATCGGTAAAAATATCATCATCTCACCTATCCCAAAAGATAGAGATCAAGCGATGGTAAAATATGATGGATTAATTACCAAGATGATTTTGGATTTTCCAGAGTTAAGACACATGCAGAGTTTTGAGAAAAAAATATCAAATATCAAATGGTTTAACAGAGAGCCGTACACTCTAGACTTAGCATTAACCAAAAACTCAACAGAAGAAGATTGGCAAAGAGAAGCAGAGTTTATTCAACAGAATATAACGCAAGATGATATCAAAAAAGCTTTTGAACATCTACCAAAAGAAGTCCAAAATGAACAGACTAAGCACCTGCAAGAACTTTTGGAAATCAGAAAACAAGACCTCACAAAATACGCCTTAGAATATTATAAAGTTTTACAAAAGACAGTTCTACTAACTGGTACCAATAAGAAGGACAAATTCATTATAAATCGCCTCCCTAATGGTGAAACAAAAGTTGATATCTATCGCTTAAAGTCTAGTGGCGAAGAATTAATATCTTCTAAAACTTATGATAGAAAAACGACTAAAGAAATCTGGTTATATGGATTAGATGATAATGATATTTTTGAGGTAAAAGGTGAAGGAAAAAACCTAATAAAGCTAAGATTATTAGGAGGGCTAAATCATGACACTTATAATATTGATAATGCCAAAAAAGTAAAAATCTACGATTATAAATCTAAGAAAAACACTTACAATGGAGAAGACACAAGCCTACATCTTACCGATGATTATGAGCTTAATCAATACGATTACAAACGTCCAAAATACAACTTCTGGACCTCTGCTCCCAATGCGGGCTATAATCCAGATGACAAATTGATATTAGGCCTCAATGCTAGTTTTGTAAAAAGAGGATTCAAGCAAAACCCATTCACTAATAAGCATACCATAAAAGCTAACTATTTTACAGGTACTCAAGGCTACGAAGTCGCTTATGAAGGCATCTATCCAAGATTGATTGGCAACTGGTTCTATCAACTAGATGCAAGAATTACAAGTTCTCATTTTATCAGAAACTTCTATGGATTAGGAAACATCACTCCTAATCAAGAAGATCTTTATCATGACGATTATTACAGGACTCGCGCCAAAGAAATATCAGTTTCGCCATCTATACAATGGCGAAAAAATGCATCGCATTTTAGTGGAAAATTAGTGTATGAAGCTCTAAAAATAGAAAAAACTAACAGCAGATATATTAGCACTTTGCCATACATTAATCCTGATATTTTTCACTCGCAACATTTTGGTGGTGTAGATCTGGCATTTAATTTTGAAAATAATAATAAACATGTTAATCCAAGTCTGGGGATGAAATTTGATTTTGAATTCAGCCACAGAATTAATCTTGAAAACACTAAAAAACAAGTCCCAACTATAGAAACAGGTATTGGCTTTATCCATTATATTACAAAAAATGAAAAATTAACTTTTGCTTCTTATGCCAAGGCAAAATGGATATTAAGCAACGAGTATGAGTTTTATCAGATGGCAACTTTAGGCGGTGACAATAGTCTGAGAGGTTTTCGATTTGATCGTTTTTATGGCAAATCATCTTTCTACCAAAGCAATGATCTTCGGTTAGATTTAGGAACCATCAGAAATGCCTTTTTACCGATGAAAATTGGTGTATTTACAGGATTGGATTACGGTAGAGTCTGGCTGCCAAACGAGAAAACACAAAAATGGCACAACTCTTACGGAGCAGGTTTTTGGCTAAATGCCTTTGATATGATTGGTGCTAATATCTCTTATTTCCGATCAGAAGATGGCGGCAGAATTGTATTAGGATTTGGGTTAGATTTTTAAAACTAAAAAAGCGGCTTTCTTATGAAGGTCGCTTTTTTTCTTGTTCAATTTTTTCTGTCTGATTTACTTCAATGTTAATCGATAAAGATAAGATCTGCCTTTTTTAGCAGCTTCATCAGTGATTAGAATGGTAGAATCATCATAAAAACCAAGTCCTTCTTTTTGAGAAAAATGATCCAATTCTATCTTTTCTGACTTTCCAGAGAAGAAATCCACACCTTTAAAATCTGTAAAAACCCAAACTTTATCAGAACTCAATATTGCTACTTTCTTCTTATCAGGACTAATTGCGGCACTAGTCACCGCACAATGCCGAAAGGTATCGCAGGTTACAAAACTAGATATTTTCTTAGCTGGTAACTTTTGACCAGCAATATTATCTACTTCATAAAGAACTGTTGTGCCGTCAAATTTTGAACTTCTATTTTTTGTAAACAAATAAAATTTATTTTGAAAATAGAAAAAAGATTCAACATCAAAAACCCGATCTTTTTTCTTAGGCGGAAATTCTTTTTGCTCAGGATAATAAAAAGAAATAATCTCTGATGCCTTAGCTTCGTCTTTGTCCAGATCTGCTGCATTAATTTTATAAATCATCAGATTAGTCCTTTCGTTATCATTGTTACCAAAGTCGCCGATGTAAAGATTACCTTCTTCATCCGAGGTAAGATCTTCCCAATCATTATTCTCAACATTGGTGATTTTTATAGTTTTAATTAACTTTCCTTTGTCATTAATACCAAATAATACTGGATTATTTTTTTGATCTTCTATCGTCCATATTAACGGAGATGCCTTAGAAATCTCACAAGCCGAAGCTTCTTTTATTACTTTGGGTAAAGTACCTAATATATCTAGTTTCTGAGAATGAGATTGGCACGCTGTCACCAACAAAAGTCCTATCGATGCTATAATGGATTTCATAAAAAAAATTTGATGTTAAAAGTAATAAAAAATGCGTAACAATATTTGCTACGCATTATAATCTATGTATTTTGACTCTTAAAGAATCAACATTGCATCTCCATAAGAATAGAATTTATACTTTTCTCTTATAGCCTCATGATAAGCATCCATTACAAATTCTTTATCTGCAAATGCAGCAATCATCATAATTAATGTTGACTTTGGCGTATGAAAATTGGTAATCATTGTATTAGCAATCCCAAAATCATGTGGTGGATAGATAAACTTATTAGTCCAGCCTCTGTATGCAGAGATTTTTTTATTAGAAGAAACAGAAGTCTCTAGTGCTCTCATTACTGTTGTACCAACAGCACACACTTTACGATTTTCTTGTACAGCATTATTAATGATTAATGCATTTTTCTCGTCTATAATAGCTTCTTCAGACTCCATTTTATGCTTAGAAAGATCTTCTACTTCGATTGGGTTGAAGGTTCCTAGACCAACGTGTAGTGTAATTTCTGCAAAGTTAATTCCCTTAATCTCAAGACGCTTCATAAGATGCTTTGAGAAGTGAAGTCCAGCCGTTGGAGCAGCTACAGCACCTTCTACTTTAGCATAAATAGTTTGGTAACGCTCAGCATCTTCTGGCTCTACAGATCTTTTAATATACTTAGGAAGTGGCGTCTCACCAAGTTCTGTTAATTTGGCTCTAAATTCTTCATAAGAACCATCAAATAAGAATCTTAATGTTCTACCTCTAGAGGTTGTGTTATCGATAACTTCTGCTACAAGGCTTTCGTCTTCTGTAAAGAACAACTTATTACCAATTCTTATTTTTCTTGCTGGATCTACCAAAACATCCCACACGCGAGTTTCTTTATCTAATTCTCTCAACAAGAAAACTTCGATTTTCGCGCCTGTTTTTTCTTTGTTTCCGTATAATCTTGCAGGAAAAACTTTAGTATTATTGAAGATAAACAAATCATCTTCTTCAAAATAATTGATAACGTCTTTGAAAGATTTATGCTCAATACTTCTATCTTTACGATTAAGAACCATCAATTTAGCATCATCTCTGTGCTCTGAAGGGTGTTCTGCAAGCAATTCTTCTGGCAGATCAAAATTAAAATCAGATGTTTTCATTTTTTTTTAAATTACGGTTTAAAAATTATTATATCAAGCGGCAAAGATACGATAATAAAAAGCCTTTGTCAATAGACAGTCATTAATATAATCCTGAATTTCTTCCTTTAAAAAATTCGTTTTTTTTTCTTTACTTTTAACTAATAAAAATACACAAATGAATATATCTAGAAAAAAATTCATACAAACGGCAAGCATAGCGAGTTTTGGCGCATTAGTTCTTCCCAATACACTATTTGGAAATATCTTGTATCCTGCCAATAAAGTGATATCTAAAGTAAGAGTTGGTATTATTGGCGTCGGTCTACGTGGACAAAGCCAACTAGAGTTATTAGCAAAAAGAGATGATGTAGAAGTTGTAGCATTTGCGGATCCTAATCCAATTATGTTAAAAAGCGCACAAAGTATCTTAGCTAAAAATAATAAGGCTGTTGCAAAAGAGTTTTCTAACGGAGAATACGATTATCGTAATCTTCTCCAACTTAAAAATCTAGATGCAGTCATCATTGCATCACCTTGGGAGTGGCATCATAAGCAAGGTATTGAAGCCATGAATTCTAAAAAAATTGTCGGCATGGAAGTTTGTGGAGCGCTTACTCTAGGAGAATGTTGGGACTATGTAAGAACTTATGAACGTACCAAAGTTCCGATCTTCATGATGGAAAATGTTAATTATCGTCGCGATCTCATGGCAATTCTTAATATGGTGAGAAAAGGAATGTTCGGAGAGTTAGTTCATGGTCGTGGTGGCTATCAACATGACTTGCGAGGCGTATTGTTTAACGATGGGGTTACACCTTACAATTCTGGTGTTGAGTTTGGAGAAAAAGGCTTCAGTGAAGCTAACTGGAGAACACAACATTATGTAGATAGAAACGCAGAATTATATCCAACTCATGGTCTTGGGCCAATTGCCGCGATGATGGATATTAACCGTGGTAACAGATTAACACATCTTTCTTCTATGTCTACCAAAGCATTAGGGCTTCATCAATATATTGTAGACCATCCTAAGGGTGGAGAAAATCATCCCAATGCAAAAGTAAAATTTAAACAAGGCGACATTGTCACAACTCAGATTGCTTGCGCCAATGGAGAAACCATATTATTAACCCACGATACCAGTTTACAAAGACCGTATGATCTTGGATTTCGGGTGCAAGGTACGGAAGGTCTCTGGCAAGATTTCGGTTGGGGAGAATTAGACCAAGGTCATATTTATTTTGAAAAAAAGATGAATCATACCCACCGTTGGGATAACTCCGAAAAATGGCTTAAAGAAAACGATCATCCTCTCTGGAAAAAATATGAAAACGAAAGTAAAGATGCTGGCCATGGCGGCATGGACTTTTTTGTAATTAATACATTTATAGAATGCATAAAGCGCAATATAGAATTCCCGCTTGATGTCTATGATTTGGCAACATGGTACGCTATAACACCGCTAAGCGAAAAGTCTATCGAGCACCAAGGTAAGCTTATGGAAATTCCGGATTTTACTAAGGGCGAATGGAAAAACAGAAAACCTGTTTTCGGATTATCAGATGAATTTTAACATGAATATCAACAAATCAATTGTCATCCTCGCTGGTGGATTAGGAAGCCGTTACAAAGGACTGAAACAGATAGATGGCATCACCAACAACAACTCTCCTATTTTAGAATATTCCATATACGATGCTCTAGAAGCGGGTTTCGGTAAAGTAATTGTGATTATTAACAAACATATTCCAACGGCATATACCGAAAGGTTGGACAAAATCGCGCAACAAAGAAATATAGAACTCCACTGGATATATCAAGATATTGCAGATTATTTACCAGAAAAATTTAACATTAAGGAAAGACAAAAACCTTGGGGAACAGCTCATGCCTTATTGTGTGTAAAATCCTTAATCAACGAGCCTTTTATCATTATTAACGCTGATGATTTTTATGGAAAAGAAATTTATAAAACAGCAGCTTCTATTATTAATGAAAACTTGGTAACACCTCATCATTACCACATTATTGCCTATCCAATAAAAGAAACTGTTAGTCAAAATGGCGCCGTATCACGCGGTATCTGCGAGCTGGACGACCATCAATCTTTAACAACAATAACAGAAAGAACAGAGATTTTTGCGGATGAAAACGAAATCTATTTTCTAGACAATGACCAAAAGAAAGGATTGCATCCTGAGACTTTAGTATCTATGAATTTTACAATTTTTCATCCTAGTGTTTTTAACAATTTAGAAACTTATTTTCATCAATTTCTGAATCAAAATCCGCATCCCAAAGAAGAGTTTCTCATCCCGAAACATATCCAGACTTTAATAGATCACGACAACATACAAGTAACCGTCCACACATCGCCTTCTCAATGGATGGGCATGACTTATCCTGAGGATAAAAACCAACTCAAAATCTTTATCGAAAATAAAATCGCTCAAAAAAAATATCCGGAAAATCTATGGAGCTAGCCTCAATTGCATCTCAATTTTTAGGTGGAAAAACTATTGATAAAATCACAACGCTTGGTAATGGATTAATTCATAAAACCTATTTGATAGAGACTTCTGACGTGTCTTATATTTTGCAAAACATCAATAATAGTATTTTCGAAAACCCTAATTTATTGGTAGAAAATCATCTTAATATTAATGAAAAATTAAAACAAACTGATTATCAACTAAAGTTATCCAATCCCATAAAAACAACAGATAATGCACTAACCTTTGTTGAAGAAAATAGACATTGGAGAATGACCAGTTTTATTGACAATACTAAAACCTACCAAAAAGCCGAATCTCCAGAGATTGCTTACCAAGCGTCCAAAGCGTTGAGTCATTTTCATTTTTGTATTAATTGCGACAACGACATCAAGCTAGAAGATGTACTTCCCGACTTTACTAATTTTGAAAAAAGAATTATTGATTATCGTGATAATACCAAAATTGTAGATGTACAAAGAGGACAAGCATCAATTGACGAGCTTCTTTTTGTCAAAAAATATATCCATCTAACTAAGCTTTGGGTTGACCTTTCTAATGATAAAAGAATCCCGAAAAGAATCATCCATGCCGATCCAAAAATTAGTAATATTTTATTCAATTTAGAAAATAAAGCTGTCGCAATTATAGATCTAGACACTGTTTACAAAGGAAATATCTTATATGATTTTGGCGATATGGTAAGATCTTTTTGTAATAAACTGGAAGAAGATGACGTCACAACGACAGATAATTTTGATGTTAAAATATATGAAGCTGTAAAGGAAGGTTTCTTATACCACACACAACAATTACTAACGCCTTTAGAAAAAGACCATCTCGACTATGCCGCAAAAATTGTTGTTTTTGTACAAGCCATAAGGTTTTTAACAGATTACATCAAAGGTGATGTTTATTACGAGACAACTTATAAAGATCAAAATCTACATCGTGCTCAAAACCAAATTAACCTTCTAAAAGGGATTATGAAAACTCTAGATTAGCCAAAATCTGTTGCCAGATCACAAGTTTTTCATTAAAAGGAATTGTATGCAGTGGGCTTGTAGATGGTAATAAAACAATGGGCAATGCGAAATCTTTGCCCAATAATTTCACTAAGTTTTTATAAGACTTCTGACCGTTACAGAAAATAGCTTTGATGTTAGGATAAGATTTTAAAAGTTGCTGAATATCATTTTCGGCTTCATTTTTTATGGTAGAATCTATACTTCCTTTTCGCTCACAGCTTTCTATGACGTCCCAAAGTGCAATGTGATGTATTTTTAACAATTCGATTTTCTGGTGATAATCTGTTGTCGGTTTTTGATTAAATAAATAGAATATGATTTTCCAAAATGCATTTTGTGGATGCGCATAATATTCTTTCATTTCCAAAGATTTAACGCCTGGTACCGATCCCAAAATCAAAATTTGTGACTCATTATCTACAATCGGCGCAAAAGACTGAATGCGGGCTGACATTACTTTAAAATATTCAAAACATTAAACAATGCCTGACTAATATCACCACCTTGATAATTATTGAGAATCACTGCAAAGACATATTTTTTACCATTTTTGGCGGTGTGATAACCGGCAAAAGATTTACAGTTTCTAATCGTCCCACTCTTCATGGTCATTCCGTTTTGATTAGGAAAAGCATCAATATAAGCAGGAAACCACGATTGTTTTTGAGAATATAAAAGCGCCTGAACTTCGGCTTTGGCAGAGACATAATTCTGTGGTGACAATCCACTGCCATCTGCAAAGTTAATCATGTTAGCATTAATGCCTTTAGATTTCCAAAAGTCTTTAAGTACGGACATTCCCGACTCAAAATTCGCATTATTTCCCTTCTCTTTTCCTAAAGTTTTAATTAAAGTTTCGCCGTAGAAATTAATACTTTTTCTAAGAAACCAATATACTATTTTGTCCAGTGTAGGCGATTGATATTCAAAAAAGATATTCTGTTTTGGAAATGCTAAAGTTGATTTTCCTTCAATTTTATTTTGATAATAAGTTTCTACATTGCCTTCGACTTTAATTTTATTAGAGGTCAAAAAAGACTTTATTTCCACACCCAATTGCAAAGGCGGATTAGGCACAGATCCAGAAACTGTAGTGGTCTTCCCAGCGGGCAAAGTCCCATTAATTAAAGCAACATTAGAATGTGGCGCGGTAAAAATCAAACTCTGATCGCTACTTCCGCCAGTTTTTAACTCATTAATCCATTGTACATTTTCTAGATTGTAAGAGAAATTTTTGAATTGATTGCCATTAATATTAATATCAAATTGATTCTCTTTCCAATTAACGCCCCAGACGCCTGCACCATAATAATTACCCAAATCGTCCCAAGGCCAACCTCCCGGAATAGACTGAAAATCAAAATAAGAATCGTCAATCACAACATGACCTTTAACCTGAGAAATACCTTGTTTTTGTAAAGCTTCTAAGAGTTTTTGTTTAAATTTTTCTGGCTTATAATCTTCATAACGCCAGCTTCCTAAAGTAGGATCACCATTAGACGTGATGTATAAATTACCATCCAAAACGCCATTTTTAAGAGTACCAGAATAAGAAGCAGTTGTTTTAAACCGATAATCTTTACCTAATAAGTCCAAAGCAGTGCCAGCAGTGAAAATCTTCTGCGTGCTTGCGGTAGAAAGGCCTTTGTTACTTTGATAATCATAAATCATATTTCCTACATCATCTGTCACATAAAAAGATAAATTAGCAGAAGTTGCTGATGAGGTATTCATCAAGGTCTTTGTAGCTTTATCTAACTGATCAGAAATAGTTTGTGATATCAAACATTGAGAAGCCAAAAGACTTACAAGAAAAATAGTTTTCATTTTATCTAATTATTGACTCAAATATAATCATTGACGGTTAAAAACAAAATGATCTGTAGTATTCTTTTCATCTCTCAATAGCTGAGTATTTTTTGAAGCTGTTTTAAAGCCTCAATTATTTCCAAAATCCATAAATATTGAATAAATTTGTAGAAGCTATATTTTAAAAATAAAATACTTACAATATGTCAAAAGCAATTTCTCAGGTACCCTTTGTAACCAATGAGCCTGTTAATTCTTACGAACCAGGATCATCTGAGGTTAAAAGTCTTATTTCTACTTATCAAAAAATGTGGAAAGAAAACATAGAAATCCCAATGGTTATCAATGGTAAAGAAGTAAAGACTAATAATCATGTTAAACTTCAGTCGCCACAAGATCATCAACACGATTTCGGTTTTTATCATCAAGGTGACATGAGCCACGTAGATCAGGCAATAGAAGCAGCTCTAGCAGCTAAAGAAAAATGGAATGCCCTTGGTTGGGAGCAACGTTCTGCTATTTTCTTAAAAGCAGCAGACCTTTTGGCTGGTCCTTATCGTGATGTGATTAATGCAGCAACGATGATTGGTCAGTCCAAAAATGTACACCAAGCAGAGATAGACGCTGCTTGTGAGTTTATTGATTTCTTGAGATTCAATGTTGAATTTATGACAGAAATGTATGCAGAGCAACCTATCTCTGATACAGGCATCTGGAACCGTGTAGAGTACAGACCGCTAGAAGGTTTTTGTTTTGCGGTAACACCATTTAACTTCACTGCAATCTCTGGTAACTTACCAACTTGTATGGCGTTAATGGGTAACGTTGTCGTTTGGAAACCATCTGATAAGCAAGTTTATTCTGCTAAAGTGATTATGGATGTATTGATAGAAGCAGGACTTCCTGCTGGTGTTATCAATATGATTTTCACAGACGGAAAAGAAACCGCAGAAAAAGTACTAGCACACAGAGACTTTGCAGGGTTACACTTCACAGGATCTACTAAAGTGTTCCAAGGTATGTGGAAAATGATCGGCGACAACATCCATAACTACAGAACTTATCCAAGAATTGTTGGAGAAACTGGTGGTAAGGATTTCGTCATTGCACACCCTTCTTCTAATGTAGAAGCTGTAGCAACGGCATTGGTAAGAGGTTCTTTCGAATATCAAGGTCAAAAATGTTCTGCAGCATCTAGAGCATACATCCCAAAATCTCTTTGGAATGATGTTAAAAAAGTGATGGAAAATCAAGTGGCTACAATTAAGATTGGTTCTCCAGAAGATCCATCTAACTTTGTAAATGCTGTGATTGATAAAAATTCTTTCGAGAAATGCAAAGGTTATATCGACAGAGCCAATGCATCAAGCGAGGCAAACGTTGTGATCGGTGGAAAAACTGATGACTCTAAAGGCTGGTTCGTACATCCAACAGTAATAGAGACGACTAATCCTCAGTACGAAAGTATGGTAGAAGAGATCTTCGGGCCTATCCTATCCGTTTATGTTTACGAAGATGCAGATTGGGCAGAAACCTTGAAGTTGGTAGATTCTTCTTCACCATATTCATTAACTGGTTCTGTATTCTCTCAATGCAGATATGCGATTGACGAAGCTTACAAAGCTTTAGAAAACGCTTCTGGTAACTTCTACATCAATGACAAGCCAACTGGTGCTGTCGTTGGACAACAGCCTTTCGGTGGTGGTAGAGCATCTGGAACTAACGACAAAGCAGGTTCTAAAATGAACTTACTACGTTGGGTTTCTGTACGAAGCATCAAGGAAACTTTCGTTTCGCCTAAAGATTATAAATATCCATATTTAGGTTAAAATCTAAATCTTTATAAAACAAAAATCCCTTTTCAGTTTTGAAAAGGGATTTGTGTTTGTTGAATTTATTTTTATTTGAAATAAATTTTAACTATTCAATCAATGACTATGAAACAAATGTCCAATTAATCCTAGACCAACGCCTAAAAGTACATAGAGAATCTTTTGCCAATCCATTTTGTGATTTTTATTACTTTCGAAGATAATCACAGAAGAAATATGAAGGAAAATACCACCTACAACTGCCAAGAAATACACTTGTAAATCTGGGCTGAAAAATTGACCTAACAACATCCCTAACGGCGACGCCAAAGCAAAGGTCAGCACAATCATCCAGAATTTAGCAGAAAAAGCCTTGCTATGACCTAAGAAACTGCCTAATACAAAAGATATTGGCAGATTATGAAATAATATCCCCATTAAGTAAGGAGAGAAAACTTCTTTCTCTTGCGCCAACGGAATTCCTTCTATAAAAGCATGTATAAAAAGCCCACCAATAAGTGCAACTGGCAATATCTCGTGGTCATCCTTATGATGATGCATATGTCCATGCTCAAAACCTTTGGTAAGGCTTTCTAAAAGCAATTGTAACAACACACCTACAATCACAAAAATCCCTATATTATGTCCTCCAACAGCATAGACTTGCGGAAAAACCTCATTAAGACAAATTGTAATTAAAAATCCAGCACTCATAACCAGAAGATTCTTAGCAAACTTCTGATGTCCACCCAAGCTTTTACCTAAAAAAACTCCAATTAAAACACTTAAAATTAATAAAACAACTATCATCTTAACTTAATTATTTTTTTCTGAACAAATTAATACATCTCGGTGACGTAGCCGCATCATAATCATTTAATTCATAGTCGCCCCAGATTTTCACTCTTTCGAAGCCTGCTTCTTGCGCATAATTAAGAATCTGATCTGGTGTAGATAACTTTACCTTTTCAAAGTAATGAAAATCCTGCCCTTCATCATGAAATCTAATATCCTTAACCACATGTTGCCCTTCTATATGCTTTTTAATTTTGAAAGAAATACCTTCTTTTATCGTTTCGCTTTCTTCAACCAACGTATTTTTAACATAATCAGCATTAAGAAAATCCAGCACAAAATAAGCATCTTTTTTCAACGCGTCAGAAACCGAATGAAAAACCTGACGATCTTCTTCTTCCGTATCAAAATATCCGAAACTTGTAAATAAGTTAAACACCGCATCCACAGGCTTTACCTGCATTGGATTACGCATATCATGAATCCCAAATTTTAAAGATTCATTTTCGAATTGTTTATTATGAAGAATACTTTGCTCAGAAAGATCAAGCCCCAATACATTGTAACCTAATCTATTAAGGTAGACAGAATGTCGTCCCTTGCCACAAGCTAAGTCGATAATCCGTTGACCTTTATCTAATTGTAAATCATTAACGAGCAGATCTATAAAACGTTCTGCTTCTTTATAGTCTCTATCTTTGTAGAGAATATGATAATATGGTGTATTAAACCACGATTCAAACCATTGCATTCTGCAAAAATACTGATTGTTATTGAAAAACCGCATCAATAATTCATTATAAAACAATTTATATAATCTATTAAATCTGAAACTTTACATTTCCTAAAGTAGATTACTTCACGCATTATTAGTAATTTTGCAAAATGGATATAGATAATCTACAAATACAGATAAAAACCTTTTTTGGACTAGAAGACATCCTTGCCGAAGAAGTTAGAAAATTAGGCGGAAGAAATGTCGAAGTTAAAAACAGAGCCGTCAACTGCGAAGGCGACCTTGGCTTTTTATATAAAATAAATTACTCCTGTCGTACTGCTTTAAAAATTTTGGTACCATTAACCACTTTTAAAGCTTGGAATGAAAGCAAATTCTACGATAAACTATTTAATTTCCCTTGGGAAGATTATATGTCCGTAGACCAATCTTTCGCGATTGATACGACGATTAACTCAGACCGTTTTACACATTCTCAGTTTATGATGCTTAAGATGAAAGATGCGATTGCAGATTCTTTCAATTTTAAATACCATAAGCGTCCAAGTGTTGATAGCAAAAATCCAGATATCAAGTTTCACCTTCACATTGACAGAGAATTGGTGACCATTTCTATGGACAGTTCTGGTGATGCTTTGTTTAAAAGAGGTTATCGCCAAGAACAGACCGAAGCGCCTATTAATGAGGTTTTGGCTTCTGGGATGTTGCATATTGCAGGTTGGGATGGCAAAGGTAATTTCCTAGATCCAATGTGTGGTAGCGGGACGTTATTGATAGAAGCAGCAATGATTGCAATGGATCTTCCGGCACAGATTTTCCGCAAGAGGTTTGCATTTCAAAACTGGAAAAACTACGATGAAGAATTGTTTAAAACCATCAAAGAATACCGTATTAATCGTGTAAGAGAGTTTACGGGTAAGATTGTTGGTTACGATATTGATAATAGAGCACTTAACGCTGCAAGAGCTAATATAGAAGCTGCAGAAATGGAAGATGTTATCGAGGTGAGAAGACAAGATTTCTTTGAGTCTGAGAAAGATATGTTCCCTCTATCAGTAGTTTTCAATCCGCCGTACGATGAGAGAATCTCTATTAATGATGAGGATTTTTACAAAAAAATTGGTGATACCTTTAAGCAACATTATCCTAATACATTGGCTTGGCTAATCTCTGCTGATCTGGATGCTCCAAAGAAAATTGGCTTAAGACCTTCTAGAAAAGTTAAGTTATTTAATGGTAAATTAGAGTGTCGTTTTCTTCAATACGAAATGTATGATGGATCTAAAAAAGGCAAATATATGACCGAAGATAAATAAGGTCTTCTAAAAATAAACGAATCAGTTAGACATTATATCTATTTGATTTTATACCAACTTCTCCTAAAATCTAAATTTAATTAACGATTTATTTTTTAGGAGAAGTTTTTTTTATTTCTAATTTTCAAAATATTGTTTTCCGAAATATTGTATATTTAGTAAATGGACTTTAATTTGATAACACTTAATAATAGTTAATAAAATTTGATTTAATTATTATTTCAAAATTAATTTAAACGAAAAATAAAAACAATATTCTGAATGAAAAAAATTGATAAAGAGTCTATCCAACTCATCAGCCGGCATAGCAATATCAGCCAGCAAGGAATTGATAGAGCACTAAAAGAAAATATCTATAACGACCAAAAAAGTTGGCAGAAATTTATTCAACTATTTTTAATGACTTTAGGCATTGGATTTACCGTTTCTGGTATCATTTTCTTTTTTGCTTACAATTGGGCTAACTTAGACAAATTTGTAAAAATAGGTCTAACACAAGGTTTACTAATTGTTTTGGTCGCTTGTGTTTTATTCTCAAAACTCAGTCTAAATCTTAAAAATATCATTCTCTGTGGCGCTTCTTTATTAGTTGGCGCCTTGTTTGCGGTCTTTGGACAAATTTATCAGACGGGAGCCAATGCGTATGATTTTTTTCTTGCTTGGACTATTTTTATAACCCTATGGACAGTTATCTCTAATTTCACGCCTTTATGGTTGATCTTTTTGATTTTAGTGAATACTACCTTTGTATTATACACACAACAAGTTGCCACAGATTGGAGCTGGGAAGTTATCAATATTACTTTGCTACTGATTAATACATCTGCATTAATACTAAGTTTATTAATCGCTAAAAACAAACCTGAAATTAAAGTTGAAAAATGGTTTATCTACACTCTTGCAATAGCCGTTGTGAGCATCAGTACTTTTGGCATTTGCAGTGCAATATTTGATAATTATTATCAAGATAGCAATACAATTTTCATTACTTTATCTGTTATTCTTTATGCGCTTGGGATATGGTTTGGGATTAAAGAAAGGGCGATATTTTACATTGCGCTAATTCCTACAAGTCTTATTATTATTGTTGCTTCATTTCTTTTCAGTACGTCAACGGACGAGGGAATGTTTCTGTTAGTTGGTGCATTTATTATTGGTAGCATCACTGTTATGGTAAAAACTATTCTTATTCTTCAAAAAAAATGGAATCATGAATCATAAAGAAGATTTATACAATTATTTTAAAAACATCGAAGGCGAAAATTTGTCAATTGATGAAGAAAACTTGGATAAAGAAATCCAGAAAAACGCCAATAATAAATCCAATCTGGCAATAAAAATATTATCAGTCATAGGAAGCATCACGGTTTGTTGCATATTTATAGGACTATTATTTATTTCTAACACAATAGACTCAGAACTTACGATGTCAATTTTAGGGATTGCGTTTATCATTGGCGCTGTCGCCATCAATAAATCGCTTGATAATATCATTATGGATACTTTTAGTATTTCGTTTTATTTGATGGGATTTGTGATGTTAGGCATTGGCATTGCTAATTATTCTGAACAAGAAAATTACATAGCGGTAGCTTTCATTCTCATTTCGGTTATTACGTTATGGCTGACTCAGAACTACATTCTCAGTTTCATTTCTGCATTAATCATACATGGAAGTCTAATGGTTATTCTAAAAGATCAAAATGAATTTTTCAATATTTACTGTTGTATTTTAGCTTTAGGAATGACGTATTTATTTTTAAATGAAGCCAAAATCATGGCATCTGGTAAAAAAATAGCAAAGTTATATGACCCAATCAGGATCGCAATAGTCTTTTCTTTTTTGTCAATATTCATTATAACTAGTCAATCTTGGGCATTTTATTTAGGTTTATATTTTGGACAATATTGGATAACGTCATTAGTGATAATATTAGCAACATTATACACAATTTCTTATATTTTAAAAATATTGAAAATCGACAAAACAAAGGATAAAATTATCATTTATATAATTTCGTTTTTAATACTAGCATCAACGTCACTATCAGTAGCTATTGCTGGATCAATACTTATAATTCTGTTAAGCTTTTTAGTGAATTATAAGACGATTTTTGTTATCGGTATTTTGTCTTTTATCTACTTTATAAGCCGTTTTTATTATGATTTAAGCTTAACCTTATTAACTAAATCCTTGTTCCTAATAGCGTCTGGCATTCTTTTTCTTGCTCTTTATTATTTCGCACATAAAAAACTATCCAAAGATGAAAAAATATAAATGGTTCCTCATTCTCATCAATCTAATCATCTTATTATTATACTTCAATTATTCTGTTTATCAGAAAGAAAAAACCTTAGACAACGGGAAATTAATGTTGTTAAAATTAGCCCCGGTAGATCCTAGATCATTGATGCAGGGCGATTATATGAGTCTTAGATATGATATCAATGATAACGATATTAATACTGATAAAGTCAAAAAACGTAGTTTCTGTGTTGTTACGATTGATAAAAATAATATTGCCCAGTTAGTAAGACTTCAAGATAAGGAAACGCCACTTAACAAGAACGAATTTCTCATTAAATATACTTTAGCAAATGGATTTCTAAATATTGGTGCAGAATCTTTCTTTTTCCAGGAAGGACATGGTGAAAAATATGAAGCAGGCAAATACGGCGCATTAAAAGTAGACGAAAACGGAAACAGCATCTTGATTGGCTTATACAATGAAAATTTCAAAGAAATAAAATAATACATGTGATAATTATTTTTAGTTTAAAATATCTTACATATAGCAATTTACTATAGAATAGAACATTAGAATTATTTCAAAACATTAGAAGTCGTTATTTTGTTTAGTTTTAATTTATTCCATATTTTTGACTAATAATATCTGCATCACTAATCGCAGTAAGAAACCGACCATTGACAACAATATCCATCGTTATCGCCATCTATAACAGAAAAGACGAACTTTTCGAATTGCTAACATCCTTATCGCAACAGTCCGATAAAGATTTTGAAATAATTGTCGTGGATGACGGATCAATCATAGATCTTAAACCGACCATCCCTATTTTTGAAGAACGTCTGGATGTTCAATACTTTAAGAAAACCAATTCTGGGCCTGGATTATCTAGAAATTACGGTGCTCAACGTGCCAAAAATGACTGGTTAGTTTTTGTAGATTCTGATGTGATTGTCGAGAAAGATTACATAGAAAATATCAAAAAAGATTTACAATCCGATCCTTGCGATGCCTTCGGAGGGAATGACAAAGCGCACAAAGGTTTCAATCTGATGCAGAAAGCAATCTCCTACTCCATGACCTCTGTGTTTACAACGGGTGGCATTAGAGGGAATAAGAAAGCGGTGGCTAAGTTTCAGCCAAGAAGTTTTAATATGGGCGTTAACCGAGAAATTTTTAATAAGATTGGTGGCTTTTCTGATATGAGAATTGGCGAAGATCCTGATCTGTCTATGACGCTTTGGGAAAATGGTTACACAACTAAATTTTACGATAACATTGGCGTCTATCACAAACGCAGAACAGATTTTGGGAGATTCTCCAAGCAAGTCTATCAATTTGGGGTAGCACGTCCAATTCTTAACCAAAGACATCCACAGTACACCAAGCTTACATTTTGGTTTCCAACAGTGTTTTTAGTTGGTTATGCGATGGGGATTTTCCATTATTTTGTTTGGGGTTACGCTTACATCCTAGCCCTATACGGATTATATACATTTTTAGTTTTTGGGCATGCATTAATTGTTACCAAGAATATCAGCATCGCTACTATGGCGATTATCTCTACTTATATCCAAATGTTTTCTTACGGCTACGGATTTCTTAAATCTTGGATAAAACTTAATATCCTAAAACAAGATCCTAAAGATGCCTTCCCTACACATTTTTATCATTAAAAATAAATTATGACAACCCCAAAAAGATTCTCTTATCCATCTCCTTTATATACTAAATACTGGAATACCTTAGGACAATCTCTTTTGGATAAAATAGAACTTCCCAAGCAAAAGGATAGTTTAGAAAAGCTTTATTTATTGAATATCGTTGATGACTTGGCAGATCAGGTTGTAAAAGATACTTATCAAAAGTTAGGTTACAAAGAAGCTGACCAATTGCTTACTATTGCCTTAGAACAAGGTATTGACAAAGTTGACAACGCTCCAGAAAGCTTGATTAAACTCTTTGCCGAAGTTGACAAAATCCCTGACTGGTTAGATCACAATCTCATCCATCATGGTACTAACTTTTGCAATCGCTCGGCTGATCTTGGATTAATCGTCCTTAGAAATTATAGCCTAATGAGTGGCTATCGCTCCACACCAATTAACAAACCTTTAATCTTTACGGGTGCGCTGAAAAAAGGTGCAGCAAAGCGATTGGAAGAAACGACTGAGTTCTGGATTAACATCACAGGAAAAAACGCTTTAGATAGACATGAAATTGGGTTCAAATCTATTATTAAAATCAGATTACTGCATTCTTACTCACGGTTGATGATTCTTGAAAAAGCCGACTGGGACTCGCACGACTGGGGAAAACCTCTTAATCTGTGGGATATGCAGGCCACTAATCTTGGCTTCTCATTAATATTCTTGGATGGCTTGAGAAAGCTTAACTTCAATCCGTCACAGGAAGAGATTGATGGCTTATTTCACTTTTGGAAATATGTTGGATTCTTATTAGGCATAGACCCCAAGCTCCTTGCCGACACAGAACAACAAGCAATTACTCTGTTGTATAAATGGTCTATCTGCCAACTGGATGCTGATGAGGAGACCAAAACCTTAGCAACCGCATTAATGGACGAACCTCTACTCGCTCGTTATCCTGAGAAAGCTTGGCAAAGAAAACTAATGAAAGAAATCCATCTGTCTTACAATAACTACTTTTTAGGAATGGATGATTGCCAATTTTTAGGATTGCGAAGATCAAAATTTAATGCAGCATTACTTTCTAGAATCTCCAATTACTTTCTAGAAAAACGAGCGAATAACAATCCAAAATTTTACGATAAAATGAGATTGAAAGGCCGTAAAAAACAAGAATTTATTCGAGATTATATCCAAGGGAAAATTAAATAACACGTCCTCCTTTTCTTTATCCATCATACAACAAGCACCCGCTTATAGCCCCGATAGAAGTGGCATCCTTTACTGGGCGAATGAGGCGGCGGAGCGTAGCGTAGCCGTCCGAGTGAGCCCAGTAAAGATACAGCGGATAGCGGGAATTGCTCCTGAAAAATACAGCATAAAAAAAAACCGCATTCTAAAGAACACGGTTTGTAAGTTTATCTAAGTTCACTTAATTTTCTTAGCGCTATAATCGCTTTCATTACCCAATCGGTCGATGGCTTTTATGGCGACAGCGTTTAGGGATTTTCCGTTTTTGCTTTTCATCAATTCTTTAGAAAGTGTCCCGTATGTTAAGATTTCCGTCTCCCAAGTGTCATTATATTTTGCAAATAAAACCCACTGAAATACTTGTTTCGGTTTCTTAGTACTCCAATTTAGTTTTACCGTTTGAGCGTCAGTATTTACCGTTAAATGTGGCATTTCTATGGTTTCAATCTTAAGCCAAGGACTTCTTGGCACTAATACTTTTTCTTGATACACATTGTTCTTAAGAGCAGTCTGCATACTATAATTCTTGGATAATCCTGCGATGCTCCAATGGATTTCGCCAGGACTATTTTTCACAATCTCACGGGTTTCTTTAACTTGATTAACAATTTCTGTTGGTCTATCAGCAGCCTTAACCTCAACGGTATTAAGTCCTGGCCAAAGATGACGGTTAAAATTATTTTCTGATTGCCACCAAGATAGTAATTTTGGAAAGCTTTGTCCCGGTGAGTTAATCGGCCAATATAATTGCGGCGCATAATAATCTACCCAACCTTTGTTAAGCCATAACTTGGCATCTGCATACAACTCATCAAACTGAGAAGATCCCTTAATCCCCTCTGGGTAACCAGGTTTCCAAATTCCAAATGGACTAATCCCAAATTTGACATAGCTTTTCTCAGCATGAATTTCTCTGTACATTCTCTCCACAAACTGATTAACATTATCTCGTCTCCAATCTGCTCTGGATAAGTTACCTCCAATGTTTTTATAAGCCGTCCAGGTTTTGTTATCTGGAAAATCTGCACCAGCATTGTAGCTAGCATAAGGATAAAAATAATCATCAAAATGTACTGCATCTATATCATAACGTTTCACAAGATCATTAACGACTCTAGAAACATGATTTTGCGTTTCTTTACTCGCTGGATCCATCCAATACATTCCGTTTTTTAGTCTAACAATATTGTCTGGCATCGTGTTAACCAGAGATTTACTCGTTACCTTGCCACCACCAGAATGATGAGCACGGTAAGGATTAAGCCAAACGTGCAGCTCCAATCCTCTCTTATGAGCCTCTTCTATCCAAAACTCTAACGGATCATAATATGGGAAAGGTTCTTTACCAATTTCGCCAGTGATAAAATAAGACCAAGGCTCTATGTTACTCTTGTACATAGCATCTGCAGAAGGTCTTACCTGATAAATTACAGCATTAAAATTATTATCTTTCAACAAATCTAATAACTTGATAACTTCAGCTTTTTGTTGTTCTGTAGTTAAAGAATTTTTTGACGGCCAATTGATATTAGCAACTGTAGCGACCCAAGCTCCTCTAAACTCTCTGTTAACCGCTGGTAATGTTACTCTAAAAGCATCTTCTACTGCTGTTTCTACTTTTGGAAGTGTAGGCTTTACTACTTTTGGAGGCTTAACATTCTGTACCGGTTTTGTTTTGGTAGAACATGATTCTATAATAAAAAGCGACAATAATAAAAAGACAAATATTTTCAAAAAACGATGATTCATAGGCTTTGTAACTTCTGACTTGTAAACTGTTAATTAGTAAAATTAAAAATGAAATGGAAAGATAAATAAAAAAGCCCCAAAATTAGGGGCTTTTAAGTATTTTATGACGAAATAAATATTATTTCGCGTTTCTTTCGATTCTTTTTCTTTCTTCTTCAGAAAGAACTTTCTTTCTCATACGGATAAAGTTAGGAGTTACCTCGATCGCTTCATCAGCTTGGATATATTCCATACATTCTTCTAGAGAGAATAAGATCTTAGGCGCAACACCTGTATCTTTATCTTTACCAGAAGCACGCATGTTGTTCAATTGCTTAGCTTCAACGATGTTTACCACTAGATCACCTGGTTTGTTTTGCTCACCGATAACCATACCTGCGTAGATTTCTTCACCCGGATCAACATAGAACTTACCTCTATCTTGTAGTTTTGCAATAGAATATTCTGTAGCTGGACCTTGAGTTTTAGAAATCAATACACCATTACTTCTTCCAGGAATAGCACCTTTGAAAGGCTTATATTCTGTGAAACGGTGTGCCATGATAGCTTCACCTGCTGTAGCTGTCAACATCTGAGAACGCAATCCGATAAGACCTCTTGAAGGAATCTCGAACTCCATGTGTTGCATTTCACCTTTAGTTTCCATAATGTGAAGATCACCTTTTCTCTGAGTTGCTAAGTCGATTACTCTTGAAGCAAATTCTTCTGGTACATCAACTACCAAAGATTCATAAGGCTCACATTGTACACCGTCAACTTCTCTTAAGATTACTTGAGGCTGTCCAATAGTCATCTCGTAACCTTCTCTTCTCATTGTTTCGATCAAAACTGACAAGTGAAGAATACCTCTACCGAATACCAAGAATGTGTTAGCATCTTCAGTCTGTTGTACTCTTAATGCTAAGTTTTTCTCTAATTCTTTAGTTAATCTTTCTTTAAGGTGATTAGAGGTTACATATTTACCATCTTTACCGAAGAAAGGTGAGTTATTGATAGAGAAAGTCATGTTCAATGTAGGCTCATCAATAGCAGTTCTTGGCAATGGTTCTGGATTTTCTAGATCTACGAAAGAATCTCCAATCTGGAATGCATCAAAACCAACGATTGCACAGATATCTCCAGCTTTAACCTCAGTTACTTTTTTCTTCCCAAGACCTTCGAAAACGTAAAGTTCTTTTACTTTTCCTTTCAATATTTTACCGTCAGCTTGCGCTAATCCTATCCATTGAGATTCTTTGATCTCTCCTCTGATTACTTTTCCGATTGCAATTCTTCCTAAGAAAGAAGAGAAATCAAGAGAAACGATCTGCATCTGTAAGTTACCTTCTTCAACTTTAGGCTCTGGAACATATTGTAAGATACCATCTAATAATGGGAAAATATTATCCGTCTGCTCTAATGATGTATTGAACCAACCTTGCTTAGAAGATCCGTAGAATGTTGGGAAATCTAATTGCTCCTCAGTAGCCTCTAGGTTAAAGAACAAATCAAATACTTGATCATGAACTTCGTCTGGACGACAGTTAGGTTTATCAACTTTATTAATAACTACTAATGGTCTAAGACCTAATTCTAAAGCTTTTTGCAATACAAATCTTGTCTGTGGCATAGGGCCTTCGAAGGCATCTACCAACAGGATTACACCATCTGCCATTTTCAAAACACGCTCTACTTCTCCACCGAAATCGGCGTGACCAGGTGTATCGATAACGTTAATCTTAACGTCTTTATAATTAACAGAAATATTCTTAGATAAAATGGTAATTCCTCTTTCTCTTTCGAGATCGTTGTTGTCCATTATTAATTCTCCACTTTCTTGATTTTCTCTGAAAATGTTGGTAGCATGAATAATCTTATCAACCAAAGTTGTCTTACCGTGGTCAACGTGTGCGATAATCGCAATATTTCTAATGTTTTGCATGAATGATTTTTACGGGTGCAAAATTACTGTTTTTTTATGGAAAACATTTAATGTTATCATATATTAATATAAAAAAAGTCCATTTTTTTTCAAATGGACCTTATTAAAATTGTTTATTCTACAATAAGTTTGTCTGCCTGGATAGGCTTTCCTCCCTCTGTAATACTAATGATATAAACACCTTTAGCCATCCCTCTGGTAGAAATAGCATCTATTGCATTTTTATTTCTTTCGAAAGATTTCACCAACTTACCAGAAACATCTAAGATCTCCACTTTCACTTTATCCAAGCTTAATGTTGGCTTCCCTTTTATAAAAAACTCTCCTTTAGCAGGATTGGGATAAACATTATAAGCTTTATCTTTTGATACCTCATTAATTGCTAGTTTACATTTCTCCGGTAGGTCAAAATTTTCTACTTGATCAGAAATATTGCTTGGAGATCCTGATGAAGCAGTCAATCCCAATCCTCTTTTTGCAAATACTTCCCAGATTAGACATTCATCTACTCCTCCTTTAAGAGCATCTGCTTGTAAAATAGCATTTCTTCCAGACACAAAATCAGGATTACAAGGCTGAAGCTTTAATCCATCCATAACTAATTGCAATGCCTTTGCACTTCCAGAATTAGGATCAGCTGTTACATCATAATTATAACCATACTTTTCTGCCATTTTCCAATGTAAATCCCAAAGCATAGTTGCCCAGATTTGCCCTACTGCATGTGCTTGTCCGCCTGTACTATTTGTACTAGCATATGTAAACGGATTAGCAGACATATCTGTCGTGTATCTATAAGTTCTAATACCTTGTCCAGTTGTCCCTTGTCCATTAGAATATGTACCCATGCCTCTGGCTGTTGTTGACGTAAATCCAGGTCGATTAGTTACCATTAACCCAAAAAAGTCAGACCAACCTTCTCCCATTTGCTCTTGATTAGACAAGCAACCAAAGCCTTGTCCTGTCATTCTGTTAGAGATACCATGTCCATATTCGTGGGCAATTACGGCATTATCAAAACTTGAGTTTCTGTAACCGTATGCTAGATCTTTTAAACTAACATTAACAACAACTCCATTCTTTACTTGGTCTAAAAGATAATCCCCTTCTGATTTACCTATCATAATGGATGGAATAAGAACACCCGATGTCCCTTGGCTAGCATCTCCCATATCAACAGGCGTGCCTACATCAGTTCTATAAATAATAACACCCGTAGCACCTGCATCTTGTAGATTCTTAACCTTAGTAATATAATTACAAGTATTAACATGACTAACCAAGCCTATCTTACCTTTCAAATCATTTGTAATTTTAGAACAGCCCGTAATATCAGAAGCTACCACCACGTCCCCTGTTATTGGCACGGCTAATACCTGCTTACCAAACACAGCTCGACCAGCATTAACACCAGGTCTAGTAACAGCATCTTGAGGAGAGTTATAATATAGCTTTTGTTTTACGCCTACTTGCCCTACATTCCATAAATACATTTGCATACGTGAGCCAGTACTAAAACCATCTCTTCCTGGATTAAAATTAGCATTATTATATCCACTTCCGTCAAAGGCTTCTGCTTTTACAGGATCATTACCAAGTCCTCCTTTACCAAAATTATCAACTTGATAGTTCCTTGCCGATTCTGTAAATCCAAACTTATAAAATATATCATGCATCATATTATTCATATAGAATAAATTCGTAATGGAAGATTGCTTATTATCATACGCAGAAACTGTTAATCCTTGCGTGTATGGAAAATCGAAGATTCTATTAGCACCACCATCTACATCATCTGCAGGGTTAGAAGAATTATTGCCTACGTTATCAAAATAAGCATGGACATTATTACCTTGCGTATTAGTATAATTTTTGTTAGTGGTAGAATGCCATCCCAGAGGAGAAGCGCTAAGATCCCAAGGATTACTTACTATCTCTCTAGCTCCAAAGGTTGGAGCTTCTATTGGTAACTTAAAAACATTATATGATGCATCACCTACCTCAGCTTTAGAAAATCCCAGAGCTTTTACCTTTAATTCACTTAATGAAGAATTATTAAAGTCTGCTATATTTCCATCTGTAAAATCTCCCGCATGATCATGATCAAAACTACAAGAAATAACCATATTATACTTTTCTATAATTTGATTATTCTCCAAGTTAACTAATACAGACCAAAAAGCATTATTAGCAGAATCATCAACAAAAAATAATTGAGCAGGAACCAACTTATCATTCTCATTAAACGCATAATAAGTTTCATTAAATACATTTTTAATACCTTGAGTTTCTTTAGCATCAGAAGCATCTACCAGCTGATAACTTTCTGAAGCCAAACCAAGATTATCCATCATCGAACGAAATGCCCCAAGCACCGAATGCTTATTTTTATAGTCTGAAGCATAGGTCTTTTTCTCAAAATTATTTTGTAAAGTCAATACTTTACCACTTTGGATAACAACTTTACCTAGCGCTTTATAAATAGGCAAACCATTATAATACTGTTGGATATCAACAATATTAGACTTCAAACTTTGAGAATTATTCTCATTTAGAATTTTAAAATCCAAATTATTACTAGCTTCTTTAAAACTAGCTTCTTTAGCAATGTAATCTCTAATAATTGTCTCTGTGTCTTGCGCACTAAGAACCGACACAAAAAAAAGTGCACCAATTCCCAATGAGCGAGTTAGTAGTTTGTTCTTCATATTATCATATTTAAAATTTAAAAACTCAAGCCAAACGCTTATTTACTTAAAAAAAGTATAAATATATCAATTATAAAATAAAAAACGCAACAAAAAGTAAGAAAACTAACAATTATCAAAACAAATAAAACACATCATTACCATATCAGTAAAGTACTTTACAATTCTATTAATTAAAGATTATTTAAAAATAAGAATCTAACAACACTAATTCGCAAACACTAAAATCAAAAAACGCCACCTTTTTATACTTATAAAGTCCGCAAATAATAGACTTAGACACAACAACCTCAGGCAATAACATCATGCAATTAAAATAATATGTGACATATTATACATTTAATAAAAAAAAATGTATTTTTGTTGAAATTCAAAAAAGTAAAAATGGCTGAATATAAGTTATTACTTCCCTCAATGGGAGAAGGTGTGATGGAAGCTACTATTATCAGTTGGCTTTATAACGAAGGAGACACCATTAAAGAAGATGACTCTGTAGTAGAAATCGCAACAGATAAAGTAGACTCTGATGTACCGACGCCAGTTTCTGGTAAAATTGTAAAAATCCTAAAACAGAAGGACGACATTGCAAAAATCGGAGAAGCCATTGCTATTTTAGAGATCGACGGCGATAACTCTAGCAATACGGCAGAAGTAGTTACAGAAACATCAACACCAGATGCGGAAGTATTACAAGTTATAGAGCAGCCTTTACAAGCATCTGCAACCACGGTAGAATTGTCTGGAGACTTACACCTATCACCATTGGTAAAATCTATTGTACAGCAAGAAAATATATCAGAAGCAGAGCTAAAAACTATTAAAGGAAGCGGCTTAGAAAACCGAATTACAAAAGAAGATATCTTAGCATACCTTTCTAATAGAGGTAATAAGCCAGCACCAGTTACGCCACAAGCAACTGCAAAACCTAATACAACTGCACCAGCAACACCAATATCTGTAGCTGCGGGAGACGAAGTTATCCCAATGGACAGAATGCGAAAAATCATCGCAGAAAACATGGTAAAAGCTAAACAGATTGCTCCACACGTAACTTCTTTCATAGAAACAGACGTTACCAATGTAGTAAAATGGAGAGCAAAACATAAAGCCGCTTTCGAGAAACGCGAAGGCGAAAAATTGACATTCATGCCGATTTTCGTTAAAGCGATTGTAAAAGCAATACAAGATTATCCAATGATTAATGTCTCTATTAATGGAGAAAATATCATTAAGAAAAAGAACATCAATATTGGTATGGCAACTGCATTACCAGACGGTAACTTGATTGTTCCGGTAATCAAAAACGCTGACCAATTATCATTATCAGGATTAGCAAAAGCCATTAATGATTTGGCTTATAGAGCGCGTAACAAAAAGCTAAGACCAGAAGACACACAAGGCGCGACTTACACAATTTCTAATGTAGGAAGCTTCGGGAACCTTATGGGCACGCCAATTATTCCACAACCGCAAGTTGCGATTTTGGCGATTGGCGCAATCGTAAAAAAACCTGCTGTCTTAGAAACTGCAGACGGAGATGTAATCGCGATTCGTCAATTAATGTTCATGTCACATTCTTACGATCACCGTGTTGTTGATGGATCTCTGGGCGGAATGTTCCTAAAACACGTACACGATTACCTTCAAAATTGGGATATGAACACCGAGGTGTAATCCTATTTTGCACTTATAAATATAACCTTCAGAGTCATCTGGAGGTTTTTTTGTATAATAATACAAGCAAATTAATGATTTGAGATTAGGGATTTGACTTGATTCAAAATGCTTTTTATGGCAGCTATTTCCGTCTTCCGCTCCCACTCTTTTGTCTTCGTTACACTACAACAAAAGGAGTTTCGCTCGAGCCGGGCTGCAACCTTGCGTTCATTAATATAATTTCATTCTTTTAATGAAAAAACGCTATTATTTAACAAAACAACACATCAATAACCATCAATATCTCAACATAAAAACCCAAATTTATAATAACTTTCAATTTCATTAAAATTACAATGAAAACTTTTAACATTGATAATCAATCAGTTAATAAAAAGTTTTAAATTTACTTACTACTTTGTATTGCATAATACTAAAGTTTATCCATATCTTTGCTATGTAATATTACTTAAAGTGCGAAAAGTCTAATCAACTTTTAAGAAAACCGATCATTAAAAATCATATAACACTATGAATACAGAAAACACAAAAGCGCAAATGCGCAAAGGCATTCTGGAATTCTGTATTTTAAGCCTCATCCAAAGCCGAGAAATGTATGTTTCCGATCTTATAGATGAACTTAAAAAAGGAAAACTAGATGTGGTAGAAGGAACGCTCTACCCTCTTCTAACAAGATTAAAAAACGGAGAATTCCTTAACTATCGTTGGGAAGAATCCACAAGTGGACCACCTAGAAAATATTATCAAATTACAGAAAAAGGCACACTTTTTTTAAAAGAACTACAAAATACTTGGCAAGACCTCACAGAGTCTGTAAACAACATAACACAAACCACAAAAATCTAATATTATGAACAAGACATTATCTATAGCACTCGCAGGCTTCTCTTTCGTGATTGACGAGCATGCTTATATAAAATTGAGTGATTATCTACAGGCTTTGCGTGGTTCTCTTGATGCAGATGAAGCAGATGAAGTAATGCACGACATTGAGATAAGAATGGTAGAAATCTTCAAAGATAGCCTTGGCAAACGTGAAGTCATCAATGATATTGACGTAGAGAAAGTTATCGCTCAGATTGGTACACCAGAGCAAATTGATGAGCAAGAAGAAGCTTATTACTCAGAAAGCAAACCAAAGAATAAAAGCACTTTTTCTGGATACAATAAGAATGACCAGAAGCAATTATTCAGGGATCCGGGACAACAGAAAATTGCTGGTGTATGTGCAGGATTGGCAGCTTATTTCAACATGGATATTACTTGGATGAGATTAATCTGGATTGGTGCATTTCTATTTTTATGGATCGCTCCAGGATCATCTTTCTTAGTTGTTTTACTTTATGGTATCCTTTGGATGGTATTACCACAAGCAGCATCTGCTTCTGATTACCTTAAAATGAAAGGAAAACCACTCAACTTCGACAACTTAAAGGAAGAATCCAGCAAAATTGTGCAATTCGCTAATGATTCTACGCAGCGTGTTGGCGAGTTTTACAACGAGAACAAACCTCAAATTAGCCAAGCAAGCGGCACTGTTTGGAACATTTTAAAATACACTTTCGCGGTATTGGTTTCATTAATGGCAGCTGGCTCTTTTATTGGATTGTTTGTCATGATTGCAGCCTTTAATCTTGGTAAGTTTAATGTGGATGATAATCTTGGTTTTTATCTTGAAGAAAATAATCTTGGTTACTTATTACTCTTTATTGCTGGGATCCCAGTGGTGATTGTAGGTGTTGCATTTTTACTATTAGCAATAAAGTTATTCTCTCCTAAGACCAAATTCAATTATATAGGCAAAGTCTTAGGTACTTTTGGAATTATCTGGATTATTTTGGTTGGGATTTTCGCTTACAGCGCCTCTAACATCAGCATGAGATCAGAAGGCTACAATGAAGACTCAGAAAATATTGCAATCAATACAACTTCTGATAGTCTTATTATCGAAAGCAACAAGATAAATATCCCTTCTAACTTTAAAAATTATTGGGATAACGTCTACTCTGACAAAAAAGTTATTTACAAGAAAGATTATCCTTCTGTAGATGTGATAAGAAAAGACGGAATTAAAATGCCTTATATTTTAATTAAAAAAGAGGCTAATGGTTATAATCAACCAATCAAAATAAGAGTTCCTGTCCAGGTTGTTAACAATAAAATCATGTTCCCTAACTACATTTCTTATCCTTACGATCATCGTTTTAGAAATTACAGAATTAATTATGAGTTATTCGTTCCTAGAGATATGACTATCGTTAAAAATAACAACTATGATGTCTTAGTAAGAGATGACGCAGATAATAATGAATTAGATGATATTGATGATGATTTCGATTATGACAAACATAATCAAGGTATCAAAATCGAAAAGAACAAAATCAAAATTAATGGTACAACCATAGAATATAGTTCTGACGATAAAGATCATGTTATCATTAACGGCAAAAAAGTAGATTCTGATTCTGCAGAAATTATGCTTAAGAAGATGAAAATTAGCGACACCGACATTAAGAATCTTGACATCTCTGTCAAAGATGGTAAAAATGAAGTTAGCATCAAAGCTAAATAACACTCAATAACACAACTCAACTTATGAAAAATCCATTTTTATTAATATTTATTTTCGGGTCATTGTTATTCAAATCTCAAACCAACCGATTCTTCTATGAGCTACAATCTCGTAAAGATTCTACAGAAGATTACAGAAGAAACATAATGGTTTTGGATATCAACCCTAAGAGCATCAAATTTTACGACAAAAATCTTTTGGATTATGACTCTATCAATAAGAACAATAAAAATGGATTTTCATCTAGGACCAATACCAAGACGGATCAGTTAATCATTAGAAAACCCGGAAGCTTTCAGAACTCTTGGTACAGAGATTTTATGGATTATTTTGTCATCAATTCTAAAGACGAAATCTCTTGGAAACTTTATCCAGAAATCAAGACTTATAACAATTATAAGCTTCAGAAAGCGACAACTAATTTTGGAGGAAGAAGCTGGACAGCTTGGTTTGCTAAGGATATTAACATCCCAGAAGGCCCTTATAAATTCAGAGGTTTGCCTGGTTTAATATTTTTATTAGAAGACAGCAACAAAGACTTTATTTACGCACTTGCAGGCAACAAAAAACTAAGCGACACTTATGATACATCAGATTTCTTAGAGCAGCATTATAATAAAAAAGCAATGCCCGCGACGAGAGAATCTTTTAACAAATATCTTGTTGAATTTTATAACAATCCAATAAAATCATTTACCGATCAAGTTAAAAATGGTAATACAGTTTCTTTTAAAAATGAAGAAGTTAAAAACTTGGACGAGCTCAACAAAAAGAAAACCATGATGCAAAAGATGATTAAAGAGCGATACATCTATATAGAAAAGGATAATGCTCCAATCTTTAATTAAAAATAATAATAAAACTGATATAGCTGAGCTAAAAAACTCATAATCAATTTATTTATTAAAAAAATAACATCTAAAATAATAGAAAATAAAAAATAATTACTAATTTCGTAACCACAAAATCACAAACTATGGTACAAATCGTTTTAGAAATCGCCATTAAGATAATGGATTTCATCACCAATCTTTTTTAGATAAGACTTTTGATTTTTATACAAATAATTTTGTGTAAATATTAATAAAATATCATAATATTTAAAGCTAAAATTATGTAGCTTTGTAAAGTATAACCCTTATTGGTTATACTTTTTTTATTTCAAATCAATTAATAATGAAGAAATTTTTTGGAAGCCTAGTGCTGAAAATTCTTGGTTGGAAGGTTGAGCTAGAAGGCGATGTTAATAATCTTGACAGATGTATTTTAGTTGTAGCACCACACACTGCAAACATAGAATACATTCTTGGTAATCTCGCCTATTGGAAGCTAGGAAAACCTCTGAAAATCATTATAAAAGATGCTCATACCAAAGCTTGGTATGGCGGTATTGTAAAAGCCTTAGGCGGTATTGGTATAGATCGTTCTCAGAAAAATAATCTCGTACAGTTTGTTGCTAATGAGTTCAAAAAAGAAGATTTCAGTCTGGTAATTACACCAGAAGGTACCAGATCTTGGGTGCCAAAGTGGAAAAGAGGTTTTTATAATATGGCGCTAGAGGCAAAAGTTCCTTTAGTATTAGCTGCAGGAGATTTTGGGACTAACACCGTATTTTTAGGTTACAAAATAAGTTATGAAGATCTTGTGTCTCGTTCTTACGAAGATGTTATGCTTCAGATCCAAGAATATTATACCAAAATAACGCCTAAACATCCTGAAAAATGGAATCCAAAAATCTTTTAATTATCATCTAATTTACTTTTATAAAAATGGATCAAGCCAAAAAAGAAGAGATGCTAAAACATCTTAACGAATGGAATAAAAAGACTTTATTAGAAGTTTTAGAAATAACATTTACCGACATAACAGAAGACTCCCTTACCGCAACAATGCCCGTTAACTGGCGCGTACACCAGCCTTATGGCATGTTACACGGTGGCGCAAGTTGTGTATTAGCAGAGAGCTTAGGCTCTTGCCTTTCTAACGCCTTTATTGATACAGAAAAATATTATGCAGTAGGTACAAGCATCAATAGTAATCATCTAAAAAGTGTTACAAAAGGTATTGTAACAGGAAAAGCAAAGTTTGTAAGAAAAGGTGCGACGCTTCATTTTTCTGAAATCGAAATTAGAAACGAAAAAGGTGACCTTACCAACCACACTACCATGACTAATATCGTGATTCGTAAGTAATATGCTTTACTTCAGACTTCCCTTTTCAGACGATTTTTATACGACTGATGAGACCAATATAGATCCATTGGTAAGTTTTGTTTCTTTTGATAAAAAACAAAAAATTGATTTCAAAGGTCAATTAAAAAAAATTGAAATAGCAGATATTTTAGCTAAAGATTTTACGCCTAAATCCAAAAGCGAATTTGTAGAACTCTACAAAGAAACCGAAGATTCTTACGCTAATAAAATCCATCAGGCTATAGATTTTATAGAACAACATCAGCTAAAAAAAATAGTTATTTCTCGTAGAAAACTGTTGCTTTACAGTAATATTTCGACAGAAAAAAAACTATCATTATCTCATAGCTTTATTAAGTTTTGCGAGGCATATCCTAATGCTTTTTGTTACCTTTTTGAGAAAGATAACATTTGTTGGATGGGTGGATTTTCTGAAGTATTAGGGAAATATAATAAACTTACCAACACCTTTGAGACGATGAGTCTTGCTGGCACTCAGCCTGTTGAAACCCCTTGGACAGATAAGGAAATTGAAGAACAAAAACCCGTTACAGATTATATTCAAAATATACTAAAACGGTTTGCAAGCGATATTCATATTTCTAAAGTACAAGATCATATTTCTGGAAATATCAAACATCTTAAAACGGATTTTACAGCAAAAGTCTATCCACAAGATGTAGAAAATCTAATTAAAGAATTACACCCAACGCCTGCTGTATGCGGTTTTCCGAAGGAAATTTGCCAACAAGGTATTAAGATCATAGAATTTGTCAACCGTGATTTCTACGCTGGCTACACCAAAGTAGAAACTGAGGAAGAGATTAATTATTTCGTAAATCTTAGATGTGCAGAGTTTTTCAAAAACTATGCTATTCTATATGCTGGTGGCGGAATAACCCCGAAAAGTGATGCAAAAAAAGAATGGGAAGAGACAGAATTAAAAGCTATGGCTATCCAAGATAACTTAGTATTTATTTAAAATTATACTTCTCTATTTTAGATAACTTTTAAAACCAAAAACACCTTTCTACAACTAACAGAAAGGTGTTTTATATTTTAAAGTTTTCAGGAAAAAGCTGTATCGGTTGAATACTAAGCTTTTATAAAGATTATCAAAAAAGTCAGGTAACGATTTGGTAACGGTGCTTATTGCTTTGCTTTTCAACGTGTTTCCGTTAGCTCATAGCAAATATATGAAATTTAATTCTGTTCTATTAGTTTAAAGAAAATGATTTTAAAATCTATTTTTCATACTCTTCTATCTTTCGAACCAAACTAAGTTTAAGGGTATCAATAAATTTTGTACGATTTATTTTTCGAGATTTAATTTCCATAAACGTATGGTAAAAATCACCTAATTCGATATTGAAAATGCTTTCAAAATACTTTGCAATATGCTTTACATCTGCATTTCCATTTTCGAATACTCCTTGAGAGTGCAATGCATAAATTAACTCTATTAATGCAGTTTTACTTGAGGTCCAATTTAAATTTGAATGATTTATTGGTTTGCTCCTTTTTTGTAAGTAGGAAAGCCGATCCTCCAAATAGACTTGTATTAAATCATTTGCCAAAATTTTTGCAACTTTATAATCGTGGGATGTTGAAAAATTATGATCTGATTCAAAAAAATATGTGTCAAGGCTAAGCTTGATATCATGTTTACCCCTTACAAAATATTTTTGATCCAAAAAAGTGCTATTCGTTCTATAGTATTTATAAAACTCCAAATTATTATCAAAGTATTTTTTCAGCCTTATTTGTTCGTTGATAAGATACTTTTTTATTAATTTATATGAGCCGTGAGGTTTTTTCGATTCAATCTTAAAAATAGCATTATAGTATATTAATTTAGACAAAATATCTGGCTTCAGTTTTTTAAAGAAATATATTTCATCTTCTTCTTTGTCAAATCCTTTTTCCAGAACATATAGTTTAACTTCCTTAAGATAATTTAGGATGAGAGAAACGGATGCCTCTGCCAGTTGGATTGGTTCATCAAACTCAATTTTATATACTTCAATTCGTTCATCAAGTTCTTTTAGTTTATCTCTATAAAATTTATGCATTTTAAAAATATGATATAAATGTCAACAACGAACCAAATAAAATATTAGCTCGGACACTTAAAATTATTGGTATTAATATGTTAGAAGTGTTTATCTATGGAATTTAGCGTAAAGCAAAAAGTACTACCAGCACCATACTCACTCTCTACCCAGATTTTTCCTCCCTGAGCTTCAATAAACTCTTTGCTGATACTTAAGCCTAAACCAGTACCTTCTTTTTTGGTGCCGGGAATGCGGAAATAACGTTCGAAGATTTTATTCAAAAATTGAGGTTGTATGCCTTGACCCGTATCTGTTACAGAAAATCTTATTTGATTTTCTGTCTTTTCAACTTTGACATCAATTGTAGCATTCTCATACGAATACCGAACGGCATTGGAGATGAGATTGGTAAGAACCCATGCCGTTTTTTCACTATCGGCAGCAACCAGTGTATTATCCTCTATATCAACATCGATTTTAATATTCTTGTACTCAGCAGCAGATTTATTTGCGTTAACAGCATATTCAATCATAGGCTTTATTTCTGAACTAATTAAGTTTATTTGAATAGCCCCACTTTCAACCTGTGTGATGTTTAGTAGTTCTCCGGTAATTCTTAAAAGGCGGTCAGCATCGTCTTTTATACCATTAACCAGTCCTTTTTGTTCCTCATTTAAGTGACCTGTCTTTTCATTCTCCAGAATTTGAATACCTAACTGTATCGACGCAATAGGTGTTTTAAATTCATGGGAAACAGTTCCCATAAAATTGGTCTTTGCCAGATCCAGTTCTTTAAATGGTGTGATATTTCTCAGAAGAATAACCTGACCTATAAATTCACTGTCTGCTTCTCCGGTTGGAACGATGTTGATATCCACCACCTCTTTTTCAAAGTAGCTTTCCTTTCTGTCTGCATAAATCTTTAATTGTTCGGATTTAGCATTTTCGGGCTTTGGAAGAAAAATATCCTTGATAATACTTCTAATTAAATCATTGGTAACGGCTACATCCTGTATTTGTTTACCAATGAATTCTTCTTTTTTTAGACCACAAATATTTAATGCCTCTTCATTAGCGAAAAGCACTTTTTTGTTTTCATCGATACCGATAACTGGATCATGAAGATTATCAATTAACGTTTCAATTCGTTTTTTACCTTTTAGGATTTTATCGAGCTTACTCTCGGAATATTCTTCCAGCTTCTCCGCCATCGTATTGAATGATTTTGCCAAGTCACCAAACTCATTATGGCTTTCAAAATGCACCCTCTTTTTATAATTCTGCCCGGCTATTTCTTTTATACTATCGGTTAATTCCTTAATCGGGTTGGCTATATTAGAAGGCAAATTGACCAGTAAAATAAATGCAATCAGGAAGCAAAGTGAACCAGTAACTGAAATGATGACAATTGCTTTTTGAGCTGTATCATCGGCTATATCACTTTTTCGGTTGATCGCCTCCATATTTAGACGCATTAACTCCGTGATGTCTTTCCTTATGGATGATATAACTATAGAATCTTCGGGGTTTTCTTTTAAATCTTTAAAATGTTTAACGATAAGATTGGTAGCTTCGATTTCTCCAATCTCAGTTACATTCTGCTTTTGCAGATCGAGATTTTTTTGAAAAGTATCTACAGCGGATTTGTCTGAACGAACATCTTCCAAAGACAACAGCATGTTGCGGGCATACTGTAAGGTATTGTAATTGGCAACTAAGATATTATTAGTGTCTTTTTTCAGTTGGTTTACATACCAGCCACTAACAATTGCCAGTGCCAGTATCAGTAAAAATAGAGCACCAACTCCAACCGTTAATTTTGCTTTAATTCTCATTTTATGATAGTATTACGAGATCAATATTTTCTTGTGACAGCTTGTTCAGTAAGGCATTAAATGTGTCAGTTGCTAATATAATCTTAGCTAAGTTTAAATGTGGTTTACCTATACACACTGTTGTTATCTTACGATCTTCACATTCTTTGATGATTGCCTTAGTGGTATTTTTTGCTTTCACCTTAATTATTTCTGCCCCTAATTCTGTAGCTAATTTAAAATTATTAATCAAATGCCGTTGTTTATCTAGAGCGATTTTATCAGAACTTTCCTTAGGTATTTGCACATACATCACATACCATTTGCTGTTGTAATAATTAGCTAATCGTGCCGTTTTCCTAATAACGTTTTTTGCAGTTTTTTCGTTTGAACTGATACAGGCCAGGAAACGTTCTTTTTTGACACTTCTTGTAAATACTACTTCGGTTTCTACTTTTCGCTGCACCTGCGAAGCTACCTCCTTTAACGCCAACTCACGAAGCTGCAAAATATGCTCGCTCTTAAAAAAATTATTAAGTGCTGCTGTTATTTTAGAGCTTTCATAAATTTTTCCGGCTTTTAAACGATCTATCAGATCTTCTGCTGTAAGGTCGATATTGACTACCTCATCTGCCTGAGCGACTACGCTGTCGGGAATACGTTCCTGTACATCAATCCCCGTAATTTCCCGTACTTCTTCATTCAAACTTTCAATGTGTTGAATATTGACAGCACTGATGACATTGATACCCGCATCTAAAATATCGAGTACATCTTGCCATCTTTTTTCGTTATTGCTGCCTTCAATATTGGTATGAGCCAATTCGTCTACAATCACAACTTCCGGACGAAGGTTTATAATGGCTTGCAGATCCAGTTCTTCGAGTTCTTTCCCTTTATAGAAAAGTTTTCTGCGTGGAATGATCGGAAGCCCATCCAACAAAGCATGGGTCTCTGGTCTTTTGTGTGTTTCGATATATCCGATTTTCACATCGATACCGTTTCGCAATAGCGTATGTGCTTCCTGTAACATTCTATAGGTTTTACCCACACCAGCACTCATCCCGATATAGAGCTTGAATTTTCCTCTTCGGGATTTCTGAATGAGGTCTAAAAAATGTTCTGCACTTTTTCTTTCGTCCATACAATCTGTTTGCTTATATAAATTTACAAATTCCCCTTAGACAAATTGTCCAGGGGAATCATTAGTAAATGGAAATATTTAGAAACGTATCGCCAGCGATGTAACCGCCATAACGTTGTCTTTTTTCATATTGTCATCTCTGTTTAAGAAAATGGCATCTTTACTATTTAAGCTTTTAACTTCTGTTCTCCATACCAAATTAGGCAGAATTTGATAATCAACGTTGAGTGAAGCCCCAAATGTTTGAAATCCGTTTTCCGTTCCCGAGGCGATGATAACGCCATTCTTATCGTGGTAATATTCTCCTCTTGCAGCGATGCTTATTTTTTCAGTAGGGCTGTATTTCGCAATCAGTACAGGCGTATACCATGTATCATAGTCATCACTTGCTTTTTCTTTTTGTTGTGCGCCGATATCAAAGCCAGCGATCAATGCAAATTGATTGCTGATTTGAAACTGCCCATACAGATTGTGGAAGTAACGCATCTTACGCTCTTCATCAGGGAAGTCGTTGCCTATGAAAGAACTACTGTTTAAAGTCACTTTATCCGAAGGACGGTAAGTTAATTGATGACCAAAAGCTGGTGTGCTATTCCCTTCAACACGTTGGATACGTTGCCAGCCATTCAACACCAATACCGCCATATTCCATTTTCCATTATCGGTAGCATACGACAACTTAGCTCCGGTTTCAAAATAGGGCGAATTATCAGCCATCATACTTCTTGTCAATGTAAAGCAGTCCGCTCCGATAGCACTTTCAAAGCCAATGTGAGATGGTAATATACCTGCATCTAACCATAAATTCTTCGTTTTAGATAGTTTCACCCCTACATTTGCTTCATATATATTTTTCAGCACGCCTTCTTCGGCTGCATAATTAGCATTCATATAAGAACCTACTCCAAGAGCCAGATTTGCTCTCATATTTTCTGTTTCATAAGCTGCTTTTATAAATCCCAAATTTAGACTCACTTCATTGTTGCGGTTGTGGCTGTACACAAATCCGGGTCTGGTATTGGATTTCGGGTTATTAAAATCCTGCTGATAATATACCTCAGCATATCCACTGATGGTTAACGGCTTTTTTTCAGTTTCCTGAGCACATACACTTCCTGTTGCTCCCAGAAGAATAGCTGAGAACATAATTATTTTTTTCATCTTATTAATTTGATTTTTAAACGTGATGAAGCTATCAGATTTATCCTCCCTGTGTGGTTGAATAAATCATGATGGTTTCATTTTTGAATTATTAAAATTTTACTGTTTATTGAATTACTCCTACAAGGCATTTTCAATGGCTACACACACATTTGAAAACCTGTAAGTTTTTTTAGGAATTACTTATTTAAGTTGATCCAGAGCGATATTTAATTTAAGTACATTGATCTTTTCGGGACCAAACATGCCCCACAAAGGTTTTTCGGTTTGTTCATCAATTAATTGATTCAATTTAACCTCATCAATCCCCCTTGTTTCAGCGATTCGTGCTACCTGTACCTTTGCAGCCTGAACAGAGAAGTTAGGATCCAGTCCACTTCCACTAGCCGTAACCAGGTCAACAGGTATTTCAGATTTATCAATTCCGGGATTATGTACTAAAAAAGTATCAATTCGTGCCTGAACCTCTGCTAAATATTCCTCATTAGAAGGACCTTTGTTACTACCTCCTGAACCAGCAGCATTGTAATCTACGGCCGATGGTCTTGACCAGAAATACTTATCCTCTGTGAAAGACTGACCAATATTGACATAATGTTTCTTTCCGTTGTGTTCTATAATTTCTCCTTTTCCAGCATTAGGAGCAAACTGTGCGATACCCCAGACTGCAAGTGGGTAAATGACTGTAAAAAACAGGATCATAACAGCAGTCAATTTTATTGCGGGCAAAATATGTTTTTTCATTTTATCTAAATTTTATAAAGGATTAAAAGAAAACGGATATAAGCATATCTATCAGCTTGATTCCTACAAAAGGTATCAGTACACCGCCTAAACCATAAATGAACAGGTTTCTTCGAAGTAATGCACTTGCTCCAATAGGTTTGTAAGCTACACCTTTCAATGCTAATGGAATCAACATCGGAATGATGATTGCGTTGAAAATTACAGCTGATAGTATTGCACTTTCCGGACTGTGTAAATTCATAATATTCAGTCCTTGCAATGCAGGAATCGCTGTGATGAACAGTGCTGGAATGATGGCAAAATACTTAGCCACATCATTCGCAATACTGAAAGTAGTCAATGTACCACGGGTCATCAGCAATTGTTTTCCGATTTCTACGACTTCAATCAATTTGGTCGGATCGTTATCCAGATCGACCATGTTTCCTGCTTCTTTTGCTGCCTGAGTACCAGAATTCATTGCTACACCCACATCAGCTTGTGCTAAAGCCGGAGCATCGTTTGTTCCATCACCCATCATAGCGACCAAGCGACCTTCCGACTGTTCTTTTTTGATGTAATTCATCTTGTCTTCGGGTTTTGCTTCTGCGATGAAATCGTCCACACCTGCCTTCTCAGCGATAAATTTAGCAGTCAAAGGATTGTCGCCCGTTACCATGACGGTTTTGATACCCATTTTACGCAGCCGTTCGAAACGTTCTTGAATACCCGGTTTGATGATGTCCTGTAGCTCAATTACACCCAATGCGATTTCATTCTCTGATACGACCAACGGTGTACCTCCATTAGAAGAGATGGCTTTCACTCTTTCTTCGACCTCTTTTGGAAAGTTATTACCTGCTTTTGTAACCAGATTTTTTATCGCATCGGTTGCACCTTTTCGGACACGCACATTCTCATAGTCTATACCTGAACTTCTAGTTTCTGCTGTAAACTTGATGAATTGAGGATTTTTGACTTCGTAACTCAAAGGGTTGATACCTGCTAATTCGATAATCGATTTACCTTCAGGAGTTTCATCAGCCATGGAGCTTAATACAGCCGCTTTAATTAATCTTTTCTCGTCAATACCATTTGTTGGATGAAAATGAGTTGCTTTACGGTTACCAATCGTGATTGTTCCTGTTTTATCCAATAATAAGACATCGATATCACCTGCGGTTTCTACCGCTTTACCACTTTTTGTAATAACATTGGCTCTCAATGCTCTGTCCATCCCTGCAATACCGATTGCAGACAACAATCCTCCAATGGTAGTCGGGATAAGACATACAAATAAAGAGATAAAAGAAGCAATGGTAATCCCCACATTTGCATAATCAGCAAATGGCTTAAGCGTCACACAGACAATGATAAACACAAGTGTAAATCCTGCTAACAAAATGGTTAAAGCAATTTCATTTGGTGTTTTTTGTCGGGCTGCACCTTCTACCAAGGCAATCATCTTGTCCAGGAAGCTTTCGCCCGGTTGCGTTGTTACCTGCACCACGATTTTATCGGACAAAACTTTGGTACCACCGGTAACAGAACTTTTGTCGCCACCTGCTTCACGAATCACAGGAGCAGATTCTCCGGTAATTGCACTTTCATCGATGGTCGCTAAGCCTTCAATAATTTCCCCATCAGAAGGAATGATGTCGCCAGCTTCACAGATGAAAACATCACCTTTTTGTAATTGAGCAGAGGAGATCGTTTTCCCATTTTTTAATCTTGCAGGCGTTTCTTCTCTTGTCTTACGCAAACTATCTGCTTGTGCTTTACCTCTTGCCTCAGCAATTGCCTCGGCAAAATTGGCAAATAACAGGGTAAGCAAAAGGATAATAAAGACGGTAAAATTATAACCAAAACTTCCTTGTCCCTGAGCTCCTGCCAACGTCCATAAACTCACGGCTAGCATAACCAAAGTACCGATCCATACAGTAAACATGACCGGATTACGGAACATGGTTTTCGGATTGAGTTTCACAAAAGATTGTTTCAGTGCTTCCTGAACCATATCTTTTTGAAACAATGATGTATTATTGTTCATTTCTAAATTCTTTAATCAGTTTAATAAAGTGAAAAGTACTCTGCAATAGGACCTAATGCCAATACCGGGAAGAATGCTAAGGCAGCTACGATTGCGATTACAGCGAATACCATTAGTCCGAAAGTTGCCGTATCGGTTTTCAGGGTTCCGTCTCCCTCTGGTATAAATTTCTTTTGAGCTAACAAGCCTGCAATGGCTACCGGACCAATGATCGGTAAGAATCTTGAAAGAATAAGTACAAATCCTGTTGCAATATTCCACCAAGGTGTATTATCTCCCAATCCTTCAAAACCACTACCATTATTGGCAGATGACGAAGTGAACTCGTATAGCATTTCACTCAATCCGTGAAATCCCGGGTTATTTAGAGAGTCCATAGTATATTGTGGTGATGCAGCGGCTAATGCTGTTCCTACTAATATCAGGAAAGGATGAAGCAAGGCAATAATCATGGCTATTTTCATTTCCCTAGCTTCCACTTTTTTACCTAAGAATTCTGGTGTTCTTCCTACCATCAATCCACTGATAAATACAGCAAGAATGATAAAAATAAAGAAGTTAAGTATTCCTACACCGACTCCTCCGTAAAACGCATTGATCATCATTGCTAATAGCTCATTCATGCCTGACAATGCCATTGAGCTATCGTGCATAGAGTTTACTGATCCAGTAGAGATTACAGTGGTGACAATGCTCCAAAAGCCAGATGCAGGTGCTCCTAATCGAATTTCCTTTCCTTCCATTGCTCCAAGAGAATTATCAATTCCCATAGCTGCAATAGCAGGATTTCCGTTCATTTCCATGTTGATATTTGGAATGGTCAGCATTAAAAAACCTACTGTCATTACACCGAATATCATCCACGATAATTTTCTTCTTCTGATAAAATAGCCAAAGGCAAAGATCATCGCTAATGGTACGATCAGCTGAGCCACCATTTCGACCATATTGGATAGGTAGGATGGATTTTCAAACGGATGGGCAGAATTCACTCCAAAGAATCCACCTCCGTTGGTTCCTACGTGTTTAATAGGCACAAATGCCGCTGCGGGTCCTCTTGATACTTCCACAGAATCACCTTGTAAAGTGGTAATAGCGTCTTTACCTTCAAAAGTCATCGGGGTACCTTCAAATGCAAGAATGATGGCAATTACAAATGATACAGGTAATAAAATACGTGTACAAGATTTTACAAAGGTGTTGTAAAAATTACCCAAGGTTTCAGATGATTTGTCTCTGAATGCTCTAAATAACACTACAGCAGCAGCCATACCAGTTCCCGCACTTACAAACTGTAAGAACATTAACCAGTATTGTCCAAGATAACTTAATCCTGATTCCCCGGAATAGTGTTGCAGATTACAGTTTACCACAAATGATATCACCGTATTGAATGCAAGGTCTGCGGACATACTTGGATTGTTATCCGGATTAAGCGGTAGGCTTCCCTGCGTCATTAGAACAACCATTCCCAACAGGAACCACACCATATTGATCGTGATCATGGCTACCATCTGCTGTTTCCAGTTCATTTCTGTTTGCGGATTGATACCGCTTATTTTGTAAAAGATTCGCTCTATCGGATTAAAAATCGGATCGAGCAGCGTTTTTTCACCGCCATAGACTTTTGCAATGTATTTACCGAAGGGTATTGCAAGCAATATCGACAGGGTAAACATTACGATTATTCCTAAAATTTCTGTATTCATTTTTATTAATTAAATATGGTTTTAAACATCCATCCGAACAGCCTGACCAATGCTAATACAATCAGGAATATCAAAGCAATTCGGGCTACATCTTTCATTTCAGTAAGTATCTTTTTCATAGCAATATTTGAATTTTTAGAAAAGCCAGATAAATGATCGAAATGAAGAACAGTATCCAGAATATGATGGATACCCATTCCTTGATTTTTCCTTTTGTATCTTTCTTCATCTGCTGAAGCGTTTTAAAATTTTTCTGGTTTGAGCAATACGTAGCATATATAGACAAATACACCTATGGCTACTATGAATAATGCTGTCATAGACTTGTTTTTTGTGTTAAATAATTTGTGTTCTGAAGCTGATAAACATGCTTCAGGTTATTGGGAATGAGCTGGTACATATAAATCCATTGTTCTGTAGTGCAACGTCTTTTCATTCCTTCAAAAGAGCGCACAAACAAATTTTCAATGATGTATTGTACATACTCATTTCCTCTTTTATGAAGCCAACCGATGAACTTAATCTTTACCCCAATTTTCTCTATCTGTCCTTTGGAAAGCAAGAGATTGATGTGGTTGACGATTGCCTGAAATATTCCTGCAAAATTTTTTCGCATGGATAGTTCATTGATTTCTTCTTTAATTTCACCGTAGTGATGTGCCAGATAAGTACTGGCTGTGTTTTCATTTATTTCGTTCATTGATTTAAAAACTTCTTTTTATTTACTGGAGAACATCGCATAGAAAATACAGAAGACAATAAAAGCTAAAAGTACTTTTGCCAATATATCCGTAACTATTTCCCTATTTGATTTTCGTTCTTTTTTCATCTGCTTATTAATTGAAAGAATAAAAAGAAAAATACAAAGCCGATCAAAAGACCTGCGAATCCGCCAAGCTTTACGCATACGGCAAACAGGACAAACAATAAAATTGCTAATACTGCTTTTTTTATTTTAGCCGACCAATGTGTTTTTTCTTTTAAAACTTTCATTACTTAATTAGTTTTCTAAAATGGTTTTGATATACCCTTTCCGTAATTCGATCGGAAATAAATCCATATGTTTTTTTAGGCTTCCTGGGCTTTCTTCAAAAGATAGCGCTGTCAGAAACTCATTTTCAATGGCATTCCGCGTGTATTGATTTCCTCCTTGATACAAAAGATTTATAACTTTGGCTATCTCTTGAACACGCTCTAATTCATCTTCTAATCCAGAACCTATTTTTTGTGAACAAACTTCTGCCAGTTTATGCAGTAGCAGATAGTCTGCAATAGAATCGTCCAAAGTATCCAAATCAGGAATGAGTCTTGCGGCTTCAGGAGCCCATTGTTGTATCGTATTTATGATTTTTGTTTTCATTTTATTTTAGATTTTCTCAAAGAAGTCAATTGACTTAATGAACAGACCGAAACAGGCTAAACCTGCGAGTACTAAAACTATTGTTATCATTTTTATTTATTTTTAAGTGGTACTAATGTGCTTCATAATTGCTCCAAAAATCATAACCACAATAAATGCGAAAAGTAATAAGTGGTATGATTTTAGCCATTTTGGAAACGAAGGCGGTTCTTTCTGCTGTTTCCATTTGACATTTCTTTTCCTCATTTTTAATTTCTTTTATATCCTCTATGCCAAAACTTATTCCAATAGAATTTCACAAGTCATAATAAATTGAAAATCAATATTTTATTCCGATCTCACGGAATTTATTGAAACAAAAACCTTATCAAAATGATAGGATGATTATCATTTTGATAAGAGCACAGATTTTTTGGGGATAACGAGCGAAATTCTAAAGGACTATATCACCTTGATTAATATGGGGAATCGTTTTTAATTTTATATTTTTGTACTTTATTAATCATAAAATGACTGGTTTCTAAGTCATTTTCAGCATAAATCAGAGGGATAAGCAAAGAAAGATGAATAAATTAAAAAAGACTCCTATTGAGAAAATCGTATCACCCATTCAAAGCTTTATTAAAAATGAAAAAGCAGGTGGCATTGTATTAGGAATCAGTGTGGTGATTGCATTGATATTAGCCAATTCGCCTTTAGCTGAAGAGTACCATCATGTTCTGGAACATAAATTTGGACTTCAGTTAGACGGAAGCACGTATTTTGAATACAATCTTCATCATTGGATCAATGATGGTTTGATGGCTATATTTTTCTTTGTAGTGGGTTTAGAACTAAAAAGAGAAATCGTTGGGGGAGAGTTATCCAATCCACGAAAAGCTTTATTACCCATCGCTGCTGCATTTGGAGGAATGGCTGTGCCGGCTGCGATTTATTTATTCTTGAATCCAACAGGAGAAGTGCACAGCGGTTGGGGAATTCCAATGGCAACAGATATAGCCTTTGCGTTAGGAGTGCTTTATTTATTGGGAAACAGAATTCCGCTTACACTAAAAGTTTTTTTAACTGCTTTAGCTATTGTTGATGACTTAGGTGCTGTTTTGGTTATCGCTTTTTTCTATACTTCAGATATCTCCATGTTCCATCTCATTATCGGTGCTTTGGTGCTTTTGACGATGTATACCGGTAATAAAATGGGAGTAAGAAGCATTTTATTCTATGCCATTTTAGGAATTGGCGGTGTTTGGACAACTTTTTTACTTTCGGGTGTACACGCCACTATCGCAGCTGTTTTAGCAGCATTTACCATTCCGGCAGATGTGAAAATCAATGAGAAAATATTCAGTAATAATATCCAAAAACTTTTAGACAAGTTTAAGGGCATTGACCCGGATAACAGCAAACCTACTTTGACAAATGAGCAATTACATATTCTGGAAGAAATTCAAAATAGTACGGTAGCAGCAACTCCGCCATTGCAACGATTAGAACATGCAATGCATCCCATGGTGACCTTCTTAATCATCCCTATTTTCGCTTTAGCAAATGCCGGTGTTTCATTGGCTATCGATATGGAACATTTATTCAGTACCAATGTAGCGTTGGGTGTTGCCTTAGGTCTTTTGGTCGGTAAGGTTGTTGGCGTGGTTGGTTTTACATTGCTTTTGGTGATGCTGAAAGTGGCTCCTTTTCCAGAAGGAATGAATGTAAGAAACCTGTTTGGACTAGGTTTACTGGCTTCTATAGGTTTTACGATGTCGTTATTTGTAACTTCTTTGGCGTTCTCGCATGAGGAATACATGACACAGGCGAAGATTGGAATTTTTGCAGCTTCTATTATTGGCGGTGTATTGGGTTATTACGTGCTGAGTAAGCAGTCTAAAAAGCAACTGTAAACGTTGTAAGCAAATGAGCAATAAATTATGGGATTTTATCAATCTGCACAACGGTGAAGAAGATAAACAGAAAGTTTTAGAAAATGTAACCGCTAACATTTCTTTCAGGGGATCTAACCTATGGATATTGGCTTGTGCTATCCTTATCGCTTCTGTTGGATTAAATGTCAATTCAACAGCTGTGATTATTGGAGCCATGTTGATATCTCCTTTGATGGGGCCTATTTTAGGAGCAGGATTTGCATTGGGAACGTACAATTTTTTACTCTTACGGAAATCTATTAAAAATCTTTTAATAGCAACTGTAGTTAGTTTATTGGTCTCAGCCTTTTACTTTTATATCAGTCCATTCAAAGATGTGCAATCCGAATTATTAGCCCGAACTTCTCCGAATATTTATGATGTATTGATCGCTTTTTTTGGAGGTTTAGTAGGTGTTATTGCCATCACAAGGGTAGAAAAAGGAAATCCCATTCCCGGTGTAGCCATTGCTACGGCTTTAATGCCTCCATTGTGTACGGCAGGGTATGGACTGGCTACCTTTAATTTTAGCTATTTCTTTGGGGCGTTTTACCTGTACACCATCAACTGTTTTTTTATTTGTATTGCCACGTTTTTAGTTATCAAATATTTAAAATATCCTGCTTCTGCTACGATTGAACCAAAGAATGAAAAACGCATCCGGTACGGAATTACCACCTTGATGATGATTATGATCATCCCCAGTTTTTATCTGGCGTATAATCTATTTGAAGAAAAGAAGTTTACTAAAACCGTTGAAGAATTCATCAATTCTGAATTCAGTAGCAGAGGATATACGGTGATTTACAAAAAACTGAATTATAATTCCAATCCAAAAAAGGTGGATCTGGCATTTCTGAATAAAAAACTCAGCAAAGAAGAAATGGAAATGTATAACCGATTACTGGATGAAAGAGGTATTCATAATACGATGCTGAATTTCAGACAGGATGATGCAGATCTTAAGTCGGAGATACTCAGTGAACTGAATAAGCAGGATGCTTCTTTGTCAGAAAAAGATGTGACCATCAACAACCTTCGACAAGAACTGAATAAATATAAAGTAAATGAATCAGGACTTGTTAGAGAACTGAACGTTCTTTTCCCTGAACTGAAAGATGTGTCTCTTGGTAAAATAGAAAAATTTTCAGGAACAGATAGTGCCAAAGTTGAATGGTTGGTGTTATATCATTTGGAGAAAGGGACAAAAGAAATTGATAAATCGAAAATGAAAAAATGGCTGAACGAGCGGCTTAATGTTGATAATACACTGATATTACAAGACACCCAATCCGAATAGCCTGAGAGAATTTTTAAATGAAAGAGTTTTTATATGCCAAATGGATACAACAGCTCATTGTTGTATTACACTTGGTTGCACTTACAGCACTAATAGCTGATTACGGTTTTATACTAAACCCAACCTTACAATTAAGTATCATTTCTTTGTATCTGTTTGTATTGGTTATTGGTGTTTTTTATACTGTTTTGAAATACTATTATCATCGAAAAGAATTCATATTAAGTGTTTTTATCTTTGATACATTGAGTGTTTTGTTTGTGTTTTATTGCTTATACAAACAATTATCAACAGGGGGAATATCAGAAATAACCCATTGGATACGGTTGGCTGTTATCTTAAAATTGATACGGGAATTTACACGCCCGCGTTTGAGCTATAAGCGTTCTTTACTCAATCCTGCCCAATTATTTATCATCAGCTTCATGGGATTAATTGTCGTGGGAGCCTTACTATTAATGCTGCCTAATGCAACCTATCAAGGTATAAGCTTTGTGGATGCTCTATTCACTTCTACCAGTGCAGTGTGCGTAACGGGATTAATAGTGGTCGATACGAGCAGTTATTTTACAGCTTTTGGGCAAACCTTAATCATGCTATTGATCCAAGCTGGTGGATTAGGGATCCTTACATTTGCCAGTTACTTCAGTTACTTCTTCAAAGGTGGATCTACTTACGAAAATCAATTGGCATTGAGTGATATGACCAATTCTGAGAAAATAGGCGAGGTTTTTACAACGGTAAAGAGGATTTTAACCATTACTTTTTTAATAGAGTTTATTGGAGCTATATTTATTTTCTTTAATTTGGATAAAGCTTTAATTCCGTCCTTTTCAGAAAGAGTTTATTTTTCTGTGTTTCATTCTATATCTGCATTCTGTAATGCGGGATTTTCGACTTTACCCAATGGAATGATGGAAGACAGTTATGTGTATAATTATCCCTTACAGTTCATTATTGTCATCATCTTTGTATTCGGAGGTTTAGGTTTTCCGATTGTTATTAATTCCGTTCGATATATTAAACATCTAATATCCAGATATATTCTTTGGTTTGTAGAGAAAAAGAACAATTACCGTCCATGGATTTTAACCTTGAGTAATAAGATAAATTTATTGACCACTTTCATATTGATTGTTTTAGGAACCGTCATTATCTACATCAAAGAATATTACAATGTACTTGGAAATCATCAAGGTTTGGGAAAGGTTGTTACGGCATTATTTACAGCAACTACACCCAGAACGGCGGGTTTTAATTCGATAGACTTTAGCCAAATGCACTTTTCTTCCATCATTATCATCATTTTTTTAATGTGGGTAGGTGCATCTCCGGCTTCAACTGGTGGTGGAATTAAAACAAGTACGTTTGCCATTGCTACTTTAAACTATTTTAGTCTTGCAAAAGGAAAAACCAGGATAGAAGTCTTCAGAAGAGAGATTGCTGATATCTCGGTTAGAAGAGCTTTTGCGGTAATGAGTCTATCCTTATTGGTAATAGGAATAAGTGTTTATCTGATTTCTCATTATGATAGTCATGTACCTCTTTTGGATATCGCATTTGAAAGCTTCTCAGCTTATAGCACTGTTGGGCTTAGTTTAGGAATAACCGGAGATTTAAGTAGTGAAAGTAAATTGGTTCTTATTGGAACTATGTTCGTAGGAAGGGTAAGTATGTTAACCATTCTGATTGCCTTTTTTAAAAAGGTCAGACAGGGAAATTACCATTATCCATCGGATGAAATATTAATCAACTAAAAGAAAAATTGAAATGAAATTTATAATTATAGGATTGGGAAATTTTGGAGGCTCATTGGCAGAAAAACTAACCCAACAAGGAAATGAAGTTATCGGTGTGGATTCACGCTCGGAAAAAGTTGTAGCATTAAAAGATAAATTGTCTCACACCATCTGTATGAATGCTACAGATCAATCAGCCATTACTCATTTGCCGCTGAAGAATACGGATATCGTGATGGTTTGTATTGGTGAAGACGAAGGTGCAAATATCATGGTCACAGCACATTTTAAAAATCTGGGTATAAAACGATTGATCAGTCGTGCCATTAATCCACTTCACGAAAGTGTTCTACAAGCTATAGGCGTTAACGAAATTGTGCGTCCGGAAGAAGAAACGGCTGAAAGATGGGCTAAAAAACTATGTTTAAAAGGAGTTATAGACTCTTTTGACCTGAACAAAAGTTATAGTATTGTAGAGATTGTGGTGCCGGAAAAATACATTGGAAAAACCATAGAAGAAGTAAAATTCAGAGAATTGCATAATGTGTTAATTCTGACGATTATCAGAGATGCCCAAGAGAAAAGCTTCTTAGGAAGAAGCAAAACCGTTGCTAACGTACAAGGAATTCCGGAACCGACTACCATGCTACAAAAAAATGATATCATCGTTATTTATGGTAATAATGAAGATCTGCAAAGATTTGCAAAAGTAAAATATGAATAGCCTATATTATTTCTCAATCAAAAATGCATTAGATATCAAACTGCTACTGAAGTTTATACAACTCCATTTTTCGGTAAAGGGTTGCAATCCCGATTTCTAACAAGCGAGCTGTTTCTGCTTTATTTCCATTGGTATGATTTAGTATTTTCTGAATGTGCAGTTTCTCTGCACTGGCCATAGAAAATGCAGACAATTGTTTTGCATTTGATTTTGCATATTGAAGGTCTACCGGCAGCGTATCTAAGTCAAGCAGGTCATCATCCGCTAAAATCACGCTTCTTTCAATCACGTTTTTCAACTCGCGTATATTTCCTTTCCAGGGATTGTTTTCCAACGCTGTAACATAATCCTCAGATAGGGCTAATGGCTTTCTATTGGATTTGATTGCAAAAAGATCGGCATAATACTGTGCCAACAATTTGATGTCTTTTACACGCTCTCTCAAAGATGGAAGTTCTATACCAAATACAGAAAGTCTGTAAAACAAATCACTTCTGAAATGACCTAACTCAATTTCGTTTTCCAGATTTCGATTAGTTGCAGCGATTACACGCACATTGACTTTTATGGGTTTGGCATCACCAACACGCAAAAATTCACCCGTTTCTAATACACGTAAAATTTTAGCTTGCAAGTCCATAGCCATTTCTCCTATTTCATCCAAGAATATGGTTCCATTATGAGCCTCCTCAAAAAGTCCTTTTTGATCTTTATTAGCACCTGTAAATGAACCCGCTTTGTGACCAAATAATTCGTTTTCTAAGAGCTCTTTACTAAATGCAGAGCAGTTTATCGCAACAAAATTTTGGTTTGCTCTCGGGCTACCTTGATGAATGGCCTGTGAAAAAACCTCCTTACCAGTTCCTGTTTCTCCGGTTAATAATACTGTTGTATCTTTTGGTGCGACTTTTTTAGCCAATTCAATTGCTTTTAGGATTGGCTTTGATGTACCGATAATTTTATCAAAGGAATATTTTTTGCCTAACTGCTTTTCTAATTGTTGAACTCTTTTGTTTAAAGCTACCTTTTCACTGGCTTTATAAAGAAGTGGAATAATCTTATTGTTATCATCACCTTTGGTTATATAATCGAACGCACCGTTCTTAATAGCTTGTACGCCATCCGGTATATTGCCGTAGGCGGTCAGCAGAATAACTTCTACTGATGTGAATTTTTCTTTAATCAGTTTTGCGGTGTCCACACCGCTTCCATCAGGAAGCTTGACATCGCAGATAATAACATCTATTTCTTCTGCTTCTAACCTTTGTAAACCCGATTTGATATTGGATGCCTGAAAAACCTCAAAACCTTCAAAACCAATTATTTTTGAAAGGAGGTTTCTCAATTTTTCCTCATCGTCTATTATTAATACTCTGCCCACGTTCAAGCTAAATTGTTATATGCGAATTTACAATTATTATAGCTGTTTTAAGTTTATTGTACCAATTTATTATAACATCTGCGAAAGAAGTTTATGAATCATGAGTGAATATTTTATTAGTACTAGTGTTTTCGTCTTTTCCACCTCTTCTTCATCTGATTAGCAAACTTTTCCTCTTCGTAATCCTCTCCTTGTGTATCAGATAACACACTCAACAATCCTAAATCTGAACTGTGGGAATGTTCCTGTGAACTAAACTCAAAAAGGTCTTTCATTGGCAAATCGTCCGATGTGTTTGTTTTGGAAACAGGGGTGTCCTGTATTTTTAATTCGGGTTTGTTTCCGTTGTTCCACCAATCATTGAATACGTTTGCCGACAAATTTCTGTCTAATTGTGAGCCGTTCCAAACACTTCGGTTTTCGTGGTCGATCAAGGTCATTCCGTAAATCCGTCCGCTTTCGTTCCGGCGGACAATCATACTGATACCCTGTTCTACAAGTTGCTTTTTAAACTCCATTTCATTGCCTGTTGTATGTATGGAAAGTTCCACCGTATTTTTCAAAACAGACCTTGCAGGATTGGTTTTCATTTTCTCGTTAGATTGCTCAAAATGTTTTTGTAGTTGTGCCACGCCTGCATCTTTCCCGAATAGCGATGCTTTAAATGGATTGCTTACCTTGTTTCCTTTCTCATCCAATGCTACATACACCAATCCGTTTACAGGTTGTCCGTTCCGCTCGCCTTTTACTTCTTCTACTGTAATGTTGAAAAGTGACAGCAAAGCATTGTAACTACCCATAGTTGAAAAGCTGTAGTACTTTGGCAAATACCGTACTACCGAAGCAATCTGACTTTTGATGTCGCCTTTGTGGTAATCTACAGGCTTGAAAATTTTGTTGGATTGTTTCTGCTCTTGTTCGGTGGCTTTGTGCAGATTATATTTCTGCTCTAAATCCCGACAGATTGCCATTGAGCGTGGATGGTCGTAATCATCGGGGATTTTCTTTCCGTCAATATCTACGCAGGTTGAAACGATATGAATGTGTGTTCGGTCAATATCCGTATGCTTGAAAACAATATAGGGTTGATTGCTGTAACCCATACGTTCCATATATTCCTGTGCCATTTCCATAAATTGTTCATCACTTACCTGGTCTTTTGGGTCGGGGTTCAGCGAAATATGCCGTACCGTTTTTTCCGTTTTGATGTTTGCTGATAAATATGACTCAAAACATTTATTAAAATAGGCTACAGAATAGTTGCCGTCTACTGTATCAGGTATTTTGTTTAGTAACAAAACTGCTCCGTTTTCCTTTTCCACTTTCTGCTGATTGTACAAAATCGCTCCATACATATTGCTTCCTTTTCCTATTTTTGCAATCATAACTTTACTCTTTTTTCAAATACTTCTCTTCAAATTCCTGTGTCAAACGGATGACTTCTTTTGTGACTTGTACCAATTCAATTGTTTCTTTTTCCAATTTAAACAGGTAAGTTCCTGCTTTTTTCTCTGAAAAATTGCGGTACAATATCTTCACAATCTGATTGTAATTTGTTCCGATTGCTCGGAACTGGCTAAAAAATCGGGTCAACTTTTCGTGATATTCTATTGCATCCATATCAATCTTTACGGTCTTTACGGTCTTCTGAAAGATGCAGGCGGTAATAAAATGGGCAATTACTTTCATATCTGATTGGTCAAAGAGGGCAAGAAATTTGGCATTGTCCTCTGCGTTCAGGTTGATAGAATACCGATTGACGGCAGGGTCAATCTTTGGTTTCCTTCCTGTTTTTTTAATCTGTTTTCTGTTTTTCTCTTCCATAATAATCCATTTTTAATTTTACATAAACGAGCGACTTCGGAGCCGTTTCCAGCCCCCTGCAAGGGCAAGTGCTCTTGAGGTGCGGAAATTTATTTCGAGGACCTCAAGAGATAACTTGCTCTGAACAAGGGTTCAGAAAAATCCGTTTTGCAAACGGATTGGAGTTAGCAGGGAAAACCCATAGCTTCCATTACAAATTTCGGCAAGACTATTTGAATAACAGTTATTTATAACAATGACAATGAACGCCAAATGATGCCACTGAATACCACCTTAAGGCAGATTGGGACTGCTTTTATTTCCTTTGTATCTGGTTAGCTGGCTGATTGGTTATAACCTTAACTAGGTAATCAATCAGCATAAATCCCAACAGCAAATCTGCGTGACTGAATGCAGACGAATTGCACACTTTTCAGTTAAGGAAACAGCTAATTAAGGGTATGTAGGTGCATAGGTAGATAGGTTGTTACATAGGTGTAACAGTCCATACAACTGACTGCTTAGCTAGCCAAATAGCTAATTGGATATAATATTAAAATTAAGAGATATGATACACGAAGAAAACAAAAATCAGCAACCCGAAAAAGAGAGTTTTTCTATTGAAAATTTCCTAACTGAAAAGAAAGAACCTGAACAAGAGCAGAACACTTTACCGCATAGTGATGACCTTACTGCCATCGAAACAGGCGAAAAATCTGTAGAACCAGAAGATACAAAACCGATTGCAGGCAATACCAAAAGAACCGTTTCAAAACCAAAGAAGCTGACGAAAGAGGATTATTGCGTAACGTTCTTTAGAATCCCTAAAAGAAATGCAAGCAAAGGTAAATCGGTCTATGTACGGCAGGAACATCACGAAACATTTAACAGGCTTACCAACATTATGGGAATTGACAAGCTGACAATTTATGCTTATCTGGATAATATTATCGAATACCACTTTCAGGAGTTCGGAGAGCTGATTAAGGAAATCTATAACGATAAGCACAAGCCGTTGTTCTGATAACGGGTTGTGTAGGCAAAGAGCAATATAATCTTTTGGATATTCATCGCTCATTGTGTCCATGAACGCCAAACAGTGCCACTGACTACCATTTTGGGCAAAGGCTTCGTTTTCGGGATTAAATTCCCGAAAAAGCGAAAAATCATGCTACACAAAGAAACAGTCAGCAGTGAGATGTGGAAACTTCTCCAGACACTAATGAAAGATGAAATGCTAAAAGATTTTAACCTTGTAGGGGGAACTGCATTAAGTCTACAGATTGGTCACCGATTGAGTATTGATATTGACCTTTTTACAACCAAAGGCTTTGATGAACAGAAGCTATTAAAACATTTAGTCACTCAATATCCTCGGGTATTGATAAACGATATGTTTAATAATACAATCTTACTTGATATAGATAAGATTAAAGTTGATATTCTTTCGCATCAATATCCATGGCAAAAGCCAATTGAAACAAAAGATGGGATACGATTAGCATCCTTAGAGGACATAGGGGCAATGAAACTCCACGCCATCTTCCAAAATGGTACACGGATTAAGGATTTTATAGATATGCATTTTCTATTAGAACACCATCCGTTAAGAACCTATTTAGAAGCATATCAAAATAAATATGGCGGTAATCCTGCAATGGCTACATACGCATTATTGTATCACAAGAATATCGACCACGAAGCAAAAGTTAAGTTGTTAAAAGGTAAAGAGACCGATATGGAAAAAATTAATGAACGCTTAAACAAGGCGGTTCTTAATCCGTCTTTAAAATTTGGACAAATACCCGATCTGCCGAAAAAAGGTAGAGGCTTTAGGCGTTGAAAAATCAATGAACAACTAAAAAAATCGTATCTTTACTATATGGAATTAAGAGAAAAAAATAACGACATTCCAAATCTTGACCGAGTGTTTTTTTGGGATTTCGACATCGAAGCAATGGACTTTAAGAAAGCCTACAAGACTATTATAGCCCGTATCATAGAACGTGGCGGTCAAAATGAAATTGATGAGCTTGTCCGTTTCTATGGTCATAGCAGGGTTATCAAAGCAATCCGTGACGAAATTTACTTCTTACCCAACTATGCAATTGATAGGGCATTGAGGTTCTTCCCAGAACTTAAAAAGGAAGAAATGTACTGCTACCTGAACCGTAAGGATAAGCCTTACCATTGGATATAAATTAAAATCTTATAGAGGGATAGGTTGAGAAATCAGCCTGTCTTTTTTTTTCATCCAACGACTTTTAGCCTAATAGTTTCAACCCCAATAGCGGAGTTCTTTTTGCTTCCTTTTCTTGCTCCGCAACTTGTCAAGAAAAAGAAATTGGGCTATCCCGAACCATAGATACAAGGGGTATCCTGCATATGCTGATTATAGTTCTGAATCTCTCTCTCAAAAAATATTTTCAAAACAAAAAAACAGAAAAAAAAGAAAGCCATTTTAACAAGGCGGACAGACGAAAAACCAAAAGGAAACGGAATAAGTCCCGAAGGGTGGCAGGGTAACACGACAACTCGGCGAAGCCACCTTTTTGCTCTGCCATTATGCCGTAAGCTTTTGGTTGGGCGGTGCGGTGGCTGTCCGCCTTACCTTTGCTACCTTTTTGTTCTTTTTTGGGTACACTTTTCAAATATTCCTTTTATCAAAATGCCTTTGACTGCCAAAGACTGCCACTAAATGCCAAAGGCAAATGGAGTAAACTTCTATGGTTTACATTGGGGAAAATTTTGAACCTATGGCACAAAAAGTAATTACCGACAAAGAGCGGAAAGAGAAAGAACAATCCGAGCAAAGAAAGAACACACCTTTTATGCAGGTCGATAAGAACAGTGACCCAATTTCCAATTTCATTACCAGCTTTAAACGTCAATTCAAAGACATAAAGGGTTTAGGTCTTGGCAGGCTGTTCGGGGGCAAACCTGCTGAACTACCAAAGCAACCGGCCGAACCCGAAAGCGTAATAGGTGCGACAAAAACTGTTATGCGTTCGGATTATAAAAATGCTGAAAACAATCAGACCGTACAGACCAATAAAAAGCCTGCTTTAAAAATGGACAATTCAAACAAAATACAACAGGCTCGCCCAAAAAACAAAAAAACAAAGTTGGGATTTTAACCGAGTATTTAGCATCTGAACGCCAAATGCAACCTTTGACTACAACATTGGAAAACCCTGTATAAGCACCTTATATTTTTGAAGTTTAAATGATGTAGATATGGAAATAACAGTTTTAGACATTCAGATTTTAAAGACATTGCACAGGGAAGTAAAGGAAGTGTCCTTATTGATTAAGGAAATTACATTGCCCTACAAAGCATTGCAACAGGCAACAAAATGGCTCGACCAGCAGGAAGCCTGCCAACTGCTTAATATCAGTAAGCGAACATTACAGACATACAGGGCAAAGGGCATTCTTGTTGCAACGCAAATCAATCGAAAGACTTATTTCAGATTATCCGATGTGGAGTTACTTATGCAGGGAGAGCGAACATTAAAAAAGCAAAAGAAATGAAACAGATTGGAAATTCAAACGAGGATATGCTTGCCCTGCTCGAAGCTGTGGTAGGTATCAAAAACGAACTGCTGTATATCAGGGAATATTTTCACCCACTCTTAAAAGGAGAAATCTACCTGTCAGGTGAACAGGTTTGTGAGATGTTGCATATCAGCAAACGGACATTGCAACAGTACAGAGATGACGGACTGATACCCTTTATCAAACTCGAACGGAAAATCCTTTTCCGTGAAAGCGATATTATCAAGGTGTTGGAAGATAACTATCAGCGTTAGCCACTAAATGAATGTTTTGAAACTGGAAGCCGTATCGGTCAATTAAAGAAACAGCCCACCGTTTTAAGCGGTGGGCTAATTTATTGTGGAGTGATTGAAATTATATCCATCCCTGTTTTATAATTTTCGCGCCTAATTCTGTCAATGTTTTACACTCTGTTTTTCTAAAAATATTTTTGCGGTGCGTTTTAATTGTATGAATGGACAATTTTAAAACATTAGCTATTTCTTCAGATTTTTGTCCCGATAACATTAGGTTTACAATCTCTTTTTCCCGTATAGATAAAGGAGAATTGACCTCTTGTCTATCGTAAGGCAATAAAACATCGTAAAAAGATGGTTCTCCGTCTAAACCAATAAACGAAAGTCCGGAAGGCGTGGCTTCTGTTTTTAGAAATGAAATATCGGTATGGACACCTAAAACTCTTATCACACCACCATCGTCAGAACTCTGTATAGTAGAAACTTGTTGTAAAATCCATTTGTAGCAATTGTTAGCGCAACGTAATCGGTAATCATAATGAACTTTGTAGTACGGGATTTTATTTGAAGGCAGTTGAGTAAAAAAATCAGTTACTTTTTGTTCATACTGTACAAATCGATCTTGATCTTCAGGATGAATGTTATGGACAACTAAATCTGGCGAGAAATCTTCAGGTTTGTATCCAATAACACTAGTGACCTCAGGGCTTACAAATTCCATTTTAGCTTCAAAAACATTAAAAATATAGTAATAATAAGGTCCTGGATGAAACCTATCAAATAACTTCTTATAGAGGTCTAATTCAAAATCGGGAGGTAAAGATATTTCTCTGTCATATTTAGAAATTTCTGACCAGGTCTGCTTTACTACATCAAATTTTAATGATCTCATAAATAGAATGTTTTTAGTTAAAATTGATTGCTTACAAACTTACACAAAAACCTATATCGATGAATAATAAAATATGTCTTTTTAGTACCGAAAGCACATGTTTTACACCATTAAATACCTCCTTAGAGGTATTGCGTTGAGAAAACCGGCAAATTATCTTTGTTAATAAAAACTTAATATTTATAAATATGAACACCATTACTAAAATTCTAGCAGGTATTTTCGGGATGATGATATTGCTAATCTCACAAAATGTACAAGCGCAAGTACAGTCACCAAATGTTGTGTACATTATCGCAAAAGAATATGGAAGCAATAAAACAATTATTACTTATCCATTTGGTGGAAACTGTAGTAAAATGTTTTATGGAAAAACAAATATAATCAATGAGTACAAAGAAAAATATGGTAAACGAAATAACGGGAAAACATTAATCTCAGTCGAAATAAAAGGACCGTATTCATCACATGAAGAAGCGCAGAAAGCATACTATAAGGATCTAGACAAACTTGTTGAAAGCTCTATCAGTTCTTTTCCCTTTCCTTTTGGATTAGAATGTAATGTGGGAAAGCAATAAGATGAATTTTCTTTTTTCATTTGTTAGATCCTATCAAAACTAAATTAGACAAACAGTCAGTCAATACCTAAAGAATTCAAACAAATTATATTTAAATCAATTATCATGATAAAATTCATTTATACACTTTTACTTTTGTTTGCCTCTAATTTTATCCAGGCACAAAGCAAAAATGCATCGGATTACATCTTTGATGCTAGATTATCAGGAGATCGCATTGCTCAGATACGTATTTTAACCGAAGGTATAAAACAAAATCAACGAAATTCGGAATTGTATACCATGAGAGCAGAAGTTCATCTTACAAACAACTCGCTTGATTTGGCAGAAGCCGATGCACAAGCTGCATTAAAAATAAAATCAAAAGATTTCGAAGCTTTATATTTATTATCTGAAATTGCAGAAAGTAGAGGCAAAAATGGAGAAGGAGATCTGTTTTTAGAAAAGATATTTAAAACTGATAAAAAAGAAGCTGCTGTAATAGCACAAAAACTCACCGAAAAGGCTAATAAACTGTTAAGAATTGAAAAATCTCCGGATCTTAAACTTCTTATTCGCTATTATCAACGTGCCATTATATTAGAACCTATTGCAGAAAATTATTTATATCTAGGGGAATATTTATTCCGAAATAATATGCATAGTGATGCACATAAGATTTTTGCAAAAGTTTTGGAATTAAAAACCGACAATGACTCAAAAATTTTAGCATATAATGGTTTAACAAAAACTTGTATCGACTGTACTCAACAACAAATGGATAGCTACCTTCAAAATATCGTTAAATTAAACCCAGATGCTCTTCTTTATGATTACTTTAATCCACTATACGAAGCTGAAAAAAACAACCGGCAAGCTATTTTAGATAGATGGGGCAAATTAGCACCTAATGATTATTTTTATCATTCAGTAAATGGACTATACCATTACGAAGCTAAAGAATATCAGCAGGCGATCGATGCATTTGATCGCGCAATAAGTTTTAAATCCAGAGCACTTATCGACTATACTAGAATCTATTTTTTTCGAGGAGAATCTTACCATCAGCTTTTTCATCAACAAAACAATCCTGAATTGTTGATTAAAGCAGAAGCCGATTTTACGCAGACCATTGCATTAGATAAAAGCATGTTAAATGCTTACGTTCTTAGAGTGGAAGTAAAAAAACATATGTTTCAAAATAAATATGAAAATGATAAAACAATAGATCAAAAACTTGCTGATGAAATGCTTACAGATCTAAAGTACATTCTTTCTCAGGATAACAAATTTGCATATGCATATAAAACCCGTGCATTGATTAATTATATACTAAACGGAGAAAAAGAAACAGACGAAGTTTTAAAGGATGAAGAATTAGCTGAAAAATATAAAACGGAAATACAATAAAAATTGTCAGGATGAAATAATTAACCTGTCAGAGATTCTTAAAGTAAAACATAGGTTCATTTGTAAATTAGAAAATTGCCTGAAAAAGTATTTTAAATGGCGCCAAAAACGTAACCGGAATTCTGACCAAAAACAATTAAAATTCATAAATTATGGGTAGTATTAAAATTCTTTGCATACATGGTATCGGTGGAAAAGACAACCCCAATGAACAGCAACAATGGCAAACCAGTTGGGAAAAAGCAATTAAAGAACATACTTCAAAGGAAATAGAGGTTACTTTTTCTGAATTTGATAGTTTCTTCGACTCACAAAAAGCTACTTTGAAGGACTATCTGTTTTTTCTTCGTAATGCTATTTTTGGAAGAGAAAGACCAGAAAAAGGATTGTTCCCTGATTTAAAAGATGATTTTATCGATATGATAGTAGAATTTTTTAGATATGAGGGAGTTCGAGAAGAACTAAGAAGACTCTTAAAAAAAGATATAGAAAAAACACATTGCAATATCATTTTTGCCCACAGTTTAGGTTCCCTTATGTGTTACGATTTCTTTCGTGAAGAATTTCAGAACGACTTATTTAAAAATATAACCCTTATTACTGCCGGAAGCCAGCTCGGGCATAAAAACTTACCTGACTTTAAGCCGATACAGGCTTTGAATATTAAACATTGGTACAATCTGAATAATCAAAGAGATGGTGTTTTCGCATCAAGAAAAATAGGTAGTTCCAAAAATAATTGTGAAGATATTCCTTTGAAATTTGGTTTCCGTTTCGGAAATGCTCACGATGGAGAGCGATACATTAAAGAAGGAGCTATATTATGGAAAAAAGTTTTGGATAATTATTAAAAGAAAACGAAATGAATTTACAAATCAAAACCACCATACCAAAATTTCAACAGGCTTTTGAAAGAGCACAGGAAGTTTTGGATAATCCCATGTTTTGGGAAGCTATCGAATCAGAACCAAAATTTGAGCATACGAAAGTATCCCCTCGTGAAATCGCCAAATTGCTAAAGGAAACTAATCATCTCATCACGATTATAGATTGGAAACCGTTAGGTCTACAAGCTCAAATCAGATATAGAAAAACAAATGCGTTAACAGAGAGTAAAGATGTTATAAAAATGAATGTTTTAAAAGATTACAGAGAGATTATAGATATTGCAGGAACGATAATCCACGAGGGAGTACACGCTATAGATCAGGCACATCCCTATTTAAATTTTGGACATAAAGGAAATAAAGAAAAAGGGAATAAAAATACAGCACCTTATTGTATTGGAAATTTAGCGATTAGAATTCTAAAAGGAACGTATGGACTAAATAATCCGTGATACTTTTTAGGAGAATGAAAATTATAATCTAAATATGAAACAATTTTAAACTTTACCTCTATAAAATCAAGATTCACGAACACAAAAATCAAATAAAAATGAATGTGAGTAAAACAATAACAACCTTATTATTAGTGCTTTTTATTTTTACCATAAGTTGGGCACAACAAAAAAATGATTGTCACTTAGGTAATGGAAAAGAAAGAGCATTACGAGGTATCTGTAGTCATGTGATTTCTCCTGAACTGTATGATGGTGAATATAGTTATGTTACTAAATTTAAAAAAGCGGCAGGTGTTACACCAGAAGATTCTGAAGAAGAAATGTACCGAAAAATCCGTGAAGTTTGGGACAAATATGAAGATTGTTTGATTTGCGACACCATTGCATTTTCTCTTCGGGGTGGGAGCATCCTCAAGGCCGCAACAGTTAGTCTTAATAAAAACTTTTATAATACCGTAATAAAATGGGGAGTGAATCTTAACAGAATAGATACTGTTGATGGTAAAACAGTTCTCGATTTTATTCAGGATAAAATCGCAATCAATCCACCTAATATAGAATTTTATCGAGCGTATTATAATGTTTTAAAAGAACACGGCGCCAAACATGCAGCAGATATTTTAGCAGAGAAAAATAACTAAAGATAAAAATCATGATCAAAACAATAACAACCCTATTATTAGTGTTTTTTAGTTTTACAAATTCTTTTTCACAAACCACATTGGAAAAACAACAAAAGAATGATTGTCCGCCTGATAAACCGAGGGCTCTACGGGGTATTTGTAATCATGTCATAAAACCAGAATTATTTGATAATGAGTTGAGTTATGTAACCCACTTTAAAAAAGCTGCAGGTGTTACACCAGAAGATTCGGAAGAGGAAATGTATCGCAAAATCCGCGAAGTATGGAATAAATACGAAGATTGCTTGATTTGCGATACTATGGCTTTTGAAATTAGAGGAGGGAGTATTCTAAAAGCCGCATCGATTAGTGCAAATAAGATTTTCTATAACACTATACTTAAATGGGGAGTAAACCTTAACAGAATAGATACTGTTGATGGAAGAACAGTTTTAGATTATTTTAGAGATGAAATGGCTAAAAACCCACCAAATATTGAGTTTTATCGAGCGTATTATAATGTTTTAAAGGAACACGGTGCCAAACACGCAGCAGAGATTTTGGCTGAGAAACAACTAAAATAAAAATTATGATAAAAGCAATAACAACTATACTGTTTGTACTTTTTAGCTTTACAAGTTCTTTTTCACAAACAGCATTGGAAAAACAACAAAAAGAATGTTCCGAGAGAATAAAGAATGGTGGAAACGCTAGAGCCTTACGCGGTATTTGTGAACATGTGATTACTCCTGATTTGGTAGATGGAGAATTGAGTTATGTAACCCGCTTTAAAAAAGCCGCAGGTGTTACACCAGAAGATTCGGAAGAAGAAATGTATCGCAAAATCCGCGAAGTATGGAACGAATATGAAGATTGTTTGATTTGTGATACCATCGCTTTTTCATTAATAGGAGGAAATATTTTAAAAGCAGCAACTGTAAGGCGTAACAAAGATTTTTATAATACGGTTATCAAATGGGGAGTAAATCTTAATAGAATTGATCCTGTTGATGGAAGAACAGTTTTAGATTATTTTAGAGATGAAATGGCTAAAAATCCACCAAATATTGAGTTTTATCGAGCGTATTATAATGTTTTAAAAGAACACGGCGCCAAGCACGCAGCGGAGATTTTGGCTGAGAAACAACTAAAATAAAAATTATGATAAAAGCAATAACAACTATACTGTTTGTACTTTTTAGCTTTACAAGTTCTTTTTCACAAACAGCATTGGAAAAACAACAAAAAGAATGTTCTGAAAGAATAAAGAATGGTGGAAACGCTAGAGCCTTACGCGGTATTTGTCAACATGTGATTACTCCCCATTTAGTAGATGGAGAATTGAGTTATGTAACGCGCTTTAAAAAAGCCGCAGGTGTTACACCTGAAGATTCGGAAGAAGAAATGTACCGCAAAATTAGAAAAGTTTGGAACGAATACGAAGATTGTTTGACCTGTGACACCATTGCGTTTTCACTTATAGGAGGAAGTATTTTAAAAGCAGCAACTGTTTCTCTAAATAAAGATTTCTATAATACCGTCATAAAATGGGGAGTTAATCTCAATCGTATTGATCCTGTTGATGGTAAAACAGTTCTTGATTTTATTCAAGATAAAATCGCTACAAACCCTCCGAATATTGATTTTTATGAAGCTTATTATTTAGTGTTGAAACAGTATGGTGCCAAGCACGCAGCAGATATTTTGGTATCACAAAAGAATAATTAAAATCTAAAAAAATGAAAAAAATCATCACATTTTTAGCTTTATTCCTTACAGTAGGAATAGCAAATGCGCAAACCGATTGGCAGAAAGAAGAGCTGAAAGGAAAAGTTAAAGAACTTACTGAAAAGCGTAAAAAATCTATGAAAGATGTCCCACCAAGTGAATGGGCGATTATACAGGATAAAACATTGGTTTTTAACATACAAGGTTATAAAACAGAATCGAACGATTTGAATTATGAAAAAAGAGACGAAAACCATATAGCGTATGAATATGATGCTAAAGTGAAACTAGTACTCGAAAAAGACCTTAGTTCACGTGGAGAACCTAGGGTAGTAAAAGGGTATGCTTACGACAAAAAAAACAATCTAATAACAGAAGTTAAATACGACATATTTGGAAAACCTACAGAAGGAACAATTTACACCTATGATAAGAGCAACAACTTAGTGAAAATAGAGTCTGAGAATACTGGTTACGGAACATCCGAGAAAACATATACGTATAATTCCAAAAATCAAATAATAGAAGAAAACGAAGCTTCCTGGCATGGACGTTATCGTTATACTTTCGAATACGATAGTAAGGGAAATATAACGGCTAAAAATGAATATAATAGTAAGCAAATTACAAACACTGTTAAGAGTCAATATGCAGACAATGGAAAAATAAGTGAGGAAACAACTTTTACTTACAAAGACGGAGAAGCCCCAAAAAAGACGTATTACCGAACTTACAAATATGATGCAATGAATAATTTGACCGAGTACATCTCTCAATCACATCACCTTACAACTCCCTTTACCACAACGTATAAATACGAATATGACACATTTAAAAATTGGGTAAAACGTGAAAAATACGATAATAAGAATCTAAAAGAAATTATTGAACGAAAAATCGTTTATTTCGAATAAAAACTTTAATGCAAAAAGCATGAATCCTGACCGCAAAAATCAATTGTTAGCTAAAAGAGCGCAACTGCAAAACCGCATTCGATTCAATGAATTTGTGGAAAACCGCATTGTGCCTTTTTTAGAAATTTTAGATGAACTGCAAAATCTGGAAATTGAACATTCCATTATTTCGTTTCGTTGTATTCCGCCAGAGTTTCACGAACTTTTGCGGAGACATACCCAAACCGAAGCTTTGGAAAAATACAAATTAGCTAAGGTTGAAATAACTACAGAAGATACAACAGTAGAAACGGTTTTAGAAAAATACCCAAGCATCAATCCGTTTCGTTATGTTTTGGATGCATCTGTGGTTGGTTATGGTAACTTGCCCGATGAAGCCTTGCAGGAAATTCAGGAAACGCAGCAATTTAAGGAAGAAAAAGTATTTGTCTACTGGCTAAAATATGCTTTTTTATTAGAAATAGATTTTAAAGATTTGGTTAAAAGAGCAAATGATGATCTATTCAATTCATGGCATGACGATGCGGTTATTTTCCCGAAAGATTACAGCTGGCTTATTGCCTATACAATAGAAGATGAGTGGCGGGTTGATAAAAATAAGTAAATAGATAAAGTAATACCAGAATGTTTTTTTGATTTTGATAATCTATATAAATAAGAAAAGTCCAATGTTAAAAACATTGGACTTTTCTTGACTATTTTATATTTTTCAGAGTTGTGAAACAAAGGAACTCTCCATTCCTTTAAATTTATGCGACACCTTTTGCATGTCCTTTCCAACTTTCTCGTTGAGGATCTTAGCATAAATCTGTGTGGTGGCAATGTTTTTATGTCCTAACATTTTACTTAAACTCTCTAAAGGAACACCCTCGCTTAAAAATAGCGTGGCAAAGGTATGACGTGCCAAATGAAAGGTTATTTTCTTTTCCCTTAAGCAGTCAATTTGATTAGATATTCGCTTTAAACCATTATTACAAACAGAATTGGAGGGTACAGGAAATATTGTTCCATCTTTTGTCAATCCTTTATATTTTTCAATAATCATTTTTGGAATATCCAAAAGCATCACGTTTGACGATGTAGCCGTTTTCTTTCTGCGTACGATTATCCATTGGTTACCATCAAAAAAGTCTTGAATATTACTGTTTCTAAGTCCTTTCATATCTGAATAGGAAAGACCTGTAAAGCAACTGAAAACAAACAAGTCTTTAACTAATTCGTCTTTCTTTTTATCGCAGTTGAATGTTACAAGCTGTTCCAATTCGTTCCGTAACAGATAACCACGGTCTTTGTCCTTTTTAGTATTCTTGTACTCGCAGAACGGATTAAAGGCAAGATGCTTTCTGCTCATTGCCAATCGGCAAAGCGTGGTAAATCCAATCATATACAGCCAAATGGTATTGTGTGTCAAACTTTGGTCATCACGCAAGTAGTAATCAAAGTCCTGCACAAAATCTGGAGTAAGGTCGTTAAAGGACACATCGGAATAACCGTATTTTGTAAGTGCAAAATTTCGCAGGTGTTTTAAAAGTATTTTGTATTTACTGCATGTGCCATTTACCCGAAGTCCGCTGTTTACCTTTTTTTCATAGTCGGACAGGAACTGTTCATAGAATTTGAAAAAGGTCAGTTCTCCGCTCTCCATCCCAAGAAAGGCATTTTTAAGTTTAGCACTGTTTACAGCCCCCTCGTTCTTCAGGATTTTGGAATAGCATTCCTCAATACCCGAACGAATTTTGTCAAGTTTGCTGTTTGTGTCTTGGGCTTCTCGGCTTTTACCTAAAACCCTTCCGTACTTCAAATCCCAATTTGATGCAGAAATATCCAGCTTGGTACTGAATGCAGACTGTTTGCCGTTTACGGTAATCCTGCACATAACCGTAACTTTCCCGTTCTTCTTCGGGGCATTTTTTTTAAGGTAGAAAAGAACCTTAAACGTTGATTTTTTTGTCGTTTCCATAATCACAATTCTTAATGATAAAATTAAACCTATGTGAGCTACGGAACAATATGAAAAACTATGCAGAAAGCTGAAATACAGCATCTTAAAACGATTGTTTGTAATGTTTGAAAGTAACGTTTTAGTAACCTTACTTTTGCCAAACATCGCTTTTTACTGCTTTTTATCTCATCACCAAAAAATCATAAAACGGCTGTAAAGTCTTTATTTACAACCGTTTTGCCTGTTATTAATCTTTGATGTATTTTTACTGAAAATTTATTTTAAAAGAAATCGGTTATTTACAATTGTTTTTTTGAAAACTTCAATTGAAAAACGTTTTCATTTTCCTGAGGAACTTTATAAAAAATATCAGCTTTATGATATTCTAAAATTCTTTTTACAATCCTAAGTCCCAATCCTGATCCTGCTCTATTTTGAGAATTCTGACCTCGCATAAAGACACTGAAAAGTCTTTGTTCTTCTTCCTTTGTTAAGGTCTCTCCCATAGATTTGACATCAATAATAATTTCATTTTTATTCTCTGTGATTTTAATATTTACCTTTTGATCATCAGAATAGATCGCGGCATTTTTCAAGAGATTAATAAAAACTATTTCTAATAAAGATTGTACGCCTGTTATAGAGAGATCTGGATCAATATCATTATTTTCTTCAATTTCGAAGTTCATATTAAGATTAGGAAAGTTGAGAATTACCGAGTCATAGGCATCAAAAATCACCTCGTCTATCCTAACATTTTCGTATATAGATTGGATATTTTCTTTATCGAATTGAGTTAGTAATAATAGTGATTTTGTAAGATCAGATAATTGATAAACATCTGTTTTCAGTTGTTGCAGAGTAATTAATGTTGCTGGCGAATGTTGCTCTAGATTAATCAGATTTTCTAACTGAAAAGCCATTCTCGTCAGCGGTGTCCTAATCTCATGCGCCGCACTGGATGTAAAATCTTTTTGTGCCTGGAAAACATCGTTCAACCTAGAAATCATCAGATTGAAAGACTTAGCAAGGATATTAATTTCATCATTAGATTTTGCTTTTACAGCAACTGTACTGGTTAACTTATGAGCCGTAACTTCAGAAATATTATGCTGAAGATCTTCTAAAGGCTGCAACATCTTACCAACAATGTAATAACTGAAAAACCAAATTAAAACTAAACTTATAAAAAAAGCGAATATCAAAGAATACTTAAGGTAATCTAATTTTTTCTGCCCATTAGTATCATATGCACTGGTAACAATATAATAATTACGTCCTTTTATATGGGTCAATACGGCGTAGATTTCTGGGACAGATTGCTCGTCATAGATCACTTTTTTATGATCTAATTCTATTAATAAACCTTGGTTTTTACTAATATTTTCGTCCTTAACTGTACTGTAGATTAATTCTTTTTTCTCGTTAAAAATTATGATTTTCTCATTAAGTAATACATTATCCGCATTTTCATTAAAAAACAAAAATGCTTCTTTTTCAAAATTGCTTGATTTTAATATAAAATTGGATGTAAACTCTAATCTTTTCTGGAATCGTTCTTTAAACTCTTCTCTTCTAAAATCATTAAAAGACACATAGATAATCGCCATTATAACACCAAATAACAACGAAAAAGCTATGCTTATATAAAGTGCTACCCTACGTTTTAAGCTCATTTTACAAAGGACTTAGGTAATATCCAAAACCGGGACGCGTATGGATTAATTTGGTACTAAAGTTTTTATCAATTTTTTTTCTCAAAAAGTTGATATAGACTTCAATTGCATTATTAGTTGATTGAAATTGATTTTTCCAAACTTCATCAGAAATATGTTGTTTAGACAAAGTTCTTCCATTAGCCTTTGCTAACAAAACCAACAACTGAAACTCTTTTACCGTAAGATTAATCTCCTCTCCTCCTCTATAGACCTTACTATCGTCGGGAAAAATTTCTAGATCTTCTATAACAATTTTTTCTTTTTCTACATCCTGAGGCTTTTTATTTCTTAGTTGAGAATTAATTCTTAGCAATAACTCCTCTAGTAGAAAAGGCTTTACCATATAATCATCCGCAGCACGCTGAAAAGCTTCTTTCTTATCCTCTAACGCATCATATGCGGACAGGATAATTATCGGCGTAGTAACATCTTTTTCTCGTATCTGTTGACACACATCTAACCCATTAATCTTAGGCACATTAATGTCTAATAGAAAAATATCATATTTCTGTTCTTGAGCTTTTGTAAGAAGCATTTCCCCATCTGTTGCAAGATGACAATCCATCTGATGAGCACTTAAAAATTTTATAATTTCTGAAGAAAGAACGAGATCGTCTTCTAAAATCAAGACTTGCATAACAATTCATTTGTAACAAATATATCTCTTTCTACACTAACTCCCATATAATTAATTAACATTATTAAAACTCTAATTAAGAAAAATCCTCTATTTTTGCTAAGTAATAAGACATGTTAAACAAAATCATAACATTCCCGATAGTTATTTTGATACGATTTTACCAACTGGCGATATCGCCTTGGCTGGGCAAAAATTGTCGTTATGAACCAACTTGTTCTCATTACACATTAGAAGCACTGCGTGTGCATGGCTTTCTTAGAGGCGGTTGGATGTCTATAAAGCGTATTGCAAGCTGTCATCCTTGGGGCGGCGAAGGCTATGATCCTGTACCGCCAAAATCTTCAAAACATTAAAAAATTTATTTATTCTATGAATAAGCTATTCTTAAAATTATATCTCGTCCTTTTTATTGGACTTTTCCAATCTGTATTTGCGCAGAATAATGCAGACGGATTATCAGACGGAACTCTTAACATCAATAGTCAGAAAATCCCTGTTAAAATTTTCGCAACTCAAGATCCAAATCTTTTTTTAGACAATTCTAGAAAACCATCTTCCAATGCAGAGCTTGTTATTCTGACTAAAGACAATATAGAACCTGCTTCTGCAGACAATGAAGCCTTTATTATCACTGTTATCAGCAATTATAAAAACAATGGTTTTCAACTTTTGGACAAAACATTTCAACCAAGAGAATTAACGGATATCAAAGCTTTGCAAGACGTAAAATATCTGTACAAATCCCAAAGTCCTACTCAACTCATAAAGTCTGGTGACAAAACAGAATTAGAAACAAGCTTCAAAATATGGGATCCATCAACCGGAATTCCATTAGGGCCATTTACATTACATTATTACAGTTTAATGTTTGTCTTTGCCTTCGGCTTAGGTTATATCTTAATGAAAAAAATCTTCACTATTGACAATGTAGACGAAAAATTCTTAGATCCTTTTTTCACTTGGACACTTGTAGGGACAATTTTGGGAGCGAGATTAGGACACGTTATTTTTTATCAGCCAGAATTATTTAAGCAAGATTTCTTAAGCGTTTTCTTACCGATAAGTACACGAGGAGGCCTTCATTTTACAGGATTCTCTGGATTAGCAAGTCACGGTGCAACAATTGCATTAATTTTCACGACCTTATATTATAGCATAAAAATAATTAAGAAAAATCCACTTTGGGTCTATGACAGAATCGGAATTGTAGTTGCATTAGGTGGTGCATTTGTAAGAATGGGTAATTTTTTCAACTCAGAAATCATCGGGAAACCAGTTTCAGAAAACAGCCCTTTTGCAATTTTATTTCCACAGCAAAGTTCAGAATATGGACTAACCATTCCGCGTTATCCAACACAACTTTTTGAAGCAGTAGGTTATGTTTTGCTTTTCGTTTTACTTTGGTTTTTATATAGAAAAACAGACAAAAAATATCAGCAAGGTTGGTTATTTGGATTATTTTTCATCATCCTTTGGGCAATAAGATTCTTTGTAGAATTCCTGAAAGAGCCACAAGGTAACGAGTTTATCCAGATTGGCGGGCTCAATACGGGACAGGTTCTCAGCATTCCTTTTATGCTTGCAGGTCTTGTGGTTATGATTTATTCTAAAAAATTTAAACTTCCAAAAGACAACTAAAAATACAAATCCCGAATCATTACAATTCGGGATTTTTTTATGGCAATTTTTGTCGGCGCCACCGCCTATCCTTTCGCCAACAAAACCGGGCTATTTGTTACAATCTTTGTGGGCAGAAGACTTTCGCTTACGCTCCGTCTTCCGCCCACAAAGGATTTCCACGGCTATCCCTATCGCGGGTTTTGTGTGTTATAATAAAGATTCTATTTCATTAACCAAAGCATCAACCGCTTCGTCGGTAGTTGCCCAAGAAGTAATCAATCGGACTGCGGACTCTTTGTCATTCACTTTTTGCCAAACATAAAACTGAAATTTTTCCAACAATTTTTCAATATGCTCCGTTTTCAAAATCGGAAATAATTGATTAGTATGAGACTCCGTCAAAAACCGAACATCTTTGTCAGAAAAAGCCTTTTTAATTTTCATGGCTTGTTGATTGGCATGACTTCCTAGCTCCAGGTAAAGATCATCTTTCAATAATTCTAAAAATTGAATCCCTAGCAATCTTCCTTTTGCCAGAAGTGCACCTTTTTGCTTGACATGAAATCCAAAATCTTCTTGTAAAGCTGGATTAGTAATCACTATAGCTTCGCCAATTAACGCACCATTTTTTGTTCCTCCAAAATAAAAAACGTCGGTTAATCTAGCAATATCTTCCAATTGCAGATCAGAATTCTCAATCGCTAAAGCTTGTGATAATCGCGCACCATCCATAAAAAGTAATAACTTCCTTTCTTGGCAATATTGATACAACTCTGTAAGTTCTTGCTTTGTATAAATTGTTCCCAACTCGGTAGAATTAGAAATGTAAACCAACTTAGGCTTCACCTGATGCGGAATATTAGCATGTGCATCCAAAACACCCTGAATATCTGCAGGCCTAAGCTTCCCGTCTTGTGATATAATCTGATTAATCTTATGCCCAGTGGCTTCTATTGCGCCTGTTTCATTATTAAGAATATGCCCAGAAATCGCAGAAATAACACTCTCGTGAGGTCGTAATATCGATGAAATAACAATGAGGTTAGTTTGGGTCCCGCCAGATACAAAATGAATTTCGGCTGTAGGATTATCAATTTTTTGTTTTAATAATTCTTTAGCATCTTTAGAATAACGATCTTCTCCATAACCTAATTCTTGAGAAGAATTGCTATCTATCAAAGCTTGTAAAATTCTGGGATGACATGCTTCTGCATAATCATTCTTGAAAAAATATGTCATGTTTTATAAAACTTAAGCTGTAAAATTAAAATAAATAATCCTTTATTAGTATCAATTATAAAATAAAAAAAACCGAAGTTTCCTCCGGTTTTACTCTTTATAAATCAATAATTAATGATAGTTAATCTTACCACCAATTAGCTTCTTATCATTACGTTCGTTAGGATTACCATAGATATCAATAACGCCACCTGCTCTAGTTTTTGCGGTTACAGATTTAGAAGCAAAAACCTCTGCCTCACCACCCGCATTAGTCGTAACAGAAGCAATCTCTGACTCTAACGATTTTGCATTATATTTGGCACCTGTATTAACGATAACATTCTGTGTATCGGTACTTCCTGATAATGTCATCATCCCTCCTGTATTGATTTTTACCTCCAGAGATGATGCATCAATATCTAGATCTACATTAGATCCTTCATTAGAAACAAGATTTAATTTTATAGCTTTAACTACACCATTAGAAGAAATTCTTGCACCTTGGCTTGCTTGGATATTATTAATGTTTTTATAGTAAAGTATAATCTTGGTATCATCACCTTGTAATATTTTACTGGTTACCATGCGCACTTTGAGCTCACTCCCACTATTTACAAATTCTACATCTCTAGCATTGCTTCCTGATATCTCTACTTTATAATCATTGGATTGTACTAATTGAACAGGGATTTTATCAAAAACCTTAAGCGACGTAAAAGCACCTACGGTTTTAGTCTGTGCCCATGAAAACTGAATTGCAGCTCCTAAAGCTAATGCAGTTATTATCTTTTTCATAATTCTATTTTGTAGATAGTTTACAAATAGAACGCCAAAGTTTTAATTTTTAATATAAAATAATCATAATAATGAATTTTAAAATTAGAAATACGATAAAAATAGTATCTTTAATATTCAAAGTCTATTATGAGAAAGATTTATTATTTTTTTATTGCCTCTATATTAATCATTAGTTGTAGATCTGTAACCTATTATAATGCATTAGTAGATAAAAAAATAGCTCCAGATTTATTAAAACAAGATGCAGATGAAGCTTTTAATAATTTAAAAAAATACCACCCAGAATTATATTTATATACCTCTGAGCAACAGTTAACTTATAAATTTGACAGTCTTAAGACCACGATCAATGAGCCATTAACTGCTAACGAATTTTTTTTTAAGCTAGCACCTGTAATTTCTCAAGTTAAGGAAGGTCACCTGAGACTACGTCCTATCTCTAAAAAATATACGGCATCTGAAGAGAAATCGCTAAAAAATAAAACGCCATTATTAGGTCAACTTAATTACAGAATTATCAACGACAAGTTATTTATTTTAAGCTCTAATAATAAGAGTATTAAAATAAAACAAGGTTCGGAAGTTTTGAAAATTGGTAATGACTCTGTGGCGGATTTGATCTCAAAATACAAGAAATTAATTAACTCAGACGGTTATAATACGACATATCAAAAGTACAATCTTAATGATATTTTTTTCAAATTTTACACCTTAGAAAAAGGCATATTAGACAGTGTTACTTTACAAATAAAACAAGATAATCTTACTCAACAAGTAGCATTGATAAGAAGTGACGAAAGTAAAGAAAATATTAAAGCCAAAGAAGATCTAATAAAAACCGCCACTGACAAGCGCATCAACGACTACAATGCTGTAAGCAACACCTACAATAGAAGTATGAAATTTATGGTACCTGACAGCAGTATTGCTTACATGAAAATTAAAGTATTCTCAGCAACAGCTGCCTCAAAGTTCTATAAAAAAACCTTTACAGAGCTCCAAAAAGGAAAAACTAAATATCTCATTTTGGATATTAGAAATAACCTAGGCGGCTCTCTGTCAGAGATTAATACACTCTATTCCTACCTTGCAAAGGAAAAATTCACTTTGATAAAAACGCCAGAAATGAATTTCAAAACGGCCGCCTTACACCGCAATTACTTCTATGGACAATCCCCAATAATGAATGTAGTATCGAGCGTGGCATATCCTGGATTTATTTTGGCCAATTATGCTATTTCTAAAAAAGGTAAAGACGGAAAATATTATTTTAACGAATTTTCTGCTAAGCCAACCGATATAAAAGCAGATGCTTTTGGAGGAGAAATCTTCGTATTAATAAATGGCAGTAGTTTTTCTGCGTCCGCAGTACTAGCTGCAAAATTACAGAATGATCAACGCGCCACATTAGTTGGAGAAGAGACAGGAGGCGCACATGATGCTACAGTAGCTGGGTTTTATAATACAATTACTCTCAAAAATTCTCAATTAAAACTTCCGATTGGGTTATTACTCATCCAACCCAATGTAAAACCTCAAAATAAAAACAGAGGTGTCATTCCTGATATTCCGTTATCGCCTTCTTTTAATCAAATTACGGATAACAAAGATCAAGAGCTAGATTGGATTTTAAATTTCATTAAAAAGAAATCTGACTAATTGTCTTATTCTGATGCTTTGGCAAATTCTTTGTGAAGTAGCCTTTGTTAAATTCAATATAATGGAAGAAAACAAAGATATACACGAAGAAAACGAAACACTCTTAAACCAAGAGAATCAAGATACACAAGAAGAAGTAACAGAAAATGTGACAAAACAACCTTCTGCAGAAGAATTATTGGCAGAAGAAAAGGATCGTTATGTTAGACTTTTTGCAGAATTTGAAAATTATAAAAAACGAACAACTAAAGAACGCAATGAGTTTTTTATGTATGCCAATAAGGACTTAATGACCTCTATGTTGGCAGTTCTTGATGATTTTGAAAGAGCTTTAAAAGAAATTGCAAAAACAGGAAATGAAGAGGATCTTAAAGGTGTAGAATTGATTTATCAAAAACTTAAAAATAAATTAATAGAAAAAGGCTTAAAACCTATCGAAGTTAATGCTGGTGATGATTTTAATGTAGATTTCCACGAAGCTATTACTCAGATCCCTGCACCTACAGAAGCTTTAAAAGGGAAAATCGTAGATGTTATAGAAACTGGCTATCAATTACACGATAAAGTAATCAGATTTGCTAAAGTAGTAACAGGAAACTAAAATTTATAAATGATTAAAGATAATTGATACACGATTACTGAAAATCTATTATCAATCCATTATCATTAATCAACGATTAATCAATTATGAAAAAGCGAGATTATTATGAGGTTTTAGAGATTTCTAAATCTGCAAGCGCAGAAGAAATCAAAAAAGCTTACAGAAAAATGGCGATAAAATTTCACCCAGACAAAAATCCAGGTGATAAGCAAGCTGAAGAAAATTTTAAAGAAGCTGCTGAAGCTTACGAAGTCCTAAGTGACGATAATAAAAAAGCACGTTATGACCAATACGGTCACGCTGGTATGAGCGGAGCTGCTGGAGGCGGTGGCTTTGGCGGTGGTTTCGGTGGAGGTATGAACATGGATGACATCTTCAGTCAATTTGGAGATATCTTTGGTGGACATTTCGGTGGAGGTGGAGGTGCCAGACAACAATCTTCTCGCGGAAGTAACTTAAGAATCCGTATTAAGCTTAACCTTGAAGAAATGGTAAATGGTACACAGAAAACCATCAAGGTAAAGAAAATGAAATTGGCAAAAGGCGTTACATCTAAGACTTGTCCTACTTGTCAAGGAACTGGCGCTCAGATAAAAGTGATGAACACCATGTTCGGGCAGATGCAGACTCAAGCAACTTGTAGCACTTGTCAGGGTGTTGGTAAAGTTGCAGATAAGATCCCAGCAGGTGCCAATGCACAAGGACTTATCAAAGAAGACGAAGAAATTACCATTAACATCCCAGCAGGAGCAAGAGACGGCATCCAACTTAATGTTAGAGGAAAAGGTAACGATGCGCCATTCGGAGGTACGCCTGGAGATCTATTGGTGGTTGTAGAAGAGGAAGTTGACAATTTGATTAAACGTGAAGGTGATAATCTTCACCAAGAATTATATATTTCTTATGCTGAGGCTGCTTTGGGAGTTTCTAAAGAAATACCAACAGTTGGCGGAAAAGTTAAAATCAAAATTGATGAAGGGACACAATCTGGTAAAATTTTAAGATTAGCAGGTAAAGGTCTTCCTAACATAGAAGGTTACGGTGGCAAAGGTGATATGTTTGTTCATATTAATGTATGGACGCCACAAAATCTAAGCAAAGAACAAAAAGAATTTTTCCAAAATCAATTGGATACTGGCGAAATGGCAGCAGAACCAACTGGTAAAGAAAAATCATTTTTTGAGAAGGTGAAAGATCTTTTCAATTAAAATCTAAAAAAGAAAACACTCTTAATTTTACATTACCCCTAAAAGTTATATCCTTTTAGGGGATTTTTATTTAAAATAAATATCGATCGTATTTTGAATCTATATTTATTTAAACAAATATTTTTCAGCTTTTCATACATTTATAAAATAAAAAAACAAGGATATTGTTTAATATTAATTATAGAATAAAAACAGAAATTGACCAAAATAAATATTGAAGAACTATTAATATAATTCTATCTAGAGTTTACAAATATTAGAACAAAAAAAGCCTTACTTATAACAGTAAGGCTTTCCACATAATAACTTATAACTATTTTTAATACATTCACTCCTATCAGAAGTGATATCGCTGTGACAAAATTAATTTGCAGCTACACGCATAAAATAATTTTCAATGATATTCACACCACTAAATTCGCTTTTAGACTCAGGCGTAAATGAGCTTCTTTGTACCAAAGTTTGATCAGATTGTAAATTAAAATATAGTGTTATAGGAGCACCTGTTGCATTATTATATACAAATGCTTGTGTTAACTCAAAATCTTTCCCATAATATGGCTCAAAATTAGAGCTTTGTAATCGGTAAATAATAATACAGAACTTTTCGTAAATAAGACTACAGAATAAATGGCAAGAACAAATACAGAGTTTTTGGCAACAATGAATACATAGTTCACCCTATGGGGCATACAGCCCCATAGGAATTAACCACCTTTGTCATGCAATAAAGACAAGGTAATTATGAACTATTATTTAAACAAACTTATGATCTATCATGAAGTTAATCGGATGAGTCGAGAAGGCTTTTCCATTTCAAAAATTGCTGATTTTCTCGGCATGGATTGGCGTACCGCCAAACGTTATCTCACCCAGAGCGAAGAAGAATTCGCAGTTAAGCTCTCGGAGCCCAAAGGTAGGAAGAAAGTTTTAGAAGTTTACACCCAGTTTGTCAAAGAGCGATTAGAAGTCTATCCTGAAACCTCGGCGGCTCAGATGCACGATTGGCTCAAAGAGCATTATCCTGACATACCTCGTGTAAGTCAGAAGACTGTTTTCAATTTTGTACATCATGTACGGTCTACTTACACCATTCTAAAAAAGGAAAAGAGAGGGAGTATGTAATGGTTCCAGAATTAGGCTACGGTTTACAAGGACAGGTAGACTTCGGTTTTTTCAATATGCGCACAACAAACGGAAAGGTTCGTAAAGTGCAATACTTTACTTTTGTGCTCTCTCGTTCACGCTATAAGTACATTCTATTCCAAGACACTCCCTTTACCGCATTTGATGTCATCCGTGCACACGAAGTGGCATTCCAGCACATTGGCGGTGTTCCCAAAGAAATTGTTTATGACCAAGACCGATTATTCTTAGTCTCAGAAAACTTAGGTGATCTTGTACTGACCAATGAGTTCCGGAGATACGTGCGAGAGCGCGGCTTTACGACCTATTTTTGTAGAAAGGCAGATCCTGAATCTAAAGGGAAGGTTGAAAATGTGGTGGGGTATGTGAAGAAAAATTTCCTGTACAATCGTTCATTTAAAGATCTAGAGGTTTTAAATATAGAAGCTCTGGAGTGGCTAGGGCGTACGGCGAACGCATTGCAGCACGGCACAACCAAAGCTATACCGTACCAGGAGCTTAACATCGAGAGACCCTTTTTAGACCCATGGCATCCAATTGAACTGCCTTCGCAGCCCTTACTTATGTATACAGTTCATAAGGACAACAAAATATCCTACAAGGGAAACTTTTATAGCCTTCCATTTGTAACCTACAAAGGGACTAACACGCAAGTTGAAGTAAAGGTCATGGCAACCGAACTTATTGTGCTTAATGACCAACGCTCAGAGCTCTGTCGACATCAAATTTGTCTTTTGAAAGGTCAAAAAATCATTGCACGAGATCACAAGCGTGACAAAAACACAGCCATTATGGAGATGATGAGTGAGTTATGTGATCTTATGGAGAATAAGCTGTTAGCGCTACTTTGGATAGAACGTATACAGGCACACAAGCCCAGATATATTCGTGATCAAATACAGGCGCTCAAAGTGATCGTCAATACGACGGAGCGCTCCATAGTATCCCGAGCATTGGACTACGCTTATCAAAATGACATACTGAGTGCGAGGGACTTTAAAGCTCTAGTGCTTATGCTGGAAAAAGAACAGCAAGACGTCGTACAATTAGACCCTAAAATCATTGCGCTCAATCCACTGGATGGTACTAGCAGGCTTTTAGCTCAAACGAATCCCCAGAGAAGTGAGCTAGGGAGTTATGATGATTTTTTCTTGAATGTAAGATAACCAAAAACCACAATTACAAAAATGGAAACACAAAAGCAACAAATCAAGCAGTTATGTAACAGCTTCAGACTCTCGGCAGTCAGCACACAGCTGGAGGATGTGATCTCTTACGCGGAAAAACAAGAGTTAGGGTTCGTACAATACACCTTGAAATTACTCGAAGCAGAAGCGGATCATCGCCACAAAAAAGACGAACTAAGACGAACTAAAGTAGCAGGACTCCCTAGAAACTCGAACCTAGACCTCTATCAAGCCGATAGGAACGGGCTTCCATCTGAGCGCCTAGCCCAGCTACTGGAGTTAAACTGGATTGATCAACTCTTCAATATTGTTCTAATGGGTCCTAGTGGAACTGGTAAAACGGCACTGGCTGCAGGGCTATCCATGGATGCGGTTAAAGCAGGCTATAAGGTCTATTTTAGAACAATGGATGAAATTCTTACTACGCTAAAAACGAAAGATTTTATGAAATCACAGATGATTGAATACAAAAAATTACTAAAGGCAAATTTGCTTGTGCTAGATGATATTATGCTTTTTCCGCTTGAAAAAAACATGGCAGTGACCTTTTTTAACTTTATAAACCAAATATATGAACAAACGTCCATCGTCATAACCACCAATAAAAAACCCACGGAATGGGCTAAAATGTTGGACGATGAAGTCATTGCAACCGCATTGTTAGACCGTTTGCTTTATAGATGTGAAGTAATAAATCTTACTGGAAAAAGCTTCAGAATGGAAAATCGGACAATGCTATTTGAAAATCCAAATTAAAAATATACTTTTGAGGTGAGCTATGCATACATTGTTGCCAAAAACTCTGTACTCTTAATTGCCAAAAACTCTGCATTTTTACTTACCGTTCACAAGCTTCCTAAAATGGGATCATCGTTAGATTTAGTATTATCACTACCTAAATTCTTTGTCCCTACATAAGTTCTTAAAAATGAAAAACCATCATTAGTAGACTTTAAAATATGAACTTTAATGTAAATCATATGAGATCCTGGAGGTACAACTAAGCTTGCTATAGAATTCCATCCAACATTACCAATAGGAGTATATGCAGGCCAATTAAAAACTCCAGAAACTGGCTCTTTTGAGAAAATATTAAGGTATTTCCATGATGCAGTACCATCTGCACTACTGAATAAAACTTTACGATCACCTTCTGTCCCATCTGCTAACTTAAAACCAGCAACAGGTGTTGTAGCGGTTCCTTCTGTTTTTACATCCAATTTAACAGTTGGAGAAACATTACCAATACCTACATTACCGGTATTAGCCATAACCACAACATCATCGGCTTTATTTTCATTTTGAGGATCAAGAATCGTAGGATTAATGTGGAATGCACCTTTAGGATCATTCGTGTTGATTCCTACTTGAGCGCTTACTGAGTTAAAAACAAAGAAAGGCACTAAAAATAAAACATTTTTCATTTTGTGTTTTACTAACATAATATTTAAACTTAATTTTAATTAATAATATTTAACATAAGACACCAATAAACTAATTGCAATAACACTATTAAATATAAGGCTAATGGTAATTAAGGATTTATAAGTGTTATAATGGAGTAAGCCTAATTGGTGAAACTTTTACTCCTTAATTTTTACAAACTATCATATAAAATCATAGATAGCTTGTTCTCGCGATAATTATTATAAAAGTTGCTATGGAAACAACTAAGGATTAACAAACTGATAATTAAATATTTACATCTACAACTATCAGTTTTTTAATAATAACTATTAAGTATCATTGGCTTCGTATAATTCTTGATTTCTCAACGAAATATATTGAAAAATTTTATTTAATATAAAACTGCTTCGTTATTAACAACCTAACCTATAAGGTACTTACGCGAAGCCAATGATAATGTGTTAAAAAATAACTTTATGATTAATCAATTCTAAGAATTAATTATTTAAAATTCTAAAACAAACTCGTCCTTAGGAATTCTAACTTTTTTCATAGGTGCAATCCAGTCTTTCTCAGGATCTGCATAACCTACATACATTAAGGATACGCTTCTTAATCCATGTTTTCTCAAATCAAGAACTTGATCTACAACATCATTGCTAAATCCTTCTGCTGGAGTAGAATCTACCTTTAATTCTGCTGCTTGTGCTAAAGAAAGTCCTAAAGCAATATAAGTCTGACGAGCTGTGTGAGCAAAGTTTAATTCTTCGGATTCATTCATATAGATATTCTTTAATTGATCTGTATAAGACCCGAATCTACCTCTTGGCAAACCTCTCTCATCAGTTGTAAAATCATACACTTTATCAATTCTATCAACGGTGTATCTATCCCACGCTGCAAAAATAATAACATGAGAACAATCTCTCATACAATCCGGATTAAGAGCACCTTCTGCTAATTTTTCTTTAACTGCCTGATCTCTTACAATGATAACTTTAAACGGTTGCAAACCAGAAGACGTAGGCGCTAATCGTGCTACCTCTACAATTTTATCAATATCGTTTTCGTTTACTTTTTTTGTAGAATCATACGCTTTTACGGCGTGTCTCCAGTTCAAATCTTCAATTAATGACATTTTTTTTATTTTGAAATTAATACAATTAATATTAGTTAGAAAACCATTTCTAAAAACTATTTTAATTAGAAACGATTATTAATAAATTATTTAGCATATGTAACTATTACTTACAAATAACTTACCAATTTTGTATATTATAATAATTTATATATTATAATACAATGCACTGCATCTATTTTTAGTTATTAGAAACAGTTAATTTCACTTCGATATTTCCTCTCGTAGCGTTAGAATAAGGACATACTTGGTGTGCTTTATCCACAAGATCTTGCGCCACATCTAATTCTACACCTGGTATGTTAGCGTGTAACTCAACAGCTAGCCCAAATCCTCCATTTTCTATTTGTCCAATACTTACTTTTGCTGTAATAGTTGTTTCGCCTGTTTTTATTTTCGATTTATTTATAACAAGATTTAAGGCACTATCAAAACATGCAGAATATCCTGCTGCAAATAACATTTCTGGATTAGCATAATCATCGTTTGCTCCACCCAATGCTTTTGGCATACGCACTTCGATGTCTAATACTCCGTTATCACTTTTTACTTGACCATTTCTACCACCTTTGGCAGTTGCATTAGTTGTATATAATGTTTTCATTTTTTGGGAATTTTTATTTATTTAAAAAATTTGTAATTACACTCTTTAGTTCCGAAAGCTCTTCTAGAGAAAACCCCATCGATTGCATCAATTTTTGAGGAATTTCTTTTGCTTGATCTTTCATATCAATACCATATTGCGTTAGTTTTAATTTGACAACACGCTCATCTTGGGCACTTCTTTCTCTAGTAAGAATATTTTTTTGCTCCATTCTTTTCAACAAAGGAGTTAAGGTTCCTGAGTCCAAAAATAGACTTTCGCCCAACTGTCCAACCGTTTGTTCACCTTTATCCCACAAAATAAGTAAAACTAAATATTGAGGATATGTGATATCAAGCGGATCTAATATCGCACGATAATGATTCACCACTTTTTTTGACAGTGCATAAATGGGAAAACACACTTGGTTCTTTATATTTAACGAGTCTTGCTCTTCTTTACTTTCCACTACTTCTATTAACTGTGCAAAGTTAGTAAATTATATTGTGCAAAATATAATTTTATGCAATTATTTTTATTTTTTTATCTCAAATCAAAATATTACAAAAAAAAATAGAGATTAAAACAGTGCAAAAACTATGATTAATAGGCAATAAATGACAATATTACATCACAAAATTATCTATTAACCTAATGAGCTAAATGAAGAAACTTAAAATTAATTAAAGTATTTCGCTGTTAAAAAATTGAGATTAGGCGAAAGAAAACATATTTCAGAATGAAGAAAAACTTAAAATATTATAATATTTTAAGTTCAATAATTAAAAGAAAAATAAAAGAATAATATAAGTAATCTGGCTAATCACAAATATTGTACTGAGCTTAAATAAATAAAAAATTATTAGTTAATAGAAAAAAATAAAACTTAAGGTTGCAACTATTGATTTCGTACAATTAGTGCTAAATCCTGTAATTCTTCTGGGGAAAATAACCGATAATGAACTTTAAAAGTCTTACCCAAAGGTGTTTCCAAAGAAAAACCACCAGGACCAAAACCATCTAATACATCGAGAGTAAAATGCGAATACTGCCAATATTCATAAAGGTCACGATCTATCCAAAACTCGAAATCCTTGATATGACCAATGAGAACGTCATTCATCCTTGGGAAAAAACCACCTTTCTCAAAACATTGAGGCTGCGTCCCTTCACAACATCCTCCAGCTTGATAAAACATTAACGGACCATATTTTGCCTCCAACTCTTCTACAACTTCTAATGCTTTATCTGTAATATCTAATCTAGAAATCATGATTTTATTTTTGTTAAAGTTAAAAAAAACCTGACATTTCTGTCAGGCTAAACACAAAACTAATATTACTAACTTCCGGCAATGTCTAGAACGACTCTACCGTCAATTTGACCTTTCTTCATTTTATCGAAAACATCATTGATATCTTCTAATTTTGCTGATGTTACTGTTGCTTTTACAAGACCTTCATTAGCAAATTCTAAGGCTTCTTGCATGTCTTTTCTTGTTCCTACAATAGATCCTCTTACTGTAATTCTTTTCAATACCGTCTCAAAAATAGGAAGCTCGAAAGATCCTGGTGGCAAACCGTTAAGAGCAATTGTGCCCTTTCTTCTTAATACATCAATACCCTGCTTAAAAGCGATTGGTGATACTGCGGTAATTAACGCACCGTGCATACCTCCTACTTCTTTATGAAGATATTGCCCTGGATCTGTCTCTTTGGCATTAACAACTAAATCTGCACCTAGTTTCTTAGCTAATTCTAACTTATCATCTGCTACATCTATTGCTGCAACGTGCATTCCCATAGCTTTGGCATATTGTACTGCAACGTGACCTAGACCTCCAATCCCTGAAATTGCTACCCATTCGCCTGGCTTAGTTTCGGTTTCTTTAAGTCCTTTATAAACTGTAACTCCTGCACATAATATTGGTGCTATTTCTAGGAAATTAACATCTGATTTTAGATGACCTACATAACGAGAATCTGCAATTACATATTCTGCAAAGCTACCATCTACGCTATAACCACCATTTTGCTGAGCTTCACAAAGTGTTTCCCATCCTGTAATACAATATTCGCAACAGCTACAAGCGCTATATAACCAAGGCACACCTACAGCGTCACCTTCTTTTACTTGTGCTTCTGGACCACAAGCTACTACAATACCCACACCTTCGTGTCCTGGGATTAATGGCATTTTCGGTTTAGCTGGCCAATCGCCATCTACAGCATGCAAATCGGTATGACAAACGCCACAAGCGATTACTTTTACTAGTACTTCGTATCTACCTGGTGTTCTTACAGGTACTTCTCTAATGTCTAAGGGTTGTCCGTAGCCTTGTACGACTGCGGCCTTCATAGTCTTTGGAATCATAATTTTTATTTTTTTATTGGTTTGGTATTAAATTTTAATAACGACATCCGCGTGAGGGCGAAGCCGAAAACCCCGCAAAGAGGCGCGAGCGAAGCGAGCGCCGACTGAGGAGTTGTAGGCGTAGACCGACCCTTTGTTTTGCGGTTGACTAAGCTTGGCAAAACAAAGGGGCACGCCCAAAATTAAACTCTAGAAGAAGCCTAATTTATTTTTGTTATAAGAAATCAACATATTCTTAGTCTGACGGTAATGATCCAACATCATCTTGTGATTTTCTCTACCGATACCTGATTGCTTATATCCTCCGAAAGGTGCGCCAGCAGGATAACTATGGTATTGATTAACCCAAACTCTACCCGACTGAATTGCTCTTGGTATCTTATATAATTGATGTGCATCACGTGTCCAAACACCCGCTCCTAATCCATAAATTGTATCATTGGCAATGGCAATCGCCTCTTCTTCGTCCTTGAAGGTAGTTACCGCCAATACTGGCCCGAAAATTTCTTCTTGGAAGATTCTCATCTTATTATGTCCTTTAAATAAGGTCGGCTGGATATAATATCCATCTTCTATATCGCCACCGAGATGGTTAGCATCGCCACCTGTAAGTACCTCAGCGCCTTCTTCTTTACCTAATTTGATATAAGACATGATTTTATCTTTTTGGATCTGTGATGCCTGAGCACCCATCATCACTGTTGGATCTAGTGGGTTACCAACTTTAATTGCATTAACACGCTCGATAACTCTTGCGATAAATGCATCGTAAATGTCTTCTTGAATTAAAAGTCTGGACGGACAAGTACAGATCTCACCTTGGTTAAGCGCGAATAATACTGCACCTTCGATTGCTTTATCCAAAAACTCATCGTCCTCATCCATTACCGAACTAAAGAATACGTTAGGAGATTTACCACCCAACTCTAATGTTACCGGAATAATATTTTCTGTTGCGTATTGCATTACTAATCTTCCCGTTGCTGTTGACCCTGTAAAAGCTGCTTTTGCTACTTTAGGGTTAGTTACCAAAGCACGTCCTAGCTCAGCTCCGAATCCATTAACAATGTTGATTACGCCCGCAGGAATAAGATCGCCAATAATCTCCATAAGTACCAAAATAGATACTGGCGTACTTTCTGCAGGTTTTAGCACAACGCAATTTCCTGCTGCTAAAGCTGGCGCCAACTTCCAAACTGCCATTAGAATTGGGAAATTCCAAGGGATAATCTGAGCAATAACCCCTAAAGGCTCATTGATAATTAATGACAAAGTATCTTTATCTAACTCATTAGCAGAGCCTTCTTCCGCTCTAATAACGCTTGCAAAATATCTGAAATGATCAATCGCCAAAGGAATATCCGCAGCCAAGGTCTCTCTCACCGCTTTACCATTATCTATAGTCTCTACTGCAGCAATGTATTGAAGTTTTTCTTCCATACGATCTGCAATCTTATTAAGGATAATGCTACGCTCTGTTACAGAGGTATTTTTCCAAGTTTCAAAAGCTTTGTGTGCCGTATCTACTGCCAATTCTAAATCTTCTTTGGTAGAGTGTGCTACTTGTGTAAAAACTTTACCATCTACAGGAGAGATAACATCAAAATATTGTCCTAAAACTGGTGCCGTAAATTTGCCGCCAATATAATTATCATATTTCGCTTTAAAATCCGGTCTTTGTAATGCGTTATCTTTCTTAGTTTCTGTTACTGTACTCATAACTATTAAATTTTAATTATTAATCTTGTTTTGTTGTTTTCGAAATTACCTTTGCTATGATGAAACGAATAGCATAATGCTATATTTTTATAGTAAAATCATATCTGCCGTAAAAACTTTATCATTTCTTTAACAAAAACAAAAGAAAGCATTAGGGAAATTTTATTACATTTAGAGCATTAGCTATTCAAAAAAATTGAGGTCATGAAGAATGCCAAATATATGTTGGATAAACCCGCATTATTAAAGGAAAATCACTTATCAAATCTCGTAGAAAACAAAACAACTTTCAGTCTTAAAGATTGTGAGTTCAATATATATGAAACGCACTTGAGTGCTTATAATGTTAAATTAAATTTTGAAAATCTTGCTTTCACAAGTATGCTCCGTGGGAAGAAAATGATGAAACTTGATGGCAAAACAGACTATTTTGAATACCTCCCTGGAGAAAGTGTTCTCGTTGCACCTGGAGAAACTATGCTTATAGATTTTCCCGAAGCTACTGAGAATGCTTCGCAATGTGTATCTCTAAGCCTAAATCCAGAATTTGTAGAAAATGCACTTAATAATCTCAATCTAACTGCTCCAAAAATAGACGAGACCTCTAACTGGGATATTTCTAACGAAGAATATTATCTTTTTAATACGCCATCATTAGCCTCCGCAACTAATAATATTATGAGAATTGCGATGGATGATAATTCTCACAAAGATGTAATGGCGGATTTTGCATTAAAAGAACTTCTCATCCGGCTAATGCAGACGCAAGGCAGAAATCTAGTAGAGAAAAACTTAGTGAAAAGCAAGTCAAGAATTGCCTTTGTCGTAGACTATATCAAGAAAAATATCCATAAGAAGTTATCTATTGATAATATTGCAAAAATGGCTTACGTCAGCAAATCTAATTTCTTTAAAATGTTTAAACAAGAGCTTGGTATTTCTCCTAACGAATATATATTGCAAGAACGGATTACACGTGCCAAAGAACTCCTTGATCAGAGAGAAAGCATCAAAGAAGTGGCTTATCAGACAGGATTTTCGGATACTAATTACTTTACAAGAGTCTTCCGCCAGATGGAAGGTACAACGCCTAAATTATATCAAAGCAAAATTATCTTCATCAATGATTAATTGCTAGATAATCCTGCAAGGATTACTCGTATTTTTAAAAAAAAATCTATGAAAGAAATATAGTTTAATAGAACATTAAACTAAAAATAAGATTTGAAAACTTTCTTCCTATTAAGGTAAAAGCATTATAATGATTATAGAACCTATTGAAGATCTATACAATATTAGGAAACATCATTTGTGTTTTTATATTTCTTTACAATATAAGTTAAGTTTATCTATGTACGTCGTATAAATATGATCTCCAATAAAATTCTACACTTTTTTCATCATCAAATTGTCTTACAAAAGTATCGAAAGTGACAACATGAAAAAATCCCTGTTTACAGCTATTTTATTAATCTCAATTTTATAATATTTTCAGTCTTAACAGATATAATTAAAACTAATAAGAATATAGTTTTACTAAAAAACAAACATAATTTTCTTACAACTATTTTATACAAAAAGCTACATAAGATTAAACTCAGACTCTATTTTAGCAATAGCTTTAGATGGAATGTTCTCTTCTCCTGACAAAACCCTGAATTGTTTGGTCGCCAAAATTACTTCATCAATGATAGCATTCGGGTTTTTTATTGTAAATTGATCTGCTATTTTTAGTAGGTCATTTCTATTAATTTCATTTCTTTTCCCATTAATAGACAATGCTCTCGTTACTCTTGTATAATTCTTAAGAGCATCTAGTGGATAAGTCAAATCATAAGCTGGCGCTATATTCCAACGGTCTTTTTTACTATTGTAAATAAAAGAAAAGTTCTTTAGGTGATCATCAATATTCGCAAATACCAAATTAAAAACCATTCTTCTATACAATTGCTCAATATCCTTATGAGGAAGCTTAAGATCAACTGATAGCTTAAAAAGATTTTCGTAGCTTGAGTATTCTGGTTTCTTAAAATCCCAACCAGTCATCCCAGAAGCCGTTAATATATGCTGCTTCTCTCCGAATAGCCTATCAAAGCGTAAAGTAGCGAAATGCTTATCATCTACCATTTTAGAATCCATCATATTAATCCCTACTTTTCTAGCTATCTGATAGTAGATATACTCCACTTTCTCCTTAGAGTAACCTTCGTCTTCATCTATTGAAAGCTTAATCAAATAATGGTTATAATCAATAGATGTTGCTAGATCGCCAGCAACTAACCTACCAGTTTCTTTATGCTCAGACACCAAGATTTTAGGCCTTGCTCCACCTGCTGAAGTTCCTATTTTGAAGATATTAAGTAATGCTGCATCGCTAAGCATTTTCTCATTGACAGACTCTCTAACGTCCAAAACTTTTTTTACAACTTCTGTAATAGCATCTACATCTATAGAACCATCAGATACAATTTCTTTGGCTGGCATAAACTCCAAAGCACCCATCCCTCGCTGACCAACATATGTTAATTGCTCTAAGGGAGAAATATTAACAAGATCTTTCTGCGTAGCTTCTAACCATTCTTTAAAGACAATATTCCCGAAATAATCAGGTAAAGAATCTGCAATCATTGGAGGCAAACCACGGAAAGTTTCTCCTTCAAACTCAGAAAAAATCTGGGCATTGGGCGTCCTTCTTATAATATAAGGGAACAATCTTTTATACTGATCCATTTCTAAAAAAGTTGGATTATATTGGAAGGAAGATTTACGTTGATTCTCGTCATATCCAATTTTCCCAATTTCTAAACCTCTAAAATAAACAGATATTACTTGATTTTTTGCCATAATTAGTACAGAGATTGATTGTTGTCAACATTTTCTATTTTATCAGTAACAAATTGATTCAATGTCTTCATTTCATCAAAATATTGTAAGACTTTTAGCACAGTGTCTAGCGTTGGGTTTTCACCATTTTCTAGCTTAGCAATTGTAAACCTAGAAAGATCTAATTCCTCAGCCAATTCTTGTTTGGTAAGATTTTCGGCTTTGCGCATCTCTCTACACCAAGTGCCAATACTAATTTTAACTTCTTTTATCGTAATAAAATCAAGCATAACATTGTTTATTATAATAAACAAATTTAGATAAAATTAATTAAATGAGCATTATAGTAATCAAAAACCAAATATTAATATTCTATTAAATTAAATTAGACTAAGCAATATTTTTAATACAAGTATCTTATGTAAAAGGTATTTTACAACCAAATGTTTATTTTATTTTTAAATACACGCAATATTAAATTAAAGTACTTTTATATTACTAAATGAATAATTAGTGTATATTTACACAAATTAAATCAAATGAATTACAAGCTTTTGCATGAAGTTATCAATTTGTTAGAAGAATTTGAAACTAAAAATAGTGATAGAAATCACGACAACAATATAGAAGACTTTAAGGCTTGGATTGCCGAACAAGCATCTCATAACGAGGTTAAAAACAATGCAGATTGGGAAGGCAAAGAAAACGGAAGAAGCATAGATAGTATTATCAATACGCTGATTATTAACATGAATCGCTATGCCAAAAGCTATTCTAAGTCTGCCATCTATAATTCTGATTTTTCTACACAAGAAGAATTTATTTATTTAATTAATCTAAAAGCATTTGGCAAAATGTCAAAAATAGAATTAATTAAGAAAAATGTCCACGAAAAATCAATCGGAATAAAAATTATAGATCGATTAGTAAAGCATAATTGGGTATTGCAAGAAGACTCTTTAGAAGACAAAAGAACTAAAATTCTTTCTATTACAGAAGATGGCATAAAGACTTTAGATTCTCAAATGCAGAAAATAAGACAAGCTTCTAAAATTGTCTTAGGTAATCTATCAGAAACCGAAAAAAACCAACTTCTGAAGCTCTTACAAAAGCTAGATAATTTTCATCAATCAATATATGACGATCAGATTACACCAGAATTGTTGATTGATCATGTTAGCAAAGTCTATGAAATAATATAAAATATGCCACAATCAAAATCTCAAAAACAAGTCGCTATTATTGGATCAGGATTTTCTGGATTATCCGCAGCAGCATACTTATCATACTAAGCAACAATTACTAGATAAAAACTTCCGAAACTACGAAGAGAAAGATTGGAAAAAAAGAACTTTTGCATCGTCTTGTCTAATCTATTATTTAGGATTTAACAAAAAAATAAATTACAATGATTTATAAATTTTTCAGAGAACAACAATTAAATACCGATATAGAAACTGCATGGGATTTTTTTTCTTCGCCTTATAATCTTGCTACAATAACGCCAGAAAACATGGCTTTCGAGGTTAAAAGTCAACATGAAGGACAAGAAATCTACGAAGGTCTATTGATTGATTATACAGTTGCTCCTTTATTATCTATTCCGCTTAAATGGCAAACGGAAATTACCCAAGTGGATAAGCATAAAAGTTTTACAGATTTTCAAAGAAAAGGACCTTATAAATTATGGAATCATCGTCATAACTTTTTCCCTAACGAAAAAGGCGTGCTAATGCAAGATACCATCTATTACGAACTTCCTCTTGGATTCTTAGGAGATATAGTTCGTAATCTTTTTGTAGAGAAAAGAATTAATCAGATTTTTGATTACCGTTTTAAGGTTTTAGAAAAAATATTTAATCAAAATTAAATGCCATTAATTTTTTAATTATCGTTGCTGTATTTTTTCTGATGGAAGGTCTTACTTGGCTTACTTTGGTATCTGCATCGGCCTCTGAATTACAATATATGGATTTGCCTATTTTTTTGTGCATGATCTTTTCATTCATCAAAGATTAAAAATACTAAAAACACTCAGAATCCTTACTTTCTCGCCATCAGAAGAGCTCACAAGCAGCATCATAAACATATAGGGAAAGAAGATGGAGAATGTTTTGGTTTTCTGTGAGTGTCTGTAAAATATTTTAAAATGTACTTTAAAAAAAATAAATTAGAAAAAAACTAATTACTCACTAATAAAAACAATGGATAAAATAGTCATATTTTGGTTCAGAAGAGACCTAAGACTTTATGATAACGCAGGTCTAAGCAAGGCATTATCTTCAGGTTATAAAGTTTTTCCGATATTTATTTTTGATCCTGAAATCCTCAATCAATTTGAAGACAAAGAAGATCGTCGTGTAGATTACATCCATCAAGCGCTTCACCATATTAACCAAGAATTACAAAAGGTTGGATCTGCTGTAATAACGTATTATAATAATCCTGAAAAGGCATTTAATGATATTGTCCAAAAATATGATGTAGCCGCTGTATTTTGCAATAACGATTATGAACCTAGCGCTATCGCCAGAGATAAATCTATAGAAGAATTCTTAAACTCCAAGTCGATATCTTTTTCTAGCTCGAAAGATCAAGTTATTTTTGAAAAAAATGATGTTCTAAAAGCAGATAATACACCATATACAGTTTTCACTCCTTATTCTAAAAAATGGAAAAGCTTACTCACCGAAGATCATTACAGTCCTTACGAGGTCAATATTAATCAGTTTTTCAAAATAAACCCAAGCAAAATATTAGATTTAAAAACGATAGGCTTTGCTAAGAGTGATTTAACATTAGTAGAACCTAGCCTAGATTCTAGTATAATCTCTAACTATGATAAAACTCGAGATTACCCAGGTATTAATGGGACTTCGGGAATTAGCTTAGCGCTTAGATTCGGGATAATATCAATACGAGAATGTGTAAAAACGGCAATAAAAAATAACGAAACTTGGCTTAACGAATTAATTTGGCGGGAGTTTTATATGCAGATATTATTTCATTTTCCACAAGTCGTTCATCAAAGTTTTAAAGTAAAATACGATAAAATGGATTGGATTAATAATGAAGTAGATTTTGCGCATTGGTGTAATGGCACTACAGGTTATCCAATTGTTGATGCTGGTATGAGGCAACTTAATCTCACGGGACATCTTCATAACCGTGTAAGGATGATTGTTGCAAGTTTTCTGACCAAACATCTATTGATAGATTGGCGTTGGGGCGATGCGTATTTTGCTCAAAAACTACTGGATTATGATCTTGCAGCCAACAATGGTAATTGGCAGTGGGCAGCAAGTTGCGGATGTGATGCTGTGCCTTATTTTAGAATATTCAACCCGACGGAGCAAGCTAAAAAATTTGATAAAGATCTTAAATATATCAAAAAATGGGTCAATAATATAGAATCCTTCTCTTATCCGTCTCCAATTGTTGATCATCGTTATGCTAGAGAAAGAGCTATTGCCCGATATAAAGACATTCAATAATTATTAATATTTGAGAAAAATCGCACCAATTTTTGGCAGTATAATTAAGTCATCAAACATTATAAAAACAGTTTTCAGTAAAAAAATAATACCTTCAAAAAACAAATAAACCAAAGCAAAAATTGAATTTCACTTTGGTTTATTTTAAAATTTCCAACCTTCAATCTGATAAGATTTTTAGGATAGATCAATGTTAATTATTTAGCTTTTAGCGCATCAGAATAAGCAATTTCAGCTTTTTCTTTTAGCACTGTACTTTTACCATTTTCATCGATTATAATATTCAGATTATCACCAGCAGCATCATATAAAATTGTTGTTTGATAAGCTGGGCAGTTATGTTGCTTACATCCACTGAATTTATAAACGGAAGATTCTTTAGCAATTGGTGTTTCTACATTAAAATTCTTCTTAAAAGCATCATACTGATTCCCCGCTAATTTTTTTATACGATCTCCAATTACACTATCATCAAACAATTTAAGCTCTTCTGGATACTTACCAACATTTTTAGTAATAATATTTTCTACTCCAGTTACTACCAATGTATCATTTTTAACAGCTATAGTATCATGCTTAACAACTAACGTATCTTTACCAGATTCTATAACTGTAGTTTTTTCTTTAGAACATGACACTGCTAATAAAGAAAGAGTACCTATTGCCAATAATATTTTTTTCATTTGTATTTGATTTAATAGTTTTAAATATTTTAATGGGAATAAGGCTACCAAAAGTATACCAAATTAAATGATTAAGATTAATTGTATTGAAGCAAACATAACAATATCGGATTCTATTTCAGAATTAAAAATTATATGGAGTTTTAAAATTCAGGTTATCTATCAAACTGCTTTAAAAAAGTCACAAAATCAATTTGAAAAATTATATGATAATATAAATTTGGAAAGCAAATATTATCATTTAGAAAATTATAAAATATAAGTTAAACTACTATATATTCGTGAATCTAAAAAAATAATATATTTTAAATACTAATATACAGTCAATTACAATAAAAAAAAAAAAACAAAATAAATAAAAAGGATTGACGCAAGTTATATAAATCGGATTGACGCAATACGTAAATTTGAACGTTGTTACGAAACGACCAGAACTGGTCATCATCGCAAAACTTCGGCTTTGAAAAATTTACTCTTAGAAGCAAGCTTCCTGAGTAAACTTCACAAAGCCGAGCCTCCGTTAGCTGTAATAATATTCAAAATTGCACATAAAAAATATGGGATAAAATAATAATTAAATCCCATATTCTTAAATTTTAAGATTACTATGATTTCTTTTTTTGTCTAGTTTTACCAATAACGAAAACTGATACTAAACTAACAACTGTTCCGCCTGCAATTATTCCACCAACTGTAGTTTCTCCAGAGTATGCAAGGAAGGTACCACAAGAAATTCCAAATAAGCCAATAATTAAACCAAAAATTTGACCAAGGCCACTTTGTTTATTTTGACTTGTAATCACTTTTGTTTCAATATTAATTCTATGGTCTTGTTGTTTTTCTGCCATCGCCATAATTCGATCAGCTCCGTTAGGAATTACTGAATCGTATTGAATTAAAGTTTCAGCATCTGGAAGAGGTCCTGAATGAGATTTTTCTTGTATTAGTGTAACAGAAAAACTTCTCAGCAATTCTTCTTTCTTTTCTTTTTTTATTCCATCAAAAATTCTAGGATTAACAGATAACAATTCCCGCTCTAGCTCAATAATTTCAGATTTATGTGACTTTTGCTCATTATCTGATTGCTTTTGTGGTAAAGACTTATCACTCATAAGATTATTTTAGTAAGTTAGGCAAATATCTTCATTTTTATTTGCTTTCTTTACTTTTTTCAAAGATACTCTAATATCTTCACCAACATTTTGCCAATCAGACTCCAAAGCTTTAAAGTCAGCTTCTTTTGATGAATTAGAATAATTATATTCAAAATATGAACCTAACAAGTTTAACACGCTTCCCAATCCTATAATGAAATCATTATTTGGTAAAAGAAAATCAGTTTTTCTAATTTTAGTGTGTCTTTTCATAGTGAATGTTTAATTTTCAGATAACAGAAAAAGTATTGGCGAAGTGCGGAAAAAAATGGACTGAAAGTTCAATTTTGACCAAACGTAGCGAATGCTTTTTCAATATTGCTAATTTATAAAAAATATAACACATACAAAATATAATAAGTGTTAATCTTTTTCTACTAATTATAACGCCAAAATATATGCCATATTACTTCTGCTAACATTGGTAACCGTTGCACAACTCTGTAATTTTTAAAAATACAGAAAATATCGACCTCGTTTTAGCCTTTTTAAGCGAGGTTAATTCTGGCAATTTCCAGGAAAATAGAATAATCAAAGAGGCTTAAATCCAAGCCATCGAACAAGTATTTTGTTGCTTATCTAAAAAAACAAAGCCTCTTCTTAAGAAGCTGCATTTTTTTCACACCAAACATTGCTTTGTAAGCTTCTTTTTTCCATTGATGATGTTGCTCTACCAGCTTTTTCCGCGTAGATATAGTTATGAATTCTGAGTATCTTCTAAAATTGAGTTGTGCAACGAGCACATAGGTTTTGCAAAATGCGGGGCTTAAGTCTGAATTGAAAATTTTGTAATATTTTGCCGCCGCTGCTTTTCAATTCCGTTTCCTTTTTGTAATTTCACAGCATTGAAAAAGCATCGGCTCCGTTTGGTCTTTCTTGAACTAAAGTTCTTCGAATTCCCGCACTTCGCAAAGCCTTTTTCCGTTGTTGCGACAACTCCCTATGGTCGCTGTCGCAACAACGGAGGCTCGGCTACGCCGACGTTTTACGAAACGACCAGAACCGGTCGTCATCGCAAAACTTCGGCTTTGAGAAATTTACTCTTAGAAGCAAGCTTCCTGAGTAAACTTCACAAAGCCGAGCCTCCGTTATCGGTAATGGCATTTGAACGCTACGTCACAAAATCAACCGACTTACAAAAACGAAAAAAATTGCCAACGCTTCGCAAAAATTAAAAGAGGTGCAAGCCTCCGCACAAATCCAACGCTATTGCACCACATTTAATTTTGCCCCAACGCTCCCAAGCCCACCCACCACCCCAAATTCTAAAAAATCAAGTTTAAAGTTTTTTGAGGTTATAATATTTGTGTAAATTTGTCAAAATCGTCAAGATTTAAAATTCAAGACAATGGAAGCAAATTTTGGAGAATATATAAGAAAGTTAAGAACTCAAAACAATTTCACACTTACACAATTAGGTGCAAAAATTGGTATTGATTCAGGTGCTTTAAGTAAAATTGAAACAGGTAAAAAAGATTTTGACGAAAGATGTTTAGAAAAATTAGCAAACACTTTTGGGCTTGACATTGAAGAATTGAAAACCGAATATTTTGGAGACCAATTTGCAAAAAAAATGTATCAATATAACTGTTCTCCCAAAACATTAATTGTAGCAGAAGAGAAAATGAATTATTTAAAGAATATAAACGTAAAACAAGGAGAAATCAATTTTGATAATGAAAAATAAACCAACAGTTATAGACTTATTCTGCGGTTGCGGTGGACTTTCCTATGGGTTCATCGAAGCAGGCTATGACGTACTTTTGGGAATTGACCATTGGAAAGATGCGATTGTAACTTTTGAGAATACGCATAAAAACGCAAGAGGAATTGTTGCTGATTTATTTAACGAAACACCTAAAGAAATAAGTAAAAAAACGGAAATAAAAAATGTTGATATAATCATTGGAGGTCCGCCTTGTCAAGGTTTCTCTATTGCAGGAAAAAGAATTGTAGATGATGAACGTAACCAACTTTATAAATCGTTTGTGAGTTTTGTAAAATTCTATCAACCGAAAGTTTTTTTAATGGAAAATGTACCAAACATTATTTCTATGGGAAAAGGTGTTGTTAAAGACAGTATAATTAAAGATTTTGAAAAACTCGGCTACACCGTAGTTTACAAAGTTTTGCTAGCTTCTGATTTTGGAGTTCCACAAAACAGAAAACGTGCATTTTTCATTGGAACAAAAAATAAAAAAGAATTTATTTTTCCTGAACCAACAATAAAAAAACATATCACTTCAAAAGAAGCTATTTCAGATTTACCAAAAGATACTTTGGAAGATGGAAGCCAATATCCTATCAAACCTCAAAATGAATTTCAGAAAATGATTAGAAAAAACTCCAAAGGAGTTTTCAACCACCAAATTACAATTCATAATGATAAAACGATTGAAATCATTTCGATGGTTCCTGATGGAGGAAATTATAAAGATTTGCCCGAAGAACTTCATCAAACAAGAAAAGTAAATATCGCTTGGACAAGATTAAACAGTCAAAAGCCGAGCTTTACGATTGACACAGGACATAATCATCATTTTCATTATGAATTTGACCGAGTGCCGACTGCGAGAGAAAGTGCAAGACTTCAATCTTTTCCCGATGATTATATTTTTAAAGGAGGAAAAACAAGTCAGTTAAAACAAATAGGTAATGCAGTTCCACCATTATTGGCTAAAACAATTGCAGAAGAATTAATTAAATACATTTAAAATGTTCAATCCAGATATTCAATATAGATGTACAATCATTCGAGGTAAAGCACAAAAGGAATTAGACAATATTTTACCTGCTTATGCTACGATTGTAGCTGAAATATGTCCTTGTCCAAAAGAAGTATTTGATCAAGAATTTAATGACAGATTATCTCAAATAATCTATAATGATGATTTTGAAAATCTTAGGGAAAGCAATCAAAAAACAATTAGAAACCATATTACCGAAGTTGCAGGAAAACTTTTTGGGTTGTACTATTTTGATGAGCAATATATTTATGAAAGTCCAAGTAATGAGAAACTTTTAATTGATAATGACCAACCTGCATTTTTCAAAAATCTTTGTTTGAATTTTCAGTTTCCAAATGGAACTCAAAAAATCCAAACTATTGAAGAACGTATAAATTATGGAATAAAATTCAAACCTTTTCATTTTGTTTTGGCTTTGCTTTCTCTTGCTCAAAATAATGGAATAATTCTCACCAAAGACGAAATTGGATACTATGTATTGAATGCAAAACAAGTTTTGCAAGGAAATATTTCTATTGAAGAAGTTTTAGGAATAATTTTAAAAGACAGAGCTGAAAATACAGTCAATAAATTAGAAACAGGTTCATTTCATACACAACATATAAGAGAACAGCTCAACTTATTGGCTTTAGCCAATTTGATAATTATTGATGGAAATAATTTGATAATCAATAAAGCCGAAAGAGAAATTATTGATGTTTTCATTTCAGAATTAGCCCAACCATTACAATTTGACATATTCAAATATGATTTGAATATTGATGGCGAGAAGAAACAACTGTATTATGATTGGTCTGCATATTTTGGAAAAATAGCCGTTCAAAATCCTGAAATTTTATCAACTTCATTAGAAGCATTACAAAGAGAAGAAGTAGAAAAACCCAAAGTTCCACAAAAAGGAACTGACCAAACTATTTTGGGAGATGAAGGTGAAGATTTTGTTTTCGATTTAGAGAAAAAACGAGTAAATGCAACACATCCACGTTTGGTAAATAAAGTATTACTATTAGGAAAACAAAGAGGTTTAGGTTATGATATTTCTTCTGTGGAAGCTGACGAAAATCGTGGAGAACCTGAATTTGCAAGGTTTGTAGAAGTTAAATCTACAAAACGAATTACCGAACCTGATTTAGAAGATAATTCTTGGACAGACACAATCAACTTAACAAGAAAAGAATGGATTGCAGCAAAACAATACCGTTCTGCGTACAATATTTATAGAGTTTATTTCACTCCAAATGCAACAATCGTTAGAAAAATCAATGACCCATTTGGGAAAAATGATAGTGGAATAATTACAGTTTTACCAACTTTATACAGAATGGACTTTGGTTCTGAAAGTATAGACAAACAATATTAATTATGGAAAATAAAATTAAAGTAGCGTCATTTTTTTGTGGCTGTGGAGGCTCGGATTTAGGAATACTTGGAGATTTTAAATTCCTAAAGGATTTTTATGTACCACTACCATTTGAGATAAGTTATGCTTTGGACTTTGATAAATACGCAGTTGAAACGTACAATGCAAATTTTGAACATCCAGCCATTTGTGATGACATAAAAAATGTAGATATTAACTCAATCAACGATTTTGATTTATTGCTTGGAGGTTTTCCTTGCCAATCATTTAGTACGGTAAACCCAAATAAAGACACGAATGACGATAGAGCAAATCTTTACAAAGAACTCGTAAAAATATTAAAAGTAAAACAACCTAAATTTTTCGTTTGCGAAAACGTAAAAGGTTTGGTAACGCTACAAAAAGGAGAAATTCTTAAAAAAGTAATTACCGAATTTGAAAGTGTTGGCTACAAAGTGAAATATAAAGTTTTACTTGCTTCAAACTTTGGTATTCCACAAAAAAGAGAAAGGGTTTTTATTGTCGGAGTAAGAAATGATGTAGATGTAGATTATAAATTTCCGATAGATACACACTCTGAAACAAGCCTTTTCAGTACAAAAAAATGGGTTTCTCTTAAAAATGTAATTCCTCAATTAGCAATTGATGACGAAAAATATTATTTCTCTCAAAGAGCAGTAGAAGGAATGAAAAATGCAAAAAATAATATGAAGCGTGGCTTGTATCAAGATCTGGACGGACAATGCCTAACAGTTACTTCGCATTTAGCAAAAACGAGTTTAAATTCTCGTGACCCTGTGTTATTAGTTAATCCCGAAAAGGAAATTTATAGACGATTTACACCAAGAGAAGCCGCAAGCATTCAGTCATTTCCTGAAAGTTTTGTATTTCCTGTGAGTGAAACACAAGCCTATAAGCAAATAGGAAATGCAATTCCGCCTGTTTTGATGTGGCACGTTGCAAATGCTTTGGCAGAAAGTCTTAACACAATGAGTGAAAGTATTCAAGTAAACGAATTACAAGAAATCTAAACATTTGGTAGCACATTTGCATTTTCCCAACCGCACAAAGCCATATAAAAAATGCAAAAGAGCTACCAAGCCAACGCACAACAAAGCGACCGAAAAAAGCCACTACCGATAACATGGGTTTTGCAAAAGAGCGAATTAAGTGCAAAATTCAACATTTGTGCTTTTTATCCGCAAAAACCATTTTTTATTTGCTGAAAAAATCTAAATTAGCAAATAAAAAATGGTTTTGCTAACTGTAGTGCAAAGTTGAAAGTTCCGTCTTTCTAATCCGCTCCTTCGCAAAGCCCTTAACCGTTAGCTGCAATATCACAAAAACTTGCGTAACAAATTAAATATCAAAAAAAATAAATAAAATCTTTCACGAAATTTTATGAGAAAACAAATTTCTTTATTTGCATTTTCCATTTTAGCAATCTTGGGAAAAGCACAAAATTCAAATGTTGAAAAAAATATTTCAGGAATTCAAATTGGAATGTTTGGTCTCGACCTTTACAATGAAACTAAAATTGCTGATAAAACAACTTTAAGAGCAGAAGCAAGTTTATTCCCGGCAATTTGGGGTGGAGATATGTACGCAAAAACAGGTTTTGCTTTTTATCCTGCTCTGACAATTCAACCAAAATATTATTATAATATTTCTAAAAGAGCTGAAAACGGAAAAAACACTAAAAATAATTCAGCAAATTATTTTGGCTTGCAAATTCGTTACATTCCAGATTGGTTTGTAATTTCAAATACAAAAAATGTAGGTCTTTCAAATCAGATTAATTTTATTCCAACTTATGGTTTTAGAAGAAATTTTGCTGAAAATTTCAATTATGAATTTAAAGCAGGATTAGGTTATGGAACAACATTTGGAAATGACTTTAATACATCAGGAGCTGTTTTAGATTTGAGTATAAAAATTGGATATGATTTCTAAAAGATACTGCAGCTAACAGTGTATTGGCAAAAACGGGCTTGAATATCCAAATTGAAAATTTGAATAATCTTCGCCGCCACTGCTTTTCGTTACAACTTTTTTTGTAATTTAGTTTCCACGAAAAAGCATTGGTTTCTTTCAGTCAAAATTGAATTCTCCGAATTCCTTTTTGCCCGTCTTCGCCAATACTTTTTCCGTTAGCTGCAACCATACCAAAAATGACGCTTAATCAAACTGATAGAAACAAAATTAAGAAAGAAATGATAATCGGAAACATTGCTTCAATTATCATTATTTTCGGTGTGCTTATTTTTGATATAATTCAATTCGTAAAAAAAGACGAAATTGATTTTAAAATTATTCTAATAATAAATTTTTCAGTATTACTTCTCTCCTATTTAGTGAATTTTTTATTAAATTCTAAATACAGAAAAGATTTAAAATTTAATTTAAAAATCAGTAGAATTGAAAAAGTAACTGAAAAATTACAAAGAGTAGACTATGAAGCAGGATCAGGAACTTTATATATTCCAATTCTAGGTGATTTATTTCCCAAACTGTGGGGACAAGAAATGAAAAAAGAAGAAATTCAATTCTTAAAAGTAAATAATGAATTAATTGAAACAAATTCATCAATTTATGATTCTATTGAAATTGGAAATAAAGTTGAAGTTTTTGAAACTCAATTCAGTAAAATCATTTTAGAAGTAGAAAAAAAGTAAAATTATGGCTGCAGCTAACATAGGTAACCGTTGCACAACTCTGCAATTCTTAAAAATACAGAAAATATCGACCTCGTTTTAGCCTTTTTAAGCGAGGTTTATTCTGGCAATTTCTAGAAAAATAGAATAATCAAAGAGGCTTAAATCCAAGCTACCGAACAAGTATTTTATTGCTTATCTAAAAACCAAAATCTCTTCTTGAGTAGCTGCATTTGTTGAACTAAGATATTTGGTTTTTTCGTCGTAAAATTCAGGTATTTCTTCAGGTTGTAACACAGCGCCGACATCAAAACGTGTTTGTTCGCCTGAGCTTTTCCACGGCTGTTAACACGTTTCATATTGTGGTAGTTGATCAGCGTCCCCAAAACAGGCTCAACCGTACCTGAACGGCGTTTAACCAGCCTGCGGTGATAAGCTTTGTGTTGCGTTAGTTTTTCATGCATTCTATCATAAAGTGGTTTGTGGATACTGTCTTCAAGTTTTTTTCCGCGTAGATATAGTTATGAATTCTGAATATCTTCTAAAATTGAGTTGTGCAACAAGCATATTGTATTGGCAAAATGCGGGGATTTGTGAAAGTTTAATATTTTGTCAAAATAATTCGCAAAATGCTTTTCATATTGATTTTTTCTTTAATTTTAACAATCTGAAAAAGCATTTGTTACGTTTCTGAATTCTTGAACTTCTCGTTCTTCGAATTCCCGCACTTCGCAAAGCCTTTTTCCGTTGTACGGAATTTTACACCAATGTCGTACTAAGTTGATAATCAAAATATTAAACAATCAGATGAAAAAAACTTTTCTTATTGCTGGAATAATTTTTCTTTCTCAAATCATTTCAGCACAAACTAAATTTGAAAATAATTATAAGTTAGAAATTGGTCTGCAAGGAGTTTCGTTCGGAACAGAAATACCAATTAATGATAAATTTCTTGCTGACGTAAATCTTGGTTGGGGCGGAATTACTGACTTTTGGCATAATGGAATTTCTTATGAATGGACAAATAATAGCAATAGTATTTTTGCAAGAGCACAGATCAGATATTATTTAAGCAGAGAAAGAAGATCTCAAAAAGAATACTCACTTAAAAATAATTCAGGAACTTTTGTAGCATTTCAAACGAAATATCTTCTTAGTGGAATGAAATATTATCCTGTTGGAAAAAGTTGGTTAAATGAAATTCAATTCGGACAGCAACTTCCTTTAGGAAATCATTTTATCTTTAGATATTATGCTGGAATTGGAAATGCTAGTGATTTAGATTATAAGCAAAATAAAATATATCCAGCATTAGGTTTTGCTTTAGGATATTCTTTCTAAAAAAACTGCGTACAACATAGGTAACCGTTGCACAACTCTGTAATTTTTAAAAAATACAGAAAATATCGACCTCGTTTTAGCCTTTTTAAGCGAGGTTTATTCTGGCAATTTCCAGGAAAATAGAGTAATCAAAGAGGCTTAAATCCAAGCTATTGACCGCGTATTTTGTTGCTTATCTAAAAACCAAAATCTCTTCTTGAGAAGCTGTATTTTTTTCACTTTGTAAGCTTCCTTTTTCCATTGAAGATGTTGCTCCACCAGCTTTTTCCGCATAGATGTAGTTTTGAATTCTGAGTTCAATTCAAGTTCATTAACATAAGCTGAAGAGTCCTGCAAAACATCCTTCTCCACCAAAGAATCCATACTTGCATTGGCTTTGATAAAAGCTGAATCTACCGCCTGACGCTTGCCTCTTACCATGCCTTTTTCGACACACTTTTTTAAAATTAATTGAAAAAGCACCAAGAAAACTTCCTCACCAAAAAGGGATCGTGTCCGGCTTATCGTGGAATGCCAGGGCAATTCTTCGTTGAGATCATAGCCTAAAAATAATCGGACGTCCAGACAATTGCTGCAATAACGCATCAGCGCACGATCGCTATTGATATTGTTGAGATAGCCAACCAGCAAAATCTTAAAAAAACGACAGGATCAATACTATCCTGACCCTGGCTGCCATAATAATTTCGAGTAGCTTTATACAGAAAATCCAGCTCTAAGGACTGATTGATGCGGCGATAAAAATTATCTGTAGGAACTAAAATATCTAAGCTTAATTCGTAAAATAACTGTGGTGTGAATACTTTCCGGCCTTGCATCGGGATAATTAACTTTAGTCTAATTTAATAAATAAAATACTGACAATCAAATATTTAACTAAAAAAACATGGTAAATTAAAACAAAATACCAAATCTAAAATTAAATTGTGCAATAAGCACACGGTATTGGCAAAATGCGGGGTTAAGTTCAAAGTTGAACTATTTGTAATTTTTCGCCGCCAATATTTTTCAATTTCACAAGTTTTTTATAAATTAGTTCCATTGAAAAAATATTGGCTACGTTTGGTCTAAATTGAACATTTCGTCCAATTTAACTCGTACTTTGCCAATACTTTTTCCGTTAGCAGAAATTATAAAACCAAACTATATAACTTAAATAAATGAAATCAAAATTTAAATTTTTTGTTTTAGGTATTTCACTATTATCTTTAACAAGTTGTGCCTTGTCAAATTCAGCAAAACAGATTAATTATCAATCAAATATGAAAATTGACAATAAGTTATCCTCAAGCAAAACTGTTCAAATTGAAGCAATGAAAGACGCAAGAGGCTATCAAGATGAAAAAGTTATTTTTTACAAAAAGAATATGTACAATCAGACAATGTCTGGAGCATATATGGCTGAAAAACCTGTCGCTGAAATCCTGACAGAAGCCATTAAAAATGGATTTAAAGAAAAAAATATTCCAGTAAATAATGTTACTAATGATTATATACTAAAATCAGAATTAGCGAAATTAGATTATGAAGCAATTTCTGGTTTCTCAACAGTTCAATTAATTCCACAAATTACAGTAAAGTTTCAATTAATTGACAAAAGCGGAAGAGTTGTTTGGACAGACCTAATAACTGGAAAAGCAAATACTAAAGGTGCTAAATTTGAAAAATTTTTACCACCGGCAATTGACAATCTTGTAGAACAACTTGTAAATAATCAAGACTTTATAAACAATATAAAAACTGAATAAATATAACTTCTGCTAACACTGGTAACCGTTGCACAACTCCGTAATTTTTAAAAATACAGAAAATATCGACCTCGTTTTAGCCTTTTTAAGAGAGGTTAATTCTGGCAATTTCCAGGAAAATAGAATAATCAAAGAGGCTTAAATCCAAGCTATCGAACAAGTATTTTGTTGCTTATCTAAAAACCAAAATCTCTTCTTGAGAAGTTGCATTTGTTGAACTAAGATATTCGGTTTTTTCGTCACAAAATTCAGGTATTTCGTCAGGTTGTAACACAGCGCCGACATCAAAACGTGTTTGTTCGCCTGAGCTTTTCCACCGCTGTTAACACGTTTCATATTGTGGTAGTTGATCAGCGTCCCCAAAACAGGTTCAACCGTACTTGAACGGCGTTTAACCAGCCTGCGGTGATAAGTTTTGTGTTGCGTTAGTTTTTCATGCATTCTATCATAAAGTGGCTTTTGGATGCTGTCTTCCAGCTTTTTAAACTTCGTCAATTTGCCACAACATTCTTGTCGTAGAGGGCAATTGCCACAATCTTTCTCGCTACTGCGATAGCTTTTCTTGTCGTAGCCTTTACTGTCTGTTAAAATCCGTTTGAAGGGTAATAAGGCTCGGTTTCCGCCCGCTTGAATACATTCGTAGCGATTTTTTTCTTTATTAAATATAAATCCTTCACGGACGGGTTTGTACTGTCCGAAGTTCGGGATCCAAGCATCTAAATTTTTGTCCTAGCAATATTGCAAACTCGTCCCACTGCTGTAACCAGCATCGGCTAACACCTCATTGATTTCGATACCGTTTTGTCCAAGATTCTCAAGCGTTTGATCCATAATATCGGAAAATATGGCGCTGTCTTTGCTCCCAGCAGTACTCGCGCAAGCACCGGTGATGACATGATGTTTATCGTCAACAGATAGTTGCCCTGCGTAATTCAGTTGGCGAGGTTTCCCCGGTTTGGTTGAGATCTTCGCATCCGAATCTGTTGGACTGTAATGGGTGTGGTTGCTTAGGAATTTTGGACGAATTTCGTTCCCGTCCTCATCATGAGCTATAATTTTCTTAGCACCGGGCATCTTTTTATACTCTTCTTTTTTCCATTGATGATGTTGCTCCACCAGCTTTTTCCGCGTAGATGTAGTTTTGAATTCTGAGTTCAATTCAAGTTCATTAACATAAGCTGAAGAGTCCTGCAAAATATCCTTCTCCACCAAAGAATCCATACTTGCATTGGCTTTGATAAATACTGAAACCTAGCGTAGCGGTTAGACGAAGTCAATCTACCGCCTGACGCTTGCCTCTTACCATGCCTTGTTCGACACACTTTTTTAAAATTAATTGAAAAAGCCCCAAGAAAACTTCCTCACCAAAAAGGGATCGTGTCCGGCTGATCGTGGAATGCCAAGGCAATTCTTCGTTGAGATCATAGCCTAAAAACAATCGGACGTCCAGACAATTGCTGCAATAACGTATCAGCGCACGATCGCTATTGATATTGTTGAGATAGCCAACCAGCAAAATCTTGAAAAAAACTACAGGATCAATACTATCCTGACCCTGGCTGCCATAATAATTTTGGGTAGCTTTATACAGAAAATCCAGCTCTAAAGACTGATTGACGCGGCGATAAAAATTATCTGAAGGAACTAAAATATCTAAGCTTAGTTCGTAAAATAACTGTGGTGTGAATACTTTCCGGCCTTGCATCGGGATGATTTATTTTAGTCTAATTTAATAAATAAAATTCTGACAACCAAATATTTAACTAAAAAAAACATAGTAGATTAAGACAAAACACCAAATCTAAAATTGAGTTGTGCAACAAGCACATTGTATTGTCAAAATGCGGGGTTTTGTGAAAGTTGAAAATTTCGTCTATTTAATCCGCAAATTGCTTTTTAATTTCACATAATTTTATTAATTTAGTTTCATTGAAAAAGCATTTGCTTCGTTTCTGAATTCTTGAACTTTCAGTCCTTCGAATTCCCGCACTTCAGCAATACTTTTTCCGTTAGCAGAAATTGCATACAAACACATCGCAGACCATTATGAAATGGAATTTTTCTAAAACGATAACTGATAATGAACCCTACTTTATTCAAAATATTAATATTTGGGATAAAAAATGGAATAATACTGGCGAAAAAATAAATATTAAGGATCCACTTTACAATCAAAATTATACTTTTGAAGTTTATGAGATTGAAAATAATGGAAAAAGAATCTTGTTTTCAGCTGGTGAATTTTCAAACAATATTTGGGGAATTTATGAGCCTGAAAATTTAATGACTCAGAACAAAATGTCAATGAGAAGAAAATTATTTATTGGTGGAGTAATATCATTCTTCTCTTCAATTCTTATGCTAATATTTGGCGCAGGAATGTTTGTTTCACGAGGTGATTATAGCAAATTCATTATAAAGTTATCTGAATTTTGCTTCATATTTTGGATTCCATTTTTGATAATTGGAATTTCACTTATTTTAGTATCAATTATTTTAACTGGAATCAAATCTACCAAAACAAAAAAGCAGTAAAAAAGCTCCAATTGCAACTTCTGCTAACATAGGTAACCGTTGCACAACTCTGTAATTTTTAAAAATACAGAAAATATCAACTTCGTTTTAGCCTTTTTAAGCGAGGTTCATTCTGGCAATTTCCAAGAAATCTAATAATTAAAAAGACTTAAAACCAAGCTATCGAACAAGTATTTTGTTGCTTATCTAAAAACCAAAACCTCTTCTTGAGAAGCTGCATTTGTTGAACTAAGATATTCGGTTTTTTCGTCACAAAATTCAGGTATTTCTTCAGATTGTAACACAGCGCCGACATCAAAACGTGTTTGTTAGCTTGAGCTTTCCTACGGCTGTTAACACGTTTCATATTGTGTTAGTTGATCAGCATCCCCAAAACAGGCTCAACCGTACTTGAACGGCGTTTAACCAGCCTGCGGTGATAAGCTTTGTGTTGCGTTAGTTTTTCATGCATTCTATCATAAAGTGGCTTGTGGATGCTGTCTTCAAGCTTTTTCCCGCGTAGATATAGTTATGAATTCTGAGTATCTTCTAAAATTGAGTTGTGCAACAAGCACATTGTATTGGCAAAATACGGGGTTAAGTCCTAAATTGAACTTCTTTCCTACTTATTCCGCAAATTGCTTTTCATATTGATTATTTTTTATAACTTAACAATCTGAAAAAGCATTTGCTACGTTTCTGAATTCTTGAACTTCTCGTTCTTCGAATTCCCGTACTTCGCAAAGCCTTTTTCCGTTGTACGCAATTAATCACAAACATTTCACTTTAAATGAAGATAAAAATTCTATTACCAATTTTGTTAATTACTTTATTAAATTGCAAGAAAGAAACTTCTAAAAAAGCACAATGGAAAGTATATTCTATTGACAAAAATATTAACCAAAATAAAGTTTTTAAAGAATTGGAATCTGAGAATGAAATTCAAATGATGATAGATTCTGAACCACCTAAAAAGAAAAAAACAACCAAAGTGATTTATGATGAATATGTCTGCAATCCTATGTTTTGGAAAAATTTGGACACATTAAATATAAATATAGTATATAATTCTGGATTTAGTTCAATTGGTTTTAATATTAGAGTAAATAAAAATGAATATGAGATTTATCCATTTTCAGCAGATGATGTAATCACAGATAACGAAAAACCTTCTACTTTTAAAAACCCAATTCAAAAACTAATATTAAATAAATCTAAATATAAACCAAATGATAGTATTTATGGTTATGTTGAATTTTCAAAAATAGAAACTGATCAATTTGGTAATATAATACCACATAAAGGAAAAGGATATTTCAGAGGAAAAATTGAAAATTATAAGTAACTGCAGATAACATAGGTAACCGTTGCACAACTCCGTAATTTTTAAAAATACAGAAAATATCGACCTCGTTTTAGCCTTTTTAAGCGAGGTTTTGTGAAAGCGGAAATTCACTCAAAATAAGCAGCAACTGATTTTAGTTTCAACATTTTTTGTAATTTAGTTCCCACTAAAAAGCATCGGCTCAGCTTGGTCTTTCTTGAACTTTCAGTCCTCCGAAAGCCCGCACTTCGCCAATACTTTTTCCGTTAGCTGTAATTGTACCAAACTACCGTTAAATAAAAGAAAATTAAATTTCTAAATTAAATACAAAATCAGCATTTGTAAATTAATTAAAAAAATATATTTGCCTGAAATTATGGGATTATCTTGTTCTCCTGCACCAAAAAATAAAAAAGAATATATTTCTGATATTGGAAAAATTCTTGTAAAAGATTATGGAAAAAAGAAATTTTACAAGCCCGAAGAAGTTAAAAAAGCTCATAATAAAAGTAAATGGTATAATGGTTTAGACTTTTCTTGTTGGGGAATGAGTACATTTTCTTCACACTCAGATTTTGATAAATATCATCAAGAAATTGGAGAAGAATGCGACTATTCTGAAATGAAACCCGAAATGTTAAGTGGATTATCAATTTCAGCAAATTCAAATATTGATTGGTTTGAAATTCCAGGTATGGACATCGATGCTTCGTGGCTAGATTTTGGAGATGTTTTCGGCGAAATTTTTAATGGAATAGGTGAATTTATTGGTGGAATATTTGATGGAATTTAAAAACAACTACAGCTAACACCGGTAACCCTTGCACAACTCTGTAATTTTTAAAAATACAGAAAATATCGACTTTGTTTTAACCTTTTTAAGCAAGCTTTTGTAAAAGCAGAAATTCACTCAAAATAAGCAGCAACTGCTTTTTGTTTAACTATTTTTTATAATTTAGTCAATTGAAAAAAGCATTTGCTTCGTTTATTAATTCCCAGAAGTTTTGGTTTTTAGAATTCCCAAATATTGCCGATACCTTTTTCATTGTACGATATTCCTCCATAAACCTTATAAATGAAAACACAATTTAGTACTATATTTTTTTTTATTTTCGCAATTATAAATTCGCAAATCATCAATGGAAAAATTATTTCTAAGGAGAATAATAAGCCAATACCTTTTGCGAAAATTGGGATTAACAATGAAAACATAGGATCAAGCGCTGATGAAAATGGCAATTTTTCAATAGATTTAACTAATATTTCTCGAGATAATTTTATCATTATTGAATATGGAGGCTATCAGACATTTAAAAATAAAGTTGATAATTTTATAAATACTAAAAATCATATTATTACTCTACAAGAAAATATTTTTAATATTCAAGAGGTTGTAATAAATCCAAAGAAGTACGTAAATAAAAATTGGGGAACAAATGCTAAATCCAAAAAAATATTATTGGGTTTTAATCCAGCGCGAAGTAAAGAAGATAAATCAAAAGAATTCGGAGTTCTTTTCTCAAACTCAAAAAAAATAAAAATTGATAAAATTAACCTGAACATTATTGACATTAAGACAGATGTGCCTATTCTACTCAATTTTAATGTTTATTCTAAAGATGAAAAATTCCCTGGACAATCTCTTGCGGACGAAACACTTTCTGTTGTTTTAACTAAAGACAAAATAATTAATGAAACCTTTACCTTTGATGTAAGTGATAAAAATATTTGGATAGATAAACAAGATTTTTTTGTTACTGTACAAGTAATGAATGCCTTTGATGGTTGGATGTACTTAAGCGGCGCATTATTAAAAAGTGTTTATTACAGAAAATTTTATGGTCCTTGGACTAAGTTAACCGCTGCAGGGCCTGCCATCAATATTGATGTGAAAATTGAAAAATAATAAGTTTAGTATTTAATTAAGCATCTACTCTATTTATTTTGCAAAAAGCCAATTATATTTCCTTTTTTTTATAAATTTGTTCAATTAATTCGCTTTTGCTTACTGTGTCGCCTAATTGAAACTTTTCGATTCAATTTCCGCCACTGACGCCAAGCCCCGATACGTTAACCGTAATGCTATGAAATCATTTCGAATTAAATCTAGAATTCTAATCATTTTCCTCTTATTTATTATTTCGTGTCAAAAAATTGAAAATTTTGAATTCATTAGATATGAAAATGGTGGATTTGGTTCACCAAATTATATTTTTAAACTTAAAAAGGATAGATCATTTGAAATCGAGATTCAACACAACCCTTTCAATGAAACAATTGATAGTTCTAAAATTGGACAGTTCTATGGTAAAATTTCCGAAGAAGAAATGTTGAAAATTCAAAAATTAATACACAAAGTAACCCGAACCGGATACGATTATAATAATCCTGAATTAATTTTAGATGCTGGAATTCACCAATTATATATCAAGACTGAAAATTCAGAAAAAGTTTTTCAAACCGATCATGCAACGAAAAACTTTAAAGTTGATATTATTGAACCTTTTCAAAATATTGCTGAAAATAATCTCAAATTTAAAATTGAATAAAAAAACTACAGCTAACATAGATTTTATAAAATGAGAGCTAAAACTCAAAGTTGAAAATTTTGTCAAAATAAACTAAAATTACTTTGCACTCTTACAATGCTTTCCGGGTTGTGTATAACTTCTTGTAGAAATAAAACAGATATGGAAGGCAATTCTGTTTCTACATAAAATAAGACAATAAAAATTAATAAATAAAACCTATGAAACTAACAATTATTATAATAAATCTTTTGCTTTTTGGTTTTCTTTCTGGACAGGAAAGTTATATCGTTGAGTATAATTATACTTTTAAAAAAGATTCATTAAGTGAAAAAAATAATACCGAAAAGTATTTCTTCATCAATTCTGATAATAAGCAATACTTTTTAAGTGAAACTGATTTTCATCTCTTAGAAAATGAAAAAAAATTGGAGACGGTATATAAAGGAGATGGTATCATAAAAGGATCAAATAAAAATATTAAACCACCTAGATTAAAATCATTACTAATTGATGAACAAGGTAAAGTTACCTTCTTTAGAAATTATTTTAACAAAATAAAAGTAAAATATGATGATAAAATTTTACTTGATTGGACATTAACTAACGATACTATAACTCATAACGGTTATCTTTGTAATATCGCAACAACCATATATTCAGGAAGAAAATATACCGCGTATTTTACAAGTGATATTCTATTACCTTATGGACCTTATGTTTTTAACGGATTACCAGGTCTAATCATATTTATTAGCGACACTGAACGTAATCATATTTTTGAGTTAACAAAATTATCAAAAGAGAAGTCCAATTATACGATGAATAATTTTAAGGCTGTTTCCAAAACTGATTTTAAAAACATGGAATATGATTATCAAACTGATCCCGTAAGATTATTAATCCCTGAATCTAATATCATTAATGGTGAAGAACAGAAGGAAATTAAAAGAAAATTAAAAGAAAAAATTAAAAATGATAATAATCCTATAGAACTTAAAGACGAATGAAACAATTCTTTTTAATTTCTTTTATATTTATTAGCTCAATTATATTTTCCCAAGTTACAATTAACGGAAAATTAAGTAATGACGCTGGTGAGCCAATTTCAGGTGGGAGCATTTTTATTAAGCAAATCAGTACAAATAAAATAATTGCCTACGACATTTCTAAAGCAAATGGCTTGTATAAAATTACATTTGCATCCCAACTAAAGGATGTGGAAATTGAGGCAGGAAATTTAGGTTTTGAATCTATCAAAAAAAATATTGAAAACAAATCCCAAACTCAAAACTTTCAACTACGAGAAAGCTCGGTGATGATTGATGAAATTGTTATAAAAAATTCTCCAATAACAAAAAAAGGCGATACCATAAGTTATGCTGTCAATTCATTTGCAAAGGATCAAGATAGAACGATTGCAGATGTATTAAATAGGCTCCCTGGAATTGAAGTCCTCAACGATGGAAAAATTCTTTATCAAGGAAAAGCCATCAACAAATACTATATTGAAGGTTTGGATTTATTGGAAGGGAAATACAATTTAGCAAACGATAATCTCCCTCACAAAGAGGTTGCCCAAGTCCAAATATTGGAAAATCATCAACCTATAAAAGCTTTGGACAGTCTGAAATTTTCGGACAATACAGCGCTCAACATCAAACTGAAGAATGCTTATACCTTTACAGGACAAGCAAGGTTAGGAAGTGGTTTTAGTCCTTTACTCTGGGATGTAAATGCAACGCCTATGCTTTTTACAAAAAAAAGGCAAATGCTGACAACATACCAAACCAACAACACAGGGGAAAATATAGCTTCACAAATCAAAAAATTAACTATTGAAGACCTTCTTAACCAATTTGAAAACAATTCTGAGAAAACAGATTGGCTTACTGTACAACAGCTAGCCAAACCAAATTTTTCAGAAAAAAGATGGCTGAACAACAACATTCATTTACTTTCGGGAAATTATCTCCATAAACTTAAAAAAAACTACGAATTAAGAATCAACACTTCTTATCTGAATGATTATCAACAACAAAACGGTTATACCAACACACAATTTATCACGCCAACAAATACCATTACATTACTAGAAGAAAAACACAATCAACTATATTACAACTCGTTACAAACAAATGTAACCTTGCAAAAAAATGCAGATAAGAATTATTTTAAAAACAGTTTAGAATTTCAAGGATTTTGGGATAGTCAGAAAGGAAATATTGTGTTGAACAATAAAAATCTAAATCAACAACTCAACAATCAATTTTTTAGATTTTCCAACACTTTAAAATCAATTTTTCCTGTCGGAAAACAAATACTTACTCTAAATTCTTATCTCGCTTATAACAAAACCCCTCAAACACTCGCTGTACATCCTGGGCAGTTTGAAAATCTATTGAATCATGGTTTACCTTTTGGTGAAGTCAATCAACAAATTGATTTAAGATCATTTTACACCAATAATTCAATTAGTTTAACCAAAGTAATCAACCGATTTTCACTTGAACCCAAAATAGGATTTCAATTGGAAAGTCAGAATCTTTACAGTCAAATCACCACTTCGGAAAATACAAATTTAGGTCATGATTTTTCCAATGACTTGGATTGGAATCGTTCTAAAATCTATTTTAATTTGCAAACCCAATATAAAAAAAACAAATGGAGGTTAGAATTTTCAACTCCTATTAATTTTCATTCATATCAAATAAAAGACAATTTTTTACAGCAATCGGAAAACCTGAACCGAGTAACTTTTGAACCCAGATTAACTGCAACTTATGATGTAAATTTATTTTGGAAAATAAATTCTTCTACAAGTATTTCTAATCAGTTTGGGATAATTAACCAACTTCATTATGCCTACATTTTACAGAATTACAGAAATATACAACGGATAAATTCTCCTTTACCACAAACATTTAATCAAAATTATTCTTTCGGAATTACTTATCGTAACCCTATCAAAACTTTATTTTGGAATATGATGTACACAAATACGAAAAGTGAAAATAATTTGATCTACCAAACCCAAGTATTACCAAACGGAGCAACCGAATTACAAGCAGTTGAGCAAGCTAACAACAGAAACAATCATAATATTTCGACTCGTGCAAGTAAATATTTTAGAAATTTCAAATCAAATATTAGCCTAAATTCAAATTTTGGTTTACAGGAGTTTCAACAGATTATAAATACAGATTGGTCTAATATTTCCAATCAAAACCTTAGAATAGGAGGTAAAATTGAAACCGACTTTACAAATTGGTTAAATACTGAATATCAACTTGAATGGACGTTTTCTAAAAATAAAATTGAAAGTCAATCCAACCCTACTGTTAAACAACAAAGTCATATTTTTAATCTTAACTTTTATCCAAAAGAAAACCAATATTTCGCTATAAAAACCGAATATGTAAACAATAATTTATTTTCGGAAAGAACAGAGAATTTATTCACAGATTTAATATACAGATACACCTTAAAAAAGAAAAAAATAGATTTGGAAATACAATTGACAAACCTCTTCAACACAACCAATTTCAGAACAATAAATATCAATCAGTTTAGCTATGTTGAAACAAATTATCAGTTAAGACCAAGACAAATATTGTTTAAAATCAGAATTTCGCTAAGCTAAAAAATATAAAACTACGTTCTCTAATCAATTCACGGAACAAGTTTATATTCTATCCCCGAAAATCTAAAAAAATATATAAAAAGCCTTTATGGTGGTGCCTCACCAGAATATAAAAACGTGCCGAGTATTGAATTCACAACCCGAAAATAATATTGGAAATTTCACTCAAAATAATCTGCAATTGCTTTTTAATTTCACATATTTTTGTAAGTTTATTCCATAGAAAAATATTTGCTACGTTTATGAATTCTTGAACTTTTTGGTTCTTCGAATTCCCGCACTCGCCAATACTTTTTTCGTTAGCTGTAATCTTTAATAATTGACCACAAAATTCCAATTGGCGTCTTTTCAATATACTCTTTAAAATTCCATAAACCAAAAAAAGGCATTCCTATAAATAAGAACAAAAAATAAGATAATTTATAATTGAAAAATTTCATAATCTTAACAAAAGTATTATTCACTATAATTTTTTTATTAAAATTTTCCAAACTTTGATTATCGATTAAAAAAGGGAAAACAATTGAAATTAAGTTAACCATAAAAAACCATCTAGAAAAATCAGCAGCTATAATACAAAGCATCAATAAAATAAAATTATTTAGGACAAAAGTAGCAATGAAAATATTTTTTCTAGTGTTTTCTATTTTATTTATTATTATCCCTACAATAAAATAGAAATTCAGTAATATAACAAATAAATAATTTAAAGCAGAATTAAAATTCCATTTCGATGATTTAAAAACTATAGTTGACCTTACATATAAAATTCTATCTAATCTGTCTAGATAACTTTTTATATTGGAATCAATTAAATTCCATGACTCAATTATAACTTTAGAATCTATTTTATAACCTGAGTATTTATAGGTTATAAGAAAAAGAACTGTGTTTATTACTATTAACATTAAACTGATCAACCTATACTTTTTAAACACGAAAAGTAGTGCTAATGGAACTAAAGTGAGAAAGAAAAATATTTCATGAAAAAACATACTGAAAATTGAAACACCAAAAAGTATAAGATATTTTAAAATCCAATTTTTCATTTTAAATATAATATTAAATTGCATTAATATCAATAAAAGAACATATAAATCTTTTCTAAAAATACTTCCATAATAAATTTCGGATAATAATACCGGCATAGAAAAAATTACAATCCATAAATATTCTTTGTCAATTAAAAATTTAATTAATAAAATGAAAAATAAAGTTATCACAAAAATTGTTGCAATAGGAATAACTATTAGTGGCGAAATTTGTAGATACATTCCAATATTGTACAATAACTCACCATCAATTCCTCTTCTGACAAATCCGTCACAATAGTTGAGAAAAAACTCTTTAAAATAGAAATTATTTAAATTATAATAATACAAACTATTTATAATAACAATACTAATTACTAAATAATACACGGAATTTAATAACTTTAATCGTTTCATAATTGCAAATATACACAAAAACACTACAGCTAACATTGATAACCATTGCACAACTTCAATCTTCAGATAAAAGATAAAATAAATGACCTCGCTTAAGTCTTTTTAAGCGAGGTTAGTTTTTGATTGACATATTCTTACACGCAATAATCTTTAAGGAGAAAAACTTCTAAAATAATAAAGATAAATGATTAAGTGCCAATTAATATCAATCTGGCAGGCGCAACAATTAAATCACTTCAATTGGAGTCTATGATTTCCAAGAAAGGTGAGTTTTCTGCAACAGTTCAATTTAACGCCGATAAACCTTATTCTGTAGAATTACTGTTTGACAAAAGCAATAGCAATCAAAAAACCCAAAATCCATTACAAGAGATTCCTAAAATTTTTAGAGGGAAATAATTGGATAAAATACAACAAACCCTCCTAATCTGGAGGGCTTTATCATTATGCTTTTAATACTTTAAAGCTTGCATTGATTTTTTCAATTAGTTCATTCATCATGATAATAGATTAAAATTTCTAGGTAAAGGTAGAAAAGAGAAATTTTATGTTTTCATTTATTTGAATATCATGCAATTTCATATAAAACAAAAGCCAAAACTTGTTCAGTTTTGGCTTTATTCATCATAAATAACTGCTAATCAGTTGACATTGCAGAGAGGAAGGGATTCGAACCCTCGATAAAGTTACCCCTATACTACCTTTCCAGGGTAGCTCCTTCAACCACTCGGACACCTCTCTTTTCGAGGTTGCAAATATATGAATTTATTTGATAAATACTATTTTTAATGGAAATTTTCTGTTACTTCCCCACATATATTCTTAGAGAACATATCTGAAAACGAGGCAGAATTATTAGGATTATTAAGTAGATACATCGCTTTAGTAATTGCAGCCTCTGCCGTCATGTTTTTCCCATTAATTGCACCAACTCTAGTGAAAATATTGCTGTTGCTATATTTACCAAAGCTAATACCGCCAGATACACATTGGCTGATGACGATAATTTCTACGTTTCTCTCTCTTAGAAGTTGCAATACACGCTCAGTCTTATCATTATTGAATATTGTACCTGATCCGAAAACCTGAAGAATTACAACTTTAATATCTTTAACATCTAATAAAAAATCGAAATTCATTCCTGGGAAAATCCTCCAAAACAAAACATTTTCATCCAGGTGAGTATCTAGATAAAAATCTTGATTAGTATGGCGTAAAAGATTTTCTTTTTCAATATTTAGATGGACACCTGATACTCCTAATACTGGATAATTTGGACTTTGATAAGCATCAAAATACTCTGCAGAAACTTTAAGACTTCTATTGCCACGTAATAGTTTGTACTCAAAATATAGAGCTACTTCTTGTATAACTGCTTCATCATTATCATAATGACTTGCATAATAGATACTTGTCAATAAATTTTCTTTAGCATCAGTCCGCAGGTCTCCAATAGGTAACTGAGAACCTGTAAGAATAACTGGCTTTTTAAGATTACGAAGCATAAAACTAAGCGCAGAAGCAGTATAAGACATCGTATCTGTACCGTGGAGAATTACAAATCCATCAAATATCTGATAATCCTTCTCAATAAACTGTGCAATCTTTTGCCATTCTTTAGGCCCCATATCAGAAGAGTCTACGGGATTATCAAAAGATTTTACAGAAACCTCACATTCCATAAGGTTCATTTCTGGCATTCTTTTAAAAATATTAGAAAAATCAAATGGAACAAGACTTCCTGTTTCATAATCTTTCTCCATACCAATTGTACCGCCAGTGTAGATAATTAAGACCTTTCGTTTCATCTTTCAAAAATAAAGCTTTAATCTGATTTTCTTTCAATAAAAATAGCCCATCTCTAAAGATAGGCTGTTTTTACTTGAATTCTTTTTATTCTCAGTAGGTTAAATAATACAAAAACTATTTAACTAAAAGTATACTATGGATTTGATCTGCAAGACTAGTCCCTATTCTATCTTGAGCTTCTAATGTTGCAGCACCTGTATGTGGTGTTAATGAGATTTTAGTATGTTTTAGTATGTCTTGTGAAGGCTTAGGTTCATTCTCGAAAACATCTAAACCAGCGAATGATAACTTTCCAGAATCCAAAGCCTCTAACAAAGCTTTCTCTTCTACAACGCCACCTCGAGCACAATTAACAATGGCGGCACCATCTTTCATCATTGCGATTTCTCTTGCACCAATTATGGGTCCATCTTGAGCAGGTACGTGCAATGTGATAAAATCTGCATGCGAAATCAATTCTTCTAAAGGTTCTGTCTCTATCTCAACATTGATAAATTGATTATTATAAAAATCAACCCTTACACTTGCCTTACCAATTCTGGTATCAGAAGCAATCACTTTCATTCCTAACCCTAACGCTATTCTCGCTACTTCCTGACCAATTCTCCCTATACCAACAATCCCTATAGTTTTCCCTCTGAGTTCTATTCCTTTTTCGTAGGCTTTTTTCAAACTCGCAAACTCCACATCACCAGATGTAGGCATTGCACGATTGGCTTGCTGAAGAAATCTACAACCAGAAAATAAATGTGCAAAAACTAATTCTGCTACAGACTCAGAAGAAGCTGCTGGTGTATTAATAACATGGACTCCTTTCTCGCGCGCATAAGCAACATCAATATTATCCATACCAACACCTCCTCTACCTATAATTTGCAAACTAGAGCAAGCATCTATAATATCTTTGCGCACTTTCGTTGCGCTACGTACCAAGATTACGGCTATCTTATTTTCATTAATATAATCAATAAGATTCTCTTGGGCTACTTTTTTTGTAATTACCTCATATCCTTTTTCTACCAAAGCATCAATACCGCTTTGTGTAAGGCCATCATTAGCTAATATTTTCATTATAATAATTTATTTTGGAGCTTATACCTGCTGTCACTACTCGCTATCTTCCCCCATCCCCCACATCAATGCTCAAGCAGAAAGATGAGCTCAGACATACCGTTCCATCAGGGCTAGATAAGCGCGATTAGATCTGAGTAATCGTTAAGATATTTAATCTTTAAATACTTCTATGGTTACTTGTTTTTCTATCATATCGGTAAACTTTCCTTTGTAACGTGTTGCTTTTACAAGGTGATTATCAATCCAGTGATAATTGCCACCTCGTGGTTTACCACATAAAACACTATGGTACTTAAATCCATTTTGGTCCAACCACTCTTCTGTAATTTTCTTTAAATCCTCTGTTCTAGAAGTAAAAAAACAGATCTGATGACCTTCGTCATACCAACGGTTGATAGTTTCTAAAGCATCCGGAAAAGGTTCGCAGGTACGCATACGCTCCGGCTCTTCATTAGGGATGTCATCAGTAATTGTTCCATCAATATCAATAAGATAATTTTTAACACCATCCTTTAATATCGGGCTTAGATGTTCTATGTATTCAAGTTCCATATGTAAAAATCAAGTGGCAAAATTAAGCATTAATTAGCAAACAGAGCAATTGATATCAAATTATTAACATAAACTTTATTATACAACACTATTCTCAATCCAACAACAATAAAAATTAACAAACCCGAAAACTAAAATTATCACGTTTTATCATCTAATATCTCATGATGTGATGAGTTTTTTTTTATATTTGATAGAAATAAAACTATGGAAAAGAAGCTAAAACTGTGGGATGCCATAATGATTGTCATGGGATCTATGATTGGCAGCGGGATCTTTATTGTAAGTTCTGACATTATGCGTAATCTAGGCTCTGGCTATTGGATGTTGGTTGTCTGGATTATCACTGCTGTTATGACGGTATCTGCTGCAATAAGTTATGGTGAACTATCTGCAATGTTTCCTAAAGCTGGTGGTCAATATACCTATATCACAGAAATCTTCGGAAAAATGATGGGATTTCTTTATGGATGGGGACTCTTTACAGTTATCCAAACCGGGACAATTGCTGCTGTGGCAGTAGCTTTCGGGAAGTTTACCGCTTATCTTATTCCTGGTCTTAATGATGCCGCACCTATTTTTCAACAAGGAAGTTTCAAAATTACATGGATTCAGATATTAGCAATTGGTATTATTTTGTTACTCACTTTTATCAATACCAAAGGTGTCCAAAGCGGTAAAATATTACAAAATATCTTTACGTCATCTAAAATTATTGCGCTTTTAGGGTTAATTGTATTAGGCTTTGTTTTGGTAGATCACTCACGGTTATCAGAAAATTTCCAGATGGGATGGCAATCATTTCAGGACTTTGGACAAGAAATAAATGGACAAAAATTAGCTACCAATTGGAGTAGTATTTCTGGCACTTTAATATTAGGCGGAATAGCCGCTGCAATGGTTGGTTCAGTTTTCAGTTCTGTAGCTTGGGAAAATGTAACCTTTATCTCGGGCGAAATAGAAAATCCTAAAAAAAATGTTGTCCGCGCTATGATTATTGGGACTTCAGCAGTTATGATTTTATATTTATTAGTTAATCTAGTCTATCTTAATACATTAACTCGAGACGAAATTGCCTTTGCTCCCAACGATCGTGTTGCTGTGTCTGCCGCCGAAAAAATTTTTGGTAATGCGGGCACCTATATTGTTGCTATATTAGTTATGATCTCTACTTTCGGTTGCGTTAACGGAATTATATTGTCAGGTAGCCGAGTATTTCAAACGATGGCAAAGGATGGATTATTTCTAAAGCAAGCCATCAAAAATAATAAAAATAATGTTCCTGCTAATTCCCTTTGGATGCAGGGTGTCTGGGCTAGTTTATTGTGCCTTAGTGGACAATATGGCGATCTTTTGGATATGATATCTTTCGTAATCGTTTTATTTTATATGATTACAGTTATCGGAGTTATCTACTTAAGAATTAAAAAACCTAACTTAGAACGTGGTTATAGAACATGGCTTTATCCCATGACACCTATCTTATATCTAGTGATTGGTATATCTTTTTGTATTTTACTTTTCATTTTCAAACCCAATTACACATGGCCAGGTTTAGGATTAATACTATTAGGATTACCTATCTATTTCATTTTTAATAAAAAATAATTTAATAAATTTAAAAATGAATATAATCAAAAACATACTATCAGACGACCGACATCGCCCTTATCCAATACCCAATAAAAAATATAAATATTATCAAGAATGGAATAAAGCGATCTTTCTACATTGGAAAGTAGATTACGATCAATTAAGACCATTAGTTCCTTCTGCATTCAATTTAGATAATTTCAATGGTGACTATTACATTTCTATTGTTGCCTTTACCATGGAAAAAATTAGACCAAAATCACTTCTATCTATTTCATTTTTGTCCAATTTCCATGAAGTCAATGTCAGAACTTATGTAGAAAACGAAGGCAAAAAAGGAGTTTATTTTCTTAATATTGAAGCAGAAAAACTTCTTGCCTGTATCATTGCCAAGCAACTTTCTGGTCTTCCTTATCAAAAAGCAAATATTCTTCGAGACAAAAACAAATTCTATTCTCAACTTGACACTAAAAATTTTAAACTTTCAATTGACTTTAAAATTGAAGAGAATCTCACAGAAAAATCAGCATTAGACCTATGGTTAACAGAAAGATATTGTCTATATATAAATACTAAAAATCGAAATTATAGGTATGATATTCATCACAAAGAATGGGAAATTAACAATATAGAATTGTTTAATCTAGAAACCAAATACCAACTAGGAAGCATCAACTTACAACAACGTAAGCCAGATATAACACATTATTCCAAAGGCGTTCAAGTTATTGCTTGGGAGAAAACAAGACTGTAACAATAAGGAAAGTACAAAAAATAAAAACATACTATTTTTTGTTACTAAATTTTCTTTCATACAATACTTACAATCTAATCTTTTTCTATGGCGCTTGCCCTATCCTTCCTTGCTTAAGTCCAGGCTTAGGCTATGTCACCGGGCTATCCGCTACTATCTTTTTCTTTTTACAGTGTCTATCTTTCGTTGTTTAGGACTTCGGCAGCTCAAAATCTATTACAATAATCACCAGAAGCCAAAAGAAAAAGGATAACCGCTTCTATCCCTAGCGCGAGAACGATGCGACAATTCGAGGATATGGAGATACGGTAATATGACGATTTGTTGATTTGCTGATGCGGTATATGCCATTTCGTTTCTCATGTCTTTTCATCACATTTCTAATATCTAACTTCTAAAGTTTAATATCTTTCGTCATTTTTCAAAAGTATGGACCAAAAAAAAGCTCAATCAACTAAATGATTGAGCTTTTAAAAAAAACTGGCGGCGACCTACTCTCCCGCGTTAGCAGTACCATCGGCGCTAGAGGGCTTAACTTCTGTGTTCGGAATGGGAACAGGTGAGCCCCTCTGCTAAAACCACCCTAAATAAGGTATATTTTAGTTTTGGGTATTTAGTTTTGGGTATTTAGCATTCATACTAAAAACAATACACTAAAAACTAAAAACTATGTTTATCGATAAAAACGTTCACAAAGACAAAACCTTTGGCGCGCAAACTTGCGCTTTACAATAGGCTATAAATCTACGGGTAATTAGTACTACTTGGCTATGACATTACTGCCTTTACACCTATAGCCTATCAACGTGGTCATCTCCCACGACCCTTAAAAGAAGTCTAATCTTGCGGCGAGTTTCGCACTTATATGCTTTCAGTGCTTATCTCTTCCAAACGTAGCTACTCAGCGGTGCACCTGGCGGTACAACTGATACACCAGAGGTTTGTTCAACACGGTCCTCTCGTACTAGAGTCAAGTCCGCTCAAACTTCTAACGCCCGCAATAGATAGAGACCGAACTGTCTCACGACGTTCTGAACCCAGCTCGCGTGCCACTTTAATGGGCGAACAGCCCAACCCTTGGACCTTCTCCAGCCCCAGGATGTGACGAGCCGACATCGAGGTGCCGAACCTCCCCGTCAATGTGAGCTCTTGGGGGAGACTAGCCTGTTATCCCCGGAGTACCTTTTATCCTATGAGCGATGGCCCTTCCATACGGAACCACCGGATCACTATGTCCTGCTTTCGCACCTGATCGACTTGTTGGTCTCACAGTCAAGCACCCTTATGCCATTACACTCTACGCACGGTTACCAAGCGTGCTGAGGGTACCTTTGAAAGCCTCCGTTACTCTTTTGGAGGCGACCACCCCAGTCAAACTACCCACCACGCAATGTCCTTCTAAAAGAAGTTAGGCTCCAAGTAAGTAAAGGGTGGTATTTCAACGTTGACTCCACAAACACTAGCGTGCCTGCTTCAAAGTCTCCCACCTATCCTACACATTACTTACTCAAAGTCAATACGAAGTTATAGTAAAGGTTCACAGGGTCTTTCGTCCCATTGCGGGTAATCGGCATCTTCACCGATACTACAATTTCACCGAGCTCGTGGCTGAGACAGTGCCCAGATCGTTACACCATTCGTGCAGGTCGGAACTTACCCGACAAGGAATTTCGCTACCTTAGGACCGTTATAGTTACGGCCGCCGTTTACTGGGGCTTCAGTCAAACGCTTCGCTTACGCTAACGCCCTTCCTTAACCTTCCAGCACCGGGCAGGTGTCAGACCCTATACAGCATCTTTCGATTTAGCAGAGTCCTGTGTTTTTGATAAACAGTCGCCTGGGCCTCTTCACTGCGGCCAACATTGCTGTTGGCGTCTCTTCTTCCGAAGTTACGAGACTATTTTGCCTAGTTCCTTAGCCACGACTCACTCGAGCACCTTAGGATTCTCTCCTCGACTACCTGTGTCGGTTTTGGTACGGGTTGCTTCACTTCGGCTTTTCTTGGAAGCGCTTTCCTTACAACAACTTCGCCCGAAGGCTAGGTCTTGACTATTCCGTCAGTCTCCAGTAAGTACGGCACTCCGTCCCCTTTTTAGTGTGAGCAAGTATGGGAATATTAACCCATTGTCCATCCACTTCCACGTTCGGGTTCGCGTTAGGTCCAACTAACCCTCAGCTGATTAGCATGGCTGAGGAAACCTTAGTCTTTCGGTGAGGGGGTTTCTCGCCCCCTTTATCGTTACTTATGCCTACATTTTCTTTTCTATCCGCTCCACAATACCTCACGATACTGCTTCGGCGCAAATAGAATGCTCTCCTACCAGATATACCCCTAAGGTATAAATCCATAGCTTCGGTAATATGTTTATGCCCGATTATTATCCATGCCGGACCGCTCGACTAGTGAGCTGTTACGCACTCTTTAAATGAATGGCTGCTTCCAAGCCAACATCCTAGCTGTCAATGCAGTCCAACCGCGTTATTTCAACTTAACATATATTTGGGGACCTTAGCTGTTGGTCTGGGTTCTTTCCCTCTCGGACATGGACCTTAGCACCCATGCCCTCACTGCCGTAGAACATTTATTAGCATTCGGAGTTTGTCAGGAATTGGTAGGATTTGACTCCCCCGCATCCAATCAGTAGCTCTACCTCTAATAAACTTATATACGACGCTGCACCTAAATGCATTTCGGAGAGTACGAGCTATCTCCCAGTTTGATTGGCCTTTCACCCCTACCCACAAGTCATCCGAAGACTTTTCAACGTCAACCGGTTCGGTCCTCCACTTTGTGTTACCAAAGCTTCAACCTGCCCATGGGTAGATCACAAGGTTTCGCGTCTAATACTACTAACTAAGCGCCCTATTCAAACTCGCTTTCGCTCCGGCTCCGGACCTGAAGTCCTTAACCTCGCTAGTAACATTAACTCGTAGGCTCATTATGCAAAAGGCACGCCGTCACTCAACTTGTGAGCTCCGACCGCTTGTAGGCGTACGGTTTCAGGTTCTATTTCACCCTTCTATTCGAAGTGCTTTTCACCTTTCCTTCACAGTACTTGTTCACTATCGGTCTTTCAGGAGTATTTAGCCTTGGAGGATAGTCCCCCATATTCAGACAGGATTTCACGTGTCCCGCCATACTCATTTATCATCTAAATATACCTTTCGAATACCGGGCTATCACCGTCTACGGCTGTTCTTTCCAGAACATTCTTCTAAATATATAAAGACTTTTGGGCTAATCCGCGTTCGCTCGCCACTACTTACGGAATCTCTTCGATTTCTTTTCCTCCGGGTACTTAGATGTTTCAGTTCTCCGGGTTTGCTTCTCAATGTAAACATCAAGATGACTGGTCTTCAACCAGACGGGTTGCCCCATTCGGACATCTGCGGATCAATTCGTGTGTGCCGATCCCCGCAGCTTTTCGCAGCTTACCACGTCCTTCTTCGCCTCTGAAAGCCTAGGCATCCGCCATACGCCCTTAACGATTTCTTTCCTATTGGTTACTCAAGCGCTTGTTTGCGCTCGGTTTTCTCTTTGTGATGTCTTTACCGTTAATGTCAATGATCTTTGTTTTCTTCTTATTTGTCTGATGAACAATTGTTGTTTTTGGCTCCAATCGTAACTTTTAAATCAAACTCCTAAAACTGTGGAGAATAAGGGAGTCGAACCCTTAACCTCCTGCGTGCAAGGCAGGCGCTCTAGCCAGCTGAGCTAATTCCCCCTCTAGTTAAGATGTTAGATGATAGATATTAGATATTAGACTTTTGCTTGCGCATATATCTAACTTCTAAATTCTGACCTCTAACCTCTATTCCAATTAGTAGTCTCGGGCAGGCTCGAACTGCCGACCTCTACATTATCAGTGTAGCGCTCTAACCAGCTGAGCTACGAGACTTCGTTTTAGATGTTAGATAATAGAGGTTAGACTAATTTCTAACTTCTAATTCCTAACTTCTTTTTCCAAATCTCTTCCCTATACTAATTTCTAGTGGGTTTATCTTTTTTTATATATCCAACCGAGTAAAAAAACCAAAACTTGTAGTTTTGTCTAAGGTCTTGTTGTCAATCTAATGACTTGTACGTTTTTCGTCTTAAAGACGCTCTAAAATGAGATGTTCCAGCCGCACCTTCCGGTACGGCTACCTTGTTACGACTTAGCCCTAGTTACCTGTTTTACCCTAGGCAGCTCCTGTTACGGTCACCGACTTCAGGTACCCCAGACTTCCATGGCTTGACGGGCGGTGTGTACAAGGCCCGGGAACGTATTCACCGCGCCATGGCTGATGCGCGATTACTAGCGATTCCAGCTTCATAGAGTCGAGTTGCAGACTCCAATCCGAACTGAGAACGGCTTTCGAGATTTGCATCCAGTCGCCTGGTAGCGTCCCTCTGTACCGTCCATTGTAGCACGTGTGTGGCCCAAGGCGTAAGGGCCGTGATGATTTGACGTCATCCCCACCTTCCTCTCTACTTGCGTAGGCAGTCTCACTAGAGTCCTCAACTTAATGTTAGCAACTAGTGACAGGGGTTGCGCTCGTTGCAGGACTTAACCTAACACCTCACGGCACGAGCTGACGACAACCATGCAGCACCTTGAAAATTGTCCGAAGAAAAGTCTATTTCTAAACCTGTCAATTCCCATTTAAGCCTTGGTAAGGTTCCGTCGCGTATCATCGAATTAAACCACATGCTCCACCGCTTGTGCGGCCACCGTCAATTCCTTTGAGTTTCATTCTTGCGAACGTACTCCCCAGGTGGCTAACTTATCACTTTCGCTTAGTCTCTGAAACCTAAATCCCAAAAACGAGTTAGCATCGTTTACGGCGTGGACTACCAGGGTATCTAATCCTGTTCGCTCCCCACGCTTTCGTCCATCAGCGTCAGTTAAAACATAGTGACCTGCCTTCGCAATTGGTGTTCTAAGTAATATCTATGCATTTCACCGCTACACTACTTATTCCAGCCACTTCTACTTTACTCAAGACTTGCAGTATCAATGGCAGTTCGACAGTTAAGCTGCCGGATTTCACCACTGACTTACAAGCCCGCCTACGGACCTTTAAACCCAATAAATCCGGATAACGCTTGCACCCTCCGTATTACCGCGGCTGCTGGCACGGAGTTAGCCGGTGCTTATTCATATAGTACCTTCAGCTACTTACACGTAAGTAGGTTTATCCCTATATAAAAGAAGTTTACAATCCATAGAACCGTCGTCCTTCACGCGGGATGGCTGGATCAGGCTCTCACCCATTGTCCAATATTCCTCACTGCTGCCTCCCGTAGGAGTCTGGTCCGTGTCTCAGTACCAGTGTGGGGGATCACCCTCTCAGGCCCCCTAAAGATCGTAGACTTGGTGAGCCGTTACCTCACCAACTATCTAATCTTGCGCGTGCCCATCTTTATCCACCGGAGTTTTCAATAAATCAAGATGCCTTGACTCATATTATGGAGTATTAATCCGAATTTCTTCGGGCTATCCCCCTGATAAAGGTAGGTTGCACACGTGTTACGCACCCGTGCGCCGCTCTCAATGTCCCGAAGGACATCTACCGCTCGGCTTGCATGTGTTAGGCCTCCCGCTAGCGTTCATCCTGAGCCAGGATCAAACTCTCCATTGTATGTTGGTTTATCCTTAAACTCTACTCAATCCTAAAATTGACGCTTTGGTTTTTTTTCCTTACTTGGTTGTTATATGTTATTTCAATGATCTATATTCTTCTCGCTTTTCTATCAGGAATCTTCTCTGTCAGTCGTCCCTGATTTGCGAGTGCAAAAGTAAAAACTTTTTCCGATATACACAACTCTTATTATTACTATTTTTCTTAGCCATAATAATCATCATCACACATCTTATACTCTACTCCTACGCTTGCTAATCTATCTCGATTTGCGTTTGCAAAAGTAAAACTTTTTATCAATACTCGCAAATAAAATTTGTATTTATTTTTTGAGAATCTTTATAGTTTATGTCATCTTTACTGTCTTCTGCGCCGCTCTTATCTCTAATTGCGACTGCAAAGGTAAGCCCTTTACATATCTCCCGCAAACTTATTGTGAACTATTTATTAACGCATCCTTAAACACACTGAAATTCAATGCTATTTTTTTAATCTTAGTCTTCAGACATGGATATGGGATTCGAAGATTGGAAAATGCAACGATGATACAATACAGCGAGAGGCTATATAAAATAAACCTATCTAATTAGTCAGGCGCATCTTTTTTAACGGGAAGAATACGATTTTAAATAATGAAAGTAAGCTTGTAAAGCTATTTTTTTATTATGATAAAGGTTATTAAAACTCATTAAGCGTTAAATAAAGATTCATATAATATACATTTGCCGGAGCATTACTAATATTCATAAAATAAACTCTCACTTGCGATGTAGAAATTAATCGACTACTTACAACTGCAAAATTATTATTGAACTCATTAGAGTTATTGGATGGCGATACTGTCACGGTAACCCTAGTAGAACTTGGCTGACTTGTATTAGGAATATTAAAATCAATATAATTAACACCATTAGCAGGAATATCAACAAAGCTAACACCAGTTTGTACCTCAAAACTAATCAAATTCTTTTGTATCGATCCATTTGTTCCTAACTTATAAGATCCTGAAACATCTATCTTCGTATTTGTATTAGGCGTATTAGTCCCGATACCAACATTAGTCAACTCATCTCCCAAGACTAAAGCTCGCTGTTGAGAAGTCTTAGCGTTATGTCCTATTGCAACAGAATACTGTCCTGTTGCAGAAGCTCCTGCCCCTATTGCGATAGAACTCTGATTAGCCGTTTTCGCACTATTCCCTAAAGCTATTTCGTCATTAGAGCTTGTTGATGCATCACTCCCAATTGCAACAGATTGATAACCTGAAGCCAAGGAGCCATTACCAAATGCAATATTACGCATGCCATTAACACCTAATCTACCTGCTATATTACCATTGACCTTAAAAACTAAATCATCATAAGTAGCTGTACCAATAGACATTGTCGTTTTGTCACCACTATTATTACCTCCATTATCTCCTGATAAAGACCAATTAAACTGTGAGGAACCACCGTTACCATTTCCTACAGAAAGAGAATTCCATTGATTATTGTTCCAATAAAAAAATCCTTGAGGAGAAAGTCCTTCATTACCATTATTCCATACTAGCAAGCCTACAGCAGGATTAAGAATGGTAGATGTATCGGTAGTAGATTTCAATCCAACTTTTGTCATCAAGAAACCTTTGTTATTACTTTCTAAATGTAAAATAGAAGAAGCATCCGGATCAGACGTCCCAATACCAACTTGCCCTAATAGTACATTACTATATAACACAATGCCAAAGAATAGTATTTTATTTAAATTCATCATCTGTGTGTAATCTCAGACCGCAAAATTAAAAACATAATAAAACACAAACATTACCTTATGATAATAAATTAAAAAAACAATATATTAATTAACACTATTTGCTAATTAAACCTATTTATTTAAGATTATTTTCAATTAAAACAATCAAAAAGCATAAAAAAAAACTCATTCAATGTTTTTACACATAATAAAATATAAATATTTATCATTTAATTATATATAATTTTAAATACATTTAATTATAAATAATATAATTTGTAAGATCATTTAATACAATTAAATTTAACCAAATACACTTTAACATAATTTTAATATTTAATACAATATGTTAAAACTATTTAACTACAATTAAAAGTTAATTTACGATTACATTAACAAAAACTTCATATTAGCTTTTAATTTAAAAAAAACGGACAAATCTTCATGAGAAAAATAGACAAGTTTTTCAAGAATCTGCTTACTTAATCATTCAATAGCTAAAAACAAAAAAACCACTTCTTTCGAAGTGGTTTCTATATATCAATTGAAAATGATTACGCTTGATCTGCAGGCTTATCACCTTCAGGTTTTGCTGGAGCATTCTCAGCTTTTGGCTTAGCTTCTGGTCTTGGTGGTCTAGGAAGAAGTACTTTTCTAGAAAGCTTCATCTTCTTACGATCATCATAACCCATAAATTTCACTTCAACTTCATCACCTTCTTTATAAGGAACTTTCTCTAGACGAGACCATTCGATTTCAGAAATATGAAGAAGACCTTCTGTACCTTTAGCAATCGCTACAAAAGCTCCGAAATCCATTACTTTCACAACTTTACCTTGATACACTTCACCAACTGTTGGCACAAAAGTAATTTCGTTGATTTTTGCAATCGCAGCATTGATTTTTTCTCTATCAACACCAGAAATTTCGATACGACCGATCTCGCCGATTTCTTCAATCGCAATAACTGTATCTGTATCTTTTTGAAGCTGCTGAATAATTTTTCCACCAGGTCCAATTACTGCTCCAATAAAATCTTTAGAGATCTCGATCATTACCATTTTCGGAGCGTGAGGTTTCACGTCTTCTCTTGGTTCTGCGATAGTTTCTGTGATTTTATTTAAGATATGTAATCTTCCGTCTCTTGCTTGCATTAACGCCTGCTCCATGATATCCATAGAAAGACCTTGGATTTTGATATCCATTTGACAAGCTGTAATTCCGTCTTCAGTTCCTGTTACCTTGAAGTCCATATCACCTAAGTGATCTTCGTCTCCTAAGATATCAGAAAGAACCGTGAATTTACCTGACTTTTCATCTGTAATTAATCCCATCGCAATACCAGAAACCGGTTTTTTAATCTGCACACCTGCATCCATTAATGCTAAAGTACCTGCACAAACTGTTGCCATAGAAGAAGAACCGTTAGATTCTAAAATATCAGAAACAATACGGATTGTGTAAGGATTTTCTGCAGGAATCATGTTAGCCAAAGCTCTCTGAGCCAAGTTACCATGTCCTACTTCTCTTCTTGACGTTCCTCTTAAAGGACGCGCCTCACCTGTTGAGAATGGAGGAAAATTATAATGTAAGAAAAATCTCTCGTCATGGTTAGTAATCACGCTATCTACCATGTTAGCATCTTTAACAGATCCTAAAGTCACAGCAGTTAACGATTGAGTTTCTCCTCTTGTAAATACTGCAGAACCGTGCGCTCCTGGTAAGTAATCTACTTCTGACCAAATTGGACGAATTGTCTTAGGATCACGACCATCAAGACGAATATTGTCTTCCAAAATCATCTGACGCATCGCCTCTTTCTCTACATCGTGGTAATATACTTTAACAAAAGGTGTAACTCTTGCCAACTCTTCCTCGTCTGTATATTGAGCTAAAAACTCTACTAATACAGCTTTGAATTTTTCACTTCTTTCCTCTTTAGCGGAAGGCGTTCTAGCTACTTCAAAAACTTTATCGTAAGTTTCTTTCCACACTTTCTCACGGATTTCTTCGTCGTGATTCTCGTGGTTATATTCTCTTTTAGGGAAAGATTTACCAACTTTAGCCGCTAATCTTTCTTGAGCTTCAATTTGATTGATAATTTCTTTGTGAGCAAACTGAATAGCTTCTAACATTTCTTGCTCAGAAATTTCTTTCATTTCTCCTTCTACCATTACGATAGAAGATTTTGTAGCACCAACCATTATGTCTAATTCAGCGTTTGCTAAATCTTCATAATTAGGATTAATTGCTAATTTTCCGTTCAATTTTACAACTCTTGCTTCAGACATTGGTCCGTTGAAAGGAATATCTGTAATAGCGATAGCCGCAGATGCCGCTAATCCAGCTAAATCATCTGGAATAGACTGTCCATCGTAAGAAATCAATGAAATCATTACCTGAACTTCTGCATGAAAATCTTCTGGGAATAATGGACGAAGTACTCTATCCACTAGACGCATGGTTAAGATTTCTTGATCAGATGGTCTTGCTTCTCTTCTGAAGAAGTTACCTGGGATCTTACCTCCCGCGTAGAACTTTTCTCTGTAATCTACTGTTAATGGTAAAAAGTCAACACCTGGGTTGGCTTCTTTATTGGCTACAACAGTTGCTAAAAGCATTGTTCCGCCCATTTTTACAACAACAGATCCGTCAGCTTGTTTCGCCAATTTCCCTGTTTCTAGAGTAATTTCTCTGCCATCTGCAAGAGTAATTAACTCAGTGATTGCTTGTGGTGCACTCATAAATTTGTTTTCGTCTTTGCAATCCGTATGATTGCGATTAATATTTAAATTCTTTAAATTTCCGTGCAAATATAATGAAATTTGATTAAAATTTTAGGTTGAAACTATAAAGTCTAAAATTAAAGTTAACCGCTTAACTTCTAGTCTTTTTCTCTTATTTTATCAATCAGATTTTCTAATTCTTTAATCTTATCTCTTAATTGTTTTATTTCATTTCTATTAGTAGAAACCTTACTTTTCAGCATTACAGTTCTGGCTCTATCGCTGTGATCCTCATCATCTTCGTCTTCATTAATTTCTTCGATATCTTCTTGGATCTCGTCAATATCTTCATTAATCTCCTCGATATCTTCGCTAATTTCTTCAATATCTTCACTGATCTCCTCAATATCTTCTTGGATCTCGTCTATATCTTCTTGGATTTCTACAATCTGAACAGAACTTTTATTAACCGACATCTGAATGAAAATCGCTAAATAAATTGCTTCTAAAGACAATAATGTTGTTAAAACTAACAACATATGATCCCAGTCAACAAGCCGAAAAACAGGCAAAGCAAAACATAATACAAAGAAAACAGTATGCACAACAAGCGACGGGATAGAGCCTATCCACCACATTATACCATTTGCTATTTTCTCTAATACTGTTAACCTTTCTTGATTATCTTCAGTTATTCTCATTGATAATGAATTTTAAAAATAGTAAAATTAAAAAAAGCAACTCGTTTCGGAGTTGCTTCTGTAGATTTTTGCCTTAGAATTATTTTCTAATTCCAAGTTCAGCGATAATCGCTCTATATCTTGCGATTTCAGTTTTCTTAAGATAATCTAGCAATCTTTTTCTCTTACCTACTAATTTCACTAGAGATCTCTCAGTGTTGAAATCTTTGTGATTAGCTTTAAGGTGTTGAGATAAATGATTAATTCTGAAAGTGAACAAAGCAATTTGTCCCTCTGCACTACCGGTATCAGCTGCTGATTTACCGTGTTTTGCGAATAATTCCGCTTTTTTTTCTGTTGTTAAATACATTCCAATATTGTTTAATGATTATTATGTAATTCGGGTGCAAATATACAACTTAATACCATACAAAACATCGTTAGCTGCAAATATTTTATCATTTGCGATATATAAAGGAATAGCGTAATTTTGTCTATTCAATTTTTAGAGGTTTAATTTATGAAAATATTTATCAAGAATATGGTTTGCAATCGTTGTATTACTGCGGTTGATAATATTTTCAAAGATTTAAAAATTGACATCAGCCATTTACAATTAGGTGAGGTAGAAACCGAAAATACATTGTCAGATCATGATATTTTAATCCTAGAAAAAAAATTACAAGATAATGGTTTTGATCGTCTAAGAGATTCTTCTCATCAAGTTATCGAAAAGATTAAAAATCTCATTATTGTAAAAATTCACGATCTCGATATTTCAGACAATTTCGTTTTGTCAGAGTTTTTATCTCATCAAATTAATAAAGATTACAGCGCATTGTCCAAAGCATTTTCTCAAAATGAAAATCATACTTTAGAACAATATTTTATCCTTCAAAAAATAGAAAAGGTTAAAGAACTCCTACTCTACAATGAATTGAACCTAACCGAAATTGCAGGAAAACTAGGCTACAAAAGCGTACAACATCTTTCGACACAGTTTAAGTCCAACACAGGTTTTACCCCAACCGAATTTAAAAAACTTAAAGAACACAACAGAAAAGCACTCGACAAAATCTGAATTTTATAAACTTAATCCTTATAAGTATAACAGTATAATTTTTGATATACTGACATTTGTACGACAAATTAAAGGATTATGGAACGTACTTACAACGTCTTAGGGATGACATGCTCTGGCTGTCAAAAAAAAATATCCGAGACGCTTAATCATATAGAAGGACTACACGCATATGTTGATTTAGAAAAAAATTCTGCAACAATCAACTCTGACAGAGACTTTACTTTAGAAGAACTTAACCATGCTTTATCCGCAGTTAGTAATTATAAATTAGAAGATCCTGCTCATAAAGACACAAGCTTTATAAAGCCTCAAGATCGCGTTTCGCCGTCGTCAGTCTATTATTGCCCGATGGAATGTGAAGGTGACAAAGTTTATTTTTCACAAGGCGAACGTTGTCCCGATTGCAAAATGTATCTTGTCCCGATTGAGGAAAAAAATCAAAAATCATCCAGCAATCAAGATTCAAAAGTTAAAAACCAAGAACCTATAACTAGCCAAGCCGGGAAGTATTATTGTCCTATGTTTTGCGAAGGTGACAAAGTCTATGATTCTAACGTAGGCTGTCCTGTTTGTGGGATGGATCTGGTAAAATATCCCGGAAAAAATGAGGAAGAAGATGATACACATAAAATTCTGAAAAACAAATTCTTAATCGCTCTAGGATTTACCATTCCAGTTTTTGTATTGTCAATGGGCGGGATGTTTATTAACTTTCCGTTTTCTCACCAATTGCAAGGTATCATAGAATTGATTTTCACTTTGCCAGTCTTATTTTTCGCAGGTTGGTTTATTATGAAAAGAGGTTGGATTTCCTTTAAAACCTGGAATCTAAATATGTTCAGCTTAATCGCTTTGGGCGTTACGGCTGCATTTTTGTTCAGCATTGTAGCGATTACTTTTCCTGATATTATTCCGCATGAGATCAGAGGTCACGACGGTGATATTCCATTGTATTTTGAGGCAGTTTGTGTTATTTTAACCTTGGTCATTCTTGGTCAATTAATGGAAGCTGCAGCACATAAAAAGACAGGAAATGCCATCCGAGAATTAATGAATCTCTCACCAGACGAAGCGACTTTGGTAGAAGGAAATTCTGAAAGAAAAATAGCATTAGATCATGTTAAACTTAATGATATATTAAAGGTTAAACCTGGTGAAAAAATCCCGGTTGATGGTAAAATCATCGATGGTAATTCTTCTATTGACGAGTCTATGATTACAGGAGAACCGATCCCAGTTGAGAAAAATATTGATGATAAAGTCATTGCGGGAACAATTAATGGCAATCAGGTTTTCTTAATGAAAGCCGAAAAAGTAGGCGACGAAACTTTATTATCTCAAATTATAAAAATGGTGAACGACGCCAGCCGAAGTCGTGCCCCAATACAGAAGTTAACCGATAAAGTTTCAAAAATATTTGTGCCCGTGGTGATTGCGATTGCAATGCTGACTTTTATTTTGTGGCAATTTTTCGGGCCAGAAGGACAACGGACATTATTCGCTTTTGTCAATGCTGTAGCCGTATTAATTGTAGCTTGTCCTTGTGCGCTTGGATTAGCTACGCCAATGTCATTAACAGTCGGAATTGGAAAAGGTGCCAAAAACGGAATTTTAATTAAAAACGCTGAAGCATTAGAACAAATGAATAAAGTTAATGTTTTAATCACCGACAAAACAGGAACTTTAACCGAAGGAAAACCATCCTTGCAACATATAGAAATTTTAGAAAACACCGATAAAGATTCAGTTTTAAAAATCGCAGCTTCTTTGAACCAAAATTCAGAGCACCCTTTATCCACAGCGGTTCTCAAGAAAGCTAAATCCGAAAATATTTCAATAGAAAAAATAGAACAATTCCAAAATATTTCTGGAAAAGGCATTAAAGGAAACCTTAATGGACAAACCGTCTACCTCGGCAACCAAAGTCTTTTGGAAGAATTTAACATTACAATTCCAGATCAGCTCAAACAAAAAGCGATCAATATTCAATCCAAAGCGCATACGGTTTCTTATATCGCAGAAAATAATCAAGTTTTGGGCTTTGTTAGCTTTACAGATCAGATTAAAAATACATCTAAAAAAGCCATTGAGTTTTTAATTAATGACGGCATAGATGTTATTATGATGACGGGCGACAATGAGCATACTGCAAAAGCAGTCGCAGAAGAATTAGGCATACAACATTATCAAGCCAATTGCCTTCCACAAGATAAATTAAACAAAGTTAAACGACTTCAAAATGAAGGCAAAATCGTAGCAATGACCGGCGACGGAATTAATGATGCGCCTGCTCTCGCTCAATCCAACATTGGCATTGCAATGGGCACTGGGACAGACGTAGCGATAGAAAGCGCAGAAATCACTTTGTTAAAAGGCGATATTTTAGGCGTTGCCAAAGCTAAATTACTCAGCGAAAAACTCCTGAAAAACATTAAAGAAAATCTATTCTTCGCCTTTATATATAATGTACTGGGAGTTCCTATTGCAGCAGGACTACTCTATCCTTTTTTTGGGATTTTGTTATCGCCAATGATTGCGGCGGCCGCAATGAGCGTGAGTTCTTTATCGGTAATTCTTAATTCTTTAAGACTTAATTCTGTTAATCTAGACCTTAAATAAAAGCTGTATGAAAAATAATATATACATCGGTTGCTCTGGTTTTTACCATCCTGATTGGAATGGACTTCTATATCCAGAACATACACAGCCTCAAGATTATTTAGAATTATATGCGCAACAACTAAATGCCGTCGAAATCAATTTAACATTTTACAGAAAACCTCAAGTCGGCACTTTGAAAAAGTGGTATGATGATACGCCGTCTGGCTTCAAGTTTTTTATCAAAATACCTAAAAATATTACACACGAAAAAAAATTACAACGATCTAAAAAAGATATTATAGAATTTTGCAACTACATGCAGCAACATCTTAAAGAAAAACTAGCTGGATTCTTATATCAACTTCCGCCATCATTTGATTTCAATCTATCTAATTTAGATTTAATTTTAAACCAAATTGATCTTTCAAAACAAAATACCATAGAATTTCGTCATGCGTCTTGGTGGCGAAATGACGTTATAAAATTACTTAATAATAAAGGAATCACATTCTCCGGGATTAGCTTCCCAAGGGACATCCCTGATGATTTTATAGACAACGATAGCACTTACAACTATTACAGACTGCATGGCAATCCTATTCTTTATAAATCTGAATATAATCATGCTTTCTTAGATCATCTCTCAGAAAGTATTAAAAATGCTCATCAAGAAACTTATATTTTTTTTAATAATACTTGGGGCACAGCAGCAATTCACAATTCATTATATTTAAACCAAATTACAAAATCGAATTATGAAGAAATTGGTGGTATTGTCGGGAGCGGGAATTAGTGCAGAAAGTGGCATCTCAACCTTTAGAGATTCTAATGGATTATGGGAAAATCATAAGATTGAAGATGTTGCTTCTCCAGAAGGCTTTGCTCGTAATCCACAATTAGTTTTAGACTTTTATAATTTGAGAAGACGTCAGTTAAAGAGCGTATTTCCCAATAAAGCACATTTAATTTTAAAAGAATTAGAACAAAACTTTGAAGTTAATATTATCACACAAAATGTAGATGATCTGCATGAACAGGCTGGTTCTAACAATATACTTCACCTTCATGGAGAATTAAAAAAAGTCCGTCCTATCAACAATTACAACAATATCATCACTTGGGAAGAAGATCTTAATATTGGTGATAAAGACAATTGCGGCAATCAACTTAGACCACATATTGTATGGTTTGGTGAGATGGTTCCTGAAATTGAAAACGCAGAAAAAATTGTATCTCAAGCTGACATTTTATTGATTGTTGGCACATCGTTACAAGTCTATCCTGCAGCCGGACTTATCCATAGTGCCCAAGAAAACTGCAAAATTTTTGTAATAGATCCACATCTTGAAAACAAATTGACTCCTCAAGATAACTTTTATAAAATGTCCGCAACAGAAGGCATGGAAAAATTAAAAAAAATATTACTTACAAAATATTCATTTTAACAAAATATGGCATTTTAATTGTTATGAATTATTGACGATAATTAACATTCATTAACACTTTAATTCCATTTATTTTATGAAACATTTTTTAGCTAGAAAGCTCTTCAACAAAAGCTTTCCTGGCACTATTGTAATTTTAACTGCAATAACTGTAACATTTCAGTCTTGTCAAAAAGAAAATATAAATAATACGTTACAGCCAGAATTAGCTAAAAATGCCCCCGAATTAAAGCAACCTAATCGTGTTAACATAGACGATCCTGATAAAAGAACAATCTACCTTACCTTTGACGATGGTCCTAACAGAGGTACTGAAAATATGATAAAAATTCTTAACAAACATAACATCTATGCCAGCTCTTTTGTTGTCGGAAATCATATTAATAGCAGCAATAAGCAAAAACTAGATTATGCAGATCTACAGCAAGATTCGTTAATAGAAATTGCTAATCACAGCTACAGTCATGCTAATAATAAATATGCTAAATTTTATCAAAATCCTGATAAAGTAGTCCATGATTTTAAAATTGTTAGAGATAGCCTAAAACTTCTAAATCCTATCGCCAGAACACCTGGACGTAATATTTGGAGAATTAATGGTATTAATATTACCGATATAAAAGCATCTAAAATCGCTGCAGACCAACTACAAACTGCTGGTTTCAAACTTATTGGCTGGGACTTAGAATGGCACGGAAGTCCGCAAATGAAACTTAAAAACAATCATCAAGATATGCTGAAAAAAGTAGACAGTATATTTTTTAATGACCTAGAAAAAACACCGCGACATCTGGTCTTGCTAACGCACGATCAATATCTTCATGATGAAAACTCTGTTAAAGAACTGGATCTTTTCATTCAAAAATTAAAAGAAAGTAATCGTTTTGTCTTCAAGAAAATTTCAGATTATCCTAAGATCAACGAAACATTGAATTAGATCTTAAACCTAAAGTCGCAAAATAAAATATATTAATTTGCGACTTACAACAGTTTTATAAAGGATTTAACTTTGAGCCTTTGCTTATAAGAAATCAATTAGGGTTCGTAGGTCATAATATTTCTCTTATGCATCTCGAATCCTAATTTTTTATATAAATGCACCGCTCTTTCGTTATGATGTTCTACTTCTAAAAACATCATTTTCAGACCTTTTTCTTTTGCAAATTTTTGCGAAAACTCTACAGCCAATCCACCATATTTTTTCCCTTGAGCTTCTGGCGTTATATATAATTCGTCCAGGAAACACATTGTTCCGCCAAATTCGAAGCTAAAAATATAGTTCATAATCATATAGCCTACGACATCTGTACCATCTTTTAACAAAAATGCTTGGCCTAAAGTCTCGTTTTTTATAAAAATTTTAAAATTTTCTTCTGTTGATTTTTCATCAAAAGCATAATTATCAATTTCATAAAAGTCTTTCATCATCGGCAATACAAGATTAATCTCGTGTTCTTGTAAAGATTCTATTTTTAAACTCATTTTTTATTTTTTACAAATTTAAGAATTAAATATTTGTGTAATTAAAAATTAATTCTACATTTGTAGAGCAAGATAATTAATTGTAGAATGAAAATTAAATTAACAGACGCAGAAAAAGAAGTAATGCAAATCCTTTGGGAGCAGAAAAAAGCTTTTATGAAAGATATTATAGAAGAATTTCCTGACCCAAAACCTGCTACAACAACTATTGCAACGCTATTAAAAAGGATGCAAAACAAAGATTTTGTAGGCTACAAATTATTTGGTAATTCTAGAGAATATTATCCAAAGATTGATAAAGAACACTATTTTTCTTCTGAAATGAAAAGTATGATTAACAATTTTTTTGGTAATTCTGCGAGTCAATTTGCTTCCTTTTTCACTCAAAATACTAAGCTCAGCCAAAAAGAATTGAAAGAATTACGTGATATTATTGATGATAAAATAGAAAACACAGAGCCATGATATTGCTTTATATAAAATTTACAGCAGCCACTTCTCTATTGATAGCATTCTATTATTTAGTTTTAGAACGTCAAAAAAACCATCATTTCAAACGGTATTTTTTACTGGGAAGTCTTTTGATTGCAGGGATAATTCCTTTTTTAGAAATTCCAATCGGGACTTATTATGTTGAAGATAAAACTACAGGAATAACTTTAACAACTGTTAATTCATCAATTAAAGAAGTCAAAAATATGGATTGGTTAGTAATTCTTTCCTCTTTGTATTACATTGTGACTTTTATATTGATAATGAAATTAGTTTATCAAATTTTCAAACTATTTCAAACAAAAAAGCATGCTAAAATTATAAAGAATAAGATATTTGACATTGCTTTATTAACGCAAAAAACAACAGCTTTTAGTTTCCTTAATACCATTTATTTAAATCAAAATCTTTACGAAAACCAATTAATTGATGACAGTATTATCATCCACGAAAAAGCTCATATCGATCAAAATCATAGTTATGACATTATTTTAATAGAAATTATTAAGGCTTTATTTTGGCTGAATCCCGCGCTTTATCTTTACAAATCTGCAATATGTACCAACCACGAGTTTTTAGCTGATGATAAAGTTTTAGAATCAACATCAATAAAGAATTATCAAAAAATAATTTATAATGAAATCACCAATAATTTTTCGCCATTAGTACAAACACTCAAAAGACATAACAACACCAAAAAAAGATTTATTATGATGAACACTAACCCAAAAAGATCTACCGCAAGAATATTAGGTAGTGTCTTATTTTCTGGAGCGATAATTTTTGCCTTTGCAGAAAAAGTAAAAACACCAATTTTATTAGAAAGCAAAACAAAACTATCTTCTCCACTCAATAATAAGGCATTAACAGATACAATTAAAAATTATAATGCTGACAAAGTTGATATTCAAGCAGAATTCCCTGGCGGAATGACCACGTTAAGAAATGCTTTATCTAATGAATTTGACATTAGCAAATTTGATAATATTTACGGAAAACTAAACGCAAATTCGTTTATCATAATTGATAAATATGGTAAGCTACAAGGAGTAAGAACCGAAAGTGCTAACGAAAAATTTAGACTAGAATCTAACAGAAGTATCAAGAAGGTTTTAAAAAATATAACATGGATACCTGCACAAAAAAATGGTGAAGCTGTAGCCTCAGAATTAAAAATTCCATTTACTATAGAATTCATTGGCAAAGGAGAGACCCCACCACCTCCGCCTCCACCACCAGCATTACGTTCAAAAAAATAATTATAAAAGAGTCAACATTGACTCTTTTTTTTCTTTTATAGGTTCTCATTTCTGAAAAAAATGTATTTTTAGTGCACAATAATTCATTAATAATGGGTCTTACAAAAGAACAAATTGCACAAAGAATTGCAAAAGAAATAAAAAATAACTCCTATGTTAATTTAGGGATTGGGATTCCAACATTGGTAGCTAACTACATCCCAGAAGGCATTAACGTCGTATTACAATCAGAAAATGGACTTCTCGGCATGGGACCTTTCCCTGTTGAAGGTCAAGAGGATGCGGACTTAATCAATGCAGGAAAACAGACAATTACAACGCTTCCTGGCTCTTCTATTTTTGATTCGGCTATGAGTTTTGGGATGATTAGAGCTCAGAAAGTAGACCTAACCATTCTTGGAGCGATGGAAGTCTCAGAAAATGGCGATATCGCCAACTGGAAAATCCCCGGTAAAATGGTTAAAGGTATGGGCGGCGCTATGGATCTTGTAGCTTCTGCCAAAAATATTATTGTCGCGATGCAACAAGTCAACAAGTATGGAGAAAGCAAGTTACTTTCTGAGTGCTCACTTCCTCTTACGGGCGTTAGATGTATTAAGAAAATTGTAACAGAATTAGGTGTGTATGATGTATTGCAAGAAGGCGGCTTCAAGTTATTAGAAAGAGCACCAGGCGTTACTGTAGAAGACATAAGACAGGCAACCGCAGGCAAATTAATAGCTGATGAAAATACGCCAGAAATGGTTTTTTAGTTTTAAATAATCAAACCAAATATTCTATGGAAAAAAAATTCAACATATCTGTTAATAAAACTTACGATTTCAATTGGACGGAAGAACAACTAGATACTGCCGATGTTGCAAGTCTGGATCATGAAAACTTTCATATCTTGTTGCATGACCAATCATTTACAGCAAAAATTGTAGAGTCTGATTTTAATCAAAAAAAATATACTGTAAGCATTAACAACACGATTTATGAAGTTGATATCCATAATAATTTGGATAAATTGATAAAAGAAATGGGCTTTGAAATTGGAAAATCAAAACAAGTCAACGTCATCAAAGCACCAATGCCAGGATTGATTTTAGAAATTGCCGTATCAGTTGGAGACCAAGTTAACGAAGGCGACAATCTTCTAATTTTAGAAGCCATGAAAATGGAAAATAGCTTTTACTCACCAAGAACAGGCATAATTAGATCTATTGCTATTACCAAAGGACAAGCCGTAGACAAAGGACAGTTATTAATAGAATTCGAATAAAAGCCAGACACAAATGAAAAAAATACTCGTAGCTAACCGAGGAGAAATTGCATTAAGAGTGATGAAAACCGCAAAAAAAATGGGAATCAAAACTGTTGCTATTTTCTCGATTGCAGATAGAGAGTCGCCTCACGTAAAATTTGCTGATGAAGCTATTTGTATTGGAGAAGCGCCATCTAATCAATCTTATCTTTTAGGTGATAAAATTATTGAAGTCTGCAAAAAACTTAATGTAGATGGTATCCATCCTGGTTATGGCTTTTTGTCAGAAAATGCAGCTTTTGCCGAGAAAGCAGAAGCTAACAATATTACTTTTATCGGTCCCAGATCCAAGGCTATTCATATCATGGGAAGCAAGTTGGCGGCAAAAGAAGCTGTCAAAGCCTACGATATCCCAATGGTTCCTGGTCTTGACGAAGCCATTAGCGATGTCGAAAAAGCAAAAAAAGTAGCGGTAGAAATTGGATTTCCTATTTTAATTAAAGCCTCTGCTGGCGGCGGCGGAAAAGGAATGCGTGTGGTAGAAAATGAAGGCGAGTTTGAATTCCAAATGCAACGTGCGATTTCTGAAGCCACATCTGCTTTTGGGGACGGTTCTGTTTTTATTGAAAAATATGTAACCTCACCAAAACACATCGAAATCCAAGTGATGGCAGACAATCATGGCAATATTTTATATTTATTCGAAAGAGAATGTTCTGTCCAACGTCGTCATCAAAAGGTTGTGGAAGAAGCGCCATCTGCCGTTATCTCGCCAGAAATTAGAAAAGCTATGGGAGAAGCGGCTGTTAAAGTTGCAAAATCTTGTGATTATCTAGGAGCAGGAACAGTAGAATTCCTTTTGGATGAAAACAAAAATTTTTATTTCCTGGAGATGAATACACGTCTGCAAGTAGAACATCCCGTAACCGAAATGATTACTGGTATAGACTTAGTAGAGCTTCAGATCCGTGTGGCGCGTGGTGAAGCATTACCCATAAAGCAAGAAGACTTGCGCATTAATGGTCACGCTTTAGAATTGAGAGTTTATGCCGAAGATCCGCTTAACGATTTCTTGCCAAGTGTTGGGAAATTATCAACCTATCAACCGCCGGTTGGCGATGGCGTGCGCGTGGACGACGGTTTTGCAGAAGGCATGGATGTACCGATATATTATGATCCGATGTTGTCAAAACTAATTGTCCATGGTAAAGATCGTAATGAAGCTATAGAAAAAATGCTGGAAGCTATCAAAAATTATAAAGTAGAAGGCGTAAGTACAACTTTACCATTTGGTAGTTTTGTGTTTGATCATGAAGCTTTCCGCTCTGGTAATTTCGATACTAATTTTGTTAAAAAATACTACAGTCCTCAAATTATTATCGATACTCAAGCTAAAGAAGCCGAAGTTGCAGCATTAGTCGCTTTGAAAAAATATTTGGCAGATCAAAAAACCTTGCGTATTCCTAATTAATTCTAAATCAAATCATGGAGAATAAAATAGATTTATTAAATAGTAAAATAGCAGAATCAAAGTTAGGCGGCGGCGAAAAAAGGATAGCAACGCAACATTCCAAAAAAAAACTAACGGCAAGAGAACGTATAGACTATTTCTTTGACGAAGGCTCTTTTGAGGAAATTGGCGCTTTTGTCACACATCGTACCAAAGATTTTGGGATGGATAAAGAATATTATCTAGGCGATGGTGTTATTACTGGTTATGGCACTATTAATGGGCGATTAACTTATGCTTTTGCACAGGATTTCACCGTGTTTGGTGGTGCTTTATCAGAAACTCATGCAGAGAAAATTTGCAAGGTAATGGACATGGCAGTAAAAGTTGGCGCGCCTATGGTGGGACTCAACGATTCTGGTGGGGCTCGTATCCAAGAAGGTGTAAGATCTCTGGGTGGTTATGCGGATATTTTCTTTAGAAATGTTCAGGCCTCGGGTGTTATTCCTCAGATTTCTGCGATCATGGGACCTTGTGCTGGTGGTGCTGTATATTCTCCAGCAATGACAGATTTTACAATGATGGTAGAAAATACGTCTTATATGTTTGTTACAGGACCTAATGTTGTAAAAACTGTCACCAACGAAAGCGTAACTTCCGAAGAGTTGGGAGGCGCATCTACGCATTCTACCAAGTCTGGCGTAGCTCATACAACATCAGCTAATGATATAGAATGTCTTGAAGATGTCAAAACTTTACTCAGTTATTTACCACAAAACAATCAAGAAGTTCCACAACACTTAGATTATACTTTAGGCGAAGAGTTACGTGAAGATCTTAAAAATATTATTCCTGACAACGCAAATAAACCTTATGACATGCACGAGGTTATTAATCATTTGATTGATGAAGATTCATTTTTTGAGATTCATAAAAATTATGCTGAAAATATTGTTGTTGGCTTTGCAAGAATTGCAGGAAGAAGCATTGGTATAGTCGCTAATAATCCAATGTTTTTAGCAGGTTGTCTAGATGTTAACAGTTCGGTAAAAGCGGCAAGATTTACCCGTTTTTGTGATGCTTTTAATATTCCATTATTAGTATTGGTAGATGTCCCAGGCTTTTTACCAGGAACAGATCAGGAATGGAACGGAATTATCACTCATGGTGCCAAATTATTATACGCTTTATCCGAAGCCACAGTACCAAAAGTGACAGTAATTACCAGAAAAGCTTATGGCGGAGCTTATGATGTTATGAATTCTAAACATATTGGCGCCGATATGAACTTCGCTTGGCCAACTGCAGAAATTGCAGTAATGGGCGCAAAAGGTGCTTCAGAAATCATTTTCAAAAGAGAAATTGCAGAAGCAGAAGATCCTGCTGCTAAGCTTCTTGAAAAAGAAACGGAATATGCAGAAAAATTCGCTAATCCTTACACAGCCGCACAAAGAGGTTTTATTGATGAAGTTATTTTCCCAGAAGATACACGTAGAAAACTAATAAAAGCTTTCGCAATGTTAGAAAATAAATTTGTAGACAGACCTAATAGAAAACACGGTAATATTCCGTTGTAGAAAACTATAAGATAAAATTAAAGGAACAGAAAAACTGTTCCTTTTTTATTTTCAAATTTGAAAATTCTTCTTAGCTAATTCTTTTCTTACTCGGCTCAAGCTTTCTGGCGTAATACCTAGATAAGATGCAACCATCCATTGTGGTACACGTAACATTATATTGGGATACTTTTTAAGAAAGTCCATGTAACGCTCCTCCGCAGTAGTACTAATTAATGAATTAACCCTATTCTGAAGATTTTTTATGTGATTAAACATTAAGGTCTGATTTTTTTTTGCGACTTGAGGATAAAAATCAGAGAGTTTAACAAAAAAATCTTCTGGTATAAGTACCACTTCAGAATCTTCTATAGCTTCTATATAAAATCTAGATTTCTCGTTAAGTATTTGGCTTGTTGAGTCAGAAATAATCCAACCTTCTGGTGCAAATTGTATGACATGCTCCTTGCCTAACTTATCAATAGAAAACATTCTTAACAAACCTTTTTCTACAAAGTAACGATCATCTGAGACCTCTCCTTCTCTTAGCAACATCTCACCTTTTTTGAAACGTTTAATTTTATAATATTCAGAACATAGGTTAATAGAATTCTCAGGGACTTCTAATATTTCTGAAAGATGTTTATCAAAATTTAGGCTCATTACGTAGTGAATATTTAAAGTATAAAATTAGTCAATTCTTTTCAAAAACAAATTGTTATTTTCTTTATCATCAAAAAGTGTGACAATTTGTTTCTTTTTGTAAAACTTTAACCAATTGGTACAATTGATGTTTGAGTATAACTATAAATAGCTAACATAATTTTTACACTATGAAAAAAGCACTTATCGTTGTTGATGTACAGAATGATTTTTGTGAAGGCGGTGCCCTTGCAGTGCCTAATGCCAATGATATTATCCCATATATCAATCTATTAATGGATGATAATCAATATGATGAGATTATACTTACTCAGGATTGGCATCCAGCAAATCATAAATCTTTTGCAAGTAATAATAATCGTAAAGTTGGAGAGAATATTATCTTAAATGGAATACCGCAATTTATGTGGCCTGACCATTGTATACAAGGTACATTTGGCGCAGAATTTCATAAGAACCTAAATATTAGCAAGGCTACTAAAATTATCCAAAAAGGAACAAATGTAGAGATTGATAGTTATAGTGGTTTTCAGGATAACAATCACTTCATGAAAACTGGATTGGGAGATTATCTTAAATATCATGACATCCAATTAGTAGAAGTTGTTGGCTTGGCAATGGATTATTGCGTAAAATTCACCTGTACAGATTCTGTTAAAGAAGGCTTTATAACTTGTATGCACTTTAATGGTACAAAAGCGGTTAATTTAAAACCTGACAATGACAAAGCAACTATTTTTGATTTATTACAAAACGGCGTTAGTATTTTAGGGTAATATTAATAATAAAAGCAAAACATAAACATTTTCATGTTAATAAATGCATAATTTATAAATTACAGACTCAATTAATTTGTTTTTATTAAATTTGTCTAAATTATAAAACTAATTTCCATGAAAAAATTATTATTACTGTTACCCTTGGTAACAGCTTCATTTCTAAATGCCCAAAAATATGAAGTTTCTGTAGCATATGGTTCTCCGTCATTATTTGGCACAACGGATTCTTTATTAAAAGGAATAGGAAGTACGGCAGGAGCCGTGATCTTCGGAGGAGAGGTAAGCTATCCTAAAAGCAATGGTGTGCTGAACATTAGTGTTGCAATGTATAACAGCGATATGAAATGGCGTTATGGCTTAGAAGCTAATTTAGAATCTTTTAATGAGAGTCAATCTAGCATTGACAAACAATCTTATGTTTCTATTTTACCTAAGGTTGACTATTTCTGGTCAGATGCAGACAGTAAATTCAGATTCTATTCTGGGGTTTCTGCGGGTGTATTGTTCCGAAATACAGAATACAAAGCCAATAGTACATCATCAGTCACTAAAGAAAATGATACTTTTTTCGCCTTTAATATTATGCCAATTGGGGTAAGATATGGTGGTAATTTTGGTGTTTTTCTAGAGCCAAGTATTGGTATAAGAGGCTTTACTCAGGCTGGCGTATCTTATATTTTCTAAAAATTAAAATACAATATTATTATTACAAAAAAAAGAGAACTCAATTGAGTTCTCTTTTTTATATTTTTTTATCAGGATTATAACATCTTTAAAGTATTAACTTCTAGGTCTGTCAAAATTCTCCAATGTCCACGCTTGATATTTTTCTTAGTTAATCCAGCAAACATCACACGATCTAAGGCTTCTACCTCATAACCTAACTTATGGAAAATACGTCTTACCACACGATTCCAACCGATATGGATTTCGATACCGATTTCGTTCTTTGGTTTTCCTTCGATGTAAGAGATGCTATCTACTTCTGCTACGCCTTCTTCTAATCTTATCCCTTCTCCAATAGCACGAAGATCTTCTACTGATAACTTACGATCCAAAGTTACATGATAGATTTTTTTCATGTTAAAAGCTGGATGCGTCAATTTTTTGGTAATATGACCGTCATTAGTTAATAAAATAACGCCTGTTGTCTGTCTGTCTAATCTTCCCACAGGAAAAACACGATAAGGAGACGCATTAGCCACTAAATCCATTACGGTTTTTCTAGCTTTCTCATCTTTTGTTGTTGAGATATAACCTTTAGGTTTGTTAAGTAATACATAAACTGGCTTTTCTGGCGTAATACTCTGCCCATCAAAAACAACTCTGTCTACTTTTTGTACTTGATAGCCCATTTCTGTAACTACTTTGCCATTAACTTCTACCAAACCTTGGGTAATCAATTCGTCTGCTTCTCTCCTACTACAGATACCAGAATTAGCAATATACTTGTTAAGTCTTATGGTATCTTTCGGAACTTCTTTGGCTATTTTTTCGAATCTTCTTTTTAGGATAAAAGATTTAGTACGCTCTGTTGCTGCTTTTTCTTTATCAAAAGTATGATACGGTTTTTTCTTTAAAGGCTCAAATTTTGCTTCGCCGTTCTCAAAAGTTTCTACGCCTCTGAAACCACGTGTTGTCTTAGGACGCCCAAATTTGGAGTCTTTACTAAATGGTTTTGAACCGCCTTTGGAGTCGGTTCTTGAGCCACGAGAATTTTCAGAAGACTTCTTCCCTCCAAAATTTCCTGTCTTTTTATTTCTATCTGAAGAATTTCTTTCGTTTCTGCTCATATTCTAAAATTTTTGCAAAGATATGATTTTATACTCAATAATATAGGCTGATTTTTATAAGTCTGACTTTCTTGAAAAAATATTTTTTATTAATAACCGAAATATTAGCCCTGATTGCAACGGCATCCTTTACAGGGCGAGTGAGGCGGCGGAGCGGAGCGGAGCCGTCCGAGTGAGCAGTGGAAAGATACAGTGGAAAGCAGGTTCTCGGCTCCTTATAATGCTATATAAGCCAATTATACTTATTAGATATCCCATCTAATAACATCGCAATAATCCCCATCATAATCCATAATCTCAGAAAATTGAGCGATATAAATTTGTCATTTTTCCGGTTTCTGAATAATAAGAAAATAGTTATCATCAAGGCAAATAATCCTGCATAAAAATACCACCCCATAATGCTTCTTAATCCTATACCTTCTGTAATGACAAGCGATACGACAAAACAAATTAAACATAATACAATGATGATATTTCTTGCAATTTTGGGACTAAAACTGTTAGCAATGGTATGATATCCAAAAACCTTATCTGCATTTTTTGTCAATAGATCTTTTATCATATCTACGATTGTCAAGATCAGAAACAAGAAAATCGCCATGAAAAATATTTTCGGGGTGAAAGTCCTGTAATACACCAGCATTCCAAAAAATGGATACATCGTTATGCTCACTAGTGTAAGGTTATTTACAAAAAGAATTTTGCTAAGCTTATGACTATAGAACCATAGTAAAAATTGATAAAAAATAAAAAACACCAATACACGCCAAGATAATGTGGCAGCAATACCTAACGATAAAAGGTTAAGCGAAACGTACATATAAAGAAAGTACTTCTGCTTGAGAAAAGATTGTAGCTGGCTCCTAAATGGTTGTGTTATTTTATCCTTTTCTCTATCGTAAAACTGATTAATTATCCCTCCTGCTAAGATGCTTAATACAGCACAGAAAATAATAAGGTGAACATGATAATCAAACACGAAAGTCTTAAAACTTTCTTCTCTATTAAATAAAAAAAAAGTAGAGACGTATAACGCAAATGTTAATAATAGCGTTACAAAAAAACGTGCCCCCAAAATAAAGCCCATCAATTGAGACAATCGATAGGCAAAATTTTTATTTTTTTTTGGAGCGTTATTCATGCACTATATTATAATTTAAAATCTATAAATAATTTCTTTCTGAAATCCAGCAAGCATTTTCTCTGCTTTGTCATAATCTTTTGTAAATCCTAAGATATAGCCACCACCGCCACTGCCGCACAACTTAAGGTAATAAGCATTACTGTCGATACCTTTTTTCCAGGCTTTATAGATGCTCTCTGGGATCATCGGTTTAAAATGATCATACGCCCATACCGATAATTTCTTAAGATTTCTGAAAAAAGGATTCATGTCTTTCTTTAGAAATGCTTCTATACAAGCATTATTATATCTGATAAATTCTTCCTTAAGCGTTTTGCGGAAACCTTCGGTTTTCATTTTCTCAAAAAAGATTTGTACCATTGGACCTGTCTCTCCTGTAGATCCAGAATCTATTAAGAAAATAGCACCTTTGCCTTCTTCACTTTTTGGGATAGAAACTTTGTCTACGCTTTCCTTATTTTCTATTAAAATAGGAAGATTCATAAAACAAATTAATGGATCTATACCAGAACTTTTGCCATGAAAATAACTTTCTAATAATCCAAAAACTTTTTTTAGCTCTTTAAGATCATTTTTAGAAACTTCCTCTGGCGTTCTTTTTTGCACAGCATATTTATCAAAAATTGCAGCTACCAAAGCGCCAGAACTTCCGACACCATAACCTTGCGGAATATTACTATCAAAGAAAAGTCCTTTTTCTATATCTTTTTTTAAAGTCGTAATATCCAACTGAAAATCTGTTGGTAACTCTAAATCCGTTAAGTAGCTTGAATATTTTTGTAATGAAGCATTTGATTTTTCCTCAAACTCCGAAAAGTTATCAGAAAACTTGAGTGTTCCTTTATAAAAACTGTATGGAAGCGTTAATCCTTGCGAATCTTCTATAATACCATATTCTCCAAAAAGAAGAATTTTAGCGTAAAATAAAGGGTTTGTCATCTTTTGTTATTCTGTGTTTTGTTTTGCAAAATTACTAAAAATTTATTATATCAATTAAATACAATAATAGTTTTGTTAAAACAACTATTTCCCGATTTTAGCTTTTACAAAACGAATTAAAATCGCTCCTACTACAAAGAATCCCGACATCGCAATAAAAGCATATTGCATATTCCCAAATTTCTGAATGAATACACTAAAGATCAACATCCCGCAAATAATTGCTAATTTTTCCAAAACATCATAAAAACTAAAATAGGTTGTATTCTCCATAGAATTTTCTGGAAGAAGCTTAGAGTAAGTCGATCTAGACATAGCTTGTAAACCTCCCATCACTAATCCAATTAATGCTGCTAGACCATAAAACTGATATTGCAAATTAGGATTTTCGTTATTTAAAGAAAACGCAGACAAACAGCATATCACCCAAATGATAACAGCTATCGTGATAACATTCTTATTCCCTATCTTTTTCGATAATTTAGAAAATAAATAAGCTCCAAGAATGGCAATAATTTGGATGACTAAAATCGTAATAATTAGCTTATACTTTTCGTCATGTTTTGGGAAAACTACATTACTTCCAAATGGTGTTGCCATTAAGAAAATAGTCTGCATCCCGACACTGTAAAAGAAAAAACTAGATAAAAAGTATTTTAAATTTCGGTCAGAAAACAACTTATTCCCGACACGAAATAACTCTCTAAAACTTTCTTTAGCTACGTCTATATAGAAGCTTACATTATCTTTCAATACTTCCCAAAAACCTCCTTGTTCTTCATGTTTTTTGAAAATATTTTTATAGTTTAAAAGTACCAAATCTTTGGGTAACTTATCTTTAACATTACCAAACTTAGGTAAATGTTTAAATGTATATTGTGAAAAACCGAACCACCAAGCTCCTGTCAACAAGAAAGTTATTCTAATTAACAAATTCTGCTTATGCGGATCATCTGTTAATCCTTGAATTAAAAATAAACAAATAATTAACAAAAAAACAGAGCCTACATAACCATAAATATATCCTTTTGCCGATAAAGCATCTTGCTTATCTGGCGTTGCAATATCTGGTAAAAATGAATTATAAAAAACTAAACTTCCCCAGAAACCTACACTTGCAGTAATACTAAAGAGAAGACCGAGGAAAACATTGTTCATCCCTGTAAACATTGCCAATCCCATACAAGAAGTCGCTCCTAGATAACAGAAAAACTGAAGAAATGATTTTTTATTACCAATAGTATCTGCCAAAGATGACAAAAATGGTGATAATAAAACGACCAAGAAAAATGATATCGCATAAGAGAAACTCAACACGGCATCTGGTTCATAATTCTCCCCAAATACCTTTATCATATGCCTAACCGGCACTTCTTGAAACTCTTTTGCAGATTCTATATATTCTTTTTTATTATACGCCGTTGTAAGAATCGTATAGTAAATCGGGAAAATCGTGGAAGTAATTACCAAAGAATAAACAGAATTAGCCCAATCATAATAAGCCCAGGCTTTCATTATTTTAGGATTATTCTTTATATTTTCTGTTGGTTGTATATTATTATCAGACATTTTCATAGTATATAATGACACAAAAATATAAAAACCACCGAACATTCGGTGGTTTTTTTGTACAAGTTGTATCAATTAATTTTAATTCTAGAATTATAAATTTTCAATAACAATTGCAGAAGCACCACCACCACCGTTACAGATAGCCGCAGCACCATATTTTGCATTATTTTGTTTCAATACATTAATTAAGGTTACGATAATTCTTGAGCCAGAACTTCCCAGAGGATGTCCAATTGCTACTGCTCCACCGTTAACATTAACTTTAGAAGCATCAAGACCTAAAATCTTATTATTAGCTAGACCAACAACAGAGAAAGCTTCATTAAACTCAAAGAAATCAATATCAGAAATCTCTAAACCTGCTTTTTTAAGCGCAACAGGTAAAGCCTTTGCAGGAGCTGTGGTAAAGTTTTCTGGCTCTTGCGCCGCATCTGCATAAGATACAATTCTTGCTAAAGGTGTTAAGCCTAATTCTTCTAGTTTTTCTTTAGATACTAAAATTAACGCCGAAGCTCCATCATTTAATGTGGAAGCATTAGCAGCAGTCACTGTTCCGTTTTCTCTCTTGAAAACTGTTGGCAACGTTGCAATTCTGTCAAAGTTAACCGCTTTATATTCTTCATCATGAGAAAAAACAATGGGATCTCCTTTTCTCTGTGGAATACTTACTGGTACAACTTCATTATCAAATTTACCAGCATCCCAAGCGGCAGCTGATCTTTTATAAGATTGAATGGCAAAAGCATCTTGCTCTTCTCTGCTGATCTCGTAATCTGTAGCACATTTCTCAGCACAAACGCCCATATGTACTTTGTTATAAACATCTGTAAGACCGTCTACAACCATACCATCTTGCATCTTGATATCTCCTAATTTGGTAGCCACTCTTGCATTATAATAATGCGGAACCAATGACATATTCTCCATACCACCTGCAACAATAACGTCTGCGTCACCAGCTTTAATGGCTTGCGCAGCCATAGTTACTGCCTTCATCCCAGAAGCACATACTTTGTTAATAGTTGTTGATGGCGTATGATTAGACAAACCTGCACCTAAAGCAACTTGTCGTGCGGGAGCTTGTCCTTCGCCAGCTTGCAAGACATTTCCCATATAAATTTCCTGAACCTGGTTAGGATCAAGATTAATTTTTTCTAAAGCTCCTTTTACTGCTGCCGAACCTAATTGAGTTGCTGGTACTGTTGATAAACTTCCCATAAAACTTCCTATTGGTGTACGTACAGCAGAAACGATGAATACTTCTTTCATTATATTTTGATATTTAATTTTTGATTTCTGTTTGATTTCCTTTTCTCGGTAATAACATTAATAATGCACCAGCAAACTCAAAAAACCAGCCCCAAGATAACTTTACAATTCCCGCAAAAGCACTTCGCCAAGACCTAAAAGGTAAAAAACTAAAATAATCTAATGACTTAAACTTTACTGCAATAATTGTAAAAATAAATAGTATCATTAAAATCACAGAGATAATCCTAATGACTTTCGGTTTATTAATCTGGATAAATAAAATCCCCATTGCTGATAGTACCCATATCATAGATGCTAGATAAGGGTCTATTTTCCAATATGTCCAGTTGCCGATCAGTGGGATATGTACCAAAGGCAGAAAACTACCCAGTACAACTATAATTACCCCTATAAGTTGTAAGTTCTTTATCATAATTAATGCTTTTGCCAAATTACAAAAAAAAACATACCTGTAAAAAAGTATGTTAATTATATTTAAAGGATTCAAAAATCTAGTTTTAGCTTTATTTTCTTAGAAACTTTAGAATGTACTCATTCAATATCTTAGGTTGCTCAAAGGGAACATAATGACCTGCATTAGGAATGATTAACAACTCAGAATCTTCTATAGAATTTTTTATAAGCTTACTGTGATCTTCTTTGATAACATCTTTTTCGCCAGCAATAATCAAGACTGGACTTGCGATAGATTTCAGATCCAAAGCTGTCAATTGTGGTTGGGTCAACATTAATTTCAAAAGTCTTTTGTCTCCCGTATTTTCTGGATTACTGTATTGATTTTTAAAATCTGTCAGTAAAGAATCTTCTACACCTTCAGGGAAAAGATTAGCACCGATTGTCACCAATTTGCTAACACGATTAGGATATGTTTTCGCAAAAATCAATCCCGTATTCCCGCCATCGCTCCATCCTACTAAACTAAATATATCAATATTAAGATAATCCATGAGCTGATTAAGATCTTCTGAAAATTGTTGATAGGTATAATCTTTGTCAGAAAGATTGGTGCATCTCCCCTGACCACGAGTGTCTATTGCGATAACCTGAAACTGTTTAGCCAAAAAAGGAATTTGCTTATAAAAATCAGAAATGCTTCCGCCATTACCATGTAATAACACCAAAGGTTCTCCTTTACCGTAAATCTCGTAATAGATTTTAGCATCATTAATATCTAGAAACTTTCCAGATTTATTTTTGCCATAATCAGATTTTTGAGCTTCATCTTTATATTTAGAAATCAACAATTGTTCTTTAAGCTTTTCATCTTCTAATGTTGATATATTGTCTTCTGGTTCTACGGCATTATCTTTAGCATTTTTATTAACTGCTACTTCTAGATTCGCTATAAATTGTCCAGAAAACTGCTCCCAGTTGCCTTGACTTTGGTATCGGTATAATAAATTTTGAGACAACGTTTTTTTCGCAGATAGTCCAAAAACAAAATCAGCATCCGGTAACTTTTTATAATCTACCAATTGTAAAGTTACTGCAAGGTCTTTCATTTTTCTAAAAATCAAATGATATTGAGCAAGATCTATGCGTTGCCAACCTGTCGTTGTTGTCGTAAATGTTATATTTTCTGACAAAAGAGATTGATAAGGTAAGCCATTTTTGGTATTATAAATATTAAGTTTTAAAGTCAATTCCTGAAATCTAGAACTCGGCATGATAAAGAAGTTATAAGCCCGGAGCTTTGTCGTATGTTCTATCGAGAAAAGATTGCCTTGCTCTATTGTCGGAACATTCTGATCAAAAAACTTAGTAAAGGTCAAAAAAGGTCTGCTCTTTTCGCCAATGATTTTATCTTTTAATTTCTCAGATTTAATAACAATTCCTTCTATGGCTGTTTCTTTTTTAGCTAAAACAATATTAGGATTAGCAAGTAATTGTTGATAACTTAATCGCTCTTCTGCATAACCATTAGTAGAGAATATGATTGAATCTTGAGCTGTGACATTCTCAGGAAAATCCAATTGATACGCGCCATCTTTCTTAGTTACACTTGCAATTTTAGAATCTTTAACACCAATAGAAACATAAGGCAAAGCCAGATTCTGGTCGTTAGTGACGCGACCAGAAATCTTACTTTGTGCGGGAGTTTTTACGATTGATAAAATTATCCCTAGTGTTAATATGAAAAATCTGAGTATTAGGTTTACCATAATTTAGAAGTCAATGTTCATTAATTCTATCCCAATTTGAATTCCGTTTTTATTAGGAATTGAAGCTTTATTATTAAAAATAGGCGTGAAATCTTTCTTGATAAATAGATTGAATCCTCTGTAACCTAACGACAATTTCCCACCGAAAAGAAATGGTTCTACGCCATTATCTAAAGTATATTGATACTTATCAAACTTACCTTCTGGATTATAATATTTAACTTTTACAATGCTTCTTGTATTAATACCAGCATAAGCGCCAATGCCTAATTTCCACATTTTTTTTCTTGTATCAAGATAAGAACCCCCTTCATATTCTGTATATTTAGGATTCAATACCAACTGAAATTCTACTGGTAATGTTAGGTAGACATTTCTTAGTTTTGATCTCTTAAGACTTCCATTTTGGAAATTCTCAAGCGATAATTGATTTTCATTTTGAACAAAAATCTGTGGCCTTTTCGGCATATAAGTATCAGCACGATAAGCCAATCCATATCTTATAAATAATGGGCTAGAAAGCGATCCCAGCTGTCTGTCCTTGCGATATTGTATCTCCACACTATGAGAATTGCCAATGCGCATCTCAGAATCCGTCTCAAAGGGATTAAAACTTCCTTTATCCTTAGCAAGATTCATAAATCCGTAACTTACACTAAGTGTGTTCTTATTGATTGATGGGCGACTATTTTTCTTTTTAACATTAATCCCCAAGCTTAATAAGCTGTTACTAGAATTGATCTGTTGATTTTCAACTTTATTAATCCCGAACACTGATGCTACAACAGAAGATTTTGTAATACTATCCATCTGTGTTCTTTGTTGCTCTATTCTATCGTTGATTTGGATTTCGTATCGTTTTGCGATGGCATCTTTCTGAGAAATCTGCTCATCTTTTGTAATCTGTCCAGAAAGAAAAGCATCGTCTACTTTTTGTAATTCGGCTTTCATTTTAGTTTTCTCTGTGATAACGATATTATCAATTTTTTTAGTATAATCTTTTACTTGATTATCGAGCGTAGTTTGTGCTGTAGCAAAGCTAGAAAGCAGTGCTAAAGATAGTAGTTTCAGTTTCATATATAAGTTTATTTTTTAGTTAAAGAATCACTTTCGTAGACTGTAATCCCGAATATTTTGAGGCTTTTCGGGCTAAAGTTATTTTGATCTTTTGGATGATGTTTCAGGTCATTAAGACCTAATTTTGAATTGGGTGAGGCTTGTTCTTTTCTACTTTTATCTATTTCTACTCCAAAAAGTAAATCCGAAGCGCTCACATATTTAGTCTTTTCTTTATTTTCTATCTTAGGTTGCGCAGCCAGTAAGTCCTCTTTTTTATCAATTGTTGTTGTAATCTTCGGTTCTACACTTAGAGAATTATGATTTTCAATATGCTCTAATTCTTTTGTAGGAGCTACAGCTTTATCCTTAGAATTAGTATGTTCTGCTACACTATTTTTTATATTATTTTCTGTAACATTTAGCTTAGTTTTATCAGGTTTCTCTGTAACAATTTCGGTTTTAATAATTTCTTTAACGATAACATTTTGCTCTTTTTCTTTAGGACTTAACATCCAGATAATATTTCCTAAAGTCAAAAGTAATATAGCTACAGCTGCATATCTACTCCACTTTTTTTCAAAAATATCTTTTTTCTCAGAAGGAAGATTGGATATAGGTTGATTTTGATTAAGTTGCTCTTCTAGCTTGTCCCAAAGCGAATCAGAAGGAAGTTCTTCTAATTTTTCATATTTTGATTTCAAATTATTCAGCATAATGTTTTTCCTTTTGTTGTTGAAAATAATCCAAAAGCCATTTTTTAGCTTTGTTTAATTGACTTTTACTTGTTCCTTCAGAAATATTAAGAATCTCTGCAATTTCTCTGTGTTTTTTATCTTCAAAAACCGAAAGATTAAAAACTAATCTATAACCAGCCGGCATATTGTGCAGAATTTCTTCGATGTTAATATCATTGTTTAATTCTGTTTCAATATCTGGTGTACTTTCTATAATCTGATCGTCAAACTGGGTTTCTAGATAAAGAATATTTCTATTCTTCCTGAGAAAAGAAATAGAGTCATTTACGACAATCTTCCGAAGCCAAAACGGAAAACTATTGGCATCTCGACAATCAGAAAGTTTACAAAAAACCTTATAGAAAGCCTGCAACAGGACATCTTCTGCATCTTGAGAATTACCAACATAAGATTTAGCAATTGCCAACATCCTCGGTGCATATTGCTCGTATATTATTTTCTGAGCATGCCGATTAAGTTGTTGCGCTTGTAAAAAAATAGCTTCGAAATTATCTTTCATAACTTAGTTCTATCTATAAGATGCAGAAATTAGAAAAAGGTTGCCTAGATTGTAAATTTTATATAAAATAAATTACTAAAAAACTGTTTTACAGCAATATAAATTCATTTAACTATATAGAAAAAAAATATTTTATCCGAAGCAACATGAGATTCAAAAATAAGAATTTTATATCAATTTAAAATTATTCTTAATTCATAAACATCCATAAGACTTCTTTACATAAAAAAAACGCTCTAATAAGAGCGTTATCAAGAACTAATGATAATTAAATTAGTTATATGTGCATCACAAATCCAAAGGACTTTTGATATTTCTTTTAGACAAATCCGTAATGTGCGTATAGATCTGGGTTGTAATTAGATTATTATGGCCTAATAGCTCTTGTACATATCTAATATCTGTACCGTTTTCTATAAGATGCGTTGCAAAGCTGTGTCTTAAAACATGTGGCGTAACAATTTTATTAATTTTCGCCAAAAAAGCAGCTTCTTTAACAAGTTGCTGAATGCTTCTTGCTGAATACGAGCTACCTTTAGCACCTTCAAAAAGATATACCTGTGGTTTATATTGCGTAAAATACTCACGTAGTAATGGCAATATACTTTGTGGGAGCATTACATAACGATCTTTTTTTCCTTTTGCTTGTACTATAGCAATGGTATTAGATTTAGAATCTATATCAGAAATCTTCAGATTTACTATCTCATTAACTCTCAATCCACATCCATATAACAGACTAATGATAGATTTATGCTTAATGTTATCAGTACATTTAAGCATCTTCATGATATCTTCTTTATGTAAAAATTTCGGTAATGAGTGTTGTACCCTTTTAGGATAAAGATGTGATACAGAAAGTTTTTTATTAAAGACAACTTCATAAAATAGTTTTATACCTCCCAATGTATGTTTTTGATAAGACTGAGAGATTTCTTTTTCTTTCACCATTTTATAAATATATTGTTCTACCACCAACTCATCTACATCCTCAATGTTGACACCTTTAATATCTCTAAAAAATAATGAAAGTGCAGAAATATAAGATTTTATCGTTGATTGGCTATATCTTAATACTTCTAATTTCTCTTTAAAAATGACAGAATATTTCATGTGATTATCCAATAACATTCGCAAATCTAAAAAATATATTATTAAAAAACAACGCCAACTATTTTATTTTAAAATAGTTATGAAAAATTATAAAATAAATCAAAATTAGGATTGACGCAAGTTATATAAATCGGATTGACGCAATGCGTAAATTTGATCGTTACCTGCCATATTATCCGACCATACGTCAAGACCGAACATCGAGAAAAAATCAGTAGCTTTGAACAAAATTTAACAAACGGAAATAATGAAATTATCAGGACAGGAACTTTATAATAAATTGGTAAACGAATACAAGATTATTGGAGAAAAAGGAATTATCAATTTTTCACTTAAAGACCTGACTATTTCTATTGAAACTAAAGATACTGTTGGAAATTTGCTTCAAGAATGGTTGAAAGCTTGGATGATGGTGGAAAAAATTGAATTTGAAGAAAATACAAATTCGCAAGTTTTCCCTGATTTCAATTTAGACAAACACAACAAAAAACTGGACTTGCTTGAAGTAAAAACTTTTGATTGGGACAGAGGTCCAGGTTTCGATTTGGCTAACTTCGACTCTTACTGCAATTCGCTTTTAACTTCAGCTTACAGACTTAATTCCGATTATCTGATTTTTGCTTACCAAATGAATGGAAGCGAAATAACGATTAAAAATGTTTGGATAAAAAAGATTTGGGAATTGGCTTGTCCGAGCGGAACTTATCCGTTAAAAGTTCAGGAGAAGAAAAGCGTCATTTACAATATTCGTCCTTCAACTTGGTATTCGGAAAGAACAACCTTTAAACCATTCAATTCGTTAGAAGAATTCCTTACTGCACTCAACGAAACACGTTACCAATATCCGCAGACACGCCACACCAACGGACATTGGTTACAAAATGTTTTGAAAAATTACGAAGAACATACTGGCGTTAAACTACAAGTTCGCTAACATAAACTTGGGCTAATTTGTTGGCTACAAATTCCACCACAGGAACCGCAACCGTATTTCCCAACAAATCAAAAGCATCGTATTCTTTTGTTGGAATTTCGTACCATTCTGGATAGCCAAACAAACGTAAACCTTCACGAATAGTCAATCTACGCAAACCGTTTCCGTCTGGAACAGCTAAGCGAGAAACATCTGTTGCTACCAAAGTTGGAGCAATATCTTTCGGGTCAAGTACTTTGTTGATTTCAAAACTCAATTTTCCAGTTACAATATTATAGCCTTTTGGTTTAGTTTCGTCATAAACTCGTGAAGTTGAAATACCATTTTCCGTTTGAAGTTTAACCAACTTTTTAGGATGCTCAAATTTCAAATATCCTTTTTTGGTAAGGTCTTCTAATAAGGTTTTTAATTCAGTTTTTGGCAAGTCTATGAACGTATTTATTTGTTCTAAAGTCAATGCCATTCCGTCCATCCAATCAATGCCAATTTCTTCTGCCCATTGTTTTTTACGTCTTTGTTTAAACAATTTATTAAGAATTTCGGCTTGTTGTTTTGACACACTTCCTTTAATTTCAATATCCCAACTGTGAATATTATTGTCGCCACCTCTTTTGTCTTTTATAGATTTTCCGTACAAATCTTCAAACGGAAAATGAGCCAGAAGCTTATCAATAAAATCAGATTTTAAGGTTGGTAATCCACTTTCTAAAACACTTTCCAAAGCTTTAAACCGTGGTTCGTTTCCGTTCAAATTAATCTTCTCATCTTTTGTTCCGACTATGAAAATTCTTTTTCGAGATTGAGCCAATCCAAATTCCAAACTATCAAAAACTTTCCAACTTGTTTTGTAGCCCAATTCATTTTCGAGTGTGTGCAAAATGGTTTTAAGTGTTCTGCCAATTTCATCATTTTTGTTTTCCAAATCGTGTTTTACTAAACCTTCTACATTTTCAAGAATAAAACCATACGGTTTTTTTTCTCTTAATATTCTTTCGATTTCAAAAAACAAAGTTCCTCTTGTATCTAAGAAACCTTGACGTTTTCCGCCTGCACTAAAAGGCTGACAAGGAAATCCACCTAAAAGAAAATCAAAATCGGGAATGAATTCATTGCGAATATCAAAAATATCACCAGCTAAAAATTCGTGACCGAAATTATGTTTCAAAGTCTTTACAGCATAAGGTTTTATTTCCGAAGTCATCACACATTCGGTTTTCATCCCTACATCTTTAAATGCTTTTTCAAAACCTAATCGAATTCCACCAAGACCTGCAAAAAGGTCAATGAATTTTACAGTATTGTTTTTCATTTTACACTTTTTTATAAGGTTCATTCGGTTCTGCAACCATTAATAATTGACTTTCGTAATCTTCAATTTCAATTTTCTGACAACCAATTACGGTAAGACATTGCAATAAAAAAGTAGCACTAAAACTGCCACGACTGATTTTACTATCAATGCCTGCCTTGGTTTCTTCAACACCAATTTCATTCAATAACAGAACCAAATCTGTGTTCGACACGCCACGTTTGACTAATTCTGACTTTAGTAATCGTTTTGCTTTATCATCCCAGTTTGACATAATTCAATGGATTTATATTGCAATATTCGACAATTATTATCATATATGCAAATAAAACAGCGAAAATAAAAATACGGCAGGTAACAGGGGTTTTGCGTAATGGCGGGCGAAGTGCTTCGTATGAAACTTTTTACTAAATTTGAACTTTGGTGCTTCGTATCAACAGTTGTACATAAAATCCGCCACTACGCAAAGCCCCAACCCGTTATCTGCCATTTTATAAAAACTATCGTACCAAAATAGGTTGACTAAAAATTAAACACTTTTAGTATCCTATGGAAACAGAAAACAACGACACCTGTCGAAAAAGAAATGGCAAAGAAACTTCATTTGAGTTCAAAATTTTCGTCATCAACCAAATTGCAAATGGACTAATATCGGCTAACTTTGCTTCGAAAAAGTACAACATTAGCAGAAGCACCATCGCCTATTGGCAAAAGAAATTAAGCAATTATATGACTGAGAAAAAATACAGAAGCAAAGACGACGAAATCAAAGCACTTCGAGAAAAAATCTACGATTTATAAGGCATTAAAGACTTTCAACAAGACATCATTATCGAGTTTGAACGCGTTACAGGAAAGGAACTCTCAAAAAAGTTCTTGCCCGAGAAATTGGCAAACGAGATTCAGCGAAAAAAGAAAAAATTAAAGGACTAAAGCCCTTTAAGAAACGTTGGATTTATCAATCTCTCGGGATCACTAAACAAGCCTATTACCAGAGAATAAAGGCAGAAAACACTCTTGAACATCAACATGAAATCGTTTTAAAAATGGTAGCAGAAATCAGACAAGAAAGACGAAAAACAGGAACTGTAAAATTATACGAAGAAATAGCTCCTAAACTTCAAGAAAACGGAATAAAAATGGGACGAAATAAACTCAACTCCCTACTCCGTTTTCATGGAATGCTGGTGAAGAAAACCAAACGCTTCCACATCACAACAGACTCAAAACATGGCTTTTACAAATCTCCAAACCGAATAAAAGAACTTGAAATAACCCATGCAGAACAGGCTTTAGTAGCCGATATTACCTACATTAAAACAGATCTGGGACATACTTATTTGGCTTTAGTTACGGATCTTTATTCGAAGAAAATAATGGGTTACGCTTATGCAGATCACATGAAGGTAGAACTCGTCTTAGATGCCCTGAAAATAGCTAAAAAGAATTGCAAATTTCATTTCAAAGACATAATTCATCATAGCGACAGAGGAATCCAATATTGTTGTCCAGCTTTCTCTGAGTATGCTGAAAGAAATGGTTTTGTGTTAAGCACTACTCAGCAATCAGACCCCTATGAAAACGCTGTTGCAGAACGAATTAACGGAATATTGAAATATGAATTTGGATTAAAAGAAACCATTAAAAACAAAGAAATAGCCTCTAAAATGATTGCACAAGCGGTCAGAATTTACAACGAAAAAAGACTGCATTGGTCCCTTCAATTTAGAACTCCAGAAGAGGCTCACAACAGTTACAATGAAGCAAAATATGTTTCTTATAAAAGAAAAACCGCATAATGTTGTCGAAAAACCTACGCACAGAGCGGGAAATAAAATGTGGGAAAATTGGATGGAAAAAGAAATGGAAATTTTTCCAAATTTTATTCTCGAAAAAAAACAAAAATCAACTATATTTGAATTTATAATTAACCCCAAAAATGGTCAACCTATTTTGGAACATGACAAAAAGCGTGCCAAATAGAACTTTAATATAATAAACAAATGAAAAAAACTATCTTGACTTTAGCGATTTCTTTCGCTTCTCTAAACTATGTAAATGCACAAATTAATGACACTTCAATTGAGGGAATTAATTTCAGCAAATATCCTGCAATAGTGGAAAATTCAAAAGCCAAACTTAATCTTGCAAGTCATTCTCTCGGAAAAACTTACAAAACTGCTATTTCTGAACAATATAAGTCTGAGCCAATAAATTTCGGAGGTCATTACGTAATGACTTTTTGGGGTGCTGGAATGGGAATGACACAAGGAGCAATGGTTGATGCAAAAACTGGAAAAATTATCCCTTTACCATTAACTGAAGAAAATGCAATTCGTGATTGCGCTTATAATGACAATGACAATATATTTCACAAAAAGAATAGTAATCTTTTTGTTACTTTTAAGTGCCAAAGAGTAGGTGAATATAATCAAAGCACAGATACACAAAAAATTAAATTGACATTTTACTATTACAAATGGGATGGAAAAAAATTCAATTTGATATCCACCAAAACGAAAAACGCTGTTGAGGATTAAAAAAAACGGCAGATAACATAGTATTGGCAAAATGCGGGAGAAAGTACAAAGTTGAAAGTTTTGAAAAATTTATCCGCCGATGCTTTTTCGTATTATATTTTTTGTAATTTAACAATCCGAAAAAAGCATCGGCTTCGTTAAGTCTAAATTGAACTTTTCGTTCCATTTAGCCCGCACTTCGCCAATACTTTTTCCGTTATCGGCAATTTTACCAAAAACACGTCTATGAACCAATTTCCTAAAAATGTAATTGAGAATTTAAAAAATTACGTTTATATTTATTCAGATCCAATAACAGAAAAAATATTTTACGTTGGAAAAGGAAAAGGCAATAGAGTTTTTGACCATTTGAAAGATAAAAAGGAATGCGAAAAAGTTGAATACCTCAATGAACTTCTTGAAAAAGGTCTTAAACCAAAAATTGAAATTTTAATTCATGGAATTGAAGATGATTCAGTTTTAAGAATTGAATCTGCAATTATTGATTTGCTGGGAATTAAAAATTTAACGAACAAACAAATTGGTTTTAAAAGTGCTGAATTTGGAAGAATGACTATAAAACAAATTATTTCTGCATATTCTAAGCAAAAAATCCAAATTGAAGAACCTTCATTACTTATTAGAATAAATCAAAATTTCAGATATTCGATGAATGAAATGGAACTTTATGACTTTACAAGAGGATATTGGAAATTGAATATTGATAGAGCAAAAAATGCAAAATATGCTTTTGCTGTGTATAATGGAATTATTCAAGAAGTTTACGAAATAAAAACCTGGTTAAAAGCTGGAGAATCAATGAGTGTGCGAGGGAAAATAGAAATAATTGATGATAGAGTCGAATTTATAGGAAATATTGCGTCAATAAATATTCAAAAAAAATACAAGTATAAATCCGTTGAAGATTATTTCAAAAAAGGAAATGCAAACCCAATAATGTATATAAATTGTTGATATGGAAAAAGAAGTTTATTCATATACAAAGTATTTTAAGGGAGAAAAAGAGAATCCTTTTAATGAAGAAGAAAATTATTGGGCTTATAAATATTGGTTTTATGAAAAAGATTATTTTGCCAATAATACAAAACCAAATGAAGAAGATTTCAAAGAATATATTTTGGGAGTAATTGAACATATTGCAGATTATTTCTATGCTCCTATTGAAAAGCATATAAAAAATTATTTTGGGAAAATATAAAAAACTGCCGATAACATTGTATTGGCAAAATGCGGGGTTAAATATAAAATAGAAAAAGCGGAAATATTTATCCGCCGCTGCTTTTCATATAATCTTTTTTTATTAACTTAGCTTATCTGAAAAAGCATCGGCTCCGTTTGGTCTGAACTTGAACATTTGTTCAAATTAAGCCCGCACTTCGCCAATACTTTTCCCGTTATCTGCAACCTTATATCGCTTATGGAAAAACAATTTATAGATATTTTTAAAGAATTTTTATTATCAAAAGGTTATCCTGAAAATAGTCTATTGTTTGAATTCAAATCCTCTAAAATTCACCCAAAATTCAGACCTGATTTATTAGTTATTGATACAGAAAATGACAATTTTTTATGTTTATTTGAATTTAAATCTTCAACTTCGGAAAAAAGTGATTTAATTAATGAAATAAACTATTATCAAGATGATTTTCTATCAAATTTACAAGAAGATATACCTGTTTATTTAGTTTTAAGTTTTGGATTTGGAAAAGATTTTCAAATTTTCGAATTGACAGATGGGGCCCTAAAACTAATTCCAGATGATGAATTCCCAAGATATGAAACCCTTGTATCACAGCAAAAAACTGAAGAAAAAATTGAAAAAGAAAGAATCCAAAAATATAAAATTGGAGACTTAAAAGAAAGAAAGAAAAGAATGTGGTTAAGCTCAATGCTTTCCATTTTAAGTCTTGTCGTTGGAATAATTACTGTGGTTTACTCACTAAATTTGAATAAAAAAACAAACAACTCCTCAACTTTTTCATCATCTTGCAATTGTGATTCGATTAAAACTGAAATAAAAAATTTGAAAACATTAATAAATCAAATTGACAAAAAAACAAATCAAAATGTAAGTTCGTCCAAGAATAACCCTGTAAATTCGGATATAGCAGATTTAACAAATAGAATAGAAGTTATTGAAAAAGGAATTTCAGATAATCCTGAAAAAACACTTTCGTTACTTAATATGAATAACGACATTTCTCAATTAGAAAAAAATGATGAATCTTTAAGGGAAATCAACAAAACAGAAATAGAATCTTTAAAAAATGAAATGGAAAATCAAAACTCGTGGATATCAGGATTACTAATTACAATTTTTGGACTTGTTTTAAGTTTTGCAGTTCCAAATCTTTTGGCAAATATTAAAGAAAATAAATAAAACTAAAAAGGCTGCAGATAACATTGTATTATCCAAAAACGATAAAAGTTTACCTTTAAATAAAGGGTTTTCTTACTTTTTATTAGCATTGGGTTAAACATAGGTAAAACAAATCAGAAAACATCGATGAACAGGTAGATTCCGAGGTGTTGTTGTTTTGCTTGAAATTCTAAACTCTGATAAATAGGGAGTTTTTCGCAATAATAATCGTGGCTAGCCTTTGCATAGCCATTTTTTATAAGTTCTTCATTCAAGCATTTGCCGTTTGGTAAGATAACATAAGCCAATTGGCGTTTCCAGAAATCGACTTGGTGTTTGGATTCAGTGATTAATGTTAGGCGTGTGCCGACAGGCACAAGCGTTAACATAAAATCTAAACTCATGAGTCCAAACTGCACCAACCTAAATGCAGGAACGTGGCTTTTGGCTTCATCTTGTAGCGTTTTACGGCTTATCTTTACTTCGGGAGCATCTAATCCATATAATTTTATTTCTTTGCTTATTTGCCCGAATTCTTCTTTCACAATTAAGCTATCTCCATCCAATACCCTTTCCACAATCATGTGGGTTTCGATTTGAATGTTTTTCATTAGAAAATAATTTTCTTGGTCTTGAGCCTTAAAGCTGCTCTTATTTTCCGTTTCATTTGGTGTAATTTCATTGTATTTCATTGGTTTACAGTATTTTAATTATTGTTTTTATAAAGTTAATTCAAGAAATTTATATCTGTCTAGACAACAGAGTTTTTCAATATTTTTTAACATTTAAAATTTAATATCATGGCAAGACAAAAAGGTCTTATGAAATACGTCGGAACGATTGGCGATGTAAGACATTTCAAAATCAAAGGGCAACAAGGTTTTTTCGCAGGTATGGTGGGCGGACCAACTGCAGAACAAGTGAAAACTGCCCCAGAGTTCGAAAGAACAAGAGAAAACATGAACGAGTTCGGAGGTTGTGCGAAAACAGGGAAATCTCTGAGAACGGCTTTATCTGCGTTAATGGGGAAATTTACTGATCCACAAGTTACAGGTCGATTGACTTCTATTATGAAGAAAATCAATTTGGAGGATGGAACGGAAGCCAGAGGCTACCGAAAAGTAGAAGTTTCTACCCAAAGAAAATATTTAGAAGGCTTTGAGTTTAACAAGAATCTTTCTATCAGTGGTATTTTCAATGCTCCTTATGATGTAAATCATGATGTAAGCCGCAATACTGCGGACTTTATCATTGCTGAATTTAACCCAGTTGATTTGATTTCTGCGCCATCGGGTTCTACGCATTTCCGTTTGCTTAACGCTTTGGCGGTTTTGTCGGACTTTACCTACAACCCTACTACAGGAACTTATGAGCCTGAAGATATGGTTAATAACGAATTAACTAACGTTGAATATTCAACTTATATTCCGTTAGATACTCCTTATGCAGGTTCTACCTTGACATCTTCGTTACCAGGTGCGCCAACATTAGGAGCCAATGTTTCGGTAGTTCAGTGTATTGGGATTGAGTTTTTCCAAGAGGTCAACGGTCAGTACTACCCTTTTGCGAGTGGTAACTGTCTCAAAATTGAGGAAGTTTTTTAGTTTGTGTTTAACAAGAGCCTTCCCAATTCGGGAAGGCTTTTTTAATTCTTAAAAGTCATGAGAACAAAAATAGTTAGAGTTGCCGAAGGCAAACAATCCACACTCTCCCATTTGTATATTGATGGCATTTTCCAATGCTTTCTTTTGGAGGATAAAATAAGAGCCGTAAAAATCATGAAACAAACTGCGATTCCTACAGGTTCATTTTATCTGACTTTAAACACTTGGGGCGGTAAGAATAAAGACTACGCCAATAAGTTTCCCGTTATGCATCGTGGCATGATTGAAATTGATGGTTTACCAACCTTTGACGCTGTGTATATCCATATCGGAAATACATTCACTCAAACGGCTGGATGTCCGCTTTGCGGACTTAGTTATATTAAAAAAGATGGTGATTATAAGGTTCTACAAAGTACCGATGCTTACAAAATGATTTATCCAAAGCTGCTCAATGTTGTACAAGGAAAAGATAAAAGCATCACTATCGAAAACAATTTTCAATTCTAAAATGTGGAAATCATGAATACAAGTTTGGATATCAACATTCTGTTTGGTTCTGTTTCCAGCCTATTGTTGGCGGTTGTGGCTTATTTTATTAAGCAACTACACTCCGATTTTAAGAATATGGAACGTGATATTTCTGAGGTCAAAACAATGGCATTGCTTATCAAAACAGAATTTAAAAACTCTCAAGATCTTCTCAATCAAAAAGTAGAATATTTAGAGCAAAGAGTCAATAAGTTAGAATTTAACGTATCAAAATTACAAGACAATGAAAACAAATAATTTGAATTTAGTAAGTCGGATTCAGGAACCCACACCAAAATGGTTTCGTATTATTCGCACAATTGGACTTACCCTTACCGCCGTTGGCGGTGTTTTAGTAGCTGCTCCGGTCGCTTTACCTACCGCAGTAGTAACGATTGGAGGCTATTTGCTTCTTGGTGGTACTCTCGCCAGTGCACTATCACAAACCGCCATTAAGTCGGAAGAATTCGGGAAAAATCCCGAAAAAATTCAAGAAAATCAATCTGCAGATCAAGATTCAGTACAGGATTTAAAATAATAAAATAGCGTTTAACCTCTTTTAAGCTCGGCAATTCGTCGGGCTTTTTTATTACGCTTCTATTGCATTCCTTTGCTTGCACTCCGTTATTTAAGAGGGTTAAATATGTTGCACTTATCTACCTTTCGAGGTGGGAATAATGTTCAAACAAATGAAAAGTCCCCGATGTGGGGACCTTAAAAATTTAGATTTTAAAATAATACTTTCGGACTAAAACGGAACGAAGTTCGTTAAGCTGTTTGAGTTGTGCAGTAAACTTTTGCTCCAACTGATAAACAGCTTTGATGTCGGAAAGGATTTTGGCATTTTCTTGCATCTTGGCAAGACTTGGAATGATGAAATTTTGCAGGATTTTCTTGAATTCAAACAAGCGAAGCATTTCGATAACACTACCGCATAAATACGGATGAAAAAAGCCGTTTTTCCAGAGTGTGAAAAATGTCCAATACAGATTTTCGCGTTCTTCTTGGTCGTTGCAATAAAGGATAAAACAGTTCGGACAAGGTTCAAAGAGTGGTTTTCCAGCGTTGTGTCCTCTTGATAGGATGAAAATTGCATTTTCAGGCGTTGCTTTCTCGGAATTGTACGTACGTACTTTAAAATTTGTCATGGCGTGGGATTTAAAATTTTATGCTGCGCCGAAAATTTTTCAAAAGAAAACGAAGAAAAAAACCGAAAAAAAAAGAAAAAAAGAAAGCCCTTTTGTAAGGGGGCGGGGAATTGTGTCAAGGTTTTTTGGAAAAAATTTTTGCATATATCGTAGATGCAAAAATCTTTTTGCAAAAACCCGTAGGGCTTGACCTTTACACAATATAGCGGCTGGCTTAGGAAGCCCCCTAACTTTGCCTTCTTTTTTTATTTTTTGTAGGAACCTGATAGTTCTAAGAATGGTTTCAAAGGTGTGGGAAGATGCTTGGCAAAGAATGGTGAGCGGTGGAAAAAGCAGGTGTATATAGTGTTTGGGATATGCTTTGGCGATATACTCCTGCGTGCGGTGACGAAACGGTAGGGATATGCTTGCATATACCTATTGTGAAGGAACTGGAGAAGGATGGATGTAGCTTTGGGAAGATTCGGCAAAAATGGGTAGATAAGCTCGCACAAAAAAGATGCTTTACTTGCCGTTCAATTATGGAAATATTTCATTTGGAAACTAATCGTTCTGCGCGTTGGGAAAGATAGCTGTATGACTGATTGACGAAAGGAGCTTGGTTGGATGTTTTAAAGACCGATGAAAAAATACACTGAAACTATTTGCCTATGAAACTATCGTATTTTTGAATTGGGATTTAAACAAAGCGTTAGCACAAGCTCCTGGAGGATTGAAGGAATACTGCTATGCGCGTGAGTGAAAGTGGCTGATTGCGTGAACTATTTTTTTATTTTCTATAAAATAGTTTCTCGCAAGAAGCGACTGTAACGATTGGCAAAGGACTACTCTATCTGCATCTTTTTTGTGCATCCTATAAAATGGGTGGGTTGGGAGAAAAGCGTTGGCAAGGAAAAGGCACAAAAGGGCTATGCCCGTTGTAAGGGAAGCATTTAACATAATCTCAAATTATAGGCATACCTTGTTGGCTGTTGCGGTAACGAAGTGGACGCAATCCCCGATGCGTTGGCGTATGCGTATAATTTCGATTATGTTATTTGATGGGGGAAGGCGTGGAATTTAGTTTTCAAAATTCAAAAGATAATGCGTACTTCTACCCGATGAGTTTGATTTAATTAAAACTTTCTTTTCTACAAGTTCAGTAATATCACGAAGGGCTGTATCATTAGAACTTTTGGTCAGTTTAGCATATTTTGAAGTTGTGAGATTTCCTACAAAACCGTCTAGCAGTTTAGTGATTACCAGTCGTTGACGTTCGTTTTTGATTTTAGAAGTGTTCTTCATTAAAAAATCATGTTTCATTATAACTCTGCTGATAATTTCATCTGAATTGAGAATTGCTTCTTTTAAGCAGGTTAAAAACCATACTAACCATTCTGTAATCTCTAAATCTCCTTTCTGTGTTTTTTCAAGTATGCTATAATACGATTTCTTATCGGCATTGATTTGTGAAGACATGCTGTAGAACCTGTGATTGCTCCCATCTGCTATGGAAAGTAACATGTCTGCTATTGCACGAGCTATCCTTCCGTTACCGTCATCAAAAGGGTGTATCGTCACAAACCAAAAATGAGCAATGCCCGCTTTCAAAATATCATCCAACTTTTGATCGTTGTTGAACCATTGAAGAAATTTTTGCATTTCATTTTCGAGTTTTTCAGGATCCGGGGCTTCAAAATGAACTTTCTCTCTGCCCATTGCTCCAGAAACCACTTGCATTTTTCCAGTTCTCCACTTTGCGACATCAATTTTATACATACCACTTCTTCCCGCAGGAAATAATGCAGAGTGCCAGCCAAATAACCGATCATCTGAGAGATATTTATCAATGTTTTGGGTCGCATCAATCATCATTTCTACTACACCATCGATATGCCGATCCTTATTTTCTTTACCATGATAATCTAAACCTAGACGAATTGCAATGGAAGAACGTACGAGTTCTGGATTGAGGACTTCCCCTTCAATTTCAGACGACTTTACTACATCTTGAATTAGAGTTTCAAGATTTGCTTCGTTTTTGAGCTCAAATCCTAAAAGTTCTGCTTTACCAAGCAGTTTCCCTTGAAGGTATCGAACTTCAGCAAGCAAGTTAAGTAAGCCTTCATGTTGCCAGTGAAACTGAGGCCATTTACTTAATTGATGGATGTAATTTGCCATGAATTTTAAATATGCGGTAAATATAGTAATTATTCTCCGCATATTTTGCGGCGAATATATTGTTTAATCAACGCATAATTTAGTTTTTAGACCGTATAATAGAATTCTTTTGTTATAAAAATGAGCCGATTAAGTTAAGTAATCGGCTCATATTATTTTAAAAAAGGGATATAAATAATTTTAATTCTAGGTTATTGAAATCAAAATATGGTTAAAAAGAGGTTATTTTATGAAATTTTCTTTATTCGTTTTGAGGCCCTAAAATCCCAAGGACTCAAAGCATTTTTATCTTGCCACAATCCTATTTTTTTTGTTTCCGCATACTTCTGCAATTCCCCTAATAATTTATTATCTGAATATTTAAAATACCACCAACCAAATCCAGCTTTTATAATTTCGGCCGACAAATATTTTTGATCATAATATACTTTAGCAATTGTCCTACCGTATTTATCTTCATTTGTAGGAACAAAAGTAATTTCTTTACCAAAAATCTGTTCTGAAGTAAACTGTTTTGCATTTTTTCCATAGGCTTGTCCCTTTTCTGGGCAATCTACTTCAGCAAGGCGCAATGTTTTTTCTATATTACCTTCTAGCAACACAACAATAGTATCTCCATCCTTTATACCAACCACCTTGGCAGGTATTTGACTTTTAGCTATAAAGAGAAAGGATGAAAAAACGATTATAAAAAATTTCATCATACTATAAATCTTTTAATTAAAATTTTCTGATAGGTAAAATATAATTATAGATTGTCTTAGAGATACTACTCGTGGTCCCATTGCTAAAATTAGTCACGTAGGCAGTAGTAGTACTTGCTTGCGAAGAAGTCCAATAATTAGCTAATGACAACGATAATGCATATTTATTGTAATAAATTTTTTCCAATTCTGTAACACTAGGTAAAAACCAATCTGAAAAACCTCCTGATGTATAATTATATACATAGCCAGCAGCTGAAGAAGAACCACAATATGAATATATTGTATTTGTATTTTGGTTACCTGTTCCGAATGCGGTGCTTGTCGGTACGGAACTGCTATTACATCCCCAAGCGAAGCTAGATATAGGTCGGCTACTGGGAATAATAAATCCATGTACTTGGCCTGAAACATAACCGCTATCTCCTGGTTGGAAAATATACGCAACAACACCTCCTTGAAAGGATTGACCAATTGTTAAATTGGAAGTTGTAAAACTTAAAACGTTTCCATAAGCAGTACCAGCAATATTTGAGGCAAACGATCTTACATAATATTTTGTATTAGGTTCTAAATTACTTACAGAGGCATTAAATGAAGTTAAACCATTTGATGCATTAACTACTGAATTTGAAGTAGTTGGTAATGTATTAGTACTACTATAAACAAATCCTTGGTTTGTAATTGGTGCACCTCCATTATTTGTTAAACTGCCATAAAAAGTAGCACCATTACTTGATATATTTGACACAACAATTGTAGAAAGCCCCACGGGTATTGTAGACGACAGAGTTTTAAAGGAAGTAACATTGCTGTAAGAAATGCCTGCAAGACTTTTGGCGTAAGCTCGTATATAATAAGTAACCCCGCTGCTCAAATTCGAGATACTCATTGCAAAACTCCCTATACCACTTCCCGAATTTATTTTAGAATCATTAACTGTTGGATTATTATTGTAAGTACTGTAACAAACACCTCTTTCAGAAATAGTAGATCCACCATCATCACTAATATTTGCATAAATATTAGCAGAGCTTTGTGTCACATTATTAATCGATATTATTGATATAGATGCAGGTATCGCAGGTGAAGTAGTAAAGGTCAACTCTTCACCATAGGCAGTCCCTTGACTATTTTTTGCATAAGCCTTCACGTAATATTTTGTTCCAGCCGTTAGGTCATTTAACATAACCGAATAACTACCTAAAGAAAGATTGGAGTCATGTTTTCTAAAATCACTAGTTGTGGGATTAGGGTTTGTGCTGTAACATACACCTTTTTCGATTACATAATTGCCATTATCAGTATTCAAAATTGCATTAACTCGCGCGGATTTCTGAAGTACTTCAACAATCTCAACGGTTGAAACTGCTTTTTGATTTTCTCCTAAAAAGTCATATTCTTTATCGCAAGAAAATATAATAAGAGCTATTAATAAGAATAAATATTTTTTCATTTATTTTAAGTTTATTGTTAATCCGAAAGTATATTCTGGAGCGTAAAAATCTTTGTTAATGTCTATGAAAGAGGCACCTCCAACAAGATTGACTCTGTTGCCCAATCTCAGTGTTAAACCTGTATAAGCTGCGTAATATTCTTTCTGTTGAATAGTGTAAGTATAGGCATAATCATTTCTTTGCGGGTATTTATAAAATCCGTAACCGCCTCCTAGATTGAAAAATGCCCATTTTAGTAATTTAAAATTTGCACCAATAATCGCTTCATTTTTGTTTTTAATTTCAGAATTTGTTCGCAATATTTCTTCATCTTTTATTAACGAAGTTCTAACATTAAGGAAAAAACCGACAAAACTTCCTCCACCCACTTCAAACCTTACTCCGTACTTTGCAATTGTACCACCTTCATAACCAAAAGCAATGAAATTTTCTAGAGGCTTTGCATATCGATTTGCTTTTTGTGTTCGCTTTAGATCCTCTTTCAATTTTTTATCTGCAAGTTTCTTTTCATCCTCCTTTCTTTTATTCCATTCCTTTTGGCTTAGAGGATAGTTAAGTCTTAAACGCTCAACAATTAGAGAAGCATCTTGATACTCATTACTACTTTTGTTATTATTTTTACTTAGATATAAATTAAAAGCATTTCTTGCAATCTCGATATCTTCAAATGTTAGTGTATTACTATATTGTTTAGAACAAAGTAATTCGTACAAGGATTTGGATTTATAATACAATAAATCGGTATCAAATTTCGTATTACTAGGAAAGTCTTTAATTAACTGTAAAGTAGCATCATAGTACTTTTTATTATAATTGTTAACAATATTATTGTAAGCTTCTTCTAATTCTTTTTCAAAATCTATACGTTCCAAATCTTTTAATACAAGATTGTATTGTTCCAATGTTGTTGGAAATTTGGCATTTAGTTCTTTCAATCGCGCTTCTACATCATTTGAAAAAACTGAGTCTTTCTCACCATAAGTTTGTAGATATTCATTAAGTGCGATTCGATTCTTTTGAAGATCATTAATATAGTCGTATTTCCTCATTTTTTTAAAGAGCGCGTCCTCAGAAATTGTTTTATAATAGGATAATATATACTCATCAACCTCACTGTCTTTGTAAATGTTGGTGTAATAGACTACATCGGAATAATCTCCACTTACAAATTGAGACCTAAGAATTGAAATTTTGCGGCGTTTTTCTTCCTCTATTTCCTCAAGTTTTCTTTGCTCTAATAATGCATAATACTCCTCTTTTGTATCTGGGTATTCATTAAGATCACGTATAAGATTTTCTATTTCATTAGTATAACTCTTATTCTTGGACGAAAAATTATTTAAATATTGCTTAGCTAAAGATTTGACCTCAAATACTTCATCAATATTATTATCGGTCATTTTTTTTTGCTTTGAAAGTGTATAAAAAAATAAAACTCGATAGTCAGATTTGGGTTCTTTTTCTAATTGGTTGATTACACTCGTGTAATTTCCTTTTTTATATTCTTTAGCAGCAACAATCACTTTTTGGTCAAGGGTAGTCTGTGCCATCACAAAAACTGCAAAAAAAGGTAAAATTAAATATTTTAATATTCTCATGTTTTATGGTTCTAAATTCTTTCTTTTTTTCTAATTAATTATTTACAAGGTAATAGTCCCGAGTTGTATGATTTATAATCTTTTGCCATCTTCGTTATCAAGCCTTGTAAATAAGGATAATCATATTTTTCTTTAAGACTATTATATTTTGCTGCTGGAATATTCTGACTATTATCGCTTGCTAATTTTTGATATTTGTCTAATTGGTCTTTCAATTCGCAAGTTTTACTGCTATAAGCTTCCACTTTTTCGGTAAGTAAATCTTTCGTTTTAGCAAGTTGTTCAAATTCCTTCAAATCAATCAATTCTAAATTTTTCAATAACTTTGAACTAAGCTCCTCGTCATATCTCTTATCAAAAACTGTTTGAGCATCTAGATTAAGCTTGTACAGTTTGATATAAGCAATATTAAATCTTATTGATTTTTTTGCTAATTCTTGATCTTCTTTAGTTTTTGATGTATCTGCTATAATATTATCCAAGACAACATTATAGTTGTGATAAGCAACTGTGTCAATCTCTTTTGACAATCCACGAGTGGAGAATAGAGTCTGATTGTCTTTGTAATTCTTTTCAAAAAGTTTAGTAAAGAAGATTTCGTTATTGTTTTTAATGATCCGTTGATAATCAAATTCTTCTTTTTTTTCTTTTACAGGACTTGCTTTAGAGGCGTTTTCTTTCAACTTTTGTATTTCCTGCGTAAGTTTTTCATTTTTTTGCTTAAGGTCAGTATTCTCTTTTTGAAGGTCAGCCTTATTTTGACTCCAAACAAATACAGACATTAATAGGAAAAACAAAACATATTTTTTTTTCATAAAACATTTATTTAATTAATAGAGGTTGCTTCAACATAATTGACATAATCACTAAAATACTTATTCAGCTTGTTAATGTTATTTGCTTTGGTTGCAGCTACTGATTTCCTTCCTTTTAATGCAGGTTTTGATGGTAAATTTTCTAATTCCGCCTTTAAACTTTTAAACTGATTCGCATTATAATACTCAAATGAACGTTTAGTAAATTTATCAACCTCATTAGGTAAAATTACGTTGTAGTAATTGACTTGATTGACAATTCCTGAGTAAGAATTAATTTTAGCGTTATCGGCTCCAATTGTGCTGAGATGAGACAAAATTGGAGCTAGAGCAGCGTCATTAATAGGATCAGCATTAACAATATTATCTGCCTTTTTAAAAGAAAGCGCTATGTATTTACTTTTGAGGTCTTTCGTTAAGTTTTCGCCAATAATAGGTGTAAATAGCTTTTGATCCTCTGATGATGAAATTTCTTGTAATAAAGTATTGTAATTAGATGCTGATATGTCATCTATTGATAGAGCATCAATCTTTGCTTGCAAATCCTTATGATTAGAAGTAACGATTGTAGTTTTTGCTTCCTTAACAGATGGTGTGGAAGGTGTTTTTATAAACATAAAACCAACCACCAAAAGTCCTGCTACTACGGTACCTCCCATAAAGTATAAAGTTCTTTTATTGTCTTCCATGATTATTGCTTTTTATTTTCAACTCCTTTTCTGACTTCACTTACAGGATTGCCAAGTCCATCACTCTTTTTACTTTCTTCTTGTTCTTGCACTTTTTTCGTAGTTTGAGGAGTCTTTTTTATCTCTTCTTTTTTCCCTATTGGTGCTGTCGTATTAGATGTTGACTGAGCAGGTTTTGGCGCAGGTGAAGCTGCTACTACAGGATTTGAAGCGTCTTTTGAAGCATTCTCTGCTGTCGTTTCTGCTTTTACATCTTTTTCAGGTATTGATTTTCCTGAAAAATTTTCTAACGAAGAAATTACCAGACTATCTATAGAAGCATCTTTTATTAAATCCTTTAAATCTTGTTTGTTTAATGGTTTATAGTTTTCTGTACTTTTGCAATAAAACCACTGTCCAGCCTCTTTAAATTTGAATTTGTAATCTTCTAATCCTGAGATATTATCAGCTACTAAAACCACATCTTTATTATCTGGCGCTAACTTAAAGTTATATGTTGCTGGACTTACATAGGTCGTGTCCTGTGTCTCAGTAACAAGCTCTTGTTTCTCACTAAATAATTTTGGTGCAAAATAACCGCCTGCGCCACCAAGTATAAGGCCTAAGGCTCCAATTAGTATATAATTTCCAATAGGTGCAGATTTTGAAGATGTTTGTATTGTACGCTTTGGCTTTTCAGGTACATACGGTTTTCTTACTTCCAGTTGATTGCCAATTAGGTTTTTCCATTTTTTATCACCCACTTCCTTGTAGGTGATTTTATCGGAATTTTTGCAAAGAATAGAAAACTCTGACTTCCTATTAAAATTAACCTCTTGATCATTAACTTTAATTGCTTCTAAATAGTTGTCCGGATTATTAACCTTAATCTTAACAGAAGAACTAGTAGCTTTCTTCAAACCCAAAGTCTCAGCATTACTAGAATCTACAGCTGTATTTTGGTCAAAAAAATAAACTTTTTCGAAGCTTTTCAATCCTTCACTATTAATTAGATCATTGATTTTACTAAAGCCATCCATGTAGTGGTAAAACTTAGCTTTTTCAGTTTGGGGAACAAGTATTAGTTGTTTTTCTTCTTCGATCACAACACTATTGAGGATGTCATCATAATTTTGATTGTGCAGATTGTTAGTTTCTAAAAATGATAGGTATTTTTCATTAATTCTTCCTAATGCATCCTGAACATCAAGAATTTTTGAATTTTGACTTATTACTAACCTTATAGCATAAAAAGCATTTCGCCCACTCTTATCAACGACGTTGGAATTAATATAAGAATAAATTTTAAAGCTACTATTGTTAAATAACGAATACATGAAAGAACGATGGGAAATTTGAGCCACCTCACGTTCATCTTGTACTCCTTCGTTATTCCTCAACTGCTGTGCTAATTCTTTATTAAAGATTATATCATATCCAGCATAATTTCTATCAATAATTAATTGTATATTTTTCATATCATTTTCTTTTTTAAAACAATTTCCCCCAAAATTTCCCACCTTTTATCACGAAGCTATCTTTCAAAAGATTATCTAAAATTACTTGTGGGTAGACCGTATCAAAGCCCTCCAAGATCTTATCATACTTAACATTTCCTATACTGTAAGGAAAAATCTTAATTTGGAATTTATTTTTTGAGCGATCTCTTGCATCTTTGCAATTATTAACAAGCCCCAAAAACTCTTCCTCCAAGAACTGCATCGCATGATCCGGATCTGAGCCATTAGAAAAAGCAAAACGGGACTCTTTAAGAACATCAAACTTATTAACGACAAGATAAATGGCTTCCGTTTGTTCAAGCACGCCATGGTCTCTAAACATATTGAGAATATTTATATATACTGTACTCTGATCTAACTCATCAAACATATCAACTTCAAATTTATTTTCGTTAGCTAAAGCATCAATTACAAAAATTAAGATTTTTTTGTTGGAATTTTTAACATATTTAATAAACCCTTGTACTTCTTCAGTATCAATTCCCTCATTAAAAATTTTGTTGTAATTTTCCCCCGGTACTTCAACAATATTAAACGGATGTGTTGCACCTTGCTGGTCTTTTAACGAAGTGGCAATATAATTATAAGAACCTGACTTAGTTCCTTTTGGTACAACACCAAAATCAAGATCTTTTAGTAGTTGTGCTTGATACACATTACCTGCATTGTTATAGGAATCTGGGATAATGATTCCTTTTTTATGCGCATATTTTAACAATCCTGCCAGCATTGTAGATTTACCTGTTGCAGGTAAGCCAATAAAAAAAAGATCGGTTCTGCCTGCCTGCATCGTTGGGAGTTCTTCAACTTTATAAGATCTAACAATCCTAGGTGTTTCGTAATATTTCAAGGAAGTTACTAATCTTTGAGAAAGGCCAGCTCCTAACAAATCTTCATATGAATATACTTGTAGTCTAATGTTATTCATAATTTCTTCAACCTTGATCTTATTATTAATAACTTTCTCTATTTCTTCTCTTTTTTTATCAATAATTGGTGGTGGAGGCGGCGGTGGTAAGATAACTGCTTCGCCACGTAATTGTTGCCTCTTTTTTAGTTCATTAACTTTTCCAATCTCTAGATTGAATTGTACAAATTCGTCAATACTTATGTGTCCTTGTTCAACAAAGTTATCCAATGTTTCAACTGTAAACGTATAACTATTACAATCATTAAGGATTTGTTGTTTAGTAATTTTATCCATTTTTTTTTAATATTAGATTGCAACACCACCATCTATTTTTCCTTGTTCTAATTGCTTTTTACTTCCTCCACCAACAGTAATCTTATACGTAAAATAAGGGATTAGTATAAAAAGATGTATTAAAATTATAATGATTGCAGGTATTGCGTAATCAGCTTTATAGATTTTATTTAACTCCAAAGGTTTATCAAGTGGTAGATTCTTACTATTGCTATTGTATGTGATTTGTGACTTATCTAATGGTAACTCCTTAAGCATAGTGTTAACAGAGATATAAGATTTAGCAATAAATTCATTGAGGCCTTCATAATCTTTCATTAATGTAAGACGATCCCAATTATCAAATTTTGCTTTGTATGTGTTCGCAGGAAGTGTTATTGTTTTTTCAATGTTTTTCTTATTGTTTTCAATCTTTAGACGATAGGGTTTTAATTTGGCATCAACTATTTCGGAAACGTTAATAAAAGCTGGTGCAGACAATACCTCCTCATTAATACTAAAAGGCTCAAGATTTAACTCGTTTCTTAGGACATTGCTTTTTGTGGCTTTGTAATCATTTAACTTTTTGGTTAGAGTGCCTTCATAATTAAGTAAGTCATCGTGAGAACGCTGATTGTAAATCTCAGCAAGGGCTTTTACATTAGTAATTTTTTCATCCGTTTCCTTTTGGATTTTCTCTTTGAAATTTAATTCTACGTTTAATGTATGAACCATTAAACCAAAACTTACAGCACCAAAGAATAAAAAAACCAAGAAAAATAGTGATTGTGGTGTTATATAGTTTTTATTGATAATAATTTCTTTGTTCTTTTTGAGAAACTGAATAATGAAATAATAACATACCACCACAAATAAGCTCGCTAATAAGCTTACAGCATAATTACCGTTGGTAATATAAAGTAGTCCCATAAAATTCCCCAACATAAGAACCAGTAGAAAAATGGAGGATACGATGTCTACAAAAAGGAAATTTTCTTGTTTCAAAATACTCATAATATTGTAATTAATTAAATTTTAAAATATTTATATTGTTTTTATTCTCTGAATTTTTGTTGATCATATTAATAACCTCTTTATAACCAATATTTTTATTTTTGGCTTTTAGCGTTGCCACAAAACCTGAAATAATTGGTGCAGCCATACTTGTCCCGTCTAAATACTCATAGCTATTATTGGGTTTAGCACCAAGAATGTGTGTGCCGGGAGCATAGATTGATGTTAGTTTTCCAAAATTAGAAAACTCGGCTTTCTCATAGTTTTGGTTGTATGCACCAACTTTAATAGTGTTTTCCGCGCGTTGAAATGGATCAAATCCTGTTAGCATATTACTATTCCCTGCTGCAATAACACAAATTGTTTTGTTTCTTTCTGCATAATTGAATAGCTCCTTCCAAAAATCTTCTTCATCTTTTGCACCACTAATTATAAATTGATTTTGAATATCCAAGGGAATTCCTTCATTGAAGAATGCGGCACCAAAAGACATATTAACTACATCTGCTTTATTTTTTATCGCATATAGAATTCCTTTGATGATATAAGTTGAAGTAATCAAACCTGAACTGTCTTCAATTTTTACAGGGATAATATTACAAGTTGTACAAACGCCTTCATAGTTGGTTGTCTTGTCATATCCAGCCGCTAACGACGCAATATGTGTTCCGTGGTTTGCATCGCTAGGTGCCACATTTTGAGAATTTTCTGTGACATTATATGGATTCGCTATTCTTCCTTTGATTGCAGGATGCTCTAAATCAAAACCATTGTCTAGAATAGCTATTTTAACATTAGAAGCTTGATTCCTACCTTCAATATTACTAAGATTTGCAGCATCTAGAAACCATTCAGAGTTATTACTTATTGTATACCCTGTTTTAAAAATGCTCTCGTCCCAAACAAGAAGATCATAATTTTGTAAACGTTTCTTAACATCATTTTTAAAAGAAATTCTGACGTCTGCTGGCAATTTAATTTGAATATAGTTTATTGTGCTATCAGCATAAACTATTTGATAGTTTGCATTATATTCTCTGCTAAAATCATCTATAAAACTTTTAGTACGGTTTGTTGTATCTTTAATTGCAACGTTAACATAGTTGGATAATAGTTTTCGTCCAGAATCGCTGTCATCAATTATCTGAGGATTTTCAATTGGTCTTAAAACATAAACAGAAGGATCAATAATTCTATTTTCTACACTTGCCAGCTTATTATTATAATTTTTTGCAAAAAGAAAAAACCAGAATAGTATGCTAACAATAAGTGCTAGCAATAAAAACAAATAATAATAGAATGGATATTTTTTCATTATTCAGGACAGTTCAATCTATAAATCCAAACAGTTTTTTCATTTGGTGCACTTACCTTTACAGTACAAAAATCTGGTTCATTAGAATTAGGTTCATACTGCCAAGAAATTTCTCCAGTATGCGAAACTAATCCATGTGTTGTTGCTACAATTTTACCGTTATAAAATACCGTAAATTCATCTGGAACATTTTGTGCATCATATTCTAAACGTACCACTCCACCCTGTTTTCCAAGGTTATGATCCGTAATTGTTTCTCCTTGTCCGCCAGAATTTACGATTGCATTACAATCTACAACATTTGGTTGTGATGGCTTTATAGGATCTTTTAGCCTTTGACAATCTGCTAATTCATTTTTAAGTCTATTGTAGTCATCAATGTTATACGATTTATTATTCTGCCATAAAATAGCATAGATTAAAATTCCTAGCAGGAAAAAAATCAACAGATAAAAAAGCCACCAATTTCTATAAAAAAAAGTATTCATTTAGTCAATAGTTATATCGTTTTGAATAAGTAAACAAGGACGATTAAAATAAGAAGAACTACAAGCAACCACCAGTACTTTGCAGCAAAGTCTTTTAGAAAGTCAAGGAAACTCTTTTTAGGTTCTACTACTTCATCTTCAATAATATCATTCTTTATGAAGAAATCTTCTACTTTTTCTGGTTTTTGTAAAAAAGGATCTTCAGTTATAGGCTTTTCATTTATTTCTGGAATAGAATCACTTTCTACAGGCTCATTTTTGTGCTCGTCAACATTTTCAGATGTATCAATTAATTCATTTTCTTGGCTTGATGGATGATCGCTAATAAATTCTCCAAGCATCGGTCTTTGGATACTATTATTTTCGAAAACCCACCCCCAAATAATACAAAAATCAGAACCATTGGAATAAATAACATTATTTTTAGGTTCAAACACTAGCTCTAAAAGTGTTATCCAATTTTGAGCATCTTCGTCATTAGAACTTGATAGCTGCTGAATTTGCTCTTCTAATTTATCCTTAAAGTGCCAATATTGATTTAATAAAATATTTTCTTCATGAGTAATTTCACTCAGATCAAGAAATGGTGAATACCATTCGATTTCAAAACCATGCTTTACAGGTTTTGCTAGTAGGTTTTTATACTCAGAGCCAATTCTTGTCTTTATAAAATTCTGAACCTTATCATACTGGTTAAAGAGATAAGTATTATCAAACGAAAGTGGCTTATACTTTTCAGTAGATAATTGATAAAATTTATACATCTTTAATTTTTAGTTTAATGTTAATAGTTTATAATTCTCAACAATTGACTTAAGTTGGTTATTGGAAGCTTCATCATAATTAACAAAACCACTGTTAACGACTAGTGAAAGTCTCATAAATTCGATCCATCTATTGTATTTCTCTAAGGCTATCGTATTAACATCTAAATTGGTATTATCAAATAGTGAGGCAACCGTTTTGTTATCTGTTGGATTTTGTCTTTCAAAAAAGGTAGAACGATTATCTACGTTTAGATTTTTCATTTCTAGCCTTTCTTCCTCCGTCAGATAGTTGATGTCAAAATTGTATGCAATATCATTGATAATTATAGAAAATGTTTCAGCAAGAAATACTTCATTAGTTCTAGCAGAATCTATTTCAGAAATAACATCATTTAGTATCTTAATCAATTTTTTTCGTATTTCTCTTTTTTGCACAACAACAATTAAATGTTGTAGTAGAAATTCTAAACTATTTCTAGAAATACCAAAATCCGTAAAGGAGTTAAAGCGTTTAGCATCAAGCAATCTGTTTTTCCAAAAATCAATAACCAAATCAGTAAAATATTCAGCTTTAGTTGAGGAGTTTTTTGCAACGAATATTTCGTCCTTTGCAATGCCCGAACTTAGAAGTAATTCCTCGACCTCTTTCGTGCTAGGTAACATCATATTACTGCGCAATATTTCTAATGCTTCGTTATAACTAGAGGCTGTGGCTAAATCTGGGTAAGTAGTCACTAAGATCGAACTAGCCGACGTACTTCCCTCTTCTATTTTGCTTGTATCAACATATAAGTTTTCATTCAATAAATTAAAAACTTCAATTGGTTGCAAAGAAATTTGATGTATAAGTTCATTGAACACTCCTAAATCCCTAGCAAGCGCCATATTAAATTGCAGCTGAAATTGGGACATTGCAGACATATTTTTATTTTTATGCTCCGTAATATCGTCTGTTTTAATATAGGTGCTAAGATTACGTTGCAGTTCTTCAACTGTATTATTCAGTAAATTAATATAATGGTTAATTTTAGTATAATTGGTAGAAACCTTCTCGAGATTTGTAATTATTAGCTCTGATCCATCTTTGTTCAAATCTGTTGCTTCATGCCACGATTCCTCAGGTTTTCTGAAATGCTTTTGTACAAAAGGAAAATTGAGAAATGTCTTTTTCATTGCATTGATGAATGGAACACGTTCTTCTCTAATTTCTGTTTCGATATTTTCCGTTTCGTATCCGTCGTACGTATCTGTAGAATATTTATAATCTCTTAGTAGATAAAAATTTGTAAAGTCTTGAGATTGATGGCTCCATTGCATATGCCAATCACGAGATTTTGTAACAACTTCATTTTCGAAAAAACGTACAAATCTCGTATCCCATTTATCATTAAGTTTGTTTTCATTAATTAGATAACCTTCGTCGTTAGTAATGTCATATCGAAGCTGATTATTAAAAAATGTAAATATCACAAAAAGTGGATAGATTTCGGACTTACCCAAAGAATGTGATCGATCATCAATGTTTGAACCAATATTTGTAGAAATCCAATTATATAATAAGTATGATAGTTCACTTACTTCCAATAGCTTATCATTAGTACAAAAAAGCAAATTATTGATACTGTAATCATCACTGTATTTGTTGAATAAGTAAGATACCTTGCCACGTAACAACATATCAGACAAATTACTTTTTACACTATCCTCTTCAATGCCCAATCTTGATCTAGCTCCAGGGAAATCTAATAAATCAGAATTTTTCAGGAAGGGTTTTGTATCTATTAAATCCTTTGGTATGGAAAAAATAAGTTCAGACAGGAGTGCTGACAAATATGAAATGTTAATTTGTATTTCGGAGCCACTATCTAGCTTAAGAGTTGTAAACTCTATGTTAGTATAAAATTCTAAAAGTCTCTTCACATCAAGAATTTCACCTCCAGCCCTAAGGACATCATTAAACTTAATATAGCCTTGTGATGTGAAATGGATACTGTTCAACTTACTCAACAGATCGCTAAACAGTCCGGAAAGATCCTCATTATTATTCCAAAGTATTTCAAAAATCGATGTCCATTCTTTATAATCAAAATATTCGATAATAGATGCTATTCTTTCAAAGTAACGGGTTTCTGTCAAACCTTCAAAAAGCAAAGTATGCTTCGATAAATGATTTCCAAAATACTCTTTTACCTCCAAAACATCCTGCTCAGACAAGTAGTTTTGTTTTACACTATCTTTTGCAAGTTCATATTTTTTAATATGAGACTCTATTGCACGACGATTATTAATTGTCGCACTAGTAATCTTTTTTAAATCTAGAAAATAAGAATCTAGAATAATTGTTAGGATATCTTTTGCCGATAAAAGTTTGATTCTAATAGGAAAATCTACAAATTTGATATCTTGGTCAACCGAAAAACGCGTAACAACCCCTGTACTTTCTTTACCCGTTCCCGCAGGATTAATATCTTTCAAAAAATCGTAGCTATCTTGGTTATTGATAATTTTAAAAGATTCTCCTTTTTGGCTTAACAAATTTTTGATTAGATAAGATTTCCCTACTTGACTCGCTCCAAAAACAGCAATAACAGGTTTAGCTTCAATATTCGAAGCAATCTTATTTAATTTATTTTGTGCCCTCTTCAGCGATAACAAGGTTTTACTTCTATCTTCATGCTTTAGATTTCCGTCAACCCACTTTATCGAATCAGCTATTAACAAAGACTTTTCGGAGATATAACTTTTTATTTGGTTTACCTGTTCAGGAGTATAATTTTTCACATCCATTTCTAATTAACATTTAAAGTAAACTCACAAGTATCCAACCAATAATCACCACCAATACTAGGTAATGTTTGATATCCTAATGTGAAATATTTTATTGATTTGTTATTACCATCAGAATCCTCTACACTCTCAATCTTTACAATTTCTTTACTTTCTTCATAATCACGAGAAATAACGATTTTCAAAGGTAGATTCTGATTAATACTATTGACTTCAACATCAACTTGATTTTTCAAATACTGTGCATCTCGCCCAGCATATCTCTGCTTGACAATTGTTTCAATTTCCTTTCTATTAATCTTGATTGTATAAAGGTCAGAGTAAGGATAATTTTTGGTTTCAAATTTTGAATATCCAAATTGATAAGGCAGATTTTTAATAATTAGAGTATTTTCATTATTAGTCGGTGTTAATAATACTTCTTTTGTATTCTCTATATTTTTAACCAGGTAATCAGCTGTAGAAACATTGTTTTTTGCTAGCCTGCTAGTGTCAATCTTAATATCCTTTAGTTTTATTAGTTTGCCAGACATTAATGCGATTATTGACCCAACGCCAACAATAGTTTTTGGATCATCGATAAAGCCATTATTATCGGTAAAAGGATACCACCTTCCGATCCAATAATTATTTAGATTTATAATATTATTTGGTGATGTAGTCAGATATTTTCTAAAAATATCTTCGAAGCTTTTCAATGAAGCTGGCTTGCCAGATAATACCACGTAGTCACATTGGTAATGGTTGAGCAGAACTGAAAGCTGTCTAATTAAACTATCAAAGATACTTCCCACAATTTCATTTACTTTCTGCGGGGATAGCTTCCATTTTATGTCTAAGAAACTAAAACCAAAATGCCTTTCAAAATAGGTTACTAACTCTTTATTAATAAAAGGTTTGCCAATTATCTCTTCAAAAGTTTTGAAAGGCGCTTCATTTGTATTTGCATTGTTTAAATATTCTAATGCAATTGGTATAGCCACTTGATGAATAAACGCTTTTCTAATAACCTGCCCTTTATACCCTAGTAAATTAGAATCTTCACCGAAAAAACCATTCAGTTTTTCAGAAACATTTGTAATTCCCTTAGATTTAAGGATATTTTCAATAACTCCCGTACAAGATTCGTCGTTCCCATCTTTTACAACACCCTCAATTATAATTTTCTGAATTATTGCTTTAAGAAGATCATCACCTGCATTTTTAAATGTATCCCAAAATACAGGTACTGGTTTAATACTTTGTAAATCCTGATCAGCATTAAATGTATATCTATTAATTGATAAATCTGTTGTTCCAGCTCCTATATCAATTGACCCAACAACTATACTGTCTCTATTTTTGAAAAGATAATGGTCTAAAACGTAGGAATTATTTTTCAACTTTTTTGCAAATAAACCATATATAAAAACAAGCTGACTACTAGTTGCTTCATCATAATGCCAATCTGTCCTTTCCTCAATTCGAGATTGCTTTAGTGCTAAATCCTTAATAGAAGGAATTACCTCAGGCATCTCAAACCAAAAATTATTGATTTCGTCATCAAAATAAAACTTAATATAAGTATTTAGAAGTTTACATGCATCTTCTGCTGCCTGACGAAGAGCAATTTGCTCATGCTGTATCATACCTGTTGGACATGATATTGTAATACGTCTTAAAGTTCGTGGCACCGTCATATCACCGTGTTCTTCCCGAAATTCAAATGAATTAATTTGCACATAAGCATGCATAATCATTTCCAAAAAGACGAACTTCATTAAAGACTTCCTAGAAAACAATGCCTTTGAGCCAAACAATCCACCCTTTTCAATAGATGAGCCATCAGATTTTAACTGTTCGGAGATGCCATTGAGGTATACTTTTTTTACTTCATTAGATTTAATTGGATTAAACTCCCATTCTCGATCAGCAATAACATCGTCCCAAAGATATCTTTTAGGGCTAGAATTATAAGTTTTTAATTCATAACCCAAACTTAGATCTGTTACAGACTTATTTATTAAATATTCTGCTTCATATCCAATTCTCACAAAACTAGGAACTATAAATTTGTTGTTGTGATATACTTCATTATTTAAAGAACCAAATTTCGAATCAGAGAATATGAGATTCATGGGGAACGGTTTATCGTACTGATCATTAGGATTAGTATAATCCTGAATTTTCAACTTTTTGACGCTGTTAAAATCAAAACTATTGTCATTCTCATTTTCAAATAATAGTGCACAAGTAGATGAATTACCAATATCCACAACTAAGTCAACTTCTTTTTTTCGAACATCATTAGTAAACAATTGTATCTCTGGAACTTCTGCCAATGATGCCAACCAATCAATTAGCAAAAAATACGCAGATGCATATTGCTTAATAGGCTTCTCATACCTTTCTTCTTCGTCATTTTGATAAAAAATATCTTCAAGATAAGAGTTTATCCATGCTGTTGATGACTCTTTACTAAACAAAAATTTAGAAAGGTTTAAATGATCCGTATACAGCTTAAAAATATTTTCGTCCGGATTGAGGCTTAATAAGGGACTGGTTTTGTCCAATTCATCTTTAGCTAATAGAGTGTCAACAGCCAAAACAATTTTAGCCAACCTAAAATCAGTATCAACTTCAAAATAAATTCTCACCCAATCCGTTGGAAAAAGTGTGTCTTTATTAATAGAATTATCCTTGAAATAAGGAAGTGGAATCCACTTCTTCTGGAAGCGTTTAAAAGTACGTTTTAGATTAGTTTCATCAAAATATGAATCAATATTCTTTAAACTAGATAAATCTGCTCCATGTTTTATTTTCCCGTTGACCAACAGATCATTATCTACTAAATCCTGATTTCTATAAAATCTATCTTCATTTTCAATTTTTGTTAGTGGATCCAATATAAATCCTAATGACAAAACATCAAATGGCTCATGAAAATAAAATTTGTTAGCTTTTCCAAAATTAAGATCAATCTCAGATTCGAATTTATAATATTGCAGACTTGAATTTGCAATTAAAGAGATTCTCTTCATTAATAGTTATTGTTATTATTGATTAACCAAATTATGTTAATTATTCTTAAATTAACAAAGCAGTAAATATACAAAATGCAATTGAATAAAAAATACGGAAAACCGTAAAAAGTAAGTAAAGTAAGTAAGGTTTTGAAAAAAACTTTTTCATAAAAATTAATTTGAAAAAAAACTATTCTATATGAGGTATTGAACGCAGAAGAATGAAGTGCGCTTCGTGGTTTGCTTTGTTCTACTCTATTTCAGCATTTTTTTTTCGGAGGAAAAAAATAAAAAAATGTTTTGTCGTTTTTAGCTTACTTTACTTACTTTCTAAAATTAAAGAAAAGAGGCTGTCTCAAAAGCGAGATAGCCTTTTTTAAGCAAAAAAGGAAAGCCGAGGCTTTCCTAATAATTGCAAATTTCGTAATTTGCTGTGTGTTAACTAAGTCGTAGTCTTTAAAGATTACAATCCCAAAGGAAATTTGCTTTTTCCTCCGAATTTATCGGAGTTGATTGATGACAAGCATCCTGTGAAAATAGTTTCAAACATCATCGATGGTTTGGATATTAAAAACTTAATCAAAAGGTACAAACCTGGAGGAACTTCATCTTACCACCCGAAAATGCTTTTGAAAGTATTGATTTATGGCTATTTGAGTAACATTTATTCAAGCCGGAAAATGGAACAAGCATTGAAGGAAAACATCCATTTTATGTGGCTTTCGGCGATGAGCCGTCCTGATCATAATACTTTGAACAGGTTTCGTAGCGAGCGATTAAAGGGTGAAGTAAAAGCCATCTTTACACAAATTGTTTTGCTCTTGGAGAAGGAAGGTTTGGTAAGCCTGGAAACCATTTTTGTAGATGGGACCAAGATAGAGGCCAACGCCAACCGCTATACTTTTGTTTGGGGAAGAGCCATCAAGAAGCACCAGGTAAGAATTGCAGAGCAACTGGAAGAGCTATGGAATTATGCAGAAAGTGTGGCAAAAGAAGAGCTTCAAAACACTGAAAATATTGATTTTAAGGAGATTGATTCAGAAAAAGTAACACAAACCATCGACAAGATCAACGAGGTGTTGAAGGATAAAAAAATACCTTCGAAAGTTCGTCAGAAACTGAATTATGCCAATAAAAACTGGGCAAACAATTTGGATAAATACAAAAAACAACAGGCGATTTTACAAGCCAGAAACTCTTATTCCAAGACCGATACAGATGCTACTTTTATGCGGATGAAAGAGGATCATATGCGAAACGGACAGCTCAAAGCGGCCTATAATCTACAGATTTCTACGAATAAACAATTTATTTTACATTATTCCATCCATCCCAATCCTACGGATACCAAAACATTGGAGTCTCATTTAAAAGGTTTTGAAGAGAGCTATCGTAAAGTTCCGAAACAGCTCGTTGCCGATGCAGGTTATGGTTCGGAAGAAAACTATAACCTACTGAAAAATAAGAAAATAAAACCTTATGTTAAATACAATTACTTCAGAAAAGACCAAAAATCGGGACAAATAACCACTTCTCAAAACAATCCCAAACTGGCAAAAATCAGAGAAAAGGCTTTTAAACTTCTCAATACCAAGAAAGGCATTAAACTCCGAAAACAGCGATGTCACGATGTTGAACCTGTTTTTGCAGAGCTCAAACACAACAAAAACTTTAAACGCTTTATGCTTCGAGGAAAAACCAAGGTCGAAGTAGAAATCGGCATTCTCGCCATTGCCCATAATCTCAAAAAAATGGCAAAAGCAGCTTGAAATAGATTGCTTTTTTGAATTTTATCTTCATTTTTCAAAGTTTTTATAAAAACAAAACCCTAAAAATGTTTTTTTTCAACTCAATACAAAAACGAGGCTGCCCTTTTGAGACAGCCTCTTTTTATTTCGGGAATCTGAATGGAATTTCTTGTTGGGTTTCTCTAGGTTTTGGAGGTTCACCATTTTGTTTATTGTTCTTATCTACTTCTTCATGTTCCAATAAATTAACCGCATATACATAAGAGTTGTTTTTCATAATTCTTGTGAAATTGTATTTCCGTAATGCTTTGCCAAGCTTTAGAACGGAAGCATCCGTAATATTTACATTTGCACGACTTGCCAATATTTGAAGTATCTGTGTGGTATTCAGAAAGTATTTTGCAGTAGTTTTTGTAGCAGGTTCAAACCAAGTAAGCAACAATTCTTCTTCTGGACTTTTTAATTGATATTGTTCGTTATTGGCGTTTATTTCTTTGATTTCTTCTTGGTTGAACCAATGGCGGAATCCTTCTTTGTGAAGTTTTAAAGCCTGGGAATATACTTTGTTGATGTCTATTTCGTGAGTGTATTTAATATGCTCCACTTCAAAACACAGGAAACGGCGTGAGCCGGTTGTGTCGTTCAGGAATTGCGCAGTGTTTACACTGCCTGCAAAACTGGCGCGGCGCGGCATATTTTCATTGTTGTGGCCGTAGGCTTTCCTCATTCTGATATGGGTTTTGGTTATGATTTCTTTTAGTGAACCAATTTCGGTTCTGTTCAGGTTTTCCAGTTCGTCCAGGTTGATTAACATACATTCTGCCAGGTGAATTAATGTGTCTTTGTTGCTGGGGTTTATCGTTCCTGAAAAGATGTATTCTTTTAATGGTTTAGGCATCAGTTTTTCTATCCAAGTGGTTTTTCCCAAGCCTTGTTTTCCAGAAAAAACTATTACTGTTTGGTTTACCTGCTTTTCATCCAATACACAAGCCACCATCGCTACAAACCATTTCTTGAAACATATTCTCCAGAGATCTTGTTTTGTGGTGGTAATGGTGTCTGCCAGTTTTTCTATCCAATCGGTTTCATCTTCATTTTCCGGAAGATTTTCAAAATAAATATTGAACGGATCAAACATATCGCAGTAATCGGAATGAAGAAGGTTTCTCAATGAATTGATACTGCATTTTACTTTAGCTTTTAGGATTTCACGAAGGATTGAGTTTTCTGCAAAATCGGTCATCGGTTTATATTTTATCGCTTTAATTGTTTTAAACTCAAGCTTTCCTAAAACCTTGTTATAACGAAAGTTATAACGATTATTTAAAAACATTTCTAGCTTATCAATGAAACTCGGTTTGTCCTCATCATCTTCGAATTCGGGATCTTTTTCATTCTTGTTATTAGATTCTTCGACTCCGCTCAGCATGACAGATTTTTTACGCACGTTTGTTGCAGAATTATTTTTTGGTTTGTATTCGTCGGAACCAAAATCTGAAGTATTTGAATATGCACTTTGAACAGCTTTTGTAACTTCAACATCATTAAAATTATAATCAGCTAAAATGTAGCCCAACGCCATAGCTTCAGGGACACCTTTCCTATTAAGATTGTTTGCTAATTGAAAAACAAAATTGTTGCGGTTGCCTTCTGTAAATTGTTCTTTTTTTTCTGTGAAACGGACTGCGTGCTCATAGATTACATCGTAGTTGATAGTTGTCGGTTGATGGTTTTTTGTGGTGCTTCGACTTCGCTCAGCAACCTGAGAGGTTGAAGTTTCAGAAGTTGAAAAAATACTAGAGTTTTCGTTCACGAATAATTCAGGATCGAAAGAAATAAAGCACAATCTTGTAATGTCCTTTCCCGACTTATCGATTTCTACCTCCAATAATTCTTCGAAATATCGTTGCAATTTTAAAAAGGTTTCTTTGTGGTTTTCTTGGGTTGAATCAGTTTTTACAAATAGTTTTAATCCATTGCCAGAAGGACTTATGAACGCTGCATATACATATTGATCTTGAATAGCTTTCGCCTTTGAATCGGCTAATTTTTGTTTTTCTAATTTGTCAATATCCAATACCACTAAACTGTTGTACTCTTGCAGGAATTCCATTTTTCTACCGCCTTTGAAGGTCGCACTTGGTGTAAATGCAGGAAGTGATTTTTTAATTCGTTCCGCCGCTTCTTTTTTATCATCTGCTATGGATTTTCTTAGGTAAACGATTTGGTTTCGGTACGTTCCGTTTTGGATGTTTTCTAAGATTTTACAAATGAGCTGTGTGTCTGTAACTTCGTTGAAGTTCTGAAATATTGAGGTTTTCATTTTGATAGATGTTAGAAATTAGACTTTAGTTTTTAGATAAAAACCCTCTGAAAAATAGAGGGTTTTAGGTTTTCAGCATTTGAAATAAAAGCATTCACTTTTTTGCAAAAGACTTGTTATAGTAAGTTTCCATACACTTTTCGACATCTGATAATTTGTAATAAATCTTGCTTCCTACTTGGCTGAATGAGATTTTACCTTCGTCCCGCCATGTTTGAGCGGTTCTTGGTGAAATTTTAAGCATTTCCATAAACTGTTTGTTGTCTAAATAGGTTTCTTGTGCGGCACCTGGTTTAGTGTTTACTTTGCTTGCGATGTCATTAATTTTTGAGATTAATTCTTCGAATTGGTCTTTTGATAGGATTATTGCTTCCATGATAAAAATTTGTTTAAGATTATGAAGCAAAGGTGTGAGAAAGAAAAAAGTCCGATAAGTACTTTTTAGTCCGATCGGACTAAAAAACTTGAAAAGCCCTATCTAGTAAGGCTTTTCTATTTTTGGAATTTTGTTAAAAATCGGACTATAACTTCACAGCGTTATCAGAATTTGGATCTTTATCGTTTCGATTGGGTGAAAGATAAGTTTGAACGGTGTCTTTTGAAATAGGATTTCCGTTTTCATCTTCAAAATTTTCACAGATAAACAAGGCTATGTCTTTGATTTTGTTTTGAATATAAGGTAAACCAGATGGCTTAATATCAGTCATCATTTGCTTGAAAGCATTGGTTAAAATATTTAACGGACCAACTAATCTAATTTTATCAATAGATTTTTGATTGGCTTTTGATTTTTTATTCTGTTCCTCCAGTTCTGCTTTTAGTTTTGATAATGTTTGAATTTCGTCAATGTATTTTTGGCATTCTTCATCATAAGCAGGGAGTTTGGAGTTTATCATTTCGATGTAAGAACCTCTGTAATTAAAGCTTTCCTTTGTTAAGTATAGAATTTTTTCAGCATCAGTACTCATTTCATTCACTTTATTTTTGGTTTCTTTGAATGAAAAATAACGTTCCTCAGTTTGTGCGTTGATATACTTTGCATTTGGTCTTATCGGACTTTCTTTAAGTTTGTCGGACTTCAAAGCAGTGCGTTTTAGCTCAATACAGGTATAAAGTTTCATTTTCTTACTCTCGTTTCTTGCACCAGTAAATAATTCTGAATTGACTTCAATTAACTTTTCCATTTTGTTTAACCATAGCATTGGGTCTTTAGAATGGTTGCATTGATAATCTAGGAAATCGGGAATTTCGGAATGTTTTAAAGAAAATAGCTTATTGAAAAGCAGTTCGCAGTAAGAATGTAGGTCTGTTACCAGCGAAAAATCGACATCATAATCCTGATTAAAATCTTTAGAATTTAATCTTGTCATATAATCCGCAAACGGAACAGCTTCCAGAATTTGATAGCGGCTTGACATCTCTACAATAGATTTTTGAATTTAAGACTGTGTTTGTTGTTTTATTCTTTCGCATTAAAATAGTTTTTGGTAGAAATAATTCAAGTTTCTATCGTGAAAATCGAATTTTCTCATCCTATTGTGCTGATAACGAATGTAAGAAAAAGAACGCAAAAAAAATCACTTCAATAAATGAAGTGATTGAAATTTTACTAACAAAAATCAAGAAATCTTTATTAATCGTTCTTTTAAAGTTTTACATTTTTACGAAATTATCAACAGCCTTATCCAATTCCTCGCTGATGATTTTTGCATAAATCTGAGTAATCCCGATATCTGTGTGATCCAGTAGTTTACTTACATATTCTATTCTCATTCCGTTGTTTAGTGCATTGGTTGCGAATGTGTGTCGGCTAAGGTGGAATGACAAAGTAAACGGTAACTCCAGATCTTTACCAATTTTACGCAACCTGATACCGCATAGGCTTGTATTATTGTCAATCATTTTTTGTTGGTATTCGATATTTTTGTCAAAGAAATCTACATCTGGAATTAATGGAAATATGAAATCATTTTTGGTTGCATCTGTAGTTTTGTACTTGTTGAGAATTGCAACTGCATCTTCGCCAATACGTAATGCGTGAAGTCTGCCTGTTTTTCGGATGACTTTAGAAATTCTTTGTTCCTCTTGATTGTATTCTTTCCATTTCAACGAAAGAACATCGCTAAATCTCAAACCTCCTGCAAATACAGAAAACATAAACATATCTCTGTAAATGTCTTCTTTGCTCATAGGTTCCAAATCGAATTCTTTAAATTTTCTAAACTGCTCTTTGCTTAAATACAATCTTTTGCCTTTTTCTTTTTTTACTTTCACTTTTGAAAATGGATACATTGTTTCGGGAATTAGATCTTCATTCATGGCTGCTTTAAACATAATTGACAAAACCAACAAGGAATAGTTTTGTGTTGTTGCTCCATTTTCCAACTTGTTACCCATGTACGAAACATAGTCGTTAAGCAAGGTTACAGAAATATCATCAAAATTAACGTCCCGATGACCTATGAATTTTTCAAACTTTTGAGTGTACTTTTTGTAATTGGAAGCCGTTTTTATAGACAATGATCCTTTCAGTGTTTCCAATCGTTTATAAACATACTGGAAGAAGTTAACAGAAGGCATTCCTTTGATGGCTCGCTTCAACTTTTTTACAGATACTGTTGTAGATTTTCTTTCTTCATCAGCTACTAATGATTCAGCATCTGCAATTTTAGAAGCTAAAAAAGCATTCATCCTTGCAGAATTTTCTTTGTTTTTCTTTACTCTTTGTTTATCCTCGTCCCACTCATTAACTTTAAGTTTCACACCTGTACTGACGTACTTTACCTTTCGGTCTTTGATCACTCTGATATAAAGAGGACAATGCCCAGAAGCATCTATTTTCTTTACAACCAATACTAATTTTATTGAAGCCATAGCGATAAAAATTTGGTTAAAAAATCGTAATATTACAAAGTAATGCAAAAGACTGCAACTAATTAAAACACCCAATAATTAAACTACTGCATTACAATACAAAGGTAAAACTTTTGGTTAAACAAATAGCATATTTATTTACTTTTTTCTGCATTATTTTAATATACCAAATTCAACAAATCGCTATTTAACAGGCATTTAGAAGCAATTTATTTCTACCGATTTAATATTTCGGATAACATTGTATTGGCAAAATGCGGGAGGAAGAGTAAAGTTGAAATATTTGAAAAATTTATCCGCCGCTGCTTTTTTATTCCACAAAAAAGAGTAATTTAGTGTAAGAAAAAAGCATCGTCTCCGTTTGGTCTGAACTTGAACATTCGTTCAAATTAAGCCCGCACTTCGCCAATACTTTTTCCGTTATCTGCAATGCTTCAAAAACGCTCCCAATCAATATTAATATGGATTCTGAACAACTAACTGACAAACAAATAAAAACAAGATGGAATGATATTAAGAAGCAAATTAATGCTCGTCAATTATTAGCTTATAGAGTTGGAATTCCAGTTGAAAAATGGGATGAGTATATGCATTCAATTCCTTCAAAAGAAGAAATAAATCGAATTTATGAAGCAATTCAAACTGACAGAATTAATAAAACTACAAGATTAAAAAATGAACTCGGAAAAATTGTTGGATATCGAGAATCTGTCATTTTTAGTAAGAAAATTAGAGTTTCAGACACTTCTCTAAGAGAAATATTAGAAGGAAAAAAAACAAAAGCAGGATATGAAACAATTGACAAAATTGAATTATATCTAAATACGATTATGCCAGACTTTCAGATGTCAATTGAAAATCCATTATCTTTGAGAAACTTTACTCAAGATTTTGCAAATGAAATTGGAGTTGAATTAACCAAAGTTGCAGAAAATTTAAAAGATTTTCGTTTTAAACTGATTCAATTGGCAACAAAACAAGAAGAGAATACAGATTGGCGTGGAAATAAAATTCCAGCTTCAAATACAATTGAATATTCAATCAAAAAACTTTCTGAATTAAAAAATGATATCGATTCGTTTTGGAATGTATATATTGAAAAACAAAAATAGCACTGCAGATAACATTGTATTGGCAAAATGCGGGGTTAAATGTATAATAGAAAGATTTGAAATATTTATACGCCGCTGCTTTTACTTTCCACATTTTTTTGTAATTTAGTTCCAAGAAAAAGCATCGGCTCCGTTTGGTCTGAACTTGAACATTCGTTCAACTTAAGCCCACACTTCGCCAATACTTTTTCCGTTATCGGCAATTTTCACAGAACTCGCGTACAATGATCCACTTTCCAAAAAATGTAATAGAAAATTTAAAAAACTATGTCTATATCTACTCTGATCCTACAACTGAAAAAATATTTTACGTTGGAAAAGGAAAAGGCAACAGAGTCTTTGACCATTTAAAAGACAAAAAGGAATGCGAAAAAGTTGCTTACTTAAATGAACTTCTTGAAAAAGGTCTAAAACCCAAAATTGAAATTTTAATTCACGGAATTGAAGATGATTCTGTTTTAAGAATTGAATCTGCAATTATTGATTTATTGGGAATTAAAAACTTAACAAATAAACAAATTGGTTTTAAAAGTGCAGAATTTGGAAGAATGACTGTAAAACAGATTGTTTCTGCATATTCTAAACAAAAAATTCAAATTGATGAACCATCATTGCTCATCCGTATAAATCAACATTTTAGATACTCAATGACAGAAATGGAACTTTATGATTTTACAAGAGGATACTGGAAAATGAATATAGAAAGAGCAAAAAATGCTAAATATGCTTTTGCTGTATATAATGGTATAATCCAAGAAGTTTACGAAGTAAAAACATGGTTGAAAGCAGGAGAATCAATGAGTGTTCGTGGAAAAATCGAAACCATTGATGATAGAGTAGAATTTATCGGAAACATTGCTTCAGAAACAATTCAAAACAAATACAAATATAAATCTGTTGAAGATTATTTTAAAAAAGGAAATGCAAATCCGATAATGTATATTAATTGTTAAAATGAAACAAGAAAGCGTTGAATTTTTTCTTTATTACAAAGGTGAAAACGAAAGTCCAATAAAATCTGGAAATTTCCCACTTTATTGGTGGTATGAAAAATGTTTCTATGAAAAAAACAAAAATCCAACCGAAGAAGAGTACAAAGATTTTATCTTTACTTTGATTGACCAAAAAATATCAGAGCATTTTATGTCTTTTGATAAAGCGTTAAAAGACTATTTGAACGTTGAAAAAAATAAAAACTGCCGATAACATTGTATTGGCAAAATGCGGGGTGAAGTAACAAGTTGAACTTTTAGAAATATTTATCCGCCGTTGCTTTTCAATTCCACATAATTTTTATAATTTAGTTCCATTGAAAAAGCATCGGCTACGTTTGGTCGTTCTTGAACTTTTAGTTCTTCGAATTCCCGCACTTCGCCAATACTTTTTCCGTTGTGCGATATGTCATAAAAATGCCGTGTAAAAAGCTATGAAAGTGAATTTTGAATCTGAAAAAGACAAACTAAAATCTTTAATCAAAACTAAATTTGCTAAACCAATAAACTCGCAAAAAAGTTTTGAAGAACTTTCAGAACTAACCAAATTAAGTTCACAAACTTTACGGAGATTTTTTGGAAAAATTGAGCAAAATCACAAAACTTCAACAACCACACTTTCTTTACTTTCAAAATTTGTTGATTTCCAAGATTGGTCACATTTTCTGCAACAAATTGATAATGAAAAAACAATTTCAGAGCGTGACAAAATCCTAATTGAAAGTATGTCTACTTTTTTCAAAAATGGAGAAAAATACAATACATACTATTTTCAAAAAACAAATACTGTTGACACTCTAAATGATTATGCTAAAACAATATATTCGTGCAAAGAAAATGTAGAATATTTTTACGCTCTATATCAAAATAATAATTGGGCAACAGATTATATTTTAGCCTGGATCCCAAATTATAATTATTATGGACAAGAGTGGTTCAGAAAAATACTTTTTGATAAATCACAAAAAACAAAAATCTCACACGTAAAGCTTGTACAAATAAATTTTTTACATTTTGGGGCATTTCTGTCAGAAAGTAATTTTAATTTCACAGAAAATTTTAAAAAACTACAAATTTATTATTCTGAATACAAAAAAGATTTCGGTTATTTGCCCTACCACGAAATGCGTTATTGCACAATTCGTTTGATTGAAGCCAAAAGAAACAATCAAAAAATCAACAGAATAATTTCGGAATATCTGCAAAATCTTAAAGAACAAAAATACTCTCAAGAAAATTTTCAAGAATTGCTGATTTTCTTTTGCAACACATTGTTTTGGTTGCAGGAATATGAAATAGCTTATGAAATAATTAAAACAGCAAAACCATATTTAAAAAATCTAAAAGGAGTAAGTAAACAAAAAGCTCTTCATTATTACGGTTTAAATATGGCTTTTATAAAAATTACTTTTGCGCTCATTTATTTAGCAAATGGTAAAGAAATCAAAGATTTTATAATCAAAAGTGAAGATTTTAATGATTATGCAGATTTGCTTTATCACGACTATATTCAAGTAATGTATCTTTCAAAATGTATTCTTTCAGAGAATGGTTTAGAACACAAAAAGAAACTTTTTGCTGAATTAAAGCACTTTGTGGAAAAAACAAATTACACTCAAATCTATAATATTCTTGAAGATTTGGATATTGCATATTCAAAATATTGCGCTTAAATTTTCTCTTAATTTGGACTAACTTGGACTTTTATTTTAATCCGTCAGTTCCTTACTTTGTTCAAATATAAAAAGTAATGGAACAAATTATCTTAACCGTTCAATCTTGTGAAAAAGTAACTGAAAAATGTAAAGTGAAATATCGCTTGGGGATTTCACTTTATGATTCTAAAAATATTTTTAAAGAGAGGAGTCTAAAAGTAATTTTAATTCTTGAAGAAAAAGTAATAATTACTAAAACAATTTGTGGCCCGCCCTTAAACAAAGGCTTTGATTTATATCAAGAAGATTTAGATACTTGGATTAAAGAAAAAAAATTCTGTAATTACGAAAAAGGGAAACCGACAAAATTAATATTTGAGATATTAGAAAATATTCAAGAAACTTACATAAAACTGAAATTTTTAAAGAAAAAATAGTATGGAACAAAATCTTCGCGAACATAATTTCAATGGACTAAATATGAAATTGACTAGCGAAAAATTATTTGTCAATTCACCCACTTCAAACGAAATTTTTGCACTTCGGTCTGTTAACTGAATTGGAATTGCGAATTTAGTAGGTAAAAATTAAACTTTTGAGAATAAAAATAAACTTATAAAACAATCAAAACTATGAAAAAGTTATTTCTTCCTTTTGCACTTTTTTGTTTAACAATTTCTTGTGATAAAAAAATGCCTGCTGATTTAGAGGCTGCTAAAGACAATCTTAACGAGAGATTTAGTCAAATTAATTCAATGAGTATTTCTGAACTCAAAAGTTTGAGAGCAGATGTTGTCAGTTACACTAATGAAGCAAATAATCGCGGAATTTCAAAAAATAATGATAATATATTAAGTTCCATTGATAACCAAATTAGCAAATTAGTTGGACAGAATAGTTACAGTAGTAGTTCTTCTGAAAATTATTCACAAAGCGAACAATTTTCAATAGAGGCTTATAGAAAAGGTTACAATGATGGACAAATGGCATATGGTTTATCTGCTTCTGAATCAGCGACTGCGGACGAATCTTATATGGCTCACGGTTACAATTTTTCAAGTGCAGACGTTGTAGTTTATAAAATGGGTTACAATGATGGTATGTATGGAAGACCTCAGCAATACTAATTTAAAAAATGATAAAAAAAGCGGATTCAAAAAGTTCGCTTTTATCTTGATGCATAAAGACACAATCGCACAACATAGTATTTGCAAAAGGCGGGGTTGAAGGAATAATAGAACTACCAGTTGCATTTAGTCGCGCCTGCTTTTCCACTTCACATATTTTTTGTAATTTAGTTTCGTGGAAAAAGCATTCGCTTCGGTCAGTCTAAATTGAACTTTTCGTCCAATTTATCCCGCCCTTCGCAAATACTTTTTCCGTTAGCAGAAATTTTATAAAAAAATAGTGTTAAAAATGAAAAAATTAACAATAATCCTAATTTTATTCTCAACATTTTTATTTTCTCAACAGTCAATTTTTTGGAAAATATCTAAAGATGATAGTGAAAGTTACATATTCGGAACTTACCATTATTTAGGCAAAGATTTTATAAATGAAAACAAAATTATTCTTGAAAAATTAAAACAATCAAAAATTGCACTATCTGAAAATATTGATTCAGCAAATATTTTCATAAATAAAAGGGACGAAAATTTAATACTCAAAAAACTTGACAAAAACGAGATTGAAACTATTAAAAATATTGTTCCAAACTATGTTGATGCAAAAAAGATGACTTTACGAGAACTAATAATTACAATTGATGGAAAAATTTCAAGTAAATTTTGTTTAACGGAAAAAGAAAAATCTGACAACATAAAAATGGATGATTATTTGAAAAAATATTCTCTTGAAAATAACTTAAAATTAATTGGATTAGAGCCGACGAAAAACACTTTTGACTACATAAATAATTCATTATATTTGGGTGCTACAGATGAAAAATTATTACAAATTTTAAAGACTAAGATTATTTTATTAAATTCTGAAAAACAAAATCTCAATTGTTCTATAATAAATGAATATAGAACAAAAAAACACCTGTTTAATTTTACAAAAGAGAGGCAAGAAAAATTAATTACGGCAAGAAACAAAGATTGGATTGATAAGATAGATAATGCAATAAAACAAAATAAAAAGGTCTTTATTTTTGTTGGTCTTTTTCATTTGGACTTTAAAGATGGTTTATTAGAATTACTGAAAAAAAGAGATTATAAAATTGAAGAAATAGAACTAAAATAAAAAACTTCTGCTAACATCGGTTTTGCAAAAGCGGGGGTGAAGTTCCCTTGCGGTGAACTTTTCGTTAAATTAATCCGCAAAAAACCATTTTCTTTTACAAATTTTTGTATTTTAGCAAAAGAAAATGGTTTTTGCTCAGTTCGGTTTCTAACAGAAAGTTTCGTTTTTCTTAGCCCCGCCTTCGCAAAGCCGTTTCCCGTTGGGCGCAATTTAAAAAATCGATGAAAGTCAATAAAAAAATACTTGATTGAATAGTTATATACAAATCAAAAGATTAAATTTGTCGAATTAAAAAAGCATATACATTTTATGAGGCAATTCATTCAAAATAAATATTTTCTACTCATCTTTATTGCTATAATCTGGGGTTCTTCTTTTATACTCATAAAAAAAATACTACCAGTATTTGACCCATATCAAATCGGAGCCTTTAGGGCAGGATTGTCAGGCTTGCTTTTGTCATTTATTGGATTCCCAGCTTTGAAAAGAATGTCAAAAAAGGACGTTTTTTGGATTGCTCTATCAGGATTATTTGGTAACTTTTTAGTGGTCTTTATTTTTCCTATTGCACAACAAGGCGTAAGTAGCTCATTGGCAGGCATCATAAATGCATTAGACCCAATATTCACACTCGTTTTAGGAGCAATTCTGTTTGGAATCAGAAATAAAGTTATTCAATATGTTGGTGCAATAATTGGATTTATAGGTGCTATCATTTTAGTTTACTCTTCCAATTCAGAAAATGGCCAAAATCATCTTTATTATACGGTTTTATTAGTTATAGGTTCGGCACTTTATGCCGTAGCCGCACTCATTATTGAAAAAAAATTACATCACATAAAATCGACAGATATATCAACAGGTATTTACACTATTTGGATGGTGCCCTCTCTTTTTATTTTAAGTTTTTCAGGTTTTTTTACAGACTTTGATTACAGCCAAAATGAAACTTTAACGGCTCTAGGCTATTTAGTCTTTCTAACCGTCATTAGCACTACTTTGGTAATGTTTTTGTTTTTCAAGCTTGTTCAAGATACCTCTGCGGTTTTTGTAAGTACCATTTCACTTTTATTACCAGTAGTTGCGGTAATTTGGGGAATTTTGGACAAAGAGAAATTTACAGTTTGGTATGCAATCGGTGGATTATTAATTTTGATTAGTGTATATCTCATTAGAGAAAAGAAAAACAAATCATTGGAAAAGGAATAAAAACTGCGCCCAACATAGTATTGGCAAAATGCGGGGAGAAGTGCAAAATTGAAAAGCAGAAAAAATAATCCGCTCATGCTTTTCAATTCTGCATTTTTTTTGTAAGTTAGCATAATCGAAAAAGCATTCGCTACGTTTGGTCGTTGTTGAACTTTTAGTTCTTCGAAAGCCCGCACTTCGCCAATACTTTTTCCGTTAGCTGTAATTGCAAAACCACGATTGCTCATAAATGAAAAATTTAATAATATTCTCTTTTTTTTTACTTTCAAATCTCATTTATTCTCAAGATAAAATTAAATATCAAAAACTTGAATTCAATGACTTTCTTGGAAAAATTCCTGATAGTCTAAATGAATATTCAAAATTTGCTGCTGTTTCAATGATTTCAATAGAATCAAAAATTGTAAAAAATTCTGTTTGGACTGGAAAAATTAAAATTGAAATTTATCCAATGTTTTCTAAAAATGAATCTTGGGTTAGAGAAAATCAAAAAACAAAAGAGCTATTAAATCACGAACAAAGACATTTTGATATAGCTAAAATTTATTCAAACAAATTACAGAAAATCATAAATAAGAGAATTAAGAACATTAAAGATTATAACGAGAATTTTCAAAATCTTTATGATGAAATTTATGCTGAGTATTTTGATTATCAAACAAAATATGAGGAAATAACTGATAGAGGTTTAAATTTCGAAAATCAGAAATTGATTGATAAAGAAATAGATGAAAAACTTAACGAAAAATAATTATGTAATTGCAACTACAGCTAACATTGTATTGGCAAAATGCGGGGTGAAGGAAAAGTTGAACTTTTTGTATAATTTATCCGCCGCTGCTTTTTTATTCCACAAAAAAGAGTAATTTAGTGTAAGAAAAAAGCATCGGCTACGTTCAGTCTAAATTGAACTTTTCGTTCCATTTTGCCCGCACTTCGCCAATACTTTTTCCGTTATGTGCAATGCGATTTGAACAGTTGACCATAATTAAATTTTTTTTATCTTCTTTTCCTCCTAAAACATTACAGCTTCCCCAACACATAATTTATTCTTTTTTCCAGCACCTTTTTTGCCAACGCTTATTAGCACATTTGCAAAAATCCAACACCTAATCAGCAACTTATTTTGCAAAAGAGCTAATTTTTTCCTAAGCTTTTTCATATTTATAAAAATTAATATGGTTAACTTATGAAAAACATTATATTTACAAAAATCTAAAAAACAAAGAAAAGAATGAAAAGAAAACTTTTATTATTTGCATTATCGGTATGCTTACTCTCTTGCAAAGACAGAGATGCAGACCCTAACGTCTTACCCGAAGTTACACAATCTGGTAAAAATACTGCAGGCGCATTAGTCGATGGTAAAGTATGGGTAGCAACTACCGAAAGACTTCCAACCAATCAAGATGGTACTTTTTGTGAAAAATTTGGAAACTTCTATGACATTCGATTAGATTTTAGAAAAGTAGCAAATAGTTTGAAAAATCGAATATATATTAAAGCACAGATTGAAAATTTTGAATTAAATAAAGTATATTATTTAAACGAAAACATTGATACGTCAGATTATAATTACACTTATTATTCTGATAACAATGGAAATACTTATATGACACAACCTAATTCAATTTATAAGGGGACATTAAAGATAACTCGTCTTGACTTTACAAATCAGATTATTTCTGGATCTTTTGAATTCAAAGCAATAAACAAAGATGGAAATGTCATAAGTATTACTGATGGACGATTCGATAAAAAATTCGATTAATCATTATAAAACATATTTTATGAAAACAAAACTACTCTTTTGGGCAGTATTATTTTTACTGTCAAGGTCTTTCTATGCTCAAATTTCAACCCAGCAACAGCAGGTTGTTGTCCAGCCCGACAATCCCCAACTCGAAACTAATACATTACTACTACCTTTTACAGATTTAGATAAATCGAAGATTGAAACTGGATTGCTTTTAGATGCAGGAATGGAATTTGCTGATCTTAAAAAATATAATGGTATTCCAACTGACAGCTCATTTACGAGCTCCAAAATCATTAGCGACGTATATAGTACACTTATAATGAGTAAAATTTCATCTAATGGTGGAACTCTTAAAGATCCCAACTCTTTTCAAAATGAATGGTATGCAAACCAAACTGTCGATTTAATAACAGTTGCTGGTATGTATTTCAAGTACAACCAGTTTTCTGAAAGCAATCAGAATGCATTCAAAAATATGGCATCAAGCTTTACAACAAACCGCACTGCGAATGTTGGAACAAGTTCACTTGCTATAACACCGCAGAACAAGATAGTAGATGTTTATTCCAATGGTATATGGCAAAACCCTTATGATATTAATAATGTTTTTGCAATGTCTCCCATTACTAATAGCCATAATAAACTGCACTTCAATGTCGTATTTCCCGCCACATTATTCGTAAGCAATTATGGTAGCCAGGTTTCATCTTTAGAAGTTAAGTTTTCAGATAACTCCAACTTTCAAGCAATTAAAATGGATCAGTTAATATCTGTAAATTATCCTGCAATTGGTGAATACATTTGGACTTACAGGCTTACATTAACTAATGGACAAGTTTTATATTCTAAAAATAAATTTATAGTTTCTGGAGACTTAGAAAAATATATTGACATCGGTAGTTCTGGATCCAATGTTAATAATCTAACAAGCAATGGACAATGGAAAGTTGAGTTGGAGAAATACCAATACTTTATTCCTTTTCCACCTACAGTTGTAAACAAACCCAAGCTTACCTTATATATTAAATTACGTGAAGGACAAACACAAATAACAAAACCTTTTATTGTAGCAGAAGGCTTTGACTCTGGACATATTACTTCCCCAAAACAGGAAGGTGGAGATAACACAATTGAAACTTTTTTAGGAAACATAAATCAATATAGCCAATTAGGTGTAAAGTTGAATGATTACGACATCATTTATGTTGATTGGGGCATTGGGACAGATTATATCCAAAACAATGCAGAGCTTTTCAAAAAAGCAATCCGTTGGGTCAACCAGCATAAGATAGGCAATGCTAAAAATGTAGTAATGGGACAAAGCATGGGAGGTCTTATTGCAAGATATGCACTTAAGGATATGGAGGATAATGCTGAAAATCATGATGCTAATTTGTTTATTTCTCATGACTCTCCTCATTTAGGAGCAAATACTCCCATTAGCTTACAATATATGATGAGAAATATATCTAAAACGTTTTTACGCTCACCAATAGTAGCAGGAATTAATTATATGTTTACTCCTATTTTTACAGGAGGAGCCCCAATTAGTGATATTTTTAGTGTTGCTGATACTCCAGCATCAAGACAGATGCTAATTAATTATGTCAATAATAATTATACTATTGATAATTCTGTACATGATACTTGGCAAAATACATTGAAAGCAAAAGGCTATCCCCAACTTACAAGAAATGTGGCAATATCTAATGGGAGCGAATGTGGTACTGACCAAAATCTCCAGAATTTACTATCATATCATTATGTTAGTAAAGGCTGGTTCATTGATATTGTTGGGTCTCTTATTGGTGGAGTAACGCTAGACCCATGGCAACTTTTTATTTCTATACTACCAGGAGAATCTAGATACCATTACGATTTTGATGCATATCCAATGACCAAACTTAATGAATCAAAACAATTATATTCTGGCAAAATTGTTTACAAGAAAAAAATTCTGTGGGCTATTCCAGCTCAAAATACTTTGTTATCAGGTACTAGGAATCAACCAAATAATATCTTACCTATTGATAAATATGGAGGTGGTAAATTTCGGTTTCCTATTAGTTCAATGCCTAGTTTCATAAAAGATAATGCTTCTGTTTCATACTTTTCATTCGTTCCTACACCTAGTGCATTAGACTATAAATTTGGAAATAGTGTTTTAAATGAAGAAGATTATCAAAAAACGTATTCTCCAGTAGATGACGCGTCTAATGTTCCATTTGTGAATTTTGTTGCTGAGCAGATCGGAAATTCGCAATCAGAAAATAATAATCATATTTCTTTTAGTACAAGAAATCGTCAATTTATTATTAACCAACTTTCAGGTATCCCTTCTCAACAAAATGAGAAAATTACAACATCTTATCTTTGCGGAAGCAATGTGAAAATAGGTGGAGAGGCTATTCTTTGTGGTAATTCAAACGTTACTTATACTACTGGTTTTGCCCCTACTATTCAATGGTCAATTGTTGAAGGCGCTAATCTAGTTGATGTTACAGGACCATATAATCAACCACAATTATCATTTACACCTAAGCAAAATGTAAAAGGACTTGTTAAATTACAAACATACCTTGCAGGAGGTGGAGCAAGCAATACTGTTACAAAAAACATTTGGATTGGTCCGCCTGCAATTAGTGTTTCTCAAATTAATGATCCCTCTTTCTATTACAAATCTGAATTTTTTTTAAGTGATTATAGTGGGAATCCAGTTAACATTAATGATCAAGGTATTACACAAATAAAATGGACTAAAGTTTATTCGAACCCCTCAACAGTAAGACTATTTGCTATGAATAATCATACGGAAGCTTGGGCTACAGGAGACGATAATTTTTGGAATATGGACGTAAAAGTTGAAGTCACCAACGCTTGTGGCACAACCGAATATATTGCAGTGATATCTCCTCCAGCAAGCGAACCTTGCGATACATATATTTTAGCAAAAGCATCCTCTACAGAAAATACATATGTAGTAATGCGTCCGCCTGTTGATCCCTGCAATAACAATAAAAACTCATCAAATACACCTTCCTCATCTAACAATACAAGTAACAAAAATGAGTTGTTCAATATCAAAGTAGCCAACAGCATGGGTGTTATAATAATAGATAAGATGAGCGATAGTTTCGACTTATCAAGCTACCCTACTGGCACCTACATTGTTAACATTACAAAAGACAATAAAGTTATTATCAACCAAACCATAGTCAAATATTAATTTTTTTTTCGTTATACTATTATCAAACAGGCATTTATTGCCTGTTTTTTTATTATATTTAGATATTCATCAAAAACACAACATTATGTCATCAACATCAGAAGTAGGACACGCTAAAAATGTAGCGAACTTTCAAGAACTTATTGGTTATTGCACAGCATACGGAACAGCCTACAATCCGTCAAAGACCGCTTTGCAATTAACTTCACTTAATACATTGCTTACTTCTGCACAAGCAGAATTAACCAATGTAACAACTGCAAAAAATACTTTCGATACAGTAACAGGTGACCGTCAAGTCGCATTTGAACCATTAAAATCTTTGGCAACCAAAGTATATAATTCTATTTCAGTTACAGATGCTACAGAACAAACCCTTGCAGATGCCAAGACCATCAATAACAAATTACAAGGCAAAAGAGCAAACCCAACATCGCAATCTCCATATCCCGACAACGGACAACCAACCACCACCAACCAAGTCTCTGTTTCACGTCAAAGCTATGATAGTCTTACGGAAAACTTCTCTGCGCTTTTAGATTTGGCATCATCAATTCCCTCTTATACCCCAAATGAAGCGGATTTAAGCACAACTTCGCTCACAATGTTTAGAGATAATTTACAAACTGCAAATACCAATGTTATCAATGCAGAAGTTGCATACAGTAATGCAAGAATTTCGAGAGATAATATCCTTTATTCCAAAGATTCTGGTTTAGTTGAAATCGCAATGAATGTTAAAAACTATGTAAAATCTGTTTTCGGCGCAACTTCCCCACAATACAAACAAGTAAGCGGAATAAAATTTACAAGTAGAAATAATTAAGAGAAACTACCATCAAAATACACAAGAGTTGCCTTCCAGATTAAGGTAACTCTTTTTAGTTTGTAGTTAAGAACAATCAAAAATTAGTATTCTCTGACCATCATTTAGAAAACTTCTGCCGAGGTTTAGTATTTCCGAATCATACTTTAGAAAACTACCACAAAACTTTAGTATTTTAACATAAACAATTAGAAAACTCGTTTGGGAGCTTAGTATTTTTCAATCGGAGCTTAGAAAGTTACAGTGAGGTAGTAGTATTTTAACATAAATCATCAGAAATTTATAATAGGAGTTTAGTATTCTCATACAAACTACAAGAAGTTAAACAGAAAAGCCCAGCGCATAGGAAAAAGCACATTTGCAAGTCGCACATTCCAACACCAAACTCACACTTGCAAAAAAGCTTTTCCTTTCCCTCTTTTTGCCACAGCTAAAAAAGAATAAATTTCCCAATGCAATAGGTTTAAAATATTTAGGTATAGAAAATATCCGCACTGCACATAACATCGGTTTTGTAAAAGAGCGGGATACGCAGCAGTAGAAAGATTTTCCATATAACCCGCAAAGCCTATTTTTATTTGCTTAAAAAATGTATATTAGCAAAGAAAAATGGCTTTGCTAATTTTAGCCTCCATTGAAAGATTTGTCTTTCTATGCCGCTCCTTCGCAAAGCCGTTTCACGTTAGCGGTCAGGCTACAACGACACCCCACGAAACAAAGAGATGACAGAAACAGAAAAAATTTTTACCGAAATCGACAAAATAATAGAAACGGTTGACCTGTTTAAAGCCGACCCATTATTTAGTGACGAAAAAAACAGACGACAAAGTAAAATTGTTTCAATCATACCAAGCGACAACGAAATATTAAAGACACTTTCTTATTTAATTGCGTTTAGCCAAAACTCTAATTCTGAAATTGTTGAACAAGTTCTAAAATCAGGAAAATTTGACAAAGCATTTAATGACTTTAAAATTGAAGAAGTCGTTAAGCTAAACCCTTGCGACATTGCAGACAATCATTGGACTTCAATAAAAGGAATTAGACAACAAGCAAAACTCTTTCACATTGTAAGTTTAGCTCGAAAAATTAAAAATATCGGTTCATTTGCAGACATTTTAAATCAGACGAACATTCCGAAATCAATAAAAACACAGAATGATATTTATGATTTTTGGAATGGCTTTGACCAGCTTTTGAATACTCTTAAAAACAATAAAATTCCATTCTTTCAATCAACTACATCTTTACTTCACTTTCTTTTAGACATCGGCTATGACTGTGTGAAACCTGATTTAGTTGTTATGAAAGTAGCGAAGAAACTTAACATCGTTGACAACGAAACAGGCGACAAAAATTTCAGAAAAACAGTTAAATTTATACAAGAGTATTCCGTTGACAGACAAATAAGACCTTCCATTATTGACTTTTATTTTCTAATTGACGAAGGACAAATGGGAGCGAAAAAATTTGTAAAACAAGAATTTTATAAACGAGTAATTTGAAATTAACGAACGACATAGAACAAGCCCGAACCGCTAACAAGGTATTGCCAAAAGCGGGGCTGAACAGCTTCGATTGGACATTGGTGCAGGGTTCAGCATTCGTTCTTCGACTGAACTTTAGTGCTAAAATCCCCGCCTTCGCCAATACTTTTTCCGTTATCTGCAAGTTTGTTACAACCGTTATCCATAGAAATAAAATGTAAATAAAAGAATGTGTAGCAAATGTTTTGAATCTGAATATTCTAATTTTATTGATGAAGAAACCAATTCTAAAATCGATGAAAAAATAAAAAATCTGCTTGCAGAAAAAGTATTGGTCTTTCTGAGCAAAGTAAGAAGCGAAAAATTCATTTATAAAAATTATTCTGAATATAAATGTAGTTTTTGCAATGAAATTTGGTGCTATTCTTTTGCTGATTTGTATTGGCGCGGATTTTTAGTAAAGAAAGAGAATATTCAAGAAATAATTTCAAAATTCAGAAATGCAGAGAGAAAAAGAAAAAACATACTCATAATTCTAATTTTTCTAATAATTACAGTTATTGTAATATTTCTAAATTCCTGTTCCACTTCAACCAATATTCAAGGAAAATATAAATCAAATTTTGCGGACTTAGGTTTTTTTATTAATACTATAAACCTCAAAAATGATGGTACGTTCGAATATAATTATTCTGGTGATTTAACAAATCAAGATTTGACAGGAACTTATAGAATTGATAGAAATAAATTGTACTTAAAATTCAAAAAAGAAAAATATGATATTGAATCTAATAATGATACAATATCAATAACAGAAATGATTTCCGGTAATTATCACAATTATGATTTAAAGACCGAAAATGAAATTGAATATCATAGAAAATTCAAAATTGGAAATAAAAAATTATTTGGTTATCGAATTGACAATGGGAAACTTGTGAAATATGAAAAAAAATATACTAACAAAAAAAGATATATTTTATTTGGACCAAACTGGAAAATGAAAAGATTTTATTTGAAAAAATTGAATAAAAAAACCTGCAGATAACATTGTATTATCCAAAAACTATATAAGTTCACCTTTAAATAGAGGGTTTTTGACTAACTTTTTACCCATAGGTTAAACATAAGTAAAACAAATCAAAAAACATCGATGAATAGGTAGATTCCGAGTTTCTGTTGTTTGGCTTGAAATCCTAAAGTCTGATAAATAGGAAGTTTCTCACAAAAATACTCATGGCTGGCTTTTGCCCAGCCATTTTTTATAAGTTCTTCATTCAAGCATTTACCATTCGGAAGGATCACATACGCCAATTGTCTTTTCCAGAAGTCTACTCTATTTTTCTTTTCAGTAATCAGCGTTACCCTATCTCCTACTTTTAGAATACTAAGCACATAATCTAAACTCATCAGTCCATACTGAACCAGTAAGGCAGCAGGAACTTGACTTTTGGCTTCGTCTTCTTTTGTTTTACGGCTTATTCTTACCTCCGGAGCATCTAATCCATACAATCGAATTTCCTTGCTTATTTGACCGTATTCTTGCTTCACGATTAAACTATCGCCATCCAATATTCTTTCTACTATATAATGGGTTTCTACTTGGATGTCTTTTATCAAGAAATAATTTTCTTGTTCCAGAGTGCTGATGCTACTCTCTTTTTCTGTGCCATTTGGTGTGATTACATTGTATTTCATTGGTTTACAGTGTTTTAATCATTGTATTTATAAAGATAATTCAAGAAATTTATATCTGTCTAGACAACAGTGTTTTTCAGTCTTTATAACTATTTAAAATTTACAATCATGGCAAGACAAAAAGGTCTTATGAAATACGTCGGAACAATCGGCGATGTAAGACATTTCAAAATCAAAGGGCAAGAAGGTTTTTTCGCTGGTATGGTCGGTGGACCCACAGCAGAACAAGTAAAATCTGCTCCGGAGTTCGAAAGAACAAGAGAAAATATGAACGAGTTTGGAGGATGTGCGAAAGTTGGTAAATCCCTTCGTACAGCTCTATCGGCGTTAATGGGAAAATTTACTGATCCGCAAGTGACAGGAAGATTAACTTCTATTATGAAGAAAATCAATTTGGAGGATGGTACGGAAGCCAGAGGTTATCGTAAAGTTGAAGTTTCAACCCAAAGAAATTACTTGGAAGGATTCGAGTTTAATAAGAATCTTTCTATTAGTGGTATTTTTAATGCTCCTTATGATGTTACGCATACAGTTGCAAGAGATTCATCTGATTTTGTGGTTGCTCCATTTAATCCAAGTGATTTGATTGCAGCTCCTTCGGGTTCTACTCATTTCCGTTTAATCAATGCTTTAGCAGTTTTATCAGACTTTTCATACAATCCGACTACTGGAAGTTATGAAGCTGATGATTTGGTAAATAATGAGCTTACAGTTATTGAATATTCGGCTTACATTCCTTTGAATGTCGCTTATGCAGGTTCTACCATTACGGCAGAATTACCTGGTACGCCAACATTGGGGGCTAATGTTTCGGTGGTTCAGTGTATCGGAATTGAGTTTTTCCAAGAAGTCAACGGTAATTATTATCCTTTTGCTTCGGGGAACTGTCTCAAAGTGGAGGAAGTTTTTTAAACGTGTCATTCGCAAAGCCTTCCCACGTTGGGGAGGCTTTTTTCTTTCAAATGTTTAACCTGTTTAACCTATTATCATGAACAGAATAAAAATAATTAGAGTGGCTCAAGGCAAACAATCCACCCTCTCTCACTTGTATATTGATGGGATTTTCCAATGCTTTTTGTTGGAAGATAAAATACGTGAAATCAAAATCATGAAACAAACGGCTATTCCTACTGGTGAATTTTATTTAACCCTAAACACTTGGGGAGGTAAAAATAAAGAATACGCCAATAAGTTCCCGTTAATGCATAAAGGAATGATCGAGATTGATGGTTTACCTACGTTTGATGCAGTGTACATTCATATCGGAAACACGATTACTCAAACTGCAGGATGTCCACTTTGTGGATTGAGTTATATTAAAAAAGATGGTGATTATCAAGTTCTGCAAAGCACAGATGCTTACCAATTGATTTATCCTAAACTATTGGCTATTGCTCAAAGCAAGGATAAAACGATCATCATCGAAAACAATTTTCAATTTTAAATACTCTTTATTATGGGATCTTCATCAGAAATCAATATTCTCTTCGGTTCTATATCCAGTTTATTATTGGCGGTGGTAGCTTATTTCATTCGGCAGCTTCACTCCGATTTTAAGAATATGGAAAAAGATATTTCCGAAGTCAAAACAATGGCTTTGCTTATTAAAACAGAATTCAAAAACTCTCACGATTTACTCAATCAGAAAGTTGAATATTTAGAGCAACGCATTAACAAAATAGAACTTAACCTTTTAAAAAATACAGATCATGAAAAGAAATAATTTCAATATCGTTAGTAGAATTCAAGAACCCACTCCAAAATGGTTTAAGATAATCAGAACTACTGGATTGCTATTATCGGCAATAGGTGGTACGTTAGTGGCTGCTCCGGTGGAGTTGCCCGCTACTTTAGTTACGATTGGAGGCTACTTACTTCTTGGTGGAACTCTCGCCAGTGCTTTATCACAAACAGCTATCAGCTCCGAAGAATTCGGTAAAAATTCAGAAAAAGCCTCTGAAAATCAAACTGTAAATTCAGATCCAGAATCTAATTAGCTTTTAAATCCTATCCTTTAACCTCTTTTTAGCTCAGTATTACACTGGGCTTTTATTATATCCTTCTACTCTATTCCTTTGCTTTCACTCCGTTATATAGAAGGGTTGAGTATGTAGCTTTTATCTGCTGCTTAAAGTGGGTTTAAAGTTCGTTTAAAAGAAAAGTCCCCAAATTGGGGACTTTATAAAATTAGATTTGAAAATAATACTTTCTAACGAGTACTGCTCGCAATTCTGAAAGTTTCTGAAGCTGTTTAGAGTATTGTTCTTCGAGTTGGTAAACGGCTTTAATGTCGGATAAGATTTTTTCGTTTTGTTCCATTTTTTGGAGGCTTGGAATGATGAAGTTTTGCATCACTTTTTTGAGTTCGAAAAGGCGAAGCATCAAAATGACAGAACCACACAAATACGGATGGAAAAAGCCGTTTTTCCAAAGGGTGTAAAAGGTCCAATACAGGTTTTGGAGTTGGTTTTGATCCTTACAGTACAGGATATAACAGTTGGGGCAAGGTTCAAAAAGAGGTTTTCCTGCGTTTTGTCCTCTAGACAAAATAAATAGTGCATTTTCAGGGTTTTGTTTTGCTGGGTTGTACGTGCGTACTTTGAAATTTTCCATAGGTCGGGATTTAAAATTTTGGGCTCCTGGGAAAATTTTTCAAAAGAAAACGAAGAAAAAAACCGAAAAAAAAAGAAAAAAAGAAAGCCCCTTTTAAAGGGGGCGAGGCGTGGTGTCAAGGTTTTTTGGGAAAAATTTTTGGCTATATTTTAGAGCCAAAAATCTTTTGCCAAAAACACGAAGTGCTTGACCTTTATACCACTTGGCGGCTGGATTCGGGAGCCCCCTACCTTTGGCTTCTTTTTTTATTTTTTGTAGGAAACTAAAAGTTCTAAGTAGGGTTCAAAAGCGTTGGGAAGTTGCTTGGCAAAGAACGGTGAGCGAAGGAAAAAGCAGGGGTATGCCCTGCGACTTCGTTCAGGGACAGGCATACTTCTGCGAGCGGTGACGAAACGGTAGGAATATGCTTGCATAGACCTATTGTGGAGGAACTGGAGAAGGTGGGATTCAGCAATTGGAAGAAAAGGCAAAAACGGGTAAGACAGTTCGCACAAAAATGATGCTTGACAAATAGGTCAATGATGATGAAATTGCAATGGTAAACGACTTTTCATAAGTGGTGGGAATGATAGCGGTATGACTGACTGACGGAAGCAGCTTGGTGGTGGCTTTTTCAGACCGAAGCAAAAATGGACTGAAAGTATTTGCCTATGGAACTATTCCATTTTTGGTATGGGCTGAAAAAATTGCTTAGAAAAAAGCAGCTGTAGGAAGAAAGGAATACGGCTATGCGCGTAAGTGAAAGGTACTGAGTACCGGAATTATTTTTTCTTTCATTTTAAAATAGTTTCAGGTACGAAGTGACTGTAACGATTGGCAAAGGACTACTCTATCTGCATCCTATTTGTGCAACCTATAAATTGGGTGGGTGGGTTAAAAAGCGTTGGCAAGGAAAGGCAGTGAAAGGCTATGCCTGAAATGAGGAGAAGCATTTAACATAACGCCACATTATAGGCACAACACGTTGGCAGTTGCAGTAGCGTAGCGGAAGCAATCCCCGTAGCGGTGGGCTGTGCGTATAATGTTTGTTATGTTATTTGCTGGGGGAAAAGAATTAATAATATAACAAAGATATGAGCCAATTATAAAATCTAATTGGCTCATACATAATTCAAAATTTATATCACTATTGCTTACTTTTCTTTGTAATTGAAAAGAAAAGATAAATTGCGACAATAATATCAACGATATTCCATAATGTTCTACCTAGAGCAATTTTAAAAAATGGCTGAAACAGAAATGCTAAAGCAATAAAAATGAAAAATTCTTTTTTATCACTATTTCCAAAGACTGAGTACGCCAAATATAAAAATGTAAAAGTTGCTGCCCATCTTGTTAATTGATAATACCCATAAGGCATACCTATTAAACAAATCAGAAGCATAATGGCTAAAATAATTTTTAAGATATTCATTTCAAACTAATACTAGTCTTACACTAATTCTTTATCTTCTTTATCTGAATCCTCTTTATCTGGAAACATAATTGATGCTATAACAGATAAGACTAATACTCCTCCTACAATTCCTAAAGATACTGGTGAAGGTATATGGAACCATGGTGAGATTAACATTTTCACCCCAATAAAAGAAAGAATAATCGCCAAGCCATATGGAAGTTTACTAAACATATGAATGAAATTAGATAGTAAGAAGTATAATGATCTTAAACCTAAAATTGCGAAAATATTAGAAGTATAAAGGATGAAAGGATCTTTTGAAATTGCAAAAATTGCAGGGATTGAATCTACCGCAAACAAAACATCCGTAAACTCTATAACTGCAACAACAACTAGTAATGGTGTTGCCATTCTAATCCCATTCTGAATAGTGAAGAACTTGTCACCATCATAATTATCCGCAACTTTCCAAAACTTTTTAACTAGCTTTGCCCCTGCGGTTTCACTAAAGTCTTCCTCATCATCGTCATCACCTCCTCCCCATGATTTTATTCCTGCATAGACCAAGAACAAACCAAATAAAGTCATCACTATATTAATTTTAACTGGTGTACCGAAAATGTTCATTTCTGGTAAGTATGTCAAATTAATAATACCTACACCTGCAAATATAAAAATAGCTCTAAAAATTAAGGCGCCAATAATTCCCCAAAACAATACTTTGTGATGCAAATGACGAGGCACTTTAAAAAATCCGAAAACCAAAATAAATACAAAAAGATTATCAACGGACAAAGCTTTTTCTATCCAATATGCTGCCTGAAATTGTGTGAATTTTTCGAGTGCTAAAGCATGTCCTCCTTCATCCTGATTAAACACCCAATACACCACACCAGAGAAGATCATTGCTAAGGAAATCCAAACAATTGTCCAAATAGTTGCTTCTTTAGAAGACACCTCGTGTGCTTTTTTGTTAAACACTCCTAAATCTAATAGTAACATAATAATTACGACAATCGCAAAACCTACTACTAGTCCCGGATGTAAATCAATAATACTTTTATCCATAGTTATAATTTTATTTATTTGTTAAAGTGATATACATTAATCGCCCTCCTTCTTCATCGGAAAGCATTATTTTTTTTCCATCAGTTATCTCAACCATAGAGTTAATTGGGATCTCTTTATTCTCCGTTAAGTCTTTCATTTTTGGTAAACCTTGATTTACCAAAACCCATTTATTTTGATAAAAAGTAAAATAACCTACTGGTTTTTTATCTAAATCCGTTAGACTTTCATTTCGTATTACTTTACGCGAAGCATGCCATTTGAACAGATATTGATTATGATACACCATCAATCTATGATTTTCAGGTTTCCAAACGTTATCCTTAAATTTAAAATACAAATCTACTACAGGTAACGTTCCTTTATGAGCAGTACCACAAAACGGACATTTTGGTTGAGATGTGTTATCAAAAACATACCACTTTTCTTCACAATTAGGATTACTACAAGGTTGTATTAAATCCACCGTTTTTAAAAGAGCTGTTTCCCATTCATTAGCAATAGGTCTAAGCATGGGATTATGTAGACCATCTACAAATGCACGTTTGAAAAGTTCTGCCAGATATGGACCAGTCACCGTATACGGAATTTTTGTAGGATCTCCCCAGAATAAACTCCATTTCTTTAGATGATCCTTTTTCACTCTATTGGTTGAATCCGTTGGGTGTTCTACAAATATTGCTTTTTCACCCATTGATAAAACTTCGTCTTTTTCAGAATCTAGATCCCAGATTTTCCCTCCTCTTAGAGGGTGACGTCTTAATAGATACATATAAATTAAAACGGCTAAAGCATGTAAATCTGTCTTTTGATTGGGTAATATTCTATTGGAATCGCTGATTGGTAAATGTTTCGTTTTTAATACTTCTGGTGCTATAAAATCTGCTGTCCCAATAACTTCAGGTGGAAATAATCCCGGCACCACCAATCCATCAATATCTATTATAGCCGCAGATTTAGTTACAGGATCTACTAATACGTTATTATACGATAGATCGGAATGCGCTAATCCCATTTGATGCATTTTCTTAACACCTCGAGATATATTAATCCCTATTTGAAAATAACTTAACCAATCACCAAGCTCAGAATGGTCTAAAGCTAAAGGATATTGCTTATTTCGGAATGAAGGCGTTGTAAACCATTTGCCTACTTTTTCGCCACCTTTGATTGTTTCATTAGCTGAATATCCTTTTCTAAAGAAAAACTTTTTGTCATAAATAGGAACAATCACCCCTGTCTTACCATCTTTCTCAACTGCATCATAAGGCCATCTAAAAATATCGTTTAAAAAATAATCCGAACTATGTCCTTTTTTAATATTTTCAAGATATAATGAAACGATTTTTTTTATTCGATCCTTTTGATTAAAATCTAAAGGGTCTCTAAAAAAAGCTACGACATACTTTCTATCTGGAGAAAAATAAACATCTTTAACTCCTCCTTTTTTGGGATTACCATCATCTACATACTCATATGATTTTGTAGAATCTATAATAGAATTTACTTTAATAACACTCATAAAAATTAGTATATAATCGCTAAAGTTCTATCGTCATGGTTGCCTTTGCTCCAGAAATCCATCCAATTAGACAATTGCATTTCAATCTCAGAATCGTTTTCAAAATCTACAATAATACCGTCTTCATTTTGTCCATTTAAATCATTTAAAAACTCATTCCAACTCTCCATATTCTCTAGTTTACTCTCTACAACAAATTTAGGATCATAGATACCGTCCGTCATTAGAAATAATTTAGAAAAATCTCCGAAAAGATTGATACCAAAACGATTTACCATATCCGGTCTACCGAAAATTTCAGGCATTGTTATAAATCTTGTACCTCCACCAAATTCACCAACATCTAAGAAGTTAAGTAGTTTAATTTCATTATTATCTTCGGATATAACATTAATTGGGCAATCACCAACACCAAAAGTTAGCATAACGTATCCAAATTCAAATTTCTTAACCAATGCAAAAATTAGAGTTGAATTAATATCCTTCAGAGTAAATCCTTCAGCCAAAGCAAAACTTTCAAGTTCTAGATGAAGTTTTTTAACTTCATTATACATGGCATTAATAATAAATCTCTTACTTTTTAATTTTTGCTCTTTTTCGGCAGCTACTTCATTAGTATTATCTTGAGGTACTTCAGAATCCAGAAGGCTATTTTCGTCTACTATATTAGTCTCTTCTTGGGCTTGGTTTTCAATATTTATATTGTTAGTTCTAGCGTAAAAATTTTGCACTTCCTGTGATATTGATACCATCAAATCATTAGAACTAAAGTTTTTAGCAATAATTTCAGTTGCCATTTGAGAGCCTGCTCTAGCAAATCTAGCTGAGCCAGCACCATCTGCAACTGCAACTATCGTCCAGTTATCTGGTAGTTCTTTTACAGTAAAATCGTCGTCTCTAAAAGTACCTTCATGAGCATGAGATCGTCCTCTCTTGGATGCTATCACAATTTTTTTATCCAAAAATTGAGATGAAAAAGTTACATTATCCTCTTTTGGAAACCTACTGTCTTTTGGACTTGGTTTATTGAGCCATAAATCTTTAGGATCTGCATTAACAATAAATGGAATCGTTTTTATATCTATGCTTAAATTTTCATCGTTGATGCTAAAAAACTCAATATGGATATCAATTTGATTTGCTGTAGTTGGGATACCAAAAATGCATTGCTTTTCAGAATCAAACTCTAAACCTACTGCATTTAGATTTTTAATATCCGAAATTTTTATATTAGGAAATTGACCTAAATCGAACTGGTAAAAATAGTCTTTTTTAACATTTGCATTAGGTATAGAAATCTGCATTTCTCTGAATTCTTCTTTTTCTTTGTACATATTAAATATTTGTAAAATTTGAAGTTTTAAATCTTTGATTGATTTTGAGATTTCAAATACTTTAGCATTATCAATTAATTTGGAAATAGTGGTATCAACAATTTTATTGCTCTCTATCTGATTTTCTTTTAGAACTTCATTCAAAAAATTTTCCATAGATTAACCTAATGTTCTATTAATATCAAACCCACCTTCTGCTGCTCCATAGAATCCTGTATTACCACACCATGGGCAAGTTGCAGCACCATCACCTGAAATACAATGAATCCCTCCACATTGACAAGTTGCTAATGCAAAATTGTTTCCGCAAGACGGGCAACTCGGATTGCCATAAAGCTCTTCGCTAGAAATTTTATTTGCATTAACAGAACCTTCAGAATATTCACGATAAGACTTTTCATCAATTTTATATGCTCCTTCAATTTTATACAAATGCGTATCAAATCCTGGAACTCTAGATTCTTGCAAAGATTTTTTAAACTTTAAAAGATACAACTTATCGTTTGTGGAACATTTGCCGCTAAGCACAACAAAATTATTATCTGGAACTGAATAATTTTTTGAAATATCTATTTTTTCAATAATCTCAGCATTTGCTTTACTTAAATTAATACCATCTGTATTGGTATTGTTTAGATTCTCACTAGTTGCTTTAATAGATGCTGTAACCCACTTAAAAAATTCTTTATAGGAGTTTGCATCTGTATTATTAAACAACAATACCTGATCAGATAGCTTATTAAGTAAATTTATATTTGTATTGTCTCCGATAGAAATGATTACAAGATTGCATTTTTTTCTATAGTTCGAATTCCATTTATTTATTGCATTATCCGTACTATCTGTAGGAATACCATCAGTAAACAAGAAAACAATAGGTTTCCAATCTCCCTTTCTCTCAAAAGTCGTACTAACAATGTCTTTATCTATAGAATCCATTAGCTTTTCTAACCCTTTTGATAAAGAGGTTCCACTACCAATAGGAATTTTTGGTGGATAAAAAGTAATGACATCTTGAAGAGGTGTTATTACTTTACTCTGACCAGCAAATCCAATGATAGAAATCCATACAGTTTCTAACGCATAGGGATCCGTCTTTAACTCTTTAATAATTGTTCCGATACCATCTTGAACTTGCTCAATAGGTTCACCTACCATAGACTCTGAAACATCTAGAAGGAAATAAATAGGTAGTCTTCTCATGTTTTATTTAGTTTTTATTATGCAATAATATTTAATTCACTTGGAGGAGGAGGTAAAGTCATAGCTTCGCCTGTTCCTTGTGTTTTCCCTCCCATTTCTATAGAAGAACTCACCCATTGGAAAAACGTTGTTAATGTTGTAGCATCAGTTGTATCTAATTTAACTACATCATTTGTTAAATCTTGTAAATAGCTTACTTCTGCCTTCGGACCAGCTGCACAACCTACAATCACACCAAAATCTAGTGCTTTAATCATCGGGATGATTTCTCTGTATTTTTGCAAATCTGATGGCTTCCCATCTGTAAACACAAACAATAAAGGTTTCCAATCTCCCTTTCTGTCCATTGAACCTTTAATTACTTCTGATTTCACGAGGCTATATACCATTTCCAATGCCTCACCAGTGTGCGTTGGCCCACTATCTGGGCATTTGATTTCAACAGGATGAAAGCTGGCTAAATCAGTTAATGGAATTATATTTTTCACCTCTTTATCAAAAGTAATAACACTAATATGCAATGAGTCCATAGCTTGTGGGTCAGCTCGCAACATGCTCACTAACCCATTAAAACCATTATTTAAAGCTGCAATTGGCTCACCTCTCATTGATCCCGAAGTATCTAATAGGAAATAAGCTAATAATCTTCTACCCATTTTTAAGAAACAATTATTAGTTCTGAAGGAGGAGGAGGAAGTTGATCCATTTTATTTAAATCAATTCCAGATTCTTCCACTTTAGTAGAAGTTGTAGAAATAGAAGCAGTAACCCACTGAAAGAATTTTGCAATACTGTCTGAATCAGCACTATCTAATCGTACGACCGATTCTGTAATTTGTTTAAGAATTGAATCATCAGCTCCACTACCAGCTGCACAACCTACAATTAAACCTCTATTAACATTTTTGAGTTTTGACAATCCTGGTTGCCAATCATCCGTAGGTATACCATCTGTCATTATAAAAGTTAAAGGTTTCCAATCTCCTTTGGTTTCCATCGTAGTTTTAGTTATCTCGGTTTCCATCTTATCTGCTAAAAGAGATAAAGCAGCACCTAAAGATGTTACGCCTTGTGCTTTGATATCTACCATTTGAAATGATGCCAAATCTGTTAAAGGAACGATTTGTGTAGCATTCGTATCGAAAGTTATGATACTGACGTAAGCTGTCTCAATAGCTTGCGGATTTTGACGAAGCGAGTGCATCATCATTTGAACACCATTCTTAACAGCCTCAATTGGCTCTCCTGTCATTGATCCTGATGTATCTAAAAGTAAATAAACGGGTAATCTTCTCATATTAAATATGTTAATTTAGTAGTTTTTTAATATTCTTTGGATCGTTTGTATAAATATTTTATCATCCGCAGCATCTCCAATTGCATCAAATTTCCATTCACCATTACGTCTATAGAGTTTCCCCAATATCAAGGCTGCTTTTCCTGAAAAACTAGAATCCGTAACTATATCATAATTAGAATGAACATTATTAACTCTTGTAGGTGTCCCCTCATACATTCTAATCTTAGCAAACGGCACCTTAGCAAAGTCTATATTTTGACCCGGATTATTGTAAATATTTAGAAAAAAGAATATTTTCTCTACATTAGAATCCACTTTACTTAAATCAACAGAAATAATTTCATTATCTAATCCATCGTCACCTCCAACATCACCTTGTCGATCATCTCCACTATGTTTTAGCGCACCATCCTTTGAACTTAGTTTACCTAACGGAAACTTATTCTGCGAAAGCCAAGCATTATAATCAGGTGAGTAGATCCAATCCACTAATTCTCCTTTACCATCAACCATAATGCAACTTAAATCTAAATCTACATCTTCTACTACAGTCTTAGATCCAAAACCTAAAAAACCAGATTTAGTCACTTCAATAGCACCCCAATTTGCTCCAACGCAAAAATTTGTTAATGCTTCTCCACTATTTTTTCTTAAGTCAATCTTTTGACCTTTCTGTAAATTTATTGCCATAATTATTAGTTGTATTTATTTAAATAATCTTGTAAACCTCCTTTCATACCAGTTCCAACAGCCTCAAATTTCCAATCTCCATTTCTTCTATAAATTCTACCAAATTCTACAGCTGTTTCAATAGAAAAATCTTCGTCTAACTCGTAATTTAACAACTCTACATTTGAATTTGTATCCACAATTCTTACAAAAGAATTTCTAACTTGTCCAAAATTCTGGTTTCTTGCTTCGGCATCATGAATTGTTACAACTACAATAATTTCGGAAGCATTTGCATCAATTTTAGAAAGATCAACTAATACTTGCTCATCATCACCATCTCCATCACCTGTAAGATTATCTCCAGTGTGAACTACAGCTTCATTGGGTGATTTTAAATTATTATAGAAGATGAAATGTTGATCTGACAATATTTTACCATTTTCTCCAAGAATAAAAACAGAAGCATCTAAATCAAATGCCTGACCTGTACTAGATGAATTAGTATCCCAGCCTAATCCAATTGTAAATTTTGGAGCATTGATACTCTCTCGTTGTCCTTTTTGCAAGTTAATTGCCATAATAATTTGTTTTTTAGTTTATTAATATTTTGTATATATTCTTCCATTTGGTGATAATTATTGCTAATAGCCAAATAAAATAAGTTTTCAATCTGATCGAGTGATATTTTAGAAATAATAGCTTCAAACTCTTTATCATTCAACATCAATATGAATTTTATTATTCTAGTGTTAAACTTAAAAGTCTTACTCTGTATTATTTGTAGTAAATCTTGAGTAGATTTAACTGAAAAGTAATTGTAATGATTCTCTATACTAGGGTGAATTTCTGAATTTATTAATTCCGCATAATAAACAAAAATGAAATCCCCATCAATATTAGATTCTTTTAGAATTTTATCAACTGTACGTTCATGACTGCCCGTAATTTTTATATCATCAATAAAAACACAGAATTTATCGTTAACAAAATTACTATCAATGTAATAGGTATCATTTGAAATTAGGTTAATTCTTTCCTCAAAACTCATATTTCCATAATCCTGAGAATAAGTCTGCTTCCGATAAATTTTACCTTCCTTACATGCCGATTTACCTTCTTCAAATAAAAAAAGATTAAGCTTTTCCTTAAAATAAGAACATAAAAAATTTGAGGCTGTTGGTATTGATAAATAAGGACTAGGAAAAAGAATAATTTCCTTTTGTTCTAAAATAAGAGTGGCATATTTATTAATAAAACCTTTAAATAATTCATTAGCGAACTTTTTGGCATATAAGGTCTCACCAAATTTAAATTTACTGTACTCATCCTCATTAAAGGGACATACGCTATCATTATCAACCTTATGCAGGCTAAAACTTTTTTTCATTTGTGTTAAAATTTTATAAGTTCTGCGTTTATTCCATACTCTAAAGCACCAATAATATCAGCCTTTCTATTGTCTCCTATATGAACTATTTTATTTTTAGCAACATCACCCATATCTTTTATTTTTTCCAACAGAATATTAAATATTTCTTTATTTGGTTTTGAAACCCCAACTTCATCTGAAAAAATCATAAAAGAAAAATAATCTGCTAATCCTATCTTACCTAAAGCTACTCTCAATATATCGCCATGAATAAATGCTGTATTACTGAGAATATTAGCAGTTTTACCTTCGTTTTTTATAGTCTCTAATACTCCAAAAACATTGGGCCATATTATTTCTGGTAAATTGTCTAAAAACAAGCTATCCGACTCCGTAAAAAAAGCTTGTAATTCACTTTTATTATTGGATTCTATATCCACTCCAAGCGCATCTAAAATCATTAAAAAAGCCTCCTCCCGATGAAAATGTTTACCCGTAATTTGAGTTATTTCGTTAAACAAATGATCGTAGTACTTAATCGTATCGTTAATAACTTCAATTTCTTTATTTATCTCGAAAAAATTTTTAAATAAAATAACACGATAAGGTTTAAATCTTGGATTTGATTTAATGATCGTCATCCATAGATCAAAAGAAAAATGATCATAGGCGTTAATATCAATCATTTCACCCTATTTAATAATAGTCCCGTTATAATATTTTTCTAAAAAAAATCCTAAATCTGCATTATATCCAATACCTGATGCTTCAAATTTCCATGCACCGTTACGTTTGTACAATCTGCCAAATTCCACTCCCGTCTCAATAGAGAAATCCTCATCTAATTCATATTTAGCTATTTCTTCTCCGGAATTGTTATCAACAATACGAATGTACGAGTTACGAACCTGTCCAAAATTTTGCTTTCTCCTTTCAAAATCTTCTATTGTAACAACAAAAAGGATTTCTTGAACTTTGTCATTGACTTTATTTAAATCAACAATAATAGCTTCATCATCGTCACCATCACTATTTCCTCCAGTAGGATCATCCCCTGTATGTTGTAATGCATTATCGGGAGATGACAAATTGTTATAAAAAATAAAGTAATCCTCTCCTACTAATTTTCGGGATTCATCTATCATAATAGCTGACGCATCTAAATCAAAATCATGACCTGTTCCTTCGTTTGGATCCCATCCTAATCCAATTGTAATATTTGTTAAGCCTATGTCTATCTTTTGACCTTTACGTAAATTAATTGCCATAAAATTTAGTTTTCAATAAGTTTTTTTTTGTTATACATATAATTGCTAAAGATATAAAGAGTAATTGAAAGAAAAAAACGGAAATTAAAAATGACGTAAGAACGTAAGTGAAATTCGTCAAAAGAAAATATTTTTTTTTGAGATTGAAAAAAAAATATTTAAAAGGAAGGGGTTAATAGCAAAGTAAAGAAGTGGTACTCGCCGTTTGCATTGTTCTACTCTAGTTCAGCATTTTTTTTCGAAGTAAAAAAATAAAAAAGTGTTTTGTGAAAAATCACTTACGTTACTTACGTTGTTACTTTAAAGAATAAAAAGGAAAACGAGTGCAGTTTTGCACTCGCTATTAATTGTCAAATCTAAAAGGTATTTTTTGTGGTTCTAAAGCTTCTGTTTTAGGAGTTTCAAATTGCTTATTATCTTTGTCTACATCTTCGTATTCATGTAGGGTTATTGGGTAAACATAGATTTTGTTTTTAACTATTTTCTTGAAGTTATGCTTTTTTAAAGCCATACCCAATTTACGAACTGTAGCATCACTAATGTTTATATTTGCTCTCGTTGCTAAAATCTGAGCAATTTGTGTCGTATTAAAAAAGTATTGAGCATTCTCTTTTTCGGCAGGCGTGAACCACGTTAATAGTAATTCTTCTTCTGGACTTCTTAGTTGGTATTGTTCGTTGTTCGCATTAATTTCTTTTATTTCTTCTTGGTTGAACCAATGTCTATAGCCTTCCTCTTTGAGTTGTAATGCTTGAGCATAGACCTTGTTGATATCGATGTTGTGCGTATACTCGATGTGTTCCACTTCAAAACATAAGAAACGGCGTGAGCCGGTTGTGTCGTTTAGAAACTGAGATGTATTTACCGAACCCGCAAAAGAAGCTCTTCTTGGCATATTTTCGTTGTTGTGTCCGTAGGCTTTACGCATTCGTATATGGGTTTTCGTGATGATTTCTTTTAAGCTGCCAATTTCTGAACGGTTGAGATTTTCTAACTCGTCAAGATTAATGAGCATACATTCAGCTAAGTGAATTAAAGTATCTTTATTATTGGGGTTTATGGTTCCTGAAAAGATGTATTCTTTCAGTTGTGTAGGCATTAATTTTTCCATCCACGTCGTTTTTCCTAAACCTTGCTTTCCACTGAAAACTATGACTGTTTGATTGATTTGTTTTTCATCCAGGACACAAGCTACCATCGCTACAAACCATTTTTTAAAACAAGTTCTCCAAAGGTCTTGTTTAGTCGTGGTTACTGTATCTGCTAATTGTTGGATATAATCCGTTTCATCTTCATTTTTGGGTAAGTTTTCAAAGTAGACTTCAAAAGGGTCGAACATTTCGCAATAGTCGGAATGAAGTAAGTTTCTAAGGGAATTGATGCTGCATTTTACCTTTGCTTTTAGGATTTCTCGAAGGATGGAATTTTCGGAAAAATCGGTCATAGGTTTCCACTTCGTTGCTTTAATCGTTTTAAATTCTAATTTTCCTAAGACTTTGTTGTATCTGAAGTTGTAACGGTGATTAAGGAAAGTTTCGAGCTTATCGATGAAGCTTGGTTTTTCTTCGTCCTCTTCCACTTCGGCTCCGCTCAAAGTCCCATTTATTTTACGCACGTCTATTGCTCTCGAATTTTTCAGTTTGAATTCGTCTGTATTAAAGTCAGAAGTGTTATTGTATGCACTTTTGACGGTGTCTAATATTTCTTTTTGATCGTAGTTGTAATCTGCTAAAATATAGCCTAAAGCCATTGTTTCAGGGATTCCTTTTCTGTTGAGATTGTTGGCTAATTGATAGATGAAATTGTTACGATTGCCTTCTACAAATTGTTCTTTTTTCTCGGTAAAGCGTACGCAATGTTCGTAGATGACATCGTAGTTTATAGTCTTTTGTGTTTGGTTTTTAGTATTTTGTTGATGAGTGTCAGTTGATGGTTGATGGGATTTTTCATTAGTAGAAAATATGGTTGAGTTTTCGTTCAAGTATAAATCACTATCAAAAGACACAAAGCATAGTCTTGTAATATCCTTTCCGGATTTATCAATTTCTACCGCCAATAACTCTTCAAAATATCGTTGAAGTAATAAGAAGGTTTCTTTGTGTTCTTCTTGATCAGTTTCTACTTTGATAAACAATTTTAATCCGTTTCCTGATGGACTAATAAACGCTGCATAAACGTATTCGTCTTGAATAGCTTTTGATTTTACTTCTGCTAGTTTTACTTTTTCAAGTTTGTCAATATCTAAGCATATTAGCTTGTTGTATTCTTGCAGGAAATCCAATTTTCTTCCTCCTTTGAATGTTGCACTGGGTGTAAATGCAGGTAATGATTTTTTGATACGTTCTGCTGCTTCTTTTTTGTCGTCTGCTAAGGATTTACGCAGGTAAACGATTTGGTTTTTATACAAACCCGTTCTAATGCTTTCTAAGACTTTTGTAATGGGTTGAGTATCGGTAACTTCGTTGAAGTTTTGGAATATTGAGGTTTTCATTTTGCTAATATTTAAAGGTTTATTTCTATCCTTTTGTCTTGACACAAAAGGATCAAAAGGTCAAGACTTGGAAACTCAGCTAAAAAAGTAATGCTTTGATTACAATCTTTTCTTTACTCCTCTTCTTTTGTCTTAACACAAAAGAAGCAAAAGGTCAAGACTGAAACGGTTTCCTAAAAATTTCAAAAACTTCCTAAAACTTCCAGAACTCACCGATTGTATCGGCTTAAACAATGGAAATTTTTTAACGGAAGTTTTCAAAATTTTCTTAACGGCTATCGTTTCTAGGTCGTTTAAGAGCTACTACTCTGTTTACTATGTCGTTTTAAGGGTTGATTACTTTTTTGCGAAAGATTTGTTATAATAGGATTCCATACATTTTTCGACATCTGACATTTTGTAATAGATTTTACTACCCACTTGGCTGAAAGATATTTTCCCTTCATCTCGCCATGTTTGTGCTGTTCTAGGTGAGATTTTCAACATTTCCATAAACTGTTTGTTATCCAAAAATGTTTCTTGTTTCACACTGCTTTTAGCGTTGACCTTAATCGCTATATCATCTATTTTAGTGATTAATGCTTCGAATTGTTCTTTTGATAAAATAATTGCTTCCATAAGAATTCTTGTTTTAAGATTATGAAGCAAAGTTGTGGGAAATAAAAAAGTCCGATAAGTACTTTTTAGTCCGATCGGACTATAAAACTTGGAAAGCCCCAATGAATGGGGCTTTCTTATTTTGGTTATTTTGTTAAAAATCGGACTACAATTTTACAGCATTATCCGAATTGGGATCTTTATCGCTTCGGTTGGGAGATAAATACGTTTGAACAGTATCTTTAGAAATAGGATTTCCGTTTTCATCCTCGAAGTTTTCGCAGATAAACAACGCAATATCTCTAATTTTATTCTGAACATAAGGTAGTCCTGTTGGTTTTACCTCTGTCATCATCTGCTTAAATGCATTGGTTAGGATATTTAAAGGACCATGTAATCTTATTTTTTCTACAGATTTGGTATTAGCTTTCGATTTCTTACTTTGTTCTTCCAGTTCTAATTTCAGTTTTGACATGGTTTGAATTTGAGTAATATACTTGGAGCATTCTTCATCATAAGTTGGTAGTTTTGAACTAATCATATCCACATACGATCCTTTGTATTCGAATACTTCTTGAGTTAAAAACAGAATCTTTTCAGCATCTGTAGCCAATGCATCAGCTTTCGCTTTGGTCTCTTTGAAGCAAAAGTATCGGTCTTCACATTGTGCGTTAATAAACTTCTGATTAGGTTTAATCGGACTTAATTTAAGTCCTTCGGACTTCAAAGCATTGCGTTTAAATTCAATACAAGTGTAAAGTTTGGTTTTCCTACTCTCGTTTCTTGCTCCAGAAAATAATTCAGAATTTACTTCTACTAGCTTTTCCAATTTGTTTAACCATAACATTGGGTTGCTTTTTCTTGTGCATTGATGGTCTAAAAAATCTGGAATTTCGGAGTGTTTAAGTGTAAATAATTTGTTGAATAATGTTTCGCAATAAGAATGTATATCAGTCACTAGGCTATAATCAATGTCAAAATCGGGATTAAAATCATTAGATTCTACTCCTTTTAAAAAGTCCACAAATGGAACTACTTCCAATATTTGATAGCGGTTTGACATCTCCTTTATAGATATTAATTGTTAAGTTCACAAAAGTGACCTGTTTTATACTCATTCAACTAGTTTTGGATAAAAATCTTACAGAAAACAAGCTCTTAAATCAAAGATTTTCATCTATTTGCGTTACTTTCAAATGTAAAGAAAAAGAAGTGTACAAAAACTAATGAACGAGCATTTTGATACAATTTGTAGCAAGAAATTTTAGTTTTTCTTTGTTTATCGGACTTTGTGAAAATTACATTTTCACAAAATTATCAACCGCTTTATCTAATTCTTCGTTTATGATTTTTGCGTAAATCTGAGTGATGCCAATATCGGTATGATCTAGTAGTTTTGATACATATTCTATTCGCATACCATTGTTTAAAGCATTAGTGGCAAAAGTGTGTCTGCTTACATGAAAAGACAAAGTAAAAGGCAATTCTAAGTCCTTACCTATTTTGCGTAATCTGATCCCACATAAACTGGTATTGTTATTTATCATCCTTTGTTGGTATTCTTCGTCTTTATCAAAAAATGCTACATCGGGAATGAGTGGAAATATAAAATCGTTTTTGGTAGCATCTGTATTTTTATACTTATTTAGAATATCAACTGCATCTTCGCCAATACGCAATGCGTGAAGTCTGCCTGTTTTTCGAATAACTTTAGAAATTCTTTGTTCGTCTTCGCTATATTCTTGCCACTTTAAACTCAAAACATCGCTAAATCTCAAACCTCCCGCAAAGACCGAAAACATAAACATATCTCTGTAAATATCTTCTTTACTGAAGGGTTCTAATTTTAAATCTCTAAACTTTCTGAACTGATCCTTGTTTAAGAATAATCTTTTTCCTTTCTCTTTTTTAACCTTAACCTTTGAAAATGGGTACATCGTTTCCGGAATTAAATCCTCATTCATTGCAGCTTTAAACATGATCGATAAAACCAAAAGGGAATAATTCTGAGTTGTTGGTCCATTTTTCAACTTGTTTCCCATGTACGCAACATAATCATTGAGCATCGTTACTGAAATATCATCGAAATTCAGATCGTTATGACCAACGAAATTCTCAAACTTCTTGGTGTACTTCTTGTAATTGGAAACAGTTCTGATTGACAAATTACCTTTAAGACTTTCGCATCTCTTTTCAGCATACTGAAAGAAGTTTACAGAGGGCATCCCCTTTATTGCTCGTTTTAGTTTTTTTGCAGATACACTGGTTGACTTTCTTTCTTCATCGGCTACTAAAGATTCAGCATCCGCAATTTTGGAAGCCAAAAAAGCATTCAACCTAGCAGAATTAACCTTGTTCTTTTTTACACGTTGCTTGTCTTCGTCCCATTCGTTTTCCTTCAGCTTCAAACCTGTACTTACATACTTTACCTTTCGGTCTTTAATTACTCGGATGTAAAGTGGACAATGCTCTGAAGCATCTATTTTCTTTACTACTAAAACTAATTTGATAGAAGCCATTGTGTTTTGATTTTGATTAAAAATTCTTAATATTACAAAGCAATGCAAAGGACAGCAACATAGTAAAACTCTTGATATTCAATTGAAAGCATTACCATACAAAAGTAAAACATTTGGTTAAACAAATAGCATATTTGTTTACTTTTTTATGCATTATTTTAATATGTTAAATTACATAAATTACCTATTTATAAGCAATTACGAGCAAATAAATTCTATCAGTTTAATATTTCGGATAACATTGTATTGGCAAAATGCGGGATTACGTGTATAATAGAAAGATTTGAAATATTTACACGCCGCTGCTTTTCATATTGTTTTTTTTCATAATTTAGACAATCTGAAAAAGCATCGGCTCCGTTTGGTCTGAACTTGAACTTTTGTTCAAATTAAGCCCGCACTTCGCCAATACTTTTTCCGTTGTATGCAATTTCAAAGCAACCGCCCAAATCAAAACTCAAAGAAAAGATAAAACTATGGCATTAATTCAATGTAATGAATGTGGAAAAGAAATTAGTAGTAACGCTAAAACATGTCCAAACTGTGGAAGTCCAATTATTTTACCCCTCACCGAAAAACAAGTAAGGACAAGGAAAATTAACAAATGGATAAAATATATTACCTTGTTTCTTCTAGTATTTATGATTTACAAATGTTTCTCTTCTCAAAAAGAAGATGAAAAACAAAATGCTGAGTTAATAACTAAACTTAAAGAAGAACATTGTAAAACTGAATGGAATAAAATTGATAAAATTAAGAAGGAGAAAATCCTTCAAGAATTTATTGACAATGAGAATGGACTGAGTAAAGCAATTTCACCAAACTCACTAAAAGACATTTCAATTGATGCTTATAAACTGTTAAGTGCTTCAACAAAATATCCTGGAACCATCAAAGTTAATGGTGAAGCACAAACAATGATGATTTATTTATCAAAAAGCGATGCAAAAATTAAAAATGTTGAAAAAGGCACAATTGAATATGCGAAATCTTTTACAGCAGAGAATAAACTTGGTATGGAAGTTAAGGGAACCTTTTGGTTAACTATCAAATATAACGCTGGTTGCAAAAATTATGAAGTAATAGACTTTAGAACTGAATAAATTAGAAGATAAATGAAACTGCATACAACAGTGTATTGGCAAAATGCGGGGTTAAAGTCTAAATTGAACATTTTGTAATATTTATCCGCCAATATTTTCCAATTCCACATTTTTTACTAATTTAGTTCCATTGAAAAAATATTGGCTACGATTGGTCTGAACTTGAACTGTCGTTCAAATTAAGCCCGCACTTCGCCAATACTTTTTCGTTATGTGCAAGCAGTTAAAAACACCCCGTTTAAGAACATAAAACAGAAAAATATGAACGAGACTTTTACACAAAATCAACCAAAAAAGAAAAAATCAATCTTCAAAAAAATTCTAATTGGAATTGGCGCTTTAATCGCATTTTTAATTTTAATGGCAATCTTGTTTCCACTTGATTATTACAAAGAAGGAATGGACGCTTACAACAAAAAGGATTATAAAAAAGCCTACGAATATCTAAACAATGTTAAACCCGAAGACAAAAATTATAGCGACGCAATTGCAAAAATTAACGAAATAAAACCAATTGTTGACAGTTTGAATTTGGCGCAAGAAAATGCAAAAGCCCAGAAAAAAGCAGAAAAAGAAAATGCAAAACTAGCAAAAGCGGAAGAAAAAGAACTTAAAGAAAATCCTGCTTTGGCTTATCCTGCCGAACAACAAGAATTTATTTCTACAATTCAACAATTTAGTAAAGAATATGAAAACGCTGACAACGAATTGAAAAAATCTGCAATAAGAACAAAACGAGGAGAAGCGTTTAAAAGCATTTTAAAAAATAGCAGAAGTTTCAATAATTGGGTAGGAATTGTAAAAACTATGGAAACTACGAGCAAAGGAAAAGCAAATTTCGGAGTTGAAATCCAAGGAACAGGAATAACTCTTTCAAATATGAATAACGAACTTTCTGATATGTTTGAAAATACACTTATTGAACAAAGCAGTCCACTTTATCAAACAATTTCAGAACTCAAAAAAGGAGACAAAGTTTTTGTTAGCGGAGATTTTTTGAAATCTATCAATAACGATTACATTTATGAATTGAGTATGACCGAAGGCGGAAGTATGGAAAATCCTGACTTTATTGTGAAATTTAAGGAAGTAAAAAAATAACCGCTTAATTCTGCCTGCACATAACATCGTATTGCTAAAATGCGGGATTGAAGGCTCTTGCGTTGAAAATTTTGTGAAATTTAGTCGCAAAAAATGTTTCCGCCTCCATTTTTTTATTAATTTAGTCAGCGGAAAACATTTTTTGCTTCGTGCAGTTTTTAGTAGAAATTTTAGGTGTAAAAGCCCGCACTTCAGCAATACGTTTCCCGTTAGCAGAAATATTAAACAAAAACAACGTAAAAATAACAATTAAATAAAATTTTATGAAAAAGACAATTACTTTATTAACTATTTTTTTATCAATTATTTCTATCAGCGCACAAGAAGATGAGATTAAATTATTGACTTATGCAAATACCCAAGATATTAATTTTTTTAATACTGTTAAGAGTGGAACACAAGTCAAAGAATACATTACAACTAGTAAGAATAGTGTAAAAATTGGTGACACTTTGATTCTAGGATCTCCAACTTCACAAGAAATGAATACTAGAACTTATGCAGGTAGTTATGGCGGTTCTTTAAGAGGAGGCGCTGCTCAATCAAGAAGTACTTCCAAAAAAACTTACGAATTTATTAAAATGGGAAGACCAGCAGGATTTGGTAGTATTATGACGGCAATGAATGGAGATGCACAAATTATGGCAGATAATAGTCTAAAGAACACGACTGTTGTTGTAAGCGAAATGAAAACATATCACAGAGGTAGTAAAAACAAACCTTTATATGTTGTTATAGTTTTAGGTGAAATTAACGGAAGAGCCTTTGGAATTAATAAATACTTAAGTGTAATGGATACAGAGTTAGCAATTGAATCAGGTGAACTCTTATTAAAAAATAGAAAAATGACAAGAGAAGAAGCCATTGCAAAATTAAAAGAAGCAAAAGAGTTAATGGAAATTGATATGATGACTAAAGAAAAATTTGAAGAATTAAAGACAGAACTTGCTCCGATAATTAACAATAAAGAATAAAAAAATACTTCTGCTAACATTGTATTTGCAAAAGGCGGGGTTGAATATTTAATAGAACTATTTGTTGCATTTAGTCGCAACTTGCTTTTCATATTGTATTTTTTTGTAATTTAACAATCTGAAAAAGCAATTTGCTTCGTTCGGTCGAAGTTGAACTTTTCGTTCTATTTAGCCCGCCCTTCGCAAATACTTTTTCCGTTAGGCGACACCCTATTACACAGACCGCATAAAAATTCAAGTTTCATATAAATGAAGCTTTTTTTATTTTTATATCAACAGCTATAAATTTAAAAAACTAACTTTGAAGCATAACTTTGAGAACATAACAAATGACTTTAGAACAATATATTGACAACATAAATCAACGCTACAAATTAGGAAATGCAACCGAACATACTTTTCGTGGCGACCTACAACAATTACTAGAAAGTTTAGTTCCGACAATTAGAGCAACCAACGAACCCAAAAGACAAAGTTGTGGAGCACCAGACTACATCTTAACCAAAAAGGATATTCCTGTTGGCTTTATAGAAGCCAAAGATATTGGCGACAAAGACCTTGACGGTACAAAGAAAACAGGAAACAAAGAACAGTTTGACCGTTACAAAGCATCACTTAGCAACTTAATCTTCACAGATTATCTTGATTTTCATTTATATATTGACGGAGTTTTTATAACGAAAATTGCAATAGCGGAACTACAAAACGGAACTATCGTTCCCTTGCCTTCCAATTTTGATACTTTTACAAACCTCATTAAAGACTTTTGCGCTCACGTTGGTCAAACGATAAAAAGTAGTAAAAAACTAGCAGAAATGATGGCGGGCAAAGCCCGCCTACTTTCTGATGTTATAGAAAAGGCACTTACAAGTGACGAATACAATCAGGAGAACAGTACGCTTAAAGACCAAATGACTGCCTTTAAGCAAATCCTTATTCACGATATTACGCCCAAAGGTTTTGCAGATGTCTATGCACAAACCATTGCTTATGGGATGTTTGCCGCCCGACTACACGACCCTACTTTGCCCACTTTCAGCAGACAAGAAGCTGCCGAATTAATCCCAAAATCAAACCCATTTTTACGCAAACTTTTTGGCTACATTGCTGGTCCCGATATAGACGACCGCATCAAATGGATTGTAGACAGTTTAGTGGAAATTTTCATAGCCTGTAACGTAGAACAAATCCTTAAAAACTATGGAAAATCCACGAAAATGGAAGACCCTATTATCCATTTTTACGAAACTTTCCTTAGCGAGTATGATCCCAAATTAAGAAAAGCAAGAGGCGTTTGGTACACACCTGCTCCTGTGGTTAATTTTATAGTACGTGCAGTAGACGATATTTTAAAAACTGAATTTAATCTCTCACAAGGTTTAGCAGATACCAGCAAAACCAAAATAAAAGTAAACCTACAAGCGACCGACAATCGTTATAAAGACAATATCAAAACTACAGAACAAGAAGTTCATAAAGTGCAAATACTCGATCCTGCAACGGGTACAGGTACTTTTCTTGCCGAAGTGGTAAAGCATATCCATAAAAAATTTGAAGGGCAACAAGGCATTTGGAGCAATTATGTAGCGACGCATTTATTGCCCCGTCTTAATGGCTTCGAGTTGCTAATGGCAAGTTATGCAATGGCACATCTGCAGTTAGATTTACTATTGACCGAGACAGGCTACAAACCTACAACCGACCAACGCTTTAGAGTCTACCTTACCAATAGTTTAGAAGAAAGCCACCCCGATACAGGAACACTTTTTGCCAATTGGCTAAGCACCGAAGCCAACGAAGCCAACCACATAAAGCGTGATGCGCCTGTAATGTGTGTCATTGGGAATCCTCCATATAGCGGAGAAAGCGCCAACAAAGGCGAGTGGATTATGAAGTTGATGGAAGATTACAAAAAAGAACCAGGCGGAAAAGAAAAACTAAAAGAGCAAAACTCAAAATTCATCAATGATGATTATGTAAAGTTTTTACGTTATGGTCAACATTTTATTGAGAAAAATGGAAGTGGTGTTTTAGCATTCATTAATCCGCACGGCTTTTTGGACAACCCTACTTTTAGAGGGATGCGCTGGAACTTGCTGAAAACCTATGATAAAATTTATACGATAGATTTACACGGAAATGCTAAGAAAAAAGAAACCGCACCGGATGGAAGCGCGGATGTAAACGTATTTGATATTGAACAAGGGGTTTCTATCAATTTTTTTGTAAAAACAGGTCAGAAAAAATCTAACGAATTAGGCAAGGTTTTTCACTATGATTTGTATGGGAAAAGAGAGGAAAAGTATGATTTTCTAACCGAAAACAGTCTAAAATCAACACCCTATAATGAAGTTGAACTAACTTCTCCAGAATATTTTTTAATGCCTAAAGATTTTGAAGATAAAATCGAATATGACAAAGGCTTTCAATTAACGGAGTTGTTTATAGAATCTTCATTAGGTGTGTTATCAAAGAATGATAGTGTTACTATCGAATTTGAAAAATCATCTTTAAATACAACAATTGAAAAATTTAGAAATTCAGAAGAATCTGAATTGCGTAAAATCTACAACTTAAAAAGTGATAGTAGAGATTGGATTTTATCAAAAGCAAAGGATGATTTAACTGAAAATTTTAGTGATAAGAACTTCAAAATGATTACATATCGTCCATTTGATAATAGATGGACTTATTTCACAGGCAAGCCAAAAGGTTTTTTTGCATACAGCCAAAATCGTATTATGAAAAATTTACGAGATGGTAAAAACTTTGCAATAATATCAGGTAGACAAGGTCAAGCCGTTGGAAGTATGCAATGGAATTTATCCTTTATCACCAACACAATTTCAGACCAAAACATATATTATCGTGGTGGTGGAAGTGTTTTCCCACTCTACCTCTACCCCGAAACCAACGGACAAACCTCCTTTGAAGAACAAGCCGAAAGAGTGCCCAATCTCAATGCGGAGATTGTCGATAAAATCGCAAAATCATTAGGCTTAGCATTTGTACCCGACCATAAATTCATTCCAGAAAACTTCCAAATTTTGGTAGAAACCAAACTTCCAAATGAGCCTTTGGTTCGCCCTTACGATTGGGGTTACCACAATTGTTTTACACCCTTAGATGTACTCGATTATATCTATGCAGTATTGCATTCGCCAACATACCGTGAGAAGTATAAAGAATTTTTAAAAATAGATTTCCCAAGAGTCCCTTATCCAAAAGACCAAGAGACCTTTTGGCAATTGGCAAAATTAGGTGGAGAAATAAGACAAATTCACTTATTAGAAAGCCCGATTGTCGAAAAATACATCACGCAATATCCAATAGACGGAGACAACGTGGTAGGCAAACCAAAATACGACAACGGGAAAGTATTTATCAATGAAACACAGTATTTCGATAATGTTCCACAAACAGCGTGGGAATTTTATATTGGAGGATATCAACCTGCTCAAAAATGGCTGAAAGATAGAAAAGACAGAACCTTAGAATTTGATGATATTCTACACTATCAAAAAATAATTGTGGCATTATCAGAAACCGCAAGATTAATGAAAGAAATAGAAAAAATAGAAATAGAGTAAAAGAAGCATTACGCATCATCAATTCATAATATTCTAAAACCAATAGCCAACCTTTCCGTTGGCTATTCTATTTTGTTACAGATATTTATATCATATTTTTTAGTAACTTTAATACATTAATCATTAAAACATACACAAATGGCTTCAACATCAGAAACAGGACACGCAAAAAACATTGCCAACTTCCAAAACCTAATTGCATTTGTAAAAGCTTATGGTGCTACTTACAACCCATCAAAAGAAGCTTTAAAAGTTCCACAACTAGAAGCATTATTGGCAGATGCACAAGCAAAACTAGACAATGTAATCAACCAATACGCTACCTACAACACCAAAGTAAACGCCAGATTAAGTGCATTTAGTGGGCTTAAAGCATTATCAACTCGTCTTATCAACGCCTTACAAACCACAGATGCTTCCGACGAGTTGGTTAACGATGCTAAAGGTTTCAACCGTAAATTACAAGGACAAAGAAGCACTCCCGCTTCAACCACACCACAAGACTCAAATACACCAGCACCCAATACTATATCCACGAGCCAACAATCCTACACACAACAATTACAACATTTTGCAGGGCTTATAGCAGTTCTAAAAACCGAACCAACTTACACACCCAACGAAGAAGATTTAAAAATAGCAACATTAGAAGCCAAACAAACCGATTTAGCCACCCAGAATGACGAAGTCGCAACCGCTTATGTAGACGTAAGCAACGCACGCCTAGCAAGAAACGCAACACTTTATACAAAAGAAGAAAGCATTTTCGAAATAGCATCAGAAGTTAAGAAGTACATCAAAGCAGTTTTTGGAGCAACAAGCCCAGAGTTTGCACAAGTAAAGGGTATAGAGTTTAAAAAGCCTAAAGTTTAAACTACCCAAAAGATAAAATTCACTACCTCGAAATAAAATCTTTCACCCTCAATTAAATAGGTTTGCTCCGCAAACCTATTTATTTTATCCGCAGTTGTAATTATCGCAACTGCAGTTTAAATTATACTATCCGCAATTATATTTATCTAATGCGAAAAGTAAATTATTTCATACGCATTTATATTTATTAAATACGCAGAAACAAAATTAAGTCCCGCATTTTAAAAACTGGCACCCACTATAAAAAATAAAAAGGCAGAAAACAGTCAGGGCGATCGCCTAACATTGTATTGCCAAAAGACGGGGTTTCGGTAACGATGTACATTTAGTGATATTTATCCGCAAAACCCTTTTTTCTTTTACTAATTTGAGTAATTTAGCAAAAGAAAAAAGTTTTTGCTTAGTTCAGTTTTTATAGAACTTTTCGTCTTTAAAAGCCCGTCCTTCGGCAATACTTTTTCCGTTATACGACAGCGTATCAAAAAACACTGTCAAAACGGAAATCATTAACAATTAAATTTTAAAAAAATGAGAAAAACATTTTTATTTTTTGCACTTGCAACTTTTACATTATCAACAACATCTTGTTCTAGAGACAATGACGAACCTGCTGTTGAAAATTATTCCATTTCGCCTAATGAAGTCAATATCAAATATGACAAGACTCAACAATTTACTGTTAGGAATGGGAGTTCTTCTATAGCAGGAACAGAATTCACGTGGAAATCTTCTGATGAAAAAAGAGGAACTGTAAATAATAGTGGTTTGTTGACCGCTAACAAAGTGGGAACTTTTCAAGTGACAGCCACTAAAAATGGTAAAACAACAACTGCAAATGTTACCATTTCACCATATCAAAACTTTTTCAAAGAACCGATAATGGGTTTCGGAAAAACTAAGGCAGAAATTAAAGCCGCAGAAACAAGGCAACTTCAAAATGAAACTGCAACAGGTTTAGCATATAAAGGAGAAAATAATGATATTTTAAATATTGGATACACTTTTGATAGTTCAGGAAAAATGACATCTGCAATTGCAATTTTTCCTTCTAACACTACTTCTGTAACAAATACGACAACATATTATAAAGAAAGATATTTAGTGTTGGATAATCAAAATGGAACAATAATGATGAAAGATTTAGACAATCCAATTTTTATGGGAATGAGTGTAAATCCAACATTAGGATTTAATGTAATTTACACAAAACAATAATAAAAAAACGCCGTCGTATAACATGGGTTTTGCAAGATGCGGGGCTGAAGGAATCCTCAGAGAGATTTTAGAAAATACCCGCAAAAAACTTTTCCATTTTTTAGATTTTTTGTAATTTTAAAAAATGGAAAAAGCATTCGCTACGTTTGGTCGTTGTTGAACTTTTAGTTCTTCGAAAGCCCGCACTTCGCCAATACTTTTTCCGTTATATGCAATGCTATCAGAGTGGTCAAATAATCAAGATTTCTGAAAATAAAGAACTGAATTTTAGAAAAAACTCAAAACCTTTCCCAACTCAAAATTTATTCTTTTTTCCAGCACCTTTTTTTGCCAACGCACATCAGCACATTTGCAAAATTCCAACGCTAAATCAACAACCTATTTTGCAAAAGAGCTGATTTTCCATTCTTTTATGAAACACTTACTTTGAAATTTCATTATTTTTGTACATACTTTTACAGAATGAATCACTCAAAAATAAAATTTTTAATATTTCTTTGTCTTACAACATTCTGTTATGGTCAACAAAAACTAGATGAAAAGAAGTCTAAAAATTTTGAGTATTACAAAAAACTGCTGAATACAAATTCGAATAACTATAATAGTAATTCACAAGCCCTTCTTCAAAATGCTCAGACTTCTAATGAGAAATTTTACGCCAATTATATTATGGGTGGAATGAAGTACAGAAATGGTTTTTATATTCAAGCAGTCTATTATTATGAAGAAGCCGAGAAAATAGGAAAGAATATTGATTCAATAAGTTTACAAATGTCATATATCAATGGTTTGGTTATGTCATACAGAAGAGCAGGTCTTACTGAACAATCAAATGATGCTTGGCAAAACTATATTAAACTACAAAAAGAATATAAAAATCCCTTCAAAGAAGCTGAATATTATTATAATCTATCCAAAATCTATGATATTGATGCGGATTATTGTAAAGCTTCTGAAGCTAGAATAAAATATTTAAGTTTAGTACCTTTAGACATTCAAAAAAAAGATCCTGATTACATTTTTGCAGTGTATGCCCAAAATGCTTTTACTCAAATGAAATGCGGTAATATTTTTGAAGCAGAGAAAAATATAAAAAAAGCAGATAACACAATACGTGATGTAACCATAAGGGAAAACTCATCGTTATATGAAATTTATGAATTAGCTAAAGCTCTATTAGCAGTAAAAAATGGAAAAAAAGAGCAAGCGAAAACTTATTTTTCTACTGCCTATTCGAAGTCTAAAATCAAAAACACTGTTGCTTCAACAAAACTTATTTTAAAAGAACGTCTAGTAGCAAAGATAGATTCACCAGAAGAACAATTATCTTTTGTTGAGGAAATAGATAAGATAACCCATAATGAAACCTTAAATACACAAGAGTTAACAAAATACGAAACGAGAAAGTCAAAAAATAAGATTCAAGAAGAGAAAAATAAAACAAGTATCAGTTTTGTTATTATTCTATTTTGTATTATAGGTTTGATATTTTTAGTTTGGTATAATAGACTTAAACGCAAGAAACTTACATCTGCTTTTCAAGAAATTATTGCTAGACTTGAACAGAAAAAAAATGTTAAAACAACAACTCTTTCAAAAACTAATGGGGAGTTTAGAGAAATTGAAAATGAGGATCAAATTATCAAGCAACTAAAGAATTTAGAACAAAAGAATTTCTTTTTAGCTCAAAACTTTTTAGCAACCCAATTAGCATCAAAACTTAATATCACACCAAGAAACTTAAGTTTTTTACTAAAAAAATACTATAATCAAGATTTTAATAATTATATGAATGATTTACGAATCGATTATTTCACTCAATTATTAAAGGATAATCCACAATATCGCAGATACAAAATTTCTGCTCTTGCAGAAATGTGTGGTTATAATTCGTACAATCAATTTGCATTAAATTTTAAGGCTAAAACAAAAATTTCTCCTTCACAATATATTAGTTATTTGGAAAAAGAATCAGATTAGTAATGAATTTTCTGTTTAAATAACTCGACTATTTGTTGCAAATTTCTTTAATAATTCCGTTTTTGTCTTCATTTTTATTTGTTTTTTCAAATTGTCTTAGTTTCAATCCCTAAGTATTAAAAATACCATTTTACAATTTTACAATACTGATAATCAACTATAAATGATTATTTAATATATTGCAATAATTGATTAGTCTTGTATGTTAAGCTTTCATATTGTGCTTAAATACTCTATCTTTGTGCCGAATTCGAGAACAAAACACAAATGAAAATTATATTTTCGAAAAAAGCACTTTCAATATTTTTTAGAAATAAAAGGTATTGTTGTGCTTTCTTTTTTTCATTGATCTCTATTTCTTTTCAAGCACAAATTTTTCAAAGTAACAATCCATCATTATATATTTCAGAAGGAACAATAATAATAGAAATAAATAATGAACCAAATATTGAGACTGCAAAACCTATAAATGGACAATTACATATTTCTAAAAATACAGTTATATACGATAATCAAAAAAATATTTTTGGTAAAGTAGTCGTCATAGAAGGTTTTAAAGTTAAAACTTCTACAAAAAAACATCTTGTATTTATTCCCAAACTAAAGAAATTAGATTCGGGAAAAATTGCGGAATCTATCAAAAAATCCGATTTCAATTTCGTATCCGGAAAATCAAATTCAATTTTCCAAACGGATTCGGCTAACGGATATATCGCTATTTCAAACACAAATTCACAGATAAAGGCAATTCTTGCGAAGAATGCAAACTTTGGTTCAAAGGAAATAGTTTACAAAACGCCTGTTGATTCTTTCATCAAAAAAGAAAATTACAGCAACAGTGTTGTATATTATTTTTCTATCCGACCGCCGCCTGTAGTTTAATTTATTTCGAGTATGTAATTAGAAAAAATTAATTCAAATTTTAAAACAAATGAAACAAAAAATACTAGTGTTGGCACTTTTGTCAATTTCATTATCAGTATATAGCCAAGTTGGAATAAAAACCGAAAAACCAATTGGTATTTTCAATATTGATGGACAGAAAGACAATGCAGGTTCTTTAACACCAACTGCAGCACAACAACTTAATGATGTGGTAGTTCTCGCAAATGGAAATGTCGGATTAGGGGCAACTTCACCTAATGTTAAATTCACCGTTGTTACTGGAGGTACATCAACTTCACCAAAACCAGATATAAAAATTGTGGATGGCAACCAGACCGCAGGGCATACAATGATTAGCGATGCAAACGGTATAGGAACTTGGAAGTTACTGAATTTAGGGGTAACATCTACAATATCACCAATTGCAAATCAGTCGTCGTCGACTACTATTTCTTCGGATAATTCAGGTGCCACATTCATCAACACAGGGGAAACGTTGCATATCCCCGAAGGCAGATGGATCGTTAATGTTGGTATGAGGTTTAATTATGTAGCATCAGGAGGAACAATTGATTACAAAAGTAGTTATTACCTTAATGGATATATTTCTTCCAGTCCAACAACAATTTCGCAAACTGGTTTTACAGTTGAGAGCGTAACCAATAATCCTGATTTTTCGATTGGTGGTGTTATTATACGAGGATCAAATTACATTTCTGGTACAACCAATGATAACAATGGTAGCTTTATACAAGGAAGCTCAATAATTAATGTAGGGCCAGGTGGTGTATATTTGTATATTTTAATAGAAAATATTCCAACTCCTGCTGGTGCAACAGGTGCATCTTGGCAATATACACCCAACAACGCGGAAAATATTTTTTACGCAGTTCCCATTAATCCCGCTTAAGAGTAATAATCATTATAAATAAGCATAATAATTTAATATGTCTACAATGAAAAAAAATATAATTATACTCATTTCATCTTTATTTTGTGGAACTTTATTTTCACAAGTCGGAATTAATACTCCAAACCCTCAAGGTGTTTTTAATATTGATGGAGGAAAAGATAACCCTAAAACTGGTTCCGCACATACACCAGCACAACAACTAAATGATGTTACCGTACTACAAAACGGTAACGTAGGACTTGGAACAATAACCCCTACTGCTAAATTAGAAATACAGACAGGCGGAACTACTGCACTACCTGTACCCGGATTCAAATTGATTGATGGTTCTCAATCGGCTGGTGCCATGCTTACTTCAACTACCGATCAAGGAAATGCTAAATGGACAGTCTTGGGAACAGCGAAAGGTACTGTAGTTGGAACTATAGAAACACCTGGCTTAATTGTTACGTCTGATCAAAATAGTGGTCAATATAGATATACCAATTATAAAATTGAATTAACTACCGGCAACTGGATTGTAAATACAGGACTGAGACTGAATAATACAATGAATGTAAATATTGGTGATGGAACATGGGTACATGGTCTTGTATCTACCGATAAAGTTGTAAGACAACAGATTGGGTTTTCTCAGGATGCTACTACTAATGCTGGTTATGCGGCTGCACTGATTAAGAATGAAACTACAGATTCTCCTAATTTTTTTGCTGGAACAACCAACATAACGGTAACTGCTCCATCTGTTACGCTCTATTTACTCTTAGATAATGTTAAGAGATATGGTGGTGCTACATCTGGCGTGCAATGGTCGCTTGATCCAAATGCGAAAGGAAATTATTTTTATGCAATTCCTGTTAACAAGTAATATCTAAAATTTAACTACAATGAAAAAAAATATATTATTCATATTATCCTTTATAATTTGTGGAGGACTTTCGGCTCAAGTGGGCGTAAATACAGGTAATCCCCAAGGAACTTTTCACATTGATGCGGACAAAAACAATCCTACTTCTGGAAGTACGTTTACTTTTGCAGAACAAAGCAAAGATGTAATTGTAATGCCTGACGGAAAAATGGGAATAGGAACAATACATCCTGATACTAAGTTGGATATTAGATCCGTTGATGCAACTCTAACAAATCCTACATATAATACAGGTTTTAGATTAGTAGATGGTAATGAAAAGACTGGTAGGGTTTTACAAACAGACGCAAATGGACTTGCTACTTGGAAGGACATCAATAAACGAGATAAAGTAATTGGGAGGTTTTCTGCTCCGGCTTCAGTTTATTCTGATAATGATCCTACAACTGTAGCAACAGTTCCTTATAAACTGATAGGTGCAACAATAAATCTAAAACCTGGAAAATACGCGGTATATCTTGGTCTATCAGTCTATTTACCCGTTTCATATCCATTAGGTTATAGCTATTATTTGCCGGTTTTTTTAAGCTCATCAAATACTTCTATTAATACAACAGGTTTTAATTATGAATCTGGTGCAGGTACTACAGCCGCTTTTGGAGGAAGGATGGTTAAAAATAGAGGTAATACTAGTCTCAATATGATACAAGGAAGCTTAATTGTGAATGTAACCAATCCCGCAGGCATTACACTTTACACTTTTTTAAAAAACATACCGCTATATAATGATGTTACACTGACTGCTACCCAGCCAACACCCCCACTTACAAGCTATAGATTCGATGCCGCAAACTGGGAAAATTTCTTTTATGCATTACCTATAAACTAAGAAGGCGATTCCAAAAACACGATGAATTTCAAAAACATCCATATAGGACAAATGGTGAAAAAAGGAGTTACGGAAAGCGGGATAGAAATATCCCGCATCTGTAATTTTATGAAATGCACTGAAGAAGAAATCAATAAAATGTATCTTGAGGAAAACCTTCCTACTGATGTTTTGTTGAAATTGAGTAAATTATTAGAATATGATTTCTTTCGTTTATACTCTCAGCATCTTATTTTATATGCACCACCCTCGGCAGAAAAAGGTGTAAAAAACGAAAAAACACAACTTCCGCAATTCCGAAAAAACATTTACACCAAAGAAGTCATCAATTTTATACTGGAACAAATTTCCATTGGAGAAATGACAAAATATGAAGTGATAGAAAAATATAAAATTCCTAAAACAACACTTTACAAATGGATAAGCAAATATAAAAATGAAAGTAAACAGTAAGAATAATATTTAGATAACACTTTATATCAATAATATATTCAATATTGTTAACGAGAATAATTCATTTAGTATTACCCTATAATTATGGTATTATAATTTATGTATTATTTCTTCACAGTAACCATTATTACCACTCGAAGTGGTAAAAAGGAGTTTTTACTACGACATGGGTATTTCTCACCAAAAAACAATTAGAATAATTCAGATATGCTTTTAAACCTATTGAAAAACCACATCTTAATGGCACCCGATTACAAAGCTATTTACGTTGATATTATCAAAAAAAAACACCCTCATAAAAAAGAAGAATGCTTATCCATTTTAGAAAAGAAAAACTTATCAGCAATTGATGTAATTGCGCTTAATACAAAAGTATTTGGAAAGCCCGATAAAATCTCCGAAAAATCAAATCAAAAATACCGTTCATACACAAAATCCGATATTTTGAAATATCTGGAGTATCAAAAAAAATATAAACTCAACAACAGTCAATTAGCTAATCATTTCTCACTTAGCCGAAATACGATTGCCAAGTGGAAAAAAATATTCTTGTAGTATATAAAAAATAATAACTTGTAACAAAAACAAGGAAATATTTTCATTATATTTGATGTACTAACCTAAAAAACAAAATATTATGCCGAGTACATCAGAAGTAGGACACGCTAAAAATGTCGCAAATTTTGCAGACTTAATTGCTTATTGTACTGCATTCGGAACCACCTACAATCCGCCCAAAACAGCATTGCAATTACCATCATTAAATACGTTGCTCACATCTGCACAAACAGAAATTGCAAATGTAACAACTGCAAAAAATGCTTTCGATACCATAACAGGAGATCGTCAAGTAGCATTCGAACCGCTTAAATCTTTAGCAACAAAAATTTTTAATTTTATTTCCGTTACAGATGCCACAGATCAAACGATTGCAGACGCAAAAACCATCAATAACAGACTACAAGGAAGAAGAGCAGGAACAAAAGAAGCCTCAAATCCCGACAACGGACAACCAGAAACCAACAACCAAGTATCCGTTTCACGTCAAAGCTATGATATGCTTACAGAAAACTTCTCTGCACTCATAGATTTAGTTTCTTCTGTTCCGTCCTACACACCAAATGAAACAGATTTAAACGTTGCTTCACTTACCACATTTAGAGATAATTTACAAACCACAAATACCAACGTGATAAATGCCGAAGTAACATACAGCAACGCAAGAATTTCAAGAAATAACACACTCTATTCAAAAGATACAGGCTTAGTTGATATAGCAATGGACATAAAAAATTATGTAAAATCCATCTTCGGAGCAACCTCCCCACAATACAAACAAGTCAGCGGAATTAAATTCACAAACCGAGTGTCTTAACCAAAATTTAAAAACAAAACCCAAAGAGTTGCCCACAAAATCAAGGTAACTCTTTCTATTTTAAAGAAAACCAAAACCCAAAAACAGAAAACTCCCACCAACAATTAGAAATCTTCCACCAAACATTAGAAAACTACCACAATACTTTAGTTTTTTAACACAAACAATTAGAAAACTAACGCAAGAGTTTAGAAATATTCAATCGGAGTTTAGAAAACTCGCACAGTGATTTAGTATTTTAACATAAACAATTAGAAAACTAACGCAGGAGTTTAGTATTCTTTCATCGGAGTTTAGTATTTTCCTACAAACAACCAAAACACAAACTAAAAAAGCCAACGCTTAGGAAAAAGCACATTTGCAATCCGCTTCACCCAACGCAAAACCCAAGATTGCAAAAGAGCTTTTCCCTACCATCTTTCGCCCACCGCTAAAAAAGAATAAATTTCCCACCACTACTCCTGCATATTTTACAACTAACTGAACAAAAAGCACTGCATATAACATTGTATTGGCAAAATGCGGGGTTAAATGTATAATAGAAAGATTTGTTTGTATTTCGTCGCAAAAAAACTTTTCGTTTCACATTTTTTCTGTAATTTAGTTCCACGAAAAAGTTTTTTGCTCAAGTTCGTGTAAGTTGTTCATTTTGAAATTCTTATCCCGCACTTCGCCAATACTTTTTCCGTTAGCAGAAATTTTAACCAAAAAACTGTTAAAACAAAATTTATGAAAAAAAAAATATTCATTCTAATTTCAATTTTCACATTTCTAATCGGGTATTCCCAAAACTCTTGGAGTTTAAAGTATACATTTACAGACCATTTTCAAAATAAGTTCGCTTCATTTATTGATGAAAATAAAGGCTTTGTTGTCGGGTTTAGTAATGACGGAAAAGGAACTATAAAATACACTAATGATGGAGGAACAACTTGGTCGGAAATCTTTAAACAAAATAATGTGAGTTTTGCTCCAGGAATTACATATATAGACGAAAATACAATTTGGGCATATCAAGGACAAAATATTTATAGAACCACAAATAACGGAGCAACTTGGACAGTTTCAACTATAAGTAATGCTTTAGGTTATCTTAAAAGTTTGAGATTTTCTACTTCAAATGATGGTGTTATGATTACAACAACAGCAATGTATAAAACTACAGATGGCGGACAAAATTGGAATTTATTCAAAACTTATACTTCTAGTGATTTTGATGTAATTGCAACAGGGAAAAGTATTAACCGTAATACAGGATTTGGATATGGAATTGCAGATAAAAAATTGTTTCAAACTTCCGATTTTGGAGAAAATTGGTCTGAAATTTTCACAATGCCTCCAACAGCAACATCTCAATCACATAAATTTACGGGAGTGAATTACAGAGGATTTGCAACAGGAGAATACAATTATGGATCTCTTGGATATGATGGAACAACATTTACAAAAGTTGGTAATACTTGGCAAAAACTCACAAATAATTTCATACGATTTGCTTGTTCAGGTTCATATTCTGATAACCTCTTTATAGGTTATGCAGATAAAAATATTTATAATATTGTCACTAAAGAAATAATGTATACTGTTCCAAATACAGACTACATTGGAAGTTTTGAGTTTATTGGTAACGTAGGATACGCTGTCGGAAGCAATACTTTATATAAATATGGAAGCGTTTTATCTACTAACGAAAATTCTGTTGAACATTTAAAAATTTTCACCACTAAAAATGCTATTGTAATTAGAACTAAAAATTATTCAGCAGATTTTTATATTATTGATTTACTGGGTCGTCAAATGATATCAAGTCAAAAAATTGCAAAAAATGAGAATAAGGAAATTCCAATGCAAAAAGGAGTTTATTTTGTGATTTATAATTATCAAAACAGAACAAATTCAAAAAAGGTAATTATAAATTAACAAAAACTTCTGCTAACATCGGTTTTGCAATATGCGGGATTTAGTGTTTGTTGAACTTGTGTAAAAATAATCCGCAAAAACCATTTTCTTTTTGATTTTTTATTATATCTACAAAAAGAAAAATGGTTTTTGCTACGTTCGGTTTTTATATAACTATCTGGTTTCCAAAGCCCGCACATCGCAAAGCCGTTTCTCGTTATCGGCAATTTTACCAAAAACACGTCTATGAACCAATTTCCTAAAAATGTAATTGAGAATTTAAAAAATTACGTTTATATTTATTCAGATCCAATAACAGAAAAAATATTTTACGTTGGAAAAGGAAAAGGCAATAGAGTTTTTGACCATTTGAAAGATAAAAAGGAATGCGAAAAAGTTGAATACCTCAATGAACTTCTTGAAAAAGGTCTTAAACCAAAAATTGAAATTTTAATTCATGGAATTGAAGATGATTCAGTTTTAAGAATTGAATCTGCAATTATTGATTTGCTGGGAATTAAAAATTTAACGAACAAACAAATTGGTTTTAAAAGTGCTGAATTTGGAAGAATGACTATAAAACAAATTATTTCTGCATATTCTAAGCAAAAAATCCAAATTGAAGAACCTTCATTACTTATTAGAATAAATCAAAATTTCAGATATTCGATGAATGAAATGGAACTTTATGACTTTACAAGAGGATATTGGAAATTGAATATTGATAGAGCAAAAAATGCAAAATATGCTTTTGCTGTGTATAATGGAATTATTCAAGAAGTTTACGAAATAAAAACCTGGTTAAAAGCTGGAGAATCAATGAGTGTGCGAGGGAAAATAGAAATAATTGATGATAGAGTCGAATTTATAGGAAATATTGCGTCAATAAATATTCAAAAAAAATACAAGTATAAATCCGTTGAAGATTATTTCAAAAAAGGAAATGCAAACCCAATAATGTATATAAATTGTTGATATGGAAAAAGAAGTTTATTCATATACAAAGTATTTTAAGGGAGAAAAAGAGAATCCTTTTAATGAAGAAGAAAATTATTGGGCTTATAAATATTGGTTTTATGAAAAAGATTATTTTGCCAATAATACAAAACCAAATGAAGAAGATTTCAAAGAATATATTTTGGGAGTAATTGAACATATTGCAGATTATTTCTATGCTCCTATTGAAAAGCATATAAAAAATTATTTTGGGAAAATATAAAAAACTGCCGATAACATTGTATTGGCAAAATGCGGGGTTAAATATAAAATAGAAAAAGCGGAAATATTTATCCGCCGCTGCTTTTCATATAATCTTTTTTTATTAACTTAGCTTATCTGAAAAAGCATCGGCTCCGTTTGGTCTGAACTTGAACATTTGTTCAAATTAAGCCCGCACTTCGCCAATACTTTTCCCGTTACCTGCAACCCTATGAGCAACCGTACAAACAATTGACAGACAGACAAAACGAATGAAAGCAACTAAATTATTTACAGATTTTTTTAACAGCGAAAAAGCAGGTGGACTTGTTTTAATTTCTTGTACAATTGTCTCATTAGCACTTGCCAACTCAAATTTTGGAACAAATTATCACGATTTTTTTCAAATACAATTTGCAGGACACAGTTTTGAGCATTGGATTAATGATGGATTAATGACTATTTTCTTTTTGCTCATTGGGTTGGAATTAGAAAGAGAAATTTATCAAGGCGAACTTTCAAATATCAAAGATGCTTTATTACCAATTTTTGGTGCATTTGGTGGAATGCTAATTCCAGCAGGAATTTTTTTATTATTCAATTATGGAACTGCAACGCAATCAGGTGCAGGTATTCCAATGGCGACAGATATTGCTTTTGCTTTGGGAATTTTATCACTGTTAGGCAATCGAGTACCAACTTCTCTAAAAATATTTTTGACAGCATTAGCCGTAATTGACGACTTGGGTGCAATTATTATCATTGCCATTTTCTACACCAAAACCTTGCTTTGGACAAACCTATTTATCGCATTAGGAATTTGGCTTTTATTATTTATCATCGGAAAACTAAAAGTGAGAAATTTAATTCCCTACTTAATAGGCGGTGTTGCAATGTGGTATTTTATGCTACATTCAGGCGTTCACGCCACCATTACGGGTGTTTTGTTGGCTTTTGCCATTCCATTTGGTAATGGAGGCGAAAAATCAACTTCCTATATTTTGCAACATTTTCTACACAAACCAGTTGCTTTTATAATTTTACCGATTTTCGCGTTAGCAAACACAGCAATAGTTTTTAGTGGAGATATAACTCAAACATTATCAGAAAATAACAGTTTAGGAATTGCACTTGGACTAATTATTGGCAAACCTTTGGGTATTTTTCTATTCACACTTTTAGCAGTCACTTTTGGACTTTGCAAACTGCCATCAGATTTAAATTGGAAATCAATTTTTGGTGTAGGACTTTTGGCAGGAATAGGTTTTACAATGTCTATTTTTGTAACCTTACTTGCTTTTGAGAACGAAACAATAATAAATAACTCAAAATTAATAATTTTAATTTCCTCATTAATTGCAGGGCTTTTAGGCTTTTTTGTTCTTAATGGAATTTTAAAGAAAACATATATAGACGATGAGCAATAAAATTTTTGATTTTATAAGTCTTCATAATGGCGAAGAAGAACAAAAAAAAGTTTTAGAAAATATAAAATCTAATATCTCTTTTCGTGGTTCTAATTTATGGATTTTAGCTTGTGCTATTGTAATTGCATCGGTTGGTTTAAATGTAAATTCAACAGCAGTAATAATTGGCGCAATGCTTATTTCTCCACTAATGAGTCCTATCGTTGGAGCAGGTTTTGCCTTGGCAATTTATGATTTTGAACTACTGAAAAAGTCGGGAAAAAATTTATTAATAGCAACAATTGTAAGTTTAGTAGTTGCTTCAATCTATTTTTACATAAGTCCATTTAAAGAAACTCAATCAGAACTATTAGCAAGAACATCTCCAAACATTTATGACGTTCTTATCGCTTTTTTTGGTGGTTTAGTAGGTGTTATTGCTCTAACAAGAGTAGAAAAAGGAAATCCAATTCCAGGCGTGGCTATCGCCACGGCTTTAATGCCTCCTCTTTGTACAGCAGGTTATGGATTAGCGATAGGAAATTTTTCATATTTTTTTGGTGCTTTTTATTTATACACGATTAATTGCTTTTTTATATGTATTTCTACTTTTTTGATAATTAAATATCTAAAATATGAACCTGTAAGAAGTTTGAATCCTAAATTTGAAAAACAAATTAGATACGGCATCACTTCTTTAATTTTGATTATGATAATTCCAAGTTTCTATTTGGCTTATAATTTACTCAATGAAAAAAAGTACACTCAAAAAGTTGAACAATTTATATCAAACGAGTTTACAAATAAAGGCTACACAATTATTTATAAGAACACAAAATTTAATTCAAATCCCAAAAAAATTGAAGTTGCATTTTTGACCAAAAAATTTAATGCTGAAGAAATAAAAGTGTTAAACCAAAAGTTAGTTCAATACGATATTAATAATACAAAATTAGAAATAAAACAAGATGCAAAAGATTTAAAAAGTGAAATATTAAACGAATTAAATAATCAAAACAAAAATTTATCTGAAAAAGATATTTTAATAAATAATCTTCAAAATGAACTTGGAGAATATAAATTTGATAATTCTGACATTCAGAAAGAATTAAAAATATTATTTCCAGAACTTAAAAATGTGTCTTTCGGAAAACATTTATTAAATCAAAATACTGATAGTACAAAAATTATAACAGTTGTTCTTTATCAAATTGACAATAAAAAGGAAAATGTAGATACAGAAAAAATAAAAAATTGGTTAAACCAAAAATTGAAAACAACAAACGTGAAACTAATCAAACAAGAATAAGGGCAGCAGGTAACAAGGGTTTTGCGAAATTGGGGCTGAAGTGCCAATTTCAACATTCGTTCTTTTTACATACATTTGTGCTAGGCTGAAACTTAGTGCATTTTAATCCCCAACTTCGCAAAGCCCCGAAACGTTGTTGCGACAACTCCCTATGGTCGCTGTCGCAACAACGGAGGCTCGGCTACGCCGACGTTTTACGAAACGACCAGAACCGGTCGTCATCGCAAAACTTCGGCTTTGAGAAATTTACTCTTAGAAGCAAGCTTCTCGAGTAAACTTCACAAAGCCGAGCCTCCGTTAGCCGACATTGTAAAAAAACTACTGCCTTAAATGAAACTGTCAAAATTAAAGATTAAAAATTTTAAATCTATTAAAGAGTTGGAATTAAACTTTCCTGAATCTGGAATATTAATTTTAGTCGGAGAAAATAATGCTGGTAAATCAAATATTATAAGAGCAATTGATTTAATCTGCGGTGAAAGTTGGATAGGAAAAGAAAAGTTAGAAGACCATGACTATTATTGTAGAAACCACGATTTAAATATTGAAATTAATTTATTTTTTGATAATAAATACAGTGTTAATTTTTCTCCAAATTCAAATAAATGGGGATTAAATTATTATCAAAATTGGGAACAAACAAGCAAAAGACCTTTTGGAACTCCAAGTATTAAGGAAGATTTTCCATCAACATATCTTGGAGCAGATAGAACATTAGATAAACATTTATCATTTTATGATTGGACTTTAATTGGAAGAATTAGAAAAGCATTTCATAAAAATGTAACTGCTGAGATTCGAGGCAATTTAAATGAAAAATTTGAAGAATTAGTTGAAATTTTCGATACTGTTCCTGGATTTAAAAGTTTTAAATCCGATTTTACAGATAACTATAAATCTCTTCTCCCAAAATTTAAGACAAAAGTAGAAGTAGATTTTCAACCATTTACTCCTTCAAATTATTTTAAAACCATGCAAATTTTGGGTATTGATCCAGAAGAAAGAGATAAACCATTAGATTTAACAGAATTAGGAGAAGGAGCAAGAAATTTAATATTAATTGCATTATTAAAAAGTTTTGCAAAAAATTTTAAAAGTTCAGGTGGCGAAATTAATGGGATTTTAGCACTTGAAGAACCTGAACTTTTTCTACATCCCCAAGCTAGAAGGCACTTATTTGCAGAACTGCGAGAAATTTCAAAATCAGGAATGCAAGTTATAATTTCAACGCATTCGGATTCATTTATCGATACAGAATTTTTTGATGAAATTGGGAGAGTAGTAAAAGTCGTAGATGAAGAAAATGATGGAAAATTCCAAACGAAACTTATCACTTGTTCAAAATCAGACTTAGTTGAACACTGTATAAAAACTGGAGTGCCAGAAAATAAAATAACTATAGAAAGTTTACAAGAATATTACAAAACTACATCAAATGTAAAACTTAATGAAGGTTTTTTTGCAAAACAATTATTTCTAGTTGAGGGAGAAACAGAAGAATTATGTATCCCAGAATTATTAAAGGAACTTGATATTGATTGTGATTCAATGGGAATATCAGTCATTCCCGTAAATGGGAAAAATCAAATTCCAAAATATTGGCGTTTATATTCAAAGTTCGGAATTCCAATTACAGTTGTTATTGATTCTGATGATTCGCCTGACAAGAAATCTTCGAACGTAAATATTGCAAACTGTTTTGGAGTAACTTCTGAAGATATAACGAATGACGTAGACATAATTAACGTGAGTTCGATGTAAGAAGTGATAAATTATAATAGAAAAAAGCGAAAAAATTAGTATATTTAAGCTATTGAAAGTCAAATATTTAACTAAAATTTCCGCTATGATTTCTGATGATAAAATTACAACTATTTATTACATTGTTGATGAGTTTTTTAAAGAATTTAACCATATTCTGAAAGATTACGCTCTGAAAGACCCCAAAATCAAGACCAGAAACAGAAAATCTGCGATGTCTCAAAGCGAAGTGATGACTATTATGATCCTGTTTCATTACGGTGCTTTCAAAAATCTCAAGCACTTTTATCAGGGCTACGTTCAAAGACATATGAAGAAAGAATTTCCTGTAACGGTTTCCTACAACAGGTTTGTAGAGCTCCAAAAGAAAGTGAATGTACCCATGGCAGTTTTCGTAAAAATGATGTGTCTGGGAAAGTGTACCGGCATATCTTTCATCGATTCAACACCCATCAGGGCTTGTCACATCAAAAGGGAAAAGCAGCACAAAACCTTCAAAAATATCGCTCAGAAAGGACAATGTTCTCTGGGTTGGTTTTATGGTTTTAAACTCCATTTGATTATCAATGACAGGGGTGAGATTCTGGATTTTATCCTGACAACAGGCAATGTAGACGACAGAGAACCCCTGAAAAGTATGGATCTGCACAAATGGATTTTCGGAAAACTTTTCGGCGATAAAGGCTATATTGGGAAAGATCTGTTTGAGCAACTTTTTATAGATGGAGTTCATTTAATCACAAAAATAAAGAAGAATATGAAGAATTGTTTAATGCTTCTCCAGGATAAAATTATGCTTAGAAAAAGGGCATTAATAGAATCTGTAAACGATGAGCTTAAGAATATTTGTCAGATAGAACATACCCGTCACAGAAGTTTTGACAACTTTGTTCTCAATATTTTGTCTGCTTTGGCAGCCTACTCTTTCTTTGATAAAAAACCATCAATCAATACAAATTGTGACATTATTGATCAAGATAGATTAATCGCAGCTTAACTCGAACTCACGTTAATTAAAGTTTTAGAAAGTTCAAATAAACCAAAAACAAAAATTGTTATTTTAGAGAAAGATTTTGAGAATGCTTTTGAAAAAGATTTAATATCAAATGGTTTTAAAAATGAATATAAAGAATTTGAACAGGGAGCAAGAGATTTAATAAAGCCAATTGGCAAACAACAAAAGGGAGTGATTTCAAGGTATATTGTGAGAAAATCTATTAAACTGAAAGACTTTAATAGCAAAATAGGATTAACATTCGCTGAACAGATAATCGATTAAAACAACGTCGGCTAACATTGTATTGGCAAAATGCGGGGCTAAACTCTGAATTGAAAATCCATCACTTTTCGCCGCCGCTATTTTTCCATTCCACATATTTTTTGTAGTTTAGTTTCATGGAAAAATATCGGCTCAGCTTGGTCGAAAATTGAACTTTTAGTTCCCTTTCTCCCGCACTTCGCCAATACTTTTTCCGTTGTTGCGACAACTCCCTATGGTCGCTGTCGCAACAACGGAGGCTCGGCTACGCCGACGTTTTACGAAACGACCAGAACCGGTCGTCATCGCAAAACTTCGGCTTTGAGAAATTTACTCTTAGAAGCAAGCTTCCTGAGTAAACTTCACAAAGCCGAGCCTCCGTTAGCCGACATTTTATGACAACAACTCGACTTCAAAAAATTTTATTTGTTTTAGCAATATTTTTTGTTAGTTGTTTAAATGCACAAATTAAAGAAAATTCAAGATTAGAACCATCTAACTTGAAATATAAAGACTGCGATTTACAAGAAAGGAATAATAATTGGCTTCATTTGATTACAAATGAAAATCAAATCTTAAAAAGAATTGTCTTAATAAAAGAAAAATTAGATTTTGATACAATCTATAAAAAATATAATTCTAAAATAACAATTCATAGTCCGTCAATAAATCTTGAAAACATTGACAATAAAGGGAATCCATGCGGAATAAAAATTTTGTTCATACTTGAATATGGAAAAAGAAAAAGCATACATATTGACTTAAGCGAAGAACCTAACTATAGAGAAATTCTTGAAAATATCAACAAGGAAAACATTTCAATTCAAATCTTAAATCCTCAACAAGGAGCAGCAATTTATGGAATGAGTGGAAGTTCCGGTGTAATCTATATGAAAACAAAAAGTAAAGACTTAAAGAAAATCATTAAACAAGTAGTTAAGAAAAACGTCGGCTAACACGGTATTGGCAAAATGCGGGGTTTATGTCTGAATTGAAAATCCATAACTTTTTTGCCGCCGCTGCTTTTCAATTCCACATTTTTTTTTAATTTAGTTCCATTGAAAAAGCATCGGCTTCGTTTGGTCTTTCTTGAACTAAAGTTCTTCGAATTCCCGCACTTCGCCAATACTTTTTCCGTTGTTGCGACAACTCCCTATGGTCGCTGTCGCAACAACGGAGGCTCGGCTACGCCGACGTTTTACGAAACGACCAGAACCGGTCGTCATCGCAAAACTTCGGCTTTGAGAAATTTACTCTTAGAAGCAAGCTTCTCGAGTAAACTTCACAAAGCCGAGCCTCCGTTGTCTGCAATTTTTCCAAAAATTCTGCATAAATGAATAAAGTTAAATCTAAACTATTTCGAAAAGTCAATACGAAAACTTATAATGTTCATCATAATTATGGTGAAAGTTTTAAGCGTGCTATAAAAATTGATGAAAATCAAACTAGAGGAAAAATGAAAAGAAATATTGAAAGAGGACTTGACTACACTCCTCTTTTCAAATTTTTACTTTCAAAAGTTGGAAAAAATTGGGATGAAATATTTAGTGAAGCAAAAAGCAGGTTAAATAAAACTGAACCTATATTTTGGATGGTTGCATTGAATGAAACTGATAAGAATAATTATATTGGAACTGGAGAATCATCATATTTTTCGGGATTATATGTAGATGAATCAAATATTTTACAAAAATGCGATCCAACATTAACGAAAGAAAAAATGAAAAAATTTTGTAATTGTTGCACTCATACTTTTAATGGAGAAATCTACTAAAAAACTGCAGACAATATAGGTTTTGCAAAATGCGGGGTTAAAGTCTAAGTTGAACTATTTTAGATATTTATCCGCAAATTGGCTTTTCATATTGCTTTTTTTATTAATTTAACAATCTGAAAAAGCCATTTGCTACGATTGTGAATCCTTGAACTAAAGTTCTTCGAATTCCCGCACTTCGCAAAGCCTTTTTCCGTTGTTACGAAACGACCAGAACCGGTCGTCATCGCAAAACTTCGGCTTTGAGAAATTTACTCTTAGAAGCAAGCTTCCTGAGTAAACTTCACAAAGCCGAGCCTCCGTTATCGGATATTTCACAAAATATAGCACATGAATAACGATTTAGAAACCATTAAGAAGATAAAAGACTTTTTCGAAAATATGGATGTTAAAAGTGAGAATATAGTTTCAACAATAATGGATTTAAATAAAGAAGAGAATGTTTTAAAACGATATTTGAAGAAAATAAAAGAAAATTGTAAAACGGAAAAAAAATTAGATAATCATAATAATAATAACTACAAAATTAATGAGCATTCAACATTCTGTGTTATATATGAAACCAAAGAACTTCTTAATGCTTTAGAAGATATTTTTGGACAAAACATATCATTTTCAAAACAATTCAATACTTTTTGTATTAAATCTAGTCAATCAAAATTATTTTTAGAAATATGGGCATTATTTAGAGACAAAGTAAAATGGCGAAGTTTGAGTGATGAAAGAAGATTTCATTGGACTTATGAAAATATTGATAAGGGAATTGAAGTTAATATATGGGAATGGGAAGACCTTTCAAAAAATCCAGCGTTGCCTTGGAATTTTGATTTTATTGAAAAGTACAAAGATTTCTTACATTGGAAATATATAAAGGCTAATAATAAGCTATATTGGAGTGAACAATTAATTGAAAAATATTACAAATACATTTTTGAATCAGATAATATTACATATCGTGATGATTTAACTTTTTGTGAAGATATAATTAATAAATGGAAGGTCGAATTTGAAAGAAACGAGAATGTTGATTGGAACTATTCAATAATTGAAAAACACAAAAACTTTTTAGATTTTCAACTACTATCGAAAAATTCTAAAATATTATTTGATGATTACCTGATTCAAAAATATGGTACAAAATTAGATCTAAAACACTTATCTCAAGTACCAAATATTAATTTATCATCTAATTTAATTTTAGAGTTTGCTGAATTTTGGGATTGGGAGGAAATTCTAAGAAATGAATCATTTAAGTTTAATTTTGAAATCATTGAGTCACAGAAAAACATTTTAGATTGGAATTTTGTTAACATACACCCTCACTTATTTTGGGACAAAAATTTCATAGACAAATATTCTGAATACATTTTTAACGCAAATTCAAAAGTCAATCAAAGGAAAACTCCATATTCTCCTTTGGAATCATTTTGTAAGAAATATAATCAGACTGGATATTTTGAATCAAATAATAACGTATTTTGGGATGATGAACTAATAGACACTTATAAAGATATTATAAACTGGGAATATTTATCTGCTAACCAATCAATATTTTTCTCAATCAACCAACTAGAAAAATATAAAGAATATTTAAATTGGGATATATTTTTCCAAAAAGGTAACACTACTTGGAACGAAGAAGTTATAGATAAATATATAGATAAAAGCACTAGCAAAAACTTAGTTAGCAACAAGAATATATCTTGGAATGTATCAATGTTCAAAAAATACGTTAAAAATCAAGATGCTTGGATTCTATCTGATTTCTGCAAAAATGCGAACATATCTAAAGATGTCATTAAAGAATTTCAAACGTTTTGGTCGCAAATATCTATATCAAATTCTCACCGATTCAAATTTAGTGATTTTGGTAATTATACCGAATATATATATAATTCCTTGTGGAAAGATTTATTTAGAAATAATAATATAATCTGGGATGATGATTTAGTAGAATCGTGTCTTGAAAATATTGTTTTAAATGAAATGTTGTTTTTTAACGGTAAATTAACTGTCGACTTTATAAATAAATATTGGGATTTTTCTAAAGTTGAAAATGTTTGGAGAGTTGGTAATTATGATGAAGGTACATATGAAGAAACTTGTACAGTCTTTCTTAGAGATAAGTTACAATATTGCGAAATTACAGACCTTGATTTACCAAAATTTATCAATAATGAATTTAAATGGTTAGGTTCATCTTTGAATAATTATTCATTGAATAAAAGCCTTGAAAATCTTGTTTTAAATGAATGTGAAAAAAGAAACATCCGATAAGAAGGGTTTTGCAAAATGGCTGGTTTTCAGTCTAAATTGAAAGTTTGTGCATTTAATCCGCAAAAGCCAATTTTATTGCTTTTTTTCATAAATTAGCAAATAGAAAAAGGCTTTTGCTACGTTCCGTATAAATCGAAACTTCGTACTTCGATTTTCCGCCACTTCGCAAAGCCTTTTTCCGTTATCTGTAATCTTTCCAAAAAACGATGTATAAACAAATTTTCACAATTTTAATAAGTGCTTTTTCTTCTTTAAATCTATATTCACAAAATATTGATTTAGATAAGTATGAAATTTATGTAAAATACACTTTAATCTCAAAATCTGACTTTATTAAAAATGGACAAAATTTGACTGAAGAAAAATCAAAAACTCTTGAATTCAAACCTATTTCTGATGGAAATAAAATAACCTATTACTTAAGTGGAAAAATTTATTCAAAAGGGAAAATAGAAAATGGAAAAGAAAATGGATTTTGGGAATATTGGAATGAAAATGGAAAAAAAGCTCGTGAAGGAGAATTTGTTGATGGAAAACCAAACGGAACTCACAAATATTGGTATGAAAACGGAAATTTGAGAGGAATTGGAGAATGGAAAAATGGAGTTTATGATGGAAAGTGGGAAATGTATAAAGAAAATGGAAGCGAAAAGATTATTCAAAATTACAAAGAAGGAAAACTAATCGAATAAAAAAGACTGCAGCTAACACCGGTAACCGTTGCACAACTTCAATTTTCAGGTAAAAGATAAAATCAACGACCTCGTTTTAGCCTTTTTAAGCGGGGTTTATTTTTAGAAAAACATTGTCAATGTTAACATCCCGCCAGCATAAAATTAATTTTAGAATTATCTTCTGTCTTTTTTTATTTTTATCCGTTTCAAATCTATATTCACAGATAAGTATTGAAGCCAATAATTCAGTTTCTGGTCGAAAATTCAAAATTGATATTGATGAAAATTCACAGAAATACTTTATAACTCTCAAAATTCTTGATAGCGTATCAACGAGTAAAAATTATGAAAATAAAATGGAAAAGTATAGAAAGCAATATTTCAGTTTAAAAAATAAATCCATAAAAAGTAATTCGGTAAAGTCTATCTCACGAAAAATGGAAATTCTGAATGAAAATAATTCGTACTACTCTACTTTTAAAACTGAAATAATAAAAAACGAGTTTGAAAAATTTGACAATCTTGTGAAGCTCTTCAAGGTAGAAAATTCAGATTTTTTTGAAAAAAAAGAAGCAAACAAAAATCGTATCGTTTTAGATGGAACGACAGTTAAAATTAACGTTAATAACCATGGAATAAATAAAACTATTTGGTCGCATTCTCCGCGTGAAAAATCACATCCAGAAATAAATGATCTTTTGACTTCAACTCTTGATATTTTGCGAGGGAAAAATATAATCTCAAATGAGAAAACAATCACTTCTGGTTACTAGATTATAATTATTTATTGGTCATCACTTTATAAGTTGGATCTTCAATAATATTGATTTCAATTATACTTTCTGCATTTTTTAAAAGTTGACGACAATCAGAACTCAAATGTCGTATATGAAGCTTCTTTCCTTGTTTTTGATAAAGCTCCGTTATTTTATTTAATGCTTCTATTGCAGACATATCTACAACTTTGCTTTCTTCAAAATCAATAATAACAACTTCTGGATCATTTGTCACATCGAACTTTTCGGCAAATGTTCTAGTAGATCCAAAAAAAAGTGGACCAAAAATTTCATAATGCTTTACACCATCTTCATCAATATGGGTTCTTGCACGTATCCGTTTGGCACTTTCCCAAGCAAATACCAAAGCAGAAATCACAACTCCTACTAAGACAGCTAAAGCTAAATTATGCAGTAATATCGTAATAATAGCTACCAACATACCTATAAAAATATCGTGCCTAGGCATTTTATTAATAATTCGGAAGCTTACCCATTCAAATGTTCCAATGGCTACCATCATCATTACACCAACCAAAGCTGCCATAGGTATTTGCTCTATCACAGGTGCTGCAACGAGAATAATCAGTAGGATTGCAAGTGATCCCACAATTGCTGATAATCGGGCTCTTCCACCAGCTCCAATATTGACTAATGTCTGCGCAACCATTGCACAACCGCCCATACCTCCGAAAAACCCATTTACTATATTAGCAATACCCTGTGCTGCAGCCTCACGGTTAGACTTTCCTTTAGTATTTGTAATCTCATCGACCATATTCAGGGTTAATAAACTTTCTATTAAACCAACACCTGCCATAACCAAAGCATAGGGGAAAATAATTTTCAAAGTTTCTAAATTAAAAGGTATAGCTGGGATATGGAACGAAGGCATAGAACCTCCTACTGATGCTATATCAATTACTTTTTTAGTATCAATATGAAAAAAATATACAATACCAAAGACAAGAAATATTGCAACTAACGATGATGGAACAGCCTTAGTCAATTTTGGAAATAAAAATACAATAGCCATGGTTAACAAGGTTAATCCAGCCATTACATAGAGTTCTGTTCCCTGCATCCAAGTTTCGATCCCATTATGGACGACTTTAAATTGGACAACTTGTGCCATAAAAATGATAACCGCAAGACCGTTTAAAAAACCATACATAACCGGCTGCGGTATTAACCTTACAAATTTGCCCCACCTGAAAATTCCAACTAAAAATTGCATTATACCGCCTAAAATAACTGCGGCAAAAAGATATTCTACGCCTTTTGACGCGGCCAATGCAATAAGTACAACAATAGTTGCTCCTGCGCCTCCAGAAATCATCCCAGGACGACCTCCTAAAATTGCAGTCACAATACCCATCAAAAATGCGGCATAGAGTCCTGTCAATGGAGAAAGTCCCGCCAAAATAGCAAAAGATAAAGACTCGGGAATCATGGTCATAGCCACAGAAAATCCAGCAAGAATTTCGGTTTTGTAATTAATTTTTTGTTTAAAATCAAATAAATTGATAATTTTCTGCATGTATGAAGAGTATTGAAATATGTAAAATATAAATAAGAAAAAAGAATGTGTAGAAAAAATGAAGGTTTCTAATATCTAAATAGTCAATAAATTAAAACTGGAAAACACAACAATTTAGCCTAAAAATTAAGGAGAAGTAACTCGAATTGATATCATTACTATTGTTTTCATTAAAATGCAAAATTACATTTTTTTTTAAGATCTATATTTTTTCTGAACAATTATTAAAATTATAAAATACTATCGTAAAAATATTTCAACTCACTAAAAATCACTACCCTACTCACAATTTTAATAAAAATCATAAAACACACGTTATCAGTAAAATAACAAACATCTAAAACATATCATACATAGTTCGTTTATTTATATAAAACACCAATACCAACAACCTTGTTATTAACAAAATGGCATCGTATTTGATTAAATTCATCGATTATTAAAAACTAAAAAAAAATGAAAAATTTCACATTATTATCATTGAGTTTATTATCTATAATGGCTTGTAATAATCAACAAAACAAAAACACAGCCGAAAATACCAATAATAAAACAACAGCTATCGGAGGAGAAAAAGATAAACATGGCTGCATTGCTGCTACAGGCCAAACTTGGAGTGAATTGAAACAAAACTGCGTAAGAGTTTTTGATACCGGCGTTAGGCTTAACCCTGTTATAGTTAAAAATGGAGAAGCTGTGATTAGCGCTTTTGTTATATTTAATGATGATAAATCTAAAGTTGAGTTATTCTTACCAGGTGATAAAAAATCTAACATTATTATTAACAAATCTACAGACGACAGCTATAAAAATGATATTTATAAATATGATGCAAAGGAAGCTGCTCTTTACATTAATGGTAAAAAAGAATTTGTTGTAAAGAATTAATAACTCTTTTTTTCAATATTTAAACTTATTAATTAAATACATTTTAAAATAATTCAATAGAATGAGTCGTTGCTCATTTTATATTAAGAAAAAGCGGAGTTTTCTACAAATTTGAAAATTCTCGCTTTTTCTTTATTATATTCTCTATTATATATTTTTTCGTAAGTTTATTCCACAAAAAAGCATCAGTTCTGTTTGAGATTTTTTGAACTAAAGTTCTCAAAACCACAAACTTTCCGTTAGCTATAATTTCATAAAAACACTCGTCAATCAATGAAAATACCAACAATTCACGGAATAATTGAACGAAGAATGCTTATTAATTATGTAGCAGATTCCGAAGTTGTTCGAAAAATTTTACCTCAACCATTTCTCCCAAAACTTTACGAAGGAAAAGCTATTGTTGGAATATGTCTAATTCGACTAAAAGATATTAAGCCAAAAGGATTCCCAAAATTCATTGGGATAAATTCAGAAAATGGAGCTCACCGAATTGCCGTAGAATGGGTTGAAAATGGAGAATTAAAAGAAGGAGTTTATATTCCAAGACGAGATACAAATTTAAAACTAAATTCTTTGGTTGGAGGACGGGTTTTTCCAGGAAAACATTATTATGCAAAATTTAATATTAAAGAGGAAGATGAAAATTATCATTTAGACTTTACAAGTTCTGACAATACAACTATTGAAATTGATGCAAAATTCACAGATAAATTTGATGAAAAATCAATATTCAAAACATTGGAAAATGTTTCTACTTTTTTTGAAAAAGGTTCAATTGGTTATTCTCCAAATGGAAAAAATTTTGATGGATTAAAACTTGAAACTTATAATTGGAAAGTAAAACCGCTTAAAGTGGATAATATAAAATCAAGTTTTTTTGAAAACGAAAATATTTTCCCAAAAGGAAGCATAAAATTTGACAACGCAATTTTGATGGAAAACATTGAACATGAATGGAAATCTCTGAAAACAATAAAACGACAGTAGATGGCATAGAACTATGGTGAAAAATCGTAAAAGCCTTTTTTAATAGATACAAAAGCAGAAAACCCTTCTTATCAGAATCTGAAAAAGGTGAGAATATTTATTAGATTTATTTTGGAAACAAGATAGTTTATTAATCTTTGCTGTAGATTTACAGAGTAAAATCATTAATTAGAGTTAAGTTCCCTCATCTTGGTATTAAAATCTACATCCGAAGGAATATCATATTTTTTACGTATTCTGTGTTTTCTCAATTGGACTGCAGCTATGGAAACAAAAGTATATTGTGCAATTTCTTTTGTGGAAAAATTAATGAAAGCCAAAGCGCAAAAGTAAATTTCAGGGTTTTTAACTTTTGGATTGATTGTTTTTAAATTTATTACAAAATTGGGATAAAGCTCTTCGAAAAGTATCAAAAATTCTGGACTATTATTTTTAGCTAATAAGATCAAATCAGAAAATTGATTTTCTTCAGCTTTTTTATGAAGTATTTCATTTTCTGACTCTAAGTTTTTATTAATCATTATTAAATTATACTTTTGATTCAATGCTAACAATTGAGCTTTATATCGCAAATAACAGTATATCGATGACAAAATAAAAATTAGACTTAATATTATAATAATATCTACTGTTTTTTCTTTTTGGTCTTTTTTCTTAGGATTTGTTTCGTCTAATATTAAATTAACAGCTTCTATAAGACCTTTATCATTTCCTTCATTGTATTTTTTACGATCTTCTTTATAGGCTGTATTATATTTTTCACTATTTTCTTTATCATCCAATTTACTATAAATAGTGCTTATATTTTTTTTCGCAAGCATGCTGCATTCTATGTCAATGAGTTGAAACATATTGATTTCGTCTAGAGCTTTATTGTAGTTCTCCAATGCTTCTACATAATTTCCGGACCTATCAAAAAAAGCACCTAAAGCACACAAAACGGCACAACTGCGTGAATTATCTTTTTTCTCATCAATCTTACTCAATGCTTTTTGTAAATACAAGAAAGCAGAGTCCATTTCTTTCATACCCATTAATACATCAGCTTTTTGGATATAAGTATCAATAATTTTTAGACGGGTTATACTTTCATTAAGCTCGATGGTTCTATTTACACATTCATTAGCCTTCTCATAATTCTTTTGGATCAAATAATAATCACATAGATAGGTAAATGCCTTAGCTTTGACCTCCCGTGCTTCATTTGAATGCTCTATCGATAGAATTTCTAATGTTCTATGGGCTGTTCTTAACTCCATATCATCCATCTCTAAAGCAACAAAATTTATAATTTTAACTTCAGTAAGGTTAGCTTCCAGAATATTATTCTTAGATGGCAGGATACTATCAGCTTTAGAAATGTATTGTAAACTTTTGTCATGCATATTTAACCTAAAGAGACAATCTGCTAATTTCATATAGCAACCAAACATCAAAACTTTGTTGCCTGATTTTTCTGCCATTTTACTAGCTTCTTTTGCATAAGTAAGCGATTTTATAGCATCTTTAAAAAGATAATTTGAAGATAAATGAATTAGTAAATCAATTTCTCGCAGCTCTTTTTCTTGAGAATAACTCATCAATGATAAAAGAAGAAAAAACGTCAATACTAGTTTTTTCATACACAAAAAAATAAATTGTTTTATACTAAAAAAATATTAGCAAAGGTAATTGTTTTATGATTTTAATTAAATAATAGGTAGCAATACACAAATATCCCAAACAACTAACAACCAACACTTTAAATAAATGTAATACTATTGTAGTATCATAATCTCATGTTTTAATGCTTCATAAATAGACATTTGTAAGAGGAAATAAAAATCCAAATGATGAAAAAAAAGGGCATAATAACAAGGATAACTATCCAAAAACCGAACAGTACATGTATGCTGTTCGGTGTTTTATGTCTGATATTTTTCATCCCTATCTCTGTACAAATTTATATTGAAAATAATACACTCTTTAAAGTATCAAAGAATACTGTCATTAAGGAAAATACACCTGTACAAAACAGTGAAAATTTTATACAGAACATTTATATCAAAGAAGCGACCGTCACTTCTGGTCTAACATTAAATGTATCAAACAAAAAGGTAGTTGTAAGAAATAATAATCTTAATTAATTATAAAACTATGGTTCTTTCTTTTATAGAAATACAGTTTATCGTCATTCGTCCTCCCCCAATATTTGATTTTTCTATACATATTACATAATTTCTTTTAATTTAATTTAACACAATATCATGATAAAATCTTTTTACATCACAATTTTCTTAATTATTACAACACTTACTTATGGACAAGTAGGTGTAAATACTGAAAATCCTCGCCAAATATTTCATATTGACGGACAAAACGACAATCCTCCAACAGGCTCTATAGACGCAGAAAACCAAGCAAATGACTTCGTTGTAACAGAAGAAGGTAAAGTTGGAATAGGAAATATTAAGCCTAGCGTAAGCCTAGATGTAAATGGTAAAGTAAGAGTAGCTACTCTAGACCCATTTGATTCTGTACACTCAATACCGTTAGCGTGGAATACTTCAACACAAAGGATAATGCAAGGAAACTCCGAAACAGAAAAACCCTTCTATAGCTTAACATACAAAATTAAAACGGCTGAAAACCAAGACTGGGTAAGTGATTTTGACACTAAAATACCTTCATCTAAATATACAGTGATAATTACCTCTGCCACTTTTAAAAAAAATGATGATACTATGTATTATATCTTCTCTTATTTCCCAAAACAAGTTGCTGGAGATCAAGTAACTAACATATTTAATTTCGGAGCAACTATATCCAACAATACATGGCGATTAAGCGCCGATTATATGTCTGCTAGCCCTAGGCCCCTCGCCAATAATTACTATTGGGAGATTTCAGTTATAGCAATTAATAATAGCTACATCAATACCTTACCTCTAGTTAATGGAAGTGTTGACAAGGATGGAGAAGGACAGGCAACAGCTTCTCCTTTACCTTAAGTTAATAAGATTAGTTAGAACAATCAATATAAATAAATTAACATGCATTCTTTCAAAGACATTCATATTGGACAGTTACTTAGCAAGGCAGTTACAGAAAACGGGATAGAAATATCCCGTATCTGTAATTTCATTAAATGTTCCGAAGAAGATATCAACAACATGTTTCAATCAGCAAGTATAGATACAGAAACTTTATTAAGGTGGAGTAAACTTTTAGAATATGATTTTTTCCGGATGTATTCTCAACATCTAATTCTATATGCACCATCTTCTACTGCTATATACAAAACTAAAAAAGAAATAAAATCCGCCCTACCAATATTTCGTAAAAACCTTTATACCAAAGAAGTTATCGCTTTTATTCTTGATCAGATAGAAACAGGTAATAAAACTAGACTTCAAGTAATAGAAGATTATAGAATCCCAAGAACAACCCTACACAAATGGATAAGCAAGTACAAAAAATAAGTCCTGATTATAAAAAAATCTACACTGATATAATTGAGGAAAAATTCCCTCATAAAAAAAATGAATTGCTCCCTTTATTAACCAAGAATATCTTAAATACTATAGATATTTTAGAGCTTAATGATAAAATTTTCGATACCGTAGATAAACCTATTAATCTACAACATCAAAATCATCGCTCCTACCAAAAATCAGATATTTTTCTGATATTAGATTATCAAAAAAAGCATCAGCTCAACAACAGTCAATTAGCTCAACATTTCAGTTTAAGTAGAAATACGGTCAGCAAATGGAAGAAAATATTCTTTTAGTTTGCACTAATTGACTTTTAATGATACTTTTTTTTAATTAAAAAAAACAGAAGAAAAACTATTTTAAGATTCAGATTAGTGACTTTGCATTTTTCAGTAAAATATCCAAAGCGTTTTCCATTTCTTGTGCATTAAGATTCCCAAATCCTAATCGCATAGCCGTAAGATTACGATTCTGATACAACAGCGTTTTAGGGATAAAGAGTCCATCTGATTCGCATTTTTGACTGAGTTGCATAAGGTTGATGGGTGCAGACCATTCTAACCAAGTTGCCAAGCCGCCAGTTGGCTTTTCAAAATCAATAAGATCACCAAAAGATTGCTGTAGCAAATCGGCAAATTGATCACGCCGCTCATGGTATATCTTTATAGATTTTTTTAAGTAACGTTTAATTTCGCCTTCTTCTATCATTTCACCCAAAACATATTCCATGAGAATATCGCCCTGTCTATCAATAATACCTAGATACTTTTTCATTTCCAACATTAGGTTTTCTGGAGCAACTATAAACCCTGTACGGAAGCCGGGAGCTAAAGACTTCCCAAAAGAACCTATGTAAACCACCATGCCTTCTGTATCTGCACTAGCCAATGGAAGAATGGGACTTTTTTCGTAATGAAAATCATAATCGTAATCATCTTCGAGAATTATAAATCCAAATTCATTAGCTAACTTCAGCAGTTCTATCCTACGTTCTGCACTGAGTGTTGCAGTAGTGGGATAATGATGATGCGGTGTAATGTAAAGCATTCTGATTTTTTGCTCTTTGCATATTTTTCTTACCTCTTCTACATCAATCCCATCTTTATCAACGGCAACAGACCTAATTTTAACGCCTGGTTTTTGTAAAATCATATTAATTGAAAAATAACTCAAATCTGCAACCAGTACGACATCTCCAGCAGACAAAAGAATTTCTGATGCAATATAGACACTCATCTCGGTACTTCTTGTGATGAGAAGATTTTTACTGGTAATAGGGATTCCTCTTGAGAGATTAAGATATTTTGACAGATTAGTTTTGAAAAACTCACTGCCGTCCCTTTCGTAGTTTCTAATTTTATGTGTTTTGCTTTTTAAAACTGAACTGTAAAATTTAGAATACTGATCTATTTGCGTCAGTCGGATATCGGGAATACCGTCGTCAAAGGCATATGAAGAATTAGAATACCGAAAAGGATTGTCCAGAATATGGGATTTTTTAAATCTGAAACCAGTCAATCTCGGATACGTCGTAAGATCAGCAGTTTCAAAACTTGGGCGCTCTACCGACTGATTATTATTCTTTCCAATAATAAAACTGCCTTTATTAGGAATAACCTCTAGCCAACCTTGGGCCAGCAACTCATCATAAATTGCTACTACAGTATTTCTATGAATATCTAAAACAGTACTTAAAGTTCTTGTACCAGGGAGTTTAGTCCCTAGCGGTAAGATCCCTCGCTGTATTGCTTTAATAATTTGATTAGACACTTGAATATAGATAAAAACACTTGAATCTCTGTCTATTCTTACAAAACTTTGAAAAGGAATCTTAGCCGGACTATCCATAATATTAAAACTGGCACCATAACACAGTCCGGTAATTTACTAATTTCGCCGCATATAAACCCGACAAATACCAATGATTAGAAGATATAGAACAATGAATAATACAAAATTGAGAACCAATTGGACAAAAGAAGAAATAGAAGAGATTTATAACCTTCCCTTACTTGACCTAGTCCATAAAGCTGCTACCGTCCATAGAGAATGGCATAATCCTGAAGAAATCCAATTATCAACACTACTATCAATAAAAACTGGAGGCTGTCCTGAAGATTGTTCTTACTGCGGGCAGGCTGCGCGGTATCATACGGATATAAAAGTTCAGGCATTACTGCCTACTGAACAAGTGATTGAACACGCTCAAAAAGCGAAAGACAATGGATCTTCCCGTTTTTGCATGGCTGCAGCATGGCGAGAAGTAAGAAATAATCGGGATTTCGACAGAGTAATAGATATGGTAAAAGGAGTCAATAATATTGGGATGGAAGTCTGTTGCACGCTTGGCATGCTAACCGAGGATCAGGCAGTCCGTCTTCAGGAAGCGGGATTACATGCATACAATCATAATTTGGATACTTCCGAACAGTACTATGAAGAAATCATTTCAACAAGAACTTTTGACAATAGAATTAATACGATAAATAATGTAAGAAAAGCAGGAATTACAGTTTGTTCAGGAGGAATAATTGGCCTTGGTGAAACGCATGGAGACAGAATCTCTATGCTATTGACTTTGGCAACTATGCCAAAACATCCCGAATCTATCCCTATAAATGCATTAGCGAGAGTAACAGGAACGCCCCTTGAAAATAATAAAAAAACAGATACGTGGGAAATGGTAAGAATGATTGCGACAGCACGCATCATCATGCCATCATCAATGGTACGCCTCAGCGCAGGACGCATTGAAATGACTGATTTCGAACAAGCATGGTGCTTCATGGCAGGCGCCAATTCAATCTTTACAGGTGAAAGAGAAACCCTTTTGGTAACTCCAAATCCCGGCGTTTCCGAAGACTTGCAATTGCTCAACATCTTAGGTCTAAAACCCATGAAAAGGACTACCGAAAAAGTCTAAAAACTTTTATAATTAATATCAATTAAGGATTTAATTAAATGAATTTAAAACAACGAGATAGAAAGATCAATTAACACCCTTACATACAGATAAAATCAGATGAAACAAAAATCCCTTTTCAGTTTTGAAAAGGGATTTTTGTTTATGTTGAATCTATTTTTATTTGAAATAAATAATCCCCGAGGCAGAGCCTCGAGGAATTCTTTAGATTAAATTTTAACTATTCAATCTTCTTTACCAATAATTTACAATCTTTGTTTTTCTACCCTGATATGCTTCAATAAACAATTCACTTCTTTTATAACTATAATTAGAATAAAAAAAGCGAAGTATTTCTTTATACTTCGCTGTTCTAATTTAAAAAATTGCTTAAAAACCCTAAATTACATCTGGCTTTTTATGGTGTTTTTTCTTTTTCTTAGGGCGTTTGTTCCACCATACAATAGTCCCTGTTACAGGCAAAGAAGCACAAATTAAAGAAACAGCAAATGCCAATATTTTAGTTGGATAACCAGCAATACCGCCTGTATGCAAATCATAATTTTTGGTCATAATATAATCGCCAAGCTTCAAATTATCACTGCTTTTCATCTTTTTTAATTCGCCCGTTTTTTGATCAAAATAATACCATTTGTAAGCACTAGTTTTATTCTTCTCGAGTCTAACTTGTACATCCTGATCTTCATCAGATTCCTTTAGTCTCACAGAAACCATATCTGCTGTAGGATTAATTTTAATTGCGGTAGACAATGCGTCACTCAAGAGATCTTGGGAATTAAGCTTTAAGGTACTTTTTAATTGCTTTTCGGTTTTACTTTCAGCAAGCTTTTCGTTTCCGTTTAAAAATTTTGTTACTGATTTTTTAAAACCCGGAAAGGTAAAAGTTAATCCAAAAAAGGCAATGATTAAAGCAAAAATCAAAGATTGGAAACCGAAAACATTGTGCAAATCATATACTAAACGCTTCCACTTTACGCTGTAATCTACCCAGACTGCTTTTTTCACCATTTTCTTTTTCCATTTCTTAGGCCACCACAAGACCAAGCCACTGATGCATAAAACTATAAATATAATGGTAGAAATACCGACAATAGTTCCGCCCAGTTTTGAGCCTAAAAGCAAGTACCGATGCAGCTGCAAAACGATTTGAAAAAACTCAAATTTCGAATCTTCTACAAACTGAACTTTACCCAGATAGGGATCTACAAAAACCCTTTTATGATATACCACATAATCCGAATACCAATACTTCTTCTTATCTTGCTCCATAGCCCGGAAAACCCAAGTTCTGTCCTTGGCAGGATAGACATCTACGCGGCTGACCTCCTGCCCCTCGGGCAATGCTTTATTTGCTATAACCAACAATTCTGACAAAGGCTTAGCCTGCATCTCTACAGGCTTTTGCTCTTTAATTATAAATCGTTCGGGATATGCAATTATTTTAAGATCATCATAAAAAACGTAAATGCACCCTGTAATACTGACGATAAAAACGACAAGACCTACCGCCAGCCCCAACCACTTATGCAACCAAAGAAATGACTTCTTTATCATTTAAAATTTATAATTTATCATAAACATCGCCGTAGCGCCTACTCCTCTTACATAGTTTGCCGCATTTGCACTATATTGGCTTGCAACCGTATAATATTTCTGATTGAATAAATTATCAAGGCCAAGGCTCATTCCCCAGTTTTTATCCAACTGATAATTGGCTGAAAGATTAAAGAGATTTATGCTTTTCACAGGCGCCTCTCCACCCGCGTACAATCCTTTGGCATTGGTCTCAAACCTATCTCGGTTGCCCGTCATCAAACAATTCATCACAATGTTGAACTGCGAACTTGGCGCAAATCTTACATAAGCTGTAGCCTTGGGAGGTGCAATGCGAGAACCACTTAGATACTTTTTGCTGCCGTCTTCTTTTTCTGCTTTACCTTCTACATAAGCGTAAGTGGCGCCAGCTTTCCACATAGAAGAAATATTGGCATCAAGAGTAACCTCAAATCCTCTGGTATTTTCTGGTGCACGTTCTGGCCTTAGCAAACCTTCGCTATTCTCTACTATATTAACGCCATCACGAGATGTACTAATGAAGTAAGCAGCTGTTAATGCAAATATATCATATTTAGAAGAAAATCCTATTTCATAATTATTGGTCAGGATTGGCTTCGTATTTACATTCGTCAATGTACTTTCTTGCGCAGATCTTACCAATCGTCCTAATTCGTTCACAGAAAAACCTTGCGTAAAACTTACAAAAGGATTAAAAATCTCATACTTCGCATACCTCAATCCAGCATTAAAAGTGGCACCTCTGTATGGGAAAGAACCGCCTTGCACTGCAATCACGCCAGATCCGTCTGCTGCTGTCGCAAGCGTTTTAAAATCTTTCACCTTAACAGTTGCATCTTCATAACGAACACCCCCTTTGAAAATAAAATCTTGGGTTAGGTCTAATTTAACTTGAGCATAAGGTGCAACGCTCGTCATATTCATTTTTGGAACATAAACGCGGCCGTCTGTCAAATCCTGATAAGTGATATCGTTAAGAAGGTCTAGACCATAAGTCACCTCACCCGGCAAAGTGGCCAAGGTAAAAGGTGTGTTAAAATTCAATCTTAATCCTTTTTTGTTAGAATTAATCTGTGTTTGCCCTGGGCCATACCATGATTTTGTCGAAACAATATAACGGTTCATAGACTGGAAGGAATTCATATAAAACGAAGCATCAAACTGTGTTTTACCAAAGATATTTTTGTTGGTATATTTCAAAATCAAATTATGATTGAACGGCGTACCAGTATGTTTTCCCGGATCTTCGCCTCTCACGCCAATCGTAGGAGACTCGCCAAAAGCACCAACTTTGCTTATATATTTTGTATGCTGTGTGCTGTTGTAAAAATTATACATTAAGCTAACCGCAGAAGCTTCGTTTATATCATAATTAAACCTTGCGTAGACGTTGTTTTGGTAAGAATTGGACGTTCCATCAGTTTGTCCCAACACCAGACCTTCCGCATCGCGTTGCAAGCCTGTATAATCTATAGAACCGCCCACCATGTATGAAAACTTCTTCAGCTGACCAGACAGAAACTGAGATGCTCTGTAACCCAATGTGCCACCAGTATTATATGGATTACCCGACAGGCCAATTGTTGTCTGTCCAGAAATTGGATTTGAGTTAAAGTTCTTTTTGGTAATATAATTAATAATTCCACCTCCGGATCCGTTGCCGTAGATAGATGTAGCGCCTTTAATAACTTCAATACGCTCTATAACGCTAGGATCTATCGTCCTGATATCGCGAAAGCCGTTCATTAAAGGTGTAGACTGCGGAATCCCGTCTACCAAAACCAAAACAGTTCTACCTCTTAGGGTCTGTCCGGCATTATTAGATTTATTATTATTAACAGTAAGGCCTGGCACCAAATTACCGATGATTTGCGATAGATCTGTGGTAAATTGCAACTGCTCCTGGATTTGCTTTTGATTAATCACCGTGACTGAAGAAGGGATTTGGTTAATATTCTCCAATTTTCTTCCCGCAGTTACGACAACCTCATCTATAGCTGATTCTTTAACGGGTTTATCAATTTGCAAAGAGTCGACTGTTTGTGCATTTATAGTATATCCTGCCAACAAGAAAAATAATAATGAAGGCTTTATAGCTGTTGTTAAAGAGTTAATCTTCATAGTTTTTATTGATTCTAAATAAGCGCAAAGATAAACGAATTTATATCAATCTAAAATAATGAATAACATTTATTGAAAAATAAAAATGTAATAGCACAGGTCATTATAGACGCTACCTTATCTCAAAAACAGAAAAATATTTAGCAACTAAAACCATTTGGTCAATTAAATTTTAGAATAAAATGCTTATTTTTTTAGAATATTAATGCTTAATTATCCTTCAAAATCACCACAATCATGTTCTTTAAAAAGAGGTAATGCCACTTTGGTAGTATAATATCTAGACAGTCTTTTATTCTTCAAATCATTTTTTTTACCATCTATAACCAATTCGTAGACAGGTGCTTTATCAATCAGAGTTAATGTGTAGGTTCTATCTGAAGTTTTCAAAATAGTTTTATTTTCAGATGTAGAAAATGTGAAATCTTTAATTTCAAAAGTATCATTTTCATCGCAGACATTTGTCCATATTATTTTATTAGCGGTAACAGATAAACTTGTTAAATCACAAGCGTAACAATTACCGGAAAATTCTATACCATATTTATCGTAACCACTTGGGCTCTTACTATCCAACAGATCAATAGGTACTAATGACGTAAGATCGTTTGGTAAATTGACTTTTTTCCCATTATTTTCTATTGTTTCTTTACTAGAGATAGAATCTGTTTTTGCTTTTACACTTTCAATAATTTCTGATTTTTTATCGGTGGTAGGCGTACAAGAACTGATCAAAACAGTCATAACCAAAAGGTTCATTATTATATTTTTCATAACAGTAAAATTATAAATTAATAAGCTTTCACAACATCCCTATTTGCTGGGATATTCAGAAACTAATATTCTTCAAGTTATGTTAAATTGAAAAATAATGAGTCATTATAATCTTTATAAAAACATAGCTATTTAACTGAACTATAAATAATTTAAGATTGTTAGGTTTTTCACATCAATATTAATTAATTATATAATTTTCTTTAACTTAGCTTCTGTTAAAAATATTGACTTAGATTGCTAATTCTGAACCTTTAAAATATTCAAATTTAGGAACTTGAAAACTTTTAAAATAAGATTCGTCAATACTTTTAGCATTATATCTAATTTAACAAAATAACCATCAATGAATTATAGTATTTTTAGTCTAACAATTGGATTTATGATTTGGCTTTTGGCAACGATTATTTTTCGAGTTGCAGGTCAATACTTCTTTTTGACAAACAATCGTTATGTAATGATTGGGCTTTATTTAGTTGTAGTTCCCGTATTAGGGCTATTGTCAAATTGGGTTTTCAACAAATATAAATTGAATAAATTACAAGCAATTAAATCTGCTGCAATAATGGTACTTCCAGGAATGATAATTGATACATTTTGCATTCAGTTCTTTTCCTTTGTATTTCCTAATTTACCAGAAACTGATGCTGCTACTTTCGGCTCTTGGTTAATGTGGGCATACTCTACCGTTTTAGTTTTTGGATTGATGAGAAAGGAAAAAATATAAATATGATTTCCATAAACTATAAACTTTATTTGATGGAAATTATTTAAAAAAAATTGATTAGTAAAAATTTGAATATATTAATCATAAAACTAAAATAACATAAAATATATACATTGTGAATTGCTTTCATTTTAATGTATCTTTGAGATATAACACAACCAAGCGGTAATGATCTTGAAGTCTATTTACGTTGTGAATTGCTTTCATTTTAATGTATCTTTGAGATATAACACAACGCTACGCTTTTTTTTTCGCTGACAAGCAGAGTTGTGAATTGCTTTCATTTTAATGTATCTTTGAGATATAACACAACCGGAATACTATACTTAACCGGTAGCGCGTAGTTGTGAATTGCTTTCATTTTAATGTATCTTTGAGATATAACACAACATGCAATACTTCGATCAGGATGTTGCACAAGTTGTGAATTGCTTTCATTTTAATGTATCTTTGAGATACAACACAACGGATAAGAGGCGAAGAATTATTAATTAATAGTTGTGAATTGCTTTCATTTTAATGTATCTTTGAGATACAACACAACATTCTTACAACAATGCAATTGAAGCTGTTTGTTGTGAATTGCTTTCATTTTAATGTATCTTTGAGATACAACACAACTCAGAAATCCATTTCCCTATAATTAAATTTGTTGTGAATTGCTTTCATTTTAATGTATCTTTGAGATACAACACAACGAGTTCCAACCCATTGCAGTTGTACCGCCGGTTGTGAATTGCTTTCATTTTAATGTATCTTTGAGATACAACACAACTAACCAACCCTGTACCGCTTCAATTATCGCGTTGTGAATTGCTTTCATTTTAATGTATCTTTGAGATACAACACAACTAGGTCTTAATACAACCGTTCAGCATGAGAGTTGTGAATTGCTTTCATTTTAATGTATCTTTGAGATACAACACAACGTAATCAAAATTATTATTCCCATTATTACCGTTGTGAATTGCTTTCATTTTAATGTATCTTTGAGATACAACACAACGTAATCAAAATTATTATTCCCATTATTACCGTTGTGAATTGCTTTCATTTTAATGTATCTTTGAGATACAACACAACTCTTCAATTAGCATGAAAAGAAGAAGAGATGTTGTGAATTGCTTTCATTTTAATGTATCTTTGAGATACAACACAACAAATCGGATAACCAAGCCACAGACGATAGAGTTGTGAATTGCTTTCATTTTAATGTATCTTTGAGATACAACACAACAGGTGAATTTTATAAATGCACAGTTAATAAGTTGTGAATTGCTTTCATTTTAATGTATCTTTGAGATACAACACAACGATTGGCCACGTAGTTCAAGCTTACTATTCGTTGTGAATTGCTTTCATTTTAATGTATCTTTGAGATACAACACAACAAGAAGTATTGGCAACAAGTGGCGTGAATCGTTGTGAATTGCTTTCATTTTAATGTATCTTTGAGATACAACACAACTCTGTTGATTTTATAGACTCGTTTACTGCTGTTGTGAATTGCTTTCATTTTAATGTATCTTTGAGATACAACACAACATAAATTCAGATGCATTAAAACCAATTCCGGTTGTGAATTGCTTTCATTTTAATGTATCTTTGAGATACAACACAACTCAGCTTTTACAGCCACTTGTGCTTGAGCGTTGTGAATTGCTTTCATTTTAATGTATCTTTGAGATACAACACAACGCGTTCGTGACTAATCTTAGAAGTAAGATAGTTGTGAATTGCTTTCATTTTAATGTATCTTTGAGATACAACACAACAGAAATATGATCCTGACCAATGTCTTGAAAGTTGTGAATTGCTTTCATTTTAATGTATCTTTGAGATACAACACAACAATCCCAAGTTCTTGAATCTTTGACAAGCCGTTGTGAATTGCTTTCATTTTAATGTATCTTTGAGATACAACACAACATTGGACACCTTCAAAAATTAAATCATACAGTTGTGAATTGCTTTCATTTTAATGTATCTTTGAGATACAACACAACGGTCTGCCAGAGGTGGCACATCTCGTGTACGTTGTGAATTGCTTTCATTTTAATGTATCTTTGAGATACAACACAACGTCTTTGAATTAGAAACAACAGAAATAGCGGTTGTGAATTGCTTTCATTTTAATGTATCTTTGAGATACAACACAACCATAGGTTGGATCTGAAAAATCTTCATTAAGTTGTGAATTGCTTTCATTTTAATGTATCTTTGAGATACAACACAACTGAAGAACGAATTAAGAACAGTTAAAGTTGGTTGTGAATTGCTTTCATTTTAATGTATCTTTGAGATACAACACAACCATGGCGCTGAATAGGATTTAAGTTTTACAGTTGTGAATTGCTTTCATTTTAATGTATCTTTGAGATACAACACAACAATGTAATTTTCCGGGGTTACGTCTAACAAGTTGTGAATTGCTTTCATTTTAATGTATCTTTGAGATACAACACAACAAAAACGTTGGGAGTATTAGACGAGGGACGGTTGTGAATTGCTTTCATTTTAATGTATCTTTGAGATACAACACAACTTAGCCGAGAAAGTAGGCATTAAAGAGCCTGTTGTGAATTGCTTTCATTTTAATGTATCTTTGAGATACAACACAACATTGTTTGCGGTCTTTCCCCGTATGCCTGTGTTGTGAATTGCTTTCATTTTAATGTATCTTTGAGATACAACACAACGTGGACGGTTTTAATTAATTCCGGAACGCTGTTGTGAATTGCTTTCATTTTAATGTATCTTTGAGATACAACACAACCTCTCGATTAAATAAGTTTTTCCGCCGGCTGTTGTGAATTGCTTTCATTTTAATGTATCTTTGAGATACAACACAACGGATTGGATAACGCGAGCATTACGTCGGTCGTTGTGAATTGCTTTCATTTTAATGTATCTTTGAGATACAACACAACTTTTCCAAACGATAAATCAACTGGTGCGCCGTTGTGAATTGCTTTCATTTTAATGTATCTTTGAGATACAACACAACATTACATTTACACGAACGACGATTTGGCAAGTTGTGAATTGCTTTCATTTTAATGTATCTTTGAGATACAACACAACTGAATAACATTGGTCCAGGTATCAGGTGCCGTTGTGAATTGCTTTCATTTTAATGTATCTTTGAGATACAACACAACCAGTTTACGCAAATGGGATTGAAAGAAAGAGTTGTGAATTGCTTTCATTTTAATGTATCTTTGAGATACAACACAACGTTTAAGCTGGATAAAACACCTGATTCTCTGTTGTGAATTGCTTTCATTTTAATGTATCTTTGAGATACAACACAACCTCAAAACAAAACCCACTGATAACCAATGGGTTTTGTTTGTTTTTAGAATTTAAAATTTAGAATAATTCAAGTTGTTGGAAGGTTGGTGGTGGTTCTTCTTTATTCCTAGCAAAGAAAATTTCTATATCTCCAAATTGCTTATCCGTAATGCACATAATAGCAACTTTCCCAGCTTTTGGGAGCATAAACTTCACTCTTTTGATATGAACTTCTGCATTTTCTCGACTGGGACAATGCCTTACATACATAGAAAACTGAAATAAACTAAAACCATCATCTATCAAGCCTTTTCTAAAGCGATTGGCATCTCTCATATTAGCTTTGGTCTCGGTCGGCAAATCATATAATACTAAAACCCACATAATTCTGTAAGCGTTAAACCTTTCGGCATTCATATCAATTCGGGATAAGAAATCAATCTTTTTTCGCCTGTATAACATTTGTACAGCGATACGGCTGTCGTTTTTACCGCTATTAACAGAGGTCTTTTCTTCTGATCAATCAAGACATCTTTGGTAGCAATCTGAAGAATATGTGCTTTAAACTCTTTGGTTAACTCTTCTGTTGCTACATTTTTATTGAGCCAATCCATAACCAACCAATCTACAAAAGGGCGATAAGGCTCCATGAGGTCATCGGCAAGGCAATATGGATTATATTTATTCTTATGAAAAATTCCAAGAACTGGGAGCAACCCTGTTTCTACAATCGCCCTCGCAACAATACTTCTAAGCACGGCATAACCAAAATTAAAAAACTGATTAGGAGAATCACCGTAACGTTGTCTTAAGAAATCTAAGCTTATCAGATATTTCCAATAATGTTGTGCAGCAATACCTTCCATATTAGTTATATCACCACTTTTGACATTATTTTGATAGTCAATCATTGGCTCGTAATAATTTCCTAATCGACGGAGAACTTCTTTTTGATTTTCAATTTTACATTCGATAGTTTGTTTCCATAATTGTTTTTTGAGTGGTTCACTGGCTTCTAATTGATCCTTAACTCTATCCGAATGCTCGGTATGCCCGTGTAAGGGTAACATAATTCCGTGGGGCAAATGATGCGCATCACAACTAATAACCACTACATTATTTCCCATCATTTTCTGAATCAGCTGATGCGAAATCGTAATCTGAAAATGATCCAACATCAGCAAACCCAAATCTTCAACAGGAACTTTGCCTTTCGCAACTTTAGTTTCTGGACACAAGATATGCATCTGCTCATCTTTGAGCTTGAGATACGCGGGATTGCCAATGTAAATGGAACGGGTAATCATGGGTTATGCTTTTGAAATATTGCCTAGACGGTCAATGCTCAATTTAATCAAAATTTCTTTTTCTTTTGTAAATTCTATTTTATTTAATTGTGTAAATTCTACTTTATTGACTATTGTTGTGGCGACTTGACAAGGAATTACAGAAAGTCTATTGCCTGTAAAACTTACTATTTTATAAATATTTTTACTTTTATTGTTTGAAATTTTACTAAAATTTATTGCTTTTATATTTTCCATTTCATCACCATCAGGAATGTAAACCAAATCATTTGGGCATAGATAAAAATCATTTAACCCTTTAAAATCAACAACAGACAATCCTTGCTTTTGTCTTTCAATAACAATATTCAAAGGAATAGTTTCATAACTTCTTTTTCCATTTCGATCTTCATATACTGCAAAAAACAAGTTTGTTCCCTTAGCCGCCTCTACATATTTATCTTTCTTATTTCCAATTTGTCCAACTTGAAATTTACTACCCAATTCAAATACTCTTACTTTATTAATAGGTTGATGTGATTTCCCATCGTTATATTTTTCGATGTTATTATTCAAATCTTCGATTCCCTCTGGGGAAAATGCCAATTCTGCACTCCCTTTAAATTCTAAATAATTTTTAAGTATTTTTTGAATTCCAGTATCGGTAATTGCATTGATAGATTTCAAATCAAACGATGTATCTAGACTTTTTCTTGTTGCAGTCAAGATTTTACCTTTAGGCACTTTAATTCTTGGTAAATCTACTTTACCAGAAACCGTTTCCTTATGCATAGGTTTTCTTATCGCCCAATTTGTCCCTGTCTGCTCTACCCTTTCTTTAACTTTAACACCATCTTTCTCTACATATTTTTCATAATAATTAGTCGCTTTATTAATGACACGAAGATTTTGTTTAAAGCTTACTATGATTTTATCTAAATTATTTCTAGCTTCAACTGTAAAGTTATCCCATGGTTTTAAAAACTGTTTAGGTATTTCTCTTTCGATTCTTTCGCCAGTTTGTGGATGATTGTAAACCGTTTTCTCAAACTTCATCAATTTCTTTTTCAAATCGTAACGTTTTGTCTCTGATTTGGCAGATTGATTGTTAAGCAAATTAACGTGATCCTTAGTCGCACAAGCAATGACTAAAGCATCCAAAGCGTGATGACGATGGTCAATTCTCTTCTTTGAAAAACCTTTTGAAAACTCAACAGGAACAGTTGGTAAAAACTTCTGATGATTCTCGTTCCAAGCTGTGAAATCTGTCGAATTGGTCAGTTGATTCATTCTTTCAAAACGAGGTAAAATCAAATCATTCCAAACATCATTCAGTCCCCAATCTTGTTTTAATTGAGTGGTAATTTTCCCATTTCCTGGCACTATGTTTTTAGAATTTACACCGTCATCTGTTGCTTCTGACTTACCTTTTTTACGAATTTTATTTGCTTTTTCTTCATCTTTCTCTTTCTTTGCTAAAACCTCTGCATCTTCAATTATTTTTTTTGCTTGTTCTTCATCAATTCTCACGATATTGGAAAGTACACCAGAAATATATTTGCTAATATAGCGTGTATCGTTAAGTTGTCGTTCAATCATTTTCTCAGGAATTTCTTCCAAAAGAAGTTTAGTTCTTTTTCCGCGATTATTATTGTAATGTTTTTTTACAAAATCTTCATAAGCATCTTGTTTAAAAACAGTAACCGATTTTCCGTTTCCGCATTCAATTTTAGTTCCGCCAAATTGTTTTATAAATTCAAGTCCTATATAATTATCTTTCAATTTATTAACCGCAGACTCACAAATTACTTTATTACCAAAACTATCATCAAAATATCGGCTTTGCGGAATGATATGTTCAATTTCATATTCCGGTGTGAACAATTTATTCAAAGGAATAATTTGACCTGTATAAGGCGATTTATATTTTTGCTCCAACCAAAGTTTATATCTTTTCAAATCCGATGGAGAAGGTTGTGCAGTTTTGCTGATTTTCAGAATATCGTCCTCAATTTCAATATCGGATTTTAAAATTCCATCTTCATAAATTTTTAAAATCTCTTGTTGCATCGGAGAATACGGACGAACATTTTCTACTGCATTATCATTCATCATTTCTGCCAACAATGCTTTGATGCGAAGATTGGTATTTTCATTTTCCGTTATTCTTTTGGTGACATCTGCTCTTTCATCTTTTGTTTGTTTCATATCTCTCCCGAGTTCAATATGGATTTCATTGAAGAAATCTTTAGCGCCATTTCCGTATTTCAGCCAAATATCTTTCACCACACGAAGCGTTTCTGTAATAACTTGCTCTACAATAGGATTACGAAGCGAATGTTGTTTAAATTCTTTTAAAAACTCTTCTAAATCGTCTGCCGAATTCCATTTTCCAATCATAGAAGCTTCAGAATGCCTGCCATAAACAATATATTGAGCCAGCCACAATTGCAGACCTTGAAAATGACTTTCCATAGTGAGATTAATAGCTTTTTCTCTTACTTTGTCTTTAATGTTTTCGTCATATTCTCCAGTAATAATTTTCTGAATTTTGTCTTTTGAACACTTATCGATATCTGCATAATTCCAATATTTCCCCAATCGCATCAAAGGCAACAATTTCTTAATTGCTTTCTCAGAAAAAGAACCATACTCACTTTTAAACGGCGGGAATTTTCTAAAAGCATCAATGAAAGAATTTTCATCAAGATTATTTTTATTAGCAAAAGATTTCAATGCTTTTTCGTATTCAATTTTATCGTTAACGGAATAGATGATGTGCCAAATCTTTTGTTCAATTTCTCTTGTGAAAAAATCTTTGGAAATATTTACAACTTTATCTAAACGCGAAAAAATCATCGTTTTTGTTTCGTTGCAAGGATATTTCTTATCCTCTACATAATTCCAACGATGTGTTTTTTCATTTAACTTAAAATGTTTAAGCAAGGCTTTTTGGTCAACTTCTTTTCTGTTATTTAAGAATTCAAATAGATTTTCGAAGTTTTCTGTTGTATTTAAAAATTCTTTAGTAACATTAGAATCATCATCTTTTTTATAAATATTAAGATTATAAATCCATTGCCAAACTCTGAATTCCTGATAATAAGGATTAGATTTTGGAATAGCCTTAAGATATTGAGTATGCTCTACTCCATTTTCATCTTGGTATTTTCTATATTCCAAAGTACAGTTTGAAATCGACGATTTCTGGCTTCTCAAAGGTCTTTGGTAGAAAATTATATCTTCGATCAAAAGGTGAACAAAATCTTTTTTGCTCAAAGTCAATTGATGCGCTTCATTATTTTTATACAATTCTCTAACGCAATCATTGTAGAAATCATCATTTTGTAATTCTGGATGAAATGATTTCTGTGTTTTTAAAATCTGTTTAAGTTCTTCTTTATAAAACTTTCTCTCAATGGTACGGACTAACTTTCCTTTAATTTTCTGTTTTGGATTCTGAAGAAGAGTTTCATAGATATAAGTCCCGACAGTTTTGCGAGAATTGTAGATTTCTTGTTCTGTTTTCTTTTTAACCAAAGTCCAGTCATTTTCGCTTGGTGCACGGAAACTTCTTTTTTCATTTCCGTCTTTATCTGTTCTAACACTTCCATCATCATTTAAATCTGTAGTAACAATAAAATCTCTAGTTTTATTCTTCCAGTCAAACAAAGGCGCTTTGCTTGCACGTCTGTAAATCCAACCATTTTCTAAAATCAATGAATACCAAATGTCAGATTTTCCTTTTTGAGGTTCATCAGCCAAAACATCTATTATGGTTAAAGAATAGAATTCAACCAACTTATTTGGGGTCTCTTCCTCCTCTTCTCCACGCAATTGATAATAACCTCGTTTTTGATTAAAATTCAATAGAATCCAGGCTAGTTCTTCTTTTTCAATTTTTTGAGTTAGAGCCTTATTACGAAGATAATATATCGTCCAATCATAAGGAACTTTTTTATTATTTTCTAAAAGCTGAGGTTGGTGATTTTTAAAATCAGAAAGCATCTCATCAAATGAATCTTTAAAAATAAATTCATTAGCATTATAGACCAATTTCGGTTCTGACTCGCTTTTAAATTTACCAAATCTCTTTTCAAAATCAATTTGTATAGCATAATGATTAGGAAGAAAATTCAAAACATTTAAAACTCTATGAAGTCTTTCTCTTCTTAAAAGAAATCTTTCACGCAATCTTCTTACACCTCGATAACCTGTTCTTGATGCAGTCTGAGAAACAGAATTCCCTTTTCCGAAATCGCCCAAAATATCTTGAGACATCGGGATAATACGACTTCCCATCCCAAGAATTTCTCCTTGTTTATTTGTAAAATCTTGTTTGATTAACGCCCAACCAATCGAGTTGGTTCCTAAGTCTAATCCTAATATATTTTTGGCCATAGTTTTATTTTTCTGTAAACTCTCTAAAGATAAATAGTTATTATTAATATAAAATACGCAAAACCATAATTATAAATAATATTTATTACATATCTTTGTACAGAAAGCAATTCACAATAAGGATTATTCCGTTGTGAAAACATTTGGGTCACCTCTTGTCCATAATCAGGAGGTTTTTTTATGCCTAATTTTTTAGAGTACACTCATTTTGTTCAATAAAAAAGACATAAAAAAAGTAGCAAAGAAAATATCTCTGCTACTTACTAATTAATAGGTTTTATTTTTTTTATGGATTGGTAGAAAAAATAGATGCACTCGCAATCATCGCTCTTCTATTCATTTTTAAAATATCTCTCACCCATTCTGCAAAATCTTCTGGCTGAAGAACTTTATCAGGATTACCATCTGTTAATCCACCATTAATGCTCATATCAGAAGCAATGGTACTCGGCGTTAAGGTAATGACTCTAATGTTTTGCTTTCTCCATTCTGCCATCATAGATTGAGACAAAGAGATAACAGCCGCTTTGGACGCTGCATAAGCAGACATATTAGGACCGCCTTTAAGACCTGCTGTAGAAGCCACATTGATTATATCACCTTCTCCATTTTCTTTCAAGAAAGGATAAACTGCTTTGGCAGCGTAATAAACACCAAAAAGATTGGTTTTAATCACCTGTTCCCATGTTTCTGAAGACATAGCTTCTATAGAACCGAAATCTCCAATTCCTGCATTATTAACTAGAATATCTACTCCTCCAAGCTCTGAAACCAAGCCAGAAATACCAACTTTTACTGCGTCTTCATTATCAATATCAAAAACTGAGTAAAAGGCATTAACGCCCAAAGCTTTAATCTCGGCAACAGTATTTTTAAGATTTTCTTCGTTTCTTCCGGTAACACCTACATTAACGCCTTCTTGTGCTAAGATCAAAGCTACAGCTTTACCAAGACCTCTTCCACCGCCTGTTACGATTGCGTTTTTAGATTTTAATTCTGTCATTATTTTAGATTTTAATAATTAATATAAAACACAAATTTATCAAACAATTGTTTAAAAGAAAAATAAATTCTCTTTATGTTTAAAATGCTTAACAAAGGTAAAAATCTTCATATTGAAGAAAGCATAAAGCCTGTTAACTAATTCATAAATTAGCTCAAAAGTAAATATTAAAATTAAAAACATCAATTACAAAACAAAACTCTCATCGAGTTAATCCATACAATCAATAGCGCTATTCTTATTCGGTTATATATTTATTTTGTAAATTGACTTTAATTAAAAAAACAACAATGGCCGTCCCTACCAATAAAGAAGAATTGCAAAAGGCAATAAGCACAAATTATGAAAAACTAATAGCAGAGCTCGCAACTATTCCTAAAGAATTATGGACTCCCAAAAACTTAGAAGGACACGCAAAAGGCACAACAATGAGCATCAACAATCTAGTTGCCTATCTTATTGGCTGGGGAGAATTGGTACTAAAATGGAATGATAAAAAAGATAATAACGAAAATGTAGACTTTCCCGAAACTGGATATAAATGGAATGAACTGGGGAAACTTGCACAAAAGTTTTATCTAGATTACGAATCATATACTACCGATGAATTAACCACAAAACTAGATGACACTGTATCTAGAATATTAGACTTAATCCATACAAAATCTAATCAGGAACTTTACGAAGTCCCTTGGTACACAAAATGGACACAGGGAAGAATGATCCAATTCAACACATCATCACCTTACAGCAACGCAAGAGGAAGAATTAAAAAATGGAAAAAACTTTCACAATAGAAACTATTATCTTTTTTCAAATAACATAAAATTACTTCAATTGATCCGGGATGTCAGTAGTGACAAATCCTATTTTTTGGTTTTTAAGCATTTGAAAAATCTTAACATCATTAACCGTCCAAGAATTGGTAATCAAGCCTAAGGCATTAGCCTCCGAGATCCAAGTCGGATTTTTCTCAAAAATGCTGTAGTGGTAATCTATACCATCCAGACCTTCGGCTTTAATCTGCTGTGGCGAAAGCTCACCATTGAGATACTGAACTTTAAATTGAGGTTCAAGTCTTTTTACTTCTTTGCAAATATTGAGACTAAAGGAGATAAAGTCACATTGGTTATCCAGCTTAGCTTCTTTAATCAATGCAATGATTTTTGCGACCATTTCATTTTCCAATTCTTTGGTCTTGGCAGGTTTTATTTCGACAACTAATCTTAGCGCTTTATCTTTTTTAGCTTGTTTAAGATAATCTTTAAAAGTAGGGAAATCCTCTCCGTTAGATAGTTTCAGTTGTTTCAATGCTTTAAAATCCGTTTTAGAAATCTCCATATCACCGTGATGCTCGTCATGATTAACAACGATAACACCATCTTTGCTCATGCTTAGGTCAAATTCAGAACCGTATATTTTCAGTTCCTGTGCATTTTGCAAGGATTTCACGGAGTTTTCTGTCGTAGGAGGATTGGTCTTCCAATAGCCTCTATGTGCAACAATCTGGGTCTGTGCATTCATAATTACTGCTTGTAGTATGATGCTTGCTAAGATAACTTTTTTCATAATTAAAGAGTTAAAATTATAAGGAATTTAATAAATTATTATAAGCGGTTAAAATGTGTATTTTGCACCAATCTGGATCTGATAAGGATTGCCCGATAAAGGTTGTAATCCACTCGTGTTAAGATCATACTTAAGCGCCCTAGCAGCAGGGTCGAAACCGCTAATTCTATAAAGGGACATCGTATTGTAAGACTTATTAACGCCCCAATCTTTATTAAGAAGATTAGCCACATTAAAGATATCCATGGACAACTCAAAGGCTCCAATCTTTTCGAATTTTATCTTTTTGGCAACGCGTACATCCCACACCCCGTAGAATCCATTTTTACCGGCATTTCTTTCTACAATCTTATTGTTGTAATCTGTAATATAATTCTTAAGAGCCGATCCCACTTCTGGATTATCAATTAACGCTTGCGTAAGATTAGGGAAGATATAAGCCAAATCATTAGAATCTACAAAATCACCATTAACATTACCGCCAGCCGTTAACGAAAAACGTGTACCACCAATCCCTGAATACCTTAATCCTAAAGTAAATCCGGCAATAGTAGGCGAGTTACCATACAGCACCACTTTATGTCTAAACTGATTATCAGAATAGCTCATCGCCAACTGTCTAGGATCGCTGCTTACCATTGTAGATAATGTCGCAGAATTGGCAACATTACCGTTGAAGGATGTATTATCCTTAATGTCAGACCAAGTATAACTTGCTGTAATCTCTCCATCTTTCCAATAACGGTAGCTGGTATCTACCACCCATGAGAATTGATTAATCTTCCCATCGCTAACCAACTCTAGCACTCTACCAAAATTTTTATTAATACGGCCTTCTTTCCAATTCATTGATCCATTAGCCCCGACAGTCGCAAGCGGTACAAAAACGCCTCTTCCTCCTTCGGCATCCAAAGTAAAGTAAGGATTAGCTGCCATATTTCTGTCATAGTAATAATAATTATTTCTGCCCAACGCCATATAACCAGCTATACCAACTCTAAACCGCTCATTAAAGAAATGAGTATAAGAGATATTAGCTTTATAGACTACGGGTATTTTGGCATCTTTGCCCGTATAATTAATTGTAGGAACCTGATATTGTGCAAGAGATGGCACTGTGGCGTAATTGTTTCTATAACCGTTAAAATCAGGGACAAGACCAATCTTAGAAGGATCAACATCTACCGTAGCCAAATGTTTACCATCAAACACCAAATTATTAATCAACATATAATTGTTAATATCAGAAGAGAAGATACCGGCACCAAATTTCAAGAAATCTACGCTGTTTTCATTAACATTCCAATCAAACTGAAATCTAGGCTGGACAATAAAAGACTTGATCTTATTATCGGTCCTAATGCCCATCTCGTTATATAACTTCTCATTAAACTGGGCTTTTGGATAGCCACCATAATCTAATCTAACGCCCGCCATAAGGTCTAGTCCTTTTGCTATTTTAGTTTGAAATTGCCCGTACAATCCTACATTCCAGATGCTGGATTTTACAGAATAATCATCTACCAAAGGTACTTCTCTGTAGAATCTGTATGCGGTAAGGTTGTTAAAATTATACAAATTATCAGGATTGGTAGTAGCCTCTCTAAAGTGGAATCTACCATTAACCTCACTACCATAAACAGATCTGGCACGGGTATACATAATGTCTGTCCCAAAGGTATATTTAACTTTATCTGTGTTGTAATACAAGTTATCAACTATCTGGAAGACATTATTCTTAAAACCTTCCTGGGCAAAACGGTGCCCTCCAATCTGGATATTCGTGGCTTTATTGCCGTCAATATTGGTAATAACATTTTCTACAATTGCTCTCGGCATCGGATGGCCTAACTCATCATTCTGATAACTATTTTGAAACGCATATAAATACTGGACTTTCAGTTCATTGGTAATGTTAGATTTTAGGTTAGATCTTAATGTAAGCAAGAGGCTGTTATCCCAGTTTTTATCATTGCCATAAGACTCATAGAGACTAATTGCCGTATTATCTACCAGACCTTTTTTATTAATATCATATGTAAAATTGTTTCTTAAAGTCAAGAGGTTTTTATCATTAATCTGCCAGTCTAAACGTAGAAATCCAGCGTCAGAATTTCGGACTTTATCAAAACTTCCAAACTGTGGACCATTTCCCACTCCGTATTTTGTGCGGGCAATATTAAGAAACTTATCAAGTGTGGCATTAGTTACGTTTAATCTGAGTTCGTCCTCATGCGACTGAACATCAGCAATCAACAATGGTCTGGAATCCAACTGATGATCCCACGCTACAAAAAAATGCAACTTATTCTTAATAATAGGACCTCCTAAAGTAAACCCAAACTGAGACGTAGAGAAGTCATTGGTTCTCTTATTCCCTCTGATATCATAAGAACTGGATAGCCAATTGGTTCTCAAATATTCCCAGGCACTACCTGTAAACTTATTGGTTCCGGACTTGGTCACTGCACTAATGGTTCCACCACCGCTTCGCCCCAGTGTTACATCATATTGATTAGTTGCGATTTTAAACTCTCTCACCGCCTCAATCGAAATAGAAAAAGGAGCACCGCTTCGGCTTGTTGTTGCGCCAGAAGAGGTCGGGTTTTTAGCGGTCATTCCATCAATGATAAAGTTGGTAGAAGATCCCAACTGTCCTGAGAGATTACCATTCTTACCACTCAATGGAGAAAGTTCAGAAAGGTTGGCAAAGTTTCTACCATTAACAGGTAAGATGCCAATATTTTTTGAAGAAATAGCGGTTGCAGCACCTAGATTTCCTATTTTATTTTTAAGGTTTCCGAGAATAGTAACGCCTTCAATTTTGTTTTCTTGAGCTCCCAACTTAATATTAACTGTTACCTGATCGCCAAAATTCACATTATAACCTTCTCGCTTTTCATCCTCCACAATAACCGTATAAGGACCTCCTAAAGGTATTTCTTTAAAGATATATTCGCCTTGCAAGTTGGTTTCAGTTTCGGTTTTAAAACCTGTGGACTCATTAACGATGATTATTTTAACTTTTTTCTGTGCGCTATTATCGGTATTTGTAATTTTACCAGTGATTGACGCTTGTGTGGTCTGAGCATAAAATAAGCTCCCGAAAAACAAGAGTCCCAAAGTAATTTTGAATTTCCTCATAGTATTTTTTTATGGGACTAATTTAGAACAACGTCCCATCTGGTAGATCAATACAAGGTTAATATATCATCAATTCTATGAAAAGCATATCTTAATTTAATTTTAATCTTACAATAAATTAAGCATTTGTCACTTGCAAGATATTTCAACATTTAGGTCTCCTATTTTTTTAATTTGGCATTAGTTTATTTATTTTTGCTGAAAGAAAATATCCCATGTCCAATACCATCCAACATACTATAGAAAGCTTGAGAGAAGAGCTTCACCAACATAATTACAATTATTATATTTTGGATGAAGCAACGATTTCGGACTTCGAGTTTGATCAAAAACTGAAAGAACTGCAAGCTCTCGAGGCGCAACATCCAGAATTTTTTGACCAAAACTCTCCTACTTTGCGTGTTGGCGGTTCTGTGACTAAGAATTTCCCGACGGTACAACATCAATTCAGGATGTATTCTCTGGATAATTCTTACGATTTTGAGGATCTCGAAGATTGGGAAAAGCGAATTATAAAGACTATTGACGAGCCCGTAGAATTTGTCGCAGAACTAAAATATGATGGCGCTTCTATCTCTATTTTATATGAAAACGGAAAGTTGGTAGAAGCCGTAACGCGTGGCGATGGATTTCAAGGCGATGCTATAACCAATAATGTCCGTACAATTTCTGATATTCCCTTGAAGTTAAAAGGTGATTTCCCTGATCGTTTCTTCATCAGAGGCGAAATCTATCTCACCAGAAAAAACTTTGACAAAATTAACAAAGCCCGCGAAGAAGAAGGTCTCGATCTCTTTATGAATCCTAGAAATACAGCCAGCGGAAGCCTAAAAATGCAAGATTCTGGCGAAGTAAGAAAACGCAGCCTTTCGTCTGTTTTATATCAATATATTGCAGAAGATTTCCCTGCAGAAAGCCATTGGGATCTTTTGGCTAAAGCTAAGCAATGGGGTTTCAAAGTTTCTGAAGATCAGGCAAAATTATGCACAACGCTCCAAGATGTGAAAGACTTTATTACCTTTTGGGACACAGAAAGACATCAATTACCATTTGAGATTGATGGGATTGTGATTAAAGTTAATTCTCTTAAACAACAGCGACAATTAGGCTACACTGCAAAATCGCCACGTTGGGCGATGTCTTATAAATTTAAAGCAGAAAAAGTAGAAACACTTTTAGAAAAAGTGACCTACCAAGTTGGCAGAACTGGAGCTATAACGCCTGTTGCCAATCTAACGCCTATTTTGTTAGCTGGCACCGTTGTAAAGCGTGCTTCTCTCCACAACGAAGATATTATCAAAAAGCTAGACTTACACGATAATGATTACGTTTATGTGGAAAAAGGTGGCGAAATTATCCCCAAAATCGTTGGTATTAATTTAGAAAAAAGAAATCCTAATTCTAGCGCCATTTCTTACGCAACTAATTGCCCAGAATGCGGAACAGAATTGATTAAATTAGAAGATCAAGCGGCTCATTTTTGTCCTAATGATCTGCATTGTCCGCCACAAGTTGTCGGAAGAATGATCCATTACGTTTCTAGAAAAGCACTTAATATCGATAATCTTGGTGGCGAAACGATAGAACAATTATACCGCGAAAAGTTAATCGAAAATCCCGCTGATTTCTACGCATTGACCAAAGACCAATTGCTTCCCCTGGAACGAATGGCAGAAAAATCGGCGCAAAACATCATCGACGGCATCGAAAAATCAAAAGAAATTCCGTTTGAAAAAGTATTATTCGGGATTGGAATAAAACACGTCGGCGAAACGGTTGCTAAAAAATTAGCTAAGAACTTTGAGACTATTGATGCGCTAAAAGCAGCCACCCAAGAAGAACTAACGCAAGTAGAGGATATTGGTGGGAAAATTGCAGAAAGCATTGTTTTATTCTTTCAAAATTCCGAAAATTGGTTGATGATAGAACGTCTGAAAAATTATGGCGTACAACTAGAAAAAGGCGAAAATACCACCGAAACATTGAGCAATACCTTAGAAGGGAAAACTTTCTTGTTTACAGGAAAACTATCATTATTTACCCGAGAATCAGCAGAAGAAATGGTAGAAAAACACGGCGGAAAAAACATTTCTGCAGTTTCTAAAAACCTCAACTATCTCGTGGTTGGCGAAAAAGCGGGAAGCAAACTAAAAAAAGCACAAGATATTGGTACTATTATCATTTTGGACGAGCAAGAGTTTTTAGATTTAATTTCTTAAAATAAGATTATTTTATAATATGAAGATTATTTTTTTTCTTACAGTTCCTTTGCTTTTTAAAAGCCAAAGCATCAAAGTAGTTGATAGTCTTAATAATAAATCAATTCCATTTGCCAAAATAATTAGTAAAGATCATTTATACCTAACAGACTCTTCAGGGGTTTACATTTTTGAAAAAATCCCAACTGAAAACGTTACAATATCCGCACCTGGTTATGAAAATAAAGCAACCGAAATTAAATCTAATCTATTATTAACGCTAACTCCTAAGATTATTCCTATTGAAGAAGTTAAAATATCATCTAAAAAACTAGACATAGATAATATAATCGGCTACAAAAATGGAAAACAAATCACTTTTATAAGCGAAAACATAGAATATGCAATCGAATTAAAAAATGATTCTGAGCTAGAATGCAAAATTGATAATATAGAAATCCCCTTTAAAAAATCTAAAAATAAAAAAGGATATTTGCTATTAGATATGTACGAAAATAAGAATGGTCGCATTGGAAATATACTAAATAATCAAAATTACATTGTTCCTATTTCATCTGTTGATAAAAATAATTTATTAAAAGTAAAAGATAACATCTATTTTCATAAAAACGAATCCATCTATATCGCCGTAACTTGGATAGAAAACATAGCTAAAAACAGTGATAAATTTACCAATATTATTAGTTTTTTCAGCTTACCAAAAGGTAGCAATGGAAAAATGTATTCCCGAAGAACTACCTATCAATCATGGGATACTACGCCACTTATTGAAAATCAAGACACAAAATCAAGTTTTATTCCAGCTTTTAGAATACACACAAAATGCAGAAAATAAATAACATTTCAATTCATCTTAAATAATATTAAATATCATCAACCTCTCTAAATCGCGTTAGAAGAGGTTTTTTTTTATATGAAGAAAAGAAACTACTATTTTTTTCAAACTAAAATACTATAAAGTAAAAAAGTACATTTATTATCAATAACTTAAACCTGATCAGCAAATTCATTTCATTTTGATAGAATTATCGTAGCTTTAATTAAGAATTTTGATCAGAATGGATTTTATCAGCAAGTTAGATATTTTTAGAACAGCCAATGTAGAGAATGAACTCATACTCATTTTTATCTCAGTAATTATTGGATTGATTATTGGTGCAGAACGCGAATATCAAAACAAATCTGCTGGATTAAGAACCTTTATTTTAGTAAGTTTTGGCTCTTGTATTTTTACCATTCTCAGCGTCGAAATTGGCATACAAAATCCAGATCGTCTTGCCGCCAATATCATCACAGGCATCGGATTTTTGGGTGCTGGTGTAATTTTTAAAGATGATAACAAGATCGGAGGCATTACCACCGCTACAACCATCTGGGCAACTGCTTCTTTGGGTATGGCAGTCGGCTCTGGCCACATCTATCTTGGACTTCTTGGTACTGTTTTGGTGATGTCCATTTTGCGCGTTTTGGCTTATTTACAAGAGTATATTGACAATTATAATAAAATCAGAGATTACAGAATTGTGACTAATAATCTAGAAGATTTCGAGTATTGTAAAAGTCTTTTTGACGAATATAAACTCAAATATATTTTGACCAAACAACAATCCTCCCAAGATAATCTGGCGACAACGTGGCGACTGACAGGAAATAACAAAAATCACGACGCTCTTATCCAAAATCTGATGAGTAACAAAAGAATTAGCGCGTATCAATTTTAAAATAATATGGACAGAAAAAGCACAACAAAAACTGCAAAATCGACTAACAATAATATTTGGTTAAAAGATCCGGAAGCCCATGATTTTCCAGCAGCTTTTGATTATCTTGACTTGCTTTTCGAGCATAAAAAATGCAATGATCTAGTCAACAAACTGAAAAAAGCACCAACCATCCATAAGAAAGCCAAAGATCTTTTCCGTGCCAGCAGACTTCCACTTTTACCGAAAGATAATATCCACGTTCAGGAAAATTTACAAAAGATAAAAGACAAGAAAAAACTTTCGCCGATATTATTAGTTAGAGGCAAAAATGACCTTATTATTGCCGATGGTTACCATAGATTATGTTGCAGCTACTATCTTACTGAAGATCTAGAAGTGCCTTGCAGATTGGTGTAAACCTCTACATGAATCTATTGCTGAAGAATAATCTAATTTCAATCTAAGCAGATGAAAACACTGTCTAAAACAATTTATATTACCATCTTCTTTTTGATCTTTTCAATTATGATCAGCTGCCAAAATACAAATAACGGTACTTATTACGAAATGATTGGAAACCTAAAACTTAATTACAGCATTAAAGGAAAAGGCCCTGTCATGATTGTAGGGCATATCAATTCTGGAAAAATTGGTTATGAACTTAGCTTACAAGCTTTGGAAAAGCATTTTACGATGGTCTATTATGAACCCCGAGGAACAGGTATGTCTCAGGCACCACAAACACTTGATGGCTATAATCAAGATGAGATATTACAGGAAATTGACGCGTTAAGAAAATATTTAAAAGTGGATAAAATTTGGTTATTTGGACATTCTGACCAAAGTGCCATCACTTTAGAATATGCTTTAAAATTCCCTAAGAATACTGCAGGACTCATCTTGACAGGCACTAGCTTAATTGGAACACAACAGGAAACATGGGATCGAAGAAAGAAGTCCGAAACTCGGCGTGCAAAAGAATCGGCATGGTTTGCCAAAGTCCTTCAAGATTGGGATTATATGATTGCGAATCACAGCCAAAATGATGCAGAAGGCCAAGACATTTCGGAAGCCCCAATTAAATGGTGGTGCTACAATAAGGAAAGTGCTAACAAAGTCATTCCGATTGTTAAACAAATAGCAAAGGCAGGAAGGCGAAAACCGATTAATGGGATCTACTGGACAGAAAGACAAAGCGAAAGACAAAAATACCTCGATACTCAAAAGCAATTCCCTAGCATCAGCACTGATATTTTGATTATTAATGGCACACAAGACACCAACAACCCTGTCCAATATGCCGAGGACTTACACAAAGTACTGCCTACCTCGAAACTTGTATTCATAGAGCAAGCTGGACATTTTCCATGGATTGAAAATCCTGAAAAAACTTTTCAAGCCATAGAAAGCTGGTTAAAAACCAAGAATAAACAATCATCATCAATAATTAACTGACGCCATTAGGCTAAAGGAAGAGTATTAATATTTAATATGATTATCAAACATTTCTAATGCTGTTTTCAATAAACCGATTAGGCCAATCCCGAGGACGATTAAGCCTAAAGAAATTTCTTTTAAAGCACCATCATTATTTATAAAATAACCTAAGAAACCCAATATAAAAATCAATAAAGTTAATGCTGAAATCAAAACAATGGCACGTTTTCCTTTCTTGGGATTTTGCCAAATTTTCTTTGAGAATTGATTTTGGGTTTTAGCGGTATCTTGTAAGGTAGAAAAGCTGATACCAATTCCCATAAAAACAAGCGCGATATTGGCATTAACGAGAAAGCTCTTAACATCCGAATTAACAAAAAAATTATAATAAGGCTTTAGCATAAAAAATAAAGCCAAAAGTAAAAAAGGATATTGCAGATAGCTAATTATATGAAACAATTGCTTTATGTCGTTAGATTTCATTAATATATCGTCGTATTTTTAGTTTGAATCAAATTAATAATATCGTAAAAATATGATTTTATATTTTAAAATAACAAGTTATTTTTTTTATGACAAGTTAGTATCAATGGTTTCTGGTTTCTAAAATCCAACTTCTAAAATAGCCCCGATAGAAGCGGCATCCTTTGCTGGGCGAATGAGGCGGCGGAGCGTAGCGGAGCCATCCGAGTGAGCCAAGGAAAGATATAGCGGATAGCGGGAATTGCTCCTAAAAAAAACTCAGAACCAACAATTGATTCTGAGTTTTTTTAGGAGATTAAAATAATACTAATGCATAGCTTCGCTTAGGTCAATCTTACCGCCTCCTTTTCGTTCTCTTACAAACAAAACAAAAGGAATACAAATAAGAAAAATAATCCCTAAATAAAGAAATACATCCATATAAGATAAAACAGTTGCCTGCTTAGTAACGGCATAATCCAAAGATTTGTACGCCGATTGCAAAGCCACATCTGGCGACAATCCTTTTACCATAAAGCTAGCTTTGAGCCCTGCTACTCTTTGCTGAACGTCCAGATCATTGATATCCAAATGTGAAACAAGGTTACTTCTGTACAATTCGCTTTTGTTAGCGATAAAGGTTGTAATGGCAGCAATCCCGAAAGACCCTCCTAACTGTCTCATCATCCCTGTAAAAGCAGCACCTTGACCAATTTCTTGCCCCTTCAATGTACTTAATGACAATGACGTAATTGGGATAAATAATAAGCCCAATCCACAACCTCTTACAATTAACATCCAGAAGAAAGCATCTTTGCTGGTATCTGGTGTCAAGATTTTGTAACCCCAGAAGCTATATACAAAGAATATAAACAATCCCAATGCTACTAATATCTGTTGCTTGACACCTTTGGTCAATAATCTACCAATAATCGGCATCATAAACGCCGTAGTTAGCGCCGCCGGAATCATTAATGCCCCAGATTGCAACGCTGTCCATCCTAAAATACTTTGCGTATACAATGGTACTATAAAGGTTGATCCATATAAGCCAAATCCTAAGACAAAAGACATAGCAGTACCAATTCTTAGATTTCCGTTTTTCAAAACACGAAGTTCTACAATTGGATACTTGAAGGTTAATTCTCTCCAAATAAACAAAATAAATCCAACTGCTGATGTTATCGTCAGTGTAAGAATTGCTTTACTCTCAAACCAATCGTCTTCATGACCTTTTTCTAATATATATTGAAGTGATCCTACAGTGATAGCCAATAAGACAATCCCAATCCAGTCTACATCCGAGGCTTTTCGTTTTTCGGCATAACGTGGACTTTTTATAAACTGAAGTGTCATTATCGTTGCAATAATCCCAATCGGAATATTAATATAGAAAATATATGGCCAGCTGTAATTGTCCACAATATAACCTCCCAATGGCGGCCCTAAAGTTGGTCCAATGATAACTCCTAAACCATAAATAGCCTGCGCCATGCTTCGTTTTTCTATTGGATAGGCTTCTGTAATGATAGTCTGTGAGGTTACCAATAAAGCACCACCACCAATACCTTGACATAGTCTGAAGAATACCAACTCCCAGATATTAGTAGCATTACCACATAAAAACGAAAATATCGTAAAGATAATAATGGAAGCCGCGAAATAATTTCTACGTCCAAATTGTTGTGACAACCAACTGGTCATAGGAACTATAATGACGTTACCAATGGCATAAGCCGTAATTACCCAACCTACCTCAGAAAGTGTTGACCCGAGATTACCTTTCATCTCATTGAGGGCAACATTAACGATGGTAGAATCCACAATTTCTAGAAGTGCACACAATATCACTGTTACGGTGATAATGGCTCTTCGGAAACCGTACTCTACTAATGAATCATCTTGCATAATTTCAATTAGCTTTTAAGGGAAACCACTACTTTTACGTTCATCCCAGCACGAAGTTTCTCCATTACTTTAGGATCAATATGATCAAAGGTAATTTTTACAGGAAGGCGTTGTACTACTTTTACAAAGTTTCCACTGGCGTTATCTGGCGGCAATAATGAGAATGTAGATCCCGTTGCTGGCGAGAAAGAACTTACCACACCATGAAATTCTTGATCTGGATACGCATCTATCTCGATATTTACTTTTTGACCTTCAACCATTTTGGCTAATTGAGTTTCTTTAAAGTTAGCAACTACCCATTTTGAATTGGTTGTCACCACACTGAAAATCTGAGAACCCGCTTGTAGAAACTGACCTTTATGCACTGGCACTTTAGAAACTATACCATCTTCTGGCGCCAAAATTACCGTGTAAGACAAATTAAGTTTTGCATTATCTACATCTACTTGTCTTTGCTTAACTACAGAATTAGCAACGCCTATTTGTTGTGATGTTGCCACAGATTGTGAACTTACGCTACCAGTCTGTTGTGTCGCTTGATTTCTTTGTTCTACTAAAATTTGCAATTGCTTATCAGCAGATTGTTTTGCGGCAAAAGCTTGCTCGTATTGCTGTTGCGTAATCGAATGATCTTTAACCAAAACCGAATAACGTTTAAGATCTTGCTCTGTTCTCCAAACGTTAACTTTAGCGGCTTCTATCTGAGCATCTGCTGTAGAAATTGCCGCTTTAGAAGCATTGATATTTTGTGATGCTGCATTAGCGCCTGCTTGTGCTGAGTTAACATTACTCATCGCAGTGCCCAAAGCTGCTTGCGCTTGGTCCAATATTATTCTTTGGTCACGGTTATCCAAGATAACCAAAGTATCTCCTTTTTTAACCAATTGATTGTCTTTAACCTTAACTTCAGAGATATATCCTGAGATTTTAGAAATAACTGGTGTCACATCTGCTGCTATTTGTGCATCATCTGTCTCCTCATGCGCTTGCGAATAAGTATATTCTCTAAAACCAAAGTAGCCTCCTACAGTTACAGCAAGTGCTAGTACGATATAGAAAACGGGACTTTTTTTCTTTTTCGTCACGTTTTCTTCTTGAGTTTTATTTTGTTCTGACATTGTTATAGATTATTATATGTAAGTTTTATTAATTGATATTTCCTGTTGTTTGTAGTAATTTTTTGTGCGCTAAAGTTGCATCAGCTCTAGAGTTGATAAGATTAACCTGAGCAGAAAGTTTTGCGGTGTCTGCATCCAAAAGCTCTGTCATTGTCGCCAATCCATTATCGAATTTATTTTTTGTGATTCGGTAATTTTCTTCAGCTTGTTCTACAGCTCGTTGATATACATCAATCTTTTTATAGGCAAAAATTTCATTTTGGAAATCTCTTTTCACCTCTAATGTGATATTATCATAAAGAAGCTCGTTAGTCGCATCCAATTGTTTTGCGTTAGCTTCGGCTTTTACCACATCAGAATTTTTCTTCCAGATATTAGCTAAATTATATTGTACGCCCACTCCTACATTAACCGCATTAGTAACCGTTAAAACTTTAGGCACATCTGCAGCAATATAACCACCAGTCAATGCAATCGTTGGAAGATTTTCAGCTTTTGCCGCTTTTCTCCCCAATTCAATAGCTCTTTTTTGATAATCTAAAGCTTGAAGATCTTTTCTATTTTTAAAAGCTTCTGCAAGATATTGGCTGTCTGTAGATATTTCTCTTTCTGCAATATAATTAGGATCAATATCAATTTCTATATTATCAGCAAGACCCAGCAACAGATCCATATTGATGTTAGCAATACTATAATTATTGTGCGCATCTAACAACTGAAGTTCTATATTAGATGTCTGAAGTTGTGCCTTCAACCGGTCATTTCGGGCAATAACGCCATTATCTTCTAGCTTAATAAATGATTGATCTCTTTTCTCTGAAGCCGACAAACTTTCTTCTAACAACTTAATCGCTTGGGATGCTTTAAAAAGATTATTATAAGCTTGTGCCACATTATAAGCAACAGCAATCTTATCATTTTCGGTGCTTAATTTGGATGCTTCTACTAGATATTTTGCGGACTCAATACCATATTTTATACGACCACCTGCAAAAATCGGAAAAGATAGATTGGCAGATCCATACATAACTTGATGAACATCCACGCCACCGCCGTTACCTGCTGGACCTCCTACTTTCAAATCTACAGTAGGTTTTAATGGCATATACATATAAGTTCCTGAGACCTTAAGATCTGGTAACTGCTTATTTTTAGCTTCGAGAAGGTTAGCCGTAGCTTCTTCTATTTTGGCTTGATCTACCTTAAGACTTTTACTATTTTTAATTCCCAATTCTATAGCTTCTTCTAGAGAAATACTACGCTTTACCTGGGCATTAAAAGAAATAAAACCGCTAAAAAGCAGTAATATTATCAGACTCGTTTTCTTATTTTTCATGATAACCTAAAAGGTATTTTAATATATTTTTTAAATTTTCTTTTAATCCGTTATAATATTTTTCATCAAAATCAGCGTGATCTTGTTGTCCGAAAAATTCTTTGTACATATCCTTCCCATTAATCCCCGCGAATAAAGATCCCGCGATAGTAGAGTGAACAAATTCTAGCTTAGGTTTTTTGGTAAAAACACCATTCTTGTAACCTGACTCAAAAAGTTCTTTGTAAAAATTAAGAAAAGACATTTTGGATGTTTTCAAAAACTCTACGATGTAGCAATTATTATTTCTTAACTGTTCTCTTTGTACTATTTTATAAAAAGATTTTAGCTTAATGATGCGACTCATAAATTGATCTACAAGATTGCTCATTTTTTGCCACTCGTCTACGCCAGGCTGATCCATGATTTCCTTAGCAAAAGATTGGCTTTCTTTCATTCTATATTCGAAAATCCTTTCATAAAGTTTTTCTTTAGACCCGAAATAATAAGAAATCATCGATATATTAACCTCTGCTTCTTTGCAAATTTCTCTTGTAGATGTACCCGAAAAGCCTTTTTGAGCAAAAATTTCTTCGGCTACAATAAGAATATGTTCTTCTTTTGAAATCTCCATAAGTATAAAATTCGGGTGCAAATGTAGTGCATGAAAATAAAAAATCAAACGATTGATTGATTATTTTTAATTGAATTTTTCTTCGTTTCAATAGAGAAAAACAATAATAGCGTAAAACCCACAGTATATCAGTAAAGAACAAAGAATTGAACTTTATGATTTTGAGAATATCACAATAAAAAAGATTGAAAAAATTAGAAAATAATCTTTGCTTACTTAAGCTTTTCTATGAATGTAACGGGTTAACTTAATGCCCATATCAGTCCATACAATTTTGGCATTGGCGTTTCTGGATATGTGATAGCTAGCCTCGGAAATTTCTTCTAGGATAGACTCGATATTAGCGCCATGTATATAATTACTGAAGGCATTCCAATTAAAATTATTGAGACTTAGATTTTTATAAACAAGATTCTGATTACCGTAATTCTGTAATAATGCCAACCTAAAAATCTCCGTACAGTAAGATAAAAATTTGATTTGGCGATCTCTATTCCAATTGCTAATATTACGTGCCCATTTTATAATCTCTCGGATAACTTCTGGTTTTTTCTTTGCCATAAAAGCATTTCTCACCCATTGTACAAATAGTTCTTCAAACTCTTGATCGCTATTTTCATGGTTAAGCAACTTTATGGCATTACCCCAGTTTCCTTGTACATTAAAGGCAATTTCTTTGGCTGCTGATTCATCAATTTTCTCTTTAGTCATGATGTGTTCTACCAAAATATCATCATCAATCCTTGGTATGTTCACCAATTGACAACGTGAGAGGATCGTTGGCAAGATATCATCCGCAGAGTTGGCACATAATATAATAATTGTTTTTTGCGGCGGTTCTTCTAGAAATTTTAATAATTTATTAGATGCTTCGTCGTTCATCTTATCAGCGCGCCACACGATAAGGATTTTACTCCCACCTTCGAAACTTTTTAAGGAGAATTTTTTGTTCATATCCTCCGCTTCGCTGGCAGAAATAAAGAATTGCTTTTTTTCTGAATCCAGATAATTAGTCCAATCATCAAAGTTAGAATAAGGATTGGCTAAAATCATCTCGCGCCAATCAGGAAATAACCGACTGCTTAAGGAAATATTTTTTTCTGAATAAACTGGAAAACTAAAGTGCAAATCTAAATGATTGAGATGCTCCACCTTGCTGGCAGAGGTAGGATTTTCTTTGGACAGAATTTCTTTAGCGAAAGCCAGAGCCATCGGTAAGGTACCATAACCTTCTTCGCCTACAAAAAGTTGTGCGTGTCCTACTCTTTGATTTTGAATACTTTCTTGCAGCAACTTTATCAAGTCTTTATGCCCAACGATATCTTCCCAATTCATAACAACAAATATAAAAAATAAGAACTTAATGCGAAATTTTCTCTCCTAAATAAAAGCCAATAATCTAGAATTAATTTATATCCTACATAATTGCTTAATTTATTATAAAATTGACATCTTATTTTACTTAACAAACTTTAACGCCAAATTAATTTTCTCATTCCATTATTAATTAAGATATTTGCGCTTGATTAAATTTAACGGATGAAAAAGGTTTTTGTATTATCATCTATAACTGCAGGATTATTTCTTAATGCACAAAGTATAGGTAATTCCCCATATGGCGCTTACGGAATTGGAGATGTAAAGTTTGATAACACAGTTGATATATCCTCTATGGGAGGTGTGTCTACAGCATATATATGGGATTTTAATAATAATTTTAATTTTAGAAACCCAGCAGCCAATACCAATATGGAGTTAGCAACTCTTAAAGTAGAAGGTAGCAATGAGAATAATTATTACAAGACCGATTACAACAATACGAGTAGTACAAAACATTCTACTTACTTGTCTAATATCGCTATTGCACTTCCTATTTCTAAGAAAATAAAATTCGGGATGGGCTTCCAGCCATATAGCTCGAAACAATATGAGATTCTTAGAACAGAAGATTTAGGAAACAATACAATCATTGGACATAAGTACACCGGAAAAGGTACTCTTAATACAGTACAAGCTGCATTTTCTTATCAAATAAATAAAGAATTTGCCCTAGGTCTTAGATCTAATTTTTACTTTGGAAAACTTAAAGATATAGAAGAAGTTACCTATGCTGATGCTATCTTAATTAATGGTTATGAAAATACCAATAAGATAAAATCTTTTAATTTCACATTAGGATCTACGTATCAGAAGAAGTTGGCTAACGACAAGAAACTAACTTTAGGAGCTACTTATACCTTTGGTAATACAGGTACTATGCAAAGTGTATACACCAACAGTACTTATTATTACACAACAGGAGATATAAAAAACTCTGAAACTATTATTGACCAAAAATATTCTAGTGCTAAAAATTTCCTTCCAAGAGAAGCATCTTTAGGTCTTGGATATGGTCATGATACCAAATGGTTCTTAGGAACACAGGTAGATTATAAAAAGGGTGAAGATTTCAACTTCTTAGGACAAAACATACATTACAAAGATTCTTATAGAGTATCTGCTGGTGGATGGATATTACCTAATTACAACGACTTCAGAAATTATTTTTCTAGAGTAATCTATCGATATGGTGCATATTATGAGAAAGGTGGACTTAGCTTAATGGGTAAAGACATCAACAAGTATGCAATTACAGGAGGTGTTACTTTACCATTCCAAAAAAGTAATATCAACCGTATGAACTCCATAGATCTTGGTATAGAATTAGGTCAAAGAGGAACGATAGAGAATAACTTAATTAGACAAACATTCTTTAACCTACGTGTCGGCATTAATTTTGGGGACAAATGGTTTGGGAAACGTCTTTACCAATAATATTTTAACTTTACTAATGTCAAAAATAATTAGTAAAATACAACATAACAAAACATTAGGAAGCAAGATTTTATTGAGCTTCCTAATGTTTTTTGTTTTGCAATCTTGTGATGAAGATATTACTAAAAGTAATAATAAGAAAAAAACAAATTTCGCATCACAAATCATCTATAATGCCAACATAATACAAAGAGACTCTGGACAAGTAAAAGTACGATTTATCGCACCTTTATTAGAAAAATATGAGCTCATAGACTCTCCTTATGTAGAAGCAAAAAAAGGAATTTATCTTGAATTTTTTGATCTTAAAAAATCCGAAATCCCAGGAAAAGTTTGGGCTAAATATGCTAAACTTGATGAGAAAAAAGATTTTTATTTTGCAAAAGGTCGCGTTAAGATCATTACCAACGAAGGTCAAACTTTTGTAACAGAAACCATTAATTGGGATAAGAGAAACAAAAAAATGTACACCAAAGATACTGTCTTTGTCTCTGATAAGGATGGGAATATCTTAGTTGGTGCCAACGGAATGGAAGCTAAAGATGATTTCTCAGAGTACACATTCTATAACAGTTCTGGTAACTTCAACACAAAAAATCTTCCGGAAACCAGTAGATAATGGGCGTTTCTAATTATTACGCAATCGGATTAATGTCCGGTACAAGTCTTGACGGCTTAGATATTTGTTACGTTAATTTTCTAAAAAAGGAAAATAACTGGAACTTCGAGATCATACAAGCAGAAACGATTAACTACAGCGAAGATTGGTTTTTCAGATTAAAAAATGCAATTAATCTAGACTCTCAGGATTTACTCGCGCTTAATTCTGAATATGGCTTTTTTCTCGGTGAGCAAGTCCTTCATTTTATAACCAAACATAATATTGAGAATATCGATATTATTGCTTCTCATGGACACACCATTTTTCATCAGCCAGACAGAAAGTACACTTTACAGATTGGTGATGGACGAGCTATCCAAATTTTAAACAAAAAAAATATTGCTTATGACTTCCGTAGTCAGGATGTTTTATTAGGAGGCAACGGTGCGCCTTTGGTCCCCATTGGCGATCATCATTTATTTTCAGAGTATGCAGCTTGCATCAATCTTGGCGGTTTTTCTAATATTTCGCTTGTAAAAAATGAAAAACGATTGGCTTTTGACATTTGTCCGGTTAATATTGTCTTGAATGATTTGGCTTCAAAACTAGGGGAATCAATGGACGAAAACGGCAATATTGCCAAGTCAGGAACCATTAATCCTACAATTCTTAAACAATTAAATCAATTGGAATTTTATCAAAATCCAGCACCAAAATCTTTGGGAATAGAATGGGTATTGAGAGAGATTTCTCCTTTATTAATTAATGATTCTGTAGAAAATCTTATTGCTACTTTCACAGAACATTGCGCTACTCAAATTGCAAATATTCTGATCCAAGAAAATATCTCCAATGCCTTATTAACAGGCGGTGGCGCTTACAATAATTATTTAATTAACAAAATAAAAGCAAAAACTAAAACCGAAATTATTATTCCATCACAAGAAATAATCAATTTTAAAGAAGCTTTAATTTTTGCCTTTATGGGAGTATTAAGATTAAACAATGAGATTAACGTATTATCTTCTGCTACAGGAAGCTTACACGATCATTGTTCAGGACTGTTATTATCTCAGTAATTTTATAATTGCTCGATTTTATCCGTCAATGTGTTGATAAAATTTTGCAACGGTTTTTCTACCATCATTTTTATAAAAGGATTAAATTTCCCTTCAAATAATAATTGTACTTCAGTCTGAGTATCAGAAACTGTAGTCATATTTCCTGTTAATGCAAAATCAAGACTAGAGCTCGCGGATTTTAAAATCACTTTATTATCAGAAACTTCGTCAATTTTTAGCGCGATTTCTGGCATTCCTTTCAATCCAAATTTAAAACCATCTTCTCTTGCTTCAAAGTTCTGAAGACTGTCTGGCATTAGTGCTTCATAATCTTTTGGTGACTTAAGCATTTCTACTAATTCTTTGGATGATTTATTTACGATAATTTTTCTTCCTTCTAAATTCATTTCTCTATTTTTGTAATTAATTAAAGCCTTGCAAATGTATAACGTTTTTATCAATGAAAAAAGATTAATTCTCAATAACAATCCCGAAAATACTGAGAGAAACATAGTTTATGAAGATCCACATCAATTTGATATGGTTTTAGATTTATTACAAAATACTTCAACTAAAGATGTAACGATATATTTCCAGGATATTGAGACACTATGGAAGGATTTCCAGGCACATTTCAAAAATATTTTTGCTGCTGGTGGCGTTGTTAAAAATGCTGATGACAAGATTCTTTTCATTCACCGACTAGGAAAATGGGATCTGCCGAAAGGTAAAATAGAAAAAGGAGAATCTAATGATGAAGCAGCCTTGCGAGAAGTAGAAGAAGAATGTGGCATTACGCAGTTAGAGATTATACAATTTATTAACTCTACCTATCACATCTATGTTGATCGTGATGGCACCAATATTCTAAAAACAACACATTGGTATAACATGAGATATCGCGGGACAAAAGAACCTATCCCTCAGATTGAAGAAGGTATTAATGAAGTGTCTTGGAAAAATAACTCAGAAATAGAGCGTGATGTCTTACCAAGCACCTTCAAAAATATTGTTTTAATTCTAGAAAATTACAAGCAAAAGAATCAATAAAAACAAAACCAGAGCATTAACTGTTCTGGTTTTATTTTTTAATTTATATAAAATCAATAGATCGCTCAAGAGCAATTCCTCTAGAACCCTTTAAGAGGATATTATGAGTTTTAATTGGATTAACTTTGAGATAATCAATTAATTTTTCTGTAGAATCAAATGCCAATTGTGACTCATTAACATCTTTAAAACAAGCACCAACCGTTATAATTTCATCAAATTGAATAGATTGTGCTAAGGCTAAAATTGATTGATGTTCTGCAAAACTTTCTTCGCCAAGCTCCAACATATCACCCATAATTATGGTTTTAGAACCTTCAAAAGTTTTAAAATTTTCTAAAGCAACAGTCATACTACTAGGATTGGCATTGTATGTATCCAATACTAAAGTTTTACCATCTTTTTGCTGAACCTGAGAGCGCATATTACTAGGGAAATAAGATTCGATTGCAGATTTTATTTGGTCAAATTCTATCCCAAAATGTAATCCTAAAGCTACACCAGCAGAAAGGTTGGTAAAATTATAATGACCTGTAAGATTAGATAATAATTTGTGATTTTGGTATGATAAACCAACAAAATGATCTTTAGCAAAAACCTCGAAAAAATAGTCTGAATATGAACTTCCAAAACTTATGATATGAGGATAATCTTTACTTTTTTCTAACTGAATTGTATCAAGCTCATTAATTAATATTGTCTGTTGATTTGATTTTAGATAATCATATAACTCAGACTTACCTTTTATAACGCCTTCTACTCCACCAAAACCTTCTAAATGTGCTTTTCCAAAATTAGTAATATAACCAATATTAGGCTGAGCAATATTACAAAGTTGCTCGATTTCTTTTTGATGGTTAGCACCCATCTCCACAACAGCAATATCATGCTCAGGCTTTATGGATAAAAGTGTTAGCGGAACACCGATGTGATTATTAAGATTACCAAAAGTATATTGAACATTAAATTTCTGGCTCAGCACTGTACTAATCATTTCTTTAGTTGTTGTTTTGCCATTGCTCCCTGTCAATCCAATAATAGGAATTGTAAGTTGTTGACGATGATATAATGCTAATTCTTGTAAAAAATCCAGTGTAGAATTAACGTAGAAAATATTTTGGTCTGTATTTTCAAAAGAAGAATCTTCTACAATAACTGCTAATGCACCGTTATCAATAGCTTCTTGAGCTTTTACAGCGGCATTATAGCTCTCACCAGAAAAAGCAAACAAAATATCATTATGACTAACTTTTCTACTATCAATAACACAATTATTAGATTGCTTATATATGGAATAAAACTGTTCTACATTCATATTTCAAAATTAATATTTCTAATCCTTATAACACAAAAAAAGCAGTAGAAATTCTACTGCTTTTATATTTTCTTAAAGACTCAATTATCTTTTTGTTCTTTTACCAGCTTCTTTTGCATCTTGAGCAACACGGAAACCAATCCACCCGAACGCTTTAGACTCATCTTTAAAGCGTCTTTGTCCTGGATCTAACCAATATGCTGAGTCTAACCATGATCCGCCTTTTACAACTCTAACTGTATTAGAAATATTAGTTGTTACTAGGCCTTTTTTATCTTTTTGTAACTTTACATTACCATTCTTATCAACAACAAATCTTGTTTTTGTAGAATTGTACATGTTATAAGCTGTACTATCATTTTGTAATCCTCCTGCATCTAGAGAAGATTGAAAATCTCCATCTCTATAATTACGATCATCAGCTACTACTTTTTTCTCAACATCTCCAGGAAGACCTCTGTAGACCAAACGTCCATCAGCTAAAGTGTCATACTTAATATTAGAAGCATCAACTTTCTTATAAGTGCCATCTGGATTTTTAACAGATTGCATTACTACATTACCTCTAAAATAATTGAAATCACTAAAATCTTCATCTATCTGAGGACGGTAAACATCCGCTACCCACTCTGAAACGTTACCATACATCCCGAAGATACCAAGATCGTTAGAAGGATATTGTTTTACGTCTGAGGTAGTAGGCGATCCATCATTTTTCCATCCAGAAACACCAGAATAATCTCCTCTACCTTGTTTAAAGTTTTCTAAATACATCCCTCTGTTTCTACCTTTTTTACCTTTAAGACTTACAATCTCTGGAGTTTTACCTTCATAATTATTGTATTGTCTTTTTTTCTGTAATCCTAATGCAGCAAACTCCCACTCTACCTCTGTAGGTAATCTAAATTTCTCTACAATTCCAGAAGTTGTTCCTCTGTTAGCTGCAGCTATACGTTGATTAGATGTTTTAATACCCGTTGATTTTTCTAGTTTTGCCTTATTAACAACACCTTCTAGATCGGGATCGCTAGATTTATATTTTTCTAAGCTAAAAGTACTTTCACCTTGGAAGTTACCATCATTGGTATATAAATCTTTGCTTATTACTCCTTTTTGCATTAGTGCCTTTTCGTTAGCACGATCTGTTAACCAGTTACAGTATTTAGTAGCTTGCAACCAAGAAACACCTACTACAGGATAATAATCATATTCTGGAGAACGGAAATAGGTTTCTGAAAAGTCATTTCTAGATAGCTTATTGTTCCATACTAAAGTATCTGGAAGAGAACCGTTATAAATATGCTTAAAACTAGGATCAGATGGTGGAAAAACGAATTTTAACCAAGTCACATATTCTCTATATTCAGAGTTAGTGATTTCGGTTTCTCCAATAAAGAATGAGCTTGTCTGCATACGACGTGGCGTATTATTCCAGTCATGCATGACATCATCTGCTACTAATCCCATGGTAAACGTCCCGCCTTCTACGTAAACCATATTAGGCCACGCTTTTTGCTTTTGCTGTTTTCCAGAAAAAAAGTACCCATTCTTATCATTAGGTTTCCAACCAGTAGTGCTGGTGAAACGCTTAGTTCCTCCCCCTTTTTTGGTATTACCGCCTCCGCAACTTACAAGAATCATAGCAGACCCTACTGCAAGTATAGAAAACAACTTAATTTGTTTCATAGTTGATATTAACATTTACAAAGTACAAAGAAAAAAATAATAATTTAATAAATCAAATAAAGATTTGTTTTTTTACAAAACGTTTATAAATTAATTTTATTGTTATGTATCTTTTTTTTAAAAAATTCGTTTATTTTGTAGATTATAAAACGATGCAATGAAAGAAAGATTACTTTTCGTAATATATTTAATAATTAGCCTTCCACTTTTCTCCCAAAAAGTCATCCTTAAATGGGAAGGTTCTAAAAGTGTAAATTATGGGACTGAAAAATTAAATTTCCCTTACTTTACCAACGAGGGATATACATCTGGTACAGACGGAATAAGCTACACTACTTCTGTTAAAAATAGCGGCAACACGATTAATGTCGAAAATATGCAATGGGTAAAAATAGACCCTAAAGATTATTTTGACATTAACCCAAGTAGTTTACCTAACAGAGATAACATTGCAATTATATATAACAACTATAATAGTTCTAATAATGCTATTGAGTCCTCAGTAAGTGTTAATACCTTAAAACAAGAAAACAACACGGTCTATAGATTGTTATCATTTGATATTACAAACACTGGTAAGCCATATGTAAGAAAAATTGCAAAAAAAATAGGAAATACAGAAAATCCATTAAAAAACGGAACATTCTATAAAATAAAAGTAGATAAAAGTGGGGTTTTTAAAATTACGAGAAAATTCTTGCAAGATAACGGTATCAATCCAAGCAATATAAATCCTAAAAACTTCAGAATCTATGGTAATGGAGGGCTTATGCTACCAGAAAATAACCTAGATAACCGTTATGATGGTTTACAAGAAAATGCCATACAAGTTATCGGAGAAGATGATGGCGTCTGGAATGAAAATGATTATGCTCTTTTTTATGCACAAGGCCCTAATGGTTACAACTTATACAATGGCGCTAGTAGAAATACAAGAAAAGAAACAAGAAGTGATACGCCTTATAATCTCATAAATATATATGAAAACTTTGCCTATTATTATATCAATTTTGATGTTGGACCTGGCAAAAGGGTTAATGATGATAATATCAATGCGCCTGCAGAATTAATTACTCGATATGATGACTATCAATATATTAATGAGGAAAAATTCAATCTATTAAAACTCGGAAGAGTATGGGTGGGAGATTCTTTTATAGGGAATAAAAAAGTTAGCTTTAATACAAGGTCTGCACTAAAAAGTGATGATGAAATAAAAATCAGAACTAGAGTAATAAGCTTTAACGGCAAAGGAAACTTCATCACCTTTAATATTAATAATAATCCTCCAGATCAATACAACCCGTCTGATGAATATAGCCCTATAGTTATTAATAAAACTATATTTGGGTTAACCGGAAACAGCATAGACTTCAATTATACAACCAATATGAGCGTTAACCCTAATGGTCAATTCTATTGGGATTATGCTGAGGCTACTTATCCTCAAGATTTGACTTTTAATAATAGTCAAATGAATTTCCGAAAGTATAATATTGATGAAGGAAGTCAAGATCTTTATGGTTTTTCTATGACGAGCATTAATGGCTTAGAGCAGATTTGGGATATTTCTGATATAACCAATGCCAAAAGAAAGATTAACAAAAGCGGAAGTAACTCAGTTTTTAATTTTGGTTACCTAGCAAATAGCACAGTTTTTAATAACGAATTTGTTGCCTTCAATCAATCGGCGGCCTTTAATCCTCAATTTGTTGCTAGAATAGACAATCAAGATCTATCATCTATTACCAATGTAGATTATCTAATCATTACTCAGCCTAATATGCTAGGCGAAGCACAAAGATTGGCAAATTACCATAGAACAAAAAATGGATATAATGTAGAAACTGTAGATGTTAACAAAATATACAATGAATACAGTAGTGGAAGCAAGGACATAACGGCTATTAGAGACTTTGTCACAAAACTAAAAAGACAATCCAATACTCTAAAATATGTTTTTATCTTAGGAGACACCTCTTATGATTTTAAAAATCGAATACCTAATAATTCTGACATTATACCTAGTTATCAAAGTGAATACAGTGGTGACCTAACATCCTCCTACGTAACAGATGATTATTTTGTAATGACAAGCCCTCAAGATGCTAGCGAAATAATCCGACTTATCCCAGATTTACCCATTGGCAGATTACCAGCAGCCAATATCTCGGAAGCAAAGTTATTAATTGATAAAACATTGGCCTACTACAATGCTCTACCTGGGCAATCTACACCTTTTGGAGAATGGAGAATGAAGTTAGATTTTGTCGTAGATGACGATTTCGATAATAATCTCCCCTTTCATAAGACTATAAACAACGCAATCGTTGCCAACTTCGAAAATAATACTGATAAACCAGAATATAACATTAGAAAATTATACCTTGATGCTTTTCCTGCAGAAATATCTGCCGGAGGACAAAGATATCCGCAGATTAATCAAGCTATAAGTAATGATATTAGTAATAGTAATATGATTTTTTATTTTGGGCATGGTGGTATTAATGGTTGGGCGCAAGAACGTGTATTAACATCGTCAGAAGTCAATAATTTCAATAATTACAACTCTGTATTTTCTAGATTCCCTCTAGTATCTACAATTACCTGTGAGTTTACCTTATGGGATGACCCTAACACCAACTCTGTTGGAGAACAAGTCATAAAACAGAAAACAGGAGGTGCAGCAACAATGATAACCTCTAGTAGAAAAATAGGTGTATCTTACGGAGAAGAATTTTCATCTAAATTTATCAACAAGCTATTTACACTCTCACCAGATCAGGATTTTTATACCTTAGGTGATGCGTTTTTATCTGCAAAAAAAGAACATAAAGCTCATGCTGATCATTTAAGAGTTAATTTTTTAGGAGACCCTGCAATGAAAATGGCTCGCCCAAAAAAACAAATGGAAATTACAACTATACCTGATCAGATTAGAGCTCTAGACTTTATAAAAATCAATGGTCAAGTCAACAAAGCTGATGGCAGTCTTGATAGTAGCTTCAATGGACGAGTGATCATCAATATATTTGAGCAGAAACTTAACAAGTCAACACTTAATAATGACAAATTACCTCCTAAAGGCAATCCCCCTGTATCCATGCTTATGAATTACAAGGAAGAAGGAAGCCCTATCGTAAAAGCATCCGGGACTGTTGTTAATGGCAAATATACTGTAGAATTTTATGTCCCTAAAGATATTAATTACGAAATAGGAAATGGTAGGATATTAGCCTATGCAGATAATAAAAGTTTTGATGTTTTCACAAATAAAGTTCAAAAAATCGGTGACATCAACCCTAATGGCGTTAATGATCAAGAACCTCCAAAAGTTAACTTATACATGAATAATACTAACTTTGCCAATGGCGGGATCACAGATCAGAACCCTACACTTCTAGCTTGCCTTACAGATAATCTCGGCATTAACTCTACTGGATCTGGTATTGGCCATGATATTACAGTAATCTTAGACGGAGAAGTAATTAATACTGTTGTACTTAATGATTTTTTCTCTGCTGGAGAAGGCAACGGATGTATTAATCCAAGTTTAGCAGATTATCAAAAAGGCAATGTGTCCTTTCCTTTCAGAAATTTAAAACCAGGAGAACATCAATTAACCTTTAAAGTTTGGGATATTAACAATAATTCTACAACATCTACGTTAAACTTTGTAGTTAAAGACGAATCCAATCAACAATTAATAATTAACAGACCTCTTAATTGGCCTAATCCATTTACCAATAAGACTTATGTTCAATTTGAACATAATTGTGATGAACTTTTAGACGTTAACGTTCAGATTTACACTATTACAGGAAAATTGGTGAGAACATTAAGCGCCAATGTTACCGCAGAACCATTCTTAGAAGGTTTTAGAACACCAAGACAAGCCATAGAATGGGACGGAAAAGACGATTTTGGAGATACTGTAGCAAAAGGTACATATATTTTTAAGATATTTGCACGTAGCCAAAATCAAGATAAATGCAAAGGAAGCGCTACAGCTGTAGAAAAAATGGTACTACTAAAATAAAAAATTAAATAATTTATAATAAACAGCAATTATTGCTCAAAAAAAACAAAACATGAATTTTACAAAAAAACTCTTTTTAGGTTTTGGCTTGGGAATTGGCGTTGCCTCTTATGCTCAGGAAATTAAGCCCGTACTAACAGGAGCTCCTTTTCTTAGAATTTCTCCAGATGCCAAATCAGGAGGTATGGGAGATCAAGGGGTAGCAACCTCTAGTGACGTATTTTCACAATTTTGGAATGCTGCTAAATATCCCTTCGCAAAAAACTCATCAGCAGTTGGTGTTAACTACACACCGTATATGAGTAAATTAACAAGTGATGTATTTTTACTCTACGGATCTTACTATACATTCTTAGATGACGAAGAAAGATCTACATTAAGTGCCAGTCTTTATTACTTCAATATGGGAGAAGTTAATATGACTTCTCTAAATGCGGCTACAGGAACTGTCGAAGATGGTGGAACTGTAAAACCTAATGAATTTTCATTAGATTTAGCTTATGGTTTAAAACTTTCTGACAATTACTCTATGGCAGTAACAGGGCGTTTTATACGTTCTGATCTAGGTGCCGGCTTTAACTCTGATAATACAATGAAAGCTGCTAATACATTTGCAGTAGATGTTGCAGGTTACTATATGTCACCTAAGCATCAAAGTTTTGGAGATTATGAAGGTCGCGTAAAAGGTGGTTGGGCAGTACAAAACTTAGGTCCAAAACTAGATTATACAGGCGATGAAAACTCAAGATCTTACCTCCCAACTATGGCTAGATTAGGTGTTGGATATGACTTATATATTGATGATCTTAATAGATTCAGCTTAAGTGTTGAAGGATCAAAACTATTAGTACCTGGGCCTCAATTTATCGGAAACGATAGCGACGGAAGACCTCAATATGAGATCGCCAACGTTGGTCCAATTGCAGGAATTGGTAAGTCATTTAATAACAAAAAAAGTATCATGTTAAGTGGTGGCGCAGAGTATTCTTATGATGATGCTTTTGCTATCAGAGCTGGTTACTTTACAGAGAGTCAAGCGCAAGGAGCAAGACAATTTGCAACTGTTGGTGTTGGTCTTAAGTATCAATCATTCGGGTTAGATCTTTCTTATCTTGTTAATATGTCAAAAGTAAACACGGCTCTAGATAACACATTAAGATTTGGATTAACTTGGAATATCGGTAGCGAAACCTATAATTCTCAAGATTATTAATTTTAACATATTAGTTAAGATAAAAACTTATAAAAGCCTCAATATTGAGGCTTTTTCTGTTATTTTTGTAACATGATGAACTACTCTTCAGAACTTAAAAAATTCCTTACAAGTCAATATATTTTTGCTGGTGCAAGAATAGCTTTGGCGATCATTATTCCGAGTGTCATACTAGCACATTTCGGTTTATTACAAGAGTATTTCCTCTTTCCTATCGGTACCAGTTTTGTAGGATTAGTAGATCAGCCAGGCCCATTTATTAGAAGACGTAACACTTTAATATTCGCTATTATAAGCTTTGTAACGATTGCGTGTATTGCCACTTTAGTAAAAGACATCCCAATTGCAGTCTACCTAGAAATCATTATTCTCGGTATGTTCTTTTCATTGATAGGTGTCTATGGGACAAGACTCGCCGGCCTTGGATCTTTATCATTAGTCGTTCTTAGTATCTTTATTGACGGGCATCTTACGGGACATGAAATTATAAAAAGCATTGCTATTTTTCTTGCTGGTTGTACATGGTTTTTAGTTATATTTCTGATTGTATCAACATTACAGCCTTACCGTCTAGCCAGTCAAATGGTTGGCGAAAATTATCTAGAATTAGCAGATTACCTCAGAATTAAAGCGAGGTTTTACAAGAAAAATGAAAATATAGACGATCTGATTAATCAGTTAATTTCTCAGCAGGTTAAAATCAAAGATCATCAAGAAGCAACGCGCGAAATTGTTTTCAAAACCAGAAAAATCGTTAACGAATCTACAACGCAAAGCCGAATTCTGATGTTGATGTTTCTCAATTCTATTGATCTATATGAGAAGCTTCTTACTTCAGAAAATGATTATCGAAAACTAAACAAAGTCTTTGGTGAAACAGAAATATTAGGTAATATGCACAATTACCTTTTGGATCTTGCAGACGAAATCACCAACATTGGTATATCACTACAAGGTGGTATTAGGGCTAAAGAAGGCATTAATTTTGACAACGAACTCAAAAAAGTGTACGACACCTTTTATGAGCACCGCCTAAAAGAGCTTAACTCTAGGACGCTAGAAGATTTTATATTACTTCGTCAAGTATTAATGCGCATAACGGATGTTACAGACGAAATAAAAACCATTTTTAGGGTCTATAGACAAGATATTAAAATGGCAAAAAGTCTTTCTACTGCATTAGATTTAGAAAAATTTGTCCCAAAGCAAGAGAAGCTTAACTTTAAAATTTTAATTAACAACTTTTCTTTACAGTCAGGGCACTTTCGTCATGCTGTAAGAGTAACTTTAGCTTTACTTATTGGATACTTATTTTCTAAATTAGAATTTTTAAGCATTGGACATTCATATTGGATTATGATTACCATTACTGCAATTCTAAAACCAGCATACAGCACAACAAAACATAGAAACTGGTTAAGACTTTACGGGACTATTGCGGGCGGAATATCAGCTTACATCCTACTCTATTTTATCAATAACGGAACCGTTTTGTTATTTATATTACTAGCGTCTATGACCTTATGTTTTAGTCTATTAAGATCAAAGTACTTTTGGGCAGTTTTTTTCTTAACCGTCTACGTATTCTTATCTTTTAATTTTTTGAAACCAGGCAATATCAATCTAATTTTCAAAGACAGAATAATAGATACAGCTATTGCTGGAGCGGTGACTTTTTTGGTAGCTTATTTTATTTTGCCAGTTTGGGAGCATACACAAAATTTGGATTTGATGAAGAAATCTGCCAAAAGTAATCTAGAATACTTTAGAGTTGTGATGGATTTTTTCATTCATAAAAAAGAAAATAATGAAGAATATCGTCTTAAAAGAAAATCAACCATAATAGACTTAGCCAATCTTTCTGACAATTTCCAAAGAATGATTTCTGATCCTAAGAATCAACAGAAAAAATTAGAAACAGTGCATCAATTTGTAACAACGGCACACTTATTAACAGCATACACGGCGTCACTATCTCAGTATGCTAATAACAAAGATTTTTATCCAGAAATTGATAGTCAAAATTGGAAAATAAAAATATCTTCAGAATTAATAAGAACCAACTCTTTGCTTCTTAAGGAAGATTACGACGAAAAAATCATTAATCAAAGCCAGATAGAACCAGACGATCACGTAGACGAATTATTACAAAAACGCCGTCAAGAATTGGACGACCAAGATTATATTGACCGTAGGGATTACACTAAAATTAGTCACTTAACAGAGCTGAAAAATATTCAGGATCTATTAGAATTGATATATGATGTCGCCAAAGATCAAAGGAAAGTTGTAGAGAATTATTATAAAACTCAGTCTACAACAGCAAAACAGTAATCATCAAAAAATGAAACTTTAGCTTTATAAAAATCTTCATTTTCGGAGTCATATACGCGTGCTTTAACTTCAAAATTTTGGTTTAAAACAAAAGGCATAACGTCATAATGTTTTTTTAGCGACCAATGTTTACTATGATGGATTTTGTACAAAGACTCCTTGACGCACCATATCGCAGTAAGAAAGTCTATTTCTTGAGAATTATCTATAAAAGCATCTTCATTCAGGATAAATTTATGTCTGATTTTGGCGATTTTATCTTTTAACTTTTCTAGGTCAATGCCTATTTTTTGTTGAGAAATCGCCAATGCCGCCAACGGAAAAGAATGACTTATAGAAATCTGATAATCTAATGGTTCTAAAAAAGGTTCGCCATTATCTTTATATAGAATTTTGTGATTAGGTAAAAGCTTTTTCAGCATTTTACGAACCATTAATACTTCAATTATTTTTTTTGAATGAAAATCTTTGACCTTATTATAATTCTCTGGTTCTAACAATTCTTGCATATCTAGAACTTCTGCCTCATCATATTTCCAAATTAATATCTGGGCTGTATCATCAGAAAAATCTTTGTATAAAGGCATAAGGAATAATTATGGCTCAAAATTAGTAAAAACTTACAGAGTGCAAAAACCTATAATGAATTACCTCATCTTAAATTTTCCTTAAATTTTCAGTATTAATATTTTTTTAACAAAATCATTATTAAATTTGTACCATCAAATGAGAAAAGGAATTGTCTATATTTTAATGAGTATATTTTTGCTATTTATAGCAGAAAGTAAGAATTATGCTTATTTTCAACATACATTCGGTAGTCATTCTTCTAACTCCTTGACTTCCAAATTAGCAAAAAAACATTACAACACCTTATCTTTAGAAAAATCATCATCTCAGCATCATGACGATTCTCTAGATTTTCCAGAAGAATTGAAAACTGAAGCTTTACAATATTCTAATATATTACAAGCTGTAACATTAGTCAGTCTATTAGGCTTAGGCTACATTTTAAATTTACTTTATCTTAAAAGAAAAAAACGTTTCTTTATAGATATAACAAACATTTCCCCATCTACCAGAACATTTATTCTTTTTCAATCCATTAGAATATAAAATTCTCTACTGTAAAAAACACAATATTTGTTGTTTTAGGAATGATTTTTGACATCAATTCCTCAATATTATTTACCAAAACTATATCATTTTAGGATTGGTCGTCTACCCCATTATTATTTCTACAATTAAAATTAAAAGTATGAAAAGAGTTGCATCTTTATTTGCACTCAGCACATTGTTATTTTTGGCAAGCTGTAACAAGAAAAAAGAAGAAAAAGAGGAAGAAAGCATCTATCCCGTAACCTCTCCTATTAAGATGGATACAATTATTACAAAAGAATTTGTATCTCAAATTAGATCAGAAAAAAACATTGAGATCCGTGCTCAAGAAAAAGGCTTTCTAGAGAAAGTTTTTGTAGACGAAGGTCAATACGTAAATGCAGGACAAGTCTTGTTCCGTATTATGCCACAGCTATATCAGGCAGATGTACTAAAAGCAAAAGCAGAGGTTGCCCAAGCTCAGATAGAACTAGAAAATGCCAGCACGCTTGCTAACAACAATGTGGTTTCTATCAACGAAAAGAAAATGGCAAAAGCCAAATTAGATGCGGCAAAAGCTGAATTAAATTTAGCTCAGACTCACCTTTCTTTCACGACCATCAAAGCACCTTTCTCTGGAATCATCAACCGTCTTCCTCTAAAAATAGGAAGTCTTGTAAGCGAAGGCGATCTATTAACAAGCCTGTCTGACAACGGTGGAATTTTTGCATATTTCAATGTATCAGAGCCAGAATACCTTAATTATCAGATGCATTCTGACGATCGCGGCAACGATTTAGTTTCTTTAATATTAGCTAACGGCGAGGCTTATACTGACAAAGGTATCATCCAGACCATAGAAGGAGAATTCGATAATGAAACAGGAAATATTGCTTTTCGTGCTAAGTTCCCTAATCCAAAAAAACTCCTAAGAAATGGCGAAACAGGTAAGATATTAATGACTCTACCGTTAAAAAATGCGATAATCATTCCGCAAAAAGCAACCTACGAAATACAAGATCAAATCTATGTTTTTGTTGTTGATAAAAATGGAATAGTAAAATCTAAAAATATCAAAATTGCGTATGAACTTTCTGATTTGTACGTAGTTTCTTCAGGATTAGATACTGGAGATAGAATTCTATTAGAAGGTGTCCAAAAAGTAAAAGACGACCAAAAAGTGAAAGTTAAGTTTCAAGATCCGAAGACCGTTCTTCAATCTTTGAAATTAAATGCTGACTAATTTTTCATTATTAAGAAAAAAATTATGTTTAAGAAATTCATACGCAGACCCGTTCTGTCTATTGTAATCTCATTGATTATAGTGTTCTTGGGAATTTTAGCTTTAATGTCGCTTCCCGTAACACAGTTCCCATCTATCTCTCCTCCTAAAGTAAATATTACCGCATCTTATCCTGGCGCGAATAATGAGTTGCTTATTAAGTCTGTAATTATCCCGCTAGAAAGATCAATCAACGGTGTTCCTGGGATGAAATATATGGCATCCAATGCTGGTAATGATGGTGAAGCTGCAATCCAAGTTGTTTTTGACCTTGGTACAGATCCCAATGTTGCCGCGGTTAATGTACAGAACCACATTTCTTCAGCTATTAATAAATTACCTCCACTTGTGGTAAGAGAAGGGGTTAAAATTACTCGTGAAGAACCTAACATGTTAATGTACATCAATCTTTACAGTGATGACCCAAAAGCCAATCAAAAATTCTTGTTCAACTATGCTGATATTAATGTTCTTTCAGAGTTAAAAAGAATAAAAGGTGTTGGTACAGTTGATATATTAGGAACCAGAGAATATGCCATGCGTATTTGGTTAAAACCTGATAGAATGACGGCTTACAACATATCTTCTGATGAAGTAATGAGTGCTTTGGATTCTCAAAGTATAGAAGCTTCACCTGGTAAAACCGGAGAAAGTTCAGGTAAAAGATCTCAATCTTTTGAGTATATCTTAAAATATCCTGGTCGTTACAACAACGAAAAAGATTACGGAAACATCATTCTGAAATCAAATGCCAATGGTGAGTTTGTAAGACTTAAAGATATTGCTGATGTAGAGTTTGGAAGTTCTATGTATGATATCTACTCTACGCTTAATGGCAAACCTTCTGCGGCAATTACCGTAAAGCAATCTTACGGCTCCAATGCCAGTGAAGTTATCAAGAATGTAAAATCCTTAATGGAAGATCTACAAAAGACTAACTTCCCGAAAGGAATGCATTATGAATTAAGTTATGACGTTTCTAGATTCTTGGATGCTTCTATAGAAAAGGTTGTTCATACTTTATTTGAAGCCTTCATATTAGTGGCGATTGTTGTATTCTTATTTTTAGGAGACTGGAGATCAACTTTAATTCCAACGATTGCTGTTCCGGTATCGCTAATTGGTACTTTCGCGGTTATGTCAGCATTTGGTATTACTTTAAATATGATATCGCTTTTCGCTTTGGTTATGGCAATTGGTGTCGTCGTCGATGATGCGATTGTCGTCATAGAAGCCGTCCATGCCAAGATGGAAGAAAAAGGATTATCACCACTGAAAGCTACGGAAGAAGCAATGCATGAGATTAGTGGTGCAATTATCGCTATTACTTTGGTTATGGCTTCGGTATTTATTCCTGTTGCTTTTATGAGTGGTCCTGTTGGGATATTTTATCGTCAGTTTTCTATCACGATGGTTTCTGCAATTATTTTATCAGGAACAGTTGCTTTAACATTAACGCCTGCTCTTTGTGCTTTAATATTAAAAAATAACCACGGTAAAGTAAGAAAGAAAACACCTATCAATATTGTTTTAGATAAATTCAACAATACCTTTACCAAAGGACAAGGTAAATATGAAGGCTTATTGAAAAAAACAGTAACTAAGAAATTCTTTACCTTACCCGTATTATTAATTTTCTGTCTTGGCACTTATCTTCTCAGCAACAGCTTACCTTCAGGATTTGTACCAGCAGAAGATCAAGGGATGATTTACGCCATTATACAGACGCCGCCAGGATCAACCTTAGAAAGAACTAATCAGATTGCTTTACAATTACAAAAAGCAACCGAAGATGTGGATGGTGTACAATCTGTATCATCACTAGCTGGTTATGAAATTTTGACAGAAGGTACAGGATCTAACTCAGGAACTTGTCTTATCAACCTCAAAAGCTGGGACGAAAGAAAAGAATCTGCGGCAGAGATTATAGAATTATTGGAGAAAAAAGCTAAGGAAATCCCTGGTGCTAATATAGAATTTTTCCAACCGCCATCTATCCCTGGTTATGGTGCAGCTGGAGGATTTGAACTTCGTCTTTTAGATAAAGCAGGAAGTGGTGATTACCGCAAAATGGAAACTGTAAGTAATGATTTTGTTAAAGAATTGAAAAAGCGTCCAGAATTAGGTTCAGCCTTTACTTTTTACTCAGCGAGTTTCCCTCAATATATGCTAAAAGTAGACAATGACTTGGCAGAGCAAAAAGGTGTTTCTATAGACAAAGCGATGGATAACTTATCAACTTTAATTGGTTCTAACTACGAGACCAGTTTTATTAGATTTGACAGACCTTATAAAGTTATTGTACAAGCAGGCCCACAATATAGAGCTTTACCAAGCGATATATTAAAGCTTTATGTTAAAAATGACAAAGAACAAATGGTGCCTTATGCAGACTTTATGAAGTTAGAAAAAGTATACGGTTTATCAGAAATCACGCGTCATAATATGTACAATGCCTCAGAAGTAAGTGGATCTCCGGCGCCGGGTTACAGTAGTGGACAAGCAATTAAAGCCATCCAAGAAGTTGCTGACAAAACTTTACCAAGAGGTTACGGCATCGATTGGGCGGGGATTTCTAAAGATGAAGTATCTCGTGGAAACGAAGCTGTTTATATCTTCTTGATTTGTTTAGGATTCGTTTATCTAATTCTTTCTGCACAATATGAAAGTTTCATTCTTCCTTTACCTGTAATTTTATCATTACCAACGGGGATTTTCGGAGCGTTCTTATGTTTAAAATTATTAGGATTAGAAAACAACATTTATGCTCAAGTTGCAATGGTCATGCTTATCGGGCTTCTTGGTAAGAATGCAGTATTAATTGTAGAATTTGCCGTTCAGAAAAAAGCAGAAGAAGGAATTTCGGTTGCCAAAGCAGCTATAGAAGGCGCAACGATACGTTTCCGTCCAATCTTAATGACTTCATTTGCATTTATTGCAGGACTTATTCCTTTGGTAATGGCAACAGGTCCTGGTGCAATTGGTAACAGAACAATTGGTACAGCAGCAGCTGGCGGGATGTTAATTGGTACAATTTTCGGATTAATGATTATCCCTGGTTTATATTATATTTTTGGTAAAATTTCGGAGAAAACTAAGTTATCTTACTATGAAGAAGAAAACCCATTAACAGAACAAACCGAACCTTACAAACACGATGACAAATATGAAGACTAATAGAATAGTAATCACAATACTAGGAGTTTCCTTGGCGCTTGCAAGTTGTAAAGCACCACTGGCAACCCAGACTCAAGATAAACTAAAAGAAAATCTTCCGCAGAACTTTAACCAAACAGAAGCGGTGACAGAAAACAACTCTGGCATCACACCTTGGAAACAGTTCTTTACAGATCCTAACTTAGTCAGTCTAATTGACGAAGCCTTAAAAAATAATCAAGAATTATTAATCACGCTTCAACAGATTGAGATTGCAAAAAGTGACGTTCTTTACAAAACAGGAAGACTAAAACCAACTGTTAGCGCGGGCATTGGTGCTGGTGTAAAAAAAGCAGGACGCTACACTAGCGAAGGTGCTGGTGATGCCACAACAGAAATTAAACCCGGAAAAGAAATGCCCGATCCACTTGGGAATTTTGAAGCTGGCTTTTCTGCAGATTGGGAACTTGACATTTGGCACAAGCTAAGAACCGAAAAAAAATCTGCGGTAGCACATTATCTATCTACGGTAGAAGGTAAAAATTTCGTTTTGTCTAGCTTAATTGCAGAAGTTGCAGAAAATTATTACGGCCTTTTGTCTTTGGATAATCAGTTGGATATGATCCATCAATATATGGAACTTCAAAAGAAAGCTCTAGAAGTTGCCAAAATCCAAAAACAAGCAATGGCAGCAACCGAATTGGCTGTAAAAAAATTCGAGGCAGAATTGGCAAAATCAAGCGCTACCGAATATGATCTTAAACAGCAAATTACCGAACAGGAAAATCAAATAAACGCTTTGTTAGGGCGTTTCCCGCAACCTATTGCAAGGAATAAAGAAAGCTTTATGACGATTATTCCGCAAACGGTTTATACTGGCGTACCTTCTCAATTACTAGCCAACAGACCTGATATTAAGCAAGCTGAATTAGAATTGCAAGCGGCAAAATTAGATGTAGAAGCTGCGAGAAAAGAGTTTTATCCAAGTTTAGAAATTAATGCAACTTTGGGTCTAGAAGCTTTCAAACCATCTTATCTGGTAAAGATGCCACAATCTATCGCTTATAATCTTGCAGGAGAATTAGCTGGTCCGCTTATTAATAAAAGTGCTATTCAGGCTAATTTTAAATCGGCAGATGCCAAACAAATCCAAGCATTATATGAATACGACAAAACGATTCTGAATGCTTATCTGGATGTTGCTAATCAAATGTCGAAAATCAAAAACCTGGATCAATACTATCAATTAAAATCCCAAGAATCCAAAGCTCTAGATCAATCCATTGATATTGCCAATCAATTGTTTAAAAACATGAGAGCCGATTACCTCGAAGTTCTGATGAATCAACGCGATGCTCTGGATGCAAAAATGGAATTAATTGATGCTAAAGAAAGACAGTTAAGTACAGTTGTCAGCATATACAAAAGCCTTGGTGGCGGCTGGAAATAACAAAATATAAATTTTTTCTCTCTAAACGCTGGGCGGTTTTAATCTTCGGATTGAAATCGTCCTTTTTTTATTTTAAATGGTTGATATTTGTAACGAACATCAATTAAAAATGTCTAATGAAACTACAACAAAAATTTATTTCTAATAAAATGATTAACTCTATAAAATATATAATTCTTTGTTTCGCCGTAGTTAATTTTTCTTTTGCACAGACGAAAACTGAAACTATAAACATTGCAAAAACTGAAAAAATCAATTCTAAAATATTAAATGAAAATCGTACCATCAACATTTATTTACCTGAAGAATATGATGCAACAAAAACCGAAAAATATCCTGTTATTTATATTTTGGATGGAGGAATAGACGAAGATTTTTTTCACCTTACCGGGATTGTTAGATTTAATTCTCAATCCTGGGTTAACCGATTGCCACAATCTATCGTTGTCGGAATTGAAAATATTAACCGCAGAAAAGATTTCACTTTTGCCGTGACTAATACAGATTTTATAGAGAAAGAAGGTTTCAAAAAAGAGCAATTTCCACAATACGGAAACTCAGAACAATACATCGCCTTTTTGGAAAAAGAATTACAACCTTACATCAGCAAAAATTATAATTCAAATGGCAAAAACACTATTATTGGTGAATCTTTAGCAGGTCTTTTAACAACAGAAATTTTACTGAAAAAACCTCAACTTTTTGACAATTATATCATCATCAGTCCAAGTCTGTGGTGGGGAGAAAAGCAATTATTAAAAGACGCTAATTCTTTAATCCAAAAAAATCTTAAAAAGAATGTCAATGTCTATATTGGTGCGCCTAGCAAAGATGAAGATGTTAAAATGTACAACGAAGTAAAAAGTCTTTATAAAATTTTGGAAAAGCAAAAAAACATCAAAATCAGTTTCGATTATATGCCAGAAGAAACGCATGCAACGGTGATCCACCAAGCGGTTTATAATGCCTTCAGGGTTTTTAGTAAGAAAAAATAATATTAAAATGATTTTCTATCAAAGTACCTCAATTGAAATTGTATAAAAAAGCTTCGACGAGCTCAGCGAGACAACTCGAATAACTTTTTCTTCCTGATAAATGATATCAGGCTGAGCCTGTCGAAGTCATTAAGTGATAAAACAGAACATCCTATTAAAAAAAGCGATATTTAACCATATCGCTTTTTTAATTAAATTATTTCAAGATTTCTTTTAAGAATAACAACGTATGATTCCATGCGCGGTCAGCCATAACTTTATTATATTCTTGAGATTCTGGATTGGTAAATGTATGACCAGAATTAGCATAAGTAATGATTTGCCAATCGGCTTTACCTTCATTCATTTCTTTAACTAAATTATCATAATCTTCCTTAGACACACTTTTGTCATTAGCAGGATACTCCACCAGAATCTTGGTTTTAATTAAATTATTAGGACGATCAGCCGCCTTGGACAAACTCCCATGAATACTAACAACGCCAGCCACAGAAAAATCTCCACGAGCTACTTCTAAAGCACCTGTCCCACCAAAACAATAGCCAATAACAGCAATCTTATTAGCAATCGCTCCTTGCTTTTTCAATTCTTCTAAAGCCAAAGCTATACGATGTTGATAAGCTTTAAAATCACTTTTGTAAGACCCTGCAATTTTTGCTGCAGATGCGTTATCCACAGGACTATTTCCCTCGCCATAGATATCTGCGATAAAGGCAATATAGCCTTGTTTTTCTAGATCCAAAGCGGCTTGTTTGGCTTCATTGTCAATGCCTTTCCAAGCGGGAAGAATCAAAACGCCAGGCAGCTTTTTACCCGCGTTAGCACTCACCATTCCATTTAATTGTTGGACACCATCTTTATAAACAATCGTTTTTAGTTTTTGCGCGTTAGCATTCATTCCAAAAGCGACTAATAAGCATGTAATAATTGTATTTTTCATAATATTAAATAGTTATAATATAATTTTATTGAATATTTTATGTCTTCAAAATTAATAGATTCCATTGAAAAAAATAGCATTCTAGATTGAATTAGATGTTTTTATATCTTGATTATATGTCGTAATTTTGCACTTTAATTTAAAATAGAATTTTAATTTATTTAATTATAAATATGAGTACAACACAATACGTTCCTTATAAAGTTAAGGATATTTCTCTAGCAGAATGGGGAAGAAAGGAAATTACATTGGCCGAAGCAGAAATGCCAGGATTAATGGCTATCCGTGAAGAATACGGTCCATCTCAACCGTTAAAAGGTGCAAGAATCGCAGGATGTCTTCACATGACAATCCAGACAGCTGTATTGATCGAAACTTTGGTAGCTCTTGGTGCAGAAGTAACTTGGTCTTCTTGTAATATTTTCTCTACTCAGGATCACGCTGCTGCGGCAATTGCTGCTGCTGGGATTTCTGTTTATGCATGGAAAGGTCTTAACGATGTGGATTTTGACTGGTGTATCGAGCAAACTTTGTTCTTTGGTGAAGATAGAAAGCCATTGAATATGATCTTGGATGATGGTGGTGACTTAACTAATATGGTTTTTGATAAGTATCCAGAATTCACAAAAGATATCAAAGGTCTTTCTGAAGAAACGACAACTGGTGTACACAGATTGTACGAAAGAATGAAAAACGGAACTTTGGTAATGCCTGCTATCAACGTAAATGATTCTGTGACTAAGTCTAAATTCGATAACAAATATGGTTGTAAAGAATCTGCAGTTGATGCTGTAAGAAGAGCGACTGACCTTATGTTAGCGGGTAAAAGAGTTGTTGTATGTGGTTACGGAGATGTTGGTAAAGGGACTGCGGCTTCTTTCAGAGGTGCAGGATCTATCGTTACTGTTACTGAGATTGACCCAATCTGTGCATTACAAGCTGCAATGGACGGTTACGAGGTAAAAAGACTAGAAACAGTTGTTGACAATGCTGATATCATCATTACGACAACAGGTAACTTTAATATCGTAAGAGGCGAGCATTTCCTTAAAATGAAAGATAAAGCTGTTGTATGTAACATCGGTCACTTCGATAACGAAATCGATATGGCTTGGTTAAATGCTAACTATGGCACTACAAAATCTGAAGTTAAACCTCAAGTTGACATCTACACTATCGAAGGTAAAGAAGTAATTATCTTGGCTGAAGGTAGATTGGTAAACCTTGGTTGTGCTACAGGTCACCCATCTTTTGTGATGAGTAACTCTTTCTCTAACCAGACTTTGGCTCAAATCGAATTGTGGACTAACTCTGCAGCTTACGGAAACGAAGTGTATATGTTACCTAAGCACCTTGATGAAAAAGTAGCTGAGCTTCACCTTAAGAAATTAAGCGTTGAACTAGAAGTTCTTTCTCAAGAACAAGCTGATTATATCGGTGTTCCGGTTGAAGGTCCTTTCAAACCAGAGTATTACAGATACTAAGATTTCTTAGAAATCTCAATGATAATTAATCCCTTTATTTTAGAATAGAGGGATTTTTTATTACTGATATATTGACTTAGAAATAATCCTAGTTTAGTTTTTCAATTTTAGAAATTGAAGTTGCTTTTTTAATTTTAATCAATTTTATGACGCGATAAGAATTAGGAATATCTAACATATCTGGATTATTATCGCTACCATAGTATTTTACTTGGAGTTTATTGTCTATAACTTTAAGCTGATCTAATGTAATATCAGAATATTTTTTCCCGTCTAGATTAATATTAACGAGCAAAAGACTATTGGCATTAAAGTCCACTTCTGGAGATCTAATACCAGGCATCCTTGTACTATTAATAGCTCCGAAAATAGCCCACAATTCTTCATTAGAATTAACTAGAGAAAAATCAGGATAATCAGTAAGTGAGTTCTCTTTTAGAGTTAATAATACTTGTGGCTTCTCTTGAGATATAGATGTATCTGCATTATTTTTGGTAGCTTTACAACTAATAATCAATAAGAAGATTGACAATAATATACTAATTTTTTGTTTCATAATCTTGTAATTAAAATAAAAAAGCCCCATTAATATGAGGCTTTAAAGTTATGATATTTCTATTTATTTTATGATTAATTTTTGATTTAAAATATTTTCACCATCTATGATTCTAAGGACATATACTCCTTTTGTCAAATGACTAAAGTTAAAGCTTTTATCTTCTTTCTGTGCACTATCTACAATCTTAGAATCTACTAATTGTCCTGATATATTGTAAACTTCTAATTTATATGATTTTGAAGATGCATTATATCTAACATTAAAATTACCATTAGATGGATTAGGAAATACTTTCGCTGTATTTACTGCAACATCTTTAACTGCTAACTGTATGTCCTTATATTCTTTTTTGCAAATTTTTACTCCTAATTTATTAATTTTCCCCACAGCTCCAGAAACCTTATCTACTACACGAAAGTAATATGTTGCTTCAGTAGGTTTCCCGATATAATTAGATAAATATTCTGGAGTTGGAGGCTGTATAACTGCTCCTTGTGTACAATTAGAGTTAAAGACAGAACTTCCATTTATATTAAATATATAATTAGGATATGGATTATCCCCACATCCGCTGTTAATCAGAGTCCTGTAATAATTATCTACCCCCACTCTAGCTAGTAAAATCTGTAAATCACTTGATCTTGGATGAGTAATATCCGTAATAATGCTAATATCTTCAACTAATCCTGAAGCAGCATCACTTACTTTCACATTTTGATTAATAAAATTCCCATCTGGGATATCAATACTGGATGTATAATACTCATTGCAGACTAAAGATACTTCATAATCAACAGCAATGCTAGGTGATGCTGCATAAAATATATTATCAATAGCTTCTACAATTATATTTGCTTTTTTAGATTTTAAAGAAGATGGTATTGTAATAATCTCTGAGCCATCATTAGGAGTACTATCTACCAAAGTTGTAAAGGTCTTTCCATCGTCTGTTGTCAAACTTATTTTTACATTTTTAGCATTAATGACACCTGTATCGGTACCAGAAACATCCCACTTCAGCTCAAAGCTTTGTCCTGACCTTATCGTTTGGTTTAGATTAATATTACTAATTCTGAAAGGTGCATTATCAGTGACATTAACTTTCATTCCTGCACTACCCGTCTGTCCACCTCCAATTTTATTATCTCTAACTGATAAGACAAAATTCATCGTTTTACTAACTGTTGGAGGTTGATTCCAGTTAGTAGTTAAACTACCATTGAGCACATCTCCAATTGGCGGAAAATATTGTACAGGACTATTGTGAGCTGCAAAAACCCTATAATTAGCACCATTACGATTTTCAGAACTTGGATTTTTAAAGTTATTTCCTGTGAAGTCTGTTAATGGATCATTTTGTTCCCAAGAATAAGTTAAAACATCTGCAGAATCATCATCTGTAGCAGAACCAGTTAATCTAAAAGCAGTTCCTTGTGGTATAGAGTAATCTTGACCAGCATTAACAATCGGTACATTATTATTGTTGTCAATCTTGGTCCCGCAAGTCTGTCGAGAAAGATAATTATTAATCTGCACCATTGTATTGTTATGAAACTGAGGAATAAAAGTCCCTTGTACATCATGAGTACCGGTAACACCAGGATATCCCATAACCGTCACACCACTTCCAATCTCTCTATTGGCTTGATATCCTTCGTTTCTGGCATGAGTGTGATTACCTCCAAACTGATGTCCCATCTCATGTCCTGCAGCCACCGAAAAAGAAAAACCTTCTGGCTTATTTGCCTCAACATATCCCATATAAGCAGATCCTTTTGTCGTATTTCTACAAACGGACCCAATAGCTCCTGCATTACCTCCACCAACTTTATTTGTAAACAAAATACCTAAATCATAATTAGCTGCTCCAATTTTGGAATTTAGTTCGCTTTGAGTTTTAGCATTTAAATTTTCTGAAGTATAAGGATCCGACTCCTTTGTTAAAAAGGTAATCTTGTCCATATCATCAACTAATTCAAATAGGATAGATAGATCATTTTCATAGATTGGAAAAATAATAGACAAGCTCTCGACTACAGCAGCTAATGATTTCTCAATCGTCACATCTCCACCTTTGGCATGATACAAATTATAATTATAATCTGTTACAACTGCCAATTTATATTTACGATATTGCTTAGGATTATCTCTTTTAGTTAATGTATTAGTTCCGTCATTAAAAGCTGACTCTACCACCGTTCCACAATTAAAAGCACTAAGTCCTGACAATTCATTCTCTCCGTATATTCCGTATGTGTAAGCGTCTCCATCTATTTTGTTGATCATTTGTTTTTCTTCACCACCGTACATCAATGCAGAAAAACCTTTGCTTGGAGAGAATGAAGCTGTTATTCTAACATTTGGATTATCTAATGAGTAGCCATAATAAGACTTTATATTAGGATATTTTTCTTTTAGCTTTGGTGACAAAAGCTCTCTTTCTACTAAAACAAATCTTTCATTAGATTTTTTAGTCGGTAAAACTATTTGTAATTGTTTTGACTTAGCTAAGCTATTTAAGCTTGAAATCTGACTTTTCAAATTCACTTTTTTAACATTAGATATGCCTTGTGTATTTCTTATTGCCAAATCAGAAATCTGATCTTGATTAACCTGAGCGGTTGTAAACACAAAACTTAATGCAATACTAGCTAGTAAAAATTTTTTTTTCATAATATTTCAATTAATATAGATTTTTCAATATAAAATAAAAATACAACTAAATGTAAATTCAATTTCTTAAAAAGAATAAGAATAATATTCAAAATTAACAAAATTTAAATTAAAAATAATAAAAAACAAACAATTCCGATTAAAATTTTTCACTTAGTAAATTACACGTATATAATCTCCTGTACCTTATGCACTTCAATAAAATAAAATCAGTAATATCGAGTTAGATATTTCGTCTTTTAAAACAAAAAAAATAAATCATCTTAAGATATTTTCATTTTCAAATCCTTAATTTTACTCACATTTTATAAATTATGGATCTCAACTTAAGGACGGTTACCGTCACACGATATATCTTGCCTTTGCGCGAAGGCGGCTCTCTGCCAGCTTTGGTAGATGCAGATGATGATTTTAAATATGTTTTGAAATTCCGAGGTGCAGGACATGGCGTAAAAGCTCTAATATCAGAATTAATCGGTGGAAAAATAGCGCAAGTTTTAGGTTTTAGAACGCCAGAACTGGTGTTTGCTAATCTACCCGAGGATTTTGGAAGGACAGAAGCCGACGAAGAAATTCAAGATTTACTTAAAAATAGTGCTGGACTCAACCTTGCGCTTCATTATCTTTCTGGCGCAATCACTTATGATCCCGCAGCTGTAAAAATTGAAGCTCAATTATCTTCTGAAATTGTTTGGTTAGATGCTTTTTTGACCAATATCGACAGAACTTTCCGTAATACCAATATGCTAATGTGGCACAAAGAATTATGGTTGATAGATCACGGTGCTTCCTTATATTTTCATCATTCTTGGGACAATTGGGAAAAGAACGCCATAAGTCCTTTTACGATGATAAAAGATCATGTCTTATTACCTCAAGCTTCAGAGCTAGATGCCGTGAATGAGAAATTCAAATCTATATTAACTAACGAAATACTGAAAGAAATTGTAGAATTAATCCCAGAAGATTGGCTACATTGGAACGATACCGATCTTTCTCCATCCGAAATCAAAGAAGTGTATTTTCAGTTCTTAACCAGACGACTAAGCCATTCTGATAACTTTGTAAATGAAGCGAAAAATGCAAGAGCTAAAATTATATGAGTACGCGGTCATTCGCCTAGTTCCTAAGCCAGAACGTGAGGAGTTTCTTAATGTTGGACTAATTCTTTTCAGTAAACGGGAAAAATTAATTAAAGCTAAAACCTTTTTATCAGCAGAAAAACTGGCTTGCTATTCTTGCGAAACAGAACTTGATGACATTATCAACCATCTTACTTCTTTCGAAAATGTTGCTAACGGCGACAAGAAATCTAGCCCTATCGCTTTAATGGATATCCCAGAGAGATTCCGATGGTTAACAGCGGTTAGAAGTTCTATCATACAGACTTCTAGACCTCATCCTGGCATGACAAAAGACTTAGAGACTACTTTTGATACTTTGTTTACAGAATTAGTACTTTAATAAAAATAGGCTTGCTTAATTAGTATATTTTTAAAATTGATAATATATTAATTAAGCAAACCTTTATATCGTTATTTCACAATCTGAGTACTACTCTTCTTCCCTATTTACCAAGTCCATAGAAAACGCTGGTAAACAAATTGCAACATATCTACAAGGCTCAGAAAATGGATTAGAATATCTGACTCTTGCGCCTTTCTCTATCAGGATACTTTGACCTGATTCTAAAACCACAATATCACCATCAATCTCCAGTTGCTTTTTACCAGAAATAATTATGGTAAACTCATCAAATTGTGGCGTCTGATGTGGCTCGCTCCAATTGGGCGGCGCAATCATATGCGCAATAGAAACATTAGAATTATCAGTAGAATTACCCCAATGTTCTTCTATTAGTTTTCCGTCTGTTGTAGGAACAACAAAGGGATTGGATTGGATTTTATATTTTTTCATAATAAGAAATATGTTATGTTTTAATATTGAAATAATATACAATTCAAAGCCTAAAAGCTTTAAATTATTTTTCAATTATTTTTCAGCATCTGAATTTTAAAAAAAAATTACTCTGGTAAAGCTTTCCACTTATGCAATACTGAGGTATAAATCCACATAAAAACTAAACTAATAAGCAAAATAATCCAGCTTATATTAGCTGCTCCCAATGTATCAAAAACAGTTACACAAGATACATAATTACCATTGACATCCACAACATCAGCACAATTAGCTTTCTCGTGTTGATTGATAATACCAAAAATCAAGAATACAAACAAGGCAAAACCAGTCATAGAAATCGTCATAAATATTGAAGATACAAACTTCCCAATATTTTTCATGATAAGAAGAGGAAATAACAAGATAGTAAGCCCAATTAACAACATTAAGTACATCATATGGAACTCACTAAATCTAGCGTATACCATTCTACTAATTAACCCAATCAATACAATAACTAATATCAAAACGCCAACAGAAATAATACTAAATAGTAACGACCTAAGCCCCATAATTCTAAAGCTAAAAATAACTATTGCCAATGCAAAAGCAATCCAAATAGATATATGAATAGAATTGCTCATGTAATCATAAGTCTTGATTGTATCAACATTTACCAATAAATTCTTCAATTGATCTGAAAAATAATACTGATTAGTGAGATTTTTCTTAAAATAATTCTCTGGCGAAAGTTCTTTCTCTACACTTGGATTAAGATTCTGAATAATGACATCTGCATTCACAACATTTCCAGAATAATCCATAGCGGCAGCATCTACTGCTGCTTCTGCATAGGCATTTTCATCATAATTAACAGAATTGGCATCATATTCTTCACTAGGAAGTGGCAAGTACTTTTTGATAAAATATTTAACTTCAAAAAGATCCGGATGATAAATCATTTTTGCCCAAGCCTTAGCTTCTAAGTTATTTTTAATTTTTAAATCTTTAGAAACGACTAAAAAATCATTAAGTAATTTTTCTATTTCTGCAGGATTTTTACGATCCAAAAGCTCCGTCAAATTTTTATTAACTCTAGCTTCTGCCTTTTTGGTGATAAGTTCTTCATCAGAATAATTGCTTTGATAATTAGGATATCTATAATTGCTTTGATCTCCGTAATCATAGAAAACTTTAGAAAAGTTATAATAACTTAAAGCCGTAGTCTTAATATAAGGAGAAAGATCTATAACTTCTTTCTTGAAATAATAAATCATAGAATTCTCACCGCTTTGAGTATAAGCAATTGCCGTTTTATTAGTATTTTCTGGCTCAGGAATTATAAAATCCCCATCTTTATCCCTCTTCTCACTGGTCTTACTATAAACAGAAAAGTATTGATAAACCTGATCGTAATACACAAAGTACTTTTTACTTTGATCTATATTATTAATATTTCTTTCACAGTACAAATCAAAAAAAGGCTTTGGGTACAATCTATTATCTAGAGTATAATCTTTTGTATTCTGGGATAGAAAAGGTGCAACTGTATTAATAAGCTCAATATCTTTGACCATCTTTTCGTCGTTATATTTTTGGCTAATAAATAACTTGAAGCCAAACATATACGAGAAGTAAAATGTAATACACGCAAAAATAATCACAAAGTATTGCACAAACTGAAAAAACAATTGAAACTTAGATTGTGGATAAAAGTTTTTAAAAGCATTATTCTTAAACATCAGAATAAGCCAACCCACAACCATTAACAAAGAGATAATAAGATTAATATAGATAAGCCCATTCCTGAAGTAATCGTCAACCGCATTGGTCTGTTGCAGAGTCTGTGGATTTTGGTGGGAAGAGAATCCAATCGCAAAAAAAAGAATATGAATAAAGATTGCAGATAATAACATCCACACAATCTTGGTGTTCCAAAGGCTAGGATATTTCTCTAACAAATATTGATTGATTTGAGTAATTTTTTTCATTATAAAGTGGTCAAAAAATTATAGATTTTAGCTAACAAAAAAACGTCTGGTGGAAGAAGAAATATCTCTAAGGTAGATGATATCAATTTTAGCATTTCCTAAAGCAGAAATAACAGACGAAAACTCGGTCTGATTGCTAAAATGCGCGACATAAATCCCTCCATTAAAACTTAATTTCTCCAGAGCAAACCCTTCAAAAACTTGTAATAATTTTTCCCTAGACTCAGGAGAATCTATCTCAATGATAAGCCCGCTAGACTCGCTTGTAGACAACTCTGAGTTATCTTTATATTGTCCATTTTTAAGGAAAATAACTTTATCCGATACTTTTTCTACCTCATATAACTGTTGAGAACTTAATATCAAAGCAATCGGATTATTAACCGAATTAGAGATGGATTTCAGATCTTCCAAAATGACTTGTTGTGCTACGACATCTAAGTTAGCCAGCGGCTCATCCAAGAGCAAAATTTCTGGCTGTCGCAATAAAGTTCTTGCCAACTCAAAGCGCATTTTATAACCAGAAGATAGCTCGCTCCACTTAAGATGTTTGTAGTTCCAAAGTCCCAATCGTGCAATCATCATCAAGGTTCTGGTTTCGTTTTCTGCAGGATTAACACCGTAATTAGAAAGTACAAATTTCAGATTATCCTTAAGACTTCCGTACCATTTTTCGGTGCGTTGCGGGATGTACACCAACTTAGTTCTAAGATCATAATCATTAACCGGAGCCGAATTAAAATTATAAAACAAGTCACCTTCATTATATGCTATTTCTTTTGCCAAAATCCTCAGCAAAGTCGTTTTTCCGTTTCCGTTTTCTCCAACTAAACCATAGACCTGACCTTTATTAATCTCAATAGAAACAGGTCCTAAAGAAAATCGTTGACTTCCGTAAGACTTTTTAATATTTTGAGCTTTAAGAACGGATTTTTCGCTAGAATGTTCTTGCACCGCTATCTGTTCTATTTCTGATAAAAGCTGTTTTGCCTTTTGGATTAGATCATCGGTATTGCTTGGATTTTTTTCTTTCCAATCTGTGAGAGCAATTGCTTTTTTGTAGACATCCATATTCTGAGTATCCATAGCACAATCGAGCAATTTTCTATAACCTAAAACAGTGTCTTTATTATCAAAAAAGTGAAAAACTTCTTTCACTCTTTTTTCGTGTTTCGTCATTTGTGAGTTTATTTAGAATGATTTAAAGATAACATTTTTAATCTTTAGTTAAACGATTTCTGGCTTTAATTTATTTTAAAACAATATTCAAAATTATCATTAATAACATGAAAATTCTATAACACAAACAATAAATTAAATTTAAAATAATGATAATCAATTGATTGCAAATAATTAAATTAAATTCAAGACCAAATACATAGTATAACAAAGTATTTTGTTTTACATTTGAAAAATGAATGAAGATTTTATACAAAGGTGGATTTCGCAACTTAAAAAGGGAACATTATCATTTCTTGTTTTGTCGATTTTAAAAAATGGTCAAGAATTTTATGGTTATGACCTCATCAACGAAATCAAAAAAAAGACTGAAATTGATATTGCAGAAGGCACTTTATATCCTTTGCTTAATCGTTTAAAAACCGAAAATTTAGTAACCTCTAATTGGGTAGAACAAGAATCTGGCATCCCAAGAAAGTATTATAAAATCACGGATCTCGGAGCCAATACTGTTTCTGAAATGAAAAACTATTGGTCACAGCTTAACTCAACCATTAATTCTATTTAAAATGAAATTTAAAGAAATCGCATTTTCTGACCAAAATGCTTCTAGAATATACAAAGACTATATCTCAAGAGTCCAATTATCGACCAAAATTTTGTCGCCAGAGAATAGAGAAGAAATTCTCATGGAGATTAATAGCCATATTTACGAAAGCTTTCATAATAATACAGAACATCAAAATGACGTAGAAAAACTACTCAATATTCTTGATAAAATTGGTAAACCTGAACTATTTTTAAAAGAATTAGTTGCCGAAAAAAAGCTAGAAGAATCTACCAAATCCTTTAACCCGATAAGTATTTTCAAAGCGTTGATTCTAAATCTTGGCAATGGATTTTCTTATGTTTTATTTTTCATTCTTTATTTGTCTTTATTCTCTTTTGTCTTTTTGATTTTCGCTAAATTATTTGATCCCAAAAATGTCGGTTTTTTCTATAAAGCAAACGATTTCTTTATTTTAGGAAAACTAAGTTTAGCCAACGAAAACCACCAACAATATGAGTATTTAGGAAATTGGTTTATTCCTGCAATGATAGTCATCACAATCCTATTTTACTTCATTCTTACTTTACTTTTGAAATTAAAAAAATCACTTAATAAACAATTAAAATGAAACTAAAAATCTTTCTTAGCTTGACCTCACTGGCGATATCGGTAAGTTCTTACGCTCAAGCTTTTAACAAAGAAAAACTGGATCAATATTTCCATCAATTAGAAACGAATAATAAATTTATGGGAAGCCTCGCAGTCTCTCAAAATGGTAAAGTTATCTATGTTAAATCTCTAGGCTACGCGGATGTTGCAACTCAACAAAAAGCCAATGAAAATACCAAATACAGAATTGGGTCTATCTCCAAAACCTTTACAGCTATTTTACTTCTAAAAGCGGTTGAAGCTAACAAATTAAAGCTATCACAAACTATTGATAAATATTTCCCCACGATTATTAATGCGGATAAAATAACCGTTCAGAATCTTCTTAACCATAGAAGTGGCATCCATAATTTTACCGATGATAAAGATTACCTAAGCTGGAATACCCAAGCAAAATCCGAAAAAGAAATGATTGCCATCATTACCAAAGCAGGAAGTGATTTTGTGCCAGACACTAAGTCTTCATACAGTAATTCTAATTATGTTTTGTTGACTTATATTTTAGAAAAAACATTCGGGAAAACTTATGCAGAATTGCTAAAACAACACATTACAATACCACTTAACCTTAAAAACACCAATCTCGGCGGAAAAATTAATCCGAAAAATAATGAAGCATTATCTTATGATTTTGATAATCAATGGTTTTTAGAGCCAGAAACTAACATTTCTGTTCCGTTAGGTGCGGGCGGTATTGTTTCTACGCCAAGCGATCTGATAACATTCGGGAATGGATTATTTGGCGGAAAATTAGTTTCTAAAGATCATTTAGAATTAATGAAAACTATCAAAGATGGTTATGGATCTGGTCTTTTTAAATTTCCATTTCATGAAAATAGCGGTTACGGACATACGGGTGGCATTGATGGATTTACGAGCAGTTTTTCACATTTTGATAATCAAGATGTAACCTTTGCATTGACTTCTAACGCTTCTATTTACAACAATAACAATATTGCAATCGCTGTACTAAGCGCAGTTTACGGTAAAGAATACGAGATCCCAAGCTTTAAAAATTATACGCCAAAGCCTGAAGAAATCGCTAATTATCTAGGATCTTATTCTTCTAAAGATCTTCCCATAAAAATTGATATTACCAATAACAAAGGCATACTAACGGCACAAGCCACTGGACAAGGCGCTTTTCCTTTAGAAGCTAGAGAACAGAATATTTTTGCTTTTGAACAAGCTGGTGTCATCTTAGAATTTAATCCAAAAGAAAAACAAATGACCTTAAAACAAGGCGGCGGAACATTCGCTTTTACAAAAGATTAAGGAACTATTTTCAATAAAAAAACCTCGCAGTCCGTTGCGAGGTTTTTGATTTTATCAGAATTGAGTCAGACATTAATTTAGCTTCTTAATTCTTATCATGCCTTTATTTTCGTGGAATAACATACAGACTGCTTTTCCTTCTTTTTCCTTGCATTCTTTGGTATAATAATAAATAACCGAAACTTTAGCGCCATCTTCTTTGTCCGCTAAAATAGCATCATTGCAAACCAAATAATCGCCTTTTCCTTCAAACTGAACGTAAGTTCCTGAGCAATCCCTAACAATTTTTCCTGTATCTAATCTGTCATGCACTACAGCGCCACAAGAAAAAATACTCGCTAGTAACAATCCTGATCCAAGAATTCCTAATAATGTTTTCATAGTTTAATATTTAATTCAAAAATACATTATTTTCAACTTTAGAGCCTTATATTATTGTCGTTAAAACTAAGACATAGTTTATCATTTTATACAATAATCAAATCCATCTTAAAATAAGCTAAATATAAAATCTAATTATCAATCTGTACTCATAATACACAATTCACATTTTGTTATTTACATACAATACCGATAAGCATTATCAATAGAAAAACAACAAATGATAATAAATATATTTTACACAATTATCAACATAATCAAATAAAAAATTCTCAATTTAACACTTTTAATATGATTTTATGACTTTTAACATGTTCTTACGATTTTTTATTCATCGCTCTTTAGTTTAGTATAACAACACTACTTTTGCACTCTATTTATATTAAGTCTAAATAAGTATTATGAAAAAAACTGTATTATCGTTCGGAATTTTATCCTCAATAATTTCTTTTTCACAAGAGCATGAATCTGATTCTCTGAAACATGTAAAATCAATTGATGAGGTCCAGATAAGCTCTACTAGAATACCCGAAATTAAAACTAACGCCGCTGCAACAGTGACTATAATTACTGAAAAACAAATTCAGGAACTCACAAAAGTGTCAGCAGATATGTCTCAGATTTTAGGTATGATTGTGCCAGGAATTGCACTTTCTAGCAACACAACCAGTAACAGAAGTCAGTCTTTGAGAGGAAGAAGTATGTTGGTCCTTATAGACGGCATCCCTCAATCTACTCCATTACGATCTACGGATAGAGACATTAGAACAATAGATCCTGCAGCCATAGAAAGAATAGAAATCATAAAAGGAGCAACTTCTTTATACGGAAACGGCGCAATAGGAGGTATAATGAATGTAATTACAAAAAAGGAAAAAGATAACAGACCCTTTGGAGGACAGACAAATTTGTCTATTACAGATCGTAATTTTTTTGAAAACAAAAGAGGTTTTGGATATAGATTCAATCAACAATTTCATGGTAAAATCAAGAAATTTGATTACCTCACCAATGTTACCATCAACCAAACTGGATCTGCTATAGATGGAGAAAAAAAATACATATCTCCAAGATATGGTCTAGGCGATACCAGAACCATCAATGTATTAGCAAAAATAGGTTACGACTTCAATGAAAACAATAGAATTGATGCTATGTATAATTACTATACAAGTACTCAAGATACACCTCTAATTGCTTCTGGAGGTGTTTATTTGGATTCTCCGAGAATAGGGATTATAGGGGATAAAGATCCACAAGCCGAAAATGAAGGAACCAAATATAACCATAACGCTTACATAAAATACCACTCAAAAAATATCTTCTATAATACTAACTTTGAGCTATCTCTTTACACTCAAAGTCTGTACACTATATTTGATTTCCGAAAGCACAATCCTAAATCTCCTCGCTGGGAAAGCACCAGTGGACAAGCAACTATAAAAGCTGAAAAATTTGGCGCACGAGCTCAGTTTGTAACCAAATTAAATTTGTCAGAAAGAATATCTACTAATATATTATATGGTTTCGATTATCTTAATGATGTAACCAGCCAACCACTTACAGATGGCCGAATGTGGATTCCGGAAATGACATCCAATAGTGCCGCACCTTTCATCCAGACCAAAACCACTTTTTATGATAATTTCAATCTAAAAGTAGGTCTAAGATATGACAACATCTCTGTACATGTACCTGATTATAACGTAATCCCTCTAAAAGCTGGAGATCCTACTATTAATGTATCTGGTGGCAATCTTAAATATAATAATGCAGCCTTTAACACTGGTTTGGCTTATGATAAATACAAACCTTTCCAGCCATTTATCGCGTTTTCGCAAGGTTTTTCCATCTATGATCTCGGTAGAACTTTGAGAGCTGCAAAAGCAGATATTCTACACAAAATAGAAACCGATCCTGTAAAAACTAACAATTACGAAATCGGAGCATATTCTGAAATTGGTAATTTCTTAACCTTAAACGCAGCATTCTTCCATACCTTTTCTAAACTTGGAAGCGACTTGGTTTCCGAAAATGGTTTTTGGGTAGTTGATCGTTCTCCACAAAAAATCTCAGGATTTGAAATCAGTGCAGACGCAAAAATTACTAAAAAAATTGGCGCGGGTGGAAATTTCACAACTCTAGAAGGTAAGAAAAAATCTACATCAGGAGACTGGGACAGCTACATGAGTGGACTCTCTATCCCCGCTTCTAAAACTACACTATACGCTAGTTATAAACCTTCTACAAATTCTTATATTAATCTATATTACATTCATACTGGTAAAAGAGACCGCTTCCAAACCAACGCAAAAGGTGCTTATGAGGAGGGCGAAGGAAGAGTAAATTCTATAGATTTATTTAATTTGAGTGCGGGTTTTACACATAAAAACGTCACCTACAGTCTAGGAGTTGAGAATCTTTTTGATAAAGCCTATTATACTCCTTCTTCAATGCTTATTGCACGAAATGCTGAGTACGCAAGAGGAAACGGACGTTACGTTACGTTAAGTCTTGGGTACAAGTTTTAATTATTTAATTTTACATTTTACAATAAAGCCTCACAAATTTCAGTATTTGTGAGGCTTTTATTATTAAATATTACAACTTAAAAGATATTCAATTTTAGAAAATTGATAATTAATATGACTGGAACAAAAACAATTACAAAAGCTAAAGAATAAGCAAAAAACTTCATCAGCAGAATTTTCTTTTTGTTGAAAATAGCGCCTATCAAATAAACTATAAAACAAATTAAAGCTATTATAAAATTAATTAAAACCATAATTGCAACATAGTATATTAAAAATACCGCTGGCGGAATTATAATCCCCGAAATAAGCCCATACAAAAAGCCGCACACAAATAATGAAACAAGTAAAACAGACGCATAAAGTAATCCTTTTTTTAAATAAAAAATAAAATTGCCTTTTGGTATTTGGGTTTTTACACTTTTTTTCTTTTCTGTTGCTGATGCATTAATTCTATTTTTTTGCTGCTTTTTATATCTAGGCCACCAGATAATAATACCTGTGATAAACAGTATTACTGGTATCAAACTGCCTAAAAGTGCTAAAATCCTTGTAGGCCAACCTCCAAAAGTCCCGTAATGCAAAGGCGTTACCCAACTTAAATATGACTTGCCAGCAGTAGGAAAATCAGCTTCACTATTAAGAAGAATTTTACCTGAGTATTGATCTACTATTAGCATAAGTCTATTGCCCGTATGAGCTTTACCTTTTGTATAAGCATCAAATCTATAAGAACCGTCCTTATCTTTAGGAATACTAATTCCCTTTATCTTAGCTTCCGGAAACAATACATATACCTTATCAGCTAACTGCTTAGGAGTTAATGGGTTTTGATTAGGGATAATTACTGATTTTGAAGAAAAAATAGACGCTACAGATTGTGGTGAGTTACCATTAATCATAAATAAAAAAGCAATAAAAATGGTATTAAATGTGATAACAAACCCAGTTAATGCCAAAGTAATAATAACTGGCGCACTAAATACGCCCAGTATATTATGCCAATCATAGTTTTGTCTTTTAAAACTTGTTTTAAAATCTACCGAAAGGCTTTTGCGTAGGTATTTAATTTTTTTTGGTAACCACAGCCGTATTCCACTGATTGTTAAAATAATCAAAGACAAAGCCGCAAACCCTACGATATATCGCCCTGCCTGCGGTATCAATAAAGTACGGTGGATGACTGTAACCACCCTGATAAAAGAACTACTAGCTATTCTTTTTCCCGAAATCTCTGCCGTGTAAGGATTAACAAAGAATTCGTTTTCGTCCTCTGTCCCAAAAAAGCGATATGCAGAAAGTGGATTTTCTTCATCTGTATCGATAATATATTCGAACTTTTTTTCTGGATATTTTTCTTTTATAATCGGAATAATTTCTTCAATCGGAATTCTATTATTGGTCTTTGCAATGGTAAAAAGTTCTGGATTGAGAGATCTATCAATTTCATCTTGAAAAATAAGAATACTCCCCGTAAGACCTACTATAGCAATGATAAATCCAGCGAAGAGTCCTAGATATAAATGCCACTTGCCAAACCATCTTTTTTGGTGAAAAGCCCACAGAATTTTTTTTAGCTTAATAGATTTTAATGTTCGTCGTTTCTTCAAAAACATCATAAACAAAGTATTTTGTGTAAAGTCTATCGATTAATAATCTAATTACTTTTAAAATTTTAAAGCAACACTAGCAATTATTTGACGAGGCATCTGTGGAGAAACAGACCAGTTACCAGTCCATATTTCTTCATCCAATAAGTTATTTGCACGTAAGCCTAAACTATACTTTGAGTTGTCGTATGATATTTTGGCACTCACTAACGAATATGCAGGTGCAATGAAAGCGCCATCTGGATTCTGATTCATAACATAAGTTTCGCCAACATAATTAATACCTGCACCAAAGCTCATATTTTTCAGAATTGTTTTAGAGAAATGATAATGTCCCCAGACATTAAATTGATTATAAGGTCCAGAACCCGCTGGTCTAAGCCCTTCTACAGTATAATCTCCTTTTGTCATATTACTGTCGTTATATGCATATCCCAACATAACATTAAGATTAGGTAAAGGATTACCTAAAAGCTCTGCCTCAAATCCTTTGCTTCTTTGGGTACCATCTTGTATGCTAAAGAACATATTATTAGGATCTATTCTTACTTTATCATCAACTTTGATATCATAATAACTTAGACTTCCTGTAAATAATCCATGGAAAAAACCAAATTTAACCCCGGTTTCCCACTGAGATGCATATTCTGGCTTAAATGAATTACCTTTCTCATCTGTCCCTGCAACATTCTTGAAACCAGACTGATAATTAGCAAACAAAGATATTTTATCTAATATAGGTTGATATACTAAACCAAATTTTGGAGAAAATGCCGTCTGATTAAAACCTCCATTCCAAGTATTAGTAATACCATTATAACTTCCTTTGGCATTAAAACGGTCATATCTTATTCCCGCATTAAGCAATAGCTTTTCTGTAACGTTAAGTACGTTATTAATATATCCACTGTATATATTAGTATTACTATCGTAGTTATTTTTTTTAGATTGATTGTTCTCTAACAAATTATCGATAGCATATCTTTCAAAATTATAATAATTAGGATTTTCTCCATTAACTTTAACAACATCAAAAATAGATTCATAACCAACCGTAAATAGTTTCCCCATGTAATTACGCCAATTAGACACACCCTTATAATGATAATAATCTAGACCAATTACCATACGGTTTCTTAACCCTCCAATATTAAAATCTCCTATAAAATTTTGTTGAATATCGTGTGAATCTACACTACTTTCGAATTTTCTTGATGTCCTAGCAATATAATCTGCGCCTGCTGTACCGTAATTAATCTGTCCTGTTGGGAAAGAAGTAAGAACTGCCGGCACAACGTTAGGTAGTATAATATGTCTAGTCTCGTAACCATCATCAGATCCGGAACTAAAAATACCTGATGTTATAGATTTCCATTGATTATTTATCTTATATTCCGTTTCAAAATTGATATTAAAACCTTGAGAATTTGCAATCATATTCTTATTGGTGAAAGAACGTTTTCTATCCAATCCTATCTCATTAACATTATTAGTCCCAAAAGCTTCTTTTATGCTATTAGGCATTTTGCTCAAAATATTATCAATATAAGCCTGAGGTACATTTTCTCCAGTTAATATCTGTTGCAAATATTGCTTAACAGAAGATGGCAAAATAGAAAACATAAAGCCATTTACCTTACCTGCAGATTCTGTACTAAAAAACTCTGAATTAATATTAATTTTCAGGTCATCATTTAATTGATAAGAAAAAGAAGGTGCTATGAGTGTATTTCTAAAATAGCCTCCATTATCCATAAAAGTTCCTTGGTTGGTATAAGAAGCATTAAGTCTAGATAAAAGTGTTTTTTCTTGATTAATAGGCAAGTTAACATCTAATCCAACTCTTTGGAAATTATATGAGCCAACACTAGCCTCCGTTGCAATATCCAATTCTTTATATGGCTTTTTTGTAACCCTATTAATTAATCCACCATAAGTAGTAACAACTCCCCCGAAAAGTGTTGCAGAAGGACCCTTTATAACCTCTATCATCGATACATTTTGTACATCAGTACTCAATGCTATATCACTTGCCAAGCCATTTGTAGCACGGATTTGTGTAGAAAAGCCTCTCATTACAAAGCTACCTCCACCATACATAATATTACCTGTCCAGCCATCGTTTGATTTATTAAGACCTGGTGCATAGCGCACAACATCTTCCAAATCATAAATCTTCTGCTGCGTAATTAATCTGCTGGTAATACCTGTGTATACCTGAGAATTTTCAAGATTTTTTAATGGCATTTTACCAACATAATTACTTTTATCAGAAATCACGGATTTGGTACCAATAATCTCAACCCCATCAATATTGGTTGATTTTATAGAATCATTTACTTGTTGAGCATTGATAAACTGAGATAACAACAAACAAGAAACAATTGCTTTTTTCATAATAGATAATTTTCTGCGAAAGTAATTAATTTTATTTATTCTAAATAAGATTATTTTTATTTTTTGAAAATTTAATATTAATATATTATAACAGTGACCCTAAACATAATTTTATAATTATAAATCAAATTAATAAAATCCACAAAATAAAAATCCTCGAAAATCAAAAAACTTTCGAGGATTAAATATTTAAGAATAATCTAAAGAATTACATCGCATTCATCTTGAAGCTCATACTTTCTATTACTTTTAGGATAGCTTCTACCGTATCCATTGAGGTTAGACATGGCACGCCATTTTCTACACTCATTCTTCGGATCTGGAAACCGTCTCTTTCGGCTTGTTTTCCTTTGGTCGTCGTATTAACCACATATTGAACTTTTCCTTTCTGGATAAGATCAATCAAGTTAACATCTTCCTCTCCTATTTTGTAACCAATTTTTGTCGGAATTTCATTTTCCTCAAAAAACTTAGCCGTGCCTTCTGTTGCCCAGATGCGGAATCCTATTTCTTGGAATCGTCTTGCCAACTCTGCTGCTTCCTTTTTATCTTTATCTGCCACCGTAAACAGGATTGAACCATGCATTGGCACCTTTCTTCCCGCTGCAACAAGTCCTTTATACAAAGCTTTTTCTAGAGTAGAATCTTTGCCCATTACTTCGCCAGTAGATTTCATTTCTGGACCCAGAGAGATATCAACTTTCGTTAATTTACTGAAAGAAAATACAGGAACTTTCACATAAACGCCTTCTTTATTAGGAACTAATCCATTTTTATAACCTAAGTCTTTTAGCTTTTGACCTAATATCGCTTTGGTAGCAAGATTCGCCATTGGGACATCGGTAATTTTTGATAAGAAAGGAACTGTTCTGGATGATCTTGGATTAACTTCTATAACATAAACATTACCTTCAGAAATCACATATTGGATATTCATGAGTCCAATCACATTAAGTCCTTTTGCCAACCTCGTTGTATAATCTACCAAAGTATCAATCTGAGAAGCTGATAAATTCTGTGGTGGATAGACCGCGATAGAATCTCCTGAGTGCACGCCAGCTCTTTCGATATGCTCCATAATCCCCGGAATAATTACTGTTTCTCCATCGCAAATGGCATCAACTTCTACTTCTTTACCAGTAAGATAACGATCAATCAAAATCGGATGTTCTGAGTTCTCATTAACCGCATTGGTCATATAATGATCGAGTTCTTTGGCATCGTAAACAATCTCCATCGCACGTCCACCAAGAACATAACTTGGTCTAACTAATACAGGGAAACCAATTTCGTTGGCGATAACTAAAGCTTCTTCTTTAGTGAAACAAGTCTTTCCTAAAGGTTGAGGAATATCTAAATCCTGCAGGGCTGCTTCAAATTTATTTCTGTTTTCTGCGCGATCAAGATCTTCTAAAGATGTACCTAAAATCTGAACACCATGCGCTGCTAATTTATCCGCCAAATTAATCGCTGTCTGACCTCCAAACTGCACCACAACGCCTTTTGGTTTTTCTAAGTCGATGATGTTCATCACATCTTCTTCGGTAAGCGGTTCGAAATATAATTTATCCGAAATGGAGAAGTCTGTAGAAACCGTCTCAGGATTATTATTGATGATAATCGCTTCGTAACCCATCTCTTTAATCGCCCAAACTGAATGTACTGTGGCATAATCAAACTCTACACCTTGTCCAATTCTTATTGGTCCTGATCCTAGAACGATAATTTTTTCTTTATCTGTTACAACACTTTCGTTTTCTTCCTCGTAAGTTCCGTAGAAATATGGTGTTTCTGAAGCAAATTCTGCCGCGCAAGTATCTACCATTTTGAAAACTGGAATCACGCCATTATCTTTTCTGTATTGATACACTTCACGTTGTGTCACTTCCCAAAGATGTGCGATGTTAAGATCGGCAAAACCTAATTGTTTGGCTTTAATTAAAGTTTCGAGATCCCACTTGTTATCTGCAATTTCTTTTTCGAAATCCACTAATTTTTTAAGTTTCCAAATAAAGAATTTATCAATCGTACTCCACTCTACAATCTGCTCCCAGTCATAACCTCTGCGCAAAGCATCGCAAATAATAAACAATCTTTCGTCATCACACACACGGATTCTTCTTTCGATTTCTTCAGGAGTTAATGCGTCTGCTTGTTTCTTTTTTAAGCCTAAATGTCTCAGACCAGTTTCCAAAGAACGAACGGCTTTTTGCAAAGATTCTTCAAAGTTTCTTCCGATGGCCATCACTTCACCTGTGGCTTTCATTTGGGTGGATAATCTTCTGTCTGCCGTCTCAAATTTATCAAAAGGAAATCTCGGAAACTTAGTCACCACGTAATCTAAAGCTGGTTCAAAACAAGCATAAGACGTTCCCGTCACAGGATTCATGATTTCGTCTAAGGTTAAACCTACAGCAATTTTAGCCGCAATTTTGGCAATCGGATAACCTGTCGCTTTACTCGCTAATGCTGAAGAACGAGATACTCTTGGGTTAACTTCGATGATATAATAATCAAAAGAATGTGGATCTAAAGCTAACTGAACATTACAACCACCTTCGATGCCTAAAGCTCTGATGATCTTAAGCGATGCATTTCTCAACATTTGATACTCTCTATCCGAAAGCGTCTGAGAAGGTGCAACAACGATAGAATCTCCCGTGTGAACGCCCACTGGATCTATATTTTCCATATTACAAACCACAATCGCATTGTCGTTGGCATCACGCATTACTTCGTATTCGATTTCTTTGAAACCCGCGATGGATTTTTCGATCAAACATTGGGTAACCGGCGAATATTTCAGTCCTAGTTCGGAGATTTCTCTAAGCTCGGCTTCATTAGAGGCAATACCGCCGCCCGTACCGCCCATCGTAAAAGCAGGACGGACAATGACAGGATAACCAATTCTATCAGCGAATGCCACCGATTCTTCCACCGTGTGCACAATGTCGGATTCTGGCACAGGCTCATTCAGTTCGCGCATCAATTCTCGGAACAAATCTCTGTCTTCTGCTCTGTTTATGGCAGAAAGTTTGGTTCCCAACACTTCCACTTTGCATTCTTCAAGGATACCAGACTTGTCTAATTCTACCGCCATATTAAGGCCTGTCTGCCCACCCAATGTTGGCAAAAGCGCATCTGGACGTTCTTTTCTGATGATGTGGCTTACAAACTGTAAAGAAATCGGTTCGATATAGACTTTATCTGCAATTTCTACATCAGTCATAATGGTGGCAGGATTAGAATTAATCAAAATCACCTTATAACCCTCTTCTCTTAACGACAGACAAGCTTGTGTGCCTGCGTAATCAAACTCTGCCGCCTGACCAATGATGATAGGCCCAGAACCGATTACTAATATTGTTTTTATGTCTTTTCTTTTCATTTTTTTTACTAGATTTTAGATGTGAGATATCAGATTTTAGACTTCTCACTTAGAAAATTTATTTTTTTCAGTTTAGATTCTTTACTTCGCTTTGCTACGTTTTATAATCAAAGATTAGACGTAGTCAATGACAAACTGAATGTTTTACTTATTCTTAAAATTTTCCATCATCTCGATAAACTCATCAAATAAATAGTTTGCATCTTCTGGCCCTGGACTAGCCTCTGGATGATATTGCACAGAGAAACAAGGGTGAATCTTATGCTTAATCCCTTCATTAGTTTTGTCATTAAGAGCAATGTGAGTTTCTACAAGATCTGTGGATTTTAAACTGTCTTGATCTACGGCGTAACCGTGATTTTGAGATGTTATAGCAACTTTATTTTTAGCTAAATCCAAAACAGGATGATTACCACCTCTATGTCCAAATTTTAGTTTGAAAGTCTTAGCACCACAAGCCAAAGCAACTAACTGATGACCGAGACAAATCCCGAAAATCGGCACTTTCCCAAGCAATCCTCTAATCATATCCAAAGCCTGAGGCACATCTTGTGGATCGCCAGGACCATTGGATAGCATAATGCCGTCCGGATCCATCATCAGGATTTCTTCGGCGGTGGTATCTTGTGATACCACTATGATATCACAGTTTCTTTGGGATAATTCTCTAATGATTCCTAATTTGGCACCAAAATCCACCAACACCACCTTGAAACCTCTTCCTGGATTAGCATAAGATGTTTTGGTAGAAACTTGCTCCACTTGGTTAATCTGGAAAATTTTAGATTTAAGTTCTTCAATAACTGAGCTTTCATCGGCGTCTGCATTAACAATCTTGCCTTTGACAACACCTTGATTTCTCAAAATTCTGGTTAATCTTCTCGTGTCAATCCCAGAAATACCAGAAAGATTCTTTCTCTCAAAAAACTCGTTTAAGTCCATTTGAGTTCTGAAATTGGATGGTAAATCACAAATTTCTTTGACAATTAGACCTTTAATCGCAGGTTCTATACTTTCGTAATCGTCACGGTTAATGCCATAATTTCCGATCAAAGGATAAGTCATGCACACCATCTGTCCGCAATATGACGGATCAGAGATAAGCTCCTGATAGCCGGTCATTCCGGTATTGAAAACTACCTCGCCATCGGTATCATGATTAGCGCCAAAACCATTTCCTAGGAAGATTTCGCCAGTTTCTAAAATTAATTTCTTTTTCATTTTTTTATTAGATGTTAGATTTCAGACCTTAAAAAATCAGACTATATTTAGCCTTATTTATAAAATCGTCTATCTTATTTCGTTGATTCAAATTCAAATCCTTGTTGCTCCAAAGCGTCTTTTAGAATTGCCATTCTTGCAAAAACGCCATTTTGCATTTGTTTAAAAATTCTTGATCGCTTGCCTTCTACCAAATTTGTATCAATCTCAACACCTCTATTAATTGGTGCTGGATGCATAATTATAGCATTAGGCTTCATCATTTTCTCTCTCTCTTTGGTGAGTCCATATTTTTTATGATATTCTTCTGGCGAAAAACTGATTTTAGAATCGTGTCTTTCATGCTGAATTCTCAATAACATTAATACATCAACCTCTTTTATTAGTTGGTCTAGATCAAGAAAAGTTCCGTTGATAATTGTCCCTTCATCAAACCAATGCTCTGGTCCAGAAAAGTAAACTTTAGCACCTAACTTCCTCAAGGCTTCGGCGTCAGAATTAGCAACTCTACTGTGTTTTACATCGCCTACAATCCCTATTTTCAGGTTCTCAAACTTCCCAAATTCCTGGTAAATTGTTAACAAATCCAAGATACACTGCGAAGGATGATTTCCTGTGCCGTCTCCTGCGTTAATAACTGGAATATTGATATTTTTCAATTCTTCATAGAAACGATCTTTCTTATGTCGAATAACTACTAAATTAACTCCAATACTTTCGATGGTTTTTACGGTATCAAAAAGACTTTCGCCCTTGTTAACCGAGCTGTGCATAACATCAAAAGGGATAACTTCTAATCCTAGCTTTCTCTCCGCAACATCAAAACTAGTTTTAGTCCTTGTACTATCTTCAAAAAAAAGATTAGAAACAAAAACTTGACCTTTAACTTTCATCGATCTCCCTTGAGAGATGTCTGTCGCATCTTGGATTATTTTATTAATCTTATCGACACTTAATTCTGTTGTATTTAGCATAATAATTTAGTTTTTGAACACAAAAAAAGCGAAGACAACAATCTTCGCTTTTATTAATAAATATCGTAAAGGGCGGCATCGCCCGGTAAATCTAATGATATCAATACTATTTTATTCATTAACTGCAAAGATAGAAGTTTTTATGTAATCCACAAAAATTAAGTTATTAAAACTAAGTATTTTTTATCTTATCATGGTTATTGTATTTTATTTTCTATTTTTGTTAAAATCTAAATTATTATGGACGCGAAAGACAGGATGATTCTCGGTATTCTTCAGGAAGATTCAACTTTATCAGTAAAAGAAATCTCTGAGAGAATTGGTCTAACTTTTACCCCAACCTACGAACGTATAAAGCAACTAGAAAAACAAAATATCGTTGAGAAATATGTTGCTCTCCTTAACCGAGAAAAACTAGGCCTTAACATTGTTATGTATTGTAATATTCGCCTAAAAGAGCAGTCTAAAAAAATGTTAGAAGCTTTTGAAGATTATATTATGAAATACGATGAGATCCAAGAAATCTTCAGCCTTTCTGGCGAATATGATTATATGCTAAAAATTGTTGCTAAGGATATTAATTCTTATAACGACTTTACTGTTAATGTGATTTCTAATACGCCTAATATTAGTCAATACCACAGCTCTATCGTATTACATGAGGTTAAAAAAACAACAACTTTCAAGCTAGATTAAGCTCTTAATTTCTCTTTAATTTTGTTAAACTGATATTCGATTTCTTCTAGACCGAGATTTCCGATGCTGCCTTTGTGCGTGTGATTGAGATGTTCTGTTTTGAAATCAAATTCGTTATTCTCTATCTCCTGGCCAACTTTGACATAAGCATCCCGGAAAGATAATCCCGCTTTTACTTCTTCATTAATTTTCTCAACACTAAAGAGATATTTATACTTTTCGTCTTCCAAAATATGGTTTTTAACTTCAATATTTGGTAAAGTATAATTAAGAATCTCAAGACATTCTTTAAGAGAATCTATTGCCGGAAATAATATTTCTTTTGTTAATTGTAAATCTCGATGGTAGCCAGAAGGCAGATTATTAGTCAGCAAAATCAACTCATTAGGTAACGACTGAATGCGATTACAACGTGCTCTTACCAACTCAAAAATATCTGGATTTTTCTTGTGCGGCATAATGCTACTTCCTGTTGTAAACTCCTTCGGGAAGCTAATAAAATCAAAATTCTGACTGAGATACAAACAAACATCATAAGAAAATTTACTCAACGTTCCTGCCAAAACAGACATAGATGACGCCAGCAATTTCTCTGATTTCCCACGTGTCATCTGAGCATAAACCGAATTAAAATTAAGCGTCTTAAAACCTAAATGATATGTCGTACTTTCTCTATCAATCGGAAACGAAGAACCATATCCAGCCGCCGAACCCAGAGGATTCTTATTAATGATATTTTTAACAGACAACAACAATTCTAGATCGTCCACCAAAGCTTCTGCATAAGCCCCAAACCAAAGCCCAAATGATGATGGCATCGCAATCTGAAAGTGCGTATAACCTGGTAACAAAACATTTTTATGCTGATGCGCCAAAGTAATTAAATGCTGAAAAAAAACATCCGTCAACTCCCCAATTTCTCTAATTTCTTCTAACAGATATAACTTGATATCCAACAAAACTTGATCGTTTCTTGATCGCGCCGTGTGGATTTTCTTCCCGACATCTCCTAGTTTCTCAATTAAAATAGATTCTATCTGAGAATGAATATCTTCTGCAGATTGATCAATCACAAACTGATTATTCTCAATATCAACCAAAATTTGATCTAAAACCGCCAACATATCTATCGATTCTTCTTTTGAAATAAGACCAACTTCAGCGAGCATTTTGCAATGTGCAATAGACCCCAACACATCATATTTTGCAAGTCTATCATCAAAATCTAAATCTCTACCCACCGTAAAAGTGTTAACGATATCATTCGATTTTTGCTGATCTTTTTGCCAAATTTTTTTCATTTTAATAAATTTTTGAAACTAAATTTTAAAAGGATAAAAATTAATTCTCCCCGTTCAAATTTTAACTTCGATTAAAGAACTTTCTCTAAAATATTGATGTAAATCTCAATACCTTCTTTAAGTTCTTGGATATAAATAAACTCATCTGCCGTGTGTGATCTCAGACTATCTCCAGGTCCAATCTTAACCGATGTACACGGAATAATCGCCTGATCGGACGATGTTGGAGATCCGTAAGTTGTCCTCCCCAAAGCAATCCCAGCTTGTACCAATGGATGACCGATATCGATCTTAGAAGAGTTAAGCCTGAAAGATCTTGGCGTCAAAGTAGATTTCATCTCTGACTGAATAATGTCAAAAACTTCCTGATTAGTATAAGCGTCCGTCACACGAACATCTAATGTAAAGTTGCATTTTTCTGGCACGACATTATGCTGAGTCCCTGCATTAATCACAGAAAGCGTCACTTTTACCTCACCCAAATAATCTGAAATCTTCGGGAATTTATAATTAAGAATATGTTGCAAATCTGCCATGCATTTCTCAATGGCATTGTCATCATTAGGATGCGCCGCATGAGAAGCCGTGCCAATCATTTCGCCATCAATGACCAAAAGACCTTTTTCTGCAATAGCGAGATTCATCTTGGTAGGTTCTCCAACAATGGCAAGATCAATCTTAGGAAGTTGCGGAAAAAGCGCTTCGATGCCGTCTAATCCAGAGATTTCTTCTTCAGCCGTCAATGCAATAATGAGATTATGTGATAGATTTTCTGCTTCATAAAAATGAAGAAAAACCTGCGCCATTGTCACCAAAGAAGCACCAGCATCATTACTTCCTAAGCCAAAAATTTTCCCTTCTTTTTCCACGGGAATAAAAGGGTCAAGAGTATAAGCTTTATTAGGCTTTACTGTGTCGTGATGCGTATTGAGAAGAATTGACGGTTTAGCTTCATCAAAATGTTTGTTGGTTGCCCAAATGTTATTTTTAAAACGATTAGTTGTAATATTTTTCTCTTTAAAAAAACTCTCTATCACTAAAGACACATCATATTCATCTTTGCTAAGAGAAGGCGTTGCGATAAGTTTCTTTAATAATTTGGTGGCGTTATCTAGCAATTCTGTTGTGTTATAAACAGATTTCGGTTCCTTGGTTGTCATGGGTTATATGTTGTTGTAATTTGGTTTCGTTGATTAAGAAAACCTTGTTCACATTATTATCTATTGCCGAAAAAGCATTTTTAAGTTTTGGTAAAATACCTTTATTAAGTTTTCCAGCTTTTATTAATTGTTTATATTTTTTTTGATCTAAAGTTTCAACGACAGACTCAGGATTGTTAATATCTTCTAACACGCCATCTTTATCGAAACAAAATAAAAGTTCTACTTCAAATTTACTAGACAATGCTTGCGCCAAAACAGATGCAATAGAATCTGCATTGGTATTAAGCAAATCGCCGTGATGATCGTGCGTTATTGCAGAAAACACAGGAATAAGATTGAGTTTCAAGAACTTTCTAATCATTTTAGAATTGACACTTTTACGGTTAACATCTCCTACAAAACCATAGTCTACATTAACAATTTCTCTTTTTTCTGCCTGAATAAGATTAGCATCTGCACCAGAAAATCCCATCGCATTGCAATCCCATTGTTGTAGTTTTGCCACGATATTTTTATTGATTTTCCCAGCATAGACCATGGTTGCAATATCCAAAGTATCTGCATCTGTAACGCGTCTGCCATCTACCATCTGCTGCGGAACATGAAGTTTATCTGCCAAAGTGTTGGTTAATTTTCCGCCACCGTGAACCAAAATTTTAGGTACAGAAATCTTCGCAAACTTCTCTAGAAAAGCATCCAGATCTTTTTCGTCGTCAATTAAAGCACCGCCTATCTTTATGATATATAATTTATCTTTCATGTCATTCACATTTGTCATTTTTAGAAACGAGATATCTTCTTGATGATCTGCAACTTCTTTATCTATTTTGTTCTTCTATAATAAGACCGTTTATAATTGATCTAAAATTTTGCTAAAAACAGCCTGAGCAGAGAAAATTCGGTTTTTTGCTTGTTGATAAATAATTGAATTATCACTATCCATCACATCATCGCTCAACTCTACATTACGACGCACAGGAAGACAATGCATCACTTTTGCGTTATTAGTTAGCTTCAACTTTTCTTGGGTTAGCAGCCATTGATCTTCAACATTCGGCATTGTTGCATAATTCTCAAACGACGACCAATTTTTAACATAAACAAAATCAGCATCTTTCAAAGCTTCATCCTGATTATGAACCACCACCGAGTCCTTAACAAAAGCTGGATCCAAATCATAATGTTCTGGATTAGCAATCACAAAATCCACATCCATCTCTTGCATCCATTCTGCAAAGGAATTGGCAACCGCATGAGCAATCGGCTTTACGTGAGGCGCCCAAGTCAACACAACTTTTGGTTTTCTTTTTTCTGTCCAGTTTTCCGTGATTGTGATACAATCTGCAAAACTCTGCAATGGATGTCTGGTAGCAGATTCTAGAGAAACAACCGGCACTTTGGCGTATTTTAAAAACTGACTCAAGATACTCTCGTTAACGTCATCTTCTTTGGATGTCATGCCCGCAAAACAACGCACTGCAATGATATCACAATATTGATTAAGCACTTCTATTGCATCTTTAATATGCTCTACCGTACCGCCATCCATCACAGCACCATCTGCAAATTCTAGATTCCAGGCTTCTTGAGCGGCATTAAGAATGAGAACATTTAGTCCTAAATTCTGCGCAGCAATCTGGCTGCTTAATCTCGTTCTCAGGCTAGAATTAAGGAAAACCAAACCAATGGTTTTTCCGTTTCCTTTATTGGGTTCTGCCAATGGATTTACCTTAATCTCAATGGCTTTTTTTATCATGGATTGAAGATCATTAATATCTTCTACTGATGTGAAATTTTTCATTTTTGTTGTTTTATAACCATTGTAAATTTTGAATCTTAGATTTTCGTAATCAACTTTGACTTTGTTGTCGACATCGCAGCCCGGCCTGAGTGGAGCTCTTTTTCTTTTTCCTAAAAAAATAAAAAAGCGGGAACGGAGGACGGAAATAGCTGCCAAAATTATTCTAATTGCTACTCGTTAAGATCTCTTTTTTGTCAATGGATTTTAAAGTTTTTTCTAAAGCTTCAATAAAAATATCGGCTTCTTCTGTTGTAATATTAAGTGCTGGCAAAATCCTCAAAACCGCTTTATCATTAGCATTTCCGGTGAAAACATGATGCTTAGCCAGCAACTCAGCACGGATCTCTGCGCATGGAACATCCAGCTCGATCCCGATCATCAAACCTCGACGCCTGATGGATTTTATATGATTAAAACTTTTAATATTATCCTCTATGTACGCTCCAATTTTCTCAGCATTTTCTACAAGATTTTCGTTTTTGATGACGTCCAAAACTGCAATTCCTGCCGCACAAGCCAAATGATTACCGCCAAAAGTTGTTCCCAATAATCCGTTGCTGGCTTCAAATTTCGGGTTAATCATAACGCCCGCAATCGGAAATCCGTTGCCCATACCCTTCGCCAAAGTGATAAGGTCCGGCTGAATATCAAATTCTTGATGCGCGAAAAACTTGCCCGAACGTCCGTAACCCGACTGAACTTCGTCTAAAATCAAAACCGAATTATGTTCTTTGCAAAGCTTTGCTATACTTTTTATAAATTCTTCAGTTGGCAAGATAATTCCACCAACGCCTTGAATGCCTTCTATGATGACGGCAGAAATTTCATTTTTATGTTGATTAAATAGTTCTTCTAACTGAGAAACATTGTTAAAATCACACTTGATAAAATTCTCCGATTGATTGACTGGCGCAACAATTTTTGGATTATCAGTGACCGCAACCGATGCAGATGTACGACCATGAAACGCACCAGAAAAGTAAATGACTTTCTTTTTTCCGTTGTGAAAAGATGCCAATTTCAAAGCGTTTTCGTTAGCCTCTGCGCCAGAATTACAAAGGAAAAGCGTGTAATCTTCATAACCCGAAATCTCGCCTAGTTTTTGTGCTAATTCGGTTTGCAAATGATTCTGCACCGAGTTAGAATAAAATGATATTTTATCTAATTGATCTTTCAGTTTTGTCTGATAATGCGGATGATTATGCCCAATGGAAATCACTGCATGACCACCATAAAAGTCTAAATATTGTTGTCCATTGTCATCCCAAAGAAAAGAACCTTGAGCCTTTACAGGATTGATATTAAATAAAGGATATACGTCAAATAAATTCATTATCTTAATTGTTATAAGTTGGTTGTTGACTTGTCTTAAAATGCTATCGATTTTAAATTAAGTCCAAGATTCTGATCCCAGCCATTAGCGAGATTCATGTTTTGTACCGCTTGCCCAGAAGCGCCTTTCAAAAGATTATCAATTACAGAATGAACCACGATCATATCCTTATTTTTTTCAATATGAATTTTGCACTGGTTGGTATTGACTACTTGTTTCATATCAATTGGCTTCTTCGAAATTGACACAAAAGAATGATTATGATAAAACTTTTCATAAAGATCAAATAATTCATCCAACGAAAGATCTGACCTCAAAGTAGAACTTGTAAAAATACCTCTCGCAAAATCACCTCTCCAAGGCACAAAATGTAACTTAATCTCATTTTTATTAAGTTGATTAACATTCTGTACAATCTCATCAACATGCTGATGAGTCAATGTTTTGTAAGCAGATATATTATCATTTCGCCATGTAAAATGCGTCGTTGACTGTAAAGATTGTCCAGCACCTGTACTTCCCGTAATTCCCGTTGTGTAAACTTCCGCTAATAATTGCTTCTCCGCTAATGGCAACAACGCCAACTGAATTGCCGTCGCAAAACACCCTGGATTTGCAATGCTTTTGGCAGATTGTACATCAGGTTTGTTAAGTTCTGGAAGTCCATAGATAAACTGACGATCTCCCAACTGATTGTCTAAACGAAAATCATTTCCTAAATCTATTACCAAAGTATCGTCATTAATAAGATTCTGAAGTAACCAATTGCGACTTTCCTGATGAGGCAAACACAGAAAAAGAATATCAACTGATTGAATATCGTTAGTTAAAGTCAGATCGCAAACTGATTCTAAATCTGGATATAATTCAGAAATTCTCGTCCCAGAATTAGATCTACTGAACAACATCTTAATCTCTATATTAGGATGAAATACTAGCAATCGCACTAATTCTGATCCTGTATAACCTGTTGCTCCAATGATTCCTACTGATTTTTTCATTTGTATTTTTAAACGCTAAATGCGTCAACTTTTATTTTAAATTTCGATTTTCTGGATTAGATACTTTTTTTACTTTTCTAAAAAAAACATTTTTCAACCATTGAATCGCTCGCAGCCCGACCTGAGTGGAGCTCATTTTCTTTTTTTTTTAAAAAAAAGAAGAAAATAGCGGGAACGGAGGGCGGAAATAGCTGCCAAAATAATATTATAAACTCTTATTAATCTGATGATAAATGGACAATGAATTACTTAAAACTTTAGTAAAACCTTTGACATCTTGCCCACTCCAAGCGAGATTAGCTTCGCCGTAGCTTCCAAATTTATCCGACATAAGATCATTCTCAGATTCAATCCCGTTCAAAACGAATCGATAAGGATAAAGTGTTATGAATACTTTTCCGTTAACGGCTTTTTGAGAATTGCTGAAAAACGCTTCTATATCTCGCATTACAGGATCAAGGAAAAGCGCCTCGTGAAGCCAGTTTCCGTACCAATCCGATAATTGTGATTTTATAGTTTGTTGGTATTTTGATAAGGTATGCTTTTCTAATAAATGGTGTGCTTTTATAATCACCAAAGCTGCTGCTGCCTCAAATCCTACCCGACCTTTAATCCCAACAATCGTGTCTCCAACGTGGATATCGCGACCAATGCCATAGGCCGAAGCCAAGGTTTCTATATTATGAATTGCAGTCACCGGATTATCAAATTGAACGCCGTTAACAGTTATAATCTCACCATTCTTGAACTCGATTTCTAACTCAAAAGATTCGGTTTTTACAACCTGTGAAGGAAAAGCATTTTCTGGCAAATGATGACGTGATGTCAGTGTTTCTTTACCACCAACCGAAGTCCCCCAAAGCCCTTTATTAATGGAATATTGCGCTTTTTCGAAATCCATATCATAGTCATGTTCTTTAAGAAAATTAATCTCTTCTTCTCGAGACAAGGACTGATCGCGAATCGGCGTTATAATTTCCATCTCAGGACACATCACCTGGAAAATCAAATCAAATCTAACCTGATCATTTCCCGCGCCAGTACTACCATGCGCAATCGCCGAAGCATTAATTTCTCGTGCATATTTTGCGACATTCTGCGCCTGAATGGTGCGCTCAGCGCTCACCGACAAAGGATAAGTATCATTTTTCAGAACATTTCCAAAGATTAAATACTTTACGCAATCGTTATAATAGTCGTTTTCTGCATTGATAAAAGTATAAGATTTGACACCCAGTTTCTCTGCACGAGATCTTAATTCAGCTTCGTCATTATCATCAAACCCTCCTGTATTAATAGTCACAGCATGAACATCGTAGCCTAAAATCTGACTCAAATATTTTGCACAATATGATGTATCCAGACCTCCACTAAATGCTAATACTACACTTTTCTTCATCTTCGTTATTTTTTTGTTCTATATTATTAGGTGCAAGATTTGGTGTAAAAAGCATCGCCGTACAAAGGCAATTTTTCCGCTCCTTACTCATTAAAATATCGTAGTTAACACAGTTCTTACAACCACTCCAAAATTCTTCATCTTGCGTTAATTCTGAATAAATAACTGGTTTATAACCTAACTCACTATTAATTTTCATCACCGCTAAACCAGTTGTTAAACCAAAAATCTTAGCTGTAGGATATTTTTCTTTAGACAATTGAAATACTTTTTTCTTAATCTCAGTCGCCAAACCATGATTCCTAAAAGGCGGCGAAACAATTAATCCAGAATTAGCTACAAATTTCCCATGTGTCCAGGTTTCCACATAACAAAAACCCGCCCAGACACCATCGTCATCCAATGCAATCACCGCATTGCCATCTATAATCTTTTTACTGAGGTAACTCAGACTTCGCTTAGCAATGCCTGTTCCTCTTTTTTTTGCAGAATCCTCCATTTCCTGTTGGATTTCCTCAACATATTTCAAATGTTTATCTGAGGAAACTTCTATTTTCATGTATTTACATCTATTAAAGCGGCAAATTTAAGATAAAATAACTTTACAAAACAATTTTATTTAAAAAAATTAACTTACAATTAATCAATAAAAGCAAATAATATCTTCAAACATGTATAAAAAAAGATAAAAACACCTGTTACAAAAGTTCAATTACCTAATTATTAGATATATAACATTATTAGTATTAATACCTCATTAAGCAATTGTTAAAAATTTTGCTAATTTTTATTACAAAACTGCATTGTGTATTATACATTTTTAGTAATTTAGAAACGCATAATGATTAATAGATTACAAGCTTAATTAAGGAAACATTAATCTTTCTTAATCATATCAAAATTTTATGAAATCAAATGCACTTTAACTTTAAAAGAATAAAAAGTCACCCCTATGAATAAGTACCAAATACATAATTTACCTGATTATTTTAAAGAGTATAAAAAATCCATAAAAAACCCTAAGAAATTTTGGGATAAGATTGCGGATGAAAATTTTGTTTGGTACCAGCGCTGGAGTAAAGTTGTTGATTTTGATATGGAAGAAGCCAAAATCAAATGGTTTAAAAATGCAAAACTTAACATTACAAAAAACTGTCTAGACAGACATTTAGAATCTCGCGGTGACAAAACTGCCATCATTTTCGAACCTAATAATCCCGAAGAAGAAGCACAGCATATAACATACAAAGACCTCCACGAAAGAGTTTGTAAAATGGCTAATGTTCTTGAAGAAATGGGCGTACAACGTGGAGACCGCGTGTGTATCTACCTCCCGATGATACCAGAACTTGCGATCACCATGCTAGCTTGCGCCAAAATGGGTGCTGTACATTCTGTTATTTTTGCAGGATTTTCTGCTTCAGCTATTGCATCTAGAGCTAATGATTGCAGTGCAAAACTCATCGTTTGCTCTGATGGAAGCTACCGAGGTAACAAAACTCTCGACCTAAAAAGTATTGTAGACGAAGCTTTAGAAAAAACAGAAACAATAGAAAAAGTATTAGTTGTAAAAAGAACTCACAACGAGATCCAACTAAAAGAAGGTCGCGATTTTTTAGTCGACGATTATTTTCCAAAGGCTTCTTCTGATTACGTCACGAAAGTTATGGATGCAGAAGATCCTTTATTTATACTCTACACATCTGGATCAACAGGAAAACCAAAAGGCATGCTGCATACTTGCGCTGGCTACATGGTCTACACTGCTTACACTTTCAAAAATGTATTTGATTATCAAGAAAATGATATTTATTGGTGTACAGCAGATATTGGTTGGATCACAGGACATTCTTACATCCTCTACGGACCACTTTGCAATGGCGCAACAACCGTCATCTTCGAAGGTGTGCCAACTTATCCAGAACCAGATCGTTTTTGGCAAGTTATAGGCAAACATAAAATCACTCAGTTTTATACAGCACCTACCGCGATCAGATCTCTCGCTAAAGAAAGTACAGATTGGGTAGACAAGCACGATCTAAGTTCTTTAAAAGTAATAGGATCAGTTGGAGAACCTATCAATGACGAGGCTTGGCATTGGTTTAACGATCATGTTGGTCAAAAAAAATGTCCGATAGTTGATACATGGTGGCAAACAGAAACTGGCGGAATATTAATCTCTCCCCTTCCTTTTGTAACACCAACCAAACCAACCTACGCTACACTTCCACTTCCTGGTATACAACCTGTATTAATGGACGATAAGCGTAACGAAATCACAGGAAACCAAGTTACAGGAAATCTATGTATAAGATTCCCATGGCCAGGAATTGCCAGAACAATCTGGGGAGATCATCAACGTTACAAAGAAACTTACTTCAGTGCTTTTCCTGGTAAATATTTTACAGGTGATGGCGCATTACGAGATGAAGTTGGCTACTACAGAATTACTGGTCGTGTAGATGATGTTATCATAGTCTCTGGTCACAATCTTGGTACAGCGCCAATAGAAGATAGCATTAACCAACATCCAGCCGTAGCAGAATCTGCAATTGTAGGGTACCCTCACGATGTTAAGGGCAATGCATTGTATGGCTTTGTTATTCTTAAGGAAACAGGAGAAAGTCGTGATAAAGACAACCTGAAAAAGGAAATTAACCAATTAATTTCTGATCAAATTGGACCAATTGCTAAGTTGGATAAAATACAATTTGTATCCGCATTACCTAAAACAAGATCTGGAAAAATCATGCGTAGAATATTAAGAAAAATAGCAGAAGGTGACTTCTCTAACTTTGGAGATATATCAACTTTATTAAACCCTGAAGTGGTTGAAGAAATTAAAAATGAAAAATTATAAAACATCAAATTAAATACAAAAAAAGGCGGAAATTAATATTTTCCGCCTTTTATACAGTATTCTGATTACAGATAATTAACCTCTTAATTCTGCGCCAAGCTCTTTCTCAAAAGACTTAATCAAAGCATTCATAACTTCTGAGATATCTTTATCTTCTAGAGTTTTTTCCTCATTAAGCAATTCAAAACTTACAGCATAAGACTTCTTACCTTCTGGCAAATTCTTACCTTCGTAAACATCAAAAAGATTAATTTCTCTTAAGAAAGGTGACTTATTTTTCTTAGCCAACTCATAAACTTCCGCATAAGAAATTGACTTATCAACCAACAACGCAAGATCTCTTCTGGTTTTGTTAAATTTAGGAATATCCACAAATTTAAAATTATCCGTACTTCTTAAAGCCTGACAAATTTCTAGCTCAATCTCAGCATAAAAAACATCTTGATCAACATCAGCATCTTTCAATAAAGCTGGTGCAACTTTCCCTAATCTAGCGATTGTTTTCCCTCCAGAAATTAACTCCAATGCATCAGAAAAACGAGTGTCTTCTAGAGCTTTTTCGGTGATATTAATATTTAATTTATCTAAAAGGATTTTAACATAAGCTTTCAATCTAAAGAAATCTGCACTGCTCTTAGGCTGCAACCAGTTCTCTGAAACATCTCTTCCTGTTGTTAAAATTGCCAATTGTTTTCTTTCTTCATATTTCTCGAATTTGTGATAAATTTTACCCAACTCGAAGAATTTAATATTTGGATTTTTACGATTGATATTATAAGCTGCATTTTGCAAAAGACCTTCTAATAAAGACTTTCTCATCGTAGACAACTCATTACTTAATGGATTAAGCAACTTAACAGCATTAGTTTCATCCTTAACAGATGTCAAAGAATTATTCATCACCTCGTTAAAACCTTGACTCTGTAATGTTCTAGCCCAAGCGTTCTCTAGAACATCCTGATCATTAAGATTAAGTTTCACATGAGAGAAAGACATTTTCTTAGGCGCATCTATTTTGTTATAGCCGTAGATTCTTAAAAGCTCTTCTATAACATCAATTTCTCTGGTAACATCTGCACGGTACGCAGGAACTGATAACTCTAGTCCATTTGTAATTTCGTTAAGCACGGTAATTTCAAGAGATTTTAAAATTTCTTTGATCTTCTCACGGTGGATTTTGATGCCTAGAATCTGATCAACTTTAGAATGACGAAGCACAACATAATGTGGCTCTATCTTAGTTGGATAATGCTCTAGAATATCACCTACTAACTTACCTCCTGCAATATCCTGAATTAACTTAATAGCATGTGTTAATGCTGTCTTAGTATTATTAGGATCTACACCTCTCTCAAAACGGAAAGATGTATCTGTATTCAATCCATGAGCTTTAGAAGCTTTTCTAATCGCCACTGGATTAAAGTAAGCACTTTCTAAAAATATAGTTTTGGTCGTAGCAGAAACTCCACTATTCTCTCCACCAAAAACTCCGGCAATACACATTGGATCTTGATTACCATCTTTTATCATAATCTCAGAACCGTTAAGCTTTCTCTCAACTCCATCTAGAGTTGTGAAAACTTTTCCTTCTTCCGATTTACCAACAATTACTGTTTTATTTGCAATTTTATCAGCATCAAAAGCATGCAAAGGTTGCGCGTAAGCATGTAGAATATAATTAGTAATATCTACAATATTATTAATAGGCGAAAGTCCAATCGATTTAATACGATCTTGCAACCAAGCTGGCGAATCTGCAACTTGTACATTTTCTATCACAGCGCCAAGATAACGCGGCGTTAATGCAGCATCTTCAATTTCTATTTTAAAATCATGAGAACCTTGCGATTGCAACGCAACAGACTCTACTTTTGAAAATTCTGAACCTAGATTATTAGAAGACAAATAAGCATGAAGATCTCTAGCAACACCATAATGTGACATTGCATCCGTACGATTAGGCGTTAATCCTATCTCATAAACTTCATCATTAGTTAACTCAAAGTAATTAGCAAATGCATCACCAACTTTATAGTTAGTTTCGTCTAAAACCATGATACCTGCATGATTATCTGACAATCCCAACTCATCTTCTGCACAGATCATCCCTTCTGAAGCTTCACCACGGATTTTTGCTTTTTTAATTTCGAAGAAATTACCAGTTTTGTCATAGATTTTAGCTCCTACAACTGCAACAGGTACAATCTGCCCAGCAGCAACATTAGGCGCACCACAAACAATATTAAGAACATTACCGTTACCAACATCGACTGTAGTTTTACTTAACTTATCTGCATTAGGATGTTTCTCACAAGTCAAAACCTTCCCAACAACGATACCTTCTAAGCTACCTTTAATGCTTTCATATTTATCAATACCTTCTACTTCTAGACCAATATCTGTAAGAAATATCCCGATCTTTTCTGAAGTTAAATTGGTTTTAATATAATCTTTAAGCCAATTATTTGATATTTTCATTTTAAAATTTAATTTAAAAAAGAGAATTCACAATTAATAATTATTGTATTTTCTCTAAAAAAGTTATAGATGTTAAACAAAATTTGAGACTTACGTCTCAAATTTAATTATTTATATTTTCTAATTTACAATCCTATTACAGGCATAGAAAGCATAAGAATATTTTCATTATCTTCTAAACCATCCACAGGCTCTATGATACCAGGTCTGTTAGGCTGTGACATTTTGAAAGTGATATCATCAGCATTTAAAACAGATAACATTTCTGTTAAAAATTTAGAACTAAATCCGATATTAATATCTTCGCCATTATAATCACAAGGGATTTGCATATCCGCCTTGTTAGCATATTCTGTATCTTCTGCATGAAGATGAAGAACATTACCTGATAGCTTAAATCTCACTTGATTGGTTGACTTGTTAGACATGATAGAAGCTCTACGTATAGAACCTAATAACAAACTTCTGTTAATCGTCAACACATTAGGATTTTCTTTAGGAATTACGGCGTTGTAGTTAGGATATCTTCCGTCTATCAAACGACAGATCCATGTATTATTACCAAAAGTAAATTTCGCCATATTTTCATTAAATTCTATTGTCACCTCGTCGGCAGAATTATTTAGAATATTTTTGAAAATAGCCAATGGTTTTTTCGGCATAATAAACTCCATAGGCTCTGCATTCTGCAAATCGGTTCTTTTATAAACCACCAATCTGTGAGAATCTGTAGAAACAAAATTAGTCTCTGTCTCTCCAAATTGAAACAAAACACCAGTCATCACAGGACGAAGAGAATCATTACTTGTCGCAAATAAAGTATTGCTCAAAGCTTCTGCCAATACACCACCAGGCATGATTACTTTCTGAGAAGCATCAAATTCTGGTAATTCTGGATAATCTTCTGCATTATCTAATGCAACAGAAAAATTATCCTTTTCGTCCAAAATTTCTAAGACACTCCCATTACCTTCTGGCGCATCTTTGATCACTAAAGTCAAAGGTTGCTCACCATAGGTTTTTAAGAAATCTTGAAAAATCTTAGCAGGTACGGCCATCTTCCCACTGTCATCAGACATGACATCGATTGATGTTATCAAGGTTGTTTCTCCATCAGAAGCTGTGATTTTTAAGTTATTTTGTTCTAACTCAAAAAGATAGTTCTCCAAAATAGGTCTGGATTGCGAACCAGAAATCACGCCACTTACAGTCTGTAAGGCTTTTTGTAATTCGCCACTAGCAACAATAAATCTCATAAAAGCTAATTATTTCGATTCACAAAGATAAAAAATTAATGCTGATTCTGATTCTGATTTCTAATAAATTACTAACAATTTTACGTTTTATCTATATTTGTTGATAATTTTAAAGTCAATTAAATCAATTAAATTTACGGAATGAAAAAACCGCCTTTGTACAGAAGCTTTTATTTCACTTTTAAAGGTTTAGCATTCTTGATAAAAAATGAAAGAAATTTCCAGATTCATTGTTTAGGACTGTTGATTAATTTATGTTTAATCTTCATTTTAGGACTTCAACCTTGGGAAATCGTCGCTATTCTGGGTATTTCTTTTTTCGTATTAACTACCGAAGCCATTAACACTTGCATCGAAAAAATTTGCGATTACATTCAACCTGATTTTGATAAAAAAATAGGCATTATAAAAGATATTGCTGGCGGAGCAGTTCTATTATCCACAATATCCGCCATCGTTGTTGGCTTAATCATCTACTGGAAATATATTTTCTAAAAAAGCCAAGTTTTTACAATAATAAAAAAAAGCCAATCGCAATGACTGGCTTTAATAGTATCAAATTATTAATCTAATATCCGTGAAGATTAATATCATCTGTGGCTTTAATCTCTACTCTTTTGCCCATTTTTTTCTGTATGATTTTAAAATGATGCAAATCATCATCTGTTAACAATGTAATCGCCATACCAGACTTTTCTGCACGTCCTGTTCTTCCTATTCTATGAACGTAGTCTAATGGTGAACGTGGCAATTCATAATTAATAACAACTTCTAAATCATCAATATGAATCCCACGACCAATAAGATCCGTCGCTACCAAAATCTGATTATCGCCTTCTTTAAAATCCTTAAGCCCCGATGTTCTTGCTCCTTGAGATTTCTTCCCGTGGATTGCGCTTGCCGGAATTTTATTTTTCTTTAATTTTTCAACTAAATTATCTGCAGTTCTTGTGGATGATGCAAAAATCAAAGCTTGTTTTATGCCTTGTTCTTTTATCAAATACCTCAAAAAAGGTCCTTTAGACTCATTGGTAACATGGTAAGCAATCTGTGTAATTTGATCTACATCTATTTCTTCCTTCTTGATTTCTACCAAAGTAGGATTGATGGTTAAACGTTTTTTGATATCTTCAACCTTATCATTAAGCGTTGCAGAAAATAAAGCAGTCTGTTTTACAACCGGCATCAACTGAAAAAGCTTGTTCATTTCTTCATCAAAACCCAATTGAAACATTTTATCTGCCTCATCAATCACCAAATGTTTAATCTGAGAAATACTAATTGCCTTATGCTCAATCAGATCCAGCAATCTCCCAGGCGTTGCGACCAAAACTTCTACACCAAAAAGGCCTTTCATCTGAGGATTAATAGAAACTCCGCCATATACCGCCATGGTTCTAATTTCTCGTTTTAAGTTCTCTGTAAAAGCACGAAAGACATCATCAATCTGTACTGCTAATTCTCGCGTAGGAACTAAAACCAGAACTTGTACATTACGATCTTTTTTCACTTCTTCATTCTGAAGCTTATCTAGAATAGGCATAACAAAACATGCTGTTTTCCCAGAACCCGTCTGTGCAATGCCCATCAAATCTTTTCCTTCTAACAGTACTGGTATAGTCTGTTCTTGGATAGGAAAAGGCTTGAGAAAACCTAACTTCTTAACCGATTTTATAATATTGTGTGATAATCCTAAAGATTCAAAAGACATAAAAATTCGTTTTATTTTGGCAAAGATAATCTATTAAATATTGTATGGGATTCAATTATCATTTTAGAATCAGCACAACCATAAATTTAATTTAAAAAAAAATCCCATTTGAAAAAATCAAACAGGACTTAATTATTCTTGTTATTTCTTAATAAACTTCTCCGTAAACTCTCGATCTTTCGTTTTAATTTTAATTAAATAAATACCAGCTGAAAGATTTTCTAGCTTAAGTTGATTAGAAGATTTCGCAGTTAAAACTACTTTAGCATTAACATCAAAAATAGTTATATTTTCTATCTTTTCTTGAGATTCTATATTCAAAATATCACTAACCGGATTGGGATAAATCTTCAACGATTTTTGAGAAACATCATCAACCGCCAACTTGTTAAGATCCTGAATTTTCACATTATCCACTTTAAAACCTGATCCTTCATTATCCAATTCGAAATCAAATTCTAAAATCGACCTTATACTTTTATTAAAAGTCGTCGTGGTAACTTTAACATTATCTACAAAATAATCTATTTTTTTTGCGGTAAAGTCAATATTTACTTTCAGATTATACCATTTTTTCTGCACCCAATTAATGGTTACACCGCTGTCGTCATTACCAATATCTATCTCGTCATCATAAAAAAAGCGAAATCCTCCGATACGCTCATACGGCTTTATATCTGAACTATAAAGCGTTAACATATCATAATCTGACGCACCTCTAGAATCCAAATAAACATCAGCAGAAATAGATATTTTATTATATTGAGGCACTTTATAAAGAATCCCTCCCCAATTTCCTTCTTGTGCTTCATTAGATATAACATGCACAGAATTAACACCATCAGACGCAATAGAGTTAACAATATTAGAATGGTCTCTATCAACATATCCCCAATTGTTCCAGCCTTTTTGCCCATCAAAAGCACCTAGTACAAAGCCTTCTTGTGCTTCGAATGAGATTTTAGTTTCTTGTGCATAAGCAGATATATTAAACATAAATACACTTGCAAAAGCCAATAATAGATTTTTCTTCATAGAAATATTAATTTAGTTAAAAGGATGGCAAATGTAACTATAATTACCTATCAACAACACTACACATCACCCAAAATAAGTAAGATTAATGCAAATTATAAACACAATACATTATTGTTACCATAAAATAACTTCAATAATGCATTATATTAATTAGTTATTAATTAATTAAAATCCGTAATTTTGCACTTTCTTAATAATTGTATGGAAAGTATAAAAGTTCACGACAAAAACTTCGTCCCTTATCTAAAACACGAAGAAATCTTAGAAATCGTCGATAGAATGGCGAAAGAAGTTTACGAAGAATATAAAAATGAAAGACCTATTTTCATCGGCGTACTAAGCGGTGTTATACAGTTTTTTTCAGATTTTATTAAAGCTTATCCTGGCGAATGCGAGATTGGCTTTATCAAAATGAGTTCTTACGTTGGGACACAGTCTTCAGGAATCGTTTTCAAAGAAATGGAACTTACCAAAGATGTTAAAGACAGACATATCATCCTTATGGAAGATATTGTAGATACAGGAAATACGGTTGAAAATCTTTTCCAATATTTTACAGAAACACAACGTCCTAAGTCTGTAAAAATAGCATCTTTATTATTAAAGCCTGATGTTTACAAGAAGGAGTTCAAGATAGATTATGTAGGTAAAGAAATTCCTAACAAATTTGTACTAGGTTACGGATTAGATTATGATGAATTAGGCAGAAACCTCAAAGATCTTTATCAATTAGAAGACGGTAGTATTAATCACTAAATTATAGTGTGATACTTTATCATACTTAGAAATAAATCTAAAATAAAATGATTAACTTAGTATTATTTGGTCCTCCGGGAAGTGGAAAAGGGACGCAAGCGCAACATCTTATCGAGAAATACAATCTAAAACAAATTTCTACAGGTGACCTTTTCCGTTTTAATATCAAAAACAATACAGAATTAGGCATTCTTGCAAAGTCTTACATAGACAAAGGACAATTGGTTCCGGATCAAGTAACCATTGATATGTTAATAGACGAACTAAGAAAACCAACCGATGCAGCAGGTTTTATATTTGATGGTTTTCCTAGAACAGCAACACAAACCGAAGCATTAGAGCAAATTGTAGAGAAAGAGCTTAACGCTAATATCAGCATTTGTCTAGCATTAGTTGTAGAAGATGATATCCTTGTCAATCGTCTTTTAAAAAGAGGAGAAACCAGCGGAAGAACAGATGATAGCAACGAAGAAATCATCCACAACCGTATCAAAGAATATTATGCAAAAACTGCCGAAGTAGCAGAGCTTTATAAGCAACAAGGCAAATATGTAGAAGTTAACGGGATTGGAGACATTCCGGAGATTGCAGAAAAACTTTTTGCAGAAGTAGAAAAAATTAAATAACATAAAAAGTTATAGCTAATGAGTTATAAGGTATGATCTTTTCATAACTTATAACTCATTGTTCATAAATAAAAAATAGTAGTATGTCCAATTTTGTAGATTACGTAAAAATTCATTGTAAATCAGGTCACGGTGGTGCCGGCTCTGCACACCTTCGTAGGGAAAAATACATTCCGAAAGGAGGTCCAGATGGTGGAGATGGTGGTCGTGGTGGTCACGTTATTATGAAAGGTAATGCTCAAGAATGGACGCTATTACCACTTAGATACACACGTCACGTTAAAGCAGAACGTGGTCAGAATGGTTCTAAAAACCAATTGACTGGTGCTTATGGTGCTGATATTTATATTGAAGTTCCATTGGGTACGATTGCCAGAAACGAAGAAGGCGAAATCATTGGTGAAATCATGGAGGATGGTCAAGAAATCATCTTGATGGAAGGTGGTAAAGGAGGTCTTGGTAACGAGCACTTCAAATCGTCTACTAACCAAACGCCAAGATATGCTCAGCCAGGTATGGACGGACAAGAAGGTTTTGTGGTTTTCGAACTAAAAATATTAGCAGATGTTGGACTAGTAGGTTTCCCTAATGCAGGTAAATCTACCTTATTAGCTTCAGTTTCTGCGGCTAAACCTAAAATTGCTAATTATGCCTTCACCACATTAACACCTAACTTAGGGATTGTAGATTACAGAAATTACAAATCTTTTGTAATGGCAGATATCCCAGGTATTATAGAAGGCGCAGCAGAAGGCAAAGGTCTTGGTCACCGTTTCTTACGTCATATTGAGCGTAACTCTATCCTACTCTTTATCGTCCCAGCTGATTCTGAAAATCATTATAAAGAATTCGAGATTCTAGAAAAAGAATTGAAAGAATATAACCCAGAGTTATTGGATAAAGATTATGTTATTTCGGTTTCGAAATCAGATCTATTGGATGATGAACTAAAAGGTGAAATCTCAGCAGAATTCCCAGAAAATAGAAAACCTATATTCTTTTCTGGCGTTACCGGCGAAGGATTAATGGAGCTTAAAGATGTTATCTGGAAAAAACTACACGGTTAATACCTAATCATTATAAAATTTAAAATAAAGCCTTTCAAATAACATGAAAGGCTTTATTTTTTTTAATGTATCTTTGCACTATATTTCGCGGCATTCTAAAGCCACCTAGTAATATTAAATTACTTAAAATAATCGTGCTCTTTTGGGCAGATTTGCTCAAAATGTAGAAGTAAACCACTTCGCCCGCATTAATTTTAATACAATTATACATTGTTATTTAGCGACTTACAAATCATTAAGCCTATCTTAGATGCGCTTAATCAACAAGGTTATGAAAAACCTACACCTATCCAAGAAAAAGCAATTCCGACTATTCTTAACGGACAAGACTTCTTAGGATGTGCCCAGACCGGAACAGGAAAAACAGCAGCTTTTGCAATTCCTATCCTACAAAATTTAGCAAAAAATCATTCTCCTAATAATAAAAAGATTAGAGCCTTAATCTTAACTCCAACCAGAGAATTAGCCATTCAGATTGAAGATAATTTCAAAGATTATGGTAAAAAATTACCGATAAGATCATTGGTAATTTTCGGAGGTGTAAAGCAAGGTGCGCAAGAAACAGCGCTTAGAAAAGGCGTAGATGTATTGATCGCAACGCCAGGTAGATTATTAGACTTTATCAACCAAAGAATTATCAGCATTAGAGATCTAGAAATTTTTGTTCTGGATGAAGCTGATAGAATGTTAGATATGGGTTTTGTACACGATGTTAAAAAAATCCTGAAACTTATCCCTCAAAAAAGACAAACCTTATTTTTCTCTGCAACCATGCCGAAAGAGATAAGTTCACTAGCTGACAGTATTCTTCATAACCCAGTAAAAGTAGAAGTAACGCCAGTATCTTCTACGGCAGAAACGATCCAGCAAAGTGTATTTTTGGTAGATAAAGATGATAAATTAGACCTACTAATTCACGTTCTTAAAGATCCTAAAATAGATCAACTTTTAGTATTTTCTAGAACAAAACATGGCGCTGACAAAATTGCCAGACGACTACAGAAAGATAATATTTCTACGGAAGCTATCCACGGAAATAAATCTCAAAATGCACGTCAGAATGCGTTAAGCAATTTCAAGTCTAAAAAAACAAGAGTTTTGGTGGCGACAGACATCGCTGCGAGAGGTATTGATATTGATGAGTTGAAATACGTTCTTAACTTTGAATTATCAGACGTTGCAGAAACTTACGTCCACAGAATTGGAAGAACAGGTCGTGCTGGTAACGAGGGAACATCGTTTTCTTTCGTAGATGGATTAGACCTTATTAACCTAAAAAACACCGAAAAACTAATCGGAAAAAGCATCCCAGTAATGAAAGATCATCCTTATCATACGGATAATCTTGTGGTACAAAAAAGGGATTCTAACAACAAGCCTTTTACGCAAAGAGCTAAGCCAGCAGCGCAACAACGCTCTGAGAAGCCAAAAAATAAAAGTAATTTCTACAGAAAGAAATAACTAAAAAACGGAAGCTAATTAGCTTCCGTTTTTGTTTATAATATAATGCCTAAGGCCAATTTATTTTTAACAGGATTAGCATACATCCCAAGATAATGTTGCAGCTTATAGTCATCATTTTTATCAATGCTCATCTCTAATCTTCTCACAAAGAAATCTTTTTCTTTTTCAGTATAATAGTTTCTGAATTGATTGCTATTATTCTGAATATCAAAAGCTATAAAATTATTAGGGAACAAGTGAAAATTACTAATAATCTGATCGTCTATTTTTTTAGAAATACACTGGATTCTTTGATTATTATTTTCTGTAGCCTCAGAAATCAAATTCAAATCTTGATTAAGACACGTGCCAAAATGAATATGAATTCTCTTTTTCTGTCCTAATACACCAGCCATAACGTTATTGAAATCTTCGTTCTTATGCTTAACAACCGATTTAGAATGTTGAGATTGATGTGCTTTATCAGTTTTTAATTTATCCGTCGGGTCAAATTCATAAGAAATACTCACTGGGATTACATTAAGTCTAGTAAAATAATCACAAACATTGTCTTTGCCATTAGCCATTGCCAACATTTTTAGAACGCCAGGATGTGTTGCATCGTTACCATCTTTGGTCCTGCCTTCTCGTTGTGCAATCCAGACACATTGCTTTTTTTCTAGAATTAAATTCTGAATATACTCAGAAAGGATTTGGCTACTTTTCAATAGTTCTCTTGGGGAAACATCTCTTTTAACTAAAAAGTTACGATTAAGCTTTGCCAAAACCATAAAAATATCTCGCGTCACCAAGTTATCACCAATCGCGGAAGCTGTTAACTGAAAACCATTTTGTAGTAATGCCAAATTTATCAAACTTGTATCCAACAAAATATCTCTATGATTAGAAATATAAAGGTGTGTTTTATTAGCGTCGATATTCTCTAATCCAGACACGCTAAGTCCGTCTGAAGAGAGTTCTAAAATTTTAAGAATACTTTTGGATATGACTTTATCTTGATAATCTTCAATTGAAAAAATGGAACTGAAAATTTCTTCAAAATCTTTACTTTGAAGATCTGGAAAAGTAAACTTCATCATAGCCTGCATCATCGGATGTTTCAACATCGATTGTAAAGCAGGTTGTACTTCTTCTGGATTATAAAATCTTATGGTGTCAAATGGACTTGTATCTGGCATCAAATTTATATTAAATTGAAAATATATTGTCGGCGTTTTCCGTTGTTATACGGTTTATTTCGGTAAATGAAATTCCGTAGATGTCTACTAATTTTCCTGCAACTAATTCTACATAAGCACTTTCATTGCGTTTTCCACGATAAGGAACAGGCGCCAAATAAGGAGAATCTGTCTCTAGAACGATTTTATCCAACGGAATTTCTTTAAGAAACTGATCTATCTTCCCATTTTTGAAAGTCACAACACCTCCAATTCCTAGGCTGAAACCAAGATCTATAGCTCTATTAGCTTGGTCTAGATTTCCAGAAAAACAATGGAAAATACCACGTAATTTTGGATGTTTTTTTCGGTCTAAAACATCAAATGTTTCATCAAAGCTATCTCTCGTATGGATCACAATCGGTAAGTCACGCTCTATTGCCCAATCTATTTGCTTCTCGAAGGCTTTAACCTGAATGTCCAAAGTAGATTTATCCCAGTACAAATCTATCCCAATCTCTCCAATAGCACAAAAAGGTCTATCGTTAAGCCATTTTTCTACGATTTGCAATTCGGTTTCCCAAGATTCTGGCAATACAGAGCAAGGATGAAGCCCCATCATAGAAAACATATTATCAGGATATTGAGATTCTAAATCAATCATTTTCTGATGCGTCTCAGAATCTATAGCTGGTAGAAAAAACTTTTCAACACCTTTATCCAAAGCACGTTGTATCATCTCTGATCTGTCCTCGTCAAATTGTTCTGAATATAAATGGGTATGTGTGTCTATCATTATTGATGTGATAATAGGTTGAAAATTGATGCAATAATTAGCTGATGTACGCTATAAAGCCAAATTATCTCTCTGTATCAGAAAAAATATTATGTTTTACTTTTTCTTGTTGTGTCTTTATTCTTTCTTGTAATGCATCTTGAAAAGCAATAAATTTTGGATTTTTATCATCATTTGATTTATGATTCAATCCTTGTTGGATTTTAAAATTCTCATTGATGAAAGCTTTAGTTTCGTCAGAGAAAAAGGCACTTCCGAACTTTTCAAAAATATACTGTACTGCTTGAGAATTAGGATGGATCATATCATCTTTGTAGAATCTATAATCACGTAAGTCATCCATCAATATTTCATAAATTGGCAAATAATGACAATTACTATAATTAGGAATTACATCATGGATTGCTGTTAACAATTTAGCTTTACTCAAGCTATTCTCTACCATCCCATCTTTGGTATGACGTACAGGCGATACCGTGAACAAAATCTGAACGTCTTCTTGACAAATATCTTTAAGGTTTTCTATCGTTTGAGATATACTTCCCTGCAACTCTGCATCTGTTAAATATCTTTTCTTAAAGAATTTTTGTGGGATCTTGTGACAATTAGCAACCAACTGATTTTTTGGCAAAAACTCATATACAAAAGCTGTCCCATAGGTAATAATTACCCAATTGGTAGTTTGCAAAAAATGGTTAGCTTGGTGCAACTTATCATTAATCATATCCAAAGTCTGGTGAGAAAATCTGGAATCAAAAGAAGAATGATGATCCAGACTCATAAACAAATCATTGGCCAAAATAAGATCTGACTCTTGATAACTAATCGCTTTATAAATCCTATCCAAAGATAGATTAATAGCATAAGGATTAAACAAGGTGCCGTAAGGATTATTGAAACTCTGCAGCTGTCCTGCAGACAACTTCTCATGAAGTTCTGTGGCAAAACAAGATCCTATGGAAAATATGGAATCTTCTAGATTTATCTTTTTTTCTACAGCATTAATATCAACTTCGGTTCTAAAAATCATAGGATTATAATATAATTTTAAATTAAAAAATTAACTGTCTCTTTTTAATAAATAATTAGCAAGCTCAACAAAAGGTTTTTTCATGTCTTCTGGTAAATTAATTTTATTAAGGAAATTTTGTGCAATTTCATTATGATGTTGTACTAGTCTAAGTACTTTCTCTTCGACTTTTGTTCTACGGAAAATCTTCTCTACGCTGTAGATTTTATCAACATTATCCGTTTTTTTAGAATACCAATAATTAAGTTCTTTTCGTTCTTCGTCATTAGCATATTCTAATGCCAAAAGGTAAAGAATGGTCTTTTTATTTTCATAAATATCACCTGCATGTTTCTTACCAAAAGATTCTTGATCGCCATATACATCTAGATAATCATCCATAATCTGAAAAGCAATTCCTACATGTTTTCCAAAATTATATATTGCTTCAGAATCTGCTTGAGATGCCCCAGCGATTAATGCTCCAATTTGGAAAGATGCTGCACTTAATGATCCAGTTTTATAGGTTATCATCTTAATGTAATCCTCATTAGAAACATCATTTCTATTTTCGAAATTAACATCATACTGTTGCCCTTCACAAAGTACCAAACCTGTATGAATAAATATTTCCATACATTTTTTATACAACTCAGGTTCTAAATCTCCAAAAAACTCTAATGCCTTAAAAAGTAATGCATCACCAGAAAGAATACCAACATTAATACCATGAAGAGTGTGTATTGTCGGCTTATTACGACGAAGCGGAGCCTCATCCATAATATCATCGTGGATTAATGTAAAATTATGAAAATACTCTATTGCCAAAGCTGGCTTTATTGCTTTATCAAGATCACCTCCAAATAGATCACAAGCCATCATAACCATCATAGGTCGTAATCTTTTGCCACCATGAGAGATAATATAATTCATAGGATCATACAACTCAGAAGGCTGACTGGTAAAAATATGCTGATCTATTGCTTTTGATACAATTTTTTGATAATCTTCTAAAAATTCCATATAAAGTTCATTTAGCGCAAAAATACAATTTTTAAATCTTATCAAGGAAAATTAAAACGTACTATTACCGCACAAAACAAAAAAAACTTTGCCTAGATAGACAAAGTTTAATTTTATTTTAAAATTCTAAAGATTTAGAAAGCTATTACAATTAAGTAAGTAATCCCTGCAACAATTGCACTGATAGGAATGGTTAATACCCAAGCCCACAAAAGGCTTACAGTAACACCCCATCTTACAGCAGAAACTCTCTTAGTAAGCCCTACTCCAATAATAGCACCTGTTACGGTATGCGTTGTAGAAACAGGAATACCGAAGTGATCCGTGATAAATAAGGTAAGAGCACCGGCAGTCTCTGCACTTACACCTTCTAATGGTGTAACTTTAGTAATCCTAGTCCCCATAGTTTTAATAATCTTCCATCCACCGCTCATTGTCCCTAGGGCAATTGCAATAAAAGATACTAATGGAACCCAGATATAATGCTCTGTAAAATAATTAAATCTTTGATCGCCTACAAGATTAAGATAAACAGGATCTTGAAGCATATTAACATGATAATAAATTACCGCTGCTCCAATAATACCCATTACTTTCTGAGCATCATTAAGACCATGTCCTAAACTGAACATTGCAGAAGAAACAAGCTGAAGCTTCTTAAATTGCTTATCTGCCTTATGTGGATTAGATCTTTTGTAAAGTTGTATAATAATCAAAGTGATAATTATTGATATAATCATCCCGATAAAAGGTGCCATAAAAATGAACAAAAATATCGGAATAACAACCTTAAACTTAACAATATCCTGATCAAATAACTGCCTAAAAGCCTGTCCTAAAGTCTCTAAAAACGAGTAATCCGGATAAGCTAATTTGGCTGCATGATAATCCATAGTCAAAGCATGCATTAACGCTGCACCAATAAAACCACCAATTAATGTATGAGAAGATGAAGACGGTATACCGAACCACCATGTCAAAAGATTCCAAGCGATAGCGGCAATAAGTCCAGCGAAAATAACTTCGAGGTTAATAAAATTTTCGTTAACCGTTTTGGCTATTGTATTACCAATCTTAAATTCACCAATGATATACATGGCGATAAAAAATGCAGCAAAGTTCCAAACGGCAGCCCATAATACAGCCTGAAAAGGCGTTAATACTTTTGTGGATACAATCGTTGCAATAGAGTTAGCAGCATCATGAAATCCGTTGATATAGTCAAATATTAATGCGAGTGCAATAATAACAATTAATAAAATTGGAAAATCCATTCTTTTTTATTTTGGTTACTGAATAGATTTATGCGTATTTTATAACAATACTTTCCATAGTATTAGCTACATCTTCTGCTTTATCCGTAACAATTTCTAAATAATCTAAAATAGATTTTTGTTTGATAATTAATATTGCATCATTCGTTTCGAAAAGCTTTACGATAGATTGGCTCAATACGTCATCTGCAATATTTTCGTAAGAATTAATCTTGATACAAGATTCTTTAACCTCATTAGGGTTTTTAAAATCTTTAAGGTTTTCCAAAGCTTTTTTAATCTCTAAACAAGACTTATAGATTAATAAAGAAAACTCAGAATAAGATTTGTTTTCTGGAGCTTTATAAAGATAGATATACTTGGCAGAAGCATAGATATAATCTGCAATATCATCTAGTCCCGTTGCCAGATGGCTAATATCTTCACGATCAAAAGGAGTGATGAAATTCTCGCCTAATTGGACAAAAACTTCATGAGTAAGATCATCCATTTTATGCTCGTAATCGCTCATCTGATTAAGCATAGACTCGTCGTTGATATCAAATTCTAGTAATCCTTCGTGGAAGTTTTTTGACATGTCAACTAAGGCATCTGCTATTTTTTCGAAAAGATCAAAGAAAATTTTGTCTTTCGGCTGGAAGGCTCTAAAGATATTTCCAATTCCCATTTTAGTTCAATTTTTTAATTATGCAAATATCCATATTTATGAAGCGTTAAATAATAACTTTATGTTAAATAATCATTAACATTAAATTCAAATTACAATCCAATAAAAAAGGCCTAAACATAGCGTCTAGACCTTAATTTATAAGATAATTGGTATCAATTAGTTAGCAACTTCTGCTCTCATATCTTTACCTCTGAATTTCTGAGTTTCTAATCCTTTTAGGACTTCATCTTTGAAAGATTTTTCTACTTCAAAGAAAGAAAATTTCTCTAAAATTTCTATATCTCCAATATCTGCACGTTTCTTAGACTTAGATGTAGCTTTATTGATGATCTCCAACATATCCATTTTCTTCAACTGATCTTTTTTCCCTAAGTTAAAGAAAAATCTAACCATGTTTTCAGAATTACGTTTTGGACGACGCTCTCTGCTACCACCATCTCTATCTCTTCCACCGTCACGATCTCTTCCGCCATCACGGCTTCCTCTATCGCGATCTCTTCCTCCTCTATCTCTATCGCCTCTGTCACGATCTCTACCTCTACCATCTCTATCACGATCTCTACGGCTACCACCTCTGTCGTCACTGTTAAATTTAGCATCAACTAAATCGTTGTGATTCTGGTAATACAATGCCATATCTTTCAATTGGAATTGCAATAACTGGTGTACCAATTCTTCTTTGGTAAAGTTAGAAAGATCTGGAATAAGACTTTCGTCAAATTCGAAGATATTTTCGTGCTCAGTCAATAGTTTTTCGAAAACACCACCTACTTGAGACTTAATAATCTCTTGTCCTGTTGGTATTTTTTTCTCTACGATATCAATCTTAGTAACAGATTTAATCTGCTTCAACTTACGGCTTTCTTCTGGCTTAATAAGTGCCATAGAAATACCATCTTTACCAGCTCTACCTGTACGACCACTTCTGTGTACAAACACTTCTGGATCATCTGGTAAAGAAAAATGGATAACGTGCGTTAAAGAATTAACATCTAATCCTCTTGCTGCAACATCGGTTGCTACAAGGATATCAATGTTCTTAAGACGGAATTTCTTCATTACAGTATCTCTTTGTGCTTGAGATAAGTCACCGTGCAAAGCATCAGCAGCATATCCGTTTTGCATTAAGAAATCTGCAACTTCTTGCGTTTCCATTCTTGTTCTACAAAAGATAATTGAATACTGATTAGGATTAGCATCAATTAATCTCTTAAGAGCTTCTTTTTTCTGACGGTAACCTACCACATAATACTCATGCTTGATGTTCTTCTTAACCTCGTTAATAGAACCCACAGAAATACGGTGAGGATTAGTCAAATAATTCTTAGAGATACGCTCTACCTCTTTGTTCATCGTTGCAGAGAACAAGAAAGTTTGCTTAGTCTCAGGCGTTTCTTGCATGATCGTTTCTAGATCATCTTTGAAACCCATAGACAACATCTCATCAGCTTCATCTAAAACTAACCAGTTAATGGCAGAAAAATCTAAAGCTTTACGATTAATAAGATCTATCACACGTCCTGGTGTCCCCACAATAATCTGTGGTTTGTCACGCAAAGAGCGGATCTGATCCATAATACTACTACCACCGTAGACTGCTGTAGTCTTAATCTCTGGTAGATATTTAGAATAATTCTTTATGTCTTTTGTAATCTGCAGACATAATTCTCGTGTCGGACAAAGCACCAAAAATTGGATTTTGCGACTCGTTTCGTCAATCATATCCAAAATCGGAAGCGAAAACGCTGCTGTTTTGCCTGTCCCTGTCTGCGCAAGTGCGATTAGATCGCGTATATCAGATAAGATAAAAGGGATAGTCTGTTTTTGGATTTCTGTAGGGCTTTCGTAGCCCAGCTCGCCAATCGCTTTCTGAATGTCAGAATTAAGATTGGACTCGGAAAATAACTTCATTAAGTTGTATAAAATTTTTGCAAAGGTACAATTTTTATTTTGATAATTTTAGATTACTTTTATTAACAAAAACATATATCACTCTTAGAGCCTCTAGATATCATAGTTATTTTTAATTAAAAAATTTATTTTATTATAATTAATTCAAAATAAATAAACTGTTTTATCGTTAGAAAGCATATTTTCCTATCATGAAACTTTACAGTCAATTAGCTGAATACTTGCAATACATTTCGCCTTCATTTTATAAAAAACGTTTTTACAAAAAACTTATTAGTCTTACGCCTAAAAATATTATTGAAAGATCTGTAGAACCAGAGTTTCTTTGGTTCTCCAATTATCTCGATAAGAACTCCGTATTTCTGGACATTGGTGCCAATGTTGGCGCTTACATTTTCATTTTAGAAAACAGGCTAAAACACGAAAACATCTACGCCTTTGAGCCTAATGCTAAACTTTACAAACGCCTGAATCGCTTATTTCCATTTATCAATCTTTTCGACATTGCATTGTCTAATGAGAACACAGAGGCCGAATTCAAAATACCAATCATTAATGGTCAAAACATCCATACACGAGGCACTTTACAAGTCGATTTCCTGGAAGAAAATGAAGAAAGAACAGTTTTACAAAAGGTAAAAGTGAGACCTTTGGACGAACTAAATCTTAATATATCACGACTTGATTTTATAAAAATTGATGTAGAAGGTAACGAAATGCTAACCTTACGCGGCGCCAAAAATACCATCTCCCAACACCGCCCAACATTAATGGTAGAAATGGAACAACGTCACCATAAAGAACCTGTATGGCAATTAATCTCCGAAATAGAAAGTTGGGGTTACAAAGCCAACTACTTAGAGCGCGAAACATTTAAATTAAAAACATTAACAGAAGAATTCTTACTTTTGCAAAACGCTAAAGATGTTAAAAATTATAAATTTTACATCAATAATATAATTTTCTTACCGAATAACTAAATAACAAACATGAGTGTTGTCGCGCGTCAAGGTTTTAAATATTCCATCATTGGTTACCTTGGTACTCTCTTGGGTATCTTTTCTACATTTTTCATATTTACCAATGACATGGAGTTTTATGGCAAGTTGCGCCTTATACTTCCTGCGGCAGAGATGCTGCTTCCGATTGTCGTTTTCGGGTTGTCTTTTTCTAATGTTAAATTTTTCCACCAAACCAATGAAGATGGCAAACATCACAATCTACTGAGCTTATCTTTAGTTGGTATCGTCATCAATTTTGTAATATTTGTTGCTGCGTTTTTCCTTATTTGCGAAATATTCCCAATTCTTAAAGATTCTAAATCTTGGGAAATGAAAGCCATCATATTGCCGCTAATATTAGTACTGGCGCTATCTGCGGTTCTTAACAAATACATCAGTAATTATAAACGAATTGTTATCCCGAATATCTTCGAGAATATCGTCCCAAAAGTAGCTAACATAGGTGCTTTTTGTCTGTTTTTTTACTTTATGTTTTCGGAGAAAGTTGCTTACAGCTTCTTTTTAGGAATGTTTGTCCTGACGTTTTTCGGATATTTAATTTACGCCAATAAACTAGAAAAAATAAGACCTGATTTCAGTTTAGATTATGTTAAACAAAATCAATTTTGGAAGCTCATCATCAGTTATAGTTTTTTTGGTTTTTTAGGCAATATCGGGAATTTCTTAGCAACGAGAATCGATAATATAATGATTGCAGAATATATAGATTTTGAAGCCAACGGAATCTACAGCACCATACTATCCATCGTTACTATCGTTAATATTCCACAGATGGGATTATTTAATATTTCGGCTCCGATTATTAATAAAAACATTGCAGAAAATAACTTTACAGAATTAGATCGTTTTTACAAAAAAACATCACTTAGTTTATTCTTTTTAGGATTGGCATTATTCTCATGCATCTTGGTTGGCTTCCCATTTTTAACAGATTTAATTAAAAACGGCGACCTATTAAAACAGGCAGAACCAGTAGTTTGGATTTTAGGATTTGCTTTTATGTTTGACTTAGCAACAGGCTTTAACAGTCATATTATATCATTGTCAAAATACTACAAATTCAATATCGTTGTGATGCTATTTTTAGCAGTAATGACGATAAGCCTCAACTTTTTGTTCTTAAAGAATACTAATCTTGGTATTATTGGCGTGGCCGCAGCTACAGCTATTTCTTTGACATTATTCAATCTAATAAAAATCATCTTCAATTATATAAAATTCAAAGTACAGCCCTTCACGATAGAAATGCTTTACGCGCTAATTATAAGCTCTTTAGCAATTAACATTGTGATATTACTACCTAACTTCGACAGTAGTATTATTAATCTTTTCTATAAACCTGCAATTGTACTAATAGTATTATTCATTGGAAATCACTTTTTAAAAATCTATCCTTTAGACAAATATCTTAACAAGGATTTTATTAAAAGTTTATTCAAGTTTTAATGGACTAAAATAATTGAAATAACATTAAGATCGCTTCGTACAAAATGCTATCAATCAATGTTATGAAATTCTAGTCACAAAATATTAGTTTTTGAGAATCCACTAATTTTTTATCACTATAAGTAATAATTTCTTTTTGATTAATTTTTAATTTGTTCCAATAATAAGAACCAGCAAATCTACTTTCAACAATTTCTGCATCTATACCTTGACTAGAGGTTTTTATCTGATTAGGGAAATAATAATTTTTCTGTAGGTTCCATTTTATTTTTTCTTCGTCAGAAAATACATTAACTTCTCCTAGCAATCTTGCAACATACTCGTTATAAGGCTGATGATAAGTAGCTTCTGGAGAATCATTCTGCAATAATCGACCATCTCTAAGTACGATAACCTGATCTACCCAAGGTAATATTTCTTCTAAATTGTGTGTAGAAATAATTACTGATAAATCTTTATCTTTAACATAACTGAAAAATCGATCTCTCAACTTATACCTTCTCGAAGAATCTAAATTACTAAAAGGTTCATCCAGTAACAATAACTTTGGCATCACAGACAATGCTCTCGCAATCGCAACTCTCTGCTGTTGACCACCACTCAAATTCTTTGGTAAAACCTTGGCGTAATCTTCTAAGCCTACCACTTCCAAAAGCTCAGAAACCTTTTCTTTCTTTTCGGTCAAATTAATGTTAGAAATATACTTACCAATATTATCATAAACCGTTGCGTAAGGCATTAGATCGTAATTCTGAGCAACCAATTTCATGTCTGCCTCACCAGGAACAAGATTTCCTTTTGGGCCTTTTAAAACTACATTATCAAAAATAATATCACCATTTTGCCAATCATGAAGACCATAAATCAAACTCAACAACGTAGACTTACCACAACCGCTTTCTCCTGCGAGTGCAATAATTTTCCCTTTTTCTAACTTCAGATTAAAGTTTTGAAATAGTTTTTCATTGGTCAAATAACCAAAATCCAAATGATTAATTTCTAATAACATCTTACAAAAATAAGGATTTTATTAATTCTAAAAATTTGATTATCTTAGCCAGAATAACAAAACTAAACTTTACAAAAAAATGAAAAAATCCAGTTATTTTATCGCTTTAGCCATTGCCCTATCTTCTATTACAGCAATCTCTTGTGGCAAAGACAAACCTGTTACTAGCGAATCTAATGAAGTACAAACCACCAAAGACGGTGTTGTATATGCTGTAGACACTATGAATAGTAAAGTAGAATGGAAAGGTTACAAAGTTGTAAAAACAGAAAACACAAGCCATTTTGGAGGTATCAAATTTGAAAGTGGTGAAGTTACCGTTAAAGATAACAAATTAGAAAGCGGAAAATTTGTTGTTAACATGACAACACTTGCTAACGAAGATATTAAAAACGATGCAGAAAATGCAGCAAAATTAGATGGACACCTTAAGAGTGCTGATTTTTTTGACACAGAAAAATTCCCAACAGCATCTTTTGAAATCACAAAAGTATCAGAAGCTCCTGCAGGAAGTGATTACAATACACTTCTTGATGGAAATTTAACACTAAAAGGTATTACAAAACCAGCTACTTTTAAAGCAAATGTTAAAATTGAAAATGGAGAATTACAAATTGCATCTGAGCCAACTGATATTGACAGAACACTTTACGGTGTAGAATTTCAGGTTCCTGCTGCTAATGGACTTATTAAAAATGAAATCACTCTTCAGATTAAAGTGAAGGCTATTGAGAAAAAATAATTACATCTCAATAAATTATTACCAACTGCCTTTATCTAAAGGCAGTTTTTTTATGCCTTTTCGGGATAAAATTGTATTTTTGCAACTTACAATATTTTAAAAATGATAGAAAGAATTGATGAATTGCTGGTAGAAGTGGGACAATTCAATTCCTCAGTAAAAGACGAAATCGAGCAATTCCGTATAAAGTATAGCGGAAAAAAAGGTGTATTGAATGATTTCTTTGAAAAATTTAAAGAAGTTCCTAACGATCAAAAGAAAGATTTTGGTCAGAAAATCAATACCCTAAAGCAAGCGGTTGCGGCAAAACTAGATGAGTTAAAAAATGCCACAGAAAGCCAAAGTAGCATCATCAAAGATGATCTAACAAAACCTGCTTTTCCATTAGACTTAGGAACAAGACATCCTATTAATCTTGTGAAAAACAGAATTATAGAAATCTTTAAATCTATTGGATTTGCCATTGCTGATGGACCAGAGATAGAAGACGATTGGCATAACTTTACGGCACTTAACCTTCCAGAATATCATCCAGCGAGAGACATGCAGGATACTTTCTTTATAGAAACTAATCCTGATGTATTATTACGTACGCATACCTCATCTGTACAGGTAAGATACATGGAAGAAAATCAGCCTCCAATCCGTATTTTATCACCAGGAAGAGTGTTCAGAAACGAAGCAATATCTTCTCGTTCTCACTGTATTTTCCATCAGATTGAAGGATTATATATTGATGAAAATGTAAGTTTTGCTGACCTTAAGCAGACAATTCAGTTTTTTACAACTGAACTTTTTGGAAAATCTAAAATCAGAATGCGTCCTTCTTACTTCCCTTTTACAGAGCCAAGTGCAGAAGTAGACGTCTATTGGGGACTTAACTCTGAGACCGATTACAGAATCACAAAAGGAACTGGCTGGTTAGAGATTATGGGTTGTGGTATGGTAGATCCTGCGGTTCTTAAAAACGTAAACATTGATGCTGACAAATACAGTGGTTATGCTTTCGGGATGGGAATTGAAAGAATCGTCATGTTACTTTATCAAATGAGCGACATCCGTATGTTCTTCGAAAATGATGTAAGAATGCTTAATCAGTTTAAATCTTTATAAACTGAATTAAATAAAATATTAAAAGCTTCCGTTTTATGATAAAACGGAAGCTTTTTTGTTTGAAACTAATAGTGCTTTAGCGCAAAGTCAGCCAAAATTAAAAATAATCTATTATATAAGTAGCATCAACAAATCATCATATCAACACATCAACATTCGCAATAGGGATGGAAGCGACATCCTTTTTCTTTTGGAGTGAGGCGGTGGAGCGTAGCGGAACCGTCCGAGCTACAAAAGAAAAAGATACAGCGGACAGCCCGACCCCGAGCCCAGGAATTGCGGCTGCGAGGGAATTGCCCTAATTGAAAGAAAATTATTTTATAAAATTAACTGGATATTTGGTTCCAGAAATCTTGTCTATACTTGCCTTAAGAGAGCCAACTGCCAACTCTGCCTTTATCGCAATAGGTACGCGATTGGCATCATTAGAAACCCATAATGTAACACCTTCTTTTTCTTTGAAAACACGACCACTCATCACTGACGGAATAATTTTAAGACAATTAATTTTTCCAAATTTTGTAGAAACATTCTCTGTACCCGCCACTTTTAATTGAAAAGGAAATAACTCGTCGTCTATCCAGATATTCATTTTTATAATGCTTCCGACTTTGAGCTGATTGGCATCCAAATTTCTTAAATAGTAGAAACTGGATAACATATCTTGCACATCTTTTACGGTATTAATGGTCTTAGGTGCTCTATCGGTATTTTTTTTATCAACTAAATAAACCGTATGATTAACATGATTAAATGTACTTTCTAAGTGCTGTCTGTAGCTACCTTCGGCGACATTTCTAACATAGAAGTACGGTTGGCCATAGAGATTAATATAGCTTTCATAAACATCATCTACCTTAAAGAAAGCCCTAACTGCACCACTTGTACGCCCAACACCTTTGACATAGAAATAAGGTTTGCCATTAAATTCTACATTGGATGTAGTAAGCGTTGCAGAGCCAGCCGTTAATAAGCCATAATGAATGCGGTACGTTAAAGATTCTCCAGCATTAATATTACTGTATTGCGAAAAAGATAAAGTCGCAATCAATATAGTACATACTAATAATAATTTCTTCATTTCTATAATTTGAAAATAACATTGGCAAATATATTGCCAAAATCTTAAAATAATGCCTTTAAATATAATATCTAAAGGCTTTTTATTAAGAAATATTAGTTCCGTCTTTTATAATTGCATTTTTCTTGATGACGACAATGCCATCTTTTACCGAATGATTCTCATAATCACCATCCGGAAGATGCCTTCCTCCAATAATCCGAACATTATTACCTATCTGACAGTTTTTGTCTAAAATTGCTTTGTCTATGTAACAATATTTACCTACACCAATATTAGGGATATCTCGCTTTTCGTTGTCCAGAATAGCATCCGTACTTTGGTAATAATCAGCGCCCATAATATAAGAATTAACGATTGTACTCCCTGTATCTATGCGTGTTCTATTACCAATAATAGAGTTCTCTACCTTATCTGCCAAGATAATGCAGCCATCTCCAAAAACTGCTTTGCTTACATAAGATCCATTAATCTTAGATGGCGGTAACATCCTAGCTCTTGTATAAATAGGTGACTTACTGAACAAATTGAACTGTGGTAAATCTTTTGCCAAATCTAAATTAGCTTCATAAAAAGACTCAATAGTACCAATATCCGTCCAATATCCATTGTATTGAAAGCTTAATGTTTTATAACTTTCTATAGCACTAGGGATAAGATCTTTACCAAAATCATCTCCATTGTTTTCCTCAAATAATTTTCTCAATACATTTTTAGAAAACACATAGATCCCCATTGACGCTAGATATTCTTTGCCTTCATTTTTATTGTTATCGCAGACTTCTGATTTCCAATCTTGAAGAACGTCTAATGATGGTTTCTCCGTGAAAGCAGTAATATTATCACCTTCATCTGATTTTAAAATACCAAAACCTGTAGCATCCTTCGCATTAACTGGTATGGTAGCAATCGTAATATCGCCTTTATTTTTTTGGTGAAATTCTATCATCTCCCGAAAATCCATCTGATATAGTTGATCTCCAGACAAAATCAAAATATAATCATAATCATACTTTGCAAGATGTTTCATAGATTGTCTCACCGCATCTGCCGTACCTTGATACCATTGATCATTTTCGACATTTTGTTCTGCTGCAAGAATATCCACAAAACCTCTACTAAAGATATCAAAGTGATAAGAATTCTTGATATGAGAGTTAAGAGATGCCGAATTAAACTGTGTTAAAACTAAAATCCTATTATAGCCTGAGTTAAGACAATTAGAAATAGGAATATCTACCAATCGGTATTTTCCTGCAATAGGCACAGCAGGTTTTGATCTAGAATCCGTTAGCGGAAACAATCTTGACCCTCGCCCACCGCCTAGAACTATGGAGATTACATTTGCTTTCATATAATATGTGTATTGTGTGGTGTTATTTTATAAATGTACTAAGGCATATATTTTTTTAGTATTTATATAAATTTAGGTAATTTTCTGCAGATTGCTCCCAAGAAAAATTAAATTTCATGTTATTATTTATCAATGCCTTCAAAGTATCTTTCTGATGAAAAATAGACAAAGCTCTTCTGATAGCATTAACAGCATCATCCGCCGTTGCGTCAGCAAAATTAAGCCCACTACCTCCTGTTGATATATCGCTTACAGTATCTTTTAACCCGCCTGTATAACGCACTATAGGAATGGTCCCATAACGCATCGCATACATCTGATTAAGACCACAAGGCTCTACCCGAGAAGGCATCAATAAAAAATCTGATGATGCATAAATTTGATGTGAAAGATGCTCTTTATACCCTAAATCTAGCGCAAAATTTTGGTTAAAAATTTGTTGAAGACTTTTCAGTTTTTGTTCTAGATAAGTATTTCCTGATCCTAGCACTATTATATTAATAGCACCTTGCGTTTCTTCAATAGCTCTTTCTATAATTTCCGGTAATAGATCTGCTCCTTTTTCTCTGGCAAATCTCCCGATAAACCCGAATAATGGTAAATCTGGATTAAGACCATAATTGTTACAAATTTCTTCTTTGTTGTTCCTTTTTCCTAATTCTGCATTTTTTATCGAATAATTAAAATGCAGCATCATATCAGTTTCTGGATCCCAAACTTCTGTATCAATCCCATTAATAATTCCAAATGCTTTTTTGTATTCTTGAGCAACTAAGCTTTCTAAACCTTGTAGGCTATAAAACAGCTCTTCTAAATAACCATTAGAAACAGCATTAAAAGCATTGCAACATTTAATTAAAGAAGCCAAAGGATTAATACTTTCGTTCCAATCTAGGAGTCCAAACTTGCTCTCATCAAAATAAGGAAAGTACCTTGACATTTCCCATGACATACTACCTTGATATTCTCCATTGTGAATGGTACCAATTGTTTTAACACCTTTTAAAAATTTAAAATCTGGACAATTATCAATCATAAAAGGGATTAATCCCGCATGATAATCATGACAATGTAATACATCTGGTCTAATCTCCAATACGCTCAACCAATGTAAAACACCATGCTGAAATGCCAAAAACTGCTCCGACTCATCACGATAACCGTACACATTTTCTCTATCTAACAATCCTGGGATCTTTACCATATATAAAGGAAATCCTAAGGAATCTCCCAATTCTTTGTATACCAAAATCTGGTACATATCTGGCCCTTGATGAATTAATCCATCAAATACAACTTCAAAATCATGTTCATAAAAATAGACTTTGTCATACCAAGGCATAATTACGCTGGCATCTAACCCCATTTTATTCTGATATTTTGGCAAAGCGCCTACAACATCTGCCAATCCACCAACTTTGGCAACCGGATAACATTCCATTGCGAGATGAAAAATTTTCATATATCAATTTTTTGTATTTATAGTTTATAAGGCTTTTAACATAATTCCTGATAATGGCGGTAACTTTATAGTAATGTTGTTTTTCCGATTCATAAGTGGCTTTTTTTCGGAATTAGAGATTATTGCCTCTACACCACTTCCACCATATTGTAAGTCATCAGAATTAAAAATAACATTCCATTTCACATCATCTACCCCAACTTTATAATCTAACACCTGAGGCGTTAAGTTAAGAATAGTCATTATAATATCCTTTTTCCTTTTTCCTTTTCTTAAATAAATAAACACCGAATAATCTCTGTCATCACCATTAATCCACTCAAATCCTTCAGCAGAATAATTGATTTCATACAAAGCTTTTTCTGTTTTATATAAGTAATTAAGCTGTTTAACTGTTTCTTGTAATGATTGATGAATCGGATACTGCAATAGATGCCAATCTAAAGCTTTGCTAAAATCCCATTCTGAAGTCTGCGCAAACTCATCACCCATAAATAACAATTTGGCACCCGGATTACTAAACATATAGACATACAACGCTCTTAGGTTAGCAAATTTTTGCCATTCGTCACCGTGCATTTTATAAATTAAACTACTCTTCCCATGCACGACTTCGTCGTGTGACAAAGGCATCATATAGTTTTCGTTAAACATATAAACGCTCGTGAAGGTTATTTTGTCTTGATGAAATTTTCTATATAAAGGATCTTTTTTAAAATAATCCAAAGTATCATGCATCCAACCCATCATCCATTTCATGCTAAATCCAATACCACCATCTGCAACGGGATGTGTCAACTTAGGAAAATCAGAACTTTCTTCAGCAATGGTTAATACATCGGGATATTTTTCGTTGATAACAATATTTAATTCTTGCAAAAACTGTTTAGCTTCAAGGTTAACATTATCACCATGGATATTGGGTTCCCACTCGCCTTCATTTCTAGAATAATCGAGATGTAACATAGATGTCACCGCATCCACACGCAAAGCATCAGCATGATAGCGATCTAACCAAAAAACGGCATTACTAAGCAAAAAGGATTTGACCTCTGGTCTTCCATAATTGAAAATATAAGATTTCCAATCTGGATGAAATCCTTTTCTTGGATCTTCATGTTCATATAAAAAAGAACCATCAAAACGATGCAAGCCATTAGCATCACCCGGAAAATGAGATGGCACCCAATCCAAAATCACACCAATATTATTCTGGTGAAGTTGATCTATGAGAAACATAAGATCTTGAGGACTTCCAAATCGAGAAGTCGCCGCAAAAAACCCCGTTATCTGATAACCCCAGCTAGGATCATACGGATACTCCATCACGGGCATTAACTCAACATGGGTAAAATTCATTTCCTTAATATAAGGCACTAATTTTTCTGCAATATCTCTATAATTAAGGACCTTATCTCCGTCATTTTCATCCCGCATCCAAGATGCAAGATGCATCTCATAAACCGATATTGGAGCGGAAAGGCTGTTGTTGATTGTTCTATTTTTAATCCAATTTTGATCTTCCCAAGTATACCAAGTAGATGTAATTATCGACCCTGCCAAAATAGCTTGTTCGCACTTTAAAGCGAAAGGATCTCCTTTTTGTAAAACTATATTTTGTTGAGTTTTGATAGCATATTTATAAATCTCTCCAATTCCCAGATCAGCAATAAACCCTTCCCAGATACCAGATTGATCCCAGCGCCCTACCAATTGATGAAGAGAAGAATCCCAATCATTAAAATCCCCAATCACAGAAACTGCTAAAGCATTAGGAGCCCACACAGCAAAATAAGTCCCTGTCTGCCCATCAATAACTACTGGATGAGAACCAAATTTCTCGTAAAGTCGATAATGTTTCCCTGCTCTAAACAAGAAAATATCATAATCTGTAAATAACGAAAAGCTTTGGGATTTCTTCATAAATTAATCAAAAAAAATAGCCTTAACTCTATAATTATGATGATACTAATATAATCAAAAATTGTAGAAATAATAACAACTTCAATAGAGATCACAAAAATTAACAAGATTAACAATTTTACAATAAATAAAAACACAACACTAATTATCAACAAAATTTAAGTTAATTAATATTTAATTTAAAAACAAAAACAAAACAAATGAATATTTTTCATAAATTAGATTGAAATTAATTTTTCGAAACAAAACATTCAGATGAAATTCAGCTTAAAAACAAATGACGAAGACGAAAGACCGGTATACATAACTGGCAATTTCAATGCTTGGAACCCTCGGGATCCACACTATAAACTTAGCTCAAAAAATGATGAACATTATATTATAATAGATGACGAAGATTTACCTCAAAATATAGAATACAAATACACCAAAGGCGGATGGGAAAACGTAGAACTTGACCAGAAAAACAATATTACAGCCAATAGAAAAGTAAATAAAAATCAAAAAAATGCCAACGATTTTGCGGAAAAATGGAGGAAAAACTGGGGACCTTTCAAAGATGAATATTTCCCAATTGTAGAATTAATTGATGATGACTTTTATATCCCACAACTAGATAAGACAAGAAGAATCTGGGCATTATTACCTTATAATTACGCTAATTCTACAGAGAGTTATCCGGTTTTGTATCTCCAAGATGCACAAAATCTTTTTAATGAAGAATCAACTTTTGGAAACTGGGAAATTGATAAAAAGCTGGCATTATTGGCAGAATATGGCCGTGGAAATCTCATCGTAATCGCCGTAGAACATGGAGATGGCGATCGTATTAAAGAATACATTTTCGATAACGAACTTGTTACGGAAGATGCAGAAGGCAAGAAATATTTAAGATTTATCTCCGATACTCTAAAACCTTTTGTCGATAAAAAATACAGGACTAAAAAAGACCGAGATAATACAGGAATTGGCGGTAGTTCTTTAGGTGGATTAATCAGTATTTACGCTGGATTTCTCTATCCTGAAGTTTATTCTAAATTAATGATTTTTTCGCCTTCGTTGTGGGTAGAACCTAATAATAATTTCCCGTTAATGCGTTTTGGCAAAGCTTTTTACACTAAAGTTTATCTATATGGCGGTGAGAAAGAAGGCTCAGAAATGATTGACAGAATCCAGAAATTCGAGAGTGCTTTACAACATTGGGAGATGCAGGATTATTTTGATTTTGAAGTTAAAACAAGCATCAATATAGAAGGGACACATCAAGAATTCTATTGGTCACAAGAATTCCCAAGAGCTATAGAATGGCTGTATTATGACAGCTTAGAAGATCCATTAAAAATTAAACAATTACAAGAAGAACAGATTAATCATGATTAAAATTTCTAACCAAAATAAACATACAACTCAGAATTTCTGCCTTTTTACAGAAGCCGATTGGGAATTAGAAAAATCGAATTATTCTAATAAAATATCGTTGTTTTTCTCTGCTAAAAAAAGTCAATTCTTTGTTGATATTCAAGATCATGAGATTAACTATCTAATTGGTTTTGGAGCTCAACCTCAAGATTTTGAAGTGAGAGAAATTGCTCAAAAATTGGCATTTAATTATAAAGAAGAACTACAAAATATTGCGACTTCGGTTAAATCTAATTTTTCACCGACACAACTTTCAGCATTTGTAGAAGGTTTATTTTTAGGAACTTATCAATATCCATTTCAAGCATCACATACAATTTGGCAAGAAGGCTTCAACTTGATTATTCCTCAATTTGACGAAAATCAAATGAATCAAACAAGCTTAAAAGCAAAAGCACTTTGCGAAGGTCAATTTGCCGCAATGGATTGGATTAATAAACCTGCTAACCAAAAGAAAGTGTCTCAAATATCCAATTTCTTAGAAAAAACTGCAGAAAAATATAATCTATCATACAAAGCCTTTAATAGAGAAGAATCTCGCCAAAAAGGCTTGGGCGCTTTTGTTGCTGTTAATCAAGGGAGTTCTCAAGATGCAGCCTTTACTATTTTAGAATATCAATCGTCTGTAAAAGATGTCAAAACTGTTGGATTGGTGGGCAAATGCGTACTGTTTGACACTGGCGGAATTTCTATAAAATCCTCAGCTAATCTTCATTATATGAAAAGCGATCTTGGAGGTGCAACGGCTGTTATTGGCGCTTTAATCACGGCAGCAGAGTTACAATTACCTGTTAATATTGTTGCGATATTGCCAATTACCGACAATGCTGTTTCTAACGAAGCTTATCTTCCGAGCGATGTTATCACGGCTTATAACGGAAAAACTATTGAAGTCTTAGATACGGATGCAGAGGGCAGAATGACGCTTGCAGACGGCTTATCTTATCTCACAAAAAATTATAAAACCGATGCTATCATAGACCTTGCAACTTTGACAGGAAGCGCTGTGAGGATGTTTGGGACAACTTGTGGCGCAATGTTTAGCAATAATTCAGGTTTAAAAAATCAAATTGAAAAATCTGCCGATACTACCAATCAACGACTTTGGAATCTTCCTCTTTGGGATATCTGGAAAGATGATTTTTCCTCAGATGTTGCTGATTACAAAAATATTTCGCTTAAGCCTTATGGCGATTGTATTGTTGCAGCAAAATTTCTAGAACAATTTATTAATGAACATCCCAGTTGGGCACATCTTGATATCGCAGGTATGGTATTCGGGAATGTCAATTACGCTAAAGAAAAAGCTGCAACAGGCTATGGTGTACAGCTTCTTATTAATTTTTTGGAGCAATTTAATTTAAAACAAAACGCAGTATGATGGAAAAAACTATTGTTTGTATCTCTTGTTATCATAAAGGTTATGATTTTATAGACGAATCTAAGAAACTTGGTAACAAAGTAATTTTGATAACCTCCGAGAATCTTAAAGATAAAGATTGGCCATGGCACGCCATTGACGAAGTTTATTACATGTCAGAAATTGCGCCTTCTACCTGGAATCTAGATCATCTTGTACAGGGATTTTCTTTTTTGATGAAAGACCATCAGATAGATGCTGTTGTAGCATTAGACGATTATGATGTAGAAAAAGCAGCAATGATCCGCGAAACTTACAGAATCCCAGGCATGGGACAGACAACACATCGTTATTTTCGGGATAAGCTAGCAATGCGACAACAAGCTTTAGATCATGGCATAAATGTCCCCGAATTTTCCGCCATTTTTAATGATGAAAAACTTTCTCAATTTATTGCAGAAAACCCTGGCCCTTGGGTTCTAAAACCTCGATCTGAAGCTTCTGCAAGTGGCATAAAAAAAATAATCTCCGAAGAGCAACTTTGGGAAGCAATAGATCAATTAAAAGGTGAACGGTATAAATTCTTGTTAGAATCCTTTAAACCAGGAAGCGTTTATCATGTTGATTGCTTAGTCTACAACCACAAAATTGTTTTTACAAGCTGTTCAAAATACCTATCCCCACCCATGAAAGTGTCTCATGACGGAGGTGTTTTCAGAACAAAAACCTTGAACGAAAAATCTTCTAAATACAAAAAATTAGAACAGATTAATCAAAAAGTTTTAGAGAAATTTAATATTAAATATGGTGCTACTCACAGCGAATATATCTTAGGTGATGATGGACAATATTACTTTTTAGAAACCTCATCGCGCGTTGGTGGCGCACATATTCCTGATATGATAGAGGCAGCAACTGGTGTTAATATTTGGCGAGAATGGGCAAAGTTAGAAAATGCACTTCTTCACAAAAAAAATTATACAGTAACAGCAAGTCAACATCTTTTTGCAGGATTGGTCATTGCACTCGCCAAAGAGAAAAATCCAGATACCAAACATTATGAAAACGCTGAAGTTCTAAAATTTATCGACAAAGATTATCACATAGGAATTGTCTATCAATCTAATAGCGCAGAAAAAATAAAACAAAGATTGGATGAAGCAGCTGATAAAATAACAGAAAACCTACTCGAAATTTTACCACCAACTGATAAACCTCAATCTTAAAACCAAACAAATACCGATGTTAATATGCCAAAAATAGAACATACAGATTACTACTCTCACATCTTAGGAAGAACCATAAAGATAGAAGTAACAGGAGAATTAGGCTATCCTATGATTATGTTTCCCACGTCACAAGGTTCTTATACACAGAATACAGATTTCCATCTTAATGGCAGCATCTCTCATATTACAGAAAGCGGAAAGCTGAAACTCTATAATGTAGAAACCTTAGATGCAGAAAATTTTTATGCTAATCATCTTTCTCCAAAAGACCGAATAGAAAACTACGAAAGATACGTGAGATTCTTAGCACAAGAATTAATTCCGTTTATACAAAAAATGCACCATACACATCGTATTGCAATTGCAGGCTGCAGTTTTGGAGGCTACCATGCAGCTAACTTTGCATTTAGATTTCCGGATTTAGTATCTCATTTATTTTGTTTGTCTGGCGCATTCTCTATCAGAAATTTCATGGAAAATTATCAAGACCATCTTATATATTATAACTGCCCAGAAGAATTTGTCATTAACGACGAAGCTTGGAAATACAATCATATGCACATCGTTCTCAGCACTTCAGATGAGGATATTTGTTTAGAAAAAACAAAAAAAATGGCGCATATATTATCCAAAAAAGAAATTAACCATTGGTACGATGAAGCCAAATGGATTAACCACGATTGGCCGTTATGGCGCATGGTTTTGCCAAAATTCATCAATCATTTTTTCAATTAATTAAATTCACAAATACACACTATTATTATGGCAAAAAAAGTTGGAATATTATTCGGGATGGAAGATACATTTCCTTGGGCTTTTATCGATAAAGTTAATGAATTAGGTAAAGGCGAAATTATCGCAGAACCCGTTACCATAGACAAGTTAGAGCAAGGCGCAGATTACGGTTACGCTGTAATTATTGATAGAATTTCGCAAGACGTTCCGTTTTACAGAGCTTATCTAAAAAATGCTGCAGTTAATGGGACTTATGTCATTAATAATCCTTTTTGGTGGAGCGCAGACGAAAAATTTTTGAACAATGCATTAATGTCAAAAATAGGAATTCCGTTACCCAAAACCGTGTTATTGCCTTCTCACGAAAGACCGACCAATACCAGTGAAACATCTTTTAGAAACTTGAAATTCCCTCACGACTGGGAATATATTTTCGATTATGTTGGATTTCCCGCCTATATGAAACCTCATGATGGCGGCGGTTGGCGTAATGTCTATCGTGTAGAAAGCCCAGAAGATCTATGGAATAAACTATCAGAAACTGAGCAATTGGTCATGATGGTACAAGAAGAAATAATCTTTGATGATTATTATCGTGTCTATTGTTTAGGTCAAAAATACGTCCATATCATGCCGTATGAGCCAAGGAATGAGCCACATCTTCGTTACGTAACAGAATCTAAATATTCTGGTAAAGAATTAAAAAAAATCCTAAAAACCATCCACGACTACACCATAAAAATGAATGAAGAATTAGGCTATGATTTCAACACGGTAGAATTTGCGGTGAAAGATGGCATTCCATACGCTATTGATTTCTGTAATCCTGCACCAGATGCTGACAGAAATTCTGTAGGCGAAGAAAACTTTGCTTGGATTGTAGAACATTCGGCCAAATTAGCTGTAGAAAAAGCTAAAGAATATGTACCCGGAAAACCTAATATCTCTTGGGGGAAATTCGTAAAAAAGACGGCTAAATAAATAGCTTATAATGATGACTAACAATTAAATACACCACACAAATGCACAAATTCACCATAGGAATTGAAGAAGAATATCAAATTATAGATGCAGAAACTAGAGATCTTGTTTCTCATGTTTCTAAAATCTTAGAAGGCGGTAAAACCCTTCTCAGCGAAAACCTAAAACACGAAATGCACGAATCTGTCGTAGAGATGGAAACAGGCATCTGTCAAAATATTCAACAAGCCAAAGAAGAACTCACCACATTAAGGCGTCATCTTGTAAAAGTTGCTCACGAGCAAGGACTTAGAGTTTCTGGCGGTGGCACACATCCTTTTTCTCATTGGAAGGATAATATCATCACCCGAGATGCCCGTTACGACAAGATTGTTAACGATATGGGCGACGTTGCCAGATCTAATTTAATTTTCGGGTTGCACGTCCATATAGGGATTCCGGATCGCGAAGAAGGCATCAGAATACAAAATGTAATGCGTTATTTTTTGCCTCACGTTTACGCATTATCTACCAATTCTCCATTTTGGGTAGGTAGATTAACAGGTTTCAAATCTTATCGTCAAGAAGTTTTTGCCAAATTCCCAAGAACTGGGATACCAAGCTACTTCAGTAGTGTAGCAGAGTTTGATGCTTACGTTAATCTTATGATAAAAACAGGCACCATAGATAATGCTAAAAAAATATGGTGGGACTTACGGGTTCATCCATTTTATCCAACGATAGAATTCAGGATTTGCGATATGCCTTTTACCATTGCAGAGACCACTTGCCTTGCAGCAATCATGCAATCTTTAGTTGCCAAAATTTACAAAATGCATCAACAAAACATAAGCTTCCGTTCTTACAGAAGATTATTATTAAATGAAAATAAATGGCGCGCATCCAAAGACGGAATTAATGCCAGTTTGATAGATTTCGGGAAAGAAACCAGCGTTCCTTACGCTGATCTTTTAGAAGAGTTATTACTCTTTATCGACGATGTTGTGGACGATCTTAATTGTAGAAAAGAAGTAGAATATGCACGTGAAATTATAAAAATGGGAACGGGAGCAGATCGTCAACTTCAGATTTTTAACGAAAGTGGTGGCGACATTAGAAAAGTAGTCGATTATATGATTTACGAAACAGAAAAAAGTGTATTATAAAATACAGGAATAAAAATAACATATAAGATTTGTTTAAATTTCAATTGTGTAATTTTAAATAAATTTTCTAATTATGAATCATGACATAAAAATCGCTCTTCTAGACATGAATAACAACTATCCTAACCAAGGAATGGGCAATATCATAGAGCTTGCAGAGGCTTTCAGGCATAGCAAAGGCGATCACGTCACAGTAGATATTTTTGATGTTCGGTATAAAAATGAAATTCCAAATGTTGAAGAATATGATATTTTCATTTCTTCTGGAGGTCCAGGAAATCCACATAAAGATGGCGCCGAATGGGAACCTATCTATGCTAATTTTTTAAATCAAATTTGGAATTTTAATCAAAAAAACGAACAAAAAAAATATCTATTTTTAATTTGCCATTCCTTTCAGTTGGCGATTATCCACTGGGAGTTAGCCAATGTAACGTTAAGAAAATCATATTCTTTTGGTGTGATGCCGATTCATAAAGCTAGAGAAGGTAAGCGTGATTTTTTATTAGAAAATCTCCCTGATCCTTTCTACGCCGTAGATTCTAGAGCTTACCAATGTATAGAACCCAATGTTGATCGTCTTAAAAATCTTAAGATGGCTGTTGTCGCGATAGAAAAAATGCGTCCACACATCCATCTAGAAAGAGCGATTATGGCAATTAGATTTTCTTCAGAAATTTTTGGAACTCAGTTTCATCCAGAAGCTAATCCCAAAAGTATGATGGAAAACCTGAAAGACGATCATAATAAAAATGCTATGATTGAGAATTTTGGGACAGAAAAATACCTCGAAACTATCGATAGAATAGATGATCCTGACAAAATAATATTAACCCAACAACAGATTTTACCAAGGTTTTTGCAACAAGCTTACGAGAATATTGCCAAAAATCTGGAGAAAAGCTTTTTACAATAAACACAATGATAACAAGCCACCGAAAACAATTTAACAGTCATTTTTCTGACGAAACTTATCATAAAGTTAAACAATTAATCAATGAAAAGTATGGCGATGGTCCAGGTTTCAGGATGTCAGAAAGTCCCGTATTTTTGACCAAAGATTTTCGAAAAAAGCTAATGGATGCTTCGGAGGCGATTGTTAATCAAATTAAAAAATTACCACAAAACGTTTTAGAAAAAGCAATTCCTGAGCAAAGTTATGTCCCAAATGATACAGAAAAACCGCACTTTCTCGCAATAGATTTTGGCATTTGTAAAAATGAAAAAGATGAGATTGTTCCGCAATTAATAGAGTTGCAAGCCTTCCCGAGTCTGTATGGTTTTCAGCAAGTTTATAAAGAAACTAACCTTGAAGTTTATCCATTTTTAAAAGATCTTGAAACTGATATTCCGAGAAAAGAATACATTGAAAGTTTCAAAAAAATTATTTTAAATGGAGAAAATCCGGAAAATGTCATCTTGTTAGAGCTCTATCCTGAGCAACAAAAAACACATATTGATTTTGTTGTTACCAAAGATTTTACCGGCATAGAAACGGTGTGTCTTAGTAAAATTAAAAAGCAAGGACGACAATTATTTTATGAGAAAAATGGCGAATTAATTTTGATTAAAAGAATCTATAATCGTGTAATTTTTGATGAATTAGAGCGTTTAGAAAATTTCAAATCCGAATTTGATTTCCGTGATGATGTCGATGTAGAATGGGTGACGCATCCTAACTGGTTTTTTAAAATTTCAAAGTATATCTTGCCAAAACTTCAGCATGACTATATCCCGAAAAGTTATTTTGCTAATGAATTTCCTGATGATGAACAACTTGAGAATTTTGTTTTAAAACCATTATTCTCGTTTGCAGGAAGTGGCGTAGATCTCTATCCAACGCAAGAAACATTACAAAGAATAGATCATCCAGAACATTTTATCCTGCAAAGAAAAGTGAGCTATGCACCTATTTTCGAAGATATAAATGGTGATTTTTCTAAAGCAGAAATTAGACTTCTCTTCCTTTGGAATCCAGAAGATGAAAATCCAACTTATGTTGCCAACATCGTGAGAATGACCAAAGCAGAAATGGTTAATGTAGATTTTAATAAAAAAGATGCTATCTGGATCGGAAGTTCTTATGCTATTTTCCCCGACAAATAAAAATATTTAATCTAAAAAAACCGCTCCAAATTATGATCTGAAGCGGTTTTGTTTATCATCCAATTTGATTAATTATCTTCTAACAATTCTTTATTTTGATAATCCTGGACAAGCTCTATCGCATTAGAAATAACATCACTCAACGCCGTGATAAAAGTCCCTTCTTCTGCCATATTAATCGCATGCTTCAAAGCATCAATCTCTTTCGGGATAATCTCGTAACTCACTGTACCACCAGCTTCTTGGATGCCATCAATGATTAATCCATTAATTTCTTCTTCGGTTCTTCCGCGGAGATGTTTTTCGTTTCTAATGATAATATGATCGAACATTCTTCCCGCAATTTTTCCACATTCTTTGATATCTTCGTCTCGTCTGTCCCCAACTCCAGATATAATTCCGATTTTCTTATTGGCTTCAACATTTTTCAGAAAGTCTTCAATCGCCTCATAACCAGCAGGATTATGTGCGAAGTCTATCATGACTTTATAATTTTTGAATTTGAAAATATTTAATCTTCCTGGCGTAAGATGTGCACTTGGGATAAAAGTGGTAAGCGCCAACGCAATATTAGGAATCTCAAAACCATAAAGATAGGCTGCCAAAGATGCTGCCAAAACATTAGAAATCATGAATCTCGCTTTGCCTTCCATCGTAATCGGAATGTTCTTTACACGCTCTATCCTGATTTTCCACTCTCCTTTTTTAATGGTGATAAATCCATCCTCATAGACACAAGTGACTTTGCCTTCTTTAGCATATTTTTTAATGTGTGGATTATTTTCGTCCAAACTAAATAAGGCTACTTTACAATGCAAATCGGTGGATAACCTCATAGAATAATCATCATCTGCATTGATAACCGCCCAACCATCTTTCTTTACAGCGTCCAGAACAACACGTTTTACTCGAGTAAGATCTTTAAGGTTATGAATATCATTCATCCCAAGATGATCTTCTTTAATATTAGTCAATACACCAATATCACACTTAGAAAATCCAAGCCCAGAGCGCAAAATGCCACCTCTCGCCGTTTCTAAAACCGCAAATTCTACTGTTGGATCTTTCAAAATAAATTCTGCAGACAAAGGTCCCGTTGTGTCACCTTTGGACAACATTGTATTCTGAATATAAATTCCGTCCGACGTCGTAAATCCTACGCGATGTCCATTATTTTTAACAATGTGAGAAATAATACGTGTTGTGGTGGTTTTACCGTTAGTTCCTGTCACCGCAATAATAGGAATTCTGTATTCTTTACCTTGAGGATACAACATATCAACGACTGGCGCAGCGACATTTCTCGGCAAACCTTCACTTGGCGCCAAATGCATCCTAAATCCTGGAGCAGCATTAACTTCTAAAATTGCACCACCACTTTCTTTAAGCGGTTGTGTAAGATTTTCTGCCATAATATCTATACCGCATACGTCTAGCCCAATAATCCTAGAAACTCGTTCTGCCATTGTAACATTTTCTGGATGAATCATATCAGTAACATCTATAGAAGTTCCTCCAGTAGATAGATTAGCCGTAGATTTAAGATAAACTATTTCTCCTTTTTGAGGAATTGTCTCGAGGGTATAATTTAGTTTCTGGAGTAGTTCATTGGTATCTTTATCGACAGTAATTTCTGTTAAAACATTTTCGTGACCGTAGCCTCTTCTTGGATCTTGATTTTCTTTATCTATCAACTCCTGAATCGTTAATTCTCCATCGCCAATAACATGAGCTGGTACACGTCTGGCAGCAGCTACCATCTTATGATTAATGACTAAAATTCTAAAATCAAACCCTGTGATAAATTTCTCTACAATAACTCTTCTAGAATACTTCTGAGCATGCTCTAGACCTACCAATGCAGTTTCAAAATCATTAACATTAATAGTACTTCCTTTACCATGATTTCCGTCCAAAGGTTTTAGTACCAAAGGATAGCCAATTCTTTTGACAACACGCTCAAGACCATCTTTGTCTACAACCAAATCCCCTGAAGGCACAGGAATAGCTGCGTCTCCTAACATTTTTTTAGTTAATTCTTTATTACAAGCAATATCTACTGCAATACTACTGGTATTACCTGTAATTGTTGCCTGAAAACGCTGTTGATTAATCCCATAACCCAGTTGCACCAATGAGTTTTTCCCCAATCTAATCCAAGGTATATCTCTAGAGACAGCCTCTTCTACAATACTTCCTGTGGAAGGCCCTAGTCGTTCTCTCTCTCTAATTTCTCTAAGAGTCTGCACACAGTTTTCTATGCTATATTCTGTGTTGATAATTAGAGCTTCTGCAATTTTCACAGCTTCTTCTGCCGCATAAATACCAGCTTGCTCTTCAACATAATTAAAAACAACGTTGTATATACCTGGCGTTTTAGTCTCTCTTGTCCTACCAAATCCAACTTCCATCCCTGCCATTGTCTGGATTTCTAAGGCAATATGTTCTATAACATGTCCCATCCACGTCCCCATCTCTACTCTTTTGAAAAAACCACCAGGTTCTCCCTCTGAGCATCTATGAAAGAACATACTCGGGAGCAATTGCTCTATTCTTTCTCTAAAGCCTTCTATTTTATTAGTCGGGTAATCCTCTAACTCTTCTAAGTTGAGGCGCATCTGTATTAGTTTTTTACGTCTTATACTCCAAATATTAGGACCGCGAAGCGCTTGTATTTTTTCAATTTTCATAGTTCTCTAAGGGATAAATATTAATCAAAAGGCTTTGATTTTATCAAAGATAATAGATTTGTTTAAAAATATTAAACTTTCGAAATAAATTATTAAATAATAAAACAAATTAATCACCAAATCAAACGATTATATAAATTTATTTAAAATAAAATCAGAAAATTACGTTAAAGCCATTAATTATATATTTTTTATCATTCTAGAAAAAAACCATAAGATTCTTAGCCAATTAAGGCGCTCCAATTGAGAAATTTCATATTTTTGTTCGCATGAAATCTGTTGGAAAATTAGTCATCATTGGCGGAGCAGTTAATGTCGGAAGTTTTTCCGAAGTTACATACGACCAAGATGTTGAAAAAAACCTCAATTTTTTTGAAAGAGGTATATTAAAAAAAATAATTTCAGAATCCAAACATCAGGAAGATTCTGTCATAGAAATTATCACTACCGCATCTCAAATACCAGATGTTGTCGGTCCAGAATACATCAAAGCGTTTACGCATCTTGGTGCAAAACATTGTAATATTTTAAATATATTTAATCGTGAGCAAGCCAACAGTGACGCCATTGTTGCAAGGATTAATGCTGCAGACGTCGTTATGTTTACAGGTGGCGACCAGTTGCGATTAACATCAATATTGGGTGGGACGAGATTTCACGATGCTTTATTAACAAAATATATGCACGAAGATTTTATATATGCTGGTACTTCTGCTGGTGCTGCTGCGGCATCAGAAATCATGATCTACCAAGGTAGTAGTACAGAAGCGCTTTTAAAAGGAGAAATAAAAACCACACAAGGGCTAGGATTGATAGAAAACGTAACAATAGACACTCATTTTGTACAACGTGGCAGGATGGGAAGATTATTTCAAGCGGTGGTTAATAACCCTAGAACTTTAGGTATTGGTCTTGGCGAAGACACAGGTCTTTTTATAAAAGATGACGTGATGACTGCTATTGGATCTGGACTTGTTATAATTGTAGACGGCAGATATATCAAGGACACTAACCTTACCAATATAGAATTAGGGCAACCAATCTCTATAGAAAATCTGGTAGTTAATGTAATGTCAATGAATGATACCTTCAATCTTAACTCTAAAGAAATGACGATTGAAAACTCTCAATATAACCCAATAAAAACATCCAACATTTCCTCAAATTAATGCTATGAAAATAATCATCCACGGCGGTTTTTTCTCAGAAAGCGATCAAAGTCACGAGGTAAAAATAGCTAAACAAGAATCTCTAAAAGCTATTGCTAATCAATCTTTTGATTTTCTGAAAGACAATTCTGCTTATGATACCGTAGCTTTTGCTGTATCTTTATTAGAGAACGATCCTTTGTACAACGCCGGAATTGGATCTCAAATCCAAAGCGATGGCATCATCAGGATGAGCGCAGCTATTATGGATGGTTCTTCACAAAAATTGAGCGGTGTTATTAATATCGAAAATGTTAAAAATCCGATTTTTGTCGCTAAAGAATTAATGCAAGAAGACGATCGTGTCTTGGGCGGAAACGGTGCTAAAAATTATGCTACAGAACATGGTTTTTTAGATTTTTCCACAGAATTACCACAACGCAGACAAGAATATGAAGCCAAGTTAAAATCGGGCGGAAAAGGAACTGTTGGCGCTGTTGCCATAGACAAAGACGGACAGCTTGCCGTAGCCACCTCTACTGGGGGAAAAGGCTTTGAAATCCCCGGGAGAATATCAGACTCGGCAACCGTTGCAGGCAATTATGCCAACTCTATTTGTGCAGTAAGTTGCACAGGTGTCGGCGAAGATATTGTCAGCAATGCCACTTCGGCGAAGATTGTAACGCGCGTTACAGACGGCATGACTTTGCAGGAAGCCTTTAACAAAACCTTTACAGAACTTAAAGAAATTGATGGTTTTGCTGGTGCAATTGCCATCGATCATAACGGCAATATCTATCATCAAGACTCTTATCCAACTATGGTTTTTGCAAGCTATGATGGCGATAATTTTGAAGTTTTTAAATAAAATATTCCTTAAAAATCCTTATTTAAAATATCTAAATAAGGATTTTTTTATAGTTTTCATTAAAGAGCGATTAATGGCAGTTTTTGTTTAAATTAAAAAATCTCTACACAATTAATAAGCCAAAATCTCGTAATTTTTCGCCCTGTTTAGAAAACATAAAAGGCTCAAGATCTTGCTGAGTTTCATCTTCAAAACTGGTCTTAACTTGCTGATAAGTCAACATTCTTTTTTCTTCAGATTGAATATTTTTCACAAAATTATGTAGCCAATCTCCAATCGGTTGATCTAATTCTAACTCCAAAAAATCATTTTTAGAATGGAATGTCAATTGTGCTTTTTCGAAAACTCTGCCTTTTTTTGATTTGGTAAAATATTCGATTCTTGGCAAACTTCCTAACCACACAACTTTCTGAGTTGGTTTATAAGTTGGGAAAGATTCGTTTTCTAAAACAGAAATGATATAATCCGGATCTATTGTCGTCCTCGGAATTTTAAAATCGAACCATTCTTGCAATTCAAAATCAAGGCACAATCCATGCATAAAATTGAACAAAGATTTCTTTAACCCAAACGAAAACTGATCGTGTGTAAGCCCTGATTTTTCTTCGTGAACCATGTCGTTATTGGCAAAACTGCCTAAAGTCACAGAATGATTAATCACATCAAAAGCTTCTGGATCTAAGCCAATTGGGCTATGCGCCGTCATTGCAAACTGATGCCAAAAACCTGATTGCAAAACACCAACTTCGAACATCTGACGCACCATCTCCAGAGAATCCACAGTTTCTTGCGCGGTCTGCGTTGGGAATCCATACATGAGATAGGCATGAACCATGATACCTGCTTCGGTAAAGTTACGGTTAACACGTGCCACTTGCTCCACGGTAACGCCTTTATCAATGAGCTTTAATAATCGGTCAGATGCAACTTCTAATCCGCCAGAAACAGCAATGCAACCAGAGGCTTTCAATAATCTGCAAAGATCTAAAGTAAAACTTTTTTCAAACCGAATATTAGTCCACCAAGACACAGATAATTTCCTACGAATAATTTCTAAAGCCACCTCACGCATTAACGCTGGTGGTGCCGCTTCATCCACAAAATGAAAACCTGTTGTCCCAGTAGCTTCTATCAAAACCTCCATTCGGTTGACAATTTCTTTAGCTGCAATCGGTTCATAGATTTTGATATAATCTAAAGAAATATCACAAAAAGTACACTTGCCCCAATAACAGCCATGTGCCATGGTAAGCTTGTTCCAGCGTCCGTCACTCCACAGACGATGCATAGGATTAACAACTTCTATGACAGAAATATATTGATCCAGATTAATATCTGTGTAATCGGGACAACCCACTTGGTTCTGTTTATAATCTTTAATTGCTGGATTATTGATGTAAACCACCGCTCCATCTTGCAACAAAAAAGTTCTCTTAAGCTCAGAAAACGGAATTTCTTGGTTGACATATTTTATCATCTGCTCAGTTGGCGCTTCGCCGTCGTCGAGATTGATGAAATCAAAAAACTCAAAAACTCTAACATCCGACACAGATCGTAATTCGGTATTAGGGAAACCACCGCCCATCACCGTTTTGATGTTGGGATAATTGGTTTTAATATATTTAGCACAACGAAAAGCACTGTACAAATTACCCGGAAAAGGTACAGAAAATCCAATAATTTTAGGATTAGTTTTCTTAATCGTTTCTTCTAACAAACGCAAAGTGATACCATCAATATAAGTAGGCTCGTTATCCAAAGATGCGTACAACTCATCAAAAGAATTGGCAGATCTACCAAGACGTTCTGCGTAACGGCTAAATCCAAAATTGCTATCTACAGCATCAATAATCAGATCCGATAAATCTTCTAAATATAAAGTGGCAAAATGTTTGGCTTTATCCTGAAAACCCATTGATCCAAATGCCCAATCCAACTCTTCTAATTGAGAAAATCGGCTAGCTTCTGGCAAATAATTATCTTGAACAATAGAATTAGCTAATGTTGGATTTTTCCCTTGTAGAAAAGCAATCACCGCATCTATTGTATGGATATAATCCTCTTTGAGCGCGACAATACGTGCCGAATTATCACCCAACTCTTGCTCAGAATGTTCTACATACTGGAATAAATCTATCAATCCTTGTTTTGAAAACAATTGCAAAATAACTTCTATCCCAAGATCTGATTGATAGGAAGAAATATTGATGGTGTTCAAAAAACCCTTTAAATAAACGGTTCCAGGGTAAGGCGTGTTAAGTTGTGTAAAAGGTGGTGTGATAAATAAAATCTGTGTCTCCAAAAAGCTAATTTGGTGCAAAAATACAAGTTATAATTGGATTTCGTTTTGTGATATATGTTTTGCATTAAAGAGAAAAAATGCAACTACTTGAAAACCAGTTATTTTATCTTGAAACAAAATAGCCAACTATCGTTTATAATGTAACCCTAAATGCATAGTAAGTTTGTGATATGTGTCTTTATCTTTTATATGGGAGAAATATAGTTTTCTTAACGATTAATTTATAAGCAGGGAACGCGTGAGGGCGAAGGGCATTGTTGGAGCTCGTTATTTTTCTGCGGATTACTGCTAGGCAAAAATAACAGCGACTGCCCGTAGACCGACGCCAACAAAAAAGACCGTGTTGAAAAACCGGTCTTTTTTGTTGGAGGCACGCCCCAATTATGATTAATGGATTATAACCAACCCATCTCTTTCATCCACTCGTCGTTGTAAATTTTGCCAACATAACGGCTACCGTGATCGTGTAACAACACGACAATAACATCGTCTTTGGTGAACTGATCCTTCATCTGTACCAAGGCAGACATGGCACTTCCCGCAGAATATCCACAGAAAATACCTTCTTCTTTGGCTAGTCTTCTCGCATAAATTGCGCCATCTTTATCCGTCACTTTCTCAAAATGATCGATTACTGACATATCGAAATTATCAGGAATTATATCTTCGCCAATACCTTCCGTTATATAAGTGTAAGCATGGTCATAATGCAACTCTCCAGTCTCATGAAACTCCTTAAGAATTGAGCCATAAGTGTCTACGCCAATCACTTTGATATTTTTATTTTTCTTTTTGAAGAACATTCCGCAACCTGTAACCGTACCGCCAGTACCAGCTCCTGCCACAAAGTGTGTTAACTTACCGTCTGTCTGATCCCAGATTTCTGGTGCTGTCTGCTCATAATGCGCTGTTCTGTTAGATAAATTGTCGTATTGATTAACGTACCAACCATTTTCAGTTTCTTTTGCTAATCTTTTAGAAACCGAATAATAAGAACGAGGATCTGTAGGCTTAACATCTGTAGGACAAACGATTACTTCTGCGCCAACCGCTCTTAATATGTCGCACTTTTCTTTGGATTGTTTAGCATTAGTCACAAAAATACATTTGTATCCCTTGATAATTGCTGCCAATGCCAATCCCATACCTGTATTACCAGAAGTTCCTTCTATAATAGTACCTCCTGGCTTTAGTCGACCGTCTTTTTCTGCATCTTCGATCATCTTAAGCGCCATCCTATCTTTAACAGAGTTACCTGGATTAGTCGTTTCTACTTTTGCTAAAACTAAAGCTGGGAAATCTTCTCCCAAAACTTTGTTAAGCTTTACCAATGGTGTATTACCAATGGTCTCTAAAATGTTATTATAATATTTCATAATATAATTATTCTGAATAAATTAATCGTACTTGATAGATTTAACAGGAGAAATCTTGCTAATTATATAACTCGGAATAATCATTGCTACACCCGAAATAATTAATATCCCCAAAGATATTGCCGCAATATAAAGCGGGTTAAGATCTACCGGAACCGTACTGATGAAGTAGTTTTGAGGATCTAACTTTATGACTCCAAAATATTTCTGAATCAATAATAATCCTAATCCTATAATATTACCAAGTAACAAACCAGGTACCATAATCATCAATGTATAATTAATGAAAATAGCTCTAATCTGCCCATTGGTAGTTCCTAAAGTTTTTAATAATCCTATAGAGTTGGTTCTTTCTATAATCAAAATCAATAAAACTGTAATGATATTAATAACCACAACTAACAGCATTATAGTTATAATCAAAGCGATATTTTGATTGAAAATATTAATCCAATCTAATATCTGAGGATACTTATCTATCACGCGTTCTGCATAATTTTTGTAGCCTACAAACTGTTCTATATTAGTAAAATCTTCCTCGCTGTGGCTAGAGTTATTTAGAAAAATATCTAATCCTCCAATATCATCCGCTGACATATTTTGGATTTTCCTAACGTGATTGATATCCCCAATCATAAACAAATCATCCACCAACTTGATATCTGTCTTATAAAGACCACTAACGACAAATTTTCTATAAATAGGTTTTTGATCTTCCTTAGAAAATATAGCAACAATACTGTCTTTAGGCTTAAGAGAAAGATCTTTTGCTATTTTTTCTGATAAAATCACTTCATTACTATAGCCATCTTCTTTATAATCCGGCACTCTTCCTTCGACAATAAAATCTTGAAATCTATTTTTATCAAAATCTTTTCCTACGCCCTTTAAGATTACTCCAGAGAAATTCTTGTCCGTCCTAAGAATTCCGCTTACCGTCGCATAAGATTGCGTCCCAGCAACAAAAGGCAAAGCTTTAATTTTCGCTAAATCAAGACCTTTTTTATCCAGAACAGAAGAATTATAAGAAGAATTAGATCTAGTAGATTTAACAGAAATATCACCACTAAAGTTAGAAATCCTATTTTCTATTGCTTTCTTAGAGCCTAACCCTGTGGATACAGTAATTAATGACACAATAATCCCTAAAGCCACAGATAAGCGCCCAATATAGACAATAATCTTAGAAAGGTTATTTTTGTTATCTTTGGAAAACGCTATTTTTTTAGAGAAATATAAAGGAAAATTCAAATCAATGATTTTAGACCCCAAAATTAAAAAATTACTTTTGATATGCCTAATTTATTTTGGTTTTAGCCAAATAATAACCGCACAAAACCAAGATAGTAAGGATTATAAAGCTGCTGCTGATAGACCAGAGCTTTATCTCAATCAATTAAAAGACAAAAAAGTCATTGTTGTCGCCAATCAGACTTCACTTTTGCAAAACAAAACGCATCTCGTAGATTTTTTAGTTGAAAATAAAATCGATATTAAAAGCATCTTTGCTCCAGAACATGGTTTTCGCGGTGATGCAGACGCAGGCGAACATGTCAAAAATGGTATAGATTCTAAAACAGGATTGCCCATCATTTCGCTGTACGGCAGCAATAAAAAACCGAAGCCTGAACAACTGAGAGGTGCAGATTTAATATTATTTGACATTCAGGATGTTGGCGTAAGATTTTATACTTACATCTCAACTCTAACTTATGTCATGGAAGCTGCCGCAGAAAGTAATATTCCCGTAATGGTATTGGATAGACCTAATCCGCATGACGGTTATATTGATGGACCAATGCTTAAAAATCAATGGAAAAGCTTTGTAGGTTTACATCAAGTTCCTGTTGTCTATGGTTTAACAATTGGCGAATATGGTAAAATGGTAAACGGCGAAAAATGGATGAATAAAGGTATCCAAGCACAATATCAAGTGATTCCTATGCAAGATTACCATAAACAAAAACGCTATACAATCTCTGAAAGACCTTCTCCCAACTTGCCCAACGACCAATCGATTAATCTGTATCCAAGTCTATGTTTTTTTGAAGGCACTCAGATTTCTCTAGGACGAGGTACGGATCTTCCATTTCAGATTTATGGATCTCCGTGGACAGAAAATATGCCGTATCAGTTTACACCAAAACCTAATTATGGCAGTAAAGATCCTTTCCTTAATGGTAAACTTTGCTTTGGCGAAAATCTAAGCGATTACCAAAAAAACTTGAAAGAGATTAATCTAGAATGGTTGCTAAAAGCTTACACTAACTATAAAAATCCTAGTCAAAACTTTTTCTTAAGCAATCTATTTTTTGATAAGCTAGCGGGTTCTGATGAGTTAAGAAAACAAATTATCGCCGGAAAGTCAGAAAAAGAAATAAAAGCCTCTTGGAAAAAAGACTTAGAAAATTTCCAAAAGATAAGATCTAAATATATCATCTATCCAGATTAACACAAGAAAGCCTACTCATTATGAATAGGCTTTTATTTTTATAAAATTAACGCTTATGTTTAATCAAAATTCTGTGGTCTGTCATCGTCTTTATTACGGTACATAAACCACATCCCTATGGTAAGTCCTATAACTCCAGCAACCGCAGTTAACAAAGCTCTTTCTAATTTGTCCTCATAATCACTACCTATATAATTCATTAAAAACAAAATAATAAAGGTAATCGCAGCAACCACTGCATATCTAAAACTATTTACTTTCATACTTACAGTTTATAAGAAATCATAACACCACCTCTGTAAGGTAGCCATTCTCCACTTTTATCCCAAACTTTTCCTGGTCTATCAACCTCGGTATCATAACGATCACCACTTAATTTATCATATCCTTTATAGTAACTTTGCATTGTTCCTATGCCAAGATAAAGATCAATATTCCAACGGTCTTTAATGTTAAACTGATATCCTCCAACAGCACCAAAGATAAAGGTAAACCCTTTCTGATAAAGATTAGATTGTAGATAAGGTGTTACTTCGCCATCTTTATGGACATAAAAATTATCATTCCAATAATTCCATTTTTGGATATTATAAACACCTCCAGTTATATTAGCTCCAACATAAAATTTCTCAAAAGCTTTGCTAAAGTAATATCTCCCATCAAAACCTACAAGGTAGGCCTGCGCATGTTTTCCGGCAAAAGATTTCCAAGGTGATACAAAAATATCTCCTTGCACTGTAAAATGCTCACTAAGCTGTCTCTCAACACCAACATTAACAATCCCAACTGGTAAAAACAATGCATTAGCTTTAATATAAGTTTCTTTCTCTTGAGCTTGTAAGAAATTAGAAATTATCAAGCTTAATATGATTATTTTTTTCATTAATTAAATTTACTTTTTATTCAAAATATCCTTAGCCTTGCTTGCATCCTGACCTTCTGATTCTGCAAATTGAACCGCAGATTTCGCCATCATTTTTGCTTCGTCTTTCCTACCTAATTTATCGTAAAGTTGTGCCAATATATTACTGGTAACAAAGTTATCTTGCTGTAACATCGCCTTTTCTGCCCACATTGCGGCTTTCTTTAGAGACGCAACATTTTTAACATGTTCATTAAAAACATAAGCAGCCTTTAATAATTCGTTAGCAGATTTGCCATCAGCAACTTCGTAAGCAGCAAGCGCAACTTTTTCGTACTCGTCATACATCCCAACAGATGGATAATAATTAAGTTTTATGAGCTCCAAAGAAATTTTAACATCTTCTTGTGGCATAAATTGAGATGTTTCTGTAATAAAATACTGATCGTTAATCATCTTTGTTTTCTCATCAATAGAATGCTTGAAAACATCCATCAACTTTAGATGATTGTTGAATTGATTATAATTCTGCTCACTAAAAAGTTTAATAATCTCTGGTTTTAGTTTAACAAAATATTGATAATTAGGATCTTGTAAAGACTGTGTAAAATTAAGTAGAAGATTAACTTCTTCTGGAGAAACAGTATTGTCCTTTTTATTTTTGAAATACTCCTCAGATGCTTTCTTAGCTAGCTCGGGCTCGGTATTGGCATAAAGATTAACAAAATTAATTAAGAATTTCGGGTCTCTTTCGCCTTTTGCAAATTGTTCTTTGAGGTTAGAATTAATATTGTTAGGCTTATTAGAATCTTTTGCAAAGCTTAAAAACTGATCACTATCTAAGTAACCTAATTCTTTAGAAACAACCTCACCTTCTCCATTAAGAAATATTAAAGTTGGGTAACTTCTGATACCATATTTCTGTGCAATGCTACGACCTTCGCCTTTTTCCATATCAATTCTGGCGTTAATAAAGCTAGAATTGTAATATTTTGCAACGGCCTGATTAGTAAAAACATTGCGCTCCATCATCTTACAAGGCCCGCACCAAGAGGCATAAGCATCCAAGAAAACTAATTTTTTCTCTTGCTTTGCTTTGTTGAGAATTTCCTGAAAACTTGTTGTTTCAAAATTAATTCCTCCTTGAGAAAATAAGCTAATAGAAGCAATTAAGGATAAAAATAAGAAACTCTTCTTCATTGTTGTATTTTATATTCCGATTTGTTTATCGGATTTTGCTTTGCGAATATAAAGATAAATTTGCAAAACTGCAGTATGGATTACGGCTTAAAGAATTGTCTAATTGTTTTTTATAAGAGCAACATTATTATAAAGACTAAAATAATATTAAGCTCATTTTTGTTTCGTCATTGATATCAATTTACGACTTTGACCTCTTAGCAATCAACAGATAAGTTTTAATTTCATAAATTTGCACTTTACTATAAATAAGAATGCAAAAATTATCTCTTCTTTTTACCAAGGATGGCTTACAATGGCAAATTTCGAAATCTAAGAAAATTTTGGAAGATCAATTGTATTTTCTAACCGAAGAAACCTCAGCCAACTTAATAGAAGAAGAATTGGATAGCATCCTCGCAAGAACCGATTATCAGGAGATTAATGTAATATCCGCGCTTAATCATTTTACCTTAATGCCAGAAGGTTTTGACCAGCATAAGTTAGGATTTGACTTGATTGCTTACAATTCTCCGGTGGATAAAAATAGCGAAGAACTTATGTTATCCATCAACAAAAAGTTCGGGATACAATTTTATTATAGCTTTCCGAAAGATTTTTATAATAAGATTAAAAAGAAAAATATCCCAACTGGATTTAATTTTTCTGGTGAGAAATTCCTTAATAATCTTACTAACAAACAGAAAAAAGAAATCCACATTAATCTGTACCATAATCAGGTAGAATTTTTTGCCATAGAGAACAAAAAAATAATTTTATATAATAATCTTGATGCTTCGTCTGAGGTAGATTTCTTATATTTCATCATGTTTTCTCTTAGCAAAATTGGTTTCGGGATTAATGATACTTACTTTTATCTTTATGGTGAAACTTCAGAAAACGAGACTTTTATTTCAGAACTTCAAAAATTTGTCAAACATTTAAAAATAGTGTTCGACAATCTTCATAAAAAAGCATTCATCTTGAGTGTATAATTTAAAATTAGAGTAAACCCAACATATCAATGTACAGAATTATCTCCGGAAGATGGAAAGGCAAAAGAATTGCTGCTCCCAAAAATTTCGATGTAAGACCAACCACAGACTTTGCCAAAGAGGCGTTGTTTAGCATTATAGAACATCGTTTTGATTTAGAATACATTCCTGTTTTAGATCTATTTGGAGGCATTGGATCTATCACTTTAGAGCTTGCTTCTAGAGATTGTAAAGATATTACAACGGTAGAGATGAATCCTAAACATGCAGGTTTTATCAATACTACGGCGCAAGAATTGGGATTTGGGTTACAAGTTAATATACAACGTTCTGATGTTTTTGAATGGTTAAAACGTAAAAGAAATCAAGGAAAAACCTATCCTTTAATCTTTGCAGATCCACCTTTTGAGCTTGAAGAAAGCAAATATAATGAGCTGATTAATCTTGTTTTCCAAGATGACATTATGCAAGAAGGCGGCACTTTTATCCTAGAACATCAAAGCCGAATGAAAATGGATCATCCTTATTTTGTAGAGTCTAAAAAATACGGAAACATCAAGTTTTCTTTCTTCCAAAAAAAAGCTGAAAGTTTATAAAACTTTCAGCTCTAATGCTATTCTATTCCCGAAGAACTTTCGGGATATTTTTTCAAAATTCTTAGTAATATCAGATAGATAAAATCGGTAAGATGGCTCTGGATTTTTATCATTAAGAAGTTGATATTTATCCAAAATACTCATCACCTGGCTCGCCACAATATTGGGAGAATCTATGACTCTAACGCGGTTACCGTAATATTGTTTGATTTCATTTTGTAACAAAGGATAATGCGTACAACCTAATATTAGAGTTTCTATATTTTTCAGTTTATTATTAGAAAGGTAATTGTAGATAATCGCGTGCGTTATCGGATGATTGGCAAAACCTTCTTCTATCGCAGGCACCAACATGGGCGTTGCCAGCTCATCAACTTTAATAAATTTATTAAGTTTCTTGATACTTTTTTTATAAAGTCCCGAAGCAACAGTTGCTTTGGTGGCAATAACACCAACATTGGTATGGATCTCGAAAGCCACTTTTTCTGCCACAGGATTAATAACATCAAAAACGGGCACTTGATTATTAACCAATGCCAAAACTTCTTTCAATGCATTAGCAGTCGCGGTATTACACGCAATAACAATCGCTTTACAATTCATCTCCAACAAAAATTGCACAATCTTAAGACAATAGCCTACAATCGCTTCTTTGGACTTATCACCGTACGGCAAATGCTTGGTATCACCAAAATAGATTAAATCTTCGTGAGGCATTAACCTTTTAATTTCTTTAGCAACAGTTAATCCGCCAACACCAGAATCAAAAATCCCGATGGGTTGTTTTGGCGAAAGTGTGGTATAGTTAGGTTTCAAAGATTTTTTTCGCAAAATTAAATATTAAATTAGGATTGACAGAACAGAAAACAATATTCTTTCTAATATAAATGTAGTGATTATTATGTTAATCGGTGATAAATAAATCCGACGCGATGCCATCTGCTAAAAACCAATGTTTTTCTGGGATTATTAACTTTTGATTTTCAATTTTCAAGATGCCTTTTTCAATTTTTGGCTGAATTAATTTCCTGAACGTCGATAACATTTCTTCCGAGAATTTAGAATTTAAAATATCCAAATCAACACCCCAAATTGTCCTCAATCCAATCATTAACATTTCATTATATTGATCTTTATCTGATAAAATTTCGGTTTCTAACGCCAATTGATTCTCAGAAAGTCGTTGGATATATTTGGGATTATTGGCGATATTCCAACTTCTCGCGTTGCCGCCGTTATAAGAATGTGCAGACGGCCCTAAGCCTAAATAAGGTTGATATTGCCAATATGCCGAATTATGTTTGGAATGAAAACCCGCTTTCCCAAAATTAGAAATTTCGTAATGCTGAAATCCATTTTGTTTCAAGAAGTCCGTCATATAATAGAATTCGTCATTTTGTTCTGCTTCATCAGGCGCTTTAATTTTCTGTGTCAAAATCCATTGATGCAACGCCGTTTTGGGCTCTACCGTCAAGGCATAAGACGACACATGCGGAACGTCGAGATCTATTATTTTCTGTAGATTCTGTTTCCAAATATTAAAATCAGAAGTCGGCGAACCATAAATTAAATCAATACTAAGATTTTCGAAACCTAAATCTTGTGCACGTTTTATAGAGCTTTCTGCCTCAGAAGCATTGTGCGCGCGATTCATCAATTTAAGATCTTCTTCAAAGAAAGATTGCGTGCCGATACTTAATCGGTTAATTTCTGTTGTGGATAAAGCTTTTAAGAATTTTTGATCCAGATCATCAGGATTAGCTTCTAGAGTAATTTCTATGTTATTATCAAACTGAAAATATTTTTGAATATCATCCAATAAGGCTTTAATATCATCTATTTCTAAAATCGAAGGCGTCCCACCACCAAAATAAAGCGAGGTTAAGGTTTTATCTTGAAGCTCATGATGACGCAGAGCCAACTCTTTTCTAATCGCCGACAACATATCATCTTTCAACTTAAGAGACGTCGAAAAATGAAAATTACAATAACTGCATTTCTGCTTACAAAAAGGAATATGAAGGTATATCATTTCAACAAAAAAAGCCAAAATACTTTGGCTTTCTATTTTATATTATTTATTTAAAAAAATTATCTGTATCTAAAACCTTGTCCGTTGATAAAATTCTCTATCTTAAATCCAAGGCTTAACATAAAACTATTCCCTGTATACTGCTGAATATCGGATACTCCAAAGTTGTAAATGGCTCCAAAAGTGATCTTCCCGATCTGACCTTTTATAACCGGTGCAACTCCCAAGTTCTGGCTACCAGATTTATTTTTTGCACTACGGAAACTCACACCAGCAGAAAAATTACTTTCATCTCCATAAATTGTACCCATCAAATTATAATCCATAACTCTGGTAGAATTGGTATTGAGGTTCATTAAAAATGATGGTGTAATATAAAACCCATCTGTAAAATGCCAGTCATAGCCTAGATTAGAAATAATCTTTATCGGTGAAGGCTCTATACCATTAACAATAGGAACATCATTACTCAAAGCAATATCTAAAACGGAAACTCCAGCAAAAAACTTTTTATACTTTACAGCCATACCAAGATTAGCATACGCCATAAAAATACTATTAGCACCATCCATTAATACCCCATCATTAGGATTCTGTGGCGTAAGCATACCTAGATCAACATTCATATTATAAAAGTTAACTCCTGTACCAAACGAAAATTGATCCTGACGCTCATCATCATCACTTAGCGGGATAAAATATGATGCACCTAGCGTAATACCATTAGCAGAAATAGGCCCGTTTTGGTCTCTGAAAAATGACACACCTGCTCCTACTCTATCAAAAATATTAGCATGCATCCCTACTGATTGAACATTGGGAGATTCGCTAAAATTAGAAAATTGTTTTTGATAGTTCAGGTTGAGCACGACATCGTCTGTAGCACCATATAATGCTGGGTTAAACAAGAACTCCCCATCCAATAAATATTGTTGGTATATGGGTAAAGTTTCCTGCGCTTTCATCGTATTAGACAACAAAGAGAATATAGCTATAGAACTCGTACTAATAAATAAATAGATCTTTTTCACTTAACAAATATAATAAAATTAGTGTCTCTTAATTATTATCCAAATAATTTCTCCAACGATCTACAGCGTTTTTCATATCATCTGGCATTGGACTTTCAAAATACATTTCTTTTTTTGTCGTAGGATGTATAAAACCTAGTGTATGAGCATGCAGAGCATGTCTTGGCAATACATCAAAGACATTTTGTATAAATTGTTTATATTTAGGCAAATTAATTCCTCTTAAAGCCTGATGACCTTCATAACGTTCGTCATTAAACAATGTATGACCAACATGACGAAAATGCGCTCTAATCTGGTGTGTACGACCTGTTTCTAGTTTACACTCCACCCAAGTCATATATCTAAAACGTTCTAACACTTTATAATGCGTTACAGCATGTTTACCATGGCTACCATCTTCATAGACAGACATTTGCATTCTATTTTTTGGATGGCGACCAATGTGACCTCTTATCGTTCCTTCGTCATCAGATAGATTACCCCAGACAAAAGCCCAATACAAACGCTTGGTAGTACGATCAAAAAATTGTTTTGCTAAAAAACTTAACGCATATTCATTTTTTGCGATAACTAATAGTCCCGAAGTGTCTTTATCTATCCTATGTACTAATCCTACTCTATCCAGATCTGATCTATAATTAGGATCTTTTTGAAAATGAAAAGCCAATGCATTAACCAAAGTCCCATCCCAATTTCCGAATCCAGGATGGACAACCATACCAGGTTCTTTGTCTACAATAACCAAATCATCATCTTCATATATGATATTAATAGGTATATCTTGCGGAATAATAACATTTTCTCTTGGTGGATGAGCCAGCAGAACACTTATCTCATCACCTGGTTTTACTCTATAATTCTGTTTTACAGGTAATCCATTAACTACAACATTTCCGGCGCGACAAGTTTGCGAAATCTTATTTCGGGATGAATTTTGTCTAAAAATTAATAAATACTTATCAATACGCAAAGGCTCTTGCTTTTTGTCCACTATTAGATTAAGGTGTTCAAAAAGGCCACTATTTTCTTCACTTAAGGATAAGTCATCTAAAGATTCATCAATAAAATCTTCATTATCTTCTATCATATATCTGTCTCTATAATTAAAAAAAAGCTTCAACTAAATTACGTTGAAGCCTTTTGTTTTACTCTACAATAATTTTTTTAGGCTTAGGCTTCTCTTGTTGATTAGCCGTTTTAGTATTATTTATTGTCGTAGGTTTTGATGTATTATTCTGTTGTGTTACGACTGGCTTTGGCTCTTCTTTTTTAGGCATTGGTTTGGGAGCCGGTATATTGTCGTCTATTGTTTCGTATCTAATTGGTGACGGTGCTACCGTATCAACTCTAGGGCGATACATATTATCTAATTGGTATATTTTACTTTGCATCTCTGCAGGCGTTTTACTACTCGCCCAAAGATCAATCTGCATACCTTGGTCACGCAGAGCCCCGAAAGGTGGATCTTGATAATAAATAATATCAGCATCATTGGCCTTGCCAGATTCGAAGTCTATAATACCTACTTCAAAGAGATTCTGAGCAATGATTTTTTTCGCTTCTTGTACTGTTCTTCCCACAAGATTAGGAACGGTAACATTTCTTTTTGGTCCAGAACCAATAACCAAATCTACAGAAGAAAACTTTGGTAAAAGTTCTCCTGGATTGATAGTTTTACCTTTAAACAAAATACGAAGTATGGCATCTCTCTGGATACTTGGCTCATACAAGGTATCACCTACCTTAAGCCCTACCAAATTAAGTTGATTAAATGCCAGTCCTTTATAACGATCTATAATATCTGGTACTGCAACTGGTGCCCATGATCGTGGGTTAACCTGAAGCATTATATTTCTTCCGTTTTTAACTCTAGACCCAGCCGAAGGGAAAATAGCCAATACTTGTAAAGGCTTATATTTCGGGTCATATTTTAAACTATCTACTTCATATTCTAACCCAGAATCATCCAAAACTTTCACAGCCTGTTGCACAGACATATTGACTACGTTAGGAACCGGGATTTCTTCGCCGTGACTCGTATGAAACTCTAGCCAACGAAACGTTAGCCATACCAAGCCCGCAAAAAGAGCCATTGCTACTATTATATTAAGCAAAACTTTCCAGTTGAAAAGTGATTTGAACATATTAATTCTTTTTATTACAGAAATATCAACGCAAATATAGATAATAAATTTTGGATAACTTTTGATTTCTTCACGAATTTAATAACATTCTCATCTCTATTATTAATTGAAAAAGCCAAATAAAAATCTTAATAATTACCATGGAGTTAACAAAAATTTCTACATTTGTCGTTATTCAATAAGTCTTATGGAAAAGAAAAACATAGCCGTTGTTATGGGCGGTTATTCTGACGAGTATGTCGTTTCTCTCAAAAGTGGTCAATTAATCTATGATTCTTTGGATCGCGAAAAGTATCAAGTGTATAAAATTATTATTCTTAAAGACGAATGGTATTTTTTAGATGAAAATAATGATAAACATCCTATTAATAAAGCAGATTTTTCTGTAACATTAAAGAACGGAGATCTATTAACATTTGATGTTTGTTTCAATATCATCCATGGCTCACCTGGAGAAAACGGAATTCTTCAAGCTTATTGGGATGCCATTGGACAAAGGTATACTGGTTGTGGGTTTTATCAAAGCGCATTAACTTTCAATAAAAAAGATACGCTCGCTGTATTATCAAAATACAATATCCCTTCTGCAAAAAGCATATATTTAAGAAAAGGAGACTCAATTAATGAAGAAGCTATTGTAAAAGAATTAGGCTTACCATTATTTGTAAAACCTAATCAATCTGGCAGTAGCCTTGGTATTTCTAAGGTTAAAGAACAATCAGAATTATCAGCAGCTATAGAATTTGCCTACAAAGAAGATAATGAAATATTGATAGAAAGTTTCTTAGACGGTACAGAAGTTTCCGTTGGTGTATTGGATTATCATGGCAAAACTACCGTATTGGGCATTACAGAAATTGTTCCTGATAACGAGTTTTTCGATTATGAAGCTAAATACGAAGGTGCTTCTCAAGAGATTACTCCTGCAAGAATAGATGACGAAACAAGAAAAAAAGTAGAAGCAATCTCTATCAAAGCTTATGAGTCGCTAGGCATGAGTGGATTTTCTCGCAGCGAATATATTATTATGGACGGAGAACCTTATATGCTGGAGATGAATACTAATCCTGGATTTTCTCCAGCTAGTATCCTTCCGCAACAAGCCAAAATCTACGGAATATCCATCCAGGATCTTTGTGGCAACGAAGTAGAGAAAGCACTTCATAAAACGATTTAATTAGAATAACTATGAGAATAGCTGTATTTCCTGGTTCTTTTGATCCCATAACATTAGGGCATTATGACATTGTAGAGAGAGCCGCGCCTTTATTTGACAAAATCATCATTGCAATTGGCAAAAACTCTCAGAAAAAATACATGTTCAGTCTAGAGCAACGCAAAGAGTTTATCTTAAAAACTTTCGAAAATTTCCCTAATGTAGAAGTTGATGACTTCGAAGGATTAACCGTCGATTATTGCTTAAGCAAAGGGGCTGACTTCATATTAAGAGGATTGAGAAATCCCGCAGATTTTGAATTCGAAAAAGCCATTGCGCATACCAACAGAACCTTATCTCATAAGAAACTAGAAACAGTTTTCTTGTTGACCTCATCAGGAAAATCCTTTATCAGTAGCAGTATTGTGAGAGAGATTATTTCTTTTGGTGGAGACTATCACCTTCTGGTTCCGGATGCTGTAAAAGTATAATAATTACAGACTATTTTGGGTTAAAAAAATACAATATAGATCCAAAAATTATTTAAAAAATAAATTAAAATGCCAAGGCAATAACAAGATTTTGCCTTGGCGTTTTTGTAATATATTACAGATTATATAATCCCGAGATCTTTACAAATAACGATCATTTCTATATTATTCTTAGCATTGAGACTACCACGGAGCTCATTGAGCCTTTTTTCTATAGCGCTCTTGCTATCACGTCCGAAATTATTTTCTTTAAGAAAAACGCCTATATCTGCTTGTTTCCAACCTTTTGATAGAAGCTCTAATATATGTACATCATACTCACTAAACTCCAAAGAATTATTCCTAATAGAATTAAGGATTTCCTGAGGCACTACAATCTCGCCAGCATATACTTTCTTAATGGTTGTTCTTAATTCTTTACCATCATTTCTACCTTTGCTTACAAAAGCATTGACATTATATTTTTTGAAAAGATCATCAATAATCTGAGGTTTTTTTTCTATCGAAAAAGCAATTGCTGCTATATCCGGCTGAAGCTTTCTGGCTTCTTCTATTAATTGTTGACCTGACGTAATCTTTTGGTCCATATAATCTTTATCAAAATTGAGATCTGTGATTAATAAATCATATGGTACATTATTATTAATTGCAGTTTTTATTTTATGCAATGCTTCATCACAATAAGTTACAAATTCATATTCTTTAATTTGTAATTCGTTAAGCGTATTAATAACGCCTAAGTTTCTTATCTCGTGGTCTTCTGCTACAATAACTTTATTAAACATTTTTCTATTGAATTGGAATGGTAATATGAATAATTAATCCTCGACTTGTATTTTCCCCAAAATTAAGCGCTCCAAACATAGCTACAATACGGTTTTCCATATTTTTAATTCCGGAAGTTTTAATTTTAGACCAATCCTTAATGCCAATACCATTATCCGAGTACTGAATGTTTAGAAATTTTTCATTTTTATTTATTTTAACCGAAACCAATTTTGCATGACTATGCTTCTTCATATTAATCATTAATTCTCGCAAGACAAAGAAAACTTCATCCCTAATATGTGGTGATACTTTTTGCCATTTCAACTTATCATTTCCAATAATAATTACCCTTTGGAGGTCTGATGAGTAAGAGCTTAACATGTCTACAAGTACACCAGAAAAGTCTTTTTCTTGTATATTATCTAGGTCATCTCTTGCGATATCTCTAGACTCTTCATACATTTTCTCAACACTATTAAGAATACTTTCTTTATCAAATTTTGGATCATTTTCTATCTTAACCATAACGTGATACAGACCATTAGCAACTACATCATGTATTTTTTTAGAATATTTTAGTTGGGTATTTCTAACTTCTATTTCTTTTTCTTTAACTAATGTATTTTTTCTTTTTTGATACCAGATTATTCCAGAAATAATTAATAATAAAAGAACAGATAAGGCAAAATATTGCTTTAGAATTTGGTTTTGTTTAGCGGCAGTTTCTGCTTTTTGTTTTTCGGTTTCGTAGCGTATTAGCGCAAATTGATTTTTAGCACTCGCTTTAGACACTTGGATACTATCGTTTAATTTCTGATAATTAAGAAAATACGATTTGGATCCTACTGGAGTTTCTAACAAAAGAATTTTTTGATATGCAACTAATTTATCATCTGCACTATTAAGCTTACTTGATGTTTCTAACATTTTTTTTGCATAGAAAAGAGCTTCTGTCGGATTTTTATCAAAAAAATAATCTGTAAGATGCGCATAACTTGCATTCTGTCCCCATAGATCATTTTTTTCTTGTTTTAATTGCAATGCATTGACGAGTTCTTTTTCTGCATGGTAATGAGGATCTTTCAGAAACTTAGCATACGCTAGATTATCCTGTACTCTTGCTTTTATGATCGCGCTATCATACTTGATTGCATGCAATCTGCTTAATATATTAATTGCATCATCATATTTTTTTGCTTCAAAATAAGAAACAGCAATATTATTTTGTAATACAATAGAATCGTAAGGATTGGAGATTTTTTCTCCTGCTAGCTGATACCAATTAATGGAAGCGGCATAATCTTTTTGGTATTCTTTATTAATAGCAATCTGATTATAAATGGAAACCAGAAGGTCTTTATTGGTTTTATCTTGATCATCCAGCTTTTTCAAAGCATCAGTTGCAGACTCTTCACTACCAAAATAGTCGCCTTTTATAGTCTGTATAATAGACTGAAATATCAAAGCTTTGGCACTTTCTCTATTGTTCTCTAATGCAGAAAACTCTTGATAAGCTTTGTTAAAATTGACAAAAGCGCTATCATAATTTTGTTTAAGATAAAAGTCTTCACCTTTATGATAATATGTATCGCCCGTCGCTTTTGCATCAATGATATCTGTATTAGAACAAGACATTAAAACAATAAATAAAAAAGAGGAATAAAACCATTTCATTCCTCTAAATTAGTTAATATTTCATAAAAAACTATTTTTTTGGCGGAATTGGTTGAGATTGTCCTCCTGTATCACCACCAGGCTCTACACCGGCACCTTCTCCAAAATTATTGGATTGAATAGTTTCTATATTACTATCATTATTATGAGTATTGGTTACATTGCTGTTACCATTATTATATACAAGTCCTAGAAGCATTAATAAAAGATTTAACATGATTTTAAAATTTAAGATTTAGTTGTGATCATGCATATTCAAAACACAGGTTAAGAATAGTTGGCATGGTAAAAAAGAAGCGCTTCTTAAATTTTTGGGAGGTATTGATACGCAAAACAGAAGAGGAAAACCGCTTCCCAAAACCAGTTAATTTCTACTGTCTTTTGTATCTTTTTTCGAAATCAGTTTTTTGTTTTTTTGTCCCCGATTTCTATTACAAAATAAAGACAGAAAGCCCTATTAAATATGGACAAAGGATGGACATAAAATAGACACGCATTTCTCTCTATTTTACGGAAAACCATATTTTACAAGACAAAATTTTGTCTAAATTGGACACCGTATTTAACCTAAAATCAACACTATGCGTGATAAGAAGAAAGCATTGATCAAATTAGCATTTGAAAAAGCGAAGAAAGAACTTCCGCAAAGCAGCACAAATTCTGTTGCCAGTTATCTGAGCTTGCTATTAGAGGAAAAATATGGTCAGTCTAAAAATGAAAGAAGCTTTGTTAGATATTACAAAGCTCTGATAGAAAACAACGAAGATTACAATATAGATCCTATAACCTTAGATCAACTAAGTGCTTATGTAGGATATAATAATTTTTTAGATTTTTCTCAAAAGTTAAAAAAAACCATCTCTCAGCAAAATTATGGTGCTGTAAAAATTGCAATTAGCGATAATTACACTGATATTGATCCTTCTTCTAAAATTATTGTAAACATTACCAACTCTCCTGTATTTTCTATCCCAGAATTTATCACTCAGCATAAGAATGGTCTTGGGATTGTTGGAATTTTAATTTTAGGAAGCCTATGGCTTAATCAGTCTTCTGATATTTTTAAGATTAATAATCCTAATACGATAATACAACCAATTATTAGTACACAACCAAATACCCTGATAAAAACTAATCCTGACCCAATAATTACTAATAAAAAATCATTGACTAGCACCTCACCAGACAGTAATCCATCTTACACATACAGCCAAGCTGAAGATATTGTATTGGAAAGAAAAAAGGAATGTATGTTCTGGAATGAAGATCACTTCGAGGCATCATATTGTGCAGATATAAAAAATAATACAGACGCAAAACCTCTGGATGAAGAAAGACTTAGAGTCTTAAAAAAAATAAACATAATAGATACATTAACTATCCAAAATGCAATTGGTAAGGTCTGGTATGATAAATCGGACAAACAGGTAGAATTCTTTACTTATCATGGTTTACATCCTACCAATGGCAAAACATTAAAACCAATCACCGCACATATCATCAATAAATACGTCAATAACAATTAATTATTAATCTATATTTTGTTTAGAATCTACATCATTGCTTTGTAAAATCTCCTTCTCTTTTATCTTTTTATAAGAGCTATAACTGCTAAAGCCTACCAAATATATAAGCTCAATTTCGTCTACATTAGCATACAATGGCTGCTTTTTTAAAACATGTAACTCTTCATACCTGCAATTATTAATATAAGAGGTAAAATTAATACCGTAAGTCATATTAATATAACGAGATAGATAACTGCGATTAGTTCCAAACTCTCTTGCTAGATCCGAAATTTTTAACTCAGGATTAAGATAAGGTTTTTTATTTTTTATAAATAATTCGAAGTCATATTGATTTAATTTCAACACACTTGGATTATTCAAAAACACAAATAATCCATCATCACTCTGCTTGTCATCACGAAAGAGAAAAGAAAAAGCACATATTAGTGATGATAAAGTTATAGAAAGCACAAAACTAAAACTAATCATATAATTATTTACATCATACAAATAGTAAAACAAAGGAAGAAAAACAAATAGTAACAAATAAATGATTACTATCACAATTCTATAATTCTTTTGATATCTATCTCTCTTCATCTTGAATAGCTTCTTAAGAGACATCCCTGTCAAAACTAGATTAAGAACGATATAAATACCAAATATTAAAGACTTAATGTTAATTACAAATTGCAAGAGTGGATTATGATCTATAATGATAAAAACAGATCCTAATACAAACATCAGTAATAATATGTTAATTTGATTTTTAAAATACCGTCTAATACTTAATATATTATAGATAAATACTGGCGAAAAAAAGATCAAATACAAAAGTAAGTTCTGTAATTTATTTCCACTTTTATTAAAAAAACAAATCAATAAAACTGAACTATTAGCAGCGCATAAGAGAAAGACAAACAGTTTATTAAAAATATTTTTTCTAGTGATATCAAAAGTAGACTTTTCATAATTTAAACAAATTAGAATAGAATAAAATATAATAGAAAACATATTTATCAAAAAAAAGTAAACAACAACATCTTGTTCTTTAGTGAATTCCATAATAAGCGTTTATAAATTATTATTACTTTTCTTTATTCTCCAATAGCTACTCACACTACCAAATCCTGCCATCTTAGAAAGCTCTTCTGTGTTTTTTTCTGGATGCTGTTCTTTAAGAATTTCAAACTCTTTCATTCGCCATGAGTTAATATAATTTCTCAAGTTAGTGTTATAGACCTTATTAACAAATTTTGAAAGATAAGAACGATTGGTTTTAAAATGACTTACAAGATCCTCAGAACCGAAGTTAGGATCTAGAAAAGGTCTATTATTATTAAAATAAGCTTCAAAATCAACTCTATTCAACACACTTTTTTCTACTATTGAGAGATCATTATTAGGATAGATTTTAGCTGTTTTTATGACTTCACCACCTTGTACAAGAATATCCATCTTATGAGCTACGTGTATAAAACTATATCTTTTTTGCAATAAGAAATAGACTACCATAATATCCGAAAAAATATTGATAGCTATTGATGGCGACATCAGATTAGTATTTAAGCTATATATGATAACAAATATTACAGATAAGGCTCTTAAGTAGATGACAATTTTTAGCCATTTTAATGTATTTTCTCCTGTCTGCTTTTCATAATACTTTATACACTTTAGAGCTAAGTATAAATAAATAAAAGACGAAATAATAAGTATCGCAAAAAAATAAGTGATAGATATCTCCTTAAAATAGTCGTCGTCAATATTTTTTTCTGTAAAAACAGTAAAGTAAAAAAACAAATGCATCAACAGTAATAGTATCGGCTTATACAGATGATATAAAATCCCACCAAAAGATTGATAACTGGTGATCTTAACAACAAAAATATAAAAAGACATTTGCGACAAAACAGCAAAAAACGGAATGAGAAAAAATATAATTGGTGAGGTTAAGCTAAAAGACTGAGTATTAGCAAATGCCAATAAAATAATATATAATAATCTGAAAAATAAATTCAGAATAAAATAAAATCTTATTGCTTTCTCTTTTGCAGAAATCGCAAATGCAGTTAAAGATAAAATTATAACAGAATTAAGAGATACAGCGAATAAAAAAACCCCCTGAAATCCATTATAATTCTTCAACAAATAATCTAATATCATTATTTACACAGTATTAAAACATAAACAATCTAAATAAACACATTTACAAAACAGTGATTTACAGTGATTTAACCACTAATACCTTTTGTTTCACATTTTGAGAGTTTAATTTTTACGATAACTATATCCTCTCTTACAAATCAAACATACTTTTACACAAATAAAAAATTACACTTTTATATAAAAACACAATAATACTATATTTTTAACAAAACATCTTAAAAAAAAATCTTATTCAATTAAAAACACATCAATCATATACCTTTCCATTAAAACACACAATGAAAAAATTATTTTTACTAACTGGCTTGATAAATTCCATATCAGCTTTTTCTCAAGTAGGGATTGATACTAATCCTCCACATTTTTCTGCAGCGTTAGATATGTCTGCTGCCAAAAAAGGGGTTATAGCCCCTAGAATTTCTCTTACTGGTGAGTTTGACAGAACTACAATAAACTCACCAGAAGTAGGATTAATTATATATCAAACAGGAACTATAGTACCAGTAGGCTACTACTACTACAATGGTGTAAAGTGGAAAATATTAAAAGAAGGAGAAACGACAGTAAATTATACTTCTGACGAAATTAACACTAATATACTAGGCTATTATCCATCAGGTTCTGGCGCCACTGCACCAGACCAACTAATCCTAGAAGGAGTAACAGCTAGTAAAATTAAATGTAATACTTTCTCAGGTAGCACCAACTCTAATAGTCATAGCTATTGTGGTTATAACTTATCAAAATCTGTAAACTGGGACACTGCCTACAAAATAGCTAAAGCCATTAACGGTTATCTTGCCGTCATAACTTTCTCCGAAGAGTGGAACCACATAAAGACTAGCTTCCTTGATAATCCTTCTGGTAACAGTAATAACAGAATATGGATAGGATTCAATAAAGTAGACTATAAAGGGAAAATGGTCGTAGACGAAAATAATAATCAAATTGGAGAATACCTTTGGATATCAGGAAGAGAGCCTCTAGTAAGCTGGTCTAATAACTCTAGAGCACAACCTACTCAAGCCTGGGCAGATAGCGAGCCTAGCCAATCTTACCGTAGTGGCTATATAAAGAGTAAAGATGAAGATGCTAGCAGATTATGGGCTACATATGATGGTGCATTAGGAGAATCTCAAACGGAAAACAAAGCTTACAATTACTTAATTATTGAATTTTTAAGATAAAAAACGATGAAAAAATATATTTTAATAACAAGCTTAGTTGGCATCAATATATTTGGGCAGGTTGGTATCAACACTAGTACACCAGACCCTTCTTCTGCATTAGATATCAACTCTACTAATAAAGGATTTCTACCATCAAAGGTTGCATTGATAAGCACTACAAATCCTAATCCTGTAGGGACGAATAGCAATAAGCCCATTGACGGATTACTTGTATACAATACAGAAACAAAAAACGATGTTACCCCTAACTATTATGTTTGGCAGACTAACAAGTGGCAACTAATTGGTGGAGAGACGATTAACAATATTCTATATGATGATTACATTAATGTAGATTGGTTAGGTTATCAACCTCTGGGAAGTGGAGATACTAGCGATGGTAGCATATCTACAAATGGTGTAACAGCAACCAAGCTAGGATGTAAAAAATGGACAAAGGGAAATAACCATAGCTATTGTGCTTATAAATTAAACAATGGTGTAGACTGGAAATCAGCATTCGAAATAGCAAAACAACTAAAAGGATATCTTACGACCATTACAACCTATGAAGAGTGGAATTGGGTAAAAACCAACATCATAGACAAAGGGACAGGGTATGATTTATACAATAGCATTTGGATGGGATTCAACAAAGTTAAAAATCCAGGAAACCCATATAGAATAGAATGGATTACTGGCGAAGTATCAAAAGTTAACCAAGGTAATGTTGCTGTTATACAAAATAATTTTGCACCTAACCAACCTGATAATGGTGGTGGTACTGAAGGTTGTGGACATGTTTTCTCTACGCTCTATAGCGATAGCAATAATAATACAGGAGACAATCCAACCAAGCGTTATTGGAATGATTACGTCTGTTCTGAAAGATCAAATACAGCAGGTGGTAATAGCAATGCTGGACCAGCTAATGGAACCTTTGACCAAATCATTGTAGAATTTCAAAATTAATCTTTTATCGAAAACACTATGAAAAAAATAAGCATACTCTTTTTCACAACCTTATATACATTAAGCTTTTGTCAAATTGGTATTGGTGTACAAACTCCAAATCAATCAGCAGTTGTTGATATTTCTGTAGCAAACAAAGGTGTAGTTGCTGCAAAAATAAATCTAAATTCCCTAAAAGATACTACCACTATTACATCTCCAGCTGTAGGTCTGCTAGTCTACAATACAACTATCAACGATTCTCAAAACCTGAAAGAAGCTTATTATTACTGGGATGGTAATAACTGGAACTTAGTAGGAAATGATATTAAGAATTATATAACCAAAAATTCTTTCACTTTTTATAAAATGGACAAATATCTAGGCTATCCTTTAAAATCTGGAGTTAACGCCCCCACCCCAAGTGGCTACACAAAAAATGGATGTAGATCAAATCCTAATAACGGACATATTTATTGTGCATACAGTTCTAACAATGGACAAACTTGGCAAACAGCATTTGATATGGCAAAAAGCTTAGGAGGCTATCTTGTTACTATCACCAATAATAGCGAGTGGGAATGGGTTAAAACATATATTATTGACAATGGTACTGGCTATAACCTACAAAATCACATTTGGTTAGGTTTCAACAAAATACAATTTCCTGGCAATGGTATACAACTAAGATGGATAACCGGAGAGATTTCAAGAAGAAATTGGAGTAATAATACCCAAGTAGAAACTCAATGGAATAATCAAAATACCTCTAATGAGCCTAATAATTATATGAATCAGGAAGGCTGTGGTCATATCTACGGACAAAAGTTATGGACTTCTAGATTATGGAATGACTATCAGTGTAATAGTACTACATTTAATAATGTTCTATTCAATAATTTTATAGTAGAATTCAATAATTAAGATTTTACACATAAAGAATCTACTGTAAGCAAACCCATCAATTAAAATAATCTATCACCATCTACTACTCATAAAATTATGAGTAGTAGATAGATAGTGACAAGTATTATTTATAAAATATTGTCTGTTAATAGCATAGTTTTTAACCTAGAGTCTCATTAATCTAAGTTACTTATATACTAAGTTATATAATTTATGACTCTTAAAATTAATCTATTTCTAAAAATGAATTATAAAAACATACATATAGGAAATCTCATCCATCAGAAAGTTAAAGAAACTAAAATTGATATTGATAGAATTTGTAATTTTTTCAAATATGAAGAAGAGAAAATCACATCAATGTACACCGCAGAAAACTTAAGCACAGATGACCTACTGCGATGGAGTAAACTACTAGAATATGATTTTTTTAGAATATATACTCAGCATCTTATCATATATGCTCCCTCGACTACTCCAAACTTAGGGAAAAATTCAAAACAAGAAAAATCAAAACTTCCCTCCTTTCGTAAGAATATCTATACCAAAGAGTTAATTGATTTCATCCTAGAATTGATAAAAACTGGGCAAAAAACAAAATTAGAAATCATAGAAGAATACAGAATACCAAAAACAACTTTATATAAATGGATAAGCAAATACAACGATTAGGACCAGATTATTGCAAAATATACAGCGATATCATAGATCTAAAACACCCTCATAAAAAAGAAAGTTGTGAGAGTATATTACAAAAGAAACAATTATCAGCCTTGGACATTATTATGATCAACCGTATAATATTCAATAATACCGATAAAAATACTTTTGAGTTTAACCAAAAAAGTAAATCTTACACTAATGATGATATCATATATATTTTAAATTATCAAAAAGAAAACAGCCTTAATAATACCCAAACGGCACTTCATTTTAAATTAAGCCGCAACTCCATTACCAAGTGGAAAAAGATATTCAGATAAAATAAGCAAAAGGCTAAAGACCAAAACAACACGATAAAGATATTCACAAAATAACTATAAAATAATTTTAAACTATGAAAAAACAATTACTCTTCTTATCCCTAGTGATAAGTACATTAACTTTTGCACAAGTAGGTGTCAATACAGCAGCGCCATCCGTTACATTAGAAGTCATAGGAAAACCAAGTGATGTGACTGCAGTAGATGGTTTCAAAGCGCCTACAATTACTATCAAACAGCTAGAAGCAAAGCATAGCAAGTATACTACTGCTCATACAGGAACATTTATCTATGTCACCGATGTAGTCGATAAAATCGTACCTACAATAAATTCTACACAACTCGTTGTAGGACCTGGATATTATTATTTTGATGGCATACTATGGCAACCTATTCCTAGAGCGGGTTCAGCAATTCTGACAGCTAAAACAGGTGTAGGAAACGGGGCTGTAAATGCAGTTACAGTTGCTCAAAATGGATTTAATGTCGTGAAATTAGAAACGGTTACTAAAAATCTAGGAGGTGGCGCTTGGAATAGCAGCACCTCAATATATACAGTACCTGTATCAGGTACGTATTTTATAAAATCTAGCGTTAGATTAGTTGACGGTAGCGATTCTAGAAACTTATTTCAAGCTGTTGATACAGAGCAGAGAGATATCCCGCAAGGTCTATGGGTTAGAAATCCTCAAGGTGGCGGTAGATTTACAATGCTTTATAACAGGCTCGCTTACTTTAACAAAAATGATCAATTAAGATTATTTATATACTCAGATGGTGCTCCTGCTAATATATCAGATGCCTCTCTAGATATAGTACTTATGAGTCAGAATTAAAAAAATATCTTATAAGTTTAAAACAAAAAAATACCCAAAACTATATAGTTTTGGGTATTTTAGTGAGCGCGACAGGATTCGAACCTGTGACCGTCTGCTTAGAAGGCAGATGCTCTATCCAGCTGAGCTACGCACCCATTTTTGGGTTATTAATAGAATACAAGTTGTATCTAAAAAAAATAATTTTTAATTTTCATTAAAAATTATTTTGTCGGGATGGCAGGATTCGAACCTGCGACCTCCTCGTCCCAAACGAGGCGCGATGACCGGACTACGCTACATCCCGAATCGCTTAAAAAACAACTCACAACCGTGAGATATTAGTGAGCGCGACAGGATTCGAACCTGTGACCGTCTGCTTAGAAGGCAGATGCTCTATCCAGCTGAGCTACGCACCCATTTGTAATTTTCCTAAATTACTAAAACAGTCGGGGCGGCAGGATTCGAACCTGCGACCTCCTCGTCCCAAACGAGGCGCGATGACCGGACTACGCTACGCCCCGAGAATTATGCGGAGAGTAAGGGATTCGAACCCTTGGTACCGTTTCCAGTACGCATGTTTAGCAAACATGTCCTTTCGGCCTCTCAGGCAACTCTCCTATCAATAGCTATTTAAAGAATTCTTTACTTCGTTATTGCGAGTGCAAATATAGAACTCTTTTACATATTTACCAAATTATTTTCTCTATTTTTTTTCATACTTTTGACACTTCAAACACAAGAAAAACCTCTAAAATGCGTAATTCGTTATATTTCATAGGATTAGGATTAACCTTAATTTCCTGCGGTTCTCAAAATAATGCAAAAAAAGTTGTTGCAACTCCTAAACCAAGCATTACTCCTCCTCAAGTTGCAGCTCCAAAACCTCCTATTAAACATGAAGAAGGAGATTATTATACTGTAAACATTTCGGATCCTAAAAAAAATGACAACACAATAAGTTATGGATCTATTGTCTCGGCTAAGCCCAATCGCTATAAAGTTGTAAAAACTTATTTCCCTGCGGTTGCCCAAAACTTCCGCCAACGATATGTTATATTACATTACACCGCGCTTAATGATGAAAAATCTATTTCTGTATTAACACAACAAGCGGTGAGTTCTCATTATCTCGTTAATTCTTATGACGACAATGAGATCTACCAATTAGTAGATGAAAATAAAAGAGCCTACCACGCAGGCATAAGCTATTGGAGAAAAGACCAAAACCTTAACGACACCTCTATAGGCATAGAAATCGTTAACGGCGGTTATACGGCAGATTCTGCAGGCACTAAGACCTTCCCTGGTTTTCCAGAAGAACAAGTAAAAAAAGTTGCTGCTTTAGTAAAAGACCTTGCTACACGTTACAACATTCCGGCAACCAATATCTTGGCACATTCTGATATTGCGCCGACTAGAAAACAAGATCCAGGTCCTATGTTTCCTTGGAAAAAATTATACGACGATTACCAAATCGGAATGTGGTATGATGATGCAACCAAGCTTAACTTTATTAGTCAGACACCTCCGCAAGATTTTGATGCCCAATACAACACAACTCTTTTTATCATGAAAGTCCAAATTGCCCTTAACAAATTTGGCTACCAATTGGATCAATCAGGTACTTGGGACAAGGCTACAAAACAGACCATAGAGGCTTTCCAATATCACTTCCGACCAGAAATATCCAATGGCATGCTTGACATCGAAACTTGGGCTATTCTGCAGGCATTAATACAGAAATATCCTACCAAATAATATTAGGGCGTGCCCTCATAAAAAAAAGCTGAAACCTTTCTTAGGTTTCAGCTTTTTTTTATGACGTCGGTCTACAGGCAGTCGCTTTTTCTGAGATACCCTCAGCTAGGCTCAACGATCTCAGAAAAGAGCTCCAACAATGCCTTTCGCCCTCACGCAGATTGGCGTATATCTCGATATTACTTTTTCAAAAGTAGGCTCACCCACTCCTCTCTTTGCATTTTCTTTTCTAATATCAAGTTGTTTGCTGTGCATACTTCTAAGATATCATCTACATCAAAGAAACAAAGTCCAGATAACAACAATTGCCCGCCATCTTCTAAAACCGAAACATAAGTCGGGATATCAGAAATCAAGATATTACGGTTGATATTAGCAAGAATAATATCAAATTTTTCTTTACCAAGATTATCAGCAGTTCCTAACTCGATATCTAATACAACATTGTTACGTTCTGCATTTTCTTTAGAATTTTCTACTGACCACTCATCAATATCAATTGCCAAAGTATCTGCTGCGCCTCTTTGTTTTGCAAAAATTGCTAACACAGAAGTCCCACAACCCATATCCAAAACTTTTTTATCTTGGAAATCCATATCATACATCTGCTGGATCATAAGATGCGTCGTGGCATGATGTCCCGTCCCGAAAGACATCTTAGGCTGAATAACAATCTCATAAGGCGTACCTTGACTCTCATGAAATTCTGCTCTAATCAAGACTTTTTCATCAATATTAATAGGTGAGAAATTCTTTTCCCATTCTTCGTTCCAATTGATGTTAGGCATCGCTTTGTACTCGTATGTAATCTCTACGTCTGAAGAATTAAGAAGGTCTACACTTTTTAAATTATCTTCTATAAAAAGGTCTTCTTGGATGTATGCCAAAATACCATCATGCTCTTCGGTAAAACTATCGAAACCTATTTCGATAAGTTCTGCCATAAGAATATCGTTCCATGGTTGTAAAGGCTTTATTTTAAATGTAAATTCTAAATATGATGTCATGTTCTGATTTTATGTTTGCAAAAATAACGATTTTTAAAATTAGATTCTAAATGTCAGACATTAGATAGAACATTCATGTAATTATTAATGTAAACTTTCTAAATGCTAACGTTTCTTGCGCGAGGGCGAAGCGCATTGTCGGAGCTCATTTTTTGGAAAATGGAATGGAATGGAAAAAAATAGCGACTGCGCGCAGACCGACCCGCATGATTTCGGATAAAAAAGCGCGGTGACCTCAGGTCACCGCGCTTTTTTATCCGAAACAAAGGGACGCGCCCAAAGTAAAATATTATGAGTTAAAACCTTCGATAATCTTAGAGAAATCTTCAATCTTAAGTGCTGCACCGCCGATTAATCCACCGTCGATATCTGGCTGAGAAAAAATTTCTTTGGCATTATCAGGCTTTACTGATCCACCATACAAGATCGAAATTTCGTCTGCTACGTCTTGACCATATTTGGCCGCAATTAAGCTTCTGATATATGCGTGAATCTCTTGTGCTTGCTCTGGCGAAGCAGTTTCTCCCGTACCAATTGCCCAAACTGGCTCATAGGCAATCACCACTTTCTTGATTTCTTCTGCTGACAAAGTAAACAAAGCGACTTCCGTCTGATTTTTAACGACGTCAAAATGTTGTCCAGACTTGCGTTGCTCCAAAGTTTCTCCGTTGCAATAGATTGGCGTAAGACCTGCATCTAACAAAGCTTTTACTTTTCTGTTGGCATGGCTATCTGTCTCACCGTGGTACTGACGACGCTCTGAGTGAGATACCAAACTTCCGTTAACCCCTATAGAATCTATCATCTCTACAGAAATTTCGCCGGTGTAAGCACCACTTTGATATTCTGAAACATCTTGTGCCAAAACGCCAATTTCGCCATTTGCAAAAACATTTTTTGCAGTCGTAAGATATAATGATGGCGGTGCAATGTAAACATCACAATTGGTATTATTATTTTTTTTGTACTCCAACAATTGGAACATTAATGCTTCTGCCTCAGCAAAATTTTTATTCATTTTCCAGTTTCCTGCAACAATGTTTTTTCTCATAGTTAAGCTATTTATATATGATTTCAATTTTAGTATTAATCTAACTTCCAGATATTTTTCATCAATGTATAATATTGATGCTCTGCAGCTGTTACGTTGTGGTCAGCTTTGATTATTTTTTTTGCAAACACCCGAAATTCTTCTCGCTCTACTGGCGTAGAATCTTCATAAAAACAACGCGCATGAAACTCGAAATGATCCTTCCAGTCACTTGGTTGTAATCCTGCAATGATAGACATCTCGTTATCCAAATTCATACGAAAAGGAAATTCTTCTGCCAGATATTCTTGGATTACTTTTTCTTCTTCTACATGAAACTTATAATCTACCGCTGATAACAGCATCAGTAAGTGATAACCCGCAATGGATTTATTTGATTTTTGCATTTTAATTAATTTGAATGTTCTTTATAATAATCTTTAGCGCTCATTTTCTCTACAATCTTTCCGTTTTCTAAAACTAAAACAAAAGGATTGCTTCTTGCAATTGTTTTTATTGCCACCTCATCCATTAACAGGTTAGGAATTTTGTTAAATACACCTTGCTGCGTAGAAACTCCGTACGATTTTGCAGATCTATCGTGTATTAAAAGCGCTTGTATCTCTGCCATAACCTGAGAAGAAGCTTCTTTTGGTTTATAAACAAAAACAATAATTGCCTTCGGCTGATTGAGGATTTCTGAAGTTTTATCTTCTCCTTCTGTAGTTTCTATTTTAAACTTTTTAATCTCAGATTCATAGCCTTTCTTAGTTATCTCAGACACGGACTTGCCTTCTTCTATTTGCCAAGAAGTATCCTTCCAATATTCTTTATTAATATATTCGTCTTGATCCATTTTTTTTACTTCTCCAGTTTTTAAGTTTTTAAGAGTGTAAAATGTTTTGTAAACAGAAGGATTTTTCTCTATATTTTCTCGTTCTTTATTGATATCAGTTCCTATTTTGTATGCACGGAAATCAATTAAAGGCTCGTGCGCCAGACCGCGATACATAACAAATACCATCACCAACATAAAAACACCTAAGACAGGCAACTTAACACAACCAATATCTGCTTTTTCGGTTTTCTTTCGGTACAAAAACATTAACATTATCAACCCTAATAATAAGGCTATATCCTTCCAAAAGGATTGCCAAGGCGTCATCTTAAGAGCATCTCCGAAACATCCGCAATCTGTCACAACATTGTAATAAGCAGAATAAAACGTTAAAAATCCAAAGAAAACACACAATGCTATTAATGCTGACAATGTTGCCTTCATCTTAATTTTCATCAATAACATGAAGCCTAATCCTAGCTCTAATACCACAACAATGATGGCAAAATGCAAGGCATATTTTTCAAAAACAGGCAAATTAAAAACGCTTGGCGAGAAATATTCTTCTAACTTGAAAGAAAAACCTTTGAGATCTACCGCTTTCACAAATCCGGAAGCGATAAATATTAATGCAACGATATAGCGTAAAATTCTTTTCAACATAATATATGATTTGGTGTTAATATATTAATATTTAATCAAACAAAAAACAGCGTAATTGAGCATATCAAAGTAATTAGCATCCAATCCTTCTGAGACTAATGTCTTACCTTTGTTATCTTCAATCTGCTTAGTTCTCAATACTTTTTGATAAATCAAATCCGTAATAGAACTAATTCTCATCTCTCGCCAAGCTTCTCCATAATCGTGATTTTTACGCATCATTAATTCTTTAGCTTCATGAGCATAATGATCGTAAAGCGCCATAATTTCCGTAGGATCTGCATCTAACTCATCAGAAAAACCTTTCTCCAACTGGATCAATCCAATAATCGAATAGTTGACAATCGCGACAAATTCGTCCTTTTCGTCTTCGTCTACCATTTTGACATCCGTCATCTGTAACGTTCTAATTCTGTTGACTTTAATATAAATCTGATCCGTGATAGAACTTGGTCTGAGCACGCGCCAAGCTGATCCATAATCTGATAATTTCTTTTGAAATAAATCTCTGCAATCTGTGATTACCGCATCAAACTGAGCTGATGTATTCTGCATAAAAAAAACTGTTAATGTCCAAAGATACAAAAATTAGCTATTGACGATTCAATCATAAATCTGATTTTCTACAAAGTCTTTTTAAAGTGGAAATTCGTTGGTCGTGCTAATTAGGTTTTATAAATTTGTAATATGAAATCTAATGTTTCTCCCAAACAAGTACCCAAATCTTTCAGTATCAATTGCAACGGTCGGTTAATTGATCTTACCAAGCCCAAAATCATGGGAATCCTTAACGTTACACCTGATTCTTTTTCGGATGGAGGACGATTTAATTCTGAAAAAAATGCGCTTCAACAAGTTGAAAACTTATTAAAAAATGGCGCAGAAATCATTGATATTGGCGCTCAATCTACTCGACCTACTGCCGATTACCTTTCCGCAGAAGAAGAGATTGAAAGATTAGGAACTATTATTTCTTCGATCAAGAAAGAGTTTCCTGATACCTTAGTTTCGCTGGATACATTTTTTGGGAAAGTTGTTGAATTTGGTTATAACGAAGGGATTGACATCTTTAACGACATTTCTGCAGGACAATTTGATGATAAGATGCTAGAAAGTGTTGCAAGAACAGGTCTGCCTTATATTTTGATGCATATTAATCCCAGCTACAACGAGATGCATAACAAGATTAACCATCCTGATATTATTATAGAACTCAATCGCTTTTTTTTAGAAAAAATTATTGAGCTAAAAGCATTAGGCATCAAGGATATTATCTTGGATCCAGGTTTCGGGTTTTCTAAAAGTCAAGATAATCAACTGCAAATTATAAACGAACTAGAATATATTGGCTTTGGAGAGTATCCGATATTAATTGGGATTTCTAGAAAATCCTTTATCTATCAACCTTTAGGGAAATCTCCTTTAGAAATTAATACAGAAGTTAATATACTTCACCAGAAACTATATGAAAAAGGCGCAAAAATCTTCCGTGTTCATCAACCAGAATTAATATCTTTCCTCTGATGAAAAAATTATTACAAAGCATAAGACAAAGCCTAAAAAAATCCTTCGACAATATCCGAAATGAAAGGCTAAAACTAAATCTATTGCAAGCAATTCCATTTTGGATAGGCTCGATTATCACCGGTTTTTTCGCCGTTATGTATGCTAAAATTTTTGCCTGGGGAGAGCAATTACTAGCATTACTACTCAACTGGCACAGCTGGATCATTTTTATTATTGCACCTATTGCTTTTGTATTATCATGGTGGCTAGTTAAAGAATTTGCACCTTACGCCAAAGGTAGTGGCATACCGCAAGTCATGGCTTCTGTAGAACTTGCCAACCCTAAAGAACATCGCAAAATAAAAAGCCTATTAAGCCTTAAAATAATATTTTTCAAGATTATGTCTTCTGTTATTTTAGTTATTGGTGGTGGTGCTGTTGGACGAGAAGGCCCAACAATCCAGATTGCAGGGTCTATTTTCAGAAAAGTAAATGAATATCTTCCCGATTGGTGGCCCAAGATTTCTAAAAAAAATATGATTATGACAGGAGCTGCGGCTGGTCTCGCAGCAGCTTTCAATACACCATTAGGCGGTATCGTTTTTGCTGTAGAAGAACTAGCTAAGACGCATATCAATTATTTTAAAACTGCATTATTCACCGCTGTAATTATTGCTGGACTTACGGCACAAACTTTAGCCGGTTCTTATCTCTATCTTGGTTACCCTAAAACTAATGATGTAAGCTTAACTATTGTATTTCCTGTGATATTAGTAGCTTGTATGTCTGGGATACTAGCCAGCCAATTGTCCGTCATTATGTTAAAGATTAGTGCGTGGAAAAAAAGCAAATTAAAAACGACTCAATCTAATATTATATTCTTAGTCATATCAGCATTGATTATCGCTTGTATCGCTTATTTTATCAATCGAGAAATATTAGGCTCTGGGAAAGAAATCATGGAAAGAGTTCTTTTCACCAATGATAAATACGAGGAGTGGTATATCCCAATACTCAGGATGATTGGTCCCGCACTTGCCTTTACATCTGGTGGCGCAGGAGGTATATTTGCACCAGCATTATCCGCGGGAGCAAGTATAGGCTCTGTAATTTCTGGCATAATCCATCTAACACCTAACGAAACCAACATTGTTATCCTATGTGGCATGGTAGCCTTTCTTACAGGGATTACCAGAGCGCCTTTTACCTCTGCAATTATTGTTTTGGAGATGACAGATCGACACTCTTTAATTTTTTACCTTATGTTAGCAGGTATGATGTCTTCTATAGCATCAATTCTCGTTAGTAGACACTCTTTGTACGAAGAATTAAAAACTAGTTTCTTAAAAGAACTACGAAAAAACGAATAGAAATTTCATCAAATGGAGAACGGTTTTAAATATTAAATCATACATCCAAATTTGACGTCATATTAATGGAAACTTAAAAACAAAGCTATTATATTTACAAAATAATAAATATAATCATGACATTGCTTTTCTTTTTTAGTGCTTTAGGGGCTTTCAATGGGTTTTTACTGTCGTTGTATTTTGCCATCAATGCTAAAAAGAAAAATTTCACCAATTATTTTTTATCGCTTTTACTTTTGGTTTTAAGCATCAGAATAATAAAATCTGTTTTCTTCTATTTTACGCCTCATATTTCCAATATTTTTATTCAGATTGGTCTTTCAGCTTGTGTTATGATTGGCCCACTACTCTACTTATATTTAAATTCTTACTCTGAGAAAAAAGCCAATTGGAAAATTCATGTGATTCCTTATTTGGTTTTGATGACAGCTTTGGGAATATTTTATCCGTATGTAGAACACCAGGCAATCTGGAGCAGATGGATTGTCTGTGGAATTTATTTTCAGTGGTTTATGTACATTATTCTGTCTTTCAAATACATGTCTCCGATTATTCAGAAATTTAAAAAGAAAGAAAGTTTAAAGAATTTAGACGTTTGGTTTGTGAGCATTTATCTCGGTGTTTTATTTATTTGGTTGGCCTATACAATTGCTGCTTACACTTCTTATATTGTGGGAGCATTGTCATTTACATTTGTTTTATATCTAATTGTTCTCTTATTGATTTTTAGAAATAACAATGAATCTTCTACTTTTTTTGAGGAAAAAGAAAAATATAAGAACAAAGAAATCGATAAAGAAACACGTCAACAGATTGAACAAAAATTGTCGTTAATTCTCGATAAAGAATTATTTCTTAATCCTAATTTCACCCTCGAAGATGCCGCCAAAGAACTGAAGATCACCAAACATATTTTGTCACAATACGTTAATGAAATTTTAGGTAAATCTTTCTCAAGTCTTATCAAAGAGTACCGAGTTGAAAAGGCAAAACAATTACTGGAAACCGAAACCAATTACACGATAGAAAGTTTAGGTTATGATAGTGGTTTCAATTCAAAATCGACCTTTTTCACAGCCTTCAAAAAAATCACGGGATTAACGCCAGCTGAATATCAAAAGTCACAATCAAAATGAGTTCGAATTTATCAATTCAAACTTCATTTTTATGAATGAAAACCTTTAAGACACACGCATCAAAGATATTTGCACTCATAAATAACAATTCAAATTGTCAACATGAGACCAATATCTTTATTAATTATTTTTTTCTTCAGCAATGTCATTTCAGCACAAATTAAAATTTCCGGAACGGTTGTCACATCACAAAACCGACCTTTAGAATTCGCAGAAATTACGCTTTTTTCAGAAGATGCTACACCGCTTTTAAATCAATTAACCAATGAAAAAGGTGAGTTTATTTTAGATTCTAAAAAAGGAAATTACATCTTACAAATTCATCAATCTGATGAAATTCTACATACTCAAAACATTGTACTGAATTCCGATTTTGATGCTGGAATAATTACTGTAAATCCATCCAAAACAATAGAAGGCGTAGTTCTTACCAAAAAGAATAAACTCGTAGAAAGAAAAATTGACCGATTGGTTTTCAACATAGAAAATAAAATCAACGCAACAGGTGGCGACGCATTAGATGCACTCAAAATGACGCCCGGCGTATTGGTAAGAAATGAAAACATCAGCATCATCGGCAAGCAAGCAATCAGAGTTTTGGTTGACGATAAAATGTTGGAACTTGGGGAAGCTGACTTGGCAAATTTTCTCAGGTCGATACCGTCTGATAATATCAAAAGTATTGAGGTCATCACTACGCCACCCGCAAAATATGATGCTGCTGGCGGAAGCGGATTAATCAACATTCAACTTAAAAAAACAAAAAAAGATTCATGGAGCCTCTCTTTGGGAAGCAGCTATCTGCGTCGTGAAGAACACGGTGAAGGTGCTGTTACAAGTAATCTCCTATACAATAAAAACAATTTAAGTCTTTCTGCTTCATTAAATTACAGAGATGGTGGCGAATATCACGATTATCAGGATTACAATAGTTTTCCTAATAATTTTTGGAATACCAAACAGGCTTTCAAAAGACAGTATAAAAGACTGAATAGTGTTCTCGGAATGCAGTATTCTGCGACCCAAAATTGGACTTTTGGGTTTCAATATATTGCGAATATCAACAATGCGAAAGCCTATAGAAAAACCCAATCATCTGTTTTTAATCACAATAGTGACACCGTTTTTAATGAAATTTTATCCGAAATCAATGCCGCTCAGAAGCCAAAATTCAACTCTCTAAATCTATTTAATGAAATAAAACTCGATTCTTTAGGCAAGAAAATCATTCTTAATCTGGATTATTTTAATTATTCAAACTTTGATACAAGACCCTATCAAGGAACTTCGGTGATGAATAATCCGTACAACATTCAGTATTTTAAAGGCATTAATAACAATAAGCAAAGAACAAATAATTTCTCAGGAAAAGTAGATATAGAACTTCCTACTACTTGGGCGAATTGGAGCACAGGCGGGAAGATTTCAGTTTCCAAAACAGAAAACGATATCTCGGCTTTCAACAGTGGATTAGTCCAAAATCAGAATCCTGAAATGCCACAAATCAATAATCAATATAATTACGACGAGAATGTTCAGGCATTGTATTTCTCTGGAAATAAAAAGTTTAGTGACAAGTTTGAGGCACAAATAGGATTGCGAATGGAAGCCACCCAAACAAAATCACACAGCGGAAACTACAACCAAGCGATTGATAATAATTACACAAAACTGTTTCCATCAATTAATTTATCGTATTCTGCCAATGAAAACTCCACCTACAGATTGAGTTACAGCAAAAGAATTGCCCGCCCCAACTTTGCAGAACTTAATCCCAATGTTACTTATGTCACGCCATTTTTAAGCGTAGAAGGCAATCAGGTTTTGAGACCTTATTTTGTAGATAATTTCGAGTTTTTCTTAACCTACAAGAAATTTGAAACCAAATTATACCATAGCTTGGAAAATGATGTTTTTAACCAAATTGGATTGCCCGACCTTGATACCAACAACATTCGTCTGATTTATAAAAATAGCTTTAACATCCGAAGATATGGCATTTCCGAAACCTTCACTTTTGATAAACTAAGCTGGTGGAGCAGCATCAATACGATTAACATTAACTATTCCACTGCCAAAACCATAGATGTATCAGCAACGCCAGCCAATGGGCTAACTTCATTTTTCACTACTAATAATGATTTTAATTTAAATAAAAATAAAACCTTATTATTCAATGTAAGTTTCGAGTATTATATGTTTGGGAACTACGGTATTGATAAAATCAAGCCATTTACGTCAACCTCTTTCGCACTTCAATATCTTTTATTGGATAAAGATTTAAAAATCACACTGAAAGCCAATGACGTTTTTAAAACAGACCGATTCAGATTTTCTTCCACCGTAAATGGTGTCCATCGCAATTCTGACTACTATTTTGATACGAGATTATTCCAATTGGCTATTAATTATAAGTTTGGAAGCAAAAAAATAAACATTAAAAAAAGACAAACCAGTAACGAGGACGAAAGAGCTAGAACTGGCAATTAAGCTTTTTGATTGTGAAGAATATGGTTATATTATTTATCGCTAGCATAGCTTATTTCATCAATCTTAAAGCCTTAAGATCTGTAAAATAAATCATGGAAAGGCTCCTTTTTACACCTAATAAACATAAAGAATAGCACGTGCCTACTTTAAGAGTGACAAATCCAGCATTAGTATTTACATATGCTAGTGCTGGTGATATTTTCCCAGTTGCCTTACCTGTAACCTCCAGCTTCATCAATAGCACCTAACGAAACTAATATCCTCATCCTCTATGGCATGGTCGTTTTTTTCACAAGAATCACCAGAGCGCCTTTTAAATAAACAATTATTTTGGAAATGATAAATAGACACTCTTTATTTGTTTGATCTAATGCCTTTTTTTTAGCTTCAATTCTATTTAGCAAATATTCTTCATGCAAAGAATTTAAAACTATTTTTTTTAAAAAATAAATGAGAAAAATATAATACTACAAATAATTAAATATAATTAAATAAAACCAATAAATTAATAAGAACAAACGCCAAAACACTGGTTTTAATTTTGTTTTTCAGATTATATTAACTATATTTGTGATACAACCAAATTAAAAATAAATTATTATGACGAAAATTTTACTAGCTATTGGAGCTATAACACTCCCTTTTATAAGCAATGCTCAAATTTTCCAAGAAGACTTTGATGGCAACGGGCCTGGTATTGGAGCTTGGACTGTTATCGATGTCGATGGAAAAACACCGAATTCTAAAGTGGCATTTATCACTAATGGTTGGAATGCCATTGACAGAAAAGGAGAAAACGGAAACTTCGGAGGCCCAGAAGGCAACTACGCTGCTATGAGTACTTCTTGGTATGACCCAGCAGGAACATCCAATGACTGGCTCATCTCTCCGGCAGTTATCATATCAGGTACAGAACCACATTTACAATGGGAAGCCAAAGCACAAGATAAAGAATATCCAGACGGTTATAAAGTAATGCTTGCGCCTAACGGAGGTAATACAGTGGCTGATTTTACGGTAGAATTATTTAACGTGAGTTCGATGTAAGAAGTGATAAATTATAATAGAAAAAAGCGAAAAAATTAGTATATTTAAGCTATTGAAAGTCAAATATTTAACTAAAATTTCCGCTATGATTTCTGATGATAAAATTACAACTATTTATTACATTGTTGATGAGTTTTTTAAAGAATTTAACCATATTCTGAAAGATTACGCTCTGAAAGACCCCAAAATCAAGACCAGAAACAGAAAATCTGCGATGTCTCAAAGCGAAGTGATGACTATTATGATCCTGTTTCATTACGGTGCTTTCAAAAATCTCAAGCACTTTTATCAGGGCTACGTTCAAAGACATATGAAGAAAGAATTTCCTGTAACGGTTTCCTACAACAGGTTTGTAGAGCTCCAAAAGAAAGTGAATGTACCCATGGCAGTTTTCGTAAAAATGATGTGTCTGGGAAAGTGTACCGGCATATCTTTCATCGATTCAACACCCATCAGGGCTTGTCACATCAAAAGGGAAAAGCAGCACAAAACCTTCAAAAATATCGCTCAGAAAGGACAATGTTCTCTGGGTTGGTTTTATGGTTTTAAACTCCATTTGATTATCAATGACAGGGGTGAGATTCTGGATTTTATCCTGACAACAGGCAATGTAGACGACAGAGAACCCCTGAAAAGTATGGATCTGCACAAATGGATTTTCGGAAAACTTTTCGGCGATAAAGGCTATATTGGGAAAGATCTGTTTGAGCAACTTTTTATAGATGGAGTTCATTTAATCACAAAAATAAAGAAGAATATGAAGAATTGTTTAATGCTTCTCCAGGATAAAATTATGCTTAGAAAAAGGGCATTAATAGAATCTGTAAACGATGAGCTTAAGAATATTTGTCAGATAGAACATACCCGTCACAGAAGTTTTGACAACTTTGTTCTCAATATTTTGTCTGCTTTGGCAGCCTACTCTTTCTTTGATAAAAAACCATCAATCAATACAAATTGTGACATTATTGATCAAGATAGATTAATCGCAGCTTAACTCGAACTCACGTTATTTAGTACCAACGGAGAATCTGGTGATTGGAAAAAAAGAAATATAAACCTATCCTCATATATGGGGCAAAACATTAGATTTGCGTTTGTTAATAACTCTACTGATAAATTCATGCTAATGGTAGATAATATTAAGGTTGGAGAATTTACTCCGGTGGAAAAACCTAATTGTGCAACATTGGTTAGCCCTGCTAATAACGCAGTGAACATCTCTTATTTGCCTAATGCAGCCTTTAGCTGGACTGCTTCAACAACAGGTGGCGCCGCTACAGGTTATGATTTCTATTTAAGCACAGAACCTACAGCTAGTGAAAAATTAGGCACTGCTACAGGTACAAGTGTTACCGTAAGCGGCCTACTCGCTTTAACAAAATATTATTGGAAAGTAGTTCCTGTTAATGATGGAGGTGAAGCGGCTTCTTGCCAAATTTATTCTTTCACCACAGAAGCCAGCGCCTTCTCTCCATACTGTGGTCCATTAGGCTTTTCTTCAGAATTCTTTGGCATGGTGTTCGATGGGACAGAAGCCATATCTTATGTTGATTTTGCTGGTATACAAAACCGTACTGATGAGGATGCAGAAGAAACTCCACACGAGATATTCCTTGATAAAGTAGCTAGCGTAGCTAAAGGTTCTACACACGAGATTAAGGTAGAGGGCAATACTGGTGGAAATTACGACACTAAAGTCGTGGTATTTGTTGACTGGAACCAAAACGGTGTACTAAACGATCCAGGAGAAGTTTATGAAATCGCAGATGTATTATCTAACTCTACAGGGGCAGATGGTGTACAAGTAAAAACCAACATTACAGTACCTGATGATGCATTAACAGGTCCTACCAGAATGAGAGTTAAAAAAATAGGTTTCTCTTCATCTGATAATCCTGCTGCTTTCTTAGACCCTTGTGCTGGTGCATCTTATGGACAAGCAGAAGATTATACCGTTAACGTAGGTAACCTTGCAGTTAACGATATCAATAAAGCTAAAGTACAAGCATACCCTAACCCAGTAACAGATCTATTAAAAATTACAACGGGTACCAATGCTAAAAACATCACGGTATTTGATATCACTGGTAAAAAGGTATTAACTCAGACCGCTACATCTTCTAACAACGAAGTAAATATGTCAAAAGTAGCTCCTGGCGCTTATGTCGTAATTGTAGAAACTGAAAACGGTGCAGAAACAATTAAAGTTATCAAGAAATAACCTTTAAGAAAAATCAAAGCATAAAATCCCGCAATTAATTGTGGGATTTTTTTTATTCACATTATTGTAGATTAAAAAAATATTACTAATTTTGCAACTCGAAATAATTAACCAATTAATTAACAATTATGAACAATTACGAAACTGTTTTCATTTTAACTCCCGTTCTATCTGAAGCTCAGGTGGAGGAAGCAGTGCAAAAATTTGTAGATCTTTTAACAGAAAAGAACTGCGAGATCGTTGCCAAAGAAAAATGGGGTCTAAAAAAATTAGCGTATCCAATCCAATTGAAAAAGAATGGATTCTATACTTTGATCGAATTTAAAGGTGAAGGAAACGTTGTTGCTGATTTAGAATTAGCTTTCAAACGTGACGAGAGAGTTATCCGTTACCTAACTACTAAATTAGACAAGCACGGTGTAGAGTACGCTGTAACAAGAAGAGCTAAAGTTAAAGCAGCTAAAGCTTAATTTATTTAATCCCTAAAAAACAAGAAGACATGGCAATAGATGATATGGCTAAACAAGCCTCAGCAGGAGGAGAATCTGAAGTAAAATTCTTAACTCCACTTGATATCAATACAAAATCTGAAAAGAAATATTGTAGATTCAAAAAATTCGGAATTAAGCATGTAGATTACAAAGACGCTGCTTTCTTATTACAATTTGTTAACGAGCAAGGTAAAATTTTACCAAGACGTTATACAGGTACTTCTCTTAAATATCAAAGAAAAGTTTCTGCAGCAATCAAAAGAGCTAGACACTTAGCTTTGATGCCGTATGTAGCGGATCTTTTAAAATAAGACTTATAAAATAAAAGAAGCAAAGTGAAAACTTTTGCTTCTTTTGTTGCTGAATCAATTATTAATTCTAACTGTTTTAGATATTAGACATTAAATTTAAGATCTTAATTTTTCTTACTTCTAACCTCTAACTTCTAAAATCTAAACAAGACAACAACAATGCAAATTATCCTTAAACAAGACGTAGAAAACTTAGGACTTGAGTTCGATACAGTAAATGTTAAGCCAGGTTACGCACGTAACTTTTTATTACCTCAAGGTTTCGCTCTTTTAGCAACTCCTAAGAACAAAGCAGCTTTAGAAGCTACTTTAGAAGCTAGAAAAGAAGAAGAAGCTAAGTTAATCGCAGCTGCTAACGCTATCGTAGAACAATTGAAGAAAACTTCTATTACTATCGCAACTAAAGTTGGTGCTGGTGATAAACTTTTCGGTTCTATCAACAATGCTAACCTTTCTGAGGAATTAGCTAAAGCTGGTGTTAACGTTGATAAAAAATATATCAAGATTCCTGGTAACACAATCAAAAGAACTGGTAAAGTAACTGCAGTAGTAAGACTTCACAGAAATGTTGAGTATAACTATGAGTTCGATATCGTTTCTGATGCTCCAGTAGAAGCTCCTAAACCAGCTCCTGCTAAAAAAGTAGAAACTACTCCTACAGAAGAAGCATAAGAATTACTCTTATCAAAATATAAAGCCTCCGAAAATTCGGAGGCTTTTTTATGTTAGACTAAATTCTAAAATAACCATTAACTATGTCGGTATACTACGCTTTTGGTTTCCAAGTATTGAAAAAAGACTTCGTCTTATCGAGGCTATAACCTTTCCCTTCCTCTAAAACCGAACTATCTTGCACATGAATCATTTTTCCGTTTTTATCCAAAACGATAAAAACTGGATATCCATACTTAGCACCTGGATTATCATATTGTGCAAAAACCTTCTCATTTTTATTCTCTGGAGACCAATTAAGGTGATAATATAAGTAATTTTCGCTTACTATATTTTTAAGCGCTGGCGTCGTCTCTACATAATTATTAAATCTCAAACACCAGATACACCAATTACCTCCAGCCTGCAATATAATATTCTTATTTTCTTTCTTAGCTTTCGCGATCAAATCTTGTATATCTTTTTGCGCATCCGCTTCTGGATGATACGGTTTACCCAGTTTAGCTCTTTCTTCTTCTGCCGCTTTTTTCTTAGCGGCCATTTCTACTTCTTTAGCAGATGTAGAAGTCTGCGCATTGACTACAGCCGTACCTCCTATGTAAAATCCCATAACAAAAAGGATTAACTTCACATTCTTATTCATTTTAACCTATTTTTAATGTTAAGCTTAGACAAATCTAAGGAATTATTAAGTTCCTTTTCCTTACATTTGCAAATATCTTTATCAAATTTTGAACCACTTTTTATTCGGCATATTATTACTACTTTCTCGCTTACCACTTAGAATCTTGTACGCTTTCTCAGATGTCATGTCATTTCTGAATTATCATTTTCTAGGCTATCGAAAAAAAGTAGTTTTTGACAATCTTAAAAATTCTTTTCCTGACAGATCAGACGAAGAAATTATACGCATCCAAAAGAATTTTTTTATTAATTTTTGCGATTATATCGTAGAGATGCTCAAGGCATTTACAATCTCCAAAACAGAGCTTAGAGTTAGAGTACAGCATCTTAATCAAGATCTTTTTGCACAAACCAAAGCTGAAGGCAAAAATGTCATTCTGCTTTCTGGTCACGTTTTCAACTGGGAATGGTTTAATGCTTTGGCAACCATTGTACCACAAGAAAACTGCCATCCCGTTTACAGAAAAATGAGTAATAAATTTTGGGAAGAAAAAATAAAATTTGTTCGTAACAGATTCAATAACAAATCATTAGAAGCTAACGAAGTAGTAAAACAGATTTTAAGAAACCCTAATGATGGTAATTCTGTCTATATGTTTGTGGCAGATCAGACGCCTCATTTTTCTCATATCACTTATGGATTAAAGTTTCTTAATCAACCTACGCCTGCTTTTATTGGTTATGACAAGTTATCCCAACGTCTAGATTTAGCCTTCATATATTGTGATATGAAAAAGGTAAAACGAGGATTTTATCAAGTAAATTATTATAGGATTTACCCTGATGGAGAAAAGTTCAAACAATATGAAGTCGTTAGAAAATTTCATAAATTGTTAGAAAATACGATTAATAAACGTCCCGATAATTGGCTCTGGTCGCACCGTCGTTGGAAGTACCAAGGATCGATTAAAAATTACGAAGAAAATCCATGAAAATCGCCATCGCCATCCTTAACTGGAACGGAACATCTTGGTTACAACAATTTTTGCCAACTTTAATTAGAAATTCTGCCAATGCAGAAATCTACGTAATAGACAATAATTCTACGGATGATTCTGTATTTTTTTTAGAATCAAATTTCCCTCAAATTAAAATTGTTAAAAATTTACAAAACTTCGGTTTTGCTGGCGGTTATAATGAAGGACTGAAATCTATTGAGGCAGATATCTATTGTCTTCTCAACTCTGATGTTGAAGTCACAGAAAACTGGCTGGATCCCGTTATTTCTTTGTTTAAAAACAATCTTGATATTGCAGCCATTCAGCCAAAGGTTTTAGATTTTAATCAAAAAAATAGATTCGAATTTGCTGGTGCTGGTGGCGGATTAATTGACAATCTTGGTTATCCGTATTGCAGAGGTCGCGTTTTCGAAAATATTGAAGAAGACCATGGTCAATATGATGACGAATGTGAAATCTTCTGGGCTTCTGGCTGTTGTTTATTTATTAGATCCGAAGATTTTCATAAGCAAAATGGTTTTGATGAGCGTTTTTTTGCGCACCAAGAAGAAATTGATCTTTGCTGGAGACTGAAAAATGAAGGTAGAAAAATCTACTATACAGGAAAATCAACAATATATCATGTTGGTGGCGGAACTCTTAACAAGCAGAATCCTCAGAAAACTTATCTTAACTTCCGGAATAACCTTAGCATGATGCTAAAGAATCTACCGTCTAATCAATTATATTTAATTTTATTTCGATTGACTTTAGATGGCATTGCTGGAATTTATCTTATGTTTACGCAAGGTTTTTCTCATACTTGGGCAATTGTAAGAGCGCATTTTGGTTTTTATGGACAGTTTTTTGGAACTTTAAAAAAACGCCAAAAACATCAAATTAAAAACTATTACCAAACGAAGTGGTTGATTTTCAAACATTATTTAAAATAATATTAACTCATATAATTAAGAAATGGATTTTGTTGCAATAGACTTTGAGACCGCTACACACGAGAGAAACTCGGCTTGTGAAATGGGCATTTGTGTTGTAGAAAATGGATCTATTGTAACGACAAAAACATGGTTAATAAAACCACCTAGTTATCCTTATTTTAATCCTAGAAATATTGATGTTCACGGTATCAGACCAGAAGATGTTGCTAATGCGCCAACCTTTGAGGATGTCTGGCACGAAGCGCAAGAACTGATGTACGGCAATCTTATGATTGCACACAATGCTTCTTTTGATGCTAGTGTATTACGTTCTTCTTTGGATTATTATGGTTTTTTCAAACCAAAAATGAATTATTTGTGTAGTATTTCTTTAGCAAAAAAATCATGGAAAGATCTTAAAACTTATGGGCTAAGAAGTCTTGCCGATCATCATAATATCAACTTTACACACCATCGTGCTGGAGCAGATGCAGAAGTATGTGCTAAGATTTCATTGCTAGGATTTGAGAGATTAATTCTCACCAGAAATGAAGAAGTTAATGAGTATTTCAAAAAGAATATTAAGATTCTCTAATTACTGAGCACCTCAGCAATAAGACTGAATTTCGGGATTTCTACATTAAGATAAAGACCATTAAGCTTACCAATAAAGAGATAATTCCCGGACATATTCCCTACGCCTGATCTCAATACAACATTAGAAAAGTACTTGAAAACCTCTCCTGGTTGCAAGACAGGCGTGAGACCAATAACACCATCTCCTTCTACTTCTGTAATACCAAAACCAGTATCAAAAATGCTCCATTTTCTTTTAAGAAGCATGACAACATCATCACTTTGGTTTTCTATAATGATATTATATCGAAACATAAAGCGACCTTCTGATGGAAAGCTATTTTTAAAATCATACTCTGGATAAACAGAGACTTTAATATTAGATGTAATTTTAGAAATCATGGCTAGTCATTTGAGCTAATTGTTAATACAAAAATCCCGCCGAAAATAATAACGACGGGATTTTATTTATATTTAATAAAAAAATGAAATTATAGCTCTAATGCTTTTCTTTCATCGCCTCCCATCAAGATTTCTACTGGATTATCAATCGCTTCTTTTACAGCAACTAAGAATCCTACAGACTCTTTACCATCAATAATACGGTGATCGTAAGACATGGCAACATACATCATTGGACGGATTACAACTTGGCCATCAACAGCAACTGGTCTTTGGATAATGTTGTGCATACCCAAAATTGCAGATTGTGGTGGGTTGATAATCGGTGTAGATAACATAGATCCAAAAGTACCTCCATTAGTAATTGTAAACGTACCTCCTGTCATCTCATCTACAGTAATTTTACCATCTCTTACTTTTACAGCAAGATCCTTGATGTTACTTTCTACACCACGGAAAGTCATGTTTTCTGCATTTCTAAGAACAGGCACCATTAATCCTTTAGGACCTGATACCGCGATAGAAATATCACAGAAATCGTAATTGATCTTATAATCGCCATCAATAGATGCGTTAACATCTGGATACATCGCCAAAGCTCTTGTAACTGCCTTTGTAAAGAAAGACATAAAGCCTAGACCAATACCATGTTTTGCTGCGAATTCTTCTTTGTATTGTTTTCTAATTCTGAAGATCTCAGACATATCAACTTCGTTAAAAGTTGTCAACATTGCTGTTTCATTTTTAACAGAAACTAATCTTGCTGCAATCTTTCTTCTAAGAACAGATAATTTAGTCGTTGTCTGTGCTCTATTACCACTAGTCGAAGCAACAGATCCCATAGCAGGAACAGCTTTTACAGCATCATCCTTAGTAATTCTACCATCTCTACCAGAACCTTGTACTTGAGTAGCTTCTATACCTTTTTCATCAAGAATTTTCTTAGCAGCTGGAGAAGGCGTTTGTGATGCGTAAGTTGCAGCAACTGGTACTTCTTTCTTAGGCTCTTCTTTCTTCTCTTCAGCTTTAGGAGCTTCTGTCTTAGGCGCTTCAGTTGATGCAGCACCTTCTGGTTTTGCACCACTTCTATCAATAAGGCATACTACTTGTCCTACTTGTACCACATCTCCTTCTTCAGCTTTAAGCGTAATGATTCCGCTTTCTTCAGCAGGAAGTTCTAGAGTTGCTTTGTCAGAATCTACTTCTGCAATTGGTTGATCTTTTTCTACATAATCACCATCTTTTACAAGCCAAGTTGCGATTTCAACTTCTGTGATAGATTCCCCTGGTGAAGGAACTTTCATTTCTAATATAGACATAGGGATAATTTTTTAATTTTAGTACAGAAAAATCTGTAGTATTATTTTAGTTTTAATTAAGCAGTTACTGGTCTTTGAGTTGGTTCGTCATTACAGTTGAAGACTTTATTGATAATAGCAGTCTGATTTCTTTCGAACATCTTATGGCTACCTGGCGCTGGCGTACCACTCGCTACTGGAGAAATCACCTGAATGCCTGTGTCTCTAAAGTTTCTCAAAATAAAGCTCCAAGCTCCCATGTTTTCTGGTTCTTCTTGAGCCCAAATCAAATCTTTTCTGTTGCTATATTTATCAAAAATAGACTGGATAATTTCCAAATTAAGTGGATATAATTGCTCTAATCTAACTAAAGCTACTGTATCATTCTTAGTTTCTTCTTTTTTCGCAAGAAGCTCGTAATATAACTTACCTGTACAAAGTACCAATCTTTCGATTTTTGCAGGATCAGCCGTAGGATCGTCCAATACTGGTTGGAAACTTCCTTGTGCCAAATCTTCTAGAGGAGAAACTACTTTTGGATGTCTCAACAAAGATTTTGGCGTCATTACTACCAATGGTTTTCTGAAATTAAATTTCATCTGTCTTCTCAACAAATGAAAATAGTTAGCTGGCGTCGTAACGTCTGCAACAATAATATTATCATTAGCACATAGAGTTAAAAATCTCTCTAATCTTGCTGAAGAGTGCTCTGCACCTTGACCTTCTGATCCGTGAGGCAATAACATTATTAATCCATTCTGAAGCTTCCATTTTTCTTCTGAAGCCACAAGATATTGATCGATAATAATCTGAGCACCGTTCATGAAATCACCAAACTGCGCCTCCCAAATCGTCAATGTCTTAGGTGAAGCCATCGCATATCCATAATCAAATCCTAATACCGCATACTCTGACAAATGCGAATTATAGATATCAAACTGAGCGTCTGATACATGCTTTAATGGTACATATTCTTCCTCGGTATCTTCTGTTTTTACAACTGCATGACGGTGAGAGAATGTTCCTCTTTCTACATCTTCACCAGAAATTCTTACGCCGTATTCTTCTGTTAAAAGAGTTGCATAAGCTAGTAACTCTCCCATTGCCCAATCCAAAGAATTATTTTCAACCATTTTGATTCGGTTTTCGAATAATCTTGTGATTTTATTCAAGAATTTTTTATCTCCTGGAAGTGATGATATTTTAATTGCTAACTCTTTAAGTTTAGCCAAATCATACGTTGTATCGTAATTCTTGATAATTGATCCTTTAGGTGCCATCGGGAAATCTACCCAATCGCTCTCCATGAAAGGCGTCATTGTATTGCGCTGAATTACTTTAGAAGCATCAAAATTTTCATCCAATAACTTCTTGAAATCTTGTTCCATCGTTTTCAAAACGTCATCAGAAACAATACCTTCCTGAATTAATTTTGTTTTATAGATCTCTCTAGGATTCTGATGTTTAGAAATTGCTTTATATAAATTAGGTTGTGTAAATCTAGGCTCATCTCCTTCGTTATGACCATATTTTCTGTAACCTAATAAGTCGATATAGACATCTTTACCAAACTTAGCACGGAAATCAGCAGCAAATCTTATGGCGTGTACCACTGCTTCGACATCATCAGCATTAACATGCATCACTGGAGACTGCGTTACTTTTGCAATATCTGTACTGTATACAGATGATCTTGCGTCCAAATAATTAGTTGTAAAAGAAACTTGATTATTAACAACGATATGCACTGTACCTCCAGTCTTGTAACCGTCCAAAGTCATCATCTGTGCAATCTCGTACACAATACCTTGTCCAGCTATTGCGCCATCACCATGAATGATGATAGGCAAAATTTTCTTATAATCTTTATATTTATGGTCTACTTTTGCACGACAGATCCCTTCTACCAAAGCTGCTACCGTCTCTAAGTGTGACGGGTTAGGCGTTAAGTTAATAATAACTTCTTCGCCGTTAGCTGTTGTGATTGTCTTAGATGATCCTAAGTGATATTTAACATCGCCAGAAAAAACATCTTCTTCGAATTCTTTACCTTCGAATTCTGAGAAAATCTGTTTATATGATTTTTGGAAAATATTAGTTAATACGTTAAGACGACCTCTATGTGCCATTCCTAATACAACCTCATCTACACCTAACTGAGAAGATCTCGTAATTAGTTGATCCAATGCAGGAATTAATGATTCTCCACCTTCTAATGAAAAACGCTTTTGTCCAACAAATTTGGTATGCAAATAATTCTCAAAAGCTACTGCTTGGTTAAGTTTAAAAAGAATTTCGGTCTTTTCGTCGGCAGAAAGTTTAGGATGATTTTCGTTAACGCTAACCCAATCTCTGATAAATTGTTTTTCTTCAACATCACTAATATGCATATATTCTATACCGATAGAATCGCAATATATTTCTTGAAGATGCTTAATAATCTCTGCCAAAGTTGCTGGAGACGTCATCCCAGTAGTGGTTGCAGAGTTAAATTTTACATTAAGATCAGATTGTGACAATCCAAAATTCTCCAGATCTAAAGTCGGAACAAAATGACGTCTTTCTCTTACCGGGTTGGTTTTAGTAAAAAGATGACCACGCGTTCTGTATGCTTCTATAAGGTTAAGAACCTTAAATTCTTTTGTAATAGATTCTGAAGTTTCTCCATTAGTAACGCTTTGTGCCGCATATTGTACAACGGGAGACGCACCTTGTACATCATCGTTATCGCCGTAATACTCTCTGGCGAAATCAAAACCTTGGAAAAAAGCTTTCCAAGAGGGCTCTAAGGAATCTGGGTATTTTAAGTATTGCTCATACATGTCATCAATTAGCTGAGCATGTACTGCATTAAGGAACGAAAATTTATCCATTATTACAGATTATCTGTTTATAAAATTTTTCAAAAATATTGTCAACAAAATTACTAAATATTTATGGATTAGTAAAGTTTGACAATTGTCTTCTTATGTTAATATTATGCTAAAAATTGCTTCTCTAAAATTACAAATATTATCGATATACGGGCAAAGTTAATTTTAATTTCACTTCTCTATTTTCTTCTGGCTCTTCTAAAAACTCTTCATGAAGATCACCACTATGCATAGTATCTTTTTTTGCCTTCTGTAAAAGTTGCTGTATACCCTTTATCCTACCATCATAATTACCTTTATAATAATACACGTAGGCTTTAGAAGCATTAATTGTTTTAAAAGAAAAATTATTATCACTAACCGAAATCCTTTTTGATAAAGGAACACCATAGAAATACGAAATTTCTTTATCTTTAAAATTAGACGGATTAGTAATTAAAACCGGCACACCATATTCGTCATCTTTTTTAGCAAGATCCAACTTAACATAATTTACAACTTTGTTATGATGAAGAATAACGTTTTTCAATAACGCGCCTTTTTTATTAGATGTACCAACGTTAACTCCAAGCAACAGTGCGCCTTCTTGCTGATCAATCATTATACTATCATATTTAATAGAAGCAATTAGGTTATCTTTAACAACCTTATTTCCTAACATATTAAATAAATTTTTAGAACTTTTATCTATATTTTCTACAAAGAAATCCTCAGACAAAAGATTAAGAGAACGCTTTAATAAATCTTGTTTTGGGGTATGTATCGTCCAAATAATTTTGGTTTTACTACCGTTAGAAACAAACTTAACATCAATCTGATATGGATAATTTTGATTAGCATCAAAAAGTTGATATCTAATACCTTTATTAGGCACGCTGTATTTTATAAACATCTCGCCAAACTCAGATGAAGTCTTTCGGTTTTGAAATCTAATTGCACTGCCTACACCTTCATAAGGCGTGTAAAAACTAATGCTCAAATTAGGATCACCAGAGAAAAAGTCATTCCAGTGAGAGAAATTTTGAAGATTATTAAACTGTGGGAAAACTTTATCCACAGGATAATCTACTTCAGATTGATACACAAAATCTTTGCGTTCATCAACAAATAACATTGACACAGCGTATGCCCCGAAAAGCACAATTAATATAATAACCCCAAATTTTATCCAGCGCATAAGTAGTTTTTGCGTTGACAAAGATAGGAATTGCAAAGGGATTACAATTCCTATTTTTGATATAGATTTTTGCTATTATTTAAAATAATCAACGCCGTTTTTGAAGATATTATGGTAATTAGCAGTTGGGATATTTTTCATCAAACCTTCAGCAAAACGTTCAGGATGTCCCATTCTACCAAAGATTTTTCCGTCTGGACTTGTTACTCCTTCAATTCCGAATAATGAATTATTAGGGTTAAATGGCATTCCGTGAGCAATATTTCCTTCTAAATCCAAATACTGAGTCGCAATCTGTCCGTTCTCGTACAACTTCTGGATTTCCGCTTTCGAAGCCATAAAACGACCTTCGCCATGAGAAATCGGAATGGTGAAAACTTGGTCTTTCATTCCTTTAAGCCAAGGAGATTCGTCGTTCACAACTTTCACATTTACCATCTGAGAAATATGTCTTCTGATCGCATTATGAGCCAAGGTTGGAGAGTTTTCATCCAAATCTTTGATTCTACCGTAAGGCAACAATCCAGATTTCACCAATGCCTGAAAACCGTTACAAATCCCGATAATCATTCCGTCTCGGTCAAGTAATTCATGAACGGCATTTCTCATCTTTTCATTCTTCAAAACGTTTACAATGAATTTTGCAGAACCGTCCGGCTCATCACCTGCAGAAAAACCTCCTGAGAACGCTAAAATCTGAGAAGTTTTGATTTCCTTAACCCACGCATCAATACTTTCATCCAGTAATTGGTGATTAATGTTGATCAACGGCAAACTGCTTACAACTGCACCTTCTTTTTGGAAAGCGTTCAACGTATCATACTCGCAGTTTGTCCCTGGGAAAACCGGCGCAAATACTTTTGGCTGAATAATTCCGTGTTTTTTGATGATGATATTTCTAGGGTTGATTGAGTTAAATTTCTCATCAATTTCAACCGTAATCTTTTCTTTTTCAATAGTTGGGAAAAGGTTTTCAAACGTATCAGTATTTGCCGCTAAAAGCTTGTTGATGGTTATCGGTTGTTGGTTGATGGTTAAAACCTCATTCGTAACAACTTCTCCGATTAATTGAAGATTTGTAGCACTTAATTCTTCTTTAGATTCAATGATTAAACTTCCAATATTTTTAGCTAATAAAGCCTTTTCATCAACAGTAATTTCAGCACCTAATCTGTTTCCGAAGCTCATTTTTGCTAAAGCAACCGCAACTCCACCTTCTTTCACCGTTTTTACAGAAACGATTTTTCTAGCTTTGATATTTTCAAAAATAAATTCAAAAACAGTTTTTAAAGCATCATAATTTGGAAGTCCGTTTTCCTGAGCAATATGATTGAAGCAATATAGTTTATTTCCTGCTTGTTTAAACTCCGGAGAGATAATGTTCTTCTTTTCTCCGTTCGCACAAGCGAAAGAAATCAACGTTGGCGGAACATTCAGATCCTGATACGTTCCACTCATCGAATCTTTCCCTCCAATAGCTGCTAAACCAAAATTGATCTGCGCATCGTAAGCTCCCAACAGTGAAGCCAAAGGTTTACCCCATTTCTCAGGGCTTTGACCCAATTTTTCAAAATATTCCTGGAAACTGAATCTGATATTTTTATAATCGCCGCCCATCGCAACGATTTTCGCAACACTTTCTACAACTGCGTAAGAAGCTCCCAACAAAGAATTCTGCTTAGAAATCTCTGCATCAAATCCCCAACTTGCCAAAGAAACTGTTTCGATATTTTTTGCTCCGATGATTGGCAACGTCTGAACACTTCCTTCCATCAAAGTCTGCTGATATTTTCCACCTAAAGGCATTGCAACCGTAGTCGCACCGATCGATGAATCAAACATTTCCAACAAACCTTTTTGAGAAGCAACGTTTTTATCGCTTAATATTTTTAAGAAATTCTCTTCGTTAAAAGCAGGCGTTTCTTCTTTTACTTCGTTAAGATGCGTAATCTTAACTTCTTGGCTTTTAGAACAACCGTTTGTATCTAAAAATTCTCTAGAAAGATCAACAATTTTATCACCTTTCCAGAACATCTGCATTCTTCCTGAATCAGTCACTTTTGCAACTTCAACAGCCACAATATTTTCTGCTTCACAGAATTTGATGAATTTTTCTTTATCATTTGGTTCAACCACAACAGCCATTCTTTCCTGAGATTCGGAAATTGCCAGCTCAGTTCCGTTTAACCCTTCGTATTTTAAAGGTAAAACATCCAAATTAACTTCCAAAGAATCAGCAATTTCACCAATAGCAACAGAAACTCCTCCCGCTCCGAAGTCATTGGATTTTTTAATCAATCTCGTTACTTCAGGATTTCTGAATAATCTTTGGATTTTACGCTCTTCAACGGCATTTCCTTTCTGAACTTCAGAACTCATCGTATGGATTGAAGTTTCGTCCTGTTCTTTTGAACTTCCGCTTGCGCCGCCAACACCGTCACGACCCGTTGCACCACCTAGAATGATGATAGAATCACCAGCTTCAGGCTTTTCACGTCTTACCCAGTCCACAGGAACAGCTCCGGCAACGAAGCCAACTTCCATTCTTTTTGCTTTGTAGCCTTCATCGTAGATTTCGGAAACCATTGTAGTCGCCAAACCAATTTGGTTACCATAAGAAGAATATCCGTTTGCGGCCTGTTTTGTGATTGTTTTTTGAGGTAATTTACCTGGTAAAGTTTTATCAACCGGTTCCAAAACATCAGCTGCACCTGTCAATCTCATCGCCTGAAAAACGAAAGAACGTCCAGACAAAGGGTCTCTGATTGCACCACCTAAACACGTTGAAGCTCCACCAAAAGGCTCGATTTCTGTCGGGTGATTGTGTGTTTCGTTTTTGAATAATAAATACCAAGGTTCTTTTTTACCATCGTATTCAGCATCAATTTGGATCGTACAAGCGTTGATCTCGTCAGAAACCACCAAGTTCTCCAAATTGCCTGTTTTATGGAAATATCTTCCGCAAACGGTCGCCAGATCCATTAAAGAGATGGGTTTCAATTCACGCCCTAAGAATTTTCTTTTTTCGATATAGTCATTGAAAATCGTTTCCAATGTATGTTTAAACTGTCCTTCGAATTCAATATTTGACAATTCTGTTTCGAATGTTGTGTGACGGCAGTGGTCGCTCCAATAAGTGTCAAGAACTTTAAGTTCAGTTTCCGTAGGATTTCTTTGTTCCGATTTAAAATATTCCTGAATGAATTTCAAATCATCCAAACCTAAAGCAAAACCGTGATTATTGAAGAATTCTTCCAACTTAGCATCATCAAAATTGATAAAACCTTCATGAACAATCACTTTTGACGGTGTTTCTTCCGCAGGAATATTTAAAATTGATAAATCTTTTTCCTGAGATTCTACTTTATTGATCAAGAGGTCTTTGATTTTAGGCAAATCAGATTCAGAAACGCCTTCGAACTCGATGAGTTTACCGCTTCTTACTTTAGATTTCTCATTTCCAGTCAATAAAGCAATACATTGCTGCGCTGAATCAGCACGCTGGTCGTACTGTCCGGGTAAAAATTCTAATGCGAGGTAAATTCCCTGTGCAGGGTTTTCTTCGATTAAAATATCAGTAACTGGGTCAACGAAAGTACTGTTCACCACTTTTTCGAATTCACCATCGTTTAATCCAAAAATATCGTAAACGTTATACACTTTTACGCTTTGGATAGACGGAACAACCGCTTTTACCTCATCAAAAATCTTTGGACTTTCTACATCGAAAATACCTCTTTTTTCTACGAAAATTCTTTTGTTATTAGACATTAGATGTCAGATATTTATTAGATTTATTTTATATTTTTAACTGAAATTTATTTTGGCAACCCCACTTTGCAGCCCGACTTGAGCGGAGCTCTTTTGCCGAAACGAAGTGAAGGCAAAAAGCGGGAGCGGGAGGCGGATAAAGCTGCCATAAAAAATTCAGCATTTCTCAAAACTTTGTCAATCACAGACTGAACAAAGCAAAATATGCAGCCCAAAAAGACTGCATATCTATTTATACTTTAAGATCAGCTTCTAGTCCTATCAGATCTTTGTTTGCGTCAATTATCGGCTGAACTTCATTGGCAATGAATTCTTCCGTCTGAATTGGTGCAAAACCGATGAAGTTTTTAGGATCAAGAACTTCTTTTAATTTTGATTTGTCTAGCTTTAATGAATCGTCATTTAAGATCCTTTCGATAAGGTCGTTTTCTTTACCTTCTTCTTTCACTTTCTTAGACGCTTCCATAGAATGAACTCTTATCACTTCGTGGATTTCCTGACGGTCGCCACCAGCTTTCACTTCTTCCATGATGATGTATTCTGTCGCCATGAAAGGAAGTTCTTCCATAATATGTTTGTTGATCCTGTTTGGATAAACTACGATTCCGTTCATAATGTTATTCCAAATCAATAGAATTGCATCAACTGCTAAAAATGCCTGAGGAATTGTTAATCTCTTGTTTGCAGAATCATCCAACGTTCTTTCAAACCATTGTGTAGAAGCCACCATTGCAGAACTTGTTGTCAGAGACATTACATATTTTGCCAATGCTCCAATTCTTTCGCTCCTCATTGGATTACGCTTGTAAGCCATTGCGGACGAACCGATTTGGTTTTTCTCGAATGGTTCTTCAATTTCTTTTAAATTCTGAAGAAGACGTAAATCGTTTGTAAATTTATGTGCAGATTGTGCAATATTTCCTAATAAAGCTACCACTTTTGCATCAATTTTTCTGTCGTAAGTCTGTCCGGAAACTCCGAAAACTTTTTCGAAACCGAATCTTTTTGACAATTCTTTATCTAAATGTTTTACTTTAGAATAATCACCATTGAAAAGTTCTAGGAAACTTGCTGCAGTTCCTGTTGTTCCTTTTACTCCTCTGAAACGTAAAGTTTCCAAAAAGAAATCCAACTCTTCTATATCCAAAACCAAACTCTGTAACCAAAGTGTCGCTCTTTTCCCAACCGTTGTTAACTGAGCTGGTTGGAAGTGTGTAAATCCTAAAGTTGGTAAATCTTTGTATTGAATAGCAAAATCAGAAAGATTTTTCATCACGTTGACCAACTTTTTCTTTAAAATTAAAAGTCCGTCACGGATTTGAATTAAATCTGTATTGTCTCCTACAAAAGCTGAAGTTGCTCCCAAGTGGATAATTCCTTTTGCAGAAGGTGCTACATCACCATAAGCGTGAACGTGAGCCATCACATCGTGACGGAATTTCTTCTCATATTCTGCTGCTTTTTCGTAATCAATATTCTCTGCATTGGCTTTCAGCTCAGCGATTTGCTCGTCTGTGATGTCAAGACCTAGGTCTTTTTCAATCTCGGCAAGAGCGATCCAAAGTTTTCTCCAATTTTGAAACTTGTTGTTGTGGGAGAAATTAAATAGCATTTCTTCACTGGAATAGCGCTCTTCCAATGGGTTTTTGTAGGAATTCATTTTCTTTCTTTTTACTTTTTATTAGATATACAAAATTAAACAAAAAAACCTGAAGTCGGAGCTTCAGGTTTCAATATTAAAACGATTATTTTCTTCTTACATTAGATAAAATATCTGGGAAATAAGTGTCCGCTAGATGCTCAAACTCATCACCTCTCATAAACATTGTCGCATCAACTTGATCATAAGATGTCCTTCCTGCTGCTGCCATTAACTCATTACAAGTATGAAGTGTATTTTTATGAAAATGATAGACACGTTCTGCTTTATCAGTAACATCTAATCCTTTAATTAACATTTTATCTTGCGTTGCAACCCCTGTAGGACAACCATTAGTATTACATCTTAGCGCTTGGATACAGCCTAAAGCAAACATAAATCCTCTTGCATTGTTACATGCATCTGCACCCATTGCTACAGCTCTCAAAATATCTAAAGCCGTTAAAACTTTACCTGAAGCTATAATTTTAACCTTATCTCTAACATTAAAAGTATTAAGCGTTGTATTGACAAAAATTAATGCAGGCTCTAATGGCATCCCAACACCATCCGAAAACTCTGGTGGCGCTGCTCCTGTACCTCCTTCTGCCCCATCTACTGTAACAAAATCTGGATAAATCCTAAGAACATTCATCTGAGCACAGATATCTTCGAATTCTTTAGTGTCTCCAACACAAAGCTTAAAGCCGACAGGCTTACCACCTGATAAATCCCTTAGTTGTTTTACAAACCTTAAAAGACCAGCAGCATCGTTAAAAGAATTGTGTCCCGGAGGTGACAATACTGTAATCCCTGGTTTTACGTGTCTAATCGCTGCAATCTCTGGTGTATTTTTAACACCCGGCAGCACGCCGCCATGTCCTGGCTTAGCGCCTTGAGACAACTTGATTTCGATCATTTTCACATTATCCATCGTCGCATATTTTTGAAACAACTCAGGATTAAAATTCCCTTCGTCATCACGACACCCGAAATAACCTGTACCAATCTGCCAGCATAGATCACCACCTTGTAAATGATAAGGAGAGATGCCTCCTTCTCCTGTATTATGGTAAAAGCTACCTTTCTTGGCTCCTTTATTTAAAGATATATGAGCTCTATCACTTAATGCCCCAAAAGACATCGCAGAGATATTGAATAATGATGCGTTATATGGTTGTAAACAATCTGGACCACCAATTGTTGTTCTTGGCAATTCATGCGAAGGTGTTTTAGCATAAATAGAATGTTTTATCCCTTCATATTTTCTATGATTAACTTCTAATTGAGTCCCAAAAGCAACAGTATCACTAATGTTTTTTGCACGGCGATATACTGCAGATCTTTGGTTCCTAGGAAAAGGCTTACCATCTGTTTCTCTTTCGATAAAATACTGTTGCATTTCTGGAGAAATTTCTTCAAAAATATAACGGAAATAACCTAGTACAGGAAAATTTCTAAGTATAGCATGTTTGGTTTGGAAAGCATTATAAAGACCTATAATGTAAATTACTCCCAAGGTAATAGGAATCCAATAATGAGCCTTTATTAAGACTGAAATAACGGTTGTAAAAACAATAAGTATTAACCCCCAGGTTAAGAATTTATCTCTCATGTTATTAGAAAATTAAATTCCAGCAAATATAATATTAATATTCAATAAACAACAAAATATATTGCCTAGAAAAATTAATCTCTAAGGTATACTATTGAATTAAATGCATTAATAAAATAAGTCTTATAACAAAAACATAATAGATGATTAGCTTTCCAAAAAAAGCGATTACAAAGTCTAAAAAAAACAATAAAAAAAAGATTTAGAAATTATCTAAATCTTTTATATAACATTAAACTTTTAAAATCTCTGCTTCTTTGATTTTATAAAGATCATCTGTCTTTTTCACGTAAGAATCGGTCAAATCTTGGATGTCTTTTTCTACACCTTTTACTAGATCTTCTGATACTCCGTCTAATCTTTTAAGTTCTTTCATACCTTCTTGGCGGGCATTACGAACTACAATTTTACTTTGGTCTGTTTCTCCTTTTGCTTGCTTAGCAAGATCTCTACGACGCTCCTCTGTTAATGGCGGTACATTAAGAATAATTGTATCTCCATTATTAGATGGTGCAAAACCAAGGTTAGAATTAATAATCGCTTTCTCTATTGCTCCAATAGCCGTACGATCCCAAGGTTGGATAGACAAAGTCATGGCATCTGGTACAGAAACGTTAGCTACTTGACTAAGAGGTGTTGGTGCACCATAATATTCTACCATAACATCCTGAACCATAGTTGTAGAAGCACGTCCTGCTCTAATTTTAACAAAAGTATGTTCTAAATGCTTTATTGCAGCATCCATCTCTTGTTGTACTGATGCTACAATGAGTTCTAATTCTTCCATTGTATATTTAAAATTTGATAATTGACACATTTTTTAATAAGTGATGAGATTATGATAAACAATTTAGCTTTTATCAGTTCTCGATTACACGTTAACGAGTGTACCGATATTTTCTCCAGCAATAAGTCTTTCTAGATTACCATCTTTATTCATATCAAAAACGATAATTGGCAATTTGTTCTCGTGGCTTAATGTGAAAGCTGTCATATCCATTACTTTAAGATTTTTTTCAAAAACCTCTTCGAAAGATAAGCTATTAAATTTAACTGCATCAGCATTTTTCTCTGGGTCACTATCGTAGATACCATCTACTCTAGTCCCTTTAAGAATAACATCAGCATCAATCTCTATGGCGCGCAATGTTGCTGCAGTATCTGTTGTGAAATATGGATTACCTGTCCCAGCACCAAAAATCACAACACGTCCTTTCTCAAGATGTCTTACTGCTTTTCTTTTGATGAACGGTTCTGCAACTTTATCCATCTCAATAGCAGATTGCAATCTTGTCATAACGCCAGCATCTTCTAAGGCACCTTGCAATGCCATACCATTAATAACCGTTGCTAACATCCCCATATAATCGCCTTGTACACGATCCATCCCTTTTGCAGCACCTGCTAATCCTCTGAAAATATTTCCTCCTCCAATAACAATCGCAACTTGACAACCAAGGTCAACCACTTTTTTTATTTCTTCTGCATATTCCTTAAGACGATCGTTATCGATACCATATTGACGGTTTCCCATCAATGCTTCACCGCTTAATTTAAGAAGGATTCTATTATATTTCATTTTTTATTATTTTTATTTTAAATTTCGATTGTGCAAATATAAGGAAAGCATGAGAATTACGTTATGAAGAAATAAGTTTAACATCTAAATATTTTGTTAAATTTTAAAAAAAACTATTTTTGCATCATATAGATTATGACCTTGAAGAAAATTTATGCTTTTTCTTTTATACTTAGCAGTTTGATTTCGTTTGCGCAAGACGGGACCAACGTATATCCATTTCTCAATATCCCGGTTTCCCCGAGGCAAGCTGTATTAGGCGATGCTGTCTCTGTAAGAGATTATGATGTCAGTTTTACAGCTACCAATCCTGCATTGATGAACTTAGAGATGGATGATATGCTTTCTGTAAATTACGCCTCTTATCTTGCGGGATCCAATATTGGAACGATTAATTACGTTCGAGATCTAGAATTCGGCCACCTTATATCCATTAATGCAAAATATATGGATTATGGGAAAATACCCAGGACAGATGAGGCAGGTATTACCTCTGGAGATTTTAATGCAATAGATGCTTCTATTGGAGCAGGTTACGCTTATCAATTTGAGGATAATTGGACCATTGGCGGTAATCTTAACTTTGTAAGTTCTAAAATTGACAGCTATACATCGTCTGCTATATCAGCCTCTGCGGGTGTCACCTATTATAACGAAAAATCTAAAGAGACACTTTCTTTAGTTGCTAGGAATTTTGGTTATCAGATAAAATCTTTTAATGGTTTAAGAGAAAATTTACCTTTTCGGTTAGATCTTGGTTACACCAAAATAATGGACAGCTTTCCCGTAGCATTAACCATAACGGCTCATGATTTACAGAAATTCAATATTTCACAAAATGAAGATATCAATGGGCAAGAAGTAGGCTTTGGGAGAAAGGCACTAGACCACTTATCCTTAGGCGTAGAGTTATTTCCGGAGCAATCCTTTAATCTAAGATTTGGGTACAATGTCAAAAGAGGTAACGAAATGGCTATTTTAGACCAAAGGAGTTTCTCTGGACTATCTGCAGGATTTGGGCTAAAAATATCTTATTTCAGGTTTGATTATTCTCACATCAGATACCATAGCGCTTCTAATGTTAATATGCTAGGCATCACAATGGATCTTATAGAACTTGGTGGCGGACGACGATAAGCAAAGCTTTGTATAATTCTTATTAAAAAAACTTTTTCTATCCAATAGCGAAAAACTTTTTATTATGCTTAATTTTGTAATAACAATTAAGATCATGACAAAAAGGCTGATTATTGCAATGGATGGATTTTCCTCAACAGGTAAAAGTTCCATATCAAAAGTTATCGCAAAAAAACTAGGTATTATCCATATGGATACTGGCGCACTTTATCGTGGCATTACTTACTATGCTTTACAAAATTGCCTTGACTCTAAAGGTAAAATAGATATTTCTAAAGTCATTAATGATATACCAAAAATAGATCTGGTTTTCGAAAGTATTGATGATGAACTCACGTTAGTCCTCAATGGTAAAAATATTAATAAAGAAATAAGATTCCCTCAAGTTTCTGAGAACGTTAGTCTAATTGCGAAACAAGCAGAAGTAAGACAATTCTTATTAGCTACCCAAAGAAATATTGCCCAAAAAGGGAGTGTTATTATGGATGGCAGAGATATTGGGACGGCGGTTTTTCCTGATGCAGATTATAAATTTTTCCTAACAGCTAGTCCAGAAGAGCGCGCAAAAAGAAGACATCTAGAACTATTAGGATCCGGAGAAAACATTGATATAAATACTGTAAAAGCCAATCTTTTAGAGCGCGACAAGATAGACTCAGAAAGGCAAATATCTCCCCTAAAACAAGCAGATGATGCCATATTAATAGATAACACCAATCTTACAAAGGAAGAAACAATTGATCTTATTTTGTCTTATATCAAATGATTTAACAAACTTTAAGAAAAGTAAAATTCTTTTGGTATGCTTGTTGCAAACTATTTTAACCATATCAAATTAAACTAATCAATAAAAAAATTTACATCATGTCTAAAAAAAACAACACAGCAGGTATATTAGCAGGTCTATTAGCAGGAGCAGCAGTAGGAGTAGTCTTAGGAGTATTATATGCACCAGAAGAAGGGAAAAATACACGTAAAAAAATTAAATCTAAAGCTAATGATCTAGCAGACCAAGCTAACGATCAATATCACAAAACTTCTGAAAAAGTTAAAGAACAATATCAAAACGTATCAGAACAAGTGAAGGATAAATATCAAAATATTTCTGCACAAGTAAAAGATACAGCTAACACTGTTGCATCTTCTGTAAAAGAAGGTTATGACAAATATAAAGATCAAATTGTATCTAAAGCAACAGATGTTGTAAAAGACGTTGAGACAGAACTAGACGGTATGAAATAAGCTTTCATAGTCTACAAAAAAAGGAACTTAAATAATAAGTTCCTTTTTTTATAAATTTTTGTATCTTTATCAAAATCCATACTATGGTAGAACTATTAAAAGAATATGCTAATAAAAGAATATCCCTTATTAGACTAGAACTCACTGAGAAATCGTCTTTATCTGCTGGTATCATTACTTTTATTGCAACATTGGTGACTATTTTCACCTTTTTCATAATCCTTTTCAACTTTGGTATCGCTTATCTTATTGGTGAAGCCTTACAAAATACATCCTATGGTTTTCTTACCGTTTCTGGATTCTACCTATTATTATTTTTAATCGCTATCATATTCAGAAAAAAAATCATAAGATCCGTCGCAGATAACGTTATTAATTTCTTAAAGCAGTAAATTATGTCATACAACAATTTAGATGAACTAAGAGCAAAGAAAAAAATGCTTCATTCTGAGATTGAAGAAATAGAAGATCTGCTGACTTTTAAAGACAAAAAAGAAAGCCTAAGCATCTTAACAGGTGGCATAACGGACAAATTTTTAAAAGAGACGGAAGACGAAGAAGGCGAAAAACACTTGAGTATTAACACCCAAGGCATAATGCGTCAAGTTTCCGAAGGTATACGAGAAAAAACATCTCCTAAAAGCATTTTGGGATTAGCTAATGACACCGTAGACTCTGGATTACTAGAGACTGCTGTACGTCTAGGTGCCGTAACAATGGTTGGGAATTATGCTCAAAAAAACCTTAACAATGCCAGTTGGAAAAAGAAAATCATCGGTCTTGCTTTAATTTATATTGCACCAATAGCATTAAAATATGTTAGAGAAAAATTAGAAGATTACCAACATGACAAGACGACTTCTAGCCTAAAAAAATTGATATAAATTTATTTTTCAGAGAAAATCTGACCAAGAATGATACCCGTAGCCATAGAAACATTAAGACTTTCTGTGGCTTTATTTTGCCCAAATCTCGGAATAGAAACTACCTCCGTCAGACATCGTTCTACCTCTTCTCTCATCCCATTTCCTTCATTGCCCAAAACCAAAGAAAACTGACTCGGAAAATCTTTTTTATAAATATTTTCGCCTTGCATATCAGTCCCCAAAATAGGATGTGGATAACTCTCAAGATAAGGCACCAATGATGTGTACACCACATTAACTCTCAGAAAAGAGCCCATAGAAGCTTGGATTACTTTAGGGTTAAAAACATCAACAGTATCTTCACTACACACAATTTGTTGTATCCCAAACCAATCTGCCAACCTAATAATAGTCCCCAGATTGCCAGGATCTTGTATACCATCTAAAATTAACTGTATACCATCCATATTAGCAACAACACTATCCTGCAATTGGCACAAAGCCACAGAATCTTTAGGATGCTGTAGAAAGCTAATTTTTTTTAGATCTTGATCAGAAATTTCAGTTATAGCAACATCATTAAAAGATAAAAGTGAAGGGTCTTTACTATAAATATCTAAAACTTTAACGTTAGCATTAGACAGTTCTTGTATAATTTTATTGCTTTCTACTAAAAACAAATTGTATTTTTGTCTAAACTTCTTTTTATCTAAAGATTGTATTATTTTAATTTTATGAGCCGTAAGCATTTTCAGAAATATCGTCAAAAGTATTACATTATTTGGTCATCTGCAATATTTGCAACGATCTTGTACGCTTGCAGTACTACAAAAAAGGTCCCGGATGGAGAATTTCTCCTAACCAAAAACAACTTCAACTATAAAGACGGAAAAATCTTAACTGATAAAATCCCTACTTATGCGAGCCAGAAACCTAATAAAAAATCCTTCTTGCTTATTCCATTTGGATTATTAGCCTACAATGCTGCTAATCCTAAATATGATAGTATCCTAACAGAATACATGACTTTTCCTAACGAAATGCGTAACCAAAAATTACGAGATTCTCTTTTTGTAAAGTATGGACACCCAGAATATGAAGGTCGAAATCTTTTTTGGAATCGCTTCTTCTATAACATCGGAGAAAAGCCATCCATCTTTAGTGATGCCAAAACGCAGTCTAGTGCAAAAAATATTAAAAATGCTCTTATATATAGAGGCTATTGGGATGCCGAAGTAGATTACAATGCAAAAAAAGATTCGGCTGCAAAAAAAGCAAGCGTAACCTACAATATTCTCCATAAAGACCCATCTAAAATTGATAATTACTATTACAACATCCCTGATCCCAATATTAGAAGAATCTACGAGAGAGATATTAACAAAAGTCTTGTTAAGAAAAATCAAACTCTAGATCAATCTATTCTAGAACAGGAGGTTAAAAGAATTACAGATTTAATGCGCAAAGAAGGCTATTTCAAGTTTAATAATTCTAACGAAGAAATATTTTTTACAGCAGATACTTTAACCAATAGAAAAAATGTGCCTTTATCAATGGATATCCACAAGGATTCTTTGGACTCTCCTTATGTAGTGCCTAAAATTGGAAAAATCCAAATTGCTGTAGTAGACAAAATTGAAGATTTCGAACAAGGAAATGTAGTAAATGATAGCATTAGAGGCATTAATATCTATAAGAAAAAAGGCAAGTACGACTCTATTTATAAATCTCAAGCCTTATGGCTGCCAATCATCTATGGACCAGGCAATAGATACGATCAAAGAGACTTTGATGTAACAAGGCGTAATATTCTTGCCATGAATAACTTCAGCTTATTAATTGCTAAAGAAGACTTTCGGGATGCAGGAACTAAAAAACAAAACGATAGTATTATCGATGCGTTATATGTCTTGAAACCACTTTCAAAATACGATTTCAAAGTAGCTACTGATATTCATTATTCAGAAATATTAAATTTCGGTTTCTCTCCATCTTTAGAATTAACAACAAGAAATATCTTTAAAAAAGCAGAAAACTTTAACATCAGTTTTTCTGGTGTAATTGGTACCACTAAAGATCCAATCAAGGAAAATGCAATTTTTAATGCCTACGAATTATCTGCGCAAAGTGCCCTACAAATTCCACGACTTTGGGTTCCTTTTGGAAAATACTGGAAAGTTGTCCCTAAGCGCTACTCTCCCACTTCTAGTATCAACCTTGGTGTTTCTGTACAGAATAATATTGGATTAGGTAGGATTAACTTTAACACTGGATTAACCTATTATGCTAACGTTAACGATATTGTATCTCATAAATTAACTTTGTTTAATACGCAGTTCAGTTTTACTCAAAATAAAGATAAATACTACGAATTATTTCCTGGTGACGATCAGATTAGAAGAGAAATTTTCGATCATTATTTTATGGATCACCCCGATATCCAGCAACAATTTGCCAATAATAATTTAAAAATTGACGATGTATCTAGAATAATTATCGGTGACCAAACTTTCCAAAATAGTCTTACAACCTCCGAGGCAGATAACTTCAATAGTTTCCGACAATCGTTGACCAATAAAGACAGACAGACGCAAGATGTATTAATTAATTCATTAATTTATAATTTCACTTACAACGAAATAGGGCATAAAGACCGTGTTAATCCTTTTTTCTTTAATGGAAAATTTGAGCTGGCAGGTAATTTATTAAGTCTTTTTGCCAACAGACAAATGCAAGATGGCGTTGTCTCTGGTGATACCAAAACTATTTTCAAAATACCATATTCTCAATTTGTAAAACTTGACTTTGATTTTAGAAAATACTTTACCTTCTTTAAGGATCGTGTTAATCCTCAGACATTAGCAATAAGACAATTTATTGGGATTGGTATTCCTTATGGTAACTCTGACAATATGCCATTTATCAGATCTTACTTTAATGGAGGATCCAATGATATCAGAGCTTGGTTGGCTTTCGGTGGATTAGGACCGTCAGACTCTCAACTAGACGAAAGAGTAAGATCTTACGCAATGGATAATATCAAATTGACAACCAGTGTAGAATACCGTTTTCCATTCAATGATATGTTCGAAGGAGCTTTATTTACCGATGCGGGTAACACTTGGGGACTTAAGGATAATGGCTTTGGTGACCAATTCAAATTTGACAAATTTATAAGCCAGATGGGCGTTGGTAGTGGATTTGGTATCAGGATGAATGTTGCATATATCAAGCTAAGACTAGATCTAGCCTACAAAATGTACAACCCTAACAGACCAAAAGGAGAACGTTGGGTCGTTGATAAAATCCAACCTCTTAAGCCAACTTTTAACTTCGCATTCAACTATCCTTTCTAGAAATATTAAGATAAAAATAATAAAGCCTTATTAAGAATTCTCATCTTGATAAGGCTTTTTAAGTTGATGCCATGACGAGCAATATACCGAAAATCATCTGAGAGATTTATAATTAAATTGAGCATAGAAAAGTACCATTATATCAAATAAAATTAACCATTAATATAATTTTCAACCTTACTAATCAGTAGAAATGAAATAAATTTTAACTTTTTATAAGCAGTACAATTACCAATAATATTAAAAAACAATATTTAAAATTAAAAATCATCACTAAAGTCCAACAAGATATTTCACAAACCTTAAATAAATATTAAAATTACTTGTCATTGCAAAGTATTTTTTGTTATTTTTGCTACTAGTTAGAATATAACAACTCGAAATGCTTACACAATTAGAGAATAATTTTTCCCAGCTTGAAAAGAGAATTCAGAAGATGCATAAAGCACATCAAGATTTGTTGGAAAAGTATGAAGATCTTTCTAAAGAATTAGAGCAAATGAAAGAAGATTACAATGATGAGCGCAAAAAAAATCGAGTATTAGCAGAAGAACAAAAAGAATTAAAACTTTATTCAGCAATATCTGGCAATGCAGATCATAATAGATTGATGAAAAATCATATCAATAGATTAGTAAAAGAAATAGATTTTTGCATTGCTGAATTACAAAATAGCGGTTTATAATTATTATGGATACCAGAAGGATTACAATTAATATTGCAGGAAGAACCTATCCACTTAATGTACCCGCTGCAGAAGAAGAAACCTTACGTAAAGTAGGGAAACAGATTGATAACATGATTAAAGATTTTGAAGCCAATTTTGACGTCAGAGATAAGCAAGATGCTATCGCGATGTGTGCTTTAAAATTAGGAACCAATGCCGAAGTAGCCTTATCAAACAACGAAAAAAATATTAAAAACGCTAACGACCGACTAGAAAATATCAATCGGTTATTAGAAAAGATGGAAGATTAATAACTTCCTATAACGTCTGCCTACAATAGTTCTAACACAAAGAAGTAAACTCAACAATTTAAAAATTACCGGACGAAAGTTCATTTGATGGCGTGCTGCCTTGCGCAGATTACAGAGGATGAAAAACAGTTCAAATCGTGTTTTTATGGAGTTTACTCTATAACTGGACTGTTGTAGGTTTTTTTTATGTAAAATTTTAAAAACAAACTCTATATATATGACAACTTTAATTATTGTCGGCCTAGCTTGCCTTATTATTGGTGCGATAGTAGGAATACTCTATTCTAAAAGCTCACTTAATTCTAAAGGAACTTTTATCCTAGAAGATGCTAAAAAAAGTGCCGAATCCATCATAGAAAAAGCAACTACACAAGCTGAAACTATTAAAAAAGAAAAGCAACTACAAGCTAAAGAACGATTTTTAGAATTGAAATCAGAACATGATGCCAATATCCAAAATCGTGAAAAGAAAATGCAAGATGCTGAGAAAAGAACGAAAGATAAAGAAAACAAACTTAACGACGAACTTTCTAAAGCCGGAAAACTAGAAAAAGATCTAGAAAAGCAAGTCGCAGATTACAATAAGAAAAACGAAATTGTAACTAGAAAACAACAAGAATTAGACACTGCAACAGCACAAAAAATAGAGATGTTAGAGAAAATATCTAACTACTCTGCAGAAGAAGCTAAAAACGAATTGGTAGAGTCTATGCGTGCAGAAGCTAAAACCAAAGCGCAAGCTCACGTGCAAACCATTATGGAAGAAGCACAGCTTAATGCCAAAAGCGAAGCGCGTAAGATTGTTATCCAGACTATCCAACGTATTGGTACAGAACAGGCGATAGAAAATTCAGTTTCTGTATTTAATATCGAATCTGATGAGATCAAAGGGCGTATCATTGGGCGTGAAGGTCGTAACATCCGTGCTCTAGAAGCTGCAACAGGTGTAGAAATCATTGTAGATGACACGCCAGAAGCTATCCTATTATCTTGTTTCGATCCTGTACGTAGAGAGATTGCAAGATTATCCCTACACAGATTGGTAACAGATGGCAGAATTCACCCTGCAAGAATTGAAGAAGTTGTTCTTAAAACTCAAAAACAAATCGAAGAAGAAATTATCGAAGTTGGTAAGAGAACAATTATCGACCTAGGCATCCACGGACTGCACCCAGAATTGGTTAAAATTGTTGGACGTATGAAATTCCGTTCTTCTTATGGTCAAAACTTACTACAACACTCTAGAGAGGTTGCTAATATTGCGGCAACTATGGCAGCAGAATTAGGATTAAATGTAAAACTTGCAAAACGTGCTGGTCTATTACACGATATCGGTAAAGTTCCTGAGCAAGAATCAGAATTGCCTCACGCACTTCTTGGGATGCAATGGGCTGAGAAATATGGCGAAAATCCAGAGGTTATCAATGCCATTGGTGCTCACCACGACGAGATAGAGATGACTTCTCTCCTATCACCTATTATCCAAGTTGCAGATGCTATTTCTGGAGCTAGACCAGGTGCAAGACGTCAGGTTTTAGAATCTTATATCCAACGTCTAAAGGATCTAGAAGCAGCTGCATTAAGCTTTGATGGTGTATCTAGCGCTTACGCAATCCAAGCTGGTAGAGAACTACGTGTGATGGTAGAAAGTGGTAAAGTTAATGATGAAGTAGCTCACCAATTATCTTATGATATTTCTGAGAAAATTCAAAATGAATTAACCTATCCAGGACAAGTAAGAATTACTGTGATTAGAGAAACAAGAGCGGTAAACATCGCAAGATAATCTTCAATCAAATATTATAAAATAGCTTCCTATAATTAGGAAGCTATTTTTTTTGTCATGTATTTCCTACTTTGAAAAAGTCATTGGGTTACAAACAGAGCTGATTATCTCTTCCGGAGAACTTCTTTAGATTCAAAACTTATCTTGAGATTTGAAACTTTTTTTTGGTTTAAAATTATATCAACCATTACTTTGAAATTACATTTAATCTCCTTAGATATTGCATTATGATTCAGAGTTGTCATCTTAATCATACTGTGAAGTACATCTAAAATATTAAAATTTCAGACAAAAAAATACTCAGACCAAAAGCCTGAGTTTTTTTTATTTTAAAGGTCATATACAAACTTTATTTATACGGATAAAGTTTGTAATAAAGTGTTTGTCTTTGACTTCGTCGAACCTCTTCGCTAGGTTTCCGTAGAAACTTAATTCAGCTTTGTAGAGATGATTTCAGCAAGACAAAATAATATTTTCTTAAGTAACTATTCTACACCAACAGAATCGTCGCCTCTTCCGTCTGCCACCGCATGAATATTTTTATTATCATCTATAAGGATTACTTCGGTTCTTCCAATTTGTTTTCTGCGTTCAATTTTATAGCCCATATTTTCTAGAGCTTTAACGGTTATTTCTGGGAAATTAGTTTCTACAGCCACTGTTTCTGGCAACCATTGATGGTGAAACTTCGGCGCATTAACTGAGAAATTAGCATTTAATCCAAAATCAACAACATCTACAATGGCCTGGAAAACCGATGTCGGAATTGTAGTACCACCAGGTGTACCAACTACCATTTTCACTTTGTTATTCTTTAACAAAATCGTTGGTGTCATAGAAGACAACATTCTTTTATTAGCTTTTATCGCATTAGCCTCGCCACCAACAGCGCCATACATATTAGGCACACCAGGTTTTACAGAAAAATCATCCATCTCATTATTTAAGAAAAAGCCAGCACCAGAAACTACAGTTTTACTACCGTACAATCCGTTAAGCGTTGTCGTTACCGCAACCGCATTTCCTTCTTTATCTAAAATTGAAATATGCGTAGTTTCTGTACTTTCTTTAGGTTGATTAATAATCTTACCAACATCTTTACTTGGCGTTGCTTGAGAGGGATTATAAGATGCCCAACGGTTTTTAAGATAGTTATCACTGATTAACATTTCTGTTTGATCTTTGATAAAATCAGGATCTCCCATATATTCTGCACGATCGGCATATGCTCTACGCTCGGCTTCTACCATTGGTTGTACCGTCTCGATAGAATTTTGTTGAGGATTCTTAACGTTAGCATAACTGTACATTTTGAGCATCTGAGCTAGCAAAACTCCTCCACTAGACGGCAAAGGCATAGAAATAACTTCGTGTCCTTTGTAATCAAAAATAAGAGGTTTTCTGACTTTAGTTTTATAATCTTTAAGATCTTGAGCCGTGATGATACCGTTGCCAAGCTTCATTTCGTTGACGATTAATCGAGCGGTTTCGCCTTGGTAAAATTCTTTTTCACCATTCTTATGAAGACGTTTTAAAGTCTCTGCCAACTCTTTTTGAACCAAAATATCGCCTGCTTTCCAATCTGTAGATTTAACAAAAACTGTTTGATTTTTATTATGTTTAACAAAATCAGCTTTATGATCGTTAAGTAGTTTCGCTTCTTGTTCTGTAATCGCAAAACCTTTATCAGCAAGATCTATAGCAGGCTCTATCAATTGAGAAAAGCTAAGTTTGGCGTAAGGTAGCGTCGCAAACATCCCAGATATACTTCCTGGCGTACCTACAGCCAATCTTCCGCCCTGAGAAAGATCGGTATTAGCGTTACCTTTCTTATCCCAATACATATTGTAAGTTGCTTTGTTAGGAGCAGTTTCTCGGTAATCTAAAGCTATTTTCTTCCCTTCAGACGTTGTCGCCACCAAGAAACCACCACCACCAATATTACCAGCTTGCGGATAGACTACAGCAAGTGCTAATTGCGTCGCAATAATAGCATCAAAAGCATTACCGCCTTGTTTCAAAATCTTAGCACCAGCATCACTAGCTAGTGGATGTGCCGATACTACAACACCTTTATTTTTAACTTTAACTTCTTTTACAATGTTAATATCTGTGTATTGTGCAGACACGCTCACAGAGAAAACAACGGCTATATAAAGTATTTTTCTCATATCTTTTTTATTTGTTCAAAAATACTAAGCTTTGTCTGATTATTAAAACTATTCTATGATAATATTAAGATTATTGACAAGACCAGCAAGATTATCTTTAGAAAATTTCGCTTTTTTTAGTTGGTTATGATTAGTATTAATAGAGAAATTAATTGCACTTCTAAAATCTGAATGATCCAAAATTGTCCTTTCAAATATAGAATTAGACATATTAGAGTCTGTAAAAACAGAATATGAAAGATTAGCCTCGGTAAAATCTACTTCCTTGAGACTACAATTACTGAATATTGTTTTTCTAATATCCAATTGATAAAATGATGAGTGATCCAACCAACAATCATAAAAACTAAAAGATATATTGAAAGAATGAGCTTCTTCGAAATTAATACCAATCATTTTACACATCTTGAAAGTAACTTCCCGAAATGCAGTATCTCTAATGCTTGTCATGCTAAAATTACAGTCGTAAAAGTCACAGTTAGAAAACTTAAATCCCGATAAATTAAAATTACTAAAATCGCAATTCCTAAAAATACAATTTTCATAATCTCCAGCTAACAGCTGAGAAACAATAATTTTATCAAAAGATTGATCTAGAAAATATTCCATATTAATCCACAAAATAAGTATTAGGAGACTCTAACGGTAATTGGCTAATATTTGCCTGTTCAAAAACAGAAAACTCAATGGTCTTACAAATCGAATTAAGCGCCAAATCATTTTCTTCTTCACCAAAAGGTTCGCCAATTTCTTTAATCAAAGCATCCAAAGCGATAAAAGTATAACTAATTAACAAGACAATAATAGGCATCATCCCATCTACAACATCAACCAAACCAAATGGTAGCAAAAAGCAGTAAAAATAAACCGTTCTATGCAATAATACATAATAAGAAAATGGTAACGGCGTATTGAGAATCCTCTCGCAACCACCTACAATACTAGACAATTGATTCAACTGGTTATCCAGAGAGCTCCAGACAATACTATCAATATTTCCTGATTCTTTTTGTTGATTAATCCAAGCTGCCATCAGATCCAAAATTGCAATTGGTTTAAATTTTTTATCCTTTACAAATTCAAAATTTTCTTTAGAAAGCAATCGCTCTAATTGCGACAAATCCTGATTACCACGCAACTGATAATTAAGCGCCCAACAAAAAGCGGCAATCATTTTCACAAAATCGTCTTTATGCTCTTTCGTGATATTTTGTCCATTAACAACACTTAAAATCTGCCTCGTTAACGATCTAGAATCTATCACCAAAGCGCCCCAAAGCTTACGTCCTTCCCAAAAACGATCATAACTTGCCGAGTTACAAAATCCCATAAAAATAGCTAGAGCTAAGCCTATTAACGTAAATATAGCCGGATTAAGATGAACTTTATAATCGTAAATTGTCCCTTTAAAATACAATACAACCAAAGAAAATAAGGTAATTACCGAGAGTTGAACAATTACTTTTCGCAAGACAGATCCACGCCAAATAAACAGCATTTTAAACCAATGCATCGGTTCTCTAACAATCATAATCAGGAATTTTAAAAAATTTAATTGGGGATTTTATTAAAAACAGGTAAATTTACAGAATCGATTTCACGAAGCCTAAATCCTTGAATGAAAATCTCTAAGAAAGTTTTAATTGTTACCTATTATTGGCCGCCAGCAGGTGGACCAGGCGTACAGCGTTGGCTGAAATTTGCTAAATATCTTCCCGATTTTGGATGGAAACCAATTATCTACACGCCAGAAAATCCTAATTACCCAATTGTAGATAACACTCTACTAGAAGAAGTTCCCGAGAATATCGAGATGGTAAAGACGCCAATCTGGGAACCTTATCAATTGGCAGAAAAACTGAGTAAGAAGAATAAAAAATTTAAAGCAGGACAATTTGATGTAGGGAAAAACCAATCCTTCATGGCGAAGCTTTCGATTTTTGTGAGAGGTAATTTCTTTATTCCGGATGCCAGAAAATTTTGGGTAAATCCTTCCACTACTTATTTAAAAGATTATCTCACACAACACAACATCAATGTTCTTGTGACCACAGGCCCGCCACACAGCATGCATCTCATCGGTCTTAATCTTAAAAAAGAATTACCTCACCTAAAGTGGATTGCTGACTTCCGTGATCCTTGGACAGAAATATCGTATTATAAGCATCTAAAATTAACTAAATATGCTGACAAAAAGCATAGAAATCTAGAGCGACAAGTCTTCGAAAATGCTGATATTACATTGGCTACAAGTTATCAAGATGCTGAAAATTTCAGAAAACTAGGCGCTAATGCTGTTTGTATTACCAATGGTTTTGACAACGTGAATCATCAATCTGTTGCTAAGTCACAAAAATTCTCTTTAAGTTATATTGGTGTGTTAGAACAGCTCAGAAATCCTGAGAATCTTTGGCAAACTTTAAATGAAATTTTAGCAGAAAACACTGATTTCTCTAATGATTTTGAATTGAAATTTGTAGGCAGAGTTGACGAGAAAATCCTTGAAAACATTGAAAAAACACCGCTAAAAAATTATATCAATAACAAAGGTTATCTAGCGCATCAACAATCTTTCATGGAGATGTTGTCTTCTGATCTTTTGTTAATCACCAACTTCCCTAACAGCGAATCTCAAGGCATTATCCCCGGAAAGTTATTTGAATATTTGGCAACTGGCAAACCAATTTTGTCCTTTGGTCCCAATAAGGCTGATGTTAATAAAATTCTTGATAAAACTAAAGCCGGAAAGCATTTTGATTACAATAATACAATCGATCTTAAAGCTTACATTTTAGAAATCTATACAATCTGGAAGTCCGGAGCAAGCATTAACCAAAATGCTAATATTGAAGAATTCAGCCGTAAAAAACTAACTGAAAAGCTGGCAGAAATTCTCAATTCTTTATAAAATCTATAACTAAACGCTCATCTGCGTGAGGGCGAAGCGCATTGTTGGAGCTCGTTTTTTAGGCTTTCCAGCGTAATATTGTCGCCTAAAAACAGCGACTGCGCATAGACCGACGCTGAGAGGCGGCGAGTGAGGCGCGAGCGAAGCGAGCGACCGAACGAGCCGCGAAACAGCGACACGCCCAAAAATTTAACAAAGTTTATGACAACTCTATGACTTTTGGCACGTTATTTCCTTATTAATCAGTATATTTCTTTACTAAATCAAAAAATTATAATTATGGGAAACAAAACAAATGGCTTATTGGCGTTATTAGGATTAGGTGCATTGGCGTATTGGAAGTATAAAAAATCTTCTCCTGAGGATCAACAAAAAGTGAAAGACACGATTAATACTGCAAAAGATAATCTGACAAAATTCGGGAATGATCTTAAAGATAAAGTTAACGAAACAGTAGATCAGGTAAAAACAAAAGCTGACGAAGTGAAAACTGAAGTTGAAAACGCAGCGAAATAATACTTATATAAAGTAAAAAAGACGACTATTGGTCGTCTTTTTTTGTAGCAGAAATAGCATAAACAAGCGGAACCTTATCCCCAAATTTCTCTATGATATATTTTCCTTTTTCGGTTTCTACCATGCCATTAAGACATTGATACGGCGAATAATTAAATTCTTGAAAACTGTCTAACTGTAGGTTTTGTTTTAAAATATTCTGGATAACCTCATCCAAACTGTGATTCCAGGTGATATCCGTCTGCGTAATTTCAGCGCTTTTGTCAGCGTAAGTGCCTTCATAATTTTCGACAATCGCCTGATCTTTAAAATAAGAATAGATTATTTTATCAAAATCATTATCCCAAATCCAAACCATCGGATGGAATTCTACAAAAACTAATCTTCCTCCAGGGTTAAGAAATCCAGAAATGACTTTCGACCACTTTTCTAAATCTGGCAACCAACCAATTGTGCCGTAACTTGTGTAAACGATATCAAATTTCTCATCCAAAACTTGTGGCAAATTATACACATCGGAAGCAATAAACTGAGTATCCGTGTTGCATTTAACAGCCAATTTTTGAGCTTCTTCAATCGCTTTATCCGACAAATCTACGCCTGTAACTTTGGCGCCCAATCGTGATAAAGAAATACTATCTTGCCCGAAATGACATTGAAGATGTAGTATTTTTTTTCCGTCTATGTTGCCTAACAATCCCAATTCTACAGGATTAAGAGAGCTTCTTCCTTGGATAAATTCTTCTAAGAAATAAAAATCCGATTTCATGTGGACATCTACTTTCTTGTTCCAAGTTGCTTTATTAGTTTCTAAATAATTTTCCATGTTATAAATTAATTTTTAATGATTAGTTTTATTTAATTGACTTACTTTACTCAAAATAAAAAGCAGAAAATCATTGAATACTAACCGAATACAAATATCACAAAACACTTCTACTTATCAAAGAAATCAAATTATTTTCCTGTAAATACCTAACTAACTGAAATAAAAGCACAAAAAAGCCTTTATAAATTTCTCTATAAAGGCGCTTTATTGTTAATAATAATTTACAAATCTATTTTCAAAAAATCTTCTTGTCTAACTGTTTTTTGCTCGCCAGACACGATATTTTTTATAGTTATTGTATTATTTTTAATTTCTTCTTCACCTAAAAATATCAGATTTTTTATGCCTTTTTTCTCAGCGTAGGTAAATTGTTTTTTTAGTTTTGCAGCTTCGGGATAAATTTCGGTAGCAATATTTTTCGCTCTTAGTTTTGAGATCAACTTTAAAGCTTCCAAAGTTTCTGCTTCACCATAATTAGCAAAAAGATATTGCGTATTATTGACTGCATCTTCTGGGAAAACACCTAGTTCTTCCATTACCAAATAGGTACGATCCAACCCAAACGAAATCCCAATTCCGGGAATATTTTTCACTCCAAAAACTTCGGTAAGGTTATCATAACGTCCGCCACCGCCGATTGACCCCATCTCTACACCATCCGCCTTAACTTCGAAAATAGCACCTGTATAATAATCCAGACCTCTTGCTAAAGTAATATTAAATACCAAAGAACTCGCATCTACACCAAGATCACGGGCTTTAAGAATTACAAATTCTAACTCGTCCACGCCTTGAAGTCCAATTTCTACCGCTGCAAATTTTTCTTTAAGTTGAAGTAAATTTTCTAAAGCATCTTCATTTTGGTTAAATAAGAAATCAATTTTATCAATCGCTTCTTGAGAAATGTTTTTCTCTAACATTTCTTTGATAACGCCATCTTTTCCGATTTTGTCTAATTTATCTAGAGCCACAGTAAAATCGATCAATTGCTCAGAAATCCCCGCATATTCTGCCAATCCAGAAAGAATCTTACGGTTGTTCATATGAATTGAAACTGGTACATTAAGCTGCTTGAAAGAGTTAAAATATAACTGAACCAACTCTACTTCTTGCCAAAGACTCGTACTTCCTACAACATCTGCATCACATTGATAAAATTCTCTGTAACGCCCTTTCTGTGGACGATCTGCGCGCCAAACTGGTTGTATCTGATATCTCTTGAAAGGGAAATTTATTTGACCTTGATTCATTGCGACATAACGTGCAAATGGCACTGTTAGATCATAACGTAAAGCTTTTTCGGAAATCTGCGCCGTTAACTTTTGAGAATTTTTAGATGTCCAATCTTCATCTTTCGTTTTAGAAGCGTAATCTCCAGAATTAAGAATTTTGAAAATCAAGCGATCACCTTCTTCACCATATTTACCTGTTAAAGTTGATAAATTCTCAAAACTTGGCGTCTCCAAAGGTTGAAACCCAAATAATTCGAAATTCTTCTGTAATATGTTAATGATATATTTTCTTCTATAAACTTCTTGTGCTGTAAAATCGCGCGTGCCTTTTGCTAAACTCGGTTTCATTATATTAGGAGGATTGATCTGTATTATTTGATACAAAATTAAGAATATTCTTAGACAATCGGCTTTAAGTCTTAGAAAAGCTCGGTATTTATGTTTTTATCAACTCTTTTTATAGAAAAACTGAATACTATATAGTCTATTATCATTATTCAAAAGCTTAAATTTGTACTATCAAAAATCAATTATGGAAATGAAATACCACACCAGAAAATGGGTAAAACCAGAAGATCTTAATCCTAATCACACACTTTTCGGTGGTAGACTATTGGAATGGATTGATGAAGAAGCTGCATTATATGCTATTATTCAGTTAGATAATAAAAAAACGGTTACCAAATATATGTCCGAAATTAATTTTGTAGATTCTGCAAAACAAGGTGATATCATCGAGATTGGGCTGCAACCAACTGCATTTGGACATACCTCTTTAACTCTAAAATGTGAAGTTAGAAACAAAATGACCCATCAGACAATTGTAACCATAGAAAAGATAGTGATGGTTGCATTAGGTGAAGACGGCTTGCCGAAGGCTCACGGAAAAAACCAGATAGAATATATTGCAGATCGTCTAAAAAAATAAAAAGGAAGCTCTAACAAAAAGAGCTTCCCTTTTTTCATCATTTGTTACTTAACAGTAATAACTCTTCTACCCTTATCTCTGTAATATAACGTTTTGCTCCATCTTTATCATCATATTGTCGGTATTGGAGCTTTCCTTCTATTGCGATTTCTTTTCCTTTAGGAACATATTTTTCTGCAATATCAACAAGCTTCCCAAAAATAACTAAAGTATGCCATTGCGTATCTTCTACTTTTTCTCCAGCCTGATTGGTATAATAATCAGAAGTTGCAAGGGTAACAGTTGCTCGTTTTGTTCCGTTTTCGAAAGTATGAATTTCTACTTCTTTTCCTGTGCGACCGATTAATGTCACGCGATTTCTTAAAGACATAATTGTATAATTTTAATTTAACTTTCGGAAATGAGTCGTTATATGTTTTCTCAAATCTCTTCGGTAAAATTGCATCAATATTATCTTCTTAATCGGTAGAGAAGTATTTATTATCGTTTGTAGTCGATTACAAACGGATATATTGAAAATAAAATATGGCATGAATAATCACACCATATTAGCAAACTAAAGATAGTATTGATATCTATTAATCTTTAATCATTTTAATAGTTTTAGCGCTATTTTTGCTAGCAACTCGCACCATATAAGTCCCTTTAGCTAATGAAGAAACATTTATTGACACTTTTTTTGAATTAAAGTTTTGAGTTAACACTTTCTTTCCTGAAAGATCATAGATGTTAACATTTTCTATGTCAATAGTATTATCAATATTCAAGACATCTTTAGTTGGATTAGGATAAAACGACAGTTTTGCAGTACTACTCTCTTTTGTGGCTAAGCCTGCTCTGGAAACCTTAATATTATCTAAACTCAAATAAAATTGATCTGCATCAGAAAAAGCTCTAAAAGCTATATAATAGACGCCGTCTGCTGGTACTGTAAAATCTACAGAAGCAGTATTGTATGGATAATTATAAATGTCTTCGTTAATCCATAATTGTTTTGTTTGTGCGGCAACGTTTGGAGCAGTCCCAATGAGAACTTCCATTTTTTCGCTAAACACAATATCAGTACCCATATAATCAAATTTAAGATTAATATCTTCCCCTGCTTTTAGATTAATTCCTTTAGAAAACAAGTAGCTATTGGCTGGGTTTTCATGGAAATAATAAAGCATGTATTTTTCTCCTTCTGATGGATCTGGAGTTTGGCTAGATGCTGTTGCTACTTCCCAATCATTTCCTTTACCTGCATTTACAATAGTCCAACCATCAAGATCGGAGGTTTCAAAACCGTAAGAATATGGTAAATCAACCGTAGCTTTTGATTGATTTTTCCCGTTAAATAGCGACATTACAAATAATGAAGCTGAAAATAATAAAACTTTATTCATTCTTTTAAATTTATAATAACTCACAATATACATAAATTTAATAATAAATTCGCAATACAAATACTATCAAAGTAAATTAAAATTTAACGAGATACATTAATTTTTAATCTAAATTTTAAAAATTATAAAAACCTTTACTACCTGCGATAGTTTCCGTAAATTAGCTATCTAATTTTTTATACTACTATGGAATATTCTCAAATAGAACCTAAAAATATTTGGAAAAACTTCGCATTGCTTAATTCTGTGCCGAGACCTTCTAAAAAAGAAGAACGTGTAATTGCTTTTATCAAAAAATTCGGGGAAGATCTTGGTCTTAAAACCATCGTGGACGAAGTAGGTAACGTCATCATCTCAAAGCCAGCAACAGCCGGCATGGAAAACCGACAGCCTATTGTAATGCAATCTCACCTAGACATGGTTTGTCAGAAAAATAGCGATGTTGATTTCGATTTTGAAACACAAGGCATCCAGATGTATGTAGATGGCGATTGGGTAAAAGCAAAAGGAACAACATTAGGTGCAGATAACGGCTTAGGTGTAGCATCTATTATGACTATATTAGAAAGCACAGATATCCCGCATCCAGCTCTAGAAGCACTTTTTACGATAGATGAAGAAACTGGTATGACCGGTGCTCTTGGTCTTAAAGGCGGATTATTACACGGCGATATTTTGTTAAACTTAGATACGGAAGAAGATGACGAAATTGATATTGGTTGTGCCGGTGGCGTAGACATTACAGCAACTGGGAATTTCTCAACAGAAGCTCCGTCATCTGATTTATTTAAAATTGAAATTAAAGGATTACAAGGTGGTCACTCTGGCATGGATATCCACAAAGGTTTCGGGAATGCTAATAAAATCTTAGCGCGCTTTTTGTTCGCTGGATTAGACAACAACATACAGATTGTTAGCGTAGATGGCGGTGGATTAAGAAATGCTATCCCAAGAGAAGCTAATGCAACTGTTTCTATTAATAACACTGAAGGTTTCGTTAATTCTACAAACGAGTTAAAAGCTTTAATAATAGAAGAATTTGCCAATATAGAAAAAGACCTTACAATCAATATAGAAAAAACAACGTCTACGGAAGACGCACTTTCTGTAGAAGATTCTAAGAAAGTAATTTATGCCATAACAGCTGCTCATAACGGAGTTTTCCGTATGAGTCCTGATGTAGAAGGCTTAGTAGAAGCATCTAATAATGTTGCAAGAATTGAGGTTAAAAATGGTTCTGTTAAAGTTTTAAATTTAACAAGATCATCTGTAGATTCTTCTAAAATACAAGTTGCACAACAACTACAATCTTCTTTTGAAAGTAATGGTCTAAAAACTGAATTTTCGGGAAGCTACCCAGGCTGGAAACCAAAACCTGATGCAGAAATCATCAAAATAATGACTGATATCTACGAGAAAGATTTTGGAGAAAAGCCAATGGTTGTAGCTTGTCATGCTGGGTTAGAATGCGGTATTATAGGTACCAATTACCCAGATATGGAAATGGTTTCTTTCGGGCCAACAATAAAGGGCGCGCACTCTCCAGACGAAAGAGCGAGCATTTCTTCATTACAAAAATTCTGGAAATACTTGCAAGAAGTTCTTGCCAACATTCCTGAGAAGAAATAATACAAAACACAAAATAGCCTTTCACTTATGTGAAAGGCTATTTTATTATCTTAATTTTTTAGTTGAATCAAATTTTAAAGCTGAGTTAAACTAAATGTTTGGGTTTTATCTTCTATTGTATAATCCAAAGCTTTTGCAAGAACAAAAATTTCGTTCAGATTTTGCAACAGTTGTTTTTTACTTTCTTGCTTTAATTGATCTTGATTAACACTTTTGATCATATTTTTTTTAGCAGATTCCATAATGTCATTAATATCCGATTGGCTGAAACGGTTAACGGCATAATCATCCATAAAATGAATTTTCACATCAGGAAAAATCTTAATCTCTGCTTGTGGCAACTCATTAATAATTAATTTTTTATTAATGGTATCTACATCGATTTTCATTTTCTTAAGATCGTAAGAAACCTGTGCCTTTGCTGTCGTGTACAAAACCATCTCTTTAGGCAAAACATCATAACCAGCAATAGAAAAAACTTTGCTCTTATGCGTCTGAAAACTTGAAAAATCTTGTTCTAAAACGACCATTTTGTTCATTTTAGAAATCTGATTGGTAATCAAATAATAGTCTTTGTTAATGACTGCGCCTTCTTCTTTGTGGCATCCACGCCATGCTAACAAAGAAAAAATTGTTAGTAAAACGCCTATCACAAAAGGCAAAATGGATCTAATATTATTCATGCGGTTTTTCTGCTTTGTTATCATCTTTTTTTAAGATGTTAAGCAAATCTCTTTCCAAATAGCCAGTTTCTGGAGTTTCTATAATTCTGCCCACTTCTTTTCCATACTTTTTTAGGATAATTGTAGGGACACGTTGTATGTTATATATCCCTTCTTCGCCGCTTGGAGATTCTTTTTTTCTATTAACAGCAATAATTTCAATTTTCGATGGATTATAGTTAACAGCTTCTAATATTTTTATCAATCGAGGGAATTCTCTATGACTATCACCGCACCAAGTTCCTACAAAAATGGTCATATTATAACCAGATAGCTTTTCTTTTTTGAGTTCAGAAATGCTTTTTTTATCTAAACGATAATTATTATATTCTTCATCAAACCAGTCTTTATAAGGCTCTTTTTTGAATTGATCTAAGGTCTGATGTCCCAAAAGCATTTTCCCATCATTTTGGGTTTCTACTTCTCTATTAACAACTACTTTTTGTGCATGACAAGACTGTAGGCTTAATGTTAATAATCCAGCAATCCAAAGTGTGTAACATTTCTTTTTCATGATACTTTTAATTTAAGATAAAAGAGATTTTAGGTCAGCTGGAGAGTAATTAATACTTTTAAGAACTTTATTATCTTCTTTTCGGTAAACATTATATTTTTCACCAGATTTTTCATAGAAAACCTCAACACCTTTTTCTTCGTAATTTTTAACTGTTGCGATAGCTTCTTCTTCGGTGGCACAAGCTTTAGACATATTAGAACGCTGCACTTCGTTGAAAAGGGTTGCAAATTTTTCTCCTAAACCAAATTCTAAAACAGCACCGCTTAATACATATTGCAAATCACAAAGTGCATCCGCAATCTCTACCAAATCGTTATCTGCAATAGCTTGTTTCAGCTCATTAAGTTCTTCTTGTAGTAGACTAACTCTTAGGTCACAACGATCTTTGGACGGGATCTGTGGCGTTTCTAAAATTGGAGCTTTGAAGGTTGTATGAAATTCTGCGACTTGATTAAGACTATCTAACTTTTCCACTTTAATTATAATTTTAAACAAATATAAAAAAAGCATCCCAATTTTAGGATGCTTTAATATCGAATTTAGAAATCTATTACTTTGTGATATCTCTACCGATTACTAATCTTTGGATTTCTGAAGTACCTTCTCCAATCGTACAAAGCTTAGAATCTCTATAGAATTTTTCTACTGGGAAATCTTTAGTATAACCATAACCGCCAAAAATCTGCACTGCATTATTGGATATTCTTACGCAAGCTTCTGAGGCATAAAGTTTTGCCATTGCACCTTCTTTGGTCATTGGTTTTTTTGCCATTTTAAGCGTAGAAGCTCTTTGTATTAACAATTCTGAAGCATCAATTTCTGTCGCCATATCAGCTAACATAAAATTAATCGCTTGGAAGCTAGCAATTGACTTCCCGAATTGATGTCTTTCTTTAGCATATTTAAGAGCAGCTTTATAAGCACCTCTTGCAGTACCTAAGCTTAATGCAGCGATAGAAATCCTACCACCATCAAGGATTTTCATAGCCTGCTTAAAACCCTCTCCTACTTCTCCTAATCTGTGAGAATCCGGAACACGAACGTTATCAAAAATAAGTTCGGCAGTTTCGGAAGCACGCATCCCTAGTTTATTTTCTTTCTTACCTGATGAAAAACCAGGCATACCTTTTTCTAATACAAAAGCTGTTGAATTATTTTTAGCTCCTTTTTCTCCTGTTCTTGTCATTACAACGGCTACATCTCCAGAGATAGCATGTGTTATAAAATTTTTAGCTCCATTAATCACCCAATGATCACCGTCCTTAACAGCAGTTGTAGACATACCTCCAGAGTCAGATCCTGTGTTATGTTCTGTTAATCCCCAGGCACCGATGACTTTCCCAGAAGCTAGATCTGGCAACCATTTCATTCTTTGCTCTTCGTTCCCGAATTCGTAAATATGATTAGTACAAAGCGAATTATGCGCTGCTACAGAAAGCCCAATAGATGGATCTACTTGAGATATTTCGTCCAAAATAGCAACATATTCGTGATAGCCAAGACCAGAACCTCCGTACTGCTCAGGGATTACAATTCCCATAAAACCCATTTCTCCTAATTGATGAAAAAGGTCTTTAGGAAAAGTCTGGCTTTCGTCCCAGTCCATTATATTAGGTCTTATATTTTTTTCTGCAAACTCTCTTGCGGTTTCTGCAACCATCTTTAAGCTATCAATGTTGTTTTCCATATTTATTTTTAGATTTTCAAATATATATTAATTATGCCTTTGGTCAAAATCTTATTTTTAATTAAAAATAATTATAATTTCTATTTTAAAATAACATTTAAATATTTGATTATAAGATACATAAATTTAATTAATTTACATGAAATATATTTACTTTTCTTTTTTGAGGAAATATTTCATAACAATAAAACTTACCTTAATCGTTGATAATTAACTACAATGTATTGCTTGCATTATCATATAACAAAGCGATACACATCCCTGAGATCTATCTAAAATATTACAAGTTATCATATCCTCAGAATATTATAAAATAAGCATTAAAACAAGTTTATATTATGAATTATTAATGCTGTATTAATAATTACACTATTCTTTTTAATGAATAATTATTTATATTTACCATCTTTTTAACTTTTTATGAAGAAATTATACTTTGCAATTTTGCTGGCTCCTTTTTTATCATTTTCACAAGCTGGAGATTACTATCAAGGAACCGACAATTTGTCAGGCTACGCACTGAAAACCAAACTACAAGAAATTTTATCTAATAAAACTATTAGTTGGCATTATGATAATCTAGGTAGCTTTTATGCAACAACAGATGTAGATCGTTATTATGAAAATAATGGGTCGTTAATGGATATTTATTCTGAAATACCAACAGGACCAGATGCGTACGAGTATGACTTTACACAGATGATTGGTACAGCGGGGAGCGAAGGATTGGGTTGGAACCGCGAACATGTGATGCCTCAAAGTTCTTTTAACAGCAATTACCCAATGTATTCGGATTTGCTTTTTGTCATCCCAACAGATGCAAGAATTAATCAGTTGAGAAATAATTATCCTTATGGTATTGCTGGGGCTAAAAATCACTACACCTTCACTAATTCTTCTAAGATTAATGATTCTGCTATTCCTAATGCAACATATACAGGTAGAGTTTATGAACCTATTAACGAGTTTAAAGGAGATATTGCAAGAATGCTATTATATTTTGTAGTAAGGTACCAAGGGAAATTAGGGAGTTTTAATTTTGACACGGATGCTGATCCTAAAAAAGACAGAAACCCACTTAATGGTACAGAGGAGCAAGCTTTCGAAAAATGGTACATTGACATGTTGGTAAGCTGGCATAATGCAGATCCAGTATCTCAAAGAGAAAAGGATCGAAATAATTATGTCTACGCCATCCAGAAAAACAGAAATCCTTTTATCGATCATCCAGAATGGGTTAATACAATTTGGAATCAGACTTTAAGTACCGTTGCACCACAAGCACCATCTAATTTGGCTGCTACAAAAGTATCGGCATATTTTACCAACTTGCAATGGCAACCGACTTCTGATCCTACAGTATTAGGCTATGAAGTATACCAAGATGGCATTTTGTTAAAGAGAACCTCTGAAGCTAAAATGGTTGTTGATCGATTAACGCCTAATACAACTTACAATTTCAATATTGTTACATATAATAATTCTTATCAGAAAAGCGCCATTAGCAATGTTGTTTCTGTGACGACCTTGGAGTCGGATGTTTATTCAAAAGATTTGATAATAATAAAATATCTCGAAGGTTCTGATAATAACAAAGCATTAGAAATTAAAAATACAACCGGACACGATGTAGATCTAAATAATTACAGATTAAGCATGCAGACTAAAGTTGGAAATAATTTCTTTTTCGAAAAACCGTTAGAGCTAGAAGGCAAGTTAGCACATGGAGAATCCATTGTAGCAATTAACCCGAATGCTAAGTTTTCTTGTTATAACACGGCAGATGCTAAGTTTGTTTCGGCGGCACCAGCTTTGGCGTTTGTTGGTTCTAATTACGTAGAGCTTAACTATAAAAACTTCCCCGTAGATGCTATCGGCACGAAAGGCATTAATAACTCTAATGCTGATAAATCGCTTTATAGATTACCGTCTGTGACTAATCCCACAAAGGTTTTTGCAGACGAAGAATGGCAATCTTTCCCAATGGATTATTGCGCGGGATTAGGCAATCTTTCTTCTTCAGAAATCAATATTAATGAGATTAATAGATTGTATCCTAACCCAGTTTCTGATATTTTATATGTTGATTCTAAAACTAAAATCTCTTCTTATGAAATCATTGATGCTTCTGGTCGCGTAGTAAAGTCATCCAAGCAAGCAGATCTTCAATCTGGAATTAACGTATCTAGCTTAGCAAGCGGTGTTTACTTTATTAAATTTAATTCTAAATCTCAACAGTTTATCAAAAAATAAGCTTTTTTGCTGATATTAACCATTTATAAGCTTTTTTGCTAATATTTTATTTTATAAGCGCTTTGTATTATATTTTAAAATATTAGCGAAAAGTATTATATTTGCATAATGAAAGCAGTAATCACTGGTGATATAATTAACTCTCAAAAATTCGGGACAGAAGTCTGGCACAAGGCTTTGCAAGAAATTTTTGCAGGGAAATCTTCTGCAGAATGGGAGAATTATCGTGGTGACGAATTTCAATATTTAATTCAAAATGCCGAAAATAGCTTTTTAGAGTTTCTTAAAATAAAAGCTGGAATCAAAAAAATCCAAGACCTTGATGTTAGGATTTCTATTGGACTCGGCGAGCAGAATTTTGTGGCTGATAAAGTATCACAAAGCAACGGCAGCGCTTTTGTCAATTCTGGACGCAATCTAGAACGAATTAAAACCGAAAAAATTAATCTTTTTATCAATTCTGATTCTAAAATTCTAGACGAAGAGCTTAATCTAATTTTTAAATGGGTGAGTCTTACCGTTGATAATTGGAGCGTAATGTCTGCCGAGATTGCAGAACTCTTTTTGCTAAATCCTACCATCAATCAGGAAGAAGCCGCAAAACGCTTACAAATTAGCCAATCTTCTATAAGCCAACGCCTTAAAAGAGCTAACTTTGACTTATTATTAGAAACCGAAGCCTATTTCCGTCAACTAATACAATCTCAAGAATGATCTTCTTACCACTCATATTGGCTCATTTAATTGGAGATTTCGTACTTCAGCCAGATGCGTGGGTTAAGGATAAAGAGCAGAAAAAACTCAAAAGTCCTTTTTTATATGGACATTGTTTTTTGCACCTTGCATTAAGCTTTTTGTTTCTCTGGAATCTTAATTATTGGTGGATTGCACTTATTGTTGGTATTTCTCATTTTATAATTGATGCTTCAAAACTCATTTTTCAAAAACCTAATAACAAAAGACAATGGTTTTTTATAGACCAAGCTTTACATATAGCGGTGATTATAGGATTGTCATTATCAATCTCAACTAATATTAACTGGGAGTTGATATTCAATGAAAAAACATTAAAATACATTGTGGCAGCAGTATTTTTGACATCACCAGCCTCTATAATCATCAAAATATTAATCGGTATCTGGACACCTAATCCACGAGAAATAGATGCTGTACAGACGGATTCTTTAGCTAATGCTGGCAAATATATTGGGATTTTAGAGCGCTTACTCGTATTTGTATTTATCCTTGTTAATCATTGGGAAGGCGTGGGATTTATGATTGCAGCTAAGTCTGTTTTCAGGTTTAGCGATTTGGCGCAAGCTAAGCAAAGGAAGTTGACAGAATATGTTTTGATCGGGACATTATTGAGTTTTGGTATCGCAATCATAGTTGGGATTTTGGTTAGTTTTTAAATCAACTAATTCCGTAAATTTGCATAGAAATAAAAAGTAAATAAAGTAAAAAGTAAAAATGGAAAAGAAAGAAATGCTTTATGAAGGTAAGGCTAAACAGGTTTTCGCAACCGAAAACCCAGACGAAGTCGTTGTTAGATACAAAGATGATGCTACAGCTTTTAATGCACAAAAGCGCGGTTCTTTCGCTAGAAAAGGCGAATTAAACAATGCTATCTCTACCTTAATTTTCGAGTATCTAATGAGACAAGGCGTACCGACTCATTTCATACAAAAGCTTAATGATATAGAACAACACGTAAAAAAAGTGGACATTATCCCTTTAGAAATGGTGGTTCGTAATTACGTTGCAGGAAGCATGGCACAGCGTCTAGGCGTAGAAGAAGGGCTTAAGTCTCCTGTAACGATTTTTGATTTATGTTATAAAAAAGATGAGTTAGGTGATCCGCTAATCAACGATCATCACGCCGTTTTCTTAGGTGCAGCAACTTACGATGAATTAGAAATGATGTACGCTCTAACGGATAAGATTAATCAATTATTGATTAAGTTGTTCGATAAAATGAATATTATTTTGGTTGATTTTAAAATCGAATTAGGAAAAACAAGCGATGGCAAAATTGTATTAGCAGACGAAATTTCGCCAGACACTTGCAGATTATGGGATAAAGACACCATGAAAAAACTAGACAAAGATCGCTTCCGTAGAGATCTTGGCGAGATCACAGAAGCTTATGAAGAAATATACGATAGACTACAAAAAGCCGTTAACAAATAATTCCTTTAAAGGAAATTAAAATGGATTTAGAATTTCAAAATTTCAGTTCGTTACCCAAATATGCGTTTCAAAATCGTTATAATGAGTTTGAAGAATTGAAGCACAATGAAGGAGAGCAAAATGCTTATCCTTTTGATAAAATGGAAGAAGAATGTGGTATTTTCGGACTACATTCTGAGGAAAATTTGGATACATTTTCTTTATCACAATTCGGATTATTTGCCTTACAACATCGCGGTCAAGAGGCGTGTGGCATTACCGTTGGTAATAAAGGAAAGTTATATTCTGTAAAAGACGAAGGTCTGGTTTTAGATGTTTTTAAAACCATAGAAGACCCAGAAACTTTTATGGGAAATTCTGTCATTGGACATACGAGATATACCACTGCTGGGGATAAAAAGAAATATAATTTCCAACCGTTTTTTGCGAAAAACGAGTACGATCAGATCATTCTTTCTATTGCCCATAACGGAAACCTAACCAATGCGAAACAACTCAAAAAAGAATTAGAAGAAGAAGGTGTTGTTTTTAGAGCAACTTCAGATTCTGAGGTAATTTTGAGATTGATACAAAAAAACCTAGATCTTGGATTACGTGGCGCCATAAAAGCCACTATGGAAAAGATTGAAGGCGCTTATTCCGTTGTTGGTGTTACGCGTAATAAATTTTTTGCGTTCCGTGATTTCAATGGGATCAGACCATTGGTATTGGGAGCAATTGACGAAAAAACTTTTGTTGTAGCATCAGAAAGCTGTGCATTAGATGGTGTTGGCGCACAATACGTTAGAGATATATTACCTGGCGAGATTGTTTATACCAGTGATAACGAGGTTGGCTTACAATCTTATTTGGTAAAAGATGATTGCGTTAATAAAATTTGCTCTTTTGAGTATATTTATTTTGCACGACCAGATTCTACTTTAGAAGGTATTAATGTCCATGAAATCCGAGAGCGATCAGGAGAAAAAATATGGGAACAAGCTCCCGTAGAAGCCGACATTGTGATTGGTGTACCAGATTCTGGCGTACCAGCTGCAATTGGTTTTTCTAAAGCTTCGGGTATTCCGTTTCGTCCAGTATTGATTAAGAATCGATATATCGGAAGATCGTTTATCATTCCGTCTCAAGAAATGAGAGAACATTATGTTAATCTAAAACTCAATCCTATTGTTTCTGAAATGAAGGACAAAAGAGTTGTGATTATCGATGATTCTATCGTAAGAGGTACAACGTCTAAACGCCTGGTTAAAATCTTGAAAAAAGCTGGTGTTAAAGAAATCCATTTCAGAAGTGTGTCGCCACCGATTATTGCGCCATGTTTCTTGGGGATTGATACACCAACTAAAGATGATCTAATCTCTGCAAATATGACGAAAGACGAACTTCAAAAATATTTAGACGTCGATAGCTTAGAGTTTTTATCAGTTGACAATTTAATTAGTATTTTAGGCTCTCCTAATCATTGTTTTGGATGTTTTACAGAAAAATACCCTGTAAAAAGAGAAGAAGAAATAGAATTATTTCAATAAAAATCTTATATCCTGAGTTTGTCTAAGGATTTATAAAAAATAGAAAGTCTGATGATTAGATCGTCAGACTTTCTATTTTACACATTTGCACATAAAAAAAAACCTTGAGAAAAATCTCAAGGTTTTATGTTCATTCAGAAGCTTCGGATTATTTACCGTTGTAAGACTTATCTCTGATTCTTGCTTTTTTACCTCTAAGCTCACGGAAGTAGTAGATTCTAGCTCTTCTAACTTTACCTTGTCTGTTAACTTCGATTTTTTGTAAAGCTGGCATGTTGATAGGGAAAACTCTCTCTACACCTACATCTCCAGACATTTTTCTAATCGTAAAAGTCTTAGTAGCACCAGTTCCTCTTAGTTGGATAACCACCCCTTTGAAAAACTGAGTTCTTGTTTTAGCCCCTTCCTTAATTTCGTAATAAACAGTGATTGTATCACCTGCTTTAAAAGTTGGGAACTCTTTTTTGTTGATGTACTTGTCTTGTACGTACTTAATTAAATCCATTTTTTATATAAAAAAACTTGGTTAAAGTCAAACAACTTACACGGACTTCGTCAGAGGTTGGCTAACAGGATGCAAAATTATAAAAAAATATTAAATCTCCAAAAAGTATTTATAATTTTTTTGGGCGTGACCCTTCGCTCGGTAATTTACGGCGCTCGCTGCGCTCGCGCCTCCAATTCCTCACTTGGGTCGCTACGTCCGCTGCAATCTTTTTCTATCCAAAGCTTCTCTTATTTGATGTATAATTACCAACATCTTTAGAAAAAGGATATCCGCTACCATCGCTCACGCAGGCCAATTAAAGCGGAAAATAAGGTAAATATCACAATAAACAGAAATATTGGTAAATTTTTATAATTTATATTTTTTACCATATAAAATCTAATCACTATTTTTGCCAGATGTTAAAAAATCTTTTAGGTCTTTTATTACTAACTATTGTGGTGTCTTGCGGTAAAGACATTAAGCCAAAACCTAGCGGAGAATTGCGTTTAGAATACCCTAGACCCAACTATCAGACGTTTCAAACAGAATGTCCATTTCAGTTTGATTATTCTGATATTGCTGTCATGCGCGATGCCAAAAAACAATGTTGGTATAATATGACTTATCCAAAGATGAAAGCTAACGTATTTATTACCTACTTCCCTATTAATAATGATTTTGGACTTCATATAAAAGAAGCAGAAAGAATGGTGTATGAGCATACTATAAAAGCAAGCAGTATTGATACCAAAAGTTTTGCTTATCCAGAAAAGAAGGTTTTCGGGAATTTTTATGAGCTTAAGGGGCAGTCAGCATCTAATATACAGTTTTATATAACAGATAGCACTCGACACTTTGTCACAGGAAATCTTTATTTTAATTCTAGACCTAAGCCAGACTCATTAGCTCCAGCAGTAGATTATATAAAAAAGGATATGCTCCACTTGATCGATACATTTGAGTGGAAAAAATAACAATTACTATAAATTAAATAAATAATATAACAATATAATGAAATTATTAGCAGTAGGAACTGTCGCTTTCGACGCCATAGAAACACCTTTCGGAAAAACAGATAAAATCTTAGGAGGCGCTGCAACATATATAGGATTAGCAGCATCAGCTTTAGAAACAGAAGTAGGATTAGTCTCTGTAATTGGCGGTGATTTCCCACAAGAATATCTTGATATGATGACGTCTAAAAACATCAATATCGATGGTGTAGAAATGATAAAAGAGGGCAAGACTTTCTTCTGGAGTGGTAAGTATCACAATGATCTTAACTCAAGAGATACATTAGTAACAGAACTTAATGTTTTAGAAAACTTCGACCCAAAAATCCCTGCATCTTATGCAGATGCTGATGTATTAATGTTAGGTAATCTACATCCAGCTGTACAATTAGCAGTTCTAGACAGAATGAACCAACGTCCAAAATTAGTTATCTTAGATACTATGAATTTTTGGATGGATCTTACTTGGGATCTATTGATGGATGTCATTGCAAAAACTGATGTTATCACAATTAACGACGAAGAAGCAAGACAACTTTCTGGCGAGTATTCTTTGGTAAAAGCAGCTCATAAAATCCATACATTAGGACCAAAATTTGTGATTATCAAAAAAGGAGAACACGGCGCATTATTATTCCATGAAGGAAAGATTTTTGCAATTCCTGCGTTACCATTAGAAGAGGTTTTTGATCCAACTGGAGCTGGAGACACCTTTGCAGGAGGATTTGCTTCTCATATTACTAAGACAGGAGATTTCAGTTTCAATAATATGAAAAATGCCTTGATCGTAGGAAGTGCAATGGCATCTTTTACAGTAGAGAAATTCGGGACAGAACGCATTGAGCAAGTAACAGAAGAAGAATTAACAGCAAGAATTAATCAATTCCGTGAGTTAACCTCTTTTGAGATTGGAGCATAATTTTAACCATTGCTTTAATATCACCAAATAACCCAAATCAACAACAAGATATTATATAACCACCAATAATGAAGAAGATCATATATTTGGCATCTGCACTTTGTGTCACACCAATGGTTCTGGCACAAAGTTTAGTTGTAGGAAATGAGCAGATTTCCGTTCAGGATTTCAAAAAGCAGTATAAATACGGATTAGAAAATAGCGGCATAGACAAAACTATTAATTCTACAGTAGAATTTTTATTGCTCCAACAGCTTGCAGAGGAGAAAAAAGCAGATACGATGAGATTCTTCGGTAATGCTTTAGGCTTGCGCTATAATGAGCTTAAGCAAGACAACTTCTACCCAAACTCAATCATAGAGCCGTTAGTCGCAGATTTTGTAAAAGATAGCCAAGTAGAGCGTAAAATTCAGGTTTTTTCTATGATGAAAACTGCTGGACAAGTTGATAATTACTCTCAAGTATACAACGACGTAAAAGCTGGCAAATTAACCATGGAAGAAGCTTTAGAAAAATATTCTAAAGATGTAATTCCTGCAATGTATGTAAAAGCTGGTTCTATTGATAACGAGCTATATGCAGATATTATCAAAACGCCAGTTGGTGGTTATACAAAACTTGTAGACACACCAGTTGCAGTCTACTTCGCTAAGGTTTTGGACACTAGACCAAGCTTAGGCTACATTAGCTTTGGATCTTTGTCTTATCCTAATGATTTTAACGAAGAAGATAGCAAAAATAAAATCTATGCAGCCTTAAAATCCGGAAAGAAATTCGAGGAAGTTACCAAGATGTATGGATCAACAGATCAAGAAAAAAATTCTGGAGGATTAGTTATGGGATCTCCCGTATTACCAGATGAAGTCTATGCATTGTTAAAAGATAAGCCTAAAGGATATTATACAACAAGCCCAATATTGATTGATAAAAAATTCTTTATTTTCAATATTTATCACATAGAACCGTACAAATTGTTGCCAGAAAACAAGGACTTTTATAAGAAAGAAATGATGGCTAGCAATTATGGAGAATTGGCTTATGAAAAATTAATCAAGAGTCTAAAAGTAGCGCCTGATTACAAGGAAATGCCAGATTTTGCAACAATCAAAAAAAATTATCAAGCCTTTAAGCTATTTAAAAATGATAATGCCGTATTGTTTCAATATAAAGACAAGAGCTTAAAGTTTTCTGACTTAAAAGAGCAGATTCAAAAAAACTTTAAAGAATTGGACAAAATCTCTGCTAGAGAATGGGATGGTCTTATGGACAATGTTAGTAATAGCTTTGTTTTTTCTATCTACAGTACAGAATTCCCAAAACGAGCTGATATCAAGCCTGAATTAGAGGAAACCAAAAGAAACCTTTACTCAGAGTATATTTTCTCGCATTATCTAAAAAATGAAGTCAATAAACATCCAGAAAAACTTCAAGCTTATTATAACCAAAATAAGTCTAAGTACATGTGGGAAAAGCGTGCAGACAGCAGAGTCGCTATAATTTCTGACGAAAAGTTGTTAAAAGATGTACAAAAAGAAATGTCAAATCCTAAAAATTGGGACGACCTTAAAAAGAAGTACAACAAACAATTAAATGATAAAGGGCAAATTCTAGTCTCTTTTGAAGAAGGAAAAGTGCCAGAAACAGCAGATATATTTACGGTAAATAAGCTTGCTTTCAAAAAAGGAGTATCTAATACGAAGATCAAAGAAAGATTTGTAGTATTAGCCGTGGATAATATTCTTCCAGAAGAAGTCATGACTTATGAAGAAGCCAAGGATTTGGTAAAAGAAGACTACACCGATCAAGTCTTAAAAGACACAATAGCTTCTCAAAAAGCTAAGGTCAAAGTAGAAATACAGCCAGGTTTCATAGAAGAGTTAAGTAAAAATTTTAAGAAATAATTATAATAAAAGATTAAAGTCAATCCGTTTATAATTATAATTTTGCAAATTAATTAAAGAGAATAATGTTGAAAAATTTAAAAACCTTTTTCCTTTTCGCAATCATTGGCGTTTTCGGACACTTTGCTAAGGCTCAGGAGATTCCCAAAGGACAACTGGTAGATGGTATCGCAGCGGTTATAGGAAACGAAATCGTTCTAGAGTCCGATATCCAAGAACAAGCTAATTATGCTAAGCAGCAAGGAGCCAATGTTAGTAATAAGTGCGAATTTTTAGAAAGTATCATCAATAATAAGTTTCTAATCTACGAAGCTAAAAAAGATACATTAATAGAAAACAGAACTTCTGTCATTAGAGAAAATGCAGAACAGAAATATTCTCAAATTTCGGCACAGTTTCCTGATGAAAAAACCATGTTGGCGATGTACAAATTCCGTACAGCTTATGAGATGAAGAATGCTATTGAGAAAATAGATATTGATAATTATTATGGTCAGCAAAAGTACCAGAGAATTACTGACAAAGCAGACGTTACACCTAATGAGGTTACAGATTTCTTTAACACTCATGGTTATCAATTACCACAAGTTAAAGACGAAGTAACACTTTCTAAAATTAGAATTTATCCTAAGTTAACAGACGCTCACAAGCAACAACTTATAGATAAATTACTTAAAATTAAAAAAGATATTCTAGCCGGAGAATCTTTTGATAGCCAGGCAAGAATCTACTCAGAAGACGAAGGCTCAGCAGCCACTGGAGGTCTGTATAATAATATTAACAGAGGTCAGATGGTAAAACCTTTTGAGGCAGCAGCACTTAACCTTCAAGAAGGAGAGATATCAGACCCTGTAGAATCAGATTTTGGTTACCACCTTATTCAATTAATAAAACGTAGTGGTAAAAAATATGACGCACGTCATATCCTTCTAAAAGCCGAACCTAACAAAGAAGAAATTCTAACGGCAAAAAAAGAATTAGCTGATATAAAATCTCAAATTGAAGCTAAGAAATTAAGCTTTAAAGATGCGGCTTTCAGATATTCTGACGACAAGTCTAGTAAATTTAACGCTGGCGTTATTGCTGGACAAGACGGAAGTGATAAGTTAGAAAAACTACACTTAGATCCAACTATTTCTTATCAGATAGCAGGTCTTAACAAGTCAGACATCACAGATCCTTTCGAGGAAGAGCTTAATCGTAGAAAAGTAGTTTCTATCATACAAGTTAATGATATCATAGACGCTCACCAATTAGATATAACAAGAGATTACGAGCGTATCAAAGATCTGGCACTTAACAAGAAGAAAAACGAAATTGTAGAAAAATGGGTTAAAGAAAGAATCCCAACTACATTTATCTCAATCGATAAAAAATATAACGATTGTAAATTCAAATCAGATTGGAGAAAAGAATCCAAATAATATATTAACCTCTGCTTCGGTAGAGGTTTTTTTATGCTTTTATTTTGGGCAATTCCGCTTCCTACACTTTGGCAATTGCTTAGCGGTCGGGCTGTCCACTACAATACGTCGCTCACTCGGATTTTTGTTTTCGTTCCTCAACAAAAACCTCATTCGCGCCGCATTTCCATTTCCATCCCTATTGCGGTAGAAGTTATAATATCGAAAGTAGATTAAGAGTAGTTCATTTAAGTATTCTGTCTCAGAAATAATTCTTATATTTAACATAATTAATTTAATTCGAAATATGAAAAAAGCAACTATAGGCGTACTTGCGTTTTCAGGAATTGTATTCCTTAACTCTTGTACCAACCAAAAAGCAGCAACCCATGAAGCAGAACCTGTTGTAAAACAATTAGAAACAGTCGTTAGCACACCAAAATATGAAGAAGTAGGTATTGCTTTGGATATGATGGATAAGACAGTACGTGCGCAAGATGATTTCTTTAGTTTCGTTAACGGAAACTGGGTGAAAACTGCAGAAATCCCTTCGGATAAAGCAAGTTGGGGCTCTTTTAATGAGTTGAGAGAGAAGACGGATGACGCATCATTAGATATTCTTAATCATATTTTGACAGACAAATTCCAAGACGGAACAGAAGGCAAAAAAATCCAAAATCTTTACGCGACCTATATGGATATGGACAAGCGTAATGCAGATGGACTTAAGCCAATACAAGCAGATCTAAAAAAAATAGATGCAATAAAAAATCTTAAAGACCTACAAGCTTATCTAGACCAATCTACCAAATATGGAGACAATCCGTTATACGGCTGGAGAGTAGGATCTGATATGAAATCTTCTAATGATAATGCAATCTATCTAGGATCTGCAGATCTAGGATTAGGCAAAGATTATTACCAAAAAGAAAACGAGGCTAACACCAAAACTTTAGCCGAATACCAAAAACATGTTAGTAATTTACTAGATGTTTTAGGATATAAAAATTCTGCAACAATTGCCAAGTCAATTGTAGATTTTGAGAAGTCAATCGCCAAAACTTACTTAACTTTAGAAGAAGGAAGAGATGCTAACAAGCGTTATAATGTTAGAACAACTGCAGAATTAAAATCAATCGTAAAAAATGTAGACTTACCTGATTATTTAACCAAAGTTGGTGTTAATACAGATAAAGTTATTATTGGTGATATTAATTATTATCAGAATCTTGATAAATTTATCAATGCCAAAAACCTTCCTTTAATTAAGGATTACATGAAGGTAAGATTGTTATCTGGCAATGCCGGAACATTGGATCAGCGTTTGGATCAACTTAACTTCAATTTTTACAGCAAATATCTACAAGGACAGCAAGAGCAACGCGCAATGAATAAGCGTGGTCTTGCCATGATAAATGGTGTCTTGGGCGAAGCTTTCGGGAAGTTATATGTAGAAAAATATTTCCCAGCAGAGGCAAAAACTCAGATGGAAGAAATGATTGGCTACCTTATAAAAAGCTACGAAAAGCATATTTCTGAGTTGGAGTGGATGTCTCCTGTGACTAAAGAAAAAGCTTTGGACAAATTATCTAAGTTTACGGTTAAAGTAGCTTATCCAGACAAATGGGAAGATTACTCTAAGTTGACGATTAATAATCCTAACAATGGTGCTAATCTTTATGACAACCTAAAGAATGTATCAGAATGGCGTTACAATAAAAATTTAGAAAAAATAGGAAAACCTGTTGATAAGACCAAGTGGGGAATGTCTCCACAGACGGTTAATGCTTATTACAGTTCTTCTAACAACGAGATTGTTTTCCCAGCAGCAATTTTGCAGCCTCCTTTCTTTAATTTCAAAGCAGATCCTGCTGTTAATTTTGGCGGAATTGGAGCGGTTATCGGTCACGAAATCGGTCACGGTTTTGATGATTCTGGATCAAGATTCGACGGAAACGGAAACCTTAACAACTGGTGGACAGACGAAGATCGTAAAAACTTTGAAGCAGCAACTAAAAAATTGGGAGAGCAATACAGTTCTTATGAGCCGATTGCAGGAACTAAAGTTAATGGAACTTTCACAATGGGAGAAAACATTGGTGATCTTGGTGGCGTAGCCGTTGCTTACGATGCTTTACAAATGTATCTTAAAGACAAAGGAAACCCAGGACCAATAAGCGGTTATACACAAGATCAAAGATTCTTTATGAGTTGGGCAACCGTATGGAGAACCAAGTCAACGGACAAATATCTTCTTAATCAGATAAAAACAGATCCGCACTCTCCAGGAATGTACCGTGCAGTTGGACCTTTAGTTAATGTAGATGCTTTCTATAAAGCATTTGACATCAAAGAAGGCGACAAACATTATAAGAAACCAGAAGAAAGAATTAAAATCTGGTAAGATTAAATAAATCAAAAAAGGAAGTGCTGACTTTAAATAGTCAGCACTTCTTATATCTAGTAAAGTCTTATTAATCTCTGTTTTTAATAAGAACATAACCTGTAAATATTCTACCGTCAGTCACTTTTATTTGATACCAATAAGTAGAAGTTGGCAAGAGATAACCGCTTGATTTTCCATCCCATTCAAAGGGACCTTGCGTTTTAATCTCAAAAACTTTTTTACCAAATCTATCAACAATTTGGACTTCGGATTGAGGGTAGTTTTCTAAGCCATCAATTTTCCAAGTATCATTAATACCGTCATGATTGGGCGTAAAGGTATTAGGAATTTTAAATATTGTAAAATCTCTATGATCTACAATACAACCAGCTTTTGTTTTGACATATACCGTATAAGATCCATTTTTCAAATCTTTGAAAATATTGCTGTTCTGCCAATTAATTTGATCTAAAGAATAAAGATAATCACCATCAGAAGGCATGATGATTTGCACATCTTGATTGTTGATTTGGATGGATGTAATGACAGCAAGTTGGGTTTCAGAAATAACAGTAGATGCCGAATTTTCGCAGCCCGATACATTGGTAACTTTTACACTATAACTTCCGGCTTTGCTTACCTCTATTGTAGCTGTAGTTTCTCCAGTGCTCCACAAATAAGTGCAACTAGAGCAAGTTCCTGGGTCTAAAATAGTGGATAGACCTTTACAGGTTTCTATAGTCTTGGCTAATGTAATCTTTGGTTTTTCTAGAAGAGTAAAATCTAGCTTAAACCATTGTGAACAACCAAAATTATTTTCGATTTTAACATTAAAGATATTATAACCCAATTCGATTTTTGTTTTTGTAAAGTCGGGAACGAGTTGACCAGAAAGATTATAATAACTAAATTTCAATCCAGTGGTGTTAGAAATTAGTTTAGTTTCATAGTCTTTTAAGTTGATGATTTTAAAGTTGTCTGTTGTGTCATTACAAAATGCAGGTTCAGAAAAATCCTTCGCAGCAATCGTATTGTTATTAACATTAATAGTTACCGCTAATCTGTTGATGCTTTCGCAAGCGTTAATACTTTGCGAAGCGTAATAAGTCGTGCCATTAATTAGCGTTGTGGTCATTGGTAAGAGTGCTCCAGTAGCATCGTACCATTTTATATTTTGTCCTACAAGTTCAATATTAGATAACGTTGGATTTTGTCCAATACAGAATGATTGTGTTGTAAGTCCAATTGGTGGTTGTGGATCATTAATTAATACTAAAATTTCAAGCTTTTGACTTTCGCATCCAGATATATTTTGGCTTACATAATATTTTGTATTATTAATTAATAAAGTGTTAGTTGGTAGGTGTGAACGGTAAGTAAAAATGCAGAGTTTTTGGCAATTAAGAGTACAGAGTTTTTGGCAACAATGTATGCATAGCTCACCTCAAAAGTATATTTTTAATTTGGATTTTCAAATAGCATTGTCCGATTTTCCATTCTGAAGCTTTTTCCAGTAAGATTTATTACTTCACATCTATAAAGCAAACGGTCTAACAATGCGGTTGCAATGACTTCATCGTCCAACATTTTAGCCCATTCCGTGGGTTTTTTATTGGTGGTTATGACGATGGACGTTTGTTCATATATTTGGTTTATAAAGTTAAAAAAGGTCACTGCCATGTTTTTTTCAAGCGGAAAAAGCATAATATCATCTAGCACAAGCAAATTTGCCTTTAGTAATTTTTTGTATTCAATCATCTGTGATTTCATAAAATCTTTCGTTTTTAGCGTAGTAAGAATTTCATCCATTGTTCTAAAATAGACCTTATAGCCTGCTTTAACCGCATCCATGGATAGCCCTGCAGCCAGTGCCGTTTTACCAGTTCCACTAGGACCCATTAGAACAATATTGAAGAGTTGATCAATCCAGTTTAACTCCCGTAGCTGGGCTAGGCGCTCAGATCGAAGCCCGTTCCTATCGGCTTGATAGAGGTCTAGGTTCGAGTTTCTAGGGAGTCCTGCTACTTTAGTTCGTCTTAGTTCGTCTTTTTTGTGGCGATGATCCGCTTCTGCTTCGAGTAATTTCAAGGTGTATTGTACGAACCCTAACTCTTGTTTTTCCGCGTAAGAGATCACATCCTCCAGCTGTGTGCTGACTGCCGAGAGTCTGAAGCTGTTACATAACTGCTTGATTTGTTGCTTTTGTGTTTCCATTTTTGTAATTGTGGTTTTTGGTTATCTTACATTCAAGAAAAAATCATCATAACTCCCTAGCTCACTTCTCTGGGGATTCGTTTGAGCTAAAAGCCTGCTAGTACCATCCAGTGGATTGAGCGCAATGATTTTAGGGTCTAATTGTACGACGTCTTGCTGTTCTTTTTCCAGCATAAGCACTAGAGCTTTAAAGTCCCTCGCACTCAGTATGTCATTTTGATAAGCGTAGTCCAATGCTCGGGATACTATGGAGCGCTCCGTCGTATTGACGATCACTTTGAGCGCCTGTATTTGATCACGAATATATCTGGGCTTGTGTGCCTGTATACGTTCTATCCAAAGTAGCGCTAACAGCTTATTCTCCATAAGATCACATAACTCACTCATCATCTCCATAATGGCTGTGTTTTTGTCACGCTTGTGATCTCGTGCAATGATTTTTTGACCTTTCAAAAGACAAATTTGATGTCGACAGAGCTCTGAGCGTTGGTCATTAAGCACAATAAGTTCGGTTGCCATGACCTTTACTTCAACTTGCGTGTTAGTCCCTTTGTAGGTTCCAAATGGAAGGCTATAAAAGTTTCCCTTGTAGGATATTTTGTTGTCCTTATGAACTGTATACATAAGTAAGGGCTGCGAAGGCAGTTCAATTGGATGCCATGGGTCTAAAAAGGGTCTCTCGATGTTAAGCTCCTGGTACGGTATAGCTTTGGTTGTGCCGTGCTGCAATGCGTTCGCCGTACGCCCTAGCCACTCCAGAGCTTCTATATTTAAAACCTCTAGATCTTTAAATGAACGATTGTACAGGAAATTTTTCTTCACATACCCCACCACATTTTCAACCTTCCCTTTAGATTCAGGATCTGCCTTTCTACAAAAATAGGTCGTAAAGCCGCGCTCTCGCACGTATCTCCGGAACTCATTGGTCAGTACAAGATCACCTAAGTTTTCTGAGACTAAGAATAATCGGTCTTGGTCATAAACAATTTCTTTGGGAACACCGCCAATGTGCTGGAATGCCACTTCGTGTGCACGGATGACATCAAATGCGGTAAAGGGAGTGTCTTGGAATAGAATGTACTTATAGCGTGAACGAGAGAGCACAAAAGTAAAGTATTGCACTTTACGAACCTTTCCGTTTGTTGTGCGCATATTGAAAAAACCGAAGTCTACCTGTCCTTGTAAACCGTAGCCTAATTCTGGAACCATTACATACTCCCTCTCTTTTTCCTTTTTTAGAATGGTGTAAGTAGACCGTACATGATGTACAAAATTGAAAACAGTCTTCTGACTTACACGAGGTATGTCAGGATAATGCTCTTTGAGCCAATCGTGCATCTGAGCCGCCGAGGTTTCAGGATAAACTTCTAATCGCTCTTTGACAAACTGGGTGTAAACTTCTAAAACTTTCTTCCTACCTTTGGGCTCCGAGAGCTTAACTGCGAATTCTTCTTCGCTCTGGGTGAGATAACGTTTGGCGGTACGCCAATCCATGCCGAGAAAATCAGCAATTTTTGAAATGGAAAAGCCTTCTCGACTCATCCGATTAACTTCATGATAGATCATAAGTTTGTTTAAATAATAGTTCATAATTACCTTGTCTTTATTGCATGACAAAGGTGGTTAATTCCTATGGGGCTGTATGCCCCATAGGGTGAACTATGTATTCATTGTTGCCAAAAACTCTGTATTTGTTCTTGCCATTTATTCTGTAGTCTTATTTACGAAAAGTTCTGTATTATTATTTACCGATTACAGTAGGTTATTACCTGTAGAGTTATACCATTGTAATCCAACTCCAGAAACTTGTATATCCGATATTTTTGGTTGAGTAATGGCGCAAAAATTTTGAGTAGAATTAGCCACAGGTTTTGGTTGATCCGTGATTTCTACTTCTTGAGTTTGTGTTGCGATATTTCCAGCTCCGTCATCATAAGTCCAAGTAATGTTATATGTACCAGGAATGCTGTAACTTAGAGGATCGCTAGTTATTCCGATAACTAGACCTTTACATTTATCAGTAGCAGTTGGTTTGGTAGAGATTATTGTTTTACAGTTTGCGGTAATTTTCGGAAGTGATGGTAGGTCTGGAACAGGTTTTTCTATATCACCAACAAAAACGTTTACTGTATAAGTACTATCACAACCTCCCGTACCAGTAATAGCGCAAGAATATGTACCAGATTGAATTGTGTTAGCATTGTTTATTATTGGATTTTGCAGGGTGGACGTAAAACCATTGGGGCCAGTCCAAGCGTAACTGGTGCCACCAGATGCTTTTAATTCTATATCAGAGCCAATACATATTGGAGAGTTAGATGATATTGATGCGGAGGAAGTGCAATCTTTGAATTTTGCAATGTAAATATTACTGCTTGTATTTAGTCTGTTTTCTTGAAATACACCTGGTGTTGATATATTAGACGAATTTCCATGTTCTATTCCGTAAAAATAAATATGATCAGAATTATCCTTAATAACTTCATTAAGTTGATTACCAAAATAGAAAGTTCCCCATATCTTGTTAAGGTCTAGGTCGTATTTTATGACAAAGACATTTATATATGTCGATATAGGAGGCATTGTTAAAAATGCATCTGGAGTTGCGACCATATTAACCCAAGGACCATAATTAATGGTTGATCCAGATACAAAAATTCCGCCCTTATCATCAATATATGGTATGTAATGAAAATCATCATAAAGATAAAACTCTTTACGGCTTATTATGCTGTTAATAGAAGTATCAATTTTATATAATAGACCATTTTTTTTTCCCAATGCATTTTCTGCCTTACCTATAAAGTATATATGGTTTCCAATTCTTCTAGCATAATTAATATAATCATAATAATTACTACTTTTATCATCGCCAATTAAAGTTGAATATTTTAAAGAACCGGATTCATCAAAAATTATATGTAAACCATTTACATTTAAACCATTATTACTAATGTTTATTGGGTTGAGAAGTGGCGTATCATTTGCAGTAGTAGCACCCATAATCTCGATATAATTAGAGCCTGTATTAAAAATTTGTTTCAATGTTGTTGCCCCACTTGGTCCACCAAAAAAAGTTACCCAATCTGTATTGCCATTTGCAGCATCAAATTTACCAATAAAACTTTTTTTGTAATTACCAATGTTCGTAGGTTGGTATGTGCCAGGAGTTGCAAGATTGGTCCGACTTAAAGTTTCTCCAATAACATAAACTTTACCATTAAGGTAGGCAACATCCCATGGCAAATCTGTACGGTTTCCTCCAAATGTTTTGTTGAAAATCATGGTTCCAGTAGTAGAAAACTTTACCAGTGAAATATCTTCGCTTGCGCTATATGGATTATTAGGATTGGTAACAGATGGGATGCTAATTTCTCCAGTTGCATAGACATTGTTTTTATCATCAAAAGTGATTTGTAGAAAACTATCATAAAATTTTAAACCATAATATGTACCCCATAATTTTTGGGAACCATCTTTAGTTATTTTAGATAGAAAAGCATCTGCAAAGCCTGAGCTATTCCAAGTTGGTTGATAACTACCAGATGTGGCAATGTTTATATCACTAAGTGTTGTACCGAAGACATAAACATCATCATTATTGTCCGTCTTAACGTAGCCTTCATCTTCGCGATTACCTCCGAAATAACTTCCCCAGATTCTGGTTGGCACGGGATCTATAACAATGGTTTTATCAGAAGTATTAATTGACGAATCAAATCCAAAGGTTTGGTTTCCTAGATCTTTAAAGTTAACAACAATATTTTGTTTAGAATATTGGTGCTCTATCCAAGAGTTCGGAATATTTTCTTGCATTTCTCCGAATCTTAACGCCATGGATAATTTGCCATTTTTTAATTTGGTTTTAGCACCATTAAATTTCATCTTAATATCAGAGATTTTCCCTCCAGGATGTACTAAGAAGTTGTATTCTACAGTTTTTGTAGAATCTTCAGGTTTAAAAAACACCAAGTCCACATGGTCATAAATGTTTTTATAAACAATGCGTTGGTAACGATGCACTTTTTCTACACCTTCTGGCTTGTATTGTAGGTTGTAATAGTTTTCGTAGTCCACAGATTGCCCTTCTGCTATGATTTCTACATTTTTACTAGCATTAACGAGATCAATGTCTACACGGTGGTATCTTGATCGGTATTCAAATTTTTCTTGCTGCCTTTTTTTAGGGTGATAACTTTCATTTTTTTTTGAGATTTCTTTTTTTGTTTTTAAAATCGTTTTATCAACTTCATGTACATCGTATGAAAATCCGGTCTTTTTAATCTGAACATTAAGCCCATTCGATATAAAAAGATATTTAACATCAGTATTAGGACGCGATTTTTGATCGATAATCTGCCCTTTGTTTTCGTAAAAAAAGTAATTGTTTTTTTGTGTTTGAGAAAATGCAGTTAAGAATAAATTTAATAAAAAGAGTAAGTATAATTTCTTCATCAAAATCTTGTTTTTAGTTTTGACAAAGATAATATTTTCATTAGAGAATCAAGCCTGCCACCACTCATTAAAGGTTTGAGTCGTATCGTTTAACAATAGTTTTTCACCAATCATCGGTGTATAGATTTTAAAATCTTTTCCTTGGCTATTTTCTACAATTTTATCCAAAGGTTCTGTCCAAGTATGCATGGCTAAAGAGAATTTTGAAGAATGCACGGGCAGTATATTTTTTGCACCTAGATCCTCAATAACTTTTACTGTTTCTTCTGGTAATGTGTGGATATAATGCCAACGCTCGTTATATTGACCATTTTCTAAAATTGCCCAATCAAAAGGACCATATTGATCGCCAATCGTTTTGAAATGCTTACCATAACCACTATCACCACCAATAAAAATCGTTTGATGATCCGATTTCAAAACATAAGATGACCAAAGCGTAATATTTCTTTTGAAACCTCGTCCAGAGAAATGTCTCGCAGGCGTAGAAGTGACGCCGAATCCATTGTCTAAGGTCGCATTTTCATACCAATCCAATTCTATCAATTGATCTACAGAAAAGCCCCAATACTCAAGATGTGCGCCTACACCGAGAGGACAGATTATTTTTTTGATTTTAGATTTCAAAGATTTTACCGTTTTATAATCCAGATGATCGTAATGATCGTGCGTAATCACAAGATAATCTAACTCAGGAAAATCGTTGTAATCATAAATATCTGCACCGTCAAAGGCTTTGGTTGTGCCGTAGATTGGTGAGGCATTACCACTAAAAACAGGATCTACCAAAAACTTCTGACCTTCTAACTGAAAATAATAAGAAGAATGTCCCATCCAGACCAAAAAATCATCTTTAGAATCCTGAATTTTTAAATCGGTTTTTTTAGTATTTATGGGTTTTATTGGAACTTTATTGGGTGTTTTTACAGTAAAAAAATCCCACATAACTTTCGGCATGTTGTAGCCTTCCCCGAAATTAGGAGTTACTTCTAAATTCTGAAATTTTTCGTTTTTAAAATGAGGTGATTTTTTAATTCTTTCTAGTCGATTACCTTTGGCTTCAGCACCAAAAATTGGCTGTTTCATAAACAGAAAGACCGCTACGACTACTGCAAAAATAAGAATGAAAATAAATGTCATGTGTTATAAATAGGGTTTTTGACCAGCAAAATCCAATCGTCTTCCAAATATTTATAACCTTGGTCATAGACATACCGATAATCTGCGCCGTTTTTGTAAACTACAAATTGCGTAAAATAATCGAAACTGAATCCCAATGTTGTTAATTTTGATTTTTGAACTTTTGTTTTGCCGTCCGTGTTAAGTTCTGCCAAGATGCGATAATTCTTACGAAGTTGATGATTGATACTTCGCATGAGATTAGTACTGTCTTTATTAATCCTATTATTATAGCTATTTCTACAAGCGTCAGAACAGAATTTTTTATCAGATCTACCAATTAATTTGTCGCCACATTCTGGACAGATTTCCATAGATTAAATGATTCAGTTAACAAAAATCAAATATTATTCCTAAAATTAATTGCGACAAGACGACCGATTTTTATTTCAACTAAAACAGAAAAACAGTCTTAAAAAAACAATTGATCCTACAATACGTCACAAAAAATTTTATAATTAAATTTAGATAAATTATTTCTATTAAAATCAAAAAATACCTTCATATGTTTGAAGGTATTTTTATATATACTTTGTGCGCAGCAATTAATGTTCTTCTAATCTTCTATCTGGTATAACCCAGACAAGTGCAACAGAATAATAAAATACTAAAGCCAGATAAGGATAAAAAAATGATGCGCCAATCCCCGCTAGATACAATAATAGCGATAATTTCTCTTTGTTGCCTGCTCCTATTGCTTTTGCAAAATCTGACTCATTTCCTTCCTTTTTCTTAATATTATAAGAAAGTACAGAATATGATATTGCATTTAGAATTAAAGCTAATCCGTAGAAAATTGTGGTATTCTTTTCAAAATCATGTTCTCCCATCCATGCTGTAGAAAATGGTGTTAAGGACAAAGAAAACAAGAAAAATAAATTACTCCACATAATCTTACCATTAATTTTGTTTGCTCCATTTAGTAGATGGTGGTGGTTATTCCAATATATACCAACGTAAATAAAGCTAAGAACATAACTCATAAACTTTGGAATTAATGCAATTAAAGCACTCCATTCTGTAGATTCTGGTACTTTGAGTTCTAATACCATTATAGTGATAATTACAGCAATTACACCATCACTAAAAGCTTCCATTCTGCCTTTTGTCATTTATATTTTTTTTGCAATAGTAAAAATAATAATTGATTTATTATAATAATTACAATTTAAAAAATCATAAAAAATAATCTCACTTCATAATTTATAAATACAAATCTCAATCGAGTAAAATTAAATCCTAAATTAGAAAACAACAATCAACTAAAATAATCTAATAACAATTTTCTTAAACCTCATTAATGAATTATAAACAATATGTACCATTATAAAAATAATGATTAAGCCTAATTATCATTGAAATTTTCGTAAATTTGCAACTTAATTTTTCTATATGTTAAAGATTACACTTCCTGATGGTAGCATCAGAGAATATGAAGGAGTAGTAACTCCGCTTCAAGTTGCGCAAAGTATCAGTGATGGATTAGCAAGAAATACCATCTCTGCAATCGTTAATGGGACCCAGACCGAGGTTGACACCCCTATTACGACGGACTCTACCGTGCAATTATTGACGTGGAACGACGATATGGGAAAAAAAGCATTCTGGCATTCTTCTGCTCACCTTCTAGCGCAAGCTATTATGGAATTTTATCCTGAAGCCAAATTAACTATTGGTCCAGCGATAGATAACGGATTCTATTACGATGTAGATTTTGGAGATCAAGCATTATCCGAAAAGGATTTTGAAAAATTAGAAAAGAAAATCTTAGAAAACGCTAAGAAAAATTCAACATTTCAATTAAGAGAAGTTTCTAAAGCAGATGCCTTAAAAGAATATGCGGATAATCCTTTCAAAACAGAATTGATTGAAAATCTACCAGATGGTGAGATCACTTTTGTTACACATGATAACTTTACAGATCTTTGTAGAGGTGGTCACATCCCAGCGACGGGCATTGTAAAAGCTATTAAAATACTTAATGCTGCAGGTGCTTACTGGAGAGGTGATGAGAAAAACCCACAATTAACAAGAGTCTATGGTATTTCTTTCCCGAAACAGAAAGAATTAACAGAATATCTTGAAAGATTAGAAGAAGCAAAACGCAGAGATCATAGAAAACTAGGTAAGGAAATGGGGATTTTCACCTTTTCCGAAAAAGTAGGTGCAGGCTTACCATTGTGGTTACCAAAAGGCGCTGCATTGAGAAAGAAACTAGAGGATTTCTTATCTTCTGCTCAGAAAAAACAAGGTTATGAATTTGTAATTTCACCACATATCGGTCACAAAGACTTGTACGTAACATCTGGTCATTACGAAAAATATGGTGCAGACAGTTTCCAACCAATAAAGACACCGCACGAAGGTGAAGAATTTTTATTAAAACCAATGAACTGCCCTCACCACTGCGAGATCTACAAGTCTCAACAATGGTCCTACAAAGATCTTCCAAAGCGTTTTGCAGAATTTGGGACAGTTTACAGATACGAACAAAGTGGAGAACTTCACGGCTTGACAAGAGTTAGAGGTTTTACGCAAGATGATGCGCATTTATTCTGTACACCAGATCAACTTCATGAAGAATTTGAGAAGGTTATCGATTTGGTATTATACGTTTTCGGATCTTTAGGGTTTGAAGATTTTACGGCTCAGATATCATTAAGAGATCCAGAAAACAAGCAAAAATACATCGGTTCTGACGAAAACTGGGAAAAAGCAGAAAATGCAATTATCAACGCGGCAAAATCTAAAAATCTAAGAACAGTTACAGAATATGGCGAAGCTGCTTTCTATGGCCCAAAATTAGATTTCATGGTAAAAGACGCCTTGGGAAGAAGCTGGCAATTAGGGACTATCCAAGTAGATTATAACTTGCCAGAACGATTTGACCTTTGGTATAACGGTAGCGACAATGACAAGCACAGACCAGTAATGATCCACCGTGCACCATTTGGCTCTATGGAGAGATTTATTGCTATTTTGATAGAGAACACAGCGGGAGATTTCCCTCTATGGTTGAGTCCAGAGCAGTTTATCATCCTTCCTATCAGCGAAAAGTACGTAGATTATGCAAAAAAAGTTTCACAATTATTAGAAAAACACGATATTTGTGGTCTAATTGACGAAAGGAACGAGAAAACAGGTAAAAAAATCAGAGATGCTGAATTGAAAAAAATACCTTTCATGCTTGTTGTAGGAGAAAACGAAGCCAATAGCGACAGTATTTCTGTTAGAAGACGTGGCGAAGGTGATCTTGGAGCAATGGGGATTGAAGACTTTATCAATTACTTTAAAATAGAAAGCCAGAAAGGCATAAAATCTTTTGATTAACAAAAGGTTATTAGTAAAAATATTAATTAAAAACTTAAGACAATAGCACTAAGAAGAAACAACAGCAGAGGTCCAATGCGACGTCCCGTACAAGAGGACTTGCATCAGATTAACGGAAAAATCCGCGCGAAAGAAGTACGCCTTGTAGGTGACAACGTAGAGCCGGGTGTATATCCACTAGCTAGAGCCCAGCAGATTGCCGACGATCAAGAATTAGATCTTGTGGTAATCTCAGACAAATCCGAGCCATATATCGCTAGGATTCTTGAATATAAAAAATTCCTTTACGAACAGAAAAAGAAACAAAAGGAGTTAAAAGCTAAGCAAGTAAAAGTTGTGGTAAAAGAGATCCGATTCGGGCCTCAGACTGATGACCACGATTACGACTTTAAAAAGAAACATGCTGAAAAATTCTTAGAGGAAGGATCTAAATTGAAAACTTATGTTTTCTTTAAAGGTAGATCTATCATCTTTAAGGATCAGGGTGAAATCTTATTATTGAAACTTGCACAAGAGTTAGAGCACGTTGGTAAAGTAGACCAATTGCCTAAGTTGGAAGGTAAGAGAATGATTATGATGATGAGTCCTAAAAAACCAGCTAAGTAACAGATTGAAAAGAAATAAGCATTAACAGCTTTTTTCTTCTAAATATTAAAAGAGATTTTTCGGGGTCTCTTTTTTTTTGGTAGATATACTATCGAAATGTGGAAAATATTTTGTAATTTTGCATCTCTTTAGCGTATAGTATGATAGCGTGAGGGATAGTAGCGGATACCCCGCAGTGAGGTTGCAAAGCATAGCGAAGCCATCCGAAACGAGGAGTATGAGCGAATAGCCCGACCTAAGGAAGCGAATGAAACATCGTGGAATGAGAGACCGAAAGGACACGCCCAGATATAAAAGCGCTACGCTGGAAATAATATTGATAACAAATACATAAAAAGCAAAACAATGCCAAAATTAAAAACGAAATCAGGTGCTAAGAAGCGTTTTGCTCTTACCGGAACTGGAAAGATCAAAAGAAAAAATGCTTTCAAAAGCCACATCTTGACTAAAAAAGAAACTAAGCAAAAGAGAAATCTTACGCAAACTTCTTATGTAGCTGCTGTGGACACGAAAAGTGTTTTGAGACAATTAGCTATTAAGTAGTTTTTATAATCCTATATTCGGTTTATAAGAATTAAAAAATTCAACAAAATTAACCCTGAAACGGTGCAACTAAGTGCAATATTATTGCCGCCCTTTTCAAAAAAACAATTAAAATTATGCCAAGATCAGTAAACGCTGTAGCGTCTAGAGCGCGTAGAAAAAAAGTAATGAAACTGGCTAAAGGTTTTTTCGGTAGAAGAAAGAACGTTTGGACTGTTGCTAAAAATGCCGTGGAAAAAGCAATGCAATATGCTTACCGTGGTAGAAAAGAAAAGAAAAGAAACTTCAGAGCACTTTGGATTACTCGTATTAACGCGGGTGCTAGAGAGCACGGAATGTCTTACTCTCAGTTTATGGGAGCTCTTAAGAAAAACAACATCGAGCTTAACAGAAAAGTTCTTGCTGACTTAGCAATGAATTACCCAGAAGCTTTTAAAGCTGTTGTAGATCAAGTAAAATAATTAATCACTTTTTGTTATCAATATAAAAAATCCTGAACCAATGGTTCAGGATTTTGTTTTATATGTTATCTATAATATTTTTATTCTTTGATAAACTTTTGAGAAATACCTTCTGCTGTTAATAGATAAACACCTTTTGGTAAATTAGAAACATTAATTTGGTTTTTACCATTCTTTATTGTCGTTGTTAATACCTGGCGACCGTCTAAAGAAGTAACAGTGGCTTTGCTATCTTTATTAGCATCCAATGTAATATTCAAAATGTCTTTTGTAGGATTAGGGTAAATTTTAATTTGATCTTTTTTGATGTCATTAACTGCTAAATCTTTACAAATATAATTTGCCATTGTATAACCTGCTGTAATCATTTCTTGATTAATAATCTTAACATCTTCACAACTAAATCCAAACTTACCGTTCATATCAATAGCTGCTTGTCTCACAGCCTCTGCTGCAGTCTGCTGATTAGCAGAAGAATTAGTTAATGCCAAACCTTCTAAGAAAATACGATCGGTTTTTTCTTTACCTATTTTATCATATATACGCATTAAGGCAGTTGCCCATATCTGGCCATTGATATGAATATAATTATCATTGTTAATATTACTTGTAGGATACTTTGCACTATAATTAGTTATACGACCTGACCAAAAAGGATTATGTCCATCCCAATTAAACACCCAATTATACTCTGGAGCACTAGAAGGCCACTGTTTAAGACTTCTCTTATAGGACATCGCCCAATAATCACCCGAACCTTCTCCCAGTCCTTGCTTGCTTGATGATTTCAATCCTGTAATCCAATGATGAATCCCGTGTCCCAATTCATGTAAAATAACATCAGCATCTTCACCATCATCTACTCCACCTTGGCCAAAAGTAAGATACTGCCCGCCAGGAAAGAAAGCAGAATTCTCAGCACCATTTTGACCATGAGGATCAAACTGAACGGCTCCACCGTTAACAGTAGGCTTACAAGCGATACCTAAAGTCTCATTGATATAAGCCATGCTCTGATGGAAATGGAAAAAGATATTAGCCGCCTCAAAGCCTAATTGACTTCTATTAAATAAAAAGTCTGGAGAAGATTGCGTAAATAGACCAGTAGCTGGTGATTGAAGCTCTTTGATTTCAGCGTATTTACTCTTAAGTTTATAAACACCATTAAGCAGCTCAATTTCAGGCAAGTTAACTAGGCTTCTAGCCGCATCAAGACTTGCATTAGTCGCATCATTATTGTCAACATATTGCCCACCATACTTTACACCCGCTACAGAAAGTGGATCTGGATTATAGATATAAGCTGTTCCAGTAGCTTTCAAAGAATTATTTTTAACTGTTACTTTTTTAGGTTTTTCATCATGTTTTTTATGACGATATACAGCAATATCTTTAATACTAATTACTTCCTTTGTATGTGCATCTACAATTGTTTCCCAAGAGCCTGCTTTTTCATAAGAATCTATTACAACTCTATAGACTAACCTTGCTTCTCCATCTTCTGTATTATAAACGTAAAGTTTGTTGTCTTCAAATATAATATCACCTTTTGGCTGAATAGCTTCTTTAGCAATATCAAAAGCAGATGAAAGAGATACTTTAGGATTAGTATCAATAGAAATCATTTTTTTTGATACTGGTGCATCTGCGGTGTAGGTAACATTATCCTCATTATTAAAATGAACTACAATATCACCCTCAAAGATTGGCACACCATTAATAGTTTGTTCAAATCTAAGCGTCTCTCCTGTAGCACTGCTTCGGGAATTATCCAGCTTATATTTAGTATTCGGATTAAAGTTAGCTTTAGATGCATTACTATTTGTAATCCATTCTCTTGCTTTTGTTTCGAGCCTGTGTGTCTCCTGCGCATAAATAGACGAAAATGTCAACGCAAATGACAACAGTAATAAGTTGTTTTTTAATTTCATAATAATTAATTGTGATTATTTTTATGAATCTAAAATACAAATTAATTATATTAAACAACAATTACATTTTAAAAAAATCATTGCATTGCAATTTTTAACGCAAGGCTAAGACATTATAGTATTTCGCTAGTTAATCCTTTATCAAGAAGACTCTTATGAATTGGCTTAAGTAAATCTAAAGAACCCGTTTTAACAGTACATTTACCTTTCATATGAACTAATAACGTGCATTGTTCGGCTTGTTCTAAAGTATGTTTGCAGATTTCTATTAAACATTCTATTACAAAGTCAAATGTATTAACATCGTCATTATATAGTATAACTTTATAGACTTCGTCTACACGATCTAATAAAGCGATATCTTCTTCTTGCTGTCTATTAGGATTATCGTATGCGTGTGGATTATGCATGATTTTGTAAAATTTAAGAAGCTTATTTATCGATTATATCGTCTATCAAATCGCTCACAGGATTAGAACCAAGATATTCTAACTCTACAACTTCGACGCTTTTATTTTGCATTTTCAAAATTTTAAATCGATAATCGCTAATTTCAAATTCTTGATTTTCTTCTGGTATATCCTGTAACTCGTGCATTATAAATCCAGCTAAAGTATTATATTCTCCTTCTTCTGAAACAGAAAACTCTTTTGGCAAGCATTCATTAATTTCTTCTAAAGGTTGAGTAGCTTGTACCCAAAAGGTCTTCTCTCCTACTTGGTCTACAATTTTTTCTTCCTCATCTTCTTCATCCTGAATCTCACCAACTAATTCTTCTAAAATATCTTCTAATGTGATAATACCTTCGGTCCCACCAAACTCATCAATAACGATAGCAAGGTGCTGCTTCTTTAGCTGAAAAACCTTTAGAAGATCAGATATTTTTTTACTTCCTACCACAAAAAATGCGTCTCTCATCAATCTCTTCAGATCATCATGAGATAATTCTCCTTTGCTTCTGATATATTCTCTTATAATCTCCTTAGTATAAAATATACCTATAATATTATCGATTGATCCTTCGTAAACTGGGATACGAGAATAGCCGCTATCCATTAATTTATTGATAATATCTTCTCTATCATCCTCTATATCGACAGACAAAATATTCTGACGAGGAATCATAATTTGTTTAGCACTATGATCTGTAAAATCAAAAGCATTCTTGATAATTTCGTAGTTCTCCTCTTCAATTTCTCCACTATCAGCACTTTGTTTTACCAACAGTTGTAATTCTTCTGTAGAGTGGATATCATGTTCTGAAGCAGGATGAATTTTTATTAATCTTAAAAAACTATTGCTAATATTATTCATTAACCAGATAAAAGGCTTGAAAACATTATAAAATATTCTAAGTGGCGTAGCTATAAAGAATGTTGTTGCCTCAGATTTTCTAATTGCAATAGATTTTGGAACTAACTCACCAAAAACAATGTGCATAATTGTAATTAGCAAGAAACTACATACTACAGATATGGTTGTTACAGTAGTTGGAGAAATCGTTAGAGAGAAATATTTAAATAAATCTTCTATAATATGATGCAAAGCACTCTCTCCTACCCAACCTAATGCTAGTGATGCTAGCGTGATACCAAGCTGTGTGGCAGATAGATATTCATCCAGATGTTTGATAATATGCTCAGCTTGCTTTGCCATGCTGTTACCTTCTGCAGCCTTCAGCTGGATCTGAGAATAACGTACTTTTACGATTGAGAATTCGGCGGCTACAAAAAAGCCATTAAGAAGCACTAAAAATAGCGCAATAAGAAGTTTGATTAAACTATCGGGGTCCATTTAATAAATTTCAGGATATATTCTTACAAAGATATATATTTTTTACGACATCATTATTGATGATTATCATTAAATATAAAAACAAAAGATAGAATTGATAAAAGATATTATAAATAAGAATTATCAATGAGTATTAATATAGTCCTAAATCCAATTAAAAACTAGAATTATTAATACAACAACGTTATATACTACATTATAATCATAATATAAACTACGATAAATATAATATAAGAATTAACGTTTTAGAAAACATAAAAAAGCATCGAAGACTTATCTCCGATGCTTTTTCTAACTAACTATTAACTTTAAATTTTTTAGCTACCTTTAAGCGCTTCTGCGCCAGATACTATTTCTAAAATCTCATTGGTAATGGCTGCTTGACGTGCTTTGTTATAGAAAATCTTAAGATCATTTCTAAGAGCTTCGGCATTATCCGTCGCTTTGTGCATTGCAGTCATTCTAGCACCATGCTCTGAAGCTACAGAATCCAAAATACCTTTATAAACTTGCGTTTTAATGGATTTTGGGATCAATGTATCTAGTATTTCTTTGCGACTAGGTTCGAAAACGTAATCCACATTAATACCAGTTTCTTTCTTCTCAGGAATTGCAATTGGCAAGACTTGTTCTGTAACAACTTCTTGTGTAGCAGCATTAATGAATTTATTATAAACTAAATAAACTTTATCAAATTTACCAGCTGTATAATCATCCATTATTTTTTGAGTCATATTAGCAACATTCTCAAAAGAAAGATTATCAAACAAAGAACTATGGTTTTCAAAAACATTTCTGCTTCTTCTCACGGCATCATAAACTTTTTTACCAATGGTAAGAATCTCAATCTCGTGACCTTGATTATCGGTAATCTTACTATTAAGTTCTTTAATAACTGAAGAGTTAAAAGCTCCTGCCAAACCTCTGTTAGACGTTACAACAATGTAAAGTACTTTCTTTACTTCACGTTGTACCGCTAATTCTGAGATATTCTCAGAGTCAGAGCTAGAACTAACATTTTCTATAATTTCTTGAAGCTTTTCAGAGTACGGTCTAAGCATAACAATAGCGTCTTGTGCTTTCTTTAGTTTCGCTGCCGAAACCATTTTCATTGCACTTGTAATCTGCATTGTAGATGCAATGGATGTAATCCTGCCTCTAATTTCTTTTAAGTTTGCCATTATTTAACAGTGTTTAGTGTCTGGTACCTAGTGTTTAGTTTAAGAAAAATCTATAAACCAAACACTAAATACTATAAACCAAATATTAATTATATTTTGAGGTAAGATCAGCAGCAACTTGCTTTAAAACATTAGTAATATCATTATCGATTTTACCAGCTTTAAGAGAAGCCATAACCTCTGGATGCTTATTCTTTAAGAAGTCAATATATTCTACTTGGAATTCTTTAACTTTCTTGATAGGAATATTTCTCATTAGATTCTCTGTACCTGCATAGATCATAGCAATCTGAGTTTCTACAGGAAGTGGAGAGTTAACTGGTTGCTTAAGCAATTCTACGTTTCTTTCACCTTTAGAGATTACTGCTAAAGTTGCAGCATCTAGGTCAGAACCGAATTTAGCAAAGGCTTCCAATTCTTTATATTGAGCTTGATCTAACTTCAAAGTACCAGATACTTTTTTCATAGCTTTGATCTGAGCGTTACCACCAACACGAGATACAGAAATACCTACGTTAATTGCTGGACGAACCCCAGAGTTGAACAAGTCTGACTCTAAGAAAATCTGACCATCTGTAATAGAAATTACGTTAGTCGGGATATATGCAGATACGTCACCAGCCTGAGTTTCGATGATTGGAAGTGCAGTTAAAGAACCACCACCTTTCACGATTGGCTTTAATGAATCTGGAAGATCGTTCATCTGTCTTGCGATGTTGTCATCAGCAATAACTTTTGCCGCTCTTTCTAATAATCTAGAGTGAAGATAGAAAACGTCACCTGGATAAGCCTCACGTCCTGGTGGTCTTCTCAATAGTAGAGATAACTCACGGTAAGCTACAGCTTGCTTAGATAAATCATCATAAACGATTAATGCAGCACGACCAGAGTCTCTGAAGAATTCTCCGATAGATGCACCCGCCATAGCAGAATAAACCTGCATAGGAACTGGATCAGAAGCATTAGCAGCTACAACAACTGTGTAAGCTAAAGCGCCTTTATCTTCAAGAGTTTTAACGATTTGAGCTACAGTAGACGCTTTTTGTCCGATAGCTACATATATACAATATACTGGCGCACCAGCATCATAAAATTCTTTTTGATTAATAATGGTATCAATAGCAACGGTAGTTTTACCAGTCTGTCTATCACCAATAATTAATTCTCTTTGTCCTCTACCAACAGGGATCATAGAGTCAATCGCAACAATACCTGTCTGTAAAGGTTCTGTTACTGGTTGACGGAAGATTACACCAGGAGCCTTTCTTTCTAATGGCATCTCATAAAGATCGCCCGTGATAGGACCTTTACCATCAATAGGATTACCTAATGTATCTACAACTCTACCCAACATACCTTCTCCAACTTTGATAGAAGAGATTCTTTCAGTTCTTTTAACTGTGTGTCCCTCGCTTACCAATTTGGATTCACCAAGAAGTGCCACACCTACGTTGTCATCTTCAAGGTTTAATACGATACCTTCAACACCACCTTCGAATTTTACCAATTCGCCGTATTGTACGTTTTCTAACCCGTAAACACGAGCGATACCATCACCGATAGAAAGTACAGTACCTACTTCTTCTACGTTAGATTGCGTATCGAAATTTGCTAATTGTTGCTTCAGTATCGCTGATACTTCTGCTGGATTTATTTCTGCCATTTTATGGTTGTTTTGTCTTAATTAAGTTGAAATTCTTTTTTAATATGATTAAGCTTACTTTTAACCGAAGCATCAATCTGTTGGTCACCAACTCTTAGGATATAACCTCCAAGAATTTCGGGTTTAATTGTTGTTTCTAAATCAAAATTTGCATTATGACTAATCATACCAGAAGCCTTGATGATATCTGTAATTGTTTCTTGAGACAAAGCAGTTGCTGTCACTAATGAAACTCTCTTAGTACCTTTTTGGTCTTCTACTTTATTGATAAACGCTTGAGCAATGTTTTTAAGTTGAGACTCTCTACCTTGCTTAATGGTTAATTTTATTAAGTTTTGTGCTACTGGAGAAAACGCTTTGAAGATATCATCCGCAACAGAAATTTTCTTTTTTGCATCTATAAAGGGCGTGTTAAGAAACTGATTAAGCTCTTTAGACTCGGTCATAATCTTCACCACGTCTTTCATCTCATTAAAGACAACCTCCGTGTTACCAGCTTCTGTGGTGAAGTCTAGTAATCCTTTAGCATATCTTTTTGCAACTTTAGATGTTGACATAATTAGTTAAGATTAGATTTGTTAATTAGGTTTTCTACCAATGCATTTTGAGCATCGTTATTATCTAATTTTTGCTTTAGAATATTTTCCGCGATGTTAACTGATAAGCTACCAATCTGGCTTTTGATTTCTGCCATAGCAGCATGCTTCTCTGTCTGGATAGATTGTTTTGCAGAAGCAATCATCTTCTCTCCTTCTGTCTTAGCAGCATCTCTAGCATCGTTAACAATCTTATCCTTCATATCTCTGGCATCCTTAAGAATTGCGTCACGCTCTAACTTAGCTTCTCTGATAATTCTTTGGTTATCTTCTTTAAGCTGTGACATCTCCTCTTTAGCCAATTTAGCTTGGTTAAGGGCATCTTGGATATTATTTTCTCTTTCTCTGATTGAAGCTAAAATAGGCTTCCATGCGAAACTTTTCAAAAGAATTACTAATAGTAAAAATACTACTGCAGTCCAAAATATGTTACCAATTGAAGGCGTTAATAAGTCCATTATCTATCTGTATAATTTGTTAATATTCTTTTTGAAAAGAATTCTACAAACCAACCGTTTGTAGAATTCTTAATTGTTTTTATCCGTTACCTAGTAATGCTACTACGATACCGAATAGACCAGCACCCTCGATAAGAGCTGCTGCGATAATCATTGCAGTTTGGATTTTTCCTGATTGTTCTGGTTGTCTTGCGATACCTTCCATAGCGCTACCACCAATTTTACCAATACCTAATCCTACTCCTAGAACTGCTAAACCAGCTCCGATTGCTGCGATACTACCTGTCATAATGTTATAATTTAAAAAGTTTCTTTTAATTTGATTTTAATCTATTAATGATCGTGGTGAGGTTCTTCTACCGCTGATCCAATAAATAATGCCGTCAACATGGTAAAGATATAAGCTTGTAACGCTGCTACCAATACTTCCAAAACATAAATAAATAAAGTTAATCCTAAAGACACTGGCGTAATCCCCCATGATTGCATAATGAAAATCAAGGCGATCAAACTCATAATAATAATGTGTCCCGCTGTCATATTCGCAAAAAGACGAATCATCAATGCAAAGGGCTTCGTAATAATTCCTAATAATTCTACAGGGACCAAAATGACATACACCAATATCTTACCCGCAACTGGCATATTATTACCCAAAGGATCTAACATGTGCATCCAATATGTTTTCTTACCACTAACGTTAACTACGATTAACGTAAATACTGCCATCACCATAGTGAAAGCGATATTACCCGTTGTATTAGCAGCTCCTGGAAGAAGTCCTAATACATTAAGAATCCAAATAAATAAAAATAAAGTAACCAAATAAGGCACATATTTTCTATACTTAACAGATCCAATATTCTGTAAAGCTATATCATCTCTAACAAAAATAATCAAAGGCTCCAAAAATCTAGCAACACCAGTAGGTACAGCAGATTTCTTATAACTACTTCTTGTTGCTAGTGCTAAGATAATTAAAATAACAGCAGCAAAAATCATTTGCGCCACAACCTTAGTAATAGAAAAATCCAAAGGTTTAGCATTAGTTGGATGCTCTACTCCTTTTTCATCTTTATGCATATCCAAAACACCCTCTGCATTAGTCTCATAAATCTTACCATGGTACAATTTATAAAACTTACCATCTACATCAGCAACCTCCTCTTCATTATGTCCAAATCTTGAAGAACTGAAAACCTTAAGACCACCATCTACCAAAATTACTGGCAAAGAAAATCCAACTGATTGATCCCCTTCACCCCAAAGGTGCCAAGAGTGACTATCTGCAATGTGATGCATAATGAACGGTACAGGATTGTACTTCCCTTCTTTTTCTGCCTCTGAGTGGGCTTCATTCGCTTTCGCAAAAGAAATACTAAGGACAAATACGTGAAGGAAAATTAACAGTTTTTTAAAATTCATGACTCGATTGATTTCTAAAATTTTTGCAAAAATATGAAATATTATCCGATTATATTAACATATGTTAGTAAATATTTATATGATTTTAGTCTTGTTTTTTTACCAACTTAATAACGTAGAAAACTTCGATCGCCAAATACAACCAATATAAGACAAAATAAGGCACAATTGCTTTTTTAAAATCAGGTTCAAACATCGCTATATAGCCAATTGCAAAAAATTTAAAAACAACAAAACCTAAAAAAACAAAACCTATCACATCTTTTTTGTTCAATATAAAAACAAGCGAAACACTCAAAATACAAATCAAGGTCACAAAAAACATCAGAAAATGAATTTTATAGTTAAGAGAAACGATCCCTTGTTGCGCCAATAAAAATTGAGTTAAAAAAAGAAACGCCGAAAAAGCAATAAATATCAGCGTGTAAGGTAATGTAATTTTAAAATTCTTCATAAATCACAAATTTACCAAAATTAATTAAGATGGTAATAATTTGATTCTACTTCAAAACAAAATTATACATTTTATAAAATTAGATTGTAATTTTACAGCATGGCAAAAGTAAAAACAGCATATTACTGTCAAAGTTGTGGTACACAATATCCACAATGGTTGGGACAATGTAAAAATTGTGGAGAATGGAACACGCTCGTGGAAGAAATCGTAGAAAAAACGACGTCTAAAAACTATTCAGGTGACAAAAAGCAACATATCATTAATATTGTAGAAGTCAACGCCCAAGAAGAACCACGGATTGCAACACCCAGCGACGAGCTTAATCGTGTACTTGGAGGAGGCATTGTGCTTGGCTCCGTGACATTAATTGGTGGAGAACCAGGCATAGGAAAATCCACTCTACTATTGCAATTAGCACTTAAAATGAGAAAAAAAGTATTCTACGTTTCTGGCGAAGAAAGTGCTTCTCAGATTAAGATGCGCGCCGATCGTTTAACAGAATTACAAAATCCAGACTGTTTTCTCTTCACCGAAACTGCTATAGAAAAAATCCTCCACGAAGCTAAAAAGCTGAAACCTAATTTCATGATTATAGATTCTATTCAGACTTTGCATTCTCAGTCTATGGAAAGTTCTCCCGGCACAGTTTCTCAGATTAGAGAATGCTCCGCCGAAATCATAAAATTTGCAAAAGAAACCAACACACCCGTTTTCTTAGTTGGTCATATCACCAAAGATGGTCAGATTGCTGGACCTAAAGTTTTAGAACATATGGTGGATGTTGTTCTTAATTTTGATGGTGACAGAAATCATTTGTTCAGATTATTACGAGCTAACAAAAACCGTTTTGGCTCCACTGCAGAAATTGGCATCTATGAAATGGTTTCTCAAGGTTTAAAAGAAATTAAAAATCCTTCTGAAATTCTCATCACCAAAAAATCCGAAGAATTATCAGGAAACTCCGTGGCTGTAACTCTAGAAGGTAACCGACCAATGTTGCTAGAAATCCAAGCGTTGGTAAGCACCGCAGTCTATGGCACACCGCAAAGAAGTTGCACAGGTTTTGATTCTAAAAGGTTGAATATGCTTTTGGCGGTTTTAGAAAAAAGAGCAGGTTTTCAATTAGGATCTAAAGATGTTTTTCTTAATATCACTGGCGGAATTAAAACGGACGATCCAGCTCTGGATCTTGCTGTTGTAGCATCCATTCTGTCTTCTAACGAAGATCTTGCAATTTCTGAAAAATATTGTTTTGCCGGAGAAATTGGACTGAGTGGCGAGATTAGACCCATTCCACAAGCCGAACAACGTATTTCTGAAGCCGAAAAATTAGGTTACGAAACGATATTTGTTTCTAATCTTAATAAAATCCCGAAAAGAAAATTTGCCATAAAAATTGTTGAAGTTGGGAAAATAGAGGATTTCCACGAAAGATTATTTTAGTTATGAATTACCTAGCACACTCCTATTTATCTTTTACCGACGGGCAGCTCGTAGGCAATATGATTGCCGATTTTATCAAAAACAATGAACGCGAAAATTTCCCTTTAGAAATCCAAGAAGGCATCAAGTTACATCGCGCTATCGACAGTTTTACCGATACGCATCCCGCTGTACATCAAGCAAAAAAAGTTTTCAGTCCGTTGGTGAGATTATATGCTGGCGCTTTTGTGGATGTTTCTTTTGACTATTTTGTCGCTCATACAATGTCAGAAAAAGACTTGAAAATTCACTCTCAAAAGGTTTATAAAATCCTGAACGAAAATTATCAATGGCTACCTTCTAACTTTAAAATCATGTTAGAAAAAATGGAAAAAGATGACTGGCTTTATAATTACAAAGAGGATTGGGGGATAAAATTCAGTATTCAAAATGTATTAAATAAGGCTAAATATCTGGAAAAAGACTTACCTGTTTTTCAAGCATTTTTAGATCATAAAAAAGAAATCGGAAAAGAGTTTGATACATTCTTTCCCGATATTCAAAATTATCTTAAAACGTTAGTTCTTTAATTTAAAGTATAGGCAAATAGCGTTCTTCTATCACTTTGAGATGATGGATATTATGACCAACAATTAATTGTCCCAACTTGGCAACAGTTATCTCATTACCATTGGCAGAGCCAGAATGCGACAAGGCTTTTTCTGATAAATCATCAAAAAACAGAATGCTTGTTTTTCTCACAAAAGAAAACTCATCTATAAGATTCTCAAGACTTCGGTCATTAGCTTCAGAGTTAGCTGCCCAAAGTTCTTCATCAAAACCTGGAAGCTCTGTCTTGTCAAACCGTGCAAATGTCAAAGCGCGGTAATTAAAAACTTTCTCGGTATCTATTAAATGTTGTAAAACTTCTTTGAGTGTCCATTTTCCTTCCGCGTAGGCCAACAAGCTTTGTTCTTCTGATAATTGACTATAAAACTCAAAAGTTTCTGCACCAACAATATCCAATGCATCCACCCAATTACCAGTCGGAATTAAATCTAGATAACGCTGAATATATTTTTCAAAATCTGTCATTATTAAGCGTTTTAATCTGTTAAATCGTCTTCTGTCTCACCATCTTCTTCATCCTCAAACTGCTCAAGAAAATAAGTAAACGTAAAGCCATCAACCTCTTCTTCTGCGTCTTCTAATGTGGTTAACAGATCCTCGAAAACCTCTAATTGATCCACACTAAGATTAACAAATTCTAGATGCAAAGGCATTTCTAACTCACCAGTTATCACATCGGATAATGCGTCTAGATTATCGCCAAAATATTCTGGCAATGTTAATTTTGATTTCAATTCTTTGTAAAAATCTTCGTAATCTCCAAGCTCGAAAAAGTCTATATATATTGTTTTATCCATAATTTATTTTTGTTGAAATGTTTGATAATGATCATGCGACACGAAAATTAATCCGTCATTGCTAAAAACCACACGATCGGCATTTCTATTACTGCATTTATAATTAAGATCCGCCTCATAATATTGGCGTCCTTTGCGCATTGGCAAGTTCTTTTCTCTATTCCCGAACTTATCACCGCCAATAGCTTTACCAGGAAGCGTGTCACAAAGATTACCTTTCCCTGGCTCCCAACCTTGCTCTCGTGCTTCTTTTTTTGTTATATAATAGTTGGGAAGTTTCTGATGCTTTTTAAGAAAATCAATTACAATAGATTCCTCAGTGAGCTCATCTATTGTTTTATTTTCAATCTCGTAGGGTTTTCTATTATTTTTTTTAGATTCTTTTTTTTCAAATTGAAAAGCTATCGAATCTTTAATTTTATTTTCAGCAAACTTTTTTTTAACAATCGGAGCTACCGTATCAACTTTCGGCAAAGATATCTCAACTTGAGGTTTTTTAGGCTTGAGAATATACATTGTTCCAATACCAGCCAATGCACCAAAGAAAAATATCAAAAATGTTTTTAATTTCGGATTCATTAAACTGAATTATATTTTAAAATCTTTAGGAATATCGCACACCGGGATTGGGTTAATCTTGTGTAACGTTGCTCGGTGCATGCGTTGATAAAGTACAAAAACTTCTTTTTCTCTACCTTCAAAGTTATCAGCAGTTAGAGATTGATCTTGCTCCATTGCCCACTCTAACTCGGGATAAGTCGCACCAATCTGTTGTTCGTCGGTACGTTCTTCATCCCAAAGTCCATCTGTAGGAACTGCTTTCTGAATGCTTTCTATAATATCCAAAGCTTTTGATAATTGATAAACTTCAGTTTTATAAAGATCTGCAATCGGCGAAATATCAACGCCTCCGTCACCATATTTAGTAAAAAATCCCACACCAAAATCCTCAACTTTATTACCAGTTCCTGTGACCAAAAGTCCGTTAATCTGTCCGTAATAATATAATGTTAACATTCTTAATCGCGATCTAGAATTAGCAAGCGCCAACTGCTCTGCGGGGAAACTTTCGTTTTCTACTTCTACCGTTTTTTGAAAAACATCAAAGGTTGGCGTAAGATTAACAGTAAAACCTTCAACATTAGGATATTTTGACTTAAGATCTTCTATATGATCTTGGGCACGGCTAACTTGATCTTCTTTTTGTCTAATTGGCATTTCTAACAATAAAGTTTTAAGACCTGTTTTAGCAGCCAATGTAGACACTACGGCAGAATCTATCCCACCAGATACACCAACGACAAAGCCTTTCATTCCTGATTTCTGAGCATAATCTGTAAGCCAACTAACGATATGATTGATTATTTTTTCGGATTGCACTTTTTTAAGTATAAATAGTTAATAATAAATTAAATTGAAACTTAACTTTCTCAATATTAAAATTTTACAAAGTCGGTATCTTGGTCATCTCATACCAATAACAATCGCCATCAGGCTCTGTAAATTGTCCGTTTTGTAAGAAGCCTAACTTTCTCAAGATATGATTAGAAGCCTCATTTTCTGTATGAGCATAAGCATAAAGATTGTCGAGCTTCATATCTACAAAAGCTTTATCAATAAAGGCTTTTCCAGATTCTGTTGCATAACCTTTCCCCCATGTTTCTGGCAAAAATCGGTAACCTAATTCATAAAAATTATAATGACCATTAACGGTGTCATCATTATATTTTAGTCCACTCCAACCAATTAACAGACCAGTATCTTTCTCTACTACCGCAAACCTCCCAATCCCAAAACGTTCGTACTGACTCTGGATCATTTCTATCACTTTTATAGATTCTTCGGGCTTTTCTAGTACAGGAATACCAATGTATCTCATCACGTCTGGATCCTTGTCCAGGAGAAATAATCTATCTGCATCAGATAATACTAAAGGTCTAAAAAATAATCTTTCAGTTTCGAAGGCTTCAAGCAACATAAAATTCTTATTTTTGCAGTTAAATTTCTATCGTAAAAATACTGATATTTTTTCGGGCTTAGAAAGCTCTTGAGAATATTTTTTAGTAGAAATTTTTATATGTTTTTAAATTATGAAAAAAATCTTCGTTGCAACTCTCACTTTATTACTGATTACAGGGCTTAATTCTTGTAAAAAAGACCCTGAAAATCAATGGAAAATTGAAATTAAAGATCCTGTAGAAAAAGTGGATATTGTTGACATTTCTAAAACTTTTTATGACTCTAATGTAAGTCTAGATAGTTTTAAAAAAGATTTTCCTTGGTACCAAGGCAGCGTTTCTGATGCTGATTTTGCAGAAAGACGTTCTGATCCTAGAGAAGTAAAAATCTACAAAGAGGCAATTTCTAAAATTAATACTCAAAAACTCAACAAGGATTTAGCAGCTTTATTTTCTCATATTAAAACGTACTTTCCTAGCTTTAAATCACCTAAAGTCTTCTTATATTCTACGGCAGCTTACTATGACAGTATTATTAATCCTGTATTTTATAAAGCAGAAGAAAACTATTTATTTATAGATATTTCTGCCTTTTTAGGTTATAAAAACTCAGCCTACGAAGGACTTGATTATTACATTCAGAAATCAATGAATCCAGAGAATCTAATCTCAAAAGTATCGCTTAATTTTGCAGAAAATATGGTCTCTGCCAAGCTAGAACAACAGAAATTCTTGGATAAGTTGATATACAACGGAAAAATACAAATCCTGCAAGATGCTTTCTTGCCAGACACACCTGATTATCTAAAACTGAATTACACCAAAGAACAAGAAGCCTGGAATGTTGCTAATGAAGCTAATATTTGGAATTATTTTGTAGAAAACGATTTAGTTTTCAGCTCAGATCCAAGATTGGCAGAACGATTTATCACGCCTGGTCCTTTTTCTAAATTCTATACAGAAATAGACAATGAAAGTTCTCCACAAGTCGGCATCTGGATAGGTTGGCAAATTTGCAAAAAATATCTTGCACAACATCCTGATGTAAAACTGAAAGAATTTTTGGATAAACCAGCCTCTGAAATCTTTGAACAAACAGATTATAAACCTAAATCAAATAATTAAATTATATAAAATTAATCCTAAATGAGACAAACGCAGATTACAATCAATGTAGAGCTAGACGAAAACCATGTTCCAGAAAAAATGACTTGGAACGCAGAAGATGGTGGTGTTAATACTCAGGAAACCAAGGCGACGATGATTTCGGTTTGGGATGATAACAAAAAAGAAGCGTTAAGAATTGATCTTTGGACCAAAGACATGCCTGTAGATCACATGAAACAATTTTTCCATCAGATTTTAGTATCTTTAGGTCACACCTATCAACGTGCTACTGGTGAGGATGATGTGGCAGAATGGATTGGTGAAGTAGCCGAAGAATTTGCTGTAAAGTCAGCAATTAAAATGTAATCACAGATGTTAGATAATAGAAGTTGAGAAACAATCACTTCTATAACCATTAAAATAAAAAAAAAATGAAATTCAACACAAAAGTTATACACGGTGGGCAACACCACGAGCCACATACCGGATCCGTTAACGTTCCTGTATTTTTAACTTCTACATTCGCACAAAGAACTCCAGGAGAATTGCGTGCAGGTTACGAGTATTCTAGAGGAGCCAACCCAACTAGACAAGCGTTAGAGGATTCTCTAGCAAGCATAGAAAACGGTGCTAGAGGTTTGGCTTTCGGGTCTGGATTAGCTGCGATTGATGCGGTATTAAAACTTCTAAATCCTGGGGATGAAGTTATTGCTGTAGACGATCTTTATGGCGGGTCTTACAGAATGTTCACCAGACTATTCGATAAATATCAAATTAAATTTAGCTTTGTTAATTTTGATGATGCTAAAAATATTGAGCAATATTTAACAGAAAAAACAAAATTAATCTGGTTAGAAACTCCTACTAATCCTTTGATGAAATTAGTAGATATTAAAGCTGTAACAGAAATTGTAAAAGGTAAAGATATCTTAGTCGCTGTAGATAACACTTTTGCGACACCTTATAGCCAAAGACCTATTGATCTTGGTGCTGACATCGTTATGCACTCTGCTACCAAATACTTAGGCGGCCACTCAGATGTCATTGCTGGTGCACTTATCGCTAGTACTCCAGAGTTGGGAGAAAAATTACATTTTATACAATTTGCTAGTGGCGGGATTCTAGGACCACACGATTCTTATTTGGTATTAAGAGGGATCAAAACTTTATCTTTAAGAATGCAACGTCACAGCGAGAATGGTATCAAAATCGCAGAATATCTAGAGCAACATCCTGCAGTGGATAAGGTATATTATCCTGGTCTTAGTAATCATCCTCAGCATGAACTTGCTAAAAAACAAATGAATGTTTTCGGAGGTATGATTTCTTTCACTTTCAAATCTGGGAAGAAAGAAGATTCTATCAAATTTTTAGAAAAACTAAGAGTTTTCACATTAGCAGAATCTCTTGGCGGTGTAGAATCTCTTGCTAATCATCCAGCAATGATGACACATGCTTCTATCCCAGCAGATAAACGTGCTGTATTAGGCATTACAGATGATTTAGTGCGTCTTAGTGCAGGCATAGAGGATATTGAAGACTTATTAACTGATATTGAACAAGCCTTCAATTAGTTTTTAAAATAGAAAAGTCTTTAAGACTAAAAATAAATCCCGAATCAAAAAAATGATTCGGGATTTTTATTAATTTAATTTGAAGAAAAAAAACGTGTATATTAATTTCCTGCGTCAGCTACATCAAAACTTGTAAGACCTGTCCAACCTTTTGCCCAATCTGGCAAAGCTGTACCGTTACCTGCTCCTGTTGCTTTGTCATTTTTAACATAAACTTTTGACAAATCTGGCGTTGGGTTGTTAGTCGTTGCCTTAGCCTTCCACTCTGTACCAACATTAACAAAACGGATGTTATTGATATTAGCAGCTCCTTTAAACCAATTGAAAGTTCTATCAGTTTCGAAATCTAATCCTATTTGGAAATTAGCGATAACCACGTTATCAAATTTACCTTGAGAACCAGCTCTGATCTTCATTCCTTGAGATTCTGCTCCAGCAGTATTTCCTATTAAAGTTACATTTTTAACCGTTGGATTAGATACACCACCATTAGCCCCATTAGTCGTATTAGCATCTGTATCTTGTGTATCTGCTTCTATACCTCTGTTACCTGGCTCTACAGCACCGATAAAGGCTTTCATTCTTGCAGCATACAAATAATCTACTGTCCCACTCCAGCTTTCTGTCCAGTCAAAAGAATCATCTCCAACTCCAGTTACTATGATGTGATCAAGATTAACATTTCCTCCGAACATCTCAACACCATCATCAGCACCATTGGTTACATATACATAAGATACCGTTGTCCCGCTACCAACACCGAAAAGTGAAAGTCCGTTAAATTCTTTTTCTGGAGAATACTTATAACCAGAATCTTTAATAACAACATACTTAATAACGCCTGAGTTATCTGTTTTATCTGTACCTCCATAGACAAGATCTCCTAATTCTGAAGTTGATGTCCCTGCACTACTTCTGTTAGATGGTGCGTTTCCTAAAACTACGATACCACCCCAATGTCCTTGCTTATGTGCTGTACCTTCGAATACAACAGGCTTAGAAGCCGTACCATTGATATAAATTTTAGCACCTCTTTCTACGATAAGGTAACTAACTTTATCTACTGTACCATCTGCCTTTAAAGAACCTGGCGTTACTTTAATTTGTGTCCCTTCTGGAATTGTAAGAGATGCACCAGCTTTAACAGCTACTACGCCAGTTATTGTGTAAACTTTTGAAGGATCTAATGTTACATTTTTTGTAATATCTCCTTTAAAATTGTTGGGATCAATATTAGAACCGTCTGTTATAATTTCTTCATCTTCCTTACTGTTACAAGATATTACAACTGCCGATGTAGACGCTATCAGGGATAAACCAAGAATCGCTTTTAATAATGTTTTTTTCATTTTACTTTTATATTATTAGATTATTATTTCGTTTTTTTATTTAGAAAATTTGTAGGTTAGACTAATGCCCACTTGTCGTCCTCTTGTATAATCTTTGTGGACGAAAGTACCTACATTACTAACTTGTTCGATTTTAGAATGTGGGTTCAAAAGATTTTTCCCTGTGATACCAATACCAATTTGGTTAAAGGATAGATTAAGATTAAGATCGAGAATATCTTTTGCCATCTCGTAGAAATTACCTCCGTTATTGGTCCCAATGGCAAAGAGACTTTTTCCGATTCGAGAGTAAGACACTACAAAATCTAATGTATTATTACTAGCCCACTTATAGTTGTAAGCGAGGTTGGCATTGGATAAAAACTTAGCCACCCCTTGCATATCATCTTTGTCTTGCCCACTAAACTGCGCGGTCTTACCATTATTTTCTTTAGCGATTTCAGCTTCATTTTTTAGTTGTTGTTGAGATTGCATAAAGGTTGCATTCACAAAAGCATAAAGCTTTGAATTATTCCATTGATAAAGGTCTTTTCTGATCTCCGCTTCAGCACCATAAACGTAACCCCATTTAGCTAAATTGAAATAAGTCATATCACTTGGTGCCGCAGAAGCGTAAGTACTTCTACCAATTGGATTCTGAATATATTTCCCGAAAGCAGCTACCGAAATAACTTCGCCAGATTTAGGGAAAAACTCCCATTTTAGATCAACATTATAATTATCAGAAGGATACAAATATGGATTACCATAAACGTTGGTTGTAACGTCGTAATAAGCTATCGGAATAAGCTCTTTAGGCTGTGGTAATGTGTAAGTTTTAGAGGCTGCGAATCTCAAATTCTGTTTATCACTAATGCTATATTTTGCATTAAGAGCGGGTAAAAATTTGTTGTATTGTTTTTTCTTTTTATTAGAGTCAAGAATATCACTCCATACGTTATCAAAATCGATATAATCAAACCTTCCGCCCAATTGCAATGTAAATCTATCAGAGAAATTAAAATCAAAATTGGCAAAACCAGATTGTATATTTCTTTTGATAGAATAATTACTTTTTTGAATATTATAAATAAACAAACCATTATTGTACGGATTGATAAAAGCATCAACATCTAGGTAATTAACAGGAATTGAGGTTGTAAAATTCATCCCTAATGTTGTCTGGTTAAACTGGCGATCCTTGTACGACCCATCATAACCAAGAACTAACTTATACTTTTCTGTAAATTTTTTAGTTAAATAAAGATGTCCTAGATAAGTCTTATCTTTCAACTCATCAAAATATCTGTGGTTATTAATAGCACTTCCTGCTAGCAATTCATTAGTTTCAGCATTAATGGTATTCTGCATACGATCTGGACGCTGACTGTTCAACATATTGAAGCCCAAAGCCCAATCCAAAGCCCAACTATCATTAACTGTATGATTCCCGAACAATTGATTAACCCAAGTATCTGTTAACTTATTATCACCTCTATTAACAATAACATCTCTATCTACATCATATGCATAACCTTTAAAGACTTTAGCATCTTGCTGAGAAGAATGGATATAATTGGTTGTAAATTTTAATTTGTTATAACTATTAATTTTATAATCAACATTCAATAAAGCTGTTGTATTGGTTTTATAATCGGATCGTTGCACGTCATATTTTTTATGAGGCGTTCCTTCTGCAAAGTAAAAACCTTCTTTTCCTTCACTATATTCGTAAGAATTCTCAAAGCCTGCATAACCGAAGAATGAAAACTTCCCAAGGGTTGCACCACCTTCAAAATTCATATTAGAATTAAAAGGATTTTGGGCATTTTTAAAATTCCATTTTGTTGTGAAAGGATATCTATCATTGGGATTTCCGGAGCGATATGTTGCTTTTTTAAAACCAAAAAAACCAGGACCTCCATCTTGAAGTTTAAAATTGTCTTTATCAAAAGTCTGAAGATTAAGAGAACTTCCTACACCTATTTTAAAATAAGGTTTCCCGGTATGCGCCTTAGAGACAATATCTACATTAGCACCGCCAAAATCTCCAGAAAACCTAGGATTATAGACCTTATCTAACGAGACAAATTCTATCATTGCCGTTTTAAAAATCTCCAAATCCATAGTTTTGTATTCTGGATTATCAGAAGGTATTTCTAATCCGTTAAGCGTTGTAGCATTATAACGATCTCCTAGTCCACGCACAAAAATCTGGCCGCTGCCTTCTTGTTTTTGTGTACCAGTTGCTTTGGTAATTGCTGTTGCAACATCTCCTACGCCTTGTTTTTCTAATTGCGTAGAACCAATTCGTTCTATAACTTCAACCGATTTTCTTTGGAGATTAATGAGATTAGATTCTTTTCCTTTTTTGCTACTACCTTGGATGATTACGCCATCAATAGCTTTCTCTTTTCTTATAGTATCACTTTTTTTCTCTTGTGCAGATAAGTTGGCAATACCAGAAAAAAACAAAACAGCGATGCTGAGTTGGATAATTTTCATTTCTTTCTTTTTACTTTACTTCGTTACAAAGAAAGTAGATGCTTCTCAGCCTAACTGTGCCATCTCCTTTAATTAATACTTAACAAAATATTAAGAAATCATACATTATGTTAAATAAATATTAACATCTGAATTTATAGTAATCTTCCGTTCATTTATAATTAAATTTGAACAGAATTTTTAATGATTTTAAAATAAAGCAAAACCATAATCGAATGATTAACAATGTTTTAATTATTTAACAGTTGTTAATATTCAGTTTTAACCAAAAATAATACAATGAGTCTAGATAAAGCTTTAGACGTTTTAAAAAACGGAGGCACTTTACTTTATCCAACAGATACCATCTGGGGTATTGGTTGTGATGCGACTAACCCAGAAGCCATTAAGAAAATATTTGATATTAAAAAAAGAGATACTTCTAAATCAATGATTATTCTTGTAGATAATGAGAAGCGATTACAAGATCTGGTAGATGTCCCAGAAATGGCTTGGGAAATTATTGACGTTAGCGAAAAACCAATTACTCTAGTCTATGACAATCCTAAAGGTCTTCCTAAAGAACTCTTAGCCGAAGACGGAAGTATTGGGATCAGAATGGTAAAAGATCAATTTTGCAAACGATTAATTGGTAAACTTAATAAGCCTATTGTATCTACTTCTGCCAATTTTAGTGGAGACAAAAGCCCATTAAAATATGATGATATTTCGCAAGAAATTATTAATCTTGTAGATTATGCTGTAGAAGAAAATCGAGATAAAATCTCAGAATACAACGGTTCTTCTGTGATTAAAATCTGGTCTGACGGAAGAATTAAAGTTCTCAGAGAATAATTTTTTCCTAAAAAAAACGTCTTGCAAACCTATAAAACTTTGCAAGACGCTAAATAAACTATGAAAAAAACTACTACTTTACTTTCTACTATGTAAAGCTTCGTTGGTATAATTACAAATCTCACGCCGATTATATTTTACAGACAAAACGACTGTTTATTAATTGCTTAGCGTAAAAAAAACGTCAATTTGGCTTTAATTCTGTCGTTAATTTTTCAACAAATTCTTTTTATAATCCTACACAATTAATGAAAGCATTGGATTAATTCTTTTCAAAAATTTTGAGAAAGCTTATCTTTGCCTCAAACTTTTCAAGCGCTATGATTATTAATCTTAATCAAAATAAAAACTTAAAACTTTTCAAAATTATCTCAGAAGTTGCCCATCAAAATAAGCAAACTGTTTATATTGTTGGCGGTTATGTGAGAGATCTTTTGATGAAAAGAAAAGCATCTACAGACATTGATTTTGTTACAGAATCCAGCGGAATAACCTTGGCAGAAAGCATTGCGCAATCGATCAATCCCAACACCAAAGTCAACGTTTTCAAAACTTATGGGACGGCGATGTTTCGTTATAAAGATCTGGAGTTAGAATTTGTTGGTGCTAGAAAAGAAAGCTATACCGAAGACAGCCGCAAGCCCGAAGTAGAAATTGGCACTTTAGAAGACGACCAAAAACGTCGAGATTTTACCATTAATGCTATGGCAATTTCTCTTAACAAAGATAATTTTGGAGAATTAATTGATCCTTTCAATGGCTTACAAGATATAGAAAAAAAGACACTAAAAACGCCTCTCGAGCCTCTACAGACTTACTCTGATGATCCATTAAGAATGATGCGTGCGATAAGATTTTCGTCAACTTTAGGTTTTAATATCGAAGAAAATTCTCTCCAAGCTATCGCGACAGAAGTCAACAGAATAGAAATCGTTTCTATGGAACGTATTATGGTAGAATTTAATAAAATTATGCTTTCTGAAAAACCTTCTCGCGGACTAAAACTTCTAGAAGAAACAGGACTATTACAATATATTTTACCAGAACTTACTGCTCTCAAAGGCATCGAAGAAGTAGATGGACAAGTACACAAAGATAATTTCTATCACACTTTAGAAGTTGTTGATAATATCTCTCAATACACTGATAAACTATGGTTACGCTGGTCGGCATTATTGCACGACATTGGTAAAGCGCCAACTAAAAAATTTGTAGAAGGCACCGGTTGGACCTTCCATGGTCATGAATTTTTAGGATCTAAAATGACAAAATCTATTTTCAAACGCCTAAAATTACCATTAAATCAAGATCAAAAATATGTCGAAAAATTAGTCAGAATGCACGCACGTCCCATCGCAGTTATTGCAGATCAGGCATCAGATTCGGCATTAAGACGACTATTATTTGATTCTGGAGAAGATTTAGAAGATCTGTTAACCTTATGTAAATCTGACATTACGACCAAAAATTCTTCTAAGCAAGAAAGATTCAAGAAAAACTTTGAGTATGTTGCCAGAAAAATAAAAGAGGTTGAAGAAAAAGACCAAGTAAGAAACTTCCAGCCGCCTATTTCTGGGGAAGAAATTATGCAATTATTTGACCTAAAACCAGGACGAGAAATTGGTATTCTGAAAGAAAAAGTAAAAGAAGCCATCCTAGAAGGCATCATCGAAAATGATAAAGAACAAGCTAAAACTTTTGTCATCAAAGAAGCTTCAGAATTAGGACTGACTTTAGTATCATAAATCAATTTTTCATTCATTCCTTTTTTATTAAATTTGAAGTGAATTAAATTTCACACAAGAAATCAAAAATAACATGCAAAACTACCTCGACCTTCTCACACATATAAAAGTTAACGGCACTGACAAAACCGATCGTACAGGGACGGGGACACGCAGTATTTTTGGTTACCAATTACGTTATAATTTAGCCGACGGTTTCCCTTTAGTTACTACAAAAAAGGTCCATTTAAAATCTATCATTTATGAACTTCTTTGGTTTTTAAAAGGTGATACTAATATTAAATATCTTAAAGATAATGGCGTTTCTATTTGGGATGAGTGGGCAGATGACAACGGTGATCTTGGTCCTGTCTATGGTGCACAATGGCGAAGCTGGGAAGGCGCCAACGGAACAATTGTAGATCAAATTACTGACGTTATTGATCAGATTAAAAAAAATCCAGATTCTCGACGATTAATCGTCTCCGCTTGGAACGTTTCTGAAATCCCGAATATGGCTCTAGCACCTTGCCACGCATTATTTCAGTTTTATGTAGCAGACGGAAAACTATCGCTGCAATTGTACCAGAGAAGTGCTGATGTTTTCTTAGGCGTTCCGTTTAACATTGCGAGTTATGCCTTGTTATTAATGATGGTAGCGCAAGTTTGTGACTTAGAAGTTGGCGATTATGTACATAGTTTTGGTGATGTTCACATCTACAATAATCATTTTGAACAAGTAGAAAGACAGTTATCTAGAGCGCCAAAAGCGCTTCCAACTATGACATTAAATCCAGACATTAAAAACATTTTTGATTTTAATTTTGAAGATTTTACTTTAGAAAATTACGATCCACATCCAGGCATCAAGGCGCCTGTTGCGATATAATATTAGTTAAAGTGAAGCGTTATGCTTCACTTTTTTTGTAACTTTAGTCGTCCTAAATTTTAGACACTATTTTTCATTCAAAATAAATTTTAACTATGAAAAAACTTATCTTATCCGTAAGTTTATTAGGTATATTTTTACCACAAGTTGCCCTAGCGCAAACCGAAACATCTGGTAGAGAAAAAGTCTATCGAGCCACTCATACCAAAATGACCGAGCTGAAGCATACTAAACTGAAAGTAAGTTTCGATTACCAAAAAGAACAAATGAACGGCGAAGAATGGTTAACTGCTGCGCCTTATTTTTACCCAACAGATTCTTTGGTGCTTAACGCAAAAGGCATGCTGATCCACGAAGTGGCTTTGGATAAAAACGGTAACAAATCCAATCTGAAATTCGATTATAAAAATGATATTCTGAAAATTAATCTTGATAAAACCTATCAGAAAAATCAAGATTATACAGTTTATATCAAATATACCGCACGTCCTAACGAAGTAAAACAACATGGAAGTGCTGCAATTAATGATGCTAAAGGATTGTACTTTATTAATCCGCAAGGCAAAGATCCAGACAAGCCAACGCAGATCTGGACACAAGGCGAAACCGAATCTTCGTCTGCGTGGTTCCCAACGATTGATAAGACCAATCAAAAAACAACTCAGGAAATTTACATGACCGTTCCTGACAAATATGTAACACTTTCTAATGGTTTACTAAAAAGTTCTACCAAAGAATCTAACGGACTGAGAACCGATTATTGGGTGATGGATAAAAAGCATTCTCCGTATCTATTCTTTATGGGCGTTGGTGATTTTGCAGTAGTAAAAGACAAATGGAAAAATATCCCTGTTAATTACTATGTTGAAAAAGAATATGAACCCTATGCTAAACAGATTTTTGGGAACACACCAGAGATGATTGAGTTTTTCTCTAACAAACTGAATTATCAATATCCTTGGTCTAAATATGATCAAATGGTAGGAAGAGATTACGTCTCTGGCGCTATGGAAAACACAACAGCAACGCTTCATGGTGAGTCTGCACAACAAAAACCAGGCGATCTAATTGACGAAAATCGTTGGGAAGATGTCATTGCACATGAGTTGTTTCATCATTGGTTTGGAGATCTTGTAACGGCTGAAAGTTGGAGTAATCTTACCGTTAACGAAAGTTTTGCAGATTATTCTGAATATCTTTGGAACGAGCATAAATACGGAAAAGATGAAGCCGATTATAAACTCATAAAATCCCTCAAAGCCTATCAAGCTAATCCTACTAATTTTACTAAGAATTTAGTAAGATTTGATTATGACTCGCGCGAAGATGTTTTTGATGCTGTTACCTACAATAAAGGTGGTGCAATTCTTCACATGTTGAGAAATTATCTTGGTGACGATGCTTTCTTTGCTGGTCTTAACGACTATCTTAAAACTTATGAATATGGTAACGCAGAAGCACATCAATTAAGATTATCTTTCGAGAAAGTATCTGGTAAAGATCTTAATTGGTTCTTTAATCAATGGTATTACGGTGCTGGTCATCCAAAATTAAATATCAAATATACTTACGAACCTGTAAAAAAACAAGTTAACGTTTCTGTCAGTCAAACCCAATCTGGAGCTTATTTTCAGTTTCCGTTAGCAATAGATGTCTATGAAAACGGTATCCCGAAAAGATATAATGTGTGGGCAGATGCTAAAGCTAATCAAAGTTTTTCTTTTGGTTTTACACAGCAACCTAACTTGGTTAATGTTAATGCGGATCAGGTATTATTGACGGATATTGTTGATGATAAAACGGCAGATCAATATTTTGTTCAATATACTAAAGCTAAAGAATTTAAAAGTAGATATCTAGCAGTAGAATTTGCTAAAGACAACATCGAAAAAAATCCTGCTGTGGTTAAAATTTTAGCAGCAGCGCTTAAAGATCCTTCTCATCGTATAAGAGTTTTAGCACTAAGCGCATTAGATTTATCCAAAGTAGATCAGTCAAAATTAATGTTGAAAGATGTTGAAAATATTTCTCAAAATGATACCAAAACTTTAGCTCAAGCAGAAGCTATTGCGGCATTATCAAAAACTAAAGACAAGAAATATCTAAACATTTACGAAAAAGGAATTAATGCTGTTTCTAACTCTGTTAAAGGTAATTCTCTTGCTGCAATATCAGAACTAGATCCTCAGAAAGTGGTTGGATTAATGGACAAGATTGATCTATCCAATGCTTCCGAAGACTTGATTAATAAGTTATTACCAATTATTGTTAAGAACAAGATAACGTCTAAGATGAGTAATATAGGGACTTTGGTGGCTTTTTATCCATTTGTTAAATTCCAGGATCCAGAGTTAGGAAAATATGCGGAAGAAGGTTATAATTGGATTATGACAAGTGATGATACCAAAGCGACACAAGCTATCACAAAAGTTCTTGGTCAGGCTAAATCTGAGATTGAAGCTAATCCTCAAGCTAAAATGATGATTGTCCAAATCTTAAAAGATGGACTTAATAAAAAGATGCAAACGCTTAAACAGAATTCTCAAAGTCAATCTTTGCAACAACAGATTGACTTAATTAATAAAACGATTGAGAATTACAATCAATAGTATTCTCAATAATAAAAACAACGCCCCGAAACTCTGTTTCGGGGCGTTAATATTTTAATGATAATTAAAAAGAATTATTCAAAGAAATAAGATAATCCTACACTAATCACATGTTCTGTTTTCTTACGAGCAACAGATGGATCCATAGTTCTAATTTCTTCTGGAGAATTTTTAAGATTAGGATAAGCATTAGATAAATGAATATCATACTTAAGAACTAGCTCTAATTGTCTTTTATAACTATAACCGAATCCTGCACCTGCTCCAAAATTAAAAGAATTAGCTTTACCATAAGTATCCACTTTATAAGATTCTTTAGCAGGATTTTTAATAGTTTGTCCAATTAAAAAATTAAACCTTGGTCCTACTAAAGCAAAAAACTCATTTTCATCTTCTGAAAAATAACCTTTAAAGCTTATTGGCACACTAATATAGTTATTACCATATACGGCATGCGATACATTTCTATTCTTTTCGATTTTACGATCTCCACCTTCTCCAGCTCCAAGATATAATACCTCTGTCTGAATATAGAATTGATCGTCTGAACCAACAGGCGTTAATGCTTGTACACCAGCCATAACAGAAACTCTAGAACCTGAAGGGTTATGAGCATTCTGCACTCTAGAGTAGGTAGGTCCTGCAGTAATCCCGAATCTTGTAGCACTAAAATCTATCTGCGCAGACATTGTTGCAGCTACAGACAGAGCAGTTGTTAGAAATAGTTTTTTTATCATCGTTTGTTTTGTTTTAATAATGTACTATGCTAATACTTTAGCAACTGTTGCACCAATTTCTGCTGGAGAATCTACAACATTAATACCACATTCTCTCATGATTTCCATTTTAGCCTGTGCAGTATCTTCTGCTCCACCAACGATAGCACCAGCGTGTCCCATTGTTCTACCTTTAGGCGCAGTTTGTCCAGCGATAAAACCAACAACTGGTTTCTTAGATCCGCTGTCTCTGTACCATCTTGCAGCTTCTGCTTCTAGAGAACCTCCAATCTCACCAATCATAACAACAGCTTCTGTCTCTGGATCATTAATGAATAATTCTAAAGCTTCTTTAGTTGTTGTTCCGATAATTGGATCACCACCGATACCAATTGCAGTAGAAACACCGTAACCAGCTTTCACAACTTGATCAGCAGCTTCGTACGTTAAAGTACCTGACTTAGAAACGATACCTACTTTACCTTTTTTGAAAACGAAACCTGGCATAATACCGATTTTAGCCTCATCAGATGTGATAATACCAGGACAGTTAGGTCCAATTAATCTACAATCTTTATTTTGGATATAGTTTTTTACTTGTACCATATCTTCTACAGGAATACCTTCTGTAATACAAACAATTACTTTGATACCTGCAGCTGCAGCTTCCATAATTGCATCTGCAGCGAATGCTGGCGGTACAAAAATGATACTAACATTAGCTCCCGCTTTTTCTACAGCATCTGCCACAGTGTTGAAAACAGGCTTACCAAGATGCTCTGACCCTCCTTTTCCTGGAGTAACTCCACCTACTACATTAGTCCCATATTCAATCATTTGTCCTGCGTGGAAAGTACCTTCATTTCCAGTAAAACCTTGTACGATTACTTTAGAATCTTTGTTAACTAATACTGACATTTTATTATATTTTTTTGATTTTTAAAAATTAAATTTATACACACAAAAATAGGCAATATTCTTGGAATTAAGAATCTTAAACTATATTTTTTGACTTTAAAAATTCTTAAAGATTTTTAAGTTTGACTTCTTTTTTCAAATATTGTCTGAATTCTTCGGCGATTGAGCCAAAATATGTTCCTTTTTTAAGATCTCTATTGACTCCGGTTTTTGCTAATAATACTACACCAGACGCTATCGTAACGCCAGATGCCATACCCACTTGCCCCCAAATGGTAACATCATCTTCTATAATACAACATCCTGCAATCCCTGTCTGAGAGGCTATAAGACAACGCTTACCAATGATTGTGTCATGTCCAATCTGGATTTGATTATCCAATACACTTCCTTCTTTGATAATGGTAGAATCCGTAACGCCACGATCTATGGTACAACCAACGCCTATTTCTACATTATTTTCTATGATAACATTACCAACAGAAATTAATCGGTCAAATTGCCCTTCGTATTTTCTGTAATAAAAAGCATCGCCTCCCAAAACGGTATTGGATTGTATGATAACATTATCACCAATAATTGTTCTGTCTCCAATCACAACATTAGGAAAGATGATACAGTTTTTACCAATTTTAACATCATTTCCTAATACCACACTTGGATGAATCTGTGTATTATCACCTATTATAGCGGGAGAAAGCTCTCCGAAGAAATTAGTAATCTTAGTAAAATAAGTGTTAATTTTATTGAAATCTCTGAAAGGATCATCAGAAATTAATAGAGCTTTTCCTTCTGGACAGTCTACTTCTTTATCTATTAAAATAATTGTAGCGTCAGAATTAAGTGCTTTATCATAATATTTAGAATGGTTAACAAAAACAATTTCTCCAGCTTTTACACGGTGTATTTCGTTAGTTCCTAAAACTATAAAATTATCATCACCAACATAATTAGCATTAATTAATTGGGCAATTGTTTTGAGATTTTGAGGTTGATTAAACGTCATATCTTTAGTATTAAAAAAATTTCAGGTTTTAGATTTCTAGTTAGTCATTAATTATGTCTTAACATGAAATCCAAAACCTGAATATATGATTAATTGTAGTTAATTATTTAACACGCTCTATGTAAGAACCGTCTTCTGTGTTAACTTTAATTTTGTCTCCTGGCTCAATAAAAAGAGGAACCATTACTCTAGCACCAGTTTCTACGATAGAGTTCTTAAGAGCATTAGTTGCTGTGTTACCTTTAACACCTGGATCAGCTTCTACAACCTCTAGATACACTGTTAATGGGATCTCAGCAGATAATGGAGATTCGTCCGCTTCTTTCAAGATGATGGTAATCTCTTCGCCAGCTTTCATAAACTGAGCGTTCTCAATCATTTCTTTATTGATATAAATCTGAGTAAAATCATCATTATTCATAAAGTGAAAACCATTGTCATCTTCATAAAGATACTGGAATTTTCTGGTGATAACCTTTACTTCTTCGATTTTGTGTCCTGCAGAGAAAGTATTATCTAATACTTTTCCGTTGGTTACACTTTTTAATTTTGTTCTAACGAAAGCAGGTCCTTTACCTGGTTTTACGTGTTGAAAATCAATAATTTTGTATATATCATTGCTATATTCTATGCAAAGACCTTTTCTAATATCAGCAGTTGTTGCCATTAATATGATTTATTTTAATTATATAATATAAATAAGAACCTTGTTATTACTCTCTAGAAGAGCCATAACCTTTTACGATACCTCTTGGAGAATTTTGGATGAATTGAATAATCTCATCACGCTCCATAGTTGGTAACATTTCTTTTTCTACAAATTCTATAGACTGAGCGGTATTCATTTTCATTTGGAAAATTGCTCGGTATATTTTTTGAATTTCGAAAATTTTATCATTACTGAATCCTCTTCTTCTAAGTCCTACAGAATTAATCCCAGCATAAGAAATAGGCTCTCTAGCTACTTTTATGTAAGGCGGAATATCTTTTCTTACCAAAGATCCTCCTGAGATCATAACGTGCTTGCCAATTTTCCCGAATTGATGTACAGCACTAAGACCACCCATCACAACGAAATCACCAATTTCTACATGTCCTGCAATACCACAAGCATTAGCAATAATTACGTTATTTCCAATATTGCAATCGTGAGCAACATGGGCTGTAGCCATAATTAGGCAATCGTTACCTACTTTGGTAAAACCTTGCGCCTTAGTCCCTCTGTTAATAGTAACACACTCTCTAATAACGGTATTATCTCCAATGTAAACCATAGAATCTTCTCCGTCAAATTTAAGATCTTGAGGTATGCCTCCAATTACAGCACCTGGGAAAATCTTACAGTTTTTCCCTATTCTAGTACCTTGCATAATGGTAACATTAGATCCTATCCAACATCCTTCTCCTATCTCTACATCTGCGCCTATAGTTGTAAATGGCTCTATGGTAACATTCTTACCAATTTTTGCACGAGAATCTACTGCTGTAAGTTGATGAATCATAAATTAAATTTTATTTTTTGCGACCTGCGCCATAAGTTCAGCTTCTAATGCTACTGAATCCCCCACATAACCATATCCTTGCATATGCACTATACCTCTACGGATAGGTTCTATTAATTCTATTTTGAAAATCAAAGTATCACCAGGGACAACTTTTCTTTTGAATTTTACTTTATCAATTTTAATAAAATAAGTAGAGTAATTTTCTGGATCAGGAACGCTTGCTAATACCAAAATCCCTCCAGCTTGTGCTAATGCTTCTACTTGTAATACACCTGGCATAACAGGTTCTTTAGGAAAATGCCCCACGAAGAAAGGTTCGTTCATGGTAACATTCTTTAAGCCAACAACATGAGAATCTGACAATTCTAAAACCTTATCAATCAATAAAAATGGTGGACGGTGAGGCATTAATCTCATAATCCCATTAATATCAAAAACTGGCTCTTTAGTCAAATCAAAATCAGGAACATTTTTTCTTTTCTGAAGTTTCCATTGACGATTAAGTTTCTTAGCAAATTGTGTGTTAACAAAGTGACCAGGCTTGTTCGCAATTACGCGACCTTTGATCTTTACACCAACCAAAGCTAAATCTCCAATGACATCTAGCAACTTATGACGTGCAGCTTCATTAGGAAAATTAAGCGTTAAGTTATCCAAAATTCCGTTAGGTCTAATAGAAACCTCTTCTTTCCCGAATGCTACTTTTAGTTTTTCTGTAATCTCTGGTGTAAGTTCTTTATCAACGTAAACAATAGCATTACTGATATCGCCACCTTTAATTAAATTATGATCTAGCAATTGCTCTAACTCATGTAAAAAGCTGAAAGTTCTTGCAGATGCAATTTCTTCTTTAAATTCAGAAATATTTTTTAAACTGGCATTTTGAGTCCCTAATACTTTAGTCCCAAAATCTACCATTGTTGTAATCTCGTAAGTATCGGAAGGAATTATTGTAATTTCTGATCCAGAAACAGGATCTACATAACTCAATACGTCTTTTATCACAAGATATTCTCTATCAACGTCTTGCTCTTGTACTCCTACTTTCTCTATAGCTTCTATAAAAAAGATTGAAGAACCGTCTAAAATTGGTGGTTCGGAGCTATCCATTTCTAGGATAACGTTGTCTAGATCCATCCCAACAAGTGCCGCTAATAAATGCTCACAAGTATGGATTTTGACACCTAGTTTTTCTAAAGTAGTCCCTCGCTCTGTTGTGGTAACATAATTAACATCTGCTTCCACTTGCGGACGTCCTTCTAAGTCTGTTCTAACGAATACAAAACCTGTATTTTCTTTTGCAGGTTTCATGGTTAAGTTTACTTCTTTACCTGTGTGAAGGCCAATTCCTGAAAGATTAATATCTTCTTTGATGGTCTTTTGTTTATCACTCATATTAAAGATTTTATACCAGTAAAAATTACTGGATTACTATTTATTTTTTTCTAAATTACTAATTCTTTCTACAATACTTGTAAAATTACGGAAATGAACATAGCTTCTTCTGTAATCTCCAGCAGAAATTGCTGGCGACCCATAAAGAACATCTTTATCTTTAACATTACTGTTAACTCCGCTTTGTGCTTGTATTTTTACTTGATTACCGATATGGATATGCCCGACGATACCTGCCTGTCCTCCAATCTGATTCCAGTCTCCTATGGTAGTAGAACCTGCAATACCAGCTTGTGCAGCAATGACATTATTCTTGCCAATTTTCACATTATGAGCTATCTGTATAAGGTTATCAATCTTAGTTCCTTTTCCTATAACGGTTGACCCTATCGTTGCACGGTCTATACTACAGTTAGAGCCAATCTCTACATCGTCCTCTAAAATAACATTACCTAACTGAGGAATTTTTTTGAAACCATCTGGACTTGGCTGAAAACCAAAACCGTCTCCTCCTATAACTGTATTAGAATGTATCACACAATTATCACCAATCACACAAGCATCATAGATTTTTGCACCACTGTCTATTTTGCAGTTATTTCCAATTCTTACAGCTTTACCAATGTAAACTTGTGGGGAAATTTGACAATCATTACCAATTTTTGCTTTGTCTGAGATATAAGTAAATGCACCAACATAAGTATTCTCTCCTATTGTTGCAGTCTCACTCACCATTGAAGGTTGCTCTATCCCAGTTTTCTTTTTCCTAAGATCTTGATATAAATTCATCAGAACCTGAAAAGAAAGATAAGCATCTTCTACTACTATAATAACAGGATTATAGTGTTTATCTTGTAATAATTTTTCGGAAACGATGATCACAGCACAATCTGTGGTATCTAAATAATCTACAAACCGTTCTTGACCAACGAAAGAAAGATGACCTTTTTGACCATCTTCAATAGGCGAAACGCCCGTAATAACGGTGCTTTTCTCGCCAATTATCTTGCCATTTATAAAATTTGCAATTTGCTCTGCTGTAAATTCCATATCCTGCAAAGATAATAATTTCTTAAATATAGATTAAGTTTTTGATACATTTTTACAATTTTGTCAAACTGAATATTGTCACATCTAAAAATTAGCATGATATCTACATAGAAAATTAACTACTTTTGGATAAGAACAGTCTTCTTTTTCTGACTAAAATTCTCGCAATTGCGCAATAGGGATAGAAGCGGCATCCTTTATAATTAAGAGGATCGAACATAGTGAAAATCCTCTTAATTATAAAGATACAGCGGATAGCCCGACCCTAGCCTGGGATTGGCCGGTGAGGGAATTGCCAAAATCTAAAGCGCCTCTCTAGGGAAAAAGAGAATATGCTTGGTATTAGATTGATTGATAAAACTGGATAAAATTTGATTTTCTGATTGCTCTAATGTTACGACACGTCCCGTTTTTTCTAATAAAAAAATAGGTTGTTTTTCTGAATCGTATGGCAATAAACTTCGGGATATCTGACCTACCAACTCATGCCCATCTGTAATATTGAAATACGCATTAGTTTTGGCGATTTTATCTTGAATAAACTCTTCGGTAAAATATGACGATGACGACATAGACTTAGGAAACTGACGATAGATAACGGCTTTGCACAAATAGGACAAAATAATATCCGGATGTACTGTCCAGGATTTGATGGCTTGCATCACATCAACATCATCCAACAATGTAAATCGGGCAATATCCTCTAGACTTGCTTCTTGAAATTGAGTTCTTTCTAAAAAATATTTAAGATTAGAAGGCGCTTCTAGATTTTCTCCTGCTATAGTCATTGCCTTTGCACGCGCTAATATTTTCACCAATAAATGTTCTGATAACGCAGCAGTTTTATGATAATAAACTTGCCAATACATAAACATCCTAGCGGTAAGATAATTCTCTATAGAATAAATACCCTTAGCGTCTACAACCAACTCGTCATCTTTGACATTAATCATAGATATAATACGTTGCGTATTGACATTGCCTTCTGATACGCCCGTGTAGAAACTGTCTCTTTTGAGATAATCTAGACGATCTACATCTAATTGCGATGATATTAATTGGTTGAAAAACTTTCTTGAATACTGACCTTTAAACATCTCAATGGCAAGCGATAACTCACCGCCGAACTCTTCATTCAGTTTTGACATTAATAATAAAGACAACTTTTCGTGATGCCAATTATCCATCAACATATTTTCTAAAGCGTGAGAAAATGGCCCATGTCCAACATCATGCAGCAAAATGGCTAACATTGCCGCTTTTTCTTCTTCTTTGGAAATCTCTACGCCCTTCAACTTTAATGTTTCTAATGCAGTAAACATTAAGTGCATTGCTCCTAAAGCATGATGAAATCTAGTATGCTTGGCGCCCGGGAAAATCAAAGATAATAATCCCGTCTGCGAAATCCTGCGTAATCGCTGAAAATATGGATGCTCTATAACATCATATAAAATCTCGTAAGGAATTTTTACAAAACCGTGAACAGGATCGTTAATAATTTTGAGTTTATTATGCATAAATTTCGAATTATGCTCAAAGATAAAGACTTTAAAAGTAAATTAAGGTATCAAAATCTTTAAACTTTTCGGGAGTACCTTAACATGGACTGGAGATTGTATCTTATGATGCTCTCCATCCAGATGCCAAGCTTCTGAATCTACTGTAAAAGAGATTTCCGATGCTGAGATATATTGCAAATATTTATTAGGCTTCAATGATTTTGTAAACATTTTATAAGCGAAACCTAGCCCAGATATAAGAGGGAATTTCTTTACCAAAGCCAATTCTACCAATCCATCCTTAGTGTCTGCATGCGGTGCAATATATGCGTTATTACCAAACTGTCTTGTATTGGCAACATTAACCATCATATATTCTCCATCAAATTTTTTATAAGCTTCCTCAAATTGAACTTTAATAGGTTTAAAATCAAAATACTTCTTCAAAGTGATTTTAACATAACTTTTAAAACCGCGTTCTGAGCCTTCAAAGCCTTCAATAATATTACCATCTAGACCAACGCCAGAAACATTAATAGATAATTGATCGTTAACCATAAAGGTGTCAATTTGCTCTACGTTAGCTTTTTCAATTTTTTGTAATAATTGTATTATATCTTTGCTAAATTGATTTTCTCTTGCAAATCCATTTCCGGATCCAGCAGGGAAAACAGCCAACACTTTATTGGTATTAACTAATGGACGAGCTACTGTAGAAATAGTACCATCTCCTCCTACTGCTACAAAAAGATCAACATCATCCCAATGTTGATTTATAAAATCATAACACTGCTCTATCGATTTTGAAATTAAGAACAAAGGATTATCTACATGCTTTTTTAATTGATTAACAAACGATTCAAAATCTTTTGATGCAGAATAAGGATTAATAATATATGCCGTTCTCATAGTTTATTTAAAAAAATACTCCGACAAAAATCGGAGTATAAGAAAGTGCAAAGTTAAGCTTTTTATTCAATCTAATAATTAAGACTTTACACGTTGTAAGAAGTCTGATTTCAGCTGATCTTTAATATCAGTCCAATTAAGTTTAACATAAATGACGCCTGCCGCATATGCCGTAATTTCGTATTGATTATACACAAAGGTGATGCTATCCTTGTCAAAATAAAAATTCTTAGTAAGTGGTATCACATCTACCAACAGCATATCTCTAACCGCAGCATTTTTCTTATTAAAACCCTTCATTAGAATTTCGTTCCAAATTTTATCATCAGAATTTTTCACGATATTATTTAATAAAATACTTTTATTATTTTTGAGGTCAAAAGCTTTATAAACTTCATTATAATAACCGTGAGCGCCACCCGAAAATCCAGAAGATTCATAAGCTAAAGTCAATATATTATTTTCATGAGAATATAGTTTCATCTCAGATTTTTGATCCCAAGTCTGCGGAAAATCTGGCAGATAATCATCTTCTATATTTTCTGTTTTGAAGTAATGCTGCTTGTCGACTTCCAAAACTTTTTGCAAACCAGCTTTAGAAAAATCTTTAGTCTTCAAATAAGTCGGAGCATAAATGCTATCCAAAACCGATTGATTTTTGATATTATCAAATACAAGAACTGATTGCTCGTAGGACATCGTTAACTTATCATTAACCTTTATAGAGTCTACTACTTTGACAGAATCTATGCGTAACTGTTGTACTAACACTAAAGAATCTCCAATATTCTGATGGTTATCAGAAACTGTATTTTCTTTCTTTTTACAGCTTAGCAATGTAAGCCAAATTAAGGCAAATGATAGAATGGCGTTTTTCATAATTGATTAGTTTTAATTTGACAATAAAGTAACAAAAAAACCTCCCAAATTAGGAAGGTTTTGTAATTATTTAAAAATATTCTTTATTGACGTCAAAAAAAAACATCTTTAATATTATAAAATCATCAATTATACATCGATGCGTGCATAGACTGCATTTTTCTCAATAAATTCTCTTCTTGGAGGTACTTCGTCACCCATCAACATAGAGAAAACATTATCGGCTTCTACAGCATTTTCTATTGTAATCTGCTTCAATGTTCTATGATCTGGATTAAGCGTTGTATCCCAAAGTTGCTCAGGATTCATCTCACCAAGACCTTTGTATCGTTGTACTTCTACACCTTTACCATCTGGCGACATCTCCAATGTAATCTCCTCACGCTCTTTTTCATTGTAAGCATAGATCTTCTTATTTCCTTTTTTCAAAAGATACAAAGGTGGTTGAGCGATATAGATATAACCATTCTCAATTAACTCTTTCATATATCTAAAGAAGAATGTCAAAATCAAAGTAGAAATGTGAGAGCCATCAATATCAGCATCGGTCATGATAACAATCTTGTGGTATCTTAACTTAGCGATATTAAGCGCTTTAGAATCTTCTTCTGTCCCAACACTTACACCTAAAGCCGTATAGATATTCTTAATTTCATCGTTATCATAAACTTTATGTAACATAGATTTTTCTACGTTAAGGATCTTACCTCTTAATGGCAAAATAGCTTGGAAATGACGGTCACGACCTTGTTTTGCCGTACCACCTGCAGAATCCCCTTCGACTAAGAACAACTCGGACTCAGCTGGATCTTTAGAAGAACAATCGGACAATTTACCAGGAAGTCCAGAACCACCCATTGGTGATTTTCTCTGTACCATCTCTCTTGCTTTCTTAGCAGCTTGTCTTGCTTTAGCTGCCAAAACTACTTTCTGTACAATAATCTTAGCTTCTGCAGGATTCTCTTCTAAGAAGTTAGTTAACATCTCGCCAACAATCTTATCTACTGCACCAGAAACTTCTGAGTTACCTAATTTAGTTTTAGTCTGACCTTCAAACTGAGGTTCCATTACTTTTACAGAAACAACTGCTGTTAATCCTTCTCGGAAGTCATCACCAGTAATCTCTACTTTTTCTTTTGCAGGAATCCCAAGATCATCTGCATACTTCTTAAGTGTTCTTGTCAAAGCACGTCTAAAACCTGCCAAATGCGTCCCACCTTCGTGCGTATTAATGTTATTAACGTAAGAATGTAGATTTTCGTTAAATGATGTATTATAACGCATCGCTACTTCTACAGGAATCCCTTCTCGCTCGCTCTCCATAAAGATCACGTTCTCCATGATAGATTCTCTGTTACCATCAATATATTCTACAAACTCCTTAAGACCACCTTCCGAATGGAAAATCTCAGACTCAAAACTTCCATCTTCATTAGGATGTCTTTCGTCGATCAAAGTAATTGTAATCCCTTTATTAAGGAATGCCAATTCTCTAAGTCTTGTGGCAAGTGTGCTATAATTATAAACTAATTCCTGAAAAATAGTATCATCTGGTTGGAAAAATACTTCTGTCCCTCTCTCACCTGTTGTACCAATTTCTGCCACATCTGCAAGAGCTTTACCTTTAGAATATTTCTGCTGGTACAATTTACCATCACGGCTAACTGTTGCAACTAGAGATACAGATAATGCATTAACACAAGATACCCCAACACCGTGAAGACCACCAGAAACCTTGTAAGAATCTTTATCAAATTTCCCTCCAGCTCCAATCTTGGTCATTACAACCTCTAAGGCTGACTTCTGTTCTTTCTCGTGAAAATCTACAGGAATCCCACGACCGTTATCTTTCACAGAAATACTTTCGCCTTGGTGTATGGTCACTGTAATCGTATCACAATGTCCTGCTAATGCTTCATCAATAGAGTTATCTACGACTTCATAAACCAAATGATGAAGACCTCTAATACCAACATCACCGATGTACATAGATGGTCTTAATCTAACGTGCTCCATGCCCTCTAAAGCTTGGATACTACTGGCTGTATATTGTTTTTGACTCATTAATTTTGATAATTTCGATAGCTACAAATATATGAAAAATTAATGAATTTACCACACAACTTACACTGCTAAAATACCTTAAATTCTTAAAAAAAACAGTCTTACAAATTCATTTTGAACTAATAAATAAATTGTTAAATTATAGATAAATCTCGCTATCATTTTGAAATTAAATAGAAACACTCTATTTTAGCAAAAACATTGAAGATCTATGAAGTTAAAAATTGCTATTGCTACTGCCTTTCTTTCTTTTTTGACGCTTAAAGCTCAAAAATCAGACACAGGAAACTGGTTAATGCTTTTCGGGAACGAAAAATTGGACTCTAAATTCAATCTTCATTATGAAGTACAATACCGAGATTACGATATCTTAAGCGACCTCAACCAATTGCTCCTAAGAACCGGCGTTGGATATAATTTGACAGAAAACAATAATAACATTTTACTCGGTTACGCTTACGTGCATTCTCATAATTATGATGCGGATCAAAATATAAAACAACTAGACGAGCATCGTATTTTTCAACAATTCACAACCAAACAAAAAATAGGACGCGTCAACCTCAACCATCGTTACAGAATTGAAGAACGCTTCTTAGAGCCTAAAACAGAGGTGAGATTCCGTTACCAATTAGGCATTAATATTCCGATTAACAATTCGACTTTAGTTAAGAATACATGGTATGCTAATGTCTACAATGAAATCTTTATCAATGCCAAAAAAGATGCATTTGACAGAAATAGACTATACGGTGCCATCGGTTACGTTATTAATGACAATATAAGAGTTGAAGGTGGTTTTATGAACCAAACCGTAACAGGCAAAAGCAGAAATCAACTGCAAATCGGATTTTACTTGAACGATATTTTCAAGCTTAAAAAAGGAGACAATTAAATATAAAAAAAGCTATCCAATTGGATAGCTTTTTGGTTTTATTACAATGAATATTATACTAGTTTTACTAACAAAACATCATCAATTTTTTCAACTTTCACTAAGTTATTTTTGGTTAAAGTTTTAGATGCTTTATCCCATTTTTTACCAGAAAGTTTAGATTGTTCTTTAACATCGTTTAGTGACATTTGCTCGCCAGACTTTAGAATATCAAGAATTGCTTTTTCGTCATCACCCAATTCTATCTGAGGAACTACTTTTTCTGGTTTCATCTGAGGGAAGAACAATACTTCTTGGATAGATGGATTGTTAGTTAAGAACATAATCAATCTGTCCATACCAATTCCTAATCCAGATGTAGGCGGCATCCCATATTCTAAAGCTCTTAAGAAGTCTTCGTCAATAAATCCAGTTGCCTCATCATCTCCTTTTTCTGCTAATTTTAATTGCTCTTCAAAACGCTCTCTTTGATCGATTGGATCATTAAGCTCTGAGTAAGCATTTGCGATTTCTTTACCACAAACCATTAATTCAAAACGCTCAGTCAATCCTTCTTGACTTCTGTGTTTCTTGGTTAAAGGTGACATTTCTACTGGATAATCCGTAATAAAAGTCGGCTGAATAAAGTTACCTTCACACTTTTCTCCGAAAATCTCATCAATCAACTTTCCTTTACCCATCGTCTCATTAACATCGATACCAATAGATTTAGCAAAATCAAATAATTCTTGCTCAGTTTTTCCTGTGATATCAAAACCTGTAAATTTCTGGATCGCTTCCGTCATAGAAACTCTTGGATAAGGCGCTTTCCAGCTAATGGTATGCTCACCAAAAGTAGACTCTGACTTTCCATTAACCGAAGTTGCACAGAACTCCAACAACTTCTCAGTAAAATCCATCATCCAGTTGTAGTCTTTGTAAGCTACATAGATTTCCATAGCGGTAAATTCTGGATTGTGCGTTCTGTCCATCCCTTCATTTCTGAAGTTTTTAGAAAATTCATAAACACCATCAAATCCACCAACAATCAATCTTTTAAGATATAATTCGTTAGCAATTCTTAGATATAAAGGAATGTCTAAAGCGTTGTGATGCGTGACAAATGGTCTTGCCGCTGCACCTCCAGGAATAGATTGTAAAACTGGTGTTTCTACTTCAAAATAACCAGAATCATTAAAGAAATTTCTCATTGCTGTGAACAATTTTGTTCTCTTGATGAAAATTTCTTTCACATGAGGATTAACTACCAAATCCGCATAACGCTGTCTGTAACGCATTTCTGGATCGGTAAATCCGTCGTGAGTATTACCATCTGCATCCACCTTAGGCAATGGAAGCGGACGAAGTGCTTTAGTTAACAATGTGAAGTTTTTCACATTAACCGTTTTTTCACCAACTTGAGTGATAAACAAGTCACCTTCTATACCGATAATATCTCCAATATCTAAAAGTCTTTTATAAACCTCGTTGTAAAGCGTCTTATCGTCGCCTGTACATATCTCATCTCTGTTAAAATAAACCTGAATTCTACCTGTAGAATCCTGCAACTCAGCAAATGAAGCTTTACCTTGGATTCTTCTGGACATTAATCGTCCTGCAATCTTCACCTGCTTACCTTCTGCAAAGTCCTGTTTTATGGATTCTGTAGTATCCGTAATTGTATATTCTTCTGCTGGGAAAGCATTAATTCCCATATTGCCGAGTTCTTCTAACTTTTGACGGCGAATAATTTCTTGTTCAGATAATTGCATTATAATTCAATTTTTTCGAATTGCAAAAATAGTGATTTTAAAATCTTTATGAAACTTAAATTTTATACAACCTCAAAAGCGTATTAATGAGTTAAAATTTTATTAATCTTATCAATTAAAAAAACATCGAATTGCAGCAGCCCGACCTGAGTGGAGCTCATTGATATTTTTTTTCGGAAAAATATTAATAGCGGGAACGGAGGGCGGATTAAGCTGCCCTAATTATTAATAAATCTAAAATACTATTTTTCTTTTTTCTTGAGGAATAAATGTCCAAGCCAAAATTCTACTTATTTTTTGACCTTGTGCCATATCGATAACTTTGACTTCTAAAGCTTTAACAGTCTTAAGTAAACTTGTTAATTGATACAAATTTTCTTTTTTGGAAACCAAACTCGTGAACCACAATACCTGCGTAGAAAACTGCGCACTTTCTCTAATCATATTAGAAATAAAAGCAAGCTCGCCACCTTCGCACCACAACTCCGACTGCTGACCAGAGAAATTGAGAAGCGGTTTTTGAGCCTTGGATTGTTTTAGATTTTTTGTTTTTCTGAGATTGCCTTTTATGGCAGACTCTTCGGAATCATGAAAAGGCGGATTACACATTGTAAAGGTAAATCTATCGCCTTTTCCAATAATATTTTTGAAAATCGATTGAGAGTCTGACTGTAATTTCAACTTGATTGCAGATGAAATTTTGGGATTTTTTCCTAAAATCAGATTCGCATTATCGAGAGATTTTTGATTAACATCTGCGCCTAACATCTGCCAACCGTAAGAAGCATGTGCAATTAATGGATAAACTAAATTAGCGCCAACGCCGACATCCAGACCTTTTACAGATAATCCCGTTGGAATCTCATCTAAATTTTCTGCCAACAAATCTGCCAAATAATGAATATAATCTGCTCGCCCCGGAATAGGTGGGCATAAGTTATCATCCGGAATGTCCCAATACTCAATATTATAATAACGCAATAACAATGCTTTATTAAGCAATTTCACGGCTTTGGGAAGACTGAAATTAATAGTTAAAGTCCCATATTTATTTTCGAAAACATAATGTTTCAGCTCTGGTAAATATGTTATTAACTCATTAAAATCATAAGAATTACGATGAAGGTTTCTCGGATGCAAGTCAGATTTTTCGGTAGACATTTATTATTTTTTTTGGCTTAACACGTAGGCTGCCATTAATTTTGCATTCTCCTTACTCAATCCGCTATGTGGCGCCATTGGTACACTTCCCCACACGCCAGACGTCCCATTAATAATTTTATCAGCCAACATATCTACATTTTCTGGTGTGTTTTCATATTTAGCGGCAACATCCTGATAAGCAGGCCCAATCATAGTTTCGTTAATCTTATGACAAGCCAAACAATCCGCACCTTCTACAAGAGATTTCCCTTCTTCTAATGGCGTCAGCTTAACTTCTGGCTCTTGTACCTCTGTTGGTGAAGGCGATTCTACTGGCTCTACCTTTTTATCACAAGATGCCAATAAAGTGATGCTTAAAATCAAAACTACTTTTTTCATATTCCTTAATATTATCCACAAATTTAATGATTGCTATCGGATTGATTTACATAAAAATCTATGATTAAATATTAGTTAGCTAAATTAGAATTATTATAAAAAACAGATTATAAACCCAAAATTCTTTATATTAATATATCGTCTACAATGCTTATTTTTGCAACATGGTAAAAATTGGCAATATAGAACTTCCTGACTTTCCGCTTTTGTTAGCACCAATGGAAGACGTTTCGGATCCACCTTTCAGAAGATTATGCAAGATGCATGGTGCAGACTTAATGTATTCAGAATTTATTTCTTCCGAAGGTTTAATTCGTGATGCTATGAAAAGTCGAAAAAAATTAGACATTTTCGATTACGAAAGACCTGTTGGTATTCAGATTTTTGGTGGCGACGAAGAAGCCATGGCATTATCTGCTAAAATTGTAGAAACTGTAGAACCAGACTTGGTAGATATTAACTTTGGTTGCCCTGTAAAAAAAGTGGTCTGCAAAGGCGCAGGCGCAGGTGTGCTTAAAGATATTGACCTTATGATCCGTCTTACCAAAGCGGTGGTTAACTCTACACATCTTCCCGTAACTGTAAAGACGAGATTGGGCTGGGACAATGACAGCATTAACATTGACGAAGTTGCAGAAAGATTACAAGAAACAGGCATAAAAGCTTTGACAATCCACGCCAGAACGCGCGCACAAATGTACAAAGGCGAAGCCGACTGGAATCATATTTCTAGAATTAAAAACAATCCTAACATCGAAATTCCGATTTTTGGGAATGGTGATATTGACTCTCCAGAAAAAGCTTTGGAATATAAAAACAAATTCGATTGCGATGGCATTATGATTGGTCGTGGTGCAATTGGTTATCCTTGGATTTTTAATGAAGTTAAACATTTCTTTGCAACGGGAGAAATCTTACCAGAACCAACTATTGCAGACCGATTATTAGCCGTAAAACAACATGCAGAATGGAGCGCAGAATGGAAAGGCGAGCGTCTAGGTCTTATAGAAATGCGCCAACATTACAGCAATTACTTCCGTGGGATACCGCATTTTAAAGAATTTAGAAGACAGTTTTTAGAGGTTTTCACTTTAGTAGAATTGGATGAATTGATAGAAAAAACGAAAACTTTCTACACAGAAAATAGTTTTTCTTAAAGAATTCTGATTTCTTTTTTTAATTGAAATCAGAATTCTGTAACATTATGTAAAGTTAGATACTAATCTATTGTAAATTAAATCTCTTTCGGCAAGGGACAATTTCTTAACAGAAACCTAATCCCTAGCCACGATGGAAGCGGCATCCTTTTTTTTTGGAGTGAGGTGGCGGAGCGAAGCGGAGCCATCCGAGCGACAAAAGAAAAGATACAGCGGACAGCGTGAAATAGCTCCTAAAAAAAGAGATCACAAAAAAAACGCCTAATTAATATAAGCTCGTTGCTGATTAATCTCATCAATGAACATCAAAACAAAATAATATGTTAAGAGCAGAACACGTTAAAAAAACATATAACGCCGGCAAAAAAGTAGCACTTGAAGACTTCAGTATTGATGTGCCCAAAGCCAGCATCTACGGACTTCTTGGTCCTAACGGCGCCGGAAAAACGTCCTTTATCAGAATCATCAACCAGATTACGCAGGCGGACTCTGGCGAGATTTGGATTAATGACCAAAAACTCAATCCTGAACATATTAGAGATATTGGTTATATGCCGGAAGAGCGTGGACTTTACAAAAACATGACCGTGGGCGACCAATTATTATACTTCGGAGAGTTGAAGGGCATGAGCCGAAAAGACGCATTGGAGCAGGCTAAATATTGGTTTCAACAATTGGAAATTGACCAATGGTGGAAGAAAAAGCTAAGCGAATTGTCCAAAGGTATGGCGCAAAAAATTCAGTTTGTAGTGACTGTGTTACACCGTCCAAAATTGCTGATCCTGGACGAACCTTTTTCTGGTTTTGATCCTGTTAATGCCAACCTTATTAAAGATCAAATCATTAAGCTTAAAGAACAAGGCACAACCATTATCTTATCCACGCACCGCATGGAGAGTGTGGAAGAAATGTGTGATTACGTCGCATTAATCAACAATTCTCAAAAGATATTGGACGGAAAAGTTTTTGATGTTAGAGAGCAGTTTAAGAAAAATGTATTTTCCGTAATCTTATCAGATGTTGTAGACAGTCAATTGGAAAACTTTACCAATCAACACGCTATTAACAATCTAAAAACCGAAAACGGATTGATTTCCTTCGAGCTACAAAATTCTGAAAATCAAAATCTTATTTTGCAAAATCTTAGCAATATTGGGAAAATCAGAAGCTTTAACGAGAAAATACCAAGTATGAACGAAGTCTTTATTAGTGCCGTGACAGAAGCTTAATTTCAGCGTTTTAGAACCATTCAATTTATAAAAAATGAAAAATATTATACTCATTACCAAACGAGAATTTCTAACGCAGGTTAAGAAAAAATCATTTGTAATACTGACCATTCTTGCCCCATTGTTGATGATAGGATTTGGCGTTTTGGTGGCTTTTATGTTTAAAGCTAACGAATCCGAATACAACTTTAATGTCATTGACAAAAGTGGATTATTTGACAAACAACTAAAGTCTAGCAAAGATATTACTTACACTATTGTCCCTACTTCCACAGAAAAAGCTTTGGAAGCGTCTCTCAAAGAGATGAAAAGTGTTGATGGCTTATTGATTATTCCAGAATTCAACAATTCGGAGTTCGAGAATTTGGAAAGTCAAACCAAATTGTTGACCAACAAAAAAATCGGAATGGACACCAAAAATGCCATTAACAAAGATCTTTCCGAGATTCTAAAAAAAGAAAAAATTAAAAAACTCGGTCTTTCCGAAAATCAAATTTCAAGCCTTAATTCTGGTTTCAAAATCACTACTCAAAACGTTGTTGATGGTAACAAGCCAGATAACGACTTTGCTTTTGGGATAAAATCTGCATTGAGCATGATTCTTATGTACGCCACTTTTATGTTCATCATCATCTACGGCGTTCGTGTTATGAGAAGCGTTTTAGAAGAAAAAAACAATCGCGTGGTAGAGATTATCATCTCGTCTGTAAAACCATTTGAGTTGATGATGGGTAAGATTATCGGCGTAACTTTAGTTGCATTAACTCAGTTTATCATATGGATCGCTATGTTTGTAGTCGCTGCGATTTTCCTTAATACAGGATTCGGAACGATGCAAAAAAATATGCCAGCTGGGGCAGAAAACCCAATGAGCAAATTAGATATCCAGCAATTGGCGACACAAATTTCGCATACCTTATTAGACATGAATTTCGGAATGATCATCATCGTTTTCATTCTATTTTTCTTGGTAGGTTACGTATTTTACAGCTCTATGTACGCAGCAATTGGCTCGGCAGTGGACAACGAAACAGAAACACAGCAATTCACGCTTTTCGCAATGATTCCATTAATGTTAGGCATGTACGGCAGCTTTACGATTATCAATAATCCGGACGGTCCATTAGGCTTTTGGCTTTCCATTATTCCGTTTACTTCGCCTGTTGCGATGGTGGCGAGAATTCCGTTTGGTGTTCCAATTTGGCAGATTGCATTATCCTTAAGTTTATTAATCATCTCCACATTGTTCATGGTCTTTTTGGCTGGAAAAATCTACCGAATCGGCATCTTGATGTACGGCAACAAAGCCACTCTGAAAGAGCTTTGGAAGTGGATGACCACTAAATCATAATTTTTATTTGGGCGCCTGTATCCGTCTCCAGCTCCCACTCTTTTCTGGCACGCCATTTCGCTTCGCGCCATGCCGCGCCAGAAAAGGAGTTACGCTTTCGCCGGGGCGCAGATGAGCACAAAAAATCCCGATTAGAAACCTAATCGGGATTTTTTTATCGTTTATTTCAACTTCAAATTAAGGCTTATAACCATCTTTTAAAGTCACTGTTCTATTGAAAACCAGTTGGTCATCCGTAGACGTTTTATCTTTAATAAAATAACCTATCCTCTGGAATTGATAATGATCTTCTAAAGTTGCATCCTTAAGACTTGGCTCTCCAAAACCTTTTTTAACAATAACAGATTCTGGATTAACAAACTCCATAAAGTCAACATCTTTCTCCGCATCTGGTTGCTCATTAGTAAACAATCTATCATAGATATTAACATCAATTGGTAACGCATGTTGTGCAGATACCCAATGTAACGTACCTTTCACCTTTCTAAGACTTGCCTCTGTACCGCTTCCTGATCTAGAATCCTCATCGTATGTTGCAAAAATAGTAGTGATATTGCCCTCAGCATCTTTCTCTACACGATTAGCCTTGATGATGTAAGCAGATTTCAATCTTACTTCTCCTCCAATCGTTAATCTGAAGAATTTCTTAGGCGCTTCTTCCATAAAGTCTTCACGCTCTATATATAATTCTCTCGAGAAAGGCACTTTACGCGTTCCTGCATTTTCATCTTCAGGATTATTTTCGGTGTCTAACCATTCGTCTTGACCTTCAGGATAGTTTTCGATAATTACTTTTACAGGATCTACAACAGCCATAACACGGGTTGCAATCTTGTTAAGATCTTCTCTCACGAAAAACTCTAACAACTGGATTTCTATTAAGTTTTCGCGTTTTGCAACACCTACTCTATCGATAAAACTTTTGACAGCTTTTGCCGTAAAACCTTTACGTCTCAATCCAGAAATAGTCGGCATACGAGGATCATCCCAACCAGTGGTAACACCTTCTGCAACCAATCGTTGTAATTTTCTTTTAGAAGTTACCATATAACTCACATTCATCCTTGCGAACTCACGTTGCTTAGGCGCTACTTTTCCTTCGTCATATACTTGATCTAAGTACCACTCGTATAATGGTCTGTGATTTTCGAATTCTAAAGAACATAAAGAGTGCGAAATTTGTTCTAAATAATCACTCTCGCCATGCGCCCAATCGTACATTGGATAGATTTTCCAAGCATCACCTGTACGGTGGTGAGGACGCTTAAGGATACGATACATAACAGGATCACGCATGTTCATGTTAGGAGAGTTCATATCAATTTTTGCACGAAGACTCATTGTTCCTTCTTCAAATTCGCCATTTTTCATTCTCTCGAAAAGATCCAAACTTTCTTCTGTTGGACGATTTCTGAAAGGTGACTCTACGCCATCTTCAAAAGGATTTTTTCTCTGCGCTGTGATTTCTTCAGAAGATTGCTCATCAATATAAGCTTTCCCTTCCTTAATCATAGCTACTGCCCAGTCATAAAGCTGCTGGAAATAGTCAGACGCATAGCACTCTTGGTCCCATTGGAAACCAAGCCACTCGATATCTTTTTTGATAGAATCTACAAATTCTTGTTCTTCTTTTTCTGGATTAGTATCGTCAAAACGTAAGTTAACGGGTGCGTTATACTTTTGACCTAATCCAAAATTAATGCAAATGGCCTTTGTATGTCCAATATGCAAATATCCGTTAGGCTCTGGTGGAAACCTAAAACGGAGACTTTCCTGACTTAAACCATTGTTTAAATCATCTTCGATAATTTGCTCTAAAAAATTAAGAGACTTCTTTTCTTCTTCCATAACCTGTATAGTGAAGCTGCAAATTTAGTGAAATTGTTATGAAAAATTAACTCTAATTCTATAAAAACAATAACGGAAGTATGATAACATAGCATTATTATAATTTCAAATAGCTATCTTTATTATTTACAATTAATTAATAGTATCTTTCAAAAAAACACAGATGTATTAATTATTTGTAAACTATTAAGGACTCTGTAATTTTGAGTTCATTTTTTATTAATTTTGAACAACATAAAAAGTAAAAATGAATCGCAAAAAAATTCTTTTAATTGATGATGAGCAAGACATCTTAGAAATGTTGTCTTATAATCTGGAAAAAGAAGGCTATCAAGTCCACACTGCATCTAACGGTAATGAAGGGATAGCCAAAGCCAAAGAAATCATTCCTGATCTAATTTTAGTTGATGTAATGATGCCCGAAAAAGATGGCATAGAAACTTGCCAAGAACTTCGTCAGATAAAAGATTTACAAAAAACATTAATTGTTTTCTTATCTGCTCGCAGCGAAGAATTCTCCCAATTAGCTGGATATCAAGCAGGCGCCAATGATTATATCATAAAAGTAATCAAGCCAAAAGTATTAGTTTCTAAAATTGCTGCACTTCTACAATTAGGAGCAAAAGCTAATGAAAATACCAATTATATAGAATTAGGAGATCTTATCATTGATAAAGATAACTTTAAAGTAACCAAAAGTTCTGAAGAGTTTTTGTTACCCAAAAAAGAATTCGATCTTTTATTCTTATTAGCATCTAATACTGAGAAAGTTTTTAAAAGAGAAGAAATTTTAGAAAAAGTTTGGGGTAACGATGTCATTGTTGGAGAACGTACCATAGATGTACACATCAGAAGGTTACGAGAGAAATTAGGCATTCATACCATACAGACTCTTAAAGGAATTGGTTATAAATTGGTCGTATAAGATTTTCATTAGAAAATCTTTTTTAATTTTATAGCATGTATATTTTAAAATCTCAAAAAATATCCATTAACTGGATTTCTGCTGCTGCATCTCTATCATTGGTATTAGTTATTGCTTTGGTAGCTTTATTATTTCAATACTATACGGAAGATCAAAACCTTAAATCTCAAAACTTTAATCTTTTCTTATTTGTCACATTAACATTAATACTAATTCTTAATTATTTTGTTTTAGAATTCTTATTCAGTTTTTACAGCAAAAAACAGATCCGTACCATCACCAGGATATTACCTCAAAATATTATCCAAGATTATGGCAACGACATGAGCTTGAAAGAACTAGGAGAAAGAGTATCTGAGATGAGTTTCAAAAATGATTTTGAACTTGATATGATGAAAGAGATGGAGCGTTTCCGGAAAGAATATGTTGGCAATGTTTCTCACGAATTAAAAACCCCATTATTCTCCATCCAAGGTTATATAGAAACCCTATTAGAGGGCGGCGTAGAAGATCTTAACATTAGAGACAAATACCTGCAAAGAATAGAAAGTTCTGTAGAACGCCTACTTAATATTGCAACTGATCTTGATATGATTAATCGGTTTGAATCTGGTCAAATACAACTTAACATTACCGTCTTTGATATTAATCAATTGATAGAAGAAATCTTTGAGCTCTTAGATCTAGAAGCAGACAAAACATCTATGAAGCTAGAGTTACAAAGCACTCAGAAGAAATTAATGGTGAAAGCTGATAAGCAAAAAATATCTCAAGTCTTTACCAATCTTATTTCTAATGCTGTAAAATATGCCAACCGAGAAGGTGCGAGAATAGTCGTTTCTACCAAAGAAGCTACAGAAAGCATCCACATAACTATAGAAGATAATGGCATGGGTATAAAACCCGAAAACCTCGCTCGTATATTCGAAAGGTTCTATCGCGTAGAAAGCAGTAGAAACCGTAAAGATGGAGGATCAGGATTAGGATTAGCCATTGTAAAACACATCTTAGAAGCTCATAAACAACACATTGCTGTAGAAAGCGTCTATCTTAGTGGGACAAAGTTCAAGTTCCGGTTAGAAAAAGCAGAAGCCTAATAATCAACAACAATCTCTTTTAATTTTAAAATAAGCCTCGAAGATTAAGACTATTAAAAAGCCGAAAATGTAATAAAATCATTTCATAAAAAAAATTATTGTTTTGTCTTTTATCACAATTCATTTGTTTTATATTTGCAGCAGAAATTAACATTAAAATTAGAAGAAGAAAGAGTAATGGTTTATAAGATAAGAGTCATTTTAGACGCCAAGGAGAGTATCTTTAGAGATATTGAAATCAAAGACAAACAAACCCTTTGGAATCTCCATCTTGGGATAAAAAGTGCTTTCAGCTTGCCAGGTGACGAGCTATCTTCATTCTATTTTTCTGATGAAGAATGGACTGAAGGTCGTGCTGTACCTTTAGAAGATATGAGCGATGATGGCGACGGAGAAATCATGTCGGATATTTATCTAAATGAGGGTTTTCCTGAGAAAGGAAGCAAAATGAGATTTCAATATGGTTTTATTGATTTGTGGGAGTTTTTCTGTGAATTAATAGAAATTGAAGAAGAAAAACCATCCGTTAACTATCCAATTACTGGTTATAGATTCGGAAATGTTCCTTTAAAAGCGCCAAGCAAAAGCGGAAGTAGCAACGGAAGTGGTTCTAAAAAATCAGCAATATCTATTATGGATGATGATTTTGGTTTTGAAGAAGATTTTAAAACCGTAAGCTTCGAGGATGAAGATGATGATTACAATGACGATGACGAAGATGATGGTTACAATGACGACATCGGATTTGATGACGACGAGGATTAGATTTGACCTAAAAAAGAATAAAAAAGCCAGCCCAGACTATATCTGAGCTGGCTTTTTTGTGTAAATACCATTTATAGATTACTTTTAAGTATTTTTGATATGTAATTTAATCATAAAAAGAAATTTCACTTTAGAAATCAGCCATTTATAGTAGTCTTGCACCATAAACGCATATTATATGAATAATCCCCAAGAATGGAAACATACCACCAATATTTACGAAGTTAACCTCAGGCAATATACCAAAGAAGGTACCTTCAAAGCTTTCGAAAAAGAAATGCCTCGTCTGAAAAATATGGGCGTAGAGACACTTTGGTTTATGCCAATTACTCCCATTGCACAACAAAATAAAAAAGGAAGCATGGGAAGTCCTTATGCTGCGCAAGATTATGTAAGCATTAATCCAGAATTTGGTAGTTTAGAAGATTTCAAACACATGGTGGACGAAGCGCACAAGCATAGCTTCAAAGTGATTATAGATTGGGTGGCTAATCATACCGGTTGGGATCATGTCTGGACAAAGACTAATCCCGAGTTTTATCTTAAAGATCCGGATGGAACATTTCATATTGCAGAAGGTATGGACGATATTATAGAACTTGATTTTTCTAACCCGAAATTGAGAGAAGCCATGATAGATGCAATGAAATTCTGGGTAAGAGAAACTAACATTGATGGTTTTCGTTGTGATCTGGCAAGTTGGGTAGAAGTTGATTTTTGGGAGCAAGCAAGACCGGAAGTTGAGAAAATTAAACCCTTGTATTTCTTAGGAGAATATGATGAGTTAGAAACGCCCGCTTACGGAAAAGTTTTTGACGCCAGTTATTCTTGGAAGTGGATGCATCTTTCTAAAGATTTTCACCAAAATAAACTGCCAATTTCTGATCTTAAAAAACTACTAGAAGACTATTCTAATATCGGCGATAAGTCTATGAGAGCTTGGTTCACAAGTAATCATGATGAAAATTCTTGGAACGGAACCGAATATGAAAAATATGGTGATATGGCAGAAGCTTTGGCTGTATTTTCTGCTACTTGGAATGGCGTACCGTTATTATACAGCGGTCAAGAGTTACCACTGAAAACTAAACGTCTGGAGTTTTTCGATAAAGATCCAATTCCGTGGACTGGTACTTATCAATTAGCTGATTTTTATAAAACGTTGCTTACTTTAAAGTCTAATAATCCTGCCTTGCGTGGTGGTGATCCAGCAGTCACAACCTATTGGATAAAAACCTCAGCCGATGACAAAATTATGGGCTACATTAGAAAAAACGGAAATAGAGAAGTTTTGGTTTTGTTAAATCTTTCTGATAGCAACATTAACTTTACATTAGACTCTGAAGAAGTTAATGGGACTTATACCAATATTTTCAGTACAGAAGTACAAACCATCTACAAGGAAAGTAACTTTCTGATGAAAGCTTATGATTATTTAGTATTTGAGAAGTAATTGCATTACTATTATAGATAAAACAAAGCGCCGAAAAATTTCGGCGCTTCTATTATTTATTAAAATTTCGGATTAATATCCAGCAGTAAAACGTTGTTGGATGTGATTATTTTGCTCTAGCTCATCAACTAAAGCTACAGCAACGTCTTCTACAGAAATAACACTTCTACCGTTATCACCAAAAACTGGAGTTTCTAACGCCGTTCTGTAAGTCCCAACTCTTGTACCAGACGTCCCTTGGTGCATCTCTGGCGCTGGGCTAAAGTAAGTCCAATCTAAGGTTTTATTATCTTTGATAACATTCAAATAATCGCGAGCTGCCTGTGCCCCTGCTTTTATTTCTTCAGGAAAACCTTCAGAATCAACAATCTGAGTTCCGTCTGGTGTGTAAAGGCTACCTGCTCCACCAACAACAACAAGACGTTTTACACCAGAAGCTTCTACTGCTTTTTCTATGCTTTTAGAACCGTTAAGAAAGTCATTATAAATGTTAGGATTAGTCCAACCAGCATTATAAGCACTAATAATGGCGTCGCTTCCTTTTAGTTTTTCTGATAATTCTGCTTCATTATTAATGTCCACGGTCTCCACAACAAGATGATTTTGTGGATCAATCTTAGATGCATCACGTACAATTGCTGTTACCTCATGACCTCTATTTAATAATTCTTTTACGACTTGTGAGCCAACAAATCCTGTTGCTCCGATAACTGATACTTTCATAATATTTAATTTATATTGTAACTATTTTTATTACATTTAATTTTAAAAAAAATTTAGTCAAACTTCTGACCAAAATCTTTTACTGTTTTAGTTTTGAGAAAATCGATCACTTGTCGATCAACTCCATGATATAAAGAATCTAATTCTTCATTAATTTTTATTCCTACTGGACAATTAGGATTAGGGTTTTGATTTTTTTTGCCTAACAATTCAGATTCATTAATTGTTATAAAAACATCTGCTAAAGTAATTGAATCTGGAGATTTCCCTAACTGACTTCCCCCCTCTTTGCCTTGCTTACTTATGACCAATCCAGCATTTCTGAGAACACTTATTTCTTTTCTTACAATAGCAGCATTAATGTTAATACTTCCTGCAATCCAATCAGATGTTACCCATACATTAGAACTTTTATATAATAAAGTCAAAATATGCATTGCGGTAGAAAATCTGGTATTGTTCATAATTATGATGCAAATGTAAAGAAAATTTTAATTGTAACAAAATTAATTACATTAAAGTTTTGTTAAAATTTATAAAATCAATTTGTCTAAATCTAATAATAAGTAATTAATGTTTTGATTAATCGTTCTTGTGGCAGATTGCATCTGATTAAGCATTGCAGCTCTATTATGTAGATCTTCTGATCGATATTCTCCTCCATTATTAAAAATAACAGATTGATTAGCTTGCTCTATATTATCTTCAAATTGATAATGTAGCCAACGTTGTTTGATATTCTGAAGTATGGATCTTTCTTCCTTATTAGAAAATTTCTTCTCCGTATACATATACCAGATAAAAGGCGGAAAATTGGCAGATTCTAACTTTTCGTTCCAGACATCTCGCAAAAGATTTCTCTCGTGGACAAACTCTACCTTTTTACCTTTCGGGTTAAGCGTCATAAATCCAAATCCTGCTCCTAAAATACCTCCACCAATATCAATTGCATTCCCCCAACTATCACTTTTCACAATACCTCCAGCGATAGAAGCTGCCGCACCAGCAACAATAGAATAGATAATCATCTTATTATTTTTAGAACTATTGAGGTTATCCACAAAATTAGCCATCTGCGCCACGCGCTCCCCTTCACAATCAAACTCTGCGGCAACAGCATCCAATTCGGTTAAAGAAATGGTGATTTTACTATTGATTTTATTTTTAAGTTGAAGAACCTTTAATTGTGCTTCGATAGAGTTATTTTTCTTTAGTTCTATAATATCTTCTACCTCATTTAAGTTGCCTAAAGCATTAAGAATTAATATACTTTGATCTGTTAAAACACCTTTCAATTTAGAATTAGCCGCAATGATAGAATCAGAATTGTAAGAAGGCAACTTAACATCATAATTATACTGAAAAGGCGCTTTGCAGTAACTATCTTTCAATGTGAAAATATTCTTATTAATGGTCTTTGTCTTATTAGATACGCAAGACATTAACAATAGTATAATCGCGGCAGAGCCTAGTAAATATGTTTTCAAGATGAATATTTAATAATGATAAAAGGTAATAAAAAAATTAATTCTGTAGAAAATAAATTTTAATCAATTTAATTGAATTCATATAAAATCTGTAATTAATAAAAAGTCTATTTTGTGTAAACTTATTTTAGGACGGGACAATTAATACTAAAAAAAGCCATCCGAAGATAGCTTTTATTTTTATTTTAATGACGTTAACGGCAACGGAACAAAATCTGTTTCGCCTTCAACTTTAGGGAATTTTTGATCTTTCCAATCATGTTTGGCTTGCTCAATAACTTCTTTGCTAGAGCTCACAAAATTCCAATGGATATATCGCTCTTCCGGAAATGGCTCACCTCCGAAAATATAAACTGTTGTATTAGCCGCAATTTCAAACTCACATAACTTAGAATCTTTAGCGATTAGAATTTGTTTTGGGTCATAAACATTACCTTCACTTCTGATGCTTCCTTCTAAAATATACAATGCACTCTCGCCATAGAGATGATCGCCTAGCTTAACAGCTTGTGCTTCGCCTTCATTTTTAATTTCGATAAAATAAAGTGGACTATGGACTGGCACAGGAGATTTTTTGTCAAAAGCTTCGCCAGCAATTAACTTGATCTTAAGCCCTGACTCTTCCCACGACGGAATATCTTGCGCCTCAATATGATGAAACGATGGTTCTGACTGCTCTAACTCTTTAGGCAAAGCAACCCAAATCTGTAATCCATGAAGACTTTTATCTGTATGACGAAGATTTTCTGGTGTTCTTTCTGAATGTACAACGCCCTTGCCTGCCGTCATCCAATTAACAGCGCCAGGATGAATTTCTAATGCTGACCCGATGCTGTCTTTATGCATTATCGCCCCTTCAAAAAGATAAGTCAATGTAGATAATCCAATATGCGGATGCGGTGGTACGTCAAGATTTTCATAATCCTTAAGCTTCGCAGGTCCCATGTGATCGATAAAAACGAATGGCCCTACAGATCTTTTATCTATAAATGGCAATAATCTGCCTACCATAAAGTTACCAATATTAGCAGCTCTTTCTGGGATGATGATTCCTATATTTGACATAATGTTAATGTTTTTAAAGTTGAAATTTAATCAAAAGTTCTAACATTGTCTGCAACAATTCTTTTCCAATCTAGGTGACGCTTGATATAGGCGACAACCAAAGGACACAAAGGATTAAGTTTTTTACCACTTTCTTCTATTGCTGCTAATGTTTTTTCTATAATTGCAGTGGATGCACCTTGTCCTTGTAATGCGTCTTCTACTTCAGTATGCAACAAAGTTATGGTCTCAGCAGTTTCTCTGTAGGTGATAAAGGCTTTGGCGCCATTAATTTCGATTTCGTATTGTTTGTCGGTTTTGTTTAACGGAATGTTTTCAAATTCTGCTTTCATAATATTTATCTTAAATAGTTGATATTTAAATTTTAAAAAATAAGTTCTATTAATCTTCTAAAGATCCAAATTTTCCTCGGTTAAAATCATCAAAAGCCTGGATAATTTCTTCTCGAGTATTCATCACAAAAGGTCCATGGGCGTATATTGGCTCATTAATAGGTTCTCCACTTAATACCAAAACAACAGCATCTTCTGTAGCTTCAATAACAAAATCTGTCCCTTTATTTTTAAAAAGCACCAACTCATCGGTATTAGCATGACTGTCATTGACTTTTACAGCACCTTCTATCACCAATAAAACGGTATTATAATGATCCGGAAAACTAAAGTTAGCTACACCACCTTTTACCAATTTTGCATTCATCATATTAATTGGTGTAAAGGTAAAAGCAGGTCCTTTTTCATCTTGATAATTACCTGCAATAACCTCAACGTAACCCGCATTATTAGGCAAGTCAACCTTTTTCATATCTTCATTAGCAATCGCCTGATATTTAGGATTAGACACTTTATCTTTAGCTGGAAGATTAACCCAAAGTTGCACCATCTGAAACTCTCCACCCGTTTTATTGAAAGATTCTTCATGATATTCTTTATGCAAAACTCCTGATCCAGCCGTCATCCATTGGACATCACCTTCTCCAATAACGCCACCACCACCGCTGCTGTCGTGATGTGCCACACGCCCTTTATAGGCAATTGTCACAGTCTCGAATCCTTTGTGAGGATGCACTCCAACACCTTTTAGATGCTCGCTTGGAGGGAAATTATATTTAGAATTATAATCCAACATGATAAACGGACTCATCCTCTCCATGCTAAGCCCCGGGATACTCGGAATAAAATTATGGACTCTAAAGCCATCGCCAACAAAATGAGTGCCTTGAGGCGAAATAACGCGTTCTACTATTTTTGTATTCATAATCTTGTATTTTTAGTTATTTTGATAAATTGATAATTGTGCAAAAGCATTGTCTGTAAAAGAATAATTTCTTTTTTGGTTTTTAAATTGATCCAAAAGCATCGCTACAACTTCTTGAAAATGATTATCATCAGTTGCCACTTGGAAAACTAAATCAGCTTGTTGAAATGTTAATAATTTTTTCAATTTTTGAATTTCTACAGCATCAATTTTTTGATTAATGACAATCGCATCAAAGTCAATAGATTGATTTTTTTCTATAGCTTCTTCCACAGTATTAACTTTTGTAATGCTTACTAAATTTTGATCGTTAATCATTAATGGATCAAAACCTAAACTTAAAATGTTTCTATTTCTCATGACGATTTATTTTATAGATCAAAATTACTTCAAACTATAATGCTAATCATTGATGTAAGATAAGTCCGTATTATGACATCAAAGCAAAGCAATAGTTAAAATCTATTACACAAAAAATTAATAATATTAGTTTTACACAAACAAAAAAAGCTCAGATTCTAAAATCTAAGCCTTTTTAACGTATATAATAATGAAATAATACCTTCTCAAACAATGAACAACCTTCTCCATTTGGTAACCGTATTCCTACTAATTGCGAAGTGATTTGCCAATTGTATATTATTAAGTTTTTGTTCTTTTTGGTAATCTAATATTTTAAAGATATCAGATCTATTATATGAGCGTAGTCTTTTATTCTGATGATAAGTATCTTTTCTTGTTCCAAAAATTTTATTATTAATTTCAATTACATCAATATTATTAAGAGTTTCTTTTAATAATAAATATTCTAATTCGGTTTTCTTATCGGGAAATTTTTTATTTATGATATCAGAATATATTTGTTTATAGTTAGGGTTATGCATGCTAAGTAAATAATTTATTTTGTTAACCGTTTCTTTAACTTTGATATTAATCTAAAAATTTTTTCATCCATTTATAAAGTGTAGTTTTAGAAATTCCATATCTATTAATAACTTGACTTGTTGTCATTTCACCAGACTTAATCTGATCCAATATAAAATCTATAAGCTCTTTTGTATAAATATTTTTTCGGAATTGTGGTAAAGATGTATTTTTTGTCTTAGCTTCTACTTGTGCAGCTTGAGGCGCATACAAAATAAGATGCTGACAATATATTCTAAAGAAATCATATTCTAGAAGCTTGCACCATTTCAGAAGAATTTCCGTATCCAAACTCGGATCACCATACATCCCTACAATTTCTTCATCTGAACATTTTAAAAAGTTAGATATACGAGACATATCTATATTACTTTCCGTAACTCTTTGACGAATTAATTTTCCTATATGAATATTTTTATAATTAGACATTTCTTTTAATATCTAAAAATCTTTATTGATTTTGTAAAACTCATTCCTGTAGGTTTATTGATGTGCGGATAGCCATCAGGAAGAGAAGATTGCGTATCAGTATTTGCTACATAATCACTATTAACGGTAGATGGTCTCATTACTACCATCCGTATTTTGGTTTTGGCAGACAAAACCGCAATAACAGGTGGTATAATAATACTAGTATTAAGATCGGCATCAGCGAAGTTATAAACCTTACGCGTCCCTGTAAGATCCTTCCATGTCACACCATCATCATTTGAGTATTCTATTTTGACGTTTATGACTATTCTTTCACTATTATGCAAAAGACCAAGGTCGCTGTAGCTTGTCCTACCAGGATTAAAATTTATCACGCCTCCCAACTCGTAATTCCCACTTGTTAATAGCGTAAATATATCTGAGTTATCATCAAAAGAAACGGCACTATTTAATAAAGCATCAGTACTTTTGAAGCTTATAACTATACCTGCTCCATTGTTGGTATTTAGATCTTTTAAATATTGATTATCTGAAGATTTAAAATAAGTCGTAACAATAGGAACCCCATCAATTTTTACAACATTGTTTGTCAAGCTGTCAATGCCTAACAATACTCTACTCTCGCCAATAAATTCTCTTTTCAATTGATCTAACCTTAAAACTTTATGATCTTGACTTGTTTTAGGTATAATATGAAGTGCTGCTTCTGGTTTTTCAGTATTAATACCAACCTGACTGTATGTTTTTATAAAAAGTATAAAAACAAAGAAATACAATATTTTTTTTCTCATTGTGTGTGTTTTTTTTAATTAAAATCTACCAGCATTAGCTGGTAGATTTACATCTTTTGTGTGTATTAGAATCGTTTATTTTTGTTTTATAGTTTGAAGTTCTTTTTGAAGTTTAAAAACCATATTTGATAGATCATCAATCTGTTTTTGTTGTTCGATAGTATGAAGATATAATTCTTCAATTTTCTCCAATGACTGCACAGATAGTTCATTAAGGTCTAATACTTTCTTCCCTTCTATATTTTCTTTTAAATCTTTATAAGAAGTTACTCCTGGCAAATGACCATTATCTTTAATAAAGGTTTCAATATTTTTGAGGGATTTAAATTTGTAAGACGGCTTGAAAATAGATGATCCCGAAAAGTAATCCTGAAAAACATAATCTGCATATCCTCCTGGAGTTCCTAATTCGGATTTATACTTTGTTGCATAAATAGATCCATAGACCCTTAGCCTCTCTCCATTTTGTGGAGAATTTGGATCTGTGGCTGTAGCTTGGCTTGGAATAACATTACTTTCGCTGCCAATAGCCAGCCAGCCAGCATAGGTTGGGACCATTCCAACATCAGGAGTAAAACCATAAAATGCAGTAATTATATTCATTCTATTAGAATTGTCTATCCCTGTACCTACCTGAAAAATAGGATCATTAACATAATTTTGACTCATCGGATTTGGTTGAGAAGAGCTCGTAATAAGATTAAATCTACCAAATGTTGAACTACTTCTTGATGGAGATCTTGTACCTACTCCTAATGCAAAACCATGATTAGCTAAAGCTTGTGCGTCGTTTCCAAATGCGAAAGAATATGCACCCATTGCCCTTGCACCATTACCTCCCGCAAAAGAATAATCCCCGGGAGCAATTGTAGTATTTCCTATTGTCAAAGCACTATTACCCGTTGATTTATTATTATTTCCAAAGCTTACAGAATTTGCTCCTGAAGCTTCATTACCATTACCAATAGCAAGTGAATAAGAACCTACACTACCAGCATGGTTACCTCCTGCTCTCACAGCTCCGTTTACATCAATAGTTGCAGAAGTTGCGCCATTAGAATATACAGTTGTTTTTCCTATCGCAACATTTCCCATTTGATAAATGTTTTGATTATTAGCTGTTGCAGGGGTATTATTTACTTGATTATTCCACGGTTCTTTATAAGCAGGATTGAAATGAATCCATTGTCCTGCAGTACCAGCTGTTTTATCAAAATAATAATAACCAATATCTGTTAAATTTACTGTCTTATTATCAGTATTATCTGGAGCTAAGGCTTCTGTTATATATACAATAGCGCCATCTTGGTCAGCATTATATTTTGAATTGTTTGTTTTCAGTTCAGAGGCTTTTAATCTTGGAGCAATTAATCCGTCGACCTTATTTGCATTTGTAGGTGAAGCTTTTATATCTAATGTAGCTTTGGGAGAATCGTTATCAATACCAACTTGTGAGAATAATGCACATGGAATTAAAAGTACTGCAAAAAGTATTTTATTTGTAATCATTTGTATCTTTTGCTAAGTTTATTAATTATATTTTTTTATTAAATCAAGAAATTAACAAAATATTGGTGGAGGACGTATGAAAACAATTGTCTTATAAGATCTTCTGTTTTCTATATTTTTATAAAACGAACTACAGTTATCGAGGATAAATACATAATAACCATAATTAATTTCACTGTTTACAGATTTTATTTTGTTCTCTGAGAAATTATGTAAGTAATTCTTCTGGATATTTAAATTCGATATTACACTAGAATTATTAGAATTTTCACCGAAATACATTACAAGTTTATAATCTTCGGATTTTATTTTATCTCTTAGCTTCGGTTTAGAATTATTTTTATGAACAACTCTCTGCTTTTTATTTGCAACTTTATTTATGTCATTAAATTCAGAATTTGTAACATCTTCTCGGTTGTAAATTTTAGTATTTTCGGCTATATAAACTTTTCCTTTTGGCTTATTTGTAAAAACAGTACCATGTACTATTGTTGATTCTTTTATAGTAATATCTGTAGAATCTAATAAGTAAATTTGTGAAAATAAAGTATCGAAAAAAAGCGCAAAAAATACAGCTATAACTTTGTAAAAAAAGAAGCTGCATTTTATTTTTGCTTTTCTAGTTAATAGAATATTTTCCATCATTTGTGTTTCGATAGCAAAAGTATTCTCAATCTATATAATAGGAAAACTTTTAGCTGTCACTATTGGCAATTCTACTACTACAAATAGCAAAAACAAATGATTATCAAGCACTTGAAATCATAGACAATATCTACATACAACCGATGGAAATTATTTATTTATTCTTTTTTAATAATTGATTAATGAATTCTGAAGGTGAAATCTCTAACTCTTTCTTGAAAATTTGTGTGAAACGGCTATGATTAGAAAAGCCAGAAAGCTCCGCAAGATGGCTGATTTTGTAGTTTAAATATTCTGGATTATTGACTAGTTTTTCAACTATATATTTAATTCTTAATCCCTGAATATAATCTGTGAAATTTTTATTTTTATTCTTCTGTAAAATATAATTTATATATCTTCTATTGGAACTTAATAGAGATTCCATTTTAGACATAGTAAATCCCTTCTCAGTAAAAAATATAGAATTTTCAAAATCATTAAGTTTGTTAAGTAGTTCTTCTTCTTTATCATCCGACATTATTTTCTGAGGAACCTCGGACATAGATTCTGGCTGACGAGTTTCGATAATATTTGTAGAAATACCTTGATTAGACTCTTCGGCTAATCTCAAGTTTTCTATAATGATTTCGAATTTTTGTTGGATCTTTTTATTCCTATTTCTATTATAGAAGAAGAAAACTAAAATAATTAGGACTAAAAATGAAACAGAAATAACAAGTTTATCACGAAGTTTATATCGCTCAATTTCCTTCTCTTGTAAAAGCAAATTAGAATAATCTGAAGATAGCTTAAGTTTATCCTGATTTATTCTTTTTATTTCATCCGTGATATTTTTTCTTTTTTCTATATTATCTAATCCGTAATTTAGTCGTTCTTCATATATATTTAGAATAGAATTAATTTGTTTTTTTTGCTTTGCTACAATTAGAGCTTTATCAAACCAAATAATTGCCTGTTGATTATTTTTCTTTTCGGCAAAAAGCATAGCTTTAACTAAATATTGTTTTTGTAATATATAATTGCGCTCTTCAGGAATATCCTTCATCAGATCAAAACTTTTATTGAGATATATTTCTGCATCAGGGATTTGATTATTTTTAAAAAAGGAATAACTAAGTAAACTATAAGTCATTGCTAAAAATAATTGATTATCCGTATTACCTTCTTTCTTATATAAATTCTCAGCATAATTGCTAATTTTCTTCCTATAAATAACAGCTTGGGGATAATTATTTTCAGCTTCATAACCGATAGCATTAACTTGCATTAGCAAAAACTCAACGCTTGGATCTTTAATAAGCTTACATGTTTCAATTATTTTTTTCCATGATTGATGATAAAAAGGAGTGTTTTTCAAATCAATATATATCATCATGAGTAAAAAATTAGCCGAAACTTGATCTTCTAATAAATTACAGTTAGGAGCTAATGAATCAACTTTTTTTAGATAACTAATTGCTTCAATATATTGTAAACTCTTAGACTTTGCATCACCTAATCTCAAATATGCTTTACTTTTTTCACAATCATTTTTTGATATTCGCAACATTTCCTTTCCAATAGTGAAAGAATCATTTGCTCCTTTATCATTTTTAACGGACAATTGTTGTATTTTCTCACTGACTTTTAATTTATTTTGTGAAGAATACAAATCAATAGATAGTATCAAAATAAAACTTATTATAAATAATTTAATATAATTATTGTAATTAAAGATTTGTTTTAAACATTTATATTTCAGCATTATGTAGATCTAATATATTTCAAATATAGGATAAATTATTTTTTTTTAATACTCGTATGCTTTGTTAGAGAGACATACATGGCATGAGAGCATACAGAATCAAAAAATTAGTAGATATCAAATCTATCTTAAAAAAAACTTTTAGAGGTCAATATATCTACGGATTTCTATTATACCCTCTCCCGAAATACACCTAATAAATTACTGAATATCAACAATGCAGTTATTTATTTTATTATAAAAACCTTAAGATATTCGTATTTAATGATACTATTAAAGAATTAATATATTGATAACTATTATGACATGATAAAATACATTTACAATGTTTTATTTAGAGTGATTATAAATAGTATATTTAGAAATGAAATTTAAGGAATTAATCATTGACACGAAAAAGAGTGCTGATTTCGAGTATGTGGAAGGAAATCTTCATCTGATAGAAATGAACGGAATTTCTTTGGATCACGCGGTTCTCAACTATTCTAAACCTCACAAGAAAGAAGTTCACAAAAAAGATAAGCACATAGAACTGTTCTTTATGCTCCAAGGCACGCAGAAATACTACGATGACAAACAAACTATTTCTTCTACGGCAACTGGAGAATATGGATTTTTCCATTTACCAGAGATCAACGGTAATATTGATTTTGTGCCCTATGAACAAACTTATAATTCACTCGGCATTGAGTTTTCTGTTCCTTATCTAGAAGCGCTTTTTAAAAATGATTTAGAACTATTGGGAGACTTCGGAAAATCGATTTATGCTAATGAAGCCTCTTTTTTTGCGAAAAATACATCCATCCCGCAAAAAGCAAAATGGATCATCCGTGAAATTCTAAATAATCCTTATAAAAACAAGATGAAACAAATCTATCTGGAAATCAAAATCAATGAATTATTACTTTTAATAATAGATACTAATGAGAAAGATTTTTGCAAAAATGTTTCTTCCGAAATTTTAAACAAAAATGATATCGAAAAGTTATACTATATCAGGGAAATAATTACTCAAAATATTGATAATCCTTTTTCTTTAAAACAATTATCTAGAATTTCGGGCCTTAATGAATTCAAACTCAAAAAAGGTTTTAAAGAGATTTTTGACTATACGGTTTTCGAATATATTTTTGAAGAAAAAATGCAACTGGGAAAAAAATTAATCATTGAAACTAACCAAAGTATTGCAGAAATTGCAAGCAATGTAGGTTATAAAAATGCAACTCATTTTACAGCTGCATTCAAAAAGCATTATCAGATTCTGCCCAGTTTTCTGAGAAAATAAATTTATCTTTTTTCGTAAATTTCTTGATATAGTCTTTCTAAAGTATCAAAGTTTCTCGCTCCGTAATCTAAGAAATCATCATACTGAACTCCAATAATACGCTTATTCTTAATGGCTGATACGTCTTTTATTAACGGATCTGTGAAAAAGTATTTTTCCAGATCACTTTCGGAGACAGGCATTCTGTCCGTTAAGATGTAGATGATGATATCAGGATTCATCTTTATCAAATGTTCAAAAGTATTGTTATTAGAAAATCCATCTACGGCAGGTTTCAGGTTCAATGTTTTTATAATATCATATTGCAATCCTGTTGATATAATTGGTACTCCGAACATTTTTTTTTCAATATCCATAGAATAAATAGCTAAAATACTTAGTTGTTTTTCTGTCTTAGAAGATTTCACTTTCTCCAAAATGTTATCATATTTCTTCTGTAATTCTGTTGCGTAAGCCTCTGATTTTTCTTCTACATTCATAATTTTTCCGAGATTTTTGACATCTTCTATAATTGTTTTAAAAGTAGGAGAATTATGATTGATACTCGCTAACTGAGAATAAACCGGAATGCCTAATTGATTATAATTATCGATACTTCCCTGAAAAGCTTCATTCATACCTCTACCCGATCCTATAAAGATGTCTGGTTGATAACTGGCAATCATTTCTTTGTTGGTTTGCATTTTGTCACCAATGACTTTCAATTGTTCCAATTCTTTTTTCCATTTCCCATTTGGTTTATTATCGAGTTGGAGAATTCCTACGATTTTATCTTTTAAACCCAATTCTAAAAAAATCTCTGTACAAGATAGATTATTGATAACAACTCGCTCTGGCACTTTGTTCAAAGATTGAGGAAAAGCCTTCCCGTCCATATCATAAGAGGTGAATTTCTGATGAAAAGGCGCGTTTTTGTCGGTCTGATTGTTGACTTTTTTCTCATTACAGTTTTGAAACAATAATAATCCGAAAATAGTTAATGTGATGTAATTTATTTTTTTCATTTTGATGGTATTTAATAATAACTAATACAAATATTTTGAGTTGATGGATGCGTAAAAACTTCACAATCTACATCGTAAACTTTCGAGATAATTTCTTTGGTCATAACATCTTGTACCAAACCGTGTTCTACAATTTTTCCTTCTACAATAAAATAGATATAATCACAATATTTTGCAGCTAAAGAAAGGTCGTGAAGCGCTGTCAATACGCTCACATTCATATCTTTTATCGTTGATAAAACTTCCATTTGGTATTTGATATCAAGATGATTGCTGGGTTCATCCAGAATCATAAAGTCAGCTTGTTGCGCAATAGCTCTCGCCAATACTAATCTTTGTTTTTCGCCACCAGACAAGCCTGTAACATATTGATTTCTCTTGTGTAACAAACCTGTTTTTTCTAAAGCTTCTGTCACCATCTCTTTATCATTTTTACTTTCTTTTTGAAGATATTTCTGATGTGGAATTCTGGCTGTCATCACCACTTCTTCTACAGTAAAATTGAATGCAAACAACTGAAACTGGCTAACCACAGATAATTGCCTTGCAATTTCTTTGGACTTATAAGATTTGATGGATTTCTTATCAAGAAGAATTTCGCCTTTCTTGGGTTGTAAAATCCGATAAACAGATTTCAGTAAGGTTGACTTCCCGCTTCCATTTGGTCCGAGAATCCCAACAAATTGTTTTGACTTAACGTGCAAATCAATAGATTCTAAAATTGTTTTTTCTCCAATATCAACTTGCAGTTCTGTAACTTGTAGCTCCATCTTAATTAGAATATGAATAGTTTTTACGAATCATTATGTATGCGAAGAAAATTGAACCTATTAATGAGGTAAAAATCCCAATCGGAAATTCTTTATATCCCATATAAGAGCGGGAAAATGTATCTGCTAACATCATAAAAATAGCACCCAAGAAACAAGAAATCGGGATTAAAAATTTATGATTTGATCCAAAAATCGCTCTTCCAATATGCGGAATAATTAATCCTACAAAACCAATAATTCCTGTTTTAGAAACCAAAAAACCGACAATTAATGATACAATGACAATATAGATCGTTCTAAGAAAATTAACATTAATACCCAGCGTGATGGCAATCTCATCGCCTTGTAGAAAAGCATTAAGCTGTCGGTATTGTGACCAGAAAAAGAAAACCGACAGACCAACTAACACAAAAGGTAGTAAAAGATCATTCCATTGGATAGAACTCAAAGAACCCATTGTCCAAAAGGAAATTCTGGTAATTGTATCTTGTGATCCTAATAGCGTGAGGATAAAATTAGCGATCGCTTGGAAAGCAGCGTTAACAATCATTCCTGATAAAATCAGTTTTGTAGTGGAAATTTTCGATTTATAAGAAGATAAAAATAGAACCGCAAAAGATGCCATTAACGAACCTAGAAAGGCAGATAATCCAAGTCCAAAACTTCCTGCAAAAAAAGGAATCCAAGTTCCTGCAAAAATAAAGACAACGGCTCCCAAATAGCCTCCAGAAGAAACTCCAATAATAAAAGGATCGGCTAAAGGATTCTGTACCATTGCCTGCATTACAACCCCACAAATCGACAAGCCCACCCCCACAATAATCGCCATTATAATTCTAGGAAATCTCAGTTGCCAAAGGATATTCATCTGGACATCATCTAATGGAGAATCAAAATTTGAAAATTTGAAGCGAATTAATTCTAATACTTTTCCACTAGGGATATCTACCGCTCCACAACTTACCGAAAGACAAAAAACCAAGCATAAAACCATACTAAGAATCAAGCACCAGAGTGGGAATTTCATTTCTGTTTTCATTATTTAATCTCAATAATATTTTTAGTAATCATTAAGCCTTTTCAATTCTATCCAGAAAAAGCAAGACAAAGGTACCAATCCGTAAGGCTTATTTTTAATCAATATAAATAATAATCCTTTTAACGTCATTAATAATCCTTTTAACGTCATCCATCGCTTATCCCTATGTCTACTTTTGTAAAGTCTAATCGAGGTGACATACGATTACAATTTATTAATAAAAACTACCCCCGAGGTAATGAATAAGTACTATCTATCCACAATTATTTTACTATCACTTCCGCTTTTTGGTCAAGAAGATTCTCTTAAGTTACAGCAGATAAAAGAAGTAACCATCGAAAAAATTAACCAAAGCGAGAATGTCGCTAGACAACCTATAAAAGCCAATGTTCTGGATATGAAAACCGTCCGAGAACAATCTTCTTCTGTTATCGACTTGATGAACAGAACCACTGGTGTAAGAGTAAAGCAAGACGGAGGTCTAGGAACCCGCGCTAATATTATTCTTAATGGTTTTCAGGGTAATGCTATTAAATATTTCCGAGATGGGATTCCGATGGATTATCTCGGGAATGCCTTTAATTTTTCTATTGTTCCTGCCAATAGTATTGACCGAATCGAAATCTATAAAGGAATTTCTCCTGTAGAATTGGGAGCAGATGCGCTAGGCGGCGTCATTAATATTGTGACCAGAAATATAGAAAAACCGAAATCAGCAGACATTTCTTATCAGATTGGTTCATTCAGCACTCATCGTTTTACAAGCAATCTCTACAGCCGGAATAAGAATAACACTTGGTATAATGGATTCAATTTTTTCTACAATTATTCTGATAATGATTATAAGGTTGATGTTCCTGTAACAGATTCTGAAACCGCTACATCTAGAATAGAAACACATCGATTATTTCATAATAAATTCAATAATGCTTTTGGAGAAGTCTATACAGGCCTGAAGAATCAAAGTTGGGCAGATGATATCCGCTTAACCATCACTGGATTTTATTTGAGCAAAGACCGAAATTATGGATTGACGATGAACTATCCCTTCGGAGCTGTGAATAACGAAATGTATTCTGTAATTCCGACATTGCGCTATCAGAAAAAACTCTTTAATGATAAATTAAAAATCGACCAGTTTTTAGTTTACAATACGCTTCACACCAAATTTACAGATATCGCTAATGGTTACTATGATTGGTATGGTGATTATCACGAAGTCCCTAATAGAACCGGAGAATCTACGGTAAGCGGAAGTCTTCAGAAACTTAAATTTTCAAATTTCATCTCAAGAACCAATGCGCAATACAAATTAGGTGCAAGCTCGTCTCTTCAGCTTAACGCCATTTATTCCGCAACATCCAGAACAGGTTCAGACCCTTATGGCGAGAAATTTCCAGTTTCGGGCAAAGATCTGCTGTCGGCTAAAAATCGATACAAAAAATTGATTTTAGGTTTAGGCTACAGAACTCAAGCCTTGGATGAAAAACTAACGAATGATTTGGCTGTCAAATATTATATTCTCAATACCGAAGGCTACGAAAGTTCCAAGATTTCTGACACAGAAGGCTTCCGTACTAAAAGCACCAATAAATGGGGTTTTTCTGAAGCTTTGAAATATCAATTTAACACCAATCTTTTCGCAAGACTTTCTGGAGAATTAGCTTATAGATTGCCTGATCAGGAAGAATTTTTCGGAGATGGAAACTTTATCAATAGTCATTTTGCTTTAAATCCAGAAAAGAGCTACAATGCCAATCTTGGAATTAATTATACCAAAAAAAATAAGTTCTCATTAGAAACTAATATCTTCTACAGAAGAACTTATGATATGATCCTGTTAATCAGTACAGGCATCTACGGAAGTTATGAAAATGTGAGCAAAGTCAAGGGATTAGGCGTTGAGATGGACGCATCTTATCAACCTTTGTCATGGTTAGAATTCCGAGGAAATTACACATATCAGGATTTCCGGTTATTTGGGCAAAATGACCCGACCTATGACGGTTCAAGATTGAGAAACACGCCTTATTTCTTTGCTAATCTAGGCATTTATACACATTTCAAAAATATTTTAACGTCTGATGACAAGTTCAATCTCTATTGGAACTATGGTTTTGTTAGAGAATACTATCTGGATTATATCCCGAAAGCGTACGAAGCTGATGGATTCTTAGGATTATCCGGTTCTCCAAAAGTGAACGTCAGCGCCTATACAATCCCGAGCCAGAATCTACACACCGCAGGATTGACCTGGAAACCACCTGGCCGATGGGGATTGGGGCTGGAAGCAAGAAATATTTTCAATTCTAAAATCTATGACAATTACAGAATTCAAAATGAAGGATTCAATATCAATTTTAAAATCAATTTATCATTATAAACTATTACATTATGGATCATAACCAATACCTGAAATCAGGAAAAATCGCAGGATTAATATTAGCAGGATTATTAACTTTTAGTTCTTGCTCTAGCTCAGATGATGACATTAAAAAAGAGCCAACAACAACAACAACAACAACCAATAATTACGTCTTACTTACGGGAGATCTTACCGCCAGTCCTTATGTAGGTTATATTTCTACATTTTCATCTTTGCCTTCGGGGGATTTTTCTAACATCAAAGAAGGCTCACTTTCTGTAAAAGCCAACGGAATCAAATATTACGGAAAATGGATTTTCCAGCGTTTACAGCTTGGGAGAGTCCAGTCCACAGATGACGGAATTTTACGTTACTCTTTAGATTCCAAGGGAAATATGGTACAGGATGGTGAAATCAAAGGAATGTCATCCAACTTCTACATCCACAACGACACAACAGGTTATTATGCTGATACAAACAGAGGATTATTAAAACTTCAGGTTTTCAATCCTTCTACAATGCAGAGAACGGGAGAGATTGATCTTTCTGCTGTTGCAACTTCACAATATGGTCCATATCAATCTGTGGCATCAAGCTTAATAGTTGCCAAAAACGGAAAACTATATGTAGATATTATATATGGTACCAAAGAAGGAAAAGGTAGTTTTTTATTAGAAGATGCTAAAGGTTTTGTTGATATCGCAGTTATAGATATTGCCACAATGAAATACGAAAAAACAATCAGAGATAAGAGAATTAACTCTGTTGGGTATCCCGGAAATGCTAACCAAATGTGGGCAATTGGAGATGACGGCGCTCTCTATCTATGCGCTCATGGCCTAGGAAAAACAGGTGCAACAAATGGTTCTGCAGTTGTAAGAATAAAAGCTAACGAAACAGATTTTGACAACAATTGGATTATCAAATCTGATAATTACTCATCTAACACATCTATAAGTACAGTTGCTGTAAAAGGTGGTAAACTTTATACTTCCTGGGGAGCAAAACCTCTAAGCTATGCAGGAATGTTAACCGATGTAACATATAGTTATTACGCATTCGATGTAGAGAATCTTTCTGCTGGTCCACAAAAAATTGCTAATACACCAGAAACTACTTACTCTTTCCAAAATGCACAAAACATTACAGTTCTAGACAATAACGTCTACTTCCGTACAGTAAATAATGCAAAAACCAACGGCTATTATGTTTTGGACGGAACTAATTCTGCCAAACCAGCCTTCAACATTACATCCGGTGGAATCGTATGGGGAATTGCAAAACTTAATCACTAATTTTTCTTCTCATCACTACTCATATCGATGTGTGTATCCGTATGTACATCAATTTTAATTTCTAAAAAAATATATAGAAATGAAACAGACAAAAACTTTATGGTTCATCATTTCTCCAATTCGCAAGAAAATTAACTGGGCGATGTTTCTTTCGTGTGTCTCATCTTTTTCTGTTGTTCTCAACCTTGTCTTGATGAGCTATCTTATTAATGCTTTGTTTAATAACGAAAAAGAAATGATTCTCTACTATTTCATAGGAATGCTTATTTGCACAACAATAGCTTATTATTTTAGGTTAAAAGCTTTTGATGTATCACATTATGCGGCTTTTCATCTAGAAGCAGTTCTTAGAAAAAAAATAGCAAAACATTTGGCGATTTTACCTTTGGGCTACATTATGGAGCATGGATCGGGCGCTTTGACAAAAGTTCTTAACGAGGATGTGAGACAATTACATGGTTTTGCGGCAGATAGTACGCCGTTGTTTGCAAGAACCTATGCTTTTCCGATTTTTACTTTGCTAGCTTTATTTTGGTTCGATTACAGAGTTGCTTTGATATGCCTTGGTATATTAATTATTGGACTAAGTATTCTATCATTTGTTATGAAAAACAATAAGGAAATTTCTCAAAAATTCAATAAAAGAAGAGAAGCCATCAATGTTTCGGTGATAGAATATGTGCAAGCGATGCCAGTTGTACGAGTATTTGATGGTGGTGAAAAATCATTTTCAAAATTCGATAATGCTCTTAATAATTTTCTTGAAATCATTATCAGCTGGTACAAACAAAATGGATTAGGCGCAAAGTTGTCAATGTTAATTCTTAATCCGTTACCAACATTTATTATTCTCTTAATTGTAGGAACGTATTGGTACACCAATAATCAGATTAGCTTTTTAGGATTGATTGGTGCATTGCTTCTAGGAACCGGAATGATGGAATCTATACTTCCCTATCGTTCTCTGATGAATATTGTTTTAAGGTCAGAAATCAGTGCGAAAAGAATTGATGAACTACTTAATGTTCAGGCTTTAAAAGAGCCAGAAAACAATAATTTAATCCCACAAGATTCAAGTATAAAATTTGAAAATGTATCTTTCACTTACGAAGGTCGAGATGACAAAGCTCTTGATAATCTCGCTTTCCAAGTTTTACCCAATACTTTCACAGCAATAACAGGTTCTTCTGGCGCAGGAAAATCGACCATTGCAAGGTTAATTCCGAGATTTTGGGATATCCAGGAAGGCTCCATAAAAATTGGAAATATTGATATCCGAGATTTAAAATCCGAAATTCTTCTGAATCATCTTTCTTTTGTATTTCAGGATAGTTTTATTTTTTCTGATACAGTTGCCAACAATATCAAAATGGGAAATGAAGATGCGACTTTAGAACAAATCATAGAAGCTGCAAAATCAGCTCAAATCCACGACGAAATTATGAACCTACCTCTAGGTTATGATACGCTTTTGCAGGAAAGAGCTAACAATTTTTCTGGTGGACAGAAACAGCGTTTGGCCATTGCAAGAGCTATATTGAGAGACAACCCAATTCTCGTTCTGGATGAAGCAACTTCATTTTCTGACACCGAAAACGAATATCAACTCATGCAGGCTTTCAAAAATCTTATGAAAAACAAAACTGTTGTGATGATTGCTCATCGTCTAGAAACTATCAAAAATGCTGACCAAATTCTGGTAATCGAAAAAGGTAAAATAGCAGAACAAGGCAATCATGAAAGCTTGATAAAAGCCAATGGAAATTATACTAAAATGTGGGAATCTTATCACGAAGCCAGAAACTGGCATATCAAAGCATCTTCTCTTTAATAGTTAAAATTTAAAATTATGTTGAATATTATTCCAGATATAAAATTATTTGCAGAGACAATTAATGTAGCAGGACCTTTGAAGAAAAAATTAAAAAAATCACTTTTTTTGATTGGGCTATCATCCGTTGTGCAAGGTTTGGCTTACACTTGTTTCTTCCCTTTGTTTATAGCATTGGGACAAAAGGATTTTAATCTCGCCGCTCAATGGGTGATTGTTGCTTTGGTATTAGTAATTATCAGTTCAATTTTCAGATGGATTGGTCAGAACTATGATTATGACGGACATTCTTCGCAAGCACAATATCAATTACGAAAAAAATTGGGGAACAAATTCAGAGAAATCCCATTAGAAATTCTTCATCAGAAACGCTCCGGACAATGGGGCGCAATCATCAGCACCAATGTGGACGAGGCTACTCTTTTTATATTGACAATAGCATCACTGATGATTTATGGGATTATCACACCGTTGACCGTTAGTATTGCTACACTATTTTTTGACTGGAAAATAGCTTTGGTAATGATGGTTATTTTCCCTTCAATCATTCCGTTTTACAGATGGCGAAAACCCGCTTTTGACCGAGGAATGAAATATATGAACGATGTCCACGCCGAACTAAATTCGGAATCAATTGAATATATCCAAGGTCTCGGAATACTGAAAGCAACAAATGGAGCCAACAAAATCGTAGAAAGACTCAATAAATCTATTGATAAAGTAGAACAAGTACAAGCTTATGGACACGGAAAAGGCGCAAGACCCAATCTTATTATTGCTTCTGTCTTAGAAACTGCAATTCTGCTAACCCTCGGTATTGGCATTTCTCTAGTTCTTTTTGGGAATAGCGACGCTATGATTATGATTGCAATGATGATTATCGTAATTCGTTTCTCAGAGTTGATTTCTAGTTTTATCCCAATGACAATGTTTTTCAGTTTAATCGAAGATGGCATCAAAAAAATGAAAGAAATGTTCGATATAGAAAAACTTCCAGAGCCAAAAGAATCCATTATTAATCCTAAAAATAATATTGAATTTAAAAATGTAAGTTTCAAATATCATCAAACTGAAAAATTAGTTCTTGATAATATTAATCTTATAATTCCAGAAAAAAAGATTGTTGCCTTTGTAGGAGCATCAGGTTCCGGAAAAACCACAATGACAAGAATGTTGATGCGTTACGCAGATGTAACTTCTGGAAAATTGCTCATTGGTGGACAAGATATTCAATCTTATAAAACTAAAGATTTGCTAGATAAGATATCGGTAGTTTTTCAGGATGTCTATCTTTTTGATGACACCATTGAACAAAATATCAGAATGGCAAAACCCATTGCAACAAAAGAAGAAATCATAGCAGTTGCCAAAAGAGCTCAATGTCATGACTTCATTATGAATCTTCCAAAAGCTTATGAGACTCACCTTGGAGAAATGGGAAATAGCCTATCTGGTGGAGAAAAACAAAGAATTTCTATTGCTAGAGCGCTACTAAAAGATACACCTATCGTCATTTTGGACGAGCCAACATCATCTCTTGATTCTCTTAGTGAATTAGCCATTCAGAAAGCAATTGATGAATTGGTAAAAGAAAAAATTGTTCTCGTTATTGCCCATCGTTTATCAACCATCATTGGCGCTGATATGATTTGCGTAATGGAAAATGGTAAAATCATTGAGCAAGGAAAGCATCAAGAATTACTTAATAATCAAGGAAAATATTCTAAGTTATGGCTTGCAGAAAGCAAATTAGAAAAAATCAATTAATTATTAATAAAAATATAATTTAATTCTATAAAAAATTGAAAGTATAAAAAAAGCACTTACATTTCTGTAAGTGCTTTTTTCTCATGTGGCCCCACTTGGGCTCGAACCAAGGACTTGCTGATTATGAGTCAGCTACTCTAACCAGCTGAGTTATAGGGCCTCAAAAACTGGCGTTTTTTTCTGTTGGCAAAAATAGTAAAAATTATCTTTCTACCAAACTTTTTATGGCTTTTCTTGACATAATTCTACAAGCACGCCATTGGTAGATTTCGGGTGTAGGAAGACAACTAGCTTATTATCAGCGCCGTCCTTAGGCTCTTCTGAGATAAAGTCAAAGCCATCTTTTTTCAATCTTTTTACTTCTTCTACAATATCTTCTACACCAAAGGCTATGTGATGTACGCCCTCTCCCCTTTTTTCTATGAATTTTGAGATTGGACTGTCGTCTTTGCTGGCTTCTAAAAGTTCTATTTTGCTATCGCCAACCTTATAGAAAGAAGTAACTACGCCTTCGCGCTCTACACTTTCTTGTTTGTAATGATCATTTCCTAATAGTTTTCTGAATAAATCGTCTGATAATCCTAATGATTTTACAGCAATCCCGATATGTTCTATTTTCATATTTTGTTTTGTAATCTTACATTGAATATTATTGACCAATCTCGCGTGAGGGCGAAGGTCATTGTTGAAGCTCGTTATTATGATATAATTGTCCCGAAGCAAAGCGAAAGTGACGATTATATCATAATAACAGCGACTGACCGTAGACCGACCAAGCGTTTCTTTTGGAAGCGGCGGAACGTAGTGGAGCCGCTGTAGAAAAGAAACGCTGGGACACGCCATAATTATGTCAAACAAATGTATTAAATTTGCACCATGAACGAAAGTAATAGACAACGAAAAGTTGCACAGATTATTCAGGAAGATTTTGCAGAATTATTCAGAAAGCAGGCTGCAAGCAGCAAAGAGAGCTTTCTTGTGTCTGTAAGTGATGTAAAAGTGACGCCAGATCTTGGGATTGCTAAGATCTACTTAAGTATATTTCCTAAAGAGTTGCGTAAGCCTATTATGAAAGAAATTGAAGAAAATAAAGCACAATACCGTAACTTTATTGGTCAGAAAATGGCAAAACAAGTACGTATTATTCCACAACTTGCTTTCTATGTAGATACTTCTATGGATGATGTAGAGCGTATTGAGAGAGAACTGAAGGGTGAAGGTGACAATCCTGTACTTTAAATTCTTAACTACAATTGGTGAAAAACAATTCTTTATACATAGCATCTCGCTACATATTAGCGAAGAAAGGTAGCCATGTCGTGACTTTTATTACATGGCTGGCGGCTTTTGCAATGATGATTGCAATTGCATCGATGTTTATTATAATATCGGTGTTTTCTGGCTTAGAAGAATTGAATAAGGATATTATCGCAAATGTCCACGCAGATCTAACGGTTAAAAATAAATCTGGAAAAACAATTTCGGATATTAATAAGGTAGTTTCTGTTTTGAAATCTAATCAAGATATTGCGCATTTCTCTAAAGTTATTGAAGAAAAAATTTATCTTGACTTTCGTAACAATGGCGAAATCGCATACCTGCGCGGTGTAGACTCTGCTTACACTTCTGTTAATCCTATTAATAAGACTTTGCTTTATGGCAGCTATCCAAGCTTTGAGTTTTCTAATGAGGTTTTGATAGAAAATCAATTGGATAATAGATTATCTATTCCGGCTAATTCTGACCAAGATTTTGCGACAATCTACATGCCAAAACCAGGCAAAGGAATTATCCAGAATGAAGATGACATTTTTAATAGAAAAGAAATTTTTGTGACGGGGATTTTCCCAGGTAACGATCAATTGGATAATTATATCATCTCTCCCATAGATCTAGCACAAAACCTATTAAGCCTACCAAAGGGATCTGCCTATCAAATTGTTATTAAACTTAAAAATCCTGCCAATGCAGATCAAGTAAAAGCAAATCTACTTTCTCAATTAAAGGATTGTACTATTAGTACAAAATCAGAGGATAATGCAGCCTTCTGGAAAATGATTAATACCGAAAAATTAATGATTTATTTAATTTTCGCCTTGGTGATTTTCATTACAACTTTTAATTTGGCTGGTGCTGTTACCATTCTTCAGTTAGATAAAAAGCCACAAGCCAAATCATTAATTTCTCTAGGATTTACTATTAAAGAATTGCGACGTACTTATTTTTATACAGGTGCATTAATCGTATTATTTGGGACTATTTCTGGATTAATATTAGGTTCGTTAATTTGCATTTTACAATTAAGAACAAGTCTTTTTATGGCGGGCGCTAACCTTCCATTTCCTGTTAAGATCATCTTCAGTAATTATATTATTGTTGGATCAATATCCTTGACGTTTGGATTTATCATCTCTTGGATTTTCTCTAAGGTGTCTAAAAATTTAAGCAAATTTTAAGCAGATTTAATTGAGCTAAGTTTTAATTTTACATAGCTTTGAAGTCCAAAATTAGATTTCAAAATGAAAAAATTTTTACTCTTAGGATTCTTAGGCTCATTTAGCTTAGGAATCTCACAACTTCCTGCTAATTATTATAATGGCACAGATGGACTGAGTGGTTACGCGTTAAAAACTAAATTAAGCCAGATTGCCACCGGTGGACATAAGGATCAAGGCTACGGCACTGGAAACTCTGGTCTATGGTTCGCTTATAAAACCACAGACATGGACACCTACTATGAAAATGACAATACCATCCTACTGATGTATTCTGAAAACCCTGCCCCCAACACACCTGGCATAAGTAATGACCCTTATAATTATAAACATGGTCAATCTAATGCAGGAGGTAACCAATGCGGAAGTACTAATCAAAATAATGAAGGATTCTGCTATAATAGAGAACACTCTATCCCAAAAAGTTTTTTTGGAGGGCAGACTGCTACACCTATGGCTAGTGATGCTCATTTTATTGTTCCTTCTGATTATTATATTAACTCCCAAAGAGGAGATCTCAACTATGGAGAAGTTGGTAACGCTTCTGTTACTTTTAAAAATGGAACTAAAATAGGCCCAAGCATAACTCCTGGATTTACAGGCACTGTTTTTGAACCAATCAACGAGTTTAAAGGAGATTTTGCGAGAATGCACCTTTATTTCATCACAAGATATGAAAATCTATTACCTTCTTTTGCAGCTTTAAACAAGCCTAACAGCCCTTTTAACGGAACTAAAGATCAAGGTTTCGAGACATGGTATATTAAGATGTTATTGAGATGGGCAATACAAGATCCTTTGTCTCAAAAAGAAATTGACAGAAACAATGCGGTACAGAAATTTCAGGGAAACAGAAATCCTTTCATCGATCATCCAGAATGGGTACAAGCTATTTTTGGAAGCTTAATGTCTACGGACAACTTATCTTTTTCTAAAAATTTCAAGATCTATCCTAACCCAGCAAAAGGCGGAACAGCAATTACTGTACAAGGTGACAATCTTAAAAAATTCGATAAAGCTTGGATCTATAATCTTGTTGGACAGAGAGTACAAGAAATCAATCAGCCATTCAAAAACGGGAATAGCATCCAACTTAATAATTTACCAAAAGGAATCTACATCCTTAAAACGGGAGAACTTAACACTAAGTTTATCGTAGATTAATACTTTCTAACATATTACAGAAAGCATCAAATTAATTTTTGGTGCTTTTTTCATTTTATATTGAAAATAAATTTTAAAACAAACACAACATTAAAACATTAACACAAGCAATAACCCAACAATAAAAACAACTTATTGTTAAATATTTAATTTTAATTATGCTAATACGTTTTTTTTTCTACCTTTATCGCCCCAAAAATTTAGACTTATAAAATGAAAAAATTACTCCTTTCGGCTTGCCTAGCGATCTATGGATTAGGTTCTGCCCAAGCGCCATCTAATTATTACAATGGCACTAGCAATTTATCTGGTTACTCATTAAAAGGTAAATTAAGTAACATTATATCAGCAGCCCACCAAGATAAAGGTTACGATGGCTTATATGACATCTACCCAACGTCTGACACCGATAACTATTATGAGAAAGATGGGACGGTATTAGATATGTACTCAGAGAACCCTGCAGGCAAGGATCCTTATAACTTTAGACACGGACAAAAACAATGCGGGAATTACAAAAATGAAGGCGATTGTTATAACAGAGAGCACAGCATCCCACAATCTATTTTTAGTAAGGCAAGACCTATGGTAAGTGACGCGCATCATGTGTTGCCTACCGATGGTAAAGTGAATGGTATGAGAAGCAACTATCCTCACGGCGAAGTTAAAACAGTCTCAGAAACCTCTCTTAATGGCTCTAAATTAGGTTCTAGCAATGTTCCTGGTTTTCAAGGAACGGTTTTTGAGCCGATTGATGAATTTAAAGGCGATTTTGCAAGAATTTATTTTTATTTCGTAACGAGATATGCTGATAAAATCCCAAATTACAACTATGCGATGTTCAGCAAAAATAAAAACCAAGGTCTTGCCAACGGTTTCTTAGAAATGCTTGAAAAATGGCATGCTCAAGATCCTGTATCTCAAAAAGAATTAGATAGAAATGATGCGATATACGAGATTCAAAAAAATAGAAATCCATTCATCGATCATCCAGAATGGGTAAGCAAGATCTGGCGTACAGAATTAGCAACAGATGAATTATCTTTTTCTAAAAACTACAAAATCTATCCTAATCCTGCCAAAAGCGGTGGTACAATTACGGTACAAGGTGATGATTTAAAGAAATTTGATAAAGCTTGGATCTATAACCTTGTTGGACAGAGAGTGCAAGAAATCAACCAGCCCTTCAAAAACGGAAACAGCATTCAGATTAACAACCTACCAAAAGGAATCTACATCCTTAAAACGGGAGAACTTAACACTAAGTTTATCGTAGATTAATTTACTAAAAAAAACCTTACTAAGACCGAAGTTATCTTCGGTCTTTTTTTTAATTTTGATCTATGGAAGCAATACGCAACTTCGGACTGTTAGGGAAAAATATATCCTACTCTTTTTCAAAAAATTACTTTGAAGAAAAATTTAAAAAATTATTTCTAAAAAATCACGATTATAACTTTTTTGATGTTCAAAATCTAGACAATATTCAGGATTTATTTAATCAAGAAAACCTCGTTGGTTTTAATATTACAATTCCTTATAAGGAAGCTATTATTCCTTTTTTGGATGAATTAAGTGATGAAGCTAAAGAAATTGGGGCTGTTAATTGCGTAAAATTAGTTGATGGAAAAAAGATAGGATACAATACAGATGCTTTTGGTTTTGAAAAAAGCCTATTAATTCATAAAAAAGAGCATCATACAAAAGCTATTATTCTTGGTGATGGCGGCGCAGCAAAAGCCGTTAAATATATTTTAGAAAAACATGGCATACAGCATCTGACCATTTCTAGAAAGTCAGAAATCAACTTTGAGAACATCAATATTGACCTTGTAAAGGAGCATTTATTAATCATACAATGCACGCCAGTAGGTACCTTTCCTAAGGTTGATGATTGCTTAGAATTTCCTTTTCATGGACTTTTGCCTCAACATTATATCATCGACTTAATATATAATCCATCAGAAACAGCTTTTATAAAGAAAGCAGCAGAGCAAGGCGCAACAACCATCAATGGATATTATATGTTAGAACAACAAGCCGAAAAAGCGTGGCAAATCTGGACAAAATAATTATTTAGACTAATCTTTTATATTAAAAAACTCCTTCACTGCAAGATCCATAAAAAAAATATAGCTAAAATTGGATAAATCCAAAAAATAAAATTAATTTAGTGGATTAATAAGTACTTCTCTAATAAAAAGTTTGGTTATGATCACAGAAACAGGACACCCTGAAAACGAAGAAAACAAATTACCTGTCGAAACCTCAGAATCTCAGAATACAGAAAATGTAGAAAACATTAGCTATTCTAAAGAAATTGAAACCGTTACCTCCTACCAAGATGACAACGTACTCTCTACTCTTTCTCTAAAAGAAACTCTAGATGAGATGGAAAAAATTGTCAATTTGACAGATGCAGGTCATCATTCTAAGACTTTTAACCAACTGAAAGAAAATGCCCAGCACATCATTCATGATGAGACGGAGGATAAAAAACATGAATTTACAGATCAAGGCAACGATATTTTGCATTTTTCGTTTACACATCCTTCCACTGCAAGATTAACGACCTTAGCCAATATTTACAGAGAAAAACTAGATGCATTTCATAAAAATCAAGATCTAGAACATCATAAAAACCTAGAAGATCGTCTAGCAATTATAGAAAATCTAAAAAATCTATATACCAATTCTGAAGCAGGCACCAATCTTTTCAAAGCAATAAGAGAGATCAAAGAAGCTTGGTCTAATGCTGGACAAGTCGCAAAGACAGAGTTTAAAAACCTTAACAATAACTATTTCCACCATCTTAAAATGTTTAACGAGATGTTGGATCTTAATAAAGAATACCTAGAGCAAGAATTCTCTCACAATCTTGAAAAAAGATTACACATTATAGAGCGTGCCAAAGAGTTACAACATGAACCTGTTGTACAAAAAGCGCTTAATGAGTTACAATATCTGCACAAACTTTGGAAAGAAGAAGCAGAACCTGTTGCCGAAGAATTCCGAGAAAAAACATGGGAAGATTTCAAAGAAATATCTAACAAAATACACGAAAGAAAATCCGAACTTCTTGCAGGAATAGAGGCAGAACATGAAGCCAATCTCGTTAAGAAAAATAAGATTATAGAAACCCTCAAAGCACTTACAGCTTCTGAGAAAACCTCTAATCATAGCTATTGGCAGAATGCAATAAAACAAGTAGAAGATCTAAGAACAGAGTTTCTAAAATTAGGAAGCGTACCTAAAAAATTATCTAATCAAAATTGGACTGACTTTAAGCAAACTCTTAGAAATTTTAATGCGGCTAAAAATAACTTTTATAAAAATATGAAAGGTAGCCAAGTTGAAAACTTAGAAGCAAAACAGCAATTAATAAAAACAGCGCAAGACAACATGTTGTCCGAAGATTGGGAAATCACAGTCCCTTTATTTAAAAAACTTCAAGACGATTGGAAAAAAATCGGACATGTACCAAGAAGCCAAGCTAATCTAATCTGGGACGAATTCCGAGAGGCTTGTAATACATTTTTCAAAAACTTTAGAGAAAAAAACAATGCCGTTAATGATAATTGGAAAGAAAACTACAAGCAAAAGCGAGCATTATTAGACGAACTAAAAACCATCTCTAATGAAGATGGAAGCGTTGATAAAATAGAGCAAATCAAAAATTCTTGGAATGCCGTAGGAAAAGTACCAAAGGAGAAATTATCCATTAATACCGAGTTCAACAAAGCCTTAAGAGAAAAATTAAAGCTTAATAAGATTAATGAATTTGACTTAAAAGATGAAAACCTTAGCGAAAATCAATTAACCGATAAAGCAAGAAAAATTAAAAATCAAATCTCTGACTTAGAAGCAGAAATCGTTAAACTAGAAAATAATTTAGCATTCTTTAAAAATCCTTCAAGAGAAAATATTTTATTGACAGACACATACAACAAGATAGATGACAAAAAAGCACAGCTAGAAAACTTGAAATCTACTTTGCATAACATCATCTCAGGCGAATAAATTATTAGAACATTGAAAAAGATAATTGCTTTCTTTGCATTAATACTAGGGATCTTCTTGGGCATAGCTCAGGATAAAGATAGCATTACTACGGATAAATCTGTTGTAGATTATATCTCTTTTCCTGGTCCTATTAAATTTAAAGGAGAAGAATTTTTCTTAACATGGAGCAAAAAAAATACCGCGACATGGTACCAACAGCAATATATACAAAGAGATGATGATCTAGAAAACTATAGAGAAAGAGTTAATATTTCATTTTTTGACAAAGACATAGATCCTTATGATGCTGCGAAAACCAAAAAAGAAAATATTGAGCAACGGAAAGAAAAAACCAAAGACAATTATTCTTTTGTTGGCGTAACAGAAAGTCCTGATGGCACAGAAGTTATTGTAGATTATCTGGTAACTATTATTCAACAGGATAAAGAGCCTTATGCAGAATATAATATCGACCGCTTCAAGACTGTAAAGGTTAATGATAAAATAGGTCTTTTGATATACTCTTATTCTAAAAGATACATTGAAGGCGATCTAAAGTACATGTCTAGAGTCGTAAATAAAGAACGAAACAGACTAATGGAAGCTGTTATTAATAGCAAGATGCCAACAATCAATTTACCTACTACTCCTGTCGGTACGACAAAATAGTAGATTTTAATACCACATAAAAAACACTTAACTTTGCTTAAGTGTTTTTTTTATGACTGACCAATTTTACATGCAACGCTGTATCGACCTTGCTAACAAAGCTATCGGTAATACCTATCCTAATCCTTTAGTAGGATCTGTTATCGTCTATGATAACCAAATTATTGGCGAAGGCTATCACAAAAAAGCAGGCGAACCACATGCCGAAATTAATGCCATTAACTCTGTAAGAAATCCCAAACTCTTAAAAGAAGCTACTATTTATGTTTCTTTAGAACCTTGTTCTCACTTTGGAAAAACGCCACCTTGCGCCTTGAAACTTAAGGAAATTGGCTTTAAAAAAGTCGTAATTGGCGCGATGGATTACAATGAACAAGTTAACGGAAAAGGAAAAAAAATCTTAGAAGATGCCAGCATAGAAGTCGTGACTGGGGTATTGAAAGAAGAGTGTGAGGACCTTAACAAACGATTTTTCACCTTTCATCAGAAAAAAAGACCTTATATTATTCTTAAATGGGCACAATCTGGTGATGGATTTATGGATAAAGATTATCGCCCAACGCAAATTAGCAATAGCCTTTCTAAGCAATATGTGCACAAAATGAGAAGCGAAGAACAAGCCATTTTAGTAGGTAAAAACACCGCGATTAACGATAATCCAAGCTTAACAGTTAGAGAAATTGTCGGTAATAATCCGATAAGGGTTCTCATTGATTTCAACTTAGACGTTTCTAGAGAGTTCAATATATACAATGATGAGGCGACAACTTTAGTTTTTAATCAAATTAAAGAAGAAAAGCTAGATCACATTCATTTTATTAAAATTGAAAAAGAAAATGCTTTGAATCAAATCATAAAACATCTTCACACATTCTCCATTCAATCTATTATTATTGAAGGTGGAAGCTTTACGTTAAAACAATTTATTGAGCATAACCTTTGGGACGAAGCTTATATTTTCCAAAACAATAATCTAAAATTAGAAAACGGAACTAAAGCACCAAAATTCAATTTTGAAGCCATAGAAGAATTAAAATTACGAGATAATTCTGTTTCAATTTATAAAAATCAAAACTCTATATAACGCCTTACATATTGGAAATTTACGACTATCAAAGCATCGAAAAACCCATTGAAGATATTTTGCTCAAAGAAAAAGGGAGCAAGTTTATTGGTTTCGCCTATCCTGTAAATTCTGATGATGATGTAAAAAAACGCCTTAATCATCTTTATGACCTTCATCCTAAGGCAACACACCACTGTTATGCTTTCAGGATTGGATTAACTGGAGAGAATTATCGTGCCAATGATGATGGAGAACCTAGTGGCAGCGCAGGATTACCAATATACAATCAATTATTAGCCCATCAGATTACTAATGTCTTACTTGTGATTATTAGATATTATGGAGGTACAAAATTAGGCGTTGGTGGTCTTGTAAAAACTTATAAAGAATCTGCAAAACTTATATTAGAAGAAGCCAATATCATTACCAAAGAGTTAGAAAGTTTTATTGAAATCAAATTCAAGTTCAATCAGCAAAACGTTATTTTTTCACTTCTTAATAGAAATAATGCACAAATTCTTGATTTCGATGCGCAACAGATTTGTGTTATTAAAGCAAAAATCAAAACTGCTCAAAAAGAAAGCATCTCAGACCAATTATCCGAGATGCTTTTAGAATATAAGTTTTATTGATTTCTAATCTCTTCGTCCTCCGAAAAGCATAGAAGCCCAATATAATAATTGCCCTAATGAGCCTATTGCTGCAACAACATAGGTTCTCGCTGCCCATTTTAGGCTATCTTGTACGCCAACATATTCTTCTGCAGTTACTGTGCCTGTATCTTTTAGCCATTTCATCGCACGATTACTTGCATCATACTCTACAGGTAAAGTTACAAAGGCAAACAGTGTTGTTACCGCAAAAAGAATAACCCCAATCGCCAATACCAATGTATTACCGCGCGGATTCTCTATACTTTGAGAAGCAAACATCACCGCTAGACCAGCCATAATAACAAATTGAGATAATGTAGAGCTGATATTAACCATTGGGACTAATTTTGATCTTAATTGCAACATAGAGTAACCAACAGCATGTTGTACAGCATGGCCTACTTCGTGTGCTGCAACAGCCGCAGAGGCAGCATTACGTTGCATATATACAGCTTCAGAAAGATTAACCGTTTTATTTTCTGGATTATAATGATCCGTTAATTGTCCTGGTACAGAAATAACTTGTACATCATTAATCCCATTATCTCTTAACATTTTTTCTGCAACTTCTTTCCCAGACATACCATTTCTGAGATGCATTTGAGAATAATATTGGAACTTAGATTTTAGTCTGTTAGAAACAATCCAACTTACCAACATCGTAAGACCAATAATAAGATAATAACCTGTCATTTTTATAAAATTTAATTAAATTAATAGTAAATATTTTTGAGTAAAAATTATGCCAAAGTTTGGTATCTCCACATAATTGAAACTATATTTGTTAATTATTGTATATTATGGCAGAGATTTTAATAAAAGAAGTTCTTACTAAGCAAGATTTGCAAGACTTCATCAACTTTCCTAACACACTTTACAAAAACAACCCTAACTATGTCCCGTCACTCATAAAAGACGAACTAGACCAATGGGATCCTAAAGAAAATCCTGCATTAAGTTATTCTGAGACCAAACAATTTTTAGCTTTAAAAAATGGTGATATTGTTGGCAGAATTGCGGTGATGATTAACCATAAAGAGGAAAAAGATCTAGGGATTAAGAAAGTCCGTTTTGGTTGGTTAGATTTTATTGATGACCAAGCTGTTTCTAAAGCTTTAATTGATAGCGCCATTAATTTCGCTAAAACTAATCAAATTACAAAAATAGAAGGTCCAATGGGGATCACTAACCTTGATAAAGCTGGTATGCTTACCATGGGTTTTGATAAATTAGCAACCATGATCGGGCTTTACAACTATGATTATTACCCAAAACACATTGAAAATCTAGGACTTACAAAAGAAAAAGAATGGGTAGAATTCGAGATTGACTTTGCCAATGTTGTTATTGATAAAGTAGAACGTTTTAATGGATTAATCAAAGAAAAATACAAGCTTAACACAATTGAATTTAAAAGCAAAAAAGAAATATTGCCGCTTGTAGAACCTATGTTCAAGTTACTAGATGACACCTATAAAAATCTATCAACCTACACACCAATTAGTAATGAGCAGATAGCACATTATAAGGAAAAGTACTTCGGTTTTATAGACAAAGACTACATTATTTGTATCGAGGACGAAAATCACCAGCTCATAGCTTTTGCCATCACGATGCCTTCTTATTCTAAAGCTCTTCAAAAATCCAAAGGCAAGTTATTTCCTTTTGGATGGTGGCACTTTTTACAAGCAGGTAAGAAAAATGACAGAGCCAACTTCTATCTTATTGGCATCCATCCGGATTATCAAAGACGCGGTGTTACTGCAATTATTTTCAAGGAAATATATGAGACATTCAAGAGCAAAGGTGTGAAGTTTCTAGAGACCAATCCAGAATTGGAAGAAAATAAAAGCGTGCAATTACTTTGGCAAGATTACAACCCAGTTAATCACAAAAGAAGAAGAACTTACAGCCTAGAAATTGATAAAAACTAATCATTTGTTTAATTTTATATTACTCCTAATAAAATAGCATTATGAAGAAACAGATTGTTATATATGCAATACTAATCATCATTTTTTTATCATATAACTTTTTCTTTCAGGTAAAAGATGAACGTACCAACACCTTGATAAATATTGTCTTTGCAAGCTTTTTATTTCTATATATCGCATATATTGCCTTTGTGATTCTAAAAAGAATTAACAAGAAATAATGAGAATACAACTATTTGTATTAATTCTAAATTAACTAAAATAGGGCTGTGACAATTTATTAAAAGCTTTTCTGTTCACAATTATAAATGATAATTTAGTAATTTTGCAGGTGATTAATTTTGAATAGCATGAACTTACCCGAAAATTACATACCAATACTCATTCAGGCTGCTGTAGGCCTAGGATTTGTAATTGTTTCCTTATTAGGCGCCCATTTTTTAGGACCTAAAATTAAGGGCGAAGTAAAAGACCAAGCCTTCGAGTGTGGTGTAGAAGTAGAAGGTGATGCAAGAACACCTTTCTCGGTAAAATATTTCTTGACAGCAATCCTTTTTGTATTGTTTGATATAGAAATTATCTTTTTCTATCCTTACGCTGTTAATTTTAAAGAATTTGGCGTACCAGGATTTATGGCAATCCTAACATTTGTAGGGATATTCTTCTTAGGTTTCTTTTATGTATTAAAAAGAGGAGCTCTAGATTGGGACAAGTAAAATAATTTTAAATTATAAATTTTGATAATTATTTAAGGAATAAAACTTAAATAAAAAATCAAGATCAAAAATAAAAAAAATGTCAGATAATAAACCAGTAGTTAACATGAATAACCCTGCTCCAGAAGGTTTTGAAGGAGAAGGTTTTTTCGCGACTAAATTAAGCAGTGTCATTGGTATGGCGAGAAGTTATTCTCTTTGGCCACTACCCTTTGCAACATCATGCTGTGGAATCGAATTTATGGCAACGCTTAATCCAACATATGACGCATCAAGATTTGGGATGGAGCGTAACTCTTTTTCTCCAAGACAAGCGGATATGCTAATGGTTTGTGGGACTATTTCTAAGAAATTAGGACCAGTTCTTAAGCAAATTTACACACAAATGGCAGAACCAAAATGGGTTGTAGCCGTTGGTGCTTGTGCATCTAGTGGTGGGATTTTTGACACATATTCTGTATTACAAGGGATTGATAAGATTATCCCTGTAGATGTCTATGTACCAGGATGTCCTCCAAGACCAGAACAGATTATAGAAGGTGTTATGCAAGTGCAAGAACTATCAAGAAGCGAAAGTCTTAGACGTCGTGACTTGCCAGAATATAGAGCTTTGCTAGACTCATACGATATTAAATAAATCAGGAATTATGACAAACGAATTTGTTTTAGAAGCTTTAACAAGAGAATTTCCTGGTGCTATTTTTAATCCATCAGAACCTTATGGTATGCTGACGGTAGAAGTTAGAAAAGAAGATGTAAAAAAAATAATTCATTATTTGAGAGACTCTTCTTTAGAAATCAATTTCTTAACAGATATCTGTGGTATTCATTATCCAGAAACTCCAGATAGAGAATTAGGCGTTGTATATCATTTGCATAATATGATGACTAATTTCAGACTTCGCATCAAGACATTTATGCCTAGAGAAAATGCAGAAGTAGATTCTTTAACAGAGTTATATGCTGGAGCCAATTGGATGGAGCGTGAGACTTTTGATTTCTATGGAATTAAATTTAAAGGGCATCCAGATCTAAGAGCAATCCTTAATATGGAAGATCTTGGTTATCATCCAATGCTTAAAGAATACCGTCTAGAAGATGGTACGAGAATAGATAAAAACGATAGCATGTTCGGAAGATAACAATAATGCAATAAGCAGTAAGCAATAAGTCAAACAACTTAAAGCCAAACGCCTAGAGCCTAAAGCATTTAAAATTATGAAAGACAACGAATTATCAAACATACTTAACCAATACGAGTCCAAAGAACAGATTGACGGTCAATTATACACCCTTAATCTAGGTCCTACTCACCCTGCTACACACGGTATTTTCCAAAACATCTTAACGATGGATGGAGAAAAAATCCTTCATAGTGAGCAGACAGTTGGTTATATCCATAGAGCTTTTGAGAAAATTTCTGAAAGAAGAAATTACGCTCAGATTACAACACTTACAGATCGTCTTAACTATTGTTCTGCTCCAATTAATAACTTTGGTTGGCACATGACAATGGAAAAATTGATCGGTGTAGAAACCCCAAAACGTGTAGATTACCTGCGCGTTATCATTATGGAATTGGCAAGGATTGGTGATCACCTAATCTGTAACGGTGTTACCGGGATGGATGCTGGTGCAATTACAGGATTGACTTATATGTTCCAAGATAGAGAGCGCATCTACGAAATGTACGAGCAGATTTGCGGTGCAAGGATGACGACTAACATGGGACGTATTGGTGGTTTCGAAAGAGATATCAACCCTAAATTTCATGAGTTACTTCAAGATTTCCTTAAAACCTTCCCTAAGCGTTTTGGAGAATTTTGTTCTTTATTAGAAAGAAACAGGATCTTTATGGACAGAACGATTGGTGTAGGTGGTATCTCAGCAGAAAGAGCATTAAGCTATGGTTTTACAGGACCTAACCTTAGAGCAGCTGGTGTAGATTACGACGTTAGAGTATCTCAGCCTTATAGTTCTTATCAAGATTTTGATTTTACAATTCCAATTGGGACATCTGGTGACACTTATGATAGATTTATGGTACGTCAACAAGAAATTTGGGAATCCCTGAAAATCATCAAACAAGCCTACGAAAATCTACCAGAAGGTAATTTCCATGCAGACGTTCCTGATTTTTATTTGCCAGAGAAAGCCGATGTTTATAATAAAATGGAAGCTCTAATCTATCACTTCAAAATCGTTATGGGAGAGACCGAAATCCCAAGAGGAGAAGTCTATCACTCTGTAGAAGGTGGTAATGGAGAATTAGGATTCTATCTAGTAAGCGACGGCGGAAGAAGTCCTTACAGATTGCACTTTAGAAGACCTTGCTTCGTATATTATCAGGCTTATCCTGAGATGATACAAGGTGCTGTTATTTCTGATGCGATTGTAACGATGTGTAGCATGAATGTTATCGCAGGAGAACTAGATGCATAATAGAAATTATAGATTTTGGATTATAAATTTTAAATTAATCTAAAATCTTTAAAATATATAAATTAATATCAAAATTGATAGGATTTTTGGAACTAAGATTTTCATCTAAAATCTAAAATCTAAAATCTAAAATCTTTAAATATGAGCGAAACAATTGCTTTTAAACCTGAAACATTACAGCAGGTTAATAAAATAATCGCAAGATATCCAGAAGATCGTAAGAAGTCTGCTTTAATTCCTATTTTGCATGTTGCACAAAAAGAATTTGGTGGTTGGTTAGACGTTCCAGTGATGGATTATGTTGCAGAAGTTCTTAGCATTACCCCAATCGAAGTCTATGAAGTGGCAACATTTTATACGATGTTCAATATGAAACCTGTGGGTAAATATGTCTTAGAAGTATGTAGAACAGGACCTTGTATGGTACGTGGCAGCGAAAAAATCCTAGATCATATCCGTACAACGCTTAATATTAAAGATGGCGAGACAACTGCTGATGGCTTGTTTACTTTAAAACCGGCAGAATGTCTAGGCGCTTGTGGTTATGCTCCAATGTTACAATTAGGGAAATTTTACCACGAGAATCTAACCATAGAAAAAGTTGACGAAATCATTGATCTTTGCAGACAAGGTCAGTTGGCTTTAGATTAATTAAAATTTTGAATTCTAAATTTTAGATTTTAAAATCAATAAAACTTAATAATAAAAGCAAAAAGGCTATCGCACTAAGCTTGTCGAAGTGCAAAAGCCAATTGCAATAAGCATAATAAAATGAGTAAAAAACTTTTACTTAAAGACGCCCATGTAGAAGGCATCCGTTACTTCGAAACTTACCGCAAATGTGGTGGGTACGAAGCAGTAGAAAAAGCTTTCAAAATGACAACCGATGAAGTATTAGAAGAAGTAAAAGCTTCTGGACTTAGAGGTCGTGGAGGTGCTGGTTTCCCTACTGGGATGAAGTGGAGCTTCCTTGCAAAGCCAGAAGGCGTGCCGAGACACTTGGTGGTTAACGCCGATGAATCTGAGCCAGGTACTTTCAAAGATCGTTATCTGATGGAGTTTCTTCCGCATCTTTTGATAGAGGGAATGATTATTTCGTCTTATACATTAGGTTCTAATGTGTCGTATATCTACATCCGTGGAGAATATTCTTGGATTCCTGATATTTTAGAAGAAGCCATAGAAGAAGCAAAAGCAGCTGGTTTCTTAGGTAAAAACATCTTGGGAACTGGTTATGATCTAGAAATCTATGTACAACGTGGTGCTGGTGCTTACATCTGTGGAGAAGAAACAGCTTTGTTAGAATCTCTGGAAGGTAAAAGAGGTAACCCAAGATTAAAACCACCTTTCCCTGCTGTAAAAGGACTTTGGGAAAGACCAACAGTTGTTAATAACGTAGAAACTATTGCGGCAGTTGTTCCGATTATCAATATTACAGGGGCAGAATATGCTAAGATTGGTGTAGGCCGTTCTACAGGAACCAAATTAATTTCGGCTTGTGGAAACATTAACAAACCTGGCGTTTACGAAATTGATATGACCATTACCGTAGAAGAGTTTATCTATTCTGACGAATATTGTGGTGGTATCCCGAATGGTAAAAAATTAAAAGCTTGTATTCCTGGAGGTTCTTCAGTGCCAATTGTACCAGCTAATCTTTTATTAAAAACCATTAATGGCGAGCCTCGTTACATGAACTACGAATCTCTTTCTGATGGTGGTTTTGCAACAGGAACTATGATGGGATCTGGCGGTTTTATCGTTTTAGATGAAGATCAATGTGTTGTAGATCACACGATGACTTTAGCAAGATTTTATAATCACGAAAGTTGTGGACAATGTACGCCTTGCCGTGAAGGAACGGGTTGGATGTACAAAATCCTTAAAAAAATAGAAAAGGGACAAGGTAAAATGGAAGATATCGATCTACTTTGGGACATCCAGAGAAAGATTGAAGGCAACACCATTTGTCCTTTAGGAGATGCAGCGGCTTGGCCAGTTGCAGCGGCGATTAGACATTTCAGAGATGAATTCGAATGGCATGTTAATAATCCAGAACTTAGCCAAACTCAAAATTATGGCTTAGCAAACTATGCAGATCCAATCCCTGCAGTAGCAAGTAATTAAGATGAAAAAGATATTATTAACAATGTTCGGGTTAATGACTTTTGCGCAAGCATTCAGTCAAGAGCAGAACAACGATTCTTTAACCAAAAAAGGAAAAATATTTCTATTTTGGGGATGGAATACCGCTGCTTACAGTGACTCTAATATCCACTTTAGAGGAGAAGGTTACGATTTTACTTTGAGAAAAGTGAGCGCACATGATAGATTGACGCCTTTTACATTTAAAGATTATTTTGCGCCAGACAGTTGGACTATTCCTCAGACTAACGCTAGAATTGGTTATTTTGTTAAAGATAATGTTGCTATAGTTTTAGGATTAGACCACATGAAATATGTGATGGATCAAAATCAGACTGTAGGTATCAGCGGACATATTAATGATCCTAAATACGCATCAATGATCCAAAGTGGTCAAGCTGTTAATCTTACAGACGAGCAGTTTTTAACTTTTGAGCATACAGATGGTCTTAACTATATTAACGTTGGTGTAGAAAAATATACTAACATTAGTAAGTCTAAAGGTTTTGATTTAGAATTTGCTTATGGTGCTGGTGTAGGTGCTTTATTACCAAAAAGTAACGTAAAACTATTCGGGAACGAAAGAAGTGATCGTTTTCACTTAGCAGGTTTTGGAGCAGATGCAAGAGTGAGTTTCAATGCTATTTTTGCTAAACATGTCATGTTAAGATTAGAAGGTAAAGTAGGTTATATTAATATGCCTGATATCAAAACTACCCTTAACAACAAGCCTGATAAAGCCTCTCAAGATTTCTTGTTTGCACAGGCTAATTTAGGAATCGGATATATTTTCGGTTTAAAGAAAAAGAATTAATACAGGCTTTTGCCTTAATGATAAGCTTATAACAATAAGATAATGAGCGAAGAGATTAAAAAATTTAAAATAACCATCGACGGACAAACAACTGAAGTTTTGCCTGGCACTTCTATCTTAGAAGCCGCTAGACAAATCGGAGGAAAATCTGTGCCGCCTGCTATGTGTTATTATAGCACGCTAGAAACCAGCGGTGGTAGATGTAGAACGTGTCTAGTAGAAGTTTCTAAAGGTTCTGAAGCAGATCCTCGTCCAATGCCAAAACTAGTTGCCAGCTGTAGAACTGGTGTTATGGATGGTATGGAAGTTAAAAATCTAACTTCAGAAAAAGCACAAGAAGGCCGTAAAGCGGTAACCGAATTTTTATTATTAAATCATCCATTAGATTGTCCTGTTTGTGATCAAGCTGGAGAATGTCATCTTCAAGACTTAGGTTACGAGCATGGCGTGGATAGCACAAGAACAGAATTCGAAAGAAATACCTACGATGCAGACGATATCGGGCCATATATCAAATTAAATATGAACCGTTGTATTCTTTGTGCAAGATGCGTGTTGGCTGCTAATCAGTTAACTAATAAGAGAGAACACGGGATCTTGTTCCGTGGTGATCATGCCGAAATTTCGACGTATCTTAACAAGGCATTAGACAACGATTTTATAGGAAACGTTATTGATGTTTGTCCAGTTGGAGCCTTAACAGATAGAACGGCAAGATTTACAAGCAGAGTATGGTTTACCAATCCTGTTGATGCCTCTTGCAAATGTGGTAAATGTAGTGGTAAAGCTGTATTATGGATGAAAGGTGACGAGATTGTACGTGTTACTGGTAGAAAAGATCAGTATGGTGAAGTACAAGATTGGATATGTAACGAGTGTCGTTTCGAAAGAAAAGATGTAAAACATTGGAACATCGAAGGGCCAAGACATATCGACAGACATTCTGTAATTTCTTTAAATCATTATGAAAAGCCAAAAGACTATTACAGACAATTGGATAATCCTGATGCTAAAGAAATCGCTCAAAAAGACGAAATTTAATACGAAAATATGATATTTTGATCTTTTGATAATGAACATTAAGCTCATGTCAAATCTCAAATTTCAAATAAAATTTTATGGAATTACTTACTTTTAAATTAATTTTGGTTCTTGCCTTATTCTTGCTGGCTCTTACAGTTGCCGCCTACTCTACTTGGGCAGAACGTAAAGTGGCTGCGATTATGCAAGATCGTATCGGACCTAACCGTGCAGGGCCATTTGGGTTGTTACAACCTTTAGCAGATGGTGGAAAATTCTTTTTCAAAGAAGATTTTACACCTGCCAATGCAGAAAAATTCTTATTCGTTATCGGGCCAGCGTTAGTAATGTTTATTTCATTAATTACGGGTGCCGTTATCCCTTGGGGAAAAAGCTTAAATATTGGCGGACAATCTTTCGATTTACAAGTTGCCAATGTTGATGTTGGTGTATTGTACTTAATCGGTATGGTATCTATCGGCGTCTACGGTATTATGATTGGTGGTTGGGCTTCTAATAACAAATATTCTTTAATATCAGCCATTAGAGCATCTTCTCAAATGATTTCTTATGAATTGGCAATGGGATTATCGCTTCTGGCAATTATCTTAATGGCGGGTTCTTTGGATCTTAAAATCATTACAGAATCTCAAGGTCATGGTAAAATTTGGGGGTTTATCCCAGAAGTTTCTGGACTTAATTGGAATATCTTTTACCAACCAATAGCATTCTTAATTTTCTTCATTGCAGCATTAGCAGAGACTAACCGTCATCCATTTGATTTACCAGAATGTGAATCAGAATTGGTAACGGGTTATTCTACAGAATATTCTTCGATGAAATTAGGATTATTCATGTTTGGAGAATATGTTAACATGTTTATTTCTAATGCCTTAATTACGGTTTTATTCTTTGGAGGATTTAACTATCCTGGGATAGATTGGGTAACACAACATTGGGGAGAAAACGCAGCAGGAATATTAAGTGTTGTCGCATTCTTATCAAAAACAGTATTCGGGATTATCACGTTTATGTGGATAAGATGGACGCTACCAAGATTCCGTTATGACCAATTAATGCACCTTGGCTGGAAAACATTAATTCCGCTAGCTTTGGTTAATCTATTGGCGACTGGCGCAATGATGCTAATATTTGGAAATTAAAAAAATTGATAATATGATGATGTGATGATGTGATAATTGCTGAAATTTTAAAATTAAATTTTACTCTTTTAAGCTATAACATCTAACGTCTAACATCTAATATCTATAATTAAATGAAACTAACAAACAGATCAAAAGTTGTTTCTAACAAGAAAATGACTCTTAGTGAAAAAATCTACTTGCCTGCAATTGCAAAAGGCATGGCGATTACACTTAAGCATGCTGTAAAAACTGTCGTTAAAGGTGCGCCTTCTGTGCAATATCCAGAAGTGCAAAAACCTAGAGCCATCGTATGGCGCGGACAGCACGTCCTAAAACGTGACGACGAAGGCAGAGAGCGTTGTACTGCTTGCGGACTATGTGCCGTAGCATGTCCTGCAGAAGCGATTACGATGACCGCAGCAGAGCGCAAAAAAGATGAAAAACATCTTTACAGAGAAGAAAAATATGCAGAAATCTATGAGATAGATATGCTACGTTGTATCTTCTGTGGTATGTGCGAAGAAGCATGTCCTAAGCAAGCCGTTTTCTTAACAGATAGATTGGTAGATGTAGAGCAGATCCGTACAGATTTTGTCTATGGTAAGGATAAGTTAGTGGAGAAGATCAATGAAAGAATTGATATTACAGAACGTCAAAAGAAAACGTATTAAGAATGGATCAGATATTATTTTTCACAGTTGCTTTTATTGCAATTCTTAGTGCTGTGTATTTTGTATTTGCAAAAAATCCATTATACAGTATTTTGTCTTTAATTGTAACATTTTTCAGTATTGCTGGGATGTATATTTTGTTAAATGCTCAATTCTTAGGCATTGTACAGATTATTGTCTATGCAGGAGCAATTATGGTATTGTTCTTATATGTATTAATGATGCTTAATCTTAATCCAAAAGACGAAAGTAAGAAACAAAACCTTCCTAAGTTTATCGGTATTTTCACTGTTTGTATCCTTTTTATCGGGATGTTAGGTGCATATAAAGGTCTTAGCGGAAAAACAACAGCATTAGCTAATGCAGATTCTTCTGTTGGATTGACGAAGAACTTAGGTCACTTATTATTTAACGAGTATGTTTTACCTTTTGAGCTGGCTTCAGTTCTTATTTTTGCAGGTATTATAGGTGCTGTATTAATTGGTAAAAAAGAATTATAACAATGGGAGAAGTTAATTCATTTATACAAAATGTACCGATAGAATATTTTATTATTCTTAGTACGATTATGTTTTGTCTGGGTGTTTTGGGTGTATTAATCCGAAAAAATGCCATCATTATATTAGGCTGTGTAGAGTTAATGCTTAACTCTGTTAACCTATTACTCGCAGCATTTTCTGCATACAGAGGAGATAGCCACGGACAATTATTAGTATTTTTTATCATGGTAGTTGCCGCAGCAGAAGTAGCTGTAGGATTAGCAATTATCGCCATGATGTACAGAAATACAAAATCTGTGGACGTCAGTATTTTTAATAAATTAAGAGGATAATTATAGAATGGAAAATTTAATTTACGCAATTATACTTTTACCATTAGCAGGTTTCCTTATCAATGGACTTTTTGGGAAGAAATTACCAAAAATGTTAATTGGAGGATTGGCAACATTAGTCGTTTTTGGTTCATTCCTTATTGCTGTTAGCATCTTTTTAGGAATGAAATCAGACAGCGCACCTGTTATCGTAAAAGCATTTGAATGGTTTAAAGTGAATGGAATGCAGGTTAACTTCGGTTTCCAAGTGGATCAATTATCAATTATGATGGTGATGATCATTACAGGAATTGGATCGTTAATCCATTTGTATTCTATCGGCTACATGAGCCATGACAAAGGATTTTATAAATTCTTTACTTATCTTAATCTCTTTATCTTCTCAATGTTACTATTGGTATTGGGAAGCAACTATCTAATCCTGTTTATTGGTTGGGAAGGTGTAGGACTTTGTTCTTATCTATTGATCGGTTTCTGGTACGAAAATGAAGAATACGGTAAAGCAGCAAGAAAAGCTTTCATAATGAACCGTATTGGTGACCTTGGTCTACTAATCGGAATCTTCGCGATTGCTTATCACCTTAACGCTATCGACTTCTTAAGCGTTGCTGAGAATTCTTCAAAATTTGAATTAGACGGTTCTGCAATAATCTTCATCACGATAAGTTTATTTATTGGTGCAATGGGTAAATCTGCTCAGGTGCCATTATTTACTTGGTTACCAGATGCGATGGCTGGACCGACTCCAGTTTCGGCATTAATCCATGCTGCAACAATGGTTACAGCGGGTATCTACCTAGTGGTAAGATCTAACTTCTTATATTCTTTAGCTCCTACAACGCTTAACTTTATTTTGTTTATCGGTATTGCAACTGCATTAATTGCTGCATTTATCGGACTAAGACAAAATGACATCAAAAAAGTACTAGCCTACTCTACGGTTTCTCAGTTAGGCTTTATGTTTATTGCTTTGGGCGCTGGTGCTTATACTACTGGTATGTTCCATGTGATGACGCACGCTTTCTTCAAGGCTTTGTTGTTCCTAGGAGCAGGTTCTGTCATCCACGCGATGAGCGGAGAACAAGATATGCGTTTTATGGGAGGCTTAAGAAAGAAAATCCCAGTAACGTATTGGACATTCTTAATCGGTACTTTAGCCATCTGTGGTGTGCCACCATTGTCTGGGATGATTTCTAAAGACGAAATTTTAACGACAATCTACGCAAAGAGCCCAATTCTTTGGGGATTAACATTGTTTAGTGCAGCTTTAACAGCTATCTATATGTTCCGTTTATTGTTTTTAACCTTCTTTGGAGATTTCCGAGGGACAGAAGAGCAAAAGAAACATGTGCATGAGAGTCCTATCAGCATGACTTTACCTTTAGTTGTGTTAGCGGTTCTTTCAGCAATTGGTGGATTTATCAATCTTCCTCACTTTATCGGACATGGCGAATATCAAAAATTAGCACAATGGTTAGATACAATCTACATGTACGATGTAAAACATCCTGAGATTCCTTTTAATGTTGAAATGATATTGTTAGCCTTAACTATTATTATGGTAGTGGTTATATTCTTTGTGGTAAAAAACATCTATGTTGCTAAGAAAAAAGTAGCTTTACCAGAAGAAGAGTATACAGGCTGGGAAAGATTATCGGCTAAGAAATTGTTTATTGACGAAATATATAATGCTTGTATTGTTAAGCCTGTAGAAGGATTGGGCAAGGCAGCATCTATGTTTGATAAGTCAGTTTTAGATCCTATTGTAACCTTTATAGGTTTGGGCGCTGCCGATTCTGGTAGAGCGGCAAAAAGACTTCAAAATGGTAAAGTAGAAAATTACGTTTTGATTATGGCTTTGGCAATCGGAATTATATTAATTGTTAACTTTTTATTGAAATAGTAATGTCATATTTATTAACACTATTACTATTACCTTTGGTAGGTTCTGCATTGGTATTTGCTTGGAGAAATTCTTCTAGCAAGCATCTTGCCTTGGCGATAGCTTTTATACAAATGTTTTTAGCATTCTTTATGTTGAGTCAATTTAACTTTGAACCAACTGTAGACTCTGCTTTACAATACGAAATTACCTATCCTTGGTTTCAGTTTATCAAAAGCACATTGCATTTTGGTATAGACGGCATGAGCATGTTATTGGTAATCTTGACCAACATCTTGGTACCACTAATTATTTTATCTTCTTACAACGAGAATAAAGCTTACTCTAATAATTTCTACGCGTTAATATTGTTAATGCAGTTTGGGTTAATCGGAGTATTTACCTCATTAGATGGTTTATTATTCTACATCTTCTGGGAAGTAACTCTAATCCCAATTTGGTTTATTGCTGGACTTTGGGGGCAAGAAGACAAAAGAATTAAATTTACAACGAAATTTTTCGTGTATACTTTTGTTGGATCTTTATTTATGTTGCTTGGATTAATCTATGTCTATGCGCAGCCTACAACGGCGTCTTTCGCATTAACGGATCTATACAACTCTGGTCTTGGTCTTAATGAGCAAATTGTTGTATTCTGGTTTATCTTCTTTGCATTCGCAGTTAAGTTACCTATTTTCCCTTTCCATACGTGGCAGGCGGATACTTATACTTACTCGCCAACACAAGGATCGATGTTATTATCTGGGATTATGCTTAAGATGGCAATCTTTGGAGTATTAAGGTATTTGTTACCTATTACACCATTAGCAATTGGAGGTATTTCTGGAGAGATTGTTATTATTCTTGCAGTAATTGGCGTAATCTATGGTGCATTAATTGCCTTGGTTAATAATGATTCTAAAAGGATTATTGCCTTTTCTTCATTATCTCACGTTGGATTAATGGTTGCAGGTATTTTTGCTTCTGCAGTATTAACTGTAAGATACGGAGTACCAGGAAAAATAATGATTGAAGGTGCAGAAGGTGCATTGGTACAGACTTTCGCTCACGGTATTAATATCGTTGGATTATTTTATTGTGCTGATATTCTTTATAAAAGATTTAAAACTAGAGATATTCGTCAGATGGGAGGTTTAGCTAAAGTAGCTCCAAAATTTGCAGTCTTATTCATGGTAATTCTTTTAGGATCAACCGCAGTACCATTAACTAATGGTTTTATCGGTGAATTTATATTATTAAAATCTGTTTTTGATTATAACATATTAATGGGTGCATTATCTGGATTAACTCTAATCCTATGTGCTGCTTATATGTTAAGATTATACGGAAAAGCCATGTTCGGGAAAGCTGATGAAACAGTTTTATCTACTGCAAAAGATCTTTCTGGCGTTGAGTTTTCTGTCTTAGCAAGTTTAGCTGTGTTTGTAATTTTGATGGGTATTTTCCCTCAAGTTATTATTGATATGGTGCAGAGTTCGTTGAAGTTTATCTACTTATCGATGATAGGTTAAATTGATATTTTTAAGAAATGAGTGTTTTTATAGTATTATTCCTAACAGCTGTCTTAGCGTTATTTTCTGGAGTTTTTAACCAAGGAAAATATGCAAGATATATTGGGATTGCAGGGTTATTAGCGGCTTTATATGTAAGTTATCTTCCAGAATGCGAATTCTTTTCGGCATATAAAAATATGTACGATTACGGAACTAACGCTGCGCTTTTTGCCAAAATATCCATTGTAACAACTTTACTTTTGTTTTTCATTGCAGGTTTTGCATTCAGTAATCACAGAAGTCATCAATCAGAATTATATGCCTTAATGTTAATCTCATTAGCAGGTGGCGTGGTATTATTTGGCTTCCAAAATTTGGTAACATTATTTATCGGCATAGAAATTTTATCTATACCATTATATGTATTAGCAGGAAGTAACAAGACAGACTTGCGCTCTACAGAAGCTTCTATGAAGTACTTCTTGATGGGAGCATTTGCAACAGGTTTCTTGTTATTCGGTATTGCTTTGGTGTACGGCTCTTCTGGGACTTTTGATCTTTATCAGCTAAGTGCTTTTTCTCTTAACAACCCGAAAAATCCTATGTTAATCGTTGGTTCTATTTTAATATTATCAGCAATGGCTTTCAAAGTATCTTTGGCGCCTTTCCACATGTGGAGCCCAGATGTATACCAAGGTGCACCATCACTAATAACGGCCTTTATGGCAACAGTTGTTAAGATATCAGGTTTCTTTGCATTCTTCAAAATTATGACTATTGGTTTCGGAGGTATCGTAGGAGAATGGATTAATATAGTAGGTGTATTAGCTATAATTACGTTACTATTAGCTAACGTAATGGGCTTGGTACAATCTAATGCAAAACGTATGTTGGCTTATTCTAGTGTATCGCATGCAGGCTATATCGCGTTAATCTTCTTTGGGATGAATAATATGTCACCTTATAACCTAGCCTTTTATCTTTTTGCTTATGCTTTATCTACAATTGGAGTCTTTATGGCGCTTATCTGGGTAGAAAAAGTAAAAAGAGAAACCTCTTTCGAAGCTTTTAAAGGATTAGGAAAATCACATCCACTATTAGCAATTGTAGCAGCAATATCTATGATATCTATGGCTGGTATCCCATTAACAGCTGGTTTTATGGCTAAGTTTTCGGTCTTTAACCAAGCGATACAAGGAGATGCTGTTTTCTTAGTACTCGTAGCAGTATTAGGATCTGCATTAAGTATTGCCTATTATTTGAGATTAATAATTGCGATGTTCTTTCACAAAGAAAGTACTTTTAATACTTCAGAAAAAGTAAGTCTAACTTACAATATTGTCGCTATATTTATTATACTTGCAATTGTAAGTCTAGGTGTATATCCAGATTTATTTACCCAACAATTTGGATTAAAATTATAAAAAAAAAGCTTCAGAATATTCTGAAGCTTTTTTTTGCTAAAAATTGAGAAAACTAAATTGACTGTAAAACCTCAGCAGCAATCTCGTAAGAATGCAACTTGGCTTCAAAATCAAAAATTCCGGCTGATACAATAACCTCATCAATTTTATTTAATGTCACAAAATTGGATAATTTTTCTTTCAAGGATACTTTATCTCCAACAAAAGTCTTAGCCGTCATTCTATTAAGATGAACCGCTAACTCATTAGACAATTGATCCAATTGCGTCTCTTCTGGTGGTAAAAGTGGCTGACGTTGATCTGTTAATATATTTACAAATGATTGAAAATGTGACAATGATAAGTACTGTGCCTCTTCTACTGTATCTGCAGCAATAATATTAATACAAACCATTTTGTATGGTTTTTCTAAAATATCAGAAGATGTGAAATGCTCCTCATAAATCTCGAAAGCTACTTCCATCTGAGATGGTGCAAAATGGGCAGCAAATGCATAAGGCAAACCTAATTTAGCGGCTAAAAATGCGCTTTCTGTAGAAGATCCCAAAATATATAAAGGCACATCTGCACCTTCACCAGGAATGGCTCTAACTTTGGACTTAGAGTTTTCTAAGCTCATATATCGTCTTAATTCCTGAATATGAAATTCAAAATTATAACTACTTTCTGCTTGATTTCGTCTTAAAATAGAAGCGGTAAGACTATCTGTACCTGGTGCACGACCTAACCCCAAATCTATCCGTCCTGGATATAATCCATCCAAAGTCCCGAACTGCTCTGCAATAGATAATGTGGTATGATTAGGCAACATAATTCCGCCAGAACCAACTCGCAACGTTTTAGTCTGCGATGCAACATGACCAATTAATATAGAAGTGGCTGCACTTGCCACATTAGGAAAATTATGATGTTCTGAAAACCAATAACGTGTATAGCCGAGATTTTCTACTTTTTGGGCTGCTTTTACAGATTTCGCAAAAGTTGTTGCAATATCATCACCTTTAACAATAGTAGCCAAATCTAACACCGAATATTTTAATGACATAATCTTTTTATATTTATTGAAATTTAATCGTCAAAAACCAAACCATTATAAATAATATTAAACAATTTGAAATATTGACAAAAAGTATTTTTTTCGATTAATATTTTTTATACCTTAGATAGATTAAAAAAATACAAAATAAAATTATGACAAAAAAATTATTCGCTGAATTTTTCGGCACATTTTGGCTCGTGTTCGGAGGTTGTGGTAGTGCAGTTTTTGCTGCTGGCGTACCAGATATCGGCATAGGGCTTTTAGGCGTTGCCCTAGCTTTTGGTCTTACTGTATTAACAATGGCTTATGCTATGGGACATATTTCTGGTGGACATTTTAATCCTGCTGTGTCTTTTGGACTTTTGGCAGGTGGCAGATTTTCTGTTAAAGATCTTGTTCCTTATGTTGTATCTCAATGTTTAGGTGCGATTGCTGCAGCTGGTTGTCTGTATGCTATTCTTAATGGTGCAGGTGCATTTTCTGCAGAAGGTCCTGGCGCTTTTGCTACCAACTTCTATGATATGCCAGGCTACCAAGGCAGAAGCTATAGCTTATTGGCTGCTTTTCTGACAGAGTTTTTATTAACATTATTCTTTGTAATCATCATAATGGGAGCAACAGACAAATGGGCGAATGGTAAATTTGCTGGTATTGCAATTGGTCTTGCGTTAACGTTAATTCACTTAATATCCATCCCTATTACTAATACGTCTGTAAATCCTGCGAGATCATTATCTCAAGCAGTTTTTGTTGGTGGACAAGCGATGAGCCAGCTTTGGTTATTCTGGGTAGCACCAATATTAGGCGGAATTGTTGGCGGATTAATCTATAAATTCTTACTTCAAAAAAATGATGACGAAGTTGTAGCTTCGTAAGTCCTTTTTGTTAAATAATATTAAACCTGAGAACTTAGTTTTCAGGTTTTTTTATGGCAAATGAAATGCTGAGAATAAGCTGATTTTCTTATCAGAAAAACTGAATTTTATCACTACTCTGCGGCCGGGATAGTAAGGGCGCGAGGGAAACGAGCGGTCTGAAGAAATATGCGGAGAAAGCTTCGGCTTCTGAAGACGAAACCCCAGCATAGCCCGAAATGCCGCCCAAAAAATTATCTTAAGACACCAATAAGCTACAACCTCTTATATCGGAATGATCGATACGACCCAAAACTTGGAAAAACCCATGCTCCATCTTGCCCAAATCTTGCGTGGCAATAAAGCTGCAAGAGTGACGATTGGCAAGGTCTATGATGTTGATAGCGCCAGTCCTACCATTTTGCATGTAAGAAAATGGATCTTCGGTGTTTCTAATCATAATACGCATCCAAGAAGGACTTTGATACTGATTATCACCCAAAGAATAAGCTTGCGATAAGAGCTCCGTCATAGAATATTCTGAATACACTTTTTTGGTATTAAAGTTATCCTGAAGAATTGCCAACAATTGATCTTTTGTCATTTCTTCTTTACGGCCTTTCATACCGCCAGTTTCTATAATCGTAAGATTTTCAGAAGCTTGAATGGTGTGAGAATTAGCCTCACAAAAATCTAAAAAGTCTAGCAAAGCAAAAGAAACACCGAACAAAATAACCTTCTTATTTTCGGTATTAAGCTGATTAAGAACGTCTAATAATTCTTGGTGATTATACAGGAAATAGCCGTTTTCTGGCTTCCCAGATTGTCTCATAAGATAATCTACCATGTGAATTAAGGAAGAATTTTGCTTTTCCAAATAACTCGGCAACAATCCTAAGAATATAAAATCTTCTGGCTCTCCCATAAATTGCTGAAAGCTTTTAGAAATACTTTCCTCATACATATTAACGTCTGCAATCCAATGTCTAGAAAGCGTCGCTTGCGTTGTACCAGAACTTTGAAAGTATAAATCTGTGGTTTTATTTTGATCTAAAACTTGATGATTTTTGAACATTTCTATCGGTAAAAAAGGAATCTCTTCTAAGCTAGAAATAGCATTAACATCTCGTCCAAGATAATCTACAAATTTCTGATAGACTTCTATATTTTGATATTGAAATCTAAAGGTTTCTAAAGCTTTTTCTAAAAAATCAGCTTCAGTTTTTATGTTGAATATAGAATTGGTCATAAGAATAAGCTTTTAGGCTTCGTAGCTGTTAAGATGAAAATCGTTGCCATCAAAAACACCATAAGTAAAATAAGAAATCCAATCGCCAAGGTTGATATATTTAGAATGTTGTTCTAAATCTAAAATCATCGGCAAATGTCTGTGCCCGTATACGAAATAGTCAATTTTTTCGGTTTCTAATTTTTTCTTTGAATATAAAATTAAAAATTCCTTGTCTTCTCCCAAAAACTGCTTGTCTTCTTCACCAGAAATCATTTTGTTTTTCTGAGACATATACAATGCAATTTTCATCGCGATGTCAGGATGCAACCATCGGAAAAACCATTGTGCTACAGGATTGGTAAATAATTTTTTCATTCTTTTATAACCAATATCGCCAGGTCCTAGACCATCGCCATGTGCCAAAAGAAATGTTTTACCAGAAATATTATAATATCTTTTATCAAAATAAACAGGAATCCCCAACTCTTCATCAAAGTAATTCTTCATCCACAAATCATGATTGCCGACAAAGAAATAAACATCAATTCCAGAATCTTTCAATTCTGCAATTTTGCCCAAAACACGGATATAACCTTTTGGGACAACGTGTTTCCACTCATGCCAAAAATCAAATAAATCGCCCATCAAGAATAATACTTGTGCATCTTCTTTGATCTCATTAAGCCATCGGATGAATCGATCTTCTCTGACTTTACTGGACTCAACATCTGGCGCTCCGAAATGCTGATCGGACGCAAAATATATTTTCTTTCCTGGTAAAAGTTGAATGTCTGTCATGTCAATGTTAGAAAATAGATGTTAGATTTTAGATAAAAAAGAAATGAATAATTATCAAATTACCAAATCGATCAATTAGTAAATCATTAGTTTTCTTCTGCTAACCATTCTCCGTAAGAGTTTTCGGTTTCGTGCAGTTTAAGATAAACCAATTGAATATTTTCTGGCAAGCGAGATTTTATCTTTGCAGCAATATCGTACAACATATTTTCGCAAGTTGGCTGGTAATCACAGAAAATAACCTGATGTCCTTCATTAGCAAGATTATCACCAAGAATCTTATGAGGCGATAAGCCATTAACTAAAACAGAATGGTCAAAAAGATCTACAACTTCTTCTTTTACGATTTTCTTGATATCACCAAAGTCTACAACCATTCCGTTTTTGACATTATCCATATCGTTAATAGGATTTCCTTTAACGGTTACAAATAATTTATAAGAATGTCCATGCATATTTTTGCACTTACCATCATAGTTGTAAAGAACATGAGCGGTCTCAAAAGTAAAAATTTTCGTGATTCTAATCATGATGCAAAGATAAGGAATTAAATAAAATGAAAATGTTAAAGTCATCTTCACAATAAGATCTACTGAGCATAAATTAGATTTTTATAAAAGGCTAAAAATTCGTAATTTGGCGCATAAGAATAACAAAAAACAATAAAAAATGTCAACACTAACCTTTGCCGAAAAGATTGCTCAGGCAGAAAATTTTCTTCCGATTAATGGGACTGATTACATTGAGTTTTATGTAGGAAATGCAAAACAAGCTGCACATTTTTATAAGACAGCATTTGGCTTTCAAACTGTAGCTTATGCAGGACCAGAAACAGGCGTTAGAGATCGCGCATCTTATGTCTTGCAACAAGGCAAAATAAGATTAATCCTAACCACTGGTCTTAACTCTGACTCTCCAATTTCTGAACATGTCAAAAAACATGGCGATGGTGTAAAGGTATTAGCACTTTGGGTAGATGACGCTTACAAGGCCTTTGAGGAAACGACTAAAAGAGGTGGAAAACCATATCTAGAGCCTGTTACATTAACAGACGAACATGGCGAAGTTAAGATGTCTGGCATCTATACTTACGGAGAAACTGTGCATATGTTTGTCGAAAGAAAAAATTACAATGGTCCTTTCATGCCAGGTTATGAAAAATTAGAGAGTGATTATAACCCATCAGAAACGGGGCTTCTCTATGTAGATCATTGTGTAGGTAATGTCGGCTGGGACAGAATGCTTCCTGTTGTGCAGTGGTATGAAGACGTAATGGGATTTGTTAATATCTTATCTTTTGATGACAAACAAATTAATACAGAATATTCTGCATTGATGTCCAAAGTGATGTCCAATGGCAATGGATTTGCAAAATTCCCGATTAACGAACCTGCAGAAGGCAAGAAAAAATCTCAAGTTGAAGAATATCTTGATTTCTATGAAGGCGAAGGTGTACAACATATTGCCGTAGCAACCAAAGATATTATCCACACTGTGACTGAGCTTAAAAAACGTGGGGTAGAATTTCTTTCTGCACCGCCAGAAGCCTATTATGACATGATCCCAGAGCGTGTTGGCAGCATTGATGAAGATATTAAAAAACTTCAAAATCTAGGTATCCTTGTTGATCATGACGAAGAAGGTTATTTATTACAAATTTTCACAAAACCCGTTGAAGATCGCCCTACTCTATTCTTCGAAATTATAGAAAGACATGGCGCACAGAGTTTTGGTGCTGGTAATTTCAAAGCACTATTTGAGGCTTTAGAAAGAGAACAAGAAAAAAGAGGAAATCTCTAAAAACATAAAAAAACACAATGAAAAAATTATTACTTTTTTGTGCATTAACCGTTGCTTATTCCGGCGTTGATGCACAAAATTTCGGCTCATTAGATGCCATTATTCAAAAGCTGGAAAAGCGAAATAAGAACAATAAAAATGCAGTCGATTATAGCATTCAGAATAAGAAGTTTGTTAATCTTCAAAGTTTTGATGATCATGATGAACGCCATATTATTGAGTTTAACAATGATAATTCGATTACATTAATAGAGTTGTTTGATGACAAAAGCACTGGACAATCTTCTTCTAATATTTTTTCGGGAGATTTTGTTAGGAAAAATAATATCATATCTATAAGAGCTGATAAATTAGAAGGTCAGAAAATAGCAATTCCGGTAACTCATATGTTTTACTTAATGAATGTAAAAGATATCTGGTATCTAAAAGACATGAATAATAACCTCCGTTGGATAGAAAATAATTCCCTCGGAAAAAAGAAATAAACCACTACCTTATGAAAACATTTGTAGACTACGCATCAGAAAGCGATTTTTCCATTCATAATATCCCTTTTGGTGTTGCCGTTTTTAATAGAGAATATATTGCTTGTGCTACAAGAATTGGAGATCTCGTTGTAGACTTGGCAGGCTTGTATGACTTAGGATATTTTGATGATATTGATGGTATCAAGGAAAATGTTTTCGAAGCTTATACCCTTAATGAATTTATAGAACTTGGGAAACCTGTTACTAATGCTGTAAGAGAAAAAATCCAAACTTTATTATTAGAAGATTCTCCATTAGCTAATGATGAGAAAACCAAAGAAGACTGCTTTTTTGATTTGGATGAGATACAGATGATTATGCCATTGCATATTCCTAATTATACAGATTTTTACAGTAGCATTCAGCACGCTACCAATGTTGGCATCATGTTTAGGGATCCTGCCAACGCTTTATTACCTAACTGGAAACACCTTCCTGTAGGTTACCATGGTAGAGCATCTTCTATTATTGTGTCTGGTAATGATATACAAAGACCTGTTGGACAGATAAAACCCCCAACTGCAGAACAGCCTATCTTTAGTGCAAGTCAGCAATTGGATTTCGAGTTAGAAATGGCTTTCGTGATTAATAAAAACACAGAACTTGGACAGCACATTCCAATTGAAGAAACCGAAGATGCCATTTTTGGAATGGTTATTTTTAATGATTGGTCGGCAAGAGATATTCAATCTTGGGAATATGTTCCGTTGGGCCCATTTCTTGGGAAAAACTTCGGATCGAGCATTTCGCCTTGGATAGTTACTTTAGAAGCTCTTAATCCTTTCAGAACAGAGTCTCCGAAGCAAGAACCAGAAGTTTTGGATTATTTAAAATTTGAAGGAAACAAAAATTATAACATCAATCTAGAAGTTTATTTAAAGCCAGAAAACGGCGAAGACAACTTGATTTCTGAGAGCAATTATAAATTCATGTATTGGAATATGTGCCAGCAATTGGCGCATCACACCGTTAATGGTTGTAATATAGAAGTTGGCGATATCTACGCAAGTGGCACCATTTCTGGTGAAGAAGCCAAGTCTTACGGATCTATGCTGGAGCTAACTTGGAGAGGTCAAAATCCAATTACTTTGTCCAACGGCGAAGAAAGAAAATTCATCCAAGATCATGACACTGTAACCATGAAAGCTTGGGCAGAAAAAGATGGCGTAAGAGTTGGTTTCGGAGATGTGAGTGGTAAGATTTTACCTGCAAGATCTATTTAATTCAATTCAAAAAAAGTTAAAATTTTTAAATGAAAATAGTAGATCCAAAAGATATCAATTCTGTACAATTGCAAAGTATTTTGCAAACTGCGATTGCACCACGACCAATTGCATTGGCAAGTACGATTAACAAAAACGGTGAGGTTAACCTTTCGCCGTTCAGTTTTTTCAATATGTTCAGTACACGTCCGCCAGTTATCATATTTTCGCCTTCCAGAAGAGTGCGAGATAACACAACCAAACATACGCTGGAGAATCTGCTAGAAGTCCCAGAGGTTGTGATTGGCAATGTTAATTTTGACATGGTACAACAAGTTTCTTTGGCAAGTACAGAATATGATGACGGCGTTAACGAATTTACTAAGTCGGGATTTACAATGAAACCGGCAACATTAGTAAAACCGCCATTAATTGCAGAATCTCCTGTTAATTTCGAATGTAAAGTTTTAGAAATAAAATCTCTTGGAGAAGAAGGTGGCGCAGGAAATCTTGTGATTGCCGAGATTGTAAAAATCCATATCCAAGAACAATTCCTGAATGATGAAGGACAGTTGGATCAGGCAAAATTAGATCTTGTCGCAAGATTGGGAGCCAATTACTATTCTAGAAACAACGAGAATAATCTGTTTGAAGTTCCGAAACCTTTGGTAACAAAAGGCATTGGCTACGATCAACTTCCGGAAATGATAAAGTCCAGCTCAGTTTTCACAGGAAATAACTTAGGAATGTTAGCGAACATCGAAGAATTATCAGGAACTGAATTTCATGCTGATGAAGATATTCACAGAGAAGCTCAAAAGGAACTTCATCAAAATCAAATCGAAAAAGCTTGGCAACTATTAAAAATTAATTAAATGAAAAAAATCTGCACCATCCTTCTTATTAGCACGTTCGGACTTTCTTTTTCTCAGGAAATTAAAGAAGACAGAATTAAAGATATCATCACAACATTAGCTTCTGATGAGATGAAAGGTCGAAAAATAGGAACCGAAGAAAACATGAAAGCCGCAGAATATATCGCGGAACAATTCAAGAAAAACAAATTAGATTATTGCTACGGAAGTTCTTATCTCGTACCTTTTCATTATAAAGATGAAATGTATTTCAATGTTTGTGCGATAAAAAAAGGTAGCGGAAAAGATGTGATTGCTTTCGGAGCGCATTTTGACCATATCGGTACTAAAGAAACTGGCGAAGACAAGATTTATAATGGCGCCGATGACAATGCCAGTGGTACAGCTGCTGTGATTGCTCTATCTGATTATTACAAAGACAGAAAAGATAATTACTCTTATCTATTTATTGGTTTTAATGCTGAAGAAATTGGATTAGTTGGGTCAAAAAATTTAGCAGCAAGTGGTGAATTTCAAAAGTATATTCCCAACATCAAAGCTTTATTTAACTTCGAAATGATTGGTACTAAGTCAGAATTTGGTGCTAACAAGTTATTTATGACTGGCGACAATCTGTCAGATCTTGATGAATTGATTAACGCTAATGCTGTTAATGATTTTAAAATCGTACCAGATCCTTATCTATCTCAACAATTATTTTACAGATCAGATAATGCCAATTTTTTCAAAAAAGGAATTATTGCCCATTCTCTTTCTACCGTCGATATGAATACGCAGAACCATTACCATCAAGTTAATGATGATATCTCTGTAATTGATGTCAAAAATCTGACTAACATTGTCAATAGTTTTGCAAAAACCTTGGATAAAACTCTCAAAAAGGATTTCAACCCAAAATACAACGATCAGATTAAGAAATAAAAAAACAGTAGCAAATTGCTACTGTTTTTTTTTTATGATAAGATTAGGATATTATCTAATATGAGCTCTTAGCATCCAAGCTTGTTTCTCATGTTTTTCTAACAATGCTGTTAAGAAATCTTCTGTCCCAAAATCTAAAGTACCTTCCATACTATCAATGCTTTCTCTTAGGTAAACAATAATAGACTCATGGTCACTTAACAATTCTTTGATAAAACCAACACTGTCGTTTTTCTCAAATTTCTTCTCAGAAAGATGTGTAATGCCTAGATATTCTTTAAGCGTTGCTGGCGCATAATGTCCAATTTGTCTAATACGCTCTGCAATATCATCAATATTGGTTTCTATCTCGCCATATTGACTTTCAAAAAACAAATGCATGCTGTGAAAATCAGCACCTTCTACATTCCAATGGGCATTTCTTGTTTTGGTGTAAAGGATAAATTCGTCCGCTAATAGAATTGATAAGTTTTCTGCAATTTCTTCGGTTTTGTTAGGTGTAATTCCAATTTTAGTTTTCATAATAAATATTTTAATTAATTAATTTCTTATGACAATATTAATACAAATACCTCACCAAAAAGGTCTATTGGGTATGTGAAATTTTTGTTAAACACATTAATAAAAACTATCGAAAATAACATCCTAAATGAAATTATCTACTCTGAGTTTTTTTCAAAAATTCTATACTTTTTTCGGTAGCTAGTTCTAAATCCTTAGGCATTATATTTTCTGTCCAAGGCTCAGAACTCCCAAAACCATGATTACCATTTTCTATCATAAATAGCTCAGAAGATCTTACCCATTGATGAAGACTTTCGGCTTCTTTAATATTAACGGTTTCGTCTGCTGTCCCATGGATAATAAGATAAGGACTATTAATTTTCTTTGCCGAAGATTGAATATTAAAGCGATCTGCATTAGTTTCGAAATCTTCAAAGAATTGATAATAATGAGGCATCTGTTGTTTGGTTCTTTGATTTTCTATGTACATGACACCTATTTTTTTAATTTGATCTAAAATATCTTTTGGTGGAAATCGTGATCCGTAATCCGAAACGCCAGCCAAACCAACCAAAGCTTTAATACGATCATCCTCCGAAGCCTGAATTAAAATATTACCATTACCTCGGCTGTGCCCGACTAGAAAAACATGATCAGAATCTACCTCAGGAAGTTGAGAAAAATAATCTATTACAAAAGACAAATCGCTCATTTCTTTAGAATAATTATTCTGCCCAAATGCTTCTAAATCTGCAAAATGATGCACCTCATCTAGCTTTGTCCCATTATGGGAAAAGTTAAATTTGACAAAGAAAAATCCTGCTTCTGCATATTTTTGCGCCATCAATTCCCAAGCGCCCCAATCTTTATAACCTTTGTATCCATGTACAAAAATAACTAGCGGTAATTTTTGACTTGATTTTTGGTAATAAAAATCCGCCAAAAAAGCTTTAGTATCTGGATTTTCAAGAATAATATTTTTGGTAACTGTTAGTGACATTTTTTATTTTAAAGTTTTCAGGAAAAAGCTGTATTGGTTGGATACTAAGCTTTTATAAAGATTATCAAAAAAGTCAGGTAACGATTTGGTAACGGTGCTTATTGCTTTACTTTTCAACGTGTTTCCGTTAGCTCATAGCAAATATAAAAAAAAACAAAGGATAGGTTCCAAGTTATCTATCCTTTAATTATCACTTTTAAATATTTTTGATTCTTATGAATACCACTTGTATAAAACATTAATTTCCTGATATTCCAGTAACAAAAGTTTCCACGAAACCTAAAATCTTATTTAGAATACGATCTCCGATTTCCTTTGATTTTAAAACGCTTGGTCTTCCTTCTTCTCGAAGTGCTAAAATTTCTTTTCGTAAAGGTTCGCGTTCCGTAAAAAGATAGTTTTCGATCAATCTTTCAGTTTTTTCTTCAGATAGATTTTCCGTTTTAACTAATTCTTGAAGTGCTTTTTGTTGCTCTACATTCCAGAATTTTTCAAATTCTTCGGGAATAGTATCCGTATCTTCAATATTTGGTAGACTCTCATGAATAAATTTATCAATCAAGTCTCTTTTACTTCTTAATGAAACCTCAGTATTCAATAAGTTGGCAATCTCTTTTTCAATGCTTTCTTTATCTTTCGCACTGTGTTTGGACTTGAATTTGACCAACAATTGGATAATATACGTAACATTAATCGTATCACGTCTTATCAATTCTAATTCAAAATCTATATCATTGAGAATGGATGTTTTTTCAGGTGAAGGATCTGTTCCCAGTCCATCTTTTAAATCCAAATACTTACTCGTGTAATCTGCAAATAGTTGTTCTTCAATCTGTAAATCATCCCAAGTAAATTCTGTATAATGACTCATCTTCTTGTGTAGGCGCATCAAAGCACGAAAAGCTAAGATAAACTCCAATTTATCTTCTTCTGAATATAATCCATCAACAGACGTAACTTCTGGAACGATTTCTAATAATTTTTGTGTTGCTTCGTTAAATTTATCAACATAAATCTCATAAGGTTCAACTATAATTTCATCAATAGCTTCCTTATTACTGAACAAAGCAATAGCTTCGTCAGTTTTGTCTTTTAAATTTCTGAAACAGATAATATTTCCTTGGGTTTTATTCTTATCTAATATACGGTTGGTTCTACTAAAAGCTTGTATCAGTCCATGATATCGAAGATTTTTATCAACATATAAGGTGTTCAAAGATTTACTATCAAATCCTGTCAAAAACATATTAGCAACTAATAAAATATCCGCTTCGTGTTTTGGGTGTTTCGATTTTTTAGCTACGGCATTGTAATAATTGTAATATCCTTCGTTGTCTTTGATATTTTGCTTTTCACCAAACATCTCATTAAAATCTTCAACATAATTTTCCAATAACTCTCTACGGTGCGGTTTATATCCGTATTCAGTTTGAGGTTCAGCAGCCATATTGATTTGAGCAGCTACTTGTTCTTCCATTTCTTCTTCATTCTGAGCAAAACTGAAAATAGTTGTTATTTTAAGATTATGCTCCCCATTTAATTTTTTACGTTTAAAAATTTCATAGTATTGAATAACCGAATCAATATCTTGTACACACATCATCGCACAAAATTTCTTGTTTTGTGTTTTCTGATCATGATGTTGAATGATATAATCTACGATTGCTTCTTTACGTTCAGGGGCTTCAAAGACTTCTGTTTCATTGATTTGCTCCACTTTTAAATCAATGATGTGTTCTTTCTGTTTAAAAGTCTGAATGTATTCAACCGAGAATTTCAAAACATTTTCATCACGTATGGCATCAGTAATTACATATTTATGCAGACATTTTCCAAAAAGACTTGCCGTGGTTTTCATTCCATCGGAATTCTTCTCTAAAATTGGTGTACCTGTAAAACCAAACAACTGAATGTTAGTGAAATAATTTACGATGTTTTTATGCGTATCACCAAATTGCGAGCGGTGACATTCATCAAAGATAAAGACCATTCTTTCATTCTGAATAGCTTTCATTTTGGCTAAATTTCGACTGGAAATAGCATTGTTCAGCTTTTGGATAGTTGTAACAATGATTCGAACATTCGGATCGTTAAATTTTCGAACTAAATCATCTGTATTAGTAGCAGAACTAACAGAGCCTTTACTGAAATTATCATACTCCTGATTGGTTTGATAATCTAAATCTTTCCTATCTACCACAAAAACCACCTTTTTGATGGCTGGAATATTAGATAAAATCTGACTAGCTTTAAAACTGGTTAAAGTTTTACCACTTCCTGTTGTATGCCAAATATATCCGTTTTTTTCAATATTATAACCGTTCAGAATTTCATTTTCTTTTACCTTTTTGATTATGTTTTCTACTGCATAGTACTGATACGGTCGAAGCACCATTAAAGCTTTGGCGGTTTCATTCAGCACAATGTATTTGCAGATCATTTTACTGATATGACAAGGTTCTAAAAAAGTATCCGTAAAACCATTCAGTATGTTGTTGAGTGGATTATTCTGTTCGTCTGTCCAGTGAAAAGTCTGAAGATATTCCTGCTTGTGTGTTCCGAAATTACTGAAATATTTGGTGTTTACCCCGTTACTGATAACGAATAATTGTACAAAATGAAACAAGCCTTTGCCTGCTCCGAAACTATGTTTTTGATAGCGGTTGATTTGGTTGAATGCTTCCTTCATTTCCAAACCTCTTCGCTTTAACTCAATTTGTACTAATGGCAAACCGTTTATCAACAGCGTAACATCATAGCGATTTTGATATTTTCCTTCCTGTGTAATCTGATTGGCTACCTGATATTCATTTTGACACCAATGTTCCACATTAAGAAATTCAAAATATAGATTATCACCATTATCTCTAATGATATGATGCTTCTTTTCTCTTAATACCTTGGCTTTTTCAAAGACAGATCCCTTATTGAGAATGTTTAATACTTTTTCAAATTCACTCTCGCTAAATTGTATATGATTGTGCTTTTCTAATTGCGTTTTAAGGTTTGCCAACAAAGATTTTTCATCAGCTATAGTAATATATTTATATCCCAATTTTTGTAATTGGATAAGGAGTTGTTCTTCTAAAATTTGCTCAGACTGTTTGCTCAAAATAATTATGAATTAGGAGTTAACCGTGTTTTTTTATCTACACACAAATTTAACAAAATAAAGTGATCTCAATTCATTAGTACCTCCTAATTCATAATATAAACTTACCTCAAAGCTTTAAACATTTGTTCAATGGCTTTCTTCTTTTGTTCCATATTTGGATGAACATATAAATTTAATGTTGTACTTATATTTGAGTGCCCCAATAATACACTAACTGTTTTGTAATCACAATTACTTTCAATACATCGGGTAGCGAAGCTGTGTCGTAACCCGTGAAATTTAAGTTCAGGCATTTTTAATTCCTTCATTAAGTTCTTGTAATAGCTTCTATAGGTTCTTGGCTCCGTGGGTTTGGCATCGTTTGTCAATACAAAGAACGAGGGATTAACTATCTTTTTAAATGGTTTGAGTATTCGCAATAAATCCTTACTTATTGGAATCTCACGAATAGAATTTTTTGTTTTAGGTGTATCAAGAATGAGTTCTGTTCTTCTATTCCCATCTTCTATAACATATATGCGTTGAATTGTACGATTAACGCTGATTATGCCGTTGTCTATGTCAATATCTTTCCAAGTTAAAGCACATATTTCTCCGATGCGCATACCAGCACTCAGGCAAATGTAAACGCCTAAATTTCTAAATGTAAAATGTTCTTGTATATAGTTCATTATTTTTTTCTGATCAGTCTTGGTTAGCACTTCAATATTATGCTTTTCTCGTTCAGTAGGAAACTGAATATCAAAAGGGGTATACTGTAACCATTTGTTTTTAGCTCCAAATTTCAAAATCATTTTCAGAACAATTAAAATATCCTTAATTGTTTTATGACTTAAACCCGTTTCCAATTTTTGAAAAACAAAGCTTTGGACATCAGCTTCCTCAATCGCAATTTTGTTGCCGAAATTAGGCAGTAGATGATTTTCAATCAATAGCGTATAAGCTGAGAAACTTGACTTTTTTACATACTGTTTTTTGTCTATTTTCCATAGATCGATAACTTCTGAGAGTTGTTTTTGTTCATTCATTATAATTTAATTTTTTAAAATCTCAAAGGAAAGCAATTAAGGACACTTTATCCCCCAGATGGATTTGGAACTAAGTTCCCAAATTTGAGATTTCCAGAGTTTACCGAAGAGTGGGAAACTAAGAAGTTGGGGGAAATCGGAGAAATCGTTAATGGATTAACATATAGTCCAAATGACATCGCTGAAAATGGTGTGCTAGTTCTTAGATCATCTAATGTTCAAAATAGAAGTTTGGCTTTTGAAGATAATGTTTATGTAAGAACAGATAATTATAATCCTGTTCAAGAAAACGACATTTTAATTTGTGTTAGGAATGGTAGTAAAAATTTAATTGGTAAAAATGCACTAATTAATAAGGAAAACGAAGGGGTTGCTTTTGGAGCTTTTATGTCGATTTATAGAAGCTCTTTTAATACGTTCCTATTTCATTGGTTTGATACAAATGAATACAAGGAAATTGTATATAAAAATTTAGGGGCAACGATTAATTCAATAAACGGAAGTGATTTAAGAAAATTTAAAGTTCCATTTCCTTCTATAGAAGAACAAAAAAAATTGGCATCTTTTCTATCAATTGTTGACGAACGTATTCAAACCCAAAACAAAATAATTGAGGAGTTAAAATTATTAAAGATTACGCTTCGCTATCAACTATACGAACAAATTCTTAATCACGAAAATGAATATGTTCAAGTTAAGGATACTTTAAACTATGAACAGCCAACTAAATATTTGGTTACAAATACGGATTATTCATCTGATATTTCGCTAATTCCAGTTCTAACTGCAAATAAAGCTTTTGTATTAGGATATACCGATGAAGAATTTGGTATTTATGACAAAGGTCAATGTATCATTTTCGATGATTTTACAATGGATATAAAGTTTGTTAATTTTCCATTCAAAGTAAAATCTTCAGCAATTAAAATACTGACAGCGAAACCAAATGTGAACCTAAAATTTATATTTGAGTATTTGTCATTTTTAAATCTATCATCAAATGAACACAAACGGCATTATATCTCCGAAATTGAGACTATGGAAATGCAATTACCAAATTATATTCAACAAACATATGTTGCAGATTTTCTAGCAAGTATTGACGATAAAATAAAAACTGAATTTGAAATTCATACGCTATTACTTAAGCAGAAACAATACTTGTTAGCTAATTTATTTATATAAATAAATTAGCTAACAAGTATCTCTTTTGTTTTTCAAATTTATGCAATAGTTGGCTTTCAATATCAATCTTTGAATCTATAGATGAAAGGTAATCAGCAATCTTTTTTTGCTCTTCAATACAAGGTAAACCAAATTTAATTCTCGCAAAATTGTCGTAGAAAAGATAATCTCTTACTCCTCCTTCAACATTTCTTAAAACTTCTCTATTAAAAAAATCTGTCTTTAGATATTGATATAGAAAGTTGTCATTTACGGTGTTATCTGTTTTAAAACAAACATACAATGAACTGATAATAATATTCTCTAAGTTTTCACTATAGCCAATAGACCCTACATTAATTCTTGCTGGATTATAGGCAAAGGTGTTCTTGTCAATTATTTTGTATAGTTTAATATCGTAGCCTCTATCTTCGCTATCAACTCCCTCGAATTGCTCACTTTGCGGAACGAATCCTAATTTGTTATTTATAGAATAAACAGGAAGCTTTTCGTTATTTTTATTTCTCTTATTTACAAGAGTTGTAACCTCTCCCAACTTTTTAGTATTCCAATCTATATAGTTTTCATTGTTTTCATTTTTAAATCTCAATTGACGTGAGAATAATTTCATACTAATCGTAATCACATAGGAAATAAAATCCTTAATTAAAGGGCTTTGTCAGAAACTAATTCTAAATCAAGTACCAAATAAGAAAATAAATAATTGTGTTTCTTCCTATTCATCATCATTAACAGAATCCGATGTAATTGATAAAAATGGAATTTACCCAGTTTATGGAGCTACAGGTATTATTGCATTTACGGAAAACCCTCAAATTAATGAAGATGCGATTTTAATAATAAAAGATGGTTCTGGAGTTGGAAAGGTTCAATACGCATCGGATAAGTTTTCGGTTATTGGTACTTTGAACTATTTAACTGTAAAACCAGATGTTAATTTGAAGTATATTTTTTTCTGTTTAAAATTCTTCAACTTTGAGAAATACAAAGTTGGCTCTGGGATTCCACATATCTATTTCAAAGATTATGGAGAATCATTAATTTTTTGTCCATCACTTGATGAACAAGATAATATTGAGAAATTACTATCATCAATTGATGAAAAAATAAACATTGAAAAGACGTTATTAAAAAAATATGAGATACAAAAAAAGAACCTGTTACAGAACTTGTTTATATAAATAGGTTCTGTAACAGATATTGTTTTTGACAATGGTATTTATCTAAAATACTTTTCTCGGTTTCAATTTTTTCATCTATCGAAGACAAGAATATGGAGATTCTAGTTTGTTCGTCTATAGATGGAATTAAGATTTTAAACTTCGAAAATTCAGTTTTATTTATGATTGGTAGAGTTGATGAACTTTGGGTTGACTTAATATAATCAGAAATATTTTTAATTGCATAAAATAGAAACTCACTATCAAAACAAGAATGAGGTATTACAGAATTTATTTGTTGATTTGTTACACAAGGGTTTAGAGATAAACTCATTTTTCCAATTGAAGCAATACAAGTAAACATTATGCTCTTTTGAGGAAGAATTTTTAGGTTATCAGCCTTCTTAATTGTCCGTTCCGTTGAATGTTGATATTTATTATCTGTTATGTCTGTTGGAGTTACAAATTGAATATCTCCATTCCATAAATCTAAATCTTTAGTACTGGGTGTTTTTCCTGTAATTATTTCTCCTATTTCTCCCAAACTCTTCAATTCCCATTCTCTCATAAAACCTTTAAATCTAATTTTCTGAGAAAACAGCTTTTCACTTAGCCCTTTAATTAAGGTTTTTAATTGTTCAATTATTTTGTTTTGGGTTGCTATTCTTTTATCAATTAGAGAAAGAAATGATGAGATTTTAGTTTGTTCCGAAATTGAAGGTGTATTAAATTTTGTTGATTTCAGAACATTGTTATACAAACGTTGAATTGTTCCACCTTCCGTATTGTATTTTACAATTTGCAAAATGTAATACAGAAAATTATTTGTAATAAGTGTATTATCATTAGCAATCCAAACAATATTGGAATCTTGAAAGTAAGCATCGTTTCCATCATAGACAACTGTTCTCCCGATTGTTCCTGCCGCTGAAATTAAAATATCTCCCTTTTTCGGAAACGAGAATCGTGTTTTATAATCTGTATATAAATCTTGAGATATAAATGCATCAGCCTCTTTACCAAAGGAGCCTATTTTAAAAAATGGAATTTCCCCTACAGTAGTAGTTTCATCATTGAAAATTCTTTTACACATCTTCACATCTCCAATCTCTCCCAATTTCCTCTCTTCCCACTCTCCCTCAAACCCTGGAAATCTCAAATTTGGGAACTTAGCTACATTTTTATTATCTTTTTGTATCTTGGTCATAGTATTATCTTCTTATTCAGCATTAGGGATTTAATCTATTTGCTTTTTTGTTTTTATTTTGTACCTTTGCATCAGCTCAGTAACCATTTCTTTATTGGATGTAAGTGTTAAAGGAGTATAAGAAGCCGTTTAGTTCCGCTAAGCGGTTTTGGCTTTTATATACGTTTCGTATTCTTTTAACAACTTCCTTTTTCGGTGTTCTGTTTCAATATAGTAAGCTGTTATGAACATATAATATCCTCCTCTGTCGGTTAAAATCACAATATAATTTTCAGATTCATTAAACAAAACAGTACGTTCATCTTTTCCTCTTACATTTTTCCAGATGAGAATTTCTTCGTGTTCACAGTTTTCTATAACAAACTTTGGAAAACGTATCCGTTCCATTCTTCTAAAATCAGGTTGTCTATTAGCTTCGTCTTCTCCTTCGTGCGTAATGTGATAAAATGTACGATGCATTCCGTCTACTTCCGGATATTTTCTCACAGATACTTTTAGACCTTCATAAATAGGGTGTGCTTTGATAAAATCGTTATGAAAAACCGAATAAACAGCGTCAAAATAGGTTGAAAAAACTCCACCATATTCGCCAAAAGATATCAATGCAGGAAACACTAAACTCATACAAAATAAGGTTTTTGTGGTTCCCAAATAAAAACATTGAACTTTCGCTCTTTCAATAAAGTAGATTTTGTTAAAGAATATTTAGAGCGATGTTTAATGAGATTGATTAATTCATTTTTAGCTTTACTATTTGATAATTCTCTATTTACATAAGCAGTAGCACCTACTAATAAATCGGCTAATTGCAAAATTTCCACTTCGTGAGATCTTACCTGTTGTACTTTTTTAATAATTTCTTTAGAATAGTCGTATTTGTCATTCCTTAAAACCTGTTCCAGTTTGTGAACTTTTTCTTTACTTCTGGTATCTTTAATGTCTATGTAAATATGATGAGAGTTTTCAGGATTCAAGATAGCTTTCAACATTCCAAAATACATCTTATAGTAAAATGTATCGTGTGTATGATTGAACTTTTCATAATCTATTGCAGATTTATTAGAAACTACAAGCACCCTAAACTGCAAGTCATCATCATCAAAAAAATAATTGATTACATCTTTGTAATACTCGATTTTTGATTTTGAAACTTTGTTCCATTTTAGCTCATAGTAGGTTCGATTGTCATTATCATTCTTTTTATTTTTAGGAATAAGGTTGTGTTTGAGTTTAAAACTATACAATCTTTCAAAAATTTCTTCCTTCTTTTCAATCGGACAATAAACAGCCCCGATAACCATAACAGGCTCTTTGTCATTCTGTAAATGACAACTTTCATCGCAATATATATTGATTGTTGGCTTCATTATAAAAAATTAAAAAACAAGTCCCAATTCTTTGAAATACACATCAATTTCTTTGTCCAATTCCGCTCGCTTGGCTTCCAAAGATTTAATTTCCTGCATTACAACTTGGATATCGATTTCTTCTTCAGCTTCGAAAGTATCTACATAACGAGGTATATTAAGATTATAGTCATTTTCTGCAACTTCTTGTAAAGTAGCCAAATGACTGTATTTCTCAATTTCGGTTCTATTACGATAAGTTTCCACAATCTTATTGATATGCTCTTCACGTAACATATTTTGGTTCTTAACTTTCTCGAATTCTTTACTTGCATCAATAAATAGGATATGGTCAGGATCTTCCTTACATTTCTTAAACACCAAAATACAAGTCGGAATACCAGTTCCGTAAAAAATATTGGCAGGTAAACCAATTACAGCATCTAAATAATTTTTCTGTTCAATAAGATATTTTCGAATATGTAATTCTGCCGAACCTCTAAACAAGACACCGTGTGGCAATACAATAGCCATTGTTCCGTTTTCAGCAAGATGATGAATCATGTGTTGTACAAAGGCAAAATCTGCTTTGCTTGCAGGGGCTAATCTACCGTATTGACTAAAACGTTCGTTACTAAGATGCAGAGGATTAGCACTCCAGTTGGCTGAAAATGGTGGATTTGCTACAATGGCTTCTGCTAACAAACCTTCGTGTTGAGGATGTTCTAAAGTGTCTTCCTGTTTGATATCAAATTTCAGATAATGTACGCCGTGAAGTATCATATTCATTCGGGCAAGATTGTACGTTGTTCGATTCATTTCTTGTCCATAGAAATTATTGACATCTTTTACTTCTCTTGCTACACGCAGTAATAATGAACCTGAACCACAGGTTGGGTCATATACCGATTTTAAACGGTTTTTACCAGTCGTAACGATCTTTGCGAGAATTTTAGATACTTCCTGAGGGGTGTAGAATTCGCCCGCTTTTTTTCCTGCACCACTGGCAAACTGACCTATCAAATATTCGTAAGCATCACCCAATACATCAAGTTCTGTATCATTCAATTTGAAATCAATTTCGTCTAAATGCACCAACACTTTTACAATAATAGCATTTCGGGCATCTGCTGTTCTTCCTAAATTATTACTATTTAAATCCATATCAGAAAACAGGTCTTCAAAGTCTTCTTCACTTTGTGTTCCCATTGTACTTAACTGAATATTGGTCAATATCTTCTGTAAATCTTCAAGAATAAAATTGTTGCTCCCGCTATTTCCTCGTTTAGCGATTTCACTAAACAATTCAGATGGTTTTAAAAAGTACCCTAAGGTTTCAAGAGATTCTTCTCTAATAGCTTCAATGTATTCTAAGCCTTCGGCTGTGTTTTCATCAATATTTCTGAATTGGATTTTATCTTTTTCCAAAATGGAGTTCGCATAAATTTCCATTTTTTCAGCCAAATATTTATAAAAAATAAATCCCAAAATATAATCTCGGAATTCATCAGCATTCATTTTTCCACGCAGTGTATTGGCTATATTCCAGAGCTGTTGCTCTAATATTTTCTTCTGTTCTTCTGACATTGAAATAAGCGTTATTTGATTAGGGATTTATTCTCCTTAAGAATTTACTAAAATAGTAAACTTTTAGATTCTAAACATTATGCTTGCTATAAAAATGATGGATATTTAAATTGGTAAACTTACTTTAGATTTTTTTTTAAAATTTCTTTATTGACAATGATGTCATCTGTTATAACTTTCTGCCTTTCTTTTTCTTCATCCGTTTGGTAAACTGTCCTTCTTCGTAATCCTCGCCCTGTGCATCTGGCAACAGACTGAACAATCCCAAATCGGAGCTGTGCGAATGTTCATGCGAGATAAACTCGAAAAGGTCTTTTGTCGGTTGGTGGTCTAATGTGTCCGTATTGGAAACAGGGTTATCCTGTGTTTTCAGTTCGGGTTTATTTCCGTTGTTCCACCAATCATTAAATACGTTTGCCGACAAATTTCTGTCTAATTGTGAGCCGTTCCAAACGGTACGGCTTTCGTGGTCGATGAAAGTTATACCATAAATCCGTCCGCTGTCGTTCCTGCGGACAATGGTATTGATACCTTGTTCTACAAGTTGCTTTTTAAAATCCGTTTCGCTGTTTGTAGTATGTATAGCCAATTCGATGGTATTCTTTAATACTGACCTCGCAGGGTTGGTTTTCATTTTCTCTTTGGAGTGCTCAAAATGTTTTTGAAGTTCTGCAACGCCTGCATCTTTTCCAAATAGTGATGCCTTGAACGGATTGCTTGCCTTATTTCCATTCTCGTCCAATGCCACGTATACCAATCCGTTTACGGGCTGTCCGTTCCGCTCTCCTTTAACTTCTTCAGCTGTAATGTTGAAAAGTGACAGCAAAACATTGTAACCACCCATAGTAGAATAGCTATAATACTTTGGCAGATGCCGTACTACCGAAGCAATCTGACTTTTAATGTCGCCTTTCTGCTGTTCCACCTTTTTGAAAATCTTATCAGCTTGTTTCTGTTCCTGCTCGGTGGCTTTGTGCAGGTTGTATTTCGTTTCCAAATCCCGACAGATAGTCATTGAACGTGGATGGTCGTAATCATCGGGGATTTTCTTGCCGTCAATGCCTACACAGGTTGAAACAATGTGTATATGCGTGCGGTCAATGTCCGTATGTTTGAAAACGATATACGGCTGATTGCCGTAGCCCATACGCTCCATATATTCCTGTGCCATTTCGGTAAACTGTTCATCGCTGACCTTGTCTTTTGGGTTGGGGTTCAATGAAATATGCCGTACCGTTTTCTCCGTTTTGATGTTTGCCGACAGGTACGGCTCAAAGCACTTGTTAAAATACGTTACGGAATATCTGCCATTCATTGTGTCGGGTATCTTGTTCAGCAACAAAACCGATCCGTTTTCCCTGTCCACTTTCTGCTGATTGTACAAAATCGCTCCGTACATATTGCTTCCCTTTCCGATTTTTGCGATCATAACTTTATTCTTTTTTCAGATACTTTTCTTCAAATTCCTGTGTTAAACGGATGACTTCCTTAGTGACTTTTACCAATTCAATGGTTTCTTTTTCCAATTTAAAAAGGTATGTTCCTGCTTTTTTCTCTGAAAAATTGCGGTACAATATCTTCACAACCTGATTATAATTTGTTCCGATTGCTCGGAATTGGCTAAAAAATCGGGTCAATTTTTCGTGATAATCTATTGCATCCATATCAATTTTTACGGTCTTTACCGTCTTTTGAAAGATGCAAGCCGTAATAAAATGTGCCTTTACACTTATCCCCGATTGGTCAAAGAGGGCAAGGAACTTGGCGTTTTCCTCTGCATTCAGGTTGATGGAATACCGATGTACCGCAGGATCAATCTTTGGTTCCCTTCCTGTTTTCCTAATCTGTTTTCTGTTTTTCTCTTCCATAATAATCCATTTTAATTTTTAATAAACGTGCGACTTCGGAGCCGTTTCCAGCTCCCTGCAAGGGCAAGTGCTCTTGAGGTACGGAAATTTATTTCGAGGACCTCAAGAGATAACTTGCTCTGAACAGGAGTTCAGAAAAATCCGTTTTGCAAACGGATTGTAGTTAGCAGGGAAAACCCATAGCTTCCATTACAAATTTCGGTAAGACTATTTGAATAACAGCTATTTACAATCACGACAATGAACACCAAATGCTACCTTTGAGTGCCACATCAACATAGACTGGAATTGCTTTCGCTTCCTTTGTATATGGTTAGCTGGCTGATTGGTTATAACCTTAACTATGTAGCCAATCAGCATAAATCCCGACAGCAAATCTGCGTGATTGAATGCAGACGAATTACAGATTTTTGAGTTAATGAATTAACCAATTAAGGGTATGCAGGTGCTTAGGTAGTTACATAAATACAACAGTATATACAGCTGATTGCTTAGTTAACCAAACAGCTAATTGGATATAATATTAAAAATGAGAGATATGATACACGAAGAAAACAAAAATCAGCAACCCGAAAAAGAGGATTTCTCTATTGAAAATTTCATAACTGATGAAAATAAACAATCTTTCACGGAACAACAGGCAGTAACACATCGGGAAGATTTTGTCAAACCCAAAGTAGATGAGGAAGCTATTATGCGTGTAATGGCAGGCGAAGAACCTTCGGAAACTGAAACGGAAAACACAAAAACACCTGAGAGTAATACAAAAAGGATGACTTACAAGCCAAAGAAGCTGACCAAAGAGGACTACTGCGGACGGTTCTTCAAAATTCCCACGACAACGGCAAGCAGGGGGAAATCAGTGTATGTACGGCAGGAACACCACGAGACATTTAACAGACTTACAAACATTATGGGCATCGACAAACTGACGATTTATGCGTATCTGGACAACATTATCGAATACCACTTTCAGGAGTTCGGGGAATTGATTAGGGAAATCTATAACGAGAAACACAAACCGTTGTTTTGATAACTATACGTGGTGAGAGGTACGTTTCTACCTCTTAAAATTATTTTCCAAAAGAAAAAAACAGAAAAAAAAGAAAGCCATTTTAACAAGGGGGACAGGCGGAAAAACCAAAAGGAAACGGAATAAGTCCCGAAGGGTGGCAGGGCACACAACAAACTCGGCGAAGCCACCATATTTGCCCTGCCATTATGCCGTAGTCTTTTGGTTGGGTGGTGCGGTGGCTGTCCGCCTTATCTTTGCTCCCTTTTTTATTCTTTTTTTTATCAATTCCAATCAAAGAAAGGGTACAAAAAACACGTAAGGGCTAAGGATAGGGTGTTTTTGGTATGCTTTCCTTTATCCTTACAAAACTCTTTAAATGTGTGAGGGCTTTGCGAGGAAAATTTAAAGTGTTTTGAGGATTACTTTCCATTCATATTGTGCCAACATAAGCCAAATACTGCCACATAATGCCAAATGAAAACAATACATTCCTTTGTGTTCTATATTGGGTGCAAATTTTGAACCTATGGCACAAAAAGTAATACCTGACAAAGAGCAGAAAGAGAAAGAACAAATCAGAAAAAAAGAACATAGTCCTTTGATACAGGTTGATAAGCAGAGCGACCCGATTTCCAATTTCATCGCTAATTTAAAACGTCAGTTCAGGGAAGCAAAAGGCTTAATAGATTGGAACAGGTTATTCGGGGAAAAACGTATTGAACAACAAAAGCAGACTTCCGAACCTGAAAGCATAATAGGTGCGACAAAAACGCTTATCCGTTCAGACTTCAAAAATGAAGAAAAAAATCAGGCTATACAGACCAATAAAAAGCCTGCTTTAAAAATGGACAATACAATCATAACGCAACAGTCTCGTCCTAAAAGTAAGAAACCAAAGTTAGGATTATAGCCTAGTATTTGGCAACTGTACGCCAAATACCGCCATCGGATGCAACATTAAAATGACCTATGTGAATAGCTTTTATTTTAGAGGTTTAAAATGATGCAGATATGGAAATAACAGTTTTAGACATTCAAATTTTAAAAGCATTGCACAGGGAAGTAAAAGAAGTATCCTTATTGATTAAGGAAATAACTGCACCCTACAAAGCACTGCAACAGGCAACGAAATGGCTCGACCAGCAGGAAGCCTGCCAATTGCTCAACATCAGCAAAAGAACGTTGCAGACGTATAGGGCAAAAGGCATTCTTGGAGCAACGCAAATTAATCGGAAAACGTATTTCAGATTATCCGAAGTGGAGTTACTTATGCAGGGAGAGCGACCATTAAAAAAGCAAAAGAAATGAAACAGATTGGAAATTCAAACGAAGATATGCTTGCCTTGCTTGAAGCTGTGGTAGGCATCAAAAATGAACTGTTGTATATCAGAGAATATTTCCACCCATTACTAAAAGGGGAAATCTATCTGTCAGGCGAACAGGTTTGCGAGATGTTACACATCAGCAAACGGACATTGCAACAATACAGGGATGACGGACTATTACCTTTTATCAAGCTCGAACGGAAAATTCTTTTCCGTGAAAGCGATATTATCAAGGTATTGGAAGATAACTATCAGCGTTAGCCGTTAAAAAAGGATGCTTTGAAACTGTAACCGTATCGGTCAATTTAAGATACAGCCCACCGCTTAAAAACGGTGGGCTGTATTGTTTTAAGGAATTGTGATATAATGTTACAGGCCTGCCACAAAAGACTGCTCCATACCCTTAAATTTATGGGATACCTTTTGCATATCCTTACCAACTTTCTCGTTGAGAATTTTGGCGTAAATCTGAGTGGTGGCAATATTCTTATGCCCTAACATTTTGCTCAAACTCTCCAACGGAACACCCTCGCTTAAAAACAACGTAGCAAACGTGTGACGTGCCAAATGAAAGGTTACTTTCTTTTCTTTTAGGCAGTCGATTTGTTGGGATATTCGCTTTAGGCTGTCATTACAAACTGTATTTGATGGTACAGGAAATACCTTTCCGTCCTTTGAGAACCCTGCATATTTCTCAATAATCATTTTCGGAATATCCAAGAGCATCACGTTTGATGATGTAGCCGTTTTCTTTCTGCGTACAATAATCCACTGGTTACCGTCAAAGAAATCTTGAAGATTGCTGTTTTTAAGCCCTTTCATATCTGAATAGGAAAGCCCTGTAAAGCAACTGAAAACAAACAAATCTTTAACCAATTCATCTTTCTTTTTCTCGCAGTTGAACGTTACGAGCTGTTCTAATTCGTTTCGTAAAAGATAGCCACGGTCTTTGTCTTTTTTGGTATTCTTGTACTCGCTGAACGGATTAAAAGCAAGATGCTTTCTGCTCATTGCCAATCGGCAAAGCGTAGTAAATCCAATCATATAAAGCCATATGGTGTTGTGTGTCAAGCTTTGGTCGTCACGCAGGTAGTAATCAAAGTCCTGCACAAAATCAGGTGTAAGGTCATTAAAGGGCACATCGGAATAGCCATATTTTGTAAGTGCAAAATTTCGAAGATGTTTTAAAAGTATTTTGTATTTACTGCGTGTGCCATTTACCCGAAGTCCGCTATTAACCTTTTTCTCATAGTCGGATAGGAACTGTTCATAGAATTTGAAAAAGGTCATTTCTCCGCTTTCCATCCCAAGAACGGCATTTTTAAGTTTAGCACTGTTTACCGCCCCCTCGTTCTTCAGGATTTTGGAATAGCATTCCTCAATACCCGAACGAATTTTGTCAAGTTTCCTGTTTGTGTCTTGTGCTTCTCGGCTTTTACCTAAAACCCTGCCGTACTTTAAATCCCAATTTGTTGCGGAAATATCCAGCTTGGTACTAAATGCAGACTGTTTGCCGTTTACGGTAATCCTGCACATAACCGTAACTTTTCCGTTTTTCTTTGGGGCGTTCTTTTTAAGGTAGAACAATACCTTAAATGTTGATTTTTTTGTCGTTTCCATACTCACAATTCTTAATGATAAAATTAAACCTATGTGAGCTACGGAACAATATGAAAAACTGTGCAGAAAGCTGAAATACAGTATTTTAAACGATTATTTCTAATATTTAAAAGTAACGTTTTAGTAACCTTACTTTTGCCAAACCTCGCTTTTTACTGCTTTTTACCTCATTACCCAAAAATCACAAAACGGCTGTAAAGCCTTTATTTACAACCGTTTTGCCTGTTATTAATCTTTGATGTATTTTTACTGAAACTTTATTTTAAAAGTACTAAAATTAATACAAATGAAAGGAATTTTAATAAAAACAAATTAACAATCAGCCTGTATAGACATGATTAATAACGGAAGATTATTTGATTTAAAAATAGAATTTATAAGTCGTCATCATATCACATTCTATACAAGAGAAGACAGGCTATAATGATAAAAAAAGAAATAATAATTAGTATCTTTGAAGTTCCGACCTGTAATCGGATTTTTTTATTTACAATTAAATTAGAAATATTATGGCAGATATTATTGGAGCTAATCATAAAAATCCAGAAGAGTTTTATGCCTCTTTAAAAGAAAAATTAACCGATCATCATAATTTCCCGGAAGAATATCTTTTTAAATTTATTATTCCTAGTGATCCAGAAAAACTGACAGAAATTCTTAAAATTTTTGATAATTTACAATTTACGCTTAGTAACAGAGAAAGCACTAAAGGAAATTATACGGCATGTACTATACAGTGTTTTGTACTAGATGCGGATCAAGTAATTGATATTTATAAAAAAGTAGGCGCTGTAGAAGGTGTTATGATGCTATAAAAAACAAAACCTCTTGAAAAATCAAGAGGTTTCATTATGCTTTAATCTTAAGTTAATTAAGAATTTTCTAATATATAAGAGAACATTAATGGTGCACAGATCGTAGCATCAGACTCAACAATATATTTAGGCGTGTCAATATCTAGTTTTCCCCACGTAATTTTTTCGTTAGGCACTGCTCCAGAGTAAGATCCGTAAGATGTTGTAGAATCAGAAATCTGACAGAAATACGCCCAGAAAGGTACATCTTCCCACTCAAGATCTTGATACATCATCGGTACAACACAAATTGGGAAATCTCCTGCGATACCACCACCAATCTGGAAGAAACCAACACCTTTACCACCAGAGTTAGCTCTATACCATTCTGTTAGGTAGATCATATATTCTATACCAGATTTTACGGTATGTACATTCAATTTTCCTTTAATCACATTAGATGTGAAGATATTACCAGTTGTAGAATCTTCCCATCCTGGACATACGATTGGTAGATTTTTCTCAGCAGCAGCTACAATCCAAGAATCCTTAGGATCTATCTCGTAATATTGCTCTAAGATACCAGAATTAACCACTTGGTATAAAAACTCATGCGGGAAATATCTCTCACCTTTTTCTTCAGCAGCATGCCAAACGTCTTCTAAGTGCGTCTGTAATCTACGGAAAGCTTCTTCTTCTGGGATACAAGTATCTGTTACACGATTATAATGTTGATCTAGTAATTCTCTTTCTTGCTCTGGCGTTAGATCTCTATAGTTAGGAACTCTTTTATAATGAGAATGCGCCACTAAGTTCATCACATCTTCTTCTAGGTTAGCACCTGTACAAGAAATAATATCAACTTTACCTTCGCGGATCATATCAGCCAATATCTTACCCATCTCTGCGGTAGACATTGCTCCAGCTAATGTAATCATCATTTTGCCACCATCTTTCAGGTGAGCCACATATCCTTTAGACGCATCTACAAGAGCAGCAGCGTTAAAGTGTAAATAGTACTTTTCAAGAAATTCTGAAATAGGTCTATTGCTCATTTTATTTTCTTTTTTGCAAAGATAACAATATTGAAACGTAAAGACTAAATGTAAACTCTCAAAAAACTAGTTTTTAACAAATGATAAATAAATTATGCTTTATAATTCGATTAAAACTAAAAAACTACCAATTAATTAAAATTATAGGATTACCTATATTTGTAGAATCAATTCGGTTTATGAAAAGATATAGTATCACTTTTTTCTTATTAATTTCGATTTTACATTTTGGCCAAAACAATAAAAAGCTAGAATGTTATGACTTAAAAGAAGTCCTAAAAGTAGAAGCAACACCATTGTATCAACCTCATATTGATGCTTCTAAATCTTTTAAGATTAAACTTTTAGAAACTTCCAAAAATGTAGATAACTATAACAAAAAAGGAAAATTAACGTCGGTAAAAACTTCTGGTAAAGGTTACACAACTCAGAAATTAGAATACAGCAGACCTTTCCTTGTAACAAAAGCGAAAAGTACTTTAGAAAAAATAGGATCAAAATTTTCTAAAGACAACAAAGGGGCAACCTTTACCGTGACATCTGTCACAAGAACATTAGAAGATCAATGCAGATTAAGAAAAGTTAATAAAAACGCATCTTTAGGTATCAGCTCACATAATTACGGCAATTCATTCGATATTTCTTATGTAAGATTTAATGGGAAACATCAGCAAAATGCCAAGCTAGATGCCGCATTAGAAAAAGTATTAAAACATTACGAACAAGCAGGTCGACTCTATTACATCAAAGAGAAGCAACAGAGCTGCTATCACGTCACAATTCGGAATTATTAATACACCTCGGAAACCTTCCTAAGGCCCAGTCCTTAATTCTCAATCAAAATACGTACTTTTGCACCGCAAAATAAGTATATATGTTATCGGTACAAGGCTTAGGCTTACATCATTCGGGGAACTATCTTTTCAGAGACACCAATTTCACCATAAAAAAAGACGACAAAGTTGGACTTGTTGGGAAAAACGGTGCCGGGAAATCCACACTTTTAAAAATTCTTTCTAAAGAAATCACATTTTACGAAGGTAATGTTGTCACAGAAGGCAGCATCACTATTGGTTTCTTAAAGCAAGATTTGGATTTTGTGAAAGGAAGAACCGTTTGGGACGAAACTATGCAAGCCTTTGAGCAGATTAATGCTTGGAAAAACGAGTTAGAAGAAGTTAATCATCAATTGGCAACAAGAACTGATTACGAAAGTGATGAATACTCTAACATTATTGAAAAGATGACAGAGCTTAATGATCTATTAATGAATCATGATGCTTATAATCTGGAAGGTGATGTAGAAAAAGTATTGTTTGGTTTAGGTTTTAAGGCAGATGATTTCCAAAAGATTACCGATGAGTTTTCTGGAGGTTGGAGAATGAGAATAGAATTGGCTAAACTTCTTCTGCAGAAAAACGACTTAATGCTTCTGGATGAGCCTACCAACCACTTGGATATGGAATCTATCATTTGGTTAGAAAGCTTTTTGAAAGATTATAATGGTGCCATTGTACTGGTAAGTCACGACAAACAATTTATGACAGCGGTCTGCAACAGGACTTTTGATGTTAATAATAAAAAGGTTGATGATTATAAAGCTAATTATTCTAAATATCTTGTGATGCGCGAAGAGCGTCGGGAGAAATTGACGCAGGCTAAGAAGAATCAAGATGCGGAAATTAAGCAGATGGAAGATAACATCAATAAATTCCGGGCTAGTGCGACTAAAGCTTCTTTTGCACAATCATTAATTAAGAAATTAGACAAGATAGAACGTATCGAGTTGGATAATGAAGATGTTTCAAAATTCAATATTAGATTCGTGCAAAGTGTTGTTCCTGGTAAAGTGGTTTTCGAGGCAGAAAAACTAGGAAAAGCTTATGGTAAAAAACAGATTTTTGACGATGTAGATTTCTTCATCCAACGTGGTGATAGGATTGCATTATTAGGTCAAAATGGTCAGGGTAAAACAACATTGGCTAAGATTCTTTCTGGAGAGATCCAAGATCATACAGGAAGCTGGACCTTGGGTCACAATGTTAATATCGGTTATTTTGCACAGAATCAGGAAGAAGTGTTAACACCGGACAAAACGGTTCTGCAAGAAGCAGAAGATGCTGCAACAGAGCAGACCAGACCAAGAGTTAGAGACCTTCTGGGATCATTCTTGTTTACTGGTGAGGATGTTAGCAAGAAAACTAAAGTCCTTTCTGGAGGAGAACGTAACCGTCTTGCATTGTGCAAATTATTGCTTCGTCCTTTCAATACCTTGATTATGGATGAGCCGACCAACCACTTGGATATTCAATCTAAGGAGATTATCAAGTTGGCATTGCAAAAATTTGAAGGAACATTAATCGTTATTTCTCACGATAGAGAATTTTTACAAGGACTTTGTGATAAGATTTTCGAATTTAGAGATGGAAGAATGAAAGAGTTTATCGGTAATATTGATGAATATCTAGAGTTCCGTCAGAAAGAAAGTATCCGAGAAATCTCTGCTGAAAAAGCAAAACTTCATGGAGAAGCTCTAAAAGTAGAAGAAAAAAAGGAAGAGGTAAAGGTTGAAAAAACTGCCGAAACTGCAGCTTCTAAAATTTTAAGCAAAGAACAAAAACAAGTCTACAACAAACTGAAAAAAGTAGAAGAAAAAATCTCAGAACTAGAAACAGCAATAGAAAACTTCGAGAAAGAATTTGCGACAGAGAATCCTTCTGATCAAAAATTAGAAGTTTATAATTCTAAAAAAGAAGAACTAGATCTAGCCCTGCAAGAATGGGAATATCTTGGTTCTCAGATGGACGTATAATCATCCACTCATCATACAACTCCGCTATTAAGGCGGAGTTTTTTATTGTTAAATATTCTGTTTATTATAAAGGAGCTTTTACATATAAAGTCATCTTTAATCCTTATTTTTGAGCACTTCAATTTTTAATAAATGAAATTAATTAAAACATCTTTATTTCTCCTTGGTGCCTCTGCAAGTTTGTTTGGACAAACTCAGAAATTTACCATGGCAGAAGCTGTAACAGGACTTAGAAGCAATCTTGTTGTAAAAAACATTGCACAATTTTCTTGGTCGGATGACAGCAAATCTTATATCCAAAGTGTAAAAAACGCCTATCTTATTACTGATATTGCGAAGCAAAAGCAAGATACTTTGATATCACTATATCAGCTTAATCAGAATTGGGCTGGTAACAAACTGAAAGCTTTGCCTAAAGTTAACTTTATTAATAATACATCAGCCTATCTCACGGCCAATAATCAGATGTATTGGATTAACAAATCTGGTAATAACTGGAGTGTAAAATCTTCTTCTAAATTAGGCGATGATGCTCAGAATATCAAGTTACTTCCTGATAATCAGACGTTAGTTTATACCCTAAAGAATAATCTGTACCTCAACAAAAACGGACAAGAGATTGCCATTACCAAAGATGCTAATGAAAATATCATTAATGGACAATCTGTACATAGAAATGAGTTCGGGATAGATGGTGGTATTTTTGTAGCGCCTAATGCCAATGCGGTAGCTTTTTATAGAATGGATCAGTCTATGGTTGCGGATTATCCAGTAATCGATTGGTCTGTAACGCCTGCTGTTAATCATAATATCAAATATCCAATGGCAGGTAAGCCTTCTCACAACGTGACTTTAGGTGTTTATAATATCAAGACGCAAGCCACTACGTTTCTTAAGATTGATGGCGATAAGGAGCAATATCTAACTGCCGTGTCTTGGAGCCCTGATTCTAAATATATCTTTGTTGGCGTTCTTAACCGTGGACAAAACGACCTTAAGCTTAATCAATACGATGCAGCAAGCGGACAATACATCAAGACTTTATTTGAAGAGAAAAATGAAAAGTATGTAGAACCTCAGCATGCTTTGACCTTCTTACCTAACTCTAGTACTGATTTTATTTGGCAAAGTCAAAGAACAGGTTACAACCATCTTTTTCATTATAATATAGATAAAGGATTGGTTGGTCAGATTACGAAGGGTGATTGGTTGGTGACAGATATTTTAGGTTTTAATGATAAGAAAAAAGAAATCTTCTTTACCTCTACCAAAGAGTCTGCAAAAGAAAGACACGTTTATAAAATCAATTGGACTACTCATAAGATGGAGCGTCTGGACAAAGGCGAAGGTATGCACACGGCTATCTTAAGTAAAGATACCAATTATCTATACGACGTGTATAGCAATGCCAGTACGCCAAGAATTGCTAATATCATTAATACCAATACTCTAAAAGTAACTAACCTATTAACGGCAGACAATCCGCTTAGCAATTATCTGCGTCCAGAGATTAAGGATGTTACGCTTAAGGCTGATGATGGGACGGATCTTTACGGTAAAATTATCTTGCCTACTAATTTTGATCCTAACAAAAAATATCCAACTATTGTCTATCTATACAACGGACCTCATCTACAATTAATCACTAATAGCTTCCCAGCATCTGGTAATCTTTGGTATGAATATATGGCGCAGAATGGCTACATTATTTTCACGATGGACGGTAGAGGATCTTCTAATAGAGGCCTAAAATTTGAGCAAGCTGTCTTCAGAAACCTTGGTGATACAGAAATGAACGACCAACTGAAAGGCGTAGATTATCTTAAATCTTTGCCTTATGTAGATGCCAACAAGTTAGGCATCCATGGTTGGAGTTTTGGTGGCTTTATGACGACTTCTTTCATGTTGAAACATCCAGATGTTTTCAAAGTAGGCGTTGCAGGTGGCCCTGTTATCGACTGGAATATGTATGAAATTATGTACACAGAACGTTACATGGATTCTCCACAAGAAAATCCAGAAGGTTACGCCAAAGCTAATCTTCTAGATAAAGTTAAAAACCTGAAAGGTAAATTATTGATGATTCACGGTGCGCAAGATGACGTCGTGGTGTGGCAACACTCCGTGAAGTTCCTGAAATCTGCTGTAGATAACGGCGTACAGATGGATTACTTTGTGTATCCAGGACATCCGCACAATGTTGGCGGCAAAGATCGCATCCACCTTATGCAAAAAGTTACCGATTATTTTGATCAGAACTTAAAGAAATAAAATCAATTAACAATCCGTTCTATTTTTATATAGGGCGGATTTTTATTTGGGCGGCATTTCGGGCTATTCAGGGGTTTCGTCTTCAGAATCCGAAGCTTTTTCCTAGCAATTCTTCAGACCGCTCGCTTCGCTCGCGCCCTTACTATCCCGGCCGCAATCACTCGATGTAAAAATCAACAAAAAACATGAAATTCTTAATAGAATATTTTTTTACAACATTAATAAAGCATTTATTTTTTATTTGCAGCTTTAATTAGCTCTTCAACATGTTTTTTCATATCAATATCTCTTTGAATTTGTCTTTCATCTAAGGATTTTAGAATATATCTCAAACCCTTTACTGGAGAATTGCTTACTTCTAAATTACGTGGCATCCCAAAAACCTCTGAATAAAAATAAACAATAATATTTTGACATAAATCTAACAATTCTTTTGTTTCATCTAAAGTCAAATCATTTGAAATATTAATGCTACTTTTATCTTCGTGGGCAAAAACCTTATCCCTTTGATTTTTAAGATGTTCAATATATCCTTGTTTTTCATCAATTTTCTGCAATTGAGAATGAATAAAATCCTGATTAATCAGTAAGGATCTAAAATAATGACCTGACTTACATTGCTCTAACAATCTTGGCAAATTAAAACATTCTGTTCCTCTTTCAAGATAAAGTTTAGTCAATTGTAAAACTATTATTCTCCAGTAATTTACTCTAGTTAAATTAATAAATGGACTTTCATTTTTTAAACCAATTAAATAAGGAGAGTTTCCAATATTAGCATACAATTCTCTAAGAACTAAGTAAGATTCTTGCGCCAAAAAATAAATATTGGTAATTCTATCTAATTTATTTTCAAACTCTTTTCTTTTTGACATATTCTTAGGCTTATTCGTCATCAAGATAACAACATTATACAACAAACGCAAGCTTAAAAGATATAAACTTGCGTTGTATTGTAATATTTTAAAATGAGATTACTTGATGAATCCTCTGTTTCTTAATAAAGGTTTGATGTCTGGATCGTGACCTGTAAAGTCTCTAAAGGCCTGGTTGAGATCTACAGAATTACCAACGGACAAAATGAATTTTCTAAAACGATCACCATTTTCTCTCGTTAATCCTCCGTTATTTTTAATCCATTCCCAAGCGTCGCTATCCAACGTTTCTGACCATAAGTAGGCGTAATATCCTGCAGAATAACCACCGCCCCAGATGTGTGCAAAATATGGCGTGTGATATCTTGGAGGCACCGTAGATAAAGTGAATCCATGATTAAGCAAAGAGGCTTTTTCGAAATCCAAAACGGGCTTAAAATCTGCCACATTAGAAACCGAATGCCAATCCATATCCAAAGCCGCTGCAGAAACTAATTCTGTTGTCGCATAGCCTTGGTTAAAAGTTGCTGCTTTTTTAATCTTATCAACTAAAGTCTGAGGAATAGGTTGCTTGCTGTCATAATGAACCGCGTAATTTTTGAGAACAACAGGATCCAACGCCCAATGTTCATTAATCTGAGACGGAAACTCTACAAAATCTCTAGGTACATTAGTCCCAGACAATGATGGATATTTTTGATCCGCAAACATCCCGTGGATAGAATGCCCAAACTCATGGAACATCGTAGATACATCATCATAACTTATTAACGATGGTTTTCCTGGTGCTGGTTTTTGGTAATTGTAACAGTTAACAATCACAGGCTTGGTGCCCATAAGGTGAGATTGCTCCACAAAATTACTCATCCAAGCACCACCATTTTTAGAATCTCTGGTGTAGAAATCCAAGTAATAAATCGCTAAAGATTTGCCATCATGGTCAAAAACTTCATACACCACAACATCTGGATGATAGACTGGTAAATCTGTTCTTTTCTTAAAAGTTAAGCCATAAAACTTTTCTGCAGCATAGAAAACACCTTTTTCTAGGACAGTTGTTACTTCGAAATAAGGTTTTATCTCATTTTCATCAAGGTCAAATTTGGCTTTTCTAACTTGTTCTGCATAGAAATTCCAGTCCCAAGGTTGTACTTTAAAACCGCCATTCTGTGCATCAATAAGATCCTGAATATCTTTAGCTTCTCGTTGAGCCGTTTCTACAGCAGGTTTAGCAATCTGATCCATTAATTTTTTAGCAGCTTCAGGAGTTTTTGCCATTTGATCTTGAAGTTTCCATTCTGCGAAATTCTTCTTGCCTAAAACTTGCGCTTTCTTTAGACGAAGTTTTGCCAACTTTTCAATCGTTTCTCTTGTATCGTTAGCATCGTCTTTCTCAGCTCTTGTCCAAGATGCTTTGAAGATTTTTTCTCTTGTTGCTCTATTTTTAAGACTTTGTAAGATCGGTTGTTGCGTGGTATTTTGTAAAGCCAAAAGGTATTTTCCCGCTTGTCCAGCTGCTTTGGCATCGGCCGCAGCTGCAGCAATTTCGTCTGCAGAAAGACCGTCCAATTCTTTGACATCAGAAATCAAAACACCGCCTTGCTTTCTCGCTTCTAACAATTTATTAGAATACTGAGTGCCTAAAGATGCCATTTCTTGGTTAATCTTTTTCAGTTCTTCTTTGGCAGGAGCAGAAAGATTAGCACCTGCAATTTCGAAGTTTTGCTTATAATATTGTAATAACCTTTTGCTTTCAGAATCTAGTCCATCTTCTTTAATGGATTTGATTTTTTGATACAAGAATTCATTAAGATAAATTTTATCGGCATGAGCTGCAAAAATAGGCGCAAATTCTTCGTCCAATGCTTGCAATGTTGGATTGGTATTAGCGCTCGTCAAATTATAAAATACAATCTGAGCTCTCCTAAGCACTTCTCCACTTTTTTCTAACGCCACAATTGTATTGTCAAAAGTTGGCACCATTCTGTTTCTTGCAATGGCATTAAGCTCTTGCTCTTGTTGTTTTAACCCAAACTCAAAAGCTGGTTTGAAATCCGAATCCTTAATTTTATCAAACTCTGGTGCTTCATACTGAAGTTTACTTTTTACAAAAAACGGATTATTTTTCATCGTATTATTTTGTGCATTAACACTTGATTTTGCTTTTGGTTTTACCTGCTGTGCGGTACAGTAAGATATATTAAAAACCAAAAAAGCGCCCAACAAACTGGTTGTAACTTTTTTCATATAATTGGATCGAATTAAAGGATTAAAGGTAGTGAAAAAATATTTCGAAAATTCTTATGAACTTGTAATTATTTTTAATGATGTCTCACCAATGAAGCTAAGGAAAAATAGAAATTAATCCTCCTCGTCACTCCAATAGTTTTCATCAAAAGATATACTATCATAATTAAGCAACTCTGCTTCTCGCTCCAGAGATTCTCTAAGTCCAAAAGAAACTATATCTTTGATAGGTTGCTTTGCCAACTTTCTTACAGACACTTTATCAATAAGCATAAATCTTTCCCCCATGCGCCGCGCCGCATATCCTCTCATGCCAGTTGCCTTCAGTACATCTACTGCCATATCCACCGCTGTACCTAATGTTTCTCGATAGATATTATCAACACCATTATTTATAAAGTCATAAGCGTCTAATCTATTCTTAGCCCTAACAAATAGCTTAAGATCAGGATAATTATCTTTAGCCCACTCCACTATTAATTTATTTTTTTCTGGATCATCCAAGCAAAGAATTAAAAGATCTGCTTCTTCTACACCCGCTGCTCTAAGCAAAGCAGGCTTTGTAGCGTCTCCATAATATACATTAAAACCATTAGACCTTAGCATAGCAATACGATCAGGATCACTATCCAATACTGTAGATCTCACTCCATTGGCTCTCAATAACCGTCCAACAGTACTACCAAAATAACCAAAACCTACTATAATTATTTTGCGCTGCGTAATAGGCTCTGACCAATTATCCTTTTTTTGTTTTTCTTTATTAAATTTAGAATCCAGAACTTTCTCTTTAAACATCAGTAAAAAAGGAGTTACACACATTGTAATCGCTACAATTGCCATCATTTCTGAGTTGGTTTTGGTATCAATTAAAAATAATAATGTCGAAAAATTAATCAGTACAAAAGCAAATTCTCCAACCTGTGACAAGGCAAATGCAAGAAATATACTTTGATTATTATTCATCTTATAATATTTGCCAATTGCAAAAAGTATCAATCCCTTTACAACCAATACTGCAAAAGCTGTAGAAAATATAAAAACAGGATCATTCTTTATCACGTTAAAATTAATTGTTGAGCCCACGCTAACAAAAAATACGGCTAATAACAATCCTTTAAAAGGATCAATCTGGCTTTCTAATTCATGTCTAAATTCACTATTAGCCAACATAACTCCTGCAATAAAAGCGCCCAATGCAGGGCTTAACCCAACTGATGTCATTAACTCTGATACTCCAATAATTAAGAATAATGAGGAAATGGTCAATAGTTCGTTCATACCAGACTTAGATACAAACCTAAGAAATGGTACAAAAAGATATCGCCCTAATACAATAAGCATTATAATCCCGAAAATAACAGAAAATGGTTGCAACCAATCGGGCAAATACTGCAATAATATCTTCTCTTTACCGGTAGCAATATCCAACGGCGAAATAATTGGTAATAATGCCAAAATAGGAATCACTGCAATATCCTGAAACAATAGTATAGAAAAAGAAGCCTCACCACTAACCGTTCTGAAAAGATTTTTCTCTTTTAGTGTTTGTAATACAATAGCCGTAGAAGACAATGCAAAACACATCGCAATAACAAAAGCTTTGCTAAGTCGCCATTCTGCAAAATAAAATACAGTAAATAGCGCAATAATACTTAGTAACATCTGCCCAAGACCAAGTCCTAAAATCCTTTTTCTAATGGACCAAAGTTTCTTAGGTTCTAGCTCTAGTCCTACTAAAAACAGCATCATAATCACACCCAATTCTGTAGCATGCATAATATTATCGACATCACTTCCAGATAATTTTAATACAAAAGGACCAATAATAATACCGCCAACAATGTAACCAATGACAGAGCTCATCCCAAGACGTTTCATAATAGGTACCATCACAATTGCAGCTCCTAAAAAAATAAGTGCAGTAATCGCCATACTATTTTCCATTATTTCTCAAGGATTTGTGTTAGTTTCTTGGCAAAAGGCAATAGCTGTTCTGCATCCAGATTATCGGCATTATAGACTAAAAGTTCTTCTTTAACTTCAATATTATTAACATCCAAACTTAATGTAAGTCCCACTAGAAGCTGTTGTATTGTAGTTTTGTAACGTCCGATTTCTGAATAATGTTCTGCACTGCCACCCGCTGTGACAATAATAATCGCTTCTTTACCAGACAAAGGATTTTCGCTATTTTGATTAATCCATTTCATATCAAAAACCTCATCTATCCAAAGCTTAAGTAACGGAGGTAGACCAAACCAAATTAATGGAAAATGAAAAACTATTCTTTCATAATCAGCAATCCTTTTTCTTTCTCTGAAAGCCGGAATATGAAAATCAGGATAATCTTCATAAAGATCTCTAAAGGTAATCTGTGATTGATTTTTATAACAATTAATCAACTGAACATTAGTGGTAGAATGTTCGTAGTATGGATGAGCGAAAAAGACCAACGTTTTTTTCAAAATAACGATTTTCGTAAATTTAATGATTAATAATAAAATAATCCCTATCTAAAATTCAAAAACAAAAAAGCAACTCAAAATTAATCTTGAATTGCTTTTAATCTATATTAAATTTTTTTTTTACCAGCCGCCACTTGCGCCACCGCCGCCGAAGCTTCCGCCGCCGCCAAAACCACCGAATCCGCCACCAGAAGAACCTCTTCCAAAGCCACCTCCACCAAAACTTCCTGGGAATGGGAAAAATCCGCCTCGGTATCGCCTGCTTCCTCTCCTAGAAAGGATAACATCATCGTCATCATCATAATGCCCACCGTTATTACCATCTGACTTACTAATGATAATCACAATAATGATTATAATAAAAATAAGTACTAACCAATTAAAATTGCCTTCTGGTTTCTCTTTTTTAACAATAGGTTTAAATTTCCCTTGTACAGCTTCCATAATCGCGGTAGTACCACGATCTATACCTTGATAATACTGTCCATTTTTAAAAGATGGTGTTACCAAATAGTCCATAATCTGACCTGCCACCGAAGCTGTTAGATATTGCTCTACAGCACGACCTTGTTGTATAGACATTGTATGATCTTGTGTAGCGATGAGAAAAACAACGCCATTATCAACGTTTTTCTGTCCTATCTGCCATTTCTCGCCATACATTGTTGCAAGAAAATTAATATCTTGACCGCCAGTTGTTGGGATAATAATAACCTCTATTTCCGTAGAAGTAGAATCCGAAAATTTTATCAATTTCTGATTAAGTGCATCTTTCTCTTGACTTGTCAATAGATTAGCTTGATCAAAAACTGGGTAGAGTATTTTTGGTTTTTCGGGGATTTTTTGTGCGGCAAGACCAGATAGCAAACCAACAAAAAAAATAATAATCCCAACTTTAAGAGAAGGTAATCTCATTGGATAATTCATTGGTATTATTTCCTTTTACAGGAAAATGTTTTTTTAATTCTTTGCCGGTTTTCATGATACCATCATAAATCGCTTTAAAATATTGCCCTTGTACAAATTCTGTTGTAATCTCATCATGCAAAAGATCCCAAAAATATTGACTGACTTTTGTATGAATACCTTCGTCGCCAATGATCGTCAGATACTTTTTTTCAAAATTAATATGAAATAAAACTGCATTGCGCTCTTTAGTCTCATGCATGTTAAGCGATCTAAAAACTTCCCAAGCTGTTTTGGCATTATCTTTATCTGTATTGGCATCTATATGCACACGGATCTCTCCAGACGTCATGCTTTCTGCATTTTGAATGGCGTCTACTAGAGATATCAATTCGCGATCTGTGAGATATTTTGTATTCATTATTTAAAAACTTCTGGTGCTTTCTCAGCGCCAACTTCTGCTTTAAAATATGGCTTAGCTTTAAAATTGGTAAAATTAGCTATGATATTATTCGGGAAAAGCTCTATTGCTGTGTTATAATCCTTAGCCGCATCGTTATAATATACAGTTTCTGTACGGATACTGTTTTCTATTGCTGTGTATTCTCTTTGGAAATTAATGTATTGTTGATCTGCTTTCAGATTAGGATAGCTTTCTACTACAGCCATTAATCTGCTTAAAGATCCCGTTAATTGTCCTTGTGCTGCCTGGAATTTCGCCATATCTGCCTCGGTCATATTGGTTGGATCAATATTAATCCCAGTCGCTTTAGATCTTGCTTCTACAACTTGTGTTAAGGTTTCTTTCTCGAAATTAGCATAAGACTTTACGGTATTCTCAAGATTAGGAATAAGGTTAGCTCTTTTTTGGTAAACAGTCTCTACGTTAGACCACTTAGCAGTCACAACTTCTCTTTGTTTTACAAAATTATTTCTTACACCTGCGCCCCACATAAAGGCGATAACGCCAATGACGATTAGAGCAATTACTACGACTAAACAGCCTTTTCCTTTCATAGTTTGTTATTTTTAAGTATTGTTATAATAGTTAGTTAATCAAATATACAAATTATTGTAGATGATTATAGATTGTTTTCAATTAAATTAAATAGCCCTGATTGAGCGGCATGTCTGAGCTCGTCCTAAAAGCTAGGAAAAAGTTAGGCTTAGGACAGCGAGTAGCGAAAGCAGGTTCTCGGCTCCTAAAAAAAACTAAAAAATATTAGTGTAATATAACGCCCAAAGAATTAATAGTACTTGTATTGGCAAACGAATGAGCCGAATGGTTTTAGAAAGACCAAAACTCACTTTGTCGTTTTGGTACATATACCAATTGGCAGGAAATACGCCTATTAATAATAAAACTAAACCCCAGGCGGAGAAAATGGACGTCTGCGGAATTAATAAACCGATGCCCAAAATAACTTCTCCTAAGCCCGAAAGATTGTTCCAGAATTTTTTGTTTTCGAAATAAGGCGGAATAATTTTCTCATACATTCTTGGCGCACGGAAATGGTTAATCCCCGCCAATATAAATACAATCCCGAATAAATATTGATGCCAAGGCGTGTCCATAATTTAGATTTTGTAGATTAAAGTTATAGTATTATGATTTCTCAAAAAGTTTAGCTTCTTCCCAAAGTTCGTCCATTTTTTCTAAAGTAAGGTCGGACAAGACCAGATTTTTCTCTTTGGCGAGATGTTCCATTTTTTGAAATCTTGATATAAATTTATGATTAGTTCTCTCCAAAGCCGTATCTGCATTAAGCCCAGAAATACGTGCGTAATTAATCAACGAGAAAAAAACATCACCCAATTCTTTTTCCTTTTTGTCAAGATCCGTCTCTGCATGAAACTCCTCCAACTCCTCTTCTACCTTGCCCCAAGCATCTTCCGCTGAATTAAACTCAAAGCCAATGCCTTTAACTTTATCCTGAATGCGATAAGCCTTAATTAATGGTGGCAAAGCTTTTGGCACGCCAGAGAGAATGGATTGATTGCCTTCTTTAAGCTTCAGTTTTTCCCAGTTTTGTTTGACTGTTTCTTCATCTTCTGCAACAGCATCGCCGTAGATATGAGGATGGCGGAAAATCAATTTTTCATTAAGAGAATTAATCACATCAGCTATATCAAAGCTTTGTTTCTCAGAGCCAATCTTGGCATAAAAAACAAGATGAAGCAAGACATCGCCTAGTTCTTTTTTGATTTCTGGTAAATCCTCGTCTAGCAAAGCATCTGACAACTCATACGTTTCTTCTAAAGTGAGATGGCGCAAGCTCTCAAAAGTCTGCTTCTGATCCCAAGGACATTTTGCTCTGAGATCATCCATAATATCCAGCAATCTCCCGAAAGCTTCCATTTTTTCTTGTTTGCTGTGCATCTTAATGGTTTTTATCTTGTAACATGGGGACAAATTTGTACACCCCGAATTCTTCTCTTTCGAATTGTGTATCGCTCACTTTGGTAAAGCGCATCAAAATCTGCTCTTCCTCCTTCCCTAACGGAATAACCATGATGCCACCTACTTTAAGCTGTTTCAATAATTCTGTTGGTAATATTTCTGCACCACAGGTCACAATAATTTTGTCAAAAGGCGCAAAACTTGGCAATCCCGCAAAGCCATCGCCAAAACTCTGAAACTTAGGTCTCAGATTAAGCTCACGGAAAATCTTTGATGAGAAATCATAAAGACTTTTTTGGCGTTCTATGGTATACACCGAGGTATTCATCGCCATAAGAACTGCCGCTTGATAACCGCTGCCTGTGCCGATTTCTAAAATCTTATCACCTTCTTTGGCTTCTAACAATTCTGACTGCTCTGCCACCGTGGACGGATGCGAAATCGTCTGCTGAGATGCAATCGGAAAGGCGCGATCTTCATACGCATAATCCTCAAAAATGCTTTCCATAAAAAGATGCCTCGGCACGCTATTAATCGCGCTAAGCACCAACTCATCTTCTACACCAATTTTCTCACGAAGGTAGTCTACCAAGTGTTTTCGTTTCCCCTTATGTACAAACGTATCTCTCATTACAACAAAAATACAAGAAGCCACGCTCATTTCAAAATTAAAGATGGCGAAAGTTTTTTAAGAACAGTCAATTTTCGGTTTTGTAAAGAGCTTTTTCCGGCTATCCGCTGTATCTTTTCTAGGCTCGCTCGGACGGCTCCGCTCCGCTCCGCCGCCTCACTCAACAAAAAAAGGATGCCGCTTCTATCCGGGCTAAGAAGTGAGATTGTATTTTCTTCGGAAGATTTTTTGGATTATGGAAAACCGTAATTAAGCATTAATGAAATGCTTTATATTTGATGAAAAGATACTACACTTAGAAAAATGAAAAAATACATTGATTACAATAATGAAATTTCTAAAGATGAATTATATGATGGTTTAGTTGGTCACGGTTTATTTGCGGAGAAAATACCTAACTTTTTAACTAGCGTTGATTTTTTAGCATTTACAAAAACACTAACTTTTCCAATAAATGAAAAGCCAAAAGATTACATAAGGTATTCAAGTATGCGAAATATTAATATTCCAAGACCATTGGCAATACCTGAACCTTTCGCGTACTCAAATCAAGTAAAATGCTTGGCAGACAATTGGGATAAAATAAAATATCACTTTACAAAAAACACAATAAACGATCCATTCAAAATCAGCAGGATTCATTTAAGAAAACTTAAAAACAGACCTGAACTTTTTGAAATGAACTACAAGAATTTCTCAAAGGATGGAGACCCAGAGCAAGACATTGTGATTAAAAGTAAATATGTTGCATTGGCTGACATTTCAAATTGTTTTCCAAGTGTTTACAGTCATTCTATTTCTTGGGCTTTAATTGGTAAAATTTTAGCCAAATCAAAACAAACAGATAAACTCGAATGGTTCAATCAAATTGATTTCAATACACGTAATCTCAAACATGGAGAAACAAATGGAGTTTTAATCGGACCGCATTCTTCAAACTTAATATCGGAAATAATACTTATTACTGTAGATAATGAATTAACAAAAAAGAACTTTAAATACATAAGAAATATAGATGATTATACTTGCTATATTGATTCATACGAAGAAGCAGATAGTTTTTTTTTAGTCTTATCCGAAGAACTAAAAAAATATGAGCTAGCCCTTAATAGCAAAAAGTCAAAAATAATTCCATTGCCTTTAGCAAGTGTAAAAAATTGGGTAACCAAGTTGAATCATTTTAATTTCACAAACACCTATATTGTAAATTCCAAAGAGGCAATACGAGTTAAAGAACTAAAAGGTTTTATTGACTTTGCAATTGAATTAATGTTAGACGAAGATTCTGATGCTGCCATATTAAATTATGCCATAAAAATCCTTTCGAACAAGCATTTAGACGCAAATGCAAAAGATTATTATGTTAAACAAATACACCATTTAGTTTTACTTTACCCATACTTAATAAATCTTCTTGAAGCAAAAGTATTTGAACCACACAAAATTGACAAAAATATAATCAAAAGAATAGCCCAAGACATTTATGCCTACGGACTTAAAAGGAAAATTTTTGAAGCCTGTTCTTACGCAATATATTGGGCAATTAAATATGATTTCGATATTGAAGTAGCAACGATTAAACAAGATTCCATAAATTCTTTAGATTGCATTTTTCTAATGATTTCATATCTGTATGACAAAAAGCACAATAAAAAAGCATATCTCAAAGAATATAAAGACCTATCAAAAACTTTAAAGAGAGACGACTTTGATAGATACTGGCTTTTTATCTATGAAACATTATCATCGGCAGAATTGACACACAATTTTAAAACAATGAAAAGAAGTGGGTTGACATTTATTAAACCTGAATTTAACTAATAATAAAAAGTTAAAGCTCTGCCTTAATTAATAATGGCTAAAGTTTTGAAACCTCAATCCAAAGCTTAACTATCTTCAGAATCAGCCAATCATCATATTCTAACGTCAACTCATTTTCATTTTGCTTAAATTTGAAGAAAAGTAAAAGAATGCAAATCATAAAAACAGCCTTGCTGGCCTATGGCGGATCCGGAAAATTGTTTCACGCTCCTTTTTTAGAGGTTCACGATGGTTATCAATTGATAGGCGCTTGGGAACGTAGTACTAAGAATATTCAACATGATTATCCTAATGTAAAAAGCTTTGACACTTTAGAAGATGTTTTACAAAGTGATGCCGACCTTATCATTGTAAACACGCCAATCTTTACGCATTTTGACTATGCTAAAAAAGCCTTAGATGCGGGTAAAAATGTTTTGGTAGAAAAAGCCTTTACAACAACTTCTGCCGAAGCCGAAGAACTCTACCAATTAGCGAAATCCAAAAACTTGAAACTTTGCGTCTATCAAAACAGACGTTGGGACAGCGATTTTTTAACGGTAAAAAAAGTCTTAGAAAGCGGAGAATTGGGAGAAATCCTAGAAGCAGAAATAAGATTCGAAAGGTATAATCCCAACCTCAGCCCAAAAGCTTGGAAAGAAAAAAATCAACCAGGCTCCGGTATTTTAATGGACTTGGGCGCACATACTATCGATCAGGCTTTGGTATTATTTGGTGAGCCAGAAGCTATTTTTGCGGATATCAGAAGCTTGCGCCCTGATAGCGAGGTTAATGATTATTTCGATATTTTATTGTTTTATCCTAATAACAGAGTGAGACTCAAGTCAACATTTTTTGCGAAAGAACAATCTGCAGGTTATGTTTTGCAAGGTAGAAATGGCAGCTTTTTCAAAGAGCGAGGTGATGTGCAAGAAGATGATCTTAAGCTTGGTAAAATCCCTAATCGCGAGACTTGGGGCACAGAAGATCCGGCTAAAAAAGGACTTCTCAATACCAATAATAACAGAGTACACATCGATACAGAACAGGGTAATTATTTAGAATTATTTGATGCCTTATACAGAAGTATTGTGTTGCACGAAGAAGTGCCTGTCCCTGCATCCGAAGCAGTAAAAAGCCTAAAAATCATGGAAATTGCTCTAGCAAGTTCTGAGTCTGGGAAGAAAATCCAATTAGATTAATGTAAAAAAAATAAAACCTAAAAGTTTTAAATTATTATCTTTACAATCCTTAAAAAAACAGACTTCAATATGCTAAAAGCAGGCCTTGTCGGCGCAGGACATTTAGGAAAAATCCATTTGAGACTACTTAATCAATCAGAAAAATATGATTTGGTTGGTTTCTTTGATAACGACTCAGAAAATGGTAAAAAATTAGAAGCAGAATTTGGCTATAAATACTTTGACAATCTTGATGAGTTGCTGTCTCAGATAGATGTTTTGGATATTGTAACGCCTACTTTATATCATTTCGATTATGCTAAAAGAGCCATAGAAAAAGGCAAGCATTTCTTCATTGAAAAACCAGTCACTCAAACGCTAGAACAAGCCGAAGAAATCTTAAGATTGTGTAAAGAAAAAGGCATCAAAGCGCAAGTTGGGCACGTAGAACGTTATAATCCAGCTTTTATCGCAACCAAAGATTATATTAAAAATCCGATGTTTATCGAGATCCATCGTTTGGCGGAGTTCAACCCAAGAGGTACGGACGTTTCTGTAGTTTTGGACTTGATGATTCACGATCTTGATATTTTGTTGAGTTTGGTAAAATCTCCTGTAAAAGATATCCATGCGAGTGGTGTCTGTGTCGTGAGCAAAACTCCAGATATCACCAATGCCAGAATTGAATTTGAGAATGGTTGTGTTGCCAATCTTACCACGTCTAGAATCTCAATGAAAGCCATGAGAAAATCTAGATTTTTTCAACAAGATGCTTACGTTTCTGTAGATTTCTTAGAGAAAAAAGCGGAGGTGATCAGGATGAAAGAAGCACCAGAAAATCCGTCTGATTTTGATATGATTATTGAAAATGCGGAAGGCGAAAAAAATCAAATCTTATTCGAGTATCCTAACATCCAACCAAATAATGCAATTTTGGACGAGTTAGAGAGTCTAGCCGATGCAATTGAAAAAAATGAACCCATCCAAGTTTCTCTTGAAGATGGAACTGAAGCGCTTAAAGTAGCTTTAAAAATCGTGGAATTGATTAGCTAATGCGTTGATGTGATGATGTGATGATGTGGTATTTTCGCAAAAAAAAATAATTTTAGAATAAATAATAAAAATATATGAAAAATATCGTCGTAATAGGCGCAGGAACTATGGGAAATGGTATTGCCCATACTTTTGCTCAGACAGGATTTAAGGTAAGTCTAGTTGATGTTTCTCAAGATGCGTTGGACAAAGGGATTAAAACCATCACCACCAACCTTGACAGAATCATCGCAAAAGGTAATCTTACAGAAGACCAAAAAGCAAAAACACTAGCTAACATCACAACATTTACAGCATTACAAGATGCTGCAAACAATGCTGATCTTATCGTGGAAGCCGCGACAGAAAATCAAGACTTAAAGCTGAAAATCTTTAAGCAGATGGATGAGTTTTCTCCAGCACATTGCATCTTGGCGACCAATACATCTTCCATTTCTATCACAAAAATTGCTGCGGCAACTTCTCGACCTGAGAAAGTAATCGGCATGCACTTTATGAATCCCGTTCCGATTATGAAATTGGTGGAGATTATCAAGGGCTACTCTACGTCCAAAGAAACTTTTGATGCGATCTATGACTTATCAAAAAACTTAGGCAAAGTGCCTGTGGAAGTTAATGATTACCCAGGTTTTGTAGCTAACAGAATACTGATGCCGATGATTAATGAGTCCATAGAAACTTTATATAACAATGTGGCTGGCGTAGAAGAAATAGACACCGTGATGAAGCTAGGAATGGCGCATCCAATGGGTCCTTTGCAATTGGCAGATTTTATTGGTCTTGACGTTTGTTTAGCAATTCTTAACGTGATGTATGACGGTTTTAAAAATCCAAAATATGCGCCTAATCCATTATTAGTTAACATGGTAATGGCTGGTAAATTAGGAGTGAAGTCTGGTGAAGGTTTTTACGATTATTCTGAAAGTAAAAAAGCCGAAAAGGTTTCTAAAATGTTTGCTAAATGATAATTAATAACAATTTGTTAAAAACTAATCTTAAAAAACTATACTTTTTTAAGATTAGTTTTATTAATTAAAAATAATTACAATCATGATGAATAGAAAAAAGGTAATTAATAGGGCTATAATAAAAAAGGATTTAAAATCACAACTTTTCATCCAATGTATATTATTTTTAATTTTATTAATTCCTAATTTCTACACTTTATTTTATGCTACCGATTTACAAAATAGTTTAAAATTAAAGTTATCCTATCTTGTATTATCTTTATTGGTGTGGTTATTTCCTTTTATTATCTTTAACACAAAGACTTACTTTAGAATTGGGATCCTCTTTCTCCTACTCTCACCATTAGAAATTGGCTTTGTCAAAATAACAGGACTCCCTATTAATATTGGGTTTATGGAGAGTGTTTTTAATTCTAATTTTTTAGAGATTAAAGAACAACTATCATCCAATATTTTAGAATTAAGCTTTTTAGGTTTAATTTTAATTATCTACTGCTACCTAATAACTTTTGTGGATAGAATTAATATCAAATTAAAGGTAAAGCTTTATTTCATTTTAGCTTTTCTTGCTATTAATTCGGTGTTATTTTATAGCATGTATAACTTATTAAGTAAAGAAATAAACCTTAAAGATCGCTTAGATATTTCGCTAGAAAATACGACTAAAAAATACAAGAAAGTTTTCCCTACTAACTTCATCATAAATGGAATTAATGCAATAGAAGCTAATGAAAGCAATAAAGCATTAGCTAAGGAAATTAATAATTTTACCTTTAATGCTAAAGAAATATCTCATAATAATGAGAATGAAATTTACATTTTAGTGATTGGAGAAACTGCCAGAAGACATAACTTTCATCTTTACGGATACGAAAGACAAACCACGCCTCATCTAGATAAAATAGAAAATATAATCGCTTTTTCTAATGTTAATAGTGCAGCTACACTTACTTTACAATCTATTCCACAGATTATAACGCGAGCTAATCCTGATCAACTTAACCTTCAGTATAAAGAGAAAACAATATTGGATGCTTTTAAAGAATCGGGATATTACACTGCTTGGATTGGTGTACAGAATATATCTACTCCACTTGTCAAAAGATTAAAATCGGTAGCTGATTACACTTACTTTACACAATCTGATATAAGTTCTGGTAATTTTTATGACATGGATATTCTTAAAAAGATTAATCAAATTATAGAGAATAAAGAGAATAAAAAGAAATTTATTATCATACATACTCTAGGAAGTCATTTTCGTTATTCCAATAGATATACCGAAGATTTTGAAAAATTTACACCAACGATAAGCAAATCTGGCTATACCAATATTGGTCTTGACTCTAAAGAAAAATTAATCAACGCATATGATAATTCTATTCTTTATACGGATTATTTCTTGTCATCTTTAATTAATAATGTACAAAAATCGAATTCAATTTCGGGCTTATTTTATTTATCAGACCATGGAGAGAATCTTTATGATGATAATAAAACTATCTTTCATGGTAGTGAGAATCCAACAAAATTTGAATATGAAATTCCTTATATTGTTTGGTATTCTAATAAATACAAAGATTTTTATCCAAATAAAGTACAGGCCATGCATAATAATAAAGATAAAAAAGCAGTTTCTACATCTACTTTTTACTCATTATTAGAAATGGCTAATATTAGTTATGATAATTCTAATAAAGAAATATATAAAAGCTTACTAAATAGTGGTTACAAAGAGCCTGTTAAGAGAAAATTAGTAAATAGTAAAAACGAGATTATTACAATAGATTAAGCAATATTGATTATGACGAAAAACAAATTAATCTTAAAAATTGACAATTTCTGCAGACTATCTATTATTAATACAATAATCATTACAATCACTTACATTATGATTGTAATAAGGTTTCTACTTAATGAGAAAGGCCGTGTTAATCCAGATTCTATAAGATATATGCGTCAAGCTCATCTATTGCCAATTATAGATAATACAACCGCTCCATTAGGCTATCCTTTTTCTATAAAAATACTGACCTACATTGGCTTAGACGAATTCTGGAGTAGCAAGTTGATTGGTATTTTAGCTTTTACCATCATGTTGATTTTCAGTTATAGAAAACGATTTTATTTCAAAGAAGTTGTCGCAACATCTGCATTATTTAGTTTTGTTTCGATTTTTTCTTATACAATGAGCGAGGCATTAACATTACCGTTTGTTTTTTTTCTTATCTATCTCTCAAAGGAAATCATTGACGGAAAACTTAGCTCTACAAAAGCAATTATAGGTCTTAGTATTCTGTTAATTATCTTATACAATATAAGATATAGCGCATTGTTTATCATGGCTGCCATGGGATGGTTTGGGCTGTTAAACATAAAAAAATACTATGGTAAATATTTTATCATATCAGCGATTGTAGGTATTGCTTTTATAATCTTTTTCAAGTTTTTCTATATTGATTATTTTAACAAAAACTATGTGGATAGCTTTCTTAATATTGGGCTGAAACCAACATCGCAATTATTAATAGAATGCTTCCAAGGTTTGACAACCAGTTTTAATCCTTTTATACACATTGCAGATCCCAATGGTGGTAAAATTAATTTCTTCATCTATGGGATTGGATTAGCTAATATCATTGTTTTATCAATCTTAATAATAAAAAATAAATTAACTGACATCCAAAATTTAATGATTTGGATAAGCATTATCGGTATTACTTGTTCTTATTTTGTTCAGTTTTTTTATTCAGTTAATGCTATAGATTATAGATTACTTTCACCTTTTATACTTCCTATATGGCTAGTATATTTCCAGTTACTATTTAAAAATCTCGGAAGTTTAACCTATTGCATTCCATTATTAAGCCTAATCACAGGATTTGCTTTTACTTGGCTATCAAAGGGCAATTACCTCGAAAACCGAAAAGAAATCCAGCAGTTTTTACACAATGAAAATTTAGAAAAAGAACCTATGAAATTTTATCTAAAAGCAGAATCTGATATGGCTAACATCCGTTCTGTAGAAATTATTAGCACGGTAAATCCTGATATTAGAATTACTTTTGACCCAAAAGATACCTTAAGGCCGAAAGTATTAACGCCTTATAAAGTAGATCAGAAACTCAATTTACAACGCAATAATTTTCAGAAATTTAATAGAAAATAATCTTGTAAAAAAAATTACTTAATCACCACCATCTCGCTGTAGAGATTTTCTAAATATAATATCCGCTGAAAGGGACTTTCTACAAAATTAAGAATTTCTGGCTCGTGGATATAACTATATCGGGACGACATATTATGCATATTAGACACTAGGATTAGCCAGCAATTATCAATCTTTTTACTGTATAGAAAATGCTTATTATTCTTCTTTTCTATGATGTGTAATATCTTTTCTGCTTCTAGTGCATCAAAAAGTGACATCCCATAATCTAATACCAAAAGAACGCCTTTTTTATAGGGCGTTCTTCGTATAGTTTTTATTAATTTAGATTTTTTCAATTGCTTTATGGTAGAAATTATTTCTTGTACCAAAAGATTCTTCTGAGAAAAATCGGTAACGTGGGTACTAAAATCAATATGATAAATTCCCTTTTCTACTTGCATTTCTATGAGTTGCTTTTCGACATCACGGAAAATATGATTAATCATAATTTCTTTTTTCTTTAATTCTAAATCGTTAATAATCTCAGAAATTTCTAAGCCAATTCTTTTATTATTGATTTTAACAATAAAATCAGGACTTTCTCCTGTCAGATTTTCAATTTCTATATCTGGATAATGCTTCAACAGACTACTCAGAAGCAATATTTCTGTCTTTTTCTTGTAAGAATCTCTTTCAGATAATTTTTCTTGATCTATCTCGCCACACCAAAATCGCAATTTCTCTGCGCTAGATTCTTGTCGCAACATGCACAACTCCAAATTTTTCCCAAGATCTTCTGTAAACAACATAATCTACTGATTTACAATTATCAACATAATAAATTTACACTTTTATACAACACAAAATCCATCATTACGAAAAATTAATCAAAACCGACATACTATTAACTTTTATGCAGATGATAATCTTAGTACTTCAATTACTTCAGAATTATTACATTTGTTAATATAAAATGATGACGAAATGGATTTTAAAAGCTATAAGATGCCTTACAGCATCAATCCTCTTTATACCAAAAAAGCAGCCTACTTCTCCATGGAATTTGCTATTGATCAATCCCTTAAAGTCTACAGTGGTGGATTAGGATTTTTAGCAGGCTCCCACATGAGAAGTGCATATAACCTAAAGCAAGATCTTATAGGCATCGGTATTCTTTGGAAATATGGATATTATGACCAAGCTCGTAATCCAGATCAGACACTTAATCCAGTATGGACCAAGAAAATGTATTCTTACTTAGAAGATACTGGGATTAAATTTCAGATTGAAATTCATAATGCTCCAGTTTGGGTAAAAGTATGGTACCTTAATCCCGAAACTTTCAAAACATGTCCTATATTTTTCTTAAGTACGGATGTGCCAGAAAACGACCATCTTTCTAAGACTATTTGCCACAAATTATACGATGCTAACGAGTCTACTAAAATTGCGCAATACATCTTATTGGGTAAAGGTGGTGCCAAATTATTAGATGAAATTAATCTAGATCGTGACATCTATCACCTTAACGAAGCTCATGGCTTACCAGCAGCATTTTATTTATTAAAAAAATACTGTGGAGATCTTAATAAGGTCAAAGAAAAGTTGGTTTTTACAACCCACACACCAGAAGAAGCTGGTAACGAGAAGCACGACCTAAGCCTTTGTCATGATATGTCCTACTTTTCTGGATTAAGCATAGACGAAGTAAAACAAATTGAAGGTGTGCAAGACGAGCGTTTCAACCATTCTCTTTGTGCACTAAGAATGGCAAAAATAGCCAATGGCGTTTCTCAATTGCATGGCGTTGTTTCTCGCGAAATGTGGAATAAATATCCCGGAATCTGCGAAATCAAATCGATTACCAATGCTCAAGAATTCAAATATTGGGCGGACAAACCTCTTTATAATGCTAAAGATGAGCGCGAAAATGAGACTTTCGATTTTAGAAAACATTATCTTAAAAAGAGAGCCTTCCGTATCGTCGCAGATCAAACTGGTAAATTGTTTGATCCTAATGTATTAACAATTGTCTGGGCAAGACGTTTTGCCGGTTACAAAAGAGCAGATTTACTTTTGGCAGACAAAGAGCGTTTCCGTAGATTATTAGAAAATAAAGATTATCCAGTACAAATTATCTGGGCAGGAAAACCTTATCCAATGGATTATAGTGCAATTTCTACCTTTAATAATTTAGTTGAAGAAAGCAAAAATTATAAAAACATGGCTATCCTTACTGGTTATGAATTATCATTAAGTAAATCGTTAAAACAAGGCTCTGACCTTTGGCTTAACAATCCAAGAGTGCCACGCGAGGCATCTGGTACTTCTGGTATGACCGCAGCAATGAACGGTTCTGTTAATCTATCGACCGATGATGGATGGATCCCTGAGTTTGCAAAACACGGCGAAAACTCTTTTGTCGTACCAAAAGCAGATTATGATAATATGACAACGATAGAGCAAGATGCCTATGACCTACACAAGTTGTATGATATTTTAGAAAACGAAATTGTACCTACTTATTATAAAGACAAAAATAAATGGCGTAATATTAGCCAAACAGCAATGACTGACGTTAGAACTCAGTTTAATAGCGACCGAATGGCAGATGAATATTACAAATTGATGTATTAATTCATAAAACTATTAAGCCTTTCGATTTTTTCGAGAGGCTTTTTTTGTAAATTGCCGAAAAATCAAACAAAATCATTAACCTATATTTATATGGCAAAAAATTTATTAATTGGACTAGCGACATTATTATCAATAGCCACTTACAGTCAAAAATTTCAAAAAGCAGTTATCGAATTATCTGATGGAAATAAAAAGTCTGGACTAGTTAACGGAAAGAGCTTATCCGATTCAAAGGAAATAAAATTCAAAAATGACGATAACGCAAAAGCTGAAGCAATCTCAAAAAACACCATAAAAGCAATAGATTTTTATTCTTCCAATAATAAAATCTATCATATAGAAAACATCTCGATAGCTAATGAGAAAAAAACAAAATTCTCGTCAGAATGGATGCTAAATATACTTTCTGGGTATTATGAATTGTATGTTATTGCTGATTATTCTTTTGATAAAGAAGGAAATCTTAAGCTATCAACAAACTATATTGCTGGTAAAGACCTTCCTGAATTTTACTATTATATCAAAAATAAAGACGAAAAGTATGCAGAAGTTTTTGCAGCTTATAGCCCGTCACCAACTTATTTTGGGTTACATAAAATATTAAAAGAGAACGTTATTAAATTTATGTCGGACAACAAACCTCTTGTAGAAAAAGTTGAAAGTAAAAAACTATCGACCAAAAACGTTGTACAAATTGTTAGGGAATACAACGATTTCAAAAAATAAACGAAAGCGACCATAGCTTAATTAAAAACACAAAACCCCTGATCTCGAAAGAAACCAGGGGTTTTTAGAAATAACAATTACAAGATTAACATTAAATTTTAATGAAATTGAGCCGCTTCTGTAGAATCTTTCATAGCAACTGTTGCAGATGACCTGTTAGTTACCACATTTTGAATTTCGTCAAAATAACCTGTCCCAACAAAGCTCTGATGCTTTACTGCGCGGAAACCCTTCGCTTGTAACGCAAATTCTCGTTCTTGCAACTCAGAATAGCCCGCCATTCCGCGTTCTTTATAAGCCAAAGCCAACTCAAACATAGCAGTGTTCAACGCATGGAAACCTGCCAATGTGATAAACTGGAATTTGTAGCCCATCTTTGCCAACTCTTCTCGAAACGTCAACATTTCATCAACAGAAAGCTTTGCCGCCCAATTAAAAGAAGGAGAACAATTGTAAGCCAACATTTTTCCTGGATATTGCGCATGGATACCTTCTGCAAATTGTCTTGCGTAGTCCAAATCAGGATTAGAAGTTTCCATCCAGATCAGGTCAGCATAAGGCGCATAAGATAATCCTCTGTCAATACCTTGTTCTACGCCATTATTCACAACATAAAAACCTTCCGAAGTTCGCTCACCAGTCACAAATTTCTTATCTCTATCATCAATGTCAGAGGTTAGTAAATCAGCAGCATCGGCATCTGTTCTTGCAATAATCAAACTCGGAACGCCCAAAACATCTGCCGCTAGACGCGCCGCAATTAATTTGTTAACTGCTTCTTGTGTTGGTACCAAAACTTTGCCACCAAGATGCCCACATTTCTTAGCAGAAGACAACTGATCTTCGAAGTGGACGCCTGCCGCACCTGCTTCTATCATTTGTTTCATCAACTCGAAAGCATTAAGATTTCCACCAAAACCTGCTTCTGCATCGGCAACAATCGGCACCAGATATTCTTTATCACCACCGCCGTTAACGGATTGTATTTGGTCTGCTCTTAACAAAGCATTATTAATTTTCTTAACTACAGACGGAACAGAATTAGCGGGATATAGAGACTGATCGGGATACATTTCTCCAGACAAATTAGCATCTGCCGCTACTTGCCAACCAGAAAGATAAATAGCTTCTAAGCCTGCATCTACTTCTTGCACGGCTTGATTGCCTGTTAAAGCGCCCAATCCTGCGACAAAATCCTGAGTATTGAGTTTATACCAAAGTTTCTGCGCCATCTCTGTTGCAATGGTGTAATCAATTTTGTACGATCCTCTAAGTTTCAAAACTTCTTCTGCGCTGTAAGGTCTTTGTACGCCTTTCCAACGTGGATTAGTGAGCCAATCTTGCTCCAGTGCTTCGATTTTTTGTGATGTTGTTTTCATTGTATTTTGTGATTTGGATTTTTATATGTAAAAAAAGTCTACTGAATTAAGTAAAATGTACTTTTTTCATTGTACGTTATACTTTTTACAATTAAATAAATTGATAAGCTTTTATGGTTAAAAACTCTTGAAACTCATCATCAAATATTAAAGAATCAAAGAGTTCTGTTGCCCGCTTAAATTTTCCTTTTTGGTAACGTTGTTCGCCCAGATAATTTTTGATATTAAGCAATTCTTCCTCTTGCCATTTTAAAATTAATTCTTTGGTCAAGATTCTACCGTCTTCCAACTTTGCTTGATTATTAAGCCATTGCCATACTTGCGTTCTAGAAATTTCTGCCGTAGCAGCATCTTCCATGAGATTATAGATGGCTGCTGCGCCAACACCGTTAAGCCAACTTTCTATGTATAAAATCCCGACATTAATGTTTTTTCTAACCCCATTTTCGGTAATCGTTCCCGTAGGAATTTCTAGCAGATCGCTTTCTTTAATTTGATAACTAAGTTTTTTATCAATCTGATTATTGTTTGGCATATAATCATCAAAAATCGCTTTTGCAACTTCCACTAATGCGGGATGCGCCACCCAAGTGCCATCATGACCATTTTTTACCTCACGCAACTTATCCGCTTTTACTTTATCAAAAGCTCTTTGATTAGCCTCTTCATCGTTTTTAATAGGAATCTGAGCTGCCATACCGCCGATCGCATGGACATTTCTTTTGTGACAAATCTCAATAACTCTCTTAGAATAAGCTTCCATAAAAGGCGATGTCATCGTTACTTGATCTCTATCTGGAACGATAAATTCGGTTAAGTTTCTGAACTTTTTGATGTAAGAAAAAATATAATCCCAACGACCACAATTGAGACCTGCACTATGATTTTTTAATTCAAATAAAATCTCATCTAACTGGAAAGATGCTGTAATCGTCTCTATGAGAACTGTTGCTTTTATCGTGGATTGCGGAATATCTAAATAATCTTGAGCGAAAACAAAAACGTCATTCCACCAACGGGCTTCTTTATAATGTTCTAATTTTGGCAGATAAAAATAAGGACCACTTCCGTTCTTAATTAATGTCTTTGCATTTTTGAAAAAATAGATCCCAAAATCCACCAATGATGCAGACGCTTCTTCGCCGTCGATGATAAGATGCTTCTCATTAAGATGTAACCCTCGCGGTCTAACTAATAAGGTAGCAACATGGTCATTAAGTTGATAACTTTTCCCGTTTTCTGCTGTAAAATCAATGTTCTTATGGATGGCATCCGACAGATTAATCTGACCTTGCATACAATTATCCCAAGTCGGCGCATTGCTATCTTCAAAATCTGCCATAAAAGTTTTAGCACCAGAATTGAGTGCATTAATAATCATTTTTCTGTCCACAGGACCTGTAATTTCTACGCGACGATCTAACAAATCACTTGGCAGAGGATCACAAGTCCAATCGCCAGCTCTCACCGCTTCAGTTTCTAGTGGAAATGTCGGTAAAACATGATGATCAAACTCTACTTGTTGAAGCTTTCTCGCGGCCAAAAGCCTTAATCTTTCTGGATTAAATTTCTGATGAAGCGCCAGCAAGAAATCATCTAATTCAACATTAAACCATTCATTATAAGAGTTCTCTGAAGCTATTTTTATTAATGATTCTGTTTTCATAAAGATTGTTTTTGTGATTTGACATTACAAACCTAAAAAAATATTTTCACAATTAGCGAACGTTCGCTAAATTTTAACATTAAATTATTATGCGGAAAATCGCTTAATATTTTTATCTTTGAAATATGAAGACAGAAAGTGATTTTATCAAAACCGTTTTTGGACTTAAAGTAAAACAACAACGCCAGAAAAAAAGTTGGTCGCTACAAGATCTTGCCACCAAAACTGGCTTGTCAAAATCTTATCTTAACGAAATAGAAAACGGAAAAAAATATCCAAAACACGACAAAATCCTTCAGCTTTCTGAGGCATTAGCTTGTACTTTTGATGATCTTGTTTCTACAAAATTGGATAAAAGTCTTGCACCTTTTGGAGAAATATTACAATCTGATTTTTTTAAGGAAATACCGTTGGAGCTTTTTGGGATTAGTAAAAATAACCTCATCAGCATCATTAGTGATGCACCAAAAAAAGTGACTGCCTTTATTAACGCCTTGATAGAAATTGCACAAAATTATAACTTGGGCAAAGAGCGATTTTACTTTGCTGTCTTACGATCTTTCCAAGAGTTGAATGATAATTACTTCCCCGAAATCGAAGAAAAGGCAGTAGAATTTGGGATTGAAAATAATCTAGAACTCAACCAAAATCTTAATTCTAAAACTTTAGAACATATATTAACAGAAAAATTCGGGTATCAGATTTCATCAGAAAACTTTTCTAAATATGACACATTAGGCAACTTAAGATCACTCTATATTCCTGAAAAAAACTACCTTCTCCTGAACGAAATGTTAGAAAAAGATCAAATAACTTTTATCCTAGCAAAGGAAATTGGCTTTAATGTACTGGCTCTAAAATCGAGACCTAACACCTATTCTTGGCTAGATTTCGGGAGCTTTGAAGAAATACTGAACAACTTTTACGCCTCATATTTTGCAGGTTGTCTATTGATTTCTAAAAAGGAAATTATTGATAAAACTTCTGAGTTCTTATATCAACGGAATTGGGAACCGCAATATTTCCAGGATCTTATAGAGCACTTTACAAAGTCACCAGAGACTTTTTACTATCGTCTCACCAATGTACTTTCTTCTGAGATGAATATTAAAGATCTTTTTTATCTCTGTTTTGTAAAAAAGAAAAATACTGATAGAATACAGATTATAAAAGAACTACACCTCAACCATCAACAAGCGCCCCACTCTAACGCCACCAATGAGCATTATTGCAGACGTTGGATTGCGGTAAAAAACTTACAAGACTTGAAGGAAAATGAAAGCATAACAGCTGCTCAAATTTCGCATTATAAAGATCAAGGTGTGAGTTATCTTGTGATCTCTACGTCGCAAAAAAACCCATTTTCTGATGGAAGCAATAGAAGTTATTGTCTAGGAATTTTATTAAATTCTACAATATTGAAGAAAATAAATTTTGCTAAATCACCCGCTATAAAAACGATAAATGTAGGTGTAACCTGCGAATCTTGTAGTATATCTGACTGTGATGTACGCCAAGCACCACCAATAAGAATAGAAAAAGAACAATATAATAGCGATATGAAAGTCGCCATTACCAAGATTAGGAAAGATTTTGCTTAAGATAAAATAAGCTTCAAAAATTAGTAGAATAAAACAAAAGCAATAAAGCTGGCATTTGTTTTTTTGTTATCTTTGAGGACTGGATTTTAGGAGATTTCGAAATGATGAAAAATCTTAAAACCTAGCCCCGATTGTAGTGGAAATCCTTTTGTTGATTGCTAAGCAACGCGAAAGCATCAATAAAAGATTGCAACGAAAAGCGGGTAGATACTTGGAAAAAAGTGAAATATTACTTGCTCCAAAAAAAATAATTAGAAACCTTTAAAATTTTTATAAGATGAAATTACCTAAGTTTTTATTAGCTGATAATTCGGAGTTTCCAGAAGATCTATTTGTTGTTCATACAGAATATCCTCGTTTTATCCTAAACGTTGAGGAAGAAGAAGTTGAGTGGCTAGATGATCTAGAAGGAGATGATGAGGAAACTGTTGCTAACGAGGCTACTAAAGTGGTTGAAGATGCCTTTAAATGGTGTGATGAAGAGTTGGCAAAATACGACGAAGAGGAAGAAGAAGAGGCTTAATCGCTCTTTATATAACCGAAAAAGAAAAGGAACTCTAATTGAGTTCCTTTTTTTATGTTCTTATTTCTTATTGAATTTCAAAAGCAATATTTTGTCTTTATAAAGTTCTAATGTTGTATCGGTTACGATATACTTATTAGCTTCTTGTAGCATATTGAGGAAGTTATTTTCTACGCTCATATTGATACATGCTTTTCTTGTAGATCCGATATTAGAGGCTACAAAATCTCCAAGCTTAGGATTGCTCGTAAAACTGTTAGAGAAATAGTTATTACATCCTGCATTTCCCGAAATTTTATTGGCTACGATTGACAAAGTAGGTTGCTCACTGTTAACGTCTTCTGCCAAAACCCATTCTGTACCTACTAATGAAGGTTGTGCTGTGCCTACTTTTGCGCCGCTAGTTGCTGTACACGAGGTAATCACTAAGGCTGCCGTTATTGCTAAAAATATATTCTTCATAATTTTTAATTTTAACAATTGCAACAAATATGCTATTGTTTGATTAACCAAAGATAAAATTAATTTTTCTAAAACACGAGCCAGAAGCTAAAAAATAAAAACCGCCCTTATGAGAGCGGTTTTGATATGCTTACCAGATTTTAATTCTATCAGCTGGTTTTTTATAAAGCTTGTCACCTTCTTTTACATCAAAAGCTTTGTAGAAAGCATCAACGTTAATAAGTGGCGCAAAACTTCTGAAATATCCTGGAGAGTGCGGATCTGTTTTGACTTGATTCATCATGTACTTCTCACTAGATAAGGTTCTCCAAACTGTTGCCCAACTCATAAAGAATCTTTGATCTTGAGTAAAACCATTAATGTTACCTGGATTTCCTTTGTCTTTAAGATACATTTGCAAAGCGTCAAAAGCAATATTAACACCACCAAGATCGGCAATATTTTCTCCATTAGTAAAAGTTCCGTTAACGAAAGTCCCTTTTACAGGCTCATATTTATCATATTGTGCAGCCAAAGCTTTCGTTGCTTTTTCGAAGTTAGCTTTATCTTCTGGCGTCCACCAATCTACCAAGTTACCGTCTGCATCAAATTGTGCACCTGAATCATCAAATCCATGACTCATCTCGTGACCAATAACAGCTCCAATACCACCAAAATTAACCGCAGCATCAGCTTGTGGATTAAAGAAAGGCGGCTGAAGAATAGCTGCTGGGAAAACGATTTCGTTATTTACTGGGTTGTAATATGCATTAACCGTCTGTGGCGTCATGCCCCACTCTGTCTTATCAACGGCTTTTCCGATTTTAGCTAAATCTTTATTATACTGCCACTCAGAAATGTTCTGTAGGTTACCATACAATGTTCCTCCTTTCGCTTCAGAAACAATGTTTAACTGAGAATAATCTTTCCACTTGTCTGGATAAGCTACTTTTACCGTAAATTTATTAAGCTTCTCTGTTGCTTTAACTTTAGTTGTAGCAGACATCCAAGATAGATCATTGATATGAACAGCAAAACTTTTCTTAAGATAATCTATTAATTCTACCATCTGAGCTTTGGCTTCTGCAGGGAAATATTTCTCTACATATAATTTACCAAAAGCTTCTCCTAAAGAACCATTAATTAACTCATATCCTCTTTTGTTAAGTGCTCTTTGTTCTTGCTGACCTCTAAGATATTTACCATAGAAAGCAAATTTCATGTTACCTAATTTTTCACTTAAATAAGACGCGCTTCCGCTTATTAAATGAAACTTAAGATAATCCTTAATTACAGGAAGATTTTTGGCATTGATAAATTTGTCCAAGTTTTTGTAATATCCGATTTCTCCGATAATCACTTTATCAGAATTTACGCCAACAGCCTTAAGGTAAGCCGGAAGATCTACATTTTTCACTAACTTAGAAAGCTCAGCCATTGTTCTTGGGTTGTACTGAAGCGTATTATCACGGCTCTGCTCGTTAGTCAGATAAGTTTTTGCAATACTAGTCTCATAAGCAACAATAGCTTTAGCAGAAGCGTCTGCATTTTTGTAACCCAACTCTTTTAACATTGAAGCTACATATTTGGTATATTCTGCAAGAGTTTCTGTATTCTTAGGATTTACTTTTTGATAGTAATCTCTTCCCATCCCTAATGAAGCGTCACCAAGATAGATAACATTCATTTTAGAATCTTTAAGATCCGCATCTACGCCCCATCCGTAGAACGTATTTTCTCCTTCTTTAGTTACTGAAGTTAAATAATTCTGAAGATCTTTAACCGACTTAATCGCATCAATCTTGCTGATATTTGCCTGAATTGGCTTGATTCCGTCAGCATTTCTCTTCGTCATGTCCATGTACGTCGCATACAAGTCCTGAATTTTTTTACCCTCTGTTCCGTCTGCAAATTTATCCTTCAATAACGATTTAAGAATCGTCATAGAGCTGTTATCTGTATCTTCTGCAAGCTTGTTAAAACTTCCCCAAGTAGATTTATCAGAAGGGATTTTAGCAGTTTTCATCCAAGTACCGCTCACGTAATTATAAAAATCATCTTGCGGACGAACAGACTTATCCATCAAGCTAAGATCTAAACCTTTATCGTTACTCTGACTCATTGTAGTTGTATTTTGCGCTGAAACAAAATTCTGCGTACAAATCCCTGTCAAAAGTAGTAGTGAAAATGATATTTTTTTCATGTATAATTAATTATGGAATATTTGTCGAAAGCTTATTATGATTGTTACAAAATAAATCAATCATTTATCTATTTTATCTCAACTGAAAATCAACCTATTACAGTTTCAATATCTTTGACATTGCCAGTTCTTTTTAAAAATCCCCAACTTTGGATTTCGCCTTTCAAAGCTTTTCTCAAACTTCTGAATAAAACAATGTACATTAACCATCTGTAACCAAATCTTTGCGGAATAATATAAAATAAATCCGTCAATTTTTCTCTCTGTAGAAGAAACGCTACCAACGATAACGATGCATCTACCAAAAGGAAAAGTAAATAGTAACTAAATATCTTTTCTCCATTACCTGATAAAATTCCTAAAATCATAATAACGTCTGCCAGCGGAGAAAAAAACGGAATGATATATTGAAATAACAAAATGTTAGGCATCGCCCAAAGTCCCAATCCTTTATATTTAGGATTAAGAAAAGTCTGGCGCTGCTTCCAAAACATCTGCATAATGCCATACGTCCAACGAAAACGCTGCTTAAGAAACTGATTAACACTTTCTGGCGCTTCTGTGATTGCAACCGCATTATTCTCATTGGCTACGGTATAACCATTCTTAAGGATCTTAACGGTAAGATCGCAATCTTCTGCCAAAGTATCAGAAGAATAACCGCCAACTTCTTGGACAACAGATTTTCTAAATGCTCCAATAGCACCCGGAATTACCGTAATCGCATTGATATTAGCATAAGCCAATCTATCAAAATTTTGGCTCGTTGTATATTCTATTGCTTGCCATCTTGTTAACCAATTAACTCGGTTTCCTACTTTTACATTACCAGCAACGGCGGCGATTTTTTCTTCTGGTTTCGCGTTAAGAAATCTAGCGATGAGATGTTTTACAGCATCTTTTTCTAACTTGGTATCCGCATCAATACACACCACAAAATCTGCATCAGATTGAGAAATCCCGAAATTAAGAGCCGTTGCTTTTCCGCCATTTTCTTTAGTGAAAATTTTCAATTTAGAATTTGATTTAAAAGCTTCAATCACCTTTTGGTAGGTAGAGTCCTTACTGCCATCATCTATAAAGACAACATCAAAATTAGGATAAGATTGACGAAGCAAATTCTGCAACGATGATACAATATTAACTTCTTCATTATAAGCAGGCACAATGATAGATACTTTAGGATAATTCTCTAAAACCGGAAATCCTCCAATATTCTTTTCCTTTCTTTTTTCTCTAATTGCCCAATATATCATAATTAATAATCGGATAAATCCTAAGAGAATAAAAATTGTAAAAAGTGCAACTAGAAAATGACTTACACCATAAACGATTGTTGCCAAAACCAAATTAAGTTGCATGATATAATATGATTTAGTTTTAGGAACTTCTGGCATCAAGTCACTTCTTTTTTTGTGAAGAAGCGTTGTAAGATTGGTAAAATGATAACCTTGTTTTTGCAACGTTGGGATTAATACTTTGAGCGCCTTAACAGTTTCTGCTCTGGTATCACCGCCAGCATCATGTAAGAGAATAATGTTACCTCTTTCTGCTTTGATGCCAGCCATTACACGTTTTACAATTTCATCTGCTTTGATACCTGGTTGCCAATCTTCTGGGTCAATATTTTCGCCAATATCAAGATAATTCTGCTGTCTAGCCAATGCCACAGGAATAATTTCTTCAGAAGTCGTTGGTTCAGAATCTGCATTATAAGGCGCTCTGAACAAAATTGTACTGTGCCCTGTAATACATTCTATCAACAGTCTTGTTAATTTCATCTCCATTAGAGCACGCTGTGGACTTACTTGCGCAACATTTTCATGTGTAAAAGTATGGTTACCAATCTCATGACCTTCTCGGAAAATACGCTTTACCAAAGGAAGGTTTTTCTCTACATTTAATCCCACCAAAAAGAAAGCTGCTGGCACGTGATATTTCGATAATATATCTAAGACTTGTGGCGTATAGGTATCATCTGGACCATCGTCAAAGGTTAGTACCAATTCTTTTTGAGGTGCCGCTCCATATTTTTTAACCTCATAAGAGGTTGGATAAGTGACATATTTTTCGCTGGTGATAATTTTTTCTTTTGGGTCAAATTCCAAAGCAAGCTTACCATCATGTGGCGTATTAAGAACATCCAAGACTTCTCCTTCTCCCAAATAATCGACCATAGTCTGCCCTTTTACATTTTCTAAACTTTTGATGTTAAAATTAGACAAACCTTCGAAACTCAAATCTTTATTATAAAAGCTCCAAATCCGACTATCCTCACTCCCTAAACGCCAAAGTGCAGTACCTGCCAATGGATATTCTGATGAAAATCGCATCGTATTGAAAATAGAAGCTGCATCATTAAAAAATACGGTATGTATATTTTTGTAAGAATCTGTGTAAGAATAATTAAGATTAAACGTATTATCATCATAATTAATAGTTGCCTTACTTGCATTAGCCTTGGTTATAGCCTGCATATAAGTCACAGAAATATTATCTTCTTTCTTAGAACTCCAATCATAGCCGTAAGCACCAAGACCTAAAATTACTTTCTGAGGATTGGTTTTCTTTACCATTTTCTGCGTCTGCTGCTCAATCCACTTTTGTGAAGAAACAGGTCCAGAATCTCCCGAAGCCGAATATTCGTCATAAGCCATAAGGATAAAATAATCAACATAAGGATCTAACTTCTGGATATTATAATCATCATTATCCGTCATCACATCCATAGAGATCAGTAGATTATTTCTCTTAAAAACACCAGACAAATCTGACATAAAATCTACCAAAACCTGATCAGAATCCAGATTAAGATTTTCAAAATCTATATTAATCCCTTTAAATTTATTTTGAAGACATTGTTGCGTCAATTTGTCAATAAGCGCCATTCTTTTAACCGGACTTTTCAATACTTTCCCGATTCCTTCTGAGTGAAATTCCTGGTTAGAGTTATTACTTAAAATCGGCATTGTAGCCACGCCTGTTCTCTTAATCAATTTATAGCCTTCTGGATCGACATTGGTTTTAAGATCTCCTGTTTTAGGATCTAGAAAAAACCACTCCGGAAACACCAAATTAACATGCTTGATATTTCTCTTTAAAGACATTAACGATTGCGGATCCCAGGCTACATAAAAGGCAGATCTAATACCGCTAGGAAATTGATACCAATTTTTGCTTTGATTATTATAGCGATCTTCACGGGCTTTTTTAATTTTAGACTCGATAGATTGCATGTTTTTTTCGTGGATAAAACTTCGGAATCCTTTATACTCTTTGGAGATCATATTTTCTTGTAAATACGGTTTGCTAGCCGTAATCACTGCTTTATAATCTTCCTTGAAAGGCAAATTAGGATTTCTGTTGAGCAACATCATTACTGCCAATGCACCAAAAAGCAAAACACCGATAAAAATTAATATTCTACTGCTCCACTTTACATTTCTCCAACGTTTTTTATTTTCCGTTTGAAATATTTGTTTAGACTTTTCCAATTTTTTGATAGAATTAATACAATCTATATAAACTCAAAAAGTGTGACAATCTTTTATAATTCAACTTAAAAAAAACTTAATTTTTCGCACCAAAAAACACCTCACAAAAAAAATGCAAGGTGCTTTTATAATCATCATTCAATTTACAATCCGAAATTGACAAAAATACCTAGTCGAGATTTGGCTTTAATATCTCCACCAGCCAATTTATTATAAGCAGGAAGCATGACTTCACTCCCTAGGCTCCATTTTTTATAAGACACTTCAAATCCCAACTTTCCGTACAAAGCACTTCCTGCCGTGTTGGGCAATTGCTCTTTAAACTGTTGATTGGCATTATAAACTTCGCCTTGTAATCCTAATTTACCAGAAAATACAGAATCTTCATTTCTCCAAAGTCTGTAGAAACCTGTGGCAGCATAATTCCATTGATTCCCGAATTGATAATGCTTTTTATTTTCAGTTTTTAAAGTATAATCTGTATTTAATAACAGAGAAAATAACCCTTTTTGATATTTGTAATTCAGTACAAACAGATAATCCCAACTGCCCGTTCCTAATTGGAAACTTGGATTGACAGCGGTAATTCCTTTTTCATCAAATTTACCCAACGGAAGCTTGACTCCCAAACCACCATTGAGTTGGTGCATACCTTCTTTTTTGTCTAAAAGTTGATAAATCCCCATGATGCTTGCATCACCAATTCCGTTAATATTAATATCGCCCTGCAAAGTTTTTTTAGAATGAAAATGATAAGGCAAACTACCATAAATACTCAACTTCTGCGTAACCGGAATCTTCCCCCAGATTTGTAATGTATTAAAATATTGATCTTGCGTAAGATCATTGGTAAACAGATTTTCTTTGGCTTTATAATGTTGCGCAAAATATTTAACCCCAATAAACTGAGGATTTAACAAGGATTCGAAACCAGAAGAACCATTTCCTGCCGCACAGCCACAAGCATCACAAAAAAAATCTTGAGAAAAATCATCCTTGACAGAATAAGAATTTTTAGCATAATAAATACTATCCAAAGATTCATTAGCAAAGGCATTTGAGAAAAATAGTATCGTAAAAATAAGTATTAATTGTTTTTTCATTATTGTAAAATTTACTCCGAAAATTTCGGGTTAGAGATAAAAGATTGGTCAGAAAGTGTCTTTAAAAAAGCAATCAAATAAAGTTTTTCTTGACTGTTAATTGCAATTCCTAATCTTCCATTTTGTTTTAAAATCGGATCCAAATTGGCTTGATTCTCGACATTATCCGTATAAAAATTAAGCACTGCTTCTAAGGAATAAAATCGTCCATCATGCATATAAGGTGCTGTAAACTCTATATTTCTGAGACTTGGCACCCGAAATTTCATCCAATCTTGTTGATCCAAAGTCACTCGGTATCTGCCCGCATCTTCGTATTGAGAGTTATAATACATCCCAGTATTGCGAAAACTCTGGTCTGTAAACAGTTCTCCGCTGTGGCAAGACGCACATTTCTGATTAAAAATATTTTGACCTTTCTGCTCTTCATTGGTAAAAGAAGCTAGTCCTTTTTTGACCTGATCGTATTTAGATTGGGCAGAAATCATACTCAACATAAATTGCGATAATGCTTTGAAAATTCGGTCTCCAGAAATATGATCATCCCCAAAAGCTGCCAAAAACAATTTCTTATATTGTGCATCTTGATTAAGTTTTGACACCACATCGGATATAGAACTGTCCATCTCAAAACTAGTTGTAATAGGCACTAGAGATCGCTCTTCCAGATTATGACTCACGCCATCCCAAGTAAAGTTTTTGAGAAAAGCCATATTCTGAATCGGCGGGGCATTTCTCACTCCCAATTGGTCATCAATCCCATGACTTACAGAATGACCATGATGCGTAAAAGCGTATTCTTGAATGTGACAAAACCCACAAGAAATCGTATTATTTCGTGATAATTTACCTTCATAGAATAGTTTTCGCCCCAGTTCTACGCCATTTTTGGTTAAAGGATTTTCTTTGAGATTATAAACTATTTCTGGAAAATGAGCCGGAATATCGAGCGCATAAACTTCATCTTTTGGGATGGCATCCAACTCATAATTATCAGAACATGAGATTGTAAAGATTAACATCAACCATCCAACATTCAATCTAAAAAATCTCCAAAGTGACCGGCTAGAGCCACTTTGGAATTTAAATTTAGACCTAATCATTATGAACATGATCTACTTTAAACATTTTGCTCAGATTGTTTGATACATTTACCAAATGTCCATTAGAACCCATTGCATTATCATTTTTGATATCCAAAATTAATGGCGTTGTACCACTCAAAAACTGATTAAGATCTGCTAAAATATGAATAGACGGCGTAATATTAGACGTTACTCTCGCCGTTGTTGGCAAATCCAAAGTCACTTCTCGATACAAATCTGGCGTATTATTCTGCGCAACATTTCCCATATTACCAGTGTGATTTTTGTACGGTTTATCCGCAGAAACTGTTCCGTAGAAACCTTCCAATTTCGCAAAAATATATCCCGCAGCCCAAGACCAGTTCATGCCTTTCGCTTTGGCTTTGTCCCAGAAAACGCCTTGCCCGCTTTGACCTAACAAATAAGCATTTTGCGAAATCCCCAATCCGAATTTTATTTTTTTGTAATTATTCTTCGGAATGTCTTTAAGATTAACATAGATCACATTGGCAACCGCCTCATCTTGATCTACGATAAAAGCACCTAAATCAGGATTGTTATAATGGTACTGAAACTCCTTTCCTTGGTCATCAATAAGGCTAATATTACTCACAATATATTTGAGATCCGTAAAATTATGTTTCTGTCCATTAACTGAAGTCTGCGTAGTTTTCCCTAGCACGATTGGCCCTAGATTATTAAATCCATTTTCGAATTTGACTTGTAAATTCCCTGTTGTAATCTCCGTTGAATCATCATCATTATTTCTGCAAGAAGAAAGTAAAACCAAGGTAAACACTACTGTTAATAAGTATAAATATTTTTTAATTGTCATTGTTTTAATTTTTAAAATTTAAGTTTAGAAAAGGCATAGAATAACCTGACTCTCAAAATAATCGTGAGAGCTTTCAATAAAAAAGTATAAAAACAATTAAAAAATTGGAGGCTTCAGAATTTGATTTTCAAATAGAAAAGAATAGTAATTTATCTTTAATTTAAATTCATTTTGAACCAAGAAGATCAACTTAATTGGGACTTTTAAAATGTAAGGTTCTAGATAAAGATCTAAAATATTCTGTATTTGATTTTTTCCTTTGGAAGTATTTTGGGCATCGTTGGTTTTTGCCAATTCTTTCCCGAGGTAACATTTGCCATTACACATCAATTGTGGCTTTGCTTTATTAATGCACAAAACCGTCTTGATATAATCGTAATTAACGACATAATCTACCACAGGAATCGCAGGACGCAATACCAAATACAGCACCAAAAAGAGGTTAACGAGAGATTTCACCAGAGATTAATCCTTTAGTAATTTCTGTATATCTTCAATCAAAAGTTCGCGATCAGGATGGAATTTCCCGTTAAGTTTAGGCATTTTACCTTCTGCATCTTCATAATTAAGCCCAGAATAGTACAAAATCGGCATGCCATCTTTACCATAACGACAACGGACATTTCCTTGTTTATCAACTAATGCAATCATCCCGCTATGATTAAGACTTTCTGCTTTGTCTTTTTGATCTCCAACATAAATGTTAAATTTCTCTGCAATCGTCCCAATGTAAGAACGATCTCCCGTCAGAAAATGCCAATTGGGAGATTTGGCGCCAATCTGCTTAGCATGATTTTTAAGAACCTCTGGCGTATCGTTTTCTGGATCAATACTGATAGAAATAATTCCGAAATTAGGATTATTAATTTGATCTTCAACATGGCGCATATTGGTGTTCATCACGGGACAAATCGTAGGACAATGACTGAAAAAAAACTCAACGAGATAGACTTTCCCAGTCATATCTTGGTTAGAAATGGCTTTATTATTCTGATCTGTTAATTTAAAATCTGGAGCTTTCATCACTGTGAAAAGCTCACGATTTCTATATTCTTTAATTCCTAAAACTGACACAATAATCAGTACAATAATAATGATAGGAACCAAGAATTTCTTCTTGTTTGGCGTATTCTTATTCATAATTAGTGGATATATTTTTCAGGATTTGCACGAAACTCATCTTTACAATAAGAGCTGCAAAACCCATAAACTTCACCTTTATAAGTTAATGTATCTTGTACGCCATCTGCAGTTTTCATTTCGCAAATAGGATCTACATCATTAACTACTTTGATGTTAAGCTTTTGCTTTTGCTCCATGTGAGAAACTTGTTTTACTTGTAGATTTTCATTTTTCTGACAAGACAACACTGAGAACGTAACAACCAAAATTGCTACGATAGAAAATATTTTCATCGATAAATTGATATTGAAATTAAACTTGATTTTTGAAATTATCTTTTTCTAAAATTAAAATCATTAATAATAAAACAGACATTTTTCACTCCCAAAAATCTATACCAAAGGTGGATGAAAAACCTTCACTGTAAATGAAGAAGAATAAAATTGAGATTGGAAAAATACTTTCTCAAAACTCCCTAATCGTGGAAGCTGAAATAGATTAAAATTGAAATTATCTTGATCCACAAAACTGTCCAAAATATTGGTTACGATTTTGGTAGATTCGGATTTATTAGAAGATTGATTATTTTTCGCCAATTCTTTAGAAAGGTAACATTTTCCGTTACACATGATTTCTGGCTTACTTTTATTTTCACAAAGTTTCGAAACGATATAATCATAATTAACCACATAATCCACCAATGGCAAAGCGGGACGCAATGCGATAGTGAAGGTGATAAATATGCTGATTAATAATTTCATCTAAAAATTCAATTATACAAAAATACGAAACAATTTTTGCCTTTCGCATATCGAATAGATGAATATTATCAGACTTTTTGATCGCGTACTAAAAGCTCTACCAAATCCTGAATAACCTTCTGAGAAACGAAATTCATAAAATCTGTTCTTTCTAAATGAGGCAAGTATAATCGATAAACTTCTGCGCGATCGTTAATCCTAATCGAGTAATAAACCGTGCCAATATCTTTGCCATCTTCGCCCTTACTAGGCCCCGCAACGCCCGTTGTAGAAAGACAAATATCAGTCCCAAAAAGCTTTTGTCCACCTTTTGACATTTCTAAAGCAACGTCTTCGCTCACCACAGTTTTCTCAAGAATACTCTGTTCTGAAACGTCAAGAATATCTATTTTCTTCTGAGTAGCATAAGTTATAATTCCGCCTAGAAAGTAAGCAGAACTTCCTGCAACAGAGGTTAACATTTTTGCTAATTCTCCGCCCGTACAACTTTCTGCAGTAGAAATAGTCAATTGTCTTTCGGTTAGTATTTCGCCAAGAATTTTTTCGATTTTATCTTCAAAAGTGGCGACAACATTATCGCCAATAATTTCTAAAAGTTTTTCAATTTCAATATCTAAATCATTTTGTAGTTGGTCAGCATCTTTTCCTGTAGCTGTTAACCTCAACTTTACACGCGTCCCAATTGGCAAATAAGACAATGCAATATTAGAAGGCAAATGATCTTCCCAAGTCTCGATGCGTTGCGCCAAGATACTTTCTGGCACATTAACAACCGAAATTATTCTGGTAGAAATAAAGTCTAACCGGAATTTATCTTTAAGAAACGGAATAATCTTATCTTTAATTAAAGGTTTTACCTCATACGGAACGCCTGGCAGAGAGAAAACCAATTTTCCGTTCTCCTCAATGAGTTGACATGGTGCCGTCCCAAAATCATTTTGCAAAACCTGAGCTTTGGACAACACTTCGGCTTGGCTTTTATTAAGTTCTAACAAATTGGCTCTGTTTCTTTTTTCAAGATATTGGGCAAGATGATTATACGTTGCCGGATCTAAAATTAATGTATCATTAAAGAACTCGGCAAAAGCTTTCTTAGTTTTATCATCTCTTGTTGGCCCTAATCCGCCTGTTGTTATCACCAGATCTCCAAGAGAAAAAGCATCATTAAGCGTAGATTTTATAACATCAATATCATCAGAAATAGTGAAAATTTGTTTCACAGATATTCCGATAGATTTTAGTTCTGTAGCTATAAAGTTAGAGTTGGTATCGATGGTATTTCCAGAAAGGATTTCGTCTCCAATCGTGATAAGAACAGCATTTTTCATAATCAAACTTTAGAAAATTTGTTTTTGCAAATGACGTAAAATTATATCATAGTATTTTGAAAGCACAAAAAAAAGTGCAAAAAAACTTTTACACTCTTATTATATTTTACAGGAAATTATTTGTGACTCACCCAAATTAAATTTTGTGTATTATATCCCATTTTTTCTGCTTTATCTAGAAATCTTTGCTTGATAGTATCCGGAATATCTTGTGTTCTGGACAAAATCCACAAATATTTTAAACTATTACCTGCAACCAAAGCATATCTGTAATCATCATCAATATCCACAACATTATAACCTGCCCAGATTGGTTTAAAAAAAGAAACCTTAAGCCGTGCTTCGGATTTGTCATCTACAAATCGTGCTTCACCAATAGATTCTTTCCATTCTTTTTTAACATAATTATAGCCTCTATTTTCGACTTTTACAGTTCCGTTTTCGTTTAACGAATAACTGGCAGTAGTCTGGTCTAGATCTTTTTCAAACTTAAAGTCAAAGCGAGCTATTTCGTACCATTTCCCCATATACTTATCTACGTTAAAATTCTTGACAGCTGTTGCACCTTCAGGAATTCCCACAGAACAGGAGTTAAAAACCATTAAGCCAAAAAAAGCCAATCCAAAAGATGCGATGATTTTTTTAGTATTTTTCATAGATTTAATTTTGATTGAATTGAATGACTACCTCATCACAAAAATAATGCCTAGCTAATTCTAAATTAATGATAGATGATTAATATCAATGGAAATTCTTTAAAAACTGATCTTTAAAACTCGCCGAAACTTCAATCTCTGTATCGTCCATCAAAGTTGCTGTTCCGCTTTTATGATAAGATTTAACAAAATGAATATTGATAATATGAGAGCGATGAACACGGACAAATGGCACTTCTAACAAATCATCAAAATGCTTGAGAAAACGACAAACCATCTTTTTAGTTCCATCTTTAAGATAAACTTGGGTAAAATTACCGTCCGCTTGCAATCGCAAAATATCTTCGATTCTCACAACATCAAAACCCTGCAAAGTTGGCAAAATTAATTGTTGCTTGTCTGGTTTTTGTTTTAAATTATCCAGTAAAACTCGGTTACGATTAAGCTCTTCTTTCTTTTCTAAACTTTCTACAACCTTATTAACCGCAACAATCAACTCCTGAATATCAATCGGTTTCAAAATATAATAACTCGCCGATTTGTTAAGCGCCTGCAAAGAATATTGCGAAAATGCGGTGATAAAAATCGTTTCGTAAGAAAAATCTTTCGTCGCCTCTAAAACATCAAAGGCATTCCCGAAAGGCATCTCAACATCCAAAAAAACCAATTGTGGTTGTACTTCTGCGATTAAAGGCACTGCTTCTTTAATATTTTCTGCCTCGCCAAGAAGCTCTACTTGCGGGCAATATTTTGTGAGATAATTCTTGAGAACATCTCTGGCTATTTTTTCGTCATCAACGATTACAGCGGTTATTTTCATTGTTTTAAATTAAATTTTAGAAGTGAATCTTGACTTAGAAATATTTAAAATATCAATTTAAACCTCTAACAATATACTCACCAATACACCTTCACTATTAGGCTTATCAATAATTTTACATTGAATATTTTTACGGTAAAGATCATTGAGCAACGCAATCCTTTCTAGAGTATTTTTCATCCCGCGACCTTGCCGTTGTTTCTGATGTTCGGTTTTTTGCTTTTTACTTTCTTCGATGCCGATTCCGTTATCTTCAATGGTAATTTTAAGTAAATTCTGATCTTTAACAAAATTCAACTTGAGAAAACCTTTCTCGCTTCTGTAACGCAATCCGTGCCAAATCGCATTTTCTAAAAACGGTTGAATAAGCATCCCAGGAATCTGAATATTTTGAGACTTTAGAGATTCATCAATATTAATTTCAAAATCAAATTTGTCCGCAAAACGTGTTTTTTCTAAAGCTAAATAATTTTGAAGCAGATCCAATTCTTGCGAAAAAGAAATAAAATCTTCCGTAGAATTCTCCATTACACCTCGCATTAATTTAGAAAATTTAGTCAGATATTGATTGGCTTCCAGCTCATTATTAGTCGCGATAAATTGGTTAACGCTATTAAGACTATTGAAAATAAAATGTGGATTCATCTCACGACGAAGTGATTGCAGCGCAATTTTTTTATTTTTAATTTGAACTTTTCTCAGCGTCCAAAATATAAAACCCGTCAACAGCAATAACAAAACGACTGCTGCAATCAGACTATAATTAAAGATATTTTTCTTCCTGATTAACTCGTCTTTTAGTTGTTTTTCTTTTTCCAACTGAGAAATACGTTGCTCTGTATCTTCCAGAATTTTGTTATCAACCAGACTTCTGTCATTGGCTACCAAATTGGGCAACTTCCCGAAAAAATCTCTGTACAGATTAATAGAAGCATCAGTATTTTGTGCCGTCTGATAAAGACTGTCGAGTTTTTTCACACTACGTTGCGCTTCTAAAGTATGTCCTTTTTGTAAGGCAATTTCGTATGCATTTCTGAAGAGATTAACGGCTTCTTTGGGATCATTTTTCTGGACATAAATATCCGCCAATTCTTGGATTTGATTGACTTTTTCTTGAGAATTAGTTTTAACAAAATCTTCTTTAAGAATATTCTTTTTGACCTCTATCGCTTTTTCAAAATTATTTTGCTTAAGGTAAACATCTGTCAATTTTTTGTTGATTTGTAGCGCTTGTTGCGGGGCTTCTTCTTTAGTAATTTTATAAGCTGTCACAAGGTTTTCTTCAGCTTTTACGGCATTATTCTGAGACAAGTTAACATCTGCCATTTGGCTATAACTATCTGCCAAATCTTTCTTATCATTTTCGGCAATTGCAAGACGTATATTGCTTTGTATTGCTTCTGACTTCGCATCTTTTGATGGCGAAGAAAGTCTTGTGACATCATTAGTATTGATACTTCTATTTCTTGGCGATATACCATAATTAGCAGCCTTAGAATAGTTAGAAATAGCAGGTGTAATTTTGTTCTGTCTTTCCTGAGATTGTGCCAATTTTCTGCTAATCGTCTCTAGGTTTTTTTTATCATTCAGACTTTGATAGATCGTTTTGGCTTTGGTATAAAACTCTTCGCTTTTCGCAAAATTATTTTGGTTAAAATAATCATCGCCTAAGTTAACATAAGAATTAGCAACGCCTCGATTATCGTTTTTATCGACAGCTTTTTTAAGTTTCGAAACTGATTTCTGGACTTTAGAAACGCCAATAGAATCCTGTGAAAAAACCAATATGGAATTTCCCAAAAACACTAAAACTAATATTTTGCACCAATTTTTCAAGAGAATAAAATCTTTTATGCAAAGTAAATAAAACTAAAATTAAGTTTCGATGCTATTCACCAAGTCAAAAACCAGATTCACCAAGTCTGGCAATTTCCGGCAATTTAACTGGCTAATTTTACACCATAAAACAACACGTAAATTTTAAAATTATGAAACTTAAACACCTTTTATTAGTAAGTCTATTCGCATTTACAAGTTTAATTAATGCACAAGACAACAAGAAAAACTTTATCGAAGTAACAGGGATCGCAGAAATGGAAGTAGAACCGGACGAAATTATCTTCAGCATCGGAATTAAAGCCAATGACAAAAACGAATTGGCAACAGCAGAGAAAAATATGATCGAGGTTTTAAAGAAAAATAATGTCAATGAGAAAGATATCAACTTCCAATCTATGTATCAAAATTCTTACTCTAAGACAATGAAATTCACGAAGAGTTTCAAATTTAAAGCCAGTACAAAAACTGTTATCAGTCAATTATTTGAAGATCTTAACCAAAAATGGGTAAGCAGCATTAACATCTCCGAAATTAAAAACACCAAAATCGCAGATTACAAAAAAGAAGTTAAAATCAAAGCTTTAAAAGCGGCTAAGGACAAAGCAGATTATCTGTTAGAAAGTATTGGTAAAAAAGCTGGTATCCCAATGGAAATCACAGAAATTGAAGATTACACGAGCGATATCGTTATGCCGAGATATTATGCACAAGCAAAAGTTGCCAACTTATCTTTGGATGCAGCGTCAGACGATAACCAATTCTCTAACATAGAAAATATCAAGCTAAAATATAGTATCAAAACAAAATACGAAATCCAATAAAAATCACCGTTATGAAAAATGTAAAAATCCTTGCCCTTGCTTTTGGCGCTGTTACTTTACTGAGCGCCAAAGGGCTTTCTGACAACAATTATTTAGTTAAAAAATCATCTGAAACCAGAATAAGTCAAGATCATATTAAGGCTCAACCCAACGTTGAAATCTCCAATAAAGATCTTACAAAAGAAAACAAAATCCAAGTTGCGCTACTGCTGGACACGTCTAACAGTATGGACGGATTGATAGATCAAGCGAAATCCAGGCTTTGGAATATTGTTAATACATTGACCACTCTAAAGTACAACGGACAATCTCCCCAAATAGAAATCGCATTGTACGAATACGGAAATGACGGAATTTCTGACGAGAATTTTATCAGGCAAGTCACTCCATTAACGCAAGATTTAGATTTAATTTCCGAGAAATTATTTGCTTTAAGAACCAACGGCGGTCTAGAATATTGTGGCGCTGTCATTAGAGATGCAACGAAAAATCTAAAATGGAACGACAACGAAAACAGTATGAAACTGATATACATTGCAGGAAACGAAGCCTTTAACCAAGGAAAAATTGATTACAAAGATGTTATTGCATCAGCCAAAAAAAATAAGATCTATGTTAATACTATCTATTGTGGCAATCGCGAAGAAGGCATACGATCTTTTTGGCAAAATGGTGCCACTTTGGGAGAAGGAAAATACTTTAATATTGACAGTAACAAACAAGTTGTTTTCATAGAAACACCTTATGATAAAAAGATTTCTGACTTTAATAATAAACTTAACAATACTTATATCTATTATGGAAATCTAGGTCCAGCGTATAAAAACAAACAAATTGCTCAAGATATAAATGCGTCTATGAAATCTGAATCCATCGCTGTAGAACGCACCGTATCTAAATCTAAAAAGAATGCCTACAATAACGAACATTGGGATCTTGTGGATAAAGCAGAAAAAGACAAAGACTATGTTTCTAAAATAAAAAAAGAAGATCTACCGACCGAATTAAAAGATAAGTCTAAAACTGAAATACAAAAAATTGTTGCCGATAAATCAGCTGATAGAGATAAAATCCAAAAAGAAATCTCTGATCTCTCTATCCAACGTCAAAAATACATCGACGCAGAAATGAAAAAAAGAGGAAGTAAAAATGCAGATGACTTAGGTGTTGCGATAGAACAATCAATTATAGAATTGGCTAAGAAAAATGGTTATCAATAAGCTTTTATCTTTTTATGATAACAGTAACCTGATGGTAAAAATACTTAGAAAAAAAGTCCCAGAAAGTTAACTTTCTGGGGCTAATTCTATAACAAGGCCTTCTAGATTCTCTGTAATATGAATCTGGCAACCCAATCTACTATTATCTTTTACGTTAAAAGCTTCTGAAAGCATTGCTTCTTCTTCATCCTGCATCTCTGGCAACTCAACATCTTCGCTCAACACGTAACATTGGCAAGACGCACACATTGCCATACCTCCACAAATACCAATTGTTCCTTCTTCTGCCAATTCGTAGGCTCTCACCACTTCCATAACGTTCATCGCCATGTCAGTTGGCGCAGCAACAGTATGAGAAACGCCTTCTCTATCTATTACCGTAATATTAACATCAGACATATATCCTAATCTTTTATGCAAAGTTAATAATTTATCCCAAGAATGCCCTTTGTAGAGTATTTATAAATTAAAAAAATCACCGAATTATGGTATTTCATATAAGATAATCTCTAGCTAAATTTGGTAATATAAAAAATCATCTACAATATTCTTAAAGTTAGTTGTCCTTTATAATTTATGGTTAATTAGTAAGGTCTTTCTCATAAAAAAAGGAAGGCCTTATTATAATAAAAAAATCAGGACAATAATGCCCTGATTTATAATATTCAGCGTTAAAATATTGATTAGTCAATAGATTTAACAACAGCTTTTTCTGCTTCTTTTCTGGTTCCGTCAAAGCCATCAACCCCAGAAACAGTTGTATACTTAAGTACAAATTTCTTACCTGGATTAAGCCTGTTATATACACTTTGACACATTAATGTTGCCTCATGAAAACCACAAAGAATTAATTTCAGTTTTCCTGGGTAAGTATTGATATCACCAATGGCATAGATACCTTCAACGTTAGTCTGGTAATCTAATGCATTGTTAACTTTAATGGCATTCTTTTCGATTTCTAATCCCCAATCAGACAAAGGTCCTAACTTAGGAGTCAATCCAAATAATGGAATAAAGTAATCTGTATTGATAATCGTTTTCTCTTCACCTTTAGTTACCTCGATACCCGCTAAAGTTTCGTCACCAATTAATCCTGTAACTTCTGCTGGAGTGATAAGATTAATCTTACCTTCGTGCTTAAGAACAGTTGCTTTTTCTACAGAGTCTAATGCACCACGAAACTCGTTACGTCTATGGATTAACGTTACTTCTGATGCTACATCTGATAAGAAAATAGACCAATCTAGAGCAGAATCTCCACCACCAGCAATCACGATTTTCTTATCTCGGAACATCTCAGGATCTCTCACGAAATATTCTACACCATTTTCTTCAAATTGAGCAAGATTTTCTAACTCTGGTTTTCTAGGATCAAAACTTCCTAATCCTCCAGCAATAGCAATAGCTTTACCTTTTATCTGAGTACCACGGCTAGTTGTTACGATAAATTGTCCGTCTTCAGTTTTCTCATAACTCAAAGCTTTTTCTGATAGAGAAAATTTAGGTTCAAATTGCTTAATCTGTTCCATTAGATTGTCTACCAATACGCCAGCATCCACACTTGGGAAACCTGGAATATCAAAAATAGGTTTCTTAGGATAAAGCTCAGAAAGCTGCCCGCCAGGTTGTGGCAAAGCATCAATAAGATGACATCTTAGCTTTAATAATCCCGCTTCGAATACGGCGAAAAGTCCTGTTGGACCAGCTCCAATTATGATAATATCTGTTTCGAACATAATTTATTTTTTAAATTACAAAGTTATGCATAATAAACAGCATCTATTAAACATAACTGTATGATTTTGATTAGTTTTATATAATTCGGTAATTAATCATTTCTTTTGATTAACGCCATGTAAAAGCCGTCATAACCAGCACTAGGCATAATAGTCTCATCTTTAACCAAAGAATAATCTGGGTTATTAGTTAAGAATTTTTTTACCTGAAGATTGTTTTCTGATGGTAATATAGAACATGTTGCATAGATCATCAATCCTCCTTTCTTAATGATTTTAGAATAATCTTGAAGAATCTGCTCTTGCTCTTTTTTAATTCTATCAATAAAATCTTGATCGATTTTCCATTTAGAATCTGGGTTACGCTTTAACACACCCAATCCAGAACACGGCGCATCTATCAATAATCTATCTGCGGAATTGTGAAGACGTTTTACAACTTTAGAATCGTCAATCACTCTAGCTTCGATGTTATGAGCACCTGCTCTTTTGGCGCGACGTTTTAGTTCTGCTAATTTCCATTGATAAATATCCAAGGCAATAATCTGTCCTTTATTCTTCATCATGGCTGCAAGGTGCAGGGTTTTTCCACCAGCTCCAGCACAAGCATCTACTACACGCATACCTTCTTTAACCTGTAATAACTCTCCAATTTTTTGTGAAGAAGCATCTTGAACCTCGAATAATCCATCTTTAAAAGCGGTTGTCAAAAAGACATTTTTCTTTTCTTCTAGCTGTACAGCATCAGGATAATTAGGCAAAGTAAAGGCGTTAACGCCTTCATCTTTAAGATCTTCTACTAATTCTTTCGGTGTAGTTTTTAGTCTATTAGCACGCAATACTGTTGGTGCCTGCTCATTAAGAGATAACATCTCTCTCTCCCAAACTGGCCCTAATTCTTTCTCCAAAGTCTCTGCCAACCAATCCGGAATAGAGTGTTCTATAGCTTTTGTTGGGATGTAACCTTTCTTTAGCTTAGTTAAAACATCTGCTACTTTTACACCATCAAATTCCTCGAATTTTTTGTAATGAGACTTACTCCAAAGTAGATAAGTCAAGATTAATTTATAGACATTATTAGGTTTTACACCTTCTCCCATGTAATATTCTAGACGTTTTTTCCAACGGATAATGTTGTAAAAAATCTCAGAAACTGTCTGTCTGTCAAGGCTTCCCCATTTTCTATTAGCTTTTAAAAGTCTTTCTATAACTTTATCAGCATATTTCTTGTCCTGAAAAAACGTTTCTTGTAAGGCATCGTGAATCCCGATAAGAAGATTGCGGTGTATTAATTCCATAAAATTGAGCTTCTAATAATATTGAAGTGTGCAAATTTACGAAAAATAAAAAGTTCAGAAAATTAATTCTGAACTTCTATCGTTTCGTTTTGATCTATATCTTCTTTTTCGTTAAGGCTCACCTTTACATCTGCCCAGTTTTCGCCAGTTTTTATACGATGAATCTGCATATCTGATACGCCAAATCTTCTCGCCAGACGCGCCATAGGTTCTCCTTTACTTAATTTTATTTTGATTAACACAACGTCATTATAATTAAGCTTAGAAAATCCACGTCTAGGTGTAGTACTTCTTTCTAATTTTAGATTATGCTCTATCCATTTTGGACTTTTAAAACTGTGCTCTATAACCTCCTCCTTAGTTGCCCACATCAGATTATCTACGTGATTATCTAGCTTATTGAAGTTTTTATGTATCACAAATGTCTTCTTAGGATCATTATTTTCTAAAAATAATTCTGCAACCGCTTTATGAACCAAAACATGAAAATAAACACTTCTTTTCTTATTAATCTTATGTTTATCTTTATTAAATTTTCTGGTTAACTTTTCTAATTCTGAATTAATCTTTGCGATTTTTCTTTCTGCATTTTTCTCATCACTATAACTAATATCTTTTCTTTTGAGAATTAGCTTAAGCGATTTTATTTCTAATTTTAAAGTTTTTATTTGATCTTCTCCTGCTGTAATTATATTAGCAGAATCCTGATCCATCGGCATTAATTTCGTAAACCTAACGATGGGATAACCTTGCTGTAAACTTCCTTTAATAATGCGTCCTTCTGGGTTATGAGCCGTAATGGATTTTATCTCTCCATAACGAGAAAATTCTAATCTGCTTTTTTCATCAAATGCACCTTCCATATGGTAAGTCTTCCATGTATCATTCATTTTTCAGATATTTTTAAAACTGTTAGACAAAGTTAATTATATCTACCATAAAGCTTTACTATGATTAATCATTTTGACCATTTTAACAGATTTTAAAAATAATTATAATATAATTACAGCAACAAAAACCGTAAAAATATTGGTTCCAAATTAATAAATCAATTACTTATAAATCCAATAACTAACTATAAAATAATACATTACAGGATAAATAAGATGGTTTACAAAAAAACAACGCCCATCGTATTGGTGTGTTAAAATAGAAAATTCATGATAAATTTCATGTTAAATAAATGTTAATTTTATATTTGACATTTTTGTTAAAAAATAATATTTAATAATTTTGTCAAACTTTTTTGTCAAACATGAATTATGAGTATAGAAAATAAAAAAGATGATACAGAAGCTTTAATCCGCAGAACGGCTAAGGAGCTTTTTTTTGGTGATGGAAAATTTAATGCTACCACGCAGGAGATTGCTGATGCAGCAGGAGTTAATAGAACTTTAATCAACTATTATTTCAGATCTAGGGATAATCTTTTCAATTTAGTTTTTGAAGAAGCCCTTTGCAAAGAACATGAAAAATCAAATTCTATTATCTACTCTAATCTTTCTTTAAGGGAAAAATTGAGCCAATATATAGAAGATGCTATGGCATCTGCCCTACTTTATCCTTATTTGGAAATTTATATTGTAACTCAAATGAATCAAGGGATTAAGCACAAGCATCCTTCGGATCTAGACGAAGCTTTTAAGAAATTAGAAATAGATCTTATAGAAGAGATAGAAAAAGGAACTATCAAGCCTATATCTACAGTACAATTTATATTAAATCTAGCATCGTTGGTATCTTTCCCGACGTGTATGCGCCCTTTATTTCAGGAAACAATGAAATTATCGGACACAGAATTTGATATAATCCTTAAAGAACGTAAAGAAATCATCCTTAATACACTTTTTAATAATTAAATACCTACAAACAATTAATATATGAAACGAAAACACTACACTGCTTATAACATAAAAAACATTATAAGTGGAGCGCTATTAGTGTTCGGGTTTATAAGTATGCAAGCGCAGGAACAAGTCTCCTTACAAAACGCCATCCAAAAAGCATTACAAAATAAAGCTGAAGCCAAAAAAGCACAACTACAAATACAGAAAGCAGAATATAAAATTAATGAAGCCAGAGCTGGTGCATTACCACAAATAAGCGCCGGAGGAAACATTACCCACAATCCTCTAATCCAAGAGATGGTTCTTGATTTTGGAGGTCAGCGTATTGTAGCCAAAATGGGACAACCATGGACTTCTCAGATTGCTGCAACTGTTAATCAAGCTTTATTTGACCAAAAAGTATTTATTGGGCTAAAAGCCGCCAAGTCAACGCGAGAGTTTTACGTTCTTAACGCTCAATTATCTAACGAAGACATTATTGTTAATGTCGCTACAGCTTACTATGATGTTTTTGTACAAGAAGAAAATCTAAGAACTCTAGAAGCAAGTTATGCTAACACAGAAAAGGCTAGAAATATTATCAAAAGTCTTGTTGATAATGGTCTAGCAAAACAGATTGATCTTGACAGAACCAATGTACAATTAACCAACATTGCATCCAACAAACAAAGATTAATTAATGGAGTAACATTGGCAAAAAATGCTTTAAAATTCTACATGGGAGTTCCCATAGATGCCAATATAGAACTTGAAGAAAAAACAATAGAGCCAAAACCAGAATTAATTGCTGCATTAACGACAGTAGATAATAGAACAGAAATAAAAGTTCTAGAAAAACAAAAAGAATTACTTCAATTTAACGAAAGAGCAACCAGAGCCGCATTATATCCAACAGTTGGACTACAAGGTCAATACGGTTGGTATGGATTAGGAGGAAAATTCCCTCTAACTAATGGACTTAGCAATGGTGTTAACTGGAGTGATTTCGCGTCTATTGGACTTAACGTTAACATTCCGATTTTTACTGGTGGTGCTACAAAATCTAGAATTCAACAAGCACAAATTGACATCCTAGATGCAGAGCAAGATATTGAAAAGACAAAACTAGCTTTAAATCTAGATTATAAAAATTCAATTTCAAAAATCGAAAACTCTATCATCAACCTCAAAAGCATGAAAGATAATGTCGATTTAGCAGAGAAAGTACGCTCTAACACACAATCTAATTATCAATATGGATTATCCAACCTAACAGAATTGTTAGATGCGGAAAATGCATTAACGGATGCCAAACAAAACTATGCTAACTCTTTATTAGATTACAAACAAGCAGAAATCCAATTAATAAAAGCCAAAGGAGAACTTAACACTTTATCACAACCCTAATTAATAAACTATTTATAAAATGAAAAAAGCTTTAATATATATCATTGTAGCCGCAGCGTTAATAGGCTTATTCGTCTACAAAATCACGAATAACAAAAAAGAACAGACCGCACAAGTTGCCGAAGTAGCCAAGCAAGTAGACAAAATTAACGTTAACGTTATCACTGCAGTAAGAGCAGACGTTAACACAGATTACTCTGCCAACGGAACTTTCATCCCAAAAGCAGAAACCAATATTTCTTCTGAAATCGCTGGACGAGTAACTAGCGTTTTGGTTAAAGAAGGATCTAGAGTTGGCGCTGGACAAGTTGTGGCAGTGATCAAAAAAGATGCTATTGAAGTTGATATGACACAAGCTCAAAACAACCTTCAGAACGCTATTATTGACAATCAACGTTACGAGAACGCTTTCAAAACCGGAGGTGTTACCAAGCAACAATTAGACAATTCTAGACTTCAATTAAAAAATGCACAAGCTGCCGTTAGAGCGCAAGGTGTAAGAGTTAACGATGCCACAGTACGTGCTGGGATTAGCGGAACAATCAACAAAAAAATGGTAGAACCAGGTATGGTCGTTTCTCCAGGAACGCCAATGTTCGAGATTGTTAATATTAATTCTTTAAAATTATCAGTTTTAGTGGATGAAAGTCAAGTTGGCAGAATCCAAATTGGACAAACGGTTAAAATTAATGTTAATGCTTTACCAGAAGATTCTTTCGCTGGGAAAATTAGCTTTATCGCTCCAAAAAGTGATGCCTCTCTTAACTTCCCTGTCGAAATAGAAATCGCGAACAACGGTCAATTAAAAGCAGGTATGTATGCAACTGCAATCTTTAAAACCAATCACGGTGCAGAAACTCAGAATATCTTAACAATTCCTGCGGAAGCTTTTGTTAACGGTGTAAGTTCTGGTCAGGTTTTTATTGTTGAAAATGGTACAGCCAAATTAATTAAAGTAACCATCGGCAAAGTTTATGGTGACAAAGTACAGGTTCTTTCTGGGCTAAATGGTGGAGAGCAAGTTATCACCAGCGGACAAATTAACCTAGATAATGGATCAAAAATCAATATCGTAAAGTAATACACAGATGAAATTAGCAGAAATATCAATAAAAAGACCAACGCTAATTATTGTATTATTTACAATATTAACATTGGGTGGATTACTGAGCTATTCCATGATGGGATACGAGTTGATCCCTAAGTTCGAAACCAATATGGTAACCATCTCTACTGTCTATCCTGGAGCTTCTCCAAGCGAAGTAGAGACCTCGGTAACTCGTAAGATAGAAGATGCCGTTGGTGCATTAGAAAATGTAAAAAAAGTAGAAGCTTCGTCTTATGAAAGCTTATCAGTTATTATGGTTCAGCTTAATGCTGGCGCTGATGTAGACTTTGCCTTGAATGATGCACAGCGTAAAGTTAACGCCATACTATCAGAGCTTCCTGACGATGCCAAAGCGCCGTCGCTTAATAAATTCTCATTAGATGATTTACCAATCATGACCATGAGTATATCAAGTGATAAGCTTAATAGCAAAGAGCTTTATGATTTATTAGATAAAAAGATAGAGCCTATTTTCTCTCGTGTTAATGGTGTTGCAAAAGTAGATCTTGTTGGTGGACAAGAGAGAGAAATCCAAGTTAATATCGACGAAAAGAAATTGCAAGGTTATGGACTTTCTATTGGAGACGTACAACAAGCTATTTTATCATCTAACTTAGATTTCCCGACGGGTAGCTTAAAGTCAAGAACCTCTAAAGCAACAATCAGACTTTCAGGGAAATATAAGTCTACGGAAGAAATGAACAATCTTGTTGTTTCTAATAAAAACGGGGCTCAAATCCGTCTATCTGATATCGCAACAGTATTTGACACTCAGAAAGATGTAGATAAAGTTGCGAGATTTAATCAGAATTCTACGATCTTAATGCAGGTTAAAAAACAATCTGATGCCAACGCTGTTGCTGTATCAGAGAGCATACAAAAGACGATAGAAAAAGTTCAGCAAGAATACAAAGTAAAAGGTATAAAAATTAATACCGTAGATGACTCTACAGACTTTACATTAGCTGCAGCAGATCACGTTATTTTCGATTTGTTCTTAGCAGTAATCTTAGTTGCTGTAGTAATGTTATTATTCTTACACAGTATCAGAAACGCATTTATCGTAATGGTTTCTATTCCGATATCGCTTATTGCAACTTTCATCGGGATGAATCTTATGGGATACACGCTTAACTTAATGAGTTTATTAGGACTTTCATTAGTTGTTGGTATCTTGGTAGATGATGCGATTGTAGTATTAGAGAACATCTACCGTCACATGGAAATGGGTAAAAGCAAAATTAGAGCAGCTTATGATGGTGCATCTGAGATTGGATTTACGGTTTCTGCTATTACTTTAGTAATTGTGGTGGTATTCTTACCAATTGCGATGAGTACAGGATTAGTTGCTAATATCTTGGCACAGTTCTGTGTCACGGTCGTTATTGCTACATTATTCTCGTTATTAACATCGTTTACGATTATTCCTTGGTTATCATCAAGATTCGGGAAGTTAGAACATCTAACAGGGAAAAATTTATTTCAAAAATTCATTCTTTGGTTTGAAAAACAATTAGATACTTTCACCCATTGGATTACAGGCATCTTAGAGTGGTGTCTTAAGACAATATGGAGAAGAATTGCAACTGTAGTGCTAACATTCTTTGTTTTAATAGCATCATTCAGCTTAGTTGGATTAGGATTTATCGGAGGCGAATTTTTCCCAAAAATGGATCGTGGACAATTCTTGGTTCAAATGGAATTACCTAAAGATGCAACGATTGAAAAAACCAATCAATTGACTTTAGAAGTAGAAAAATTCTTGAGAAATGACAAAGATGTAGTCGATATGATTACGACTGTAGGTCAACAATCTGGAGGATTCGGAGCGACTCAAGCGACAGTATATCAATCTGAAGTTCAGGTTATCTTAACTGACAAATCTCAACGATCAGAAAGTACAGATATCAAATCTGCTAAAATTAAAAGAGCGTTAGAAGAGAAATTCACAGGTGTTGAATTCAAAACCGCGCCAATTGGATTAATGGGAGCAGACAACGCTCCGATAGAAATGGTGGTAACCGCTCAAGACAACGAAACGGCAGTTAAAGAAGCAACCAGAATTTTAGAATTACTGAAAAAAGTTCCTGGTTCTGTAGATGCCGAATTATCAACAGATACAGGTAACCCAGAAGTTAGAGTTAATATAGACCGTGATAAGATGGCGGCTCTAGGTCTTAACTTATCAAGCGTTGGACAAGCCATGCAGACGGCTTTTAACGGAAACACAGATGGCAAATTCCGAGCGGGAGAATATGAATATGATATCAATATCAGATTTGCTGATGAAGGTAGAAAATCTATTGATGACGTTAGAAATTTAATTTTCACCAATCAACGAGGAGAACAGATTAGACTAAGTCAATTTGCAAATGTTGACATGAGCTCTGGACCAAGTTTGTTACAACGTAGAGATAAAGCACCTGCTGTAAAGGTATTATCCAAAGTTGTTGGTCGTCCAGTTGGTGATGTCGCTAACGAATGGTCTGCACAATTTATGGAAAACGAAAAAACCAAACCTGCTGGTGTAGATTATAAATGGGGCGGCGATATGGAAAACCAAAGTGAAGGTTTCGGTACATTAGGTATTGCTTTATTAGCAGCTATCGTATTGGTATATCTGGTGATGGTTTCTTTATATGACAGTTTCGTGTATCCGTTTGTGGTATTATTTTCAATTCCGTTGGCATTAATTGGAGTTATGGTAATTTTGGCTTTGACAGGCAATTCATTAAACATTTTCACCATGTTAGGGATGATTATGTTGATTGGTCTTGTGGCTAAAAATGCGATCTTAATTGTGGATTTTGCCAATATGAGAAAAGAAGCAGGTGCTAATACGCACGATGCTCTAATACAAGCTAACCATGCGCGTCTTAGACCAATCTTGATGACGACGATTGCGATGATTTTTGGTATGATCCCTATTGCCATTGCAAGTGGCGCCGGTGCTGAGATGAACCAAGGTCTTGCTTGGGTAATTATTGGTGGATTAACCTCATCACTGTTCTTAACTTTGATTATTGTTCCTGTAGTATACTCGATATTTGATTCTATTTTAGGAAGATTGAAGAAGGGTAAAAAAGTTGACTACGATGCAGAAATGAAAGCAGATTACGTTCACAAAGAATTGAGTGACGATGGCTTTACAGCAAAACATGTTGATTAATAACGATCAATCATTTATTTAGCCTTAGATCCCGTTATCCTTTATTGGATGGCGGGATTTTTTTTGCTAAACTTAAATGTATTTTAAATTAAACCAAAGAAATACCATCTTACTTTATTAACCATAAATCATTTGACAGAATCAAAACTAAAGTAAACAATAGAAGTCATTAAGTACGTTGATTGTAAATTAGATCTATACCCATAAATTATCTTTAATTTAAAAAAAGCATCTACCATTTAACTAAAAAAAAGACACCGAATAAATCCGGTGTCTTTAACAATAAAGTAAGTTTATATAAAGTTTATTCTTTAATAACTTTGAATGACTTAGTCGATCCATTTTCGTAACTAACGGTTACAAAATACATCCCTTTACCAAGATTAGAAAGGTTAAGTTCTTGAGACACTTTAGGCGTAGCAACTACCCTACCAGAAGCATCAACAACGCTAATAGACTTAGCGTCTTTAACATCTGAGATTTTTAATACATCTTTAAATGGATTAGGATATACAGAAACATTAGCTTTGTTAATATCACTTACAGCCTGATATACATTAATATCTAGTGTATAATCTTCCACCTGTCCATATGTAGTATCACCACAAGCAGGACCTTCCACGTTATAATTGGTTCTTACGCGCATACCTGTTTTTCCAAGTTTTGCCGTCGCAGGAATTGTAATACTTCCCGTTGCTAGATTAGTAGCAGTTAAAGAAATTTTTTCATCATTAGAGAAAACACCATCTTGGTTATAATCAATCCAAACTGTCGTCTTATCAGTATCGAATTGAGAAATTGATACTGTCATTTGATAATTTTTGCTTCTTTCTACCGTACCAACTATATGGCTAAAGTTTTCATAACCCGCAGTAGAAGTAGAAGAATTATCGATGTTGGCAAATTGAACTCTTGATATTTTTTCAAATGATGTACTAGTTGCTTTGGCTGCACAGTAAAGTACATTTCCTGTCGTAAACGAAATCTCTGAACATCCCTCTGCATCGCCTATAGCATTGTTCGCCACAACTTTGGCAAAATACTTAGTGTTAGCCGCTAATGTAGCGTTGTAAGAAGTGCCAGATACCACTACACCATCGGCAATATCAGTTCCGCCAGCTGTGGTCCCAATATACACTTTATAACTTGTTGCATTGTTTACAAAATCCCAGGTTAAAGTAGAAACTGGAGATACTCCTGTTGCCGCATCAGCTGGACTTGTAAAGTTTGCACATGACGGAACAGTTGTCGGGTCTGCAATAATTTCAATAGTGTAATCCTCTGCCTGACCGTTACCCATCTGGCTACATCCACTTACTAATGCATCGTGAATAGCAACCCCAGAAAAATTGTATTTAATTCTCATTTTTTTATTCCCTATGGAAACGCCTGCAGGAATAGCAATGTTACCAACCAAAGTAACAGGATTATCCGTTACACCTGTTATTCTGATCATCGACGCAGTGGTATTGAAATAAGCCTCTCCGGCATCATCAAAATCACCATCGTTATTCCAATCAATGAAAACAGACATAGCCCATCCATTATTAGCACCACCATTGGTAGTCCCTTTTACCGTAAGCGGAATACTTGCGATACCTCTTACAAAACTAAATTTAACATTGCTGAAATCTTCATAAGGCGAAAATGAACCAATGGTAGTAACACTAGCATCAGAAGTATGGGTAACACCAGCAAAGCTAACAGACTTAATCGGCGCAACTGCCGCTGCCTGATTAGAAGTTAAAGGGCCACAATAAGCAATTGTACTAGTGGTGCTAAAGCTTATTTCTGAACACCCAGTAGCATCTCCATTTAAGTTAGTTGGTACAACTTTGGCAAACAATGTTTTATCAGTAGGCAAAGATACATTTAGAGAATTTCCTGATACAACCTTATTTAGTACATCAGTTCCTCCAGAAGTAGTCCCAACCATTACCTTATAATTGACAGCTGTTGCTACCGCTGGCCAAGTAAACAAACTATTACCTCCAGATATTGTAGAAGCATTTACAGGCGATGTAAAAGTCGTACATGGAGGAACCGTCGTTGGATTATCTTGCGCTATACTAATATTATCAACAAAGATATTACCTGATCCTGAAACCCTAGTAAACCAAACACCTATCGCATTAGTTTTATTAGGCTGCAGCATGCCAGATGGTAGAGTAGCCGTTAAAGTTGCACAAGTAGTAATTGCATCAGTTGCCAAATCAACAGTAGGACCAAAATTAGTTATTGCCCAAGCGCCAGATTCATCTTTTACAAAATACGCAATATTCAATTTGCCTACAGCACCTGCTCCTTTTTTATAGTTAACAGATGCAGTTACCTGTTGACCATTATTAGTTTGACCGGTAATTTCATTCAGAACAACCATATAGCCTGTATTGGCATTAGTCACAGCAAGCTGCCCCCCGTATGTACCAGAACATGCAGCGGCAGTAGTTCTTGACCCTCCACCAAACTGACCATAAAGAGTCGTATTATACCCTTCTTCAAAATCTCCAATGTAATTAATCTGAGCATTTGCTCCGATTCCCAATGCTAGACAGCACGATAGTAAAAGTTTTTTCATATTCAATAATATATTAATTTAAAACAAATGTATATAAAAAACCAATATAACATGAGAATAAAATAAAATATTTTAAAAACTTTTACCAATTAAATAAAAATAACCAACAATAAAACACCAATAACACAAACATTGAAATTAATAATAAAAACAAATATCAAAACAAAAACCCACAAACACTAAACACAAATAATAAAAACAAACAAATTAAAACATTATTAATAACCACAGAAAACAAAGCAACTTAAAAACATTCGCAAGTCAATTCTCATAAATTAATCAACCTAAAAACAACCATCAATAAATAAAAAATCTCAATAATTTTGATTCCTTTCAAAAAAAAAAAAAAAGACACCGAATAAATCCAGCGTCTTTAGTAAGAAAGTAGCTTATAAAAAGCTTCTTAGATTATTATTAATTAAGAAATATATCATAATTATGAACCTGATTAACAATCTGTAACAGCTCATCGTTAATCCTAACCCGTTGATGCAATGACACCAACTCTATTACACTATTATCTTCTGCATTTTTTACATAAAAACTTAACTTCTGCTCGCCAAAATTATCACCAACAAGATTACTCCTGAAAAAGTCTATATCACTTTGCCGCAAACTATCAAGCGCCACAACCACAGAAAGTCCTTTTGCAAATTTGTCAAACGCCTCCTTAAGCTCAATCACATCATTAACATTCACAAAAACTCGTCCGTCTTTAACTTGAGCAAATTTGATTTTAAAAATAACAAAACGTTGTACTTCTAATTTCTCCTTCAATCGCATATAATCGCGATCTCCTAACCTAAAAGAATAAGATCCAGAATAATCCTCAAGTGTCACAAAAGCTACTTTTTCTCCACTCTTAAAACCATCTTGCACACGATATTCTGTGATTAATCCTGCAACAGAATACTCTTTGCCAGTATCTTTATCTCTATTTCTCCAATCTTTTTTATCAGCTTCTGGCTTTACCAAAGTCGGGAAAACATTGTCTTTAAAAGCATCCAACTCATCCAAATTCAAGAAGTTGAAATTACCTTTTGGTTCTGCTTTGATGGTAACTTCCTCAATCACTTCTTCGATATCGGCATCATCGGTATCGGACAATAACAAATCATCCGTCAAGTTAGGATCATCGTCCTTATCCTCGCTAACCAAATTAGCCGCAGGATCAGCAGGAATATCTTCTTTCTGTTCTTCCAAAATATTTTTCTTGGATAAAACACCTTGCATAAACTGGAATTGATACTTAAATTCATCCAACGGATGCGCAGAAAGATAGAATCCAATACTCTCTTTCTCCTTATTCAACATATGCATATTAGGCCATTCTGCACAAGGCAAAATTTTAGGTTGCTCTATCTGGACTTCATCGGCAAAATCAGCAAACAGAGAATTTTCCATTTCATTTTTACCTTCTTGGAAACTTTGCCCATAACGAATAAGCCTTTCTAGATTTGTTTTCCCAGAATTATCGATGTCAAAATATTGTGCACGGTGAAATTTATCCAAACCATCAAAAGCTCCTGCAATCACAAGACTTTCTGCGACTCTTTTATTAACATGAGAAGATGGCACTCTCTCGAAAAACTCATAGATATTCTTGAATCTCCCATTGGCGCGTTCTTCATTAATCCCTTCACTTGGCCCTTCTCCAATCCCTTTGATTGCTCCTAAACCAAATCTTATTTGACCACGATCATTCACCGCAAATTCATATTCGGATTCATTAACATCTGGTCCTAAAACATCTACGCCCATTGCTTTACAATCCTCCATAAACATGGTAATCTGAGGTGTATTGTTAATGTTATTACTCATCACACTCGCCATATATTCTGCTGGATAATTAGCTTTGAGATACGCTGTATGATAAGCAATTAGAGCATAACACGTGGAGTGAGATTTGTTAAAGGCATATTCTGCAAAGGCTTTCCAGTCATTCCAGATTTTTTCTAAAGGTGCTTCGGCTAGATTATTTTTTTTACCGCCAGCGATAAATTTGGGGTACATCTTGTTAAGCACTTCAATCTGCTTTTTACCCATTGCTTTTCTAAGTGTATCAGCTTCACCTTTTGTAAAGTTGGCTAATTTCTGAGATAACAACATTACCTGCTCTTGATAAACCGTAATCCCGTAAGTTTCTTTAAGATATTCTTCGGTCTCTGGTAAATCGTACACAATTTCTTCAATGCCGTGTTTCCTATTAATAAAGTTAGGAATATATTTAATTGGCCCTGGACGATACAAAGCATTCATGGCAATAAGATCGGCAAAAACTGTCGGCTTAAGCTCACGCATATATTTTTGCATCCCTGGACTTTCATACTGGAAAATCCCAACCGTTCTTCCTTCTTTAAATAGTTGATATGTTTTAGTATCATCCAACGGAATATCGTCTGGATTGATATCTATATTATGTCTTTGTTTAATCAGCTTAATCGCATCTTTAATAATGGTTAAAGTCCTTAATCCTAAGAAATCCATCTTAAGAAGACCAGCACTTTCTGCCACAGAGTTATCAAACTGAGACACCAAGATATCGGCATCTTTAGCCGCAATACTTATTGGTACAAGATTACTAACATCTTCTGGCGTGATAATCACCCCACAAGCATGGATCCCGGTGTTACGAACGCAACCTTCCATCTTTCTAGCACTTTCTAATACTTGATGTCGATCATCAGAAGGATTAGACAAAATCTCTCTCATCTCAAGAACCAACGGTTGATCTTCCGGTTTGAGTTTATCAAATTTATCTAAAGCTTTCTTGATGTTCATCCCTGGCACTGGCGGAATTAACTTCGCTATATTATTAGTCTCGGGAATAGAAATATCCAATACTCTACCAGCATCTTTAATCGCAGATTTGCCCCCCAAAATAGAATAGGTAATAATCTGTGCCACCTGCATTTTTCCATATTTCTCGACTACCCATTTTATGATTCTATCTCTCCCTTCATCATCAAAATCGATATCAATATCTGGCATAGAGACACGCTCCGGATTAAGAAAACGCTCAAATAGCAAGTCGTACTTGATAGGATCTACATTGGTAATCCCAATGGTATAAGCTACTGCAGAACCAGCTGCAGAACCACGACCTGGACCAACCCAAACGCCCATATTTCTAGCTTCATTACAGAAATCCTGTACAATTAAGAAATATCCTGGATAACCTGTATTGGCAATAACATCTAACTCAAAATCTAATCGTTCTTTGATCTCATCGGTAATCCCAGTTTCTACATATCTTTTTTTAGCGCCTTCATAAGTCAAGTGCGTTAGATAAGCCATCTCACCACGTTTACCACCATCTATATCATCTTCTGCATGGATAAACTCTGCTGGAATATCAAACTTCGGCAATAAAACATCACGCTTTAAGGTATAAGGTTTGAACTTTGCAAAGAAATCATCATAAGCATCAAAGGCATCCGGATAAGCCAAAAACGCTTGCTTTACTTCATCTGGACTTTTGATATAATAATCTTGTGTAGACAAGCCTCTTCTTTTACCAAATCCTTTACCAATAGGCGTTGACAGTTTTTCTCCATCTTTAATACAACTGATAATATCTTGGATGTTAGCATCAGATTTATCGGTGTAGAAAGTTTCGTTTTGAGCTAAAATTTTAACATCATATTTTTCCGCGAACTGAAGCAAAACTTCATTAAGGTGTTCTTCTTCTGGTAAATTATGATTCTGAATCTGAACGTAAAAATCATCCCCGAATTCGTCTTTCCACCACTTAAAAAGTTCCTCACCTTTTTGCTCACCTACATTAAGAATAGCTTCTGGAATATTACCATTAATATTAGACGTTAAGGCAATTAATCCTTCTTTATATTGAGAAATCAACTCTCTACTAACTCTCGGAACTCCGAAATAAAAACCTTTCATAAAGCCAATACTAGACAATTTTGCAAGATTTTTATACCCTTCGAAATCCTTAGCCAACAACACCATTTGTGTCCTTTTATCAGGATCATCTTTGGTAAATTGCTTTTGCTCATATCGATCAGAAATATAAAATTCACATCCCAAAACTGGAATCAACGGTTCTTTCTGAGGTTCTTCTTCTGTGAAAGCTTCTGATTTTTCTTCGGCTTCTGCTTTTTTATCTAGATAAGCTTGATAGGCTTTTTTACGATCTCCATTAACTCCTTCTACAGCAGAAATAAACTTGAACGCGCCCATCATATTTCCCAAATCTACCATGCCAACAGCTGGATAGTTAGCCTGTGTAGCTTTCTTAATAAGATCTGCAATTGCGGAAGATGCCGTTAATGTAGAGTAAACACTATGATTATTGAAATTAAAATATTTCCCTAAATCAATGTCATCTATACTCCCTACATCTTGTTTTTTCTTTTTATTATTAAAACCTGCAACTTGTCTTCTGATAACAATTGCAAATGGTTTAATTGGATCTGGATGACTATTAATATATTGATTGAGAACGTCATCAGTAGTTTTAAGATCTTCGGAAGGAATAAGCCCAATCCTCATCATCTCGAAAAAAACCTGTGCTGTTGCATTAACATCCGCCGCCGCATTATGCGCCTCATCAAAACTAAAACCGTATAACTTCTCGTACAGTTCTCCTAACTTGGGAGACTTGTAACGTCCATTTCTACCACCGCCCAGCTTACAATAATCCGTACCAATAATCATGGTATCGGCCTTCTTGATTGGCTGAAGGTTATCCTCCATTTCTTTACGGAAAAACTCTGCCCCAACAATATTGTAGTCAAATTCTACATTATGACCAGAGACAATTCTTGTTCTTTCTAAAACTTCGGAAAATTCTTGCAAAACTTCCTTTAGATCACGACCTTCGTCTTGAGCCATTTTTGTGGTAATCCCGTGAATTCTTGTTGCATTAAAGGGAATATCGTAACCTTCTGGCTTGATGATATAATCCTGATTTTCTAATAACTCCCCATTGTCATCATGCAGTTGCCAAGCAATCTGCACCATACGTGGCCAGTTATCAGAATCTGAAAGTGGTGCGTTAAAATTCTTTGGTAATCCCGTGGTTTCGGTATCGAAAACTAAGTACATTGAAGTTACAATTTTGTGTAAATTTACGATATAATTAGGCACAAAAAAAACCTCGGGTTTTCTTGATTTTGTTAAAAATTTATAAAAAAGTTAATCCTTGTTAAATCTATTAGCAATTAGCTTTTAAAAATTACATTTGCTAAAAAAATAGCCTTTGAGAAAACTTTTATTCTTTATTCTTTTTGTAGTTTCTAATAGTGTATTTTCTCAAAATATAAGCGGAAAAGTATTTTTTGACAATCAGGTTAGCGTAGCGTCTGTTACCATCATCAACTTGAATAATGGTCAAAAATCTTACAGTGATATGGATGGGAATTTTAGCATCAATGCCCAATTAGGCGATGAAATTAGATTGATAAAACCAAGCTACGAAAGAGCATCTTTTATTGTAACGCAAAACAGTAATCCGGTTATCATCAACTTAATAAAAATAACAGAGATAGAACCTGTTATTGTTAAAAAAGCACCAACCGGCAATCTCGAAACAGACACCAAAAATTTAGGAGAAAACCTACCTAAAAAGAAACTCAACAGCGATCTCCGTTCTTATTATAAAACCTACTCAACCAAAGACATACTAGATCCGAAACCTGGAGAATTTGTACAACCAGTAGGCCCAGGCATAGCTATTGGCGCAATAGATAATCAATGGACAACAACCGATTTTGCAATATGGATAAGATCAACATTGACAGAAAACTATTTTCTAACTATGGATATTAAACCATCAGAAATAGACACATTTATCTACTATTCTTTAAGAGATTTTGCCCAAGCTAAAATTTTAAAATATGCTTATTGTTCTGATAAGGACTTAGGATTATTAACGGTACATTTTGAGAAAAAAATAAAAGAATTCAGGAAATAATTTAGACAAAAAAAACAGCCATTTTGTAAAGCTGTTTTTTTTATTTTGAATTTAAATTTACATTTCCCATTCGTAGATTTTTTCTACTCCTGTCCTGTAATTGATTTCCATTTTAGTACCTGCGGGTAGATTTTTAAGAACTTCTTGGGCGTCTTTTTTTCGTGCCTCATCATTCATCTTTACAAAATCTTCCATTTTTATTTCTTTTTTACCTTTTGCATTTGGTTGGTAATCTATCACAGTTTTATCATCAACCGTAACTTCCTCTGCATTCCAGATTTTAAAATCTTGACCATCTACCCTAACATCCAAAATTAATCCTGGTAAACCAAAAAACTTATACGGCCCAGTAGAATAAGGTAAATCTTTTGCAAAATAGGCGGTGATATTAGAACCCCGGAAGTAAGCCGTAGCTTTGGTACAAGTATAACCCGCTATTTTTTTTGTATTTTTATCATCAATTTTCCAATTGGGCTTTGTTACTTTATCATCAATAAGATAAAGCTGAGGAAGATTTTTGGCGTCATCATAAGCTGTAAAGTACATTTCTCTCACATTATTATCTTTTGTAAGATTAGAATAAAAATAAAATGGCTTTACAGTATTAACAGGCTTGTTTAAAGAAAATCCTAAACCATTAGGACGAACTAATGTTATATTCTGAGTCCAACCATTATTAGTAGTACCCGATACCTGAACCGTTTTTGTAATAATAGAATCTTGGATTGAGGCTACTTTTCCATCTTTAATGTATAAATCTTCGTAAGAACTCCACATCGGCGAACGGATATACTTATACCTTACATGCACTTGTTGCCCATAAAAATTACAAAAACTGAGTATTAAACAAAATATTACGATTCTAAAAATACTTATATTCATAGCTATAAAATTTATTGAGTTACACCACATTAAAATCAAGAATACCCTTGGGAAAGTTTTTAGTCAACAGGATAAATATACACGTAAATTTAGATTTATAATTATATTTTTTAGTTAAATTTCAAATCATTTCATTATGTTAAATAAAAAATAATTTAAATAATTAAAAAAAACTCAAAACAAAGAACGAGAGTTAATTTCTATTCTTCAGCAATATCCAACCCGTAAACACTCGCCCATCTGGCAAGCTTAGAACATACCAATAATCTGCTGTAGAAAGGCTTCTACCATTATGTTGACCTGACCAAACTAGTTGCGTTGCACTTGATTGCTCAAATACTTCTAAACCTGATCTGTCATGTATTTTAATATTAGACAATTTTCCCTCGAAGACATTTAAATTATCAAAAACCCAAACATCATTAACACCATCTCCATTAGGCGTAAATGCATTGAGAACCTTAACGACAAGTCCTTTTTTAATCTCACCAAGACAATCACTTCCAAAAAATTTAACATAAAAAGTAACCACTCCTTCTGGCAAATTATTGAAAACATTAGAATCTTGCCAAATGATACCATCAAGAGAATATAATATTTTCTTACTACCCGTAGCTACAACAGTATAAGAACTTCCGTTAGGGATTAGCTGCGTAATAATAGGAACTTCATAAGCTTTGACATTAAAATTTGTTACAAAAGAACATCCATTATTAGCCGTGACTTTTATTTGATAAACACCCGCTTCTTTTATTTTATCTATAAAGTTTTTGGTTGAAATAATATCACCCTTTGGATTTTTCCACTCGAAGGTTTTTATATCCAATCCACTCCAATTAGGTTCAATTTTGATCCCTACACCTGGACAGAAATAATAATCTGGCAGGGTGAACATTGGTGTTTTTTTCAACTGGATCGAGATAGTTGTCAATTGTGGACAAAGCCCAGGTCTAGAAACCATTACATAAATTGGTTTTGTATGTAGCGATACATCATAAGCAAATAAAGTAGGCGACTTGATTACATTGGTATTTTGCTGAAGATCTTTAAGCGTTGGATAATAACTAAAGCTTGCTTGCGGGTGATTTAAAATTCGTTTTTGAAACTGCGTAAGATCAACTATTTCTTTACCATCATTACCATTATCACACACATTATTAAGAACAAATGGGCCTGCATTCTGTAAGACAACAGATTGATTGGTTTCAAAATCAATGTAATTAACATCCTTGCAGTCTGCTAGATTCTCTATTCTCACCCAAAGTCTTGCAGGAAAAGGATTAGCGCTAAAATTTTCTGGGTTAGGAATCCTATTAATCCCTTGCGTTGCATCAGACTTAGAATAGTAAAAAGAGAATTTGTTATGAGCAGATGCAACGACTACCATTTGATTTTTGTAATCCATTAAGTTAACATCCATAATACCATCCAGATTATTATCGCATATTTTAATTTTAGAAATAATAGCCTTAGGCGGAAAATATGTTTTCAACTCAATTGACTGAACAGAAAAGCAATTGGTTACTTTATTTTGAAATCTTACCCAGAAAAAAACTGATGCAAATTTTGTCATTTGCTTTACGTTAACACTTTTAGAAATATCTCCTGCATTAGCTTCTGCTTCGGTTTCGTAATAACTAATCGTGTAATTAGAAATTGGAGAAGCATTATCTACAGAACTAAAAACTTGTGGCAAAGCATCTGACAACGTAAATGTTTCGAAAAAATTAAAATCAAAATCACATATTTCTAATACAGCTGGCTTAAGAATAGGAGCTCCGATAAAATTAATTTTCAATGCTAACTGAGTCGCAGAGTAACAATTGGATGATTTGAAAATCGTTTTAACATAAACTACCTCAGAAGCTGTAGAAAGAAATGCTTTCGGGTTGCTAATCAAATTAGAAAACGTATGATTAGCAGAGTTATAATTTTTATAATACTCGAAAGTATAAAGACTTGCATTTTTGACAATACTATTTTCGTACTTCGTGATATCTAATATCTCTGTCGCATCATTATTATTGTCACACACATTGTTTTCTACTGCTTGATAAGACTGTACAGTATCTGGCGTAGAGATTAAAGTAACAGAAATAGGATAAACTTGTGCACAGCCGTACGCCACTATTCTTACAAAAACAGTTTTAGAAGAAATAACTTCCACAGTTGTCAGTGGATTTTGGTTAGCCAAAGCTTCTGCTTGTGTATTAAAATAGGATACTTTAGCATTTTGATTCCCTATCAACTCCACAGAAAATTTAGTTAAACTCACAAATTCTTTAGAGTCATTATCAACATCACAAACAGTAAAACTATTTTTGAAAATTTTAGGAAAAACTAAAGTCACTTTTATTTCTCTAACAATAAAACATCCCGTCTCATCTTCAAAACGAACATAAAAACTTTTAGATGGATAATTACCATCTTCTGTAATCATCTGTAGCGGGCTAATCATCGTTAAAGGATCACCTTTTACCGCATCATCTTTTGAAGAATAAAAAGTCTTTACAACACCCGTTAACGGTAAAATTAGCATATTTTTGGACAAGTCATCCAGATCAAATTGTACATCTTGACTACCATCAAAACAGATATATGCAATTTTATCATCCGCCTGAAAAGGCTTGAAGGTAACATCCAAATTAATAACTGCGATAGAATAACAACCTCCAGGATATTCTACTCTAACATAAATTTTCTGAAGTTTGTTTTTTATATTTTTCACCTCTCCACCAGTGCCACTAGTAGCACTTGCTAGACTGCTATAAAACCTTATTAATAAATTAGGATCATTAGGATTAGAAACTACCAAATGTGCCAAATTATCAAAAAACTCATAAGGCTCCAGATTATCACCAATAAAATCACATGTCTCTACAGGAAAATCTATAGGCGTATTAACAATTGGCGCTGAACTAAATACGATACTAATTGGTCCAAAAACCTTCTCGCAACCTTTTACATCTGATCTTATCCAAAGTTGAGTTGCAGCAGTTAGACGTGCAGTTGTTACGCTATTAACATTATTCTGAGCATCACTTTGGCTCAAAAAATACTTAATATTAAGTCCTTGAAAATTATCAAATAATTGCCCGTTAAGTTTTGACAATACATAAGCATTCTCTACTCCATCTGCCTGTACATCACAAATATCAACACTATCTTTTTTTAGGATACTACTAATAAAATTAAACGTAAGTTCTGCAATACGGTAGCATGTTGGAGATGATAGATTAGAAATTCTCACAAAATATTTTTCTCCTCCTTTAATCTCTATATTTTGATAAGGTTGTGGATTACTATTATTCTGAGCATCCGCCAATGTTAAAAAAAACTCATAACGGAAAGATTGATAATTCCTTTTTACTAAAGATTGTTTATAAATATCATCATCAAGATTGGTAAAAATAGATGTGCTTGTGGTACAAAAAATATGTTTATAGTTTTTAACTAACGGAAAATTAGGATCAAAACTAACTTTAATATCATCTGATAAAACATAGTTGGCATTACCACAAATATTGTAACTAGCCTCTGCCGTATAGACTTCTTCGTCATCAGGACAAACACTAACATTAGCACCAGTCGCTACCCATTCTTTTTTAGAATTATACCATTGGATAGTTGGTATAATCTCTGCTCCTGCAGGAGAAAATCTCCAAGCTTCTTTCTGCGCAGTCCATACTCCCGTATTTCTATTATTTGGAGAGTATCCTAACGTTCCATCTTGATTTTGAATACCTATTAAAGTTTTTTCATTTTTTATAGAAAAACAAGGATTAGGCTTTTCGTCTACGTAGATTTCTATTTCATTGGTTCCTTCATAGAGAATAATTTGTGATGAAGAACGATCTTGGCAACCAGCAATAATACCTTTATAGAAATTAACAATCAATCTTCTGCAAGGTGCCTGACCTTCTATTGTATAATAAATTTCGGACTCATCGTTATCTGGAAAAACCAAATCTTGCATAACTCCAAAAACCGAATTAGTTGGTAATTGTGGATTAGGATTTTTATGCGAAATATTAGGAAACGAAATAGCATCTCCATCCATATTAGACATATCAAATGTAATTAATCCATTAGTACCAATGGCAATTTCGTTATAATTAATCCCGAAAAAACAAAAATTGAAAGGCAAATTAACAGCTTTTACAAAAAGGTCATCAGCCACGACATTAAGCGGCGTACCATAATTGTACGGCACTGGTGGTTTATAAGTTATAGACTCTGTTTTGTAGGTATCTGTAGCATAAAATTTAGGATAAGTTAGCAGCAAAGACAAACAAGAATTATGATTGGTAAGGGGATAGCTGCAATCTACGTTAACGTCTTGATTACCTAATATATCCTTCGCAACTACGCCCGAACAAATTTGAGCATTAGTTAAACAATTGATTAAAATTATAAAAAATAACAACGCTCTCATACTCATTCTATATTTATATTAAAACAAATTTATGATTTATATAAATATAAAACGTTATTATTATTAAAAATTAAAATTAATTTACAATAAATTAAATAAACTATTAAACATCAAGCAATTAGAATTAAAAAGCAGTAAAAACAAATCTTAATATATAATTTAAAAAAATTGCTCAATTATGTTAAAACATTGTACAAAACCTTTAAATACAATGTTTTAATAAAAATTAATCTCACAACAATCCAAAATAAAATAAACCAATTAGAAGAAATAAAAATATTTTTTTTATAACTAAACGCAGCAAAAAACCTCCTATTTAAAGCAAAAAAGGAGAATAAAGTGATACATCACGCAAGACTAATAAGACTTATTTTTTCATAGATATACTCGCCTGTCTAAGTTGGTTAATCTGCTGTAATAATTTATTTATAATTTCAATACCTGCAATATTAACCTCTAGATCATAATGCCAGTTGATGAATTTCTCAAGATTTAATAAATCATCATGAACAATATATTGGACCGTATCTTCTACCTCAGGATGTAACAATTCTGACTCTATCAAAGCTTCTATAAAGCTATTATCAACTTGATATACACTAATGATTTCTTCTACAGATATTCTAGCAACCATATTAAGAATTTTTTAATTGTTCAATAATTTCCTTTTGCTTTTCGGTTAGATTTTTTGGAAGCTGTACTTTGTACGTCACAAAAAGATCTCCAAAACTTCCTTCTTTCTTATAAACAGGAAAACCTTTTCCCTTAAGTCTAACTTTAGTATCGGGTTGAGTCTCGGGTTTAACTTTAAGATTAACATTTCCCGTTAAAGTAGGCACCATTACATCACCACCTAAGAGCGCAGTATAGAGATCAATCTCTACTTCTGTAGTAAGATCATCACCATTTCTCATGAAAAGCTTATCTTCTAAAATATTGAAAGTAATATACAAGTCACCACTTGGACCACCGTTAATACCTGGATTTCCGTGACCATTAAGTTTTATTTTCTGTCCATCATATATGCCAGACGGAATTGTAATCCTAACTTTCTTACCATTAATCTCGAAAGTCTGTTGGTGTGTATTAGCCGCGTCTTTTAGGCTAAGACTAAGCTCTGCTGCAACATCTTCGCCTTTATATTTCCCCGCAGCACTACCTCGAGAACTACGTCCGAAACCACCAGCAGAACCTCCAAACATAGACTGAAAAAAGTCCGAAAAATCTCCACTTTCGCCAAAATCAGCTCCAGAAAAAGTACCGCCTGATGAGTTAGAATATTGGTGTTGTTGCTGCGCTTTTTCGTATTCTTCACCGTGTTTCCAATTTTCTCCATATTTATCATATTTAGCGCGATGTTCAGGATTACTAAGAACTTCATTAGCTTCATTCAGCTCTTTGAATTGCCTTTCCGCCTCTTTATCACCTGGATTAAGATCAGGATGTAGCTTTCTTGCAAGTCTACGATAAGCTTTCTTAATATCGTCTTGTGATGCAGATTTACCAACATCCAATACTTTATAATAATCGATATAAGGCATAATTAAATATTATTTCTATCAAATTTAAAAAAATACAATTACAAAGCATATCAAATTAAAGTAAAAAAAAGCAACTCTTATTTAGAATTATTATAAATTAAGCGTTAACTTTGCTAAAATTAAAAAATGAAAAATATTTATACAGATGTATATCATCTTAAAAAGAGGACATATATCACCCCGCATTACATCAGATTAGCATTAGGAAACGAGAATATTGATAAGGTTAAAGATTCAACATTCGGTAGTAATAATAAAGTTTATATTGCCCCAGCAGGCAAAACAAAAGTGCACTTTCCTGAATTTAACTATGAAAAAATGGAATGGAAACCGATGAGCGACGATATAAAACCACACATCAGAACTTACACTCATAGGGGTATTAATTTAGAAAATAAAGAAATATATGTAGACTTTGTAGCTCATGGTGACGAAGGCCCTGCTTCTAATTTTGCCATCAATGCGCCAATAGGCTCTGAGCTAGGAATCTCTATGAAAACAGATCCTTCTCCATTATATCCAGATGCAGAAGATTATCTTCTAGTAGGTGATGCAACAGCAATTCCTGTCCTTGCATGCATATTAGAAAGTCTTCCGGCAGATGTACAAGTACATACCATTATAGAAGTAATTTCACCAGAAGATATTCACACAATAGAAACCAATGCAAAAGCAAGCTTCGAGTGGATTATCAATCCAACTCCAGCCAAAAATTCTACTCTAGCAGCTAAAGCTAAAGCTCATACTGAGAAAATGAATCCTAAATCACGATTCGCATATATTGCAGCAGAATTTAGCGCTGTAAAAGAAATTAGAACCTTTCTAAGAAAAGAAAAATCATGGACAAAAGATGAGCTTTATGCCTATTCTTATTGGAAATTTGGAAAATCTGAAACAGGATCAGAAAAAGAACGCCGCGAGGAATTATCAGAATAACTTTTTCTATAGCGCTTGCCCTATCCTTCCTTGCTTAAGTCCAGCCTTAGGCTATGTCACCGGGCTATCCGCTACTATCTTTTTCTTTTTTCCAGTGTCTATCTTTCGTTGTTTAGAACTTCATCAGCTCAAAATCTATTACAATAATCACCAGAAGCCAAAAGAAAAAGGATAACCGCTTCTATCCCTAGCGCGAGAACGATGCGACAATTCGAGGATATGGAGATACGGTAATATGACGATTTGTTGATTTGCTGATGCGGTATATGCCATTTCGTTTCTCATGTCTTTTCATCACATTTCTAATATCTAACTTCTAAAGTTTAATATCTTTCGTCATTTTTCAAAAGTATGGACCAAAAAAAAGCTCAATCAACTAAATGATTGAGCTTTTAAAAAAACTGGCGGCGACCTACTCTCCCGCGTTAGCAGTACCATCGGCGCTAGAGGGCTTAACTTCTGTGTTCGGAATGGGAACAGGTGAGCCCCTCTGCTAAAACCACCCTAAATAAGGTATATTTTAGTTTTGGGTATTTAGTTTTGGGTATTTAGCATTCATACTAAAAACAATACACTAAAAACTAAAAACTATGTTTATCGATAAAAACGTTCACAAAGACAAAACCTTTGGCGCGCAAACTTGCGCTTTACAATAGGCTATAAATCTACGGGTAATTAGTACTACTTGGCTATGACATTACTGCCTTTACACCTATAGCCTATCAACGTGGTCATCTCCCACGACCCTTAAAAGAAGTCTAATCTTGCGGCGAGTTTCGCACTTATATGCTTTCAGTGCTTATCTCTTCCAAACGTAGCTACTCAGCGGTGCACCTGGCGGTACAACTGATACACCAGAGGTTTGTTCAACACGGTCCTCTCGTACTAGAGTCAAGTCCGCTCAAACTTCTAACGCCCGCAATAGATAGAGACCGAACTGTCTCACGACGTTCTGAACCCAGCTCGCGTGCCACTTTAATGGGCGAACAGCCCAACCCTTGGACCTTCTCCAGCCCCAGGATGTGACGAGCCGACATCGAGGTGCCGAACCTCCCCGTCGATGTGAGCTCTTGGGGGAGACTAGCCTGTTATCCCCGGAGTACCTTTTATCCTATGAGCGATGGCCCTTCCATACGGAACCACCGGATCACTATGTCCTGCTTTCGCACCTGATCGACTTGTTGGTCTCACAGTCAAGCACCCTTATGCCATTACACTCTACGCACGGTTACCAAGCGTGCTGAGGGTACCTTTGAAAGCCTCCGTTACTCTTTTGGAGGCGACCACCCCAGTCAAACTACCCACCACGCAATGTCCTTCTAAAAGAAGTTAGGCTTCAAGTAAGTAAAGGGTGGTATTTCAACGTTGACTCCACAAACACTAGCGTGCCTGCTTCAAAGTCTCCCACCTATCCTACACATTACTTACTCAAAGTCAATACGAAGTTATAGTAAAGGTTCACAGGGTCTTTTCGTCCCATTGCGGGTAATCGGCATCTTCACCGATACTACAATTTCACCGAGCTCGTGGCTGAGACAGTGCCCAGATCGTTACACCATTCGTGCAGGTCGGAACTTACCCGACAAGGAATTTCGCTACCTTAGGACCGTTATAGTTACGGCCGCCGTTTACTGGGGCTTCAGTCAAACGCTTCGCTTACGCTAACGCCCTTCCTTAACCTTCCAGCACCGGGCAGGTGTCAGACCCTATACAGCATCTTTCGATTTAGCAGAGTCCTGTGTTTTTGATAAACAGTCGCCTGGGCCTCTTCACTGCGGCCAACATTGCTGTTGGCGTCTCTTCTTCCGAAGTTACGAGACTATTTTGCCTAGTTCCTTAGCCACGACTCACTCGAGCACCTTAGGATTCTCTCCTCGACTACCTGTGTCGGTTTTGGTACGGGTTGCTTCACTTCGGCTTTTCTTGGAAGCGCTTTCCTTACAACAACTTCGCCCGAAGGCTAGGTCTTGACTATTCCGTCAGTCTCCAGTAAGTACGGCACTCCGTCCCCTTTTTAGTGTGAGCAAGTATGGGAATATTAACCCATTGTCCATCCACTTCCCCGTTCGGGTTCGCGTTAGGTCCCGACTAACCCTCAGCTGATTAGCATGGCTGAGGAAACCTTAGTCTTTCGGTGAGGGGGTTTCTCGCCCCCTTTATCGTTACTTATGCCTACATTTTCTTTTCTATCCGCTCCACAATACCTCACGATACTGCTTCGGCGCAAATAGAATGCTCTCCTACCAGATATACCCCTAAGGTATAAATCCATAGCTTCGGTAATATGTTTATGCCCGATTATTATCCATGCCGGACCGCTCGACTAGTGAGCTGTTACGCACTCTTTAAATGAATGGCTGCTTCCAAGCCAACATCCTAGCTGTCAATGCAGTCCAACCGCGTTATTTCAACTTAACATATATTTGGGACCTTAGCTGTTGGTCTGGGTTCTTTCCCTCTCGGACATGGACCTTAGCACCCATGCCCTCACTGCCGTAGAACATTTATTAGCATTCGGAGTTTGTCAGGAATTGGTAGGATTTGACTCCCCCGCATCCAATCAGTAGCTCTACCTCTAATAAACTTATATACGACGCTGCACCTAAATGCATTTCGGAGAGTACGAGCTATCTCCCAGTTTGATTGGCCTTTCACCCCTACCCACAAGTCATCCGAAGACTTTTCAACGTCAACCGGTTCGGTCCTCCACTTTGTGTTACCAAAGCTTCAACCTGCCCATGGGTAGATCACAAGGTTTCGCGTCTAATACTACTAACTAAGCGCCCTATTCAAACTCGCTTTCGCTCCGGCTCTTGGACCTGAAGTCCTTAACCTCGCTAGTAACATTAACTCGTAGGCTCATTATGCAAAAGGCACGCCGTCACTCAACTTGTGAGCTCCGACCGCTTGTAGGCGTACGGTTTCAGGTTCTATTTCACCCTTCTATTCGAAGTGCTTTTCACCTTTCCTTCACAGTACTTGTTCACTATCGGTCTTTCAGGAGTATTTAGCCTTGGAGGATAGTCCCCCCATATTCAGACAGGATTTCACGTGTCCCGCCATACTCATTTATCATCTAAATATACCTTTCGAATACCGGGCTATCACCGTCTACGGCTGTTCTTTCCAGAACATTCTTCTAAATATATAAAGACTTTTGGGCTAATCCGCGTTCGCTCGCCACTACTTACGGAATCTCTTCGATTTCTTTTCCTCCGGGTACTTAGATGTTTCAGTTCTCCGGGTTTGCTTCTCAATGTAAACATCAAGATGACTGGTCTTCAACCAGACGGGTTGCCCCATTCGGACATCTGCGGATCAATTCGTGTGTGCCGATCCCCGCAGCTTTTCGCAGCTTACCACGTCCTTCTTCGCCTCTGAAAGCCTAGGCATCCGCCATACGCCCTTAACGATTTCTTTCCTATTGGTTACTCAAGCGCTTGTTTGCGCTCGGTTTTCTCTTTGTGATGTCTTTACCGTTAATGTCAATGATCTTTGTTTTCTTCTTATTTGTCTGATGAACAATTGTTGTTTTTGGCTCCAATCGTAACTTTTAAATCAAACTCCTAAAACTGTGGAGAATAAGGGAGTCGAACCCTTGACCTCCTGCGTGCAAGGCAGGCGCTCTAGCCAGCTGAGCTAATTCCCCCTCTAGTTAAGATGTTAGATGATAGATATTAGATATTAGACTTTTGCTTGCGCATATATCTAACTTCTAAATTCTGACCTCTAACCTCTATTCCAATTAGTAGTCTCGGGCAGGCTCGAACTGCCGACCTCTACATTATCAGTGTAGCGCTCTAACCAGCTGAGCTACGAGACTTCGTTTTAGATGTTAGATAATAGAGGTTAGACTAATTTCTAACTTCTAATTCCTAACTTCTTTTTCCAAATCTCTTCCCTATACTAATTTCTAGTGGGTTTATCTTTTTTTATATATCCAACCGAGTAAAAAAACCAAAACTTGTAGTTTTGTCTAAGGTCTTGTTGTCAATCTAATGACTTGTACGTTTTTCGTCTTAAAGACGCTCTAAAATGAGATGTTCCAGCCGCACCTTCCGGTACGGCTACCTTGTTACGACTTAGCCCTAGTTACCTGTTTTACCCTAGGCAGCTCCTGTTACGGTCACCGACTTCAGGTACCCCAGACTTCCATGGCTTGACGGGCGGTGTGTACAAGGCCCGGGAACGTATTCACCGCGCCATGGCTGATGCGCGATTACTAGCGATTCCAGCTTCATAGAGTCGAGTTGCAGACTCCAATCCGAACTGAGAACGGCTTTCGAGATTTGCATCCAGTCGCCTGGTAGCGTCCCTCTGTACCGTCCATTGTAGCACGTGTGTGGCCCAAGGCGTAAGGGCCGTGATGATTTGACGTCATCCCCACCTTCCTCTCTACTTGCGTAGGCAGTCTCACTAGAGTCCTCAACTTAATGTTAGCAACTAGTGACAGGGGTTGCGCTCGTTGCAGGACTTAACCTAACACCTCACGGCACGAGCTGACGACAACCATGCAGCACCTTGAAAATTGTCCGAAGAAAAGTCTATTTCTAAACCTGTCAATTCCCATTTAAGCCTTGGTAAGGCTTCCTCGCGTATCATCGAATTAAACCACATGCTCCACCGCTTGTGCTGGCCACCGTCAATTCCTTTGAGTTTCATTCTTGCGAACGTACTCCCCAGGTGGCTAACTTATCACTTTCGCTTAGTCTCTGAAACCTAAATCCCAAAAACGAGTTAGCATCGTTTACGGCGTGGACTACCAGGGTATCTAATCCTGTTCGCTCCCCACGCTTTCGTCCATCAGCGTCAGTTAAAACATAGTGACCTGCCTTCGCAATTGGTGTTCTAAGTAATATCTATGCATTTCACCGCTACACTACTTATTCCAGCCACTTCTACTTTACTCAAGACTTGCAGTATCAATGGCAGTTCGACAGTTAAGCTGCCGGATTTCACCACTGACTTACAAGCCCGCCTACGGACCCTTTAAACCCAATAAATCCGGATAACGCTTGCACCCTCCGTATTACCGCGGCTGCTGGCACGGAGTTAGCCGGTGCTTATTCATATAGTACCTTCAGCTACTTACACGTAAGTAGGTTTATCCCTATATAAAAGAAGTTTACAATCCATAGAACCGTCGTCCTTCACGCGGGATGGCTGGATCAGGCTCTCACCCATTGTCCAATATTCCTCACTGCTGCCTCCCGTAGGAGTCTGGTCCGTGTCTCAGTACCAGTGTGGGGGATCACCCTCTCAGGCCCCCTAAAGATCGTAGACTTGGTGAGCCGTTACCTCACCAACTATCTAATCTTGCGCGTGCCCATCTTTATCCACCGGAGTTTTCAATAAATCAAGATGCCTTGACTCATATTATGGAGTATTAATCCGAATTTCTTCGGGCTATCCCCCTGATAAAGGTAGGTTGCACACGTGTTACGCACCCGTGCGCCGCTCTCAATGTCCCGAAGGACATCTACCGCTCGGCTTGCATGTGTTAGGCCTCCCGCTAGCGTTCATCCTGAGCCAGGATCAAACTCTCCATTGTATGTTGGTTTGTCCTTAAACTCTACTCAATCCTAAAATTGACGCTTTGGTTTTTTTTCCTTACTTGGTTGTTATATGTTATTTCAATGATCTATATTCTTCTCGCTTTTCTATCAGGAATCTTCTCTGTCAGTCGTCCCTGATTTGCGAGTGCAAAAGTAAAAACTTTTTCCGATATACACAACTCTTATTATTACTATTTTTCTTAGCCATAATAATCATCAAAACATATCTTATACTCTACTCCTACGCTTGCTAATCTATCTCGATTTGCGTTTGCAAAAGTAAAACTTTTTATCAATACTCGCAAATAAAATTTATATTTATTTTTTGAGAATCTTTATAGTTTATGTCATCTTTACTGCTTCTGCGCCGCTCTTATCTCTAATTGCGACTGCAAAGGTAAGCTCTTTACATATCCCCCGCAAACTTATTGTGAACTATTTATTAACGCATCCTTAAACACCCTGAAATTCAATGCTCTTTTTTTAATCTTAGTCTTCAGACATGGATATGGGATTCGAAGATTGCAAAATGCAAGGTTGAAACAATACAGCGATAAGCCATATAACATACGCCTATCGAATTAGACAAACCTATCTTTTTTAACGGGAAGAATACGATTTTAAATAATGAAAGTAAGCTTC
>NZ_JBNPPB010000001.1:0-7168 GCF_053553015.1 Chryseobacterium electrogenes | reverse complement strand
AGCAAAGAGGGCAATTAGAAGCTTACTTTCATTATTTAAAATCGTATTCTTCCCGTTAAAAAAGATAGGTTTGTCTAATTCGATAGGCGTATGTTATATGGCTTATCGCTGTATTGTTTCAACCTTGCATTTTGCAATCTTCGAATCCCATATCCATGTCTGAAGACTAAGATTAAAAAAATAGCATTGAATTTCAGTGTGTTTAAGGATGCGTTAATAAATAGTTCACAATAAGTTTGCGGGAGATATGTAAAGAGCTTACCTTTGCAGTCGCAATTAGAGATAAGAGCGGCGCAGAAGCAGTAAAGATGACATAAACTATAAAGATTCTCAAAAAATAAATATAAATTTTATTTGCGAGTATTGATAAAAAGTTTTACTTTTGCAAACGCAAATCGAGATAGATTAGCAAGCGTAGGAGTAGAGTATAAGATGTGTGATGATGATTATTATGGCTAAGAAAAATAGTAATAATAAGAGTTGTGTATATCGGAAAAAGTTTTTACTTTTGCACTCGCAAATCAGGGACGACTGACAGAGAAGATTCCTGATAGAAAAGCGAGAAGAATATAGATCATTGAAATAACATATAACAACCAAGTAAGGAAAAAAAACCAAAGCGTCAATTTTAGGATTGAGTAGAGTTTAAGGACAAACCAACATACAATGGAGAGTTTGATCCTGGCTCAGGACGAACGCTGGCGGCATGCTTAACACATGCAAGTCGAGCGATGAAGCTCCTTTCGGGAGTGGATTAGCGGCGGACGGTGAGTAACGCGTGGGTAACCTGCCCTCATCAAGGGGGATCGCCTTTCGAAAGGAAGATTAATACCGCATAAGATTGTACATACCGCATGGTACAGCAATTAAAAGGAGTAATCCGCTATGAGATGAACCGCGTCGCATTAGCTAGTTGGTGAGGTAACGGCTGACCAAGGCGACGATGCGTCGCCGACCTGAGAGGGTGATCGGCCACATTGGGACTGAGACGCGGCCGACTCCTACGGGAGGCGGCGTGGGAGGATGTTCCGCGATGGGGAGACCCCTGATGCAGCAACGCCGCGTGAGTGATGACGGTCTTCGGATTGTAAAGCTCTGTCTTCAGGACGATCATGACAATCTTATAAGGAGGAAGCCACGGCTAACTAGTGCCAGCAGCCGCGGTAATTCGTAGGTGGCAAGCGTTGTCCGGATTTACTGGGCGTAAAGGGAGCGTAGGTGGATATTTAAGTGGGATGTGAATGCTTCAGGCTCTTAACCTGGGTGCTGCAGCTTCCAAACTGGATATCTGGTGCAGGAGAGGAAGGAGAATTCCTAGTGTAGCGGTGAAATGCGTAGAGATTAGGAAGAATACCAGTGGCGAAGGCGCCTTTCTGGACTGTAACTGACACTGAGGCTCGAAAGCGTGGGGAGCGAACAGATGATACCCTGGTAGTCCACGCCGTAAACGATGAATACTAGGTGTAGGGGTTGTCATGACCTCTGTGCCGCCGCTAACGCATTAAGTATTCCGCCTGGGGGAGTACGGTCAGCAAGATTAAAACTCAAAGGAATTGACGGTCGGCACAAGCGGTGGAGCATGTCGTTTAATTCGATGCAACGCGAAGGGAAGCCTCCTAAGGCTTGACATGGGAATTGACAGGTTTAGTAATGGAGCTATCTTCGGACAATTGGGAGGAAGACAGGTGGTGCATGGTTGTCGTCAGCTCGTGTCGTGAGGTGTTGGGTTAAGTCTGCAACGAGCGCAACCCTACTGTCACTAGTTGCTCACGTTTAGTTGAGCGCTCTTCGTGAGACTGCCTCGGGTACCGAGTAGGGAGGGAGGTGGGGGATGACGTCAAATCATCACGGCCCTTACGTCTAGGGCTACACACCGCTGCTCAATGGTCGGTACAATGGGACGCTACCACGCGACTGGATGCGAATCTATAAAGCCGTTCTCAGTTCGGATTGGAGGCTGAAACTCGACTCTTAATGAAGCTGGAATCGCTAGTAATCGCAAATCAGGCATGGCGCAGTGGATACGTTCCCGGGCCTTGTACCACCGCCAAGTCACACCATGGAAGTTGGGGTAGCTGAAGTCGTTGAGCGTGACGGGGAGGCTGCGCCTAAGGTAAAACAGGTGAGCGATTGGGCTGAAGTGGTAACAAGGTAGCCGTACCGGAAGGTGCAGCTGGAACATCTCATTTTAGAGCGTCTTTAAGACGAAAACCGTACAAGTCATTAAATTGACAACAACTCCTTAGACAAAACTACAAGTTTTCGTTTTTTTATCGGTTGGATATATAAAAAAGATAAACCCACTAGAAATTAGTATAGGGAAGAGATTTGGAAAAAGAAGTTAGAGAATTAGAAGTTAGAAATTCGTCTAACCTTTATTATCTAAAATCTAACATCTAAAACGAAGTCTCGTAGCTCAGCTGGTTAGAGCGCTACACTGATAATGTAGAGGTCGGCAGTTCGAGCCTGCCCGAGACTACTAATTGGAATAGAGGTTAGAGGTCAGAATTTAGAAGTTAGATATATGCGTGAGCAAAAGTATAAGATCTAAATCTAGTATCTAACATCTTAACTAGAGGGGGAATTAGCTCAGCTGGCTAGAGCGCCTGCCTTGCACGCAGGAGGTCAAGGGTTCGACTCCCTTATTCTCCACAGTTTTAGGAGTTTGATTTAAAAGTTACGATTGGAGCCAAAAACAACAATTGTTCATCAGACAAATAAGAAGAAAACAAAGATCATTGACATTAACGGTAAAGACATCACAAAGAGAAAACCGAGCGCAAACAAGCGCTTGAGTAACCAATAGGAAAGAAATCGTTAAGGGCGTATGGCGGATGCCTAGGCTTTCAGAGGCGAAGAAGGACGTGGTAAGCTGCGAAAAGCTGCGGGGATCGGCACACACGAATTGATCCGCAGATGTCCGAATGGGGCAACCCGTCTGGTTGAAGACCAGTCATCTTGATGTTTACATTGAGAAGCAAACCCGGAGAACTGAAACATCTAAGTACCCGGAGGAAAAGAAATCGAAGAGATTCCGTAAGTAGTGGCGAGCGAACGCGGATTAGCCCAAAAGTCTTTATATATTTAGAAGAATGTTCTGGAAAGAACAGCCGTAGACGGTGATAGCCCGGTATTCGAAAGGTATATTTAGATGATAAATGAGTATGGCGGGACACGTGAAATCCTGTCTGAATATGGGGGGGCAATCCTCCAAGGCTAAATACTCCTGAAAGACCGATAGTGAACAAGTACTGTGAAGGAAAGGTGAAAAGCACTTCGAATAGAAGGGTGAAATAGAACCTGAAACCGTACGCCTACAAGCGGTCGGAGCTCACAAGTTGAGTGACGGCGTGCCTTTTGCATAATGAGCCTACGAGTTAATGTTACTAGCGAGGTTAAGGACTTCAGGTCCAGAGCCGGAGCGAAAGCGAGTCTGAATAGGGCGCTTAGTTAGTAGTATTAGACGCGAAACCTTGTGATCTACCCATGGGCAGGTTGAAGCTTTGGTAACACAAAGTGGAGGACCGAACCGGTTGACGTTGAAAAGTCTTCGGATGACTTGTGGGTAGGGGTGAAAGGCCAATCAAACTGGGAGATAGCTCGTACTCTCCGAAATGCATTTAGGTGCAGCGTCGTATATAAGTTTATTAGAGGTAGAGCTACTGATTGGATGCGGGGGAGTCAAATCCTACCAATTCCTGACAAACTCCGAATGCTAATAAATGTTCTACGGCAGTGAGGGCATGGGTGCTAAGGTCCATGTCCGAGAGGGAAAGAACCCAGACCAACAGCTAAGGTCCCAAATATATGTTAAGTTGAAATAACGCGGTTGGACTGCATTGACAGCTAGGATGTTGGCTTGGAAGCAGCCATTCATTTAAAGAGTGCGTAACAGCTCACTAGTCGAGCGGTCCGGCATGGATAATAATCGGGCATAAACATATTACCGAAGCTATGGATTTATACCTTAGGGGTATATCTGGTAGGAGAGCATTCTATTTGCGCCGAAGCAGTATCGTGAGGTATTGTGGAGCGGATAGAAAAGAAAATGTAGGCATAAGTAACGATAAAGGGGGCGAGAAACCCCCTCACCGAAAGACTAAGGTTTCCTCAGCCATGCTAATCAGCTGAGGGTTAGTGGACCTAACGCGAACCCGAACGGGGAAGTGGATGGACAATGGGTTAATATTCCCATACTTGCTCACACTAAAAAGGGGACGGAGTGCCGTACTTACTGGAGACTGACGGAATAGTCAAGACCTAGCCTTCGGGCGAAGTTGTTGTAAGGAAAGCGCTTCCAAGAAAAGCCGAAGTGAAGCAACCCGTACCAAAACCGACACAGGTAGTCGAGGAGAGAATCCTAAGGTGCTCGAGTGAGTCGTGGCTAAGGAACTAGGCAAAATAGTCTCGTAACTTCGGAAGAAGAGACGCCAACAGCAATGTTGGCCGCAGTGAAGAGGCCCAGGCGACTGTTTATCAAAAACACAGGACTCTGCTAAATCGAAAGATGCTGTATAGGGTCTGACACCTGCCCGGTGCTGGAAGGTTAAGGAAGGGCGTTAGCGTAAGCGAAGCGTTTGACTGAAGCCCCAGTAAACGGCGGCCGTAACTATAACGGTCCTAAGGTAGCGAAATTCCTTGTCGGGTAAGTTCCGACCTGCACGAATGGTGTAACGATCTGGGCACTGTCTCAGCCACGAGCTCGGTGAAATTGTAGTATCGGTGAAGATGCCGATTACCCGCAATGGGACGAAAAGACCCTGTGAACCTTTACTATAACTTCGTATTGACTTTGAGTAAGTAATGTGTAGGATAGGTGGGAGACTTTGAAGCAGGCACGCTAGTGTTTGTGGAGTCAACGTTGAAATACCACCCTTTACTTACTTGGAGCCTAACTTCTTTTAGAAGGACATTGCGTGGTGGGTAGTTTGACTGGGGTGGTCGCCTCCAAAAGAGTAACGGAGGCTTTCAAAGGTACCCTCAGCACGCTTGGTAACCGTGCGTAGAGTGTAATGGCATAAGGGTGCTTGACTGTGAGACCAACAAGTCGATCAGGTGCGAAAGCAGGACATAGTGATCCGGTGGTTCCGTATGGAAGGGCCATCGCTCATAGGATAAAAGGTACTCCGGGGATAACAGGCTAGTCTCCCCCAAGAGCTCACATCGACGGGGAGGTTCGGCACCTCGATGTCGGCTCGTCACATCCTGGGGCTGGAGAAGGTCCAAGGGTTGGGCTGTTCGCCCATTAAAGTGGCACGCGAGCTGGGTTCAGAACGTCGTGAGACAGTTCGGTCTCTATCTATTGCGGGCGTTAGAAGTTTGAGCGGACTTGACTCTAGTACGAGAGGACCGTGTTGAACAAACCTCTGGTGTATCAGTTGTACCGCCAGGTGCACCGCTGAGTAGCTACGTTTGGAAGAGATAAGCACTGAAAGCATATAAGTGCGAAACTCGCCGCAAGATTAGACTTCTTTTAAGGGTCGTGGGAGATGACCACGTTGATAGGCTATAGGTGTAAAGGCAGTAATGTCATAGCCAAGTAGTACTAATTACCCGTAGATTTATAGCCTATTGTAAAGCGCAAGTTTGCGCGCCAAAGGTTTTGTCTTTGTGAACGTTTTTATCGATAAACATAGTTTTTAGTTTTTAGTGTATTGTTTTTAGTATGAATGCTAAATAGCCAACACTAAATACCCAAAACTAAAATATACCTTATTTAGGGTGGTTTTAGCAGAGGGGCTCACCTGTTCCCATTCCGAACACAGAAGTTAAGCCCTCTAGCGCCGATGGTACTGCTAACGCGGGAGAGTAGGTCGCCGCCAGTTTTTTTAAAGCTCAATCATTTAGTTGATTGAGCTTTTTTTTGGTCCATACTTTTGAAAAAGACGAAAGAAATGTGACGATGTGACGATGAGAGGATTGGGTGATGTGATGTGTTGATGGGAGACTTTAGAATGTATGCTAAAGTTAAAGATTGGATAAATTTGATTCAATTCTTAAACTTATTGACTGCTCATTGTAAAAATCATAAATTGGTATTATTATTGTTAAGCAATCGATTAATAGACATTTATGAAAAAACACGTATCAAAAAACTATTTATTGTTGTTATTTATTCTTTTATCCTTTTGGGCTTGTAAAAAAGAAGAAGTTGATAAGTCAATAGATGATAATACATCTGCTTCAGAAGATATTATTATAAAGGATTCTATCATAAAAAAGGAGAATGATAGTGTAAAAGTTGTTATAAAGAAATCAATTCCGCCAGCTGAGCAAGAGTTTGGATTCTATAATGCTTTTATTTTCCCAAAAGATAAAAAAGATAAAGATTCTATTTTTTCTATTTTCAATAAAAAGTACAACGAGCAGGAGCAATATGCTATCTATGCACTTAATAGACTCGATGTAAAAAATAGATTAAAAGCAGATACATTAGTAGTCCCAAAGGTAATTGATACAAGTCTTATGGACTATTCTCCTTTCCCTAAGCAGCTGGATATCTTAAGCCCAGTTAATAAATTTGTTGTTTTTTCTTATCCGATACAAGCATATGGAGTATACAATAATGGAACTTTAGTCAAATGGGGTCCTACAAGTATGGGGAAAAAAACTTCAAAAACTAAAACAGGACTTACCTTTGCAAATTGGAAGAAAGAATTAGCCATATCTACAGTTAAGAGTGAATGGAAATTACCCTATAATTTTAATATTTTTAATATGGATGGTATAGGATGGCACGAGTATGAATTACCAGGTTATCCAGCCTCACATTCATGTCTACGATTACTGAAAAATGATGCGATATGGTTATATTCTTATGCAGATACTTGGATTCTTAATCCAGGAGGCGCTACGACAAAGGCAAAAGGTACAGCAGTCTTAGTTTATGGCGATTATCCTTGGGGGAAGCGCAGACCATGGAAAAACCTTCTTCAAGATCCCAGCTCTAATAATGTTTCTGTAGAAGAAATGACAACGATGCTTCAACCAAAAATTGAGTTGATTATAAAAGAACAAAATAATCGTATAAAAGTTTCAGATTCTATAAAAACCGCTAGATCTATAGCATCAAAACAAAAATTAGAAAACTAAACTAATTATATTAATACTTTCTTCAGTATATAGATAGAATCCTTCCGTTAAAATAGATGCGCCTGTCTAATTGATA